>NZ_JARBUY010000010.1 GCF_028882255.1 Maribacter polysaccharolyticus
GTGAATTTCAAATAAACGATGAGATAGGACACTATCTCGGCAAACCAGAATAGAATTAAAAGTTCAAATAAACGATGCGAAAAGTATAGGAATTTGTAGTTTTGCACATAACAGTACACACCACGCTACCCGTAAGAACAGCGTCCCAGGGTGTGTCTTTTGCTTTGTAACCTTCCCTGAAATTAACTGATCTCCTCCCATTAAATAGAACTGTTTAAAAGTAGAATTGATTAACTTTGATTCTAGGAAGGTAATTGATTAAGGATGAGATAGGACACTTTCTCGGCAAACCAATACAGAAATAAACTATAGAATACTAGTGAGAATTCGAGTTTATACCCACTATAAGGTTATTTACTCAAAAAATAATTAAGGTTTGTTCTATTGCTTTTCTAAGCTACAGTAGCCTTTCCATTTTCTTGCACGGTTAAGAATCCAAATCAGTATCTTTATAATAGCTCAAATAAACTATAACCAAACATACGAGCTAAACCGTTGTGTGTCATACCCAATTAGAACGCAAATTAAATTTAAAAACGAACTAAAACAAAGATCTAAATGTTCATTATAAACTTGACTTATAAAACCGAACTTGAAAAAATCGACCAATTTCTAAATGAGCATATTGAATTCCTCAATGAACAATATGAATTAGGACACTTTCTTGCTTCAGGACGAAAAATACCAAGAACAGGCGGAATAATATTATCAAATGTTGAATCTAAATCTGAGTTGGAGAAAATTACTGGTAAAGACCCTTTCAAGAAAAATGATTTAGCGGATTATGAACTGACTGAATTTGTACCGAGCAAAACTTGTGATGAGTTGAAATTCTTAATGGAATGAAAAAAGCACGAACAAAGAACAATGTATCCTATGAAAAGCCCTAGTCCATTCCAATAGTCCCGATAGTTATCGAGAGGGAAGAAAAGTTTAAATAAAGGATATACAAATTTCTAAATATTATTGATTGTTTCAAGGCATTCTTGAAAATGGCTTATATTCAAAACATGAATTCCATAACCGACATACCACCAATTGAAGTCAGAGAAAACCTTGATTTATTAAGAGCCGACCTACACCAAAAAATCCCTTCAAAAAAACTTGATCAAAATTTACTGATCGCTACTTGGAACATCCGAGCCTTCGGAAATTTAACACGCAAATGGGATTCCGATGATCATGACTCCCCCAAACGTGATCTTCATTCTATTATGTGCATCACAGAGATAATCAAAAAGTTCGATGTTATTGCGGTGCAGGAGGTCAAAGACAATATAAGGGCACTACGGGATACCCTAAAACTACTTGGCAATGATTGGTCTTTGATACTGACAGATGTAAATAAGGGAAAGGTTGGTAATGGGGAGCGTATGGCATATTTGTTTGACACTAGAAGGGTACAACTTTCCGGACTTGCCGGTGAATTGGTCGTACCTGAAGAATGGGAGAATGAAATTAAGGATAACGCTTTGACTAAACAATTTGTACGATCTCCTTACGCTGTGAGCTTCCAATCCGGTGATCATACCTTTATTTTGGTGACTTTGCATATATTATACGGGAGCAGTCCAAAAAGTAGGATCCAAGAGTTAAAGGGAATTGCGAAATGGCTTTCAAGTTGGGCAAATAGCATGAACGCATATCATCATGACCTGATTGCCTTAGGGGATTTCAATATAGATGAGCGTGGAGACCTATTGGATAAAACTTTTTTATCAGAAGGGTTATACGTACCTCCAGAGCTTCAAAACATAAAAGTTACACGGTCCATATTTGACAAAACCAAATATTATGATCAGATCGCTTGGTTCGATGGTTCTCCAAACGGGCCAAAACTTTCAATGGATTTTTTGAATGCTGGCAATTACGACTTCGTTCCATTCGCTCTTCAAAATCGTGGATTGACCAAAAACAGCCTTTCTTGGCATATATCAGACCATTATCCTCTGTGGGTAGAATTTAAAGTTTAAATAAAGAATACAAACTAAAATGGAATGAATAGAATGCTTTGGAATTACCTCTTAATGTCATTTTTTTTTGGGTCATAGCGGCAACATCGGCTATCTTAACAGAAAGAAGAAAACGGTCAAGGGTAAAAAGAAAATGGAAGTAGTTTCAACATAGGCATCCAAGAAAGTAGTATTCAAATAAGTGCAGAGTTAGGACACTTTCTCTGCAAACCAAAACAGAATTGAAAATTCAAATAAAAGATCAATATTTTCAATTAATATCATTTCCTTTTATCCGAACTTTCTTTATCAAAAGCTATTAAATTAAACATTTGACGCATTCTACTACGCACTCGTTCACCATAGCGCTCTTCTAATTCCATGGCATTGAGATTGGTTGTGGCATGGGTCAATATTCTATTTCTTAAGTAAAGCTCGTAACGGGATAGAATGACTTCTCCCATAACATTACAATCTTTCCCAAAATAACGCCCTAAAGGTTCTACTCCCAAATCATCAAAACAATAAAAATTACTATCACCATAATCTTCAATAATGCGATACCCGATATGGTTAAAAGCAAACGCGATATTCCTGGCAGGAATAATTTGATAGGCCTTCCTGTGGGGAACGATATGTCGTAGCAACTTCATCAAACTAGTCTTACCACAGCCCACCGGGCCTGAAAGCAAAATACCTTTGTCCGGATCAATCCCCGCTTTCCTACAATTCTCAAAATCGCGGATAAAGTAATTGCTCAATTTAAAAAGAATAGCTTTGTCTTCTTCATGAATTTTGAATTGCGTTCCGAATAAGAGTTTGCCCTTAGCATCAAGATAAGTCAAAATTTTGGGGAAGTCATAACAGATTTTATGACCTTCAAGACTTCCCAGAGCATATTCCAAACTACCCTCGACAATGATATGTGGTTTTCTTTGTTGCATCTAGAGAGGTTCGCTATAATTTTTTTCCTTGTTGATTTTGAGAAAATCTTCATCTTCGTTGTGTTTTTGTTTTTTCGTTTTGGCATTTTTATAATGGGTATTGATTTCCTGGCCTTTTAGTATCCAATTTTCTGCAGTGGAATGCCAATTTGTAATTATTGTTCTACCACCTATTTTCCATCCGATAGCGTTGTAATGGTTGTAGAATTTTTTCGCCTCAAGGGAAGACCATTTCATTTTTGCGAAAAATATCAAAACCTCATTTACATTTTTTGGAAGCTTAGCTTTTTTATTGTTTGTTTTATGTTTTTTATTGTTTGTATTAGATACCAATGCCTGTTCACTCATAGGACTCTTGAAGTCCAGCGGTTGTCCCGATATGGGACGGTACTGTTCCGCAAGCTGTTCTAACATGGGATTGTACCGTCCGGAATCCTGTTCATCACTTGCCCTAATAATGGCCATCTTAACCATACTTCCTTTAAACGGGTTGTTCGAAGGGAAGTAGGAGAGATATTCCCACTCATCTAAATTTCTAATACAGCGATGATAGGTTGATTTTGAGCCAATTTTGGATGCTTTCATGAGCTCCCCTCGGTCTATGAAAAATATATTCGAAAAACGACAACGATTCCATTCTTGGAAAAGTGCCAAATAAAGGCTAAGGTGGGATGGATTTAAACGATCATCAAAATAGAACTTTTCAAAAACGGAATTCAATTGACTGATGTAGTTCATATGACCCTTACTCATTTTTAAGATTGATTCGATTGTGGAGCATTACCTTATGAATTTCATCGCTATCATAATAAATAATCCCGCCGACTTTGGTATAGGGTAATGTGCCGTTGATACGAAGGTTCTGTAAAGTGCCTGGGCTTACCTTTAGCATTTCCATAACTTCAGAGGACTTTAAATATTTCTTGATTGTTCCTGATGCATGTTGGGTAAGTAATTTTTTGATGTCATCAAGCAATTCCATTTTAAAGTCCCGAAGATCGTCTGTTGTAATAATCGATGTTGGCATAGTAGTGTTTTTTATAGAAAGGGGCCATCTGGTTTCGAATTTTTAATGATAGCCCCTGACTTGATTTGACTTTCGATATGCAAATCTGTGGGCATTTGTTTGAAGTTTTTCACAAGTTGAACCCAAGTTGGGTCAAAAATTAACATTTACAAAATAGGGGTACTTTGAACTTTTTTTAGGGAATATTTATCTCGAATGATAGCATTAAGCATTGCAGATCTTTTTATTCATTAGCTATAAATGAATACCACATGTTGGTGGGAACATGGGTAATTTTGAAATCTTGTTAATGTCTAGGGTAGGGGCTAATTTATTTATCTTCTGAATCCATCTTAGTGGACAATGAATATGTAAGTTTCTCTAAGAATTTGGCCCTGCTTTTTTTTCGTAACCTAATTTCTGAATACGTTCTATAATAATCCCCGAGATCAATATTGAATAATTGACTTAAAGCTTCTGCTATCTCCTTGATATCAACATTGCCATTATTGATAGATCCACTATGGTACAATGCATAAACCAATTCGGTCAAAGCAATTTTTGTAGCGGTCCATTGTAATTCATGTAACGACCTTTTTTTATGAAGTGCAAGTTCAAGTGGATTTTCAAGAAGATTTAGTTTGCTATATAAATAATTTATCAATCGTTGGTAGGCTTTTAATTTAGCCAATTGAAGATCGTGACTGGTATTAAAGTCCGGATGAAGATAATAGAATTTAGTATGCGTAATGATATGCTCATCAAGGTGTCTTCGGGTAAAATATTGCTCATCCAAATGTGTTTTACCTGTATTGATATACTCTATGAAATCAAGGTTATGGATATAAAAGCTATTTATTTTATCCATTCGTCTCCTTAAATAACCTTCTTGCCTCTCTTTATTGGCCCTGGGATAATGCAATTCCAAGGACCGAATTTCTGAAAAGTAAATTAGATTGTTCATAGGTATTTGCTTGATTTCCTTAAAAAATTCAATTTCAGATGTAATTGAATCAAAGTCTTCATTCAGAATTCTACTCTGGAAGTTTGTCAATTGATTGCGGCATAGTATAATAGCCGTATTGATATCTTTAGAGGTATACGGTACACGAGCACTTATGACTTTAAGCCTTTCTGAAAGTTGCGTAGCTTGTAATTTTAGACCCATAGGCATCCCATTTACAGAATGGATAATGTGTTATTATAGTTCTGTATTGGCATTTGGGGCAAGAAACCTAAATAGCAAAAGTGATCCTTGTTAGGATAATTCTTATAGTAAATATATGTTAAATAATGTTAATTGTTGTTTTTTTTCGTAATTTTTTAAGGTTTGAATGAAATAAATTAAAGTATCCTCAATTTTAGTGGTTGGTATTAAAAATTAGAATAAATCAAAATACCTGTTTTTGTGTTTAGAAGTTTTATTTCAATCTTTCCCTCAAAGCATTCATATCCTCACTGACCTTTTTTTCAATTACCCTAGCGTAAATTTGGGTGGTTGACAATTTATTATGTCCAAGAAGTTTTGAGACTGTTTCAATGGGAACCCCGTTGCTTAGAGTTACCGTTGTTGCAAAAGTGTGGCGGGCCATATGAAAAGTTAGGTTCTTCTTTATACCACATAAATCGGCAATTTCTTTAAGATAACTATTCAATCTTTGATTGGAAATATTGGGCATAAGACTACCTGTAAATCTGGTTCTAGGATGTTCTTCATACTTTTGGATCAGTGATTCTATTATGGGGAGTAACGGTATTTTAAATGGATTTCCGTTTTTATTTCTAGTAGCCATGATCCAATAATTATTGTCCGCGCCTTGAACTATATGGTCTTTGTTCAATTTTATTATGTCTCCGTATGATATTCCGGTGTAGCAACTGAATATAAACAAGTCCTTGACGACAGAAAGCCGTTCAATATTAGGTTTTAAGTTTCGGATACTTTCAAGTTCAGAGTCCGTTAAAAACTCCCTTTCCCTTTTTTCTAGTTTCGGTTTGAATTTGACAAAAGGATCCCGTTCTATCCATTCCAGATGATAGGCTAAGGTCACCATCTTCCGTAGCCTTTGAATGTGTTTCATAACGGCATTATTCCCAATCTTACCTTGATAGTGTTTGGGTTGATATGATCTTAGGAAACTTTCAAAGCTCAATACAAAGGCATAATCCAAATCTCGCAGGTACCTATCGGTAGCTTTGAAGTTTTTTGCCACAAAAGCTAAAATATACTTTTGGCTGGTACGGTAGTGACAAAGTGTTTTGGCACTTAACTTATTTGAAAGTGTTTCATTATGATAGTCGAATATGTCAAGGAGACTATGGACCTTTTTATCTTCGCCCAAATATCTTGCTTTGATAAGTTGTGGGGAGAGCACGCGATTATCCTGTTTTAGGTCCCTATAACACTGTACAAGGTCTGCCTTTACTTCATCCAAATAGAGATTGACTGTTCTGGATTCTACGCTATTGCCTTTGGACTTTTGTCGTTTAGAATCCCAGGCATTGACATTCACTTTTGCCTTTAAACTGATATTGATTTTTTTGCCGTTTACCGTTATTCTGGCATAAATGTTCGTTTTGTTGTTTTTGGCTCGTCCGGCATACGTCCAAAATAGAATTGAAAATGTTGAAGTAGTTCGCATGTTTTTTCGTCTTAATGGTTAAACAATTAGTGAGACGAAAGTCAAATCAACAATGCAAAATTTCTTGAATTAAGAGCTCAATTTATAAAACTGTTGACAGTTATGTTGACGATTTTAAAAAATGTTGACGATTTGTGAACTTTTAAAACCAAATAACATCATATAAAATGAAAGCTCTAAAAACATAAAACCCTGCTAATCATAAAATTAGCAGGGTTTTGGTCTCGGATGATATCCGATTCAGTGACCTGGCTGGGGCTCGAACCCAGGACCCTCTCCTTAAAAGGGAGATGCTCTACCAACTGAGCTACCAGGTCAAAATGTCTTTTAGAACGTTACTAAGTTTCTTGCTTAGCGGCTGCAAATATAAGATCATTTGTTTATTTAACAAGCCTATTTTAAAGAAATTTTGATTTTCTTTGAAATCAATTGCAATGGGAACATTCAAAATCAAATTAAAATCGTGAAAATAGTCTTGGTCGGGTACATGGGTAGTGGTAAGTCAACTATTGGTAAATCACTTGCCAATCGTTTGAATATTAAGTTTTTGGATTTAGATGATTATATTGAAACAAAGGAGGGATTGGATATATCCGGGCTATTTCAACGAAAGGGGGAAATTTATTTCAGAAAAAAAGAAAATAAATATTTGGAAGAAATTTTAAACGGCCCCGAAGATTTTATCCTTTCAACTGGTGGGGGAACCCCTTGTTATGGAAAAAACATGGAAACCATTCTCAAGGCCACTCCCAATGTTTTTTACTTAAAATTGACCATTGGGGGGCTCATTGATAGATTGTCGCCCCAAAAGGCCCATAGGCCGTTAATCGCAAATATTCCGGATGAGGAACTGCCCGAATTTATAGGGAAGCATCTTTTTGAACGCAATCCGTACTATGCCAAGGCCGCGCATACCCTCCATACCGATGGAAAAAGCGTAGGGGCGATCGTAAATGAAATCGAAAAGCTTTTAGTCTAAATAGACCATATCGTCTTTCGCTTTGAACTGCACATGTACATGTTCTTGTAGGGAGGTGGATAAGGATATACCCTTGAAATCCGCTTTTACCGGATATTTTTTGTGGTTACGGTCTACCAAGACGGCAGTTTTCAATTGTTTCAACGGACTCTTTAAAAAATGGTAGACCCCGTAGATCAATGTGGTACCTGAATTCAGGACATCATCGACCAGAACCACCGATTTATTTTCGTATTCGGAAGCGGGAATCGAAGTCCGTACTTCACCCTCTAACGGATTCTTTTTGTTCATCGTGACCTTGCAAAGGGTAATTTCAGCATCGGTGATACTGTGAAGGACATGCTGTATTTTTTTTGCGAATTTCAATCCACCACCATCAATCCCCGCCAGAACGATTTGCTTTTCCGCAACATTGGCTTCATATATTTGGTAAGCAATACGACGTACTTTGTGTTGTATTTCTTGATGTGATAATATTTTGTTCTGCATGGTACTCGATTTACTTTTCAAAGATAAAGAACAGTTCATTACCTTTTCTTGGTTTAATGGAATTATATGCGGTTTCTAACACCTTGATCGAAAATAAACCATCAAAAATAGCACGGTATTCCTTTTCATTTCCTCCGAAAGGAGGCGTATTACCCGAAAATGTGGTGTTAAAAAGGAGTCCGACCAGTTTTCCCTTTGGCGCAAGAAGTTCATGCATCTTTATGGCATAGGATTGCCGTTTGGAGGGCGGTAGGGAGCAAAAGAAGGTTTGCTCAAGGATCAGGTCGAACCCCGAATCCTCCAGGTCGAAAAAATCCATATGCAACAATTGGTCTTCAGGGAATGTGGGGACCCTGTTTTTTAAATTATGAAGGGGTTGGGCCGAAATGTCGATTACATGGGTATGGGTAAACCCTTTGTTGAAAAGATATTCTGCCTCGTAACCGTTCCCAACTCCGGGGACAAGGATTTTAATGCTTTTGTCGGTTAGTTGGTCGACATACGCTTTTAGGGGGGGTGATGCATACCCAATGTCCCACCCGATTTCGTCACGGGCATAGGCAGCATCCCAATAGGTCTTATTCAGATTCATCATCTAGATAGTCGTCAATTTCCCTACGATCTTTTTTCGTTGGCCTGCCCGTGCCTTTTTTACGGTAATAGGACTTGGCATATTTTAAGAGTTCTTCATTTTCAAAGGCCTCTTTGGGGGTGGTATCCTTTCTGTACATATCCACCAATTTGGCCCCGATCCGATTCGAGGGAATATCCAAAATAGTGAATTGGAGGTTTATTTGATTCTTGCGAACCGTGATTTCATCCGAAGGATAAACTTCCCTGGAGGGTTTTACCACTTGCCCATTTACTTTTACCTGTCCTTTTTTGCATGCCGTCGAGGCAATATTCCTTGTCTTGAAATACCGGGTGTGCCATAAGTATTTGTCAATGCGCATCGTCTATTCTAAATTCCTTGATTAGGGTAGTAAGGCAAAAATACATAAAATTGTATCTAGTGACTTTATCCGAAAGGTTTTCGTTTTGCCCATTTGGTCTTGGTTTCAACAGTGGAATCGGTAGAAGAGTGTTCCCAAGGGATTTTGGAATCCATGTTTTAAAAGTCATGGAGGTCCTTTAGGGTCAAGACGGGAATGTTTCCTCGAGGGGGAATCTGCCTTTGATATTAGGGGAATATAAACAATCCCTGTCTGAACTTGGATCACTGAAGGGATTTGAATAGTGGATAAAAAAATCCCCGATGGGATATCCGTCGGGGATGGTTTGTAATAATGAGGTGTTGTTTTTTATAGGCTGATGGACAAACTGAGTATCAACTGATCAGGTCTGGCATCTATTCTGCTTGCGCCGCTTCCAAGATTGCCGACGAAAGTGGCTTCGTTTTCACTAAAACCGCGTTCATAGCGCAAATCGATACCTAACTTGCCCAAATTGAGCCCGGCCCCGATGTTCACGCCAACAGTGAAGTCATTTTCAATGTCGTTAATGGTTATACCCTCAAATTCGGTGTCCAGGATATACTGAAAGGCAGGACCGGCAAATACGTGCAGTGGCCCAATGATCTTTGCACCTACCAATAAGGGAAGATCCAGTTTGCTTATATCGAACTTGTCCCCATCATAATCGGATTTGGTCTTGGTATAGACCAATTCGGGGCGTAGGTACATGCGGTTGCCTATTTTTCCGAAAATACCGAAATGGTAGCCTACATTCCTGTCGGGGTTGCGCGCGGCTTCTCCCGTAGATTCAAAATAATCGCCATTTGCGTTGTAGTTAAGTCCTCCTTTGATTCCGAACCCGGATTCGGTTTGGGCAAACGTTGTAAGACTTGTCAAAGCAATGATTGCCAATAAAATCGTTTTTCTCATAATGTGTTTGTTTTTTTTCTGAACTAGATTCAGGGTTAAATTTCAGTACAATAAAAATGCCACTTTTTGTTTTTGCCTAATACAAAAAGAACGACAAGGGGATTTCTTTATTGTTACATCAAGCCATATCAATTTAAAATCCATGGGCCATATCGGTCAATCCAAGGTCCGGGATTTACGTGTTATGGCTTCAGTAACAATGTTTTAAACTGTCTTTTATAAAAACGGGCACCCTTGATAAAAAGAGAAGGTCTGTAGGGGTATGCACCTAGGCGATCCCATAAAAAATAGGCAACTTTATTTTTTAGTTAAGGACTTTATGATGGGTAGTTGTTTATATTTGCCACTTTAAACCATACAGTGCAGTTTACATTAGAACATACAGATACACAGAGTAAAGCCCGTGCAGGCAAAATGGTAACGGATCATGGGGTAATACAAACCCCTATTTTTATGCCTGTCGGTACGGTAGCTTCGGTGAAAGGGGTACATCAAAGGGAATTAAAGGAAGAGATAGACCCGGATATCATCTTGGGAAACACCTATCATTTATTCTTGCGTCCAAAAATCCAAATTCTTCAACAAGCCGGTGGTTTGCATAAATTCATGGGTTGGGACAGGAATATTTTGACCGATAGTGGAGGATATCAAGTCTATTCCTTATCCGCAAATCGTAAGATCAAGGAAGAGGGGGTTAAGTTCAAATCGCACATCGATGGTTCGATGCATATGTTCACCCCTGAAAATGTAATGGAGATCCAACGCGTTATCGGGGCCGATATCATCATGGCTTTTGATGAGTGTACGCCTTATCCTTGTGATTATAATTATGCGAAACGCTCCATGCATATGACCCATAGGTGGTTAGACCGCTGTATTGCGCATTTGGAGAAAACCCCGTTCGCCTATGATTATTCACAGAGCTTTTTTCCGATCGTACAAGGATCCACCTACAAAGACCTACGAATACAATCAGCGGAATATATCGCCAATGCGGGAGCAGAGGGGAATGCCATTGGTGGACTATCGGTCGGTGAACCTGCAGAAGAAATGTACGCCATGACCGAGGTGGTATGCGATATATTGCCGGAAGATAAGCCCAGATACCTGATGGGGGTTGGTACCCCGATCAATATCCTGGAGAATATCGCACTGGGTGTGGATATGTTCGATTGCGTTATGCCTACCCGTAATGCCAGGAATGGGATGCTTTTTACGGCCCATGGGACGATCAATATAAAGAATAAAAAATGGGAAGATGATTTTTCCCCTTTAGACGAAATGGGAACTACGTTTGTTGATAGGGAATATTCAAAAGCCTATTTAAGGCATTTGTTCGCTGCCAATGAATATTTGGGCAAGCAGATCGCTACGATCCATAATCTGGGATTCTACCTATGGTTGGTCCGTGAGGCTAGAAAGCATATTTTAGCTGGGGATTTTACCACTTGGAAAAATACCATGGTCAAACAAATGGATAAAAGGTTATAGCATTGAGTATCATAGACAAATATATCTTAAAGCGGTATTTAGTCACTTTTGCGGTGATGTTGTTGCTCTTTGTCCCTATAGGTATAATGGCGAACCTGGCGGAACAGATCGGTAAAATGATCGATAATGATGCCCCTACCAATGAAATTATCATTTACTATATAAATTTCACGATTTATATCGGTAGTCTATTGTTTCCCATATTCCTTTTCCTATCGATTATTTTCTTTACCTCCAAGTTGGCGAGTAATACGGAAATCGTCGCTATTTTAAGTTCAGGGGTATCCTATGGACGTTTTTTAAGGCCGTACCTCATAGGGGCCACCATCATTGCGGGAACAATGCTGGTCATGGCCATGTTCATTGTACCCAATGCCAGTAAGGGGTATAATGAGTTTAAATATAAATACCTCAAAAAAGGGAAGAAGGATAGGATCACAAGTAACATTTTCAATCAGTTGAATGAAAATGATTTTCTGTATGTGAGTAGTTTTGATCCAGCCAGGAAGAATGCCAATAAGTTCACTTTTGAACGCTTCAACGATGATAATACCTTGGATTTTAAAATATCGGCCAATAGCATACGATGGATAGACAAAGACAGTATTTACCGATTGGTCAAGTATACCAAACGAAAGATGGTCGGCGATTCGGCTATTCTGGAAACCAAGAATAGGTTGGATACCCTCTTCGCTTTTAAGATTGAAGACCTTACCCCGGTTTCCTATATTGCCGAGACCAAAAACCTCTTTGAGCTCAATAAGTTTATCAAGGACCAAAGAAGGAAAGGAGCTTCGAACATCAACAGTTATGTGTTGGTAAAATACAAAAGATGGGCCTTGCCATTGACGGCATTTATCCTGACCATCATTGCCGTGGCCGTTTCTTCGGTCAAAAGACGTGGGGGAATGGGGATTAACCTCGCTTTCGGTATCGGGGTGGCCTTTATTTATATTTTCTTCGACAAGGTATTCGGTACCTTGGCACAACAGACCGGTTTTTCACCTTTAATGGCGGTGATCATACCCAATATTGTTTTCGGTATTTTAGCTTTTTACCTATTGCAACATGCCAAACGATAAGCTCAAGGATTACCTACTTCTTCATCTGATCGTTTTTATCTGGGGCTTTACGGCCATCCTTGGGAAGTTGATCACCATAGATGCGTTACCCTTGGTTTGGTACCGCATGGGCATCGCATCGCTCCTTATTTTGCTGTATATACGCTATAAGAAGCTATCGCTCAGCGTTTCTGTAAAAGAATTGCTTTGGATGGTCGTAGGGGGCATTACCATTGCCTTACATTGGATAGCTTTCTTTAAGGCCATTAAGGTGTCCAACGTTTCCGTGACCTTGGCTACGATGTCAACCGCTGCATTTTTTACGGCCTTTTTAGAGCCCATCTGGTATGGAAGGAAGATAATCGTCTATGAGATCGGATTCGGCCTGATCGTGATTGTGGGACTCTATTTGATCTTCCAGGTTGAAACCGATTATTTCGAGGGTATTGTCCTGGCCTTGATAGCGGCGTTTTTATCCGCTATTTTTACCTTATTGAACGGAAAGTTGATCAAATCACAAAGGCCTTCCGTGATTTCCTTCTATGAATTGGGTAGTGGGGTTTTGTTCTTGTCCCTGTTTATGGTTTTTCAAGGCGGTTTTACCCGGGAATTCTTTACCTTGTCAATCCCGGATTGGATATATATCGGGATCCTTGCTTCGGCCTGTACGGCCTTTGCATTTATTACCTCTGTAAAGGTGATGCGTAATATCACTCCTTATACGGTCGTGCTTACCGTCAACCTTGAACCGGTTTATGGCATTATCTTGGCTTTCATGATATTGGGGGATGATGAGAAAATGAGACCACTGTTCTATCTCGGAGGGGTCATCATTTTACTTACCGTCGTGGCCAATGGGGTGTTGAAGCAAATCGACATGAAAAAAAATAAGTAAACGATAGGGTTCCCTAAGTTTATTTTATATTTGCCATTCAAACGAACAAAACTTACGCGGACCATGGAATATTTGGATTTTGAACTGCCCATCAAAGAACTAGAGGATCAACTGGATAAGTGTTTGATCATCGGGGAAGAGAGCGATGTCGATGTGAGCGAAACCTGCAAGCAGATCGAAAAAAAATTGAATGACATACGTAAGGATATCTATAAGAACCTTACGGCCTGGCAACGCGTTCAACTGTCAAGACACCCTAATAGACCTTATACATTGGACTATATAAATGGCATTTGTGGGGATACCTTCTTGGAGCTCCATGGAGACCGTACGGTAAAAGACGATAAGGCCATGATCGGTGGCCTCGGAAAAATCGGGGACCAAAGTTATATGTTCATAGGACAGCAGAAAGGGTACAACACAAAAACCCGACAGTACCGGAATTTCGGTATGGCGAATCCGGAAGGGTACAGAAAGGCATTGCGACTTATGAAATCGGCGGAGAAATTCGATATCCCTGTCGTTTGTTTTGTGGATACGCCAGGGGCATATCCCGGAATCGAAGCTGAAGAAAGGGGACAAGGGGAAGCCATCGCCAGGAATATTTTGGAAATGACCCGTTTAAAAGTCCCTATTATCGTTATCATCATCGGCGAAGGTGCCTCCGGGGGTGCATTGGGCATTGGTGTAGGCGATCGAGTGTTGATGCTGGAAAATACCTGGTATTCGGTAATATCACCGGAATCTTGCTCTTCCATCCTATGGAGAAGCTGGGAATACAAAGAACAAGCCGCGGAAGCCTTGAAACTTACGGCTCCCGATATGAAAAAGTTGAAATTGATCGATGAAATCGTTCGCGAACCCATAGGTGGGGCCCATAGCAACCGTGAGAAAACCTTTGAGGTCGTAAAAAACAAAATAATCACCCATTTTGAGGAATTGGAAAAGTTATCACCAAAAAAAATGGTGGAATTGCGCATGGAAAAATATGCCAATATGGGGGTTTTCCATGGCTAATCCTTGGTTTTGGTCAAGGTAGGTAGATCAATTCCTTTTCAAATCCGTTCCTTTTTCTGTTATCAACAGATTTTGTAACTTATCAACAGGTAAATTGTTAATGAACCGTTGAAATAGTTACGTCATTAATTCATGTTAACTTAAGGTTAATTATATATTTTCGTATTCATGGAAAAACCCAAGCCACTTATTGGCCATAAGATAGACAAATCCACTATAATCAATTTGGAAAGAGGGAAAATACCCCCTCAAGCCGTTGATTTAGAGGAGGTTGTGCTTGGTGCGATGATGATAGACAAAAAAGGTGTCGATGAGGTCATCGACATATTGCATCCCGATGTTTTTTACAAGGATGCCCATCGTTTTATCTATGAGGCCATCTTTAAATTATTCGAAACCTCCGAACCTGTCGATTTATTAACCGTTTCTTCCCAATTGAAGAAAGATGGTAAATTGGAAGCTGCCGGGGGGGATTTTTATTTGATAAAACTGACCCAAAAAGTGGCCTCTTCGGCACATATTGAGTTTCATGCCCGGATTATCCTTCAAAAATTCATTCAGCGAAGCCTGATCAAAATTTCCAACGAGATCATCGAGGAGGCTTATGATGAAGGTACCGATGTTTTTGATCTATTGGATGAAGCGGAATCCAAATTATACGATGTTACCCAGGGCAATCTTAAACGCTCTGCGGAAACGGCCCAAAACCTGGTAATCCAGGCCAAGAAAAGGATCGAGGAGATTTCCAATAAGGAAGGACTTAGTGGAATCCCTTCAGGTTTTGATAAACTCGATAAACTAACTTCCGGCTGGCAACCAAGTGATTTGATCATTGTTGCGGCACGACCCGGTATGGGTAAAACCGCCCTGACCTTGTCGATGGCACGAAATATGGCCGTTAACTCTGAAATTCCGGTAGCTTTCTTTTCACTGGAAATGTCTTCGGTCCAGTTGATCACTAGGTTGATCTCTTCCGAAACCGGTTTGTCCTCGGAAAAGTTGCGTACCGGTAAATTGGAAAAACACGAGTGGGAACAATTGAACGTAAAGGTAAAAACCTTGGAGAAAGCCCCATTGTTTATCGATGATACGCCCTCATTGTCCATATTCGACCTTAGGGCAAAAGCCAGGCGTTTGGCGTCCCAACACGGTATTAAAATGATCATGATCGATTATTTGCAATTGATGACTGCCGGGGGAAGCCAAAAAGGGGGGAACCGGGAACAGGAAATATCAACCATTTCGAGGAACTTAAAGGCTTTGGCAAAGGAACTCAATGTTCCGGTTATAGCATTATCCCAGCTTTCTAGGGCCGTAGAAACCCGTGGAGGAAGCAAAAGGCCCATACTTTCCGATTTGAGGGAATCCGGGGCTATCGAACAGGATGCCGATATCGTTTCGTTCATATATAGGCCCGAATATTATAAGATCGATGAATGGGATGATGAAGAACGTACCCCGACCCAAGG
Organism: Maribacter polysaccharolyticus; assembly: GCF_028882255.1. Taxonomy (GTDB): domain Bacteria; phylum Bacteroidota; class Bacteroidia; order Flavobacteriales; family Flavobacteriaceae; genus Maribacter_A; species Maribacter_A polysaccharolyticus. The sequence continues at coordinate 15,829 of NZ_JARBUY010000010.1, forward strand.
TCAGGCCGAATTTATCGTTGCCAAACATAGAAATGGTGGATTGGAGAATATAAGGTTGAAGTTTATCGGAAATCAAGGTAAGTTCGATAACCTGGACGATTTTGATTCCCCGTTCGAGTTTCAATCAAAGATGAATGCAGAGGAAGGAAATCCCTTTGTCACCAAAAATTTACCGAATCCGAATGAGGCCTTCGGTAGTTCAATGAACGATGATTTCAATGCCGATGACAGTGATGTTCCCTTCTAAGTAGGCACACCTTATACCCTCTATTGGACAGGGTAAATGAAAAGGGGATATGGGTTTAACCTTTTCTTACGGGATCGATATCCATTTTTCCAGTAACTTTGGGAAGATAACCCTAGTACTATTTGAATGCGTAAGTGTCTTTTTATACTTTTTTTCTTTCTTGTTTCAACAGGTAGCTACGCGTCGTCCATACTTATTCCCATGGATGCCGAAAGCCAAGAAAACCATCTGAAAGCATACGGGATTACCTATTGGGTACTCTCCAAACAGCAAAAGGTACAATGGCTGTTGAACTATAGGGGAGGGTCTTTCTTGCTGCCCGATGGAGAGAGCATTCGCAAGGAATGTCAAATTCGAGGGGTATCTTTTGAAATTCTTTCCGATAGCCAAGCCCAAGGAATCTTGGATGATATCAGTAGTCCGTCCCAGAACCAAGAAGCCGTCATCCTTGAAAAAGCACCTAAAATCGCCGTTTATTCCCCAAAAACCAATCAACCTTGGGACGATGCGGTAACCATGGTACTTACCTATGCCGAAATTCCCTATGTAACGGTTTATGACGAAGAGGTTTTAGGCGATAAACTCGTGCTATATGATTGGTTGCATTTGCACCATGAGGATTTCACGGGGCAATACGGTAAGTTTTATGGGGCCTATAGGGCAACCCCTTGGTATATAGAAGGGAAAAAAGAGGCGGAGGCATTGGCGGCTAAATTGGGTTACGATAAGGTTTCGGAAGAAAAAAGGGACGTGGCCCTGAAAATCAGGAATTATGTCATAGGCGGTGGTTTTATGTTCGCCATGTGCTCCGCCACCGATAGTTTCGATATCGCCTTGTCGGCGGATCAAGTCGATATCTGTGAACCCATGTTCGATAACGATCCCTCCGATGCCAATTACCAAAGTAAATTGGATTTTAATAAAACCTTTGCCTTTACCGATTTCGTCCTGGAGCGGAATCCTTTGCGCTATGAGTTTTCTTCGATCGATATGACGAACAAAAGGGGGGAAGTGCCTAAGGAATCCGATTACTTTACCTTAATGGATTTCTCGGCGAAATGGGATCCCGTACCTACGATGTTATGTCAAAACCATACATCCTTGGTCAAGGGATTCATGGGGCAGACCACGGCATTCGCCCGGGAACAGATAAAACCGACGGTATTGGTTTTGGGAGAAAATAAAATAAATGGGGAAGCAAGGTATATCCATGGTATAAAGGGGAAAGGATTTTTTACTTTTTATGGCGGACACGACCCGGAAGACTACCAACATCGGGTAGGGGACCCTAAAACGGAATTGGAATTGCACCCTACATCCCCAGGATATCGGTTGATCCTGAACAATGTCCTCTTTCCCGCAGCCCGGAAAAAGAACCAAAAAACGTAGGACCCCTTAGGGGACATTCCATTTGGGTTTCTTTTATTTCCTACGTGATCTGTATAGGAATATAACATGCTGAGAAAGTAACATAGGCCAAGAAAGGCCATTCACTTCAAAATCCATGAAGAGTATGGTATCATGGTCGGTTTTGAACAGGAACCCTTCCTTCCAGACCTGTAAAAGGAAGAAAAACACTAGGGACACACAAGCTTAATGGCAATCCAATTTTATTTGCTTTCGATTCTGGTCAGGGCTTAGGTCTTTGTCAAAGTATTCTTTCTAGGGTTAAATGGTTTGGCACAACTTCTTGTTAAATGGTTATCCGATCACAGATCATAAGGCAGCCTTTCTTTTGAAAAACCCCCAAAAACGGATCTTCGTCCTATTGGCTGTACCATTGCCCTGGATAATATGAGGGCTGCACCAAGAATAAGAAGGGAAGTGCTGAAAATATTGATTTTCATATTCTTGTTATTTTGGGTCTTGGAATACTAAAACCATTATCGGGTAAAGCACCCGATAATGGTTATGAAAGTAGTATGGCCTTGTTTGTTTAGAATACGCCGATAAAATGGCTTCCTTCCACATTCACCAACTCGGCTCCTTGGGTTACTTCCCCGGTTTCCGTGGCTATGATGTAAATGTTTCCGTTTTGTCCTACGGGGGCTTCGGTGAGGTATATATCTGTTCCGTCTACGACAAAACCTTGGTATTGGAATAGATAAAAATCGGCTTCATAAGGAATGGCATCTATTTTGGTAGCCGTTTTTGTATTTAAATCGGCAAGGGCAAAAAATCCTTGGGCACCCGCAACACCTTCTTCAGATCCATCATGTTGATATGCGATTACGGCTTTACCGTTCGCTGCAGGGCGCCAGGCAAGGATATAGGCACCTTCAATACCTAAGGCATCGTCTAAGTTGAATACATAGGAATCGTCATATTCGTTATCGGCATCGATTTTCAAGATGTGGGAACCTTCCGGGTCACTTTGGTTTGCCTGATAAACACTTCCGTCGTATAGGAATGCATTGATACTGCGGTACCCGTTGGTGTTACCGTGACCTACGGTAGATGTGATTACCGTAGGGTTCAATAAAGAAGGATAGTCCAATACAATGGTTTTGGAACCTAATATTTCATAATCACTTTCACTTTCCGTTGTGGCGGGATCGACCTTGCTTAACCGCGCGCCAATATATAATTTATCGCCAGCTTCATTTAATACGGGCATATCGATTCTGGAGATATAGTAGCCGTTTGCCTCCTCTTCAGCACTTAAGGGAACATCATGTTCTTGGAAATTTTTTATTTGGGAGTTTACCAAATCCAAAGTTACCACCCCGATGGTGGCATTGGTCCTGGAGTAATTGCCATCATCGTCCGTTTCATGTTCATTGGAGACATAGACAGCTGCTCCGGTTTGGTCCCCATCGAACAATTTGATCCATCTAGGTGCGGTTCCGACATAGGGGGCTATGCTTATCTCTGTTCCTGTTTGGGTAAACGTTTGACCACCTTCCACGGTATATTTGGTATAGTTGCCACCGGTATCTCCACCATAGCTGATATTAAAAATGGTGTTGCCATCTTCTGAGGATTGTAATCGGGCCGTTCTGTTCGAAGGTACGATAAAACCATTGTCAAATGGTTCAATGGAAACAGTGGGGTCTTTAGCGTCTTCACTATTGATCGAATAAATCAATGTCCCTCCGTTTCCATCCCCGGGATCCTCGCCCATTCTGGCTGCGGCGACCGTAATCCATCTGGATTCTTCCCCGGTCCCTGTTTCCGATTCCGTGTCGGTCTCAAGGCTACTGTCGTCGCTACTGCATGAGGCCAAAAGACCAATGTTGAGTAGGGTGGCAGCGAAAGTTTTAAAGTTTAAAAAGGTGCGTTTCATGTTTGATGTTGTTTAAATGGTTAAAAATTGTTGATTGTATAATTCAGTTTTAAGTAAAATGCCCTTCCGGGTTTCTGTACCGATAGGTTGTCATATACCGGTTTGTCGAAAATATTCTTGATGTCAAAACTCATGATGAGCTTGTTGTGCGGAAAAGAATAGCTAACCCCGAAATCCTGTACGACCTGTTGGGGTACTTTGAAAAAATCATCTCCTACGGTATTCGATCCTTGAGCGACCAAGTATGAGAACTCATCTGTAAAGTACAGGGTGTAGAATAGGTCCAAGCGTGATTTTTTTTGGATCAAATCTTTAAACGAATAGCGCAACCCCCCGTTCATTGTTAAAAATGGAGTGTTGGGCACATCAATTTCCACCCCGTTATTTTCAATTTTCAAATTGAATTTTGAGATATTGAAATTGAGGGAGAAATCGTGGTTGTAGTTGTAGTTGAATTGCGCATCAAACCCTTTGGATGTTCCGCTGCCCTGATTTACATAAAGTATTAATTCATCATCTATATTTGAAGAGGTTTCAATGGGTAAACCGATTCTATCCTTTATATTCCTGGTGAAGACATTTGTTGAAAGGGTGAATCCGTGTTTTTTGATTTGAAACCTTCCAAGTCTGGCCCCAAGGTTATGGTTATTGCTGCGTTCAGGGCTGATACTTGGATTTGCTACCACATTATCCCCATCATTGCCAAAAACCTCGGTTTCATTGGGTAAACGAATGGCTTTTTCTGCGGAAGCCAATAGTGAAATGTTCGGGCTAATGGCATACGAAGCGGCAAAGCCATATCCGTCATATTTGTTGTTGCTGCTGACAATTTCGTCAACGATCTCATCATTTCCTTCATCGTCCGATTCAATGGCCGGATCTACACTTACTGTTTTTTGGTGATAGTGTTTTCCAAATACATTGGCTTTTAGTTTGTTTTCGAAGGCATTTACTTCGTAGGTAATGGAATAAATGTTTTTATAGAGGTCCCTGGTTCCCATGAATGTGTTTTCCAAAACCGACTTTAGAGGGTCACTATCTTCCCGGTCAATTCCACTATAGATGTGGTTGAACAGTACCTTATGATGGTCATTGATGGTATAGGACAACCCTGTTCTGATCGAGGCAACTTTTCTATCGATCTTGGCAAGGGTAGGGCCGCCTTCCTGTTGGGAGCCCCATGAATATTGATATTCGTCCCCCTTGTAATCAATGGCTCTTTCCCCATTCCAACTATAGGCCCAAGCAACGGTGTCATTCACGACCCGGTTCCGACTGCCATATAAACCGTGTACATTTAGGTCTAGCCCTTTAGTAAGAATGTCGCTTTTTTGATAGGTTAGGTTTACCAAGCCCGCATCGGATTCCAAAAACCTATCCTTATAGGGGGTAATGGTCATAAAAGCACCGTGTTGTACTTCTTTATAATCATCGGAAAGAGTGAGTCCGATAAAAAATCGATCAGCCCATTTTACATCGGTATATCCGATCTGGGCCATAATGCCTGTTGATCTGTAGGCATCATTGAACCTTCTGGCAGTAATTGGGGTTTGCACCCCCCCTAAACCTGTGACAACAACACTTCTACCTGAAACTTTGTAATCGTTGTCCGAATAATTGTAAAAACCGGAGGCTTTTACGGTGAACCCTGAATTTTTAAAACGGTACAGGCTATTGAAACTCGTTTGTACGGTGTTGAACGATCCATAAGAAACGGAGGCATTGATATGGTTTTTCGTTTCTTTGTGAAGTACGATATTAATGGCTCCTCCTAAGGCATCATCCGCCAAATATCCGGGAACCACCCCTTTGTAAACTTCAATTTGTTTGATCATTGATGGGGGGATACTGTTCAGGTTAAATGAAGAACCGTAAACAGAGGAGGGGATTCCATCGATGAAAATCCGTACCGAGCTTCCCGACAACCCGTTTAAGCTATAGCTTACGTCTGCACCTAATCCCCCATTTTGACGGATTTTTACCCCAACCGTGGTGTTTAACAATTCATTGGTTTGGATATTGCGCAGGCCGGCTTCCTCGGTTTTTACGGCATTTACGGCAAAACCTTCGGTTTCCATCTTGGTTTGCATGGACTTGCCGTTTACCGTGACCCCATCTAAATGCTCGGTATTTTCCGAAAGGGCAAAGTCCATTTGTACCTCCTTCACCTTATCCCCAATACGGATGTGTTTGGAAAGTGGACGAAAGCCTATATAGGATACGCTTACCGTATAAAAGCCATTCGGAACGTTTTGTATTTCGTAATGGCCCCTTTCATCGGTTTGTACACCTATGGAAGTGTCTTTAAGAAGAACCGTCGCCCAGGGTAAGGGTTCGCCGTCACTTCCAACTACCTTTCCCGAAATTGTGGCCTTTGGTGCTTGTCCGATTGCGGTAAACGATAAAAATAAAAAAGTAATAAAAAGTGTTTTGTCCATTATTGAATTATAATACCTATCTTTATTTAGATTAAATCTTAATAGTGTTTGTGTTGCAAAACTAGGATAGGTTTTTAAGAAGGGGTAACGCAAAAGGAAATTTTAATTACGTAAAAGGAAGTAATGGAACTACGATTGAAAAAGGATGGAAATGAACATTATTTACATAAAACTATCAAAGGGGAACAGTTATTCAGTAATGCCCATATCCGCAATTCCGTTCGATTCGAAACGATTGAAATAGACCGGAAGGAGGGGGAGGCAACTGTAAGCGGACCGACTTTTTCCAATAAAGTAAGGCCCGTAGGGAAAAACCTTGAAATGTGTGTTTCAAGTAATTGTCCCATATTGAAACTACATTTTTCCCTACAAGGGGCGTATCGTCATGAAACGTTGGAAAACAAGGGTTTTTCCATCCATATTCCAGAGAGTCACTGCAATTTGTATTATGTACCGAGTTTGAAAGGCAAGGATATATTTTACGATAAAAAAACCAAAATCTTTGAAATCTATGTGGCACAAGACTCCATTGATCAGCTGTTATTCGGTGAATTTAAGGAAGTGTTTGCAGACCTCCATGGTGCCATCGACAATTTAAAACCCTTTGTATTATGGGAAAAGAGCAGGCCCATACCGGCGAATATCATGGGCAAGATAAATGAGATCGTACAATGCCCCTATACAAATCAAGTGAGGAAATGTTATTTGGAAAGCAAACTTGCGGTCCTCTTGATCGATTTATTATTAGGCAAGCACACTGCCAAGGCTCTGGCCAGTGGGGCAGACATTCCAAAAGCGGACTATCGGGCGTTGGAAAAGGTAGAAGGGTTCATTAGGAAAAATCTGAAGAAGCCGCTTAACATTTTGGAGTTGGCGAAAATAGCCGGATTCAATGCGACCAAACTCAAAAGGGATTTTAAAAAGGTATATGGCATCCCTGTATTTAAATATATTACCACCCTTCGCATGGAAGAAGCAAAAAAGATGATTGTGGAAGAGGAGGTCTCCATAGCACATGCGGCATATGAAGTAGGGTATGCCAATCCACAACATTTTACGGCTGCATTTAAAAGGACTATGGGGTATTTGCCCAGTAGCCTTAAACGGGGGATTTACATGGTGGGTTACCTGTTTATCGATTTGCCCTTAAGTTATTGGGGATGACCTAGCAGCAAAAGATCTAGGGGGACTATTTTGATCGGGTGGCCGTTACGAGTTTTTCCAAGATTTGTTCTACGCCAAAATCATCGTTGCTTCCCGTCTGGAATTTCGCTGCTTTTTTGACATTCGGATGGGCATTGGCCATGGCAAAACTATATTCTGCCTTTGCCAACATTTCCAGATCGTTGTTATAATCCCCGAAAACCATGGTTTCGGCCGGGGTAATGGCGTATAGTTCTTGAAGTTTTTCAAGGGCAAACCCCTTATTGGCATCAGGACTTGATATGTCTACCCAATTGGGCCCCGATACCTTGACCTTTAAATCGCCTTCCAAATGTTTCACTGCAGGATATATGTACTTTTCCGAACTCTCAAAATGGTAAATGGCGATCTTCATGATATCCGCATCGACCGTCGATAGATCCCCAACCACCTCGAAGGCCGAGTAATATTGTTTCAATAAATCGGCAAATGAATCGGAATTACCCGTTAAATAAGCGTTTTGTTTGCCACAAAGTACCGGGTGTATATGGTCCAGGGAATTGAGTATCCCTAGAATGGTTTTTTGGTTCTCTTTTGGGAGCAATGTGGCGAGTAACTCCTCTTCCTTACGGCGCACATAGCCTCCATTTTCCGCTACAAAAACAATATCATCCTTGATGGTATGCAATTTATCAAGAATACTGTTGTATTGTCGTCCGCTTGCAGCGACGAAAAGAATACCGCGTTTTTTCAATTCTTGGAACAATTCAAAAAAACGGGTACTCACCTCGTGGTCGGAATTCAGTAAGGTGCCATCCATATCGGAAACCACCATTTTTATTTGGGATAGATCCATGTGTTTTAAATAAGGTGCAAAGGTATTTCTTACGGTTAAATAATAAGAATATTATGTATAAAGTTTATATTAACAACGAAAATACTTTTATCGCGTATCCATGAAATGTTACCAGGAAGAAATACGATTAAGACCTTTTGATCGGGGATATCATCTTATTACGCAAGAGGTCGTTCGGGCTATGCCGAACATTAAGGACATCAAACAAGGGATGTTCCAGGTGTTCGTCCAACATACCTCTGCGAGTTTGACCATCAACGAGAATGCGGATCCTTCGGTTCGGCACGATTTTGAGCGCCATATGAATGTCATGGTTCCTGAGCATGCCCCTTATTACGAACACATCTATGAAGGGCCCGATGATATGCCTGCCCATATTAAAAGTTCTTTAATGGGTGCATCGGTGCAAATACCGATAACCAACGGCCGTTTGAACCTTGGAATGTGGCAGGGGATCTATTTATGTGAGCACCGCGACAATGCTTCCGGTAGAAATTTGGTGATTACCGCTTTCGGTGTTTAGTGTAGTTGGAAATGGAGGGCGCAGGATATGCGAATGTGATACTCCTCTTTTCAATTAAAGGAATAAAAAAATCCGACTCGTTAAAGTCGGATTTTTAAGTGGGATATCATGTTTTTATTTATTTTACTTTCTCTACAATGGCCTTGAAGGCATCTGGGTGGTTCATGGCCAAATCGGCTAATACCTTACGGTTTAACTCTATGTTATTGGCTTTTACCTTACCCATGAATTGAGAGTAAGACATTCCGTGTAATCTTGCACCTGCATTGATACGGGTGATCCAAAGGGCACGGAAGGTTCTTTTTTTGTTTCTACGGTCTCTATAAGCATATAACATTGCTTTTTCAACCGCGTTCTTGGCTACTGTCCAAACGTTTTTACGTCTTCCAAAGTAACCTTTGGCTTGCTTCATCACTTTTTTTCGTCTTGCTCTTGAAGCTACTGCATTTACTGATCTTGGCATTTTTTTATTTTTTTTTGTAGTAGGCGTTCTGTATTTGTTTCAGAATCTTTTATGGCCTTACTCCAGGGTTAATGATTAATTACCGAAAGAAAATTACTTTAAACGTAATTGTTCTTTAATACTGTTAACGTCATGGTCATGCACAAGTGCAGAATGGGTTAACGCAAGTTTACGCTTTTTCGATTTCTTTGTAAGAATGTGGCTCTTAAAAGCGTGCTTTCTTTTGATCTTACCGGAACCCGTTAGCTTAAAACGCTTTTTGGCACTGGATTTTGTCTTTTGTTTAGGCATTTTTTCCTATTTATATTAATATCCCACTTATTTATGCTGAACAAGCCCCTATAAGGGCTTGGTACAGTATCCTTTAAAGACCCCCGAGGGGATTCCTTATTTTTTTGTCTTAGGCGCGATGAACATCGTCATCCGCTTTCCTTCCAATTTCGGCATTTGTTCTACCTTACCCAGTTCTTCCAATTCGGAGGCAAGGCGTAACAACAAAATTTCACCTTGGTCTTTATACACTATAGACCGTCCTTTGAAGAAAACATAAGCCTTTAATTTTGCCCCTTCTTTCAGGAACTTTTCGGCATGTTTCTTTTTGAACTCGTAATCGTGATCATCGGTATTCGGACCAAACCGAATCTCTTTGACCACAACCTTGGAAGCTTTCGCTTTCATCACTTTCTCCCGTTTCTTTTGCTCGTAGAGAAATTTCTTGTAATCTATAATCTTACAAACAGGTGGTTCCGCCTTAGGTGAAATTTCCACCAAGTCCAAACCTAACTCTTCTGCTTTGGCCATTGCCTGAGGCAACGTGTAAACACCCACTTCAACATTGTCACCCACCAAACGAACGTTGGGTGAAATGATTCTTTCATTGATCTTATGAGGGTTTTTGTTTTCCCTCCGAGGTTGGGGCCTAAATCTTTTTCGTATTGCTATGACTGAGTAATTTTAATTAAACTTCAATTTTTTAAAACGACTTTAAGGTACTATTTATTTCCTTAGTGACCAAGTCAACGAAATCCTTTACACTTATGGAACCTAAATCTTCACCTCCGTGTCTACGGATCGCAATGGTATTATGTTCTTCCTCACTTTCCCCTACAATCAACATAAATGGTGTTTTACCCATTTCAGCCTCCCGTATTTTCTTTCCTACAGTTTCGTTTCTGTTATCAATGAGGGCGCGAATTTCGTTATTTTCCAAGGAATTTAAAACTTTTTCCGCATATTTTTCATGTTTCTCGCTTACAGGCAGTATCACGGCCTGTTCCGGAATCAACCATAATGGGAAATTTCCCCCGGTATGTTCCAATAATAGGGCAATGAACCGTTCCATACTTCCAAAAGGTGCGCGATGTATCATAACCGGCCTGTGCAGCTCATTGTCACTGCCTTTATAGGTAAGGTCAAAACGTTCCGGTAGGTTGTAATCCACTTGTATGGTACCCAATTGCCAGTTTCTTCCCAAGGCGTCCTTTACCATGAAATCCAATTTTGGACCATAAAAAGCGGCTTCCCCACTTTCGATGATGAAATCCAATTCTTTTTCCTTGGCCGCATTGATGATGGCATTTTCCGCTTTCTCCCAATTTTCGACAGAACCTATATATTTATCGGGGTTGTCCAAATCCCTTACAGAGACCTGGGCCTTGAAATTGTCAAAGCCTAATGAGCCCAATACATATAAGGATAGGTCGATCACCTTCTTGAACTCTTCATCCAACTGATCTGGGGTACAGAAAATATGGGCGTCATCCTGGGTAAATCCACGTACCCTTGTCAGGCCATGGAGTTCCCCACTTTGTTCATATCTATATACGGTGCCGAATTCAGCATATCGTTTAGGTAATTCCCGATAACTGAAAGGACGGCTATTGTAAATTTCGCAATGGTGCGGACAGTTCATGGGTTTCAATAGAAACTCCTCATCTTCCTTAGGGGTATGAATGGGTTGAAAACTATCTTCCCCATACTTTGCATAATGTCCTGAGGTAACATAAAGTTCCTTTTGGCCGATATGTGGGGTTACCACCATTTCATAACCCGCTTTTTTCTGGGCTTTTTTCAGGAAATCTTCCAGTCGTTCACGAAGGGCGGCACCTTTGGGCAACCATAAAGGTAATCCTTGTCCCACTTTTTGTGAAAAAGTGAATAGTTCCAATTCCTTGCCCAGTTTTCGATGGTCCCTTTGTTTCGCCTCTTCCAAGAGCTGTAGGTATTCGGTAAGCTCTTTTTGTTTGGGAAAGGAAATGCCGTAAACCCGGGTAAGTTGTTTTTTGTTTTCGTCACCACGCCAATAGGCACCGGCAACGCTCAATATCTTTATGGCCTTTACGATGCCGGTATTGGGGATGTGGCCCCCTCGGCATAAATCGGTAAAGGTATCGTGGTCGCAAAAGGTAATGGTGCCGTCCTCCAGGTTTTCAATAAGCTCAACCTTGAATTCGTTCCCTTGCGATCGGTATTTCTCCAAAGCCTCTGCCTTTGATACGGGATGCATTTTAAAGTCGTGTTTGCCCCTTGCGATTTCCAAGGCTCTTTTTTCAATGGCAGGAAAATCTTTTTCCGAAACGGATTGCGCTCCAAAATCCACATCATAATAGAATCCGTTTTCAATAGCGGGTCCTATGGTTAGTTTTGCTCCAGGGAACAATTCTTCCAAGGCCTGGGCAACTATATGGGAAGAAGAATGCCAAAAGGCCTTTTTTCCCTCATCGTCATTCCATGTATATAAGGTAAGGGCCCCATCATCGTTCAAGGGGGTAACCGTTTCAACAATGGTATCGTTGAATTTGGCTGAAATAACATTGCGTGCCAATCCTTCGCTTATGCTCTTGGCAATATCCATAGGAGTGCTGCCTTTGCTATACTCCTTAATGGTTCCATCTGGTAAAGTGATTTTGATCATGCTTCTTTTATGACAATAAGGGTACAAAGATAGTGTCTTGTATTCATGCAGGCAATATATATAGGTATGTTTTTGGGGCGTTACCCATTGCTGTTTGTAAAGCAATGGGTCGGGCCATCCATTATATCCCTTACTGCGTTCGGGGATGCCATTGCTGTCCCTAACGCAAATAAATAACCGACAGTTCTTGCGTGTTTCAAAAGAATGTATTAGATTTAATACCCTTTTTAAAAATTTCTTTAGCCTCTAAGTTATTCGGAAGTAAGGGGTTATGAAGTTTTTGGGGATTTTTTCCAAAAACCTTTCAAAAAAGTATTGTTGAACTGGAAAATGGTTGTAGATTTGCAGCCCGAAACGATTCAGGTCGTTGGG
>NZ_JARBUY010000011.1:0-7223 GCF_028882255.1 Maribacter polysaccharolyticus
GCAATCTCACTTGCATTAGCACTGATTCCAGCAACATTGGTTGTAATATTTGTGGTATTTACGGCTATCCCCGAAATGTCCTGATCTCCGGTGTTGACCCCGGAAGTATTCGCAATGATATCCGCTTGTTCGGCGGTGATCCCGGTTTTGGCGGTGTTGAGTGCAATGGCATCGTTCTGCGTAAGTTGTTCGGCTTCCAAAGCGTCGATGTCCGTGGCATTGACGGCAATCCCTGAAATATCCTGATCTCCGGTGTTGATACCGGAAGTATTGGCGATAATGTCCGCTTGCTCGGTGGTGATTCCTGTTTTGGACGTGTTGAGTGCTATGGCATCGTTTTGGGTAACTTGCTCGGCTTCCAAAGCGTCGATGTCAGAAGTATTGGTTGCAATGTCCGTATCGTTTGCAGCTATCGCAGCGGTGTTGGCAGTGATTTCGGAATCATTTGCAGCAATTTCAGTTGCATTGCTAGCAATATTTGTGGCGTTAACGGCTATCCCTGAAATATCCTGATCTCCCGTATTCACCCCGGAAGTATTCGCAATGATATCCGCTTGTTCGGTGGTGATACCTGTTTTGGCAGTGTTGAGTGCTATGGCATCGTTCTGTGTAAGCTGCTCGGCTTCCAAAGCATCGATGTCCGTGGCATTAACGGCTATCCCTGAAATATCCTGATCACCCGTATTCACTCCGGAAGTGTTGGCGATGATGTCCGCCTGTTCGGTGGTGATTCCGGTCTTTGCGGTGTTGAGTGCGATGGCATCGTTCTGGGTAAGTTGTTCCGCTTCCAAAGCGTCGATGTCCGTGGCATTAACGGCAATCCCTGAAATATCCTGATCTCCCGTGTTGATTCCAGAAGTATTCGCAATGATGGCCGCCTGTTCGGTGGTGATGCCGGTCTTGGCGGTGTTGAGTGCGATGGCATCGTTTTGGGTAAGTTGCTTGGCTTCCAAAGCGTCGATGTCAGAAGCATTGGCAGCAATGTCGGTATCGTTGGAAGTTATCGCTGCTGTATTAGAAGCGATATCGGAATCATTTGCGGCAATTTCAGTTGCATTGGTTGCAATATTGGTTGCGTTTACGGCAATCCCTGAAATATCCTGATCCCCGGTATTGATTCCGGAAGTGTTCGCAATAATGTCCGCCTGTTCGGTGGTGATACCTGTTTTAGCCGTATTCAGTGCAATCGCATCGTTCTGCGTAAGTTGTTCCGCTTCCAAGGCGTCGATGTCCGTGGCATTGACTGCTATCCCTGAAATGTCCTGGTCTCCGGTGTTGATTCCGGAAGTATTGGCGATAATGTCCGCTTGTTCGGTAGTAATGCCGGTTTTGGCGGAGTTGATGGCGATGGCATCGTTTTGGGTGATTTGCTCCGCTTCCAAGGCGTCGATGTCACTCGCATTGACCGCTATTCCTGAAATATCCTGGTCTCCGGTGTTGACCCCGGAAGTATTGGCGATAATGTCCGCCTGTTCGGTAGTGATCCCGGTCTTGGCGGTGTTGAGTGCTATGGCCTCGTTTTGGGTGATTTGTTCTGCTTCCAAAGCATCGATGTCAGATGCATTGGCAGCGATATCAGTATCGTTTGCAGCAATCTCACTTGCATTCGCACTGATTCCAGCAACATTGGTCGCAATATTTGTAGCATTGACCGCTATCCCTGAAATGTCCTGATCCCCGGTATTCACTCCGGAAGTATTGGAGATAATGTCCGCCTGTTCGGTAGTGATCCCGGTCTTGGCCGTGTTGAGTGCTATGGCATCGTTTTGGGTGATTTGTTCGGCTTCCAAAGCGTCGATGTCCGTGGCATTATTTGCAATGTCGGTATCGTTGGAAGTTATTGCAGCGGTATTGGCAGCGATATCGGAATTATTTGCAGCAATCTCACTTGTATTGGTAGCAATATCGGTTGCATTGACCGCTATCCCCGAAATGTCCTGATCTCCGGTATTCACTCCAGAAGTGTTGGCGATGATGGCTGCTTGTTCGGTGGTAATGCCGGTTTTGGCGGTGTTCAGTGCAATGGCATCGTTTTGGGTAAGTTGCTCTGCTTCCAAAGCGTTGATGTCCGTGGCATTGGCAGCAATGTCATTATCGTTGGAAGTTATCGCAGCGGTATTCGCACTGATTCCAGCAGCATTGGTTGCAATATCCGCAGCATTAACGGCAATCCCTGAAATATCCTGGTCTCCGGTATTCACTCCGGAAGTGTTGGCGATGATGTCCGCTTGTTCGGTGGTGATACCGGTTTTGGCGGTGTTCAAGGCGATGGCATCGTTCTGGGTAAGTTGTTCCGCTTCCAAGGCGTCGATGTCCGTGGCATTGGCTGCTATGTCGGAATCATTTGCTGCAATTTCACTTGCATTGGTTGCAATATCGGTCGCATTGACCGCTATTCCTGAAATATCCTGGTCCCCGGTGTTGATCCCGGAAGTATTCGCAATGATGTCCGCTTGTTCGGTGGTGATGCCAGTTTTGGCCGTGTTCAAGGCAATGGCATCGTTCTGTGTAAGTTGTTCCGCTTCCAAAGCATCGATGTCCGTAGCATTGGTAGTTATGGCCGAGGCATTGTTTGCAATGTCGGTATCGTTGGAAGTTATTGCAGCAGTGTTGGCAGCAATATCGGAATCATTTGCAGCAATATCAGTTGCATTGGTACTGATTCCAGCAACATTGGTAGCAATATCGGTCGCATTGACCGCTATTCCCGAAATATCCTGATCCCCGGTGTTGATCCCGGAAGTATTGGCGATGATGTCCGCCTGGTCTGTGGTGATGCCGGTCTTGGCGGTGTTGAGTGCAATGGCATTGTTTTGGGTGATTTGCTCGGCTTCCAAAGCATCGATGTCGGTGGCATTGACCGCTATCCCTGAAATATCCTGATCTCCAGTATTCACTCCGGAAGTGTTGGCGATGATGTCCGCTTGTTCGGTGGTGATCCCGGTCTTGGCGGTGTTCAAGGCAATCGCATCGTTCTGGGTAAGTTGTTCCGCTTCCAAAGCGTCAATGTCAGAGGCATTGGCTGCAATGTCGGTATCGTTGGAAGTTATTGCAGTTGCATTGGCACTGATTCCAGCAACATTGGTTGCAATATTCGTTGCGTTAACGGCAATCCCTGAAATATCCTGATCTCCCGTATTCACCCCAGAGGTGTTCGCGATGATATCTGCTTGTTCGGTGGTAATCCCGGTCTTGGCGGTGTTGATTGCAATCGCATCATTTTGTGTAAGTTGTTCGGCCTCCAAAGCATCGATGTCAGAAGCATTGGCTGCTATGTCGGAATCATTTGCAGCAATTTCAGTTGCATTGGTTGCAATATCCGCAGCATTGACCGCTATTCCCGAAATATCCTGATCTCCGGTGTTGATTCCGGAAGTATTGGCGATGATGTCCGCCTGTTCTGTGGTGATCCCGGTCTTGGCGGTGTTGAGTGCAATCGCATCGTTTTGCGTAAGTTGCTCGGCTTCCAAAGCGTCAATATCAGAGGCATTGACTGCAATCCCTGAAATGTCCTGATCTCCTGTGTTCACCCCTGAGGTGTTGGCGATGATATCCGCTTGTTCGGTGGTAATGCCGGTTTTGGCCGTGTTCAAGGCGATGGCATCATTTTGGGTAATTTGTTCCACTTCCAAAGCGTCAATGTCCGTGGCATTGTTTGCAATGTCAGTATTGTTGGAAGTTATCGCAGCGGTATTCGCACTGATTCCAGCAACATTGGTTGCAATATTGGTAGCGTTTACGGCAATCCCGGAAATATCCTGATCTCCGGTGTTGATTCCTGAAGTATTGGCAATGATGTCCGCCTGTTCGGTAGTGATCCCGGTCTTGGCCGTGTTGAGTGCAATGGCATCGTTTTGGGTAAGTTGCTCTGCTTCCAAAGCGTCGATGTCCGTGGCGTTAACGGTAATCCCTGAAATGTCCTGATCTCCGGTATTTACTCCAGAGGTGTTGGCGATGATATCCGTTTGTTCGGGGGTGATCCCGGTCTTGGCGGTGTTGAGTGCAATGGCATCGTTCTGCGTAAGTT
Source organism: Maribacter polysaccharolyticus (assembly GCF_028882255.1). Lineage (GTDB taxonomy): Bacteria > Bacteroidota > Bacteroidia > Flavobacteriales > Flavobacteriaceae > Maribacter_A > Maribacter_A polysaccharolyticus. The sequence continues at coordinate 4,028 of NZ_JARBUY010000011.1, forward strand.
GCTCGACTTCCAAAGCGTCGATGTCCGTGGCATTGACTGCAATCCCTGAAATATCCTGATCTCCCGTATTCACTCCTGAGGTGTTGGCGATGATGTCCGCTTGTTCGGTGGTGATGCCGGTCTTGGCGGTGTTGAGTGCAATGGCATCATTTTGGGTGATTTGTTCCGCTTCCAAAGCGTCGATGTCCGTGGCATTGACTGCTATCCCTGAAATATCCTGATCTCCGGTATTCACTCCAGAGGTGTTCGCAATGATGGCTGCTTGTTCGGTGGTGATACCGGTCTTTGCGGTGTTGAGTGCAATGGCATCGTTCTGCGTAAGTTGTTCCGCTTCCAAAGCGTCGATGTCAGAGGCATTGTTTGCGATATCAGTATCGTTGGAAGTTATCGCAGCGGTGTTGGCAGCGATGTCTGAATCATTTGCAGCAATTTCAGTTGCATTGTTTGCAATATTCGTTGCGTTAACGGCAATCCCCGAAATATCCTGATCACCGGTGTTGATTCCGGAAGTATTGGCGATGATGTCCGCCTGCTCGGTAGTAATACCGGTTTTGGCAGTGTTCAAGGCGATGGCATCGTTTTGTGTAAGTTGTTCCGCTTCCAAAGCGTCGATATCCGTGGCATTCACAGTTATGGCCGAAGCATTGGTTGCGATGTCGGAATCATTTGCAGCAATTTCAGTTGCATTGCTAGCAATATTTGTGGCGTTAACGGCAATCCCTGAAATGTCCTGGTCGCCGGTGTTGATTCCGGAAGTGTTCGCAATGATGTCCGCCTGCTCGGTGGTGATCCCTGTTTTGGCCGTGTTCAAGGCAATGGCATCGTTTTGGGTGATTTGTTCGGCTTCCAAGGCATCAATGTCAGAGGCATTGGCTACAATGTCGGTATCGTTGGAAGTTATCGCACTTGCATTGGTTGCAATATTTGTGGCATTGACCGCTATCCCTGAAATATCCTGATCTCCGGTGTTGACCCCGGAAGTGTTGGCGATGATATCTGCTTGTTCGGTAGTAATGCCGGTCTTGGCGGTGTTCAAGGCGATGGCATTATTTTGGGTAAGTTGCTCCGCTTCCAAAGCGTCGATGTCCGTGGCATTCACAGCTATGGCAGAAGCATTGGTGGCGATGTCGGTATCGTTGGAAGTTATTGCAGCGGTGTTGGCAGCGATATCAGAATCATTTGCAGCAATCTCACTTGCATTGGTTGTAATATTGGTAGCATTAACGGCAATCCCTGAAATGTCCTGATCTCCCGTATTCACTCCGGAAGTGTTCGCAATGATGTCCGCTTGTTCGGTGGTGATTCCGGTCTTGGCCGTGTTTAGTGCTATGGCATCGTTCTGGGTGATTTGCTCCGCTTCCAAAGCGTCGATATCCGAGGCATTAACGGCTATTCCTGAAATATCCTGATCCCCGGTGTTGATTCCGGAGGTGTTGGCGATGATGGCCGCCTGTTCGGTGGTGATGCCGGTCTTGGCGGTGTTGAGTGCTATGGCATCGTTTTGGGTGACTTGCTCGGCTTCCAAGGCGTCGATGTCCGTAGCATTGGCAGTAATGGCCGAAGCATTGGTTGCTATATCGGTATCGTTGGAAGTTATTGCTGCAGTATTCGCAGCGATTTCGGAATCATTTGCAGCAATCTCACTTGTGTTCGCACTGATTCCAGCAACATTGGTTGTAATATCCGCAGCATTGACCGCTATCCCTGAAATGTCCTGATCTCCGGTGTTGATTCCGGAAGTGTTGGCGATGATGGCCGCTTGTTCGGTAGTGATGCCGGTCTTGGCGGTGTTGAGTGCAATGGCATCGTTTTGGGTAAGTTGTTCCGCTTCCAAAGCGTCGATGTCCGTGGCATTCACAGCTATGTCAGAAGCATTGGTAGCAATGTCGGTGTCGTTGGAAGTTATCGCAGCGGTATTTGAAGCAATATTGGTCGCATTAACAGCAATCCCTGAAATATCCTGGTCGCCGGTGTTGATTCCGGAGGTATTGGCGATAATATCCGCCTGCTCGGTGGTGATACCGGTCTTGGCGGTGTTAAGTGCTATGGCATCGTTTTGGGTAACTTGTTCCGCTTCCAAGGCATCGATGGCCGAAGCATTGGCAGCAATGTCGGTATCATTTGCGGCAATCTCACTTGCATTGGTTGTAATATTGGTTGCGTTATCGGCAATCCCCGAAATATCCTGATCTCCTGTGTTGATTCCGGAAGTGTTGGCGATGATGTCCGCCTGTTCGGTAGTGATCCCGGTCTTGGCGGTGTTGAGTGCAATGGCATCGTTCTGTGTAGATTGTTCGGCTTCCAAAGCATCGATGTCCGTGGCATTGGCTGCAATGTCCGTGTCGTTGGATGTTATCGCAGCGGTGTTAGCAGCGATATCGGAATCATTTGCAGCAATCTCACTTGAGTTCGCACTGATTCCAGCATCATTGTTTGCAATATTGGTAGCGTTAACGGCAATCCCTGAAATATCCTGATCTCCGGTGTTGATTCCGGAGGTATTGGCGATAATGTCCGCTTGTTCGGTGGTTATTCCGGTTTTGGCGGTGTTGATTGCAATGGCATCGTTTTGTGTAAGTTGTTCGGCTTCCAAGGCATCGATGTCCGTGGCATTCACAGCTATGGTAGAAGCATTGGTAGCAATGTCGGTGTCATTTGCAGTAATCTCACTTGCATTGGTTGCAATATTTGCAGCATTGACCGCTATCCCCGAAATATCCTGATCCCCGGTGTTGATTCCGGAAGTATTGGCGATGATGTCCGCTTGTTCGGTGGTGATTCCGGTCTTTGCGGTGTTCAATGCAATGGCATCGTTCTGGGTAAGTTGCTCCGCTTCCAAGGCATCGATGTCAGAGACATTGACAGCTATGGCCGAAGCATTGGCAGCAATGTCGGCATCGTTGGAAGTTATTGCAGCGGTGTTGGCAGCGATATCAGAATCATTTGCAGCAATCTCACTTGCATTGGCTGTAATATTGGAAGCATTGACGGCAATCCCCGAAATATCCTGATCTCCAGTATTCACTCCTGAGGTGTTGGCAATAATGTCCGCCTGTTCGGTGGTGATTCCGGTCTTGGCGGTGTTGAGTGCAATGGCATCGTTTTGTGTAAGTTGTTCGGCTTCCAAGGCATCGATGTCAGAGACATTGACAGCTATGGCCGAAGCATTGGCAGCAATGTCGGCATCGTTGGAAGT
>NZ_JARBUY010000011.1:7323-9075 GCF_028882255.1 Maribacter polysaccharolyticus
GTGATTCCGGTCTTGGCGGTGTTGAGTGCAATGGCATCGTTTTGTGTAAGTTGTTCGGCTTCCAAGGCATCGATGTCCGTGGCATTGGTTGCAATATTGGTTGTGTTAACGGTAATCCCTGAAATATCCTGATCTCCGGTGTTGATTCCGGAGGTATTGGCGATAATGTCCGCTTGTTCGGTGGTGATCCCTGTCTTGGCGGTGTTGAGTGCAATCGCATCGTTCTGCGTAAGTTGTTCGGCCTCCAAAGCATCGATGTCAGAAGCATTGGCTGCTATGTCGGAATCATTTGCGGCAATCGCAGTTGCATTGGTTGCAATATTCGTGGCGTTTACGGCAATCCCTGAAATGTCCTGATCCCCGGTATTGATTCCAGAAGTATTGGCGATGATGTCTGCCTGCTCGGTGGTAATCCCGGTTTTGGCGGTGTTCAAGGCAATGGCGTCGTTCTGGGTAAGCTGTTCCGCTTCCAAAGCGTTGATGTCAGAAGCATTGACTGCTATCCCTGAAATATCCTGATCTCCAGTGTTCACTCCAGAAGTGTTGGCGATGATGTCCGCTTGATCGGTAGTGATCCCGGTCTTGGCGGTGTTGAGTGCTATGGCATCGTTCTGCGTAAGTTGTTCCGCTTCCAAAGCATCAATGTCAGAAGTATTGGTTGCAATGTCCGTATCGTTTGCAGCTATCGCAGCGGTGTTGGCAGCGATTTCGGAATCATTTGCAGCAATCTCACTTGCATTGGTTGTAATATTGGTAGCATTGACTGCTATCCCTGAAATATCCTGATCTCCGGTGTTGACCCCGGAAGTATTGGCGATGATGTCTGCCTGCTCCGTGGTGATCCCGGTTTTGGCGGTGTTGATTGCAATGGCATCGTTTTGGGTAAGTTGCTCGGCTTCCAAGGCATCAATGTCCGTGGCATTGACTGCAATCCCTGAAATATCCTGGTCGCCGGTATTCACTCCGGAAGTGTTCGCAATGATGTCCGCTTGTTCGGTGGTGATTCCGGTTTTGGCGGTGTTGAGTGCGATGGCATCGTTCTGTGTAAGTTGCTCCGCTTCCAAAGCGTCGATGTCCGTGGCATTCACAGCTATGGTAGAAGCATTGGTAGCAATGTCGGTGTCATTTGCAGTAATCTCACTTGCATTGGTTGCAATATTGGTCGCATTGACTGCAATTCCTGAAATATCCTGGTCTCCGGTGTTGATTCCGGAGGTATTGGCGATAATGTCCGCTTGTTCGGTGGTGATCCCTGTCTTGGCGGTGTTGAGTGCAATCGCATCGTTCTGCGTAAGTTGTTCGGCTTCCAAGGCGTCGATGTCAGTAGCATTATTTGCAATGTCGGTATCGTTGGAAGTTATCGCAGTGGTATTCGCAGCGATATCGGAATCATTTGCGGCAATCTCACTTGCATTCGCACTGATTCCAGCAACATTGGTAGCAATATCGGTCGCATTGACCGCTATTCCCGAAATATCCTGATCTCCAGTGTTGATTCCGGAAGTATTCGCAATGATATCCGCCTGTTCTGTGGTGATTCCGGTCTTGGCGGTGTTGAGTGCAATGGCATCGTTTTGGGTGATTTGTTCCGCTTCCAAGGCGTCGATGTCCGTGGCATTCACAGTTATGGCTGAAGCATTGGTAGCAATGTCGGAATCGATGGAAGTTATCGCAGTTGCATTCGCACTGATTCCAGCAACATTGGTTGCAATATTTGTGGCATTAACTGCTATTCCTGAAATGTCCTGGTCT
>NZ_JARBUY010000012.1 GCF_028882255.1 Maribacter polysaccharolyticus
TTACCGCCATAATGAACCAATATTAATAATAATGGTTCAATTTATGAATAAAATTTAAACTAAACAACTATCCTTTATTTGAACTATATCTATTCCTCAATAAACTTTCTAAAATAAAAAAATAAGTGTGCGTCGGGAGTTATTTCTTAAACCACCCCTTTAGGGTTGATAAATTTTTGCAACATTTAAGAGTGATATCGGGTAATAATTAGCCAAGCCTTAAAACATCATAAATAATTGTCTTTCATAATCTTATTACATAATAAAGAATAGACCAGATCAACATACATATTACCAGTTATATGACCTATGTCATTTTGCATTCAATAACTAATTCGTTCCATTATGGTAATAAGACAAAAATTTGATATTATGATAACTTTATAATTTATCCATGGTTTGATGCTTATGGTTATGATCACCGGATGTACGGACCAAGCAAAGAGTACCGCTGAAATCCTTCAGGATGGGCAACGGCGTGAAGAAATTATGGTAGCCATCAGCAAAGATCATGATATGATGAATGAGATGATGGAACAAATGATGAAAAATGATCATGCCATCCAGATGATGGAAGGACACCAGGGTATGATAGGAAAAATGATGGGCAATCGTCAAATGATTATGAATATGATGGAAAAGGATACCGCTATGGCAAAAATGATGATGGACAACATGATGGGCATAATGGAAAAAGATTCAACCATGTCCAATTTGATGGGCGGAATGATGATGGGCAACAAACATATGATGAGTATGATGCAGCAAATGGGAAAGTCCGGTGGTATGATGCCGCATAATCGTCAATGAAGAATAAAAATGGACAAAGAAAGTATAATGCGTCCTATTCATAAGGAAAGGAAATCAATAACCAACATGGCAGTGAACTGTTTTTAATGAAGTGAAAGCTATGATGTGGATTATTTGGATACCGATTGTAATTTTCATCCTTATTTTTGTGATAAGGGCAACGGGCAATACTGACATTTTTGGGAGCCAGGCTCGTCGGGAAGAAAAGGAATCCCCTTTGGATATTTTAAAAAGAAGGTATGCCAATGGGGAAATAACCAAGGAAGAATACCAGGAGCGAATAAAAAAACTAAAATAATGAACAGTCTTTCACCGAAAAGGTCGGGCTTGGCCTTGGGCATTACGGGTGTGCTATTTTATTTAGGTTGTATATTATTGATGCAGTTAGTGGACAGAGAAACATTCATGCTCTTGCCAATAGCCTTTGCCATGGTATAGATATGGGTTCTATTGTCCGAATGGATATTCATTGGTGAGAAAGCGCATTGGGAATGGCCGGGATATTTTTGCTTTGTTGGTTGTTCGGCTATATCGCGGCTGTTTTGTACAACGAGCTTTTTAAATCATTAAATAAATGACTATGTATCATGACAATAATTGTTTTTGGGGTATGCACGATAACCACTGGGGTTCACCGGGTATTTGGATCTTTTGGGCAATCATTCTTTTAGTTGTCGCGGTAGGCCTGTATTTGTTAATGCAGTCAAGGCAAGGTCATTTTTATCCACAAAAAGAGGATACTCCCCTTGATATTTTAAAACGTAGATATGCCATGGGGGAGATAACAAGTGAGGAATTTGAGGAGAAGAAAAAAGTGATATCCTCTCATTAGTATCGCTCATTAGAGAAAATAAAAGCATCCTAAATTATCATAAATGACGGCCCTTAAGTCACAGAAAAAGTGCACGTATTTTATTAAAAATCATTCATTTCCCGTAAGACTAGATTCATGTCCTTTAAAATTCAGTATCCACCCCGTTTCCTTTGCGGCCTGATAATAGGCCTCCATGGTCGGCACGGCAAATAAATCATGACCGGCAATCACAAATGCCGGGATATCATTTCTGATATACTTTAACAATATTGCCTTTTGGACTTTCATCGTTTATTTAAACTTTTATGAACTGGCCTAAGGCTTTTCATAGGATACATTGATGTGTGTAGTTTATATTCAGATATTCTTTTCTTCAAATCCATTCTTTCGTGCAATATTCTCGTTATTTCAACATAATTTTCGTTCAAAGTTCTGTAGAATATTATATGTCGATTTACATTCATTCCGAGAAGTTGTTTTGATATTCCTTCGTAGAATTTCCCTATGTCTGGGTTTTCAGCAATTTCTTGACAATTAGAAATAAGTTCACCGTAATATTTGTCGGCTTGTTTTTCCGACCAAACCTCAAAGGTATAGTCCCAAATCTTTGATAAATCCTCAACAGCTTTATTGGTCAACTTATATTCAGCCATTCGAGTGCTTTTTCGCTTTTAGAGATTCAAGATGTTTTTTTGGGTCAAAGTCGTGAGCTATTCCGCTGTCAATTCCTTCTTGAATAGCTTTTTTCAATGCAATTACTTTACTTTCTTCTTCTTCTAAAAGTCTTAATCCTGCACGAATAACTTCGCTAACGTTCTTAAATCTTCCTTCGCGTATGCTATTTTGCACGAATTGGTCAAAATAATTTCCGAGTGATATAGATGTGTTTTTGTTCATTTGAGTACTAATTTATATCAAATATACCAAAAATTGGTATGATAATCAAGTACACAAATTGTACACAACAATAGGAAATAATCATTGCTGATATCCGACTTATGTGTCTAAGTTAATAATCCTTTCTTTGAACTTTTAATTATAACTTGGTTTACCGAGAAAGTGTCCTATCTCATCGTTTATTTGAACTTTTATGGACTTGGCTAAGGTTTTTCATAGGAGGTATTGTTGTAGCACGTTTTTATTGATTTAAATATGTTAGAAGTATTGTCATTCCCATCCCAAGTAACGAAGAACCAATATTCATGATTATCATATTCGATTTAGATATTCCATAAGTTCCATTCCTAATTTTCTCTTTATTAATTATTATTAAAGGAATGGTAATAATTATTATGAACGTTAACACTTGAAAAATTCCATACTTTTCATTCAAAAAATCTTCAGCTGACATGTCTTTAAAAAAATAAACAGACATAAATACAATAGCAGAAATAACGAAATAATTAAAAGAAGTTATGAGTATCCAGCCAATTTTTTTATATATAAAAACTCCAATAAGTGGAATCAGTAAAACAATTGTTGATTTAAAATAATTTTGAATTTTTAATATATTCAAATACTCTGTAAATCTGCTATTTTCATAAATAGCAAATGCGTAATAATACTTTGTTGTTCTTTGAATCCCGACAACAATTGATATTATAAAAAAACTTATTATTAATAGTTTAATTATTAAAATTAGATAATTGTTCTTTATGTATTCTTTCGTTAGTTTCAAAATGTGTTGTAACGTTTCGGCTCGTATGTTTAGCTATCCTTTATTTGAACTTTTATTTACTGAAAAGTTAAAGTCTTCATAGGTGAATTCAAATATTAAACATAGATAATAGTGGCGAGTTCCATAATGGCTATAATTAAACCTTAGTTATAGTTGTATTGTATTCCGCTAATAATAACCATTCGCCTTAGAAATTCAAAATTGGTGATTAGGTTATTAAAAATAGCCTCCATTTCTTTAGCCAATTGAAAACTACTAGTATAAGAGACAAAAACATCCGCTTCTGGTGCAAAATATACTTCTGAAATATCAAGGCCAAATTCATTTGCACTCACCTTTAATAAACGTTCCCAAAATGTTCCATGACTAAATGAATTATTATCTACAATCATTTGGACAAAATCGTTGTCCTCCTGTTCAGGTAACCATACAGTATAATTACCATTTATTCTAGACCTCTCCACCTTACATTTATAAAGATTATAATTCTTCATTTTGTCATGAAAGATTATTGTCGACGAGTTTTAATATATCTCTTTAGCATAAAATTACTAAATGAGCAGCGAAAATTAAATCGTTTATTTGAACTTTGATTTAATTACCTCTATTTAAAACACTAATCACCAATCGTTTTACCGTTTCCATTTCTTCCGGCTTACTGGAGGCAATGAATAGAGTTAAACTTGCCAAGGTATCATTACTGATAATTGCTTTGCCATTTTGAGAAACAAGCATGCTGTTAGCACTTAGGAATTTAAGAAAACATGCTGCTGCTATTCGCTTATTACCATCAACAAAAGAATGGTTTTTAGTAATCAGGTATAGTAATGTGGCCGCCTTCTCTTCTATAGTAGGATAAAAATCCTCCGTTCCGAAACCTTTGGTGATCTGTGCTAGGGAGCTTTGAAAATTTTTGTCCTTTTCCCTTCCAAAAACGTCAGAATCAAATTCAGTTGACATCTGTTGGATAAGTACCTGGTATTCCTCTATGCTAGGAAATATGGCTTCTTTTTTGGTTAGGCCTCTCTTGTCCAAGCTCTCGTGATCGTAGTCATCCAATAATTCCAAACCTTGGGAAAACAGTCTCAGCCATTCATTACTTTCATGGTTTGACTTTTCTTCCATTGCCCTGCCCAATATCGAAATACCGTTTCTAAGTATTTGGATTTCCTCTTCCTTTTGGGCCAACCTATTTTCATTGACTACATAACCCCTGACTAGATATTCTTTTAGAGTACGAGTAGCCCATATTCTGAATTGGGTCCCCTGTTTTGAATTTACTCGGTACCCAACTGAAATTATGGCGTCTAAATTGTAGAATAAAACTTTACGTTTTACATGTCTATTACCTTCTTTCTGAACTACCGAGTATTTCTCGGTAGTTGCCCTTTTATCCAATTCTTTGGTGGCAAAGATATTTTTCAAATGTAGGCCAATGGTATCAGTATCTTTATCAAACAACTCTGCCATTTGTCTTTGATTCAACCAAATGGTGTCATTATCCAACCGTATTTCTATACTTGGCTTATCATCATACAATATAATCTCTCCCCTGTTCATCCTGTTTTGGTCTAAAGGTTAGAATCAAAAAAAGAACAAATTATCATCACGCTTAATATCCTTTATTTGAACTTTGGACTTATTAAATATAAGATAAGAATCCAACCAAATCATCAAATGTCAGCAAAAAATAAATTGATATAAGGAAAGTAGTTCGCAACCAATTTGTAATTAGGGCATCTAATAAAAAAGCTACACTAAGATTATTCTATGCGCTTTAAAATAGGTCTTTTAGCATTTATATTTATTTCTTCTTGCTCAAATGATGAGAATTCTGTCGAGATACTGAAATTTTCGCTCACGGATTTTCCTCAAACTTGGGAATTATCCTCTATCAACGCCGGATTATCCGGGGAAATTATTAATGCGGAAGAAATTTCCGTTAGTGAAATTTATGTGCTTAACGATAATGGGACATTTTCCAAGGAATTTCAGGACGAATTTGTACAAGGAAATATGAACGGTACATATGATATAACTACTACCGAAAATCGGGAGTATCTAATATTTACCTATGAAGTTGACATTGACTCTTTAAGTTATTGTTCAAATGGTAATGTAGAGACAATGCTCGTTTCGGACAATGAGCAAATACTTTCAAATGGAAGTTGTTTGGCTTTCGATAGCCCAGCTATGTATTATGAAAGAATTGAATAATTGATTTTTTTAAAAAAAGAGGATAGAAATCTTAAGATCGTTTAATTGAACTTTTAATTCTATTTTGGTTTGCCGAGAAAGTGTCCTTTCTCATCCTTAATCAATTACCTTCCTAGAATTAAAGTTAATCAATTCTACTTTTAAACAGTTCGGTTTTAAGGGAAGCTTACAATAGCATTTAGATAGAAACTTAAATTTTGCCCACCTTTAGTCCAACCATCCATTGCCTTTTCTCTAAAATACGCTGTATGTGTTGGCGAACTGGCAGTTGAAATGGCAAAGTATTTACTTTTCTTATCGGTTTTTACACTTTCAAGCCATTGTATGGTTACTGCAATTTCTTCTAATTCTTCTTTCAGATAAATGTCGTAAGGCTCCAAATCAACTTTGAACCAACCTAGAAAGTTGTCATTTATTTCAAAAACGATATTTTTTTGGACTATCAGGTCTGTTGGAAGTCCATTTTCAATTTTGTAGATATTTACCCTGAACTTTAAAGATTTGAAGTCGTTTGAGGTAATGTTGAAATTCAAATTCTGAATATGACAGTTTTTTCTGATTTTGAATTTCATCCCTCTTTCTTTGCTTAAGCGGTCATCGACATCTTTTTCGTAATAGGAATAAAAATTTGAATGGGTTAATCCAAGTCCTTTGGATGTTCGTCCAATTCTTTTTGGTTTGAGTTTTATTTTTTTAGTTGTTACAACAACTTCGTCCAATTCCGTATTCTGAGGCTGTAATAAAACAGTCTTTTTTTTGTTAATCAATTCCGAGGCCAAATATTTTTTTGTCTTAAAACCTATGAATGAAAAAATGACTGTGTCTTTTGAAGTTGCCTTTTCGTTAAGGTCAAGTTTGAAAATTCCATTCTCATTAGAAACTGTTCCGACCGTTTTATTTGCAATTCCGATATTGACATATGGTAAAGGTTCATCGTTTTCAAAACTCTTCACTTCACCTATAATTTGTTTGCTTTGGCAATATCCAATATTCTTAAGGGTTAGAATTAGTATGAATGTTAAAACTTTATTCATTTGCGGGTTCTCTTAAATGGCTTACAACGGTCTCGGCTCGTATGTTTGTTTCTTTAGTTGAAGATAAGATATTTAGCACAAAAAAGAGTTTATAAAGAAGAGTGATTTCGTGGTTGGGCTAGATACTAAATAGAGATATCATCCTTTATTTAGACTTTTTAATTCTGTTTTGGATCGCCGAGAAAGTGTCCTATCTCATCGTTTTTCTGAACTTTACTCTTTGTTTAGCTGCCTTATTTTGTTCGCGATTTTCTCAATGCCCTTTCGCTCTCCAGTTTCAATATATCTGGCGGCAATAGTATTACAAGAATTGCACAAACCTTTTAGAATAACATCATTAAGGTCGTTTAAATAACTTTTGTAGTTAACCAACTTCTTAGTTTGGGCACCACAATCACATAAAATCGAATTTACTGCTATTTCCATATCCTCTTTCCATGAAGGGCCGAACATTAATTGAAGTTGAAATGGTCCTATTTCAATTTCATCCTTATGAATGATATGTTCACTTCTCTTTCGTGCCATCGTTTTATTGAATCTTTACTATAGGGAATAACCTCTATCCCTATTTTGTTTTTGTTCCACAACAGCATCAATTTCTTTCAATTGCCCCTTAGTTAAAACAATATCAAAAACCTCTTTAAAAGCCTTTGATAATGCTCCATTGGGATAAAAGGCTGTAATGTTCGGAATCTTGTTGGGATATTCATTTTCCAAATGAAAAGTTACGGCCATTGCAATTATAGTTTCGTTGCTTAACTCGTTTGACTTTAAAACGCTGATTTTTTTGACACGATTTAATTCTTGAACATCCAAAAGGTCCTTTGGCCTTCCTGCTTTAACCTTACTTATAATTAAATCATCAAAAGCAAGAACTTTGCTTTTTGAATTCTTATCGCTAGCAAAAGAAAATTCCTTAGCTGAATTGTAGGCTTCATTGAAAGATTTATTGACCGAAAAATTGGTAATGAGTTCCAAGTTCAAATCTACAGGGGCAAACTTTATTGTAATGTTTTGCTCCCTATCCAATACCTTCTGTGGAAAGCGCTCAATTTCGTATCCCATTTCGTTAAAGACCTTCAATAATTTATCGAAGTTTTCTTTAGAAGTATCTATCCAAAAATCAACGTCCAATGAATTTCGTGGGTATCCGTGAAATTGCACGGCCCCGCCTCCTACCATAATCATTCTAACGTTATGACTATTTGCCCTTGAAACAAACTCTTTGATATTTTCTTGCCAATTCTTCATTGAATCTAACGCTCAATTACAATCAAGAAATTATCGCTTTTAGCTACCGGGAAGTCATTGGGGATTTGTTGGGAAATTACCATTAAATTTAACCAATAACTAAAACGCTCTCCTGGGCTAAGACTTAAAAATGTAAGCTCTTGCTCTAAATTACTTTCTTTCTTAGTTTGGAATTTGACCTTCATAAGCTAATTAATATAAAACGACTTAAATATCTGACCATTCTTCCCACAAGTTACGATTAATTCTTCTCTTCATTTCATCCTTTATTTGAACTTTAGAGAACTGGACTAGGGCTTTTCATAGGACACGTTGTTAGCTACAGTTTTAGTTCGTAATTCCAACTGCTTTGTGAAGATAAATATTAGATTCCAGATTTTTTAGCATAAAATGGGCAACACTAGCACGGGAGATCATTTTGGTTAGTAAATAATGCCCAATCTTCATGCCATGACGGTAACTAGTTCTTAATTTTCCATTCGTTAGTTGACCAGGACGAACAATTGTCCAATCTAATCCACTTCTCATTATTAGTTTTTCTTGTTTCGATTTATCTAAAAAGTAGAAAAATAAGATTACAGGAATAGTGAAAAGGGTGTAGTATAATCCAAGCTTGAATCTGCTGTCGTTTATGCCGAGAGAGGTAATACAGATAAAACGTTTTAAATGATTTTTATTCATAGCTGATATAATATTTACTGTACCTCTAGAAAGAATGGTTGTTTTTATAAAAAAACGTTTATGTCCTAATGCGGAAAGGACAGCGTCTTGTCCTTGAAATGAACTTTCAATGCTTTCAGGAATTAATACATCTCCTTTTACGATTCTTAAATTTGGGGCATCAATTTTTAACTTTTTAGGCTTTCGAACAATTGCCGTTATTTCATGCCCTTGTGCGAGCCCTTGTTCAATCAATTTTCTTCCCGTCTTTCCAGTTCCACCGATTATTAGAAGTTTCATACTCGCTAGTTTTACTCGATAAAGCTCTCCAATTAGTTGATTTAGTCAAATTCTTGTTTACTCAACTGTCAATAATTAAGGACGAAATGTTTTTTATAATGTTCGTTAATATACATGGTTTACAAAAGTTATAGATTAGAGTTTACACTAAATTAGTTTCTAACCTCACTGATTG
>NZ_JARBUY010000013.1 GCF_028882255.1 Maribacter polysaccharolyticus
TTTACTTTTAATTAGCTAGATTTCAGAAGGACGTTTCCCGTTGGGAAAGTCCACAACGAAATCATAGCCAAACCGTTGTCATCAATTATCGATCCGGGAGGGTCGTTTTTTTTCCGAGGTTTGCGGAAAAAGGGAGGGGTTCTTTTTAGGGCCGGCCGTACTCGACCTTTGGAGGGTTCGGGGGCAAGTATTATCGCTTTACAGCGTGGAGAGTTGGCACTTTCCTGACGTTGGGAACGTTATAATACTTGCACAAGGACGGGAAAATTTTTGACAAAGTCAAGTTTTCCGGGTCTTGGAAGGGACTAAAAAGAACGGCTTTCCATGTTCCTTGGCAGACGGACTTTACCGGTCTTAAAATCCATATGCCGCGGCGGCTCGGAAAAAATCGGGCGGCCTATCGTTCGGGATCGCGAACTGAGCCTCGTATTTATTGTTAATTTTAGGGGAAGGAAAAATTAAAATAAAACCGATGACAACACCGTGTATGCGCAATGGCCGCAAAAGGCCGGCGCACCGCCGAAGCCACTGCGCATACACCTAACGTTGTACGCAAGCTGAACTAAAGCATTTCACCTCTTGCTGGATAGCCTGACTGAACAATATAATCTACTGCTTTTACAAAAGATGGTAAATAAGGTCTTCCCCAAGGATTACTGTTAATAGCTGAATAATAAATTTGATTACTATTGTCTATTAAAAATAATCCTGGTTCACTAAACTCACTTGGTTCACCATCTTTTACACCTGCACTTAAATACAAAGTCCAATCTCTTGCTGATTTTTCAGATAAACCATAGCCCAAAGTAAGATTAGACAATTCCCACTTTTGACGAGAAAGTCTTGCTCTCTTTTCAGAATCCATACTTACTGCTACTACATTAACACCTCTTTGCTCAAATTCTGGTAGCAATTCTTGTAATTGTTGTAAATACTTTTTGCATAGTGGACAATGTAACCCACGATAAAAAACAACCAAAGTAAAATTGTCTGGATTTTGGTCTGCTAAAACCCATTGATTTCCATCTAATAATGGAAACTTTAAATCTGGTGCAGTATGTTTTGGTGTTGGTCTATTCATAATAAATACTTTAAAAGTTTGCTTTCAAATGATTTTCAAAACGAATAAAATCATTCTCTATTTCTGGATTTTTCATTACATCATATGCCATAAAAGTTGGTAAAGGTTCAAAACCAAACCATTTAAAATTAAGATGCATTGGCTTTAAAAGCTCATCTTCGCTTATTCCATTAAAAAATGTTTCTTCTGGATTATTAAAAGCTTCTTTTGGTGCATTAGCGGTTACTGACATCATATACTTTCCGTTTAACTTTCCACCTAATCCGTAATTCTTCTTCGGTGCTTCTTTACTTCTTCCATCACCATCAGACATTTCGCCCATCATACCCATCGAGAATACTTCATCAATGTATTTTTTAAAAGACCAACTTACACCCATCCAGTTCAATGGTGTTTGAAAAAAGACCACATCTGCCCATTTGAATTTTTCAATTTCTTCATTGACATCATAATTATCTTCCATTGTAGTTTTCTTGATATTGTAACCATTGCTCTTCAAGTAGCTTTCCGCTTTTTCAGTTAAAGTTGCGTTTAATTTTCCTTCAGAAAATGGATATTTCTGATGACCGTTGATTATAAAAATATTTTTCATTTTAAATTTTTAATTACATTTGTATCGCAAAGAAACTAATATTAGTTTAAAAAAGAAACTATTTAGTTTTCAATTGAACAAATAGTGGTAACCAAAAAGTAACTAATGGCAAGAAAATATATAGACAACCCGAATGCTTGTTCCCTTGTGCATACGATGAACATAATTGGCAATAAATGGAAACCGATTATTTTATATTTATTATCAAATGGTTCTATGCGATTTGGAATGCTCAATGCACTTATACCAACAATCTCAAAAAAGGTACTGACTAATCAATTGAAAGAATTAGAAAACGATGGATTACTTTTAAGACAGTCCTTTGCTGAAATTCCACCAAGGGTTGAATATTCATTAACTGAAAAAGCAGTTGGACTTTTGCCAGTTTTAAGAATGTTAAGTGATTGGGCAAATGAAGCTTACCCCAAAATGGAATTTGAACAATGTAGAATAATAGAAAATGTAAAAAAGCCAGCGTACAACAACGTATCCTATGAAAAGCCCTAGTCCAGTTCTCTAAAGTTAAATAATATTTTCTTTTTGCCTTAAACCACCTTTTTTTCTTTTGATATAACTTGCTCCGCATCCTATTTGTGATACACCTTTTTATTGGGGTTCACCAGCATCTGTATGATTATAAGCTATAATAGACCCGGCCACTTGCTATAAAGATGTGATTCCGGTTTCTTGGATCACCCACGTTGTTTTGTGGTACGGAGCTATTTTGTGAGCTTTGTTATGGTTTGTTTTTTTTATCTTTTATTCCAGTACCCCTATGCAATAAGGGGTCTCTGTCTTAATAACGGCCAAAGTCCTACTAAGTAGTTTTCTCGCTACTTTGATAATGATACTCTTTACGTTTCTACCTTGGTGCTTACGATAGTAAGCTTGCATAACCGGATCGGCCCTTATCGCCTGCCAAGATGCCTCTACAAAATAGCTCCGTACCAAACGATGTGCACGTGGAGTTATACCAAGGGTCTTATAGTTACTCCCACTTTGGTGGACCCCTGGTGCCAGACCGACATAACCGGCCAAATGCTTGACATTGTTAAAACGTCGCAGATCTCCCAATTCACATAAGATACCACAAGCAACGATCCCTCCAATGCCGGGTATGCTCCTGAGCAACATATAATCCTTCTTATGGTACGTTTTACAATACCTACGAAGCTGAGTGGAAACATCCCGAAGCTCTTGGTCCACAAAACGAAAGAAACGCATACGACTCTCTAACGTTGCTTTTGCCGTTGGGTTCTCAAACACAATACCATCTAACCATTTCCGGTACTTATGGCTCCAATGGTCGTTGTCAAATTCTTCCGGCTCTTTAATACCGAAATACAAAAGCTGCATTTTGATGTAACTCTTTATCCTCCGAAAATCCTTGACAAGATCGTTTCTGCGCCTAAATAGACTTCGTAACTCCTCACGATCGACATCGGGAACATGGATACCCTCCAAACGACCGTCTTTTAACTCTCTTGATATCAACTGCGCATCTATCCTGTCGGTCTTGGTATGTTTCTCCTTGCCCTTTCTATGGATATCAGCAGGATTGACCACTAGGGAAGACCAACCATAGGACTCGAAACAACGATGCGCTGAATATCCACAGCAACCTGCCTCGTATGCGGTCGATACTTCATGACCGGCGAAATGTTTATCAACGTAATCTTTAAGTTGTTCCGGGTCCGGATTCATTGAAAATGACTTGCCTGAAAACAGATCTGTCGCACAATGCACTTTCCAACTTCTCTTGTGAATGTCGATGCCAATGTATAACTTCGGTACAGCAGTAATTTGAGTAATCATATCTTTAATTTTTAGTTCATTTTAAAGATACTCGACTTACTGCTTTTTCATCGATGCTATAAAAAATAGCGGTTTAAGCGCTTAATCGAAAATGAATTTTATAAATTTAAGGACTGTACCAAACCGAAAAGTCCGTGAGTAAAACCCGCTACTTTTCATATACAACACCGTTGTGGTGCATTTCCAACATAAAGAAAATCTATTAATTTCTTAGCTACGTTTCAAAATATGGAAAGACTATTGAATAAATACTTAATCACCATATTGATTATTGTCTTTGCTGGCTGCAAAAACAAGAAACAACAGGAAAAAAATATTAATTTGACTGAAAAGGTTGTGTCAAATATTGAGGATAATATGGTTGCTTTGGAATTTTCTGAATTCGACGATTATCCAAATCTTTTAAAACGTGTTGCCGAGTTAGTTTGCAATGATAGCGTGCCAGTTGTCAAAATAAGGATCAATGATACTACATATATCCACAAAGTATCAACGCCTTGTTGGGACAAAATAGGTGATATCCTTATCAAACAGAAAAATGTACTGATCGTGCATGATGATAGTATTGAGAAAAGATTCACTAATCCATGGATGCGCAAAAAGTTTGGACTTTCCAAATTAGGATCGGTTTTGGAAAAAGATTTATCCAATAATGGAAAAGACCAAAATTGGAGTGAAAGCCCTGCCAAGCACATTCTTTCGATTTCTGTCTCAGATGATAGCGTAAATAAGCTCCAACCAATTTTCTTAGAATTGAGCAGAGATTACGAACAGAACTTCCTAAATTCAGACATGAGGATATGGCTCACATATTATACACCCTATTTCGTACCGCCACCGCCTCCTAAAGAACCTGAAAAAGTGGAGGAAATAAAGTTAACGGAATAAAAACGCACCACAACAAAACCTAAACGTAATGCGGACTTTAGGGCTAAACAGAAAGTTCTGCGTATATTTATGAAGTCGCTAAATCTTATGGATTTAGCTTTGAAGAAGGAAAATAAAACTAAACCCGCCCGAACGTAGCCGTTCGGTACGGGCGGGCAATAAGCTTTAGCTTCGTGCGCAAACGGAAACGATATGTTTCCTTGCCTCCGCACTACGCTTAGCTCAGTCGTTAGCCACAAGTTGAAGAAACAGATGAACTACGAAATACCAAATGCATATAATTGGTTTGCGAAACTGAATTTAACGCAATTCATTCCTTGGAATTTTGAAACGGAAATTAATTCGAATTCATCAATCAACGAACGATTTAAAATTGAGTGTGAACAAAATCGTGAAGTTCTGACTTTTGGACGAAGACAAGATATGGACACATTTGTCGGATTTGAAATTGTGAGCGGAAAAGTAACGGAAAAGGTAATTGTATTTCATCCTTCATTTGGGACGAATGTGAAAGGTTGGAATATCATCGAATCTGAACACTCGGATTTTTTTGACTTTATGCATAAACGTGTTTTACCTGAAATGAAAGAATGGATTCCTGAAGATGACGTGAATGATTATATCGAAACTAAATAAATCTTTGTAAAAAATGTGTGAAGATTGTTTTGATAAACAATATTATGGATTTCCTTCTCAAGTTGCATTTGAAAAATTTGAAGAAATTTTAGACCAAAAATGTAGTTCTGGAAAAGTTCAAATACTGGAATCACAAAACGAAGAAGAAAGCGGATTAATGGACTTCAGAATGTATTATAAATGTAATACTTGTGATGAAAAATATGCAATGTCAATTCCTGATAACGCTTGGAGAGGTTATTTCTTAACTGAACAAAACGCAATTGAATATCATAATAAATTAAAAGAATCAGATAAAAAGAAAAAATATGGTTGTTGGATTATTTTAATTCTAATAATAGCAGTCGGAATTTACTCATTATTGAAATAAAACCAGTGGCTAACACTGTATATAATTTATTGCTAGTCCTAGCCTACTTACGAAAATCCTCTCGGATTTTCTATTCGGTTTTTATTTGCTAAATTACGTGCTAAACCACGCAACAAACCATATACAAACACGTTACCTGTAATTTTGAAATTGCTAATTGGAAATAACTAAATCCGACATAGTTAAGTTAATCGAAGAAAAGCAAACTGACAGCTTTACAACTCACCTTTTGACAACCCTTAAGTGGGATTGTCGCCCATCTGGAGAAATAAGGAATCATGAAATCAGGGTATGGAGACAAAACGGTTGGAACAAGATATTTTATCCGATTTTCAAGTTTGACTTAAATAGAGATGGACACTTAATTAACATCTCGGACAGAATTAACCCTGTTGGACGAATTATTTATTTTCTTTTCTGTGTTTTATTCTCAATTCCCTGGCTTCATTGGGTTTTTGAAGATTTTGACATATCCAATCACTGGATTCAATTTTTTGGCTGGGTCATCTTCCTTGGAATTTTCCTTTTAATAGGTTTCAAAGTCTACCGAATGGAAAAGCAAATCCAACTGGAACAGATTTATGAAATATTGGATATTGAAACGGATAAAAAAATTGAAAAAGAATGGAGTTGGACTAAAATTCTAACTAGACTAATCATGTATCCGCTCAGTATTTTTTTAATCATTGTGAATATACTTTTCGTTATTCCGAAAGGTCAATTTATACTTACAATAGTTAGTTTAGGACTTGTTGGAATTTATCTGTACACGGACTTAAAAATATTAATGCGAAAAAAAACTACAGGTAACAATGGCTAAAATTCATTGCTTGCGGATTTCCTAAACGGAAATCACGCGCAAAAAGCTATCTTTAGGTTCGGCTGGATTGTCCTTCGGACGAATCACAGCAACGAACCTTAGCCTAACCGTTGTGTTTAATTTAAAAATTGAAATTTGAGAAACATTTTACTGGGTATTATTCTTTTCGTTTCTATACTTATTGCCCTAATAAAATTGCATTTTGAATACTATCATTTTATAATTCCTATACTCTTAATAATTACTTTGTGGAGGTTTGAAGTGTATAAAAGACAAAATGGTGCTCGGAAAAAGTTGGCTTATGGTTTAATTCTTCTAAACATTGCAATAATAACAATTTCAGATTCCTTCATCTATAAACAACTGAATAGTGAAAATTATTTCTGGTCTGAAAAAAAATTAAGTGTTTCTCATTTTAAAGGTACTCCCGAAAATGATGTAGAACAAACGGCAATCGTTTTCCCTTCAATGATAGGTAAAATCAGTAGGGTTTTTAATTATCCTACAGCTGTTATGTTTACGGCTGACCGAAATCAAGAATCTTGGATAAAGAAAGATTTGTTTAGTAGCTCCGAAGAAGACAAAGCTATTTTGGAGCATTTGATAAATCACGAAAAAAGACATTTAGATTTGACAGAAGTATATCTAAGAATAGCTATGGACAGTATAAACAAACTTACTTTTCCTTCATATGATAGTAAACTAGAAATTATAAGTCATTATTTTCAGGTATCGGATTCAATCAATGATGTTTTTGATAATGAAACTGGACACGGAGTAAATCGGAAAAATGCTAAAAAATGGGATGACTACTTAGATTCCAAACTTGGTGTAAAATGAAAACTAAACACAACAAAACCTAAACGTAATGCGGACTTTAGGGCTAAATCGAAAGGTCTGTGTATATTTATGAAGTCGCTAAATCTTATGGATTTAGCTTTAGACAAGAAAAAATAAAACTAAACAATAAGCTTTAGCTTCGTGCTAAGACGGAAACGAAGGGTTTCCTTACTTCCGCACTACGCTTAGCCGAACCGTTGTAGGTAATTTAAGCTCACGATATAAATAGATGAATTGGATTAATATTATCATTGGAGTTTTATTAATAATACTCGGAATATTTTTAATAAAATATTATCAAGACTTAAAACAAAATAAAAAAACTGCTGGATTATCTTTTAAAATACAAACCGCAGGAATTGGATGCATAATAATTGGAATTGGATTGATTATAAGAGAGTTTTAATAAAAAATATGGAATTTGAACCTGAATATTTTAGCGGAATATCAAAAGTCTTGATTTTGACTTTATTAATTTCTCTTTTGCCTATTTATTTCATAGAAAACAAGACTGTGCTTTTTCTAATATTTATCGTCGGATTTTTGACAATATTATTCTTAAAAAATAAAAAATGGATTAACAGAATAAATGTTGACTCTAAAACTTCAAAAATCAATATTGAATATCCATTAAATTTTGTCGGACAAAAAAAAACAACTATTGACTTTTCAGAAATTAGTAAAGTTGTTTATTACGAATATATGTATCGAACGCCTGCTCATTTTAAGATTGAATTAAATGGCGAAACTTTACGCTTTAATTGCGACAGAAATGAATCAGAAAAACTGAGTGAAATTTTTAAAGATAACGGAATAGAATCAAATTTTTATAATAAAAAAGAAGTTGGATTTAGATAAAAAACTACCTACAACACCGTGTATAAAAAATTGCTAGTTTTATACTAAACCAATGTCAGTTGCTTTGCTTGCTTGCATCTGATTTTCCTTCGGAAAATCCTCGCACACAAGCACGCAACTTTCCATACACATAAACGTTGGCATTAATTTGAAAAAATGGCGTATACAAAAGAAATTTGGAAAAAAAGACATAGAAATAGGTCTGATATTTCATTATACATTACTCATCTAACAAAAGAAAGTGGAGGGTTAAATGCTTTTCAGGTTTTAAGAAAAATATTAACCGAAAGGAAAATAATCGGAAGCAATCAAAATGGTTTTGTGATTGGAAATGACAGCGCAGTATGCTTTCAAGATATTCCTTTGTATGGAGTCTGTCAAAATACATTTCACGAGCAAGTAAATAGAGCAGAATTAGGTGGCTCTTTAAGGTATCGTCCAATAGGATTAACATTCGAGAAAGAATATATATTTCGAAAAGGGGGACGACCAGTTTTGTATGAACAAAAAAACATTGCTAAAAGAATTTTGCCCGAAAATGAATGGTGGAGAATTGTAAATTATGACTTATCTAATCAAAATTCAATAATCGACTGGACTCACGAAAGAGAATGGAGAATTAAAAATGATTTTAAATTTGACATAAAAGAAGCAATAATAATTATGCCTCACGGAAGTAATTATAATGAATTAAAAGAAAAATTTGGAGAAGATATTTTAAATCAAGTAAAAGGAATTTCAATGTTAGACCCAATTCTGACATAAAAAACTAATGCCAACAATGTATCCTATGAAAAGCCCTAGTCCAGTTCTCTAAAGATAATATTTTATTTTTTACTAGTCCATAATGTTGATTTTGGGGT
>NZ_JARBUY010000014.1 GCF_028882255.1 Maribacter polysaccharolyticus
CCACTAAGGTCCACAGAGTTGCCATCGGCAATCGATAAGGTATTTCCTGATAGGCTTAAAGTCTGGTCATCGGTGTCATCCAAGTATGCACTAAGGTCAACGTTCCCGCCATCTTCCAAGGTCAGGGTATTACCGGACAAGCTCAAGGCCTGGTCATCCGTGCTGCCAGCGGCAAGCTCATCGATAGCCGCCTGGGTGTCCACAGCCGTCAGACCGGAGGTCGTATTGTCATAAGTTACTTCAGATGCCGTTTGGTCATCGGTGCCCGAGTTGTCCAAGGCGCTTAGGTCTGCGGTGGCAGTTCCACCGTTCTCCAAGGCAATCGTCAATTCGTTCGTACTTGTATTGAAGGCCGTGTTCGTGTCGTCCAACTGTTGATCGTCAGTGCTGCCAGCGGCAAGTTCATCGATAGCCGCCTGGGTGTCCACAGCCGTCAGACCGGAGGCCGTATTGTCATAAGTTACTTCAGACGCCGTTTGGTCATCGGTGCTTACATATCCACTAAGGTCCACAGAGTTGCCATCGGCAATCGATAAGGTATTTCCTGATAGGCTTAAAGTCTGGTCATCGGTGTCATCCAAGTATGCACTAAGGTCAACGTTCCCGCCATCTTCCAAGGTCAGGGTATTACCGGACAAGCTCAAGGCCTGGTCGTCAGTGCTGCCAGCGGCAAGCTCATCGATAGCCGCCTGGGTGTCCACAGCCGTCAGACCGGAGGTCGTATTGTCATAAGTTACTTCAGATGCCGTTTGGTCATCGGTGCCCGAGTTGTCCAAGGCGCTTAGGTCTGCGGTGGCAGTTCCACCGTTCTCCAAGGCAATCGTCAATTCGTTCGTACTTGTATTGAAGGCCGTGTTCGTGTCGTCCAACTGTTGATCGTCAGTGCTGCCAGCGGCAAGTTCATCGATAGCCGCCTGGGTGTTCCCTGCCGTCAGACCGGAGGTCGTATTGTCATAAGTTACTTCAGACGCCGTTTGGTCATCCGAACCTAAATCGGCCAATGGTATGCTCACCATATTGGTGTCGCTATCTGTCAGGATAAGGTTCGTGCCGTCCTGTGTCAAGCTCGTATTCGTCGTGTTGGTGTCCAAAGTACTCGCATCGACCAATACCCAATCAGTTCCGTTCCACTGTATCAACTCGCCTGCTGTCGTACCATCAGCTATGTTTTCCAACTGTACCGCGTCATCCGCAATCTCAGCATTGGTGATCCCATCAGTTGCTACGGCCAAGGTATATGGGGAGACCGTTGTACCCGCTCCTGAAAGCGCCAAGGTCCCATTGGTAGCGCCGGTCACCTCATTTCCGATCACCCCATCATTTTCGGTTACTGTTACTGAACCAAGATCCACTAGGGTCCAGTCGGAACCGTCCCATTGCATTACCTGGCCCAAGGCCGTACCGTTGGCCAATTTCTCCAAGGCAACAGCGTCATTGGCGATATCACCGGTAGCGATCGTTCCATCCAAAATATCACTGGACTCAACAGCACCTGTGGCAAGTTCCGCCGTGGTTATGGCATCATCCGCCATTTTAGCGTTCGTGATTACGTTGTCCGCTATCGTCAATGTCACATCGTTCAACGTGGCATTCGCACCGCCGCTGACCGTAAGGTCGGTAGAGGTGATCGAGCCATCACCGGTCAATGCAGTAACATCGACATCCAAGGTGACATCCTCAAAAATAGCGTTCGCCGGTGTACCACCTAATGTAATCGTACTGTTCGGGGATGTGATACTGCCATCCGCCAAAGAGGATTCGTTAACATCCAGGGTCACGTTCTCCAATAAGGAGTTCGCAGGTGTGCCCCCTAGGGTTATCGTACTGTTCGGCGAAGTGATACTGCCATCACCTGTAAGTTCACTTACGTTAACGGCTACCGTATATTCCGTATTGTTACCCGATGTTGTGGAAGAAACATCGACCCCAGTCCCTTCAACCACCGTAGTGGTCTTTTCGCTCGATAGGATATCCTCAGCGAGTTCCGCCAAGGCACCTTCCACTTCCGTGGCCGCGAAGTTGCCCGCAGTATCCGTTATGTTCACTTCATTGGCGATCTGATCGTCCGTGCCCACCAAACTGGAAAGGTCGACGCTCGTTGATGATCCACCCTCTATATCTATCTGTAGGCTGTTGCCGGTCAAGGTAGCGCCGGTCAGATTCTGGTCATCGGTGCTGCCCGCGGCAAGTTCATCGATAGCCGTCTGGGTATCCCCTGCCGTCAGACCCGAAGCCGTATTGTCATAGCTCACCTCAGAGGCCGTCTGGTCGTCCGAACCTAAATCGGCCAATGGTATGGACACCGTATTGGTATCGCTATCGGTCAGGATAAGGTTCGTACCGTCCTCCGTCAAGCTCGTATTCGTCGTGTTCGTATCCAAGGCACTAAGGTTTACCGTTACCGGAGCGGCACCATCACCCTCCAAGGAAATGGCCAACTCACCGGTTCCAGAGTCGAAGGTCAATGCATCGACCGTCTGGTCGTCGGTGCCAAGGCTCGATAGGGGTACCGACAAAGTGCCGTTACTGTCCGTGATTTCCAGATTGCCCGCATTCACGGCGAAGGAGGTGTTCACCTCATTGGTCGTGGACCCATCCACTTCCGTGAAGGTGCTATTGACCACATAAGGGTCCGTGGACGTACCCGTTCCGGTCACGCTGATGTCAGTTCCCCCATTGACGATCGTCTCCGATCCGTCCGCAGTAGGTAAGGTAACACTGTTCGTTCCCGTGGCAGGATTTGTCAAGGTCAGTACATTCCCCGTTAAGGACAGGTCGGTCAATTCGTTGGTATCATCGTTTACATATGGGGTAAGGTCGATCGTCGTATTGTCGGGATCGCCCGTCAAACTGATCACGTTGGCGCTGAACTGTAGGTCCTGATCATCCGTGCCG
This sequence comes from Maribacter polysaccharolyticus, assembly GCF_028882255.1. GTDB lineage: Bacteria > Bacteroidota > Bacteroidia > Flavobacteriales > Flavobacteriaceae > Maribacter_A > Maribacter_A polysaccharolyticus. The sequence continues at coordinate 2,896 of NZ_JARBUY010000014.1, forward strand.
ATATCCGCCAATGGTATGCTCACCGTATTGGTGTCGCTATCGGTCAGGATAAGGTTCGTACCGTCCTGTGTCAAGCTCGTATTTGTCGTGTTGGTGTCCAAAGTACTCGCATCGACGAATACCCAATCCGTTCCGTTCCATTGTATCAAATCGCCAGACGCACTTCCAGCTGCCAATTTCCCTAAGGTAATGGCGTCATTGGCTATGTCTCCTGTAGCAATGGTCCCATCCAGAATATCGGAGGATTCCACGGCGCCCGTGGCTATCTCATTGGTCGTGATTCCGTCAGTTGCAACGGCCAAGGTATATGGGGAGACCGTTGTACCCGCTCCTGAAAGCGCCAAGGTCCCATTGGTAGCGCCGGTCACCTCATTTCCGATCACCCCATCATTTTCGGTTACTGTTACTGAACCAAGATCCACTAGGGTCCAGTCGGAACCGTCCCATTGCATTACCTGGCCCAAGGCCGTACCGTTGGCCAGTTTTTCCAATGCAACGGCGTCATTCGCTATATCGGCCGTTACTATGGTACCGTCCAAGATATCGGAGGACTCAACAGCACCTGTGGCAAGTTCCGCCGTGGTTATGGCATCATCCGCCATTTTAGCGTTCGTGATGGCGTTGTCCGCTATCGTCAATGTCACATCGTTCAACGTGGCATTCGCACCGCCCGTAACATCAATCTCACTTGAGGTTATACTGCCATCTCCCACAATATCCGTAGGATCTACGGTAACCGTATACTCCGTATTGTTGCCAGATATGGAGGTAGATACATCGATCCCCGTTCCTTCAACTACCGTAGTGGTCTTTTCACTCGATAGGATATCCGCATCCAATTCCTCCAAGGCCGCCTGTACGTCCATACTGGTGATATTGCCTGCAGGGGTGACTTCCACCTCGCTGGCATCCTGTATCTCATTGGTTATGCTACCATCCACTTCCGTAAAGGTATTCGTTATTACATAAGGGGTCGCACTTGAGCCATCTCCCGAAACACCGATATCCGTCCCTGCGGTCACCACCGTCTCCGTACCATCCGCGGTCGGCAAAGTGACGGATGTCGCATCCCCTGTCAGACTCAATACGTTGCCACTGATCGTCAAGTCCTGGTTGTCCGTATTGGTATAGCCCGATAAATCGATATCCGTGGCACTGCCATTGTTGGTGATCTTAAGGATATCCCCGGTCAAATCCAGATCCTGTATCTCATTGGTTATGCTACCATCCACTTCCGTGAAGGTGCTATTGACCACATAAGGGTCCGTGGACGTACCCGTTCCGGTCACGCTGATGTCAGTTCCCCCATTGACTATCGTCTCCGATCCGTCCGCAGTAGGTAAGGTAACACTGTTCGTTCCCGTTGCAGGGTTGGTCAAGGTCAGTACATTCCCCGTTAAAGACAGGTCGGTCAATTCGTTCGTGTCGTCGTTCACGTAAGGGGTAAGATCGATCGTCGTATTGTCGGGATCGCCCGTCAAACTGATCTCATTACCGCTGAACATTAGGTCTTGGTCATCGGTGCCGATATCCGACAATGGTATGCTCACCGTATTGGTGTCGCTATCGGTCAGGATAAGGTTCGTGCCGTCCTGTGTCAAGCTCGTATTCGTCGTGTTGGTGTCCGCTCCCAAGGCACTGATGTCAACACTACGGTTGCCACCTCCATCCGTGACCGTCAGGTTCGTGCCATCAAAACTTATCCCTGTGTTGTATTCGTTGGTAGGGTCCGCATCCGCATCGTCAGGGTTGATTGTGACACTGCCACCATCGACCAAGGAAATAGTCGTTCCGGCGGCATCGATACTTAGGTCCTGGGTGTCCGTATCCAAAGTACTCGCATCGACGAATACCCAATCCGTTCCGTTCCATTGTATCAACTCCCCTACTGCCGTACCATCTGTAATATTCTCCAATCCAACGGCATTGTACGCCAATTCCGCATTGGTGATTCCATCAGCGGCTACGTCCAAAGTATATGGACTTACCGTTGTCCCTGCCCCTGAGAGCGTTAAAGTCCCATCGGTAGCACCGGTCACTTCATTTCCGATCACCCCATCGTTCTCCGTTACGGTCACAGAGCCTAGGTCAATAAGAATCCAATCCGTACCGTCCCATTGCATTACTTGCCCTGTGGAAGTACCATTGGCTATATTTTCCAACTGAACCGCGTCATCGGCAATTTCAGCATTGGTGATCCCATCAGCAGCGATATCCAAAGTATATGGATCGGCATTCGTCCCGCTGCCTGAGCGCGTCAATGTAGCATCCGTACCGTTGACCACTTCGTTTCCGATGATCGCATCCGCATCATCTACATCATCTATCCCATCATTGTCTACCGTAATATTGCCACCATCAGCTAATCCTATGGTGGATGTTCCATTTCCATTGTCCGTAATGGTAGAAGCCTGGAAAGTTACAGGTGATCCATTTTCGTTTGTATATGTAAAACTACCATTTCCATGGTCTACCAAAGTTGATATAGTTTCTAAATTCTTTACTGCAGAAGTTAAATCTATCTTAGTGGTATTCCCATCCTCGTCAATATAATCGATGTTCGTATCATCGGCGTTCAAGGCGATGGTTGTCAAGGTCTCCAGGTTCGTTACATC
>NZ_JARBUY010000015.1:2500-5448 GCF_028882255.1 Maribacter polysaccharolyticus
ACCTTGCCAGTAAAAGTAACTCGTAGGCTCATTATGCAAAAGGCACGCCGTCACCCCGAAGGGCTCCGACCGCTTGTAAGCGTATGGTTTCAGGATCTATTTCACTCCGTTATTCACGGTTCTTTTCACCTTTCCCTCACGGTACTGGTTCACTATCGGTCTCTCAGGAGTATTTAGTCTTGGCGGATGGTCCCGCCGGATTCATACAGGGTTTCACGTGCCCCGCACTACTCAGGATACCACTATCGACAATGCTCTTTACCTATACGGGACTGTCACCCTCTATGGTCACCCTTTCCAAGGTGTTCTAATTCATCACACGTCGAACAGCGTGGTCCTACAACCCCAACATTGCCGAAACAACATTGGTTTGGACTAATCCGATTTCGCTCGCCGCTACTATCGGAATCACTTTTGTTTTCTCCTCCTCCGGCTACTTAGATGTTTCAGTTCACCGGGTTTGCTTCCCTTGCGGGATGACATGTCTTCAACATGCCGGGTTGCCCCATTCGGATATCCGCGGATCATATCGTGTGTGCCGATCCCCGCGGCTTTTCGCAGCTTATCACGTCCTTCTTCGCCTCTGAGAGCCTAGGCATTCCCCATACGCCCTTATCTAGCTTGTCGCTATACCTTTTGTTCTTATTGTATTCTATTCGTACTACTTTACTTAAAAAATTCGTGTTTTCTCTTCAAAGTACATATACCTAAATATATATACCCTGTCCCAATATGTCAATGAACTTGTCGGCATTAGCCGTTGTGGAGAATATCGGAGTCGAACCGATGACCTCCTGCGTGCAAGGCAGGCGCTCTAGCCAGCTGAGCTAATCCCCCGTCTTTCAGTCGCCGGCTATCAGTTAACAGTTATCAGTTAATCGATGACCTAACGCCAACTTGGGATACCCAACTCCTAAAATTTCCAATACTTCAATTATATGAACGTTCCTACCCTTTTACCGGTAGACTGTAGTCCCAGGCAGACTCGAACTGCCGACCTCTACATTATCAGTGTAGCGCTCTAACCAGCTGAGCTATGGGACTGTCCCTAACACTCTTCGTTCTTGCAAACGACAAATGTTATTCACTTATATCGTTATCATAAAGACAGTTGATCAAAATTAAATCGAAAGGACGGGACCGGTCTGTTGGTCTTTGGTCGTCGACTCTCTAGAAAGGAGGTGTTCCAGCCGCACCTTCCGGTACGGCTACCTTGTTACGACTTAGCCCTAGTTACCGATCTTGCCCTAGGCCGCTCCTTGCGGTGACGGACTTCAGGCACTCCCGGCTTCCATGGCTTGACGGGCGGTGTGTACAAGGCCCGGGAACGTATTCACCGGATCATGGCTGATATCCGATTACTAGCGATTCCAGCTTCACGGGGTCGAGTTGCAGACCCCGATCCGAACTGTGACCGGTTTTGTAGATTCGCTCTGCCTTGCGACATGGCTGCTCTCTGTACCGGCCATTGTAGCACGTGTGTGGCCCAGGACGTAAGGGCCGTGATGATTTGACGTCATCCCCACCTTCCTCACGGTTTGCACCGGCAGTCCCGTTAGAGTCCCCGACATGACTCGCTGGCAACTAACGGTAGGGGTTGCGCTCGTTATAGGACTTAACCTGACACCTCACGGCACGAGCTGACGACAACCATGCAGCACCTTGCAAATTGCCCGAAGGAAAATCTATCTCTAGACCTGTCAATCTGCATTTAAGCCCTGGTAAGGTTCCTCGCGTATCATCGAATTAAACCACATGCTCCACCGCTTGTGCGGGCCCCCGTCAATTCCTTTGAGTTTCATTCTTGCGAACGTACTCCCCAGGTGGGATACTTATCACTTTCGCTTGGCCGCCCAGGTCTCAAGGACCCGGACAGCTAGTATCCATCGTTTACGGCGTGGACTACCAGGGTATCTAATCCTGTTCGCTCCCCACGCTTTCGTCCATCAGCGTCAGTATATGGTTAGTGACCTGCCTTCGCAATCGGTGTTCTATGTAATATCTATGCATTTCACCGCTACACTACATATTCCAGCCACTTCACCATAACTCAAGACCACCAGTATCAAAGGCAATTCTACAGTTGAGCTGCAGACTTTCACCCCTGACTTAATGGCCCGCCTACGGACCCTTTAAACCCAATAATTCCGGATAACGCTCGGACCCTCCGTATTACCGCGGCTGCTGGCACGGAGTTAGCCGGTCCTTATTCTTACGGTACCGTCAGTAGGCTACACGTAGCCCTTTTTCTTCCCGTATAAAAGCAGTTTACAACCCATAGGGCCGTCTTCCTGCACGCGGCATGGCTGGATCAGGCTCCCGCCCATTGTCCAATATTCCTCACTGCTGCCTCCCGTAGGAGTCTGGTCCGTGTCTCAGTACCAGTGTGGGGGATCCCCCTCTCAGGGCCCCTACCCATCGTCGCCATGGTAAGCCGTTACCTTACCATCTAGCTAATGGGACGCATGGCCATCTCTTGCCGGCCGAAGCCTTTAATCACAACACCAGGCGGTGTCGCGATACTACGGGGCATTAATCCAAGTTTCCCTGGGCTATTCCCCTGCAAGAGGCAGGTTCCATACGCGGTGCGCACCCGTGCGCCGGTCGTCAGCGGAGTGCAAGCACTCCCTGTTACCCCTCGACTTGCATGTGTTAGGCCTGCCGCTAGCGTTCATCCTGAGCCAGGATCAAACTCTTCATCGTTGTCTTATAAATATATTCCGCCAACGACCAAGAACCCTCCCGGCCCCGTCTCTCGATTCAAATTCTTTATTATATATGGTTCGGCCAAAAATAACCTCCCCAAATACGCTGTCTTTACAATATTTCAATGAACTCCCGTTCGGACCCCTATAAGGCCCTCGCCCCTCGATCCCTCTTGTCAAACGGTCCCTATGTCCCGTCCCTGTCTCTCAAAGCGGGTGCAAATATACAACCCTTTTCGAAAC
>NZ_JARBUY010000016.1 GCF_028882255.1 Maribacter polysaccharolyticus
TCAGTGAGGTTAGAAACTAATTTAGTGTAAACTCTAATCTATAACTTTTGTAAACCATGTATATTAACGAACATTATGAAAAACCCATTTCTAAAGAAAATATTAGTTCTGACAATGATGTTGATTTCTTTCAACTCATTTGCTTGTGACTGTGAATGCGATGGAGATTGTTCTTTTAGCCAAATTTCAAGCGGAATGGAATTTGTTGCTCTTGTAAAAGTGATTGAATATTCCGATTTTCTTGACCAAGAAATAATTGGTTATGACAAAAAAATGCCTTTTTCAATGACAGTCGAAATTATCAAAAAATATAAAGGAACTGAATCACGAAAAAGAATTAAAATTTGGGGAGATGACGGAGCACAATGTAGACCTTATATTGCGGAATTTGAAATTGGAGAATGTTATTTAATTGCACCAACTCTGATTAAAGAAAACTCTGGACTTGGAAAAAAAGACGATTACGATTTTTTCTCTTGTTGGACTGATTATTTGACTGTCGATTATGACAACGGAATTGCTTACGGAGAATACTCAAAACGGAAAAATAAAATATCGCTGAAAGAATTTGAAAGCGGAATAAAAAAATAACTATTGCCAACACCGTATATAAAAAATTGCTGGTTTTTGGCTTAAATAAAGGTCGTTGCTTGTTTTGTTACGTCTGATTTTCCTTCGGAAAATCCTCGCACGCAAACACGCAACTTTCCATATACAAAACCGTTAGGCAACATAATTACACTTATGGGAATATTTGATAGATTTAAAAAGAAAAACACTAATGAAAGAATACCAGCTAAAGGCCAAGTGGATTTTGACTCTTTGGTAGAAAGAGCTAGATCTGGTGATCCAGAGCAAATGACTTATTTGTATGCTGCTTTTCTGAATCTTGATAAATGGACATATTTGGCAAGTGGAAATGATCCTGAAAAGCCAAAACCATATATCGGCGAGGTAGATGGACAACCTTGGATTTTTATCTTCACAGATAGCATAAAAGCTAACGAATTCGACCAAAATCAAGATGGACGGACAAAGGTTATAAAGATGAACGTTGATAGTTCACTCAACTTAATCTATAAATTGAATGAACGGGGAGTTTATGGAATTAGAGTAAATGAGGGAGAAAACGGATGGTTTTGTTCTATTGCCGAATTACCTAACATTATTGGATATATTAAAAACAAATAATACGTTGCCTAACAATACCTATAATCCATTACGGGCGGATTTTCCATACGGAAAATCCTTAATTTTAACCAATGGCTTGGATCTAGGCGGACAATTTCCGATGGAAATGTCCGCAACGAGATCATAGCCGAGCCGTTGTAAGCAATTCCTCTTTTTTGCAGGAAAAACAAATAACTACTTTAAGCTAACGTTTAATTAGTTGATAAAGAAGAAAATATAGCTAAAAAACAAAATCATTAACAATTGATTTTTAAAACATTATAAAAACGTTAGTCAGAATTATCAAAAATGAAATTAAATAATTTGACAATAGCGCCAGAAATGGATTTTAATGCCAATGTTAATGTAATTTTTGCTTGTTTAAAACTTGAAACCGAACCTTTTTACGAAAGAGTGCAATTAATAGATTATAACAAATTATGAGTAAAGGAACAAAATATGTTTTTAGTTGGATAGTAGTTTTTTTAGCACTTTCTTGGCTATATGAGAGAATATTATACGATTTTTCTGAATTTAAATGGTTTTACGCAACAATATATCCTTCAGAATACTTTGCCAAAGATGTATTAATATATGAGAGCAAGACCAATGGACCCCAAAGGACGGGTAGATATTCGTACAATTTCTATGGAACATTAAAAAAATTTAAGAAAAAAAGGAAAGTTTATTTTACTCAAAAAGGAATGAACAAAATATGGACAACAGATGGCGCTCCTAAGGATAAGCTTAAAATACCTGTTTGGTACAATACTATGGACGGTGCAATTTCAATAAGAACATCCGAAAATTTTCCTAGGCCATATTCAAGAAAAATAATTGAAGTTTATCTAAATATAATAACTTGGTTACTCTTCCTACCTAGCATAGTTTATATTGTTAGTTATCATATTAAAAAACGCAAAAATAAAATCTTAGAAAATTGAGTTTATTTACATATTAATTCTACTATATGCCTTTACATTTATCTAAAGAACAATTTATAGTAATAACGGCTTCGTTTGAGGAGTTTATAAATCCGCTTTATTCAGAACAATTAATAAAAAACTGCTTACAACAACACCTATAAACAATACAGGTTTCGGGGCTAAATCATAAGGTTTACGTATATTTAAAATGTCGCGAAATCTTTGGGACTTCGCTTTGACAGAAAAAAAGAAAAAACAAAACCAAAAGATTTCGCTATGTGCGTGGCGGAAAGCAAACGCCAGTTTGCTCCCGTACTGTTCATAGCTTAACCGTTACCTTGCATTTAAGCCAAATAAAAAATGACCGAACAAATCGAGATTCCAATTGGAAAAAAGAAGATTTCACTTTTGTTATTTGGTTCCTTACTATTTGTCGCAGGGGGAATTTGGATGGCTCTTGAACCCGAAAAATTTGTTCAAAATATCTTTAGAATCAATAATCCTGATACAATCCGGATTTGGGGTATTGCGGGAATTGTGTTTTTTGGACTTACCGGGATTTATGGAATTATAAAATTATCTGACAAAAAAGCTGGACTGATAATTGATTCGGACGGAATTACGGACAACACAAACGCCACAAGCATTGGACTAATTGAATGGACTGATATTACTGGAATAAGGACGGAACAAATTATGTCGACAAAGTTTCTATTAATTGATATTGAAAACCCTGAAAAATATCTAAAAAAAGCAAAAAATGAACTCAGGACAAAACTCATGAAGGCCAATTTAAATTCATATGGGACCCTAATTTCAATAACATCCAATACATTGGAATATAACTTTGAGGAAATGGAAAAATTAATTCGGTCAGAGTTTAATAAAAATAAAAACGCAAGGTAACAATGGCTAAAATTCATTGCTTGCGGATTTCCTAAACGGAAATCACGCGCAAAAAGCTATCTTTAGGTTCGGCTGGATTGTCCTTCGGACGAATCACAGCAACGAACCTTAGCCCAACCGTTGGCATTAATTATGAAAATTTTTAACCTCCTTATAATCTTTGTAGTGGTAACAAGTTTTTCGTTGCCAAAAAAAATATTTTATCCATATGCAATAGCAATATCGGAATCGGAACTAATTATCGACGGAACAATTTCAAATGTTAGTTCTGACGAATACACATTTGAAATTAATGAGTTTGTGAAAGGAAAATCTCCTGACAATGTTAACGTTAAAATCTGGGAGGAATGGAGTTGTTATGCTCGGGTTGGGAAAATCGAAAAAGGACAACGTTTGTTACTTTTTCTTAAAAAAACGGACGGAAATAAGAATTGCTATTATCCCTTTAATGGCAGTACGTGAGAATTGTTTGTTTCTCACAATGAGTCGGTCAAAAGTTTTATTAGCAAATCTTTACCAAATGTGGAGGAACTAAAGAAAGGAATCAAATTGTTTCAAAGTGCGTATAAATTCAACGGGGATTTAAAACAAATCTTTGAGAAAGACAGGCACTTCGAAAAACTAGTCGAACAAAAAGAAATTGACCAGATGAAAACGGAAAATAAGTTCTTTAAATTCATTGTGGAAGAAGAACTTTAGTATTATCAAATCAAATAACTAATGCCAACAATACCTATAATCAATTGCTTACGGTGGATTTCCTAACGGAAATCCATATCTTTAACAATGGCTCGGAACCGGGCGAAAAAGTCCTACGGACGTTTTCCGCAACAGATCATAGCCGAGCCGTTGTAAAACATACCTACCAAATTTAAGGGACCAACCTAAATTCAACAAAATATTTTGAAAATAGTAACTTTTAAGTTACCTTTGGGTAATAGAAAAAATAAGGGAAGTTATCCAGTATAAAGGGTATTTCGAAGAATTCTTGCTCAAACAACCGAAAAAGGTTCAGGACAAGATATTTAAAGTAATCGAAATAATCGAGACTTATGAAAGAGTTCCCTCCACTTATCTGAAAGCACTTGTCGGAACTAAAGGACTCTACGAAGCCCGAATAAAATTAGGCTCGGACATTTGGAGAGTCTTCTGTTTTTTCGACAAAGGAAAATTGGTAATACTCTTGAACGGATTTACCAAAAAATCGCAGAAAACACAAAAAAAAGAAATCGACAAAGCGGTCGGACTAATGAATTCATACTATGAAGACAAAAACAAATAAGATGGACACCAAGAGTTGGAAAGAAATCAAGGACACCGTTTATGGAAAAAAAGGAACGGAACGTAGAGACGGATTGGAAAGAGATTTTGAGTCTTTTAAAATCGGTTTGCTTTTGAGAAATGCACGGGAAGAAAAAAACCTTACGCAGGAACAACTGGGCGAATTAGTAGACAAAAAACGGACTTATATTTCACGAGTAGAAAACAATGGCAGTAATCTGACCTTGAAAACGCTTTACGAAATTGTGGAAAAAGGTCTTGGCGGAAAAGTTACTATTTCAATCGAAGTGTAAAAAAAGTACGTTTTACAACAATACCTATAGCAAATAGGGCGGTAAGTTCTGAATCTAAAGGCTTGGGCGTGTTTGCGAAGTCCGCCAAATTGAAAATTACGCGATAGCGAAATATTCAAAATTTGGCAATTAAAAAGAAAAGAAAATTACAAAACAAAAAGCTCTGGCTCGCAGACCAGACGGAAACAAAAAGTTTCCTTGCCTGCCCTACTTGCCATAGCCGAGCCGTTGTGCACCATCGGGTACGATATACAAACATCCTTTACAGAGTTATAGAAACATCGTTTACACTTTTTAAGTTGCATTTGAAACCAAAAT
>NZ_JARBUY010000017.1 GCF_028882255.1 Maribacter polysaccharolyticus
GCAAGTAGGGCAGGCAAGGAAACTTTTCGTTTCCGTCTGGTCTGCGAGCCAGAGCTTTTTGTTTTGTAATTATTTTTTCTTTTTTAATTGCCAAATCCAAAAGATTTGGCGGACTTAGCAACCACGTCCAAGCCTTTAAATATAGCACTTTATGCCCTATTTGCTATAGGTACTGTTGTATGCCGTTATTATTTTATTGTTCAATTTTAATTTCTTCAATAGGATACCCAATTGATGATAATCGTTCTCGTTTAGCTTCAGAGGTACCCTTCTTTTTAATTTTATGAAGCCAATTGTATAACCCTTTAAAGTCAGGGTCGGACTGCTTAACATTAAAGTGACCGTTCTTTTTATAAAATATCTCGAGTTCACTTAGTTTAAGAGACCATTCATGCTCTTTTATGTCCCAAACAACTCCTAGGCTATTTAGTTTTATAACCTTTTCTGATTCCAAATAGATTCTCTTTGTACCACTTAATTTGCCTTTTTTTCTTGTCCGTTGGTCGTTCAACCATCTGCCAAGGCTTTTATAATCAGGATTTAATTGAGGTACATTAACATGACCAAATTTGGCTTTATAGGCTTTAAGTTCTTCGAACTTTTCATTCCATTTATTGAGCCCCCCGCTTGTTTCCACTTTTGGATTCCAAATAAAGTTTAATGAATTAAGGTTTTCAATCTGCTCATCTGACAATTTTGACTTTTTAAACCTACCACGCTGTATTAGTATCCATGAATAGAGAGATGGGTCATCATCTTTTTTGACGTCACAAGAGCCGTGATTGTCAAAATAAATTTTTAGTTCTTGAAACCGATTTAACCATGGGTCTGAGTTGTTTCGTTTAGTGTCAAATTCTATTGAATTCAGTTTTTTGAGGCGGTCTTCGGATATTTTATTGTTGTTTATTAAAAATCTATTACGAGCAACGAAATTGGCAAGTGTTGAATCGCTATAGCCACGTGGGACCTGACAATGACCATGCTCCTCTTTATAAAGTAGTAGCTTTTGAAATGTAATATCCCAGCTTTCACGTTTAGATCGTGTTGATTCAAAATTGAAATCAATTTTTTCTAATTCCTTTTTCTGTTCTTTGGTAATTAGTTGCCTACCTTTTCTGATTCTAAAGACCCATCCATATAATTCGGGATAATCAGCTTGTTTAGGAGCTGAGTTACCATACTTTTGATAATGTTCTTTTAACTGATTGTAATAGCTCTCCCAATCATTCAAATTGGCTTTTTTTCTGAAGCCTATTTCTTCTAGACGAATCTGCTGGGTTTTTGAAAGAGAAGAACCTTTATGAGTAATATTCCCATCTTCTTGTAGTGAGCCATTATTGAGAATGACACGATATTTGTTTGTCCATGTACCTAATCGTGGAAATTCTTTATTTCTTATCGGAACATTAGTGTGCCCATATTTACTCTTAAATTCGAGAAGTTTTTGAATGAATAATTCAAATATGTCTTCATTTCCGTCCCAGTTAAACTCTAATTCATTTAGTTTATCAATTTGTTTTTTTGACAACTTGTTGCTCTTATATCGAACTCTTTGAGCAACTACCCAGTTCCCTAATGATTTATCTTTTTTGTAGCGTGCAGGAACATCGGAGTTTTTGTTTTCTGAAAAATAATCTTTTAGCTTTTCATAATTATCTTTCCATCTAGATTCAGGAGTTTTGTTTTTTTCAATTATGGTATCGAATAGAGTGTTTTTTAGTTTGGTCTCAAGGCCTTCTAGTTGAATTATTTTTTCTGTTTCGGCTAATGAATGGTCAATTTGTATTCTTGAGTTCCTCCTACCTTTGCTAGATGATAATTTATTTATTTCAGCTTCCAATCTTTCATCCTGGTCGCAAAGAGCACGTACTACTTGAATTAGATGATTAAAAATTGGGTTCTGGCTAATCTCTTTTTCTATATCTTGATCTAAATGATGAAAAATAGGGATTACAATAAGCCCCATTTGTTTTTTACCAGAGGGGTCTTTACGTAATGCTCTACCAGAAGCTTGAACGATGTCAATTTTTGATGATTTTGGATCACAAAAATAAATTAGGTCTATTGTTGGTACGTCAACGCCTTCAGTCAGGCATCTAGCATTTGATACAATAGCTCTTTCTCTGTTTTTAAAATCTTCAAGAATTTTTTTTCGATGAGTGGTAGTTTGCTTTCCATTAACACTTTCAGCATATATATTATCAAAGTATTGGTTGTGTCTTTGAGCAAATTCTTGAGCTAATTTTACTTTAGAGTGAAATGTCAAACCATGAAATGCTTGGTGTTTTCGCATAACCAAATCTAAAGCGAAGTTATGAGCTAGTTCTTCAGCTGTGACATCATTTACATATTCACGTTTTATAATGTATTTTTGAATTTCTTTATCGCTGACACCTATTCCAATGATTTTGTAGTCAACTAGGATTTTGTTTTGTATTGCTTCTCCAAAACTCATTCTATAGGCTTCCTCCCCATAAATTTCTGGGTTACTCATATCGCACAAAAGAGAATAGTCTTCTCCTAATCTTGATTTAAGATTTGTGCTTGCAACTTTTGGAGTTGCTGTCATGTAAAGCCTTTTTTTAGATGGTAATTTTTCGTTGCTATGAACTAAAGTGTAAGTGTTTTTTTCTTTACTACCAGCAGTACGATGAGCTTCATCACAAATAGTGAGGTCAAATGAAAAACGGCTAATACTTAAACAAGCTTCTGATACGGCTTTAATAGATTGATAGGTTGAGAAAACTATTTTGTGAGAATCGCTTTGCAAAAAGCTCTTGATTTCTAAGATATCAGTTGTGACAGGTCCTCCAATTTCATAAGTATGAACTTTTGGAGTGTCTTTGTCAGATTTATGAATGTCTTTTTCTGAACATACATATAATGGTTTATATGCTTGAGACTTATGTCTTGCCCAGTCCGTTTTTATTTGTTTGAGTAAAGCAAGTGAAGGCACAAGGACTAACGTTGATTTCGCTTCCAAAGATTCTTTAATCCATAGCGAGGTTAAACTTTTACCAGCACCACATGGTAATATAAGTTGAGCTCTACTATTATTCTTTAAATGAGAAACTGTTTTTGAAATAGCAGTTTTTTGATGTTTTCGCGGTGTATATTTCTCTAATTCTGGAGGATTATTTCCTTTTGCTAATTGGTGTATTATTTGGAAATATTCTTCATTTAACTCAAGTAATGAATCGTTTAGTATTTGTTCATATTTATCAGAAAAAGCCTTTGCAACTTTTGTGACATCTGAAGAATTTGAGAACACGATAACTTTGTCACAATTAGTTCCTAATGCAAAAACATTTGCGATTTTATCACCAGACCAGCTTAAGCTTTTACTTTCATCATTCTTGAATTTACACTGAACAGCATGGTATTTTCCATATATGTCCTCTAAAAGAAGGTCTATTCCATGGTCAATGCTGGGTAGCTTTAAATGTTCTTTTACACGGTTGGGTATTTCTTCATAGTACCATACATTCTTGTAAAAATCTTTTTTATCTGGGACTGTTAAAAAATAGTGTTTTGAGAAACATTCGAATATTTTACCAGCTAGTGTTTTTTTACTGGTTGTTTCTGTTTGTATCGTGTTGTGTTCCTCTAATTTACCTTTAAGTTCAGACCACTTAGTTACACCGTCTAATAGTTCAGATAATATTTGATTCTCTTTCAGCATTAATGTGATTAAATGATCTTATTCTAATGGCATACAACGGTTCGGCTATGATCTGTTGCGGAAAACGTCCGTAGGACTTTTCCGCCCGGTTCCGAGCCATTGTTAAAGATATGGATTTCCAGCCTGCCACGCCAGAGGCGTGGTTAGGAAATCCACCGTGAGCAATTGATTATAGGTATTGTTGGCAACAGTGGTTAAGCTTATGTGTAAGGACATCATTTTGGCCCATTCCTTAATTTTTCCTTCCCCGAAACTAGCACCTTTTAAAATTCCATTTACATTCAGTTAGTTCCTATATTTTTTAAATAAAAACACTAGTAGAACTAGCAAAGGTATTAGAGAAATTTTTAGATACATTGTCATAATGAAAGAACGATATTGTCTTCTGTAATATTCATCGGGGGCATCTTTCAAAAAATTGTCATTTGTTATTTTACTGCTGTAAATTGGGTGTTTGTCAAGGTTGTAATTAAAGTATTTTTCGCTACCAATAGCCATTTTAATTTTGGAATTATTGCTTAGTAAAGAACCATAAATAATTAACAAGTTTGGGCTGTTATTGGTATATGTATAATCCTTTGCTGTTCGAAAAATTAAGGAATCAATGTTCATAAATTTTTCAGGATTTTTTAAACTTTTATAGTTATAATAATCATTAAAATAATTCCCTTTTAATATTCCTGAAATTGATATTGATATAGAAAATATTAGGTTTGTAATTGCCAAAAAAACTATAATTAAAACTACTTTGTTTTTCATTGATTTAAACCATTGCTTATGTCTCCATTAATTCGTTTAATCTAGAATATTGTACTATTGTTGCCAACGGCTCGGCTATGATCTGTTGCGGGAAATGTCCGTAGGACTTTTCCGCCCGGTTCAGAGCCATTGTTAAAGATAT
>NZ_JARBUY010000018.1 GCF_028882255.1 Maribacter polysaccharolyticus
ATGGCTCGGAACCGGGCGAAAAAGTCCTACGGACGTTTTCCGCAACAGATCATAGCCGAGCCGTTAGCGAACAGTTGCAAATGTGCTCAAAAGAACGCAAACGGACTCCTCTCCCCCTTTCTGTCGGATGGATCACTCAAACACAAGCAGAACGCAGATGGACCTCTTACCAGGACGGAATTAATCGGATTTCGGGCTTGTCCGCTTAGGGACGTAAGTCCCTCGATTTTCGGCCATTTTTGCAAACTCCGGACGGATTAAAAAAAACCGTACGCTAACAATACCTATAATCAATTGCTTACGATGGATTTCCTAACGGAAATCCCTAACTTTAAACAATGGCTCAGAACCGGGCGAAAAAGTCCTACGGACGTTTTCCGCAACAGATCATAGCCGAGCCGTTGTAAGCCATTTGAAAAAAAGCAGTAATTAAATTGAAAAATGGATTATTCCGAAACAAATAGATTATCAAGATTAACCGCAATCTTAATTCAATTACAAACTAAACGAATTGTAACTGCTTCGGAGTTAGCGAATAAATTTAACATTAGTAAAAGAACCATTTACAGAGACATAAAGGCATTGGAACAATCTGGCGTGCCTGTATTGACAGAAGAAGGAAAAGGTTATACATTAATGGATGGATATAAAATTCCACCTGTAATGTTTACCGAAAAGCAAGCAAATGCCTTAATACTTGCAGAACAATTAGTACTAAATAGCAAGGATGCATCATTTGTAAAAGACTACTCAGAAGCAATCGATAAAATTAAATCAATTCTAAAATATACGACAAAAGATAAAGCTAATATACTCCTTGAGCGTACACGTTATGATGAAAACATAAATCGAGAAAGGAATAGCAATAATTTATCAGATTTACAAAATGCATTAACTAATTACAACCTTGTTAAAATAGAATATATCAATAAAGAAAATTCTGCTTCAATTAGAATAATAGAACCATTTGCTATATTAAATTCTGAAAATTGGTACTTAATTGCATTTTGTCGTTTGCGTAATGAGTTTAGGTTCTTTAGACCTGACAGAATTCAAAAAATAGAAATTCTAACAGAAAATTTCGAGCCTCATAATATGAATTTACAAGAATATTTTGACAAATATCATTAACCTTTTTTGACCCTTGCCATAAGGCTGTCATAGTACCGATTTACATTTGTATCATATTAATTTTTAAACAAAAAATAATAATCGTATGAGCAATAAAAATAATTCAATCGAATTTTCAAAATCAACTATGATTTCAGTCAACAATATTGAACTTGAAGTATTTGAAGCAGGTAAAGAGAATAAAGGTAAACCTATTGTACTATGTCACGGCTTTCCTGAAAATGCATTTTCTTGGCGTTTTCAAATTACCGAACTTGTTAAAGCTGGTTATCACGTTATTGTTCCAAACCAAAGAGGTTATGGGAAATCATCTTGCCCAACCGAAATAACAGAATACGATATTAAACATTTAACAGGCGACCTAATTGCTTTGCTTGACCACTTCGGATATGAAAAAGCTACCTTTATAGGTCACGATTGGGGTGCTAATATTGTTTGGAGTCTTGCTTTATTGCATCCAAAACGAGTACATAAAATAATAAACTTGGCTTTACCTTATCAAGAAAGAGGAGAAAAACCTTGGATTGAATGGATGGAGGAAATATTTGGAGCAGATAACTATTTTGTTCACTTTAATCGTCAAGTAGGAGTAGCAGATGCTATTTTAGATGAAAACAAATCTCAGTTTCTTGGTAATTTATTTCGTAAAAACATTCCACCTACAATGCCTGAACCAGGAATGTTAATGATTAATCTTGCAAAAGCAGAAAAATCTCTCGGAGAACCAATAATGAGCGAAAGTGAATTGGCTGTATATGTTTCTGCTTTCGAAACATCAGGATTTACAGGAGGTATTAATTGGTATAGAAATCTTGACCGCAACTGGCATTTATTAGCAGATTTAAATCCAATTATTCAACATCCTACACTTATGATATATGGAGAACAGGATATGATTCCTAAATCTGAAAAATTAACGGATTTTGTTCCTAATGCAGAAGTAATTAGTTTAGATTGCGGACATTGTATTCAACAAGAAAAACCAGAAGAAACTAATCAAGCCATTTTAGAATGGTTGGAACACCATAATGTCTAAAAAAGAAATAGAAACATATTACCCTAAAAGTCAAACAGATTGGAGAAACTGGTTAGAAAAAAATCATCAGTTAAAACAGTCTGTTTGGCTTGTTTTTTATAAAAAATCAACAAAAATTGCTTCTATAAGCTGGAGTGAATCAGTTGATGAAGCACTCTGTTTTGGTTGGATAGATAGTACAAAAAAAACAATTGACGAAGAAAGATACATTCAATATTTCAGTAAAAGAAAACCTAATAGTATTTGGTCTAAGGTAAATAAAGATAAGGTAGAATATTTAACCTCAAAAAAACTTATCCGAGAAGCTGGCTATAAATCTATTGAAACAGCTAAGGAAAATGGCTCTTGGTTTATAATGGATGAAGTAGAAGCTTTAATTCTTCCAAAAGCCTTAAAGGAAGAATTTGATAAAAGAAAAGGAGCTTTAGAATATTATGAAAGCTTAAGTAAATCTGCAAAGAAAATATTATTAAGCTGGATTGTACTTGCTAAAAAAACCGAAACTAAACAAAAAAGAATTATTAAAATAGCAGAAAACGCAAGTAGAAATACCAAACCGAAACAATTTAGATAGAATAAAAACGGCTTACAACAATGTATCCTATGAAAAGCCCTAGTCCAGTTCTCTAAAGATAATATTTTATTTTTTACTAGTCCATAATGTTG
>NZ_JARBUY010000019.1 GCF_028882255.1 Maribacter polysaccharolyticus
TTTTGGTTTCAAATGCAACTTAAAAAGTGTAAACGATGTTTCTATAACTCTGTAAAGGATGTTTGTATATCGTACCATCGGTCGATGTAGAGAACACAGGGAATATGGATGGGCAAGAAATAGTTCAAGTATATGTCCGTGATATGGAATCCTCCGTACCGCGTCCTGTGAAGGAGCTAAAAGGATTTCAAAAAGTGTATCTGAAAGCCGGTAAGAAGAAAACAATCGATTTCACTTTGGTTGAAAGGGATTTTTCGTTTTGGGATGTAGCGACGAAGGAATGGAAATTAGAACCGGGAGTTTTTGAAATATGTATAGGTTCTGCCTCCAATACAATTTTAGCCAAGGCACAACTGGAAATAAAGTAAACAAACGATGAACGCAAAGACAGGAAAGGTCTCTATCAAAGAGAAAATCGGGTATGGATTAGGTGATGCCGCAGCAAATATTGGATGGAGAGGTGTAGGGACGTTCCTGATCATATTTTACACCGATGTGGTCGGATTGAACCCTGTAACCGTGGGCATACTTTTGCTTACGGCACGATTCAGCGATGGTATCAGTGATATTGTCATGGGAATTATTGGTGACCGTACCAATTCCAAATATGGGAAATTCAGACCCTGGATACTCTGGACGGCGATTCCTTTGGGGATTAGTTTAGCGCTTCTTTTTACAAGTCCGGAAATGGGTGAGTCGGGTAAGATCATTTATGCCTATATCACCTACATCGCATTTACTTTGATCTATACGGCCAACAACATTCCGTACGGTGCATTAATGGCCGTCTTGAGTGGTGATCATAAAGAAAGGACAAGTATAGGCTCTTTTAGAATGATAGGCTCATTTGGTGGGGGAATCCTTGTACAGGGAGCACTACTTTTCCTCGTAGCTTATTTTGGAAATGTAGGGCCTAAAGTAGAGGTTTCAAAGCTAGGAGAACAGACCTATAAAGTCGATATTCTAGCCACAAGGGATGTTGAAAATGTAAATGTAAAAACAGAAGATGGGATCGCTACTTTTACTTGGAACGATGAACGTTCATCGACAGATACGCCCACTGTCGGAAAGACGTTTAGCATGGCATCCAACGAAACCTATTCCTTTCTGGTGAATGGAGAGGAGAACCTCTCCGCTAGTGATTTTAGAATTATAAACCAACAAAAGGGGTATACCTATTCTTTTTATCTGATGGCCGTTATTTTGATTTTGCTCATGTTCGTAACGTTCGCTACAACAAAAGAGCGAATAAAACCTCCTAAAGCCCAGAAATCGAATATAATACAGGATATTAAAGATCTTTTAAGTAATCGTGCTTGGTTTACGTTGCTCATTAGTGCTTTATTTTCAAGTACTTATAATGCCTTGAAGCAAGGTATAATCATAATTTATTTTACGCACTACCTCCATAATCAGTTATTGGCAGCTTCTTATTTAGTCGGATTAATGTTGGTATCTATTGTAGGTGCCATTATAATGACTCCTTTAAGTATAAGGTTTGGAAAACGGAATCTGTTTATTGCTTCCTTATTGGTTTCCGGTGCATTTATTTCCCTTATCGTTTTCTGCGGACCAGGTGCGGTTGTCGCTATTTTCGTTCTAGGACTACTTTCGGAATTGATCGGTGCTATGTTCTCCACGTTGACTTTTGTAATGTTAGGCGATGCCGCTGATTATTCAGAATGGAAGAACAATAGAAGGGCAACCGGTCTTGTATACTCTGCGGGATCTTTTTCCACCAAGTTCGGAGGAGGTATTGCAGGAGCTATCATTGGTGTTGTTTTAGGTAAATATGGTTATAATGGATTGGATCCGATTGCCATTCAGGGTGCGATCCCCGGGATAAAAATGCTAATGAGTTGGATACCTGCAATCGTTGCCTTCATGGGAGCATTACTGATGATGTTTTATCCACTATCCAAAAAAATGATGAATAAAATATCAGCTGATCTGGCAGAACGGAGGAGGCTTGAAAAATCTGTGGCCACGAATTGAATATAACCAAAGTCTTAATCAGGAATTGGCATTAGGTTAGTTTTCCTTTGAATTAGGGGAGGGTAGTGTCCCACCACCCTTATGTCTTATGTGACAAAGTTCTTCGATGGAAATTTCAAAGACAACCTCAAAAACCAGGTTCAGTTTCTTCTTAAAATCAATTCATCGTTTATTTGAACTTTTAATTCTATTCTGGTTTGCCGAGATAGTGTCCTATCTCATCGTTTATTTGAAATTCAC
>NZ_JARBUY010000001.1:0-123874 GCF_028882255.1 Maribacter polysaccharolyticus
ATTTTGGTTTCAAATGCAACTTAAAAAGTGTAAACGATGTTTCTATAACTCTGTAAAGGATGTTTGTATATCGTACCGTATTACAATTAAAATGCGTAGTCAATGCAATTATAATTTAGGTATTTAATTAACCGTTGTTTTGTAAGTTGAAAAGCCGATTGAAGGGTTTCAGACCTATTTTCAGTATCCGTGGGACCAAGGGGATTACATAACACACTTCCCGAAGTTGGTGACCGACCCTCAAGGAATATGGGTCAATACGAAACATATGGGATAAGACTCGTGGCCGATGGGTGACCAGAAAAATAACTTGAATCTAACAAGGTATCGTTAGGTGCCTTTTTATAAAATCGATTACATTAGGGGTGTTCAAAATGTGGGGCATCACTAAAATTCCATAGGATGGGACCCCTGTAAAAAGAAACCAAAAAAAGACAATTTTTCATGGGAAAAAGAAATTTTATTTATGCCTTTATCGTCCTGTTGGTCACGTTGAATTTTTCAGCCTGTAAATCAGGATATAAGGTGACCGAACCTACAGTAACCCAAAATTCGGAAATCTCCCTTCAAAAACCCTATGTCATTTTAGTTTCCCTCGATGGCTTTCGATGGGATTATGTAGACAAATATAAGCCTCCGTACCTTACGGAATTCATACGGAACGGGGTACAGGCCGAGTCCTTGATTCCTTCCTTCCCGTCCAAGACCTTTCCGAACCATTACACCATCGCCACAGGCATTTACCCAGACAAGCATGGTATTATAGCAAATACGTTTTACAGCTACAAGAAGGGGGTAACCTATAAAACCGGCAACAGGGAAATGGTCGAAGACGGCACTTTTTATGGTGGGACCCCGCTTTGGGTCCTGGCCGAAAAATCGGATATGGTTTCTGCCAGTTACTTTTTCGTAGGATCAGAAGCCGATGTCAAAGGGGTGCACCCGACGTATTATCACAAATACGATGGCAAGATCGAAAATGAAGTTCGCGTTTCCGAAACCTTGAAGTGGTTGCAGTTGCCTGAAAACGAACGTCCCCATATGATTACTTTGTATTTTTCCGATATGGATGATACCGGACATAAGTTCAGTCCCGATAATGAAGAACGGATCAAAAAAGCCCTCTTTGCTTTGGATGAAAATCTGGGAACCCTGTTCAAAGGAGTGGCGGCAACCGGATTACCCGCAAATATCATCGTAGTCTCCGACCACGGTATGGCCACCTTGCCTACCACCCATATGATCCCTGTAGAGGAGATTAAGAACGACGGACTGTTCACGGTCATCAATAGTGGGGCGATCCTGAACATCCATCCCAAGGAAACTACCACTACGGAAGCCGTGCTAGATTACTTAAAACAAAAGGAAGACCACTTTAAGGTCTATAGGACGGCAGATACCCCCGGTTTTGAATACCAACCTAAAAACAAGGATTGGGGAAGCATTCAAATAATACCCGATTTTGGCTATTATTTTTCATCGAAAAAAGGTATCGAGAGTTTGGAAAAAAGGTCGGTCAGTAGGGTAGGTGTACATGGTTATGATCCCATATATAAGGATATGCATGGGATCTTCTATGCCAATGGTCCTTCATTTAAAAAAGGGTATGTGGCCCCAGCGGTAAAGAATATCCATATTTACCCTTTGATATGTGAAATACTGGGACTGGATATCCCAACGGATATTGATGGGGATCTGAATGTCCTAAAAAGTGTTTTAAAAAGCGAGTGAAGGTGGTATTCGGGAATCGCGGTGTCTGTGAAATTGTTGGTTAGGAGCCCAAGTTGTTTGGTAACTCGTTGATTATAAGGTTTGAATTTTGTTTTTAAGAAGTTTTTTTTAGTTTTATAGGACTCCAACCCAAAGGGTATTGGTGCTTTAGGGGTTATGGCGGTTGATGGTGTTTACGGGCGCTTAATAAGCTAGTGGTTGGGGCTTGGCAATGGGTACCGATAACGACCATGATTTCAAAGGTTTCGAAGCCTTTGAAATCATCAAAATAACCAAACAACATTCAATAACCAGAAAAACCAACCAACCTATGAAACCAATGTATTGGGCCTTAACGACAGCCTGCCTGTGACAGTTGGCGTAACTCCTTGTTGAATCCCCATATCATGGTGTTGTCCTACAAAGCCACATTGAACCCAAGCGGTTTTTAAACGGAACTTATGTCGTACCGGTCTACGGAAATGTGTAAAAAACCCAATAAACCCAATTCTTGGTCTTACCGCTAAAAATACCTGTGTTTATTGATCAAAGTTCAATGATAGGATCATTAACTTAGCCCTATAAGGGAGGTATCATCATTGATGCCATCCGATTATGGGGTACTATTGAATAAACCGATTAAAATGATTCTGATATTAAAAACAGGAACCACCTTTACCTCCATCAAATCCCGCTATGGGGATTTTGAGGATTGGATCATAGGAAAAATGAATTTGAAAGCTGGTGAATATATAATCCATCCAACGGAAGACTATCAAAATATACCCCCTAATTATAGCTATAAGGGAATCGTCATTACAGGTTCACATGCCATGGTAACCGATATTGAGCCCCATGAAAGTAAAATGTGCAAATGGTTGCTAAATGCCCACAAAAAAGAAGTGCCCATTTTAGGCATTTGTTACGGACATCAGTTACTAAGTGCCCTGATGGGGGGTATGGTAACCTACAATGCTAGGGGAACGGTAATAGGTTCGGAAAACACCTGTTTAACACAAGCAGGTCTGGAAGATAAACTACTCGGCGGGTTTTCACCCATCTTTAAAGTCTATAAGGCCCATAAGCAGAGTGCATCTAAATTGCCCAAGTCCGCTGAGATTCTTGCGAAAAACGAATCAGGAATGATCGATGCATTTAGATGGAACAAAAATACATGGGGCATTCAATTCCACCCCGAATTTGATCAAAATATCACCAAAGCATACATCAATGAACTATCCTTGGAACTTGTGAATGAAGGGCAAGATGCCTTAAAGTTGGCCAATGCGGTCGTTGAAATGGATTATGGTACGCGAATATTACAATGTTTTAAACGGATTGCGGACAATACTTCACGAATAATAGAGCGCAACCAAAGTTCAAATAATGGATAAAACCCAATGGCCAAAGCGATAACAGGAAGTTTTATACAACCATAGTTCGCATCTATAATAGTTCGTAAAAAAAATATTATTTTAGGCAATGAAGTGGGGTATTGCCACTGATACTAACCAAACCGTTGTGGTTTATTTTTTAAATAGTAGTGTATGAAAGACATTTCCGATATCATTAACTTACAACGGTATCCAATTAACGACTTGGAAGGGTTTGCCACCGAATGCCATGAAAAATTAAAAGAGCATGGATCTGTGGTCCTGCCCGATTTTATTGGTCCGCATGCATTGAAAGGGATAAAGGAAGAAGCCGAAGAAAAGAAACATCTTGCATTTTTTTCCGATAAGACCCATACGCCTTATTTATCTCCATCAGATCCCGATTATCCAATCGATCACCCGAGAAATAGACAGGTCGTCAGTACCAAAGGATGTATTACAGACGATCAGGTAGGTGAAAATTCAGCCTTAAGAATTTTGTATGATTCCAAGAAATTCAGGCAGTTCCTATGCACTGTTTTGGGAGAGTCAGCGCTTTTCCCATACGAGGACCCACTTTCTTCGATCAATGTCCATTATCATAAAACCGGACAAGAATTGGGATGGCACTTTGACAATTCATCATTTGCCATAACCTTAATGATCCAATCGGCCGAATCCGGTGGGCAAGTAGAGTACGTAAAGCAACTCCGAAACTCGGAAATAGGGGACATGAATTTTGATGGTGTAGGGAAGGTTTTGGACGGAATCACGAAACCTGTTCAATTGGCCCAGACGGAAGGCGCCCTTGTTTTGTTCAGAGGGCGTGATACCATCCATCGTGTTACCCCCAATACAGGTAACCGCGATCGGATTTTGGTCGTTCTGGCGTACAATACCGAACCTGGTATTTCTTTATCTGAGGAAGCCAGACTCACTTTTTATGGTAGGGAGATGTAATACATTATTATTTCACTGCCTGAGAGACCTTTGGCGAAATTACTACAGAACATAGCTAAAAGTATGGTATCGTAAAAAGTCCTCCCGATTAGGGCTGCAACACGATAGAAGGAATCGTCGGACTTCGAAAATAGGATTGAAAGGCTTACCTAGGGAAAAAAATTGCAAACTATCCTTAAATAGGATTGCCAGTCATGATCGCAGGCGGTATTCCTATCGATCGGGACTGGCAATCCATTCCATTTTTTAGTACTAAAATAAGTAGCCTACTTTTTCGAATTATAATTCTATATAATCGGTAAAAGTCCTTCCCTCCATTTCAGTTACTACTTTGTAATTTCCTTTTTCAATTTTATTCAATTCATAAATCCTACAAATATCCTTGGTATTTTCCAGGGTTTCGGAGTTTATGAGTTTATAGCCGTTATCATCATAATAGATGTTGATTTTCAAAGAACGTGCCACTGTGGAAGGGCTTGAGACATAAACGAGATTTTCCTTCGACTTAACAAATGGCCGGAGTACGATCGTTTCATGATCCTTTTTTAGACTCACTGCGGTGGCTTGTACCGTAAAAGGTATGGTTTTGATTTTTAGGTCGTCGACCAATTCAAAAAAGTAATCTCCATCAGGAAGTGACGTTAAATCAAATGTTTTGATGTAGTTTCCGGAATTCCGGATCGTTTCACGATAAAGGACAGCTCCATAGACATCCTTAACAGAGAGTTTATTTCCTTGTTTGACATTGCTCAATGTCAATCTTGTTTTTGGGTTATCATCCAAAACTTCTTTAGTTGGATTTGCGTTTACAAATAAGGTAGTAAACAACACTATAACTACCAGACCGGTCTTAATTAAATTTTTCATAGTATAAATATTTAATTTATTTACAGGACAAATGTAGGGGCGATTAGAATGTTTAAAAACATCAAGTTTGACCAGTTTATACACAATATTAACCCTTAAATACTGTCAAGTTTACAAAAAGGGCAATATAAGCTAGAATAAAGTTAATTTTGTGTAATTCTTTCCTAGGAAGACATTATCTTTGACAAATAAATTAGGATATAATGATTTTAAATAAACCGGTATATAAAAAATTAAATTCTGAATTCGGAAATTCGATTCTTATGGTACAACGTACCGAACGGTTGGATAGTAAAACTGCCTTTTGGCACTTTCATCCCGAATTGGAGTTACACTATGTGAATAAAGGACATGGCAAGCGACATGTAGGAAACCATATCTCTTATTTCAATAATAGCCAATTACTTTTATTAGGGGAGAATCTTCCCCATAAGGGCTTTACCGATGGTATAACGAACAACGGGATGGAAACCATCATTCAATTTAAAAAGGACTTTTTGGGGGATGCTTTTTTTGAAGTCCCTGAAATGAAGAACATCAAAACCCTTTTTGAGAAGGCCAATAAAGGATTGTTGTTCAATCCGATTGTCAAAAAGGAAATCGGGCCAAAAATCGAGGAATTGGTAAATTATCAAGGATATGAAAAAATCATAAAGTTTTTGGATGTACTCCACGATTTGTCCCTGACCGATGATTATAGGATCCTCAATCCGGAAGGATTCAATTTTGAGGTGGAACCACAGAACACTTTAAAAATCGATATTATCTATAAATATGTAAACAACAACTTTAAAAGTCAGATCGCTTTAGAAGAAGTTGCGGACGCCGTTAGTATGACCGTTCCTTCATTTTGTAGATATTTCAAAAGGGTAACAGGAAAGACGTTTACGAAATTGGTGAATGAATATCGGGTAGTACATGCTACCAAATTATTACAGGAAAGCCAACTCGGTATTACCGATATATGTTATGAATGTGGATTCAACAGTTTTTCCCATTTTAATAAAATGTTCAAAGAAATTACCGGGGAAAGTGCTTCAAAGTATAGGAGTAATTTAAAGACTCTTGTACAATAGTCCAAACCGTACGATAGCATCCGTTTTGTTGTTTATGGGAGCGTGAAAGAATTTGCAATTGAGGTGATTTCGTCCCCATAGGCCGCAAAGTACACGGATTGGGTGTATTGTATTTCCTTGTAGGGTGGCACTGGATTTACGATAGGTTTGGACTTTGTCCAAAAGCGTTTACAGCACATTGATCGTGCATCCCCAAAGGAAATCCCGGGCAAGCATGTAAACCATAATCTGCCCAGCGTGTTACGTTTATTGTTTCCTTCCGCCTCCTTGAAGGGAGCTTCGGAGTCTGCGGAAAACAAAAAACCCATAACTTTCGTTATGGGTTTCCTTTTGCGGAGAAAGAGGAACTATCCATAAACTTAAACACACCTATTTCATTGGGTTTTTGAGAGGTTTATATTTATTATACGCACCGAAATACGCACCTCATATTATTTGTTCATCTAATTGAATTCAAAACATACTAAATTATCTCAAAAATTATAAAGTATTTTTCTCTAAAACAATCTCATTAGTTTGTTTTTAATAAAATAAATCAACTTTCAGTTTAGTTTTTAGTGTTTTTTTAAACACATTATTGCAGGGGATTTTTTTGATATTTTACAATAGATAGAGGAGCAAAGGGGAGAGAAATAATTGTTTTCCTACACTTTTAATTTGTAGTTTGAAATTGCTTTCCCTTTACAGTTAATTTATACCGTTGTTTACTGCTTTTAGGTTTGTCCGGTATAGTCATTTCAATTAATTCTGCATCAAGGGCAGGCTGTAAATAATTATATAGAAATGTCGGACGGTGTTTTATATCTGCCAAATTCATTAACTCTGTCGTTGTATATTCATTCTGATCTACTTTTGAGAGTAATTTTAGAACTTGTTCGGTAACTTGTTCGGTAACTTGTTCGGTAACTTGTTCGGTAACCTTTTCAGAAGCAGGAAACGTCATTCTGGTAAAGTTATCCATAAATTTAAAACATTCTTTTCCGTAACTTTCCAAAATTCTTGGAACACCAGACCCCAATTGCTCTACCAATTCCAAATCCCTATAAACACGCATTAGTTCTTTATTTCTTGGGATGGAAACGCCTTCAAAAAAATCCATTTCACTTAATCCTTCCGGTAATGAACCAGCTGAAGTTATTTCAATTCTATCGTCAAATATTTCAAACTTTGGTGGGACTTCACGGGTATAGTCGTTATGGACTATCGCATTGTATATGGCTTCCCTTAAGGCAATAGGGTTCCATAACTTCCGTTCAATCCGTTGCTTTGATGTGATGGTTGCAAAAGTTGTATTTTCTACTGCAATTTTATCCAATACACTTTTTGTTGCCTTAATAAGGGAACAATATCCATATTCGTTGTTTTCTATTAACTCTACTCTGTTTAGACCTTTATATTTTGCTACTTTAATGGATACATTATTAACATCTGCTAAAAGGTATGCCGCATAATTTAAAAAACCATCTTCGGTAAGAAGTTCTAAGTTCTTTTTAAACTGTTTGTTAAGAGGTTTACCATTTTCCTGGTAATAGATATGAAGCTGTTCAAAATTCAAGTCTTGACGATGCGATTTTATCTTTCCTATGGAGTTACGGGTACGGCTAGCAAAAAGTTTATCAATCATAGCTTGTGGCATGGGTTCGGCTGCCGTACCAACACGAATAAAACTGCCTTTTTCGGTCATGCCGTATTTCTTTTTGAAATAGGGTTTCTCACTACCACCGGCGACGATAATTTTAATAATGTTTTTGCCAATACGCTCTTCAACTACAACATCGAATAACCCCATAGCAGAAGGAGCGATGTTGTTTTTGATGCGATCTTTAATTTTAAGCATGTCACCGTCAATATCACCCACACCAAGTGTTTCCCCTTTCTTATCAATACCAATATAGATTAGCCCACCTTCCAAATAATTAAGGAAAGCAATTACTTCTTTTTCCAAATCCAGATCTTTGGTTAATTTTTCTTTGTATTCTATACGGTTTGTTTCAGACATTGATAATGATTCTTAAAGACTGTAAAAATAACTACTTATATAAAAAGAAGAAATAAGATCTTCAATTATGTTTCTATCTTTATCATTACAGGCATCGGAAAATCTACTCCAATTAATATTATTTCATACAATCCAAGGATGTAAGTGTAAATTCTAGATGTTATAATTATAGAATAAATAACTTGTTCTATTATTTGCAATTTCTTAATAAGCCACAGGCAAATTATCCAATTCTCTTTTATATGTTTTCCAATTTGGCATAAACTTGTCTAAAAGCCCTTTAAAATGGTCGTTGTGATTACGTTCAAAAAAATGCATTAACTCGTGAACTATAACATACTCCAAGCAATGCCTTGGTTTTTTTGCTAGCTCAAGATTCAATAATATTTTTCGTTTTTCGATATTACAAGAACCCCATCTAGTTCGCATTTTTTTAATATCCCAATTTTCGCAGTTTAAACCAGTTTTCTCTTCCCAGATTTTAATAATGTCTGGCACAATTTCTTTTAAATGGTTTCTATACCATTCATTGAAAACTTTTTCTTTGGCTTCAATGGTCGCTTTTGGACTAATATATAATTCCAAATAGCTTTTGTTTTTAATTTTTAATTCGTGCTTACCATACCGTTCTATAACTTTCAATAAATAACGCTTACCATCGAAGTAATGACTTTCGCCTGTAATATATTCTCTTGAAGTTTCACGTAATTGCTGATAAAAGTTTTTTTGATGCTTTTTTATCCATCTAATCTTACTAATAGCAAAAAGCCTAATGGCTTCGTCATTAACCTCTTTCGGCGATGCTATACGGATTCTTCCAGTTGGTGGATAAACAGCCAAGTGCATATTCTTGATGTCCTTTTTCACGACGTCAATAGTTAAGTCCAAAACTTGTATTTGCGCTTCTTTAATACTCATTTTGATTTTTTATAATTTCAAAAATCTCATCGACACAGTAACCGTCAGGAAGTATATGTTTTATTGCAATTTTAATCTTCCTTTCTTTAAGTTTATTACCTCTAAAATCTGCTTGTTTATTATACTTAACAGTTTCATCCATTAATATTGCCAAAGTTTCATCTTTTCCTAAATTGTCATACAACGCTCTTTTGGCATTAGTATCTAAAACATTTGGATATTCTGAAGTTTTATTTGGACGAGTGACCCTTTTTGTAAGTTCAATTATTTTTTGAAGATATTTTTTATAATCAAAAGCTTCTCGCTTACGCTCTAAAATCAATTCATCTAAAATCACAGACATATTTTCAAAATAGCGCGGATTGGTTGGCGCTTCTTCAATTATAACTTTACGCAAATTATTTTCTATGGTTTCTGCAACCGCTTCTTTGTCTTTTCTAATACCTTCTGGAAGCTCATCAATTGCTTCTTCACCACGCTCAACAATCAATTGAATTAAGGATAAATCATCAAACGCAGAAACCTTTTCACTTTCATCTGCTCGAATATAGCTATCAATCAAATGTCGCATTGCAGGCTCAAATCGTTTTAGGTCGATATAATCACCACTTGCTTTTTCAATTTCGTCTCTTAAATTCGTGTAGAATTTAACCTCCTGTTTTATTGTTTCAATTTCACTTGTTGAATATCCAGCTTCTTCCATTTCGTTAGCAATGTTTGCATAGGAACGAATTAAGCTTACTGTATATTTATAGAGATGTACTCTCAAAGTTTCGGTGTCCTTTAAATCTTCTTTGTTTTCAGATTTTCCACAAAAAAAACGTTGAAAATTAATTGTTGTCTGCGGAAACACTGGTTCACATAGAGCCTTGATTGTTTCCCTCGCTTCTTCCAATCGTTCTTTTGCTTTATCCAGCCTATTATCTAATAGCCCTTGCACATCATCATTTTCAAATTCACCAAAAGCTTCTTTAGTGTAATCATTGATTGAATTTTCTAAACTTTTGAACAAATCCTTATAATCAATGATATAGCCATATTCCTTGCTTTCTCCATCTAATCGGTTAACGCGACAAATTGCTTGAAACAGACCATGGTCACGCATTTGTTTATCAATGTATAGATATGTCGCAGATGGTGCATCAAAACCAGTCAATAATTTATCAACCACAATTAGCAGTTTCATTTGCGCAGGCTCATCTATAAATTTCGCTTTTGCCTCAAGTTCAAAATCTTCAATGCTTTTTCCATCAAGCATTTTTTTATAGGTTTCATACTGCATTAGTTTCTCAGTATAACCTTCTTCTCCAGTTGTTTCGTCTTTAATGCTTTGAAGTGTTGGATTGTAAGATGTTATTATTGCACATCGCTTAAATCCTTTTTGTTGAAAGATTTCATAATAACGGCACGCCTGATATATACTACCCGATACTAACATCGCATTACCTGTTCCGTTCTGCAATCTATCCTTAATTTCAAAATCCATTAAAACATCATCGACTATTCTATTCAATCTGTCTTGGGAACTCAATACCTTTTGCATTGTTCCCCAACGTTGTTTTAATTTTCGCTTTGCGATATCTGTTAATCCTCTTGTTTTGGCATCAAACCATTGATCTATTTTGATTTGAGATGTGATGTTTTGTTCCACATCCCGAGCTTCGTACCTTAAATCTAAAACCACTTCATCTCTAACGGCTTCGTCAAATTTGTAAGTATGAATATATGAACCAAAAATCTCTATACTTTTTTGTTTGTCTTTCTTTAATAATGGCGTTCCTGTAAATCCAACAAATATGGCATTAGGAAGTATTTGTCTCATTGCCTTATTTAAACTGCCTGATTGGGTTCTGTGACATTCATCTACAAATACGAAAAGATTTCCTTTTGCTTTAAAATCTTTAGGCAAGCTATGTGTTAATTCATCTGCAAATGCATCAAAATTGGCTTCATCCTTACCTCCAAATTTGTGTACTAATGAGCAAATTAGCCATTCATTCTTTTGATTGAGTTTATCAATTAAATCCCTACCGCTTGTTGTTCTATAAATATCCTCTTGAACACCTTTAAAAACTTTTTCAATCTGACTGTCTAATTCCTCTCTATCTGTAATTATCAATACTCTGGCATCGTCAACATTTTCCCTTAACCATTTGGTCAGCCAGACCATCGTTAAACTTTTACCACTTCCTTGTGTATGCCAAATAATACCACCTTCTCTTTTCTGTAATTTTTCCTGCGCTGCTTTTACTCCAAAATATTGATTGTGCCTGCACAATTT
Source organism: Maribacter polysaccharolyticus (assembly GCF_028882255.1). Lineage (GTDB taxonomy): Bacteria > Bacteroidota > Bacteroidia > Flavobacteriales > Flavobacteriaceae > Maribacter_A > Maribacter_A polysaccharolyticus. The sequence goes on from NZ_JARBUY010000001.1 coordinate 11,185, forward strand.
TTTTACACCTTTATCAAAAACAACATAATCGTGAATTATCTCCAAGAAACGTGATTTATTACATAATTGCGAAATGTGTTTTAAAAGCTTATTTTCTTCGTTGCTATTCTCTTTCCATTGCAAATAATATTTCTCTGAAGTTTCAATCGTTCCGTAACGCAAACCCTCTGTGTCATTTCCTGCCATTACCAACTGCAACGTGGTGTAAAATGAACCAATCACATCTTTCTCTTGGTTTAATAAATTTTGTCTGATACCTTCTGTTACGCCTACGGTACTTCTTTTTAATTCTATGACACCAAGGGCAACACCATTCACATAAATTACAATATCTGGTCTTTTGGTGTGCTTTCCAGAGATGGTTACTTCTTCAGCTATTGCAAAATGATTATTATTCGGGTTTTTCCAATCTATTAGCCAAACGGTTTCCTTATTTTCCCCAACGTCTGGTCTTACTTTGACACCATAACGAAGCAAGCTGTAGGTGTCTTTATTGGCATCATATAAACTTTTACCCAAATCACTCGTATCTTTGGATAACTTATCGATGGCTTTGGTAATAAGCGTATCTGAATAGCCTTGCTTTTGTAAAAAAGCAATCAAATACTGTGGTTCAATATTACTGTTATCTGCTCGGTCTTTCCAGTCGCCTAAATAGTCGTACTTTAAACCCAATTCAAAAAACTGAACTACTTTTTTTTGTGTGATGCGCTCTATTTGACCTATATTGCTCATATTTTACCTCAATTTTATTTTATATTCCGCTTTTGGTTCGGCAGCCTTTAATACATTTTTATCTATATTATTATTAGATGATTGACTAACTGGCTTAACCAACCTATTCTTACCAGTCAACAATTCCTGCATCATCCCTTGTTTTATGTTTTGCGCTTTTTGTAACTGGATTTCCAGCACTTCAATCTCTGCATCCATATCGCTTAATATTTGGGCGATAGCTTTTTGTTCTTCAATCTTTGGTGTTTTTATAGTTAAATGTTGAAATTCTCCTATCCAATGCCTTTTGTGGTCTCCCAGAGGATATTCAATTAATTGAATTACTTCATAAATGAAGCGTAAGCTGATATCTTCATTCTTCTTTTTTAAAATCTTCATTGCAGAAGATTTTACTTTAAATGGAAATCTAACAAACTTTGTTGCTGTTGTAAAGTCATCAAATATTATAACTGGTAAATCTTTGAAAATCCCCGTTTTTTCATTAGTTCTCCCTAAAATAAATGATTTTCCTGCTGTTAATACTGGTGTTTCGTAGTTATCGTTATATTCTGTACTTGAAACTATATAATTTGTAGGTTGTTCGTAAATTAAAAAATCTCCTAGTCTTCTTTCTACCCATTTATCATCAAATCCTTTCAAACGCTTTTTACCAGTCAACAATTCTTGCATTGCACCTTGCTTAATAGCTTTCTTTTTTGAAATGAGGTTTTTTAGATTTTGGATTAAAATATCTGAATCAGTTAAAATGTCAGCAATTAATTTCTGTTCCTTTAAAGTTGGTGGCGCAGGAAATGTGTAGTGTATAAAATCTTTTTGATATAAGTGGTTGATAGTAGAGCCTGCTGTAAGTTTTGAAAGGAAATCTGCAAAATGTCCTGACCTCAAAATATAGAAAAGATATTTTGAGTAAAAACTCTTTCCGAAAGGCCTAACAACAAAAACGCCACTATTTAAAGTAGTTGGTTTCACAATCTTGTCCACAATGGCAACCTTCCCTATCGTTCCGTCTTTGGTAACAAGAATATCATCTACTTGTAATTGAATGTATTTGTCTTGATCGTAACGTTCTTTTTCAACGTGAACACAATTATTCCAATCGATAAATCCATTTAAAAAGTCTGTACCAGTAACCAAAAAATAATCTCCTGAACTTAAATATTCAGCAGTCGTTAAACCTTGCCAGCCTATCCTCGCTTTTAGTGTTGCAGATTTGCCGAGATTTATTTCTTTCCAAGAACCCTTTAATTCCATACCATTCCCATTTTTTGTAAATGTTCCGCAACTTTAGTTTGCAATTCTTGTACTTGTTGCTCTATTCGTGGCAATGGATATTCATAACGGTTTGCCAACTCGGTAATTCGGTTGGTTAAACATTGGCTTATACGGTCTATCTCACTATCGATACTATTTTTTAAAACAGATAACCACTTATCTTCCACAATTAGGGTTTTTATTTCATGTTCGGTTAATTTTGGGTATTTGGCATAAACTTGTAGTTTCAATTTTGCCTCTGCTTCTTTTAAAGTCTTTTTATTGGCCGCTTCTAAAGTCATCAGCTTTTCGTAGCTATGGATGACATCATATTCCTCTACATATTCTTCATCTCCTTTGATTTCCTTTAGTCGTTTGGCGATGTCGCCTTTGGTAATATTGCCTTTATCATTGATGACTTCATTCAGCAAACCATCATCGCCAGAATGTTCTTCAATGAGCTCGGTCATTTCAGCAGACAAGGTATCCAAATACACTTCAATGGTTTTAGTTTCAATTTGCTCTTTTGCAAAAAAGCGATTGATAACCAATTCAAAAGGGATTAATTCGCTTTCAAATTCGCCTTTTTTAATTTTGCCATTCTTGTCTTTTAGGGGTGTTAAGGTGGCAATCCAACCATCTTCTTTGATTAAAAAGCTGTCGTCTTTTAGAATGTCATTCCAGTAATCCATCAAATGTTGGTAGATATCATAAGGATTGATTAAAGCTTTGTTTTTATAATGTTTTAAAAGACTTTCAGAAATTTCAAAAATGAGTTCCTTTGGTTTCGTGGTTTCATTAATGTTCCAAAGTTTTGGTTTGGTTTCACTTTCCCAAGCGCAATACACTTTATCCAATGTTTCTCGGTATTCTATAAATTCAGCGTGGTTAAAAATGGTTTCTTTAATGTTTGCTTTGGGAACGACCAAACTGTAATACGATTCACGTTTTGCAGGATGAAACAAATGCTCTTGTAAGTTTGGGTAAACTTCCCAATAGTTTTGCAAGGCTTCCACATCTCTGTTAGGAATATCTCCTAATAAATGAGCTTGGATATCCTGTATATCTTCCTCATCTTGACTATCAATATATCTTGGGATATTTAGATTGTATTCGTTAGTTTCGATTTCTTCATACGATACCATTCTTGAAAACTTGGTAACCTCCATTTGGTTATTGAAGACATCTACGATTTTATGTAAATCTTGTTCTCTCAAACGGTTTTTGTTTCCATCTTTAATATAGCCTTTACTGGCATCAATCATAAACAAGCCTTTACGAGTTCCTGCATTTTCTTTATCGATAACTATAATACAAGCAGGAATACCAGTACCAAAAAACAAGTTGGCAGGCAAACCGATAATGCCTTTTATCAATCCACGCTTTACAATATTGGTTCTAATTGTTGCTTCTGCATTTCCACGGAACAAAACACCGTGAGGTAAGATGACAGCGCCTTTTCCTTTGGTTTTTAATGAGCGAATGATATGCAATAAAAAAGCATAATCGCCATTTTTGTTTGGTGGAATACCAAAACCATCAAAGCGTTTGTAAATATCATTCTCTGGATGAAAGCCATTGCTCCAAGATTTAACCGAAAATGGTGGATTTGCTACACAGAAATCGAAGCGTTTTAACTGGTCTCCATCTTTATGTATTGGGTCTGCTAACGTGTTTCCCTGCACAATATCTTGTACGGCTTCTGGATTGTTATGCAGCACCATATTCATTTTTGCCAAAGCTACCGTAGCATTGTCTTTTTCTTGGCCGTAAATTGTTAGTCCATGTGGTGCTTCATCGTTGACTTTAAGAAGCAAAGAAGCCGAGCCACATGCGGGGTCATATACTGTTTGAGACTGTGAAGTGGCACTATTTACCCCTATAATTTTAGCCATAATTCGAGACACTTCCGACGGCGTATAGAATTGCCCTTTACTTTTTCCAGCTTCTTTTGCGAAATGCTGCATCAAATATTCATAGGCATCACCCAAAAGGTCATCATCTTCAGCACGGTTATTACTAAAATTAAGAGCAGGATTTTCAAAAATGGCAATAAGCTTACTTAACTTTTCAATCAGTTCTTTGCCTTTCCCTAATTTATCTTCATCATTGAAATCTGCCATTTTAGTTAGCATATCAAATCCGTTTTCTTTATCAATCGGGGCTAAGACTTTTTTATTGATATAATCGCCAATTCCATCTTTACCTTTCATCAGAACCAAGTCGTTAAAACTTGCGCCTTCTGGAATGGTAATTAGAGCATCTTCATCATCAGCATATTTGTCTGAAACATATTTTATAAATAATAAAGGAAGGATATAATCTTTATATTGAGAGGCATCCATACCTCCTCTTAATTCATCACAGCTTTTCCAAAGTGAGCTGTATAATTCTGATTTTTTTATTGCCATATTTTTTATTTTCAATGACACTTATTATTATTTTAAATAAGTGCATTTCAACTCATTTTGTCACCAACCATATTAAAATTGATGTGACATTATTCATTTACAATCTTTTTAATATAATTATTTAGTGCGGTAATTTTAAGCTTTTGAATACTTCCTTAAATAATTCTCCAGGATCAACATCAATTGCCAAAGCAATTAGATAAAGTTCATCGGCACGGAGTTTGGTTGAATCATTTCCACTCAATTGGCTTAAGCGAGATTTACTAATTCCAGTTCTTCTAGCAACCTCTGCTTTATTTATCGATTTTTTTGCTAAATACAATCCTAAATCAGTCATTTAAATATCATTTTTTAATACATAAATATAGAAAGTATATACCCTTGTGTGAAATATTTACACTTTTGTTTTGAAATTGGATTTATTTCAAATACATTAGTATCGATTTTTGATACACTTGTGTAAATAATAGATACATAATTAATATTCAAGTGACGGGAATCAATTTAGATAATTATAATAATCACTATGAAAGATAAAATTGATGCTCAACAAAACCAGATTATAAACAGACTAAACTCGCTTTTGGAAATTAAGTATGTTTATGAATCAATAGTTGAAACAGCGGGCATATTCAAGCCTTTGCTAATTGTAATACTTCAAGAAAACTGTTCTTCTTTGACAAAAGAATTATCATCCATGATAGCCAAAATATTTCAGGAAGAAACGGATTTTCTATACCGCATATTTTCATTAGACTTTGCCCAACAACAACTAAAAGAAGAAAACCTGTTTTTTGTACATGGGTGCACTTGGGATAAAATGGTCTTTTATAATCCAGATGCAGAATTTGATAGCTTACATGAATACCATATACCCGAAAAAACACTGAACAACATACAAGCAACCTTCGAAAAAGAACGCCATAAAATGGCTGCCTTTTTCGAGGGTGCAAACTTTTTTATCGAAAACAATAATCTATCTCATGCCGCTTATATGCTGCACCAATATATAGAACTGTGGTTTCGGTATGCAGCTCTTTTTATAATGGGTAAGGAACGTAAAAGCCACAGTATTAAAGAGCTTCAAACTTATATAAAGGCATTTGCATCAGAACTAGACAATCTTTTCAATACCGAAATAGAAGCAGAGTTAAACCTTTTAAAGTTATTGGATGATGCTTATATAACAACACGCTATGAAAACAATTACTATATCAACCTAGAACAAATCAATAGAATATTGGAGAAAGCCAAAAAATTAGAATCATTGGCTACATCATTATTTAAAAACAGGTTAAATGCCTGCTCAAAACTCGTTGCAAATCCAAAAGAAATCAATATTCCTAAAGAGCAATGCTTTCCACCAAATGGCACAGAATTGTCCAATTTCATTAAATCCCTATCCGAAAAGGATTTTTCCACTTTAAAACCCTATCCCTTTAAAAAAGGACTATACACTACTGGAATTGTTACTGAAGGCTATTTAGGTAACTCATTTATGATATCAAATCTGCTAAAGGTATGTATCATCGCCATGGAAGCGGAGTACACTTCAACACATTCTATTCCTGAGCCAGAACATAACATTAGAGAAGTATTAGGGTATGTCTTGGACATGATACCCCATAACGAAATGGAACTATTGGACACACTTAGGTATTTGGCTTTCGAAACAGAAACAAACAGCTGATGAAAGAAAAAAAGAAACATAAAAAAACATTGAAAAGAATTCATGGGGCATTATCACATAGAGATGGACTATTGAAGCCTACTGGATATTCATGCAACCATAAAGCTATGATGAAAGGAGAATTTCCAATAGGTGACAATGACGAACTTCTATTCAATATATCCTGTTTACTGAAAACCTGTGTATTGGCACTGGAGGGAGAAGCCACATTTTCATTATCAGCACTTTCCAATGCGAATCCTAAGTCGAATGTTATTGTAGCATTGGAATTCATCATCAATCTATTGCCTAGGGAACAAATGGTTGCCTTAGATGAAATCACTAAAATCCTTAGAAAGTAGAACTCTAATACTTCAATAGCTATGAAAAAAGAAAAGAAAAAGCTTAAGAAATTAATAAAATCAGCAAAGTATAAATTAGACACATTACAACCTTCCGATATTCAAAAGGATAAATTTAAAGCTAAGTATTTGCAGTTTGAAGGGTATCTTGATTTGTTTACTACTATTGAAGCCTTAATCAATGTGAGTATATTGGCGACTCAAGGTGATTCCTATTGTCCACCTCATATCAAGGATCATGGTATGGATATTCGCAAAACGTTGGAGTTGGCCAATAAATTATTGCCGTTTGATGAAGGTGAGTTTTTGGATGACGTTAATACTATGTTGAAACAGCTAAAATAAAATGGTATTATCAATCTATCATTTTAGAAATATGTAAGAAACTAAAGCTAAGGTAACTACAATACAAACTATAAAAACCACCACCGCCCAATTGGGATATATCTTAGCCTGCTCAATCTTATCATTAAACCGCTTTTCAAAACTTGCAATGCTATTTAATTGAGATGCCATTTCTTTTTGATGCTCTTCAGTAATGGCTTTATATTCCGTTACATCCATCTTAATTTTGGTGTCTTTTAATTGTTCACTGATTTTTTCCAGTCTTTCAATGCCCTTGTTAAAGTCATTGAGCTCGTTGACCAATAAGGCGGTGAGTTCTTCAAGTTTCGTCATGTTTGCTGTTTTTGATTAGTATGAGATTCCTTTATCTATGGCCTTTTTAATAATAAACTTTGTAATCTTCAAGGCTAAATTGGGAGTCAAGTCAACGAGTTTATCAGCTATTTTAATGGTGACATTATTGTTCTTTAAAACCTTTGCCCCTTCAATACCTGCCATTTGTTTTCCGATATTACCAATGGACATGTTACGGTGTACTTCACTACCTTTCAGGTTATGACCATCAAACTCAAACCGAAAGCCCTGCAATTTCTTTTGGTTGTTTATGGTTGGGATGACTTTTACACCATTAACTTGCATATCTTTTATATAAGCATCAAAGGATTTGGGCTTAAACTGTTTCATAGTCAGGTCATGCCGGCGCTTGATTTCCGTGCGTATTTCATTAAGGTTGAATTCCTTTTCAAACTGGATTTGCTTCACCGTGGTCAATCCCAAATGCTCTGCTGTTTTTTCAGCAGCCAACTGGCTACGCTTGCCAATAAAACTGTCATTATAGGCTATCCCTTTAAAATCAATACGGTTGACATATAAATGGATGTGCTTGTGGTCTTTGTCCTGATGAACAAAGGCAATGGCCTGTCGTTCTCCCAGTTTCATTTCATGCATAAAACGTTTTGTAATAGCTTGCAGTTCATTTTTATCCAATCGCTTGCCGTCTTCAATCGTTGGACTAATCACAAAGGACAAGGTATTCTTGGTGCAGTGGTAATTCTGATCCTGGAGCATTTTGAACTCTTTGGTAATCTCTGCAGGAGAATCGCCGTGCAGAAATTCCTTGAGTACGATCTCAGCATCCTTTTCCTGGTTCCATCCGTAGGACATGGAAGCCCTGGTATGTGATATGCTTTTGCCTTTTCCTATCATTATTGAAATTTTTTAAGATGTGTTTTGATTTCATTCGCCAAGGCATAAACTTCTTGGGTTAGTTTGGGATTTCGTTTTTTGTACATGTTCCCAATGGACTTAAAATTGTTATGGTACTTGATCAGCATTTTATAAATCTGTATATGTTCATCGGAAAAACGTTCCGTGATTTCCTGTTCAAATAAGCTTCTCCTGATATATTCACTCAAACTTAATCCGCTCTGTTTGGCTTTGATGTTCAAAAGCTTCTTTTCATAGATAGTACACCGAAACTTAACGAGGTCACTTTTCCCCTTAAATTCTCTTTTTTTTTCTTTGCGACCTTCGGGAGCAAACGAGAATGTGTCCACAGACACACATCTCGAATTCCTCCCCACGATGATTTCGTTTTCCGTTCCATTCCGTTCCATATCCAATTCTATACTATCAGATTGGCTCAGTACTTTGGTAGGAATCTTTACAGTCCGTTCCCTATCATCATTTGATTTGAAATTAAAATCATCCGCTTTCATGGCACAACAAATCGTTTAAATCATTTTGGTTTTTATAGATATGGCTTTGATCCATGATATGCTTATGATGATCCATTAGATACTTGGCAGACTGTCTTCCAGCATTATCATTGTCCAGATAAATAAGGACAGATTCATAGGTCTTTAAATATGGTTCAATGGCTTTTATAAAGGCTATAGAATTCAAAACAATGATATCTGAAGCTTTTATTTGGATTTCATCTAAAGTGGCCAGTGATAACAAATCAAACATCCCCTCCAGAATGATGAGTTGTTTGTTATTGTTTTGGAGGTAGGTATAGGATTTTGGGCTGCTACTGTTCTTAAATAGTTTGTTCCTCAGTTCCCAACCACCTTGATAGTTCTGTAAGCCAATGGCAAAAAATCGGTTTTCCTTATGCTGGTACCAAACCTCTTTGCAGAAGGTCTTGGCAGTGTTTATCGGAATACCCCTTGAACCCAGATATTGAATGAGGGCAGGGTGCGTGATGTCCTGAACCTTAACAATGCCAAGTCCTGTGTCGTTGTCTTTAAAAATCCGTTGCTCTCTAAATGTATTTTTTGCGCCCCCATCGTTTAAAAATGCCAAGGCTTCACCTATAGAACATTTTAGAATCCGACATACAAGGTCTATCACATTACCGCCCACACCTTCACCATGGTCGTACCATCGGTTCTTGGTTTTAGAGACTTTAAAAGAGGCTTGGGTTTCTGACCTGAAAGGACTCAGAAACCAAGCTTCTTTTTCCGCTGTCTTTTTGGGGAAGTGCCCTAATTTTTCCAGTGTTTTTTCCACTGAAAAATTACGGGCTGTTTCACAATTTATTTTTTCTTTCATAAGCCAATGTGTTTTTAGGTGTATTTTTGTTTTTTTGATGATTTCCTCTGTTAAGCCTTATAAACATTACGTTTGTTCAGTCATCAATGTGTCATCATTTCATCATTCTCGGTTTTTTATGGCATTATCCTGTCATCATTATATTTTTTGATGACAAAATGATGAATACATGATGACGGCTTAAGCCCAACAAATACTGCGATTTCGTCATCCTGTCATCAAATCATCAAAATTTTGGGTCAAAAACGATTTGTCAACCGTAAAGTAGCGTCCTTTGGCATCGATTAGGTTGATATCGCCATCTGTCCAAATCACAAATTTCTGGTAGCTATTGGAGTTGTCCTTGTTGCTTAACCTCCAATCATTTTTGAGCAACCTTCGTAGTTGGGTCAGATCCGTTTTTACCCGAGTCCTGTTCAGTGCCAATAATGCATCCATGGGACAAAGGTCAACAGCTTCCAAATCAAATTTCTCAATGACCCCCATCAGGATACTGGCCAGTTCTTTCTCTACCCGGTTGCGATTGTTTTGCACCAACTTTACCAGGGCATTTGTTTTGATCTGGTGTGCGGTGAACCACATACGGGTCAAATGCTTTGAATGTAATTTTCGGTTTGCTAAGTAGTATAGGAAAGCTGGAATCTCTTCAACTAATTTCTCTAAATAATTTGTTTGTTCTACCTCTAAGGTTGGCACTTTAATCACCCAAAACCGTGTTTCATTGGCATCAATTTTTATAAAGCTTTCCTCATTATTGCTGCACAGGATAAACTTGCCAAAAAACTCAACCTCGCGCTTGTCCTTGCCCTTGGCTTCCAGTTTATTGATATTGGTGGTGCTCAGGTATTTGATGCGTTCGGTCAGCTCTTCCTTATTGAAAAGGACTTCATCGATACATATCAGGAGTTTGTTTGCCCAATCGGCATTGAACTGGCTGCTGAAACTATCATTGGTCAGGTAGGTCAGGTTGTTCTCAAAGATTTCCTTGAGCCATTTTAAAAAGGTACTTTTCCCTGTGGAGCGTTCCTTGGACACCAAACATAATATTGGTAGCACTTGGATGGGTTTTAGATACAATAATTGCAGATAATCCAATCCAAGTTCGTAGTGTTTACCAAAGATGTGCTTTACAAATTTTAGGGATAAGGTAACGTCTCCCTCTTTGGGCACTTTGCCCAAAGGGGAGTAGATATTGTAAAAACCCAAATATTCCTTTTTAAAATTCAAATGGCTTGGAATACAGGTAAAGCCATCATATTTTGGGATTTTACTCAAATGGTCTTTGCCATGATCTTGTTTGATGGTTTCCATATTCCAGTGTACCAGGATCTCGTTGAAGTGACCAGCTATGGTTGGGGCTTTGACAAGTTTGTAATAGGAGGTTCCTACACGTATATAAGGTATCTGTTTCATAAGAATTGTTTTTATGCCATAAGATGTCATGGCAAATTGCTAACTGTTTGATTTTCCTTAAAAAAGTTTAGGCATTCTTATTCGCCAGATTACCTGCTTGGGTGTTGTCCTTTATTTTTAGTTGGGGTTCTCGCTTATGTTGTAGTAGCCAATCCACAAGTTTCTTTTTATCGAAAAAGACCATTTTTCCGTTGGGTTTGGAGTGGGGAATTTTTCCGGAAGCTGTTAGCTTGTAAAGATAACTTCTGGATATACCCGTGTAATCACTGGCTTCATCAAAGGTCAATACTTCTTTGCTTCCTATAAGTAGTTTCTCTAAACGATCCAATCGTTCCAGTATTAAAATAGTGTCCATTTTTATTGTTTTTAGGTTAATAAAATGAACAAAAGCGCTTTTGTTATCCCTTATGGGAGTGTGGTAATAAAGGTATAAAACAGGGCTGTTGAAAGAAGAAAAAAAATTAATTAGTTATTCACAAATAACTGATATACAATATATTAAATTAAAATAAATCAATTTTTATGACCATAAAATAAAAACATTTTAATTGATAAAGCTTGGCATCATTTAGCATGAAACTAAATGACCAAAAAAACGCAGTTTCTGGGAAGATTATGGGTTATTAACAATAGAAAACAAAGGTTTTGATCGATTCGGGATTTAAAAGGGCTGAATATTATATCGATGCGACTTTAATTAACTTATTGATTTATGGATTTTTTTGCACTGTTTTGTTCAATAGCATCCATTTTCAATCTCAGAGCATTCATATCTTCACTTACTTTTTTATCAATGATTTTAGCATAGTGTTGTGTTGTCCTCAAAGATTTATGCCCAAGCATTTTGCTAACTGATTCAATAGGAACTCCATTGGTAAGAGTTACAGTAGTAGCAAAGGTGTGACGTGCTAAATGAAATGTTAGATTTTTATTTATTTCACATAAATCTGCAATTTCTTTGAGATAAGCATTCATTTTTTGGTTGCTTAAAACAGGAAGCAAAAGTTCAGTGTCCAAAGATTCCTGATGTGCTTTGTATTTATCAATAATTGCCTGGGGAATTGAAAGAATAGGAATATTGCTTCTCGTATCTGTTTTTGTTCTTTTGGTTTTAATCCAATTTTGGCCATCAATACCAATAACAATATCATTTTTGATAAGTTTTTTTACATCAGCATAGGCCAATCCAGTAAAGCAACTAAATATAAAGATGTCCTTAACTTGGTTCAATCGGTCAGTTGAAAAATCTTTTTCAACTATCTTTTGAATTTCGTCACTTGTTAGAAATTCCCTGTCCACAATTTTAAGTTTGGCTTTCCAATGGATAAAAGGGTCTTTGCTAATCCAGTCATTGGCATAGGCAATGCGAATGATTTTTTTAAAATTAGTGATGTATTTAATTGCTGAATTGTGAGCACAGCTTCTTGTTGTTTTTAGATAATATTCAAATCCAGTAATAAACTTAAGATCTACTTCTCTAACAGGAATATCTTTGACCTGATACTCTTTTAGAATATAATCAGTAACATGCTTCATTGCCGTTTTATAGCGTTCCGCTGTTCCAGCTGAAAAATCTTTGCCCACTAATTCATTAACTTTATCATTGTGTTCTTGAAAAATAGCCAAAAGCATCTTTTGATTACTATTTTTTCCTAAATAGACGTTTTTGATTTTTTCTGCAGTAATCAAAATGTTATTTTCAGATAGCTGTTCTTGAATTTTATTAATCTTGAGTTCTATTGAGAGAAGATATTTATTCAATTCACGAACATCGGGAGTGGTGCCTCGTATTTTGCCTGCATCAGAATTCCATCGCGTTAGTTGCACTTTACGCCTTATGCTAAACTCACTTCGCTTACCATTTACAGTAATACGTGCATATATGGGCGCATAACCGTTTTTGTCAATATCGTTTCCTCGAGGGTAGAATAGGATGGAGAATGTAGTTTGCATCGGTGCGTATTTTTTATCTCCACTAAAATACAAAAAAAATATAAATTATAAAAATCAAGATATGCTTGTAAAACACTGTATTACTGTATTTTACAATCAATTCGGTGCGTAAATTTTATTTTAAAAAATACGCACCGAATCCCGCACTTTTTATTTGATATTTTTTGGTTTTATTTGATATTGAATAAAATTAAAAACCCTGTAAACATTTAATTTACAGGGTTTTAGTGGAATTTAGCGCATTCCCAGCGGAGAAAGAGGGATTCGAACCCCCGGAGGTGTGACCCTCAACAGTTTTCAAGACTGCCGCATTCGACCACTCTGCCATTTCTCCTGAGTGCCTCATCAGGTATTCCCTGAATGCGGCTGCAAATATAACAACCTTTTTCAATTCCAAAAAGGGAAAGTGGATTATTATTTTCATTACAGCCAGATTTATTCTTTTCAAGGGGTTATTTTTGCGCTATGGAAGAATGGTACCATTATGTACTTATTATCCCCATTGGATTTATAGTCGGGTTCATCAATACCATCGCTGGGGGCGGATCACTGCTCACCTTACCGGTGTTGATCTTCTTGGGTCTTCCTCCCAATGTGGCCAACGGAACGAACAGGGTGGCCATTGTCATACAAACCGCAATGGCAACGGCAGGTTTTAAGAGTAAAAAGGTATCTACCTTTCCATTTAATCTTTATTTGGGGACTTCAGCCTTGATGGGGTCGATCATCGGGGCTTATTTAGCGGTTGATATAAAAGGCGAAACCTTCAATAAAATATTGGCCATAATAATGATCGTCGTGGTATTGATCATTATCTTTAAGCCGAAAATCCGTTCCGAGGAATTTTTGGAACGCACCAAAGGCAAGTATTTGTGGCTGAATATCGTCGCATTTTTCTTTTTTGGTATCTATGGTGGGTTTATCAATGCCGGAATTGGGTTTATTATTATCCTCTTCCTACACTATGTGAGTCAAATGACCTTGGTACGGGCCAACGCGACAAAAGTGGTCGTGGTACTCCTATATACCGTTTCCGCCTTGATCGTATTCGTACTCAACGATAAGGTAAATTGGGGGGTTGGATTGGTTTTGGCTTTTGGAAATGGTTCAGGAGCCTGGCTGGCAAGTAGGGTGTCGGTAAAGAAAGGGGATGGGTTTATAAAAAAATTCATCGTTGTCATGGTCATCCTTATGGCCATTAAATTATGGTTTTTTGATATCTGATAATAGAAAATAGATTTATTTAAAGTGGGAAAAAACATAGCACATTTGCAATGGCGATATGCCGTTAAGAAATTTGATTCAAAGCGAATATTGTCCAAGGATACTATTGAAGGGTTAAAACAGGCCTTTAACCTTACGGCGACTTCTTACGGTTTACAGCCCATTAAATTGGTAGTACTGCAAAATAAGGAGCTGCAGAATAAATTGGTCGGGTTCTCGTATGGGCAACAACAGGTAGGGGATGCCTCCCATGTATTGATCATTTGTATCGAGAACCATATCGACACTGACTTTATCATTGGATACTTTGAAAGGGTCAGAAGGATCAGGGGTACCCAAAATGAAATTTTAAAGCCTTTTCAAGATTCCTTGGTCAAAAGTTTTTCCAAAAAAGAAACCGATGAAGTAAGGACATGGGCAACCTACCAGGCGTACTTGGCTTTAGGTAACCTATTGTCCTATTGTGCTCTGGAGCAAATAGACTCCTGTCCCATGGAAGGTTTCCTGCCACAGGAATATGATACCCTCTTGAGGTTGAATGAAAAGGGACTTTCCTCGGTTTTGGTTTTGCCTGTAGGCTATAGATCCAAAGACGATCCGTTTTCAAAAATGGGTAAGGTAAGAAAGGATATTGATGAAAGTGTTATTGAAATCATTGAATAAATACTAAAAAATAAAGAGCATGCCTGGTTTTGAGCTTTTTGGTGAGCAAGAAAAAAAAGAAGTACAAGATGTGTTGGATTCCGGTGTCCTGATGCGTTATGGTTTTGACGGAATGCGGCAAGGCCATTGGAAGGCAAGGGAGATGGAGACGGCATTAAGGGCTCGTATGGATACTAAATACGCCCATTTGGTCAGTAGCGGTACCGCTGCGTTAACCGTTGCTTTGGCAAGTGCAGGGGTTGGGGCAGGGGACGAGGTCATACTACCTACATTTACTTTTGTAGCCAGTTTTGAAGCGGTTTTGGCCTTAGGGGCCATTCCTATTTTGGCAGATATCGATGCTACCTTGACGCTGGATCCCCAAGCGGTTGAAAAAGCCGTGACCCATAAGACCAAGGTGGTAATGCCCGTGCATATGTGTGGTTCAATGGCCGATTTGGAGCCATTGAAGACCATCTGTGACAACCATGGATTAGTGTTGTTGGAAGATGCCTGTCAGGCCATCGGGGGGAGTTATAAAGGGAAACCACTTGGAAGTTTCGGGGATTTAGGTTGTTTTTCTTTTGATTACGTAAAGACGATTACCTGTGGGGAAGGGGGCGCCTTGATCACGAACAACGAAAAGTATTATCTGAATGCGGATCATTATTCCGATCATGGCCATGACCATTTGGGAACTGACCGGGGGGCAGAAACACATCCCTTTTTAGGCTATAACTACCGCATTTCGGAACTTCATGCCGCTACCGGACTTGCGCAATTAAGGCGATTGGATGAATTCCTGGAAATTCAGGAACGTAATTACACCGTAATAAGAAAGGCCTTGGAACCCATTGATGGGATTACTTTTAGGACCGTTCCAGAAGGTGGGGTTGAAAATTATTCTTTTCTCAGTTTTTTGCTATCTACCGAGGAAAAAACAAGATCTTCCCATAAAGGACTTAATGCTGCCGGTGTAGATGGCTGTTTTTATTGGTTTGACAACAATTGGCATTATTACCGTAAATGGGAACACTTGACCCATAAAAAATCTTTGGGCAATTTATCCCAAGAGGTAAAAGAACGATTACCCGATTATTCCCAAGCCGATTTTTCAAAATCGGACCATTGGATTTCCCGTACGATTTCCTGCCTAATCAAATTAAGCTGGACCGAGGAGGAAGTCAGGGAACGGGCGAAAAAAATGGCTGCGGTTTTAAGCGCTCTATAGAAATCCCTAGTAGTTGACGTAATCCACGATTTCAAGGCCATATCCTACAATACCGACCCTTTTGGTTTGTTGGGTATTGGTCAATAGTCTTATTTTGGCAATTTTGAGATCGTGTAGGATCTGTGCTCCCACACCAAAGTCCCTCGCATCCATTTCAATTTTGGGGGCTTCAAAGACACCTTCGGATTGTAATTTTTTCAATTCGGACAATCTTTTTAGAAGATTCAAGGATTGGGTCTCCTGGTTAATGAAGACAAAAACACCTTTTTCAGCTTCATTGATCGCCTTGAACATCTGTTGTAATTTCTTGTCAGGGTTGGAGGTCAAGGTACCTAGGATGTCGTTGTTCACCAAAGTGGCATTAATACGGGTCAAAATAGGTTCGCCCAACTCCCAGTCTCCTTTGGTCAAGGCGATATGGATCTGGTTGTTCGTCGTTTGTTGATAGGCATGAAGCCTGAATTTTCCAAATCGGGTAGTAATTTCAAAGTCCTCCTTCTTTTCGATTAGGCTATCGTGTTCCATACGATAGGCAACAAGATCTTCTATCGTTATGATCTTTAAATCGAATTTCTTGGCTACTTCGGCCAATTGCGGTAATCTGGCCATCGTACCATCCTCGTTGAGTATTTCAACCAAGATACCTGCAGGTTCTGCCCCTGCCAATCGGGCCAAATCTATCGCTGCTTCGGTGTGGCCTGTTCTACGGAGTACGCCTCCATTTCTTGCCCTTAAGGGAAAAATATGGCCAGGGCGTCCTAAATCATGTGGTTTGGTCGATTTATCGACTAAGGACAATATTGTTTTTGAACGGTCATGTACCGAAATACCCGTAGTACAACCATGCCCGATTAAATCCACGGAAACCGTGAACGGGGTTTGGTGCAATACGGTATTGTTCTGCACCATCATATTCAGATCCAGTTCGTTACAGCGATCCTCTGTCAGTGGGGCACAGATCAGGCCTCGGCCATGTTGGGCCATGAAGTTGATCATTTCAGGGGTTACCTTTTCGGCAGCAGCTATAAAATCCCCTTCATTTTCGCGATTCTCATCATCCACAACAATGATGACCTCTCCTTTTCGGATAGAATCAATCGCCTCTTCTATCGTATTCAATTGTATGTTGTTCTTTAATTCGATCATTATGTCGTAATTGATTTTTTCTTTTTAAATACCTTTTGAAAAAATTCAGTGATTCCATCAAAATTCATCAATCCCCTGTCCGCGGTCGCCCTTTTTGTCAAAACAATAGACAAAGGTAACATTATCAGGGTAGATAACCATGCCCCTAAGATGGGATGGATTTCATTTTTCTTTGCATAATTCTCTGCAAATACCCCAATAAAGTAATACGTAAGGAATAAAATGATGGCAATTACCATGGGAAGTCCGATACCTCCTTTACGGATGATCGCACCCAATGGCGCCCCGACAAAAAACAGGATAATACAGGATAGGGCCAAGGCGAACTTTTTATGTAAAGCCAAAATATGCCTATTGTGGATTTCATAACGCTTGCCCAGCTCGGTCTTTTTCCCTTGTACCGAGGTAACGATATTCGTCATATTCGTTGACGCCGATGCTATTAGCTGTACTTTCTGCCATTCTGGAAATAGGTTGATGACATCCCTCACGGTTTTTACACTGTCCTTGAACAAGGTGTCCTTAGGGGTTTTGACCAAGGGCTGTTTTTTTTCCTTGGCACGTCTTATCGAATCTTTTCGGTGGCCGGCAAAGGCACCCACCCTGGTTTGGATGTTTTTGGAAAAAGCACCTACGATCCTAAGGTTTTCTTGGTTCAAGGAGTCTATGTCCGTTCTTAACCGGGATACGTTCTTCATTTTTTCGGTACTGATATCGCGCTCTTCTTCCATATCCACATTGTTGAATTCGGAAAGGTCGATATTCATCGTGTAGGTTTCGAAATCGGCATTGGCAAAAGGGTATTTGTTCTTGCCTTTGGTGGTACTCCGTTCCAAATCGCGGTAATAATGGCCGTCATAAAGAACCAACTGCAGTATATCGGAAGTCTCGCTACTTTTCAGTTCTCCTGTTTTTGCCTTTATTACGGTCGAATTTACTTTAGTCTTCGTCTTAAGATGAATGGTGACATTTTCCAGAAAACGATCGTTCTCTCCGTATTTACGATCCACTTTTATATTCATGTCGGCCCCTTCAAAATCACTGAAGACCCCTTCAACAATGGCAACAGCGGGTTTTACCTTGGCTATATTCCGTCGTAAATTGTATATTTTCTGTTCCGAGGCGGGTATTACGTCATTGGCGAAATAAAAGGTGACCACCCCAAGGAAGACAATAAAGACAATAAGACTCAACATGGCCCGCTGTAAGGAAATCCCAGAGGCTTTCATTGCCGCGAACTCGTAATTTTCAGCTAAATTCCCAAAGGTAAGTATGGACGAGAGTAGAACGGTAAGTGGTAATACCTTTTCGGTCAGGTTAGGCATGAGATAAAACAAGAACTTGCCTATAATTATGATATCCAGTCCTTTTCCGGCCAAATCATCGATAAAAAGCCATATCGTTTGGAATATGAAGATGAACATCAATATCACAAACGAACTGAAAAAGTTAAATAGGAATCTCGATAAAATATACCGGTCTAGTATTCTCAATGTAATAATGTTAATTTAAAAAAACTACGGACAGTACCCATATAACCCGTGCCGATCCATGGTTCAAAAATAATCAATTACGTGGGTCTTTCTTTTCTTTTTCCAAGGGAATCCGAAATAGGGAAGAGCCTTCACGCATTACATGTACCACCCACATTAGTTTCGGATAATGTAATAACCTTCATCCTTATACTTGTTTTCATTAAAGGTAAATAAGGTTTTGGACAATGGTTGGTTTGTTTTAAAAGAATTAACGGTTATGGTGGTCATTGTACCGTTTTTACCCGTTTCGATGACTTTGTATATGTTTTTGGTCTCCGAATCTATGCCCAATAAAATGGATTTTATTTCGGTATGGGTATCAATGGGCGTCAATTTGATGAATTGTATCTTTCTGCCTTGTACGTTCTGTTCAATGTCCCATTGATAGGTGTGGCCTTCCCTGTAGAAAGTCAACATTTTGGATGGGGTCACCGTATCTTCATCATTTGATTTGTCCTCGATGGTAACTTCTTCATTTTCAGGAACAATGGTGTATACTTTATGACCGTCATATAATTGCCTCGCACCAAAGAAATTAGCGAGGTATTTGTCCCCTTGCATGGTAACGTCTCCCCTGGTTTCATTGGTGATACCGGCTTCCTTGTTATTGAGCACATATTTAAAGTCTATAAAAATATTGTCATAGCTTTCCACCTTGTTGTAAACTTCGTCCAATAAAGCCTTTGCCTTTGTTGAATTTTGGGCATTGGAAACATTCAAGGCTAAGAAAGTAACTGCAATTAAAAATATTTTTTTCATTTAATTTATTTTGACTCGTTATTCAATAATTGTTCTAAAGCAATAATATCGGGCACCAATACCTGTCTCGCTTTGCTACCTTCGAACGGACCCACGATACCTGCGGACTCCAGTTGGTCAATGATACGGCCTGCTCGGTTGTATCCCAACTTGAGTTTTCGTTGCAAGAGTGATGCCGATCCCTGTTGGGCGATGACGATCACTTCGGCAGCTTCCCGGAACATGTTGTCCCTTTCGCTTATTTCATAATCAATACTTGTGCCAGAATCCTCGCCAACGTATTCCGGTAATTCGTGTGCCTGGGGATATGCCCGCTGCGACCCTATGAATTCGGTTATTTTTTCGACTTCAGGAGTGTCAACGAAAGCACATTGTATACGTGTGACTTCATTGCCTTGCGTAAACAGCATATCACCGCGCCCGATCAACTGATCGGCTCCCTGTGCGTCCAAAATGGTTCTGGAATCGATCTTCGAGGTTACCCTAAATGCGATACGTGCCGGGAAATTCGCCTTTATAAGTCCGGTAATCACATTTACCGACGGTCTTTGTGTCGCAATGATCAAATGGATGCCTATTGCCCTTGCCAATTGTGCCAAACGCGCAATGGGGGTTTCTACTTCCTTACCGGCGGTCATGATCAAATCGGCAAACTCATCAATGACCAAAATAATATAAGGTAAAAACTTATGACCGTCATTGGGGTTCAATTTACGGGCCTTGAATTTGGCATTGTATTCCTTGATGTTTCTGACCATGGCCAATTTCAACAGCTCGTATCGATTGTCCATTTCGATACAAAGGGAATTCAAGGTGTTGATGACCTTCGTATTGTCGGTAATGATGGCTTCGTCCGAATCGGGGAGTTTGGCTAGGAAATGGCGTTCTATCTTATTATAAAGGGTGAGTTCTACCTTCTTAGGGTCAACTAAAATGAATTTGACCTCGGCAGGATGTTTTTTGTAGAGTAGGGAGGTGATAACGGCATTCAACCCTACCGATTTACCTTGGCCAGTGGCACCTGCCATTAACAAATGGGGCATTTTGGCCAAATCTACCACAAAGGTCTCGTTGCTAATGGTCTTACCGAAGGCGATGGGCAATTGCATTTCCGCCTTTTGGAATTTACTGGAGGCTATGACCGAACGCATCGATACAACCGTAGCATTTTTATTGGGCACTTCAATACCGATGGTCCCTTTTCCTGGGATGGGGGCAATGATCCTGATTCCCAAAGCAGCCAATGACAAGGCGATATCGTCCTCAAGGTTCTTTATCCTTGAAATACGAACCCCGGCTTCGGGTACGATTTCATATAGGGTGACCGTAGGGCCAATGGTCGCCTTAATTTGGGCGATCCCTATTTTGTAATTCTTTAGGGTCTCTACGATTTTATTCTTGTTCTCCTCAAGTTCTTCTTGGTTGATGGTGATACCCCCTGTGGAACCGTGTTGTACCAAGAGGTCTATGGTAGGGAATTTATAATTTCCCAATTCCAACGTTGGATCGAATTCCCCAAAATCATCGACCAATTTATTCGCGAGAATGTCTGTTTCTTCTTGCTCTTCAACGATTTTTTCGACCTCCATGGTCACGATTTCCTTTTCAGCCTCCTCTTCCTTGGGTATATTGACCTCAAAATCATCGATAACAGGTTCTTCTTTTTCCAAGGGGGGGATATCCTCTTTATGCGTATAGGTGTCTATGACGATGGGTGTATCGTCCTCTTTTTCCATGATTACGGAATCATCCGTAATTGTAGGGCTGTTGAATTCCGAGGCGATCGAAGCTTTTTTGGATTGAAAATACCCGATAAGATCTTCGGGCGTAAAATGGAACAATCGGACCAAAATAAAGATCAAACCGAACACCAAGAGCAATAGCACTCCTATTTTACCGGCATAATCCTGTAGAAAATCATTCATTTCATATCCTACCAGGCCACCCAACAGTGGTCGGCTAACGGCAAAGAAACCAAGGGAAATCGAAATCCAGAGGACGAAAATCAATCCCCAGATCCATTTCTTGAGCAACCCCGGGCCTTTTAAACCAAGGAACATGTAAAGACCGGTATACCCCAGTAAGAAAGGGAATATCAATGATGCCAATCCAAAACCTTTGTACATGAACCAGTGGCTCACACTTGCTCCGAATTTGTTCAATAGGTTTTTGGCCTGTTCATTGCGATCGGCAAACTCGGTCAGCAAACTTTGATCGTCTTGCCAAGTAAAATAAAACGAGACAAACGAAAAGAACAATGCGATGCTGAAAAGCGTCAGAAGGCTTCCCAGTATAATCTTATTTTGTTTGGATAACTTTAAAAACCAGCCCTTTTTTGGACTCTTTGGCTTTGATTTTCTCCCTTTTTTTGCCATTAATAGATGTATTCTAGGCGCAAAAATACAAATTTACAACCTAAGCCAAAGCTAGGAGTGTTTTTAAAAAAATTTAGGGATATAGATGATCAATCCGATGATACTGGCACCTATGGAGACAAGCATGACCGCACCGGCTGAAATATCCTTTATAAAACCGATTTTATGATCATACCCGGGTTTTACGAAATCGGACAACTTTTCAACCGCAGTATTCAGCCCTTCTATGCCCAAAACCATTGAAATGGCAAAAATCTGAAAGATCCATTCGGTTGCCGATATGTTAAAATAGAATCCGCCGGCGGTAACCACCAAAGCGATGAACACCTGGATTTTTATACTGGCTTCCGTTTTTATCAAAAGCAGCGCCCCTTTTAGGGCAATACCCACACTGCGGATTCTATTTTGAAGAAATGATTCCTTAGGCATCCATCAAAGCTTCCAAAGCGGCTTTGTAATTGGGCTCATCAACAGTTTCAGGAACTTGCTCAGAGTAAACTACTTTGCCTTTTTCATCGACGACCACGACAGATCTGGACAATAGACCTTGCAATGGGCCATCTGTAAATTCAACCTGGTAAGCTTTTCCGAAGTTACCATCCTTATAATCGGATAACATGACCACATTCTCTATACCCTCAGCTCCACAAAAGCGGGTTTGGGCAAAAGGAAGGTCTTTGGAAATGCAAAGTACGATGGTATTGTCCAATTCCGCGGCTTCTTGGTTAAATTGCCTTACGGAAGCGGCGCAAGTCCCCGTATCGATACTTGGGAAAATATTAAGTACCAACTTTCGGCCTTCGTATTCCGATAAAGAACGGGTAGATAGGTCGGTTAATGTCAATTTGAACTCCGGCGCGGTACTACCATTGGATGGTAAATCGCCGAGTGTATGTATTTCATTCCCTTTTAGTGTTACTGTAGCCATAATGATGTGTTTTATATGAACGGTGAAATTATAAAATATATGCCTTAAATGGAATGATTATCGCATAAAAAAAGTCCGTTCCCCATAAGGTCCCGGACTACTTTTCCTTTTCAAAGCAATTTTTTATGACTATTTGTCTATGGATCCCACGACGCGTTTCATAAACTCGTTGAGGGCTTCTTTCTTGTCTTTGCCTTCTTTGACGGCTTTGTTTACTTCAAGAGCGCCGTACATATTGGAGATGATCTCCCCGATAACATCGAGCTCCTCATCTTTTAAAGAAGGGGCTTCCGTCAAGGCTTCCAAGGTTTCAAGGGTTTCGATGATATAATCCTCATCGTTCTCCTCTATAAAACCGGTAAGGTGTTTAATTACTGGTAACTTCACTGATCAATTCTTTTAAAACGTCATATTTATTCGTCTGGACTTGGTTTTTAAACTCCCCGTTCACGAAAGTTGCGAATGTAGGAAGGTTGTCCACATTGGCTAATTTTCGTGATTCCGGAAATTTTTCCGCATCGGCCAAAATAAAGGTGACATCCTCGTTTACGGTAGCTTCCTTTTTGAATTTCGGTTTCATGATACGGCAATTGCCACACCATGTAGCGGAATACTGTACAACGACGTTTTTATTTTCAGCGATAATTTCATTCAAATTATCATTTTCCAATTCTATGAGCATAGGATGTTTTTTTTGGGTTGAACAAAACTTGGCAACGACCCATTCAAGCATTGGTCGTTGCCGTGATTATTTATATTAGTTGGTATGTGATGCCAAGTATTCGGCAACCCCTTTTCTATCGGCGGTCATGGCATCTTTGCCTTCTTCCCAGTTGGCAGGGCATACTTCCCCTTTTTCCTGAACATGGGTATAGGCATCGATCAAACGCAAATATTCATTAACGTTTCTACCCAATGGCATATGGTTGATCCCTTCATGGAAAACAGTACCTTCCTCATCGATCAAATAAGTGGCCCTATACGTTACATTGTCGCCGTCAACGGTTACTACACCCGTTTCCTCATTGTACTGCTCATTGGTAATGTCCAATATGCCCAATGTGGATGCAAGGTTTCTGTTGCTATCGGCCAATAGGGGATAGGTAACCCCCTCAATACCACCATTGTCCCTAGCGGTGTTCAACCATGCAAAGTGAACTTCCGCAGTATCACAAGAAGCACCGATAACCACGGTATTCCTGTCTTCAAATTTCTTCAAGGATTCTTGGAATGCCAATAATTCCGTCGGACATACAAAAGTAAAATCCTTAGGGTACCAAAAAAGCAATACTTTCTTATTGTTTTTTTGGGCCTCTTCCAAAACGTTCAATTTGAAAGTGTCACCCAAATCGTTCATTGCATTTACATCCAAATCCGGAAATTTTTTTCCTACAAAAGCCATATTCTATATAATTTAAGGTTATTGATTCTAGGTGCAAAATTAAGGCAGGATGCTTTGATAATCCGATTTGTCGATTCGTAAAATCGATAGGGATATAAGTATTATATATAGTGATGTTGAAAAGGGGTAAATATTGGAAAACAGGCGAAAATGGTAGGCTAAAAATGGTTATGTGAAAAAATTGACCCCTTCTTTTTGCGGAGATGGTAATGGGTGGATTTCATTTTTTTTTGAAGGAATCAATCAGCGATCACCAATTGCTTTATTTTTATCTGAAAAGCGGCGAAAATCAAGGTCATAATCGGGCTGAGCCAATTGAATATGGCGTATAGAAAATATTCCCCTACGCTTACACCCAAAACTCCGCTATGATAAGCCCCACAGGTATTCCAAGGAATCAATACCGAGGTGACCGTACCGGAATCCTCAAGGGTCCTACTTAAATTTGTCGGATCAAGACCTTTGTCCTTATAGGCTTGTGAAAACATTTTACCGGGAATCACGATGGCCAAATATTGATCGGAAGCCGTAATATTCAAGGCAAGGCAGCTTCCCACCGTACTGGCGAATAAACCAAAGGTTGATTTTGCCATTTGTAAAAGGGATTTCGTGATCCGGGACAAGGCGCCTATACCATCCATGATCCCGCCGAAGAACATGGCGCACATGATGAGCCAAATGGTGCCGAGCATCCCTTCCATACCTTTGCCCGTAAATAAATCGTTCAATGCGGGGTTATCGGTGGCCACATTGGTTTCTACCGTGATGGCGTTCATGATCCCTTTATAACCCGATTCAAAAGTAAGTTCCTTGGAATTCGTAAGTCCGGCAACAATATCCGGTTGAAAAATAAGTGCAAAAACACCTCCCAATAAGGTGCCGATCAATAAGGCGGCCAAAGGCGGGGTCTTTTTAATGATCAAGGCAATCACTACTATGGGCACGATAAATAGCCAACCATGGATGTTGAAGGTGGCATCTATATCGTTCAAAATTGCAGCGGTATCGGCAGAGCCCGTCGTGTCAATGGTAAACCCTAAAATGATAAAAACCACTAAAGTAATCGAGATGGTGGGTACGGTAGTCAAAAACATATACTTGATATGGTCGAACAGGTTGCCTCCGGCCATTGCAGGGGCAAGATTCGTCGTATCGCTCAAGGGAGACATCTTATCCCCGAAATAGGCACCCGATAGGACGGCACCGGCCGTCATGCCCAAAGAAATCCCTAAAGCTTCACCGATACCGATCAATGCGATTCCCACGGTAGCCGATGTTGTCCAGCTACTTCCCGTGGCAATGGAGATGATGGCGCAGATCACCACACAGGCTGCAAGGAATATGGTCGGATTCAATATTTGCAATCCGTAATAGATCATGGCGGGAATAACACCACTGATCAACCAAGTCCCGGCCAATGATCCCACCAACAAGAGAATCAATAAAGCTCCGGTCGTGGATTTGATGTTTTCCGCAACCTCGGCCAACATGGTCGTATAACTCACTTTGTTCAAAAAACCGACGATTGCAGCTACGGCCCCTCCCATAAGGAGGATAAATTGATTGGATCCCCCGATGGCCTCATCCCCGAACACAAAAACATTATAAGCAAGCATGCCCACAAGGGCAATAACGGGAATCATTGCCTCCCAAATATTTAACTCTTTATTTTCTTCAACATGCGCTTCTTTTCTGAGTTCATCGGGATTGGTTTTCGACATAGGTTTGTTTTTGTTGGTGCGTAATATTACGATTTTGTCGAGTTTTCTGCAAGCCCATTCCCAAAAGTCCTTACACCATAGCTGAATTGGATTTAAGTATATCCAAGGCGACCAGACATTCCCGCATCAGGGTGTAGGTGCGGTGTATATCATTGTCCAAACCTATGGAGAAGCGCACCAATCCGTCAGTGAGGCCCATTTCCTTTTGTTCTTCCAGCGGAATTTCCGAAGATGTAGAGGTGCCTGGGGCACTGAAAAGGGTTTTGTAAAACCCTAAGCTAACAGCCAAATAGCCTAATTTACGTTCTTGCATGAGTTCCATAAGGGCATTGGCCTTCTCCAAAGTTCCCACATCCATGGTCAGGAGTCCCCCATAACCGAATTCATGGTTCATAAAACGTTTTAATTTTTGATGGCCTTTATGCGATTTTAAACCTGGGTATACGATTCGGAGTCCGTCTTTTTCAAAATTCTCCGCTAGATATTGCGCATTTTCACTGTGTTTCTTTACACGTATATGAATGGTTCTCATGTTTTTTAAGATCGATGCGGCCCTTAAACTGTCCAGTGTACTGCCCAATAACATTCCCGCACCATTATTGACATCTTTCAAGGCAAGACAGAATTCCTTGGACCCACATACGACCCCTGCCACACAATCACTTGAACCATTGATGAATTTTGTAAGACTGTGGATCACAATGTCGGCCCCTAACTTTGCCGGAGTTATCGAAAGCGGTGAAAAGGTGTTGTCCACGACCAACGGAAGCCCATGTTTTTTGGCCAATGTGGACAATGCTTTGATGTCGGCTACCTCCAATAATGGATTACTGACCGATTCGCAATAGATCATTTTGGTTTTAGGGGTAATGGCCTTTTCCACGGCCTCCAAATCGGTAATATCAACAAAGGAAGTCCCGATATTGAATTTTTTCAGGAAATTCTTAAGAAATGCATAGGTACCTCCATAAATGGTCCTGCTACTGACTATATGTTCATTGGCATTGCATAGCTGTAGGATCACAGCGGTAATGGCCCCCATACCACTGGCCGTTACATTGGCGGTTTCGGTACCTTCCAGAGCAGCCAATGCCTCTCCCAGATATAAATTGCTAGGGGAGGAATGTCGGGAATAGAGATAACAGCCTTCGGTGTTCCCCTCAAAAGTATCGAACATTTTTTTGGCCGATAAAAAGGTGTAGGTCGATGAATCCGATATGGATGGATTGATGCCACCGTATTCCCCAAAGTATTGTAAATCCTGTAAATTATCCGATGATTTGCTTTTCATTGCTTTGTGTTTAATACCGTAAAATTACCCTATACTTAGTTTTATTTCAACGTATTGTATTTAAATTAGAATTAAAAACTATATAATATGATATTTATAGAATATATTACAGTACATTTTACCATGGCTTTAGATAATCTGAAAATCATTCCAAATGAAATTTGATGCATTGGACAAAAAACTCCTGGGTTTATTGCAAGAGAACAGTAAGCGAACGACGAAAGCGTATGCGAACCAATTGGATCTTTCCGTAACCGCGGTTTATGAGCGTATAAAACGATTGGAGAAATCCGGGGTAATACGCAATTACGTTGCTTTGGTCGATAAAAAAAAGGTGGAAAGATCTTTCGTGGTATTATGTCATGTAAAATTGACCCAACATGCCAAGGCTTATGTACTTCAGTTTGAAAAAGAGGTACAACAGTTACAGGAAGTGGTTGAATGTTACCATACCAGCGGGGATTACGATTATATTTTAAAGATATTCGTTCGTGATATGGAAGCCTATAGGGAATTTATGGTAACCAAATTGACGGCATTGAACCATATCGGAAGCACACAGAGCTCTTTTGTGATCAATGAGGTAAAGCATACCACAAGAATTCCCTTATAAATCGGAAAATAGTGCTAATTTTGTTAGACATAAAATCAAAAATCACTATGACTGAATACGATGTGGCCGTAATTGGCTCTGGTCCTGGCGGATATGTAGCTGCAATCCGTTGCGCCCAACTTGGAATGAAAACAGCAATAATCGAAAAATACAGCACATTAGGGGGTACATGCCTAAACGTAGGGTGTATTCCTTCCAAAGCCATGCTCGATTCTTCCCACCATTACGAAGATGCCATTAAACACTTTCAGGAACATGGGATAGAAATCCCCGGGGAAATAAAGGTCAATTTAAAACAAATGATATCCCGCAAACAGGGGGTTGTTGATATGACCACCAAGGGCATTCAATTTTTGATGGATAAGAATAAAATTGATGTTTATGAGGGGGTCGGGAGTTTTAAGGATGCCACACATATCGATATTGCCTTGAGTGATGGCAAGAAAGAAACCATTGCGGCCAAGAATACCATTATCGCTACAGGGTCGAAACCCTCTACCTTGCCTTTTATTACCTTGGACAAGGAGCGTGTGATCACTTCAACGGAAGCTTTGGAGCTTAAGGAGATCCCTAAACATATGATCGTGATCGGCGGCGGGGTCATCGGTTTGGAATTGGGACAGGTTTATAAACGCTTGGGTTCCGAAGTTACGGTCATCGAGTATATGGATCGGATCATTCCCACGATGGATGCAGGTTTATCGAAGGAGTTGATGAAATCGATGAAAAAACAAAAAGTAAAATTCAACCTATCGCATAAAGTAAAGTCCGTTGAACGCAAAGGCGACGAAGTAATCGTAAAGGCCGATGATAAGAAGGGAAAGGAAATCACCTTTACCGGGGACTATTGTTTGGTATCCGTAGGGCGAAGACCCTATACCGACGGATTGAATGTTGAGGCCGCCGGAGTTGAAATGGACGATAGGGGCAAGATCGTCGTAAATGAGCATTTACAGACCAATATTCCGAATATTTATGCCGTTGGGGATGTAATCCGTGGTGCCATGTTGGCGCATAAGGCCGAAGAGGAGGGAACTTTGGTAGCGGAAATCATAGCGGGACAAAAACCACATATCGATTATAACTTGATTCCCGGGGTCGTATATACCTGGCCCGAGGTGGCCGCGGTAGGTAAAACCGAGGAAGAATTGAAAGAAGCCGGTATTACTTACAAAGTAGGCCAATTTCCGATGCGTGCCTTAGGACGGGCACGGGCCAGTATGGATGTTGATGGCTTTGTAAAAATCCTTGCCGATGCTTCTACCGATGAAATTTTGGGGGTACATATGATCGGTGCCCGTTGTGCGGATTTGATCAGTGAAGCGGTTACAGCCATGGAATTCAGGGCTTCTGCGGAAGATGTCGCTAGAATGAGCCATGCCCACCCTACGTATTCCGAAGCGGTAAAAGAGGCGGCATTGGCTGCTACTGAAGATAGGGCATTACATGTATAAAGGATAGGCCTTAAAAAAGGGGATATCGGAGCTTTTTGGCATTTCAATACGCTTTATAAATATAGGTAAATCAAGAATTTTCAGGAATGAATATCAATGATAAATCAGGAGTAAAGGAATATTTGCCTGCCGCCGAAAGGTATGGGGCAATGAAATATAATCGCAGTGGAAAGAGTGGGGTACTTTTGCCGGCCTTATCCCTAGGATTATGGCATAATTTCGGTTTTGTTGATAATACCGAAAATGCCCGTGAAATTTTACGTTGTGCCTTTGATTTGGGCATAACCCATTTTGACCTTGCCAATAATTACGGCCCGCCTTATGGATCGGCGGAAGATAATTTCGGGCAACTGTACAAAAAAGATTTCAAACCCTATCGCGATGAACTGTTTATCGCAACTAAAGCCGGTTTTGATATGTGGCCTGGCCCTTATGGAAACCATGGATCACGAAAATATTTGATCTCGAGTTTAGACCAGAGTCTAAAACGAATGGGATTGGATTATGTGGATATTTTTTACCATCATAGACCCGATCCCGATACACCCCTTGAGGAAACCATGATCGCCCTTTCGGATATTGTGCGCCAAGGAAAAGCCCTTTATGTGGGTATTTCCAACTATCAACCCAAAGAAACTGCCGAAGCGAGTAGCCTTTTAAAAGCATTGAAAGTACCTTTTATACTGCATCAGGCACGTTATTCTATTTTTGACCGATGGGTCGAGGATGGGCTTTTGGATACTTTGGGAAAAGAGGGGTTGGGCTGTATCGCCTTTTCGCCATTGGCCCAAGGGATGCTCACCAATAAATATGTAGACGGTATACCCGCCAATTCAAGGGCGGCCAGGGACTTTACTTATTTGGCTACAACCGATGTTGAACGTCATTTGGACAAAATCAAGAATCTCGCTGCCATAGCCGACCAAAGGGGGCAGAAGTTGTCCCAAATGGCAATAGCTTGGTTGTTGAACAGGCCGAACGTAAGTTCGGTCCTCATCGGGGCAAGTTCTACAGATCAGTTAAAGGAAAATATCGGTGCTTTGGAGCAATTGCAATTTACCCAAGAAGAATTGGATCTTATCGACAAAAATTCTTGAGATATTACGGATAGGTAATGGGTTTAGCTTTTTAGCAGCCTAACTGAACGCAAAAGTTTTAATACGTAAACTTTAGCGAGTCGTTGGGTAATGCTATATGCGGATATCAGATGCTTGTTCATGGTTTTTACCGTAAAAGCCAAGCCGGCATTTATGGTCGCTTTGTTCTTTTCATAGCGCAACGCAGTATAGGAACAGATAAACATGAAGATAAGGGCTCCCGAAATGGCAGCCGTCGGGTTCAATCCATGATGGAAGATCCTATAAAGTCCAAGTCCGGTGAAACTACCATATAGGATGATAAAATGGATGATGTATATACTTAGGGTACTTTGACCGATTTTCAATAGGGTGGCATTCACCATCATTCTTCTAAAAAGCATGAACATGGCAAAAACCACAAAAACGTCGCCCAATCTGATAAACAGGTAATTATTGTCGGCAATCGCTCTAAAAAGGGGTATCCCGGTCAAATAGGTGAGTTGCATAAAGATCCAGGAAGAATAGAATATCAAAGCCGTACCCGTCAAAAGGCACAAGCTAATCGCATATGGGTACAAAAACCTGTGTTCCCTATAACGCGTGAATACTACCGAAAGGAAAGCCCCGAAGGTCGTGTATCCGAACCAAGGTATGATGGTAAATACCGAACCGTTGTCCCTTGTAAGGAAATTTGCCAAAGCCTGGGGTAGGAACTCAAATGTCCATTGGGAATAAATCGGTTCAAAAAGGAACAAGAATAGCGTTACCCCCAACAACATAACCGGGAGCAAGGTCTTTTTGGTCCTATGGGCCAAAAGATAAATACCTATAATCCCGAGTAACGATAGTCCGATGCAATGCAGTACATCGACCAAGAAAAAGGTCTTATAAACCTGTCCTTTCAGTATCCCGAAAAGATTGGCCCGCAATAAGTAACCGATGAACAATAATTGCAATCCCCGTTTAATACCTTTGGAAACCCTAGGATTTTGCCATCCCCATTGAGGGACTTTAATGAGTAAATAGGTAAAAATAAAACCGGAAACGGTAAAGAAGACGGGAGCCGTAATACCCCTGAAATATTTCCATACCGTAAAGGTAATATTGGAGTTATCCCTAAAGACGGGATCTAAAAGTCCGTCAATAAAATGCCCTTGCAACATCATTAGAATGGCCCAAGCCCGCATGGCATCCACAAAATATAATCGAGCAGTTTTCTTCTCCAAAGACTAAAAATTAACAATTTTTCACAATATTACGAAATCAAATTAATCTATATACTTGAAAAACAAGGTTTTTGGATGTTTCTGGATGCAAAATTTTGTAAATACTCGTATTTTGTCCCATTTTACGGTATTTTCGTTAACTTAACTAACAAAACTATGGCATCAATAATGGCTTTCGCTGGAAGTAATTCGGCCTCTTCGATCAATTTCAAGTTAGTAAAATATACGGTATCCCTTATCAAGGGTCATGAAATTGAATTATTGAATATGGCCAGTGAGACTTTCCCCATGTACGGTATAGATCGGGAGAAACAATTGGGTTATCCGGAGACCTTGGTCAAGATACAAAAGAAAATAGAGCAAGCGGATGCCTTGGTGCTATCGGTAAATGAACATAACGGGGGTCCCTCGGCATATTTTAAGAACTTATTGGATTGGTTATCCCGATCCAATAGAAGTTATTTGGAGAACACGAAAGTATTTTTAATGTCGACTTCCCCTGGTAAGAGAGGGGCCATAAGTGCCCATGAATATGTCAAGTACGCATTGACTAGGGTCGGTGGGGATGTTACCGCATCTTTTAGCCTTCCTTCTTTCGAAGCGAATTTCAAAGAGGATATCGGTATTGTCGATACGACCTTAAAGAAAGAACACAAAAAAATATTGGATCGTTTTTTAATGGAATTATAGCATTTTGCGTACCCTAAAATCGTTCGAGGTTTCCGATACAAAGGCCTTTAAGGACCATTTACTGCAATGGTCACAGCAGTTTTTTGATATCGCATGGTTGGATAGTAATGCCCATGCGGATGTGTATTCTTCTTTCGATGCCCTATTGGCGGTAGATGCCCTCACCTTGATACAAACCGATGCCTACGGGGCATTTGAGGACCTAAAAGCCTATCAAAAGGAAACCAAGGATTGGATTTTCGGCTATCTTACCTATGATTTGAAGAACGATGTTGAAAAGCTGGTCTCGAAGAATCAAGATCATCTATATTTTCCGGAATTGTTTTTTTTCCAACCTAAAAAAATCATCCAACTAAAGGGCTCAAAAGTGGAGTTCCGTTACCTGAATGTGGTAGCCGATGAAATAGAAGGGGATTTTGAGACGATCCTAAAGGGAAGTCCAGTTTATAATGCGATTTCCACTTCCCCCGATATCCGTATTAAAATGCGCATTTTCAAGGATGAGTATTTTAAAGCCGCCCAGGAATTGTTAGGGCATATTCATCGGGGCGATGTCTATGAGGTCAATTATTGCCAGGAATTTTATGCCGAGGATACCGTGATCGATCCCTTACGCACCTACGAACACTTAAACGCTATCTCAAAAGCCCCTTTTGCGGCATTTTTAAAATTGAATGATAAATACCTCTTGTCGGCCTCTCCCGAAAGGTATCTAAGAAAGGAAGGGACAAAGATCATTTCGCAGCCTATAAAAGGTACCGCGAAACGGTCTAAGGACAGGGAAGAGGATGAGCTATTGAAAAAACGATTGTTCAATGATTCCAAGGAACGTGCTGAGAATATCATGATTGTGGATCTGGTAAGGAACGATCTTTCCAAAAGTGCCCTTAAAGGAAGTGTCACTGTTGCTGAGCTATGTAAAATTTACACCTACGAACAGGTTCACCAGATGGTTTCAACGGTGATTTCCCAAGTCAATGGGAATCGGAATCCGGTCGATCTTATCAAAGATACCTTTCCAATGGGAAGCATGACGGGAGCCCCAAAAATATCGGCCA
Organism: Maribacter polysaccharolyticus; assembly: GCF_028882255.1. Taxonomy (GTDB): domain Bacteria; phylum Bacteroidota; class Bacteroidia; order Flavobacteriales; family Flavobacteriaceae; genus Maribacter_A; species Maribacter_A polysaccharolyticus. Next base: position 44,254 of record NZ_JARBUY010000001.1, read on the forward strand.
TGAAACTCATTGAGGAATCGGAAGCCTTTAAAAGAGGTCTTTATAGCGGAGCGGTCGGGTATTTTACGCCGGACAATGATTTTGATTTCAATGTGGTCATACGAAGTATTTTATTCAATGCTACCGAAAAATATGTTTCTTATGCCGTGGGCAGTGCTTTGACCGCTAAAGCCTCACCAGAGCAAGAGTATGAAGAATGTTTGTTAAAGGCCAAGGCCATGCGCGAAGTCTTGGAAAGTTCAAGTGCAGAGGGTTAACTCCGGAAAAGTCAACTTTACTTTATGGAAATACATCATTTCAATACAAATTCAAGGGGTTATACGATCTATGGGGGCTTTGTAAGTCCTAAGCAGGTCAAAGGGGTAGTGGTGTTGGTGCATGGTTTTGGGGAACATTCCGGTCGTTATTTCCGGGAAGTGGTACCAATGTTCACCGATTTGGGTTTTGCCGTATTGTTTTACGATAATTTCGGGCATGGTAAATCTAGCGGTAAACGGGGCCATTGCCCCAGTTACGGTGCACTCCTTGGCCTACTGGAGGAAATGCTTCAAAAAGCTGCGGACGTATTTCCGAAGGTGCCCCAATTCCTTTATGGCCATAGCATGGGGGGGAATTTGGTGCTGAACTTTGCCATGCGGAAAAAAAGTCGATTATCGGGGGTCATGGCCTCAAGTCCCTATTTGCGATTGGCCTTTTCGCCCCCAAAATGGAAAATGGTACTTGGCAAGGCCCTATTGGGAATTTGGCCAGCATTGACCATGCCATCCGGATTGGATCCCGATGGCATATCGAGGATGGTCGAAGAGGTAGAGGCCTATAAAGCGGATCCCTTGGTGCATGATAAGGTAAGTCCCATGTATACTTTTCCCATTATGGAGGCAGGGGAGTGGGCCATAAAGCATGCTGCCGATTTACGGATTCCCACCCTTTTGATCCACGGTACGGGCGATCCGATCATCGATGTAAAGGGAAGTGAGGAGTTTCATGGGAATAACCCGCAATCGACCACTTTGAAACTTTTTGAAAATGGTTTTCACGAATTGCACCACGACCTTTGCCGCAATGAAGTATTGATTTCCATTCAGAGTTGGCTAAGGCAACAACTTTAAGTAATTTTACACAGTGCAGAACGAATTCAAAGAACATATTCAGGAGAATTTCCCCGAACTGCTTCAAAACAAGTTTTTATTAGCCTGTAGTGGGGGGGTGGATAGTGTCGTTTTGACGCATTTATGCGCCGAAAGTGGCCTTGACTTTAATCTGGCACATTGCAATTTTAAGCTGCGGGGTACAGAAAGTGACAAAGACGAGGCATTTGTACGGCAATTGGCAAAACAGTTGGGTAAGACCGTCTTCGTAAAGCAATTTGATACGAAGGACTATGTCGCCGGTCATAAAGTTTCGGTTCAAATGGCTGCTCGGGAACTGCGTTATGAATGGTTTAATGATCTTATGGCGGAATATCGATTAAAAACTTTGGTTACTGCCCATCATGCCGACGATGACCTTGAAACCTTCCTGATAAATCTTTCCCGTGGTACCGGTATAAAAGGCTTAACCGGTATTCCGGCGAAAACCGGGTCGATTTCCAGACCGCTTCTGCCGTTTTCCAGGGTAGGGTTGGTAGAATATGCCAATCAACAAAAGATCGATTGGCGTGAGGATCAAAGCAATGCCGAGACGAAATACCTGCGAAATAAAATACGCCATACGATCATCCCCTTATTAAAGGAAACACATCCGACCTTTCTTGACAATTTTCATACGACCCAAAAAAATCTGCAACAGATTTCAGATATTTCCGATATCCATATCAAGCAACTCAAAAACCGATTATTTAGGGAAGAGGGTGACATAATACGAATTTCCATTGCAGCTTTGCAACGGCTTCAGCCCATCAAAGCTTATTTATACGGATTGTTCAATGCCTACGGTTTTACGGCTTGGAACGATATAGAACACCTCCTAACGGCCATGAGCGGTAAGGAAGTGAGGTCAAAGACCCATCGCATGCTTAAGGATAGGGACGATTTACTTCTTGGACCGATTCCAATACCGTCGCAAGATTCCTATAATATTGATGAAACCATTTCGGAAATAAAAACACCCATAGCCCTGTCGATCGTGCCGGTCGACTTGATTTCGGCCACGGCGCCCGATGTACTCTATGTGGATAAAGAAACGTTAAAGTATCCCTTGGTGTTAAGAAAGTGGGAAAAAGGCGACTATTTTTACCCATTGGGAATGAAGGGGCGTAAAAAATTGGCCAAATTCTTTAAGGATGAAAAAATGAATCTCATCGCCAAGGAAAATCAATGGGTATTGTGTTCCGACAACCGTATTGTTTGGGTTGTAGGGAAACGCGCCGATGAACGTTTTAAGATTACTTCGAATACAAAACAAATCCTAAAAATAAGTTTGAATTGATGAAACGATATTTTGCAGTAGTATTATTGATATTCACGAGTCTCACCTTCTATGCCCAAGATGATGAAAATCCCGTCTCTTGGACACATGAAGTAAAGAAGATCAGTGATACCGAATTTGATCTGATCATCAAAGGGGATATTTTCAAAGGTTGGCACGTTTATTCCCAATTTACGGCCGAAGGGGGGTCTTTACCGAGTGAGTTTACCTACAAAAAGGCGGGCGTCGATTATGAATTGGTAGGGGGGACTAAGGAAAGTCCGACCGAAACGGCCTATAGCGATATCTTTGAGGTCGATGAGACTTTTTTTAGGAAACAAGCCGTTTTTACCCAAAGGGTTAAATTGCTGAAACCCGATATACGCCAAATCGATGTGAATCTTTTTTATCAGGTATGTAAGGAGGTTTGTATAGCGGTGGATAAGGATTTCATTTTTGTGTTGGATGGTGGTGAGGCGGTTACCGTTGAAAAAAATGTGGATGATCGCAGTTTGGCCATGGGAGAGACCTTAAAATTAAACCTAAAGAACAAGGATAGGTTAACCGAAGGTAGTGATTCCAACCCTGAAACATCGAGTTTATGGGTGATTTTTGGATTCGGTTTCTTGGGCGGACTAATTGCCTTATTGACACCATGTGTTTTCCCGATGATCCCTTTGACCGTATCCTTTTTTACAAAGCAAGCGCAAAATAAATCCAAGGGTATAGTTAACGCCTTATTATATGGTTTTTTTATTGTCTTGATCTATGTGTTGTTGAGCCTGCCGTTCCATATATTCGATTCGGTCGATTCCCAAATACTGAATACCATTGCTACGAATATTTGGTTGAATCTCGCTTTTTTCATCATTTTCGTCTTTTTTGCATTTTCATTTTTCGGATATTATGAATTGACGCTCCCAAGTTCTTGGGCCAATAAGATGGATGATGCCTCGAACAAAGTTGGGGGGGCGATCGGGATCTTCTTTATGGCGGTTACCTTGGCCATTGTTTCGTTTTCCTGTACGGGTCCGATCCTTGGCGGATTATTGGGGAGTACGACCTTGGCAGAAGGAGAGGTAGCCAATAACCTTACCGCAGGTATGACCGGTTTCGGAGTGGCCTTGGCTTTTCCGTTCGCATTGTTCGCGATGTTCCCTGCATGGTTGAATTCGCTTCCCAAATCGGGTGGATGGATGACCACGGTAAAGGTGGTACTGGGATTTCTGGAATTGGCCTTGGCCTTTAAATTCCTTTCCAATGCCGATTTGGTAGGGAATTGGGGGATTTTTAAACGCGAGATCTTCTTAGGGGTTTGGATCTTACTTTTTGTATTGTTAACGCTATATCTTTTTGGTTTGATCCGATTTAAACACGACGGACCCAAACAGAGATTGTCATTGGGTAGGAAAATTACAGGGTTGATAAGTTTCGCCTTTACGGTCTATATGGTGTTAGGGGTTTTGAAATTCACCAATTTGAAATTGTTGAGTGGTTTTCCACCTCCCGATTTCTATAGTGTTTATCAGCAAGAAAGCGATTGCCCGTTGGGCATCGATTGTTATAAGGATTTCAATGAGGGAGTGGCTTATGCCAAATCGGTGGGGAAACCCATCTTATTGGATTTTACGGGTTGGGCTTGTGTAAACTGTCGAAAGATGGAGGAAAATGTATGGAGCGACCCCGAAGTATATCCGTTACTAAAAGATGAATATGTTTTGATATCCTTATATATCGATGATCGAAAAGCGCTTCCTGAAACCGAGCAGTTCGATTTTAAATATGACAGTGGTCGGGTAAAAACCATACAGACGATAGGACAGAAATGGGGAACCTTCCAGACTGTTAACTTCAATTCGGCTTCCCAACCGTATTATGTACTTATTTCCCCGGAACTGGAAGTATTGAATCGTGCCATTCAAAGTGCACCCAGTGATGAATATCGCGATTGGTTGCGTAAAGGGTTGGAAAACCTTAAAAGCCTGGGTAAAAATTAGACCTTAAATAATTGATTCTATGAATAAAAAGCACCTTTATGGGTGCTTTTTTTATTTATTAAATAATCCTACCTTACAAAATGAACCGAGACTAATACAATGAAACACCTTAAAACAATTGGATGGGCAGTATTGGTGCTTTTGGCCGTATCTGCCTTATTCGCCGGAGTAACCATCAATAACCTAGCCCCAACCTACGAAGGGCAAAAGACGCTCCCAAAATTAGCCCAAGAGACCCAAGTGTATTATGACCCCTACGGTATTCCACATATTTATGCCGATAATATCGAAGATGCATTTCGTACGTTAGGATATGTTCATGCCCAAGATCGTTTATGGCAAATGGAGTTGTTGCGAAGGATCGGTACTGGACGCCTATCAGAGGTTTTTGGCCGTAAAATGTTGGATACCGATAAATTCTTCCTCTCGCTGGGAATCGATGAGGCTACCGAACAAACGGTTTCGGAATTGGATATGAACAACCCCATGGTACGGTTATCACAAGCATATTTGGATGGTCTCAATCAATTCATAGCCGAAGGGCCGACCCCCTTGGAGTTTTATTTGACCGGTATTGAAAAGGCACCTTTTGAGTTGGGGGATGTTTATAATATTGTGGGGTATATGGCCTTTAGCTTTGCCATGGCCCATAAAACCGATCCTTTACTGACCAACATCAAAGAGAAACTGGGAACCGCATACCTGGTGGATTTGGATTTGAAAGTAGACCCACATACCGTTTGGATCAAAAACCATAGGGAAGTACCTGAAGACACCCTTATGAATTCGATAGCCGCAGCGACGTCCAAGGCTTTGAAATCACTGTCTTTACCCCTGTTCGAAGGGAGTAACAGTTGGGTAATAGCCCCTGAAAAGACCAGAAACGGAAAGGTGATCTTTGCCAACGATCCCCATATCGGATTTTCACAACCTGCTGTTTGGTACGAGGCACACATCAGCACCCCTGACTATGAGAAATACGGGTTTTTTATGGGGGGCATTCCTTTTCCTTTACTGGCACACGACCGTCATAGTGCCTATGGTCTGACCATGTTCGAAAATGATGATATCGACTTTTTTTATGAGGAAACACATTCAACCGATAAAGAAAAATACAAAACGAAATATGGTTGGTCTACCTATGAAAAGGTTGAGAAGACCATTAAAATAAAGGATTCCAGCGATTATCGTTTTACCTACAGAAAGTCCGTTCACGGTCCCATAATGAACGGGGTTGCAGACCAGGTAAAGGGGGAACGGCCCATCGCAATGTGGTGGATGTACACCCAACATAAAAATGAGGTCATGGATGTTTTTTATAAAATGTCGCAAGCAAAAAACAAAGCTGAATTTCAACGGGCACTTCCCAAAATGCATGCCCCGGGTTTGAATATCATGTATGGTGATGCCGAAGGCAATGTGGCTTGGTGGGCGACCGCAAAACTATATAAGGATGCCAATAGTGATAATACCAAATTTGTTTTAGGGGATTCTTCCGATTTGAATGTTCCCGAACGGTATTTGGATTTTTCACAGAATCCCCAAGCCATCAATCCCCCTTGGAAGTATGTGTATTCGGCCAATAACCAACCTGATTCCATTGCAGGGATGCAGTACCCCGGCTACTATTTGCCCGAAAATAGGGCCCTACGGATTACCGATCTTCTGGAGGCTAAGAATGACTGGACTTTGGAGGATGTAAAAGGTATGATCAATGATGTGGTTTCCCCTGTACATCCCATGATCGTGGATAACTTAGGAAAATATATCCTTAAAAGTGATCTTTCCGGAGATCAACTTGCGGTGTTAGACCGTTTATTGGCTTGGAAAGGTGAAAGCCATTTGAAAAGTATGGAACCGACGGTATTCCATCGTTGGGTCTACTTTTTCCTGAAAAACACCTTTGCCGATGAATTGGGCGAAGAAATGTTCGGGCAATTCTTGTCGACCCATTTATTAAAGCGGAGTATTGCTCCCATGGCCGCCATAAAGGAATCCGTTTGGTGGGATGATAGCACCACCCTATCGGTGGTCGAAACGAAAACGGACATCGTAACCACATCTTTTATTGAAGCCTGCAATGCCTTGAAGAACGAATTAGGGCCCGATTGGAAGGGATGGACATGGGAGAAGGTACATACTTTGGAACATTCGCACCCTATAGGACAAGTGGAGGCACTTCGTTCGTTTTTTAATGTAGGTCCTTTTCCCGTTGTGGGTACTCGTGAGGTCATCAATAATATGGCTTTTGATTACGATGGTGATGGCATGAACAATGTTACGGCAGGACCATCAACTCGGCGTGTAATCGATTTTTCCGATATTGAGAACAGTATGGGCATAATACCCACGGGGCAATCGGGCAATCCGTTCAGTGAACATTATGACGATCAGGCGGAAATGTATGTACGGGGCGAATTTCGAAAAATGATGCTGAATGAAACCGAAATTATGGAGACCTCAAAATCTTTACTTACATTTAAGCTTACAGAATAAGACAATTTATGCTTACAAAAGTATTTGGAAGTGCGGTTTTCGGGGTGGAGGCTACGACCATCACCGTCGAGGTCAATGTAGACAAAGGGGTGGGATACCATTTGGTCGGCCTGCCCGATAATGCCATTAAGGAGAGTAATTATCGAATTGCAGCGGCCCTATTGAATAACGGTTATAAAATCCCAGGGAAGAAAATCACCATCAATATGGCCCCAGCGGATCTTCGAAAGGAAGGTTCCGCTTATGATCTTACCTTGGCTTTGGGAATATTGACCGCATCTGGCCAAATACAATCGAACGATTTGGAAAAATACCTCATTATGGGAGAACTTTCCTTGGACGGTAGTTTACAACCCATCAAAGGGGCTTTGCCTATTGCCGTAAAAGCAAGGGAAGAAGGTTTTACGGGATTCATATTACCAAAAGATAATGCCAAAGAGGCTGCTATCGTTTCCGATTTAAAGGTCTATGGAGTTGATAATATCAAGGAGGTCATCGATTTTTTCGACAAGGATGAACCTTTGGAACAGACCATTGTGGATACCCGGGCGGAGTTTTATAAAAATCTCGATTTTCCCGAATTCGATTTTTCGGATGTAAAGGGGCAGGAGAGTATTAAGCGCTGTATGGAAATTGCAGCGGCCGGCGGTCATAATATAATTTTAATAGGACCACCAGGATCGGGTAAGACGATGCTTGCCAAGCGATTGCCCTCTATTTTACCGCCAATGACCTTGCATGAAGCTTTGGAGACCACCAAGATACACAGTGTTGTCGGGAAGATCAAAAATATGGGGTTGATGAGTCAACGCCCGTTCCGTAGTCCCCATCATACCATTTCGGATGTTGCTCTCGTAGGTGGTGGGGCCTATCCGCAACCAGGGGAGATTTCCCTTTCCCATAATGGAGTGTTGTTTTTGGATGAGCTGCCTGAATTCAAAAGAGGGGTATTGGAAGTCATGCGCCAACCCTTGGAAGATCGTGAAGTTACCATTTCCAGGGCACGCTTTACGGTTACCTATCCCAGTAGTTTTATGTTGGTCGCGAGTATGAATCCGAGTCCGGGTGGGTATTTCAATGACCCCGACGCTCCGGTAACTTCTTCCCCGGCCGAAATGCAGCGCTATTTGGGAAAGATATCAGGGCCGCTTTTGGACCGTATCGATATCCATATAGAAGTTACCCCGGTTCCATTCGAAAAGCTTTCCGAAGATAGGAAAGGGGAGAGTAGTGTGGAAATACGTAAGCGGGTCACGGCAGCGAGGGAAATACAGACCGAACGCTTTAAGGAATTGGAACATGTGCATTACAATGCCCAAATGAATACCAAACAGATAAGGGAGTATTGTAAATTGGATGAACCTTCCAAATTATTATTGAAGAATGCCATGGAGCGTTTAAACCTTTCCGCACGGGCCTATGACCGTATTTTAAAAGTGGCACGGACCATTGCAGATCTGGAAATGAGTGAACAGGTTTTCGGCCCTCATATCAGTGAAGCCATCCAATATCGAAGTCTGGATAGGGAGGGGTGGTTGGGATAAGTAGAAGTCCCAAACCCCATAGAAGCATGACGTTACTGTCCGTAGTGGAATTTTTAAAGGAAGATTGATTATTTTGAATCAATTGATCTTAATGGACCTTCTCTTAATCGAATAATTTTCCTATTTATAGGTTCTTAAAAGAAAATGAGAATGATATTTGCCAAATAAAATGACATATAGGAATAGTTTGGTGTGTTTGGCATTCAATTTTTTTTTGAATTTGATTGTAGACCTGTTAAAATATGCCGAAACACTATAAACCCTATCCCTTCCTAAATCTTTTAAAAGGCCATAACTTTTATATCGTAGATAGGGTGCGAGGTTTTTACCTCGATATGACTCAAAAGTATACATATTAAGCAAATAGGCTTCATTATCCTTAAGTTCAAACTTTTTGCGATTGTAATTAAAATCGTTCAACTCAATAAACATGTAAGCGGCTATTTCATTGTCGTGCCTTAAACCGATACAAATTTGTCCTTCCTGATAGCCACGGAGCAATTCTTCTTTGCTCATTCCCCGTTTGGTTTTTCCGATTTCGATTATTTCATCAAGAGTGATATGGTCAAATATATATTTAGAAGGATTTTCGTCTTTTATTTCAGGTTGTTGGCAAGGCGATGAAGCTTCCAAAACCCAATAGAAAGGATCAAAATCCAGGCCTATTTTGGCGAACCTATTACGTATTCCATAGAACAATAGGCCATTTTTTATAATATTTGAGAACCACTGGATTTTATAAAATTTATTATTGTTGACCTCCATGGAAAAGTGTTAGTTTTAACTTGTTCTACCATAATTACCATTGCCTACCTCGAATTTCATTCTTTTTCTGAATTCTTGTGAGGTCATTAATTCCCGAGAATTGGTTTCAGCCAAACTTTTTACCCGTTTTAAAAGCTCTAAGTTGGTGGCCAATTTTGTCCTCGATGTGTCGTACCAAATATTATCTTCAATACCTACCCTGACTCCCCCTCCAATTGCAATTGACAATGAATTCATTTTCAATTGATCTTTTCCTATTCCGGCAAAACTCCACAAAGCGTCGATGGGCAGATCATTGAGAAGTACCCCGGCATGTAACAGATTAGCCTGGGAACAAGCTATATTCCCCAATAAAAGATTAAAGTAAAAAGGAGGCTGCAATAGCTTTTTGCGAATTAGATATTTCGCATAATTCAGCATGCCTATATCGAAAACTTCAAGTTCTGGAACAATACCCTTATCTAACATTATAGTTGCCAAATCTTGTACCATTTTCGGTGAATTGATACTGGCCGTGGCATTAAAGTTAAGGGAACTTAACGTTAAACTACCCATATCGGGTTTTAGTGCTCCTTCAAGGAATAATGGATCTCCACGTTGTTCCAATTCGGTAAAATCCCTACCACTCAACGATACACAAAGAACAAGTTCTGGGGCGAATTTACGTATGCCTTCGATAATTTGAGCATATATTTCCTTCTTATAAGTAGGCTTACCGGTAATTTCATCCCGAGCGTGCAAATGCACCATCGTAATTCCAAGATCACATGCTTTGTGCACATCCTCCACAATTTCTGATACACTTATAGGGACATGTTGGGTCATTGCTTTGGTGGGAATCATTCCCGTAGGGGTGAAATTGATAATCAGCTTTTCCATTAGAGTGTTAAATAATTGTAGTAATAATACAATTTATTTCAAGGTTTTAAGGCGATCGGCTTAAGTACTTTAAATTTAAGTTGTTCTGTCGATTAAAGGGGAATTATTCGCTATACTTGGCTAAATCACAGTTGTTTGACAAAAATTAATACTTATTTTTTAAATATTATGGAATACATGGGATGATCCATTCTTCCATGGCCATTTTGTTTAGATCACTTGACAGGGAAGCATTGTTGGGATAACCATGTATTGTCTACGAAATCTTTATCGAAAGACAAGCTTTGAAAAGGGCACTTAGATAGGGACATTCGCAAATATAAAAGCCCCATGAAGGGGCTTTTACAAACGACAAAGTTAATGGATAGTGAAAGAAAACGTGTTTCTTTAATTGTCATTTTCTATTTGGTTTACAGCATATACCTTTATAATATTCCTGCAAAAATGGAAACATAATACACCCCCGTAATAATAAAAACGACTCCGGCGCCGCTTCTCATGATTTTTTCAATTTTAGTGATCCGGTTATAGAATACACCTACTTTACCTGCTGTAAAGGCCAATAGGTAAGTAAAAAGAATTACAGGTAACCCAGTTCCGAATGCGAATATTATCGGTAAATACAATCCGTCTGCAGAGGCTATTGTCATTGGGATGAGCATGCCGAAAAACAGTGCACCACTATAAGGGCAAAATGCCAAGGCAAAGACGACCCCGATCAAAAAAGACCCCAATAGGCCTTTATCCTGGAATTTTTCGGATAGTTTTTCTTGAAAATTCGTCTTTCCCAAAAAGTTAAGTTTTATGATATTCAGCATAATCAACCCTATGATGATCAATAATGGACCTAAATACTTTTCCCCATTCTGATTAAAGAACCGGGCAATATGAAACTTGCTGGCCCCAAAATACAGGATCAAACCGATTACGGTATAACTAAATCCCCTTCCTAAGGAATAAAGCAATCCACTTAAAAACACTTTCCGTTGGCTGGAAATGTTTTTCGAGATAAAGGCAGTCGCAGTTATATTGGTCGCCAAAGGACATGGACTGATGGCTGTCATTAGTCCTAGTATAAATGCCGATAAAATGGGGAAATTATAATTTTCCAATAGCGATTTCAGGAAATCCATCTAGAGGGTCTTTAATTCGGTGTTGATCTTGGCTTTCAATTCCTTGGAGAAAGCTTCTTGGTCCAATCCGTTCATAAAGGCAAAATCGGTTAGGTCTATTTTGGTTTCCTTACCGTTTTTAATCACATTCAAGAATAGGGAAGTACCAGATGCCTCGAATTTTTCAGCAATCTTTTCGTTTTCTTCCTTGTCTACATTGATGACCTGAAAAGTGATTTTATTTTCTTTCAATTCCTTTGAAAAATAGGTGTCCAAGGTATATCGTGTGTTTTTTTCAATGGCATTGCACGTCATACATCTATGGGTAGCATGAAAATCAAATACCTCGATTTTGGAGATGGAAGCTTCCAATGGAGTGTCTTTGCTTTTTTTCTGGCCGTTACAAGCTGTAAGTACTAGACCAATGGTTAATACGGTGAATAATTTGATAGTTTTCATTTTGTTGGATTATTTAATTATTGACAATAGGATTTATTCTTATTTAAAATATCTGTTTTGGGGTAATCGTTTTTTTTCAAGGGTTTCCACTTAAAATCGACTATTTCGGTAACTATGAAGTTCTCTTTGGGATCGGTGGTAAGTAATCGCCCAGAAAAATCGGCTTCCAAGTTTTTGAGCGTATCCAAATCACAGGGCGATAATGCTCCTTTAATGGCTTTTGCCCCGAGTTCGTCGATTACGGAAGGTTTAACCCCTTTTTTCATTTGAACTTTAACAGCCTTTTGGGTGTCTTTCCGTTGTAGGACATAAAATCCGTCTTCGATGGTATCATCCACATAAAAAGAGTTATACTGGTACCTGCCACCCGTAATATAGATAGCCACATCGGTTAGGCAAGGAGAACTATTACTGACAATTCGGGTATTCGTTCTGTCGATGGTTCCCGTGGGATAAAGTATTTTCAATCCTTCCTGAATCCCTAAAAATCCTTGAATGAGGCCATCGCATAAATGCCCGTGGAATCGTTCTAGATCTTCCAAGTTTATTTGGTGTTCCAAGGTCAATCTTCCTTTTGAAAAATCGGTATCCAAAACAGTAACCCCCGTATGTTGCCCTACCATGTCGACAGGGGAGTTTTGGGCCATAGAGAGGTGAATTGCGAAAAATATGATCAATGGAAACCGTAAATATTTCATAGTACTATTTTGAATAAAGATCCCGAAATGATGATAAACAAGGTCACAACGCTAAAAAATATGGCGATCAATTTTAAGGACATTACTTTTTTGAGCAAAGTGGCTTCGGGAATGGATAGCCCTACCGTGGCCATCATAAAAGCAATGGCCGTACCCAAAGGCATCCCTTTGGCAACAAAAACCTCTATGACAGGAACTATACCAGCTGCATTGGCATACATGGGAACGGCAACCAATACCGCAAGCGGAACGGTCCACCACTCACCACCTCCTAAATAGGTGTTGAAAAAGTTTTCCGGAACATAGCCGTGCATAGCACCGCCAATGGCAATCCCGATAATAACGTAAAGGAGAACCCCTTTTACGATATCCCAAGCTCCCCGGGTTATTTCCGGCATTCGTTGGTAGAAGGTTTGTTTTTCCACTACATATTCGTCCTGATCCATTTTGGCTTCAAGGATCCTTTTTACCCAATCGGAAAGTAAAGGTTCGAGATTGAATTTTCCCAACAGCCAACCTCCGATGGTACCCAATAATATTCCTGAAACGGCATAAATCAGGGTAACCTTTATGCCGAACATACCCAAAAACATGGCCACGGCCACCTCATTGACCAAAGGTGAAGTGATCAAGAAAGCGAACGTTACCCCTAAAGGGATCCCGCCTTGAACAAACCCAATGAACAACGGGACCGAAGAGCAGGAACAAAAGGGGGTTATAGCCCCGAAAATGGAAGAAAAAAAGTATTCCAGTCCGTAGAGCTTTTTTTCGTTCAGATAGGTTTTAAGTCGTTCAATCGGGAAATAGGCATTTACGATTCCCATTATAAAAACGATAACGAATAAAAGAATCAGAATTTTTATGGTATCGTATACAAAGAAATTAAGGGCCGTTCCCAAATGGGTGTCCGCTCCGATTTTAAAAACGGAATAAATAAGCCAATCTGAAAAATGCTGTAACCAATCAAACATAGGCAATGGTGTTGATCGTACCGGAAATGGCGCAGGACATTTTTACGGTATTGTAGATAGTTCCGTATTTTTCAATATTCTTTTTAAGCAAATCCGTATTCAGTTTTTCATCGTTACTGTAAAGGGTCAACTTGTAAACGAGGTTATCCATTCTAGGCGGGTGTTCAAGACGGGTTGCATTGACCTCTAGGGTTGCCTTTGTGTACGTGAATTTCATCATACTTGAAAAGCGTTCAACATTTTTCAATATACAGGCAGCAAAGGAACCTAAGAACAATTCAGCGGGATTTGGGAGGGTCTCGGTCGTTTCCTGAGTGGTACCAAAATCTATGATGGACTGCTTTAGGTGGATCACCGCATCCTGGTTTGCTCGGGAAGAAGCTTTGATATGATAATCCATAGGATACGCGAATTACTTTAAAAGCTCCAAGACTTCGTCTTTCGATGGTACCCTGCCTTTTATGGTTATCGCACCGTCTATGACCAAGGCAGGGGTGGTCATTACGTTGAACTTCATAATTTCCATGATATCCTCAACTTTTTCAATACTGGCATCAATATGGTTTTCAGAAACCACATCCTTAACTACACCTGTCATGGATTGACATTTGGGACATCCCGTACCTAAAATTTTGATTACTTTACTCATGCTATTTAATTTGTATATCGGCAATAAGCGATATTGTTTATAAAAAAATTCATTCAAAAAACTGTTGGAATAACGATTTTGCCTTCTTCCAGTTCTCTTGATCGATACAATACTTTATTTTGGGCGGTTTCAATTCTCCTTTTATGAGTCCGGCATTCTTCAATTCCTTAAGGTGTTGGGAAACCGTAGATTGTGCCAAAGGAAAAACATCCACCAAATCCCCGGTAAAACAACAGGATTGATTTTCAAGATGTCTTAAAATCGCAATTCGGGTAGGATGCCCCAAGGCTTTGGCAATTTTTGCCAAGGCTTCGGTATCTTCCTGATATTCGATATGTTCCAGGGTTCTTTTCATAATCTTATCGCAAATATACGATTAATATTTAATATGAAGATTATTCTACACCTTGTTTATTTAGAACTTTCATTAATTCATCATAAGGGAAAAAACCTTCATGACGGAAAAACTCATGACCATTTCCATCCAAAAATATTTGGGTTGGAATAGCCCTGATATTATACGTTTCGGCATAAGGTTTTCCTTCCTCGGTCCAAACATCATAGAAAATAGTCTGTACTTGGTCTCCATACTTTTTTTCTACGGATTTTATGACCTTTTGCATTTTTCGACAAGGAATGCATTTTACAGACCCTAATGCTATAAAAGTCACTTTAGTCAGGTTTGTTTTCAAATGCCTTGTTTTATTAACGCCTGATTTGTCGGCATTATTGTTAATAGTTGCAAGTTCCTTTTTTGATGTTGCATTATCCTTACAAGAGCATAATACCACAGTCAAAAGTAGTATATATAAGTATTTCATTTTTAATGGATATAATTAATATTGAACAGTTTTTAAAACAATTTAAGTCCCATTTTAACAGCCATTATCAGTAGGATAATCGCTAATATCTTTTTGACCATTTTCGGATTCAACCGATTTTGCATGATAATGGTCCCCAGCGTAGCCCCAGCGAGACCGGCTAAGGAGGTGATGACCAATAATTCCCAATCTACAGCACCTATTGACCAATACGTCAGAAAACCGGATAAGGAAGAAAAAGGAACAACAAAAGCGGTTATGGCCGTAATTTTTTTTGGATTGAATCCCATCATCAAGAGAAGGGGAGAAATAATCCCACCACCACCGATCCCCAGCAAACCCGATAATAGACCGGCACCGGCCCCAATGAATGAAAGTGGTGAATAGGGGACGTCTTCTCGATATTCTGTTTCGTTTTTCTTTTTAAAAAACAAAAACATTAAACCGGAGAACAACAAAAACAGTACGAACAGCATCAAGACAATTCGTGAGGCGATGTATTTTGACAAATAAGCCCCGACAATCGCGAAAAGAAACGAAAAGATGATTAGTGGAATCCCCAATTTAAAATCGAGGCGTTTGTTTTCAATATTGTTAATACTTGCTCCGGTAAGACTAATGGTGTTATAAAATAAGCCGACAGGTTTCGCCACGGAAATGGGAATCCCGAAGGCATACATGATAGGAATCAATATAATTGCTGCCCCTATACCTCCTAAAGAGAAAATAAGGGCAGCAAAAAATGAAATAGCAGCTAAATAATATTCCATGATCGCTACGGTTTATTTTTCTGAGCAAGGAATACATACTCTTTTTCCATCAATGACCTTTGAACGGTTGTCGAACACAACCTCCTTACATACCGCGCAATGATGCCATTCGAAAGTTCCCTTTGGTAATTCCACATCTTTTTCGAAAATATCACTTATCGAAAACAGTATGTTCTCGTCCATTTTCTTGGCATTTTCAATAAGTGGCATTACCACTTGGGGTTTAATGTCCTTGGGTTCAACCTTTTGTTTTCGGAGTTGGACGAATTCGGAGTTCAATGCTTTTTCGAAAAATGCCGGTTGCATTGAAACCCTCACCGCATTCTTCGTTTTTAAATCGACCAGGACGATGGCGTTTTTCCCGTAATTGAGTTTTTCTGCATTTCCCTTACCATAGGTACAACCCGTCGCTGCCATGACCCCGTCCAAAAAGCAGGCGGCGGCATGGGCGGGTCCGTTTTCACAGAACAGATACAACTCTTTGTTAAGGGATTTCTCAACCCCGAGTTTGTTCATTGCGGTCAACCCTGCACGGTAACCAATTGGCATTGCCGGACATTTATGTCCGTGAAATTCAAATGCCCATTCCGGAATTTCAATTTTTTGGGTATTCATACTTTATGTTTTAAAAAATTATTGTTTTATTCCATGATTTTTTTTTCGATCACTTTAAGGGGATAATCCAAGCGCTATATCATTTTTGATCCAATGAAATCGCTTGGATCCCGAATTCCTTATTTCAAACGGTCATGAAGAGGCGATTACAAAGGACGGATGCATTTATTAATCCTCCGTTGAATAGGTTTGGGTGTTTCAAATAACCAAATCCGATATGTATTATCGCTCTATTGAGTAACTTGATAGACTTAAATGGCATATGCTTTATTTTCCGTTTTAATTTGCTTTTCACCCCTCTTTTCCACAAAAACAATGCTTTAAGGGGTCAGGATGTTCATTTGTCGAATTCACCGATCTATACGGTAAGTAGTAGTGCAAAATTTCCATATATTATATGGGGTTTCTATTTTTTATCTACCGCATAGGTATAAATTGGTACATAGATTAAGGTCAATAAAGTCCCTATCAATAAACCTCCAATGGCAACATCTGCCAACGGACTTAATCGTTCCAAACCTACGGCTTGTTCAAGGGCGATAGGGATCATACCCGCTATAGTTCCGAAAGCCGTCATTAAAACAGGACGGAAACGTACACGTACACTTTCAATGGCACTTTCAAATGGGCTTTCACCACTGGAACGGTGGTGTTGGTAAAAATCTATCAGTAATACTGCATTTTTAATGATGATACCGAACAACAACAGAATACCCAATAAACTGGGCATACAACTTGGCTTATTGAACAATAACATGCCCCAAGCTGCCCCAATCAATGACAAAGGCAATACCAATATCATGATGAAACCCATTTTAACCGATTTATAGATGGCGATCAGCACCATTAATAAAAGGATAATACCAAGGGCAATCGCTTTTATCATACGTGAAAAACTGTCGTTGATGGTGGCGATATCCCCTTCTTGGCTAACAACGACATCTTTTAGGTTGTTAACGTTGGCTAAGGCTGAATTGGCATCATCCGTTAAATGCGTTATCGGGCGTTTGGAACGGTACCCGTTAACATCGACACTGTACAACATTTTATCGCGCTCAATTTTGGCATAGGTCAGTTTTTTTGAGATTTTGGCCAACCATTCAAGTGGGATTTCCCCAAATTTCGATTGTACCGGCAATAGCCGTAAGGTTTGTTCGTTTTCGCTGAATTTACCTTTTAGATACAACCTGACATATTGGGAGTTCATGGATTGTAAATTGGCATTTAAACCAACTACTTGGCCTTTTACAGGTATCTGTGCCGCAATATCATAGGGGGTAAGACCATAACTCAAGGCTTTGTTTTCATCAATGTCAAGTACAATTTCACTGACATCCTTATTCCAACTTGTAGACACGGAGGTCAACCCTTTAACGGTTGACATGGCTTCACTTACCTGATGGGTTTTTTCTGCCAAACCATCAACTACTGGCGATTTTAACCGAACATCCAAAGGTGCTTTTACAGATGACAAGGCAGTTGCCCCAAAATCATAAACATCGTTACGTTTGAGTCCCTTTAATTCCGATAATTTGTCACGAATTACATCTTCGAGTTCCCACATGGTCGATGATCTATGAAAACGGTCAACGCAATTGATGGTAATGGTGGCTTCTGAAGGTAAATTACCACTTCCCAAACTTAAGACCCCTGGTTGTGTTCCAAAAGCTACCGAGCTTTTATCTGCCCAATCCTGTTCGTGTAACCAAGTTAGAAAAGGCATGACTTTTCTTTCGGCACTTTCAACGGTTTCATTGGCACTAAATGCAATTTGTGCTTTTATGATTCCGGTATCCATAGGTGGCATTGCATCTTTACCAATGGTTGGCATTATGCTGCCCATACTCAATACCAATAGCAGTACCACTCCAGCGGTTAAGACCACCCTTCGTAATACTTTTTGTTTCCCATTGGAAAACTTGATTACCTGGACATAAGGTGCAACCAAACGGCCAATGGTATTGTTATAAGCTTTATCAAACCACAATTCTACTTTTGTTTTTGTAAAACCGTTTTTGTACATCACTTTTAACAATTGTGGAATAAAGGTGATGGAAATGAAAAACGATATGATCAAGGCCACGATTAACGTAAAAATCAAGGGTTTGAATATTTTTTCCGGAAAACCCCCAATGAACATCAACGGAAAAATGATGGCAATGGTAGAAATGGTTCCTGCAAGTACAGGGGCAATAACCTCTTTAGTGCCATTTAGAATAGCAGTTTCAAGATCCTCTTTTAGTTCATTTAGGTGACGTTCTACATTTTCAAGTACCACGACGGCATCATCGGTGAGCATACCCAACGCTAAAATAATGGCGGTATAGATTACTATGTTCAATTCACCACCCGTTAACCAAATAACCGCCATAGTGGCGAAAAATACCATGGGTATGGACAAGGCGGCCGCAATAATGGCCCTAAAATTCCCTAGGAAAAAAAGCACCACGATCAAGGTGAAGATTATGGCATCGCGAAGTGCCTCCAACATGTTCGAATTAGCTGTCTCGATAAGATTTCTTTGGGTATCTGAAATCTCAAATTTGATATTTGGATATTCAGCTTCCAATTTTTCCATTTCTGCCCGGGCAGCCTTACTCACATCCAATACGCTGCCCCCGGGAGCGCGCTGAACAGCCAATGCAATCGCAGGTTTGGCATTGCCGATATAGCCACTCGTTCTTTTTTGATAACTCCAACTAACATTTGAAACATCCCTTAATCGGACATTGGGCAAAATTGTAATGTTCTTTATTTTTTCAATTTCATTTTTTTCACCGTAAAAAGTAATGGTATAGAAACTATCGTTCCCTTTTACAAAACCAATGGGCATATCCTTGTTGATTACCTTTAAGGCATTGGATATGGTTTCAAAATTCACGTTATATCGTTTGGCTTTGAACGGATCGATTTCGATGTTTATCGAATTCTGAAATCCACCGAAAACTTCAACATTTCCGATTGAAGGGTTACTCAATAGATAGGGCTTGATAAAATTATCCGCGATTTTGCTGATATCGGCAACATCGAGGGTATTGTTTTTTGGACTCAATGAAATCACATCGACAGGTAAGGTGAAATCCCCTGCCGTATAAACTGCGGGATTCACGTTAGTGGGTAGTTTACCTTTCGCAATGGATAACGCATTGGCTACATCAACAGCTGCAGCATTTAGACCTTTTTTATATCCGAAATCGGCTTTTACAATAGAAAAGTTCGCGACATTGACAGAACTGACATCGGTGACCAAACCCAATCTTGAAATTTCCTGTTCAATGGGTTTTGAAACCGTATTGGCCGCTACTTGTGCCGTGGCCCCGGGAACATTCGTAATAACGATTACTTGTGGTGGATTGGCATCGGGAAATAGGTTTTTAGGCAGCGTGATCAAGGCAACGATACCCATAATGAAGAAACCAGCTATAAGGGCATATAGGGTATAAGGCCGTTTATAAAAATATTCGAACATGATTTTTAGTTTTGGGGTTGAATATTTGTGCCACCAAGAAGTTTTAACAAGATATCTTGTTTAGCGACTACGATTTCCTTACCGGATATATCGGCATTGCTCACCACCAATCCCTCTTCCCCGGTTTGAATGATATTTATGGGAATGGCTTTGGCTTTGCCATTATTGTTTTCCAATACAAAGCTTTTACCATCGCGATTTAAAACCGCATCAAATGGTAGTTTCACGGCTTTTCCTTTAAAAACAATGACATTCACTTCAATTCTGTCACCTGTGGTAAGGTCGTTCGAATCAACATATACCTTATATTCAGCCAAGTTGTTGAAAGTACCGTTCAATGCTATGGCGGGATAGTCATTATTTTTGAAATTCACACCATATATCATTAGATCGGTAGGGATTCTTAACAAGAGGTAAAAGCCATTGTTGGCACTGATATTCGCTACAGGATGACCAGGAAGACTAATATCGCCGGTATTTACCATTGTCTTCGATATAATACCATCCACGGGCGACACTATGGTTGCATACGTCAAGGTATTGGCAACATCCATCTGATTTTGTCTTAGAGCATCCAATTTTGCTTTTAAACCTTCCAACTCACTTTCTTCTTTTTGGAATTGCTCTAATGAAGCTCCTTTTATGGCCAATAGTTCCTTGGTTCTTTTATGGGAATCCTCCACGTTTTTTATGACGATTTCTGTGGCCTTTATCTGTGATCTTAGGCTTATGGTGTTCGTTTGGATCGAGGTATTGTCCAATCGCGCAATGACATCCCCTTTTCGAACTTTTGATCCACTTGGTTTTATATAGTCGACCCGTGCGGTTACCTTCGAGGAAAGATTCACATCCTTGTCATTTTCGGTTTGAGCCAAATAGGGTAGGGTCAAGGTCGTAGGGCCTATTTGTGGGGTATAGGTAGAAACGCTTATGCCATACTGTTTTGCAATGTGCATTTGCGCTTCTTTGCTTTTTGCGTTCACGACGGCTAAAATTGCAGAAAGAACAAGTACCGCCACCGCAATTATTCCAATTGTCCTTTTATTGTTTAACGTTTTCATTTTACTAAGTTTTCAATGTTATTGCCATAGATTACAGCCAGCTTTACCAATGTTTGCCATTTTTCGGCCCTGGCTTTATATAGATTCGATTTTTCCAAAACCAGATCGTCCTCATATTTCAAATAATCCTCAATTGAAATCCTGTCGGATTTGTAACTGACCTTGGCTATTTTCAATAGCTCTTCCTTGTCCTTTACATTCCGCTCATAAAGTTCTTCCGATAGATGGATAAGTTGTAGACTGTTCTTTAATTGATTTGCCTGACTTATCAAGGATAATTCCAGTTGGTCCAGTGCGGTCTGTGTTTCATCATAAGAAATCCTACTTTTCGTGATTTCAGTATATTGACTTTTATGAAAAAGGGGGATATTTAGGGCCAATCCAAACGTGGTATAATTTTCGTCAAGAGCGGTATCGGTGTTGTAAGATTTGGCAAAACTGTGATTGTAGTTTCCTTTGAGGACCATGGAAGGCAATAACTTTTCTTTTTCTGCCCTATATCCCAACTTATCTGCAATGACTTTTTGCCGTAAGGGCTCCAGACCCTCCATTGTTGCGGTATTGACACTATCCGTTTGGAACATGGCCAGGGAACTTTTCAGTCTTATGCCTGTTAGACTTTCAATGGTGGCTATGGTATTTTCGCGTTGTATGGCAATTTCATTTAAAGAAGCCTCCACTTGGTTTATTCCATTTTTCACAAGCAATAAACTAGCGCCGGAGGCACGGCCGTTGTGAACGTTCATCTCCACGATTTCCTGGGTTTTTAATAGGGATTTTTTCTTTTGTTCCATGGCATTTGTGAGTGCGTCCAAATAGGAAAAACGGGCATTGGAACTCACAATGATGGCTTCATTTTGCAAAAGGTTGATCTGATTTTTAGCTTCTGCGGATTTTAGTAGGTATGTAGCTTTGCGGCCCAATGTGTAAATGGATTTAATGAATATGGGCATGGAAATGCTTATCCCTGCCCGGTAAATATGCTCACTGAAAGGTTGTGCGATACTTTCATCTTGGATCATTTCAAACATCGTATTGGGCGGTACGGGAATCATGGATGTAGGTATGGAAGAATAATCATAGGAGCCATAGGCAGTGAGTGTGGGGTATAATGCGCTATAAGCCGATCCTTTTCCGGTTTTTGCTTTTTCAAGGGCCAATTCGTCAATTTTGGTCTGTGGATGGGTTTTTAGGGCATTAAAAAGATCTTGAATGCTCCCAATTTCCTGTGCATACGTTTCATTGATATTGCCGAGTAGGATCAACAAGAATAATGTCGTGGTTTTAATATATGTCAACATCACTTCTGTAATTTGTTAATCGCAAATGTACGATTGATAAGCAGGGGTAAACGTAACTTAAGTTACATTGTAGGGATAAATTCAGGAATACGAAAACTTTAACGCTAGCGTAATCGATATTTTAGCAATATGCTTTAATAATTCTGATTTTACCTGAGTTTTACCTCGAGTAGTGCATATCTTAAACGATTCGGAATTTTGGCAACAGGTCTGTTAGACGGTAATATTTTAAGTGTATGGAATTCGGGGCATCCTTAATGGGGGTTGAGGGTAAATAGATATAGTATATTCCTTATCACAGTGAATAACCCGTTGTTTTTGGGAAATGCCCAAGGTAATTATCCTTTGTTTTGGCATTCCGGAATACTTAAGCTTTATTCTACATGTCCTGTCATTTTATAACGATCAAACTATTTGAGGTGGTGTAAGTATGAGGTTGTAATGTTGTAAAATGTTTTGTACCATCCTTACGATAATTCTATTGTTTATCCACTGATCTATATAGATTTGAGGTTTTACTTAAAATGAAACTTTCCTACCTCATCTTAAGCGTCATTATTCCGATATAATCATATTATTTAATTAAATAAGTATCCAATGCGGTTATTGTTGAATGTCTTATAATTATGATTAATAGCCTAGAGCAGTGGCATCACCTGTTCGCTTATTGTCTGCAGCACCCTCATACGAACCATCTTCCCTTACCAAAATGGCTTCGGTTCGCCCCAATTGTTCAACCTCCCTAAAAGACGTATGTCCGAGTTTTTTTAATTTATCGAGGGTAAGACTATCCAAAGTACCTTCTTCAACAACGATCATATCGGGTAACCATTGGGAATGGTGTTTTTTAGCATCAACCGCTTCCTGCATCGTCATGCCATGGTCAATCACATTAACAATGTTTTGATAAATGACATTAATGATTGTTGATCCTCCAGGCGTTCCCAGGACCATAAACAGTTCGCCATTTTTTTCAATAATCGTCGGGCTCATACTACTTAACATTCGCTTCCCTGGTTCAATTGCATTGGCATCACCACCAACAAGGCCGAAAATGTTGGGAAAACCCGGTTTTAAACTGAAATTATTCATTTCATTATTCAAGAAAAAACCAGCGCCATCGACCAGTACTTTACAGCCAAAATAACCTACTAATGTCGTAGTTATGGAGACAGCATTCCCGTCTTTATCAACAATGGAGAAATGGGTTGTTTCCAGGCTTTCTATTTTGTCCACTTTACCAGCTTTGATATCCGTGGAAAGGGACGCTTTATCTAATTGTATAGATGCGTTTCTATTGGTTATATACTCATCATCCAAAAGCATTTCGACGGGGACATCATGAAAATCCAAGTCCCCCATGTGTTCTGCTCTATCCGCAAATGCCCTTCTTTGCAACTCGGTCATGATATGTACCGTTTCTGGGGTATTGTGTCCCATTTCTTTAAAATCATAGGCATTGGAACCTTTAAGTTGTTGCACAAGGATTATACCGCCACTTGATGATGGGGGCATTGAAATGATGTTAAATGAATCCCTATATACCCCTTCAATAGGTTTGCGCCATACAGCGGAGTAATTTTCCAAGTCTTCTTTAGTGATGATTCCTCCCCCAGATTTCATTTCATCTATGATATATTGGGCTGTTTCACCTTTATAAAATCCATCCCTACCAAGCTCTTTTATTCGTTCCAAGGTTTTTCCCAAATCTTTTTGGTAAATGGTATCCCCATTTTCCCAAGGTTGGTTTTTGATGAAGATCATAAGGGAATCATTGACTTCCTTAAATTCCTTTTGCGCTCGATTAAAAGTCCATGCATCATATTCTGAAATGGAAAATCCTTGGTTCGCTACATCAATGGCCGGTTGTATTAGGTCTTTAAAGGGTAAGGCACAGAATTTTTTATGTATTTTATCCATACCATCCACAGTACCTGGGGTACAGGCTGCCAAATGCCCCAATAGCGCTTTGTCATTCATAACGGTTTTGTTTATTGAATCGATAAACATATCGCGACTTGCTAATGCTGGAGCAGTTTCCCTAAAATCAAGTGCCCCTTTTTTACCATCTGCGGTTCTATAAACCATATAACCGCCTCCACCTAAATTTCCTGCTTTGGGCAGGACAACTGCTAAGGCATATTTTACGGCTACGGCGGCATCGAATGCATTTCCTCCCTTTTTCAGGACATCCAATCCTATTTTGGTAGCAATGGGGTGTGCGGTGACCACCATTCCATTGGCGGCAACAACCCCTTCGTTTTCCTGTTTGTTTAGAGAAACTGTTTTGAGTTGTGTATCATTGGATTCTTTGCATTGGCAAAGAGCAAGTGTAAAAAGTAATAGTATTGATTTTAGTTTGTTCATGTTTTTCATAATCAATTGTCAGTGAGTTGGTGGGTATACTTGTGGTTAGGACTAATATAGTCCTTACGGCATATAAGTGCAATAATATAGCCTAAAGACCTCCTAGGATAGGTGGTGTATTATTGATATCGGAATTTGTGCCCGATTTTTTTATTGGTTAATGATATTTTTGACGTGTAGGATGAATTGATGTATTAATTAGAAGACTTCTTTAAAATATCTTTTTTGATCCAAGGGTTTATTTATTGCCCGTGCTTTGGTATTTTTAGGGGCAAAATATGAATATGGGTCAAATTATAACATTCGGAGAGGTTTTAATGCGTATTTCTCCCACGAGCAATAAAAAATTCATTCAATCCAATGTGGTTGAATTTTATTTTGGGGGCACCGAATTGAACGTCGGTATCTCCATAGCGAACTTTGGTGGGGAGGTAAAGCATATTAGCGCAGTCTCAGATGATTTTATAGGAGAAACGGCCCTGTCCTATATTCGGAAGTTTGGCGTTGATACTTCTTTGATCTCTTTATCCAAACGCCCATTGGGGGTTTATTTTTTGGAAGTGGGAGCCGTAATGCGCCCCAGCAATATCTCTTACAATAGATCGCATTCCGCTTTTTCGGAGATAGCGCCGGAAAAAGTGGACTGGGAAAAAGCCTTGGAAACGGGTTCTTGGTTCCATTGGACAGGTATTACACCTGCCTTGTCCAAAGGGGCTTTTGAAACCTTGAAGGCCGGACTAAAACTTGCCAGGAAAAAAGGGATGACCGTTTCAGCCGATCCTACCTATAGAAGTGGATTGTGGAATTATGGCCAAGATCCCAAAGAAGCCTTGATCGAATTATTGCATGACTCCACTATTTTTATCGGGGGCATCAACGAGATCAATGAGGTTTTGGGTACGTCATTCGGGTATTCCAATGATGATTTTATTGCCGCAAGCAAACAGCTGATGCAAACTTTTCCATCCATAGAAAAGGTTTTTGATAAAATCCGGACTTCATTAAATTCATCCTGGCATAAAATCAGGGCCAGAATGTGGAATGGTACGGAGTTCAGGGAAACCCAAGATCTTGATATTACCCATGTCGTTGACCGTATTGGGACTGGCGATGCTTTTGCTGCAGGAATCATTTATGGTCTGCAAAAGTATGACGATTACAAAGCGATTGAATTTGCCAGTGCCGCTTGTGCCTTAAAACACACCTATGAAGGTGACGTTAATTTAACTACGTTAACCGAAGTCACCAATATATTAGGCGGAGATACCACAGGACGTTTGAGGCGATAACCCTTTGGGTACACGTATTCGTGTTGAATGTACCCTTCGTTCACACAATGGCCTATATCAAAGAATAAACGACCATTGGCGAAGTATAAGGATTATGTCCTAAAGAAAAGCACGTAAATTGCCCATATAAAGCAAAATATACAAAAGGCGTACAATAGACAATGCTGAAGTAGTAGTTTTTTCATATGACCGTATTTGGGATATATAAATAACGGCAAAATCGGCTTCAATCCGGATTGTAATCGTGTAAAGGGGATAAAATTCGTTGTGGGGCAATAACTTCGATTAAAGGTAAAATCGATCTATCAATTGAAAAAAACCATAAACATTTAATCCTCAAAACAAGGAGTTCACCGAGGATTATTTACGCGTGAAACAATTCATTTGGGGGTTTCGAAACGGTCAAAAAACGATAATAATGAAAAAGCGGATATTGAATAGATCGATATCCGCTTTTCCATGATCCAAATAAATGGATTTATAGTTGATATTCCCCACCGTTTTGTTCTTCCTCAGGTGACCTTTGATCCAAGGTAAACGAATCCTTGAAAATATAAAAACATAATATCGCAATCCCTATCACAAGCAGTGATTTGGCATATTCCCATTTTAGGATCAAAAGAAGGCTACCGGCTATGATAGCCAAGGTTCCGATGACCATTAGAATATTCCATAGGAATTGGAAATGTCTGTTTTTTGCATTTTTTTTCCTACGAAAGAAATAGGAGGTACCTTCGAACACGAACCACAACACGAATGAAATGGCAATGATGGCATGTATCAATAGGTTATGGGGTACATTGAAAATGTTCAAAACCCCGTTTATTGACCAAAATAGGATGAAGACAAGTTTGTTATAGTCATTGAATTTTTTCAGCGGTTTTTTCCAAAAACGATAGCTATAAAGCATACCAATACCTATAAAGGAAACAAGCATTACATCGTTGGCCAAACGCCAACCAAGGATTTTCATCAAGAACCCTATGGCCATAGCCCCCATTAAAATCCATAATGGTTTGGTCATTGCCTTTTTATAGGGGTCCATAGTTTTCTTTTTAAAAATTTCCTTTGGTAGTGCTACGGCTAAATTACTTTAATATTAGCCTTTAAACCTTCCATTATTCCAAGGATATTGTTAACCGTTTCCTTGAGATAATGTTGGATCAGTACATGGGGGATTCTAATCGTCGTAAATCCATTTTTAAAGGAGTGCATGGCTCTTTCAAGGTCATTTATGGCCTGTTCATGGGTCAGCCTGTGATACTCCGTATCGATTTCTATATTTAATTTAACCCTGGAAATGGCGATATCGACAGATTTTTTACCGTCCCACCATTCCAACATGGCCTGTACACCTACTTCTTTTAGGCCATAATATAATTGTATGGCTTCAATAGGTGTCTTGTTCAGCTCGATCAACCTTACCAGTCGGGTCTGGTGGGAGTCACAGAGTTCAAGACCGAAACGGTCCATAGCGTTTCTGTGTTCCAAGTAGTCGAGTTTCTTACTGCATTCTAAGCATTTCATTTAGGTAGTTTTGATTTTGATTTGGGATAATAATAACCCTGTTTTTTATGGATTATTATATATTATCGATGTATGACACCTCACTTTTAGATAAACGGCAAACTTTTAGATGAACTGCACTGAAAAATGTTAAAACCGTTGTGAAAAGCGGTTTTTACGGCATGGTCTTTTTGCATCGAAAATAGTAGTTGATTTAATCTTAAAATTATTATTTTAGGCGTTGATCAATAATTCAGAAAATGGCATATATACGTGTAAGATTTAGTGGCATACTTTTAATGGTGATGGTCATGTTGGGCTGTAAAGACGTAAAGGAAAACAAGGAAACCGCAACAAAACGAATGGCAAGACCGGAATTGGATTTGACAGAGGCGAATCGGTTGGCGGGTTTACCCCTAGGTTGTATGCAGACCGAATATCCCAATAGGTTGGGGCAAACTTTGCACGATTCTACCCATATCAATAATCCCAAAACCTTGCACCCCGCATTTTATGGTTGTTTTGATTGGCATTCCTCCGTTCACGGACATTGGAGTCTAATATCACTCTTAAAGCAATTTCCCAATTTGGACGAAGCCGAGATTATTGAGACCAAACTCGCCGAAAACCTCTCCAAGGAAAATATAGCCTCCGAAATCGCTTACTTTAATATGAAAGGAAATGCTTCCTATGAGCGTACCTACGGATGGGCATGGTTGCTAAAACTTGCTGAAGAGCTATATACTTGGGATGACCCCTTGGCCGAAGAATTGGCTACGAACCTGCAACCTTTGGTCGATGTTATCGTACAAGGGTATATTGATTTTCTCCCCAAGCTGAACTATCCCATACGCGTAGGGGAACACAGCAATACGGCATTTGGGATGTCTTTGGCATGGGATTATGCCGTAACTACCGATAATCAACCCCTTCAAGACATCATTAAACAAAGTGTAAAACAATTTTATATCAAGGATATCGATTGTCCATTGGAGTGGGAACCCAGTGGGTTCGATTTTTTATCGCCTTGTCTCCAAGAAGCTGATATAGTCCGTAAGGTATTGCCCGCCAAGGATTTTAAACATTGGATCAAGAATTTTCTCCCGGAATTGACCAAACCTACCTTTAAAATGGAAACAGGGAAGGTGTCCGATCGTACAGATGGGAAATTGATACACATTGATGGACTTAATTTCAGTAGGGCGTGGTGCCTATATGGTATTGCGAAAACGCTACCTGAATACGATTATTTAATACCGATTGCAGATGAGCACCTAAAGTATTCCTTACCCAGTATCGTTGATGGGAATTATGAAGGTACACATTGGTTGGGGACCTTTGCCTTGTACGCCTTAAACCATTCCGAATAAAATGTTCAAGAAAATAGGTCCTGGAGTATTGGTTGCGGCTGCCTTTATCGGCCCCGGTACCATTACGGCCTGTTCCTTGGCAGGGGTAGGTTTCGGTTTCACCCTTTTATGGGCTTTGTTGTTGTCTATTATCGCGACAGCTGTGCTCCAGGAAATGTCGGCCAGATTGGGGATAGTTACCCAAAAGGGTTTGGCCGATGCCATAAAGAGCGAACTGGACACCCCATGGATCCGTATTTTGATCATTGCCATCGTATTATCGGCCATAGTAATCGGTAATGCCGCCTATGAGGCAGGAAATATAGGTGGGGCTACCCTAGGTATGAATGCCCTTTTTGGCCGTCAATATGCTACCTATTATCCTTTTATCATCGGTTTTTTTGCTTTTGGGCTACTGTATATGGGAAATTATAAGGCACTGGAAAAAGTTTTTATAGCCCTGGTGCTGATAATGAGCCTTTCCTTTTTGTTGACCGCAATAGTGACCAAACCCGATATACTTAAAATACTCAAAGGCACCTTGGTGCCATCAATGCCCAAGGATAGCCTTTTAACGATCATCGCTTTGGTCGGTACAACGGTTGTTCCTTATAACTTATTCTTGCATGCCTCCTTGGTGAGTGAGAAATGGAAAAATAAAAGCGATCTCGGCTATGCTCGAAAAGATACCATTATGGCCATAGCTTTGGGGGGCTTGGTCTCCATGTCAGTCGTAATTGCTGCAGCGGCCATTCCCGGAGAGGAAATAACCAATGTGATCCATCTGGCAAAAGGCTTGGAACCCTTGTATGGTAACAGTGCCCGTTATTTTATGGGAATTGGATTGTTCGCAGCAGGGGTCACTTCCGCCATTACGGCCCCTTTGGCAGCCGCTTATGTCGCCAATAGTTGTTTTGGTTGGAAGGCCGGTTTAAAGGATATAAGGTTCAGGATCGTTTGGATGCTTATTTTGGGGTTGGGGGTATTTTTTCTTTCCTTTGGAATTACACCTATTGAAATCATCAAATTTGCGCAGATCACCAACGGAATATTACTCCCTGTAATATCCGTATTCCTGTTATGGGTAGTGAATAAAGCAACGGTCATGGGTAAATACAAGAACAATGGAATACAGAACCTACTGGGTTTTGTCATTATTTTATTATCCCTGTTCTTGGGCGTTAAAAGTGTCATCAAAGTATTGGGAATTCTATAAATGGAAAAGTTCTATATAGATATAAATTGTGATGTGGGGGAGGGTATAGGAAATGAAGAAGGGATCCTTCCATTGATTTCCTCATGCAATATTGCCTGTGGCGGACATACGGGAGACAAAGGTACAATGACCCAAACCGTGATGCTCGCAAAAAAGTACGGGGTACGCATCGGGGCACATCCATCATATCCGGATCGAAAAAATTTTGGACGTACAACCCTAACGATCGATGACGATTCGTTAAAAGCCAGTATTCAGGACCAAATAAAGGGGTTGAAATTGATTTTGGATCATGCGGAGGTACCACTGCACCATATAAAAGCCCATGGGGCACTTTATAATGATCTGGCAAGAAACCCTGCCCTTTCCGAATTATTTTTAGCTACCGTAACCCCATATAAAAAATCTGTATATTTATATGTGCCACCTGATTCCGTTATGGCCGAAAAGGCCATGGAAAAAGGGTTCACCATAAAATTCGAAGCCTTTGCCGATAGAAATTACAATGATGATCTGAGTTTGGTTTCCCGGAAATTGCCCAATGCGGTTATCCGGGAACCCCAAGAAGTTTTGGACCACTTGGTCGGCATGGTAAAAAAAGGAAAGGTAAGGGCCATAGGGGGAAGTGAATGTACGATACAGGCCGACACCTATTGTTTACATGGCGATACCCCTAATGCATTACGGATTTTAACGTATCTTTCGCAAGAATTGCCCAAACAACTAATCTATTTAAAAAAGTGACTGATTATCCCATTTCAATACGATCCTTTGGAGACCATGCGGTTTTGGTGGAATGGCCGAATGAAGTTGATGTGGCCATATTGGAAGACATCATTCAATTTAAATCGTATCTAAATCAAAATTGCCTAGATCCCAATGAATGGGAAATGGTACCCGCGTACAATTCCCTTACCTTGATCGACAGAAACAAGGTCATCGATTATCAGTCTTTTAAAGGGGATTTAAAAACGTGGTACGGACAAAGGGAATCCGTAAATCATAGGGAAATATTTTTATGGAGATTGCCTGTGTGTTACGATTTGGACTTTGCCATAGACCTTGAAGAGGTTGGGGAAAAATTGGGGATTTCTATCGAGAAGGTCATAGAATTACACACTTCAAGTGTATTTACGGTTTATGGTATTGGCTTTTTACCGGGCTTTATGTACCTCGGCGGGCTGCCCAAAGCACTCGAAGTTCCCAGACGTTCGGAACCACGACAGAAGGTGATGAAAGGTGCGGTAGGTCTGGCAGGAAAGCAAACGGGGATTTACCCTCAGGAATCACCCGGAGGTTGGAATATTATCGGCAACTGTTCGGTCCCTATTTTCGACGCCAAAAGGGATGAACCCTGTTTTGTGAACGTGGGGGATAAAATTCAGTTTTATTCGATTTCCAGGGCAGAATATGACTTGCACAAAATTCAAGGGGAAGTGGGGATATATCAATTTGAAAAAGTAAAGTGGAATGCTTAAGGTCATAAAATCCGGATTGTATACTACCCTTCAAGACGAAGGGCGTTTCGGCTATCGGGACAAGGGGGTTCCCGTTTCCGGCGTAATGGATATGCTTGTGTTCCAAAATGCCAATACGCTTTTGGAAAATGAGGCCAATTCGGCCGTATTGGAAATTACCATGACCGGACCTACATTGCTGTTTGAGAAAGATACCTATATTGTGTTGTCAGGGGCCGAATTTGAAACCACCTTGAACAATGAGCCCATTTCTAATAATAAAGTCCATAAGGTAAAAGCGGGCGATATCCTATCCTATGGTAGATTACTTAAGGGATTTAGAGGGTATTTGGCCATTAAAAACGGATTTAAAACCAAAGAGGTATTGGGTAGTAGGTCGCAATTTTATCCCATAACCAAGAGAGGTACCATCAAAGAAAAGGCAGCATTGGAGTATGATGAATATTTGGATTTTGAACCGAAGATATCGGAATTCAAGGCAAATATATCTTTGGAAGAAATCGTTTTGAAAGTTTCCAAGGGCCCCGAATTCAAGCTGATGGACGATGTACAGTTAGAACAGCTTTTCATCAATTCATTTACGGTGGCCAAGGAATATAATAGAATGGGATACCAGTTCGATGAAAAGATAAAAGGCCATTCTTGGTCTATGTTGACATCAGCGACCTTACCGGGTACGGTGCAGTTGACACCTTCGGGCAAGTTGATCATTTTGATGAAAGACGGGCAAACGACGGGAGGTTATCCAAGGATCCTGCAACTAAAGGATACGGCCATTTCCATCTTGGCACAAAAGAAATTTGGGGATAAGATTTCCTTTAAATTGGGGTAAACATTTGCGATAGGTCCGCTATACCCTATGATATACTTTTTCAAAAGGTATTCTGAACCTGGGTCCGTACACCCCTTCCTTTTCCCGAACACCGCAACCAATGACCATATTGATTTCGGAACCGGAAGGTAAGTCCAGGATTTTTTTTATCCGTAGGGAATCCAAACCTTCCATTGGGCAGGTATCATAACCGATAGCGGCCATAGAGATCATAAAGTTCTGTGCGGCCAAAGCGGCACTTTTATGGGCTACGATACGCATATCCGATTTACGCACTTGCCTATAAACAGGCCTGAAAAGTCCGACTATTTGAAAGAAGAAATAACGGATGGCTCCCAAAATCCCCAAAAACTCGGTATACAGGGTGGGAATGAGCTTGCCATAATAATTCAATACAAACTTTTCCCGAGGGGTATGGGTTTCTTTCTTTTTGTCTCCAAACCCCTTTTTTATATGATCGAGATTCGCTTTGGATCGTTTGTGCCATAAATCTTTTCGGGTAACTACGACAATCAATTGCTTGGCCGTTTTAGCGGCTGGTTGATCAAAGCAGGCCCTAGCCACTTCCTTCAGTTTCGATTTGTCGGTAATGTGATAAAACTCCCATAATTGCAAATTGCTGCTGGTAGGGGCGAGGGAGGCGTTTATCAGACATTTCTTCACCTTTTCATCGTCTAACTCCAAATCCTCCTTATAAATCCGTACCGAACGGCGGTATTGAATGGCTTCTGTTACTGTTCTTTCCATGGGGCTTAAAATAGGTGTTTGATTTTTTTTATCAATCGTATGGGAAGGGTATACGGTGGATAGCGGAAGGGAGGGTCGATCCAATTGGCTTTTTTAATGATGGCCTTATGGTGGGAAAACAATTCGAAGGTCTCTTTACCATGATAAGCACCGATTCCACTAGGGCCGACTCCCCCAAACGGTAAATTTTTATTTGTGATTTGTATAATGGTATCATTTATGGCACCCCCTCCGAAGCTAAAATCGGAAATGATCTTGTCCTGGAATTTCCTATCGGTAGAGAACACATAAGTAGCCAGTGGTTTGTCGTATCGGGAAATAAGGTTGGCGATTTCCTCGATGGTTTCATAGGTTATGATGGGAAGTATAGGTCCAAAGATTTCACCTTTCATTACTTTTCCTTCCATTTTAGGTGTATCGATCAAGGTAGGAGCCATAAAATTATCACGGTCATTGGTTTCCCCGCCAAAAATAATATTTTCCCCTACCAACATTTCCTTTAAACCTTGGTAGTGCTTTTCATTCACAAGACGGGCGTAATTGGGGGAAGTCTCAATGGCCGGCCCAAAACAATTAATGATATGCCGTTTTATGGAGGTTATGAGTTTATCCTTAACCTTACGGTGCACCAAAATATAATCGGGGGCGATACAGGTTTGACCTGCATTTAGGAATTTTCCCCAGACGATCCTTTTGGCCGACAAATCAATAACTGCGGTTTGATCCACGATGCATGGATTTTTTCCTCCCAACTCCAATGTAACCGGAGTCATGTGTTTTGCCGCACTTTCATAGACGATCTTACCCACACGGGTACTCCCGGTAAAGAAAATATAATCCCAATCTTGGGTGAGCAATTGTTGGGAAACGGCTACCCCACCTTCTATGACGGCCACGTATTCCTTCGGGAAAACCCCGGTTATGATCTCCTGAATGATCTTGGAAGTATTGGGAGTTGCTTCCGAAGGTTTTACCACAACGGTATTGCCTGCGGCCAGTGCTCCGATAAGTGGTGTGAATACCAATTGAAAAGGATAGTTCCAAGGTGCGATGATCAATACCGAACCATAAGGCTCTTTATAAATATGGTCGGATGAAGGCCAATTCGCAAGGCTACTTGATTTTCGTTCCGGTCGGGCCCATAATTCAAGGTTTTTGATGGCCAATTTCAATTCGGAAAGGACAAATTGGCTTTCAGCAACCAAGGTTTCAAACCTAGGCTTCTTAAAATCGGCATACAAGGCATCACATATGGCATCTTCCTTGGATTCAATTTCCTTTTGTAAACGCTTCAGGGATCTTTTACGAAAAGCGATTTGCTTCGTTTGTTGGGTTCGAAAAAATTCCCGTTGGTTTTTAAGTACCTCCATAGCATTGAAATAAACTCAAATGTATGGAATTAATCCATGACCTTCCTGTTTCCAAAACCATTGATTTTCATAGGGCATATCACCGAATGGATCGGGCAGGGGCATTTATGGTATAATTTCGTCGGTTTTCATTGAATTTGGCCTTTTTTGTGTTTTTCCGAAGGTTCCCTAAAGATCTTAAAAGTATTGAATATGGTATAAAAAGGCAATCTAAAGCATTGATTTACAGCTGTATAACAAAATTATACATGTATTGGATTTAGAGTAGGAAACTGAGTTGGGAATTTAGCTTTTATTATTGAATTATATTTGATTCTTAAAAACGTGCAATAGCATTTATAAACGTTAACATTATCTAGATGGAATTGAATAAATACAGTAAAAATGTAACCCAAGATCCTACGCAACCAGCAGCTCAGGCCATGTTGTACGGAATAGGTTTTAAAGATGAGGATTTTAATAAACCTTTGGTCGGTATCGCCAGTACCGGGTACGAAGGTAATCCGTGTAACATGCATTTGAATGATTTGGCCAAATTGGTGAAAGAAGGTGTCAATTCAAAGGAAACGGTTGGGTTGATATTCAATACCATCGGTGTTAGTGACGGTATCTCAATGGGGACACCGGGAATGCGTTTTTCCTTACCTTCCAGGGATATTATTGCGGATTCCATGGAAACCGTTGTACAAGGCATGTCTTATGATGCTTTGGTAACCGTTGTAGGTTGCGATAAGAATATGCCAGGGGCCCTAATGGCCATGTTGCGCTTAAACCGTCCTGCCATTTTGGTATACGGGGGAACCATTGCTTCAGGTTGCCATAACCATAAGAAGTTGGATGTCGTATCCGCTTTTGAGGCTTGGGGTGAAAAGGTTGCCGGTACCATGGAAGAATCGGATTATCGAAGTATCATAAAAAAATCCATTCCGGGAGCTGGGGCCTGTGGAGGAATGTATACGGCCAATACCATGGCTTCTGCCATAGAGGCTCTAGGGATGTCATTACCCTATAATTCATCGAACCCTGCCATAAGTAATGATAAAGAGGCAGAGTGTTTGGCCGCTGGGGCACAAATGCGGGTCCTCATAGAAAAGGATATAAAACCATTGGATATAGTGACCCGGAAATCATTGGAAAATGCCATTCGCTTGGTAACGATTTTAGGGGGCTCAACGAATGCGGTACTGCATTTCTTGGCTATAGCCAGGGCAGCCGATATTGAATTCACCTTACAGGATTTCCAACATATCAGTGATACGACTCCATTTATTGCCGACTTAAAACCAAGTGGTAAATACCTAATGGAAGATGTACACCGTGTGGGTGGAATACCTGCGGTATTGAAATATTTATTGAAAAATGGTCTTTTACATGGCGATTGTTTAACCGTTACCGGTAAAACACTGGCCGAGAATTTGGAAAATGTTCCGGATTTGGCTGAGGGACAGGATGTGATCATGCCTTTGGACAAGCCCATCAAAGCCACCGGGCATTTACGTATGCTTTATGGGAATTTGGCTGAAAATGGTTCCGTAGCAAAGATCACAGGAAAAGAAGGACTCCAATTCAAAGGCGTGGCCAAAGTATTCGATAGTGAATATGATGCCAATGATGGTATCCGGAACGGACTCGTTAAAAAAGGGGATGTTGTGGTCATCAGGTATGAAGGCCCTAAAGGAGGTCCGGGGATGCCCGAAATGCTAAAACCGACGGCGGCAATAATGGGTGCAGGTCTTGGAAAGGAAGTGGCACTGATCACAGATGGCCGCTTTTCAGGAGGGACCCATGGTTTTGTGGTAGGACATATTTCTCCGGAAGCACAGGAAGGTGGGGTTATAGCCCTGGTCAAGGATGGGGATACAATTATCATCGATGCGGAAACCAATTCGATAAATGTGGAGGTCTCCGATAGTGAACTCGAAAAACG
Source organism: Maribacter polysaccharolyticus (assembly GCF_028882255.1). Classification (GTDB taxonomy): domain Bacteria; phylum Bacteroidota; class Bacteroidia; order Flavobacteriales; family Flavobacteriaceae; genus Maribacter_A; species Maribacter_A polysaccharolyticus. The sequence goes on from NZ_JARBUY010000001.1 coordinate 80,348, forward strand.
CAAAGCGGAATGGGTACAACCGGAATTGAAATTCAAAAAAGGGGTTTTGTATAAATATGCCCGTTCGGTCTCATCGGCTGCACAAGGATGTGTTACCGACGAATTCTAAGATAAAATAATCGAAATATTTCCTTTGGGAAATTATGGGGTGATAGCTTGCGAACACCCAAAAAGCAGAAATAGTTATGCAGACTTTGAAAGAAACGAAAAAAGGAGCCAATAAGCCGGCAAAGATAAAGATGAGCGGTGCGGAAGCAATTATACATTGTTTGTTGGCAGAAGGGGTTGATTTACTTTACGGATATCCCGGTGGGGCGATCATGCCGGTCTATGATGAGCTTTATAAATTTCAGGATAAACTGACCCATATCCTTACCCGTCATGAACAAGGTGCGACCCATGCGGCCCAGGGGTATGCCAGGGTATCGGGAAAAGTAGGGGTGGCCATGGCTACTTCCGGTCCCGGTGCCACTAATTTGGTCACCGGTTTGGCCGATGCCCAAATAGATTCGACACCAATGGTATGCATAACGGGACAGGTGACACGCCAATTATTGGGTTCCGATGCGTTTCAGGAAACCGATATCATCGGAATTTCCACTCCTGTAACGAAATGGAACTACCAGATTACAAAGGTGGAAGAAATCCCTGAGATCTTAGCTAGGGCTTTCTATATTGCCAAGTCCGGTCGTCCGGGTCCCGTGCTTATAGATATCACCAAAAACGCCCAGTTCGATACCATCGAATTCAGTTATGAGTTCTGTAAAGGTATTCGCAGTTACGTTCCAGTACCAAAACCCCAAGCTTCGGCCATAGATGCGGCCGCAGAACTGATCAACTCAGCCAAAAAACCAATGATCGTATTTGGTCAAGGGGTTATTCTAGGACATGCTGAAGAAGAATTGAAAGCATTGATAGAGAAAGCCGGTATCCCTGCGGCATGGACCATTTTAGGGCTTTCAGCCTTGGATTCGGATCATCCGTTGAATGTGGGAATGGTGGGAATGCACGGAAATTACGGTCCAAATATATTGACCAATGAATGTGATCTACTTATAGCCATAGGTATGCGTTTCGATGATAGGGTTACAGGAAATCTGGAAACCTATGCCAAACAGGCCAAGGTGATCCATTTTGAGATCGATCCGGCCGAAATCAATAAGAACGTCCATGCTGATGTTGCCGTATTGGGGGATTCCAAGGAAACCTTAAGCCTGGTATTGCCCAAAATCAAAAAGAACAGCCATGAGGCTTGGCATAACGAATTCAAGGAAAAATATAAAATAGAATTCGAAGCGGTAATCAAAGATGACCTGTTTCCTACCAAGGAAGGCATTACCATGGCCGAGGTAGTGAATGAAATCAATACCGCATCAGGACATGAAGCCGTTATCGTCAGTGATGTAGGACAGCATCAGATGATCGCTTGTAGATATTCCAAGTTCAAAAAAACCAAAAGTAACATAACCTCTGGTGGATTGGGAACGATGGGTTTTGCCTTGCCAGCCGCCATCGGTGCCAAAATGGGCGCTATGGATCGGGAGGTTGTGGCCATTATCGGAGATGGAGGGTATCAAATGACCATTCAAGAACTCGGTACGATTTTCCAGAACAAGACACCCGTTAAAATCGTCGTGTTGAACAATGACCATTTGGGAATGGTTCGTCAATGGCAAGAACTTTTCTTTGAAAGTAGATATGCTTCCACCGTTATGAGTAACCCCAATTTCGTCAAAATTGCAGAAGGTTACGATATTACGGCCAAAAGAATCACTGAACGAAAAGATTTAAAAGCATCCATATCGGAGATGTTGGCCTCCAAGGATGCCTATTTCTTGGAAGTAAAGGTAGAAAAGGAAGACAATGTATTCCCAATGATACCTTCAGGAGCTTCCGTTTCCGATATCAGATTGAAGTAGGTTGGTATTCCGCAGTGGTACATTGCGGGTCACAATATTGAATAAGTCGTCTCGAGCGCAGTCGAGCGGTTTTATTTTTACGGAATGTTGATTATCGGCTGCGCTCGAACAGACTTTGTATTAATTTTATTATGAAAAAAGAATGGTTTACTATTTCAGTTTATGCTGAAAATAATGTAGGTTTACTGAATAGGATTTCAGGTATTTTCTTGAAACGACATATCAATATTGAAAGCCTCAATGTTTCAAAATCGGAAATCGAACACGTTTCTAAATTTACGATTGTTGTCAATACCTCCAAAGATTGGACACAAAAGATAGTACAGCAAATTGAAAAACAAATTGAAGTGATAAAGGCCTATTATCACGATGATGACGAGATCATTTACCAAGAATCGGCGCTATTCAAAGTAGCTTCCAATCTACTGTTCGATGAGCGTCAAATACAAAATATCATTAAGGACAGCAATTCACAGATCGTTACCGTTTCCCGGGATTTCTTTGTACTGGCAAAATCAGGGAGGCGCCACGAAATCGATGAAATGCACGAAGCCTTATTACCGTATGGCATCATGCAATTCGTCCGTTCAGGAAGAATAGCGGTATCAAAGGCTGAAATGCCGATCAGTAAACTATTGAAAAACTTTTATCAAGATTAATAATCATTCCCGAAAGCTATCGGGGCTAAAAACGCGAATATAAAATGGCAAATTATTTTAATACACTATCACTACGGGATCAATTGACCCAGTTGGGAAAATGCAGATTTATGGATACAAGTGAATTTGCAGATGGTGTAACTGCTTTAAAAGGTAAAAAAATCGTAATTGTCGGTTGTGGGGCACAAGGCCTTAACCAAGGGTTGAACATGAGGGATTCCGGTCTCGACATTTCCTATACCCTTCGTGAAGCAGCTATAAAGGAAAAAAGACAATCATTTATCAATGCAACGGAAAATGGCTTTACCGTTGGTACATACGAAGAATTGGTGCCTTCCGCGGATTTGGTCATTAACCTTACCCCAGACAAGCAGCATTCCAATGTAGTCAATGCGGTAATGCCCTTAATGAAAAAAGGAGCAACGTTATCATATTCCCATGGTTTCAATATCGTGGAAGAGGGAATGCAGATCCGAAAAGATCTTACCGTGATCATGGTAGCCCCTAAAAGTCCCGGTTCTGAGGTTAGGGAAGAATATAAAAGAGGTTTCGGGGTACCTACCTTAATTGCGGTACATCCCGATAATGACCCTGAAGGTAAAGGTTTGGAGCAGGCCAAAGCCTATGCTGCCGGTACAGGCGGACATAAAGCAGGAGTATTGGAATCCTCCTTCGTGGCCGAGGTAAAATCCGACCTTATGGGCGAACAGACGATCCTATGTGGTTTATTGCAAACAGGTTCTATCCTTTGTTTCGATAAAATGATCGAAAAAGGAATCGATCCGGGATATGCTTCAAAATTGATCCAATACGGTTGGGAGACCGTTACCGAAGGACTAAAATATGGTGGAATCACCAATATGATGGATCGTTTATCCAATCCTGCCAAAATAAAGGCTTTTGAACTGTCTGAGGAATTGAAGGGTATAATGCGTCCTTTATTCTATAAGCATATGGATGATATCATGAGTGGCCATTTTTCCAAAACCATGATGGAGGATTGGGCAAATGATGATAAGAACCTTTTGACGTGGAGAGCGGAAACCGGGGAAACAGCCTTTGAAAAAACACCTGCCGGAGATGTTCAAATTAGTGAGCAGGAATTTTATGATAATGGGGTATTAATGGTAGCCATGGTACGTGCCGGGGTTGAATTGGCTTACGAAGCCATGACCGAATCCGGTATCATCGGGGAATCTGCCTATTACGAATCCCTTCACGAAACCCCATTGATCGCCAATACGATTGCACGTAAAAAATTATTCGAAATGAACCGGGTAATTTCCGATACAGCGGAATATGGTTGTTATCTATTCGATCATGCCTGCAAACCTTTGTTGGCCGATTTCATGAAAGACATCGATACGGACGTAATTGGCAAAAAATATGGTGAAGGTAAGGACAATGGCGTTGATAATGCCAAGTTGATTACCGTAAACAAAGCCCTAAGGGAACACCCTGTTGAAATCGTAGGAGCCCGCTTAAGAGCGTCAATGACCGCGATGAAACCTATCGTTTAATAACCGGTAATCCAGTATTAATTCTGCCTGGTTAAATTATTGACCGGGCAGATTTTTTTTTAGATATATTGAAGCGTTAAAAACCCAATAGGTCTTTTTATCTTTGAGTATGACATATTTTCCAAAATTAAAAGACATCAAGGACGCCTCGAAGATCATCCAGGAAGTGGCGAAGATTACCCCATTGGACGAAAGTATCCGACTCTCGAAACTATATGGTGCCAATGTACTCCTTAAACGGGAAGACCTTCAACGGGTACGGTCCTATAAGATTCGTGGGGCCTATTATAAAATGAGTACCCTTTCCCAGGAAGAACGGGGCAGGGGAGTCGTTTGTGCCAGTGCGGGCAACCATGCCCAAGGGGTCGCTTTCGCATGCCGTCACTTGGGGATAAAAGGCACCATTTATATGCCCTCGGTAACCCCAAAACAGAAAGTGCAACAAACGAAAATGTTCGGAGGTGATTCGGTCACCATTGTATTGGAAGGTGATACGTTCGATGATTCCTCCAATGCCGCTATGCAATTTTGTAGGGAAGGCAACAAAACCTTTGTACATCCTTTTGATGACAAAAAGGTAATTGAGGGCCAAGGCACTATCGGATTGGAACTTTTGGAACAGGTAACCGCACCGATAGATTATTTGTTCGTTGCCATAGGTGGGGGTGGACTAGCTTCGGGTTTATGTGGTGTATTTAAAGACTTATCCCCAAATACCAAGATCATTGGTGTTGAACCTTTGGGCGCCCCTTCAATGAAAACCTCTATCGCTAATGGAAAGAATACGAGGTTGGAAAAGATCGATAAATTTATCGACGGGGCTGCGGTACAGCGGGTTGGAGATTTAACCTTTGCCATTTGCAAGGAATATCTACATGACGTAATTACGGTTCCCGAAGGGAAGGTCTGCCAGACGATTTTGGATTTGTACAACAGGGATGCCATTGTAGTAGAACCTGCTGGTGCTTTGACCATTTCCGCATTGGACGACTATGCCGAGGAACTTAAAGGAAAAAACGTGGTCTGTATTGTAAGTGGAAGCAATAATGATATAGCGCGCATGGCCGAAATCAAGGAACGTGCCTTGTTATATGGGAAGCTGAAACATTATTTTATTGTTCGTTTTCCACAACGCCCGGGTGCATTGAGGCACTTTGTGGCAGACATACTCGGGCCTGATGACGATATTACCCATTTTGAGTATTCGAAAAAATCGAACAAGGAAAATGCACCTGCCATTGTGGGCATCGAATTAAAGAGTCCCGTCGATCTTCAACCCCTGATCGATCGAATGAAAGCAAATAATTTTTTTGGAGAATATTTGAACGATAAGCCCGATTTGTTCCAATATCTAGTTTAACAGTATCACATTAGTAAAAGGATTTATTACAAAACTCAAATCTTTATTTTTCTTTGGTGAACTTTAGCTGTTTTCTCTCGTTAAACCCATAATTTTGTAAATCAATTTAAATTTTAAAATAAACTAGTATGGCAATACCATCTGAATATAAAATTACCGAACCCTTAAACCAGAAAACCTTTTTGTTGAACGGGGAATTAAGGGAATGGACAGGAAATGTCTCAAAGGTATATTCCACCATATCGAGTACCGATACCTACGAACCTACCTTGTTGGGAAGTATTCCCGATATGGGGGAAAAAGAAGCTTTGGAGGCTTTAAACGCTGCATCCGGGGCCTATAATAACGGTCAAGGGGCATGGCCTACCATGTTGGTCAGGGACCGCATCGCCTGTATGGAAGTTTTTGTCGAAAAGATGAAGACCAAAAGGGAAGAAGTCGTTAAATTATTGATGTGGGAGATCGGTAAATCCTTACCCGATTCCCAAAAAGAATTTGACCGTACCGTAGAATACATTTATGATACCATTGAGGATTATAAACAAATGGACCGCGATGCCGCCAAGTTTCAGAAACACGACGGTGTCTATGCCCATATTAAAAGAGGTCCACTCGGGGTCGTACTATGTCTAGGGCCTTATAATTATCCTTTAAACGAGACCTTTGCCCTCCTGATCCCGGCGATCATTATGGGGAATACCACCATATTCAAACCCGCAAAACACGGGGTATTATTGATTACCCCCTTACTCGATGCCTTTAAAAGTAGTTTCCCAAAAGGGGTCGTGAACATCCTATTCGGTAGGGGTAGGGCAGTGGCCTCACCCATTATGAAGACCGGAAAGGTAGATGTCCTGGCCTTGATCGGAAACAGTAAATCTGCCAATGCCCTTCAAAACCAACATCCAAAGAGCAACCGATTACGTTTGGTGTTAGGCTTGGAAGCCAAAAATCCGGCCATTATATTACCGGATGCCGATCTTTCCCTAACGGTCGATGAGTGCTTGGCCGGTACCTTGTCTTTTAACGGACAACGTTGTACTGCCCTAAAAGTGGTTTATGCCCATGAGAATATCGTGGACGGATTCAACGCACAATTTGCAGAGCGTGTGGACAACATGAAATTTGGGAATCCTTGGGAAGAAGGGGTACAATTGACCCCATTGCCAGAACCCGGTAAACCGGATTATATTCAAGAATTGATAGATGATGCCGTAGCAAAAGGTGCTAAGGTCTTGAATAAAAAAGGAGGAAAACGTTTTGATAATTACATTTGGCCTGCTGTTTTATATCCCGTGACCAAGGATATGCGCGTGTACCAAGAAGAACAGTTCGGACCTATTATCCCTATTGTACCTTTTACCGATATCGATGAACCTTTGAACGATATGGCCGAAAGCAATTATGGCCAACAAGTAAGTTTATTCGGAAAGGATGTATATGCCGTAGCCCCATTGATCGAAACTTTGGTCAACTTGGTGTGTCGGGTCAACTTGAACAGTTCTTGCCAACGTGGACCGGATGTATATCCGTTTACGGGAAGAAAGGATTCGGCCCAATCTACCTTGAGTGTACACGATGCCTTACGTTCATTCTCAATCAGGACCTTTGTGGCCTTTAAGGATAACGAATTGAATACCGAAATCGTTGAAAAATTGTTGGAAACAAAACTTTCGAACTTTGTAAGTACCGACTATATTCTATAAACGTCGCATCCTACGGTTCGTTTAACCGTAATTTTGTGGGGTTAAAACCATATTAAAAGCCTTTCCGGTATCGGGAAGGCTTTTTTGTTGATGAACCCATAAAAATTATAGGGTAAATGCATGCCGTTCTATATGATACATGGTCTGCCGATGGAAAACACGGTGGTATGAATCGAAAATAGGTAGCCGGGAATATATCTGAATTTCGAAAGTCCTTACAATGGAAATCATTCACCTAAGGTAAGGAAGCAAAAAGGACATCTTATGGTCAAACATACAAACGGATGCAAGGTTGCCTGTGCGGAAATTTCCATGATCGAGAATCAAATACCAAAGGATAGACCCATTGCCAAAAGTATTTGAAGTTCAGGACATTCGTTATGGCAACGCCCTCTCCCATCAGGTAAATGCAGTACATAACCCCCTATTATGTAGGCAATTAACATTAATTTAATGTTAAAAAACGGTTGAGGGTAAAATGACATATAAATCGGACAAAGACCAATAGTTAAACACAAAATTACGCAGGTAATTTTGCGTTATAAACTTTTAATGGTTCTCGGAAAGAATTGATCAGCTTTCTTTGGATGATAGTTTAAACCCCAAAAAAAAATTATGGAAAAGAAAATGACAAATAAAAAAGCCTTAATCGCCCTTGCTATAGGTGGTTTTGGTATTGGATTGACAGAATTCGTTATCATGGGTATTTTGCCCGATGTAGCAAAAGGTCTAAGTATAGATATTTCTGAAGCAGGTCACTTTATCGCAGCCTATGCGCTTGGGGTTGTGGTCGGTGCACCCCTATTAACTTCGTTCAGTGCCAAGATCGATGCACGAAAGATGTTACTGTTCTTAATGGGATGGTTTACGATAAGTAATACCCTATCCGGTTTTGCAGATAGTTATTACACTTTATTGTTGGCTCGATTTTTCTCTGGATTGCCTCATGGGGCCTTCTTTGGAATAGGGGCGGTAGTTGCCGGTAAATTGGCGAAGGAAGGTAAATCGGCCCAAGCCATAGCGGTCATGTTTTCCGGTTTGACCATTGCCAACGTCATCGGTGTGCCCATAGGTACATATATAGGACACCAATATGATTGGAGTATGTCTTTTTATATGGTGGGTATTGTAGGGGCCTTAGCGGTTACCAGTGTATTTCTTTGGATGCCAAAATTGATATCCGAACCCAAAGAAACCAGTATTGACCATGATAAAGTGCTTAAAAACGGAGAGCTTTGGGCATTGATACTCTTGACGACCATCGGTACCGGTGGGTTCTTTGCGTGGTATAGTTATATTGCCCCCTTTATTACCGATGTTGCAGGTTGGGAAGAATTTATGGTAGGCCATGCCATGATCTTGGCCGGATTGGGAATGGTAGTAGGCAATTTTCTAGGGGCCAAAATGGCGGAATTGTTTTCCCCTTTAAAGGCTGTTGTCCTTAGTTTAAGTGTTATGGTCGTATTCTTATTGTTCAATTCGTTATTTGCCCATAACCCCTATGTGGTTTTGGTAATGACATTTTTGTTGGGAATGGCTTCCTTCACCGTCGCTACACCCATTCAATTGGCGATCATCAACACCTCTAAAGGTAACGAGATGTTGGGCTCATCCTTGAATCAAAGTGCCTTTAATATGGGTAATGCTTCCGGAGCCTATTTAGCAGGCCTTCCCATTGCCTTGGGGTACGGAGTAGTGTATGCCGGTGTTATGGGGGCTGTTTTGGCAGGTCTTGGTGTATTTATAGCCATGGGGATTTTATTCTTTAGAAGGTATAAAACGTTTGGATTTAGAAAAATGGCCATGTCCCGGTATAAATTGAATAGGTAAAAAATTATTTAACAAAAAAGCCCGATACTTAATTCGTATCGGGCTTTTTGTTTTTTAAACGGGCAAACAAACCTAAAATTATAAATTGGCAGCCAACCAATCCCCAACTTCACTGGTTTTATACGCTTTACCTCCTTCGGCAAGATCTTCGGTAACAACACCTTCGGCCAACGATTTGTTGACTACATCGCGAATGGCCTGGGCCTCTTCGGTTAGATCCATATCCTCAAAAAGCATGGCAGCCGATAATACCGTAGCTAGTGGATTGGCAATATCCTTTCCGGCCGCTTGGGGATAAGAACCGTGGATCGGTTCGTACAAGGATACTTTACTCCCCACGGAAGAAGAAGGCATTAATCCCATTGAACCGGAAATCACAGAAGCTTCATCGGTCAAAATATCACCGAATAAATTGGCGGTGATCATCACATCATAAGCACTGGGCCACTGTACCAAACGCATGGCCACGGCATCAACGAACTCATAGCTCACTTCAACCTCAGGATAATCTTTTTCCATAGCCTGAACGGTCTCCCTCCACAAACGGGAAGATTCCAATACATTGGCCTTATCCACACAACATAATTTTTTAGAACGTTTCATGGCCATTTCAAAACCTTTCTTTGCCAAACGTTGTATTTCGAAACGTTGATAGGTCATGGTGTCATATGCCGTTTCGCCGTCATCTTTTCTTCCGCGTTCCCCAAAATATACCCCACCGGTCAATTCTCGCAATATGATCAAATCGGTTCCTTCGATGCGTTCCCTTTTTAATGGGGATTTATCGATTAGGGAGGGGAAGGTAAAGGTTGGTCGGACATTGGCGAACAATCCCAATTTTTGTCGCATCTTCAACAAGCCTTGTTCCGGACGTACCTTTGCTGAAGGGTCGTTGTCGAATCTGGGATGCCCTATGGCACCGAACAATACCGCATCGGCATTGGCACATATTTCATGGGTTTCATCGGGATAGGGTTCCCCAACGGCATCAATGGCCGCAGCTCCTGTTAAAGCGGGTTTCCAGTTTATTTCGTGGTCGAATTTCTTCGCTATCGCATTTGATACTTTTACAGCTTGATCGATTACTTCGGGACCAATTCCGTCTCCTGCTAAAAGGGCTATGTTCAATTTCATTTTGTTCGCTTTAAAAAGGGCTATACGCTTATCGCATAACACTTGGTTTTACTTATTATTTGTTTACTGGATTGATTAAACTTCTTATGATTTTATCAACTTTACCGTTAAGGTCTAAAAAAATTAATATGGCTATATACCCAAGCAAGGTTTGATTTGTTTTTACTGATGGGGGTAAAGCCATTAAATTATATTCAACATTTTTTCGGTTGCCTTAATGGCAGATACGGTTTGATCCGAATCGAGGCCACGCGTAATGAACTCCGTGCCATTATTGTTCCAAGATATAATGGTTTCACACAACGCATCCGAATTACTCCCCGGAGGAATACGTACGGCATAATCGGTCAGCTTTGGGAAATCCCGCTTCTTTGATCTATAGATTTTCCGCAAGGCGTTCATAAAGGCATCATATTGTCCATCGCCTTGGGCATTGGCTTCGTGCACTTCACCATCGATTTCGATGGCAACCGTGGTCGAGGGTTTTAAGCCCTTGGAATGGGTAAGTACATAAGATCTTACAAAAACCTTTTGCTGGTGGTCCCCACTATTTAGAACATCGGAAATGATATAGGGGAGATCTTCTTTGGTTACCCTTTCCTTTTTATCTCCCAATTCAATGATACGCTGGGTAACTTTTTTAAGTTCAGCGTTATTCAATGTTAGGCCGAGTTCCTGTAAATTTTTCTGGATATTGGCCTTTCCAGAAGTTTTACCTAGGGCATACTTACGTTTTCGACCAAACCTTTCGGGTAAAAGATCGTTAAAATAAAGATTCTTTTTACTGTCCCCATCGGCATGGATCCCCGCAGTTTGGGTAAATACATTATCCCCGACAATAGGTTTGTTGGCAGGAATACCAAACCCTGTAAATGCGGAAACCAACTTACTGACCTTGTATAAGGAAGGTTCTTTGACCGCAATCGCTATCTCTGGAAGAAAATCGTTGATAACGGCCACGACACTGGCCATTGGGGCATTACCTGCCCGTTCTCCCATTCCGTTTACGGTAAGGTGTATTCCATGACAGCCCGCTTTTATGGCTTCCATAACATTGGCCACCCCAAGATCATAATCGTTATGGCCATGGAAATCAAAATGTGCAGTGGGGTAACGTTGAATTATTTCGGAAATGTAGTCAAAGGTTTCGGAATGGGTCAACACCCCTAAAGTATCGGGCAATAAAATACGATCTACCTGCTGTTGGGTCAAAAAATCGAGGTATTGGAATACATATTCCTTTGAATTTCGCATTCCATTGCTCCAATCCTCCAGATATACATTGGTTTTGATACCCTTTTGGGAAGCTTGTTCCACGATTTCGGAAATATCGTTGAAATGTTCCTCCGGTGTTTTTTTCAGTTGATGGGTCAAATGGTTCAAAGAACCTTTGGTCAATAAGTTTTGCACTTTGGCTCCGGCATTGTCCATCCATTCCAGGGAAACGCCTCCATCAACAAAGGTCAATATCTCAACCCGATCCAGATAATCGTTCTCTTTAGCCCATTGGGTAATTTCTTGAACGGCCTTCAATTCCCCATCCGAAACCCGTGCCGATGCGATTTCAATGCGATCGACCTTAAGTTCATCGAGCAGTAATTTGGCCACTGTCAGTTTCTCGGATACCGAAAAGGACACCCCCGATGTCTGTTCCCCATCTCGAAGGGTGGTGTCCATTATTTCAATCCGCCGTTTGTTCATTTTAAGGAACCTTATCTTTTAATAAAACGATTATAAAGGAGTATGTTGGGCGTATTCGCTGATCTTATCCTTGATGTTCAACAAGAAGTCGATATCATCGAAACCGTTCAGCATATTCGATTTTTTATAATCATTGATTTCAAAATTCTCTTTTTCACCCGTAGCCTTAAGGGTAATGGATTGCTCTGGAAGGTTTATCTCCAACTGGGTTTTTGGATCGGCTTCAATCGCCGTAAATATCTTATGCAGGAATTCCGGACTCACCTGAACGGGTAAAACCCCAATATTCAAGCAATTGTTCCTAAAGATATCGGCAAAGAAACTTGATACCACACAACGGAAACCATAATCATAAACCGCCCAAGCCGCGTGTTCCCTTGAGGAACCGGAACCAAAGTTCTTACCACCGACCAAAATCTTGCCCCCATAGATAGGGTTGTTGAGGATAAAATCTTTTTTCGGGGTATTGTCGGGATTATAGCGCCAATCCCTAAAAAGGTTGTCACCAAAACCTTTACGCTCGGTGGCCTTTAAAAAACGTGCCGGAATAATTTGATCGGTATCCACATTTTCAATAGGAAGGGGTACCGCTGAAGAAGTTAGTATATTGAATTTATCGTATGCCATTTTATTTTGCTTTATGCATTACGCCAATCGCGATGCGCTGATTATTACTACTCTATTTTTTGAATTAAATTACTTATACTTCGTTTAACTTTATTTACTTTATCATATAAAGTGGTGTATGATACATCATCTATATACTTTAAATCCTTAGCTAGAAACATAAAATATTCTAGCTCTGATGCTAATCCTCTTGAAATAATTAAAAAACGTTTATACTCTGCATCTGACGCTCTACCACAACCTTCTGCAATGTTGGAAGGAATTGAAAAAGATGCTCTTCTCATTTGACTTGTAATTCCAAATTCTTCATCCTTAGGGAAAGCTTTTGTAATACTATAAATATTCAATGTTATTTCATGTCCTAATTTCCACACATCATATTTACGATAATCCCTCATTTCAATTATAATTATCGAATAGCGTACAGCGTTTTGCGCTTAGCTTTAAACAGTTTCCATCAATTCCCTTGGATCGGTTACTTTACCGGTAACCGCTGCGGCAGCAGCCACTAACGGACTAGCCAATAAGGTCCTGGCACCAGGTCCTTGACGGCCTTCAAAATTACGGTTCGATGTACTTACCGCATATTTACCTGCTGGAATCTTATCATCGTTCATGGCCAAACAGGCAGAACAGCCCGGTTCACGTAATTCAAAACCGGCTTCATTGAGGATGTCCAATAATCCCTCTTCCTTTATCGCAGTTTCTACTTGGTGTGATCCAGGGACCAACCATGCAGTAACATTATCCGCTTTTTTCCTTCCTTTTATGATAGAGGTAAAGGCCCTGAAATCCTCAATCCTACCATTCGTACAGCTACCAAGGAAAACAAAGTCGATGGGTTTGCCCATCATGCTTTCCCCTTCACTGAAATTCATATATTGAAGTGACTTTTGATACGTGGCAACACCACCTTCAACAGCATCCGCTAATGGAATATCATTGGAAATTCCGATACCCATTCCCGGATTCGTACCATAAGTGATCATGGGTTCAATATTGGAAGCATCGAAAGTGATTTCCTTATCGAACTGCGCACCTTCATCGGTGTAAAGGGTTTCCCAATACGCCATGGCTTTGTCCAAAGCAGCACCTTTTGGTGAGAACTCCCGGCCTTTTACATATTCAAAGGTTTTTTCATCGGGGGCGATCATACCACCGCGGGCTCCCATTTCTATACTAAGGTTACATACGGTCATACGCCCTTCCATCGACATATCGCGGAAAACCTGGCCGGCATATTCCACGAAATAGCCTGTAGCACCTGAGGTAGTCAATTGTGAAATAATATATAAAGCTACATCTTTCGGGGTTACCCCCTTGCTTAGGGAACCTTCAACATTGATTCGCATGCTCTTTGGCTTGGCCTGCATGATACATTGGGTCGCCAATACCATTTCAACTTCCGAGGTACCTATACCAAAGGCGATGGCTCCGAATGCCCCGTGGGTAGAGGTGTGCGAGTCACCGCAAACGATGGTTGCCCCAGGTTGCGTAATTCCATACTCGGGACCTACAACGTGCACAATACCGTTTTTCTCATGTCCCAATCCCCAATACGAAATACCGTAGGTCGCTGAGTTTTCTTCCAAGGCTTTTAGCTGATTGGCAGAAAGTGGATCTTCAACAGGCAAATGCTGGTTGATGGTCGGGGTATTGTGATCCGCGGTAGCGAATGTTTTTTCCGGATGCAAAACTTCAATACCTCGGTTTTTTATCCCTAAAAAGGCTACGGGACTGGTCACTTCGTGAACCATATGGCGATCGATGAACAATACATCGGGACCATTTTCAATATGTTCTACCACATGGGAATCCCATACTTTATCAAATAGTGTCTTTTTTGAACTCATAATGCTATTTCTTCTAGCTTACAAAGCTATTAAAAGTACTGATTTTAGGAAAGTATATCTTCGGCAAATTACGATGTCCAACAGGATATAGTTCTGGGTATCCAAGTTGGTAAATAGGCTTGACTTCCTTTTTTCAGCGCTATTTAAAGATATTTCATGAAATTATGTCCGATGCAACAACCAATCTTATTTCCCAAGCAAAAATGGGCGTGGAGCAGTTATGCGTACCATGCCAAACTATCCTAAATCTTTTAATCACACATTGCAGAATGAACCTATCCTGATCTAAGCCGTTCTGTATAATACGCAGTACGATCATTATGACTGGGGCAGCATCATTTGCCGGCCAAACAAGTTGCTTCAATGTATTGTAGGAAATACTTAAACGAAACTGTTTTTTAGTGAATCCTATCCTTTGCATATTTAAAACCTTAAACCGTATTTTGGAAATCATTGAACCATGGAACGATTCAAGAAAAAAGTGGTCATGGTAATTTTGGTAAAGAATTTTGGATAAAGGCAGCAAATGAATTGGGTCAAGGGAACCAATCACAGCGTGGGACAGGCAACTTTCCGTTACCGATCGGAAACCATTCCAGCTCAACTTTTACTCCTAAAAAGGTTTTGGCTCACATTTTCACATTTACCTATATTCATGAAGATTTATTAATTACGACCTTCTGCCATTTCATGGGGAACGGGATGTTCTTCGGCTTTGTTGATGTTTTCAATGCCTTGTAATAAGGCATCCGGATTAAAGGAAATGGAATCGATACCTTCCTTTACCAAAAATTCGGCAAAATCGGGAAAGTCACTGGGCGCTTGTCCACACAACCCGATTTTGGTATTCGATTTTTTTGCGGAAGCTATGGCCATTGAAATCATTCGCTTGGCGGCCAAATCGTTCTCATCGAACAGTTTGCCCATGATTTCCGAATCCCGATCTATACCCAGGGTAAGTTGGGTCAAGTCGTTGGAACCTATAGAGAATCCATCGAATATTTCCGCGAATTCTTCGGCTAAAATCACATTGCTGGGAATCTCGACCATGGTATATATTTCAAGTCCGTTTTCCTTACGTTTCAATCCGTTGGCAGCCATAATCGTGATTACTTTTTTTCCTTCTTCCAAGGTACGGCAAAAAGGAACCATTACCTTTAAATTGTCGAGCCCCATGGTTTCCCGTACTTTTTTGATGGCCGCGCATTCAAGGGCAAATCCATCCTTATACAAAGCACTGTAATATCGGGAGGCACCCCTAAACCCCAACATCGGATTTTCTTCCTTCGGTTCAAATTCGGTACCGCCGATCAGGTTGGCATATTCATTGGTCTTAAAATCGCTTAACCTTACAATGACTTCCTTTGGATAAAATGCGGCTGCAATGGTAGCGATACCCTGTGAAAGTCGGTCTATGAAGTAATCCTTCGGATCGGAATAACCACGGATTAATTTTTTGATGGCCCGGACAGTCTTGATATTTTGAAGATCATCGAATTTGACCAAAGCCATTGGATGAACTTTTACGGCATGGGTGATAATAAACTCCATTCGCAACAGTCCGACCCCATTATTGGGATAGTGGGCCAATTGGAAGGCATTTTCAGGATCCGCCAGAATCATTTTGGCTTCTGTTCGGGGCATTCTAATGTTTGAAAAATCGATTTCCTGCTCATCAAAAGGTAGTTTTCCTTCATAGACATAACCCGTCTTGCCTTCCGCACAGGATAAAGTTATAGCCGAGCAATCCTTTAGATTCGATGTGGCATTACCACAGCCAACGATTGCGGGCACCCCCAATTCGCGGGCCACAATGGCCGCATGGCTTGTTCGTCCCCCTTTATTGGTTATGATACCTCCGACTTGCTTGAGTAAAGGATCCCAATCAGGGGTAATCGTATCGGTAACGATAATATGATCAGTAGTGAGGTTTTTAGCTTCCTTTGGAGCGTTTAATAGGGCAGGGATACCGATTTTGATCTTTGACCCAACGGCATTGCCGATAGCCAATACGGATCCCTTTTTTCGCAGTTTATATTCAATATGCAGATTTTTGTTCTTGGATTGATGTACGGTCTCGGGGCGCGCCTGTATGATGAATAGATCATTGGTACGCCCGTCTTTTGCCCATTCGATATCCATTGGTCTACCATAGTGTTTTTCAATCCGTAGGGCCCATTTTGCCAAAGTGATTATTTCATCATCGGACAAGACATATTGTCTTTGTTTGGTCCTTGACGTATGGACGTTGATCGTCGTATCGTCCGTTTTCAATTTCGAATAGATCATCGTTAACTTTTTATCCCCCATGATTTTCTGGATGATCGGGTATTTCCCCTTTCTAAGGGTGGGTTTGAAAATGTAAAACTCATCAGGATTGATCGCTCCTTGCACGATGTTTTCCCCTAAGCCCCAGACCCCTGAAAGCAGGATGACATTTTCGAAACCGGATTCGGGCTCTATGGTAAATCCTACACCCGAACAACCCTTGTCTGACCTGACCATTCGCTGTACCCCAACGGAGAGAGCGATATCACTATGCTTAAAACCCTTATCGTTGCGGTACTTGATCGCCCGATCGGTATATAAGGAGGAAAAACACTTTTTTACGGCTAAAAGCAAGGCAGCTTTTCCTTTAATATTCAAAAAAGTATCGTGCTGTCCGGCAAAACTTGCTCCCGGTAGGTCCTCTGCAGTGGCGCTACTACGAACAGCGACCGAAATGGTATCCTTTCCCCGGAGATTTTGATAGGCTTCAATAATACTTCTGGTAAGGTCTTTGGATAGCTTTCCGTCTAAAATGAGCCTTCTGGCCTCTTCGCCCACCTCATTTAAATTGGAATAGTTTTTCGTATCCAAGCGTGATAAGGTTTTGGACAAGGGTTCCCGGAGGGCATTTTCATCCAAAAAATTCCAATAGGCTTCGGATGTGGTGGCGAATCCGTCAGGAACTTTAACTCCCTCGGATGACAGTTCTCGAAACATTTCCCCCAATGAAGCGTTCTTTCCGCCTACATAGGGCACATCTTGAATACCGATTTCGCTGAAATATTTGATAAAAGGTGTCATCGTGAGTGTTTTGTTTAAAGCAAAACTCTTATCAAATATGTTGGTCTACAATGATGTGCATCAGTTGGAAAAGGAAACTTGGAGGTAAAAAACAAAGGCAAAAATGCCTTGATCCACGAGTATGGATCAAATATCTAGAAAGCCTGGAACAAATTATCCGACTTCAAATCCGAAGATGGAATGAAAGGAAAATGGAGACTGACCTAAGTCATTGTGAATGTACGTGTTGAATATTATTATTGCGCCAATCGATTACTTGGAAAAGGACGATTCCCGAAAATATTTTCAGTAGGGAGTCATGAAGATACGGGCGTAGTCAAGAAATTTAAGATAAAATCGGTACAGGGTAATCCAGGTAAAGGTGATGAAAAAGGAATTCGGTTAACTCCGGACAACTATGAATACCTTTTAAATCCCAAGGTTACGTTCAGTACACAAAAAATAGGTTAGTTTAGTTTGGTTGGTTGTATAAGGTGCCGTTGAAATACTGTTATAGGTATCTGACGGTACCTTATCATTTAGGGTATAGAAAAGGGTCTTAAAATAACGCTCGGGTTGATAACCCCCAAATCGAATCCAACACTTCAGATTGCAATACTTTCTTCTTAATCTTTAAATAAATCAAAATGCTATGGAAACAACAGAAATATTCGACAAGCACGTAAAAAAATATGAAAAGTGGTTTGATGACCATAGGATGGCATATCAATCTGAGGTTTTGGCCCTTAAAGAGCATTTTTCGGAATTGCCCGAGAACATTCGAGGTATCGAAGTAGGCTTGGGCACGGGACGGTTTTCTGAGCCGCTTGGTATTAAAGAAGGGATCGAACCTTCTGTTGAAATGGCCGAAAAGGCCATAAAGCGAGGAATCGAAATCATGAAGGGTACTGCAGAAAGATTGCCATATTCGGCCCTACAGTTCGATTTCGTACTTTTTGTAACCATCTGTTATTTTAAAAATGTCAAAAAAGCCTTCCAAGAGGCGCATCGTGTACTCAAACCCAAAGGATCGGTCATAATCGGTTTTTTGGATAGTGAACAATCGGTGGCAAAATCGTACATGGAAAAAAAGCAAAAAAGCAACTTTTATAAAGAAGCCCGGTTTTACTCGGTTAATCATGTAAAAAATTTACTCGAGAAAACAGGATTCGAAAAGTTGGTGTTTTCTCAGACCTTATTTGGTGAGCTTGACGATATCAATGAAATACAAAGGCCCAAACCAGGATTTGGGGAAGGTTCTTTTGTTGTTGTGAAAGCCACAAAAAAGTGAAGATTGACTATCACCCCCATACTGCCGATATTCGAATGAGAATTGAGGGCGACACCATTGAAGAATTATACGCTTCCGATTTATCAATCTGATATACATGATTTTAAATCAATCCCATGGTGAGTACATTTAAGGGAAATGGACAAATTTAGAATCGATTATGAATATAAAGATAAAAGACCCAGATCTAGAATTCCTTGAAGACGGTCCTTGGGATGAGTTGTATGCCCTTACCAAGCGGTGGTCGACTGATATTGAATTTTATCGCGATGATCTTTGGTTTCTAAACCAATTGATAGCAAAATATATGATATGGATCATTAAATCGGAGAATCTAGACCTTGTCAACCAAATGCAGCGTGGACTATTCGAACTGAACAAAAAAAGCAAAGATCTGCTGGAAAAATTAAGTAAGCATTCGATCCGGTTGGGACAATTGGTGGAAAACCCCAATAGTCGTGATGCGGGGGTCATTAAATTGGAACATGAACATCTTGAAGAGGAAATCGCTGAATTTGTCAAATCATTTCGGAAGAACAGAAAAGAAGTCTTTAAGTTGACCTCCTATATCATCAATAGTGAAGAATTGGCAAGTATTATGGGGTCATAACAGGTTCAATGATCAAAAGATCGGCATATGACCATGCTTTTAACGGCCACTAAGAAAGTATCAGGATTTAAACGTACGCTAATGCAATAAAAACCGACCCTATGAAAATTAAATGGTATAAACTTGTAGTGGGTGCCCTTGTGATTTTTTTAGGGGTTTTCTTTTTGTTCGCCATTTGGTACAAGTACGAATACGCTATGGAAATGGCCGAGGTTTATGAGATCAATACGCCCCAATTGAACAAAAGACTTCTTATTGCTACCCAAGGCAGTGATTTTAAAAACAGTGTTTCCAAAGGGGTAATCGATCATTATAGAACGGATTCCGTTTATATCAAGGTAATTGATGTCTCATCCATTATGGAGGTTTCATTCGAAGACTATGATGCCATTTTGATATTACATACCTGGGAATACAACCAAGCGCCGGAAGCCGTTACCACCTTTTTGGAAAATGCGGGTTCCTTCAAAAATAAAACGGTCATATTGACGACTTCCGGGGAAGGTTCTGAAACAATGGAAGGTGTTGATGCCCTCACCGGCGAATCCCGTTTGGAAGATGCCCCGAAATCCATAGAAAGGATACTCGCACGACTAGATCCCCTATTGTATTTCTAAAATTACTTTCCGTTCCCGGCATTCCAATGAATACGTTGTACTGATATTGGTCATTCCATAACTTTTTACACCATCTTATTTTTGGATAGATTTAGTATCCAATGAAAAAATATACCATCAACTTGCCCAATGTATTCTATTTCTTTGGCGCGACAGCGTTATTGGTATATTTATTGTTGGTGGGGAAGGTCATTTTGGCGCCGTTGGTTTTCAGTTTTTTTTTGCCCTAATGTTAATGCCCTTAGTTTCATTTTTTGAAAGCAAACTTCGCCATCGTATTATAGCCATTATCGTAGCTTATCTCGTCGCTGTGGTACCTTTGTTCGGGATACTTTTCTTTTTTTTCAATCAATCCCGAATACTGTTCAATGAACTACCGTCTTTACGCGATAAACTGAATAATGTCTCGATCTGGTTCATGGATTGGTTCAATCAGCAATTCAATATAAATCCCCAGACATCTTCAGACTGGATCGACAACATAATGGCTACGATCGATATTCCCATAGAACTGTTACAGGGGAGTTTTCAATCCGGTACCAATATCCTCGCAAACACCGTTCTTATCGTTTTGACCACCTATTTTTTATTGTTATATCGAACGGCTTTTAAAAATTTTCTACTGTCTCAATTGGGCCCGAAATACAGGGAAACTACGCAGCAGCTTTTCGAACAGCTGAAGAAATTGGCCAAACGTTATATGATAGGCCAAGGGTTGGTAATTCTTATTCTAGGTTTGCTTATTGGATTTGGTTTGTGGCTTATTGGGGTACCCTATCCGTTTTTTTGGGGTTTTTTGGCGGGTTTCCTAGAGATCATTCCCTATGTCGGCACTTCAATAGGCGCTATCCTTCCCATTACTTATATGTTGATGGTTTCCGATTCGTTATGGCAACCGGTGGCCGTACTAATTTGGTATATCATCATACAGCAATTGGAAGGTAATGTGATATCGCCCAATGTGATGGGTTCGAGTATCAAGGTCAATCCCTTGTTCATTATCATGGGTTTGTTTTTAGGCGGCTTTATGTGGGGAGTATCGGGTATGGTCTTGGCCCTGCCCGTTTTGGCCATTTCAAAAGAGGTTTTCAGAAGTTATGATGTTTTGGAACCTATCAGCTATTTAATGGAAGACGGACTCTCGAGGAAAGCGGACATTTTTTTAGGGAAATTCGATAAAGAGGAGTATCGATTTCTTAAGTTGTTTTTTAAAGATAAGGAGTAGGGTGGTAGTGTGGGCAATGAACAATGAACAATTAGCAATGAACAATTAGCAATTAGCAATGAGCAATGGACCATTACCTTGATTACGGTTGATGAGGACCATAGGGAACTAGGGAATGGGATCTTCATTCAGGGATGCAAGTACCTTAGCTGCCCTTTCCCTTATTTTTTTATTGGTATCGGTCAATGCAGATTGCACTATAGGGGCAAAGGCATTATCGCCTATTGTTTCAATCAAGGAGAGTACGGCTTGCTTTAATTTCATATCCTTTCTCGCCAATAGGGTTTGGTAACATTCGGTTTCACTAATGGTCTTAATGTTAAGCTTTCTTATTTTTTCATCCGATACGCTATCGACCAAAACGGATTCCGTAATGGGGATCAGAACCGATTTGAGTTGGTAGTTAAGGATGTTATCCAAAAATTCAATGGCATGAATGCGTTGCTCTTCCTTACCTTTTAAAATGATATCCAATAAAGGGTCTACATCGGAAGGGGGATATTTAACTCCTAAAAACTTAAAAATGCGTTCCAGTTGACGATCAAGCCGTTGCTCCAATAATCGGATCAAATTGTTCCTGGCTTCCACTTCATCGGGTGCTATGGTCACGCTCTTTTTTTTGTATTGTACCAAAATTTGTGAATGGATGGCCGATAGGGTGATTTGGTACAACTGGCACTCGTCCACAATTTTAGTGATTATTGATTTATCCGTTATTTTTAGGTTCGGGTGTTTCCATTTGAGTCTTCTAAGGGCTTCAATGGCTTCCATTTTTATGGAGTGTTCGGTTCCTTCCGTTAGTTTCAACAATGAATTCACGGCCTTTTGGGATGCGAATTTCTCAATCACCAAAACGATATGGTTCGCATCTTCAAGATCAACAACATCTTCCCGAACTTTTGCAATCAGTATATCGATAATGGGATCCCCATAATTATATAGGGCCTCAAGGGCGGTTTTTCTGACTTCCTTTCCCGATAAATGGCTTATTATACAATCGATAAACCGGGGATCCAAAGTTTTGGAAGCTGAAAAAATGGCCTTTTTCAATACATGCAGGTCACTTGACATCAAATACTCCTCAAGCATTGGGTAGTATTTTTCGACTTTAGCTTGGCCGATAGCTTCCAAAATGGCCTCCAATTTATTTCTTTTTTCTTCCTTGGAGATTAAACTGTCCAATTGTCCAATGGCTTGTTTTAAGAATTCCTCCAGCTGAAACTGTTCTTGTAGGGACTTATTGTTCCTTAACTCCATGGATAATCCTATCAAAGCGGCATTGGCGATGGTCGGGTCTTCGGATCCAAGATATTTATTGAATAGCCCTACGGTATCGCTGTCATGATTTTTCAACAAATACCTGAAGGCTGCAGAGGTCACTTTTTGGTCGCTATCGTATACCATGGCCGTTAGCTCTTGTGAAAGGTTTTCAGTTCTTAGAAAATAAAGATTCTCAATTGCCAAAGCCCTTACTTTGGCCGATTCATGGCGTATCAATCCCTTAATGGCTTCAAAAAATCGCTCGTCCTTGACATCCAGCGTTTTCTGTAGCATATGCAATATCTGCCCCTCAGATCCATTTTGGAAGACCCTGATAACGGAAGGTACTATGGCCGTGACTTCCTTTTCCGGCCTAGGGGGTTTCTGAACCTTTTCTTTTGAAGGCTCGAATATTTTTTTGAAGGTGGTAATATATTCTTTTCTCAAATGATAGATAAAGTACAACCATATCGAAATCAATACGATGATGATCAAACTGACATAGGTGGATGGAATTTCGAGGGCATTGATAAAAAATATGAGAATAAAGCCAGCCAAACCCGTTGCCAGACTATCGACCACAACATCGGTAAATGTTTTCGTCTTTTTTTTAATTTCTATCGGTATGGGAATGGAAAGTAATTCAGTAGCAGCCTTGTTAATCGATTGCTTTAAACTACCATCAACCACCTTTATGAGGATGATGACCCATAATTGGGGTAAAAAAAGCAGTAATAGCGATCCAAAAAGGATTCCCGACGGAAGCCATAGCAGCGACTTCCCTACACCAAAAATACCAACGATCCTTTTGGTAAGGAATAACTGTATCAGCAGGGATATCAAACTCAAGGTAGAAAACCAAAAACCAAAGAAAACGGTCAGTTCTTCCTGATCTTCGATTAATCTGGATGCATAGTCACTATATTGATAATCCACTAATTTTGCCACCAAGACGCTAATGCCGATTACAGTAGCGATCAAGATCAAGAGCTTGGATTGTTTTATCAATTTAAAGGGCGAATCACCTTTTGGTGTACTGCGTAATGAAACTTGAAAAGGGTTCAGTTTTTCAACTTCATGCTTCCATATATACCGCATTATGGGCAAACAGCACGCCAATAGGGCAGCGGCAATGAAGAAAAGACTCTCCGTATTTATGAAACTTGCCAACAATGATGTGAGATAGCCACCAAAAATACCCCCTGCAATGGCTCCTGCCCCTATAAATCCGAAAACGCGTTTTGCTTCCCTGACATTGTAGACAAGGTTTGCCAATATCCAGAATTGTGATGCGACCAAAAGGCCAAAAATGGCCACCCATATGTATGGGATGTATAAAAGGAGCCCGTTTGCAATATTCAAATTAAACCAAATACCAAAGACCATCAATGAAAGTATCGAACCGATTAGGGTTCTTTCAATAATCCTTTTCAATGGATATTTTTCCAACGCCCTATCATAAAAATAAGAACCTATAATGGCCATCAACGCCGTAAGAACATACCCCACCGGTAACGCATCGGAAGAAAGTTCGGATAAAAAAAGGGAATTGATCGTAGGTTTTACAATGAGAAGGGTGGTAATCAGTAAAAAAATGTTCAGTTGTAACAAAAGTGTCTTTTTAAGTTCACTTTCTTCAATGTCAAAAACCCTTAATGAATATGCCTTTAAAGTTTTGATCATAGTTGTCTGAAATATTTTTATTATCCTGTCACCAACCTTTCCATTTGGGCAGATGATCCACACTGTGAATATAAGAGGAATTATCTTTAATTAAAGCTATCCATTTTAGGTTTTTTGAGGAATTGACGGACGATTTTCATTATGGGAGTAGGGTGGTGGGTTTTGGTACCGAACTTACCCCATCGATATAAAAAATTAACCAGAAAAAGGTATCGTCTCGCTATTTTTCGATCAGGGCTTTGCTGAGCCTTTGACATGTTCTTTTTTCGCAATGGTCTCCACCTGTATCGGGGCGTTTTCCCGGTACATTTTGTGTTCGACTATCAAAGCAGGTAGGTTAAAACCATTTTCCAACAATACATCTTTGATTTCACGCATAACCCTACTTTTTATAAGCTCTCCCATATTGGGGTCGTTTTTTGGGGAGTTGGTTTTTAGGATATCGACCCAGAAAGTAATTTTAATCACCACGCTAGACTCCCCAATTTCATCAATCAACATATTCGGCAAAGGCTTGGGAAGTACGTCCTTTTGTTTTGAAAAATAAGCAAGAATGACTTCCCTTGCTCGGGCCAAATCATCAAAAGTATCCAAGCCAACCTTGAATTCTTGCCGTATTAGTCCGTCTTTGGTGTAATTGATCAATACATTCTTGACGATCATGGAATTGGGGATGAAAATATCCCTGCCATCGGCGGTTCTGATATGGGTGACCCGTAAATCCAAATTCCTTACCGGGCCCTTGTATTTATCCATTTCAATGATATCCCCCTTTTTAAAAGGCCTGTTTACAGCCAATAATATTCCGGACAGAAAGTTTTCCGCGATGTCTTTGAACGCAAATCCAACAATAATGGCAGATATACCCGCTCCGGCCAAAATACTGCTGCCAATACCTCCAAAACCAACAAAATGTAGCGCGATGATAACCCCTAAAATGATGAAGATCCATTTGGTGACATCTCCGGCAAAATTAGCTACGATAGTGTCTTTCCATTTAGCGGTCAATCTTGTCCGTATCAGTTTTCTAAGCAGTAATCCCATTATCGTAAAGACGATAAGGACCATAATGCCGGAAAGAATATTGGGAAATGCCTTGATCAGCGTATCCCCGAAATCCACAAATACTTTTTCGATCTGACCCATATTATTCTTTAGGAACCATTTTCTTCTTTAAAGATACTAGAATGCCTACGATTACCCCAATCACAAAGCTGCCTAAAATGACCAATACCCGAGACATCGATAGCTTCCATATCAAAAACCTGACATCGGTAACATCCGTATTTTGCAGCGAAAATACCACGACCAAGGTCGCAGCAATAATGGCCATAATGGTTTTGAATTTCATAGTCTATAGCAACTGGTTAACAACGTTTTCCTTGATATCCAATCTCAAATTGGTACCACATTGCAATGTAATACACGATCGATAAATATAACCCGACCGGTTTTAAAAAAGAATGATAGATATCATTTCCCATGAACAACCGGGCGCTTTATTTCTTTATGATTTTAGACTTATCGGTCAAACCTTTTATTTCAATTTTGGGGTCGCCGTACACATAGATCTTACTGCTGCCTTGGGCATATAATTCCAAATTTTTGTTCACATTGACATAAACATCCGAGGAATTGGAAGTGTACAGGTCGGCAACGGATATTTTCATTTTCCTGGCATTGAATTTTGAAGACCCCTTAAGACTTATATAGGCGTCATCCACCTTGCCATTGGTATCGAGTTCGGCGGAAGCGTTTAGCGTGACACGCAATTTATCCGTTACCAGATATGCCTTCATATCCGTCCGGTCATTCATGACCAACGTTGCATTGTCCGATTCGATATTGATTTTTCCACCCGCATTGCGATGTAGTATCACGGTAACATCATCGGATTTGACATTTAAATCAAACCGACTTGAATTATACCCGGTAAGATAGAACTTGGCAGCTTCGATATTTTTTTTAGAGGTGACCTTTGCGCCGTTTTTAAGTATAAGTTGTTCAACATCCCTGACGGTGAGTTGGATATCAAGCTTTTTCTTAGCGGTAATTTTAAAAAGGGTATAAATCCTTAGGGTATTGTCAAAAACCGAAAAATCGATAACATCGATTAGGTTGTTATCGACTTTTAAAACATAGTTATTTTCATTACCTTGGAATAAGGTTACCTCCAACCCATCGTCAACCTCAATGATATTGAAGGTGCCATCTATTTTCCGTACCACTTCGGTAACTTCTTTATTCCCCTTTATCTTGGGTTTCTTTTGGGCATTGGCCAAAGTTCCGAGACCCAATAGTGCAAGTACAACGATTAAACTTTTCATAGTGATCTTTTTTATGGGATTGGTATGAAGGAAAATACCGGACACCCTGTAAACAAATATCTTGGTAATTCCCACGTTCCCAAATGATCTAGATCAGAATCTTGTAACATATAATGTTGAGCTCCTCCCGATAAAACGGACAGCTTGGAACAAGAGGATTATTAAGGAATAAATGTTAGGCTTTAATTAACAATTTGCCTAGGAAACGATCAAAGTATTCGGAGACGTAGATCGTATGTGCGAGCCAACAGTTGGAAACGGGAACACGCACCCAGGAGGTGTGCCGTAAGAAGGGTATCCGTGATACCACCTTCTATAATTGGAAGAAGAAATACGGAGGGCTTGAAGTCTCTAAGCTGGGGGGGCACAAGAATTTTGGAGCGGGGAACTCCCAGTTGAAGAAACCGGTGGCGGACCCTAGCCTTGAAAAACAGGTTCTTCAGGACGTACCAAAAAAATTCCAAGGCCGTCCCGAAAACGGGGGATGGGCTCCAATAAGGATGGAATATAATAGCCCCGTCCAGCATTGTTACAAGCTGGTATTGCTGCATAAGAACCTGTTCTATTACAAGACCAAGGGGCAGGAGCGATGAACTGTTGCGCATGCGTATGAACGAGATAGCCTCCGTAAGGGTACGTAATGGGTTTTGACGCATCCTTATCCTTTTGAGAAGGAAAGGGCATCATCGACTACAACAAGCGGATATACGGGGTCCATTGGGAGGAAGGGCCGAACTTCAGGGATATTGGAAATTTCGGCTGATGATCATAGTCTGTTTAGGAATTAACAGGGTTTCCAATGAAAAAAAGCAGGATTAAGCAAATGATATTTTATATAAATGGTTACCTTTTGACGCTAAAAAAAATACCTGATAAACCCTATTTTCGATAAATACCTTAAATATTCCCTCATAAAATAATTTAAACCAAAGTATTATGGATAAAAACCGTAGAAACCTTGCGAAAATGTTGTCTTTAGGAGCAGTATTTCCAACCCAAATGGCCTATTCGTTCTCATCGATCATGGAGTCGGTGCAAGGGCATTCAGGAATGCCTCAGGATGCCATATGGGAAATACCCAAAACAAACATAGAAGAACTGTATAAAAAAGCCGTGGTTATTGATGGATTGACTATCACCAGAGGCTGGAGTGAGGTTTCCTTTAAGGCTTTGAATGAATCCGGATATACAGGTTTTCATGCCTCTTTGGTTTCAAGCAACTTTAAAACTGCGATGGCTTCGTTAGCTGAATGGAGGGATCGGATAGATGATAACCCCGATACGTTACTTTATGCTACGGGAGCAGATGATTTTGTACGAGCGAAAAAAGAGAATAAAAAAGCGGTTTTGCTAGGATTCCAATTCGCTACTATGGTGGAAGAATCCATTGATAACCTAGATATCCTGTACAATGCCGGTTCACGTTGGATCCAACTTACATATAACCAAAGGAATTTAATAGGGGATGGATGTACCGAACGCACCAATTCAGGGTTGTCCGATTTTGGAATTGAAGTCGTAGAGCGCATGAACGAATTGGGTATCATAATAGACCTGTCACATTGCGGTGAACAAACCACCCTTGAAGGGATCGAGTTCAGTAAAACCCCTGTTTCGATAAATCACGCCATGTGTGAGGCACTGTATAAAAATTATCCCCGGGCCAAAACGGACGAACAGATCAAGGCCATGGCCGATAAGGGGGGGGTAATGGGCATTATCTGTTTGGGTTATATGATCGGACCGAACTTGGGTACCGATACGACCTTGGAAACCTATGTGGATCATATCGATCATGCCGTAAAGGTTGGCGGGATCGATCATGTGGGTGTAGCCGCTGATTTTGGCATTGAAGGCATGCAAGCCCATGGAGCTACCTATGAAAATTGGTATGTGCCGCGCTTAACCCGTTTTAAGCCCTCATATAAGGTACAATGGCCACCGTGGATTCCTGAACTCGATAAACCGGATCGCTATTTACAAGTCGCCAAAGTCTTGGACAAAAGGGGCTACAGTACCGGGGATATCGAAAAGATATTGGGTCAAAACTGGTTGCGCTTTTATAACGAAACGTTGAAATAGGATTCCTTTAATATAGATCATCGTAAGGCATTATTGGGACTTGGCTCAAACCAAGTCCCAAATATTTTATGAGCGACCTTTTAATGATGGTCAAGAACAGTAAGCGTTCCCGTTTGGTATTAAAACGATTTTCCCCGGCCTTGATAGGGGTTTGCCGTACAAGTTTTTTCGTTTTGGGGTCTCGTCATTAAAAATATACATACCAATCTTTGGCGAGTGCCTGCTTTTGTTGCATGCGGGTAAGCTTAGACCAACCCTTGATCTTGACGCCTCCGGTGTATAATTTAGGTTTGGAATAGTACGGTTTAATGTTCAAACCGTATACGTTATCGTATACTATGGATCAATCTCAAAAGTTGTGTGCGAATTGAATTCATAACCGAAAAAGAATAGGGAAACCTATTTTTCCTATTCTTTTCAACTTTTAAATATCGAAAGTGATCATTGGTATTCTTGAAACCTAGGGTCATTGGGTTCGAAATACTATTGGGGGTATATCTCCTTCTGTGGTGTAGTCAACATGGCCGTAAATAATTATTGAAGCCTTGGAAATAATTTAGGCCATGGTGGCGGACCCAAAAATCCCAAAATTTTTGGGGACACATAATGAAGGAGTGTCTTTTCTTTTGTTTCGTTTTCTTTGGACAAGCAAAGAAAATGAAAAAATAAAGTATCCATGAACCTCTTTGGTCATTTGCATCGTTCAGGCAAAGAAAACGAAGATTCACGAAATCTTATGATAATCAATAATGACCACTTGAGTAAAAAGAAAGAATAATCTCAACCAAAGTGGATTATTTGCATAAACACAATATTTGGTCATGATCCTATACTATAGCTATGAGTACGGAATTAAAAGACATAAAAAAACGGCTTGTGCGTACACAAACCGTTGATTTTACAGGCATTGACCTTAGTAGCGAGAGAGGGACTTGAACCCTCGGCCTCCGGGTTATGAATCCGACGCTCTAACCAGCTGAGCTACCTCGCCATTCGATATTTATTCCGACCGGAACATCAATCCCATCGTTCTAAGCGGCTGCAAATATAAAGGTAAATTTTTTGTTCTTCAACATTCATGTCGAAAAAAAATATTCTAACCGTTTTATTTTTTTATCATGTAGATTTCTATATATTGCCCATAATAAATAACAACATGAATGAGCGATAAGACTAAATATGAAATTGAATTCGTAATACAATCATCACCCCAATTATTATATCAATATCTTTCTACCCCTTCCGGCCTTTCGGAATGGTTTGCCGATAATGTGAATTCCCGAGGGGAAATGTTCACATTCATTTGGGATGGTGCCGAAGAAGAAGCTAAATTGTTAAAACGTAAAAGTGATGAATTCGTCCGATTTGCCTGGGTGGATAATGAAGATGATTCTTTCTTTGAAATGCGGATTATTGTGGATGAGATCACTAAGGACGTTTCCCTTTTTATCATTGATTTTGCGGAAGAAGATGAAATAGAGGAAGCTAAAATGCTTTGGCAAAATCAGGTCACCGATCTAAAACAGGTTTTGGGGTCAAATTAAGATCCACAAGGATATATACCGTATATTTGGCCCCGATAAATATCAGGGCTTTTTTTATGATCAATTTCAACGGGGAACTAGTTAAAAAAAACAGTCATTTTCTAAATCATGAAAATAGGGGATTGCGGTATGGCGATGCCTTATTTGAGAGTATCAGGGTAGTAAACGCCAAAATTTATTTCCTGGAGGAACATTATTTGCGATTAATGTCCTCAATGCGGATTCTGAGGATGGAGATTCCGATGGACTTTACCATGGAATTTTTGGAAGAACAAATATTAAGTACATTAAAAAGCAATCACCTTGATCAAAAACCGGCAAGGGTACGTGTAACCGTCTTCAGGAATGATGGCGGACTGTATGCTCCGGATTCCAATGATATATCTTTTATCATTGATACCAAGGAGCTGTCCACAACTTTTTACGGCTTTGAAGATACTACTTATGAGGTAGGACTTTTTAAGGATTTTTATCTGAACCAGGATATCCTATCAACCCTGAAAACAAACAATAAAATCCTGAATGTGGTAGGGAGTATTTTTGCCAAGGAAAATGACCTGGATAATTGCCTATTATTGAACACCCAAAAAAACGTGGTCGAAAGCCTTAATGGCAATCTCTTTTTGGTCAAAGGTAACGTCGTAAAAACACCACCGCTTTCCGACGGATGCTTAAATGGGATCATTCGAAAGAAATTGATCGGAATATTTGAAAATCTAGGGGAATATGAATTGGAGTTGACCTCAATTTCCCCATTTGAACTACAAAAAGCCGATGAGCTCTTTATTACCAATGCCATTATTGGCATACAGCCCATCACGAAATACAGGAAAAAACAATTCAATACCGGGTTGTCCAAGAATCTTTTGGGCAAATTGAATACTTTGGCGAGACTTTCCTAAGGGCAAAGGGGACTAATTGAGGCTGGGATTTTCCGGGGCATTGGACCATATAAGGTAATTTCCTCCCAATTCCATCATTTTTTCCTTCCAAAAGGCGACTGAGGATTTTTGTATTATTCCACTTTCATACTCATTGGGTACGACAATCCATGAATTTGACAAGAGTTCCTCGTCCAATTGAAACGAAGACCATCCGGAGTATCCAAGAAAAAATCTAATGTCATCATTTGTAATGATCTTATCATTGATAAGCTGTACGGTGGTTTCAAAATCACCTCCCCAATAAATTCCGTCCGAAATTTCGATACTGTTACTGATCAAGTCCGGCACTTTATGTATAAAATACAGATTATCCTGTTCTACAGGCCCTCCATTATACACCTGTAAGGGAACCGTTATTTCCTTGACCAGTTCATTGATACTGTATTCCAAAGGCTTATTAAGGATAAAACCTACGGAACCTTCATCATTGTGTTCGGCCAATAAAACCACAGACCTATTAAAGGAAACATCCCCTGTCAATGAGGGTTCCGCGATAAGTAATTTGCCTTTATTTGGTTTAATACCGATCATATTTTCTATATAAGTATTCCCTAAAATAAGATATTTCCCATAAATCACCAATAGGTATAAAAAAAAACCTTGACTAAAAGTCAAGGTTTTCAATAAATTAGGTAAATATGAATTAGTTTACCGCTTTGCCTAAATCAGCACCAGCTTTAAACTTAACAACATTTTTAGCAGCAATTTTGATGGTTTTCCCAGTTGATGGGTTTCTACCTTCTCTTGCATTTCTTTTTGATACAGACCAAGATCCGAATCCTACTAATGATACACGATCACCTTTTTTTAGGGAACTCTCAACGTTTCCTAAAAAAGATTCCAATGACTTTTTAGCAGCAGCTTTTGTGATGCCAGCGTCAGCGGCCATAGCATCGATTAATTCTGTTTTGTTCATAATGTAATTAAATTAATTGTTTTCAAATAACTTTAAACTTATAAACAAATTTATACGGATTTCGCTTGAACGCAAGTAAAATAAGGGGAAATCGGCATTTTTGTTGATAACTATACACCTTTGTTGATAAAGTAGGAAGTTTTTGACGTTTCTCGCAGCCCAATAGGCACGGGGCTTTACACCACTACGGCTGTTTTCGATAATTTTAACCCATTTAATACATCCTTGGTATCCATTCTCCTTTTGCCCGGCAATTGAATTTCCAATAAAACAATATAGCCACCCTTGGCCGCAACCTTCATTTCGGATTTTGTACAAAAAATCCGTCCTATATCATATGCATGGCTTTCCTCCTCCATGGAAGCCTTATAGATTTTAAGGAAGATTTCTTCTTCTTCGTTGTTTAAGGTGGTCCATGATCCTGGGTACGGACTTAGCCCCCTAATAAAGTCGTAGATCTGCTTTAAAGGCAGGCTCCAATCTATTTCGCATGTATCTTTATGTATTTTTGGTGCACTCTTTAAATTGGCGCTGAAATCCTGTGGGGTACGTTCAATGGAGCCATCTATGATTTGCAACACCGTTTTAAGTACCGTTTCTGCCCCTAAATGCATCAATTTATCATGTAAGGTCCCTGCCGTGTCATCTTTGGTGATCGCTATTTTGTCTTGCATGATCATTTCCCCCGTATCGATCTTATCATCTATGTAAAAGGTTGTGACCCCAGTTTGCACCTCCCCATTGATGATGGCCCAATTGATGGGTGCCGCCCCCCTATAATTCGGTAAAAGGGAGGCATGTAAGTTGAATGTACCATAGGTGGGCATTTCCCATACGACCCTTGGCAACATTCTAAAAGCGACCACAATTTGCAGGTTGGCTTTTAAGGCCTTCAATTCTTCTAAAAATGCCGCATCCTTGAGGTTTGTAGGTTGCAAAACGGTAATCCCTTTCCCTTCAGCGTATTCTTTTACGGCCGATTTATGAACCTTCCTGCCACGGCCCGCCTGTCTGTCGGGTGCGGTCAATACCCCCACAATATTATAATTGTTCTGTACCAAGGCATCCAATATGGTTACGGCAAACTCCGGGGTTCCCATAAAAACGATCCTTAAGTTATCTTTTTGTAATGAGCTCATATTCATTTCTATTGTTTATTTTGATTTTTTCGGATTCCAATAACCCTCGCAGGGCTGTTAGAACCATGATTTCATTGAAAGGCAGTTCCCTGATCAAATCCCTGGAGGATTTTTTGGTTTTCCTTAGCGAGCGTATGATCTCTTCCTTAATAAAGGTAGTGGTGTTTACCTTTAGGGCTTTTTTGGCGGTGCACACATCACATGTACCACATTCCTCATCAATATTTTCCCCGAAATACCTTAATAATTGTATGTTTCTACATACTTTTTGATTTTTTACATAGGATAAAATCGCTTCAATATTCTCCGATTTGATTCTATTCAACGTTTTTACCTTTGGAGCGAATGCATTTATGGTGATGTCATCTTCCCTCGGAACCAGGAAAGTAACTTCCAAATCGCTATTTTGTTCGTGGTAATCGATAATTTCCGAGGCATGCAGCTTTCTCAGGGTATTGATCACCACATGTTCAGGAACACCAGCTTTCTTTGCGATCAAATAGGTGTTTATTTTGGTGTCAAATTCAAAAATACCCCCGTAAGTACGCAGAATGGTCCGGGTTATCTCTGCCAAGTTCCCGTGGTTTTCCAAATAAGAGAAAAGCTGTTCCTTATTGGTGGTAAAACACAAGGTGGTTTTTTTGGTAAAAGATTCCGAAAGTGCAATGACCGAATTTTGGTCCAATATCCGAAGGGCATTGTAAGTGATTATGGCATTTAGTTTGTAGGCTTCGCAGAACGCATTGAAATTCAATTGTAACCTTTCATTATAGCCTTCGCCATAGGCTATTTGAAAAAAATTATTGAGTTTGTTATAGACCAATTTCAAAAAGGGCATATCGGGTAGCACACTTAGAAATTGTTTCTTTACCTGATCGATATCCATGGTATTGGTGAGTAGCACGGCTTTTGCCGGGGCTCCATTTCTTCCGGCCCTTCCGGCTTCTTGGAAGTAATTTTCAATACAATCGGGAATTTGATAGTGGACCACCAATTGCACATCAGGTTTATCTATACCCATCCCGAAGGCATTGGTAGCGACCATGGTCCTCACTTTATTCCTTAACCACAGATCCAATCGTTGTTTCTTTTCTTGTTTGGACAACCCTCCGTGAAAATAAGCAGCGGAACACCCATTGGCCTGTAGGTAATTGGCTAAATCCTGGGAGGCTCGTCGTGTACGTACATAAACAATGGCACTATGCACGACAGAGGTACAAAGTTGTTTTAACCGATAACGCTTATCTTCTTCCCAAGATACCGAAAAAGCGATATTGTTTCGGGCAAAGGAGTCTTTTACGATCAATGGATCGGTCAAAGCAAGGTTTTCGACGATATCCAAAGTAACAGCTTGGGTCGCCGTGGCCGTCAAGGCGATAATGGGCACATCGGGGATCAGTTCCCTTAAGAGGGCACACTCCAAATAAGCGGGCCTAAAGTCGTGCCCCCATTGCGATATACAGTGGGCCTCATCAATAGCGATCAGATTTACGTTCATTTGCCGAATACGGTCACGTACCAACTCTTGTTTTAGCCTTTCGGGGGAGAGGTATAAAAATTTATAATTGCCGTACAAACAGTTATCGAGTAGATTGTTGACTTCCTCGAAGGGAATTCCTCCCGTCAAGGCAATGGCCTTTATCCCTTTTTCCCTTAAAACCGTTACCTGGTCCTGTATCAGGGCGATCAATGGAGAAATTACAATGCAAATACCCTCTTTGCACATGGCGGGCAGCTGAAAACAGAGCGATTTCCCCCCTCCGGTCGGTAACAGTCCCAGTACGTCCCGATTCGCGAGGACCGAATCGATGATTTTTTCTTGGGAGCCTCTAAAGGACCCAAATCCCCAATACTGCTCCAGTATGGCTATGGGGTCTTTATACATCAGATCGATTTTATATGGTCCAAAATAAATTGGACCCTTTCAATAACGCTTCCTTTGGGAACATGGGTAACATCGTATGAAAAATCACCGTAGGATCTGGCCAAACAATCGTGGATTTTAAGTGATTCTTCATAGGATTCAAAACGCTCATTGTCCGTCACATGGATCTCTTTCCATGGAGGCATCAAAAAAACATGGTCGTATCTCAACATTTGGCAAGGCTCCGAGAATTCAGATGCATAGGTTTGCCCAAAACAATCCATATAGGCCAACACATCGGGTATTCCACGATCGAAAAATACGATTTCCCTTGTAGATTCCAGCACCGAATGGTATTGGTTGATCCTTGCCTTCAGGATATTCATGTTAAAACTTTTGGGGTCTGGAACAGATACGATGGGGTTAGAAACCATCTTCACTTCTTGGCCCTGGGTTTTTTCCTCCATGGTCATATCCCTGATGACCTCATGCAAACAATGGAAACCATCTTTCTCCAACTGCTCAATGACCGATGTCTTACCCGTACTCGGTCCCCCGGTGATTACAATTTTTTTTGCTTTCAAATGTTTTCTATTAAAAATGTAAAAATACGGAATACGGGAATATTAAAAAATTGTTGTTGAAGCCCTATATTTGCATAAAATTGCAATAATGAGCCAAGAGAATCCTGAAGAGTTTTATGAACGTTTACGGACCCAATTGGAAGATAGTACCCAATGGCCCTCTTTGTACCTGTACAAGTTCATTGTATTGACCGATGAGAAAAAAATCAGTCAGGTGCACTCCATTTTCAATAATTTAGGGGCCGTTATCGATTCAAAACTATCCAAGAACGGTAAATATACTAGCTTATCCATCAGGGTAAACCTCAAAAATCCCGATGCCGTAATCGCAAAATACAAGGAGGTTGGGGAAATTGAAGGGGTAATATCCTTATAAAATAGCTTTTACAGCATAATTTTCTTATTTTGCACCCGTTATAGAAATACTTCCTATACGCTTACAAAGCATTAAAACATATAATTTGAATTTAGTAGAAAACCTTGAATATAATACTGAGCGCCCAAAGCTCATTATTCCCGAATATGGTCGTCATTTCCAAAAAATGGTAGATCATGCCATATCGATCGAAGATCGTGAGGAACGCAATAAAGTAGCCCAAGCCATAATCAGTGTCATGGGTAATATACAGCCCCATTTAAGGGATGTACCCGATTTTCAGCACAAACTATGGGATCAATTGTTCATTATGTCCGATTTTAAATTGGATGTGGATTCCCCTTTCCCGATAACCTCCAAGGAGGTCTTACAACAAAGACCGGAACCACTTGGCTATCCGCAGAACTTTCCGAAATACCGTTTTTACGGGAATAACATCAAGCGTATGATCGATGTTGCCGTGGAGTGGGACAAAGGCGATATGCGCGACGGACTGGAATATGCCATCGCCAACCATATGAAAAAATGTTACCTTAATTGGAACAAGGATACGGTGGATGATAAAGTGATTTTCAAGCACCTTTATGAGTTGAGCGACGGTCAGATAGATTTGGCCAAAGAAGGGGAAAACCTGACCGATAGTGGCCAATTCCTTAAAAATAGAGTGGCAAAAAATCCTCGTAGTAGTTCTGGCAAGAAAAATCAAAGAAGCAATAATCGCGGTAAAAAGCGATACTAATAGTCTCAATCCTCAATGGGAACGTTTAAAATTGAAGGCGGCCATCAGTTATCCGGGGAAATTACCCCACAAGGCGCCAAAAACGAAGCATTGCAGATACTTTGTGCAGTGTTGTTGACAGCTGAAAAGGTTACCGTAAACAATATTCCCGACATCGTTGATGTCAATAAACTCATTTCCTTATTGGAGGATCTGGGCGTTAAGATCCAAAAGAAGGGAAAAGGTTCGTATACCTTTAAGGCCGATGATGTAAACCTCGATTATCTACAATCCGATCAATTCAAGGAAGACGGTAGGGGGCTTAGAGGCTCGATCATGCTCGTAGGACCTTTATTGGCCCGTTTCGGCAAAGGCTATATTCCCAAACCCGGAGGAGATAAAATCGGAAGGAGAAGGTTGGACACCCATTTTGAGGGATTCATTAACCTAGGGGCCAAATTCCGATACAACAAAGAGGAACATTTTTATGGGGTGGAGGCCAAAAGGTTGAAAGGCACCTACATGTTGCTCGATGAAGCCTCGGTAACGGGAACCGCCAATATTGTTATGGCGGCCGTACTTGCCGAAGGCAAAACCACCATCTATAATGCGGCCTGTGAGCCCTATTTGCAGCAACTATGCAAGATGTTGAACCGAATGGGGGCCAAGATCTCTGGGATCGGTTCAAACCTATTGACCATAGAAGGGGTTGATACGTTGGGAGGAACCGAACATACCATGTTACCCGATATGATCGAGATCGGAAGTTGGATCGGATTGGCGGCCATGACCAAAAGTGAACTGACGGTCAAGAACGTAAGTTGGAACGATTTGGGACAAATACCGACCGTTTTCAGAAAATTAGGGGTGACCATAGAAAGGAAAGGCGATGATATATATATACCTGAGCACAAGGATGGTTATAAAATACAGAGTTTTATTGACGGCTCAATTCTTACGATCGCCGATGCCCCATGGCCGGGACTTACACCCGATTTATTGAGTATAATTTTAGTAATGGCCACCCAAGCGAAAGGGGAGGTCCTGATTCACCAAAAGATGTTCGAAAGCCGCTTGTTCTTTGTGGATAAGTTGATCGATATGGGTGCAAAGATCATTTTGTGCGATCCGCATAGAGCCACTGTAATTGGCCATAATTTTAAATCGAAATTAAAGGCCACCACCATGGTATCACCCGATATTAGGGCAGGGGTTTCCCTTTTGATTGCTGCCTTATCGGCAAAAGGAACCTCTACGATCCATAATATTGAACAGATCGATCGGGGTTATGAGGATATCGATACCCGCCTACGGGCTATCGGGGCCAAAATCACCAGGGTGTAGTTTTTCGAAAAAGCAGGAGTTTTATTTTCCGTCTAGGGCTAGAGTTCGATTATTGAACTAGCTGAGGATTTCTATGAATTGACCCAAAACAGCCTGCACCCAAGGAACTTTTTTGGGTATAGGTAGTTATTTCTAATACTTCATTAAGAGTTAACCCCGAGAGAATTATGGGAGGGGATATCATTTTTCTCTTCTGTTTTTCTTCTATCTAAAAAGGCTTGACTCTATTAATGGTGAAATACATCCCCCGTCGTGCAGGTACCCTCTTCACTTCGGCTGCGCTCAGTGCAGGCATAGGGGGAATTATTGTCCCCTTGAGGGGACTACAGGGGTGTTTTACTCCATACATTATACTTAATACTTTTTTACATCCCCCGCCTTACAGGCACCCCCTTCACTTCGCCTGCGCTCGCGCTAGCGGGAGGAATTGGTTACATTGGCGCTAAGAAGGCCGCACCAAAGAAATAGGATGATATATAGGTAGTTGTTTATCATACTACGTGAAGTTTATCGTGTTTAAGTACCTCCAAAAAAATTATAGGAGGCTATATCTTTTTTATTCATCTTTCTGTTTTTCCTTCTATCTACATCGGTTCGACCCTTTTAATGGGGAAATACATCCCCCGCCCTGCGGGCACCCCCTTCAAAGGGGGATTTATTGTCCCCTTTGAGGGGACGGTAAAGTAATGGGGACACTACTTTACAGGGGTGTTTTGAACATGGCACGAGCCTGTTATAGGCAGACAAGTGCGATGTCTCCGTAATAGGAGAAGAATATTTTTTTACATATATATATAATTTGCGAATAGTTCATTTTTATTAATAAACAAGTTATATAGCTTAGTTATATTTAAAATTTCATAAACTCCCCTAGACTCTTTATATAAATTAGTTTTCGTTATCGGTCTTGTATTCATGTTTGGAGATAAATCTCCAAAAATCCTTGTGTCTAAATTCTCAAAAAGGAATAACAAATCTTTCACAGGTTTCTCTGGATTAGCATTTTTATCTAAACGGATGATTTCTTTAATCACTACACCACTAGTTTGAATAATATTATACTTAACTATCTCATATTTTCTATTTGAATATTCAAGGTCTAATTTACTTGTAAGAACTATAGAATCATTGTTCTTCTTTATTTGAGCAATCAATAACTTATCTTGCTTTTTAAACTGGGCAATACTTACATTGTCAAATAAAGCTGTAAAGTAGTTATTGCCCTTTACTATTTCTTTGTAACCAATATTTGCGCAATCTAGATTTTCGGACAAAGTCAATTTAGAAGCAAGGTTTTCGTTTTTTTGAATTGAGGCTAATTCTTCATATAGTTTCGTAAAATCAAGCCCTTCCCCAGTTGAATTTACTTTGTTCAGTATATTATTGACATCATTATCCATACTATTAGCTTCAACTAAATTTGATAAAACACATGGCTTAAAAAGCATTAAACAGTCCCTGATTTTCTTTTGGTTTGTTTTTTTTTGGATTAACCAATTGTCACCTACTTTAATCAGGTCTAGTAAGGTAGGAAACGGAAAATCTATTCCTTTTATCTTAGCTATAAACATGATGTAACACATTTCATTTCCTTGAAAGTTATATGTTGTTTTATGTAATAATTGCACATAAGAATCCTCCTCGGGTGTTTCAACGATTTTGCGGAAATGTTTGTCTTTTTTAGGGCGAAATAGTTTTTTGTCAAAATATAAAGATTCCAAAGTCTCATTTGATGGGGCAAAAAAGTAACCTCTCGCAGTAGCTTCTGGACTAGTCAATTTAAAAGCTGACTCATCTGTTATTTTTTTTAATTTATTTTCATTTTCTTGATAGACTTTAAACTCTACTTCGCTACTTTGATTATATTCAAGAACTTTTTGAGCTTCCGCTTTAGACCAAAAAAGAACTAAAAAAATAAGAATAATATTTTTCATATAGATTTTTTATAATTAGTAAATAAGTAGATCACGAATCCCAATAACGGGAAAAATGAAATTTTAAAATATAATCCTGCAAATACTGAAAAGTATTGCCCTTTGAAATAATCGCTTGGAGCATTTTTAAGAAAATATTTGTTAGTTAACTTACTCCTGTAAACAGCAAATCTTGAGTTAAAATTGAAGTACTTTTTATTTGCCATTGAGAGTTCAATTTTATTTTTATATCTATCGGATACCGCTTCGATTATAAGGGTTCTGGTAGTGCTACCTGATGTCGATCTTTTTTCTCTAGTGCGCAATAGTGATAGCGTATCTATCTCCATATATATATCTTTATTTTTTAAACTTTTATAATTTTCATAGTCATCAAAATACTTACCACCCACAAGTGCAAAGACTGAGGTTAATAATGAAATTAAAAAGTTAGCAACCATTAAAAATGCTATAATCGGTAATATTTTTTTTAATATCGTACTTCCCATACCTTTTTGTCAATTTGGTAATCCATGTCATAATCTTTAACGCTAAAAGTAATCACGGGTTCAAAAACTAAATCAAAACCCTCTTCAATTAATGGAGAATAAAATTCATTATTTTTCATATCGTATTCAATCAAAGTGGCCTTTCCTGCAAGCGCGAGCGGCAGACTCGTACCCATCCAGTACTTATATACGGTTACTTCCTTCATAATTTCAAACTACCCAAATGCATACCCTATTTATCTATTCTTAAAAACGATACCCAAGGTAAAGAACATCCCCCGTCCTGCGGGCACCCCCTTCACTTCGACTGCGCTCAGTGCAGGCATCGGGGGAATTGGTTGCGTTGGCACTAAGAAGACCGCACCAAAATATTAGGATGATATGTAGGTAGTTGTTTTTCATACTACTGGGTTATGATTTTGTTTTTCTTCTAATTTTCGCTTTGTTCTACTCCTTACTTCTTACTCATGTTCGGCACGGGCGTGATGCTCGCGCTAGCAGGAGGGGGAATTATGATTTCATTATTTAATCATTTTTGTTCTTTAACTTAAATCCTCTGAAGATATATTTTAGGCCTTCTAGCTTGCTGTTTATAGAATTAGGTAAATTTGGAAATTCGCCAGTTTTTTGATAAATTTTAAAAATGTCTATAAAAACTAAGGAGCTTAGAAAAAAGGCCAATAGTCCTATAGCGATAAAAATAATTCCTAATCCATAATAAATT
This sequence comes from Maribacter polysaccharolyticus, assembly GCF_028882255.1. Taxonomy (GTDB): domain Bacteria; phylum Bacteroidota; class Bacteroidia; order Flavobacteriales; family Flavobacteriaceae; genus Maribacter_A; species Maribacter_A polysaccharolyticus. The sequence goes on from NZ_JARBUY010000001.1 coordinate 121,375, forward strand.
ACTTTTCCCACAATCGTAGGCTTGTTTCCCACCAAATAATAATCATCTATGGCAAGGACTTCTATATGTTTCCCATTTAACTTAAATATAATATTTCTCAAAGATTGTAACTGTTTGGAGGTTAGCTTAAATGGCAATATTTCTCTTATATTGTTGGTTGTAACAAATTTTTCCTTAACCAAAAATGAGATGACTTCTTTATGCTCTTTTTCGGGAATGAAGTAGTTTTTATTTACGGTATCACCCTTATTGATAATCAACTTTAATTGCATATATTTTTCACTGTCAAATGCATAATCTAAACTGAAATACCTTACCCTGGAAGTATTTGAAAAATTGGTCTTATCTGACTTGGCTTTTTTATAGAAAGTAGGACCTACGGCAAATACCAGTGCAATGCTCAATCCGAACATAAAACCAAATTTTAATATGTATTCTAACATCTTCATCAGGCAATAAAAGCTATACTTTAACTTTATTTATAATATTTCACCTATACGAAACTGGACATATCTCCATGTCTAGTTTGAAAATCACTTGGAACTGCTCTTACTTTTTCAGCCAAATCATCAATAAAGGATTCACCAAATTTTTCAAAACCTTCTTTTTCAGATTCATTCAATTCAATGTTCACTGTAAAAAGCGCAACACTACCACATAAAACAGATAAAATCATTTTATCCTTTTTCTCAAAAAGAGTGTATTCCCAATTTTTCTTTATAACTTCTTTCATTTTATATTGGTTATCGTTTCTGTATAACTTCCGGCTGGAATGGCATCTAGTACTATCTCCGAATATCCATTTGGTAGCACCCCCGCTAGCGCGAGCGTCACGCTCGAGCCCGTATAGCCTATGTTGTTATTCGTTCCAATCATAGTTCCATCATGCCCAAATGCATGCCCAAAGGAGACAGTAGCAAAAGGATTGTTAAGATATATTTGTAGTTTTTTGTCATACTACGTATTTTCTTTCTTTAGTTAAAAGTATTTTGATATTTATTATAAAATTTAAACGTTAAATAGATTATATAGCTCCCAATCAAAAGAGGAAGCACTATCCAAAGCATAAAAAATAGTATTTCATTTCTTTTTTTGATTATTACCTTGTTGTTTAGAGATAACTCCTGTATATAACCGTTTGGTAAATAGGACAAGCTTACTTTATCAACTTCAATAATTTCTTCTACATTCAAAAGTTTTTTAAAGCGAAGTAATTTATTCCGTTGTTCTTGTATGGATTTGTTATTACTATTTAAGAATTGAAATTCATTTTCACCAAAAGATTTTGAAAATGAAACCAATATTAGATATCTGTCTTCTTCTTCTGAAGATAATTCTGCTTTTAACTTTAGGGTATCAAAATCTAAATGCAGCACAGATTTTTTTTCTCTATATGAACCTTTTTCCAAACTTAAAACAGCTGCGTTGCTGGTTAATTGTCTTGGTTCAGGAGCTTGGATATAAAGAATGACTAGAAGAATACCCCAAAATAAGGGTAATATCCCTAACATGAAAAAAATAAACGGCCCACGACGGTAGCGTCTATTCATTACCCATTTTGGTATTTGTGGTTTTATTTTATTTTCTTCTTTTATAACTGTCATTTTTTATTTAATTCCACACAACTCAAACGTCTTTAACAAGGCCTTGCCTAAATCTTTATCCGAAGCAATAAAATAGTCCAACTCAATATTCGGATGTTCTGTCTTTTTAAATCCTTTTTTCAAACCATGGTTATACCTAGGGCAAAAATGTATTGTCTTGTTAAGTAAAACTACAGGCGGGTTAAATACCTGTTTGAAAAATTCATTTGCGCTTTTGCAGCCTGACATCTTAACTAATGGATCGTTAACAGTTTTCCATTTTTCTCTGTCATACCTCTCTTTTCCAATTTCATAAGCTTCAATACACTCTCTTATAACTCTCCCTACTTTCTCCAGAGAATCATCAATACTAAGTTCTTGAATGGGCTCTGCTAAAACAGCCACACTTTGGGTGCCTTTTTTAGGGTGTATAAATATTCTTCTTCCTAACTGATATGCTCCAATACTTTTTTTCATTATGGAAATATTATTATGTTTAAAATAATATTTTTACTCGCAGCATTGGCCTCCTGCTAGCGCAAACGTCACGCTCGTGCCATATTGCTACGATATATAACATTAATCATCAATATTCTATTGTAAATAAATGTATCTAATTTTTGATGAATCATTGAGGTCATAGTCCTTTTAAAATCCTGATTATGGATTTTCCTGAACCAACACACCTTGGGTGATCAAATATTGTGCCGTGGCATAGGTACCCATGATCAATAAGTGGGAGTAGGGGACATCGATTATTGACACTCGCGTTAGCGGGAGGAATTGGTTACGTTGGCGCTAAGAAGGCCGCACCAAAATATTAGGATGATATATAGGTAGTTGTTTTTCATACTACTAGGTTATGATTTGTTTTTATTAAAAAGAGAGATAAAATGTTTCAACCCTTCCCAACGATT
>NZ_JARBUY010000001.1:123974-756064 GCF_028882255.1 Maribacter polysaccharolyticus
AGCGTTTCTAAATTAAAAGCCCCAATACGGTTACTAAAAAAATCGGTAGTAATGATATGGTTGTCGATAATGACAAACGTATCACGCTGCGAATCGAACCATCCAGGTTCATTGATTGCTTCGTATGGTGCGAACTCTATTCTACGATGGATGCCGGTCTCAATTTCTGTTTCAAAATAGCCCGTCGAGGTAACGCCTTTTAGTTTGCCATCAATATCCACTAAGAGATTTCTGTTATTGGTCTTAGTAACCGACCACAGCAGTTCTCCTGTTTCTACATTGTACCCTGCCAGAATAGAGTCATTTACGGCTAGTACCAACACCTTGTTGTATACGGTAAAAAATTTATAGTTTTTAGCCTCTTGAAAATCGTCCGTAATTGTTTTTTTCCATAAAACCTCTCCTGTTTCTATATCATGCGTTTTAAAATTTATTTTTTCCCTGCTAAAGCAATAGTCACTAATTACTATAATTGAGATGTTTTCCAACTCCCATAAAAACTCTTTTTTTGACAAGGAGTAAATACTATTTGTTTGATTTTCTACATCTCCGATATTCAATACTAGATGATTTATAATTTTTGTTGAGTCTACACACCAATAATGCTCTAAAAAAGGAATAATATGTTCATTTTTTTTATAAATAATTTGCCCCAGCCATCTATAAAATAAACAGTATCATTATTTTTAAATATTTCGAGTACATTCAATTTTTGATTTATTTTCTTTATCGAATCCAGATTATTGCTATTGTAAATTCTCGCTTTTTCTTTCTTGTAAGAAACAAGTAAAGAAGAGTTATCTATTTTTACAATAGAGTATACATTTTCAATTTCTTTAATTTTTTGCAGCTTCATAATTAATACACCCAATTTATATAGTTGATTAAGGATATGTTTTAAGCATTCTTTACAATACTCCAGTTAACACCAGCATAACAACAATACCCCATCAACTACGATATATAACAGTAATCATCAATGTTCTATTGTAAATAAATGTATCTAATTTTTGTTGAATCAATAAGGTCACAACCCTTTAAAAACCTGATTATGGGTTTTCCTGAACCAACACACCTCGGGTAATCAAATATTGTGCCGTGGCATAGGTGCCCATGATCAATAGGTGGGAGTAGGGGACATCGATTAAAAATTTATTGATCGCCAATATACTATCGGAGGCAATAAAGAACAATGCTCCCCAAAAAACCAGGTTAAAACTGTATTGCGGCACCTTGCCTTTTCTTCCAAAGGCCGCTAAGGCCATAAAGAGAATAACGGCTACATAAAAGATAACGGGAATTTTAAGGGCTCCAAGTCCCGCTTGTATCTGAAAGAAGAGAAAACCCCCATAAAGGACCAACAGACCTAAAACCAACCAAAAGGCTCTTGAAAAGGGGATATTCCGCTTTCTAAAGAAAAGGATGGCGTATACCACATGTGCCAGAAGAAAGGAAAGGAGTCCGGCCACGAAATACTTCGGGGAAATACCATCATACATCAGAAAAGCATCACCCAGCCAAGAAAAAAAGAGGGCCATCAACATGAACACATAGGTAGGCTTCCCTAGTTGACGCCCATTAATGGCAAAATAAACCAATAGGGAGCATAGGATCAAAGGTTTGGTAAAATGACGCAGGACATCATCCCCAATACTACCCACATACAAATCGATTAGGACGATGAGGGTGAATATGGGCAGGAAATAGGTAGGCTTGCGATTGGCCTTACTCATGCGTGTTTAGCTGTCTTTCCAACCCACCTTGTTATGGGTGCCGTCGCAGAATGGTTTGTTGTTAGAGGCACCACAACGGCAAAAGGCAGTCGTTTTTTCCTTGACCTCTTCGTTGCCGTCTGCATCGATAATGGTAATTTGGCCTTCTACCAATAAGGGTCCGTTCGGTTTAATTTTTACTGTTGCCATATCTTTATTGATTTTGATTTCTTCTGATTTACCTTCGATGCGATAACTTAAAGCCCCGGTAGGGCAGGCCGATATCTGTTGCATCAGTTGTTTCTTGGTCGCATTTTCATGCTTTATCCAAGGTCTTTCCCCAGGGTGGTAGACTTGGGGCAATTGCTGCACGCATACACCGGAATGAATACAGGTTTTGGGTTTCCAGATAATGGTCATGTCCCCCTTGGTATATTCTTTTATGATTTCTTTTTCCATGGAAACTTTTATCCTTAAATATACTAAAAATGGATTATCCGAGTGCTTCTTTGTAAACCTTTAAACAACGTTCCCTGGCTTCTTTATGGTCAACCATTTTAGTCGGGTAGGTCAGCTCCTGTAGTTCAGGGATCCATTGATTGATGTACACGTGTTTTTTATCGAATTTTTCGATCTGTGTGGTGGGATTGAAAATACGGAAATAAGGGGCGGCATCCACACCACTCCCGGCAGCCCATTGCCAATTGCCCACATTGGAACTCAATTCGAAGTCCAACAACTTTTCAGCGAAATACGCCTCTCCCCAACGCCAATCGATCAATAGGTGTTTACAGAGAAAACTGGCAACCAACATACGTACCCTATTGTGCATGTACCCTGTCGCATTCAGTTCGCGCATTCCCGCATCGACAAGGGGATAACCGGTTTGCCCATTTTTCCATTTTTCGAACTCTTCCTCGTTGTTGCGCCAACGTATACGATCATATTTGGGTTTAAAGGCATTGTTCACCGTATGGGGAAAGTGCCAAAGGATCTGCATAAAGAACTCCCGCCATATCAATTCGTTCCAAAACACTTCGTTTTTGGAGGCAATGGCTTTTTTCAACACCTTTCTAATGGAAACAGTGCCAAACCTTAAGTGCGCTCCGATCCTGGAAGTTCCAGGTGTTTTGGCCGGAAAATTCCTTGTAGCTTCATAATTGGCAATCAAATCATCGGAAATCACATAGTCTGGCACTTTTATCGATGATGCTTCAAACCCCAATTCCGATAGGGAAAGAAAAGGCAGTTCTTGGTTTTGGATGAAATTATCGCGTAAAGCGTTGTCTTCCAACTGTTTTAAAAAGAGGTCGGAATTGAATTTTTCCTTCCATTTGTTTTTGTAGGGGGTATATACCACATACGGACTGCCATCAGCCTTAACGATTTCATCCCTTTCAAAAATCACTTGGTCCTTAAAGGTTTTAAAAGGGATGGCCTTATCATCAAGGAATTCTTTCACGCGTTTATCTCGTTGTAGCGCATAAGGCTCATAATCATGGTTGGTATAAACGGCCTCAAGATTAAAATCCGTTGTCAATTTCTTGAAGATTTCGAGGGGCCGACCAAAATAGATGGCTATTGAGCTATTGTATTCCTGTTTTAATTCGGCATTGATTCGGGTAAGGTTTTGATGGATAAATGAAACCCTGGCATCCCTTTTGGGCAATTGATGCAAGATTTCCCAATCGAAAATAAAAATGGGAAGTACCTTGGATGACTGTCCAAGGGCCTTGGAAAGCCCTGTGTTATCCAACAAACGTAAATCGCGCCTAAACCAAAAAAGAACTACTTTTTTCATCTTATCAATGTATATTTAAGGTAGATAGGCCCCCGTCAACTCCGATTACCTGCCCCGTCATCCAAGAACTATCCTCACTGAGCAGGAATTGTGCGATGTTGGCCATGTCCTCCACTTTCCCTACCCGTTTTAGGGGGTGCCTTAAGGCCATCATTTCCTTTTTCTTATCATTGTTCAAGAGCCGGGCTGCCAAAGGGGTGTCGACCAGGGAAGGGGCTATGACATTCACCCTGATTTTTGGGGCATATTCCGCTGCAAGCGATTTGGCAAACCCTTCTATGGCCCCTTTTGCGGCAGCGATACTCGTATGAAAGGGCATTCCGGTCCGAACCGCAACCGTACTGAAAAAAACCATACTCGATCCTTCCGACATTAACGGCATAATATCCTTAACCACGTTGACCAAACCAAAAAAGTTAAGTTGCATGTCTTCCTTAAAGGTTTCCAAACCTAACATTTTAAAGGGTTTTAGGTTAATACTTCCGGGGCAATATACAAAACCGTCAAAATGATCCGGTAGCTCCGTCATGTCAAGGGTATCCTTGGTCACATCGAACTTCAAATGGGATATCGCCGGAAGGTCTGTCGGTTCCCATGTTCGGGAGGCTATAAAAACAGTATTGTTTTCCGTCAGTTTTTTGGCCAATGCAAGCCCAATTCCGTGCGACCCCCCGATCAATAATATATTTTTCATTTTATATGGTTTTAATGTTCAACGTCGTTAAATGACCATCGATCTGCCCAAAGCGCTCTATGAGTTTCTCTTCGCGATATTTGAATATCTTGTTCAATTGCACCTTTACCAATGGAAAAGCCAAACGCCCTAAAATACCAAAAGGTAACTTTATATCGATAATATCCTCCATGAACACCCCTTCGGGGATGGGCTTGATAAAATGTTTATGGTGCCAAAGGGCATAGGGGCCAAAGCGCTGTTCATCAACAAAATACTCCCCGGGCATGACATGGGTAATTTCGGTGACCCATCGGGTAGGGAAACCCGGAAAGGGAATCACTTTATATTGGATGATCTGTCCTGGAAACATGGATCTATCGGCGCCCGACAGAATATGGAACCCCATATGATCCGGGGTAATGGTCGCTAGGTTCATCGGGTCCGATAAAAATTCCCATGCGCGCTCCTGGGTGATGGGCAATGCTTGGGTGGAATGTAATCGATATAATTTCATCAAGAATATGTTGTTTAACAAATATACTAAATGTTTAAACAATATGAAAATAGGTATTTCATTTCTATTTCGTACCTTGAAATTCTAAGCTACCCTATGAGATCGATCGTACTACATACCATAGCGCTCCTTGTTCTTTACACTGCCAGTGCACAGACCCAAGTACATGAAGTAGGGCAGATGCCTTTGGAACTGACCGAGAATTCCGGGCACATTTTCCATAATGGCAGTCTGATCTCCCATAATGATTCGGGCAATGAACCGGTTCTTTATGTCTTGGATACCGTTTCCATGCTAATTACCCGGAGGGTATCGGTTTCAAATGCCTCGAACATCGATTGGGAAGACCTTACCCAGGATGCTACCCATATTTATATAGGGGATATTGGAAATTATACCGGAACACGAACAGATTTGGCTATTTATAAGATTGCAAAGAATGATTTTGACCAAGGGAATGAAGTAACAGCGGAGATCATCAATTTCAGGTATGAAGACCAGCAAGATTTCGATGATAACGGGGAAAGCGATTGGGATGCAGAGGCCCTAACGGTTTATCAAGATGAATTATTGGTATTTACCAAGGAATGGATCGCCCAAGGTACCACCGTTTATGCGCTCCCTACGGAAGCGGGAAACCATGTTGCGAAAAAAGTCGCTTCCTATGCCGTATACGGATTGGTTACTGGTGCGACCTATGACGCATCCCAAAATGACCTTTTGTTGATCGCCTATACCAATTTATTGTCTCCATTTGTTTTAAGAAGCCGAGATATTGTCGACGGGTCATTTTTTGAAAATGATGTGGAACGTATTTCCTTGGATATTGGTTTTGCACAGGCCGAAGCCATCACATCGGTAGGGCCCTTGCGTTATTTTATAGGTTCCGAACGATTTGAAAGGGAAGCATTGGGCATTACCCTGGACCCCATGCTTTATGCCCTTCAATTTCAAGAAGGATCTGGAGAAACCGATGAAATTCCCGAAGGGGAAGATGAGGGGGGACAAAACGATGAAGATCGGTTGGTACTTTATGGTTCATACGACCCTGAGAAGTTGCAGTATGCGCTTTTATCCGATAAAACGGTAATGGCCCAAGCGATATTCGATACATCCGGAAAGATGTTACGGTTTACTTTAGGTCGCGATATTGAAAATACCGATTTGGACCTAACCACTTTTGAATCAGGGGTATATTACCTAACGCTCTATTTGGAAGATAAGGTACTATCCAAGGCTTTTGTGGCCTATTGAATACATGGAATACGATTATTTAAGAGTTTATTAACAAATGTGACAAGGCTTTATATTTAGTTTTGATAAAACTATAATTCAACAGCAAGATGAAAAAATTAATTGTACTAGCATGTGTGGTTTTGGCTTCCTTTTCTATGGAAGCGCAAATTGAAACACCACAACCGAGTCCGTTTTCAACATTGAAGCAAACGGTCGGATTAACGGAGGTTACCATAGAGTATTCAAGACCTTCCATGAGAGGAAGAACTATTTTTGGTGACTTGGTACCGTTTGACAAAATATGGCGAACAGGGGCCAATGCAAGAACCAAAATCACTTTTAGTGAAGATGTTACCATTGACGGCAAGGAATTAAAGGCTGGCTCTTATGCTATTTTCACCAAACCAAATGCCCAAGCATGGGACGTATATTTTTATACTGAGTACCAAGGTGGAGGTACTCCTGGGGAATGGGATGAGAGTAAAGTTGCGGCCAAAACAACTGCAGAGGTATTTAGCATACCCGATAATATTGAGACGTTCACCATTACCATAGATGATTTAAAGAATGACGGAGCTACATTGGGGATGATGTGGGAGAAAACCTATGTCGGTGTCAAATTTGAAGTACCAACTGATGCTACAGTGACCAAGAATATCGATAAGGTCATGAACGGACCTGGAGCGGGTGATTATTATGCAGCCGCTGTCTATTATGCGTCAACAGGAAAAGACATCAACAAAGCCAAGGAATGGATGGACAAAGCCATGGCAATGACCAAAGAGCCTGCTTTTTGGCAATTACGTCAACAATCCTTGATCCAGGCCAAGTCCGGGGACAAAAAAGCGGCCATTGAGACAGCCAAGAAATCTTTGGCAGCCGCTGAAGCTGCCGGAAATGCGGATTACGTTAAAATGAACAAAGACTCTTTAAAAGAGTGGGGGGCGATGTAAAACGATCCTTCTTAAAATACAACTAAAACCCTGACCAAAAAATCAGGGTTTTTTTATGCTTCAAAAGAAAATCAAACCAACTTCATATATATTTTCAAACGAAACCATTGATATCGGGACTTTACCATGGAACTTTGGATAGTATCCGAAGAGCGAAAAACCAATGATCGGGCATAGGTATTACCATAGATAGCCCCTTATCAAACTAGGACTACTTAAACAATTATCGGTGGGTTTGTTAAACGTTACGGATTAGGATTTGATAGGTGGATTCTTCAATAATCTATCAAATGCCTCGAACAAAAAGGAAAAAATGATCACCAATGCCGCCCCAATGAAGTTCAACCATAAATAGCTCAGTTTTTCTTGGCCCGAAGGGTAGATATGGATAAGGTTGTAATAGGTAATACAAATCAATATCTGTGTCAATATCGCGGCAATGAAAACGGCATTACCCTTTACATATTTAAAGAAGAAAGCCAAAAGGAATATACCTAGGACATTACCGTAAAAAATACTTCCGATAATGTTCACCAATTGAATCAAATTATCAAAAAGATGTGCAATACAGGCAATCAAAATGGCTATAACCCCCCACATAAGCGTAAAACCCTTGGAAACCTTTACATAATGTTTTTCGGAACGGTTACTTGTGGATCTATTACGTTTATAAAGGTCCAACGCGGTTATCGTGCCTAAGGCGTTCAGTTCGGAAGCCGTGGAAGACATGGCCGCCGAAAGGATAACCGCCAACAACAAGCCGATAAGTCCCGTAGGCAAATTGTTCAATATAAAATGTATGAATACGTAATCCTTATCGTTTGTTTCAATGGAATCGTCTGCCAGATGAATCAAGGCCTTTGCACTGACCCTGTTGATACTATCTTTCTTATTGATTCCGATTATCTGCATTTTGGCAGCCTCAATGGCCGTATACTCCTTAAGATCAAGGGCTATGGCAAATTTATTCTGGGCGATCACCTTTTCGGATTCCAGTTCCACTTGCCGCTTTTGCAACACCTTATAATCATCGGCATATTCAGAATTAAGGACCCCACTGGTTGCCGCCGGATTAAAATTCAGGGGGGAAGGATTGTATTGGTAGAAAACAAAGACCATTACCCCGACCAGAAGGATGAAAAATTGCATGGGAATCTTAAAGATCCCATTAAAGATAAGCCCCAATTGACTTTCCCTGACCGTTTTTCCCGACAGGTATCGCTGAACCTGACTTTGATCGGTTCCGAAATAGGCAAGGGCCAAAAACAAACCACCGGTCAGTCCGCTCCAAAACGTATATCTACTTTTTGTGTTCAGGCTAAAATCGAGGATATTCAGTTTATCACTGGCGCCGGCAATCTTTAAGGCCTTTCCCAACCCTATATCGTTAGGTAAGTATCCCAATATAAAGAAGAAAGCCATGAACATCCCCGTAAAAATAATGAACATCTGCTGTTTCTGGGTTACACTCACCGCCTTGGTTCCCCCAGATACCGTATAAATGATCACTAAAGTACCGATGATGATGTTCAAGGTTCTCAGATCCCAACCAAGTACCGCAGATAGAATGATAGAAGGGGCAAAAATGGTTATCCCAGCTGCCAAACCGCGCTGAATCAAAAAAAGGATGGCCGCCAATGACCTTGTTTTCAGGTCAAAGCGATTTTCCAAGAATTCATAAGCCGTATAAACCTTTAATTTATGGTAAATCGGAACAAAAACAAGGCAAATGATGATCATGGCCAATGGCAGTCCAAAATAGAATTGTACAAAGCCCATTCCGTCATGGAAGGCTTGCCCAGGAGTGGAAAGAAAAGTGATCGCACTTGCCTGGGTGGCCATTACCGATAGGCCTATGGTCCACCATTTCGATTGCCCACCACCTTTGATATAATCCGTAACATCCTTACTACCACGGGTCTTCCAAACACCATATGCTACGATGAATAAAAGTGTGCCCGAAAGAATGATCCAATCTATTGTCCCCATATTACATAAAAGCCGTCATTAGGTAATTGAAAATCAATATATAGATGATATTCAAAATCAAAACCAGTGTATATTCTTTTTTCCAAATGAGGCGGTTGCGCATGATCAATCCTTTATTTTGGGTTTGTTTTGTTCAACATTCGTCTTTCCTACCGATAACATATTCGCAAAAAGTTTATATGCCCCTGGGACACCTGCCGGTAATTCCCTGAAAAAACTTAGTCCGGTATAAATGTAATTCCCTTTTCCGTAGGGTGCAATCAAAAGACTGCCCTTTTTTGCCGTTTCCCCTTCATCGTTCATTGAAAGTATGGGGGTAAAACGGGAATCCCATTCATTGGGGAAATATAATCCCCTTTCCTGTACCCAACCTTCAAAATCCTTACTTGTTATCTTATTCGGATAATTGACCAATTCATGGTCTTTTGCGATAATATCAACTTTGGAATTTTCATCGGTAACCCGATCCCTTGACAACTTTAAGGGAAATGGGGCAATATCCGCATACTTTTTATCCCATCTACCCGCAGTATTGTACTGCAGCACCAAGTTTCCGCCCTTGGAGACATAGTCAAAAAGATATTTTTGTTTGAACTTCAATTCGTCTACTACATTATACGCGCGAATACCCACAACAATCGCACCATACTTGTCCAAATTTTCAGTAGTTATCGCATTTGGGTCTATGACGTGCACTTGGTATCCGATTTGCTCCAGGCTTTCAGGGATTTCATCGCCTGCACCTGCAATATAACCAATATGTTCCCCTACTTTTTGGATGTTCAAACGGACTACCTTTGCTTCGGAGGGCAACAAAACCGATTGCGTGGGGATATGTTCATAAGCAATGGTGACCAATTCCTTGGTTATTTCCTTTCCGTTGATCTTAATAATAGGGGAGATAAGACTTTCGTCTTCATCCTCAGGAGGGGTCAATTCAAAAATTACGATCTGTTCGTCCCCTTTGTTCGCGATTTCAAATGATTTGCTTTCTTGGTCAACCTTCCATCCCTTGGAAAAAGATAGCACCACTTCCCCTTTAATATTATCTTGATGTGCCGTAATGGTCACAGGGACTTTCTTTGAAGTGCCATCGGCAAAGATCATGACCTTATCTTGAAAACTTGCCGTAGCCTCGGGCAATATATCGAGGGGACGATAAAGCTCCCCATGATCGGGTTGGGCATACCTATGGATCACGGCTTTATTGAAGGTAATCGGAATACCTTCGATTTCCATATTGAAAACCGCTTGGAATGCCGGTGGCGTTTCAGGATTCCCGATCAATTCAGGGGCTTCAACGGTATACATTCCCAATGTTCCTTTCTTATTTAACCAATAGGGACTGGTATATGGTTGGTTTTCAGGGATTCTTAAAGGGAGGACCAGCTCTATTTTTTCATTATTCGAAAGTACTACATCTTTTTCCTTGGCCATAGTTTCCCCAATGGAAACCGATTTAAGTTTTATATCCACTTGGCTTCGGTTCAATACCTCAATATTAATATCGGTCGAACTTCCCGGATTGGCCATGGGATCAGTTGCGGATGCCTCCATATACAGTCCGGTAATGGCCCCTATGATTTCTTTCAACTCCTTGGATTTTAAATCCCTCCAGTGTGAGTCCGGTATTTTTTGAATCAGTGCATAGGCCTTTAATAAATCATGGATATGGACCGAGGGGTCTTTAAAATCAAAGTTTTGTTCAATGGCGTATAGGATATCGCCAATGGCCTTTCCTCCTTCAACTCGGGACCAAGTGGTGTCCACACCATCGAAAATATTGTTTTTGTCCCCCGGTAAGTCCCCCTTCAATAATTCGACATATTCCATCTGGCTTCCCCGTGTATTCAACCTACCAAATCCTTGGCATCTGTGTTGGCTACTGGCTAGGGACGCAATTTCATTGTTGGATACCCCTAAAACGGGATAATATACGCCAATATCGAACCCGAGCATGTTCGATTTATCAGCAGCCTTGAATTTATCCTCACTACCGTAAAACCACCATGATGTATTATAAAACAACCGCTTAGGCTGCCATACCTTTAGTTCATTCAATTGATTTGGAAAGACCTTTGGATCGCCCGCAAGGTCAAACGCCTCAACACTGAGCATGGCCGAAGAGGTATGGTGCCCATGGGTAGTTCCCGGGGATCTATGGTCGAACCTATTGATGATCACATCAGGTTTAAACTTACGGATCATCCTGACCACATCGCTCAAAACGGTATCCTTGTTCCATATTTTCAAGGTCTCGTTCGGATGTTTTGAATATCCAAAGTCGACCGCACGGGAAAAAAATTGTTCCCCACCATCTATGCGTCGCGCACCTAAAAGTTCCTGTGTTCGTAATACCCCTAAAAGCTCCCTTAATTCGGGCCCGATAAGATTTTGCCCCCCATCACCACGGGTAAGGGACAAATAAGCGGTCCTTGCCTTAACTTCGTTGGAGAGATAGGAGATCAACCGTGTATTTTCATCATCGGGATGTGCTGCAATGTATAAAGCCGAACCTAAAAAATTCAGTTTTTCAATTGCATGGTAAATATTTGATGATGAATTTTTCTTGGTAGCTTGCGCAAGGGAGGTGTTACATATAAAGAAGATTCCTATGAAGGATACCAATATCTTTCGCATGTTCTAGTTTTAGTTGGTGCCCAAAGATATAAAGTTATGCTACCTACAGGCAACTTTTAGATTTTCTTTAACAAGATCACCCATTAAAGGGTATCATCGTCCGATATGGTGTTCTTCGCTATCAAGGCCACCCCTTTTTGCAATAAAAGGTTATTGGGATAGGTTACCAGTTCCCCGTTGTCCTTTCTTAAATAGACATGAAAGGCCTTAATGTCGAGAATATCGGCTTCTTCCGGAAAATCACCATCCAATATCCTTATGCGATCTCCTATTTTGAAAGGGAAAGAGAAAAATAGGATGATTCCGGCAGTGACATTGCTCAAAATAGACCAGGAAGCGAACATGGCCACACCGATAACGGCGAAAACCGAAGATATCAATAAGCCGATTTCCTTAAAATTTACACCCCATATAAAAATAAACACCCCAAATCCAATGGCAAAAAGGCCGATGCTCATGTACTTAATGATCAAGCGGGTCCGTGCCTGGTTCAGGTCGCTGATCCTCCCGATCCTTCGTATGGCCTTTGTACTCACGAATTTCAGAACAAGGATCAAAACGACCAATATGGCCGTAGCCAGGATTTCTTGTTGGTTGTTAAATATGAATTCTTCCATGCTACAGTCCTAAAGTATCCCGCAAAGATAAATGGATATTTCCATTTTGCTGCCAATAGGGGGTTTTTAAGGTTTTGATTTTCGAGGCCCTGGAAACGACCTTTTTAGACGATGGCCCTTGACCACTTGTTTGGGTATCGGTCCAACTTTCTATCGAATGAGGGAAAGTAGCCGTAAATTCGATTTCGAGGGTCCTTCCCAAATCGGGATACGCTATGGTATAGGTAGCTATTTCGTCATTTGTAGTTAAGGTAGCCTTTACGGTATACGCTTTTAGGTCGGAATGGGACATCCTAAGATATTCCAAGGAGGGGATCATCTTAAAATCACCAAGCGGTAAATCGGAAGGGGCAATCCTGATTTTATTCCAAATCCCGTTCTCCAAAACCTCCTTATCAAGCATTATGTTTTGATCTCCTTCACGTTCAAAATAGGAGTAGGAAGACACCTCGAATTTTTTCCTATTGTTCAATTGGGTAAAAACATGTCCGCACCATTCTTGGGCAGAAAAAGTAACCTTTAGCGCATGTTGATCATCATGAACCGGGTAAAAACTACTACTCATAATAGAGTAGGGGTAAATGCCCGTTAGGTATTTCTTGGTCGTATTAAGTTTTAAAACGGGAATATTATTGGGATCGTAGGTATCGGATTTCACCTGTTTATCCGCTACAAAAGGCTCTGTAACATAGATCAATACGGCTTTTCCCTCACGTACCTCTCCATATCGCACCTCCTCCAAAGCATAAGAAGTCAACTCGGCGTTACCGGCATACCAATACGACTTGAATTCGTTGGACAAAGGTTTTTCGGGCGTGCGTTTTTCGACTTCAATAGTTGCAGCAAGTACCTCGGAATCGGCTTTCTTGTCCTTACAAGATCCAAATGTCCCAATGATCATTGCGAATACAATGACCGCCATTACCTGTCGTAACCATATTTTCATAGCGTTATTTTTCGGCAAAACTACTTAAAGTGGTTTAATCGACCATATCCATTAACGTTTTATAAACTAATTGGGTAGGCAGTCCAACGACATTGGTGTAAGAACCTTGTATTTCCTCTATTCCTATAAGTCCGATCCATTCCTGTATGCCATACCCCCCGGCTTTATCATACGGTCGATAGTTTTCAATATAAAAATCGATTTCACCGGTGGTCAGTTTCTTGAATTTGACCTTGGTCGTATGGTTCACGGTTTTTTGGGTGGTAGTTGTGGTAAAACATACCGATGTGATCACGTCGTGCCAATCGTTTGATAACGCCTTTAACATGGCAAAAGCCTCTTCCTTATCGGCAGGTTTTGCCAAAGATCTCCCCTTATACCAAACCACCGTATCCGAGGTGATCAATATCTCATGATCTATAAGGCTCTCTTTTAAGGCAGTAGCCTTTAATTGTGCCAAATAATCGGATATTTCGCCTCCTTTCAACATTTTGGGGTAGACTTCTTCAACGGCTTTAAGGCGTACTTCGAATTCAAGCCCCATTTCCTGAAAAAATTGTTTTCTTCTCGGGGAACCTGACGCCAAAATAATTTTATACCCTTCCAGTTTATCCTTCCACATCGCTTAGGCCTGTGCTTCAGATACATCCTCAAACCAATCGCCCCGTACTTTCAGGACTTGTTCGACCACATCCCGAACACAACCATCCCCACCATTTTTATGGGAAATATATTTACAAACCGACTTTACCTCTTGAACGGCATTTTGTGGACAGGTTGGCAAGGCGATCATTTGCAATGGGGCGATATCGGGTAAATCATCCCCCATATACAGTATATTTTCAGGAGCTATGTTATACACCTCCATATATTCGTCCAAGGGTTCGGCCTTGTTGTGCGCTCCCATATAAAATGTCGTTACCCCCAAGCCTTTCAATCTGGATTTTACCCCTTCATTGGTCCCTCCGGTAATAATACATACGTTATACCCCTTTTTGATGGCCGTTTTAACGGCAAAGCCATCCTTTACACTCATCCTACGCAAAAGTTCGCCTTGGGTGGTCACTAAAACGGAACCGTCGGTAAAAACCCCATCAACATCGAAAACGAAAGTGGTAATATCCTTTAAAATCTGCTTATAACTTTTTTCCATATGTTTTTGCAATTGATTTACTCAATAACTTATATAATCTCTTTTGATTTTTACTTTTTAAACGTGACCGCTGCTTTTTAAGGGTTCCTTTATCATTTCGACGGGCAGGACCCGTTTGCGCATCATAAGGGGTTACATCCTGTATTTTGTTCGCGGTTTCCTGGATCAAAGGATGCAACAATTTAAACGAAACACCATTCTGATCACAAAATTCATGTGCCAGATGATACATGTGATTGGAGAAATTGTTTGCCATAACCGCTGCCAAATGCAGTGCTTTTCTTTGTTTTGAGTTCATAATGACCACCTGGTCGGATAGGCTCGAGGCCAATCTTCCCAAAAGTTCATAATCGGCTTCCGTCTCCGCTTCAATACAAATCGGAATTTCCTTAAAATCAACCTTTCTGCCATAAGTAAAGGATTGTAGGGGATAGAAGACTCCACGGCTGTACTTTTTCGGTAATGCTTTCATCGGAATACTCCCGGAGGTATGCACCACGAGTCCCTGTTGCAAATCCAAAAGTGTAGATACCTTAGCAATGGCATCATCACTTATGGCCAAGATATATATATCGGCATTGGCAATTGCCGAAATATCCGAAGTAGTGGGTGTCCCTTGGCCAAAAACGCTTAAGCCCTTTTCGTTACGGCCATAGACCTGAACCACTTTGACCCCCTTTTGGGCCATGAACGCATCAAATAGATGTTTGGCCACATTACCCGTCCCAAGGATTACAACGTTGATCATATTGCGAAAATAGTGATATAATTATTCTTGTTGAAGCATTTTTAAAAGTATCGAAATTAATTGGTGATCTTTCAAAAACCTAAGTGCCCCCCATGATCATACGCCTGCAAATTAGCAAGGCAACTAATAAAAGATGGGGTTGTTAAATGGCCTATATTGAAATTAAATTATCTTATTTTTGCCCACTGTGGATAATTAGGTATGATGCGCTTATGAAAGATCTGTTCAAGAAAGTATTCTTCTCGACCCGTTTAATGGCGGTATTGTTTATTGTTTTTGCTACGGCAATGGCCTTTGGTACCTTTATTGAAAGCTGGTACAGCACGGAAACCGCAAGAATTTGGATTTATAACACCACATGGTTTGAGTTGATTATGGTCTTCTTTGTAATCAATTTTATAGGTAACATAGGTAAATACCGATTATTAAGAAAGGAGAAATGGCCTGTTTTGACCCTGCATCTTTCATGGATCTTGATCATTCTCGGCGCTTTCGTTACAAGATATATCAGTTTTGAGGGTATGATGCCCATTCGTGAAGGGAATTCGGAAAATGTTTTCTATTCCGATAAAACTTTCCTAACGGTGCGTATAGATGGGGAGATCGATGGAAACCCGAGAAGGAAAACACTGGAAGACGACCTGATCGTCACACCTGAAGCCTTAAAGTCCAACCTGCCTTGGAACAACGATTTCAACGGGCAGCCCCTTACCATTTCGTATGTCGATTTCATCAAAGGTGCCGAAAAAGGCCTTGTACATGATGAAAATGGGAAGGAATACCTTAATATCGTTGAAGCTGGGGACGGACAGCGTCATGAACATTTTTTGGAGAGTGGCCAAGTGGCCAGTATCCATAACATTTTGGTCTCCTTGAACAAAGAGACCCCAGGGGCCATCAATATATTCGCCAATGACAGCACGTATCGGATTAAATCCCCATTTGAAGGCAATTTTATGCGAATGGCGGATCAATCCCAAGGGGTATTGTTGAAAGATAGCCTTCAACCCCTTCAACTTCGTTCCTTATACACAACGGCCGGTATGCAATTCGTCATTCCGGAACCTTTGATAAAGGGAAAATATGATATCGTAAAAATCCCGGAAGCGGAAGTCACCCCTATGAGCCAAGATGCATTGGTCGTTGAAATAAGTACCAATGGGGAGACGGAACAACATAAAATATTGGGAGGTAGGGGAACTTCGAATTTTTCCGATAAGATAACCGTTGGGGGATTGGATTTTTCAATGGCCTATGGATCCAAGGTTTATGAACTTCCCTTCCACATTAAACTGAATGATTTTATCGCAGAGAAATATCCGGGAACCGAACGGGGTTACGCTTCCTTTATGAGTAAAGTCACCGTAGAGGATGAACGGTCCTTTGATTATGACATTTATATGAACCATATCTTGGATCATAAAGGATATCGTTTCTTTCAATCCGGTTTCGACCCAGACGAACGGGGTACGACCCTATCCGTAAACCATGACTTTTGGGGAACTTGGATAACCTATATCGGTTATTTCCTCTTGTATGCTGGACTAATGGGAATTATGTTCTTTGGAAAGACCCGTTTTAAGGATTTGGCGGAATCATTGGATAAATTAAAGGCCAAGAAGGCCGCTTTATCGCTACTTTTGATTTTTGGTATCGCATTGAACACTATGGGTCAAGACCATACCGATGATGATGGCCACGATCACACCAAAGCTCCGACCCAACAACAGATAGATTCTATTTTAGCGGCCAATATCGTCGATGCCGATCATGCCGAACACTTTGGGAAATTAGTGGTACAGGATGAAGGGGGGCGAATGAAGCCCATCAATACGTTTTCTTCGGAATTGCTGCGAAAATTAAGCTTGAAAGACAAGTACCGGGGTATGAACTCCGATCAGGTTTTCCTTTCGATGATGATGAATCCGGCCTTATGGTATAACGTTGAATTCATGGCGTTGGACAAAAAATCCCAAAATGATAGTATCCGGAAGATCATCGGGGTACCGGAAGGACAGAAATATGTAAAAGCACTCGATTTCTTTGATGAAAAAGGCCAATATAAATTGGAACCCTATTTGAGGGAAGCTACCGCTACGAACAATCCGAACAAATTTGAGCAGGATTTTAAGGATGCCAATATACGATTGAGCCTTTTGGACCAGGCATTGAGCGGACAGATACTGAAGATCTTTCCCCTGCTAAACGACGAGAACAACAAATGGGTGTCCGCAATTGAGTATCGGGGCGGACAATATCCCGTAGCCGATTCCCTCTATTCGAATTTCATTAAAAATGCCTTGCCCTACTACCTAATGTCCTTGAACAAGGCCAAGGAAACCGGAAATTATTCAGAGGCCGATAAATTATTGGGGGCATTTAAACAAAACCAAGTCAACCATGGTTCGGAGGTTTTACCCACTGAAACCAAGATCAATACCGAGGTGATTTACAATAAACTGAATATCTTCAACCACCTGTATAAGGTCTATGCCCTGGTAGGTATCTTGATGTTCTTTGTATTGATATTCCAAATTTTCAAGGATAGGGGACTATGGCGCATCGGTACCTATTTCTTTAAAGGGACCATTATTATCCTCTTTTTATGGCATACGGCCGGCTTGGTGCTGCGTTGGTATATTTCAGGCCACGCCCCATGGAGTGATGCCTATGAAAGTATTCTCTATGTCTCTTGGGCCACCATGGGTATGGGGTTGCTGTTAGGTCGAAAAAGTGATATGACCATCGCCGCCTCGGCCTTTGTAACGGCCATGTTATTGTGGATCGCACACCAAAGTTGGGTTGACCCCTCCATAGCAAATCTGGTCCCTGTACTCGATAGTTATTGGTTAATGATCCATGTTGCGGTAATCGTAGGTAGCTATGGTCCTTTGACCGTAGGTATGATTTTGGGTGTGGTTTCCCTTATTTTGATCATCCTGACCAACAAAAAGAATAAAAAGCGCATGCAACTCAGTCTTAAGGAGTTGACCATCATCAACGAATTGGCCTTGATGGTCGGTTTGGTAATGCTTACCATCGGAAATTTCCTTGGGGGACAATGGGCCAATGAGAGTTGGGGTCGTTATTGGGGTTGGGACCCCAAAGAGACTTGGGCCTTGATATCCATAATGGTCTATGCCTTTGTCATCCATGCCCGTCTGGTGCCGGGAATGCGGGGAAGATGGTTGTTCAATTTTCTGAGTGTAATTGCCTTTGGCAGTATAATGATGACTTATTTTGGGGTTAATTTCTATCTGGTGGGCTTACATAGTTATGCCAGTGGAGCCCAAGTGATAACCCCTGTTTTTATTTGGTATACCGTATTCGGGGTACTGGTTTTGGGAGCTGTTAGTTATTGGAGGTACCATGTAAACTATGGTAAAAAATAAGGCTATCCCCCACAGGAACCAACGACCGATAATTCCCTTGGTAAATGCTCAAGGCTTGTAATCATCAAATGCGCTGCGTACGTCTTCCATACTGAAATTATACTCGGTTTTGAGATTTTTCAATGGTATGTCTTTCGGCACATCTTGGGGTAAATGCAACCTTTGGATGAGATAGGATACGGGTACTTTCAATTCATCACCTATATCATTGAACGTCATTGAACCCCGAATAGCACTACTATCCATCGTAGGGGAAACCTTTTCAAACTTGTTCGATCCATTCGCTGCAGAACTTTCGACCGGGGAAATGATCGGAGCAATGGCCAGTGCCAAAAGCGCAAATAAACCAACCCATCCCAGAGCGACCCTTTTGCCGGTATCCTGCGACTTTTTCCCTTTGGTAAGGCTAACGATCCATCGCCAATGAAGAATCAAATGAAAGGCTAAAACCAGTAAAAACAATACCGCTATCCAGAAATGGATAGTACCCCATTCATGCCGGTCCAAGCTCCAAATGGTATTCCCGTGACCACTTCCTTTGGGAAGGTTGTAATAGAGGATAATGCCAGTAGAAACCAGTAAAACAAAACAAATAAAAGCTACGAGATCTATGAGATAATTTTTTGTGGGCGTCTTCATTTCAAAATGAATATGGTTAATGGTTTAATGAAAATCCAAAATAGGGAACACCGTGGGTCCAATGAAAAAATCCTTCCCATTTTGTAACCTATACTTATCAAAATTAAGATCTTAAATAAAAGAAGGACATGATAATGATCATGGGGAAAGTAACTTTAACTTACCCATTCCACAATCACGAACTCCTTGGTATTATATCCTCTTTATACACTCCACAACATTGTTGAATAATTAGGTGCCTACCAAAAGAAATTCATAACTTTAAGCCTTCCTTAAAAAGATGAAAAACCAACGCCATGAAGAAAGGATTGAATACCATTTGCACCCATGAGGGCGAAATACATGATGAACAGTTCAAAGGGGCGGTTTCGCCTTTATATATGAGTACCTCCTATGCCTTTGAAGATGTGGAGGTAAAGCGTTACCCAAGATATTTCAATACCCCGAACCAAGTGGCCTTGTCACAAAAAATAGCCGCATTGGAACATGCTGAGGCAGCAATGATATTCGGCAGCGGTATGGCTGCAATCAGTACGGCCTTACTGGCCTTTCTGAAAACTGGTGATCACATAGTACTCCAAAAAACCTTATATGGGGGGACCTACAATTTCGTGAGTGAGGAATTTTCTAAGTACGGTATCGAATATTCGTTTACCGAAGGTCTGGACCCTGAGGATTTTGAGGCGAAAATAAAGAAGAATACCAAAGTGATCTTTGTAGAGACACCTTCGAACCCATTATTGACCATCACGGATATTTCTGCCATCGCAGGCATTGCCCAAAAACATGGTTTGGTTTCCATGATCGACAATACCTTTGCCAGTCCCGTAAATCAAAACCCGATTGATTTCGGCATCGATATCATCATTCATAGTGCCACTAAATATATGGGCGGGCATTCGGATATATGTGCCGGTGCGGTTGCTTCTACCCATGAATATATGGACAGGATCTTTCAATTAGGGAAAAATCTTGGAGGAAGTTTGAGTGATTTTACGGTGTGGCTTTTGGAAAGAAGCATAAAGACCATGGGTATTCGGGTCAGGGCCCAGAATGGCAATGCACAAGCCATGGCTGAATTCCTTGACGCACATTCCGAAATAGACAAGGTTTATTATCCCGGATTGCCGAACCATCCCGATCACGACCTGGCCAAAACCCAGATGCGGGGATTTGGCGGAATGCTCTCTTTTGAATTGAATCCAAAATATGACGCATCACAATTTCAAAAGGCATTGGAGCTTATAAAACCATCGATGAGTTTGGCAGGTGTTGAAAGCACCGTACTTTCCCCAGCTCAGACCTCCCATGCCCTAATAGGTCCTGAAGAACGATTGAACCAAGGAATAACCGACGGACTGATTCGATTTTCGGTAGGGATAGAAGAGCCTGAGGATTTAATGGCGGATATAGAACAGGCCCTAAAGAAAATCAGTGTGGAAAAGATGGGTTTAAATACAAACCCGATCGTATAATTCCCGTTTTTAAACACGCGCGAAGAAAGAATCAACTTTATTTTACGAAGAAATAAATAAACATACATGAAATTAGATATATTGGTTTTCGGAGCTCACCCCGATGATGCCGAACTTGGTGCAGGTGCGACCATAGCCAAGGAAGTAGCCAACGGAAAAAAAGTGGGTATCATAGATTTGACCCGAGGGGAATTGGGAACCAGGGGTTCTGCGGAGATCAGGGACAATGAAGCTTTGGCCGCGGCCAAGATCTTAGGTATTTCGGTACGGGAAAACCTGGAGTTTGCAGATGGGTTTTTTGTCAATGATAAAAAGCATCAAATGGCCATTATCAGGATGATTCGAAAATATCGCCCGGAAATTGTCTTATGTAATGCCATTGATGATCGGCATATCGATCATGGAAAAGGAAGTAAATTGGTAAGTGATGCCTGTTTCCTGAGTGGATTGATGAAAATAGATTCAAAAATGGAAGGGGACGATCAATGGCAAGATCCTTGGAGACCCAAACAGGTATATCATTACATACAATGGAAAAATTTAGAGCCCGATTTCGTGATTGATGTCTCTGGCTTTATCGATATAAAAAGAAAGGCAATTCTGGCCTATTCTTCCCAATTTCATGACCCAAATAGCGATCAACCGGAAACCCCGATAAGTAGCAAGACCTTTTTGGACAGTGTGGATTTTAGGGCAAGGGACCTTGGGCGTCTAATAGGGGTAGACCATGCCGAGGGCTATACGGCCGAACGTTATCCTGCGGTTCGCAATTTGTTCGATTTGGTTTAACCCGCTTTCTTTAAATTGTTCCTCATTTTGGGCAAGGTGAAATAAAAGCACGACCCTTTGGGTATGGTACTTTCGACCCAAATGTCACCATTGTTCTTTTCCACCATTTCCTTACAAAGGGAAAGCCCCAAACCGGTTCCTTTTTCATCGTTGGTACCATAGGTGGTGATGTTGGCATTCTTCTTGAACAGTTTCTTTTGGACTTCCTCTTTGATACCTATACCGGTATCCTTCACCGAAATTTCCCATAGCGGACCCCGTTCATTGACGCTTACCGTGATCGTACCGTTTTCAGGGGTAAATTTAATGGCATTGCTTATAAGATTCCGAATGACGATATCGATTTGGTCGCCATCGGCCCAACAAAGGGTATTGCCAAAAACCTTGTTCACGATCTGGATGGATTTGGTCGAGGCACTTTCTTCAAGTAAATTTATATTCTCTATGACCAGGTTCTCCAGGGCTATGGCACTCGGTTTGGTACTTGAACCGTTCATTTGGGTACGGCCCCATGAAAGTAGGTTGTTCAATGTAAATGAAATATTGTCAAGGTCTTTTCCCAATTTGGGGATGAACTGCAAAAAGTCGTTTGACCCGATCTCCCCGTTCCTATACAGTTTCAACAATCCCTGGAAAGCGGCAATGGGACCCCTGAGGTCATGTCCGATTATTGAGAATAATTTGTCCTTGGTTTCATTGGATGCCCGTAATTCCTTTTCATGTTCGATCAATTCCAAAGTCTTGCTTTGCAATTCATCGTTCAAATTTTTAAGGATTTTCTTATTTCGATAGATGGCCAAAGTTACGACCAAGAAAATCCCCACCAATAACATGGCCGCATAAATGTACCTTTTTTGGTCGGCCAAAGCTTGCTCATTTTCGATGATGAGTTGTTCCTTTTCCTTATCAAAATCCAATTTGGTGATCAACATGGTAAGGTTTTTCTCGTTTCTATGGGCCATGATCGTATCGTTGATAGCTTGGTATTGCTCATGGTAATCCAGTGCCGTTTCAAGATCCCCTTTGTTTTTGTTTACCTTATATAAGATCATGGTACCTTTTCGAATTTCTTCCTTAAAATTCAATTTTTTCGAAAGATCCATGGCCTTTAAGGCATAATGTTCGGATAAACTGTCTTTTCCCTGTCCAAGGTAAACCTCGGCAATCCCATTCAACAAGGAAGTTTCTCCTCGGATATCATCGATGTTTTTATGAAGCATCTCACCCTGTTTATACCAGAACAAGGCCCATTTATAATCCTTATTTTTAAGATAGGTCTTCCCTTTTACTTCATAGGCATAGGCCAACCAGTCCATGATCTTGTGTTTTTCGAAAACCCCGATACTACTGTTTATGTTGTACATGGCATACTCGAATTCGCCCATTTCAGCATATGCCGAGGCCAAATTACTCATGGTTTCGGCCATATAAACTTCATTCCCGATCCTTTGGTTGATTTTTTTTACGATTTTATAATATTGAACGGCTTGTTCATAGTTTTCTTGATTGACATAGAGGTTCGCGATATTTTCATTCAAGATCGATAGCATCTTATCGTCCCCCAAGAGTTTGGCATATTCAATACTCTTTAAGAATAATTTCAAGGATTCTGCATAATCCCCCATATAACGGTACACATTGGCAAGATGGTTTTCTATTTCAAGGATTTTGACATAGTCATTACGTTCCTCGGATATTGCCAATGACTTCTTATAATACTTGATGGCTTCTCCATACTTTCCTTGATCTTCAAAGTAACTACCCAGTCCTTCATAAGAGTTACCTTGGCCATATTTATCATCGGCTTCCAAAGCCAATGTCAAGGCCTCACTCGAAATAAGGAAAAGGCTATCGGAATTATAAAAACGCATTTCCTTACCAAGGTCGGTCAACAATTTTATATAGGTGCTATCCTTAGGGTTAAAGTCATTCTTCGATTCGATCCGACGGATCTGATACCGCAGACTATCCCTACGTAGAATTTGTGACTGTACTTCGATACATACGAAACTGGCCAATAGGAATAGAAGAACGAACTTTTTTTGGGGGAATGTGTATTTTATATTCATCTTAATGTATAGGACAGGAAACATCTATTTATTCAAGGACTAAAAATAAATGTTAGGTCCTTTAAAAGGTAATTAATGTTGTGAAACGGCAATTTTTGTGTGTTTTATCGTATCAAACATGCATTTCATCGGTAAAATGGTGCAATTCTAAAATTGGGAATACTTTTAGGAACCACCTTCGATCTATAAAAAATGTAAATTCTTTTAAAAATATAATCGGTTTTAGTTGGTAAGATCGATGAAAAAAAATTAACTTTGCACCCGCTTTAAATGGTGGTTGTAGCTCAGCTGGTTAGAGCGCTGGATTGTGGTTCCAGAGGTCGCCGGTTCGAACCCGGTCTTCCACCCAAAATACAAAAGCCCTGACAACGGAGTCAGGGCTTTTTTTGTGCGATGCCGTAAGGTATTATTTTGAAACCTTATCCACGCTTATTTTGGAATTACGATTGGCGATTTCCCAAGCCGTATAAAAAATCAATCGTGTACGGTTCTCTAAAAGATCGTAATTTATTTTGTCTGGGGTATCGGTGGGGCGGTGATAGTCATCATGGGTGCCATTGAAATAAAAAATGATCGGTATGTTATTTTTGGCAAAATTATAGTGGTCACTCCTGTAATAAAACCGATTGGGATCGTGGGGGTCATTATAGGTATAATCGAGCTCAATGTTCATGTATTTTCGATTCACCTGCTCCGAAAGGTTATGTAGATCGGTACTTAATTTATCCGAACCTATTAAATAAAGATAGTTACGGTCCCCTTCGCGTTTAGGGTCTATTCTACCTATCATATCGATATTTAAATTGGCCACGGTCTTCTTCAAAGGAAAAATCGGGTCTATATCGGTATAATACTCCGAACCGAACAATCCTTTTTCCTCCCCGGTTACATGAAGGAAAACTACGGAACGATTAGGACCATAACCTGCTTCTGCGGCTTGTTTAAAGGCCTCCGCTATTTCCAATAAAGCCACTGTACCTGAGCCATCATCATCGGCACCGTTGTTTATTTCCCCTTTATCGGTTATACCTATATGGTCTAAATGGGAAGAAATAACGACATATTCATCCGGTTTGGTCGACCCCTTGATATAGGCAACGACGTTTTCAGATTCGATGACACTTCCGTTAGACGTAAGGTTAAGGTTCAAATCCGTACCAAGAAATTCAGTAGCTGTACCATTCAAGATTCCGGGATACAATTCAGCTGCGGCTTTTTTGTTCAGAACAACATTCATGAATATCGGATCATTGGACTTTTTCAAGGAAAGTTTCCCTGAAGAGCCTTGTTTTATCCTTTTGTAATAACTTTGATATCTTGAAAAATTTTCATCATCATAATACAACATCCCCAACCCGCCATGCTCCTGTATGGCTCTGGATCGTTCCCCGTAGGCATCGGATACTTTACTCCATTTTGATTTGTTGCGCGTACCGCTAATCTTATATGTTCCATCGGCATTTACCGGTTCGCCAAACTTCACCAGTACCAGTTTGCCTTTTATATCCAAATCCGTAAAATCGCTGTAATTTTCATCCTCTATTCCATACCCAGCATAGACAATCGAATCAAAATGGCCTTTTACGGCATCAAACGCCAGGACATCTTCCCCCAATTCATGGCTAATCCCATTGATTTCTATTGCCCCAGAAGGCATTTCATTGGTCAATAAGGGAACTTTTTGGAAATAATCACTATTGCCCTGTGCTGCAGGGATATCCAAAGTGACATATTGATCCTTGATATAGGCTACTGCCTTCTTTGCTCCATTGGTGCCGGTTTCACGCCCTTCAAAATCATCGGATGCATAAACATATAAGTGTTCTTTCAACTCATCGGCTGTTATGGATGCCGCATAAGTTTTTTGAACCGTTTGAGTTGTAGTATCTTCCTTTTTTTCAGGAACCGTTTTTTGCGAAGAATTACAGGCCATTGATAAACCAACGGCAATTAAAACCAATTTATTCATTAAGGAAAGATTTTTAAAGCATCAAAAATAATGAAAACCGTCGGGTCTTTCCTTTTATTTCCAAACCTGTGCGGCATTATTGCTTTATTGGCAATTTTATGAAGCTGTCATTGATAAATTATATTTTATGGATGCTTTTTTAATCAATGTATTTATAGTGGATAAACGATAGGCTTATGGATATAATGGATTGGTGTTGAAATCGTTATGGATTCCTTACGAATTCCCTCAAAATGTCGAAAAATTTATAGATCGATGACCAAAGTTACGGAATGGACAGGGCTGAAGACGGCACTAGGTAAAGGTTCCGATGATCAATGAAGGTATTTTTTGTCGATTGAAGATCGATTTAGAATATTAATCAATAATTTGGTACTGGAATATTTATGAATATTAAAAAGAATACCAAAATGATTACGGGTAAAAATTATATTGGGAATAGGCTTTCCGCCAAGGGTGAAATAACCTACAAAACATTTAATCCACAATTAAATACGGAAAACGATATCCCTTTCATGGAAGCTACACCTGGGGAAATCGAGGAGGCCATAACATTGGCTACTGCTGCCGCAACGGAATTTGGGGCTTTAACGGGAAATAGAAAGGCCGAATTTTTGAATGCGATAGCCGATGGGATTTTAGCCTTGGGAGACAAATTGATCAAAACTTATTGCTCAGAAACCGGTTTGCCCGAAGGAAGGGCAATGGGGGAAAGGGGCAGGACCATTGGCCAATTGAGGGCCTTTGCGAAATTAGTGGAAGAAGGTTCATGGGTAGAGGCATCCATAGATACGGCCATTCCCGACAGAACCCCAATCCCAAAACCTGATTTACGCAAAATGTTGATTCCTTTAGGCCCAGTGGTGGTTTTTGGTGCCAGTAATTTTCCGTTGGCCTATTCTACGGCTGGGGGCGATACGGCAGCTGCCTTCGCGGCCGGATGTCCGGTAATCGTTAAATCACATCCCATGCATGCAGGTACAGGGGAATTGGTTGCTTCGGCCATTGTCAATGCAGCCAAGCAAACGAATATGCCCATTGG
This sequence comes from Maribacter polysaccharolyticus, assembly GCF_028882255.1. Classification (GTDB taxonomy): domain Bacteria; phylum Bacteroidota; class Bacteroidia; order Flavobacteriales; family Flavobacteriaceae; genus Maribacter_A; species Maribacter_A polysaccharolyticus. Next base: position 150,335 of record NZ_JARBUY010000001.1, read on the forward strand.
CGTTTTTTCAAATTTAAACAGTAGTGGAATAGAAGTAGGTACGGCCCTTGTACAACATCCCGGAGTGAAGGCCGTTGGCTTTACAGGAAGCATCGGAGGCGGTAGGGCCTTGTTCAATTTGGCCGCACAGCGGGAAGAACCGATTCCTGTTTTTGCTGAAATGGGAAGTGTGAACCCCGTTGTACTATTACCGGAAGCCGTACTTAAAAGAGGGGAGGCGTTGGCCAAGACCTATGCGGGATCCATCACGTTGGGAACCGGACAATTTTGTACCAATCCAGGATTACTTTTAGGGATCAAAAGTGGGGAATTGACCGCTTTCATAAAAAAGCTTTCGGATGAAATCATCAAAATAGAACCTAGCTGTATGTTACATCCCAATATCATTGGGGCATATGAGTCAAAAAAAGAAAAAGCACTTTCCCAAAGTGGTATAACGGTGAAAGCTGAATTGGAGAAAAGTGTGCAGGTAAATTATGCCAGACAAACGGTTACTACGGTAGAAGGCAATACCTTTTTACAAAACAAGACCTTACACCAGGAGATTTTCGGTCCTTATTCCATCGTTGTCCAATGTGAGGATGTAAACCAGTTGGAAGAAATCATCAAAAATCTTGAAGGCCAGTTGACCGGTACCCTAATTGCCGAAGAACAAGAGTTGACGGCAAATCCGAACATTGTCAGTGCGTTACAGAATAGGGTAGGGAGATTAATATACAATGGGGTACCTACCGGGGTAGAGGTATGTCCGTCAATGCAACATGGTGGACCTTATCCTGCATCCACCGATAGTAGATTTACCGCCGTAGGCGTTCATTCGATCAAACGTTGGGTGCGACCGATCAGCTACCAGGATTGGCCCAATGACCAATTGCCTGACGAATTAAAAAATGAGAATCCATTGGGCATTTTACGATTGGTAAACAATGAACAAACAAAAAGCGCTCTCTAAATACCCCAAGTATGGCAAGGAGTGTTTTTACCTGTATTGATGCCCATACCTGTGGAAATCCTGTTAGGGTCGTTTCGAAAGGAGGGCCGATCCTAAAGGGGAAGACTATGGGCGAAAAGCGCCAACATTTTCTTAAAGAGTTCGATTGGATCCGGAAAGGCTTGATGTTCGAGCCCCGAGGCCATGATATGATGAGCGGCAGCATTTTCTACCCACCAACAAATCCTGAAAATGATTTTGGCATCCTGTTCATTGAAACCAGTGGTTGCCTACCCATGTGTGGCCATGGTACCATAGGTGCCATCACCATAGGGATAGAGGAAGGACTTCTTACTCCCAAGAAACGGGGCAAGATTCGTATGGAAACCCCAGCGGGACTCGTATTGGTCGAGTATAAACAAACAGGTAATAAAGTGGATTGGGTCAAGTTGATCAATGTAAGGTCCTATTTGGCCGCAACCGAACTAAAGATAGTGTCCTCACAATTAGGGGAATTGGTTTTTGATGTGGCCTATGGGGGTAATTTCTATGCAATAATCGATTCCCAAAAGCATTTTTCCGGTATCCAAGATTTTACGGCAAGCCAACTCATCCAATTCAGTCAGGAAATAAGGGATAAAATCAATGTGGAATACCCGGGAAGATTCGTACACCCGGAGGATCCGACCATTAAAGACGTAAGCCATATATTATGGACAGGAAAAACCCTTTCCCCGGAGGCCACGGCCCGTAATGCCGTCTTTTATGGGGATAAGGCCATAGACCGTTCACCGTGCGGCACCGGTACGTCTGCCCGAATGGCCCAATGGTACGCCAAAGGAAAATTGAAATTGGGCGAGGAATTCGTACATGAAAGTTATATTGGATCCAAATTTATCGGAAGGGTGGAACAAGTGACCACTTTAGCAGGATTACCGGCCATTATTCCCAGTATCCAAGGTTGGGCTAAAATTTATGGCCATAATACAATTACCATTGATGACGATGACCCATATGCCTTTGGCTTCCAAGTTGTTTAAAAACCAAGGGCAAAGGACCCTGCAATTCGATTATCGATAAAGTTTGATAGGGTATGGGCAAGTACAACCTACGGAGCACCATATATGAATCCCGATTTGCGTCACCCCAACCCAATAATACCTTAATTTCCCTATATATGACCAGGTAAGGTATTGTTCGCCCGTTCAATTCAACCGCCCCCTGTAACCTTAAGTCCCGATTTATCCATCATTTCCTATGAGATTGAAAGCCCCTTGGACCAAGAAGGTATCAGTGGTTTTAAAATCCCCAACATTTATTATTTCCACAAAACCATTGAAACTTCCGCCGATTTCCACCTCCTTTTGCTCAAAAACAAAGGTCCCTCCATTCACTGTTTGCATCAACACAAAATGTGATTCCTCCATGGAAATTACCGCTTCTTCAGGTAAGGCCAATGCCTGGTTGGTATTGGTGATTATTTGTGCATCAACGAACATTCCTACCGCAAAATCGTGATTTTCATCGTCATCTAAATGACCATGGACCTTTACCGTCCTGTTCTGCTTGGCTATAGACGTCCCAACAAGATGTACTTCCGCTTCATAGGATATGTCTCCGGCCTCAGGGATTTTAAAAAATATTTTTTGTCCTTTCTTTATCTTTAGTATATCTTTTTCAAATACGGAAAGTTCAAGATGTATATGGTCGGTGTTAATGATCTCCATGATTTCATCCGCAGGGGAAACATAAGTACCCTTACTCACATATAAATTGGTGACCTTACCATGAATAGGGGCATAAAGGGTAATCTCAGAGGTAAGGTTTCCCGCCTCTACCGAAGCGATATTTATATTCAGCATTTGCAATTTTTTCTTTAAGCCCTTATAACGGGCCAACGTACCCTTATATTCACTCTCTGCCTTTAGGAAATTTTTCTGCGAGCTGATCTTTTCGGCCATAAGCGTTTTTTGGCGTTCATATTCGGCTTTAAGGAATGTAAGTTGCTCGGCCGTCTCAAGATAGTTTTGCTGCAACGCTACAAATTCGGGGTTTTCCAAAGTAACCAGTAATTGCCCTTTGCCGATCCGATCTCCGATCAATAAGGGGGTGGAGGTGATATACCCGCCCATGAAGGAACTTATTATGGCCCTGTTTTGTGGGGGTACATCGATCATTCCTGTCGTAACCACTACCGACGGAAACGATTGTTCCGATAATTGGCCCAATTTCATGTTATTACGATCGAACTGCTCTTTGCTAAGCTGAATTTCAGTATTGCGGTTTGTGGATACCGTGGCTTCATCATTTTCATCTTTGTTCTTTGATTCCCCACAGGCAAAGACCATAAAGGCCGATAGGAGGAAGGCTGTATATTGAAATGATTTCATGAGGTTTATTTTTGATTTTGTAGTATTCATATTTTCCTTTTTCATTATTTTCCCATCACAATATCAAATGGTTCAGGGCAATAACGGTTTGATTGTAATTATTGAGACTCTCCAAATAGGACAACGTGATTCGATATGCATTTTCCAAGCTCTGGATGTATTGGAAAAAATCGATTTCCCCATTCTGGAAGCTGACCGTCGCGGTTTTCAGAATTTCTTCAGAAATCTTTTGTCCGTCATTTTCGTAATAACTTAAGGTGGTTTCATATTTGCGGAGTTGCCCCATTAATTGTCCGTATTTTAGGTACAATCGGTTCTTGTAGTCCACCGATTCTTCAAAGGCCCTATCCTTTTCAATGGTAGCGGCCTTAATCTTAGCGGCCTTACCATTGAATAGTAATGGGATTTTCAATCCGACCTGATAGCCATAAAGATGTTCTCCCAAACCTGAATTCGTACCTTGGAAATAATCAAAATTGATTTCGGGAAGCAGGGATTGTTTTTCATAACCGCTTTTGGCCTTATACCAGTCATTTCTTTGTTCATAAAGCGTCAGGCCGATATTACCTGAAATCCCATCCACATGTAATTCCAATTTTTCAATCGGTAGCAATGCAATGTCCAAAGGTTCATCCACTTGCACTATTTGTTGCAGGTGTTTTAGTGCCATCGTCACATCTTCTTTGGCTTGCCCGTAAAGGGCTTGGAGTTCCTTTTGTTTGGCCTCTGCCGTTATCTTCTCCAAATAATTGGTTTCCCCCAATTCGAACCTGCGCTGGGAAGCATGTGCGAATTTCCGGTAAATGCTGTCCAAATACCCATAGACCCTCGACTTTTCACGCTCATATACCAACTGGTGATAGGCAGAGGCGATTTCACGCTCAAGGCGTTGCTTTTGTATTTCCAAATTACTTTCCTCCATCCTTAAATTCGCTTTATTGATTCTTTTACCAGCGAAATAAACGGTCGGAAACAAAAAGCTTTGTTGAATGCCAAAAACATCCAATGGATTGTCGTTAAAAGCCAAATTGTTTTGATCGTATGAATAATAAACTTCCGTTTTTTCAAAGTCAAATGCACTACCGACCAAAGCCTTGGAAGAACGGGTTTTTAGTTCCGCAGCCTTAAGCCCGGCATTGTTTTCCAAGGCCATTGTTCTTAATTGCTCAAAATGCAATCCTTTTTCTTGGGCATTTACCTGAACTGTAAGTAAAACAAGCAGCAGAAAAACCCCTAAACCCTTATTTTTCTTCTTCTTTAACTTCTTCATAATACGAGAGGTTTGTTTTGTGTCAAAAATGGAATATAAAATCGGTAACACGATCATGGTCAGTAAGGTCGATGTTACAAGTCCCCCTATGACCACCGTTGCCAATGGCCGTTGTACTTCCGCACCCGCATTAGTGGAAATTGCCATGGGCAGAAACCCTAGCGCAGCTGCCGCTGCGGTGAGTAAAACCGCCCGTAAACGGTCTTTTGTACCTTGCCTAATCCTGGCTTCGATATCCGTTACACCCTGTTCTTTAAGCTCTTTAAAATGCTCTATCAGGACAATTCCGTTCAATACCGCGATACCGAAAAGTGCGATAAAACCTACCCCGGCAGAAATACTGAAGGGCATGCCCCGAAACCACAATAAGAATACACCACCAACAGCGGCAAGCGGAATTGCCGATAAAATCATCAAGGCTTCCTTTAATGACCTGAATGCAAAATAGAGTAAGATAAAAATCAGGACCAATGCCACGGGTACCGCTACTTTTAATCTGCTTTTGGCACTTTGCAGGTTTTGAAACTGCCCCCCATAGGTAATGGTATAGCCAACAGGGAGCTGTATATATGTTTCGATTTTGTTCTGAATATCCGAAACCACTGACTGAAGGTCCCGATTACGTACATTGATGCCCACAACGATCCTTCGTTTGGTGTCATCACGAGAGATTTTGGCCGCCCCTTTGGTATTGGTAATATCGGCCACCTCACTCAAGGGAATTTTTCCCCCTGAAGGTAGGTCCACATAAAAGTTTTTGATATCATCGATGTTCCTTCTACTGTTTTCATCCAACCGAAGGGTAAGGTCAAAACGTTTTTCCCCTTCAAAGATGCTTCCCATTTTACTGCCACCGAACCCCATGGAAACCATCTTATTCAAATCACTGATGTTCAATCCATATCTTGCGATTTTACTGCGGTCGAACTTGATGTTCATTTGTGGAAGTCCAGCTATTTTTTCAACACTGATATCGGCCGCACCTTCGACATCTTGTATCAACCGTTTAATTTCATTGCCCTTTGCGTTTAGGACCTCCAGATCCTCTCCGAATATCTTGATGGCTATATCGGCCCGTACCCCTGTGATAAGTTCATTGAATCGCATTTCTATGGGTTGGGTAAACTCTACTTCCATTCCGGGAATAACCCTTAGGGCTTCTTTGAATTTATCGGCGAGTTCGTCTTTGGAGTGGGCAGAAACCCATTCTTTAATGGGTTTAAGGGTAATGATGACATCGGTTTCTTCCATAGACATGGGGTCTGTTGGGACTTCTGCGGCACCAATCCGGGTCACCACCTGGTCCACTTCCGGAAAATTATCCAATAAAATTTGTTCAATTTGGGTCGTGGTCTCAATGGTCTTGCTCAACGAGGTTCCGGTTTTCAGGATCGGTTGGATTACAAAATCGCCCTCATCCAAAGTAGGTACGAATTCACCCCCCATGGTGGTAAAAAGATAAACGGATAGTGCAAGTAGGCCTCCAGCTATCGCCAAGACCGACTTTTTCCAGCCCAAAGCCCATTTGATAGTAGGGGCATAGAGCAGATTTAGGAATCGCATTAAACGTACCGATATATTCTTATCGGTGATCCGTGCCGGTTTCAATATAAGGGATGAAATGACCGGGACATAGGTAAAACACAAGATCATGGCCCCAATCAAAGCAAAACTAAAGGTCAAAGCCATGGGCTTGAACATCTTACCTTCAACGCCACTTAAGGAGAGGATCGGTATAAAAACGATAAAAATGATCAACTGCCCAAAAATTGCCGAATTCATCATTTTAGAGGCACTATTCAACGTGATCCTGTCCTTGGCCGACTGCACCTCCCTTTTGGTCATTCCCAATAATTCCTTGCCTTTGGAAGTGATCTGAAAAGCGATGAATTCCACTATGATCACCGCCCCATCAATGATTATCCCGAAATCTATGGCCCCTAAACTCATCAAATTGGCATCTACCCCAAAAATGTACATCAGGGAAAGGGCAAACAAAAGACATATAGGGATGACCGAAGCCACCACTAATCCTGACCTTAAATTACCCAAGAGCAATACGACGACGAAGATGACGATAAGACAACCGAGAATAAGGTTTTCTGCCACGGTAAAAGTTGTTTTGGCAATTAATGCACTTCGTTCCAAAAATGGATTGATATAAACACCTTCAGGCAGGGTTTTGGAAATCGAGGCTACGCGATCCTTTACCGCCTCGATGACTTTCTTCGAATTGGCATCTTTTAGCATCATGACCTGACCCAAAACTTTTTCCCCTTCCCCGTTGCCCGTAATGGCCCCGAATCGATTGGCACTACCAAAACCGACACTTGCTATGTGCTTTATTAAAATAGGGACACCACCCTCATTTTTTACCACGATATTGCCGATATCCTCCAAGGAGGTCACGAGACCTTCCCCACGGATAAAATAGGCCTGATTGTTCTTTTCGATATATCCACCACCGGCAACGCTATTGTTATTTTCCAATGCCTTGAAAATTTCGCCGATTGAGATATCCATGGCATTCAATTTCTCGGAATTAATGGCCACTTCATATTGCTTTAGGTACCCACCCCAAGTATTGACTTCGACAACCCCCGGGATACCGGATAGCTGACGTTTTACGATCCAATCCTGTATGGTACGGAGTTCCATAGCGGAATATTTATGCTTATATCCGGGTTTTGTATCCAATACATATTGATAAATCTCCCCTAAGCCCGTGGTGATGGGCCCCATTTCCGGGGTGCCGAATCCTTCTGGGATTTTTTCCGATGCCGACTTTATTTTTTCGGCGATAAGTTGTCTGGGCAGGTAGGTCCCCATATTATCCTCAAATACAATGGTCACCACAGATAGGCCGAATTTGGATATGGAACGGATCTCAAGTACCCCGGGCAGGTTCGCCATTTCAAGCTCTACAGGGTAGGTGATGAATTGTTCTATATCTTGGGTTGATAGATTCTGGGAAGTCGTAATGACCTGCACTTGATTGTTCGTTACATCGGGAACGGCCCCAATAGGAATGCGGGATAGGGAAAATAGCCCAAAAAATATGATAAATAACGTTAGCAGCAGAACAAATAGTTTATTCTTTATACTGAATCGTATGATTTTTGTCAACATAATCCATGGTAAAAAGTGATACAAAACATCCAAGCCTTTTGTGACCGGGATGAACTAAATCAATAGGGGATCATGCGTGTTGGGGCGGTTGGAAAATATCCGATTTTTCCAAAAAAGAGTAGTTGTCCAAATAAAAGAAATCCAATGTACGGTTTAGGATCGGAACCGTTTGAATGGGAGGAACATTAAAAATATGGATTACAAAAGCCATTGGGGTATACGAACTACAGTAATGGTTAAAGGGAAGTTCGTCATGGGCTTTTTTTTCTTCCTGATGGTCCTTTGAATGTTCAGGGGCCAATTCACCATAATGTTTGGACAGGAAAACCATGATATCATCATCATATTTTTCAGCATGGAATTGCGCATGCGCAACAAGTTGGCCAAGATGTGCGAATTCCCGCATATCCAAACCAAAACTTTGGATAAATACCAAAAGGGACAATACGAATGAAATACACTTGAACATACCGATAATAAAGATATGCAATATTTGAATTTGAATGGATATTCATTCCCTAAATTAATGACAAGTAAAGGGTTACCCTATAGAATTGTAAATTTCAACACTTCGTTCGAACAAACGTAAATGCAGTACGAAACCAAATCGCTTATCGACAGACCATGAATTCGGGACTATCGGCCCAATGCTTTGGCTATCGCGGCCTCCACCATAGGAGCCATTACCTCGTAGCCCAATTTTGTCGGGTGTACACCATCAAGGGCATATTTTTTGGGCAATCCGTTGCGCTCATCCACCAGCTCAGAAAAATAATCAAGATAAATATGGTTGTTTTCCCGTGCATACGCCCTTAACATCCCGTTGAGTGCAATTATTTTCTGTGAGGGTTCCAATCCGGGTCGCCAAGGATAGTCATAGACGGGGAGTACTGAGCAAATTACGACCTTTATCCCATGGACTTCTGCCAACTCTGCCATGGACTTCAAATTATCGGCGATCATTTCCAGGGTAGACGGACCGGTATTGCCTGCAATGTCATTGGTCCCGGCAAGAATGACTACTACTTTGGGGTGCAAGGCAATGACGTCCTGTCTAAAACGCAATAGCATTTGAGGGGTCGTTTGTCCTCCAATACCCCTGTTGATATACGGTTTTCCCTCAAAGAATTCCGGTACCTTGTTCAACCAGCCGATCGTAATTGAATTCCCCATAAACACCACACGGTCTTCTTGGGCATCGGGCAATCCAACTTTGGCATTTTCGGCCCTAAAATGTTCTAGATTTGCCCAATCTTGGGCCTGGGAAGTACTTATCATTAAAAAAACAAAAAAGACAATGAATGTTTTCATGGCATTTGGGGGTATTTATTTTTGGAATAAATATACTTATTTCTAAAACAAAAAACCCTGGTAAATCGCTTTACCAAGGTCTTTGCATTAATTTCGATCCATTTATTCGCAGGACACATCGGCACCTGTGCTATCCCAGCAATGCCAATCCTCATCCCCAAAATAGGTATAGGCCATAACCCTTCCATAATATTCGGTCTGGCTCCATTCGATGTTCACATCAACAAAATCCTCGTTTTCGGAATCGTATACATGAATATTGTAAAATACATTGTAATCCCCTTCCTGCAATCCGTATTCCAGGTAACTGCCATAATAAAGGTCTTCGCCTTCCTCTGCGTCCAATTCACGGATCCAGGTATATCTGATATTCCCTATTTCATCATTTTCGCGACTCCAGGTAATATTGATCATCGATACGGGATTCTCAGGACTTTGGTAAAGTACCCATTCCCCAGCGTTACCATCCAAGTCGGATACCCCCGAAAACCAAAGGAATTCATCAAAGGGATCGGTACCTACTTTGGTTACGTACATTTCCCAAATTACCCCATCATCGGTCAATTCCCCAGTAAGTCTTGCCGTATATTCACTCGCAAATCCATCAACGGTATAAGACCATTGCCAAGTGCTTTCCCCTAAAAATTCGGCTTCATGGTTAAACGCACTTTGAAATGAAGCAACCGGGATGGCTAAATTGGTGAATAATACCGTATTCCAAAATCCGACCACTACCCGGGGATATGTCCAGTTGTCACCCAACTTTGCCGTCGAAGCTATTGATTTGTCGGTTCCTGAAGAATCTTCCAAAAAACCACTTAAATCAATGGCCATGGATTCATAAGGTGGTAATTCCATGGCTTCGGTACTCAATTGAACGCTGTCCTCGGAATCATCACATGAGAAATTAAATATAATAACGAATGCCAATAAAGCATAAAGCAGTTTAGTTTTCATAATGTTGTTAGATATTTTGTTCGTATCAATATCCTTAACGTATATATGTCCTTAAAATTGTGAAAACCAGCCTGTTTTAGATCCATCTTACAAGACGTTCAAAGCTTCAACCTTTGGTCTTATAGGTATTCTGACGGATGGGTAACCAAAGCCTCGAAATTTTGAAAGAATTGCCCTATATGCCTGCCATCGACTATCGCATGGTGCGCTTGTACCGATAAAGGCATCAATGTCTTACCGTTTTGTTCAAAAATCTTTCCCCAAACGATTCTAGGCACGCTGTCCGACGGATGATAGTGCATCGCATGTTGGATATTCGTAAAACTTACCCATGGAAACGTTGACATGAATAAAAAGTCATCACGACCGGGTTCATCCTCTAGAGAAGGATCGGTTTTCATTTTGTCCATGACTTTCCTGGCCTTTTTAAAAAACACCTTTGAATCATGGGAAAAATCCACCGTACAGAAACTGAAAACATCGGCCATATCGGTAGGTACGGTGAAAGATGGATGTACCAAAGGATGCTCAACCACTTCATCTCCCCGTATCCGCCATCTGAATTCGGGGATTTCGTTGGCCATCAATGACAATAAATAAACCAAACTGATATGGACCGAAAGGTTTTCATTTTTTAGATAAGGCAACAATTCACCCAGATCAACATTGGCGGTAACACTGAAATGTGGATGGTTCATCCCCCTAAAAAAATCAAAATGCTTTTTACGGTGCGGATTGCTGAAATCGACTGTTTTCATTCAATACTTGGCACTTTTACCGTTAGAGGTGGTCCGTTCTATGAACGCCCTGATATCATCATTGGCTTTTTTTAAGTCTTCCCGTCTCAAATACATCATATGCCCACTGCGATAACCCTTAAATTCGAACCGATCCTTCATTCGACCACTGGGATCTACTTGCCACATCGTGTATTTGGCATTGAAATAGGTGGTGGCACCATCGTAATAACCGGATTGTACCAAGACATTCAAATAAGGGTTCTGGGCCATAGCTTGGCGAAGATTGTCCCTGGTATTGTCTTTTTCATTGTTCCAAGGGTGTACCGGGCCGAACATGTTGTATTTTATATCGGTCTTAAAATTCAATTCTTCCTGAAGGTAATAATTGATGGCAGGGGTAAAGCTATGCAACCAAGAGGTCAGCTCGGCATTGTAATCCGGTCTTTCCCCAAAGTTCTGCCGATCAATTCCTAAATAACGGGAATCCAAACGCCCTGTGGTATACCCTTGATCTTTTAATAGATGCTTCCAGAAATACCCTGTGGGCACCACTAGGTTCTGGTCAAGGATCTCTTTTTCCGACAATCCGGAAAAGTAGGCCATTTTCTTGGCAACGGCATTTTTTTCGGCACTGTCTATAAATCCTCCTTTGCTCAGGGCGGGAATCAGGGTGTTAAGGGTAAAATCCTCAGCTTCCGGTAATATCTCGAGAAGGTCTTTTTGTTGCAATGCTGAAGGCAATTGCTTGTGATGCCAAGCGGTAGCCGTATAATAGGGTAGGTTCATGGCATCCGATACCGGTCCGCCCCTTCGTATTACCTTATAGTCGGCTGGGGAAACCATGATCACCCCGTTCAGATACATCCATTGTTGGTTTTGCAAAGCCAATGAAAGCCCCATGACCCGAGTTCCCCCATAACTTTCCCCCATAATGTATTTTGGGGACCGCCATCTATTGTTACGTGTTACAAAAGTATTCAACCATTCGGCCAAATACTTTATATCGGCATTTATTCCAAAGAACTTATCCCGGTCCACTTCCTTCCCTGTTTCAGGAATAGTGCGGGAATAACCGGTATTTGCCGGATTCACATAAACGATATCGGTAACATCCAATATCGAAAAAGGGTTATGATCCACACCATAAGGTTGTATGGGATACCCTTCATCATCGATTTTTAGGATCCTTGGTCCTGTATAAGCCAAATGCATCCATACCGAAGCAGATCCGGGTCCACCATTGAAGGAAATGAGCAAGGGTCTGGCTGCCCGATCTTTTACGTTGTTCTTGGTATAGTACGTATAGTATAAGGATGCTATAGGTTTACCCGCTTCATCCCATACCGGTTGAGTACCTGTTTGTGCGGTATAATTGATCGTAGTTCCTTTTATGGTAACACTGTGCTGTGTAGTAACCACGGTATCCACTGGAAGTTTTCGTTCTTGGGCATTGGTCAATGCCATGCCTGCGACCAGACTTAATACAAAGAGTATTCTTTTCATTTTTTTAATTTGAGATTGGTTGGATTAAAAGTAGGGAAATTTACACAATGACAGAAAACAATGGTTTCCGGAAATTAAAACTTTTCAAAAACCCCAAGTCCAAATAGGGCAAAATCATATTTTACGGGATCATTGGGATCCAATTTGCGCAGGGAAGTATCCAATTCCAAAACCGCTTTGGCATCATTTTGCTTTCGTTTCAATAAACCGAGTTTTCTCGCTACGTTACCGGAATGGACATCCAATGGGCAGGAAAGTTGGTTGGGGGATATTTTTTTCCATATCCCAAAGTCCACCCCGGTAGAAGCATCCCTGACCATCCATCGTAAGAACATATTGATGCGTTTGGCGGCCGATCCTTTTAAGGGATCGGAAATATGTTTGGTGGTTCTTTGTTGGTGTGGTAGTTCGAAAAAGACCTTTTTAAAGGCTGAAATACCGCTTTGTATCGAATCTATGCCAACATTTGATGCAAAAACGGTTTCCATGCCACCATGTAAGCGGTAAATATGCTGTAGGCTTTGGACAAAATAAACAAGGTCGTGATTATTAAAAGTGCGGTGCACAAAGCCCTCAAACCTTTCAAGGTCACTAGGCGTATGGTTCATAATAAAATCGAAGGGGGAATGATCCAATAACCCCATCATTCTTTTGGCATTATTGATGATGCTTTTCCGATTGCCCCAGGCAATGGTCGCCGTTAAAAAGGCACTGATTTCAATATCCTCCTTTAGGGTGAAGGCATGAGGGATTTGAATAGGGTCACTTTCCAAGAAGTGTACTTGATTGTACTCAGCAACCTTGATATCCAAAAACTCTTTGAGTTCGTTTTGGGTCATCATAATGGATCAGTGGTAAGGTCGGCCCATTCAATACCCGTGGAATCGGTAATTCGACCATCGACCATAGTGAGTTTGCGATCGGCAAGATCCGCCAATTCTTTATTATGGGTAACGATAACAAAGGTTTGACCAAATTTATCCCGCAATTCAAAAAACAATTTATGCAGATTGTCCGCACTTTCGGAATCAAGGTTACCACTGGGTTCATCGGCAAAAATAACCGATGGGTTGTTGATCAATGCCCTTGCTACGGCAACACGCTGTTGTTCGCCCCCTGAAAGCTCATTGGGCTTGTGGTTTAGGCGGTGCGAAAGTCCTAAAAAGTCAAGCAGTTCCTTAGCCCTTTTTTCCGCATCATTTCGAGGCGTTTTTTTTATATAGGCTGGGATACATACATTTTCCAAAGCCGTAAATTCGGGCAATAGTTGGTGGAACTGGAAAATAAAACCAATATTCCCATTTCTGAACTTCGCGATTTCATTGTCCGACAAATCGGTGACCTCTACGTCCTTTATCAGAAGCCTACTGTCCATTTTATTGCTTTGTACATCCAAAGTGCCCAAGATCTGCAATAGGGTGGTCTTACCTGCGCCCGAAGGCCCAACTATGGAAACGATTTCACCCGATTTAATATGCAGGTCGACGCCCTTTAGCACTTGTAAATCCCCGTAAAACTTTTGGATATTGGTGGCTTTGATCATTGAAGCTTTTTTACGGTCCGAAAATTAAACAATAGCACAGACATACCAAAACGACCCGGTAAATAACAATCCCGAATTCCAGTTTTATTTTAATGAATTTAGCGGTAACTTGTGATGCCGTAAAATGTACTGCCACTCAGATAGGCCATAAATTAAAATGCCTTCCGGTAGAACTACAGGGTAAACAAAAAAATCGCAATATGGCACCATATAAAAGTTTAGAGGAGTATGATATTGAAATAACCAAGGATATCCAAGAACGGTATTCCAAGATCATTGAGGAGATAGGGGAGGATGTCTTTCGGGAAGGTTTAAAGAAAACCCCTGAACGGGCGGCCAAAGCCATGCTTTTCCTTACCCAAGGGTACCAGCAAGACGCTGCAAAGATCCTCAAGAGTGCCATGTTCAAAGAATCGTATAATGAAATGGTCATAGTAAAGGATATTGAATTGTATTCGTTATGTGAACATCATATATTGCCTTTTTTCGGGAAGGCGCATATAGCGTATATTCCTAACGGCCATATCGTTGGACTTAGTAAATTACCGCGTATCGTGGATGTATTTGCGCGTAGATTACAGGTACAGGAACGATTGACCGAACAGATCCTGGATTGTATCAATGACACTTTAAAACCCCAAGGGGTGGCCGTAGTGATCGAGGCCTCGCATATGTGTATGATGATGAGGGGGGTTCAGAAACAAAACTCGGTAACTACCACATCGGGATTCCGAGGGAGCTTTATAAAGGAAGAGACGAGAAACGAGTTCCTAAAATTGATAAGTTCCAACTTATCTTAGGCCCGCAATCGTAAAACCATATAACGGGAAATTTTTATATGCCATTACCAAATGACCTATAATTTAAGCCATGTCAAAAAACGAGGATAAAAAATACCGGACCCTTTTATTGGGATTACTTTTCGATGGAATAGGGATGTTGTCTTTTGTCGTACCCTTTATCGGTGATTTTTCCGATGTCATATGGGCCCCACTGGCAGGTTGGTTGATGACACGGTTGTATAAGGGAAAAATCGGCCAAGTGGCCGGGGTGTTCACTTTTATAGAGGAAATCTTTCCCGGATTGGATGTGATACCCACATTTACGATCATGTGGATTTATACATATATCATCAATCCCCGTAAAAAGAAGACAATAAACATAAATATTAAAGAATAGATATAAAAAAGGGGAATGTTTAAGATTGCATTCCCCTTTTTATTCATATGAAATTAGGATTCACTCCAGTTTTATTCCACGCTAACACTAAAAGTTGCCGTATAATCGGTTGAACCACCAGCATCGGCTATCGTACCATCATTTGGTTTTGTTGGCTCATGTACCAAGGAAACGGTCAAAGTGGCGCTACCTGCGGCATCGGTATCCAAATCAAAGGAAAGTCCTAAATCATTTCCGTCGTCATCCAAATCCAAATTATATACATCAATGATAGCACCTGTATAGGAGTAAAATAATTGATGATCGGTGTTTTCCTCCTCAACTTCTTCCGTAATATCCTCTGCTGGATCTTCCGTCTCATTTGAGAACGTTACACTTCCACTATACGTTGCGCCCGCAGTTAAGTTTCCGGAAACAGTCAATTCGGGATCGTTTGGCCCATCACCATCAGAATCATAGGATTTCAAAGTAATCGTAGTTCCTCCTGCATCTGGTGTAAGGGTAACGGTCATCGTAGTTATGGTTTCTTCCTCGTGTACTTCTTCCGGATCGTCATCATTTGAACAAGAAGCGAGAACGATTCCGGCAAAAGCCAACATAGACAATAGTTTAATGGTTTTCATCATAGACAATAATTTAATGGTTTTCATAATAAACATGGTTAAAAGTGATTAATAATTGAGTTTGAATTGTAAAATGATATTTCTACCAAGGTCATCGGCATAATAGCGTAGCCTATTAAGGTAATCCCTATAAGAGACATCCAAGATATTGGTGCCGATAAGGCTAACGGTCAAGGTGCTTTTTTCGAAATTGAAATCCATACTGCTATTTAAGGACAACACATGATAAGCATCCGGGGCACTGTTTATTTCCAAAAGAACATCTTCCTGTTGTTCAGTGGAATACACATATATATCTTCCGGGGTTTCATTCTGTTTGAATACATATTTACTTTCAAGGCCAATTTCGAGATTCTTCCATGGGGTAGTAAAGGAAATCTTGTTTCTGATATTGGCAGCCGGAATATTTATCAACGGTTCATCATCGGTCAAATCCTTACCTTTTGTTAAGGAGAATTTATGGTCTGTTCTCCAATGATCCGCCCAATTGGCATATACAGAGAGATCCACCCCTAAAATCCTAGCGTTGGTTTGATGGTATTCCCAAACAGGGAATGAACCCCTGACCGTATATTCAACATCCGTCGGTTCCAGATAAATAAAATCATTTATATAATTCACATATGGTTCCAAGGTGTATCCCCAAACTCCATCCTTAATTAAGGACATGGATGCTTTATGTGATGTTTCACTGGTGATCCTTAAATCCCCTAATTCTATCCTAGCGGCCGAGTGATGTAAACCATCACTGAATAATTCAGAGGGATTCGGGGCCCTATTGGCCAGGGCATAGTTAAAACTCAACGAATGTTGGTTGTCCGTACTATAATTGACACCTAGGGTTGCCGAGACGTTGTGGTAGTCAAAAACCGGATGGGTCAAATATTGGGAGCTTTCCGTTTCCCTGATGATTATATCACTAAAATCGGCATCATAACCCCGTTCTTCCCATCTCGATATTTTATAATACTTTTTAGCATCGATCTTACTATAGTCGTATCGTAGCCCTGTATCCATTTTCCAATCTTCCCCCAAGTCAAATTCCATTATGGAAAAAAACCCGGCATCATACTTGTCATAATCGGGAATGAGTCTTCTTACCCCGGTATCCGGATTTGCAAAGTTGTTTTGGTACCTGCCCATCAAACCAACGGTAAGATCAAAACCCGATTTGGCGTCCCATTTAAAGTCAGAGGTAAGGGTATGCGTAGTCAATTCAAGATCAATGGAAGGTTTGTATTTATCATCTCCGGTCCTCACGTCATATTCGTATCTCCGATTGTTCTGGAAATCGTATTGGACATTGAATTTTCCAAGCCCTTCATACCTTTTATAATATTTGAATTTCCCCAGATGGTGGGTAACTTCCTGTCTGGGACTTGTAATATCATAGGTAAATGGGTCAACAACGGTAGGTTCGTCATCGTTTATGGCCCTGATTAAATCATCGACACTACCTATATGCGAAGCAGAAAGAATTCCTATTTCCGTATTAAAAAAAGAATAACTGCCACGCCATCCAGAGGTGAAATTCTCTTTCCCAAAATGAAGGGAAGCCCCAATTTCCTTAACCCCCGTATTGGATAGGATATAATCCGGTGCTTCTTGGTCCCCTAACCGTTTATAGGAAGCCTGCCCTTTTACAAACCATCCGTTTTCATAGGTTTTGGTCAAATCAGTATTGATTTTTCCGCCACGACCGTTCAAGATTCCCGTCAATATGGTTTTTCCAAAAAGGGAATCTTTCTTGGCAAATCTATTTTGTTCAATCAAAATAACACCGCCTATGGCATCACCACCATATTGCAAGGCCGATGCGCCTTTTATAACCGAAATTGAACCTGCTGCATTCACATCCACATTGGGTGCATGCTCTGCTCCCCATTCCATATCCTGCATTCGCACCCCATTATTAAGTACCAAGACCCTGCTCCCTGAAAGTCCGTGAATAGTAGGTTTTACAATGTTCGCTCCTGTGTTCAAGGATGAAATCCCATTGATTTCCTTTAAGGCATCCCCTAAACTGGCACTGCCATATTGTTCGATGGTTTTCAATTTTAGGGTCTCCTCAATGGCCGAATTGGTTTTGGTAACCCTATTACCAGTAACCTTTACTTCCTCCAATACCTCAAAATGATGCTCTAAGAAGATATTCAGATTTAAATTTGTTTCTAAATCAACTTTCATAAATGCCGATTGGCATTCTGGATGGTAGATTTCCAATTCATAAGGACCATCACAGAGATCGGGAATCTCAAAAAACCCATTCACGTCGGTATAGAAAATAGCATCCTTTTTTCCGATTAGGGTTACAGAAGCCCTGACCAAAGGGGTCATATCGTGAAAATCGGTAACTACACCTGTAATGACACTTTTACATTGTTGGGATTGAACAGTGAACTGAACAAACACCAATGTAAACATGATTAACCATGCTTTCATAAATAATAATATGTATTAAATGATTAAAGTACCCCAATGGAATAATGGGGCTATAGACTGCTTTTAAGAAAGCAAAAAGGGGGGAGGCCTTGAAAAATAGGAATAAACCGTCTGGTTTGAAATAATAGTCTGGTTATCGATCCCAAAGGTTAGTTCTAACCAAACTAAATCAATTTCCGGCTCAAAGACGACAACATCAGGCTGAACATGAACTGTTTGCTGCAAATCAATTGCCATGGTGCAAATCAAACATTTCTCGATATGGCTGTCATTTTCGCTCTGATGCGAAAATACATGCAATGGAGATAACTTTATAAAAATCAAAGTTACCAAAAAGAAAAAGCTCAGAATTTTTTTCCAATTACCCATACCTCCTGCAAATCTAATAATTCACATAGATTATAAAAGTTAAAAAACCCTTAATTAAAAAGAAATCCAAGGCCAAGTCGCTTTAACATTTTCTTTTCCATATTCCAGAAAAATCTAAATTGTCCGAAAAGCCAACCATAAAGGACAAGCAGTACCTGATATATTGGAAAAATGATCAAAATACGGATGGTCCAATACACCCATGCTTCGGTAGTTCCACGGTGTAGGCCTATAAATTCCATAATGGGCTCTGCAAACGTAACGGATGTTGATCCCGTTATGGCGAAAACGATAAAAATAACCACAATTTGAAAATTGGAATCTATTCCCCAACGTTGCTTTAATTTCTCCATATATTTTTTCAAAGTGCCAAATATACCTTTTAAATCCGAGGAATAAAAGGTCCCAAACGTTGGTTGTATTTCCGTTGAAAGTATATAAAATAATTATACAGCTTATAATTCACCTCATACCCATAATCGATATTGGACGAATAATCGATCTGCAATTCGTAAAGGTCCGGGTCGTACCTATGGGGTTGTAACACCCGCTGGTTCCATTCGATTACATAGATCATATTGCGATTTTCCAAATACGATTGGCTGTAGTAGCCTTCCGGTTTTGCCATACTGTTCAACCAATAATTATAACCGGGTTCAATGATAATGATCTCATATTCCGTTTCATCATTGGCTATGGTTATGGTATCACCCATCTTTTGGGTAAAGGCCATTTTTTCTTCCTCGGAGATGTTCAATACTTCTTTTGTACCACCGCAACTACTGGCGACCAGAACCACCAAAGTCAGTATTGCAAGGTACCTATGCCATAAATGTCCCATGTCTTTGGATTTTAGTGTATTGTATAAGTCTATTCAAATCGTTGTTCCTAACAACAGATTTTCTTTAATATACAAAAAAAGTCGCCCTGACACTATGGTCAGGGCGACTTTCTCCATATAAAGGGATTTGTTCTTATTTTCCAAAAAGTCCGCCTAGCAATCCACCCAGGCCACTTTTCTTTTGTCCACCTCCCATGACCATTCCTGCAACGTCATCGAGAACACTACCATCGCCATCGGCATCCAATAAGGTTGTAATCAGGCTTTGGTTCTGTTGTGGCTGTCCACCCAGCATACTTCCCAATAAGGTATTCATACCCCCGGCATCGCTGACATTGCTTTGGGCTTTTTGCTTTCCTAGGAAGCCCATTACAATGGGCGCCGCGATTTTCAATATATTGGCAACAGCACCTGCATCCAGTCCTGATTTTTGACTTAAGGCATTCTCTATCTGTGGTTGTTTGTTACCGAATACATGACCCAAAATACCGGCACCATCGCTCAAAACGGACTCATCGAGACCGCCACCGAACAATCCGCCAAGATCGTCAAGGATGCTTCCATCGTGTTTTGAAGAAAGGGCACTCATTAATCCTTCGGCCCCTTGTGGTGAGGATACGTTTTTTTTCATGGCACCCAAAAGTAGGGGCATGGCCATACTCAATACATCAGCGGTCTTACTTTCGGGCTGACCGGTTTGGCCTGCCACACCGCTAATAAGTTGTTTGCCCATTGGGCTGTTTAGTAAATCCAATAATCCAGACATGTTATATAGTTAATTTAATGATTAGTCCCGTAAAATACGAAAAAGTATTAAATGTCCTTTTACACCTCATGAAATATCATTTCAATAAGGATATGATCTGTTTGGCCAATTCACTTCCTATTCGAGTTTGAGCCTCTGCGGTTGCCGCCCCGATATGTGGGGTCAATGATATCTTGGGGTGCATAAGGATCTGGATCTCCGGACTGGGTTCTGATTCATAAACATCCAAACCTGCAAATGAAACCTTCCCTTCTTCCATGGCTTGGATCAGGGCGACTTCGTCGATTACCCCTCCCCGGGCAGCATTTACGATACCCACTCCTTGTTTCATTTGGTCAAATTCACCCTTACCAAGAATATACTCCTTTTGGGCGGGTACGTGTACCGTAATGAAATCGGCTTGTTGTAAAAGCGTTGATTTTTCAATGCTTTTAAATTCGAAGGAAACCGATTGCCCGTCAAAGAAATCAACCTTAATGGATGCCTTTTCAATGTTGGGATCGGAATAGACCACGTTCATACCGATTCCCAGGGCTATTTTCGCCGTAGCTTGGCCAATTTTACCGAATCCGATAATACCAAGGGTTTTTCCCCTTAGTTCCGTACCTCCGGCATAGGCTTTTTTAAGTTGTTTGAATTTACTATCCCCTTCCAACGGCATGTTCCTATTGGCATCATATAAAAAACGGACCCCACCGAATAAATGGGCAAATACCAATTCCGCCACCGATTCTGAAGAGGCGGCAGGTGTATTGATTACATAGATCCCTTTTTCCTTGGCATAGGCTACATCGATATTGTCCATTCCCACACCGCCTCGTCCTATCAACTTAAGGGAAGGACACGCATCGATGATATCCTTTCTTACCTGCGTGACACTACGAACCAATAGTCCGACAATACCGTGCTCATTGATATAATTGATAAGTTGTTCCTGGGCAACCCTTGTTGTGATGACCTCAAAACCCGCAGTTTCCAGTTCGGTTTGGCCATTAGGGGAAATCCCGTCGTTTGCTAAAATTTTCATGGTGATACCGATTAACCTTTTCGTTCCAATTCACTCATTACATCAACCAAAGCCCCTACGCTTTCCAGCGATAAGGCATTGTACATTGATGCCCTATAACCTCCAACGGACCTATGCCCGTTTAAACCATTGATACCGGCTTCTTTCCACATGGCATCGAAGGTATCCTTCAATTTTGCATCGGTCAAATTAAAGGTGGCGTTCATAATTGAACGGTCTTCTTTTTTCGCAAAGCCATCGAATAAGGGGTTCAAATCGATTTCAGAATATAATAATCGAGCCTTTTTCTCATTGATTTCGGCTATGGCCGAGATACCACCAAGGTTTTTTAACCATTCCAAAGTAAGCATGGAAGTATATACCGCGAATACGGGAGGGGTATTGAACATACTCTCCTTACTGATATGTACCTTATAATCAAGCATGGAAGGAATCTGTCGGGATACTTTACCTAAAATATCTTCCTTTACGACAACTAGGGTCGTACCGGCCGGACCCATGTTCTTTTGGGCTCCCGCGTAAATCAAATCAAATTGGGAAAAATCCAATTGACGTGAAAATATATCGGAACTCATATCACAGACCAATGGGATGTCTACCTTCGGAAATTTCTTGATCTGCGTACCGAAAATGGTATTGTTCGAGGTTAAATGCAAATAATCCAACCCTTCCGGAATCGTATATCCCATAGGGATATAATTAAAATTTTCATCCTTGGAAGAACCTACTTCGACCACTTCCCCGAAAAGGCGGGCCTCTTTTAAGGCTTTACTACTCCATGTTCCGGTATTTAAATATCCTGCCTTTTTTTCGAGCAGGTTATAAGCCACCATTAAAAACTCCAAACTTGCACCCCCTTGAAGGAAAAGGGCCTGGTATCCTTTGCCTTCCAAACCTAATAGTTCAAGGGCAAGGGCTCGGGCCTTGTCCATTACGGCAATAAAATCCTTACTCCTGTGTGACATCTCGATAAGGGAAAGTCCCGTACCATTAAAATCAATTATAGCCTCTGAGGCTTTTATAAAAACTTCTTTTGGCAACACACAAGGACCGGCACTAAAATTATGCTTTTTCATCAATTCTTGAATTTTAGGGTGCAAAGATCATGAATTATACGATAACTATCGGTATAATCCACAAATTAATTAGCTTTTGTTTTTAACAGGAATTCAACAGTATCGATGCCATCGGCATAGTCCTTCAATCCCGGTTTTTGGGTTTCACCAAAGGCTACTTCATTTTCGAAAAGGCCATCGGCCACCACACATTGAATTTTTTCGGCATCCTCTAAAATACGGTCCTTCAGGGCACCCAACGACCCGTATTCCTCATAAAACAGGGTAGCAATGGGGGAGTGGTAGCCCCCATCTTTCTTGAGGACCAAGAAACCGTTTTCGAGCATCTTGAAATCGCTCATTAAATAGACCGCCTTATTGTAATCATAATTATTGGCGTATTTGGCCTGGTTTATGATCGGGTTGTAATCGAAAATGGCTTTAAAAAAATCACTGAAGTCGTATCCTTCCGGTACAAAAACCTTGGAGACACTTCGACATCCCAGTCCGTAGTACCGGAAAACATCCTCCCCAAGGGCTTTCAATTGCCCGTGGGATTCCTTGCCAGTCAAGATGGCGACCGAATTTCGGTTCTTACGGATGATATGGGGTTTATGACCAAAATAATGTTCAAAATAACGGGCCGTATTGTCACTACCTGTAGCTATGACCGCATCAAAATGCCCTAGTTTACCCGATGCGAATTCCATTTCATTTTTAAGGGAAGGGGATCGATCGCCTAAAAACTGGGCAATAAAAGGCAATAAAACGGCATCATTGGAAGACAGCTTAACAAGCGCCCTATTCCCCGACATGAGTACCGAAAGAAAATCGTGGAACCCTACAAGTGGAATATTACCGGCCATGATCAGGGCTACGGTCTTGGGGTGGTTATTTTTAAGATCATAGTTCGACAGCCACCGATTAAGTTGCTCGTAAGTCAATAACGCACCCCATGCCTCCAGGGAATAGAGGATATTTTCTTCGGTAAACCATCCATTTTTATGTCCGGCAACCGCAATGACCTCCTGAAAATCCAAATGCCAGTCGTTCCCCGATGGTATTGGCACCCCACTATTACAATATTCGGAATATTCCCGAAAGAATTTTCCAAGTTCAACAAAAGCTCTTAATCTTTCCGCCTGGTCAGCCATAATATTTGTAAAAAAATGAATAAGGGGTTACCTTTGGGCAAAAATAAGAATGCTGGATCTATTTCAGTTTAAAAGAAAAAGAAATTATGGCAATTATTATAACAGACGAATGTATTAACTGTGGGGCTTGTGAGCCTGAGTGCCCGAATACGGCAATTTACGAAGCTGCGGATGACTGGAGATACAGTGACGGCACCTCATTAAAAGGCCAAGTGGTCTTACCCAATGGCAAGGAGGTCGATGCAGATGAAGTTCAAGAACCTGTAAGCGATGAGGTCTATTATATTGTGCCCGATAAATGTACCGAGTGCAAAGGCTTTCATGATGAACCCCAATGTGCAGCGGTTTGTCCGGTAGATTGTTGTGTGCCCGATGAAGACCATGAGGAGACCGAAGAGGAATTATTGTCCAAGCAACAATTCATGCATCCGGAAGCGTAAGGTATTTTTTACTTCCATAACAAAATTTGGACCGATAAACATCTTAAAATAGGCCCGAACCCATGGTTCGGGCTTTTTGTTTCAATGTAAAAGGGAAAAGAACCGATTGAAAAACTATCTTTGCAGCCAATTTTGAAAATAGTTTATTTTTCAACCCTGAAATGTCTATAGAATGAAAGCAGGTATTGTAGGATTACCGAATGTGGGAAAATCCACCTTATTCAATTGTTTGTCCAATGCAAAAGCCCAGAGTGCGAATTTTCCATTTTGTACCATAGAACCGAATATCGGCGTTGTCAATGTTCCGGATTCCCGTTTACAGAAATTGGAAGAACTTGTTAACCCGGAAAGGGTATTACCCGCCACGGTTGAAATCGTGGATATAGCCGGATTGGTAAAGGGCGCAAGCAAGGGAGAAGGACTTGGAAACCAGTTTTTGGGGAATATCCGTGAAACGGATGCCATCCTGCACGTACTTCGTTGTTTTGATAATGATAATGTGGTGCATGTCGATGGTTCGGTAGACCCGATCCGGGATAAGGAGACCATTGATATGGAACTGCAATTGAAAGACCTGGAAACCGTTGAAAAAAAATTGGACAAGGTCAAAAGGGCCGCAAAAACAGGTAACAAAGAAGCCCAAAAGGAAGAAGCCGCGCTTTTAAAGGTAAAAGACGGACTGGAGGCTGGCGTCTCGGTAAGGGCCATTGCCTTTTCGGATGACGAAAAGAAGGAATATATCAAACCCTTGCAGTTCATTACCGATAAACCGGTGATGTACGTATGTAATGTGGATGAAGAAGCCGCCACAACCGGAAATGCCTATGTAGAACAGGTAAAGGAAGCGGTCTCCCAAGAAAAAGCGGAAGTCATATTTCTTGCGGTAGGTACCGAAGCCGACATTACGGAATTGGAAACCTATGAAGAACGTCAAATGTTTTTGGAAGACCTTGGTTTATCAGAACCGGGTTCTGCCAAATTAATTCGTGGGGCCTACAAATTACTGGATCTGGAGACCTACTTTACGGCAGGGGTAAAAGAAGTGCGCGCTTGGACAATTCCCGTTGGTGCAACAGCTCCACAGGCAGCCGGGGTGATCCATACCGATTTTGAAAAAGGTTTTATTAGGGCGGAAGTAATCGCCTATAACGATTTTATTGAATTTGGGAGTGAAGCCAAAGCAAGGGAAGCCGGTAAAATGCGTGTTGAAGGAAAAGAGTATATCGTTCAGGATGGGGATATTATGCATTTTAGGTTCAACGTATAGTTCAATTACATACAATCCATAGGAACGGACCCCAAGAACCGCGAAGCGCATTTTCAATGATCGAATATGATTAGGGGTTTAAGGGGATAACCCACCTACAGAAGTATTAAACCATAGCAGTAAGCGGCATATGCGGCCTTGACTTTTCAGGTGACCCGTAAATATATCCTTTAGACATACGGTACTGCTCTTGTCATAAGTTTCCGGAAGGCCACAACCTTTTCCGATCCATTACCGCCGTGCAGAAATCAGGTTTTGATAAAAAAACTGAAAAAGCTTTGCGTTTTACCCTTATTGAAGCTTAAATAAAATTGGGTTGAAGAAACTATTATACCCCTGTACACCGAATAATATAAACAAAATTGGTATTTTCGTTGTTGATTACTTTCCAAGCCAAAAGCTTTGAAATTTGCTTTGAAATTTTATATTAGCAGGGATAAAACCCCGATAGCATATGGCAGAATCCCAATATACAGAAGATAACATTCGATCGCTCGATTGGAAAGAGCACATTCGTTTACGACCCGGTATGTATATCGGTAAATTAGGCGATGGATCTTCTGCTGATGACGGTATCTACATTCTTTTAAAGGAAACCATAGACAACTGTATCGATGAATTCGTCATGGGTGCAGGCAAGACCATTGAAATAACCATCAAGGACAAAACGGTACGCGTAAGGGATTATGGCCGTGGCATCCCCTTAGGCAAAGTCGTTGATGTGGTCTCCAAAATGAACACTGGCGGTAAATACGACAGCAGGGCGTTTAAAAAATCCGTCGGACTTAACGGTGTCGGTACAAAGGCGGTAAATGCCCTTTCAAGTTTTTTCGAGGTACAATCCTCCAGGGAAAACCAGATAAAGACCGCCCAATTTGAAAAAGGGAACCTTACCCTTGAAGAAGGTCCCGTGGAATCTTCCAAAAGAAAAGGGACACGGGTCACTTTCATTCCGGATGAATCCATTTTCAAAAATTACAAATTCAGGAATGAGTATGTAGAGCGCATGCTCAAAAACTACGTATACCTGAATCCAGGTTTGACCATTGTTTTCAATGGGGAAAAGTTCCATTCGGAAAATGGGTTAAAGGACCTGCTGGAAGACAACAATAATGCCGAGGATCTTTTATACCCGATCATCCACCTCAAAGGGGATGACATTGAAGTGGCCATTACCCATAGCAAAACACAATACAGCGAGGAATACCATTCCTTTGTAAACGGTCAACATACCACCCAAGGAGGAACGCATCAAGCAGCTTTTCGCGAAGCTTTGGTTAAGACCATTAGGGATTTTTACGGAAAGAATTATGATGCGAGCGATATTCGCAAATCCGTTATATCGGCGATTTCGATAAAAGTGATGGAACCGGTTTTCGAAAGCCAGACCAAAACCAAATTGGGGTCTACCGATATGGGAGGTAACTTTCCGACCGTTCGTACCTACATCAATGATTTCGTAGGCAAATACCTGGACAACTACCTGCATAAGAATCCGGAAACCGCGGAAAAGTTGCAACGAAAGATCCTGATGGCGGAAAAGGAACGCAAAGATCTTTCCGGTATTCGAAAATTGGCCCGGGACCGGGCAAAGAAAGCAAACCTTCACAATAAAAAACTAAGGGATTGCAGGGTACACTTGGGAGACATGAAAAACGACCGACGCTTAGACAGTACCTTATTCATTACGGAAGGGGATTCGGCATCCGGTTCGATCACCAAGTCACGGGATGTAAATACCCAGGCAGTCTTCAGTTTAAGGGGGAAACCCTTGAATTCATACGGTATGTCGAAAAAAATCGTTTATGAAAACGAGGAATTCAATCTTTTACAGGCGGCCTTGAATATTGAGGAATCCATGGAGGACCTACGATACAACAACATCGTCATCGCCACCGATGCCGATGTCGACGGTATGCATATCCGACTTTTATTGATAACGTTTTTCCTGCAGTTTTTCCCTGAACTGATAAAGGAAAACCACCTATACATACTGCAAACCCCGTTGTTCAGGGTCAGGAACAAGAAAGAGACCATTTATTGCTATAGTGAGGAAGAACGCAAGAATGCCATTGCCAAATTAACCGGAAAACCGGAAATAACCCGCTTTAAGGGATTGGGTGAAATATCCCCGGATGAATTCCAATTTTTCATCGGTGAGGACATTCGACTGGAACCGGTGATGCTCGACAAAGCAATGTCCATAGAAAATCTATTGCAATTCTATATGGGGAAAAACACCCCCGACCGTCAGGAATTCATCATAAACAACCTTAAAGTGGAAATAGATTTAGTCGAGGAAAACCAATTATAAATCAAGATAATACGATTCTTTCTTTATGGAAGAGAATGAAGAGCTGAACGAAGCGCAAAACGAGAACTTACCAAACGGGAATACCTCTGAATCCAAAGAATCCGACCATGCACTCACCAAAGTTACGGGCATGTACAAGGATTGGTTTTTAGACTACGCTTCCTATGTTATTTTAGAACGTGCGGTGCCGGCCATCGAAGATGGATTCAAACCGGTACAAAGAAGAATTTTACACGCCCTAAAAGAGTTGGACGACGGGCGTTACAATAAAGTGGCGAATGTCGTAGGGCACACCATGCAGTACCATCCCCACGGAGATGCCAGTATTGCGGATGCCATGGTGCAGATTGGCCAAAAAGACCTTTTGATAGATACCCAAGGGAACTGGGGGAATATCTTAACGGGGGATAGGGCAGCAGCATCGCGATATATAGAAGCGCGTTTATCGAAGTTTGCCCTGGAAGTGGTATTCAGTCCAAAAATAACAGAATGGCAACTATCCTATGACGGTCGTAAAAAAGAGCCTGTAAACCTCCCGGTGAAATTCCCTTTACTATTAGCCCAAGGTGCTGAAGGAATTGCCGTCGGACTGTCCACCAAGGTGTTGCCGCACAATTTCAATGAACTGATCGATGCCTCCATCAAACATTTAAAAGGACAACGTTTCAAAATTTATCCAGATTTCCCGACAGCCGGCATCATCGATGTAAGTGCTTACAATGACGGCTTACGGGGAGGCAAGGTCCGCGTTCGCGCCAAGATATCCCAAAAAGACAAGAATACACTGGTTATCAACGAAATACCCTACGGAACCAACACCTCTTCTTTAATAGATTCGATATTAAAAGCGAACGAAAAAGGCAAGATAAAAATCAAGAAAATAGAGGACAATACAGCGGCGGAAGTGGAAATTCTCGTGCATTTACCCAGTGGCATATCTCCCGACAAAACCATAGATGCACTTTATGCCTTTACCTCCTGCGAATCGTCGATATCGCCTTTAGGCTGTATCATCGAAGACAACAAACCCCTTTTTATCGGGGTCTCCGATATGCTGCGTCAATCTACCGATCTTACAGTCGAACTTTTGAAAGCGGAGCTCGAAATCAAATTGTCCGAACTCGAAGAACAATGGCACTTCGCTTCCTTGGAACGGATTTTCATCGAAAATCGGATCTACAGGGATATAGAAGAGGAAGAAACATGGGAAGGGGTCATAGAGGCCATTGACAAAGGCCTAAAACCCCACACAAAACACCTAAAACGCCCTGTAACGAAGGACGACATTGTCAGGTTGACGGAAATTCGGATAAAACGGATTTCCAAATTCGATATCGATAAGGCCCAACAATACCTGGATAGCTTAGAGGAAAGCATCGCAGAAGTAAAACATCATTTGGAAAACCTTATCACGTTCGCCATCGATTATTTCAAAAACCTTAAGGCCAAATACGGTAAGGGCCGTGAGCGTAAATCCGAAATACGGATCTTCGATGATATCGAGGCCACCAAGGTGGTCATCCGGAATACAAAACTATATGTAAACCGGGAAGAAGGCTTTATAGGCACCTCATTGCGTCGTGATGAATATGTGACGGACTGCAGCGATATCGATGATATCATTGTCTTTACCCAAGACGGTAAAGCCATGGTGACCAAGGTAGACAGCAAGACTTTTATAGGTAAGAACATCATACATGTTGCCGTTTTCAAGAAAAAGGACAAACGAACCACCTATAATATGATTTATAGGGACGGGAAGAGTGGCCCCACCTACATCAAGCGATTCAATGTAACCAGTGTTACCCGTGATAGACTATACGACCTGACCCCCGGAAAGCCGAATTCCCAAGTGCATTACTTTTCGGCCAATCCTAACGGCGAGGCAGAAGTAGTCACCATCAACCTTCGTCAGGTGAGGAACATCAAAAAAGTGAAATGGGATATCGATTTTGCGGATGTCCTTATCAAAGGAAGGGCTTCCAAAGGCAATATCGTTACCAAATATACGATCAAGCGCATTGAATTGAAAGAAAAAGGTGTTTCTACCCTTAAGCCTCGTAAAATATGGTTCGACGATGTAGTACGTCGACTTAATGTGGATGGCCGTGGGGAGCTCCTGGGCGAATTCAGGGGGGAAGACCTCTTATTGATCGTCAACCAAAAAGGTATCGCAAAAACAATCCTTCCTACATTGACCGCCCGTTTTGACGATGATATGATCATTCTTGAAAAATGGAACCCCAACAAACCATTATCCGCTATTTATTGGGAAGGTGAAAAAGAGCGTTTTTATGTAAAACGTTTTGTCATAGAGCACGAAAACAAGGAAGACCTCTTTATATCGGAGCACCCTAAATCCTATTTGGAGTTAGTGTCCACCGATTGGCGCCCTGTAGTTGAAGTCGAATTCACAAAGCCTAGGGGAAAGGATGCCAAACCTAACTTAACCGTTGAATTGGAAGACTTTATAGCCGTTAAAGGAATAAAAGCTTTAGGTAACCAATTGACATCCGAAAAGGTAAAGAACATCAATTTACTGGACCCCTTACCTTACGAAGAGCCCAAAACCCAAGAGACGAACGAAATGGAAGTAGTGGACGAGGAAGAAGTAAGTCGGGAATCGACCAATGGCCCAAAAAACAAAACCGATGAACGGGAAGACCCCGAAATCGACGGGGAAGGACAAACGATCTTATTTTAAGGAAATACATCCATGAAAAGTTTCATACAGGAATTCAAGGATTTTGCCATAAAGGGCAATATGATCGATATGGCCATTGGTATCGTAATCGGTACGGCTTTTAATCGAGTGGTCGATGTTCTGGTAAAAAAAGTGATCATGCCCCCTTTGTCTTTTTTGACCAAGGATGTTCAATTATCGGAGCAAAAATACATCTTACGTGCCGCAAGCGAAAAGGTTTCGGAAATAGCCATTGGCTATGGGGAACTTATAGAGGTTATTATCGATTTCGGGATCATCGCATTTACCATTTTCATAGTCATCAAAATCATGAACCGATTTCGAAACAAAGCTGAAGACCCCACCAACATAGAAGAAAAGACCCCAAAGAACATTGAACTATTGGCAAATATGGAGAAGCTTCTGAAAGAACAGAATAAAATTCTTAGGAAGGATAAAGAATAACATTATATTATATAAATATGGGCTATAAACACCTATTTTTGCATTTAACAGAATAATTATGGATTTCACCAACCCCCTGGTATACGGAGTACCTTGTTTTATAGCATTTATCTTATTGGAACTAACCTACAGTAAAACCCATGGGGATGACGACCTTTATGAATGGAAAGACCTGTTCGCTAGTGGCTTTATGGGTGTCGGTTCCGCCATCATTGCCCCACTGATCAAGGTAATTTCCGCCATAGTCATCTTCGAGTTCACTTACGAGTTGTTCAACCCCCTAGTAAATGGGGTGCGAACCAATATCATGGGTTATGAATCCTTTGGATACGCTTGGTATGTTTGGCTACTTTGCCAATTGGCCGACGATTTCACCTATTACTGGTTCCACAGGGCCAATCATGAAGTGCGCATATTATGGGCCGCCCACATTGTACACCACTCATCGGATAATTTCAACCTGGGTACCGCCGTTAGGAACGGCTGGTTCACCATTTTATACAAACCTTTGTTTTACATGTGGATGCCCGCCTTGGGCTTTCCTCCCGAAATGGTCGTCGTATGCCTGGGCATTGAAGCCCTATGGCAATTTCAACTCCATACCGTTTATGTACCCAAATTGGGATTCTTGGAGAAAATTTTCAACACCCACACCATGCACCAAGTACACCATGCCCAAAACGTGGAATATCTAGACAAAAACCATGGTGGGTTCCTGAATATCTTCGACAAGATGTTCGGTACTTGGAAAGAGTATGATGAAAATATCGACGTAAAGTACGGGGTGATACACGCACCGGATTCTTACAATCCCATCGTAATACTTACCCATGAATTCAAGGACATCTGGAAAGACGTCAAAAATTCCAAGAAATTCTCCCACGCCTTGATGTATATCTTTGGCCCTCCAGGATGGAGTCCAGACGGAAGCACATTGACCGTAAAACAACAACAGCGGTTGTTCAAGGAGCATAAAAACAAAAATCCCAAAATACAATACAGCAGGCCCAATTAGACCAGATGGCATCAAGCTGCATACCGCCAATTACCTTCGAAATCAGATACCTATAGGCTGTCATCCTAGTTGTTTCATAACAAATACGAACGATTATATGGTGTTAACCGATCGGAAATAGCTGATCGGTCTATATACAATTCCATCAAAAAAGGACCCTACACCAGTCTGTAAAAAAGAAAGACTACTTTTTATTGACTTTACTTTTCTTAAGCATGAACTCCTTTTTCTGTAGTTTCATGTTCAAAAACTCCACAAGAAGGGAAAATGCAATCGCAAAATAGAGGTACCCCTTAGGAATGGCCCCGATTTCCTGACCAAAGAATTTGGTATGACTCAAATGGGCAGCCTCGGCAATCAACATAAAACCGATGAGAATCAAAAAGGAAAGTGCCAATAATTGCATCGAAGGATGTTTATTGATGAATTCCCTAATGGGGTTTGCGAATACCATCATGATTATTATTGAAATTACCACGGCAATGACCATTAAAACCAAGGCATCCCCCGGTTTTTGACCTATACCGTTGGTCATCCCAACTGCCGTTAAAATGGAATCAATGGAAAATATGAAATCAATAACGATGATTTGCATGATCGCCTTGGATAAACTCGTAATGCTCTTTGCCTCTATAACATCCTTGTCGTGCTCCGGAAGCTCCACTTTTTCATGGATTTCCGAAGTACTTTTATACAACAGAAAGAGGCCTCCTGTAAAAAGGATAATGGCCTGCCCACTTATTTCCGAGGTAAACCACGAAAACTGGATATGATAAAATGAATTCTTCAACCCTATTAAAAAAGAAACAGCGAACAGAAGGGCGATACGCTGTACCATAGCCAACAACAACCCGATATTAGTGGCTTTCTGTTGACTTTTCTGCGGTAGTTTATTGGCAACGATCGATATGAATACGATGTTGTCGATACCCAAAACGATTTCCAAAAATGTGAGTGTCAACAATGCCACCCAGGCATCCGGACTTGTTAAAATTTCGAACATGGTTAGTTGGTTTTTATAGCTGTTCCCCTAGATTTTTTAGCGCTACCTACAATATTATATTCAAAGGTATAGGAATTATCGGTGGTAGTCAATATTTTCATGTGCACTGATTTTTCTTCCGCTTTATTTTTAGGATGCAACTTTTTTACGATGTATTCACAATCATTGATCCAACGTACCGAAGAGCTATCTACCTTGCCCTGAAAATAATCGACTTCCAAATCACCCTGTCGCACAAAAACCGTACTTACCTCTTGGTCGCCAATGGTCGATGTAAAAGTGAATTTACCATCTTTAAAGACCTTACAATCCCTTTGTGGTTGATAACAGGACGAAAGAAACAATAAGATCACCAGTGATGGGATAAGTCGTTTTTGCATGACCACAAATTAATGAATTTAGAATCAAAAAAACACCCCTACGAACGAATTAATATCGTTTTTTCCGATGGGTTTTACCCTTGATAGGATTTAAAACTACCGTCCTTATAAAAAATCACGATCCGATCAATGGCCTCTTCGGTCATAGGGGTTGGCGCCTCGACCTTTTCATCAGGAACAACAGATGCTGAAGCAGGAACAACTACTTTAGGGACAGGGGCAGCCACTTTAATCGATGATTTTTTAGACGCAGGGAATCTTCCTTCGCCTTTCAATACCCAATACAGATCTACTTCGGGAAAGGTATCGACCAACTTCATCACAAACTCCAAACTCGGTTTATTTCTACCCGATAATAAATGGGAAATACTAGAGCGCTGTACTTTGATACGATCGGCAAAACCGGATGCCGATAGGTCGTAATAGCGAAGAATTTCCTCCAACCGTTCAATAAAATTCTCAGAGTTTACCATTGTAATTAAATAGGGTTCAAAGGTACGTAAAAGCTGGCTGTTTCAATTACAATTGACATTTTTCTTTCTATAAAATATTAAATATTTACTTTATAAAAAGTTGTTTATAGTTTTGGTTTATAGGGTTTTAAAATAATTTCTAATAATTAATATCATTTAACCCCAATTCAGTTTACAATCGTATACAAACATATTACCTTTCTTTAAAAAATGAAGTTACAAATGTAAATTATATGTTTACAATTGTAAATTGTAAGGGTGTTACATTTGCACTCTTTCAAGAAGATAGCAATGAATGTATTTCAGATAGATTTTGATTCCATTAAAGAAGACGCCTTAAACGGAAGGTACATAACATACGACCATATAGCCCCTATCCTTAATTCGATTCCCACCGATTTTAAAGTCGAGAAAATTGGTGAATCGGTCAACAACCTTCCGATACACACCATCACATTCGGTAAGGGCCCCATTAAGATTTTGATGTGGTCCCAGATGCATGGAAATGAATCGACGACCACAAAGGCAATTTTCGATCTTATCAATTTTATCGATAAACATCCAACATACAGCGAGCCTATTTTGACATCGTGTACGATAAAGATCATTCCGATCCTGAATCCGGATGGGGCAAAATCCTATACCCGAATCAATGCCAACCAAGTTGACCTTAATAGGGATGCCCAAAATAGAACCCAGCCCGAAAGTAGGATCTTGCGTGGCTGTTACGATCAATTTAATCCTGATTTTTGTTTTAACCTACATGGGCAACGAACCATATTCAATGTCGGAAACACATCGAAACCGGCAACCGTTTCATTTTTGGCCCCCGCTTTTGATGAACAAAGGAATATATCCCCAACCCGGGAACAGAGTATGCGTTTGATTGCAGCCATGAACCAAGAGTTACAGGAATTGATTCCGGGACAGGTAGGGCGTTATGATGATGGCTTCAATAGCAACTGCGTTGGTGATACTTTTCAAATGCTCAATGTTCCTACAATTTTGTTCGAAGCCGGTCATTATAAAGATGATTATGCACGTGAAAAAACACGAAAATTTATTTTTATCGCCCTTTTAAAGGCCATAAATGTAATTTCAAGCGACACCGTGGGGGATTATGATCGGGAAGCCTATTTTGAAATTCCGGATAACAACAAGTTGTTTTATGATATCCTCATTTCCAATGCACACCTCCTCAACCCCGACAAATATGAAATTGGGGATTCCATAGGCATCCTTTACAAGGAAGTTCTTAATAATGAGACGGTTAATTTTATCCCCAGCGTAGAAAAGATTGGGAAAATCGAAAATTATTTTGGCCATAAAACCTATGATTGTGCCTCTAAAATTGACTTTTCCGACTTAAAATCGCAAAATTTCACAGCCCTACTTTAACCAAAATATTTAAACATAAGTTCCATAAAAGAATGTATAATTACATTTTTGTTAAAAAAAACCAACTTTTATTATGTTTAATTCCTTAATTACTTATTTTTGCATCAAATATTAAACAGCAATGACAAAAGTTAAGTTAGACGAAATAGACCACCAGATTTTGGATATGTTGATCGACAACACGAGAACCCCGTTCACCGATATAGCCAAAAAATTATTAATCTCGGCAGGTACTGTTCATGTGCGGGTAAAGAAAATGGAAGAAGCTGGCATTATACGCGGTTCCTCTTTGACTTTGGATTATGTTAAATTGGGATACGCCTTTATTGCTTACGTAGGGGTCTTCTTGGAAAAAACACATCAGACCAAATTTGTATTGGAGCGTTTGGAGCAAATTCCAAATGTAACCGTTGCCCATATAACGACGGGTAAGTTCAATATCTTTTGCAAGATAAGGGCCAAGGATACCACCCACGCCAAAAATATTATTTTCAAGATTGATGATATCGATGGAATCAGTAGGACTGAGACCATGATTTCACTTGAGGAAAGCATCAATGACAAAAGACGTTTGATGCATACCATT
The DNA here is from genome assembly GCF_028882255.1 of Maribacter polysaccharolyticus. GTDB lineage: Bacteria > Bacteroidota > Bacteroidia > Flavobacteriales > Flavobacteriaceae > Maribacter_A > Maribacter_A polysaccharolyticus. The sequence goes on from NZ_JARBUY010000001.1 coordinate 185,589, forward strand.
TTTAACGAATTGTAAAAACAGCATTGTTGAACGAATACGAATCCCAAAGACCATGGTTTTTGGGATTTTTTATTTTGCACCTATGAGAGTCAGTGAATTAAATCCAAAAGAGTACGGTTCTTTTTACAAAGTTTATTTAGATACCTTGGGCGATGTTGAATTGTACGATATCATGCAAAGTCAACTTTTGAACTTTCCTAAGTTCATGGAAAGTATTCCTACTGTAAAATTGGATTATGCCTATGCACCCGGTAAATGGACCATTAAGGAGGCGTTAGTGCATATTATGGATACCGAAAGGGTAATGCAATATAGGGCTTTGCGTTTTATGAGGGGAGACAGGACGCCACTGCCGGGTTTTGATCAGGATATCTTCGTTCCCAACTCCTTCGCAGCGCCACGGACGATTCAAGATATTATCCAGGAATATTCATGCATTCGCCAATCGACCATTGCCCTGTATACCAATATGGACAAAAAAGCGCTTAGCAATATCGGTACCGCAAGTAACGCCCCTATGAGCGTAGCGGCCTTGGGGTTTATAATCTGTGGACATCAAAAACACCACAGAAATGTTATCAGGGAAAGATACTTGAGCACCTTCGATTAGAGGTCTTCACTTAATTCTTCCTCGGAATGCAATCTCATTTCGCTGTCACCCATTTCATCTTCCACAATGGGCTCTTCCTTGGCATCAAGTTCTTTTTCCATGGTTTCGTCAAAGTTTGAAATGAAATGGGCAAGACTCTTACTTATTTTCACCAAATAAACGGCATCTTCCGTTTTCAATTCCACCGTTTCGATAATTTCTCCCCGAACGTTTTTAAAGGTTATGATATCTTCATCACCATAACCATCGGAATACGTTTGAATGAGTTTAGCGGTTAAATCGTGATCGAGTTTTTTGTAATCTATGAGTTTTCGTATCATAACAGTTTGGTTTATCGGTTCTACTTGCAATCAAATAATAACGTTACATCCAAACTATACAATAATTCAATGTGATCTACTAAAGAGTTGTAAACCAATCAATTTAGTATATGAATCTTTCAATCTTTGTAGTAAGCGAAAGCCGCATTGTACAAATCATTGGGGATTTTAACATCGATCACCGGTTCCCCGATCGATTTCAATAACACAAAATTGATATTACCGTGTGTATTTTTCTTGTCGAATTTCAACATGGAAAGAATGGCCTTTATGTCTTCACCCGTAAAATCGACCTTTGGATATCTTTTTAAGAACGTCTTTTTGATATCTGCCAGATCTTCCAATGGCAATCCAGACAATTGATGGGAAAGATAAGCTTCCAAAATCATCCCAATAGCGATGGCTTCCCCATGCAATAAGGTTTTCTTAGCATCGTTTTCAAGAAAATACGACTCAACGGCATGACCAAGGGTATGGCCAAAATTCAAGATTTTTCTCAAATGTTGTTCCGTTGGATCCTTAAGCACCACTTCATTCTTAATAGAAACCGAAGTAACGATATCCTCATCGATATCTTCAAAGGTCTCCATAACCTTTAGTTCCTCCCAATAAGATATATCTTTAATGAGTCCGTGTTTCAACATTTCGGCAAAACCACTATGCAGCTGCCGCTCTTCCAAGGTTTTCAAAAACAAACTGGCGACCAAAACCATTTTCGGCTGATTGATTACGCCTATCTGGTTTTTCAAAGAACCCAAATCAACTCCGGTCTTGCCACCCACCGAAGCATCCACCATGGCCAATAATGTTGTTGGGATATTTATGAAATCGATCCCTCTTTTATACGTGGAAGCCACAAATCCCCCCAAATCGGTAACAACACCGCCACCGAGATTTATCAAAAGACTTTTTCGATCTGCATCCATCTCGGATAGGGCCAACCAAACCTGATTACAGGTCTCGATATTTTTATTTTCCTCCCCCGCTTTTATCGTAATCACATCAAAGGAGAACGCATCTGCCATCAGCTCTTTAAACACCGGCAAACAGTGAATTTCAGTGTTTTCGTCCACTAACACGAAAACCTTGGAATAGGTATTGACGGCCAGGTATTTATTTAACTCGGTAAACGCATTATCGTTAAAATGTACTGCATACGAAGTGGTGGTGATCGATTCCATAATGTTTATATCTAAAGCACAAAATAAACGTTATTTTTAATCATAGGAATACAAAATCTGTGATTATATTTGATCAGTTAAATTATTATATTAAATGGAGCGGATTTTTGAGGATACTTCAACGGCATTTGCCTTAAAATCGGATTCTGAATTAGAGAGAGCCTACTTTTTATTTAAGATGATTGCCAATGAACCCCTTGTTCGTATTGGTACCGCAATGACGAATTTTGCCATAAAAGCCCATCTGCCTGTTGACGGATTGATCCGTGCTACGGTGTTCGATCACTTTTGCGGCGGCGTAAACGAGCGCGATTGCATGCCTGTCGTCGATAAAATGTACGAAAAAGGTGTTTCTTCGGTACTTGATTATTCGGTTGAAGGTCAAGACGATGAAGACCCCTTGGATAATGCATTGAATAAAATTTTGGAAATCCTGGATTTCGTCAAACAAAAGGAGAGCATACCTTTTGCCGTATTCAAACCCACCGGCTACGGGCGTTTGGCTTTGTTCACCAAGATCACTGAAGGAAAAACATTGACCGGGAAGGAACAAGCGGAATGGGAAAGGGTCATCAATCGTTTTGACAAAACCTGTAAAAAGGCATACGATCTTGGGGTTTCCCTATTGATCGATGCGGAGGAAAGTTGGATGCAAGGTGCAGCGGACCAATTGGTCGAAGAAATGATGCGCAAATACAATAAGGAAAAAGCCATTGTTTACAATACATTGCAATTGTACCGTTGGGACCGAATGGATTACCTCAAAGCGCTTTATTCCCAAGCCCAAGAGGAAGGATTCAAAATCGGGGTAAAAACCGTTCGCGGGGCCTATCTGGAGAAGGAAAACGAACGTGCCGAGGAAATGGGGTACACATCCCCAATATGCCCGACCAAAAGTGCTACCGATGAAAATTACGATGCCTGTACCAAGTATATCGTAGATCGTTTGGATACCATCTCCCTATTTGCGGGTACCCATAACGAAGAAAGCAGTTATTACCTTATGGATTTAATGAAAAATAAGGGATTGGCGGTAAATGACGATAGGATTTGGTTTGGACAATTATATGGAATGAGTGACCATATCTCATTCAATTTGGCCGCTAAGGGCTATAATGTTGCCAAATACCTTCCGTTTGGACCTGTAAGGGATGTAATGCCCTACCTGATCCGCAGGGCAGAGGAGAATACTTCTGTGGCCGGACAGACCAGTCGCGAACTCAGCCTATTGAAAAAAGAACGAAAGCGTCGTAAAATCTGATCAAAAACGATTTAATATTCCACCTTTTCAATAATGGCACTATCGGTGCAATTACGCACCGTCATTTTTGAAGTTTTATCCTGTAGCTTCTGCTCAATGATATACGTCTTACAAGGTGTTGATTTGGTATCACTGTTTTTGAAGTCAACATCACCATGAAGCAGGAAATCCGAAATGGACAGCGAATCCAGCGCTTTATCTTTGATCATTCGTTCAACGTCCTTTGAATAGGAAATTTTTTTGGAGCGAATATCCTTTAAGGTCCTGCAGTTGGGTAAATAACAAAATTCAACTCCGGTTTCCTCCGATTTCTTCTTAAGGAAAAGGGTTAAAAAAACCAATCCGATAGAAAGCCCTATAAGATAGAAGCCCAAACGTTTTAAAAATGCCATGCTAATTCCCAATGGTTTTGAATAAGGCCGCAAGATAGGCTTTTGTTCATTTTTAATGCCGGTATCCCTTTAAAAGATCAAGAAATTAATGTCACTATATTGCAGGTCGAACCATTCGCCCACGGCCTTACTGGTAAGGATGCCATGATAAATATAGAGTCCGTTCCTCAATCCTTTATTAAAACGAAGTGAATTCTCCAATCCACCATCTTCGCCTAATTTCAACAGATAGGGGGTAAAAATATTACTGATTGAAATGGAGGCCGTCTTGGGGTAACGAGAGGGTATATTGGGAACACCGTAATGGATAACGCCATATTTTTCAATCGTCGGCCTATAGTGATCGGTGACCTCACTGGATTCGAAACAACCTCCCATATCAATACTCACATCTATAATGACCGCCCCTTTCTTCATATGTTCGACCATGGTATTGGATACGACGACCGGAGCCCTCTCTTTGCCACGTACCGCCCCTATGGCCACATCGCATCTTTTTAACGATTTTAAAAGATTTTTGGGTTGAATGGTAGATGTGTAGACGGTTTGACCCAGATTGGTCTGAATGTTACGGAGCTTCGTAATGGAATTATCAAATACCTTTACATTGGCTCCCAAGCCTATGGCCGATCTCGCAGCGAACTCGCCTACGGTCCCCGCACCGATAATCACCACTTCCACAGGGGGCACACCACTGATATTCCCGAACATGAGACCATTACCTTTGTTGGTCGCGGCCATCAGCTCAGCAGCTATCAAAACAGAGGAAATACCGGCAATTTCACTCAAGGAACGTACGGCGGGGTATTTCCCATCTTCATCCCTGATAAACTCAAAAGCAATGGCGGTTAACCGCTTTTTTGCCAATTCCTCAAAATAGGACTTCTGTTGTGTTTTTATCTGAAGGGCTGAAATTATCGTAGTCTGCGGATTCAGCATATCGATTTCTGAAAGGGTAGGGGGCTCCACCTTGAGTATAAGGGGACAACCAAATACTTTTTTTGCATCACTGGTTACCTCTGCCCCTGCATTGGTATAATCCATATCCGTAAAATTCGCCCCATTGCCTGCTCCTGACTCAATGAGCACACGATGACCATGGGCCGTTATGGCATTTACCGCATCGGGGGTTAGGCAAATCCGTTTTTCCTGGTATTGGTTTTCCTTGGGGATTCCAATAAAAAGTTCCCCTTTTTGTTTCAATACCTCCAAAGTCTCCTCCTGTGGTAGTAATTGTTGCTTGCTAAATGGAGAGGTGGGTTGATTCATATAATTTACTTCTTACCGCAAAAAAATGACGATTAAAGTAAATTTACAACTTTAAAATTAAAATAGTAACGGTTTTTATCGTGCGGATCGGCTTTAAGGCAATCATAGCCAACGACTTTGCCCTGCTTTTTTTCGGTGCATTTTCATGTTATCCATAATCGCGGTAAGGACCCTTTAAATTTGGCTCGTGTCCATAGTTTTGATTTCAATCTGTTTTTCCGCATCCACGGCCTTATGGACCTTTCTGTTTTCTTTTTCCTCCTGTTTCTTCTTTAAACTTTTGAGTTCGGCTTCCATGGCCTCTAAATCGATACCATGCACATATTTGTCATATAGCTTGATCCGTATAAAATAAACAATGGGAATAATGATCATCAAAATAGGGATCAACCACCAGATATTATCGGATTCCACAGTGTCATCGGAATCGAATAGCACTTCAAAAAGTTGAAAGGCATACATGGCTATCGGTATCAAGATGATATGATACCACCAGTTTTTGGCCGTCATAAACCAAATAATCATTAAATAAAGGGGGATGACCTTACTTGTAATAAACCAGACATACATGGAAACATCCCCAAATCCACCATCATCTATAGTGAATCCCAAAAACGAAATTGTCGCATCGGGTTCTTCAGGCAGAAAATCATAAATCTTGTAGAGAAATGGAGCTATTGCTATGAATAAAACAAAGATGGATTCAATGATTATTTTCTTTTTCGCCCGTTGTTTTGCCTTCAATTCTTTCATCATTTTTAAACAATCTATATGCCGCTAACGTAAAAATCCCTTAGATAGTATAAAAAAAGGGACAATCTACATTGTCCCTCGATAAACGGTTAAAAATCCGTATTAAATTTTCTTTGGAATTTTGGTTTTGTCTAAACCTTGTTCCATTCCAGGACCTTGATCGGCACTGGAACTTAATTCAACGGTAAAGGCAAGTAGTGCTACACAAGCCATCAAAGCGAAAAGTAGATTTCTCATTTTCATTTTAAAGGGTTTTTTAGTTAGGAACTTTTTTTAACAACAGATGCAATGTAGGAAAAAAAAACCAACCATGAAGTATTTCATCGTAAAAATCTTACATTTTACCCTAAAAAATGATCACTTTATCGAATACCCTGTCGTTTATCGAAAAATTACACTAAAAATTCGCCCCCTACGTTAGGAGCCTTTTTTAGTCGGGAAATGTGATCTTTCTGGTCCTTTCATCAACGAAATCAATGGTGACTTCGACCGTATCGGAGGGCAGAATGGAAGCTATTTTTTCGGCCCATTCCATAAAAACCCATACGTCTTGGTTCAAATAGTCCTCAATCCCCAGGTCATAGGCTTCATTTTCATCGTTTAAACGATAAAAATCAAAATGATAGGCCAATACCGCATCTTTGTCATCGTGATATTCATTGACGATCCCAAAGGTAGGACTGCTCGCTTCGCCCACACCGCCCAGTTCCTTTACAATGGCCTTTATCAACGTGGTTTTGCCGGCACCCATTTCCCCATGAAAACAAACGATTTTAGAAGGTAAGGATGCAATCAATTTTTTGGCAACTTCGTGAATTTGGTCTTCGGTATATGTTCGATTCATGTATGGGAATTATTTTGGTTCGAAAACAACAAAAGGAATAATCATTTCGTCTAATGACACTCCACCATGCTGATATGTATTGCGATAATAACTTACATAGTGGTTATAATTGTTGGGATAGGCAAAGAAGAGATCGTTTTTCGCAAATATGAACGAACTGCTCATATTGATACTGGGCAAATGTATATCAGCGGGGTTCTTGGCCTGCAGGACATCCTTATGCTCGTACGTTAAACTACGTCCTGTTTTATACCTAAGGTTTAAACTGGTCTCTTTATCCCCGATCACTTTGGAAGGTTGCTTTACATTAATGGTACCGTGATCGGTTGTTATAATCAATTTAAGTCCCATTTGCTGGGCTTGCTGTATAATTTCCAAAAGGGGGGAATTTTTAAACCAGCTATGTGTCAGGGAACGATAGGCCTTATTGTTCGAAGCCAATTCCTTGATCACTTCCATTTCCGTTTTTGAATGGGAAAGCATGTCCACGAAATTATAAACTATGACGGTGAGGTCATTATCTTTTTGGGATTTGAAGTTTTGTGACAATTGTTTGCCTTGTTTTAAACTACTTATCTTATGGTATTCCCATTTAAGATCCAATCCCAAGCGCTTTAACTGCGCTTCCAAAAACTTGTCCTCATAAAGGTTTTTACCGCCTTCCTCGGTATCGTTTTTCCACCATTCGGGAAATTTCTTTTCCATGGCCAACGGGGTAAGTCCGGAAAAAATCGCATTTCGGGCATATTGGGTAGCGGTAGGGAGTATGCTGGTGTAGGATGCTTCTTTGGTCTTTTTATAGAATGGGGTCACCGATCCTTCAAAAGCCAACCATTGGTCGTACCTTAAATTGTCTATGACCACCACTAAAGTAGGGGTGTCGATTATCTCGGGTTTGATCCATTTTCTAAACAGGCTATGGGACATTACCGGTCCGTCATCATCATTTAACCAATCCTCATAATGGCGATCGACAAATTTCCCGAATTGATTGTTGGCTTCGTTTTTTTGCGATTCCAAAATTTCGATCAACCCGGTATCCTCGATATTTTCCAGTCTCAGCTCCCAGTGGATCAATTTTCTATAAAGATCGACCCATTCCTCATACGAATTGACCATCGAAAGGTCCATGGCGATTTTCCTGAATTCCTGTTGGTAATCGGCCGTGGTGCGTTCAGAGACCAATCGGGAATGGTCCAAATTCTTCTTTAGGGATAATAATATTTGATTGGGGTTCACCGGTTTTATCAAATAATCGGCGATTTTGGAACCAATGGCTTCTTCCATGATAAGTTCTTCCTCGCTCTTGGTGATCATAACTACCGGAATTGAGGAATTGATCATTTTTATCTCGCTCAAGGTTTCCAAACCCGAGAGTCCCGGCATATGCTCATCCAAAAAGATAATATTTACAGGGGTGTTCCGTATCTCTTCCAAAGCCTCCTGTCCGCTTCTGCAAGTAACAACCTCATAATTCTTCTTTTCAAGAAATAGGATATGGGGTTTTAAAAGGTCGATTTCATCATCGACCCAAAGGATTGTTATCTTGTTCATAATTGGTTAACCGTATTTTTTGGCCAAAAAGAGTTTTTATCGAACACAACCAAGACCAACTTTGTTCTTAGCATCGGGCCATCCCCATTATATGCTGGGGTTATCATTTCAATTGTATAACTTTGATCTTTATTTAAAAAAAGCCATTTTGACAAATTCAAACAAGCTTAAAATTTTCAATGATCCAATTTACGGATTTATTAGAATTCCGAGTACCCTTATTTTCAATCTCATTGAAGAACCCTATTTTCAAAGGTTACGCAGAATATCCCAAATGGGCCTGTCGTATTTGGTCTACCCCGGAGCACACCATACGCGATTTCATCATGCGTTGGGCTGTATGCATTTAATGCAGCATGCCATTCAAGTACTTCGTTTTAAAGGTATTGAAATCACCAAAGAGGAAGAAGAGGGCTTACTGGTCGCCATTTTATTGCACGATATCGGCCACGGGCCTTTTTCACATGCTATGGAAAACAGTATCGCGGAAGGTATTTCCCATGAAGAGATTTCATTGCTTTTCATGAAGGAACTCAACCATAAGTTTAACGGAAGTTTAACGCTGGCCATTGCTATTTTCAAAGGGGATTATCACAAAAACTTTTTCCATCAATTAATGTCCAGCCAATTGGATATGGATCGAATGGACTATTTAAAACGGGATAGTTTTTATACCGGGGTAGCCGAAGGAAGTATCAATGCGGAACGATTGATCAGCATGCTCAATGTCGTTGACAATGAACTCGTCGTAGAGGAAAAAGGCATTTATTCCGTGGAAAAATTCCTTATGGCAAGGCGCTTTATGTATTGGCAGGTGTACTTACATAAAACGGGTTTGGCGGCAGAACAGCTCTTGATCCGTATTTTGAAAAGGGCCAAAGAGTTGTTGATACAAGGACAACGATTGGATTGCAGTGGGCCACTTTTGTATTTTATGGAAAACAAAGTGGATATGGAGGGTTTCACGGCAAAGAATTTACATCAATTTTCCCAACTTGATGATAGCGATATCCTTTCGGCCTTAAAACAATGGCAACACCATGAGGATTTCGTGCTTTCAAAATTAAGCGGAATGATCATCCATCGAAGGTTGCTGACCATCAAACTGAAAAACAAACCAATTGGCCCAAAAAAAATGCAGGAACAATTCGATAAAATCAAAAAGAATTGGGGGCTTTCGGATCATGAGACCACCTATTTCGTGTTTAACGGGGAAATTACGAACAGGGCCTATAATATAGACAAACAAAACATCAATATCCTTCGTAAAGACGGGAAACTCAAGGATGTCGCCAAAGCCTCGGATCACCTGAACCTTAAAACCCTCTCTAAAAAAGTAACAAAATATTATATCTGTTACCCCAAAGAATCAGTTTAACTATTTTTCTTACTTTTGTGCCCATGGTATTTACAGCAGGTCAGATTGCGGGAATTTTGGAGGGTGAGGTCGAAGGTAACCCCGAGATTTCCGTTCATAAACTGGCAAAGATAGAAGAGGGTGAGATAGGATCGTTGACGTTTTTGGCCAACCCAAAATACACGTCCTATATTTACACCACAAAAGCTTCGGTAACTATTGTGAACAAGGATTTTGTTCCTGAACAACAGATCGCGACCACCATGATCAAGGTGGATGATGCCTATGAATCCTTTTCTAGGCTGTTACAGTATTACAACGAGGTGAAAAACAACAAAATTGGCATAGAATCGCCTGTATACAAAGGGGATGACGTTACGTACGGAGCGGATTTTTATCTGGGTGCCTTTGCATATCTCGGCAATAATGTAACGATTGGCAACAACGTTAAAATCTACCCCAATGCCTTTATCGGCGATAATGTAAAGATCGATGACAATGTTACCATCTTTGCAGGGGCCAGGATATATTCCGAAACGGTAATCGGCAAAAATTGTATGATCCATAGCGGTGCAATCATCGGTGCCGACGGTTTTGGATATTCCCCGAACAAGGATGGGGAGTTCATCAGGGTTCCGCAAACAGGGAATGTTGTTTTAGAGGACAATGTCGATGTAGGTGCCGGCACCACCATTGACAGGGCCACTTTGGGGTCTACCCTTATACGAAAAGGAGTGAAATTGGATAATCAGATACAGATTGCCCATAATGTCGAAATTGGCGAAAATACGGTCATTGCTGCCCAAACGGGAATTGCGGGTTCTGCCAAAATCGGTAAAAATTGCATGATCGGTGGCCAAGTAGGTATTGTTGGCCATATCACCATCGGTAATAACGTAAAAATCCAGGCCCAGTCAGGTATCGGAAGAAACATTAAAGACAATGAGGTCTTGCAAGGGTCTCCATCATTGGCCTATGCCGATTTCAACAAGTCCTATGTCCATTTTAAGAACTTACCAAAGATTATAAAGAAAATTGAAAAACTCGAAAAAAAGATTGACGGTGATCACAACAACGAATAAACAAAGAACCATTGCAAAAGAGGTTACCCTAACCGGTGTCGGACTTCATACAGGAGAAGATGTTACTTTGAAGTTCGTTCCTGCACCTGAAAACCACGGTTATGCCTTTAAGCGGGTCGATTTAGAGGGGGAGCCTACGATAGAAGCCGATGCCAATTACGTCGTAAATACCCAAAGAGGCACCAATTTGGAAAAACGTGGTGTCAGGATCCAAACCTCAGAGCATGTATTGGCCGCTTTGGTGGGATTGGAAATCGATAATGTGCTGATAGAGCTTAACTCTCCCGAACCCCCTATTATGGACGGTTCTTCCAAATTTTTTGTCGAAGCCTTGGAAGAGGCCGGTATCGTTGAACAGGAAGCGGAAAGGGAGGAATACATCGTAAAGGATGTCATTTCCTATAAGGATGATGCCACCGGAAGCGAAATAACCATCATACCCTCCGACACCTATCAAATCACCGCTATGGTCGATTTTGGGACAAAGGTATTAGGTACGCAAAATGCCTATCTGCAGAAGCTATCCGATTTCAAGACCGAAATAGCCGATGCCCGTACCTTTAGTTTTCTGCATGAGTTGGAGGCACTTTTGGAACACGGATTGATCAAAGGGGGAGACCTTAATAATGCCATTGTCTATGTGGATAAGGAGATTTCGCCCGAAACCATGCATAAATTGGAGAAAGCCTTCAACAAGAAGAAACTTTCCGTAAAACCGAACGGAATCCTCGACAACCTTACCCTTCACCATCCGAATGAGGCTGCACGCCATAAATTACTCGATGTCATCGGGGATTTGGCATTGGCCGGTATCAGGATCCGGGGCAAGGTCATAGCGAACAAACCCGGCCATTTTGTGAATACCCAATTTGCGAAGAAATTGGCGAAAATCATAAAAATGGAAAAAAGGAACAATATCCCTAAATACGACCTTAGTCAGCCCCCTTTGATGGATATCCATCAGATTATGGCGATGCTGCCCCATAGACCTCCATTTTTATTGATCGATAGGATATTGGAATTATCCGATACGCATGTCGTGGGGATGAAGAACGTAACCATGAACGAACCTTTCTTCGTTGGTCATTTCCCGGGTGCGCCCGTAATGCCCGGCGTACTTCAGGTTGAAGCAATGGCCCAAACAGGAGGTATTCTGGTATTGAGTACGGTCCCGGACCCTGAGAATTACTTAACCTTGTTTATGAAAATAGACAAAGTCAAGTTCAAACAAAAAGTACTTCCCGGAGACACCCTTATTTTCCATTGTAGTTTAATAACCCCCATACGTAGGGGCATATGCCATATGCAAGCGTATGCTTATGCCAATGACAAATTGGTGTGTGAAGCAGAAATGATGGCTCAAATCGTAAAAAAGAGTTAATATGAACCAACCGCTTGCCTATATCCATCCCGGGGCGAAAATTGCTAAAAATGTAGTAGTCGAACCTTTTACCACAATACACAATAACGTGACCATAGGGGATGGAACCTGGATCGGATCCAATGTTACCATTATGGAAGGGGCACGAATCGGGAAAAATTGCAATATTTTTCCGGGTGCCGTCATCTCCGCCGCTCCCCAAGATTTGAAATATGAAGGGGAAGATACCGAAGTGATCATCGGTGACAATACAACGATCAGGGAATGTGCCACCATACACAAAGGCACTTCGGATAGAATGAAAACGGTCATCGGCAAGAATTGCCTGATAATGGCCTATTGCCATGTTGCCCATGACTGTATTGTTGGCGATAATTGCATATTTTCCAACAACTCCACTTTAGCCGGACATGTAACCATAGGGGACAATGTTATTTTAGCAGGCCTTGTGGCCGTGCATCAATTTGTTTCCATAGGCAGTCACGCTTTTGTAACCGGAGGTTCCTTGGTTCGTAAAGACGTACCTCCTTATGTTAAGGCGGCAAGGGAACCTTTGTCATATGTTGGCATCAATTCCGTAGGGCTGCGTAGAAGGGGGTATACCTCCGAAAAAATACGGGAAATCCAGAATATATATAGAATCCTATATCAAAAACATTACAATAATACCCAGGCCGTACAGATTATCGAGGCTGAAATGGAAGCAACCCCTGAAAGGGACGAGATCCTACAATTCATTAGGGATTCCCAACGAGGTATTATGAAAGGTTATTTCAGTACTAATTAATTTACAATATGGCATCTACATCAGATATTAGAAAAGGACTTTGTATAAAATACAATAACGATATATACAAGGTCATAGAGTTTTTACACGTAAAACCGGGAAAAGGTCCCGCTTTCGTAAGAACCAAACTCAAAAGTGTTACGACCGGAAAAGTAGTGGACAATACTTTTTCTGCAGGTCACAAGATCGAGGATGTTCGCGTTGAAACCCGATCTTATCAATATTTATATGCAGAAGGGGATACCTTCCACTTCATGAACACGGACGATTATAATCAGATCACTTTGGAAAAAAGTACCCTGGACGCCCCCGATTTATTGAAAGAAGGTGAAGTCGTCACCATTTTGTTCAATACCGAGGACAGCATGCCATTATCTGTGGATATGCCGACCAGCGTTATATTGGAAGTGACCCATGCTGAGCCAGGGGTTAAGGGCAATACCGCTACCAATGCCACGAAACCGGCAACGGTGGAAACCGGTGCAAGGGTGAATGTACCCCTGTTCATCAATGAAGGCGATAAGATCAAGATCGATACTGAAAAGGGTAATTACATGGAAAGGGTCAAGGAATAATCCCCATACCCATAACAACATATACCAAATCGTATGAGATTCCCTACGCCCCATTCCTTAGAACAAATTGCCACTATCATAGATATGCCCTTTGTCGGGGATGCCGATTTTCAGGTATTGGGCATGAATGAGATCCATGTGGTTCAACAAGGGGAAATTGTCTTTGTAGATCACCCAAAATATTACGATAAGGCTTTAAATTCAAAGGCTTCGGTCATTTTGATCAATAAAGATGTCGAATGCCCCAAAGGGAAAGCCCTATTGATTTCCGATGATCCTTTTCGGGATTTCAATAAATTATCGAAGTTTTTCAGACCGTTTATAAAAAGTTCTTCTTCCATATCAAAATCCGCCGAAATTGGTGAAGGTACCATTGTACAGCCCAATGTGTTCATCGGAAACAATGTGGTTATCGGTAAAAATTGCCTGATCCATTCCAATGTCAGTATTTATGATAATTGTATCATAGGGGACAATGTCTGTATCCATGCAGGTACCGTATTGGGGGCAGACGCTTTTTACTATAAAAATAGACCGGAAGGATTCGATAAATTGATTTCCTGTGGGCGTGTGGTCCTGGAAGACCATGTAGATATAGGGGCTCTTTGCACCATAGATAAAGGCGTAACCGGCGACACTACGATAGGAAAAGGCTCAAAACTCGACAACCAAGTCCATGTAGGCCATGATACCGTAATCGGAAAAAAATGTCTCATTGCCTCCCAAACCGGTATTGCCGGTTGTGTCATCATAGAGGATGAAGTCACCTTATGGGGCCAAGTAGGGACGAACAGTGGGATAACCATTGGGGCCAAGGCCGTTATCATGGGACAGACCGGAGTGACCAAGTCGGTCCCAGGAGGAAAGAGTTATTTTGGGACCCCTATTGAGGAATCAAGGGAAAAGCTGAAGCAATTGGCCTATGTGAAAAAAATTCCCGAAATAATAGAGAAATTAAAAGAATAACCATTGTATGGCTTTCTAAATAATTAACAAAGACATATTTTTGTTTGTATAATTTTAAAATAAATACTTAAATGAGCGTTCTAGTCAACAAAAACTCCAAAATTATAGTTCAAGGATTTACCGGAAGCGAAGGTACCTTCCACGCAGAACAGATGATAGCGTATGGCACAAATATCGTTGGCGGTGTAACTCCAGGTAAAGGAGGGCAAGAACACTTGGGAAAACCGGTTTTCAATACGGTACATGAGGCGGTCGAGAAGGTCAATGCCGACACGACCATCATATTCGTACCACCGGCTTTTGCCGCTGATGCGATCATGGAAGCGGCCAACGCCGGGATCAAGGTCATCATTACGATTACCGAAGGGATACCGGTAGCCGATATGGTAAAAGCCGCTGATTACATCAAGGATAAAGATTGCCGATTGGTAGGTCCTAACTGTCCTGGGGTAATCACACCGGAAGAAGCCAAAGTAGGTATCATGCCTGGTTTCGTATTCAAAAAAGGAAACATCGGTATTGTTTCCAAATCGGGAACATTAACTTATGAAGCTGCCGACCAGGTAGTTCGCCAAGGCTTGGGTATTACCACGGCCATCGGCATAGGCGGAGATCCCATTATCGGAACGACCACAAAAGAAGCCGTTGAATTATTGATCAACGATCCGGAAACGGAATGCGTTGTCATGATCGGTGAAATAGGGGGGCAATTAGAGGGTGATGCCGCAAAATGGTATAAAGAAAGTGGTAGTAAAAAACCCATCGTTGGTTTTATAGCCGGTGAAACGGCGCCTGCGGGAAGAACCATGGGCCATGCCGGTGCGATCGTAGGAGGAAGCGATGATACCGCCCAAGCCAAAAAAAGAATCATGAGGGAATGCGGGATCCATGTGGTCGATTCCCCAGCCGAAATCGGTATCAAGGTCAAGGAAGTAATGGCATAACCCTATTCAAAAGTCACCAAAAATACTAATGGTATACTCCCGATTATCCTGAAGTTCGTTCAGGATTATCGGGTTTTTTTTCGACTTTGGATAAACATAACCTATATTTGAAAATCAACAGCATAAAGAGAAATACCAAATGAAATTGTTAGACGGAAAAAACGTAATAATTACCGGGGCCAGTAGAGGAATTGGAAAAGGAATAGCACAAACCCTAGCCGATCATGGTGCCAATATAGCCTTTACTTTCAGTTCAAGTGAGGCACCGGCCTTGGAATTGGAGAAAGAATTGAACGCCAAAGGCGTAAAGGCCAAAGCGTACAAGAGTGATGCGGCAAGTTTTAAGGCTGCGGAAGAATTGGTTGCCCATGTTTTGGAAGATTTTGGTGGTATCGATGTTTTGATAAACAATGCAGGGATCACCAAAGACAATCTTTTGATTCGAATGGGTGAGGCCGATTTCGATGCCGTCCTGGAAACAAACCTAAAATCGGTCTTTAATATGACAAAGGCGGTACAGCGGACTTTTCTAAAACAAAGAAAAGGTTCCATCATCAACATGAGCAGTGTCGTAGGGGTCAAGGGAAATGCCGGACAATCGAATTATGCGGCGTCCAAAGCGGGCATGATCGGCTTTACGAAATCAATAGCTTTGGAATTGGGCTCTAGAAATATTCGTTGCAATGCAATTGCTCCGGGGTTCATTGAAACTGAAATGACCGAAAAATTGGATGAAAAAGTAGTTCAATCTTGGCGCGATGACATTCCTTTAAAAAGAGGAGGAACCCCTGAAGATATTGCAAATGCATGTTTGTTCCTTGCTTCAGACCTATCTTCTTACATAACCGGGGAGGTCTTACACGTAAATGGGGGAATGTTGACCTAAGAAAGGGTTGGCCATTTACCTGATATTTGCAAGAAATTTAAATTGATCGAAAATCATTGCACTGAACAACTTCTAGTGACGGAATAAATGCTTAAAACAACGGTACTTGCGATTATATTGGCTGCAGTAGCTGCTTTATTACTGGTATTTTTTCAATATTATCACAAATCAAAATTAAAAGGAAAGCTACGTTTAGGGCTTTCCTTTTTTCGTTTTTTAACTATATTCTGCACGTTCTTGCTTTTGGTGAATCCGAAATTTGTAAAAAAACGGCTATTCCTTGAAAAGTCAAACCTGATCGTTTTAGTCGATAATTCATCCTCCATCAAGAATACTTCGGGTATGGACCAGGTAGAGGCCACCTTAAAGGAACTGAAGGAATCGGAAGGATTGGCAGATAAATTCAATCTGACCTATTACATGTTCGGTAAAGAACCCCGCCTGTTAGACACCCTGGACTATAATGATAACGCTACCGACATTACCAAGGGAATCAAAACCTTACATACCATATACGGTCATTCAGAAAGTGCCGTAATTCTGTTAAGTGACGGCAACGCCACCTTGGGTGAGGATTACGAATACTATGGGGTAAAACAAAAATTCCCCGTTTTTCCGGTTGTTTTAGGGGATACTACCCAGTACGAAGATGTAAAGGTCGTTCAGGTCAACAGTAACAGATATGCTTTTTTAAAGAATAAGTTTCCTGTAGAGATCTTTGTTTCCTATGATGGGGATCGTGAGATGGATTCACGATTAAGGATAACCATGGATGGGGAAGCGGTCCATTCCCGGGAACTTACCCTTTCGAGCAGTAAAAATACCGAATCCCTTACGGTTTTACTGAATGCCGATTCCGTGGGTCCAAAGACCATTCAGGTGAGGTTAGATCCCTTGGAAAATGAAAAAAACGTAGTCAATAACAACAAAAATATCGTTGTTGAAGTCATTGATGAGAAAACCAATGTTACCATCGTCTCAGAGATTCTACATCCCGACATAGGCGCATTGAAAAAATCGATCGAAAGCAATGAACAGCGATCCGTGACGATCGTTAAGCCCAGTATCGATACAAAAAAGTTGAACGATTCCGACATACTGATACTTTACCAACCAACATCCTCATTCAGGGCAATCTATGATTATATTTCCAAAACCAACATTGCCATTTTCACGATAACAGGTCCCAAAACCAATTGGAATTTTCTTAATCGCGTTCAAAATGCGTATTCTAAAAATAGTTATGGACAATCCGAGGATATTTTCCCCTTGGTCAACAAAAGTTTCGTAAAATTCAGCGTCCCCGATCTTTCCTTTGAAAATTACCCTCCATTGGAAACCTACCTAGGGGAAACTATGATCATCAAAAACCACGACGTGTTACTCACCCAAAAAATCAAGGGAAACGATATCGGTGAACCTTTACTTGCCGTCTTGGACGATGGGAAAAGCAGGGAAGCCTTATTGTTCGGTGAAAACCTATGGAAATGGAGGGTGCAGGATTATCGGGATCACCAGAATTTCAACGATTTTGATGAATTGATGGGTAAGATTGTACTATACCTCTCCATGAACGAGACGAAGAACAGGCTCATTTTGAATTATGAGCCTTTTTACGATTATAGTACCAGTGCAAAAATTTCCGCCAATTATTTTGATGAGTCTTTTACGTTTGACCCCAATGCACGAATCACCTTAAAACTGACCTACAAAGAGGATGGGACAACCCAGGAATATCCTATGTTGCTCAAAGGAGGATACTACGAAGCCGATCTAAGCAATATGCCATCTGGGGAGTATGCCTTTACGGTCACGGTCATCGATGGGAACTTAACCAAATTAGGTAGTTTCAGTATCTTGGATTTTGATCTGGAACAACAGTTTACTTCAAGTGACCACCACAAGCTGATAAGACTGGCAAACGGTACGGGAGGAAAATCCTTTTACCCCTCGCAAACAAAGGCACTGATCGATGATTTATTAGGGGATGATAAATTCAATCCTATCCAAAAAAGCGATCAAAATGTCGTATCTTTGGTTGATTTCCGGTTTATACTGGCGATTCTGATTGCAGCGTTGGCTGCAGAATGGTTTATTAGAAAATATAACGGATTAACTTAAACAAACACAAATGGATAAATTACCTAAAATAGCGCTACCAGCGGTTTTTATATTGATCGTTTTGGTCATACTCATTTCAAAATCGGCCATCACCATTGACTCTGGGGAAGCGGGGGTCCTCTATAAGACTTTTGGAGGTGGTGTAGTCACCGATGAACCACCGTTGGGAGAAGGTTTTCATATTGTCGCGCCTTGGAACAAGGTATTTGTTTACGAAGTAAGACAGCAAGAAGTATATGAAAAAATGAAAGTGCTCTCAAGTAACGGTCTTGATATTCAATTGGAGGCCTCTACATGGTTTCAACCCAAATATGAATCATTGGGTAAATTGCACCAAGAAAAGAGCGAGATGTACAAAGAGCGTATCTTGCTACCTGCCATCCGGTCTGCAGCCCGTAGTGTGGTTGGTCGCTATACACCCGAACAACTTTACTCAAGTAAGCGTGATGCCATACAGGCTGAAATATATGAAGAAACCAAAAAAATCGTGGACGGACAATATATTCAGTTGAACGAAATTTTGGTGCGGGATGTAACCTTGCCTGCAACCATCAAGGAAGCCATTGAACGCAAACTAAAACAAGAACAAGAGTCCTTGGAATATGAGTTTAGATTGGTAACCGCTACAAAGGAAGCTGAAAAAGTACGGATCGAAGCCCAAGGTAAGGCCGATGCGAACAGGATCCTCAGCGCTTCATTAACCGATAAGATTTTGGAGGACAAGGGTATTGATGCCACTGTGGAGCTTGCTAAATCGCCCAATACAAAAATTGTTGTCGTTGGAAGTGGGGATAGAGGGCTGCCTTTGATTTTGGGCAATAATTGATATTTTGTTCCCAAATTCCCATAAGCCAAAAGAATTGTTGAAAATCGAACATTTCTTTTTGAGAATTGAAAATAAGTTATAATTTTACCACCGTAATGAAGAACAATAATACACATCATCATTTTTTCACTTGCTCTCAAGCGAGGTAAAGATGTATTGTAGTATTACAAAATATTTTAAAACCCGTTTGAGCAATCAAACGGGTTTTATTTTTAGAGCCTTTTTGATGGCTTGGACTTAACAAAAGAAAAAATGACAAAAATTAGAATCGCTATTCAAAAATCGGGTCGTTTAAATGAGGATTCCTTATTGATCCTAAAAAATTGTGGAATCTCCATAGACAATGGAAAAGACCAGCTAAAGGCATCCTCACGGAACTTTCCTATGGAAGTTTTTTACTTGAGAAACGGGGATATCCCCCAATACCTCAGGGATGGAGTGGTCGACATTGCCATAATCGGCGAGAATGTTCTGATAGAAAAAGGACATGATATTGATATTGCCACCAAATTGGGCTTTTCCAAATGCCGGGTGTCCTTGGCCGTACCAAAATCGGTCAAGTACGAATCCGTGAAAGATTTCGAAGGTAAACGTATCGCGACTTCATACCCCAATACCGTTCAAAAATACTTGGATGAAAAAGGCGTGAAAGCTGATTTACACATCATTAATGGCTCCGTTGAAATAGCCCCCAATATAGGTTTGGCCGATGGCATCTGCGATATTGTATCCAGTGGAAGTACCCTTTTTAAAAATAACCTGAAAGAGGTTGAGGTCATGCTGAAGAGTGAAGCCGTACTTGCAGTTTCCCAAAAGATCAGCGAGGAAAGAAAGGCCATATTGGAAAAATTACAATTTAGGATAAAATCCGTCTTACAGGCCCGGCAATCAAAATACGTCTTGTTGAACGCCCCCAACGACAATTTGGATGCCATTTTGGAATTGTTACCTGGAATGAGGAGTCCAACCGTATTGCCCCTTGCCGAAAAGGGGTGGAGCTCGGTGCACACCGTGATCAATAAGGATAAGTTTTGGGAGGTTATCGATGAATTGAAGCTCGCCGGGGCCGAAGGCATTTTAGTCTGCCCCATAGAGAAAATGGTGCTTTAACCTTTTGTATCAAAGGATCTTTCAAAAAGAAAAAAATGAACAAAAAATATAATCCCATTCGCAAAGATTGGAAGGAACTTCTAAAACGTCCTACACATACGGTTTCCGATATCGAAAGTACGGTCGATGAAATTTTCGCTGAAGTCCGTACTTCAGGGGATACGGTTCTTAAAAAGTACACCGATAAATTCGATAAGGTGTCCGTTGATACCCTGAAAGTCACCCAAGATGAAATTGATGGGGCAAGTTCCTTGGTCGAGGAAGATTTAAAACTCGCCATATCCATGGCAAAAAAGAACATTGAAACCTTTCACAAAGCCCAGAAAACCTCACGGGTAGAGGTAACCACGGCAAAAGGAGTGCGTTGCTGGCAAGAAAAAAGACCCATTCAAAAGGTGGGCCTATATATTCCAGGGGGATCTGCCCCTTTGTTTTCTACAATTTTGATGTTGGCAGTTCCTGCCAATATTGCCGGATGTCAGGAAATCGTTTTATGTACCCCGCCCAATGCGGAAGGAAAAATACACCCGGCCATTTTATATGCGGCCAAATTATGCGGCGTTACCCAAATATTCAAGGTTGGGGGCATACAGGCCATTGCGGGCATGACCTTTGGCACGGAAAGTATCCCACAAGTGTACAAGATTTTTGGCCCGGGAAACCAATATGTAACCGTTGCGAAACAAATCGCCACCAAACACGGGGTGGCCATTGATATGCCTGCAGGCCCCAGTGAACTGCTGGTCATGGCCGATAGCAGTGCCAATGCGGCTTTTGTTGCCTCCGATTTGTTGAGTCAGGCCGAACACGGGGCCGATAGTCAGGTCATACTGGTTACGACCAATAAAGCATTGTTACAAGCCGTTGAAGAAGAAGTTGAAAAGCAAATATCAAAATTACCCCGAAAAGCAATTGCCGAAAAAGCCATTGCCAACAGTAAGTTGATCTATGTTGAAGAAGCCCAAACAGCCATTGATTTGATCAATGAATATGGGCCTGAGCACTATATTCTCTGCGTTAGGGACGAAACTTCTTACCTAGACCAGATCATGAATGCAGGTTCTGTTTTCATCGGTAATTATACCCCTGAAAGTGCAGGGGACTACGCCTCCGGAACCAACCATACCTTACCGACAAATGGTTATGCAAAGCAATATAGCGGTGTTAACCTGGACAGTTTCATGAAAAGTATGACGTTCCAAAAAATATCTACGGAAGGTATTATCGAAATTGGAAAGACCATCGAAATCATGGCAGAGGCCGAAGGATTGCACGCCCATAAGAATGCCGTAACCCTACGTTTAAATAGCTTGAAGGAAAGAATTCAGAAATGACAAAATTCAATTTAAATACCCTTGTCAGGGAGAATATCAAAGGATTACAGCCCTATTCGTCCGCTAGGGATGAATATGTATCGGACGGGACCGAAATGATCTTCTTGGATGCCAATGAGAATCCGTTCGAAAATGATGTAAATAGATACCCAGACCCCCAACAGCGAAACCTTAAGGCCGTGTTGGCAAAGCAAAAAGGGGTCCAAGTAGACAACCTCTTGCTGGGCAACGGTAGTGATGAAGTCTTGGATTTGATATTCAGGGTTTTTTGTGAACCTAACGTCGATAACATTATTTCCCTGCCCCCCACTTATGGGATGTACAAGGTGCTTTCGGGAATCAACGCCATTGAAAATCGAGAGGTACTTTTGACCAAGGAATTTCAACTTGATGTCCCACAAATTTTGGATACGGTCGATAAGAACAGTAAGATCATCTTTATATGCTCTCCCAACAACCCTACAGGCAACAGCATTGATAAAAGTGATATATTGAAGCTGCTTAAAGGATTCAGTGGTTTGATCGTCATCGATGAGGCTTATATCGATTTTTCGGATAAGGAAAGTTGGTTAGGGCAATTGAATGAATTCCCTAACCTAATCGTAACCCAAACCCTATCCAAGGCATACGGACTCGCAGGGATACGTCTAGGACTCTGTTTTGCCTCTACGGAGATCATTACAGTAATGAACCGCATTAAACCGCCTTACAATGTAAACCAATTGACCCAAAAGCGGGCTTTGGAACAGGTCTTGAAAACAGAGGTTTTAAGTCATGAGGTAACACAGATCCTTAAGGAAAAAAAGCGTTTGACAAAAATCCTGTCCAATGTTGGATTTATTGATAAGGTATATCCTTCAGATGCTAATTTTGTACTTGTAAAGGTAGATGATGCCAATGCAAGGTATAAGCAACTACTGCAAAAAGGTGTAGTAGTAAGAAACAGGACCACGCAACCGCTTTGCGAAAATACCCTCCGTCTTACCGTAGGGACCAAAGAAGAGAATGAGAAATTGATAACCGCATTAAACGAAATCGCTTAATATGAAAAAAGTGTTGTTTATAGATAGGGATGGTACGATCATCAAAGAAACGGCAGACGAACAGATCGATGCCTTCGAAAAAATGGTTTTCTATCCCAAAGCCTTTACGTTCTTAGGGAAAATAGCCAAGGAATTGGATTATGAATTGGTAATGATCACCAATCAGGACGGATTGGGTACCGACGTTTTTCCTGAAGAAACCTTTTGGCCCGTGCATAACTTCATCCTTAAATCATTTGAGAATGAGGGGGTGTTTTTCGACAAGGTGTTTCTGGACCGTACATTTCCCCATGAGAATGCCGATACCCGAAAACCCGGTACCGGATTGCTGACCGAATATTTTTCCGAAGAATACGATTTGGCAAATTCCTTTGTGATCGGTGATCGGTTAACCGATATGGAACTGGCCAAAAACCTCGGCTCCAAAGGCATTTTCATAAATGATGACACCAATTTGGGGACCGATGAGATTTCGGTCAAACGAGAGGAGCTAAATAGTGTGATCGCCCTTGAAAACAATGACTGGGAAAAGATATACGAGTTTTTGAAACTTAATGATCGGACCGCGGAAATTACACGAAAGACCCATGAAACCGATATCCATATCAAGGTGAATCTCGATGGCACGGGCATGGGTAATATAGATACGGGCCTTTCGTTCTTTGACCATATGTTGGACCAATTGGCCAGACACGGACAAATGGATCTGGATATTAAGGTAAATGGCGATCTTGAAGTAGATGAGCACCATACCATAGAGGATACGGCCATTGCCCTTGGGGAAGTATTCCATAAAGCATTGGGCAACAAATTAGGTATTGAACGCTATGGTTTCTGCTTGCCCATGGACGATTGTTTGGCCCAGGTGGCCATAGATTTCGGGGGTCGAAACTGGTTGGTATGGGATACGGAATTCAAAAGGGAAATGATCGGGAAAATGCCCACGGAAATGTTCTTTCACTTTTTTAAATCGTTTACCGATGGCGCAAAGGCCAACCTGAATGTCAAAGCGGAAGGACAAAATGAACACCATAAAATAGAAGCCATTTTCAAGGCTTTCGCAAAAGCACTGAAAATGGCCGTTAAACGGGATGTGGAAAAAATGGTGTTGCCGAGTACGAAAGGAGTTCTATAAAGAACAATCTTCGTACGCTAACTTTTTACTTAAATTTATGAAAATTGTAATTATCAATTACGGGGCCGGGAATATACAAAGCATCAAATTTGCCTTTAAACGATTGGGATATGATGCCATCTTGACCAACGACGTGGAAGAAATAAAAAATGCCGATAAGGTTATTTTTCCTGGGGTAGGCGAGGCAAGTAGTGCCATGAAAATGCTTAGGGAAAGTGGTTTGGATACCTTGATTCCCAATCTGAAGCAGCCCGTTCTGGGTATTTGTCTGGGAATGCAGTTGATGTGCCATTCTTCGGAAGAAGGGGATACCAAAGGTTTGGGTATTTTCGATTGCGATGTAGTCCGTTTCCCGAATCAAGTCAAAGTTCCCCAGATTGGGTGGAATGCCATCACGGAATTGAAAACCGACCTGTTCAAGGATATTGTTAAGACAGCGTACATTTATATGGTACATAGCTATTATGCCCCCATCTGTAAAGAAACCATTGCCACGTCCGATTACGGACTTTCCTACAGTGCGGCATTGGCGAAGGACAATTTTTATGGGGTACAGTTCCATCCCGAAAAAAGTAGTACCGTAGGGGAAAGAATATTAAGGAATTTTTTACAATTATAAGATGCGAATCATACCTGCCATCGATATTATCGAAGGAAAATGCGTTAGACTCTCCAAAGGGGATTACAGTACGAAAAAGATATACAACGAAAATCCGTTGGAGATTGCCAAGGAGTTCGAGGCCCATGGCATCGAATACCTCCATTTGGTAGATTTGGATGGGGCAAAATCACACCATATCGTAAACCACAAGGTTTTGGAGCAACTAGCAACCAAAACCCATTTGAAAATAGATTTTGGAGGTGGATTGAAAAGTGATGAGGATTTAAGGATAGCCTTTGAAAGTGGTGCCAATCAAATAACCGGGGGAAGTATAGCGGTCAAGGACAAGGACACTTTTCTGTCCTGGTTAGCACGTTACGGTGCCGAGAAAATAATCCTCGGAGCCGATGCCATGAATGAAAAAGTTGCTGTTTCAGGCTGGTTGGAAGAGTCTAAAGAAGATCTGGTGCCTTTTATTCAATCGTATCAAAACAAGGGAATTGAATATGTTATTTGTACCGATATCAGTAAAGATGGCATGTTGGCCGGGCCTTCATTTGAATTGTACAAAAAAATACTGAACGATGCCCCTGATCTTAAATTGATCGCGTCTGGAGGTATTTCAACCTTTGATGAGCTTCCAAGATTGGCGGAAATCGGCTGTGAAGGTACGATAATAGGGAAGGCCATTTATGAAAACAGGATCAGCTTAAAACAATTGGAAGAGTATATCTTAACTACGTGATTATGGAAGAGATCATCATAGAGGAATTTGTTCAGAATTCACTGTATCGTCTGGATGAAAGTACCCGAATGAACACCATTTCGCTACAGCAACTTTCAGAGGAAGATATTTGGAAACGCCCTAATGGATCCCTCAATAGTGTTGGTAATTTACTATTGCATCTATGCGGTAACATAACCCAATATGTCATCTCCTCTTTGGGCGGACAGGAAGATGTGCGCGAAAGGGATTTGGAATTCGAAACACGATCGGGCTACTCGAAATCAGAGCTATTGGAAAAATTAAATGAAACCGTGGAAAAAGCCAAACGGATCATCAATGATACCAAAATTGAGCAGTTTATACGGAAACGGGATGTACAAGGGTACTATTTTTCAGGAATTGGGGTAGTATTGCATGCAGTGGAACATTATTCCTACCACACCGGTCAAATCGCTTTCTATACCAAGCTATTGAAGAATACGGATTTGGGATTTTATGATGGGCAGGATTTGAACCTCAAAAATGAATAGGGATAACGGCATTGAAACCCGTCCTTAAAACTGGCCGAGCATGGCCAATATGGAATATTATTAACGAAATACGACAAAAGTGCTTACAAAAAGAATCATACCTTGTCTCGATATAAAGAATGGCAGAACGGTCAAAGGAATTAATTTTGTGGACCTTCGCGATGCGGGTGACCCTGTGGAACTGGCGGAAATCTATGCGAAAGAAGGGGCGGATGAATTGGTTTTTTTAGACATTTCGGCTACCGAGGAACGTAGAAAAACTTTGGCAGACCTGGTCTATCATGTAGCGGAAAAAGTAAACATCCCTTTTACCGTTGGGGGAGGTATTTCTTCCGTTGAGGATGTGGATGTGTTGCTTCACAATGGGGCCGATAAGGTATCCATTAACTCTTCGGCGGTCAAGAATCCACAATTGATCAACGACTTGGTGGCCAAATTCGGTTCACAATGTATTGTGGTGGCCATAGATGCAAAGGTCATCGATGGGGAGTGGATCGTGCATTTAGTAGGGGGCAAGGTCCCTACAGAAATTAAACTGTTCGATTGGGCCAAGGAAGTAGAGGAACGTGGTGCCGGTGAAATCCTATTTACTTCCATGAACCATGACGGTACCAAAAACGGTTTTGCCAATGAAGCTTTGGCCAGATTGTCAACAGAATTGAACATTCCCATTATAGCTTCCGGAGGTGCCGGAAACATCCAGCATTTCGCTGATACATTTATTGATGGAAAAGCGGATGCAGCTCTTGCGGCAAGTGTTTTCCACTTTAAGGAAATAGAAATAAAAGATTTAAAAAAGGAACTCCGTACCCAAGGAATCCCAGTAAGATTATAAAAATTCAGAATTTGGACAATGCAATTGTTCGAAACGTTTAAAACATACAAAATGGATATTGATTTCAATAAAAACAACGACGGACTAGTTCCTGCAATCATTCAAGATACGAACACCAAAAACGTCTTGATGTTGGGTTATATGAACAAAGAAGCTTATGAAAAAACCTTAGAGACCAAAAAGGTTACGTTTTACAGTAGGACCAAAGGCCGTTTATGGACCAAAGGCGAGGAAAGCGGTAACTTCCTTAATTTGGTTGACATTAAGAATGATTGTGACCAAGATACCTTATTGATACGTGTAAATCCCGTTGGACCGACCTGTCATAAAGGTACCGACACCTGCTGGAACGAAGGCAATGAGCAAGAATTCGGCTTTTTAAGCCAACTGGAAGCGGTCATAACCCAACGAAGAAAGGCTGCCGACGGCAGTAAATCATATGTAGCCTCCCTATTTGAAAAAGGCATCAATAAAATAGCCCAAAAAGTAGGGGAAGAAGCTGTTGAAGTGGTCATAGAGGCCAAAGACGATAACGAAGACCTGTTTTTAAATGAGAGTGCAGATCTTCTGTTCCATTATTTGATATTGTTACAGGCAAAAGGGTATGCCCTGAATGATATTGTTGAGGTATTGAAGGGCAGGCACTAAAGACTCCCCGTACTATTGATGTTCGACCACAGTATCGACTTCATGGTCGGATGCTGCCCAAAGATCAAGGATGGTAATCAGTTCCTGCGTATTTAAGTATACCTTTTTACTGTAATACCGTCCTCTATCCCAATCTACGGGATCAGCTGCTTTTTCGGCATCAACGGCAATATCGAGAATCAATTCGGTGGCATTCTTACAGTCGCAGTTTTCCATGTTGTCCACAATTTTTTCGTAAGATTCAAAGGTTTTTCCCGAATAATAAACCTGATGGTCAAAATTGTGGGCTTTTAATGCCTTTTTGGAATGGGACAGTGCATAGGTGGCTAAATTGTACACTCCAGAACAATCGTCATTCTTTTCAGGGGAAATAACCGATATGGCGAAAAGGATACTAATCAATAAGTTGTTCATTCTATGAAGTCTTAAAAATTTACTCCTAATTGAACGATGTATACTTTTTATTATTGTATTTTTTTGGTTATAACCGTTAAAATCATATGCTATCGAAATAGTAGGGAAGAAATGATCGACTTCCGATCTCGGAAAACCGTTCATTGATTGCCCCTTAGGTTATATTAAGGCAAACCTAAAACCATGTCCCAAATGGGGCCTATGCGTTAAGCTTTTCTAAAAACAATTTAACTTCTTTCGAAATAACCTAATTTTATAATATGGCTATGAATTTAAGAAAAGGGTTTCGTTTTACTGCCTACGACGCACCTGAGCAATCCCCATTTGATAAACTCTTCGAAATCTTCCAAGAGTTGATTACCCATACTTCGGGGGATGTGGATGAGGCGCTGGATTGGCTTCGCGAATTGGATAAGGAATACGGACTTACCGATGCGGATTATACCATTGACGATTTTATTGAGGACCTTAAAGCAAAAGGGTTCTTAAGAGAGGAATTCGAAGATGGAGGTGGTGAAGGGGATGGAGAAGATGCCAAAGGTAACCTCTCGATTACCGCAAAAATGGAACGTATTATTCGAAAGCGTGCATTGGACCAGATCTTTGGCAAATTAAAACGCAAAGGAGCCGGTAACCATAGAACCAACAAAGCCGGACAAGGGGATGAACATACCGGGGATTTTCGGGAATATAGATATGGGGACGGATTGGAACATATATCCATGACCGAGAGTTTGAAAAATGCACAGATCAATAATGGTATTGGGGATTTTTCATTGACAGAACAGGATTTGGTTGTTGAGGACACCCACTTCAAGGCACAAATGAGTACGGTATTGATGATCGATATTAGCCATAGTATGATCCTCTACGGTGAAGACCGTATTACCCCGGCGAAAAAAGTAGCGATGGCCTTGGCCGAGTTGATCACCACCCGCTATCCGAAAGATACCTTGGATATATTGGTATTTGGCAACGATGCCTGGCCAATTGCCATAAAAGATCTGCCCTATTTAAAAGTGGGGCCTTATCATACCAATACCGTAGCCGGATTACAATTGGCTATGGATATGTTACGAAGAAAACGAAATACGAACAAACAGATTTTCATGATCACCGACGGCAAGCCCAGTTGTTTACGACTGCCCGACGGAACCTACTATAAAAACAGTGTGGGACTCGATGATCATATTGTTGAGAAATGCTATAATATGGCAAGTCAGGCCAGGAAACTGCATATTCCCATTACCACTTTCATGATTGCGCAAGATCCTTACCTGAGGCAATTTGTAAGGCATTTTACCGAGGCCAACAAAGGCAAGGCATTCTTTACCGGATTGTCCGATTTGGGTGAAATGATCTTTGAGGATTATGAGGCCAATAGAAAAAAGAAATTGAAGGGATAAAATGTCATTTACCGTTATCGTGTAATTAAAAATCAAAAAAATCAGTCAACATTGAATAAGGAAAAGATCACAACATTAGGAGCGTTAAAAAAAGCTGGTTATATAACCAAGAGCATCAAAGATGAACTTCGCGATAATCTTCGTGATAAGATCAAAAATGGGGAAGAATCCTTTCAAGGGGTCTGGGGCTATGAAAATTCGGTGATCCCTGAATTGGAGCGCGCCATTTTATCGCGACACAACATTAATTTACTGGGGCTTAGAGGACAAGCCAAGACGAGATTGGCCCGCCTGATGGTGAATCTTCTAGACGAATGGATCCCCGTCATCAAAGGTTCGGAAATCAATGATGACCCTTTAAACCCCATATCGCGTTATGCCATGGAATTGATCAAGGAACATGGTGATAACACCCCGATCGATTGGTTGCACCGCAATGATCGGTTTTATGAGAAGTTGGCTACCCCCGATGTAACCGTGGCCGATTTGATCGGTGATGTCGACCCCATAAAAGCGGCCAACCTTAAGCTTTCGTATGCAGATGATCGCGTCATCCATTTTGGTATGATCCCTAGGGCCAACCGTTGTATTTTCGTCATCAATGAATTGCCCGATCTTCAATCGAGGATACAAGTTTCACTATTCAATATTTTGGAGGAAGGCGATATTCAAATCAGGGGATTTAAAATCAGGATGCCCCTTGACCTACAATTTGTGTTCACCGCGAATCCTGAGGATTACACCAACCGGGGTAGTATTGTAACCCCATTGAAAGATAGGATCGGTTCCCAGATCTTGACCCATTACCCGGAGGACATTCCGACAGCAAGGAAAATAACGGAACAGGAATCCAACTTGGACAAAAGGCAGACGGAGACCGTTTATGTACCGGAGATCGCCAAGGATTTATTGGAGCAGATTAGTTTCGAAGCCCGAAGTAGTGAATATGTAGATGCAAAAAGTGGGGTTAGCGCAAGGACCAGCATTACCGCATTTGAAAATTTGTTGAGTACGGCGGAACGTAGGGCCCTACTGGCCGGAGCGGATAAAACAACCCTAAGGTTAAGCGACTTTATGGGGGTAATTCCCGCATTGACGGGAAAAATCGAATTGGTCTATGAAGGAGAGCAGGAGGGGGCCGGTGGCGTGGCAGCCATTTTAATCGATGAAGCGGTTAAATCCTTATTTCCAACCTATTTTCCCGAAATCAAAAAATTGGAACGAAAGGATGCGGAAGGTCCTTATGACGAATTGATCAGCTGGTTTTTTCAAGGGGATGGCTTTGAGCTTTTGGATGAATTCACAGATACGGAATACAAAAGGGCGCTTGATGATGTATCCCCGCTTCATCAATTGATCAAGGAACATTGCCCTGAAATTCCCAAAGAAGACAGCTACTTCCTAAAGGAATTACTGCTTTGGGGATTGGTGGCCCATAAAAAATTAAGTAAGTATCGGTTCTCTGAAGGCTTTCAATTCAAGGATCTTTATGGAAACTACATTAGTGGGCTTTAAGGCTATAAAGATTTCCTAATATAAAAAGCCTTCTATGTTAGAAGGCTTTTTATATTCATGACTTTACATAATCTTTTATACTTGATAAGCGGGCAATTGAAAAATAAACGAACTTCCTCCGGTAGGTTTGCTCAATACCGTTATGGTCGTATCATGAAGGTCCATAATTTTCTTCACTATGGCCAGTCCTAAACCATGACCTTGTTTTTTGGGGCTTGTGGCCACTTGCTTGTAGCGATCGAAAATAAAAGGTTGATCGCTTAAAGGAATCCCGGTTCCCGTATCCCGAATACTGATTTCCACTTGGTCGTTTTTAGGATTGAGAGAAAGTGTCACTTTACCACCTGATGGCGTGTATTTTATGGCATTTTCCAAAAGATTCTGCAATGCCCGTTCAACTAGGCCTACATCTGCAAAAACCATGGCATTATTTTCTGCTTTGTTCAATTGCAGATCAATTTGTTTCCGTTCTGCCAAAACCTTGAATTTAGCGATAAGATCATGTGATAATTCGGTGATGGAAAATGGTTCTTTAATGGGAGTGATCTGTTCAGCTTCCAACTTGGAGTATTCGAACAATTGATTGATCAATTTGGATAGTTTGTCCACATTGTCATAGGTGATTTGAAGATATTCCTGCTTTTCCTCTTCAGTTAGGGAATCCTTCTTCATTTGCATGGTTTCAATATACCCCTTTAAAATGGCCAAAGGTGTCCTAAGATCATGGGAAACATTAGCGATAAGTTCTCTCCTTAATAAATCCACCGACTTCATCTTGTCCATATTCTCAACAATGGAATCGGCCATTTGGTTGAATGCATTTGCAAACACCTCTATATCAGAATCTTTTGGGTTTTCAATCCTAGCCTCTAGATCGCCTTCCTGAAATCTTTTGACCGTACTGGTCATAAGCCTAAGGTTCTTGGTAAGAAACCATATGCTTAAATAGCCTATTATTCCGGCAAAAAGAATGGCGAGTATAAATCCCCCAATGCCCAGATTGGAATAATAACGACCTAGCAAGGTCTCGCTTACCTGTTGTAGTTTTTGGCCGGCCAATACGATATATACATAGCCTTCTTTCCCATTCACATTATATGGTGCCGCCGAAAATATATTTTTTTCATCGCGGTTTCTGGGATCGTCCCCAAGAATATGTTCCTCCCCATTTGTGGCGATAAAGGATTCAATAGGACCAAGTGATACATGTTTGGTCTCGGAACCGTCATCATGGTCTAAAACAACGGAATATAGAATGTCTCCTTTTTTATCCAATAAATAAACCTCTATACTTCGGTTTACCGCCATCATATCGTGCATTAGATCTCCGAAAAGTGCTTTGTTCACACTACCGTCCTCCAAGAATGGGGAGGCATTCTGAAACTTCTCCTCAATTAGGTGTTCCGCTAAACTGGCATTGATCTTTTGAATGGTAGCCTCACTATGTACATTACTGAAATAACCGGTTATAAAAATGTACGAAGTTCCTATTATCGCGATTAATACAATAAATGCCAGCCATAATTTCTTGACCAATCTTGGTGTTAAAGTTTTATCGGTATTCATTCTATAATCTCTTCATTAAATTTATATCCAACACCCCAAGTAGTCAAAATAAAAGTAGGATTTGCCATATCGGATTCGATTTTTGCCCGCAACCTATTTATATGTGAATTAACGGTATGCTCGTATCCTTCAAAATTATAACCCCATATCATATTCAATAATTCAGAACGGGTATAATTACGGCCGGGATTGGAAGCCATGAGTACCAAAAGTTCAAATTCCTTTGGGCTAAGCTCAATTTTTTTTCCGTTTAAAATGACCTTTCGTTTGTCAACGTCTATTTTTAAACCTTCTGCAATGATTGAGGATGTATCTTTTTCCTTGATTTCCTTTATATCGACCCTTCGCAGAACCGCCTTTACCCTTGCAAGTAATTCACGAATACTAAACGGTTTGGTAATGTAATCATCCGCACCGATTTCCAATCCAAGTACCCTGTCTATCTCCTCCGATTTGGCGGTTAACATTATTATGGGGGTATTTTTAACCGCCCTAAGTTTTTTACAGATTTCGACACCATCCATCGAAGGCAAGGTGAGGTCCAATAGAATCATATCGTAGTCATTCTCTAGGGCCATTTGAAGTCCTAATTCCCCATCCATCGCTTTGGATGTCTTATAAATTAAATCGGTTAGATGAATCTCCAATAATTTAATTATCTCGGGATCATCTTCTATTATTAAAATATTTTTCATAATTGTATTTACGAATAAAACCAAAAGTTATCACATAAATATCACAGCAAACCAATTTAATCCGAAAACAATTGTTTGTCGTTAAAATATAATGATTAATCGAAACCTTTACCCCTGAAATAGTTGAATTCTACAGGCATTCCTTACATTAGACAAGTAGAAACGTGTCTAATTTTTCTTGAAAATATTTTTAACCGTGATCAATTTGTGATAGTCGTATATAAAAAGTTTACTCTTCTGTGATCCATCCGTAACATATTCTGTATTAGTTTGTTGCATAACTAAAAAACAGAAGAAATGAAAAAATTAAACCTTACGTATGCGTTGATAATGATATCGGTTGTACTGATTTCATCATGTAGTGTAAATGATGATGATGGCGATGAACCACGAAATTCCTCAATTTCCTTGAATATGGATGGATTGGAGGATTTAGGCCCAGATTTTCTATATGAAGGTTGGATAATCGTAGATGGTGCCCCGGTAAGTACAGGAACCTTTTCCGTAAACTCCAACGGTGATCTCTCCCAAACTTCTTTTGAATTGGATGCAACGACTTTGGCCAGTGCAACAAAATTCGTGCTTTCCATTGAACCAAACCCAGACCCCTCGACCGACCCAGCCGACACTAAGTTGTTCGTAGGTGATTTCAATGGTGATTCTGCTACATTGGGTACTGGTACCGTAGCTTCTTCATTTGATATGATTGAAGGTAAATTCATTGTTGCCACACCAACAGGTACAGGGGCAGAGGAGGAAAAATACAGTGGTATATGGTTTTTGGACAATAGTAGTGGAAGTGCGGTGAATGGTTTGGAATTACCTACTTTGGAACCAGGATGGAAATACGAAGGGTGGGTCGTTATGGATGGCACTCCTGTAACAACCGGCACATTCACTTCTGTGACAGGGAGTGATGATGCAAGTCCGTTCAGTGGCACTAACCCAGGTCCACCATTCCCTGGAGAGGACTTCTTGGTAAATGCTCCGGATGGACTTATGTTCCCTACCGATATAAGGGGTAAGGTAGCCGTAATAAGTATTGAACCTTATCCGGACAATAGTACCGCACCATTTATTTTAAAACCCTTGGCTGGAATGATTCCGGCAGATGCCATGGACGTACAGGAAATAAGTAGTAACGTTTCAAGTAGTTTTCCAACAGGCACGGTAACGAGATAAAACCTACAGAATCAATAAAAAAAGCTCCTTGGATTATTTCAAGGAACTTTTTTTATTGCTATTATAAACGGACTATTCCCAATAATCAATTCGATCATGGATCTTATTGAAATCATAGTCGCCAACAAGCGCTTTTCTGTGCCCGAAAGTAACCAAGGTCAATACAAGGTGTATGACATATAAAGTCGTTATCAATATTCCTATAGGTATGAAGGTATCGGGAATAACGTTACTTTCATAATCACTATAACTCATTAAAATACCAACGGTTTCCACCAATTTATAAATATATATCAGAAAGATGGCGTAGAGGGTGAATTCCAAATTGCGCATTTGGGGATCCCCTATTTCCTTTTCATGTATTTTAAACCTTAAGGCATACAAAAACGTAAAATGTACAAGGGTCAACAAAGGCAGGATATAGTTATCGATTTTAAAAAAATAGAATCTATTGGTATACAGCCCATAAAAATTAAATACATTCAATAAAAGCAGTACAATTACAGCAAGAACAATAGTTCTTTTCCACGACAAAAATCGCGATATAAATTTCATATCAATTTCAGTTTCTAGGATACAGGGGAACCTGGTTTCTTCTAGAACAAAACGATTTTGGTGTAATGGATATTTAAA
This sequence comes from Maribacter polysaccharolyticus, assembly GCF_028882255.1. Taxonomy (GTDB): domain Bacteria; phylum Bacteroidota; class Bacteroidia; order Flavobacteriales; family Flavobacteriaceae; genus Maribacter_A; species Maribacter_A polysaccharolyticus. The sequence goes on from NZ_JARBUY010000001.1 coordinate 220,072, forward strand.
TTAATCGATGAACGGCATTTAATGTTGACAACATTAAAAAAAGTGTGGTCAAAAAAGGATTGGTATCCTGACCGCTCCCCAACATTGGTAGTTTTATCAACTGATCCACCCCTTTTTTTGGGCCGATGTTGCAAACCATACCAACCCAACACCTATCAGGATCAACACGATTGGCATCGCCAAACCTTGGCCAGGCCCGTAAACTTCAACGGCATTGGTCATAAAAAATGAATACCCCATTTGCACCAATATCCCCAGAAGGGAAATTACGAAAACGGGTTTTGCCCATTTCTTACGCACTAATAAACCAATACAACCCAACACACCCCCCCAAACGGCAAATGCGAAGGCGGCTGTGGCCCATGCAGGGGTATTTTCCATCAAAGTTACCTGTTCTGCGGTCATGGTAGCTTTTAATTCATCGGTTATAAAAGCCTGACTTAAATAGGCCATGGCTCCCAGTAAATTCCAAATAAGCGCTATGATACTTACGATCCAATACCAAACGGGCACTTTGACTTTCTCGGTACTCATTCTTACAATATGTTTAAATTCGACCTAAAAAAGGTACAAAATTTAATGCAATAGTAATTAACCTGTACTTTTAGGTGAAATTTTCCTTTTATGCAACGAGAGCGTTTTTATTATTTGATCAATCTCCAATATTTAGGTTTCAGGTTCAGTGGTTGGCAAAAACAACCCCAACAAAAAACCATTGAAGGAATGGTTTTAAAAACCTTGAAATTCATAATGCCCGATGTCAGATTTAAAATATTGGGGGCAGGGCGTACCGATGCCAAAGTATCGGCCTTGGATGCTGCATTCGAACTTTTTGTGGATGATTCCCCAATTGAAGATCTTGATACCTTTTTAAAACTTTTCAACAGCAACTTGCCCTCCGACATCCGTGCTACTGGGATCAAATCGGTAGATGGGTCATTCAATATTATCAAGGATCCCAAGCTAAAGGAATATGTGTATCTCTTTTCCTTTGGTACCAAAAACCATCCGTTCAGTGCCCCGTATATCACCAATATTTTGGAAAATCTTGATATCGAAACCATGAAAAAGGCCGCTACTTATTTTGTAGGCACACATGATTTCACATCCTATACGGTTAAAACCCAAAAAAACCCACATAAATTGAGGACTATAGAAACATGTGAGATCCGGGAAAACACCATTCTTAAAGCCAATTTTTTTCCTAAAACCTCATATGCGCTCCACATTAGGGGAAAAGGGTTCATGCGCTATCAAATCCGAATGATCATGGGCGCTTTGATCCAATTGGGAAAAGGGGAATTGACTTTGACCGATATCGAGAATTCATTGATTGCACCGGGGAAGGAACTCATGACCTCCGTTGCACCGGGATCGGGCCTTCTTCTGAAAAATATCGATTTCGATTGATCCATAGACCTTCATTTGTTTTAGTATCTTTATATAAATAACCGCATATGGCCAAGAAGAAGGACGTTCAAAAAAGACATTTCCGAAAGCACAAAAAAGTTGGAAAAGCCCCTGGAACCATTACCTATATGGGAAATAGGGAGGCTATTGAAACTAAAGTAACCATTATTGAATATACCGATAACCTACATAAAATCCATTATCCCGGTGACATTGAACAAATCGTGGCCCATAAGGACACCCCGACAACATCCTGGGTCAATGTCGTTGGTTTGAACGATGAATCCTTTATTGAAAAGGTTGGTCACCATTTTGGTCTGAATACCTTGATATTGGAAGATATCGTAAACACCCAGCAACGACCAAAAATCGATGAATACGAAAATTATATTTTCGGCACGTTCAGGATGTTGTATATCAATGATAAGAATGAACTGGTGGGCGAACATGTGGCCCTTGTTTTAATGCAGAACTGTGTATTGGTTTTTCAAGAACTCGATTTTGATGTATTCAACGGGGTACGGGAAAGGATCAATGCCAAGTCTGGTAGGATACGGACAAAGGATTCCGATTATTTGTTTTTTGCCTTACTGGATTCCATTATCGACAATTACTTTGTTGTTTTGGAAAATGTGGGCCATAAAATAGAAGCTCTGGAAGATGATTTGTATGAAAATCCGACCCCTGAGGTAGCCCATAACATTCAACAATTGAAAAAAGAGGTTCTTAAAATTCGACAATGGATTTATCCTGTCAAGGAAATAGTCAATAGATTGATCGATTCGGAAAGCACTTTATTAAGCAAGGACACCAAGTTCTTTTTAAGGGATGCCCTAGACCATTCTTACGAAATCAACGAAAGCCTACAGATCTATCGCGAGATGGCCATGAGCTTGATGGAAATGTACATGAGCAATATGAGTAACAAAATGAACGAGGTAATGAAAGTGCTTACCATTATGTCGGCCATATTCATCCCCATGACTTTTATTGCCGGGGTCTATGGCATGAATTTCGTTCATATCCCCGAATTACAATGGGAAAACGGTTACTTCCTGGTTTGGGGGCTTATGATCCTCATTTTTATAGGGATGCTTATATTTTTCAAAAAGAAGAAGTGGATTTAAGACAATCACAACCCTACCCGCTATTCGAATAAATCCGAGGAAAGATATCTATCGCCCCGATCGCAAATTATGGAAACAATGGTGCCTTTTTCCAAAGTTTCGGCCAATTTCAACGCTGCTACCGTGGCACCGCCACTGCTCATCCCGGCGAAAATACCTTCTTCCTTGGCAAGTCTTCTGGCCATTTCCTGGGCTTCCCCAGTACTCACCTCAATGATTTGATCTACTTTTTTGGCATCGAATATCCGTGGTAAATAGGCCTCGGGCCATTTGCGTATGCCTGGAATGCTCGAATCATCGGTTGGCTGAACCCCAACAATCCGGACCGCTTGGTTTTGTTCCTTTAAAAAACTTGATGTCCCCATTATCGTACCGGTAGTTCCCATTGAAGAAACGAAATGGGTAATTTCCCCATGGGTATCCCTCCAAATTTCAGGACCGGTTGTTTTATAGTGAGCCTTCCAATTGTCTTCATTGGCAAATTGATCCAACATAAAAAATCCTTCTTCCTTCACTTTAGCCTCTGCATAATCCCTAGCGCCTTCAATACCCACCTCGGTAGGGGTCAAGGTTACCTTTGCCCCATAGGCCCGCATGGTCTGCACCCGTTCTTTGGTCGAGTTTTCCGGCATGACCAACTCAATACCCAAACCGTATATACCCGCTATCATCGCCAAGGCAATTCCCGTATTGCCACTTGTGGCTTCAATAAGTTTGGAATCTTTGGAAATCGTACCTCTTTCGAGTCCGGACCTGATCATGTTGAATGCTGCCCGATCCTTTACACTGCCACCTGGATTGTGGCCCTCCATTTTAAAAAGAAGCTTCACATTTGGATTTGTATTTAGGGCTTGGGATACTATTAAAGGGGTATTCCCAATGGTATCGAATATGTTCTTAGGCATTTGTTTCGGTTTTGATTTTTATTTCCGGGGTATGAAAAACTTTTGAATTAGGGGGTACCGATTCCGTTACCCATGCATTACCTCCAATGATGCTATTGGCACCGATTACGGTATCACCACCAAGTATCGTGGCACTTGCATAAATAGTAACATTGTCCTCAATGGTTGGATGCCTTTTGGTCTGTTTTAAATCTTTGGCGACGTATAATGCCCCAAGGGTAACCCCTTGATATATCTTTACATTGTTCTTGATTACGGCCGATTCCCCAATGACTACCCCAGTAGCATGGTCTATAAAAAACGACTTGCCAATTACGGCTCCGGGATTAATATCCACCCCGGTCTTACCATGGGCATACTCGGTCATGAGTCTTGGTACCAAAGGAAAGCCTATTTTGTATAATTCATGGGCCAACCGATATATGGCAATCGCATAAAAACCCGGGTAGGCCATATACACTTCTTCGATCGACATTGTCGCAGGGTCACATTCAACGATGGCCTCGGCATCCAAATTCAAACTTTCAAGTACGACCGGTAACGTTTCCAAATAGCTTTTCCAGACTTTATTACATGGTTCTTTGCATTCCCAACAAGCTATTTCGGCCAATTCCTTAAAATCCGATTTCAAGATTTCCAAGTTCCCTTCAACCGGTGTATCCGTATCAAAAAGGGTATAAAAAAGCCTATTGGTAAAAACCTCAACCTTTTCCTTCAAAGCAAACCTAAGATTAGGCTGTTTCTTGTGTTGCTTTATTTTATCGATTATCGTCTTTGTGTCCATTTGGCATTCATTTCAAGTTCTAAATTAAACATTATTTTAAAAGGAGTTTGTACCATATGGTTAACTTTAGCTAAAAATCACCTCAGATAAGTCTTATGGAAAACGCAGTAATTACCAAAGAATTGTTTTTATTTTTAAAGGAGTTGGACCAAAACAATACCCGGGAATGGTTTACGGAAAACAAAGACCGATTTAAAGCACTGGAATCCAGCGTTAAGGATTTTTTCACTGCGGTCATGGAGAAAATGAAACTGCACGACGATATTGAAAGGATGAAAATGTTCCGTATATACAGGGACGTTCGTTTTTCAAAGGACAAGACCCCCTACAAAACACATTTTGCCGGTTCGTATGCGAGGGCAGGGGCCAGGTTACGGGGCGGATACTATATCCAGATAACACCTGGGGACAGTTTTATTGCCACTGGATTTTGGAATCCGGAAAAAGAGGACCTCCTGCGCATACGGAAAGAATTGGAACTGGATGCCGAAGAATTCAAAGCGGTCATAAACAATGAAAAATTTACCGAAGTATGGGGTCATCTGATAGGGGAAGAACTGAAAACGGCCCCAAAAGGATTTGATAAAGCCCATCCGGACATTGATCTAATTCGAAAGAAACAATTCATTTTTATCAGGAAATTTTCAGATAAAGAAGTGCTTTCCAAGGATTTTGCCATAAAGATCGATGAATCCTTTAAGGCCATTAGACCTTATTTTGACCTTATGAGCGATATTCTTACAACCAATCTGAACGGGGAATCGCTATTGGACTAATTCTTGGATTTCAAAGATCTGGATTTGATTTTTAAGGCGCTCGATGACCATATGCATCATACGTTTATTCAGGGCCGAGGAGTTCTTGATATATGCATCATATTCTTCAACCGTAAATTGGCCGATAATCATCCCTTTAAGGGAATTCCTGAATTTTATATCCTTTTGGATGGTGTTTTCGATATAACCCAATTTATTTTCCAAGCTCAACCCATAATACCTGTTTTTATGTTTGGTAATATAATTCTGGAAAGCAGCAAGTAAAAGATCGTTCTGCATTTTAATAACGGGTCTCATGGTCTTGTTCTGGAATTGCTCGTCAGAACTCATGGAGGAATTTACTTTGGCCGAAGAAATTTGGGGACGTATGCGTAAAAGATAATGGGATCTATCATTCATAATACGAAGTTTTATTAAAGGTACTGGAATAGTTAAATCGGACGAACCCTCACTATTTTAGTTTTTAACGAGGTTATGAACAAAAAAACCATGGGTAAAAAGGCCCATGGTTTTTTTCTAACTTACATGATCTTAATTACTTTCCAAAAACTCCTCAAAGGTCTTTACTGCAAACCCTTCTTTGGTTTTGAACCTTTTCTTCAATTTCATGAAATCGGATTTGGCCGTTTCAAATCGTTCGGAAATGACCTCTAAGTTCTCGATTTCAGATTTTGTCGGTTTGTCATAGCTGTTGGCCAACTTACTGTAGAGATCGGCCATTTTCTCCCGTAATTGAGGTTCTGCAGAGCCTACGTAATTATCCCCTGTTGTGATGACCAAAGTCTTTTTAAGGTCCTGTAATTTGGCCACTATCTTAGAATTCCCATCCCTTTCCGCTGCAGCGCTCATTTCGTCGAGTTCATAAACCAAATAGGCCAATTCTTGGGTCATATCATACATTTTCATGGTTGTCTGATTCTTGAATTCCCTTTCTTCCGGTGTCAACCGGGACTTTTCATCATAAACCAATTCAAAGATATGTTCAAAGGTTTCCTTTCCTTTGGTCATAACGGCTTTATAGTTACCTGCAGGAACCGTGGGAGAGGTAAAACCTCCAAAAGAAAAAGTCTTTCCCTTGGCTACTTTGGGTTGCTTGATCTTCCCGGCCCAATTAACGATGTTGATTCCCTTTGATTTGCCGGGACCCAGTTCAAAAATGGTATTACCCTCCAGATCCTGGATTTCCATCTTCATTTTCCCAAACGTATGCCTCTTTTTTAGGTAATACTTTATTTGGGCATCTGTCGTCTTATTGCGGCCTACAAATTGGGTTTCTGTACCAAAACTTCCGGAAAAATTGCTTTTTTCATTAATTACCGTAGGTTTACTGGCAAAGAAATGAACATTTTTATCAAGAACTTCGTCATTGATTTCCCTTAAGGGGGAGATATCATCGATAATGATGACACCGCGGCCATGGGTCCCCATCACCAAATCATTGGTTTCTTTTTGCAAATCAATAAAATGAACTGCTACTGATGGCATATTATTCGTGAATTTCTTCCAATTCTTACCCCCATCCGTCGTAATATAAAGTCCGAATTCCGTTCCTAAAAACAACAAATCAGGATTAACATGGTCTTCTTGGATATTCCGCACAAAACCAACGATATCATCGGTAATGATACTTGTCCATGTTTTTCCGAAATCAGTGGTCTTATAGGTATACGGATTCATATCATTTTGGGTATGGCCCTCAAAAACGGCATACGCCGTACCTTTATCGAAAACACTGGCTTCAATATGGTAGGTCCATGTGTTTTTAGGGAGTCCTGAAATATTGCCTACGGTGTTCGTCCATGTTTTACCACCATCTTGGGTTACTTGTACATTTCCATCGTCAGTGCCTACCCAGATAACATTTTCATCAAGCGGGGATTCCGCAATCGTAAATATCGTGGTATGGTTTTCAGCCCCTGAATTGTCTTTTGATAAACCTCCGGAATTTTCCTGGGTTTGTTTGGAGGGATCGTTCGTGGTCAAGTCTGGAGAAATAATCGTCCAAGTATCTCCCATATCTTCCGACTTATGCAAAAACTGACTACCCATATAAAACCGATCGGGTTGGTGCTCACTTATGGCCATAGGGGCATTCCAATTGAACCGAAGTTTCCCAATACCCTTGGATGGAAGGGGTTGAATGGTTTTGATCAAACTTCTATCCACATCAAAACGCCAAACATTCTCCGCCCCTTGCATTTCTGAATAAATAATGTTTTTAGTAGGATGCTTCAAAACCCGAAATCCATCACCAAACCCGACGGAATTCCAGTCCCTTGCCTCCACACCGCCTGGGGAAGAGGAGGGACCATACCAAGAACCATTATCCTGAAGCCCTCCGTATACATTATATGGGGATTCATTGTCTACACTAATATGGTAAAATTGCGAAAGGGGCAGATTTTCCACTATTTCCATATTGGTTCCGCCATCCCAGGAACGATAAACCCCTCCATCAGTACCTACGAACATGATATCCGAATCCTTAATGCTGAAAGCTATGTCATGGATATCACTATGCATATTTCCAAGATTTTTGAACGTTTTACCACCGTCCCGTGATATCGAACCACTGAGTCCTCCTTTAACTACAACATTTTCATCCTTGGGGTCGACAACGATTCTTGAAAAATAAAAGGGTCTTACGGTAATCCCGAAATCATTGTTCAATTGTTTCCAGGAATTGCCCGCATCATCACTGCGGTACAACCCTTTACGTTCATCTTTTTCCGCTTCTATCACGGTGTACAGGACATTTGGATTCGATGGGGCCACGGCAATGCCCAACCTTCCCAATTTACCGGTAGGGAAACCATTATGGATCTTATTCCAACTAAAACCGCCATCGGTTGATTTATATAAGGCACTATTTTCACCACCAGACTCAAAACCCCATCCCGTTCGCCTAAATTCCCACATGGAAGCGTAGAGGACATTGGGGTCATTGGGATCCATTGCTAAATCCGCACAACCTGTTTTTGGATCTACATAAAGTAGTTTTTCCCATGTTACTCCGGCATCTTTTGATTTGTAGACCCCCCTTTCATCACTATCTCCCCATAGAGCCCCTAAAACACCTACATATATTTCATTTGAATTTTTTGGATTTACGACAATATTGACGATCCGTTCCGATTTATCAAATCCCAACTTTGTCCAGTTGGCACCACCATCAGTAGACTTATACAGGCCATCACCGACCGACACACTATTCCTGGTCCAAGTTTCCCCCGTGCCCACATATAGGGTATTATCAGGATCATTGGGATCCAAGGCAATCGCGCCAATAGATTGGCAATAATCGTCAAAAATCGGATTGAAAGTGGTACCGGCATCATTTGATTTCCATACACCCCCGCCGGCCGCACCGGCATAAATTATCCTACTATTGGTAGGGTGTACTTCAAGATCGTTAATTCGCCCGCTCATAAGGGCAGGACCAATGTGTCTGGCCGTCATATCACCGAACAAAGACTTTCCATCGCTATTCTTTTCTTGTGCAAGTATCGTATACGTGGCGATATGCCCCATAAAAATTACAAGCATTACTATTTTTTTCATAAGGAATGAATTTAAAGAATAAGACCCTTTGATCAAAGGGTCTTATTCTTAAGGTTTTGTATTTATTCTTCTTCTACAGCTATTTCCTCAGGAAATGCAAAAACGGCATCATCCACGGTTGGGTTTAGCTCGATACTTTCAATGGTCAAAGGACTTCCTGGTTGTCCTTTAACTCCTTGAGTCAATGAAAAGGCAAAATACAAACCATCAACCTCCTCATAATCGCTAAAGGTAATTTCTTGCACCATTCCTTTACCCGGTCCCGATTTAATTTCGGATTGAACGGCTATGGGGACAAAATTATCCGTATCGAAAAAATAGAAAGAAACATCCTCTTCTTCGTTACCATCAATGGTAACCGGCTCTTTCACCAATTTTATCTTAAAGGTCTCGGTACCGCTAATGGTTTCTTTTCCAAGCAATTCGACCGTATATCCTTTTTCTTTATAACCAATAAAAGCATCTGGAAAATCATTGGCATTCAATTTAAAATTTGCGGTTGCCTCTGCATCACTCTTTTCGGCTTTCATGGTCATGAAATTATGGCTCCATAATGTCTCACCATCAAAGACCCCCTGTTTTATTTCCTTCCCTTGAAAATTAATGGTCGTCATTTGCCGACCATCGCTCAATTGCAATACTTCCAAAGGGATTTCCATACCCTGTTGGCTTATTTTCGCTATCATTTTCATTCCCTCCACACTTTTGAGTTTTTCAAGTCCACCGATATTTTCAAAATAGGTGTCCAGAATTTCATCAGCGGTCTGTGCGCTTAACGGAGCAATACAGGTGATGGCCAATACTGCAATACATAGTCTTAGTGTTTTCATTTTCAAGTTTTTGGATTAATTATCAGATTAGTATCAAATATAAAAGGATTGTTACATTATTCTATGAACTAATCTTCGATTAATAAGAATATTCTTGGTTTTTTCATAAAAGACGTATTATTATTTTAAATGAAGCACAAAAAAAAGGATAGCCCTTTAGTAAGAACTATCCTTTATTGGTTTCGACAAAGTCTTAAAAGACTGCCTTGTTTAAGCTGCTTCCTTACTTAGCTCAGCGGCCACGGCCTGTACCTCGTCCAATACCCTAAGTAGGTTACCACCCCAAAGTTTTTCTATTTCCTCTTCGGTATATCCTCTCTTTACAAGTTCTGCGGTTACATTCATGGTCTCCGAAGCATCGGACCATCCATCGATACCACCTCCTCCATCAAAATCAGAACTGATACCCACATGATCAATACCGATTAACTCAACCATATGATCGATATGGTTAACGAAATCAACCACATTTACATCTTCAGGGGCTTCACTATCTTTGGCTGCCAGTTCCTTTCCGATTTCCAAAACCTTGGGGTAATTGGCCATAAAGGCTTTTCTGTCGTCTGGACTCAATCCCCTGATTTCCGATCTTTCATACCATGGCAATCCAAGTGAATCGGCAACTTTCTTATAAACTTCCTTCATGTAGCCCGAACGCTTTTGGTTCTTTTCCGTATTCAGATAGGATCTGAAAGCAACGGTTTGTACCACGCCACCATTTTCTTTCATCATTAACAATTGATCATCGTCCAAGTTACGACTATGCCCACATAACGCCCTGGCCGAGGAATGTGACGCGATAATCGGAGCTTTGGATAATTCAATCATTTGAACCATCGCTTCTTTTGACGGGTGGGATATATCGATCATGATGCCCAATCGGTTCATTTCCTTGATCGCTTCTTTCCCTAATTCGCTTAAACCGTTATGAAGCCAAACGCTATCTTTTTCGCCAGTGTTCGAATCACTGAATTGGCTATGCCCATTATGGGCCAAAGAGATATAACGGGCACCTAGGTCATAGTACTTTTCAAATTCCAAAAGATCCTCCCCAATAGGGTAGGCATTCTCTACCCCGATCATGGCCACTTTTTTTCCGGAAGCAATGATCCTACGTACATCATCCGAAGTAAGGGCCAGTTCGATCTTATCCGGGGCAATTTCCTCACAAAGTTTATGTATGGCCTCAAACTTGGACATTGCATTGGCTTTTGCCTTGGCATAACCTTCGGCATTCAAGGAATCTTGTCCGGTATATACGATAAGCCATGTAACATCAAGACCGCCTTCTTCCATTTTTGGGATATTGATCTGTGTGGGCAAACGTTGGGTATAGTTGACGGAATCGGTAAAATTATCGACATTGATATCATTGTGGGTGTCGATCGTAATGACTTTCTCATGGATTTCCTTGATCTTGTCATTCATACTTAATTCAGTGGTTTTTTTGGCATTTTCACAAGCGAACAAACCAAAAAGGCACATTAGGTAAATTGGATATTTCATATGGATTATTTTTATACCTACAAATAAAAGAAATTGACAACAAAAAAAAACGAATTGGCAACAATTTATTGCAAAAAAATTAAGGAATATTGAGTTTTAGTGAGAATTATATATGTGTTTCTCCAATTTTCGTAAAAAAAATTCAAAAAAATCATTGATTGAAATTTGTAATCGATAACCCCCCAAACCCATTGAAAACCACTACGATACTATCGCACTTATCACAAATGGAAATGCTATTGAAGGAGTATTCCTATGAGGAATTGAACTCAAGGGAAAGCTTGGGATTGAAAAAGACTTTCCAAGCATTTAAAAACGAATTGGAAGAATCCCTGTTCGCCCCGAAACATCTTGAGAGCGTTATACATCAGGATCCTTCGTTCGACCGGATCGCTGTTCCGAAATGTGGCACAGGCCCGAATCCCAGCTCCATTTCCCTGAAATCAACTGTTGTTCCAAGCCTCCCCATATTCGACCTAAGCGAATTTAAGGAAGAAAGTAGGGGTGACTATATATATTTAGTTGAATTGGTGCGTCTGTTCAAACAGAATGTGACGGAGTTCATTGGGGCTTATAGTGTTCATCTGAACAATGCCGATTGGGAAAACCTTGCTTTTTCCGCACGGAAAATCAAAGCGGGTTTGTCTATGGTACAAGCCGATTCCTTACTGGGGTGTCTTAAAAAACTTGATGAATTCCTGCATTCATACAATTCCCCCGATATAAATCAATTGCAAGCATTGAAAAAACGCTTTATTCAGGAATATGTGCGCGTTGAAGCGGCCATTTCGGCCGAATTGGCCTTGATGGGAAAGGAAGAACAATAGAAGATTTACTTTTCTTTTTATCTGGACCCAAATGCCTAGGAGGGAAATACAGGATAACATCCTCATCAAGAACGAAAAATCATGGTCTTACCGCCAATAGGGTTTCGATTTAAACGAAAACGAATTTGGGCCATGGAATTCGGTTTACTCCATAAATCTTAAAACATCGATGAAATGCAACAATGATTTGCGTTGAAGTACACGTTGCCATAAAAATTGGAATTTTGACAACAGAATTAAATTGTTTCACCACAATTTATTGTAAGATGTACTCGTTATGAATATGTTTACTGTATAAATATTTAACCAAATCACCTGCTACTGGCAGGATAAACCTTAACCATATGTTATACGACACCTACGGGGAAGAGTATTTGGCCTTCCTACAAGATTTAAATGAAATACTGAGTTTAAACGAATTAGTGGAATTGGATTATATGTAACCTATTCTTGAACCTTAAAAACCCCCAAAACTATGGCAAATCAAAATGCAGACAACACGGCTTACTTGAATTTTATCGAAAATTTAAATGAGATTTTATTAGAAGTCAACATAAACAAACTTAGCTTTTAATATCATAATTGGTAAAATAAAAGAGTCCTGATGGCATCATCAGGACTCTTTTTATTTTATGGCTAAACGATGAACACAATTATCCCAAATAAGTTTTCAACAACTTACTTCGGGATTGGTGCCGCAACTTCCTTATCGCCTTTTCCCTGATCTGTCTGACACGCTCCCGCGTAAGATCAAAGGTTTGTCCTATTTCTGCCAATGTCATCGACGGTTGCTCACCGATACCATAATATAGTTTTACCACATCGGCCTCTCTAGGGGATAAGGTTTCCAACGCCCTATTGATCTCTGTATTCAACGATTGTTGCAACAGTAATTTATCCGGTTTTGGCGATTCGCCTGAACGCAACACATCATAAAGATTGGAATCTTCCCCTTCACGTAGTGGGGCATCCATAGACACATGTCTACCCGAATTCTTAAGCGACTGTTTTACCTCCGATACCGTCATCTCCAGTTCTTTGGCAATTTCTTCTGCCGAAGGCGGACGTTCATGGGCCTGTTCCAAATAAGAAAAGGTCTTTTTGATCTTATTTATGGAACCGATCTTGTTCAATGGGAGACGAACCACACGGGATTGTTCTGCCAAGGCTTGTAAAATGGATTGGCGGATCCACCAAACGGCATAGGAAATGAATTTGAACCCTCGGGTTTCATCAAAACGTTTTGCTGCCTTAACAAGGCCCAAATTACCCTCATTGATCAAATCGGGCAATTTCAATCCTTGATTTTGATATTGCTTGGCTACCGACACTACAAAACGCAAATTGGCCGTAGTCAATTTTTCAAGGGCAACCTGATCCCCTTTCCGGATACGTTGCGCCAATTCCACTTCTTCCTGTGCGTTTATTAATTCAATCTTACTGATATCCTGCAGGTATTTATCCAGTGATTTGGATTCCCTATTCGTTACCTGCTTGATGATCTTTAGTTGCCTCATGTGTGTTTATCGTATTTTAATTGAACAATCTCGAAACATTCATAATACGTTAATATTCTGTCTTTTCCAAAAGATATCCGGAATGTTATACATTATTTATGAGTACTTCATGATTTTACCATGGAAGGTATGGGCATATTATAATTCCTTGACGTACTTTTGAAACACAAGGGATATAAGTGGTACTATGAGTAAAAGAGCGCTTAAAAAATATTTGTCGGATCTTAAAAAGAAGGAGCTCGAAGAGCAGCTGATGGATCTTTATATCCGATTTCCTGTCGTAAAGGAATACTATGATTTCATTTTTAATCCGAAAGAGGAAAAAATAGTACAAATGGCCAAGGCAAAGATATCCAACGAGTATTTCCCGTTAAAGAGAAAAAGGCCCAAAGCAAGGCGCTCCGTGGCCCAAAAATATATAAAGCATTTCAAGACCTTAGGGGTCGAGCCCCATTTAATCGCGGATCTTATGCTGTACAACCTCGAAATTGCCCAAACTTTTTCGATGGACCGCAATGTACCCGAATCTTTTTATAAGAGCATGCTCAATTCCTTTAACGAAATGGCCCAATTCGTATCGGTAAACGGATTGGTACCCAATTTTAAGGAACGGATCGTAAAGGTCTATTATTTTACACAGGAAAACCATTGGAGTTACCAAGAAGGCTTCACAAGAGGCCTTGATATTTTAGATTGATATGGCAATAGTAGTTATCAGACAGGACGATAAGATCGATGATTGGAAAGAAGCATTACAACTTTATGCACCACAAATCGCGGTATACGATTATCGGGAAGAACACCCTCGGGAAGCTGTAAAAATGGCCGTGGTCTGGAAACATCCCCCAGGTAGCCTTCAAGGCTATCCTAACCTGGAATGCATTTCTTCCAGCGGTGCAGGGGTCGATTTTTTGTTCGAGGATGATCGATTACCCAAACACCTTCCCATAACACGTGTGGTGGACGAATACTTGTCCAAAGACATGTCTGAACATGTTATTGCTTTGATATTCAGCCTCCTTAAAAACTTATATCATTATAAGGTCGATCAATTCAATAAAATTTGGAAACCCGTGGGCTATAAGCGTATTTCGGATCTTACGATCGGGATAATGGGCCTTGGGGCCTTGGGGTCCGTATTGGCCAAGGATTTGGTTCGATTTGGTTTCAAGGTACGGGGATGGTCAAGTTCAGAAAAAAATATCCAAGGTGTTGAAACCTTTACCGGACCTGCTGGCCGGACCGCCTTTTTGGAAGCCACTCAGATCTTAGTGTGTCTTTTACCTTTGACCGATGATACCAAAGGAATCCTCAATGCCGGACTATTCCGGCAATTACCCAAAGGGGCCTATTTGATCAATGTCGCCCGGGGAGGACATTTAGTGGATGGGGATCTTTTGGAAATGCTTGATAATGGCCATCTTTCAGGTGCCGCTTTGGATGTATACCACCAAGAACCCTTATCGTTGGAACATCCTTTTTGGGAACATCCCAAGGTTCATATGACCCCGCATTATGCCAGTGTCTCCGAAACCATTTCTGTAGTGCCCCAGATCGTAGAGAATTACAGAAGATTGGCCAGTGGGGAAGAGCTCTTGAATCTGGTATCGGAAGATAAAAAGTATTGAATGGACCTTGAATGTGACGTCCTTATCCTCGATGTGGATGATTCTCTCGATACAGTGTATGGAGGTAGTCTTACAATAAACATAAAAGTACCCTAGCAGGGGTAATGGGATTACCCGGTCATTCCGTGTCTTCGGATTAAACATGACCGTTCTTCAAAAAAGCCGAATTCAAAACCTAAGAATCCTATTATGGGAAGAAGTGTTGAAACCACTTCTTACAATCACTTAAGTATTATGCATTTACGAAACCTTATCCATATTTTTCAAGGATTTGTACCCTTAAAATTTCGTACAGGTTTTTATTTCTGCTAATTTTGCAAAATTCGGGTTTACGCAAAGACCGACTAAAAAGAATTGTAAAAAACCACAATACGATCGTTTGGAAGTACAAAAAAACATAAAGGAAAAGACGCTTTACGACTATCAGGAAGAAGATCTGAACAAGATTTTCAACCATCTGGAAGAATCGCCGGACAATGCCAATCTACTCTACCAATTGCCCACGGGTGGGGGTAAGACCGTGGTTTTTTCTGAAATTGCAAAACGTTATATCTCCAAGAATAAAAAGAAAGTCGTTGTCCTGACACACCGTATTGAACTTAGTCAGCAAACATCGCGCATGCTGAAGGGTTTCGGTGTCAAGAATAAGATCATCAATAGCGAGGTCAAGGAACTTAGGGACCAAAATGATTATATGTGCTTCGTTGCCATGGTCGAGACCTTGAACAACCGATTACAAGATGAAAAGATAGAAATCAACAACATCGGCCTTGTTATCATTGATGAGGCGCATTACAATTCCTTCCGAAAGCTTTTCAAATATTTTGAACATGCCGTCATTTTAGGGGTTACGGCAACTCCGTTAAGTTCCAATATCAAACTTCCGATGAAGGATAACTATCAGAAGTTGATAGTGGGGGAATCCATTTCTTCCTTGATCAATAAGAAGTTTTTGGCGAAGGCCAATATGTATAATTACGATGTAAGCCTTCAAGGATTGAAATTGGGTATCAACGGGGATTATACGGTAAAATCCTCCGATGAACTTTATGGGAACCAAAGCATGCTAGGTAAGCTTTTGAATGCCTATAATGAGATTTCCAAAGGTAAGAAGACCCTTATTTTCAATAATGGGATCAATACATCCATCTATGTGTATGAGACCTTTAAAAAAGCCGGACTCCCCATTCGTCATTTGGACAATAAAAATACCGCATCGGAACGTAAAGAAATTTTACAATGGTTTTCGGAAACTCCCGATGCCATTCTAACCTCGGTAAGTATCCTGACCACGGGTTTTGACGAACCTACGGTCGAAACCATTATCCTCAATAGGGCCACCCGTTCATTAACCTTATATTTTCAAATGATCGGACGTGGTTCACGAGTGCTGCCCAATAAAGAGGAGTTCACCGTTGTCGATCTGGGGAACAATGTAGCACGATTTGGATTGTGGAATGCCCCGATCGATTGGCAGGAAATTTTCCATTTCCCGGATTTCTATCTGGAGAACATCAAGAATGATGAGGAAATCGAACGGGAATTCGTTTATGAAATGCCCCCCGAACTACGGGCCCAATTTGCCAATTCCGACAATATCAGTTTTGATGTAAAGGCCGTGTACAAAGAGGTTTTCGCCCAAGGTTTGAAATCCAAGGAGGTTTTGGAAAGAAGCATTGAACAACACGCCCAAATATGTGTGGAGAATTCCGAGGATGTTTTTGATGCGAGGATCTTGGCAAAGTCCTTAAAAGAAGAGATAGCTTACCGCGTTCGCCTTTATTCGTACTGCATTATGAACAATACCAAAAACTATAAGGAGTGGTTGGAAGAGGATTATGAACGTAAATTACGCTCAAGGATCTCAAAAATGTTCGCCGAAAAAATGTAAGAGAGTAAGGTGGTGCCATATCGCTGTACTTACATAACCAAATTATCGCATACGATCTGTGAAAAACGAAACATGAGGTATTCGTCATAAGAATGGATGGATCGCTTCTTGTGATAGGCAAGAGCGAATCACCTATAAGCTAGGTTATCATTACATTTATAGCATTATTTTAATGTGGACAATGCAAAAGAAACCCCTTTTGATCATCGGTTACAATTGGCCCGAGCCCAACACAACGGCCGCCGGATGCCGAATGCTCCAATTGATCCGGTTTTTCCTGACCCAAGACTACAAGATCACATTTGCCAGTACAGCGGCAAAAAGTACATTCAGTATATCTTTGGATGAATTGGGCGTTTCCTCTAAATGCATATTCCTGAACGACTCCGGCTTTGATGCGTTTATATCCGATTTAAATCCCGAAATCGTACTTTTCGACCGGTTTTTGACCGAAGAGCAATTTGGTTGGCGGGTCGCGGAATTCGCTCCCAACGCCCTACGAATATTGGATACCGAAGACCTGCATTCCCTCCGTACCGTACGACAGGAATGTTTTAAAAAACACATGGACTTCAATACGGCTAAATGGCTTCAAAGCGATGTCACCCAGCGTGAGGTCGCTTCGATCTATCGTTGCGACCTTTCCCTGATCATTTCAAGCCATGAAATGGAACTATTACAAAATACGATTAAAATAGATAAGGGGTTATTACTGCACCTTCCCTTTCAGTTGGAAAAAATCACCGAACAGCAAATGGCGAAATTGCCCCCTTTTGCCACACGCAAAGATTTTATCTGTATCGGTAACGGTAGGCACGCCCCGAATGTAGATGCCGTGGTATGGCTAAAAAAAGAAATATGGCCTTTGATCAGGAAACGGATGCCCAAAGCCGATCTACATATCTATGGTAATTATATGCCACAACAGGTTCGGGAAATGCACGACCCAAAATCCGGTTTTTATATTGAAGGCTGGGCCAAAAGTGTTGAAACCGTTATGCAACAACACCGGGTAAACTTGGCCCCCTTGCGCTTTGGTGCGGGAATCAAAGGAAAACTGATCGACGCAATACGCTTTGGTACGCCCAGTGTAACTACACCAATAGGGGCAGAGGGCATGCATGACGGTGTACCTTGGAATGGCCATATTGCAGATACTGCCAAAGAAATCGCCAAATGTGCCGTCGCAATGTACACTAATGAATCGGAATGGTTACAGGCCCAACAGAATGGATTTAGGATCATTGAAAAAATCTACCACAAAGAATCCCTCAATAAAACTTTGGGCAATACACTTAATGCACTTCAATCCAATTTGGAACCCCATAGGACAAACAATTTTATCGGTGCCATGTTAAGGCATCATACTATGGCAAGCACCACATATCTATCCAAATGGATCGAGGAAAAGAATAAATAACAACTTTTCGACCTCTGAACTACCGTTTAAATACCCCTTTTTTCGGTAAGCTGTTTTTGGGGTGCTTCCCGTTTACCGAGGGAATTTTACACTTCATCCCAATTGTTGTCAAATAACGATAAATAGGGACGTTCAGCGAATTGCAACCCCTCAAAATACACTTGTTACGGTTATCATTATATAACAAAACAAGTCATGAAAGCAATCGTAACCATCATCTTCATCATCTTCTTCGGAATCACTGCCCAAGCCCAAAACAACACTAAAGAGATTCAGGCCGAAACTATTGAAATGACGATCGCTACCGCTACCGATACCAAAAACGAGGTTAAGACCGAAACTACGACTCAAGTGGCCCGTCTTTACAAATTCAAAAACTCCAGGGTTAAGAAAGCCCTTTCTTTTTCCACAAAAAGAAACAAAGCCAAAATGGCTTAATAAACTCTCTAGGTATTTCAATACTTTTTGACCTGCTTTTGTTATTCCGAACTTAGATAACATCCATATAAAACTTTGAAAACAGCTATAATTAGAGCTAAAAGGACTTGGTTAGGGTCTTGGAACACCGTTTAAATACCCCTTTTTTCGGTAAGCTGTTTTTGAGGTGCTTCCCGTTTACCGAGGGAATTTTACACTTCATCCCAATTGTTGTCAAATAACGATAAATAGGGACGTTCAGCGAATTGCAACCCCTCAAAATACACTTGTTACGGTTATCATTATATAACAAAACAAGTCATGAAAGCAATCGTAACCATCATCTTCATCATCTTCTTCGGAATCACTGCCCAAGCCCAAAACAACACTAAAGAGATTCAGGCCGAAACTATTGAAATGACGATCGCTACCGCTACCGATACCAAAAACGAGGTTAAGACCGAAACTACGACTCAAGTGGCCCGTCTTTACAAATTCAAAAACTCCAGGGTTAAGAAAGCCCTTTCTTTTTCCACAAAAAGAAACAAAGCCAAAATGGCTTAAGAAGGTTAAAGCAAATAATATTGTTGAAATACCTTTAAAATTAATTTATGTCGATTTCAAAAGCCAAGGGAACCTAATTACTTTCATTTAGCCATAGTTGGTTCAGCGAATTGCAACCCAATTCGTTGAAGCAAGTCCCAAAATCGTATATGGTCTGCCAAGTATCCGTACGTACTATTTGCACATCTTCATTTTCTTTGGAAGAAATTGTTTTCGCTGGTCCACCGATAACCCAAGTTTCTTATTCCATAGAGGTTACGACGGCTATTTTTGATTATGGACATATTTGTACTTACCGGTTTTACCTTCTTTGAGCCGGTTTTGGTGAATATTTCTAAAGAATTCAATAATTGCCGGTCAGTTGTTTTTTAATCTGCTTTAAAGCGAATATTCTTTGGTCTATTTTACCTATGGTGTTAGAGGTTCTGCCCATATCACCAATAAGATAGTTTTCGAAATTTGGGTTTTGCATTAAGCTTTCGTATGCTATGGTCAGGTTCCGAGTATCTTTAATAGCGGCTATTTTTTCATAAAAATCTTGTACATCCTCTTCTTGGACAACCAAACTTCCTGTTTTTAAAGTTATATAACTCTCTGGAATTGTAGCCATTATAGGTTCTAGCTGACTTTCAGTGAAAAGGCGCGATGAATCAAATTGTGCCTTCACTATAATAAAATCCGCATAATATTGCGCCAAGTGTTTAAGCAGATCTTTTTTACTGAACGTATTAAAGGCTCCCAAGGTTTTGGCAGACTCGAATGTCGCAGAATAGTTGGTCGCGTTTTCGTTATAGTAGAGCGGTTCTACATACATCCCGAATTTTTCGATACCCATTGTACGGTGCGGATTCCTTACATAGGTTAACAGCGTATCCAAACACATCATTCTGTTGCCAAGGAATTTTTTATAATAGTTGAGCTTCTGCTCATCTTTTTCTAGATCTAGAAGCACGTTTGTAAAAAAGTTGTTTTCCAATTGTGCGTCTTTTCTATTCTCATTCCATGTATTAATGCTTAAGGCTATCAAAATCCCAATGACCACGAGGATAATTTCACCAATAGCGTACTTGAAGTATTGGGTGGTTTTGCCTTCGTTAAGCAAGTTTTGTCGGATTTTACGGAAGAATTTCATCATAGCTATAAAATATTCCCCTCTTAGTATAGGGTCCAGAGGTGGGTTTTACTTTCATAATGCAGTCTTGTAGTTCTTCTAAAACTAAGGTTATACAATCCTAAGCAATCCAAAATACACTGCGGTCACAAACAATAAAACAAGACTGATTACCAAAAAACGTATAGATCGTTGTACGTTCCTAAATTTCCAAGCAGCTATTTTGGAATTGATATAGATCTGCTCCCCCAATTGCTCAAATACCTCTTTTTCATTAATACTGACCTCATAAAATTTCTTGGAAAACTCTTTGATCGTACCAAACTTTTTGATAACATCCCCAAAATAGAACACGTTATCATCATAATTGCCTTCCAATTTTGGGATAAAACAACGAACGCTATAAAAAATCGAAATTACGGTTGCTATGAACCATAAACTTGTAAGGACATACAATGGGATAGGGTTAGCTTCTGAACGCAATACGGTTTCGGCACTTTGATAAATGAAATTCAGGATTATCCCGTAAAAGGATAGAATAAGTCCGGCTTTTAGCTCAGAAGCCTTTATAAGGTTGGAAACATAGTTGATGGTACCCCAATAGTGATCCACCAATTCTTCAGCATGTCCTTTACTTTTAAGTTCATCAAGGAGCCCTTTTTCGAAAGTGGATAACGGATTTTGTCCTTCCTTGGATTCGGTGTTTTTCTGGTTTCCGGATTTTACTGGTTTGGTCATAGTTTGTAATTTAAAGACTCCAAAAGAATTATTCTAGAACATTATATACTGTAAGCGGTTTTGTTTTGTTTTTCATGGTAATACTGCCTAGATTCTCACATTTAAAAGCCTCTTTGACTTTTTCATAGCAATTTTCACAAATGATGATTTGGTTTTCCTTTGCTGCATCTTGTAACCTAGCGGCGGTATTTACGGTGTCCCCAATAACCGTATAATCCAACCGTTTAAGCGTTGCAGAACCTATGTTACCTGAAATCATTTCCCCACTTTTTATTCCTATGGAGACCTTGGGTTTGAAATTTTCCTTATCGGCTATATTGGGAAATCCGTTTACTTGATTTCTGATGGCAAGGGCGGCATCGATGGCACGGTCTAAATGATATTCCCCCCTAAAAACCGCCATTACGGCATCGCCTATAAATTTATCGATAATGCCATTGTGTTCCATAATTTCCTTGACCATGGCATCAAAATAGGTGTTCAACATGGTGACTACAACATCTGGACTTGTCGTTTCGCTAATTTTTGTGAATCCACATACATCAACGAACATAACCGTGCCTTCAATGCTTTCGTTTGCCATGATCTTGGACTCGTATTCCCTATTGCACATGAAATTAAGGACATTTTCATCTACATACATCTTAAGTATGTTATTTTCCTTGATCGCCTGTAAGGTTTCCTTGATTTCCCTGGCGTGTTTCAAGGTTTTTTCCATGGTAAGGGTAAGATCTTCAAAATTGATGGGTTTGGTAATAAAATCAAACGCCCCACGGTTCATGGCCGTGCGAATGTTATCCATATCCCCATAAGCCGATACGATGACCGATTTTATCAACGGACTCAACTCATTGAGTTTGGTCAACAGCGTAAGACCATCCATTTCGGGCATGTTGATATCGCTCAGAACAATATCCACCTCTGGGTCTTCATCGAGTTTTTCGAGCGCATCCCTACCATTTATGGCAAAAAGAAATTCGTATTCCTTTTCCCGTATTTTCTTCCTGAACTTTTGCTTGATGAGCGTTTCCAAGTCCGCCTCATCATCCACTACCAATATTTTTGCCATCACTTACTCTGTATTAATTTTTCCTTTAACAATTTAAAATCGATGGGTTTGGTCAAAAAATCATCGGCCCCCAAACGTTTGGCCGTATTGAAATTCTCTTCATCGCCATAGGCCGTCACCATCATGACTACCGGGGGAGGAGCGAGGTAGTTCTTTTTAATGGTCTCGAGCAATTCGAGGCCGCTCATTCCCGGCATATTTATATCCGACAGGATCAAAATCGCCTCCTGTTCCATTTTTTCCAAGGTTTTCAGGGCTTCCTCCCCAGAAAAGGCAAAAACAAATTCCAATTCTTCCTTGCGTATTTCCTTTCTAAAACGCTGCTGGAACAACACCTTTACATCTTGCTCATCGTCTACTACCAATATTTTCATAATCTAATCTTTTTTTAATTAATCAATCATATAATGGGGAACATTTGACGGTATCAACCCAGGGGTATCGAGATGGTAAAGGTGCTACCTTTCCCAGGAGCTGTTTCCACATTCAATTCCCCTCCGTGCACTTTTACTATATCATAGCTTAATGATAAACCGAGGCCTGTTCCTTCCCCAGACGGCTTTGTCGTGAAAAAGGGTTGGAAAATCTTATCCAATACATCCTTGGGTACCCCGTTCCCATTGTCCAAAACCGAAATCAATGCCATATTCCCTTGTTTTTTCGTTCGCACCGATACCGTGGGCTCATAACCATTCGGATGCTGTTCTTTTTTCTTTTTGACCACATAAAAAGCATTGGTGATCAAATTCAGTATGACCCTACCCATATCTTGGGGAACGATATTTATTTTACCAATGGAATCATCAAAATCGGTATCCAAAGTGGCATTGAAAGATTTGTCCTTGGCACGCAAACCATGATAGGCCAGTCGCAGGTATTCATCCGACAAGGTATTGATGTCGGTCGGTTCTTTTTGCCCGCTGCTGCTTCGGCTATGTTGCAACATCCCCTTAACGATCCCATCGGCACGTTTGCCATGAAAAATGATTTTGTCTTCGTTGTCCGCTACATCCTTTGCCAAAGCCTTTACTTCGTCATAATTGCCATTTTCAATTTCTTCTTCCAATTCTTCCAAAAGTTCTTTGTTCACTTCGGAAAAGTTATTGACGAAGTTTAGCGGATTTTGGATTTCATGGGCAATACCGGCGGTCAATTCTCCCAAGCTGGCCATTTTTTCGGATTGGATCAATTTGGACTGGGTAGATTTCAATTCATCGATTTTGGTTTTGAGCTGAATCGTTCTGTGTGAAACCCGTTCTTCAAGAATTCTATTCTCTTTGGTCAACTTTCGTGCCCTGAAGACAATATAGGCCCTCAAAATACTGGCTGCTATTAAACCGAATAACAAATATGCCCACCAGGTTTGCCACCAAGGGGGATTTATCTTGAAGGATAGGGTATCGGGAGGTGACCAGCTGCCATTTCCATTTCTAACAGCAACTTTGAAGGTATAATTACCGGGTTTTAAATTATAATAGTTTTTGGTCTTGGTGCCATGGGCAGCGTAACTCCAATCTTCATCTTCACCGTCTAACACAAAACGATAGTTTAATTTATCCCTGTTGAATATAACATTACTTCCATAGCTAAAACTAAGGCTGTTCTGGTCAAAGGGTAGGGTAAGCCCTTCGGGAATATTATAAGGGCTTTTCACAGAATCCCATTTTATATTGTTGGTATGGGCATATGATGAAGCTTGCTTCTTTGTTGAGTCGATCTCAATATTCAACCCGAACCCGGGGTTTTCATCCATGACGAACATATTGTTGATTTTAACATTGCCTATGGTACTATCCTGTTGAGGTTCGGAATTAAGAACAAGAAGTTTCCACTCATTGGAAACACTAGTGATGCCAGACCAAAATTGACCGTTTTTCAGAAATCTAGGTGAATTTTGTAAATAATCATTCGATTTAAAACCAAGTCCGCCATTAAAATTATAAAAGCCCTTGGAGGTCGTTTTCGCAGTTGCTTTTTCCAGGGGGATCAAACCATTACCACTGGCAGCATACATCCTATTCCCTTTTTCTGCCAGATCATACAAATCTGTAGGTTGTAGTCCGTTTTCCTTCTTTATCGTAGTCAGCGTATGTTGTTCTAAATTAAGTATACCAAGACCATTTGTGGTAGCCAACCACAGCTCACCTTCCTTTGAAAAGTAGGCAGCTGCCACATTATTGGCACAAAGACCTTGTTCTTCCCTAAGATAACTTATAGTGTTCGTCTTTAAATTTACTTTGGCCAAACCATTGGTGGTGGGGGTCCATAGTATTTCTTTGTCATAAGCCATTATAGATCCACTACCGGCCTTTAAAATATCAGGGTCGTTTTTGGAAACCGCTTTCTTAATGGTGTTGTTTTCAATATCAAAAATATACAGCCCAGAATTCGTGTAGTTGGCAAAAGTATGCTCATTCAAGATGGAAATTCCTGCAGCGAAAATATCGGAAGAATTGGCATATAAGGTAAGTTTGTTTTTTTTACGATCAAGTATGGAAAAGCCAGGTCTAGAACTTATATAATAAATATCCGGCGATATTTCTTTAATAAAATTGATTGTATTGGGCCTACCATTCATTTGCTCAGGACTAAGGGCTTTTATCGTTTTTTCCTTTAAATCGATAATATTGATTCCTCTAGCTGTTCCAAGCCATACCTCACCTCTGGAGTCTTCTTCTATTTCCCAGATTTCATTATTTACCAAGCCTCTTGTGGTATCAAAATATTCAGTTTTTAAGGTGAAATTATTGGCGATGAGCACACCTTTGTCCGTTGTAGCTATCCATAAAGAACCATCATTCCTTTTTAAAGGTCTGGGTATTTTAAGGGAACCTTGTAGCGTACTGTTTAGGGTTATCGTTTTGTGCTTTTTCAGGTTATTACTTAAAATGAACGCTTCTTCAGCTCCCAATATCCAAAAATTACCTTTGTTATCTTCTTCCATTTCGGAGCCCGTAACGTTATAGCCATTGACAGCTCCCAATACCTTTACCGTTTGTTCTTTTGGGGAGAGACGTAAAAGCGTAGGATGTGCTATGTTATTGGTGGCTGAAGGGTAAGGTAAACTGAGCCAAATGTTACCCGATTGATCTTCCGTAATATCCCAAACGATGGAATTCATTTCAATATCCGCAATACTTGGGAATGTTTTAAGTACTTGCCGATCTTTGTCTAGCACCCCAAGATGATTGGTAAAACCCAACCATAGGTTATCATTACTGTCCTCTAAAAGCCTCCACGGTTTAGAACTATTGACATTTGTAACTTTTTGCAAACTATTCAATTCCGAATCCATGGTGTAGAACCCTTCATTGAGTGAGGCGATGTACAAGGTGCCGGTATGGTCACATAGAATATCAAAAGGGGTGAAATTTTCGGTTTGGGTAATCGTGTATTCAATGTCATTGCTAAAATCCAATATGGTAATCATACGGTCCGCTGGCCTAACCAACCAAAGTTTGCCTTGGTTGTCGAATGCCATATTGTAGACGGCATTGTAATTAAATGTAAATGCATTTTCACCGTCATAAAGCGTTAATGATGATGAGGAGGAAGACGACCCTATCCAAATAGCACCATCCTCGGTTTCTACGAAAGAAGTGATATCATCGCTTATTAACCCCTCATTCGTAGAAAGTTGGAGTAAATTGACATTCGTACCACCCATCACCCCTGGTGGTTTCATTTTTTTAATGGTAGGCTTTTTAATGTTGGATTTGGTTACAGTAAATGGAACAGATTCCAATGTTATTTTTTCTGTTGGAAAATTATCCCAATCTAGCTCATATTCTTTCATTGGTGACTTTAGCGGTTTAAACGTGTTCAATTCAAAGGGTTTGCTAGGCAGGGCATCCACATCCAAATCGTAAGTTACCGGGGTTATCACCGAATCAATGGTAATGTTCTCCCATTCAAAGGGTTCCGGATCCGTAAATTGCAAAGGAATGGTTTCTGGGGCCTTATAATTCCCAACGGTGGTTTCGGATTCCGACTTGCTGTTTTTTTTACAGGAAACAATCAATAGGCAACACCCTAGGCCCATTAGAAGTAATTGCAGCACTAAATAAGTTTTTTTCATACCGATCTATTTGTTGGTTGTATTTGGCAATTCGATTATAAATGTGGTTCCCTTATTTTCTGTTGTTTCCACCATTAATTTCCCTCCATGCCCTTTGGTGACGATATCATAACTCATACTAAGTCCCAAGCCCGTACCTTGCCCAGTAGGTTTGGTGGTGAAAAAGGGCTGGAATATTTTCTCTTTGACTTTTTCAGGAATGCCATCACCATTATCAGAAACACTTATGGTGATATGTTCATTAGTTTTTTTAGTGCTGACAGCAACTATGGGCTTAAAATTAATAGCCCTTTGTTTTTTCTCGTTTACGGCATAAAAGGCATTCGTAATCAAATTTAGAATTACCCGCCCCATGTCTTGTGGTATCATATTTACTTTTCCAATGTTCTCGTCAAAATCGGTAATGAGTTCGGCATTAAATGATTTATCCTTGGCACGAAGACCATGATAGGCCAAGCGCAAATACTCATCGGCCAATACATTAATATCAGTTGGTTCTTTAGTACCGCTGCTGCTTCTAGAATGTTGAAGCATACCTTTTACAATATTGTCCGCACGTTTACCGTGATGGTTTATCTTTTCTAGATTTTGTTTAATATCCAATGAAATGGCCTTTACTTCTTCAAGATCTCCTTTATCCAATTCCTCGTTCATTTCATCAATAAGTTCATTACTTACTTCAGAAAAATTGTTGACGAAGTTTAACGGATTTTGAATTTCATGGGCAATGCCGGCAGTTAACTCTCCAAGGGAAGCCATTTTTTCAGATTGGATAAGTTGGGATTGGGTGGCTTTTAATTCTTCTAAAGATTGATTTAATTCTGATGTTCTTTCTTTTACTTTTAATTCTAACTTTTCATTTTGTGAAGTAATTAGCGCACCCTTTTCAGCTTCGACCTTTACAAGTTCCATTGCATTTTGACGCATATTCTCATTTTTCTCTCTCATGCGATAAGCAACAAATGCCAACATGCCTAAAAAGAGAATGGCTTTACCGATCGTATCACTATAAACCATTATTAACCTTAGACTAAAATCATCTGTTAAAGAGGATTGTCTTACCAAAAATCCAACAAGAGAAAAGACATAAGAAAATGTTAAACAATAAAGAAGTATTCTAGCAGATAAAACTTTATTCTTAGACTTTATGGATAGGTAGATTAAGAAAATGCCAATACTGATTTGAAATATAAAATATAGGAAACCCCCTATATCGTTGGTTGCAAAGAAGAAAAATAATGGTACAATCAAACTTGCCAAAATAAGCCATTTAGGAACTTTTCCGTAATAAATTTTATAGGCGAACAAAACGCAGAATAAGTAAAAACATAATTCTAAATAAAATCTGCAATAGGCAAACATTATCATGTAATGAGATGGTATAGTAAAGTACAAACTATCACCACCATAGAAAGCTGTGCTAATATTCGCTAATAACATTATAGTAGAAAAAAGAGCGATAAAGAGTAGTTCACTTTCCTCTTTAATAAGGAAATAAAGAAGCCAGAAAAGAATGAAGAAGATGAAAGAACTCAATAAGTCAAATAAATGTTTATACCCTATAAAACTCATGTAGTCAAAATAGTCATTGGTAACAAATCTGGTAGAGCCCAAAGGAAGCCATTTAGCAATGCCCCAATAGGTACTATAGTCAACATAATGTATGGCTAATGTATATGTAGTGTCAGGCTCTAAAAAAATAGGAGATCGTATCTCAAAATCTTGAATGTGTTCTTTAAATGAGGCTCTGTCATTCCCTTTTTCTCCAAATTGACGGAACAACTTTCCATTTATATAAATGTCTTCTGCTGCATGGTCTTCTTTATCCAAGTAGAGTGGAAGCTTTGCAAAAGCACTATCAATGGTAAATTGCAACCTAAACCAACCTTCAAATTTGCCAGAACTATCTGCCATATCATTGGTTATCTGAGAGGGGTTTAATCGTTCCCAACCAGCTAAATCAATGTCTATAGGAGACGCATCTTGCTTATTTCCTGATTTAAAAATCCAACCTGCTTTCCTTGTTAACCTTAAACCAAAAATTGAATCTAAATCTGCTTTCGTAAAATGCACGATTGTATCAAGGGCCAATCCATTTTTATCTACAGGGTTTTCTTGTCCTCTTACTGTAAATAGTATACAGAAAAATAGCGTGATGAATAGTAGGGATTGTTTAATCATTGATTCTTAGGTTAATTATGAAAGTTGTGCCTTCACCTTCTTTTGTTGTCACTTGTAATTCTCCTCCATGCCCCTTGGTTACAATGTCATAGCTCATACTTAAACCCAAGCCCGTACCTTGACCTGTTGGTTTGGTGGTAAAAAAGGGTTGAAATATTTTATCTTTTACCTTTTCGGGAATGCCATCACCATTATCAGAAACACTAATGCTAATATGGTTACCTAGGCTTTTAGTACTTACAGAAACTATAGGTTTAAAATTAATATCCCTTTGTTTTTTCTCGTTCACGGCATAAAAGGCATTCGTAATTAAATTGAGAATAACCCGCCCCATGTCTTGAGGTATCATGTTTACTTTGCCTATGCTCTTGTCAAAATCGGTAATGAGTTCGGCATTAAATGATTTATCCTTGGCCCGCAGACCATGATAGGCCAAGCGCAAATATTCATCGGCAAGGGCATTGATATCCGTAGGTTCTTTGGTACCACTGCTACTACGACTGTGCTGTAGCATCCCCTTTACAATATTGTCGGCCCGTTTACCGTGGTGGTTTATTTTTTCAAGGTTTTGTTTGATGTCCGACGCAATGAATTTTGCCTCCTCAAAATCCCCTTTATCCAGTTCCTCGTTCATTTCGTCAATGAGCTCGTTACTCACCTCACTGAAGTTGTTGACGAAGTTTAACGGATTTTGGATTTCATGGGCGATACCGGCGGTTAGTTCTCCCAAACTTGCCATTTTTTCGGATTGGATAAGCTGGGACTGCGTTGCCTTTAAATTTTCCAAGGATTGTTGTAAGGCTGCGTTGGTTTCCTCTATAGCTTTTCGTTTTTGTTCGAGCTCCTCAATGGTCTCTTCCAATAAAATAGCGGTAGTGCGCTTTACTTTTTCCGTTCTTTCCAGTTTGAATGCTGTTATGGTCAATTCATAATCCGCTTTCTTGACCGCATTTATGAGCACCTCCTTTTCTTCGATGGAAATATTTTCATTTCCTTCAATGGTTTTGAGTATCGTTTGAAGTTGTTGGTTCATTTATTTTTCTTTTAAAGCAATGGTACATGTCGTAAGGTTATGCATTTCCAAGTTGCCTCCCGTGGCCCTTCCCAATTCTGCATTGCTGAACATACCGACCATTGGCACCTTCCATACGTTTTTTATCCCTTCGATTTCCTGGTTCATCAATGGTCCTAGCGACAAAATCCTACCGGCACAACTGAATACGACCACAGCATCCGCAACCGGCATTTTCGTGGCCTTTAAATCCGCAACACCTTTAACCACTTTTTCCATCACATCAAAATCGGGGGGTAGTGAAAAACGGACTTTTGAACCTTGGGGTACCGCGCCGCTTGTATAATAAGAACGGTCGTTCCAGTCAACCACCAGTCCCGGTCGCATCACCGGATCTCCTTTTTCCCGCTGTAATTGCAACGGAAAATTGGCCGCTATTTCTATGAGTAAACCATTGTTTTCAGGTGTCACGTTTTGAATACCGCCATATTTGGCCGTAAGATCCAGTACTGGGAGATCATCTACGGTGTACACATGGTTTCCTTCGCTTTTGGTCACGGTCTTTTCGGTACCCACTGGTTTCCAGCCACAAGTTGCAATTCCATTTATTTCGACTTTTGATTCATCGATTGCAATACATAGTAGGGCATTGCAACTCTCTTTTGCATTTGTAAAGACAAAGGTTTCCGAAAATGAATAATCATCACCGGCACTGCCTCCAAAGGCGTTTACGGCTGCACCGGCTACTTCTTCGATTCCACGAAGTATTTCTTCCCCATCGGTCGAAGCATCACTTATCCCGATTAAGAAGGCAGGTTCAGCAAATTTTGATTTAGCTTTTTGTGCCATGTTTTTTGCTACATCACGGTAATTTTTTTCAGGATATTCTTCAAAATAGATATGAAAATAATCCTTGTTCATATCCATTAATAGAATGGCTGCAGAACCTTTTTCCGGATCTTCATCAATGAACTCCCCATTGGTCGTACAACCAAAAATACCGATGTCCGCTGCCCCCAATAAGTCACTGATCGCCTTCCTATCCATAATTTTTGAAATAAAACAAATCGCCAGGGTAGGGGTAAAACCGTCCGCCGCACTTTCTGCGAGGGCTGCCCTAATTTCCTCGGTGGACTTTCCTTTTATTGATTTCGCTTTCATACGTATCCTATTAATGGTTAATGGGTAAATGAATACTGAACCCGGTTCCTTCGTTTTCTTTTGACACTACTTCCAGTTTTCCGCCGTGTGCCTTAACAATGTCATAGCTCATGCTCAATCCCAAGCCCGTACCTTTGCCCGTGGGTTTGGTGGTGAAAAAGGGCTGGAATATCTTATCCACGATACCTTTGGGGATTCCGTTTCCATTATCGATGACTTTTATTTCCATGGTATCACCCTTTTTTTTGGTGTGAACAGAAACGGTTGGTCTATAGCCCTTCGGGTTTTGCAGTTTCTTTTCATTCACGGCATAAAAAGCATTGGTAATCAGGTTTAAAATTACCCGGCCCATATCCTGTGGAATAACATTGATGGGCCCAATGTTATCGTCAAATTCGGTTTTTAGTTCCGCATTGAAGCTTTTGTCCTTGGCGCGTAATCCATGATAGGCCAATCGCAGGTATTCGTCTGCAAGGGCATTTACGTCTGTCGGTTCCCTTCGGCCACTGTTATTACGGCTATGTTGTAGCATTCCCTTAACAATGGCATCGGCGCGTTTGCCATGGTGGTTTATTTTTTCAAGGTTTTGTTTGATGTCCGTAGCAATGAACCTTGCCTCCTCCAAATCGCCTTTATCCAGTTCCTCGTTCATTTCATCGATAAGTTCGTTACTGACTTCCGAGAAATTGTTGACGAAGTTGAGTGGATTCTGTATTTCATGGGCAATACCGGCTGTCAATTCTCCCAAGCTTGCCATCTTTTCAGCTTGGATGAGTTGCGTTTGGGTTTGCTGTAATTCGGATAAGGCATTCTCGGCACTTTTTTTCGCCAATTGCAGGTTTATTAAATCTTCCTCGGCTTTTTTGGCTTGCGCTTCAGCAACTTTTAAATCCTTAAACCGGGTGTAGGTCAAATTGAAAACGGAAGCAAAACGCTCTAACAAATCGATGGTTTCTTTTGGTTGTTCTTCTGGCGCAGCCATTCCAATTATACCTCCCGAAAAATAGGCTAGGGTCTGAACTCTTCGTTTTTGTTTCAAACCATCGGTAAAAGGAATCTTTAAATCATTGTTCAAGTAGTGGAAATAGGCTTCCAGTTCCTTTCCTTTCATATCAATGACAAGAGATTTTTTTTGCTGTTTCCAGCCATCCAACATTTTTTTTATGGTTTTGTTTTTTGATGCTTGTAGCGTGAATTGGCTGGCAATTTCACTGCCGTCTTCATTGGTAGCCCATGCTTCTATAGATGCTCCTTTTTCTTTGATAATCCCAATAAATAATCGGTTGGGTGCAATCCCCAATGCAACGAGTTGTTGAAAAACAACCATAGAGGTTTCTGCTAATTCTTCAGAGGATTGCATGGCAAGTGTTCTGCTTCGTACACGTTCCAATGCCATATCAATTTGAGTCTCTCGTGCCCTTTCTTCCGCTTTTTGTAAATCCATGAAACGGATATAAGCTTGTTCAAAAACCTTGGCAAAGCGTTTAATGATTTCGGCATCATTTTCCGAAGGGACGGCTTCTGTTAAGGAAGGGATGATAATTGCCGAATTTTTTGACCAAGCGGCCGAGAGATAGTGTTTGTCAGCTTTGAGTACAAACTGTTTATAATCTTCTGGCATGTGCTTATAATCACTATTTTCAAAGGCTTGTTTAAAAAAATCATTTTTAGCTGCTACAGGAAATTCCTTCGAGAAATAGGCATCGCCTCTCATTTTGGAATCCCAAGCATCATTAAAAATAGGATTATCGAAATAGGGTACTAAATATCTTCCCGAAGTTGAAAAATCATCAACCGTAATCCAGTGCACAACATCTTTGTTGTCTGGGAAGTAGGTGCAAAGAATTACACCTCCTGCATCGTATATAACGCCTAGTTCCTTTAGTTTTTCGGCAACTACAGCAACTACTTCCTGGAGTTCCTTTGGTTTGTGCATGGCGAGCGAACGTGAACGTACTCTTTCCAATGCTGCCTCAATCCGCGATTCCCGCGCTTGTGCTTCTGCTTTCTGTAAATCGAGAAAACGAGTGTAGGATTGTTCGAATACTTGTCCAAAACGTGCAATGATTTTGTTTTCAGCTTCTGTATATGGAATTGAGGCATAGTTTGCAAGAATCAACATAATATTAGGATTGATGGCTATGGAACGTGCCATTCCTTTACTTTGCATATACTCATTGTCTTCTTTCGAAAAAACATTGGCGCGTTTATCATTTTTAAGCAAATGTCCGTGCCATTGGTTATTCTCTTTTTGTGTTAGGATATCCGTAAAAAATGAAGAAGATCTTTTTTGAGCTGCTATTATATTGTTGAACATTGGTATGTCTTTATAAGGCACAACAAACCGCATAGGTTTTGCCATACCTTTTGCAGCGGTCCAAAATCTATACGTCTCATCAATATTGTTATGGGCAAAACTTACATGATGAAATCTAAAACCCAATGCAAGTAATTGTTCTGAAACCACGGTAATAACCTCCAGGAGTTCCTCGCTTTTATGCATGGCCATACTTTTGGCACGAACTCTTTCCAATGCTGCCTCAATCTGTGCTTCCCGCGCTTGTGCCTCTGCTTTTTGCAAATCCTCAAAGCGTTTGTAAGCCAAATCGAATGCCG
The DNA here is from genome assembly GCF_028882255.1 of Maribacter polysaccharolyticus. Classification (GTDB taxonomy): domain Bacteria; phylum Bacteroidota; class Bacteroidia; order Flavobacteriales; family Flavobacteriaceae; genus Maribacter_A; species Maribacter_A polysaccharolyticus. The sequence continues at coordinate 253,201 of NZ_JARBUY010000001.1, forward strand.
CTCCCATTTTGGTGAGAATGGTTTCCATTTCCTCTGAAGGTGCATTTAAAGTATCAATGACCAGTTTGCCATTATTCAGTGTTTTTACGGCATGATGCAAATGTTCCAATTTTGTGGACCCAATAAATTCTTCAACTTCATCTGCAAATTTGTTTTCCTCATGTTCCCTAAGCCAAGCAATGATTCTTTTAAAGTCCTTGGTATTTTGTTTTTCCAAAAAGTAATCCTCCGGATTTTCCCAAATCCGTTTTATATAGAGATTTGGATCTCTTTTTTTAAGTTTGAACGTAATGTCGAAGGGGATTTGAAATCCATTATTATTTTCTTCAAGCGAGGAGAGGTCCCACATTCTTACGTTGTCTTCACCTTCATTTAAGAAAATACTGGCTGCAATCACATCCGGAATTTCCAATGACAAGACTTCTTCTTTCAGTTTAGCGACCACGGATAAGATGTCTTCTGACTTGTGCATGGCCAACGCTTTGGCCCTAACACGCTCCACGGCTAAATTTATTTGTGCAGTCCTGGTTTGTGCTTCAGCTTTTTGAAGATCTAAGAAACGTGTGTATGCCTGATTGAATGCTGAAGCTATTTTAGTTACGATCTTTTTTGTGTCTTCATTTGGTGGTGCTATAAGATCAATAGAAAAAAGGCCATTATTGTGTCGAGCAAAAGGATTCCATTGCTGTGAAAGTCTACCTGTTGTTATGGCATCTTTAATATCATTGCCAACAGCCTTATCTGCCAAAGACCATTCTTTAACTGCTTTATGTAATTTTTCCAAAGGATAATCCAATACAAAATAATCCTCCTTTAAATTTTTTAGAATTCGTACCGGTTCGCCGAGTATATCATATTTTGAAGCATCGTAAGCAACACTGTAGCTATTTGGATTACTTATGTTTCCTGGACTAGAGAGATCCCAGATTTTTACGTAATTATTTTTATCGACTAACCAAATACTCACTCCAGTTAAGCCGTTAATATCTAAAAGTTGTAACTGCTTATAAATTTCAGAATTTACATTTTTAAGATCATCTGGATGATGCATGGCCATAGATTGCGCCCTAATACGCTCAACCGCAACTTCAATTTGCGATTCTCTCGCTTGTGCTTCTGCTTTTTCAAGATCGAGGAAACGTGTATAGGTTTGCTGAAACACTTTGGTGAAACGCAACATCACTTCAATTTGTGTATTGGCGAGCTTTTCGCCACCAATAATCAATAAATAACCTTGCTTAAAGTTGAACGCATGAATGACAATTTCTTTTGGTGAAATTTCAACAAGTTCTTTTGCGGAAAAAGGGAAATTAATACCTTTTTCTGCCACAAAAGTTTGATGTGCAATGGTTTGTTTTTTCGTCAATTCGATAACGGATAACGGTTCTTCTTTTTTCCATCCAGCAAGAATTTTTCGCATCGGAGGAGTTTGTTGGTGTGGAATACCAATGGCTTGATCTAGAATTTTACCGGTTGAAGGATTAGGTGTGTAATTCCAGCCAATATCTTCATTCTCATCCATTAAAACATAACCACTTGTAAAGCATTCGATGCCTAATTTTGTAATTTCATTCCAAAGCAATTCTCCTGCTTCTAAAAGCTCACTACTTTTTTGCATGGCCATAGTACGCGAACGTACTTTTTCCAGAGACATTTCTATTTGTGCTTCCCTTGCTTGTGCTTCTGCTTTTTGAAGGTCTAAAAATCGCGTATAGGTTTGCTCGAAAACCTTGGCGAAACGCTTGAATATATCATAGGCATCGGGTACCGGTTCCCGGGTGATGAATAACAAATACCCATATTTGAAATACACGACATGGTCTATTTGATAGGTCGGGAAACCGTTATTGGTTTTCTTTAATTGTTTTAAAACATCGCCAATAACAGGGAGGGAGCTCATATATTCATAATGGGCCACACATTCATCACCTGAAAATTCTTGAATACATAGTGTTTCCCCATTTTGACCTCTGTCGTAATACTTTTTAAATATGCCGGCCCTTGGAACCGTGTAGGTGTGTAAAACCCCTGCTTCATTCCCGAACCATTCGGTAGATTCGTTTTCCCCATAAATATTAAAAGCACAACCCCAGGTTTTAATGCCAAGTCCTCTTACTTGTTCATCTAACAAGTAAGAAGCTTCTTGTAATTCATCGCTATGTTGCATGGCCATGGTTCTTGCCCGAACACGTTCTAAGGCGAGTTCAATCTCTGATTCTCTGGCTTGTGCTTCTGCTTTTTGTAAATCTAAAAATCTGGTATACGTTTGTTCAAAAACTTTAGCGAAACGTATAAAAATATCGTGTGCATCTGGTACAGGTTCATGTGTAATAAACATGAGATACCCTTTTTTAAAATAGGCACAATGAATAATTTGAAAAGTTGGAAACGAAAGTCCAGCTTTAGCTAATGCTTTCACCTCAGGTATAGATACCAAGTACTTGTAATGTTCTTCTAGTTCTTTTCCTTCCTGCTCTAAAACAAATAAAGCGTCTCCTCTTTTTTCTGCTTCGCGAAAAAGTAGATATACGTCTTCACTAGAATTTGTTCTAAATGGTGGTTGAAGTCTATCTTTACCTGCCATCCAAGCCGTAGCAAATTTCTTGTCTTTATCCCAAATGTTAAAACCACAAGCAAAGGAATTTATGCCTAGTTCCTCAACTTGTTGAAATAGAAGCAAAGCGGTATCTCTTAATTCATCACTTCGTTGCATACCCATAGTTCGGCTTCTCACTTTTTCAAGGGCGAGTTCAATTTGAACTTCCCTAGACTGCTTTTCAGCTTTTTGAAGGTCGAGGAAACGTTGATGGGCCAAATCGAATGCACTTGCGAATTTTACTAATATATCAACATCTTCTTTTGGCGGATTTTTAACGCTTCCGGGCAAGCTATACCCGATTTCCCCATGGCTGGTACGTGCCATGATAAATGTGAGTCCCCCAATATGCCGAATATCATCATGGGTAGGCGCTTGGGGATCGATATTTTTGAAATCACCCAAATTGACCATTTTATCTACATAGTCTATGGCCTCCCGTGCATCCATAGCATACACAACGGTTGGTTCTTTACTTTTTTCCCACTTAGCCAACAGTGGAATATCACCATGGATGTGCCTTGGCAATTCCATTACGAAACCAATGCGGGTCCCATCACCGGAAGTCATGGCTTTTTCATATTTATCGGGCAACCACATCATATGCCAGAAGTAGTGTGCCTCATGCCCCAATTTTGTGAATTCATTGCGCATGGCCACTACAATATCAAGCAAATCCATTGATTCTTTCATGGCAACGGCTTGTGCCCGAATGCGCTCTAAAGCTGTTTCAACTTCTAGTTCGCGATTTTTTTGTTCGAGTTCAAAGGTTCTTCGCTTTATGGCTTCCCGAAGCTCTTGGTTTTCCTCATTGATTTTTTCAAACCCTATGGTTTCCCCCTCATCCGTTTTGCCATCGGGGGTAGAGAAATGTTGGTAAATAAAGCGCCAACCGTTCTTGGTTTCTTTTAAGGTATTGGCAAACCGGAAACGGCCGTAATATGTATAATCATCCCCATTTTTAAACCACGCATCGAACAAGTGTGTTATGAAGACCAATTCACCAAATTTTTCTATGATTCTGTTCTCATTTCTTAAGGCGCATTTTCCTGCCAATTGGTCTGCTGTTTCCCTAAAGAAATTGGTCGTGTCTTTTTTACTTAGGAATTCTTCATTATTGGTAGAACCTATAAAATGATAGTCTTTTTCCAAATAGTTGTCATAGGTTTGAACATCGCCGTTAAGGTAAGCGTCTAACCAGGTATTATAGACTTGCCAAATTTCATTTTCTTGTTTTTTGGTCAGTTTCATGCCTTAGGATATTGGTAATGTTATCATGAATGTTAAGCTTTCATTTCATCAAGGGAAAAGTGATTTGGGCTTTCGATAAAACCGAAACTATGGTTGAGGGGTTGATTCATATTTATTTCTCGAAAAAGCGAGCATCTTATTTGTTAGTTATTCGTTTCTTTTTCTTTTAATGTGACCCAACAACAGGCTCCTGAATGAAAATTTTGTTTGCCGTTGAGTACACGGCCAAATTCTCCATACGTAAAAAAACCAGCCATAGGTGAATTCCAAACCCTCGCAAGACCTTCGTTTTCTTCAGTTGCCAATGGTCCAAGAATGGGTTGTCGGCCTGCACAGGAAAAGACCAATAAGGCATCTGCTTGTTCTCCTGTGTCTTGTTTTAACTGGTTCGCTTTGTCTATGACTTCTTCAACAATATCGAATTCCGGAGGGTTGGTAAACCAAAAATTCAAACCTTCAGACATTGGTATGTCCATCACTAAAGCTTTCTCCTTAACGTCAATCCTCATAGGTGTTTTTAGCACTGTTTCGTTCGCGTCCCTTTCAACAATAAATGGATACTCCATTGATACTTCTTCAAAAATGTTATAATTGTTTTCGGTCATTTTATCTTCCTTGCCCAAATATTTCAAATAAAGTTCCAAGGCTGGTTTTCCATCAATTTCATACAATAAATTGCCTTTACTTTTGGTAACCGTTCTTTTAATTCCCAACGGTTTCCAACCGGTGACCGCCATTCCTTTTAAATTGATTTTATCCCCGTCAAGAACTAAAGCGACCAGGCCATCGTCTGTTTCTTTCGAATTGGTAAATACAAAACTTCCTTTAAGCGTCCAATCATCCCCAGCCATACCCCCAAAGAATAATTTATCAGGTCCAAGCTGTTCTTTTAAATAGTTCACCATTTCTTCACCTTTAAAGAATTCTTGTTTTTGGTTGATCCCTGTACTACAAACAATAAGTGAAGGATTGGTAAATTGCTTTAATGCAGTATGGGCAAGTGTAGCAGTTGCGGTTTCTAAAGTTCTCTCTCCAATAGCTTCAAAAAGAATGGTGTAATGCGTTTTTGGCAATTCTAAAAGCAGTATGGCGATTTCACCTGTGGTTTGGATACCATTAATGAATTCGCCTGAGGATGTTGCGCCAAAAACATCTATATCTTTAGCGGCTAACCATTGACAGATTGCTTTTCTATCTTGTTTTATCGAGATGAATATTATGGCCAAGGTTGGTTTGAACCCATCACTGATGGTGCGATCCAAAGTTTTTTGAATGTCATTGACAGATGTACCATGAATTGATTTAGCTTTCATTTCTATTTTTCTTTAATTGCCACCCAACTTATGGTAGTACCATGAAATTGGGTAGTACCCGCTTTTGTCTTTCCAAATTCTCCCATGCTGAAAAATCCTGCCATGGGCTTATTCCAAATTTTCTGTATGCCCAATACTTCTTCGAAAGCCATGGGGCCCAATGAAACTTTTCTGCCTATACATGAAAAACAAGTACAGCATCGGCATCCGACAATTCATTTTGTTTTATTTCCTGTGCACTTTCCACAACCGCATCAACGACTTCGAAGTCGGGTGGGAGTGAAAACCTGAAACGTGATCCTTTTATTAAATTACCGCCACATAAAACCGCATCAGTTTTTGGGTCATACTTTAAGAATGGACGCATAACCGGAGCCCCTTTTTCCTGTTGGATCTGTATGGGGAACGTAGTGCCTAAATTAGAGTAACCATCATCCAATACATGTTCATCGATTTCCAATCCGGTGAATTTTTTAACGACTTCCATAGCCGGTTTATCGTCGATGGTTTGAATCCATGGACCCTCACATTGCGTTATTATTTTTTCAGTACCAACTGCTTTCCAGCCCGACACGGCCTCTCCTGCCAGCGTGACTTTTGTTTCATCGATAATCAGTGCCAAAACAGCCTGTTTACTTTCTTTGGCATTGGTAAAAACAGCATCACCGGCCATTCCGCCTATGACTGTTGTTTTTTCATCCAATTCATTGCGTATGCCCTGCATTATAAGTTCCCCTGGCCCTTCCATATTGGAACCGGAAATAATAAAGGCAGGTTGTTTGAAGGTGGATTTTCCGAAATTTCCGATATAGCGACCAGAGTTAAGTGCTTCCCCATACGGATAATCCTTAATAACTATTTTGAAGTACTCCGGATTCATGTCAAGTAGCATGATTACAATATGCTTGGAAGTAACTCCCTCTTCAGTAAATTCACCAATGGTTGTAGCACCAAAAACGGCTATTCCATTCTTATCCAAAAAGGAGGATATGGTGTGTTTGTCAAGTTCTGCCGATATAAAAACAAAAGCCAAGGTCGGTTTAAAACCATCGGATGTTGCCTTATCCATTTCTTTGATGATGGCTTCGGTGGAACTGGCTTTTATTGTTTTTGAAATCATTTATGTCAATTGATTATATATCATTGGATGTTGCTTCTGCTTCTGGTGAGCACATGGTTTGTTTCAAACCCAAGGGTTTCCCCTTCTTCAGTTTTGGTATCGGGCGTAGCGAAATATCGGTAAATGAAGTACCAGCCTTTCTTTTTACTTCCAAGGCACTTATCAACCTGAACCTGGTGTCGAAATTCCTATCCCTGTACAGGTTGAACCTTGGATCGAACAAAGGGGTGATGAAAATAGAATTCCCTAACTGTTCCATGGTCAAGGTTTTATTTCTTAATTCACATTTTACGGCAAATTGGTCAGCCGTATCGGCCAAAAATTGGGTGGTAGCCGCTCTATCTAGAAAATCTGCATTTTGGGTAGTACCTATAGAATGACAGGCATCATCAAAATAGGAGTCATAGGTTTCAACATCCCCAATTAAATAACGGTATAACCATTTATCATAAACTTGTATTACCTGTTTGGTTGGTTTCATAGGATGTTTTCTATAGTACTACAATGATGAACGTAGATCCTCGGTTATCTTTAGCGTTTAGAAGACCGTACCATTGGTTGGCATCGGGTCAAGATCCATAAGGCCTACCATAGTTTCTTCTTAACGGGAAAACAATGGTACTACCTGTACAAACCCAAAAATCCCAATACTCCTAAAATTGGTTTACAATCTTTTATTTAGTGCTAAGGCTTCCACGAATAACAGGCACGGCTTTTATTCGCTCGGATACTTCTTTAACAAAGGATTTTAAAATGGGGGAGGTACTCAAATATAAAAAAAATTGGCACACATAGCACGATCATCCATTGATTCCTGATTTTTAATGTGCTGAACCGGAAATACATAAAGAAACCCATACGCTGGGGACTATCGAAAACAGCCATGGTTGACAAGCCTTTTGGGTGCTGGCGACCTTCAACCGATTACCTACACTTTCCCAATATGGAAAATTAGAGCGGTTCTAGGGATTACGATAGCTAGCCATGGTTATCACCCAGTGGGCATAAAGCCGATTTCCCGTATAAGGAAGCTCTCGGGTAGTCCATATTTTTCCAAATTGTGTTACTTTGCAGTCGTTAATCATGATGCAAATCAAAAATCGGAAAAATGTCAAAAGCCAATTGGGAAACCGCTATAGAATTTGAGGATATCACCTATAAAAAATGTAACGGGGTAGCCCGTATCGCCTTTAACAGGCCCAATGTACGCAATGCTTTTCGGCCCAAGACCACCAGTGAGCTGTACAAGGCTTTTTATGATGCCCAAGAGGATACCTCGATAGGGGTGGTCCTGCTTTCAGCGGAAGGCCCCTCAACCAAAGACGGGGTGTATTCTTTTTGTAGTGGAGGCGACCAAAAGGCACGCGGACATAAAGGTTATGTAGGGGAAGACGGTATGCACCGCCTCAATATCCTTGAAGTGCAACGTTTGATCCGTTTTATGCCCAAAGTGGTCATCGCGGTTGTTCCCGGTTGGGCCGTAGGGGGCGGACATAGTCTGCACGTAGTGTGTGATTTGACCTTGGCCAGTAAGGAACATGCCCTTTTTAAACAAACCGATGCCGATGTCACGAGTTTTGATGGGGGATATGGCTCTGCCTACTTGGCCAAAATGGTTGGACAGAAGAAAGCTCGGGAAATCTTCTTCTTAGGACGTAATTATACGGCCCAGGATGCTTATGAAATGGGCATGGTAAACGCTGTGATCCCCCATGATGAACTGGAGGATACCGCTTACGAATGGGCCCAGGAAATCTTGGAAAAATCACCCACCTCGATAAAAATGCTGAAGTTTGCCATGAACCTTACCGATGACGGCATGGTCGGACAGCAGGTTTTTGCCGGGGAAGCCACCCGTTTGGCCTATATGACCGAAGAGGCCAAAGAAGGTCGCAATGCTTTCTTGGAAAAACGCAAACCCAATTTTGACAAGAATAGTTGGATCCCTTGATGGAAACGGACCAAGGTAGGAGAGAACGCATCCTGATCGGTTTAACGAACCCATGGGCGATATAATGGCCTATCGCCATTACCCACGGTTTCTCTTATTTGAAATAGCGATATTTCAAACAATAAACCCTTAAACTAAAAAGAGCCCTATCGAAGACCGACAAGACTCTTTTACGAGAACACTATATGAAAATGAAAAAAATTATTTACTTGATTATTACGATGTAAATGTAAAACGTTCTTGCAGTACTTGCCAATTATTGTTGTGTACCAAGGCAGAAATGTGGTAAACTCCCCATAATAGGTTTTTTGACATAAAACCAATCCTTTAAAAAGGTCAAAAAGGTCCGATAGCTACTTGATCGCTGCTACGATTCCGCTTAAGAAGGTATTTACATCAAATTCCGGAGACTCTGCCAGGCCGGTACGTACGACTACCAAATCCTTGCTAGGTATGACAAACACATATTGCCCTTGATAGCCATTGGCGGAATATAGGTCTTTGGGTACATCAGGGTAGTTGCCTTCGGCATTTAACCAAAAATGGGGCCCATAGGTGCCATCGGACAATTTGGTCGGAGTGGTGATATAATCGACCCATGAAGCATCAAAAAGCTGCTCCCCGTTCCAGTGCCCCTTATTAAGATACAACAGCCCGAATTTCGCCCAATCCCTCGTGGTAGCCCAACCATAGGACGAACCTACGTAATTTCCCTTCATATCGGTTTCGATAAGCATGGAGTGCATGCCGATCCTATCGATTAAGGCCTTGTAAGGAAAATCGAGGTATTCCTGATGGGTTTTGAAACGATCCCTTAAAATGCCCGAGAGAAGGTTGGTCGTACCTGAAGAATAGTTCCATACCTCCGTAGGTTCGGCAATGGCTTTTTTAGTGACTTGGGTCAACGTCATATCCTCTTCCAAAAACAACATACGGGTAACATCCGAAATTTTCCCATAATCCTCTTCCCAGGCCAATCCGCTCTGCATTCTCAGTAAATGGTTCAACGTAATGTTTTTACGTTCATCATTTTGCCATGGTTTTATAGGGGCCGGGTCGTTCAAATCGATTTTTCCTTCATGTTCAAGGATCCCAAACAGGGTAGCCAAAACACTTTTGGTCATCGACCAACCTAAAATGGGGGTTTCCGCACTAAATCCGTCGACATATTTTTCCCCTATTATATGGTTTTTATAGGCTATTAGGACGGTCCTTGTTTTTTGTACCTCGGCATTCGCAAAAGCACCTTCAATGGCCCCTTCCAATCGATCGTAATCAACATCTTCAAAAATAGTATCCTTGGGTTCCAAATTCCCAAAGGGAAAAGGCAAAGCTATTTCCTCCTTATCGCGTCGAGGTAAAAAACCAAATGATCCCGTATCGTAATCGTCATTTACCAGTACGCAACCAACTCCTTCATTGCAAATGGCCTTTCGTTCCATAAAACCATAAACGGTGGCTGTTGCTCCATCGTTGTATGCCTCGGCCTCGGCCAATTCGATCATCGGGACCTTATGGTCGTTCGCTGCAATCGATTCCGGACTGCGATGGGCAACAAAATGGTTCGAGGCCATGCTTTTTGCGGTAAAGCCGGAAATAATGTTCAATTTAGGGTAGTTGATATACACTACAACGCTCAGGATGACCAACGCTGCAATTGAAAGGCGCTTTACTATTTTCATGGGGTTAAATAACTTCAAATATATAAATTGAAATGGATTCCGTTATGGATTTCCGAGAACAATTACTTAGGACTCATGAAAATTCTTTAAATTACGTAAAGTAAGTCGCTTAAAATTCACTGCCATGGAAAATAGACGGTCATTTTTAAAGAAATCGGGAATGCTGCTTGCCGCCAGCACATTGCCGACCCCCATATTTTCGACACCATCGACAAAAGATAAACTTGGCGTTGCCCTAGTGGGATTGGGGTATTACAGCAGGGATTTGTTGGCACCGGCACTTCAATTGACCAAACATTGCGAATTAAAGGGAATCGTAACCGGTAGCCCCGAAAAAATACCTATTTGGAAACGAAAGTATGGTCTAAAGGACCGCAATATCTACAATTACGGGAACATGCACGCCTTGGCCAACAATGATGAAATAGATGTGGTATACATCGTAACGCCCAATACCCTCCATAAACCTTATGCGGTAATCGCGGCAGCGGCAGGAAAGCATGTTTGGTGTGAGAAACCCATGGCAACTACCGTTGCCGATTGTCAGGAAATGATCAACGTATGTGCAAAAAACAAAGTGCAATTGACGATAGGGTATAGGATGCAGCACGAACCGGTCACCCAAAAAATAATCCGATGGGCAAAAGAAAAACCCTACGGTACGATTACCGATTTGTATGCCGAAGCCGGATTTAGACATGGGGGTCATGATCGTAGTCATTGGAAATTATATAAGGAACTGGGTGGGGGCGCCATGTTCGATATGGGGGTTTATCCCCTAAACGCCGTAAGGTATGCCACTGGCATGGAACCTTTGGCGGTAAGCGCAACCCAGCCCAATTCCAGGCCCCATATTTTCAAAGCTGATGAAACCACTCTTTTCGATCTAGAATTTCCGGAAGGAATCACAGCACAGTGTAAAACGACCTTTGCGGAAAGTATCAACACCCTTAAAGTAAATTGTGGGGAAGGCTGGTACCAATTGCGCCCTTTCCAATCCTATGGCGGGGTTCAAGGCATCACCAGTGATGGTCAACGGTTACAGCCATTTCAAGGAAACCAGCAGTCGAAACAAATGGATGATGATGCCCTTGCGATCAAAAACAAAAGACCATTTGACGTATTGGTGCCCGGAACCGAAGGAATGAAGGATATTAAGGTCGTGGAGGCCATATTTGAGTCGGCAGCACAAAACGGAAAACGGATGATCCTATAATGAAGTTCCGCTTTATTTCAATGGTTTTTATAACCTTCCTTTCGATGGCTTGCAAGGAAACTACCACCGAGAAAATCGATCCTTATATATGGGTGCCTTTAGAAGTTACGGCAACGGCCTACAATTCAATCCATGATCAAACTACGGATAATCCCCATATCACGGCTTGGGGCGATACCTTGGTCCCCGGAATGAAATCCATTGCGGTTTCCAGGGATTTGATAGCAAAAGGATTGTCCTATGGCACATTGGTGCGGATAGCCACTTTTCCCGACACCTTCCATATTAATGATAAAATGCATCGAAGATGGACCAATAGGATCGACATTTATATGGGGGAAAATACCAAGAAGGCAAAAGAATGGGGAAGAAAAAAGATATTAATTGAATATGCCGTTAAAAAGAAAGAATTCGATTCTTTAACTTTATCCCTACAAAACTGAAAAAATGAAAAAATCCTTACCACTGCTTTTGGTGGTGCTCTTTACTGCTTGTTCTACCTCAAAAAACATTGTGGACAAACCGATTATTTTCAATGATGAACGCAATGAACTGACTTTGGAATATTTAAAAGACCGGTACGGCCTGGACCGGGAAATGACTACCATTGTACCCAGGATGATTGTCTTGCACTGGACGGCCATTCCAACATTCAAAGGGTCTTTCGATGCCTTTTACAATGCCAAATTACCAAATTGGCGACCTGATATTGAAAATGTCAGTGGTTTGAATGTTTCCACCCATTTCTTGGTAGACCGGGATGGTACCATCTATCGGTTAATGCCGGAAACAACCATGGGAAGGCATGTGATAGGGCTCAACCATTGTGCCATAGGCGTTGAGAATGTAGGTGGTACGAAAGAAACCCCTTTGACCAATGCACAACTGAAATCGAATATTTGGTTGGTAAAGTATTTAGCCGAAAAATATGATATCGAATATGTCATAGGACATCATGAATACACCCTGTTCGAAGGTCATGACCTTTGGTTGGAGCAGGACGAAGGATACCGGACAACAAAGACCGACCCTGGGGAAGAATTTATGTCCAAAGTCCGTAAAGCCACAACACAATTTGAATTTAAACCCCTACCCAAAACCAGCAAATAACATGAACATAAAGTTGACCTCCCTTTTTCTTTTGCTATCGATAGCCCATTTTGGATTTTCCCAAGATTCGGAACTTACCTCAGAACTCTATGAGACCTATGAAAAATATAAGGAAGAAAAACTAGATCATCGCCGTATAAAGCATCATGAACTGCAGCCTTTGATAAAAAAACATGCCGTAAATCCCCTTTTTACGGTTAAAAAGGTAGGGGAATCCATAGAAGGGCGCGATTTGAATTTGATCAGTATGGGTACGGGAAAGACCAATGTGTTCCTTTGGTCACAGATGCACGGCGATGAACCCACGGCCACCCAGGCTATTTTCGACATCCTTAATTTTTTCGAAAGTGATGATTTTAAGGACGAAAAAATCGAGATCCTGAATAACCTTACGCTTCATTTTTTACCCATGCTGAATCCCGATGGGGCCGAGCGCTATCAACGAAGGAATGTATTGGGGGTCGATATAAATCGGGATGCCCTTCGGCTACAATCCCCGGAAAGCAAAACCTTAAAACGGGTAAGGGACAGTCTGAATGCCGATTTTGGCTTTAACCTACATGACCAAAGTACGTATTACAATGCGGAACGCACCGATAAACCCGCCACTATTTCCTATTTGGCCCCTGCCTATAATTATGAAAAGGAAATCAATGAAACCCGGGGAGATGCGATGAAAATCATCGTCTATATGAACAATATCATTCAAAAATACGCTCCGGGACAGGTAGGGCGTTACAATGACGATTTTGAACCCAGGGCTTTTGGGGACAATATACAAAAGTGGGGTACAAGTACTATTCTAATTGAATCCGGAGGATATGCCAATGATGTGGAAAAACAGGAAATCAGGAAATTGAATTATGTATCCATACTTTCCGCCATTTATACCATAGCGGAACAAAATTACAAAGGGATCCCCCTAGCCGAATATGAGAAAATTCCTGAAAACGACCGGAAATTGTTCGACTTGAAAATAAAGAATGCCACTTATGGAATTTTAGGCACCGATTACATTATCGACCTGGGCATCAACAGGTTGGAAGTCAATAAGGAAGATAATAATGATTTTTGGTACAGCAGCCGTATATTGGACCAAGGTGACCTATCGACCTATTACGGATACAAAACCTTCGATGCCGAAGGCTACACCATAAAGCAAGGCAAAATCTATCCAAAGGGGTTTTCAACCCTAGAAGACCTAAAAAACATCGATCCCTTGGAATTGTTAAAGCAAGGATATACGTATATACGTATGGCCAAGATACCGATGGAGATGTTGGAATCGCCGATTCCCATGAATATCTTGGGCAGTACGTATGAATTGCCCGAGTTTCAGCTGCAAGTCGGTATCAACCCTACATTTCTCTTGGAAAAAAATGGGAAACCGGAATTTGCCGTAATCAATGGGTTTTTATTGGATTTGACATCAGGTAAAGGGCAATTTAAGAACGCGATGATCTACCGATGATTTCAGGGGTAGTCGTTACGACGGTGCATTGGGGGGAAGAACCGCATCCCGATCGAAATAAACAACGGTCATTTCGTTTCCGTTTTTTATGTTCAATACCCAAACTGTATCCTCATATACGGACTATAGGTGAATAGCATCACAAGCATGACCAACAATACCGATACAATAGTGGAAAACAATAGTAAAACAAGGTTTTTATACACTTTGGATAATTGACCGGCCGCACTGTTCTGGATAATTTCGTTGATTACATCCATAATTCTACATCTTTAAAAAATTCGTTTCCATGGTTTGGGATGTGGGGCATTCCTTCATTGGGTGTTCCTTGATAATAAAACAACTTGAAAAACAATAACCCTACTTGTAAAGGCAAAAAAAAGCACCCTTCGAAGGGTGCTCTTAAAAACGATATATGGTTTTGCCTTTTATTCGCAACCACCTGTGAATCCATCGGCACTGAATTTGGTTTGTACCGCACCCTGTAGGTTGCCATCAACCACTTGGATCACTAAATTGTTATCCCCGCTACCATCGCGTTTTGGACTGCAATATTCAAAGAGGTAAAAGCTATTTGCCCTTTCGGATATCTTTAAGGAGATATCGTTAAAGGTATTTTCCAATTCCTCGGCATTCCCGGCGAAAACACTATAGGTCTTCCCGATTTCGGATAATACCTCCGTGTCGATTTCAGTTCCCAAACCAATCGTAAAAAACGATATATTGGCACTGGCATCATCGACCTTATCCAAGGCTGCATCCTTGGTATACCGGGAAGCTTGATCCGTACCATCGGTGAAAATGACCACGGAAGCGGCCCCGATGATATCTTCCTTTATACTTTCCTCCAAAAGGTCCTCCGCAATATCCGTAGATTTTATCACCGCCCCATAAAGGTCTGTTGATGGATCATCGCTAATATCGTCAGAAATGGAATTGATGGCATCGATCAAATCCTGTTTAACACTTGTCAGGTCGTTCAACAGATGTAATTCATCTTCCCCATCGAACCAATAAATCGCCATTTTATATGACTCATCGGTGGTCGTTGGCATCACATTGTTCACAAAACTCACCGATGCCGTTTTCAATTCGTCAAGGCTACTGCTCAATACACTATTACTCAAATCCAAGACCAAAAGGGTATTTGCATTGAAAATCTGTGAATTCGGGGAAATCCGTGCATAAGATTCCGATGCGGAAATGGTATTAAAGCATTCATCATTCCGGCCTTGTTCATAAATCGTAAATTGATCTGCCGTCAGTCCGGATACAGGGTTTCCATCGGTATCGGAGACCTTGAAAAAAATGGATACTTTTCCGGGAAGGGTAGTGTATTGCTCCTGAATGGAAAGTACTAAATCGCTCTCGGGAAAATCGAGGCAATCGTCAACCGTTTCCCCTAATCCAAGTCCGTCCCCGAAATCCAAATCGAGTTCAACATCATCATCGGCATTACCGCATGAAAAGGACAATAAAAGAAAACTAAAAATACCAAAATAAGTAGCTAATGATTTCATTTTCGTTGTTTAGAGGTTCAACTCACAGAACGTACTTTTTGCTCATAAATTATGCCACAAAAATAAAAGTTTGTTAAATCTTGTTAAAGTAAAAATCAATATATTAATATCCTTTAAATTAGAAGGAATTAAAGCTTGGATACCAACATATGGAACTTGACCTTAAGTCCTTATAATTCCCGATCTTGGAACAGCGATGAATTGCTTTAATGAAAAACACACCGAATGACCCATGAGTTCAAGCACATTGTAAAGGCCTATATCCAGGCCAGGAAAGCACATCATAAAACCGTTTTGGCAACCGTAGTGGCCCTAGACGGTTCTTCTTACAGAAGGCCCGGGGTTCGTATGCTGATTTTTGAAGATGGCAGGGCGATCGGTGCCGTAAGTGGCGGTTGTGTGGAAAAGGAGGTAATCCGACAAGCGCAAAGTGTTTTTAAGGAAGATACGCCTAAAATGATGACCTATGACGGTAGGTATCGCTTGGGTTGCGAAGGGTTGCTTTATCTATTGATCGAACCTTTTCGACCTACCGATATGTTTTTAACGGCTTTTGAAAAGCAATTGAAAACCAGGCAGCGATTCGCCATACATTCGTATTATACAAAAACCCAAGGCTCCAATAAGGACTTTGGATCCATCATACGTATCGGGAATACTGATTTTTCCTTTGGTCCGGGATTTCCTTCCAAGGCGGGTACGCTGGTCTTTACCCAAGAACTGGAACCTTGTTTTAAACTACTGATCATCGGTGCAGAACATGATGCGGTGCAATTGTGCAAATTTGCGTCATTGACCGGATGGGAAGTCACTATAGTGGCACCCCCTTCGGCACATAAGGTAGTGACCGATTTTCCTGGGGCCCAAGAAATGCTTTATGTTGATGCAGGGAATTTGAAGGTCAACCAAATCGACAATCAAACCGCAGTTCTTATAATGACCCATAATTATGTAAAAGATCTAAAATTCCTATTGAGGATCAAGGAGGCCCAACCGGCATATCTAGGTGTTTTGGGTCCTATGAACCGCCGAGAAAAATTGTTGGGAGATCTGATCGAACATCATCCCGAAATCGATGATTCCTTTTTCGATTCCATAAATGGTCCGGCAGGCTTGAATATAGGCGCAGAAACCCCACAGGAAATCAGTATTGCCATTTTAGCGGAAATCCTAACCGTGGTGCGCCGTAAAAAGCCGATCATGTTGAAACATAAATCGAACCCCATACACTTCTAATGGGTAGCTATTCGCACATTGCCATAATCATTTTGGCTGCCGGGGGATCCTCCCGTATGAAACAGCCAAAACAACTGCTGTCATGGGGCGAAAATACCCTTTTGGGCCATACAATGAATGTTGCCCTAGAAAGTGAAGCTGGCCAGGTTTATGTGGTCTTAGGGGCCCATATGGAACAAATCAAACCAAAAATCGACAATCCAAAAACCATTTTTATATCCCATAACGGTTGGAAGCAGGGGATAGGATCATCAATTTCCTGTGCGGCCCATTACATTTTAAATGCCCAAAAAGGGTACAAGGCCCTCCTTTTCATGCTTTGTGACCAACCCTTGATCGATGCTGAATACCTTAACGATATGTTGTGTGCATTTGATACGGGAAATAAAAAAATCATTGCCACGGCCTATAAACAGGGAAATGGGGTACCCGTCCTGTTCCATAAGAAGTACATCCCTGAATTAGCCGCCTTAGGGGGTGATTCCGGTGCCAAGGAAGTCATTGTGAACAACATTGAAGAAGTTTTGTCCCTTAAACCGAACGGAAAACAGATCGATCTTGATACTTTTGAAGAATACCAACACTTAAAAAACCAAACCAACCTATGAAAGTCAAAAACCTGACCCTCTGTATCACCCTATTATTCATGGCATTTTATGATATAACGGCCCAAAATATGGATTTTGAGGCCTATAATCCCCAATCGACCTTGGTAGTCCCCACCAATGAGATCAAAAAAGCCAAATTCCCCTTTATCGATGTGCACAGCCATCAAAGGGATATGTCTCCGGAAGCCCTAACGGCATTGATCAAGGATATGGATGCCCTCAACGAGGGTATCATGGTGAACTTAAGTGGAGGTTCGGGAGAACGCTTAAACGCCATGCTAAAAAGTATAGCGGAAAACCATCCTGACCGCTTCGCTGTTTTTGCAAACGTCGATTTTGAAGGGGTAGGTACCGAGGACTGGTCCGAAAAGGCGGTCGCACAATTGGAAACCGATATAAAAAATGGGGCCAAAGGACTTAAAATATTCAAGAGTCTCGGTTTGCGTTATACCGATATCCAAGGAAACCGATTAGCGATCGATGACCCCCGATTAGATGCCATTTGGCAAAAATGTGGAGAAATGGGGGTACCCGTATTGATCCATGCTGCAGACCCCAAATCGTTTTGGGCACCTATGGATTCTGGAAATGAACGCTGGCTTGAACTAAAGACCCATCCCCGAAGACAAAGGTCGGATACCGATCCCGCACCTTGGGAACAGATCATTAAGGAGCAGCATACTGTATTCAAAAAACATCCGAACACGAAATTCATTAATGCCCATATGGGCTGGTATGCCAATGATCTGAATAAATTGTCCGGGCTATTGGACGCCATGCCGAATATGTACGTGGGCATAGGTGCGGTTATTGCCGAATTGGGAAGGCAACCCCAAAATGCACGTGCCTTCTTTATAAAATACCAAGACCGAATCCTTTTTGGCAAGGACAGTTGGAAGCCTGAAGAGTTTCCTACGTATTTCAGGGTATTGGAAACCAATGATGAATATTTTCCCTATTACAAGAAATACCATGCATTTTGGGCCATGTATGGCCTTAACCTACCTGATGAAGTATTACGGAAAGTATACTACAAGAATGCGTTGAAACTCATTCCCGGACTGGACAAAGGACTTTTCAAGGAGTAAGTCCATTAAACCCCTAAGGTCTTTTATCCGGGTTTTCATCTGTATTATCATGGTCATATTCCTGAAAAATGCCACAAGAATATACTTTTTTCACCAAAGGTGCTTTTTTCTTGATTTTCCGTTTCGACAAGGCTTCAATTTGTGGAGACAAATAGTTCATGGTATAATGCTTAGTGTTTAATACTATAACAAATAACGTATAAAAAGTGAAATTAATATAAGTTTTCACGCTATCATAATATTTTTTTAACAAATGGTGTGATTTTTTCGATAAATGGACCACTAATAAATCAAACCAAAACCAGTACATGGATCGAGAAGGTGAATTTATACAGGTCATCAAGGAAAACGAAGGGGTTATTTTTAAGATAACCACGATTTATACCGATAACAGGGAGGATCAGCAGGATCTATACCAAGATATCGTCTATCAACTTTGGAAGTCTTTCGAGTCTTTCCGTGGAGAGGCAAAATTCAGTACTTGGATGTACCGTATTGCCTTGAACACCGCACTTACACATATAAAACGGAATAAACGCAAAGGACATTCCGTTGCTATTGAAGAGGTGGTATTGCAACAAACCGAACTCTACGATACGGCATTCGAACAGCGTATTAAAATACTCTATAAGCACATCCATCAATTGAATGTTCTCGAAAAAGGACTGATGTTATTACTGCTGGAAGGAAAAAGCTATTCGGAAATTTCGGAAATAACGGGGTTGACCCCATCCAATGTTGGCACACGTCTATCCCGTATCAAATTAAAATTAAGGTCAAAAATCGAAAAAAAATAAGTCATGGAAATAGAAGAACTACAAGCCACATGGACAGCAATGAGCCAAGAACTTGATAAACAAAAGCGATTAACCGATAAAATCATTTTGGAAATGACACAACAGAAATATAAAAGTAAATTTCACGGGATAACCCTTTATGAAACGATGGGCTCGGTCATATGTTTTGCGACCGCCCTATTCTTGGTCTTCAATTTTTATAAATTGGACACTTGGTATCTAATGCTTTGCGGGATTATCACCTTGGCATTTCTAGTGATGCTTCCTATTCTTACGTTAAGCACGCTTGGGAAGTTAAAAAACCTGGAGATTTCCGAATACAATTATAAAGAAACCCTCCAAAAATATACCAAGGTAAAGAACAGGCTATTGTTGGTCCAACAATTTGGGGTCTATGCCAGTTTTCTTTTGTTGTTCACTACCTTACCGGTGGCTTCCAAGGTATTATCGGATAAAGACTTTTTTCTTATGGAAAAAGATGTTTGGCTATATGTTTTTATCGGGGTGGTAGTCGTATTCCTGGTTTTCTTCGCAAGATGGGGGTATGGCTGTTATAAAAATATCACCGATTCTGCAGAGGATATTCTCAAGGAAATGGAGTAGGGGTGAATTAAAAACCACCGCTGTACTTAAATAAAACGAAGTTGTTTTTGAATATAATCCAAGATCAACATCCAATTCATCTTTAAGATAAGGGCGGCCGTTGGTACGTTATCATCCTCAATGGCAGAAATAATCCCATCGTGCTGGTTGTCGGATTTCGCATAGATGGAATCGTCTGACATAAAAGCCCTTTCGTAAAAAATGATCCTTGTTTTTAAATCGATCAATATTTGCTGTGCAAGTGCATTTTTATAATGCTGGGTAAGTATTTTATGAAATTCGAGTTTATGGTGAATGCGGGACAAAGTGTCCGTTGCATTCTTGAATTTGATCTGGGTCTGTTTCAAACCTACGATGGATGCCTCGTCGAAAACGGAATTTTCCAAAGCCAAAACTTCAAGATCAGCCACCAATTCATAAAGATCCTTAGCCTCGGAATAATTCAATTCCGAAATAATGAACCCCCTATTAGGAATGGCTTTGATCAACTTGGATTGCTGCAATTGGGTCAAAGCCTCCCGAATTGGGGTAACACTGACGCCCAGTTTACGGGCCAAGGCAGCCAAGTTGATCGTCTTACCAGGCTCCAATTTCCCATGGGTCATTTCATTCAATAAATGTTCCCGTACCTGATCGCGTAATATAATTTTTGAAATCATCCCACTAATATACTATATCGTATACGATTTAACGTATAATAACGCGGCTTCGTATCCCAACCCCCTTAAAAACAAACAGGAATAGGCGTGAGACCCTATCCCATTAGGCCGATCCATTACCCAATAACCCCATCACGAAAGATCATTTCGCAAGGCCACGAAAATGGGCCTTGGAACTTCGTGGAAAACTTTAGGAACAAAGAAGGTATACTGCTATGAATCAAGGGGTCTTAAGACAAAACCAACTGTTATAATACGACAATTTTCACATATAAAAGCTAACAAAAATCATGTTATTGAAGATCGTGTACGATTAGCTTTGTAATACATCCAAAACCAAAACTCCATGAAGATTTACGACGACAAACATATAAAGAATGTTGTTCTTGTAGGGGCTCACAACTCCGGTAAAACAACACTGGCAGAGACCATGCTCTTCGAGGCGGGATTGATCAATAGAAGAGGTACCATTGAAGGTTTGAATACGGTATCGGATTATCATGAGATAGAACATGAAAGGGGCAATTCGGTTTTTGCGACCCCGATGCATACCGAATGGCGGCAGTACAAGATCAACATCATGGATACGCCTGGTTTGGACGATTTTATAGGGGAGATCATCTCCTCCATTCGTGTGGCCGATACCATTGTTACGGTCATAAACGGACAGTATGGTGCTGAAGTAGGCACAGAGATCATTTGGAATTATATTGATAAATACCAAAAACCGACCTTGTTTGTCATCAACCAAATAGACCATCTGGGCCTTAAATATGATGAAAGTTATAACAGCCTAAAGAATTTGGTGGGCAATAACTTGGTCAAGGTACAATATCCCCTAAGGCTCGATGGCGCCCAATGCATTATCGACGTGCTAAAGATGAAGATGTACAAATTCGGTCCTGAAGGAGGAAAACCGGAAAAACTCCCAATCCCTGAGGATCAAAAGGAAATTGCGGCCCAATTGCACAATGAATTGGTCGAGAAAGCCGCGGAAAATGATGAGGAATTAATGGAGTTGTTCTTTGAAAAAGGAACCTTGAACGAAGATGAGATGCGGCAGGGAATCAAGGCCGGAATGCTTAACCAGGAAGTATTCCCCGTATTCTGCACATCGGGCATCAACGATATGGGCAGTGGTCGCTTAATGGGCTTTATAGACAATGTTGCCCCTTCTGCCATTGATGTAAAACCGGAACAAAGTGTTGAGGGCCAAACCATAACCCCCACGAAAGATGCCCCGACCTCACTTTTCGTATTCAAGACCATACACCAACCCAATCTGGGCCAGATTACGTTTTTCAAAGTGATGTCCGGTGAAATCAACCAAAATGATAAATTGGTGAATTCGAGCAATGGGGAAACCGAGATATTGAATCAATTATTCATCATGGACGGTAAAAAAAGGGAACCGGTTCCAAAACTTACCGTTGGGGATATCGGTGCCACCTTAAAATTAAAATATACCGAGACCAATGACACCCTGTACGAAGCGGGTCACCCCATCACGATTCGACCCATTCAATTTCCCGAACCAAGAACAAGAAAATCCATTTCGGCCGTAAATAAGAAAGAAGAGGAAAAATTAAGTGAGGCGTTGAAGAAAATCCATAGCCAAGACCCTACGGTCGTGGTATCGTACTCCAAAGAACTAAAACAATTGATCCTAGGCTGCCAGGGAGAACTCCACCTGGCTACGATCGATTGGACCCTAAAGAACGTTTATGGTATAGAAGCCAAATTTGAACGACCTAAAATTGCCTATCGGGAAACCATACAGCGGTCTGCCAATGCCAATTATAGACATAAAAAACAATCGGGTGGGGCAGGACAGTTTGCCCAGGTACATTTAAAAATAGAACCTTGGTACGAGGGCATGGCCGAGCCTGAAGGTTTCAATATCCGGGGAAAAGAAGAGGTGGATCTGCCCTGGGGCGGCAAACTGGTATTTTATAATTGTATTGTAGGAGGTGTCATCGATTTACGATACTTACCTTCCATCATGAAAGGAATCCTGGAAGTTATGGAGTCGGGACCACTGACAAAATCCTACATCCGTGACGTTAGGGTAATGGTGTACGACGGTAAAATGCATTCCGTTGACTCCAATGACATTTCCTTTAAAATTGCTGGTGCCCATGCGTTTAAAGAGGCCTTCTTAAATGCCGATCCCAATCTATTGGAGCCGGTGCAGGAAGTTACGGTCAGGGTTCCCGAAGAAATGGTGGGCAATGTCATGACCGACCTGCAATCAAGACGTGCGATCATCCAAGGAATCGAACCCAAAGATCAGTTTCAGGTTTTAAAATGTATGGTGCCCGCTGCGGAATTGTATGGGTATTCAACCAATCTAAGATCAATGACCCAAGGTAGGGCAACTTTCAATGCCGTATTCTCTTCCTTTCAGCCCGTACCAAAGAACGTTCAAAAAGAATTGGTTCAACAGCCTTAACGTTAAATCACTAACCATCCAAAAAGAGGACGCACTTTTGACAAGTACGTCCTCTTTGATTATTTAGATACGGGATCAAAATTATTTGAAGTGTCTAAATGTCGCCCATTGCACCCTTTTACTATTTTTAAAATTGGAAAAATAAGTATGTGTACGGGCTTCTGTTGGTGTTTCTAAGTGAATTGTTGTTCTCATGATGTTTTGTTTTTGAGTCCTGAAATGAATTCAGGAAATGATTGATGATGATTTTATCCTTATCGCTTATCTGTTGAAGCTTCTGTATTCGGCCCAACGGACGCGCTTAGTGTTCTTTAAACTAGAAAAAAATGTATGTTTTCTTGCTTCTGTCGGTGATTTACTTAATGTTGCTTTCATGTTGTTCGTTTTTAGTTATTGTTGTTGTTTTCAATGTTAATGTGATAAAGTCTATCCGTTTGCCAACCGCTACCCATCTCATAATATATTTTAGGCCTTAATTGATGTGGATGTAATGTTTCCATTTTTTGGTTCTTTTTAATTGACTTACACAGAATAGACGAGGAGGGTATTATTTTGTTACAGTACTATGTATAAAAAGGTACTATTTTATATAATATTTAACAGAATCCATTGCCCAGAATTGGGACATATACCACGTAACTAATTGATTTTAATATATTTACATAATTTATATTGAAAATATTAGAAAAGTGTTAAAATATGTATCGGTGATCCAAATCATTGTAAAAAGATATTCTGATAGCTTCTTTTGCACTAAAACAAATGATGTGGTTCTTCATTGGCTCCTTACTTATCGCTGTGATCATCGTATACCTGTTGTTCCTAAAAATGAAGCTATATATCAATACGGATACGCGGCAGTATTATCTCCAGGTCGTAGGCATTGTAAAAGCCAGTGTTGAAGCCGACAAAGAGCGATTGGTTCGTATACATATCAGAACCTTTTTCATGAACTTCTATGTTTATCCGTTAGAAGCCGGAAGAAGACCTAAAAAGAAAAAGAAAATTTCAAAACCAAAAGTAAGCAAGGGCAAATCTTTCAATTACAACAGGATTTTGCGAATCATCCGCACCTTTAAGGTCAACCGATTGGTTCTTGACATAGATACCGGTAATTGTATTACCAATGCCAAACTATATCCTCTTTGCGGCTTATCCCATCTGACCAATGGGCAGTTCAATATTAATTTTCAAGGAAGGAACCAACTGATACTTCAATTGGATAATAGACCCATACGGATCATAAAAGCATTTATTAACAATTAAATAAATTTACCATGGAACTACATTTGGAAGAATTATTGGGAAAGATCACAGACTTTATGAAGTCCGAAGCCAATACGGAAACGGTTGTTGGCAAACAATTTGACCTTGGGGAGTTTAAATGTGTACCGGTTATCAAGGTAGGTATGGGATTTGGTTCCGGAGGTGGCGAAGGTACCGATTCAAAAATCAAAAAAGGTCAAGGTATGGGGGCCGGAGCTGGAGTGGGCATTGAACCCATAGGTTTCTTGGTTACAAAAGGTGATCGAATTTCTTTTTTGGAAGCCGGAAAATCCCACGGATTGGCCGCAGTTTTTGAAAAAATACCGGAGTTGATTGAAAAAATCTCCGTTAACAAGAAAAAAGAAGAGGCAAGTGTTTAAACCATCAAAGTGGGAAAGCCCCCAAGAAGCATCCCCACCTTGTTGTGAAAATCACATCGATGGCTTATCCCATTTAAAAGCAATATCTTATATTTGCTAAAATTTTGGAATTAGGGATTACTTCTCAAAGATGTAATAACAGGTTTTCTTCTAGATTGTTTTCTTATAGCACGATTTATTTAACCCCTTTTTCTTAAATTAGCAACAATAATATACGGTAATAAAATATGGCGAAGTCGCAACAGACATTTAACAAAAGTGAAAAAGAAAAAAAGCGTTTAAAAAAGCGTGAAGAAAAGCAAAAGAAAAAATTAGCCCGAAAAGCTGCTTCAAAAGAGAGTGGTGGAGGTATCCAGTTTGCGTATGTCGATTATAATGGTAATTTGACAGACACACCACCGGATCCATCGCAAAAGATTGAAATAGACGCTGAGGATATTGTTTTGGGAATACCGAAAAAAGAAGAGGGTGATGAAGAAAAATTCGATCCGGTAAGAAACGGTAAGGTTTCTTTCTATGACTCATCCAAAGGGTTCGGTTTTATCATCGATAGCGTTGATCAAGAAAAGTACTTCACCCATGTAAGTGGTTTGATCGATGAAATCGCCGAAAACGATAAGGTATCCTTTGAGTTGGAAAAAGGACAACGGGGAATGAATGCCGTAAGGGTAAAGAAGATCTAGGATTTTAATTCCCGTAAATTTGATAGTGAAGACCGCAATGTTATTGCGGTCTTTTTTTTTACTTTTTTTTTGGCACCATTTACTTGGATAAATAAATACATGGTTTGGGATGTAAAAAATGCCCACTCGTCCTTTTTTATCCCACACAATACCGATAAATCACTTAATTACCTGAAATTGGTGATTCTACCCCCTTTTTCCAATAGGTAGATTCATGATTTAAGCGAAATAGACGATTTAAATTTCCTGTAGTACCTGAAGAAATAAAAAGAATTTAGACTCAAGTTAAAAGAGTTTGAATTAGTAGAAGGAAGAGGGCCCATGGCCCTCTTCTTTATTGGTATAGTGGCAGTTAGTCGTAACCCCATCCTAAAAATCGAATTCAAAAAACATGTACAATACGATTTTAGTTGCAAAAAAATCATCAATATTGATTATTCCTTATAGATAATTCAAGGCATATGATTAATATTGACACTTAATTGATTTTTTTTGAATATCCATGACAAAAGACCAAAATCCATTATTGATCATCCTGGCTTTTTTCGCTATCTATGTGATTTGGGGATCTACCTATTTGCTGAATAAGATTGCCGTAACGGACCTACCACCTTTTATGTTGGCTGGCATACGTTTTATCATAGCAGGTGTTCTTATTTTCATTATTGCCAAAATAATGGGAAAGAACATAAAAATAAGCTGGCGCCAAATCAAAAACACCACCATTGCGGGTTTCTTGTTTTTAACGATCGGGAATGGGGTAGTGGTTTGGGCACTGAAATTCGTGGATAGTGGGTTCGCTGCTTTGGAAATATCGGCCCAGCCTTTGATCGTGCTACTCCTTATGCGGATTATCCAAGGGAAGAAAATACAAATGATGTCCGTTGTGGGGGTCATCTTAGGTTTGATCGGTATTTACTTGTTGGTGAGCCAAGAGCAAGTCCTTGACCAAGAAAATTCCATAGTGGGTATGGTAATGATTTTTGCTTGTATGTTAAGTTGGGGATATGGCAGCCTTTTTGTCGGCAAAGCCGAATTGCCCAGAAATTATTTTGTGAATACCGGGTATCAAATGCTTTTCGGGGGTATCATGTTGATGGTCATGAGTCTGCTCTTTGGGGAAACATGGAGTTCCCCTTTGACTTGGACCCGCCCTGTCCAATATGCCGTGATTTTACTAATTGTATTCGGGAGTATCGTTGCTTTTACGGCATTCAATTATTTGTTACAGGTCGTTTCTCCTGAAAAAGTGGCTACCTCAACCTATGTAAACCCGATTATAGCGATCCTTTTGGGGTGGCAATTCTTAGACGAAAAAGTAACGGTTCAATCCATCATTGCTGCCGTAATATTGCTTACCGGAGTATATTTTATCAATACCAAGCGAAAATTCACGGTCATACCCCGTTTTTTTAAATCTTGAGCCGATTTTACCAGTTTACAAAGGCTACTTACTAACAGCCCCCTTCTGGTTTTCGTTTTTTCTTTTTCTGGATGACCATTACCTTTTTAGGTGTTTCGGGTACCGTACTTTGAACGGAATTGGAATCTCCCGTCTTTCCTTTTTGGAAAATATCGAGATAATCGGGAATCGGTTTTTCAACCTCATAACCGGTGATTTGAAAGTCATTGTCGACCAACCGTGTTTCGTTTTCAAGGATTTTTATGTTCCCATATCCCAATTGATATAAGATCATCCAGGCCCTGTTCGCCTCATGTGGATTTTTTCCGTACAAAACAATGGTCTTCCCACTGTCCCTTAATTCATTGAATATGGATATACCCGTATCCTTTAGAATCTCCACTGTGGGAATATTAAGGGCATTATCCAGATGGCCTTGGGAATAATCGAATTTATCCCGAATATCGATCATAACCGATTGGGAACGGTCAATTTCGGACAAAGGAACCAGATAATCCCGGGTTGTTAGGGCCTTCAAGGTCTCCGCAGTGGTTTTTTCATATACATTGGAGGGTTTTTTGAATGTCAATATGCCAATGACCAAGACCAATATAAATACGACCGTGGATATTGAGATGCGTTTTGTTCTTTCCAATTCTTTCATATCAAACAGATTTTTAGCATCCCCCTTCGGGTTTACGTTTTTTCTTTTTCATAACAGGAACCACTAACTTTCTCGATCCTTCTTCCTCTGCGTCCTTATCTTGCAAGGTTTCACCCCCAACACCGAAATACATTGCAGCGGCCAGCCTGAAATCATAGCGATCAAAGGCTTCTTTAGGCATGTTTTCCGTGGGTTTCAAAGGATTAAGGATCGTGTTGTACCATCCATTGATCCCCCCATCCAGAACGTGTAAATTTTTATAGCCCTTTCTCGTAAGTAAAATCCATGCCTGATCGGCGGTAAGGTTTTGGTTGGAAAACAATACGATATCGTATTGATCCTGATTTAAATAGCCTTCACTTTCCGGATCTAAAATTTGGTCTAAAGGAATATTGAACGCCCCAGGCATGGTATATTCGTTATATTCATTTTCAGACCGTAGATCGATCAAAAGGATCGATGGATCCTTGGCTATTATTTTTTCCGCGAGTTCATCGGAAGTCATATACCGTTCCGGATTCACCACTTGGGCCAAAAGGTCCTCTGCAGTTACCCGTTCATTTTTTTTATAGCCCGGCAAAACCAACAACCCCAAAGCCGCAATGAAAAGCAATGAAGCTAATATGACATACCTATTTGCAAGGATTTTCGCAAGTTTCCTATTGATCATATCGGTATTTATTTAATAAAATACTTTTTTAATACGTTTTCGTACGATGTCGGAGACAAAGAAAGCAGCAAGGGCAATTACGGTGACACCGAAAATAATCCAACTGGCGGGTATATCAAAACTATCCACCAAGGTAATGTTGCCTAAAAAAGAACCGTTATAGAGTCCTTCGAACACATTATATGCCTCGGAAAAAACAAAAACCCCGATCATAATACCGAAGACATAGATCCAGGCATCCAATTTACCGATGGCAACGGCACATAGACTGGTTCCCGGACAAAATCCGCCGGCGACAAAACCGACCCCCATAATGGCCCCTCCGATAATCGCCGCCCAAACATAAGTCGGGTGCACATAGAGCATGCCCATTTCTATCCAGCCCAAATAATCCATATAATACAGGCCAATTACCGAAACTACCGCAGCGGTAAAAAACACTTTCAAAACCGCGAAGTCGTACCCATAAAAAACGCCTGCCAACTTACGGGAAGAAGAAAATCCCGAAGCTTCCAGAATAAAACCGAAAGCCAACCCGATCAGCACCGCAATGATGATGTTCCATTCATCTGTCAATATCCCATTTGGAATCAAAGGTCCCATACACTTATTTTTTTTAATTCGTTATATCCAGTTTTTTCTAAAGAAATACGCAAAGAGGTAGGCCGTACCGAAGATGGCCAACATGGTAATAAATCCACCCGTCGATAACACTGCCATTCCGCTCAAGGCCGCCCCACTGGTACAGCCCCTTGCAATCTGTGCCCCGAGTCCGAAAAGGACACCTCCCGTCAACGCAAATACCAAACGTCTGCGTGAAGTGATCTTAGGGGAATGTTGCACCCTAAATCCTATGCGGCCCGATAATGACCCCGAAATAAAGGCCCCTGCAAGTACACCAAGGCTTTCAAAAACCAACCAAGTATTCATGGGCGATTCATCACCTTGAACGAACTTACTGTAATAGCCGTTATTGACCGTATGTTCATGGGATACCTTGTCTACCAAGGTAACCACACTACTTTTCATGGCACCACTGGCCCCAAGGCCACGCCCGGTCATATAAAAGGTAAAAATGATCAATAGCCCTAAAAGGAAACCGCCGAAATAGGGGTTCCAATAAACATGTTTATTATTTTCACTTGCTTTATCCATTCGATTCAATTTTAATTTAATATAGATATCGGGTTAATTGTCCTGCCTCGACCATGACAAATCGGAATACCAGACCGCCTATCAAAATAAGGATGGCAGGGACGACGACCGGAACTTTATACCCCCTTAATTCCATGATTTCCAAAAGTCCGGGAAGGAGTAATCCCAGTATTACCACAAATACAAAGAACATTACCGTAAACTCTCCGTTTACCAATAGTTGCATGGCCTCCAATTGCACTTCAGAACCAGCCCAATAACCCATGATCATATGCACGATAAGGGCCAATTCTATAATGATGAGACCGATATCGATTTTACTGAAAAGACTTCGTTCGCTATGCGATTTTGAAAAAAGAATAATGGTCGCCGCTGCGGTGGACAACCCTGACACCAAGAACAATGGGCCTAAGATCGCGTTGTTCCATAAGGGACGTGCATTAAAGGCAGAAAGCAGAATACCCGTATAGATACCTAGGACCACGGAAAGGGGAATGAGGGCATACGCCATATTCATTCGATTCTTGACCAAAAAAGCTTGGAATTTATCCAAAAAGCCGAATTTCAATCCCATATTCGGGAACAATTCCTTCCAATAACTAAAAACCCATAGCATGGACAGGGGAGTGGTCAGGAGCAATACCCAAGCCCCCCAAGACATGGGTGACTCTATTCTGATCGTCGTGTATAATCGCCAAAAATAGATCTTATGGTTAAGGTCATAAAACAAGGCCATTAAACCGACAACCAGGGCCATAGGCGCTATCATTACCGCATACTTAACCGCTGCCGGGGTTTCCCCGTCTTTTTTAAGTACGGTAGAAACTGCGGCAAAGAACAAAAGGCCGGCTGCCAGTCCACCCAAAAAAAGATACAACGAAATTGGCCAATGCCAAATTTGCAAAGATGGGTCGATATTCGGTATGTTTCTACCACTCGTGAACAGTTCTTCTTCCATGTTAAAGGCTTATATTAAATAATAAACTTGGGGTTTGGTTCCGGCTTCTGGAGCCAAGGTTTTATGTTTTCTTTCTTTAAGCAATTGTGACACTTCGCTGTTGGGGTTATCCAAATCCCCGAAATACATGCACTTGGTAGGACAAACCGAAACGCAGGCAGGAAGTTGGCCTTTTTCGAGCCTATGGTGACAAAATGTACACTTATCCACATACCCTTCAGGATGTTGGTATCTGGCATCATAAGGACATGATTCGATACAGGCCCCACAACCGATACATTCATCAGGGGTCACCAATACGATGCCACCATCGATGATATGACTTGCCCCAGTAGGACAACAGCGTACACAGGGTGCATTTTCGCAATGATTGCAACGTTCGGATCGTAATTCCAATTCAAGATTGGGGTAGGCCCCTTCAACCCGTTCGGTAATCCAATCCCTGCAATAGCCGATAGGAACATTGTTCTCTGTTTGGCAGGCAACAACGCAGTCACTACAACCTACACACTTTTTGGTGTCTATGACCATGGCATATCTCATACTTCAACGGTTTTAAATGGATTTTCTTTAAGAATCTTGACAAAGTTCCCACGCATGCCCGTACCTCCCATTATGGGATCTATGGCCACTTGGCTGATCAACTGGGTATCACTGGCCCCTTTACCATGTGCACGTCCCAATTTTTTGTTGTTATGGCCAAAACCATGGACCATATAAACGGAATCCCATCGGATCCTTTCCGTAACACGTACCCGAATGGGGAATGAGGATTGCACCCCGTCCTGATTCTCCAACCAAACATATTGTCCCTTTTTCAGATCTAAAATCCGGGCGACCCTGGGGTTTACCCAAAGATCGTTCTCACTCTTTAGATCGTTTAGATTGGGATTGTTCACGGTTCTACTAAAAGTATGCATGGGCGAACGACCATAATTCAATCGATAATATCCGGGAGCGGGTTCCGGATGTTTCGTATACTTTGGCATGGGGTCGAAACCTTGACTTTCCAAATCCTCCGAGTAAAACTCGATTTTACCACTACTGGTATAGAATTCATAATCCTGACCCTCCTGCAAATACATGGGTCCGGACGTTCTCGGGAATTTTTTCACCCCTATTTTTTCCATTTCCTCCAAGGAAGTCCCCATTTGTTCCAATTGCCAAGCTATGACCTCTTTATAATCCTCATATTTAAAATAGTCGTGCAAGCCCAATTTTTCACCCAATTGTTTTGCAATCCACCAAGCGGGTTTCGAATTGAATCTTGGCTCCACGGCGGGCATGCGCAATGCAATTGAAGGCTCACGGTTCGTGGCCGAACGAATTCCGTCATAACGTTCCAGATAGGTACATTCGGGCAGGACAACATCGGCGTAACCGGTAATTTCCATCGGCATGGTATCTACGACCACCATAAATTCAAGGGCATCGATGGCTTCTTCCAATAATTTCTTGTTCGGAATGGAATTGTTCAAATTGGTTCCGGCCACCAACCAAGCTTTTATAGGATGCACATTATCCGCTGAAGGTAGCGAGGCCTTTATCAATTCATTGGTAATTCCCATTTCGGCAAATGGGTATTTTTCACCGATTTCTTTCCAGCCCCATTTCGGGGTAGGATAGGGAGGATGTGGAAACTTGGGGATACTTATTTTTTCTTTAAAATAGAATCCTCCCCTACGGCCCCATGACCCCAAGAGACCATTCAATATGGCCATGGCCCTTGCCCTTTGGGTGTCATCGCCATACCAGGTAACATGCCGTCCCGGATGGATTATGGTCGAAGGGGCAGCTGCCGCCATGATTCGTGCCGTTTTCCTGATTTCCTCAGGTTTTATGGTAGTGACCCCATAGGCCCATTCCGGGGTATATTGTTGTACATGATCTTTTAACTCCTCAAATCCCAGCGTATACTTTTCCACATAGTCCTTATCATATAAACCCTCATTGATGATCACATTCATCCATGCCAGTAAAAGGGCAATATCGGTCGAAGGCTTAATGGCCAACCAGTGTTGTGATTTGCTTGCTGCCGTTGAAAGGCGGGGATCCACGGCAATGATCGTGGCCCCATTATCAATGGCATCGGACATCTCCTGCACTTGGGTGTTATGCATATTCTCACCAATATGCGATCCTATCAGAACCAAACATTTGGTATCCCTAATGTCGGTAGGTTCGGGGGAACCCACCCAGGAGCCAAAGGTCAAGGCAAATCCTGCTTCCCTTGGTCCACGACATTGGGCGTATGCCGGCTCCGCTATACTATCAGAACCATAGGCCTTGAACAAATGTTCAAAATGCGAACCTGGGGAACCGTGTTTCAATAAACCCATGCTCTCTGCACCGTATTTTTCCTTTATTCCTTTCATTTTTGTGGCAATCAAGGTCAATGCCTCGTCCCAACTGGTTTCCACAAAGGTTTCTTCCCCATTTACAACCTTCCGTACCAAGGGTTTTTTTAATCGATCATTGTCCGAATACATACCAACCCCACCTGTTCCTCGAGGACATAACCTACCATTGCAATGGGGATCGATATCGTTACCGATTATCTTATGAATGGTGCCTTTACTATCGGAATGCACCCATCCGGCACATTTCCAGAAACAAACTTCACAATATGTTGCTGTCTGTCTTAATTTTTCAAGGGAATTTTCCAAGGCCAATCCCTCTAAATAGGAGTTTATCCCTAAGGATTCCATCGAGGAAGCCGCCACTGCAACCCCTCCAAAGCCCAATGCCGAAATCTTAATAAATTTTCTTCTTGACGTACCCATAAAATCTTCTATCAAATTCCAAAGTGCATTATTGCATGCGAAACGATGTAAATTTACATGTCGCCCCCCTATGAAATAATGATAATTATCATATTTACAACAAGTTAAGTGTAACAAATGTTACATAAGAACCATTTGTCATCCTGATTTATATTGTAATTTTGAGGAGGGAAATCGGTATTCCATGAGAAATAAAAAGGCACTTACGAACCTAAAAAGAATTGGCATTGTATTGGCCATCACGGTTTTACTAGGCGCCGTTATCACGATCAAGTACTTTGGCTTTGGTAAAATGGGAAGCACGGCAACCCCGGAATATGTCCAGATTTCCCCTTCATCTGAAACTTGTATACAATGTCATTCGATTCCCAGTGGATTTTCGGAGTACCATAATCCGGAAGCCATAGGTTGTATAAGTTGCCATTTGGGTAACGGGCAAGTCTTGGAAAAGGAAAAATCCCATGAGGGTATGGTTTTGATTCCCGGAAATCTCAGTAACGCAACGGAAACCTGTGGGAAATGCCACCCTAACGAACTTTCAAAAATCGAAGCCTCCCTGATGACCACGAACAGTGGTATCGTGGCCGTGGATAAATTTATTTTCGGGGAAGCCGAAACACCGAATGATCACTATCATATTCAAGAAATAAAGCATTCGGCCTCTGAAAAACATCTACGGGACCTCTGTGCCAATTGCCATTTAGGAGCCGAAAAGACCACGTTGGGCGAAATAACCCCATTGAGTCGGGGCGGAGGGTGCATTGCCTGTCATTTAAACTATGGGGAGGAGGCCCATACCGATCTGAAAAATTATATGCAAACCAATAAGGAATCGCTGCCAAAGGTCCACCCCTCAACCGATATTTTCATGAATGACCAACATTGTTTCGGATGCCATAGTCGATCTAGCCGCATATCCACGAATTATGAGGGATGGCAAGAAACGTTATTGGAAGGGGAGGAGGTTAAAGACAACCCTGATTACCGTATCTTGGAAGACTTAAGGGTCTACACCAAAAAAGAGGCCGATGTACACCATGCCAATTCGATGTTGTGTATAGACTGCCATTCGAGCCATGAGGTTATGGGCAATGGTAAATCCTATACCCATGAAGAACAAGCGGTAACCCTGCAATGTTCCGATTGTCATTATAAGGAAAATCCAAAGACCATCCCTTACGATTCGTTGGACCAAGAGTCCCTGCTCGTTTTCATGCATCGAAAATATACCCATAACGACAAACCGATACTGATAGCCCAAGAAGATGGGCACCCTTTGGTGAATACCTTCTTAGAAGGGGACCAAGCGTACTTGATAGGAAAAAAGGATGGTCGGCTCCATACGATAAATCCGCAGTCCAAAAGCTGTTCAAGGGACAATGCCCATAAGAATGTCAGTTGTGCCACCTGCCATTCTTCCTGGACCAATAAATGTATCGGTTGCCATAATGTATATGACAAAGATGACCCCAACGGATATGACCTATTGGACAAAAAGGATGTTACGGGCCAATGGGTTGAGCATGTTGCCGAATTCTTGACCGCTTATCCATCACTGGGCGTACGGGAGACATCCCATGGTAAAATCTATGAGCCTGCCATCCCCGGGATGATCATGACCATTGATAAGGGCAGTTTTGAAAAGGGTCGAAAAGGAGAGGATATCTCCTTTCATCGACTATATGCCCCCAATGCACCACATACCACGACCAAAGCCGTTAGGGACTGCAAATCATGCCATTCAAGTCCGGAAGCCTTGGGTTACGGCAATGGAAAATTAACCTATGAAACAAGAACGGGTTCGGGAGTTTGGCAATTTGACCCCGAATATGCCAAGAATCCCAATGACGGCTTACCGGAAGATGCTTGGGTAGGCTTCATGAATGAAGGAAACCAAAATAAAATCAATACCACCCGCACCGATTTTAGGCCTTTAAGCATAAAGGAACAGCAGCGAGTGTTATTGGTCGGGGCCTGTCTGCAGTGCCATTCGGGTACTTCCGAAGTCATGCAACGGAGTTTGGATAATTTTCAATCATTACTCCAAAACCTAGATCCACAATGCATATTGCCAAACAATCCATAAACGATAGGGTTATTGGATCATTGATTAATTACCCTCCAATACCCATAACCTTAGGGATCATTCTGTAAAGAGCTTCCCAAAACCATTGAATCCATCCCTTTTTTGAACCTATTATAGGAGACATCCGATTCTTTTAATCTTTTTTTTAGATAAGCCTAAAAATATTTTATAATTTTGTAAAAAATTGTGGCCATGTTATCACAAGCTGAAGAAAATTATTTGAAGGAAATCTATGCCCTAGGGGAAGAAACCGAAGAATTGCTGAGTACCAATTCCATTGCAAAGAAAATGAGGACCAAGGCCTCTTCGGCCACAGACATGCTTCAAAAACTTGCCGGTAAGGGCTTGGTGGATTACACCAAATACAAAGGCACCAGACTTTCTAAAGAAGGGGAAGCAAAGGCCATGGCCATTGTAAGGAAACATCGTTTATGGGAAACTTTTTTGGTAGCCAAACTGGGGTTTAGTTGGGATGAGGTACATGATATTGCGGAACAATTGGAGCATATTCAATCAAAGACCCTGACCAATAGATTGGATGCTTTCCTTGAATACCCTTCCCATGATCCACATGGGCACCCCATTCCCAACACGAATGGAAAAATCGTGGCCTCGGAGGGTATCATCCTTGCCGATTTAAAGATCAACGAAAAAGGGGTCTTGGTAGGGGTAAAGAATGCCACCGATAGTTTGTTGAAATATTTAAACAAGATAAACATCACCATCGGGGATACCATCAAGGTACTCGACATTGAGCCTTTTGACGATTCGGTGACCATCGATAACAATGCGCAACAGATCACCATCTCAGGAAATGTGGCCAAAAACCTTTATATAAAATACAGATGAACACCTATAATCCGTTTAACGCCCTATTGATATTCCTTGGTATTTGCCTTTTGGGATATCTGTTTTTTAGACCCAAACACGGTTGGTTTTGGCTTATAAAAAACAATTCCACAACGACCCAAAAAGTTGTGGCCGAAGATATTCTGAAACGTTTGTACCATAATGAAAATGCAAGCAATTACCTGAATATCAACGATGTTGTGCGTATATTGAAACAAGACGAAAAAATGGTCGTTGAAAGCATCGACAAGATGGTAACCCTGGGCTGGGTTAAAATGGAAGGCGATATCGTACGATTGACCAAATCGGGAAGTGATTATGCCTTACGGATTATCAGGGCCCATAGATTATGGGAACGGTACCTTGCCGATAAAACGGGATTCAACAAATCGGAATGGCATCAACGTGCGGAAAGAAAAGAACATGAACTGACTATAGATGACACCGATTTACTGGCCAAAACCCTGGGAAACCCCCAATTCGACCCCCATGGTGACCCAATACCTACCATTTCGGGAAAAATGGCAAAACTTAAAGGGGTACCGGTATCGGAGTTAAACACCCGTACGATCGGAAGGATAATACACATCAAGGATAAACCCGATATCATTTACAAACAAATAATGGCGGAAAACATCCATATAGGGTCAATTATCCGAATAGTGGAAAAATCCCCCGAACGCATCGTATTCCATTCAGAAGGGGAGGCATTTAAATTAGCCCCGATAGTGGCAGGGAATATAACCGTTTCCGTTTTGGAAAAAGATGTCTCGTATGAAGAGGACATCCTTCGCCTAAATAGCCTTAAAAAAGACGAAATCGGGAAAATCATAGGTATTTCCAAGGAAATAAGAGGCGAAAGCAGAAGACGGTTATTGGATCTCGGATTTGTAAAAGGTGCCGATGTCAGCATCGATTTACTGAACCCCTTGGGCGAACCCAAAGCCTATTTAATAAAAGGTACGAGTATCGCCTTACGAAACAATCAGGCATCAAAAATTTTAATCAAAAAATAGGCCATGGAAGTAAAACCTAAAAGTGGATGTGAAACCTGTGCCCATTTTAATGCGGCAGGTTTAAAAAAACTGGGGGTGAACACCACCTCCTTTGATCATATCATCGCCTTGGCGGGCAACCCGAACACCGGCAAGAGTACGGTATTCAATGCCCTTACCGGTCTACGCCAACATACGGGCAATTGGCCAGGAAAGACCGTGACCCGGGCAGAAGGTGCATTTGAATACAATAACGAAAAATACAAATTGGTCGATTTACCCGGCACGTATTCCTTGTTGTCCACCTCGGAAGATGAAGAAGTGGCGAGGAATTTCATACTCTTTGGCAAGCCCACGGTAACCGTAATCGTGGTAGATGCCAGTAGGTTGGAACGCAACCTGAATTTGGTATTGCAAATATTGGAGATCACCGATCGTGCGGTCCTGTGCCTTAACCTTATGGATGAGGCCAAACGTAATAAAATAGAGATCGACAGCCGATCTTTGGCGCGGGATTTGGGAATTCCCGTAGTACCCACCAGCGCAAGGTTCAATCAAGGGATTCCCGAATTGATACAGACCATTAGTGAAGTTGCAAGTGGTGCTATCGTCTGCAAACCCCATCGGATCAAGAACATCCCCAAGAACATTGAAAAGGCCGTTGAGCAATTAAGTGAAGAAATAAGAAAGGAATACCCCGACATTCCCAATAGCAGATGGATCGCATTCCGCCTTTTGGAAGGGGATCAACATATTATCGAATTACTGAAATCCGGTGAATTTGAAGAATTTATGGCATGAAGCAAAAAAATATAGATAATATCATTGCATTATCCAATGATCTCAGATGGCAGATCGGGGATGAATTCCACGACAATCTGGCGGAAGGGATTTATGCCGATGCCGCAGAAATCGTAAAAGGTTCCGTTCATAAACCAAACGGAAACAAAAGACTGCGATTGGATGCGAAGATCGACAAGGTCCTCACAAGTAAAACCTGGGGGTTTCCCCTCATGTTCCTAATTCTTGCGGTGGTACTTTGGCTGACCATAGTCGGTGCCAACTACCCGTCTTCCATGTTGGGAAACTTGCTACTCGATACCATTCACCCTGCCTTGAAGGGCTTTGCTTCGGGGATCGGGCTTCCTTGGTGGTTAGACGGCTTCCTGATCGATGGGGTTTATTTGGCGGTAGCGTGGGTCATTGCCGTGATGTTGCCCCCTATGGCCATATTTTTTCCTTTATTCACCCTCTTGGAAGATTTTGGATATTTACCCCGTGTAGCTTTCAATTTGGACCATTTGTTCAAATTATCGGGAGCCCATGGCAAGCAGGCCCTAACCATGAGTATGGGATTCGGATGTAATGCCGCCGGAGTTGTCGCCACACGTATTATCGACAGCCCAAGGGAACGGTTGATCGCGATTATCACGAATAATTTTTCACTCTGCAATGGCCGTTGGCCTACGCAAATTTTGATTGCGACTATATTCATCGGGGCCGTAGCACCCGCCTCCATGGCCGGAATCGCCTCTTTGGGTGCGGTCATCGGTATTGCGGTACTGGGTATCTGTTTTATGTTCTTGGTCTCTTGGGCCCTATCAAAAACCGTCTTAAAGGGAGAGGTTTCTACCTTTAATCTTGAATTACCACCTTATAGGCCGCCAAGGTTTTGGAAAACCATCTATACATCGATCATCGATAGAACGCTGATCGTTCTTTGGAGGGCGATTGTCTTTGCTGCCCCCGCGGGTGCATTGATATGGCTGATTTCAAACATATATGTAGGGGATTTGAGTCTTGCCGCATGGCTGATCCAATCCTTGGACGGATTCGGATTCCTTTTAGGGTTGAATGGGGTGATTTTGGTCGCCTATATCGTCGCTATCCCTGCCAATGAAATCGTAATTCCTACCATATTGATGTTAACCGTGTTGGTTACGGGCATTTCAGGAGGAGAAGGGGCCGGCGTAATGTTCGAATTGGAGTCGGCTAGCGCTACCGGGGACATCCTAAGAGCTGGCGGATGGACGCTATTGACGGCGGTTAACCTAATGCTGTTCAGCTTACTGCACAACCCCTGTAGTACCACCATATATACGATTTATAAGGAAACGAAAAGTACGAAATGGACCGTTATCGCATCCATCTTACCGGTCATTCTAGGGTTCATAGTCACTTTTTTGGTCGCTCAAATATGGCGCTTGTTTTAGGCCTTGGGTAAACATCGAATCTAGGCTAAAATGCTCTCATGGCCCGAATCTTTTACGAATAGACAGGAGCTTCCGGTTTTTTCATTTAATTCTTGGACAAATTCGAACCGTAGATTGCCTTCCATTCCAAAAATATTCAGATCGGCGGGAGGGGCCGTTTTTACAATTTCCTTGAAATCACCGATAAATACCTGGGTCAAGGTTTGGGGTAAACGGGCAAGGTTGATCAAGTTCATCAGAAATTGCCGGGCATTTTCCTTTTCATTTTCATCATCTATAACGATTATCAATCTAATCTTGGCATCCCAATTCTTTTTTAGTTTATAAGCCACTAGGATCGAGAGGTCCAGATTTCCGATGTTCCAACCCAAATCCCAATTATCTTTTCGGTCCCTTACCCATACATTGATCATGTCCCGTTCTCCCAATTGGGCTTTGGGATGTCTTAAATATAGAAGCACCCCGATTTCCAATCGAATGCATTCCTTGATCACGGGACGCAACTCCGTTTCATAATCATCATGCTGTTGAAGATTAAGAAAAACGATATTGGGTTTAAAGAAGGCTCCTTGAAGGGCCTGATTCCCGTAATTCACCCCTTGTGTGAAATTATCGCTATGGATGACCGTCCATGACGAAAAAACCCCTTTTTTACGAAACGATTCCGAAAGATCGGCCAATTTATCCCGAAAGATATTGTTTTCGGTAAAAGGTTCTATGCCAAGGAGTTTTATAGAGCCTTTAGGACTGGCAATATCCCGCAGGAATTGGAAATTACCTTTAGCCCCATGAATGTCCCTGATCGGCACCATCAGATTCGGCTTCCATGCCCTTTGCTGCATCCGTTTCATGCCCCAAGTATGCTTTGCCGCCCATTCAGCAAAAGAAACGAACAATCCCGACCGAACATCCTCAAATGGGGTTTCCAGATTTTGTCTTGACAAGAACCAATACACCACGAAAACGATACTTATCGAAAAAAGGCTTATGGTAGGATTGATGATGAACATGGCCAAAACCGAGGATGATAAGCCCACCCAAGGCACCCATTTATACACCTTGAAAACAGGTCTATAACTTATCAGCCCCAAGCGTTGCTCAATGATCACCACCACATTGATCATCGCATAGGTTATAAGAAAGAACAAAGTAACCAAAGGCGCAATGGCATTAAGGTCTCTCAAAAGCATTGTGCCGAATATGACTATCCCCGTTACGATCATGGCATTTCTCGGTTGGCCGTTTGCACTTTTGCCCGAAAGAAAACCACCATAAGGCAAAACCCGGTGTTCCCCCATGGCGAACAAAATCCGTGAAGACCCGACCAAAGAAGCCAAGGCCGATGAAAAAGTAGCCCCGAGGATGCCTGCCAAGACCAAAGGACCCACATAGGACTTTTCCACAATAATGTAATAATTGGTGATCAATTCTTGTTCAGAAGCCGTTCGTGCCAGCCAATAAGCCAATAAGATATATATGACAAAACTCACCCCTATGGCCCAAAGGGTACCTTGCGGAATACTTTTTTTGGGATCCTTAAGCTCTCCCGACATATTTGCCCCTGCCATAATACCCGTGGCCGCAGGGAAAAATACGGCAAAAACCAGCCAAAAACTACTTCCTTGAAAGCCATTCTCCATAGAGCCTTTAAAAGTTCCCCAACGGATCGCATCCTCGGTAGGGATGTACATCGATCCATTATAAGCTGCCAAGACAATGGATAACAAGGAGAGAAAAATAATGACAATTATGAAAAACTGTGTCTTTATGGCCAGATCGGCACTGATATAGGCTATGGTCAACAATACCGCAAAAACAATGATATCTACCAGAAAGGGGTCATGTGTCGGGAAGATACTCAACCACCCCTCCCTAAAACCGAAAATATACATGGTAACCGCTAAACCTTGGGAAACGTATCTCGGGATGCCAAGACTACCGCCTACTTCCAGACCAAGGGCCTGTGAAATTATCGCATAGGCCCCTCCGGCACCGATTCGGATATTGGTGGTTATCGCCGACATGGACAAGGCCGTGGTAAGGGTAATAAGAAAAGAAACGATAATGATGAGCCAAGCCCCCAAAAGTCCGGCGTTACCCACAACCCAACCCAAACGAAGGTACATAATGACCCCGAGAATCGTCAGTAGGGTCGGAGTAAAGACACCCCCGAACGTTCCAAACTTTTTAATATTTTTTTCTTGATGATCCAATTATGACCCCTATATTGTTTTTTGAAACGGATTTCCTGTACTAAAAATTCGTTGATTTAATAAATATAGAATAAAAATCCCTACTTCGAAGAAATATTCACACCTCGCCCTAGTGGCGTTGATCATTGCTTCATGTGCTTCTCCCAAACAATACAAAACACTGAGGCTTCACACCTATGCCAATCCGTATGACACCAAAACAAAGCCCATCGAGTACCAAGAAAAAGGCTTATTTACAACTAGGGAGTATGACCTACATATTAACAGCAACCAAATAAGCCCTGATAAATAATTAAGACCTTTCGGATATCAATACTGCATCTTCGTCCTTAAACCCCATGGGATATGGATAAACCAAGTTATTTTAATCATCCTAAAAAGGGATGATAGATCCATAAAACAACTAAAACCCATACTATGTCGAATACAACCGATTTAAAATTTCAAGTGAAAAGTAGTGGACAATATCTGAATATATTATATGGAGGAAATGCCAACGGAACCAGTGCCTGTCAAGGCAACACACCTACTACCGATAATTTTGTATGGCAAATACTCGAAGCCCCTAACAATCCAGGATGGCACTTGATCAAGGTTAAAAGCAGCGGACAATATTTGAATATTTTTAATGGAGGAAACGTAAATGGTACAAGGGCCTGTCAGGGCAATATACCAACAACGGATAATTTCCTATGGAAGTTGATAAATGCACCCAATAATCCCGGATGGTGTCTATTACAGGTAAAAAGCAGTGGACAGTATTTGAATATTTTGAATGGCGGCAACGTTAATGGTACACTGGCCTGCCAAGGCAATACGCCAACCACCGATAATTTTCTATGGAAATTGGATTTTATAGGGGCCTCGCCAAACCTACACACGATTACCGTAAGTGCAACAATACAGGAGCCATTTCCTCCAAGTTTATCCGATGATGAAGGGCATCAAGCCAATACGGGACCGGGTGATACAGCCATGACCACGGAAGTAGGTGCCGGGGATACCGTAAAATGGGTAAAAGGTGGGAATATCTCAAGTTTGGATAATGTTTTTGAGACCGCTGGAACTGATTTATTCATTGTTGACCCTTCACAGGAAAACAATGGGACCTGGGTAGGAATCGTGGGAACAATGCCTCCAGGTTCTGAAGAAGAATACAGTATAACCTATAAGGTAGGAAGAAATACGTATACTCAGGATCCTAAAATTAGGGTTAAAGCAACACAATAACTATGCTGTTTAAAACAAAGGCCTATTTTTTAATAGGCTTTTTTCACTTAATAATCTGCGTTGTATCAAGCCAGGACCAAAGGATCGCGGACAGCCTGAAAAATATTTATGATGCAGATACTATCAAAGGTGTGGAGAAATTGGAACTTCTCACAAACCTTTCTTTCAATGAAATAAATGACCTCAATCTTGGTTTACAATTTGCTGAGGAATTAATCAACCTTTCAAATCAGAAAGGCAATTACCCCTATCTATCCCAGGGTTATTTGCAAAAAGGAAATGCAAAACAATTAATGGGTGATTTGGACGAAGCTATGATAGCTTATTTCAAAAGTGCAGAAATAGCGCTTAAGGAAAACAATATTACACTTGAAGGGGCAGCATACGGAGCGATTGCCGATATTTATTCTATTTCCAATAATCATAAAAATGCGATGCTTTATTACAATAAAGCTATTTCTTCCTTACGAAAGGCAAGAGATACTATTCCATTAGCTTCTTTTATTTTAAATGCCGGAGATGACCTACTTAACAACCAAAAATACGATTCGGCCTTAGTGTACTTCAATGAATCCGGGGCACTTTATGAAAAAGCCAATTATGATATTGGCAAGGCCTATAATCTAGGCAACATTGGTATGGTATACGCCCATACCGGAAAAAACGAACTTGCTGAAAAGAACATCAATGAAGCCATTCAAATCTTACAAGAATCTGGCGATTATCATCCCATCTGTGTGTATCTTATTTATATGGCCGATATCTATTTGGACAAAAAGGAGCACCAAACCGCAATAGATTATGCCGAGAGAAGTCTTATGCTTGCAGAACAATATGGTCTAAAAGAACAGATTGGTGAAGCCAACCTAAACCTATCCGAATTGTATGAAATAATGGGTGACCTAGAGACATCCTATAAACATTATAAAGATCATATCGCATACAGGGATAGTGTAAATAATATCGCAACGGTACAGCAATTGGCCAATCAGCGTACCAACTTTGAGGTTTCCCAAAAACAAATTGAGGTAGATCTGGCCGAACAACGTGAAAAAAACCAGCGGAACATTGCCATTGGTACCGGTGTCGCCCTATTCTTAATCGGGCTCTTGGCCATAGGTCTGTTCCGGCGCAATGCGTTTATTCGAAAAACAAAACAGATCATCGAAGAGGAGCGGGATCGCTCGGATAATTTGTTGCTCAATATTCTACCGGAGGAAACCGCAGCAGAATTAAAGGCCAATGGCACCGTGAAAGCTAAAAAATATGAAGCTGTCACCGTATTATTTACCGATTTTAAGGGTTTTACCAGTTATTCGGAAAAATTATCCCCAGAGGCCTTGGTAGAAACCGTTAGCTTTTACTTTTCAAAGTTCGATGCGATCATGGATAAATATGGCCTGGAAAAAATCAAGACCATTGGCGATGCCTATATGTGTGCCGGGGGCTTGCATGACAATACCATTGACCACGCCCATAGAATGGTTTCGGCAGCCTTTGAAATCATTGAATTTGTCGAAGCGACAAAAAAGGATGATGCATCCAGTGAATTGACTTTTGACATACGCATCGGTATCAATACGGGGCCCGTTGTGGCCGGGGTAGTGGGGACCAAGAAATTCGCCTATGACATTTGGGGCGACGCCGTTAATGTGGCCTCTCGAATGGAATCGATGTCAGAACCTGGCCGGATCAATATATCGGAAAACACCTATGCCTTGATTAAAGAAGATGCCGAATGCGAGTACCGTGGTAAAATTCAGGTTAAAAATAGGGGGATGATGAAGATGTTCTTCGTGAATCGTATAAAAGAAAATATACCGGTCCCGGCCATGTAGGAATTTAAAGATCAAAATGGGGCACCGGGACAACCCGTCCTACATGGGTATCATCCAATAGCATATTCCCAATGCGTACCCGTACCAATCTTAAAGTTGGGAAACCCACGGCCGCCGTCATCTTGCGTACTTGACGAAACTTCCCTT
Organism: Maribacter polysaccharolyticus; assembly: GCF_028882255.1. Lineage (GTDB taxonomy): Bacteria > Bacteroidota > Bacteroidia > Flavobacteriales > Flavobacteriaceae > Maribacter_A > Maribacter_A polysaccharolyticus. The sequence continues at coordinate 297,406 of NZ_JARBUY010000001.1, forward strand.
CGGTCAAGGTGATACTGATCCATGTATTGGGACGATGGGTACCAATTCGGATTTTTTTATCCGGATCGGGCAGCGTAGGGGCCTCAAGCAATTTTGTGACCTTACAGGGTTTTGTGGTGTATCGTTTGCCCCATAGGCCAATCTCGACGCCTTTACCCAGTGCTTTTAGGGCTTCTAGGGTGATAACCCCATCCAACTGGGCATAATATTCCTTTTCGATTCCGGAACGGTTTATCGCATCACTTAATTTTCCGTCCGTGGTCATCAACAACAATCCCTCAGATTTCTCATCAAGCCTACCAACCGGCATTGTTCCCTCGGGAAAATCATACAGTTCACTCAAAAATCGCTTCTTCCTATTCTGACGCTCCTCATTGGAAGATAATTGACTGAGCATCCCAAAAGGTTTATAAAGCTTAAAATGATAGTGATGGTTACCTTCCATGAACTTTACGATCTATGTGCGTTATAAAGGACCTACCCATAAGAAACCCCAACCTACCTAGGGGGATTTCAGATGGGACAATGTGTCTGCCAATAATTCCTCTCGTGGCCAATACGCTTATGTGAAAATTTAGATTTATGGGACCAAAGATTGAGCTTTTTTCGAAATAAAACGGGAATATAGGCGAAAACGGATAAAATGCGGTAATCAAGGATATTTTTTCAACCATTTGAAAAACTTTAAACAAGTTCATTGTAAATTCGTTTTTTTTAGATAAGGTCCCCAATTAGGGCAGGATCAATCCGGAAATGGACAGCAAAATAGAATAGACCAAATGGAACTTACATTCAAAATAATTCATTTAAAAAAAAGATTTCCTTTGCAGATCAGCCGTGGGGTCATTACCGGGACCAACAATCTTTTTGTCGGGGTGACTAAAAACGGGATTACCGGTTGGGGGGAAATGGCACCTTCCGCTACTTTAGGAAATGAGTCCGCGGAGGAAAGCCAAAAAGTATTGGAACAATTTTATAATACGGGAATAGCCGATCTTTCCATTACCGAAATTTATAAAAAGGGAAGGGAATTCGGATTGCCGCTTTGTGTTTTAGCCGCCTTGGATATCGCTTTATGGGATCAACTGGCCAAAGCGGCCCAGCTCCCATTGTACAAACTATTCGGCATTCCCTTGCCCAAAGTCGCCACTTCGGTGACCATAGGAATAAATCCGCCGGAAGTCGTAAAAGAACGAATGCCATTGCTCTTGGAAGGTACCGGGGTTAAATTCCTAAAAGTAAAACTGGGATCCAAGGAAGGTATCGAAGCCGATAAGGCCATGTTTGCCCAGGTAATCGAAAGCACCAAAAAATATAACGTTGGCCTTCGGGTCGACGCCAATGGGGGGTGGGATGTAGACCAGGCCATCCATATGATGAAATGGTTGGCAGACCTAGGAACGGATTATGTAGAGCAGCCATTGGTACATGGCCAGGAAGAAGACCTTCCTTTTATTTTCAAGAATAGGCCACTTCCCATTTTTGTGGATGAATCCTGTAATTTTTCGACCGATATTCCCCAATGGGCACATTCGGTGGATGGGGTGAATTTAAAGTTGATGAAATGTGGCGGATTAACGGAAGGCCTAAGGATCATTGCAACCGCCAAGGCCTTTAACCTAAAAACCATGATCGGTTGCATGGGGGAATCTTCCCTATCCATATCGGCAGGGGCCGCAATAACCGGACTTTTAGACCATGTGGATTTGGATTCCCATCTCAATTTAAATCCCGATCCCTTTTCAGGCGCCCAACTTATCGATGGAGTGGTCATGCCCACGGAACGCTTTGGACACGGAGCAATTTTAAAAGATAAACTATAAATCATGATAGGAAAAGAAAAGAAATTGGCCATTTATATGGAAGGTAATCTGGATTCCATTTATGCCAAGATGGGGTATGGGGTCATGCGTTATTCCGAAAACCCCATAGTCTGCGTGATCGATTCCGATTATGCCGGTAAAAATGTGAACGAGGTCATCGATCAACCCTTTGAAATACCCATCGTTTCCTCCGTTGAAAAAGCTATTGAAATGGGGGCAGAGGTCATGGTTTTGGGATTGGCCCCGACTGGGGGCAAGCTTCCCGATACTTGGGTGCCTGAAGTGGAAAAAGCCTTGATATTGGGAATGTCTTTGATCAATGGGTTGCATGACCACCTTGCTGACCGATTTGCCGGACTTTTAAAGGCCGATAGGCCCGAACAGGTGATTTGGGATGTTCGTAAACCAGTGACCGACTATGCGATCGCCAGGGCCAGGGCTTGTGCCCTTCCCAACAAAAGGGTGCTAATGATAGGTACCGATATGGCCGTTGGAAAAATGACCTCCGGATTGGAGATTTATAAATGGATAAAAGAGCAGGGGATTCCTACCGATTTTCTGGCTACGGGCCAGATCGGCATAACCGTTACCGGAAAAGGAATTCCGTTGGATGCGATAAAAGTGGATCAAGCCAGCGGTGCGGTCGAACATATGGTCCTTGGGACTGCGGACAAGGATATTGTTTTTATAGAAGGTCAAGGTTCCCTACTACACCCAGGAAGTACGGCAACCTTACCCTTATTGCGCGGTAGTTGCCCAACACACCTTATTTTATGCCATAGAGGGGAAATGACAACGCTTCGGGACGTTCCCGACATAAAGATCCCACCTTTTAACGAGGTCATTGAATTGTATGAGGCCCTTGCCCATGCCTGTGGTTCGTTCCCGAAAGCCAAAACGGTGGGTATTGCCTTGAATACAAGTAAACTCAGTGAAGATGAAGCATTGAAGGTCATTGAAAAAATCGAGAACGAAACCGGTCTACCCGTTACCGATGTAGTGCGTTTCGGGGCAGAAAAATTGGGCAGGACCTTACTTTAAATCAAAATCCCAATGGTGAAATTCAAGTTTATAAGCATCCTTACACTTAGCCTTACCCTATGCAATGCGTATGCCCAAGATAAAAGGCCACGTGAACTTGGTATCGAGATCGGGGTACTTAAAACCGGCCCACTCAATGCCATAACCGATGTTTCCGGGGTACGGGTAGGTCAGGTAACCCTTCAGCTAGGGGATAGCATTCGCACTGGGGTTACAGCCATTTTACCGCATTCCGGGAATATTTTCCAATCAAAAGTGCCAGCGGCCATATACATCGGAAACGGATTTGGAAAACTAACAGGTTATAGCCAAGTGGAAGAGTTGGGCAATATCGAAACCCCGATCGTCCTGACCAATACGTTAAGTGTTCCTACGGCTTCGGATGCGGTGATTTCATATACTTTGGGATTAAAGAACAATGAAAATATACGTTCGGTCAACCCCATCGTCGGGGAAACCAATGACGGTTATCTAAACGACATACGAGGAAGGCACGTCAAACAACATCATGTGATGGAGGCCATTCAAAAAGCGACATCGGGACCTGTTGAAGAGGGGAACGTCGGGGCCGGAACCGGCACGGTATGTTTTGGGTACAAAGGAGGTATCGGCACCTCTTCCCGGGTAATCCCGGAAAACTTCGGTGGCTATACCGTCGGTGTGCTCGTACAGACCAATTTTGGAGGGGTTTTGGAAATCAATGGGGTTCCTATCGCCAAAGAATTGAAAAACTATCCAAAATCATTTACCTATGATGTTGACGGTTCCTGTATGATAGTCGTTATGACCAACGCCCCTTTGGATGCCAGAAACTTGAAGCGGTTGGCCAAAAGGGCGATGTTGGGCTTGGCCAAAACAGGAGGAATCGCCTCCAACGGTAGTGGGGACTATGTCATTGCGGTATCCACGGCCGAAACGAACAGGATTCCCTACAACTCCCCGAATTTATACCTTAAAACCGAAACGCTTCGCAATGATGTTGTTTCCCCCTTGTTCCTGGCCACGATAGAAGCTACGGAAGAAGCGATCATAAATTCCTTATTTGCGGCGGAAACGACTACCGGTGTAGGGGGAAAGCAGATAGAAAGCCTGCCTGTAGATCAAATTCTCGATCTTATATCAACCTATAAAAAATGACACTGTTTTTGAATTGAATTCAATGATGGGATTATGGACATAAGAACAAAAAGGCAATGGATCGTCATTAGGGATTATATGATCGGTTGGACGATTGCTTTTCTCTTTCTTGCCATAATACGGGGTATCGGAACCATTGAGAAAAGTTCCTTGTATTTTGAATTCGAGGAAGCCTTGATCTTTTCCTTTATTTTCGGTCCTTTTTTTGGGGGTATTTCCGGTCTGGCACAGAACCTCTTGGAAAAGCGATACAACCAAAGGGTTTCCATATACCGATTGATAGGCCTGAGACTTTTATATGCATTACTGTTCTTATTTTTCCTCATTTTCATGGCTTATCTCATGGTTGGCCATTTTTATGGGAAAACCGAAGATTTTTTAGCCTTTGCCTTTGGGCCGGGTAGTATACCCATATATCTCTATATCCTAACCGTAGATACCTTAATGCTCCTTACCAGACAGGTAAACCTGATGTTGGGCGACAATAATCTAAAGAAATTGTTGATGGGGAAATTTTATAATCCAAGGGAAGAGGAACGTATTTTCATGTTTCTGGACCTTCAATCTTCGACCACCCATGCCGAGCATCTAGGCCATTTAACGTACAGCCGTATGATCCAGGACTGTTTCAACGATTTAGGGATGGTTATTGAAAATGAGGCGGAAATTTATCAATATGTTGGGGATGAAGTCATCCTCACTTGGGAATTGAAAAAAGGCTTACGGAATCAAAATTGCCTTAAAGCTTTCTACACCTTCCAACAAAGACTCCATAAAAAGAAGGGGCATTATCTCGCCAAGTATAATTGTTTGCCCTTCTTTAAAGCCGGACTGCATTCCGGTAAGATTACAGTAACCGAGGTCGGTAAATACAAAAAAGAGATTGCCTATCACGGGGACACCATCAACACTACGGCACGTATCCAAGGGCAATGCAATACCTTGAACCAGGAATTGTTGATCTCCCAACAATTGAAAGAGCAGTTGATGACGAACGGATATGACTTCAAGAATATGGGAAGTATCCCGTTAAGGGGAAAGGAAAAAGAAGTAATTGTTTTTGGGGTAACCCCAACGATCCCAAAATAAAAAAGTCCCGAAAGAATCGGGACTTTTACCTAATAACCACTAAACTAAATACAATTTGTAGAATATAAAATTCTCTTTCATAGCAAATTGTTCAATGACTAAGTCGTTCTTTTCTTCAAACCTTACATTGTAAACCGTGATAAAATAGAGTAGGGGGAGAATTCCATAATTTTTGGACCACTACCCACCATCACCCCCCTTAAAACCTTAGTATTAAAAGAATTAACATAGTATTCAGAATCGCTATATTGAATTTTAAGTAACTTAATGGTATAAAAAAGTTCACTGGGTTTCCCGAAAGAATCCCTATCCATGATGCTTTGCCATTACAAGAAGTTGCCGTCATGGACGATATCGAAAAAACCGAATGAAAAAGAATAAACACTATAAGTTTTTAGCGATAATAGGATTGACCATGGGCGTATTGTCGGGGTGTGGTGGTACCAAAAGCGCAGCCGAAATCGCTATAAATACCAAAAAACTGGAAGCCATAAAAAACGACGTGGCCTCCAAATCCTACAGTATAGAAGTGCACACCGCCTATCCCACGCAAACCTATGCCGTTACCCAAATAACGAATGCTTTAATGCGTAATACCGGGAATTCCGCTTCGCGCATAGACGTTACCGGAAATTCCATTAAGGTAAAGGGCGACACCATTCAAGGGATATTACCTTATATCGGTGAAGTACGGGCCGGAAGCCCCATGAGCTCAAGGGATGTGGGAATAGAATTCAAAGGCCAACCTATTTCATATAAAGTGATCGACAATAATAAAAGGCAAACCTTGGATATCGAATTTCAAATCAAGGATAAAATAGAACGTTATGATATCATCATTCAAATCTATCCCGATAAAAGCACTACTATTTTAGTGAACTGTCGATATCGCACATCTATACGCTATGATGGCACTTTCAAGGTGTTGCCCCCCGAAAACCATCCAAGTGACTGATGATAAGCAACCTGAACTTTCTAAAGGGTTACTTACATTACCTCCAATCCCATTATTTTTCCCTTACTTTTTGTGTTAAAAAAAGATAAATTATTTTTTATTTCAAAGCATGTGCTTAGTTTTGTACCACAGTTACGAACAATGGCCCGAAAAAAACAATATAACGAAGAAGAAGTAATAGAAAAAGCGACGGACTTGTTCTGGCGCAATGGGTATGAGGCCACCACGGTTCGTATGTTGGAGAAAGAAATGGGTATCAACCAATTCTCCATCTATTCGAGTTTCGGCAATAAACAGGGCGTATTTTTACAGTGCTTAGACACCTATAAAAGGCGAATTCGTTCCATAACCCATAAGTTGGAAAATTCCAAAAACAGTTTAAAAGGAATAGAACGATTTTTTTACGACTTTCTAGAGTTTGTGCGTGAGGACAAAAGTTTTAAAGGCTGTTTGGTGACCAATACCGTAAACGAATTGAAAGAGGATACAGACCCCTTGTTACGGGACGAATTGGGACAATTTGTAATTCACATGAAACGATTGTTCGTAAATAATCTTAGTCAGGATCCGGATAAAACCCCCGAGCTTATTGATAAACAAGGGGATTATTTATTGAATTGTCTATTAGGCCTGTCAGTTTCTTCAAAACTTTACGACCAACAGAAACTCAAAGGCATTATTGAAATAACTTTTATGAATTTATAGCTTTTTTTTAATCAAAAACTAAGCGTTTGCTTAGTTACATTAACAACAAATCAATTGAAATTATGAGCACTTTAAAATTGCACACCTTGGAGACGGCTCCGGAAGAAGGAAAGGACCTTTTACAAAAATCACAAAATGCCTATGGCTATATCCCTAACTTGCATGCCGTATTGGCCGGCGCTCCAGGGTTATTGAACGCCTATCAAAACCTTCATGAACTTTTTGTGAATTCTTCATTCAACAATGACGAACTGACCGTTGTATGGCAGACCATAAATGTTGCACACGAATGCCATTATTGTGTACCTGCACACACCGCCATTGCCCATAGCATGAAGGTCGACAATGAAATTATAGAGGCTTTAAGGAACAGCACCAAATTGCCTAGCGAAAAGTTACAGGTACTTCATGAAACCACCTTATCCGTAGTACGTAATAGGGGATATATCAGCAAAGAAGAGGTTGAGGTGTTTTACGCCGCCGGTTATGAAGAAAGACAATTATTGGAAATCATCCTAGGGCTTTCACAAAAAGTGATCAGTAATTACGTAAACCACATTGCTGCAACACCGATCGATCCAAGTTTTCAGAAATTTGCTTGGAAGAAGGAAAATGAAATTGCCTAGTGGTGGTAGACCATAAGGCTTGCAGAAATGAACCTTCTACCTTGTTGTAGGAGGTTCATTTTCCCAATAGTAAGTCCCTATAACCCTCTTCCGCCATTGGGCCATCTAAATTCTTATTAACCAACGTCTACAATTTGAATATGACAGAAAGTATAAAGCTCGATATCGTTTCCGATGTGGTTTGCCCTTGGTGCATCATTGGTTACAAACGATTGATGCAGGCCATCTCGGAATTGGGTGTCGCCGACAAAGTGGATATCGAATGGCAACCGTTTGAATTAAATCCACATATGCCGATAGAAGGTGAGGATTTAAAAGCGCATATCGCCCATAAATACGGTTCATCCCTTGAAGACCAAAAACGATCCCAAGAACGTATGATCGAAATGGGAGAGGAAGTAGGTTTTAAGTTCGATTATTTTGATGGAATGAGGATGCTGAACACACGAAAGGCACATGTTTTACTTGAGTATGCCAAAGGAAAAGGGAAACAGACCGAACTCAATATGCGATTGGTCACGGCATTTTTCAGTGACCGTAGCGATATTTCCAATACCGATGTATTGCTACAAGAGTTGCAAGCCATTGGCCTTGACCCCACCGAAGCCAAAAAATACCTGGAAAACGATCAAGCACATCATGCGGTAATCGCGAAAGAACGTTATTGGCAAGATCTTGGCGTATCTTCGGTACCGACTTTCGTTTTCAATAAAAAAAGTGGTTTGTCGGGGGCCCAACCTGTGGCCGTTTTCAAGGAAATTTTAACCGAATTGTTGAATCGGTAACCCTGTGATTTTTTATATTCGTTCTTGCTATTGGCAACATCCAATATAAACGATCTATTGGGTTATGATCCATGGATGGCAATTGTGGCACGACCTACGCAATACACGAATTTCGCCTTACCCACATATACACCCCATTGTTCTTGGATTCCTGGATCACGGTAAAAAGTATTAGGACCCGTAAAAGCGGCGTTATGGTCAACCGACTGTAACCAGGGCCGAAGAAGGTGATATCGGTTATGCTCCATACCATGACCATCAAAAGTCGGATTTCTTTTATTCCAATAAATATGGGGATTCAAGGGATATGCCCGGTCCCATGAAGAACGTACCCTGGGAGCCATACTAAAAAAGCCATCGTAGGCAAGACAAAAAATTCGTGCCATAAGAAATGATGGAAATTGGAAAATAATTGACGAAATTGCATATATCGATAGCGAATGGAGTTCCTATGATAGGAAAAGGAATATTCGGAATTTTTGGAAATAACACTACCTAAAATATCATTATTATGTCATTGACCCTGTCAAGTATGATGGATTTAGGTGCAAAAGCACCTGACTTCACCTTATTGAATACCATAACGGGAAAACAAGTCTCCCTTTCAGAATTAAAATCGGACATTGCCACCGTTGTTGTATTCATTTGCAACCACTGTCCGTATGTACATCACGTAAATCCAAAATTGGTGGAGGTGGCCAAAACCTATCAAGCGAAAGGAATCCGATTCATTGCTATAAGCAGTAATGATATCGAAAACTACCCCCAAGATTCCCCGGAAAATATGACCAAGGTGGCCGCAAAAGAAGGCTATCCCTTTCCCTATCTGTACGATGCTACGCAGGAAGTCGCAAAAGCCTATAAAGCGGAATGTACCCCCGATTTCTATGTTTTTGACGAAAATATGGAATGCGCCTATAGGGGGCGTTTTGATGAATCCAGGCCGGGAATGGGGCAACCGACCGGAAAAGACCTATGCGAGGCCCTGGATGCTTTGTTGGCCGGCAAAACGGTTTCTTCCGATCAAAAACCGAGCATGGGGTGCAATATAAAATGGAAACAATAGTTTATTAGGGCCCAAAACACGAATACGGACCATACCTTCGAAATCCATTTAACAACCTTCCCCAAAATGGCAGGGCATAGCCTTTTCTGGGTGGTATGAATAAAGGGGTTCTGCTTTCGTCTTGTTGGCATATGTATTCAATTCACATACTTTTTCCGCGTTTTAGCACTATGGATCGATAGGCTATATGAAGAAAATCCCAAGAACAAAAAAAGGGCTCGCATACCAAAATAGGTAAGCAAGCCCCTTTTCAAATCAACAACTAAACCTCCTAATTCAAGGAAACCAATAATTTATTTGCCACCAATTCGGATGAGGTCGGATTTTGACCCGTGTGCTATGAATACGCCATTTTGACGATTTTCTCCACTTTATCAGGGGAAAGGTCTTGATGTTCCCCTAAGCCCAACCAACCTCGATCGGTAAATCGTTTCGCGATTTTTTCCGCAGTACCTTCATAATCCTCAGTATAATCGGAAAGCTTGGTCCCTATACCCAATTCCTTGAAAAAGGCTTCGGTTTTTTCTATGGCCGCATACGCCTTGTCTTCCAAACCTCCCTCGGTAATATCCCATACACGCTCTGCATATTGGGCCAACTTTTCTTTTTTGGCCTCAAAATTGAACTTATAGTGACTAGGTGCAATAACCGCCAAGGTACGTGCATGATCAATACCATATAATGCGGTCAATTCGTGTCCCATGGCATGTACGGCCCAATCTGTAGGCACCCCTTTTTGGATCAACCCGTTTAAAGCCATGGTACAGCTCCACATAAAATTGGCAGTAGCTTTATAATCCGTAGGATCCTTTAAGACCTTAGGCGCCACTTCTATCAAGGTCTGTAAAATACTTTCGGCGAAACGATCTTGCAACAAAGCACCAACAGGATAAGTCATATATTGCTCCAAAACATGGGTAAACGCATCGGTGATACCATTTACCAATTGCCTTTCCGGAATTGATGCAATGACCTGTGGGTCCAAGATGGAGAATCGGGGAAATAACCCCGGTCCGCCCATGGCCAATTTCTCCTTCGTTTCAGCCCGGGTGATCACGGCTCCGGAATTCATTTCAGAACCTGTTGCCGGCAAGGTCAATACCGTACCGAAAGGCATTCCTTTTTCCGTTCTGATATTCTTGGTCAATATGTCCCAAGGGGTATCGCCATCGTAGCAGGCGGCCGCAGAAAGAAATTTGGTGCCATCGATTACAGAACCACCCCCAACAGCCAATAAAAAGGTGATGTTTTCATCTTTTATCACTTTTAGGGCGTTCATTAAAACGGCGTATTCAGGATTTGCGGGTATCCCTCCGAACTCGATGGTATCGATGTTGGCCAAAGCGGTCTTTACTTGGTCATAAATTCCGTTTTTCTTTATGCTTCCCCCTCCATAAAGTAATAATACTTTAGCATCGGCAGGAATTTCTACTGAAAGTTTTTCCATCGTATCCTTACCAAAAATTATTTTGGTCGGATTTTTAAATTCAAAATCATTCATTTTCTTTTAATTTAAACCCTAACAATCATTTTTCCCTTATTTTTCCCTTCGAACAAATCGATGAACGCATTCGGTATATTATCGAATCCATCGACAATGGTTTCCGTATAGGTTAGTTTTTTCTCTGCCAACCATTCCGACAATTGCTTCATGGCCTCGGGAAACTTTTCGCCATAATTCGAAACTATGAATCCTTGCATTAGGGCACTGTTTTTCACGAGGAAGGGCTGTACACTAATGCTTTTCGGTAATTCCGTTTCATTGTAGACCGAGATGGCCCCACATATGATGATTCGTGCAAATCGGTTGATGTTGAACAATACGGCATCCGATATCGGTCCACCAACGTTGTCGAAATAAATATCCACCCCGTTTGGTGCCTCCTTGGCGAGGTCGGCTTTGATATCCGTGCTCGTATTGTAATTAATACCGGCATCAAAACCGAATTTGCCTTTTAGCATATCGATTTTTTCATCGGTACCTGCAATACCGATAACCCGAAGACCTAGGATTTTACCTATTTGCCCTACAACGCTACCTACCGCCCCGGCCGCTCCGGAAACCACCAATGTTTCCCCCGCTTTAGGTTTCCCTATTTGTGTCAACCCCAAATAGGCCGTCAATCCCGTCATACCCAGGATTCCCAAATATGCGCTAAGAGGGGCTTTATCGGCATCCACTTTTACAAGGCCTTCCCCTGTGACTACTTGTTTGGTTTTCCAACTGAGCAAACCTGAGACGAAATCCCCTGCTTCAAAGTTCCTGTTTTTAGTTTCGATGACCTTGGCCACAATCCCCGATTGTATGGGTTTATTCAATTCAAATGGGGGAACGTATGATTTGGCATCGCTCATTCGGCCCCTCAGATAAGGATCGACTGAAACGTACACGGTTTCCAAAAGGACCTCACCTTCACTGAGTTTGAAATCGGAATCCTCGGTTACAAATTCAAAATCCGACATCGAAGGCTTACCTTCAGGTCTTTGCTTTAATAAAATTGTCTTTTCCATATTATTTTTAATCTATAACCGTTACCAGATCCTCTGTAGGTTTTCTGACCTTGACAAGGTTTACCAACCAATCTTGATCCTCTTGTCGGTATCCCAAGGGCAGAAGTACGGCACTACGAAGCCCTTTCTCCCTTAAACCGAGGATCTCATCTACTTTTTCAGGTTCGAACCCCTCTATCGGAGTTGCGTCAACGCCTTCAAAAGCAGCAGCTGCAATAGCCTGTGAAAAGGCGATATAGGCCTGTTTTGCGGCATGGTTGAAGTTTTCCTCTGCATCTTTTTGAGGATAGGAGCTCAATAGCATTTGACGGTAGTTCTCCCATCCTTCATTTTTGAATCCGCGCAGCTCATTGGTCAAATCGAACATGTAATTGATTCGTTCTTCGGTATAGGTATCCCAAGCCGCGAATACCAAAAGGTGTGAACAGTCCGTGATTACGGATTGGTTCCAGGCTACCGATTTTATTTTTTCCTTGATTTCCTGATTGGTGACTACGAAAATCTCAAAAGGTTGCAATCCACTGGAAGTCGGTGCCAAACGTGCTGCTTCCAATATCCGATCCACTTTTTCCTGTGGCACTTTTTTTCCGTTCATTGCCTTAGCGGCATATCTCCATTTCAGTTTATCCAATAATTCCATTTTTTATTTGTATTTGTTAATTGTTATATATGAGGTATTCAATCTTACATTTTTATACTGTCCCAAGCCGCTTTATAAGCTTCATCGAGATGTGATCTGTTTATGGCACAAGCTCCCCGCTGTTGCATGATCATCAAAAACGACAACGGATTTATGGCGTAGGCATACAGTAGATAATCGGAAATCGGTTTGATTACCCCTTCCTTTTTCCCCCGCTCCCATAAGGCCAGCAAGGGTTGTAGGTGCTTAATCCCTTCCTTGCGACTGGGTTCATCGACCATGGGCGTATTATCACATTGGGCCAGAAAAAGGGCCTCTTCACATTGATTCAATTTAAAATCGGCAATGCGTCTCCAGATTACTTCAAACCCTTCATTAACCGACATTTCATCTGAATACGTGGCAAAGGCATAATCGGTAAAAGCACTTTTTACCTCCAAATAGGCCTTATTCACCAAATCTTGCTTGTTTTCAAAATACAAATAGATCGTAGCTGGGGAGACCCCGGCCATTTTGGCGATTTTGCTCATGGGGGCCGCATGGAAACCATCGTTGTTCACAAGGTTGATGGTCGCCTTTAATAGGGCATTGCGCTTATCTATACTTTTTTGAAGTTTTGCCATCGTTATTGAATTTCCCCACAAAGATATACATAAATGAACGTTCATTCTTTTTTTTAACAAAGAATTACAAATCATCGTTTTCAATCCATTTAAAGGGGGTGACGCATCCCTACTGTATTCCGCTGACCCTTATTCCATTAAAACAAAAACCTGCAAACCTGAATACCGATTGTTGATAAATCGACCATTCGGAATTTGTTTCCCTTTGGATAAACCTATTACTTTTATCCGCTTTTTAAGACATGGAAAAACTCAAAATAGGCGATAAATTATACAATACCAAGCAGGACGGGTTCACCGATTTTGTACGCTATTCTTTCTCTGAAGTGGTCGCACTCACCAAAACGTTGGCCGTATTGAAAAATGGGGTAAAACTTATCAACCAACCCAAGGAATCGTACATCACCGAGGATATTGGCTATTCCGTTAACCGTAAAAAGGGGGTACACTGGCATTTGGTATCCCTAGAGGCCATTCGCAAAGCACAGATCGAAAACGAAAAGATCGAAGCCCAAAACTGGTTTCAAAACAAGGAATTCTCCTTAAAAGAGAAGGTATGGATCTACAAGCAATTCAAGGAATCGGAGCGATAGGATTTTCCATTATGGCTGACATCAGGCCGTATTAAAGAAATTTTTCATACTTTCATCGGGTTGTCCTTAAATACATCTATCAGAAGGGCTTTCCAAGTAGTATCCATATGTCAAGGTCTCAGGTAACCGTATCCCTTTTTACGCCCAGAAAAAGTAGGGGAGGAAGTACCCTAAGCATATTCATGGCAATTCCGGATAGGTTCAACCCAAAAAACAAAAATGATTAGATGTGGATGGTATTTGGTAAGGGCTAATATCCATACTTTCTTTTATATTTTGTATACTTCATACCATGAGTGGGTTTATCCTAAACGATTTTCAATTAAGTTCGTAAAATGAAAAAAATATTGATTCTGTTTTCACATCCAAAATTCGAAAGCTCTAGGGCCAATACGGCTTTGGTCTACCCTATAAAGGACAAAGCAGGGGTAACCTTCCACGACCTATACGAACACTACCCTGATTTTCATATAGACGTACCCGCGGAAAAAGAATTATTAAAGCAACACGATGTCATCATCTGGCATCATCCTTTATATTGGTTCAGCTGTCCGCCTTTAATGAAACAATGGATGGATATGGTGTTGGAATATAATTGGGCCTATGGTCCCAAAGGCAATGCCTTGGAGTCTAAAATATGCTTGAATGTGATTACGGCGGGAGGGTCACGTGATCTTTACTGTTCGGCTGGCACCAATACCTATTCCGTGAATGAATTTTTAAGACCCTTTGAACAAACCGTTAAATTATGTCGAATGGCATTTTTACCCCCCTATGCCGTCATGGGAACCTACCGATTGAAAAATGAAGAATTACTGCAACATGGCCGTCAATATATGGCCTTGATCGATTTGTTGCAAGGGAACGTCGCTATTGACGATTTAAAAGGTTATGCATTCCTCAATGATATTCCCCAACTTAAAATGGACTAATTTATGACCGGAAGTATTCTTTTTCAAGCCATTGTTTTTTTAGCGGGTGCGATCATTTGCGTATCCATCGCCAAACGTTTGGGACTAAGTTCCGTTTTAGGTTATCTCTTAGCGGGTGTCTTGATCGGCCCTTATGTTTTGGGTTTCATTGGCGAAAGTGGTCAGGACATTCTACACTTTGCCGAATTCGGGGTAGTGGTCATGTTGTTTTTGATCGGCCTCGAAATTGACCCCATGAATTTCTGGAAAATGCGAAAAACCATTCTTGGAATGGGTGGCATTCAAGTCACCATGACCATGCTGCTTTCATATGCCCTGTTCTTGTTTTTGGGTTTTGAATGGAAGGTATCCCTGGTTTTTTCAATGGCAGTTGCCCTTTCGTCCACGGCCATTGCACTTCAGACCATTAAAGAAAAAGGACTGATGCAAACTACCTTCGGTACCTCGTCTTTCTCGGTTTTACTCTTCCAGGATATTATCGTGATTTTCATGTTGGGTGCCATTCCCTTATTATCCAGAACCGAAACCGGAGTTGTTGAAAATCACAGTGAACACGCCAATCTACTAGACAATTTACCTTTGGGGTTCCAGACCTTGGCAATTATTTTATCGGTCGCATTGATTATCGTTGCCGGTAGGTTTCTCATCGTGCCCATGCTGCGTAAAGTAGCCAAGACCGGGGTAAGGGAGTTGCTTATTGCCGCTGCTTTTTTAATCGTATTCGGCATTTCATTTCTTATGGAATATGTAGGGCTGAGTCCGGCCTTAGGGGCTTTTTTAGGTGGTGTGGTGCTTTCGAACAGTGAATTCAAACATGAGTTGGAAAGTACTTTGGAGCCTTTTAAAAGCTTGCTGTTGGGACTGTTTTTTATGGCCGTGGGGGCATCGATTAATTTTCTTGTAATTGCCGAAAGTCCGTTGACCATTGGAGGTCTACTCATCGTGATCATTCTCCTAAAGGCCCTTGTATTGTTTATTACGGGACATATTTTCAAATTAAAACTTGACCAAAAGATATTGTTCACTTTCAGTTTGGCACAAATCGGTGAATTTGCCTTTGTGCTGCTCTCTTTTGCATTTAACCTGAACATCCTCGATAGGGACCAAATGGATATGATGCTGGTGATAACCGCACTAACCATGACCTTGACACCGATTATCGGAATGATCAATGAACGTCTGGTACTGCCAAAAATCGGAACCAAGGAATCGATACAAAGACCTATGGACCATATTGCCAAATCCCAAAAAATAATCCTTGTGGGGTTTGGCCATTTTGGAAATACCGTGGGCCGATTTTTAAGGTCCCATGGGGTAGAGACCACCATTTTGGACCACGACTCCAATCGTGTCGATTTCCTTCGGAAAATGGGATTTGAAGTCTATTATGGGGATGCCACACGATTGGACCTATTGGAATCCGCAGGAATCGCCGAAGCTAAAATACTGATCTGTGCCATTGACAATCCGGATGCTACCCGAAAAATAACGAACATCGTAAAATCCAATTACCCCCATGTTGAACTCATGATCCGCGTTAAGGACAGATATGAAGCCTATGAGCTGTTGAACATGGGGATAGACAACATCTATCGTGAAACGTTGGAAACCTCATTGACCTTGGCCAAGGATGTCCTAAGTAAAATGGGCTTCAGAAAGTATACTTTGAACAGGCAGGCACATAAATTCATCCAGTATGATGAAAGTATCTTAAGACGATTGGCCAAGGAACCCAAAGATGAAAAAAATTATATATTTAAGGCAAGACAGGAATTGGAGCAACAGGAAAAATTCCTTAATAAGGATTTGGAAAGAGGTATCGTCGCATACGACCAACATTGGGATAGTGAGGCTATCCGGGAGACCTTGCAAAATAACGAAGAAAACACATAAGCCTACCTTTTTCCCTTACAAGGTATCCGATTGACGCATCGAACGTTTTTCCCACCTCTAATATGTATACATGAATCCTTGAAATGTATACTTCGGCATCAAAGTATCGCAGTACTTTTATACCCTGGAAATTCAGGTATCCGATAAAATCCATAGTACGATGTCGCTGAAGGTTTTTCCGGATTCAAGACAAAAATAATATAAAGGGCATGACAACTTTCATTACTATAGATTCAATCACCAAGGCCCATGAATTCTTGGGTTTAAAGGCTCCAAAACATCCTTTGGTCTCTGTCATACCCGTTGAGGAAGTACCCTTTGAAATGGATCTGGGTGCTATACGTCTTACGTTGGATGTATACGTTGTTAGCTTAAAGGAAGGGGTACACTGCAATTTCGGTTATGGACGGAATTCGTATGATTTTACCAATGGTACCCTACTTTTTACCCAACCGGGTCAAGTATTGACCCCCGAAAATCCGACCATTACCGAGAACCCCAGTGGATGGATGCTTATGTTCCATCCCGACCTTATCCGAAGGTCGGTCCTTGGCAGTGCCATCGAAAACTATTCATTCTTTTCCTATGAGATTTTTGAAGCACTCCACCTTTCTGAAGAAGAAAAACAGACCGTTACGGATCTAATACACAAAATCGAGAAGGAAATTCAACATCCAATCGATAAGCACAGTCAAAAATTGATCATTTCCAATATCGGATTGCTTTTGGATTATTGCATGCGCTATTACGATCGGCAGTTTTTTGTCCGCACCGATTTAAACAAAGATCATGTGACCGAGTTCGAAGCCTTGTTGAAAGCTTATTTTGAGTCGAACAAACCCATGGAACTTGGACTGCCTACGGTTACATATTGCGGGGAACAACTCCATATGTCCCCCAATTATTTAAGTGATCTATTAAAGAAAGAAACCGGAAAAAGTGCCAAGGACCACATTAATGCATTTATCGTGAACAGGGCCAAAAACAGGCTTATGGGCAGCAAGGATTCCGTAAGCGAGATTGCCTACGACCTTGGATTCGACTATCCACAACATTTCAGTACCTTATTCAAAAAGAAGACCGGAATAAGTCCGGCAAAATACCGAACCCTGAACTGATCCCCATTGAAACGAATTCTAAAATTCATTAAAAGAATGACCCTAGCCATAATCCTCCTTATAACCGCATTGGTTGTCATATACTTTTTGTTCACCGCCTATTACCCATCTTTCGGTGGTGAGGTTTCCAAAGAGCTTCAATTGCAATATGCCACATCGCCCCAGTTCGATCGTGGGAAATTCGTGAATACGCACCGCGTTGACCTGGGTATGGGCTTTTCGGAAACCATTTCCCTGGCCCGTAAGTTCTTTTTCGAAAAAGTGGAGAACGGTAGACCGGAAAACGATCTTGCAGTGCGAAAAATAGACGCTGCGAACATTGCCGATTATGCGAGTCCGACCCGCTTTGTTTGGTTTGGGCATTCCGCTTTTTTGATCCAAATGAACCACAAGAACATCCTATTGGATCCCATGTTCGGCGATGTCCCTGCACCACTTCCCATTTTAGGGGGCAAACGTTTTTATCCGGAACTGCCGATTGAGATACAAAGCCTACCGCAAATCGATGCCGTTTTGATTTCCCACGACCATTATGATCATTTGGATTATGGGTCCATTTCCATGTTAAAGGAAAAAGTGGAAACATTTTACACCCCTCTTGGCGTTGGGGTGCATTTGGAAGCTTGGGGGATTTCAAAAGATCGTATTGTTGAGCTGGACTGGTGGCAAGAAACCACGCTTGGAGAGCTGCAGTTTGTCTGTACCCCAGCGAGACACTTTTCGGGCCGAAAATTCTCCAATGGTCAAAGCACCCTTTGGTCTTCATGGGTCATTCGTTCTACAGCCGAGACTATCTATTTTAGTGGGGATAGCGGATACGATGGCCATTTCAAGGAAATTGGGGATAAATACGGACCTTTTGATTTTGCTATGATAGAATGTGGCCAATACAATGAATTATGGCCCGATATCCACATGTTCCCGGAAGAATCGGTACAAGCCGGGATCGACCTAAGGGCAAGCAGGATCATGCCGATTCATTGGGGGGCCTTCAAACTGGCGTTGCACTCATGGACAGATCCCGTACAACGGGTAACCAAAAAAGCAAAAGCGTTGAAGGTACCGATAATCACCCCTCAAATAGGGGATGCCTTTTTATTGAAGGAAGCGCATATCGAGAACCAGGATTGGTGGCACTGAAAATTGCCCTGTCGTTTGCTTATCACACTTCGGATAATGCATTCCCATCACCGTTTGGATTTTTGAACTTCGTAAAGGCCTTAAACCAATTACCGTTCAAAACAAAGTTTACAACCAAGCGGATGTCAATTCTCATAAAACACAATTTTTTATGATAAAAATGGTAAAATCATAAAAATGTTAAATCATCTATGTTTTGGTCAGGGCATTAAGTAACTTTAGCTATAACCAAACCATAATAAACAGTAATGAAAACCCAATTACGTCATTTTTTCCTATCACTATCCTTCTTAGTGGTCCATAATTTATTTTCCCAAGATTTTTCAGCATTTCAATTCAGGACCGTTGGTCCGGAACGGGGAGGACGTGTCACCACGGTAACAGGCACTCCGCTATTACCCGGGACCTTCTACCTAGGTGCTACGGGCGGGGGAATTTGGAAATCCGAAGATTATGGAACTACCTGGAAAAATATCACCGACGGTTATTTTGAAACCCCTTCCATAGGGGCTATTGAAATTGCCGCCAACGACCCGAACATTATTTATGTGGGTACGGGTTCAGACGGACTCAGAAGTAATGTTATCAGCGGAAAGGGAATGTATAAGTCCATTGATGCAGGTAAAACATGGAAACATATCGGTTTACCCGATGCCGGACAAATAGGAGCCGTGGAAATAGACCCCACCGACCATAATATCGTTTGGGTAGCTGTCATTGGAAACGCCTTTAAGGCCAATAAAGAACGGGGCATCTACAAAACCATTGATGGAGGTACTACCTGGGAAAAAGTCCTTTTCATTTCCGATCAAGTAGGTTTTGCCGATTTAGAGCTGTTGCCGGGCAATCCGAATATCGTATATGCCACAGCATGGAAAGCAGAGCGGAAACCATGGACCATCATTTCTGGGGGTACTACCGAAGAAGGCGGAATTTACAAATCCATAGACGGGGGCAAAAACTGGATTAGACTGAAGGAAGGACTACCACAGGGTTTGATCGGAAAAATAGATTTAGCCGTTACCCCGGCTGACTCCAGTATATTATATGCCGTTATCGAAGCCCCGGATGATGAAGGTGGTGTTTACAAATCGGTGGATCAAGGTAAGACCTTTGTCCAAACCTCCAGTAATAAAGGATTGGTCAACCGACCTTTTTATTACACCAATCTTGAAGTAGACCCAACAAATCCCGACATCGTATTCTCCAACGCCAATCCATTGTTGAAATCCACAGATGGGGGTAAAACTTGGAAGCGCATGAGCGTACCCCATGGCGACAATCATGATATATGGCTCA
Source organism: Maribacter polysaccharolyticus (assembly GCF_028882255.1). Taxonomy (GTDB): domain Bacteria; phylum Bacteroidota; class Bacteroidia; order Flavobacteriales; family Flavobacteriaceae; genus Maribacter_A; species Maribacter_A polysaccharolyticus. The sequence continues at coordinate 317,382 of NZ_JARBUY010000001.1, forward strand.
ATCCCAACAATCCAGACCTGCTCATTCAGGCCAATGACGGTGGGGCCAATGTATCCCACAACGGGGGTAAAACCTGGTCTACCCAATTCAATCAACCTACAGCGGAACTGTATCAGGTAGAAGTGGACGACCAATACCCTTATTGGCTCTATGCCGGACAACAAGACAATTCGACCACCATTGCGGTGCCCAGTTTTCCTCCTTATGCCATTCAGGATGACGGTCGGGGCTTTATCATTAATACCGGAGGTTGTGAAACGGGACCCGCAGTCCCAAAACCCGGGAACCACAACATCGTCTATGCCAACTGTAAAGGTAGGTTCGGGGTTTTCAACAAGCTGACCGGAACAGAAAAGGCGTATTATGTAGGGGCGACCAATATTTATGGCCATAACCCGAAAGATTTAAAATATCGTTTTCAACGGGTATCCCCCGTGCATGTGTCCCCACATGACCCAGATGTAGTCTACCACGGATCCCAATACCTTCATAAAACGGATTCTGACGGGTATTCCTGGGAAACCATTTCTCCCGACCTTACGGCTTTTGAAGCCGATAAACAGGTGATTTCAGGGAGTCCCATTACACGGGATATCACCGGAGAGGAATATTATAGCACCCTATATTCCATCCAAGAATCGAAATTGGTGAAAGGGTTGATTTGGACGGGATCCAACGATGGGGTAGTCTCGGTTACCAAAGATGGCGGTAAGACCTGGAAGAACGTAACCCCTAAAAAACTCCCCAAGGGAGGAAGGGTAGAATCCGTGGCCCCGTCACAATTCGATCCTGCCAAAGCCTATATTGCCGTTGACAGACATTTATTGGGAGACCCTAAACCGTATTTTTATAAAACCAATGATTATGGTGAAAGCTGGGAACTACTGAGTGTGGAGGGTGATGGAATTCCTATGGATCATACGGCCCGAGTATTGCGTGAAGATCCCGTACGTGAAGGTTTGCTTTTTGCAGGTACCGAATTCGGTCTTTTCGTTACATTCGATGAGGGGGAAAGTTGGAAACCATTTCAACAAAACCTTCCGGTTACCCCCATTACCGATATAAAGATATTTCGTGGCGATTTAATTTTGAGCACCATGGGCAGGGGCTTCTGGATCATGGATAATATTACCAGCCTACGTCAATCACAGATCACACGCTTAAAAGAAGAGTCCGTGGTTTTCCAACCGGATACCACCATACGGTACCGATATCCGAAGATGCGTACCACCCAATTCCCTAAATACCCGAGAACGGCCGTATATATCGATTACTACGTGCCAGAGGGAACAAAAGAAGGCATCTCCTTAGAGATCCAAGATGCCAATGGCACCCCTATGGTGACGATTTTCAGTGATAGCGCTTTGGTCGACAGTAAAATAGAAGAGGAGGACATGAACCTTAGCAGCACCTTTCGATATATAGACACCAAGCTCGATGGCCAACCGGGACTCCATCGTTTTGCCTGGGACCTAAAACAGAAAGGCCCTTGGGATAAGGATCCTAAGAAAAGGTTTAAAAATGGTCCTATGGTAGCCCCTGGAAGCTACAAGGTAAAATTGACCGTAAACGGAAAATCGACTTTTCAGGAATTTGAGATCGTCATGGATCCAAGAATCGAGGCCCAAGGTGTATCCGCAAGTGATATCCAAGAACAAGTGGCCATGCAGAACAAAGTCATCAACTTATTATCCGATGCCCGGAAATTGCAGGCAGGCCTCGAGAAAGAGGCTAAAAAGTCGACAGGAAAAAAAGGGGATACAACTACGCCCCAGTCGATAGCCCTTGACACCCTTTTGAAAAAATTAAAGAATGACGAAGGTGCCTACCCGCAACAAATGTTGGTTGCTCAGATTACGTATCTGTACTATATGATCGGGCAGGCCGATCAGCTACCCGGACAAGATGCAAAAGACAGGTATGAGGAATTGACCATGGCTTTTAATGGGATAAAGCAAGAGGCGGCTTCGTTATAAAGATTATCGAACCTAAAACTGGATGGTTTTGGCAAACTCCATAAAATAAGTTTCAAAACGTTTCAGTTTTGGGTTCAATTTTTCCGAATATATCACGTACTGACATTTCTGAATACTTTGTGTGATGGAAATAATTGCACTTGAATCCGATTTCTGGGTTAAAAAATCAGCGTCGTCTATGCTGAAAATCTTTAATTGTGAAGTACTTACCCCATTCATCAAAAACAATTTGTTCATTGTTTTTGGGGTGGATATAAGAATATCGACACCTTCGAAAATCTCTGATTTCTGTATATCTATATGCAGTTCTTCATACCCGACATAAACACGAAGCGAATTATACTTGGTAAACCCTAAGAAAGCTTGGTACACTTCCAGGGCCCTTTCTTTATTTTCCACTAGAACTACTGCGCGTGGGGCATTCCCGACCGCTTCACATTTTAATTTCTGTAAAGTGGTAAGAATAAGGGTAGTTGTTTTCCCCCCATCCTTAGGTGCCGTACAAAACACATTGGCTCCACTTTTTATTACGGGAATACTGTTTCGCTGAAAAGGGGTAGGGGATGCTATCTCGAGCTGTTCGAGGGTCTCTTTTATATTGGGATGTAATTTCTTAAAAGGCATGAAAAGGTAAAAGTTAAAGTTTAAACTTACAATGTATGATAAGCGGGACAAATATACCACCTTGAAATGGAAAGAGATTCCCTTTGTAAAATAGTTACTTTTATCCACTTTGGACCATTTGCGTTTTCATGGTTGTTCCGGCCAAAATAAAAAAGCCTGTTTTACGCTAAGTGGTTCAGAATAAAGGTGTAGTTTCGCGCCTCGTAAAAAAGACTATGAAACGTATAAATCAATATAAGAAGCTATTTGGTGTAGAAAAGGATATCGATCTTAAGACTTTAAAGACCACATACCGTAGGTTAGTAAAGGAATGGCATCCTGATAAGTTTCAGGAAGGTGATGCCCAACGGGAAGAGGCTGAAGTACATAGTCGTTCTATTATTGATGGATACCATTTTCTGGTAAGCATCGCCCCAGAAACCTTGGCTGCAAATCGAGACGCCTATACTGAGACCATCTCCAATTCAGGAATTGCGGAGTTTATCCATAACGGATTGGTTTTGGAAATCACTTTTTCTGATGGAACGACGTACGAATACTTCGGGGTTACCAAACCTATTTATATAAAGATGTTGAATGCCAACAAATTGAATCGATTCGCAAAACGCTCCATCTACCCCAAATACACGTACAGAAAATCAAAACGGACCCTTCAGGAAGCTTAACTGCGGAGTAAACATACTCCGCTAAGGCGCATTTTACAGCCTTAAAAAAGAATTAGTACGGCTCTTTACACGATTGCCCATTTCGTGTAGTTATCTTTGCGCAAATCCACTACATTATATGTCAAATCTATTTTCCGATTTAGGAATCAAGGAACAACTTCTAGAAAGTCTAGCCGAATTAAAGATTTCCGTTCCTACGGATATCCAAAAAAAGACCATTCCGATACTCTTGAACCAAAAAGAGGATGTCGTCGCCTTGGCAAAAACGGGAACCGGTAAAACGGCAGCGTTCGGACTGCCTTTGTTGCAATTGATAAACCCGAAAAATGCGGATGTACAGGCGCTTATATTGGCCCCTACACGGGAATTGGGGCAACAGATTTACACGAACCTCGTTTCGTATGCATCCAACGGTCCGGCCATTTCCATTGCTTCCGTTTGTGGTGGAATTCCGATAAAACCCCAAATAGAACGCTTAAAAGAAACGACGCATATTATTGTGGCCACGCCTGGTCGATTGATAGATCTGATCCAGCGTGAGGCCGTCAGCATTGGAAAATTGAACTATTTGGTCTTGGACGAAGCCGATGAAATGGTCACGGCCTTAAAGTCCGACTTGGATACCCTAGATGCCCTGATGCCCAAATCGAGAAGGACATTGTTGTTTACTGCTACCATGCCGGGAACCGTAAAACAATTGGTACAAAACTATATGTCGAAACACGTAGTGCACTTAGAGGCCGATATGGCCCAAATGGGTCACCAAGGAATCGATCATACCTATATTGTGGTAGCACCTATTGAAAAATTGGAGGTCTTACTTCATTTTCTAAATAGTAAAGAAGGGCAACGGGGAATCATTTTCTGTAAGACCAAGGCAGCTGTGAATAAATTAGCCAAGAAATTGGCCATTAATAAATTCCCCTCCGGCGCTATTCATGGTAGTCTCACCCAAGGCATCCGTGATCGGATCATGGGGCAGTTCAGGGAAGGATACATCGATATTCTCGTGGCAACCGATTTGGCGGCCCGTGGTATCGACGTAAAGGAAATTTCCTATGTGGTCAATTACCATCTACCGGATACGTATGAAGCCTATGTGCACCGAAGTGGCCGTACGGCAAGGGCAGGGGCAAAGGGACTTTCGTTAAGCATCATACAAGAAGAGGAACTTCCTGATATTCCCGAATTCGAAAAGGAATTGGGACTGGTTTTTTTCGAGTTGAAAAAGGAGAGTGAAGCAGATCGGGAAGAAATAAATTTGGTGCTGTGGGCCAAGAAAATATTCAAAACCAAGCCCAACCGTACGGTTTCCGGGGAAACCAAAGAGAAAATAAAGACCATTTTCCATCATTTGACCAAAGAGGAATTGATAGAAAAAGTACTGGCCGATCATTTGATGCACGGTACCACCCATGCTAAAACCGAGGGCTCCCAAAAGAAATAAACCCTATGGCCAATACGATACGAAATCAACGGGATATTTTGGATAAGTTACGGATTCCCGCATTGAACCCGATGCAAAAGGAAGCACTCGAGGTAATCGAAAATACGGCGAATACCGTATTGCTGTCCCCCACAGGTACCGGAAAGACCCTTGCCTTTTTATTACCGCTTATCGAAACCCTGGATCCCGAATGCACTGAAGTACAAGCCCTAATACTAGTGCCTTCACGGGAGCTGGCCATACAGATTGAACAGGTCGTACGTAATATGGGTTCAGGTTTTAAGGTGAATGCGGTGTATGGGGGTAGGCCCATCGCCAAAGATAAGATCGAACTGAAACACACACCTGCTATTTTAATCGGAACCCCTGGTAGGATCTCGGACCATTTTGGTGGTGGCCGTTTTTCAAAAACGCATATCAAGACCTTGGTTTTGGATGAGTTTGACAAATCGTTGGAAACCGGTTTTGAGGGAGAAATGAGTGCCATCATCAATCAATTGCCAAATCTTGAAAAACGTATTCTTACTTCCGCTACACAGGGTGTTGAAATTCCAGCTTTTGTACAATGTATCGAGCCTACTTTCATTGATTATCTAAACACCAAAAAGGAATCCGGATTGATCATTAAATCGGTCGTGTCCACCGACAAGGACAAATTACAGACCTTGGTTAATTTGCTTCACCACATTGGCAATGAACCCGGAATTGTTTTTTGTAATTTCAAGGACAGTATTGAACGTGTAAGTACCTTTTTGGATAAAAACCATATCCACCACACCTGTTTTTCAGGGGGAATGGAGCAACGGGATAGGGAACGCTCGTTGATCAAGTTCAGGAACGGTACCTGTCAAGTCTTGATCGCGACCGATTTGGCGGCTAGGGGAATCGATATTCCAGAATTGAAATACATCATTCATTATGAGCTTCCCAGGGCCGTTGAAGAGTTTACCCACAGAAATGGCAGAACGGCCCGTGTAAACGAAAAAGGAACCGCATATGTATTGCAATGGGAAAAAGAATACGTACCCGGGTTTATCAAAGACGTGGAGACGGTGGACATTTCCAATAAAACGCCCCATAAACCCCTACCGAACCCTCCGAATTGGGAAACCCTCTTTATTTCAGGCGGCAGAAAAGACAAGATTTCAAAAGGTGATATTGCCGGACTCTTCTTTAAACAAGGCGGCATCAATAAAGACCAATTGGGTGTAATTGAATTAAAACAGGACTGTGCCTTCGTAGCCGTTCCCTTATCCATCGCCAATAAATTGGTTCAAAAACTGAATAATTCCCGCTTAAAGAATAAAAAAGTACGCATTACCGTATTGTAAAAAGTAAGGGGTATTATATAAGAAACAGCACTTTTAACAACTCCTTGGTAATGTTTCTGGTAGCGTATCTTATTTTTGCAAAAATTATATTGGAAGTACTACAGTGGTTTACCACTTATATCCATATCGCCAATGCTCCTTTTTAAATTGAAAAACTTTTAAGATAAATATGGAAAGAAGTCCTAAACTAAGTGCCAAAAAGTCTAGAATAAGATTGCTCCACCAATACTATTCCTATACTGGTTTTTACGCATTTATCAAATCCAGTTTAGGTAAGGTCATTGTACCCATATCCTTATTTATCATAGGATTATGGCTTGTTCATTTGTATGTGATCGATTTTCACGATCTATTTACCTCGATTACTACTACGTATAGTCCTTTGATTATTTTAAGTGTTTTCCTGGCCACAGAGTCGCTTTTGGGCTTGGTACCCCCGGAAATCTTTATAGCATGGGCCGGTAAGACCAATACTCCCATTGTATATTTATCGATACTTGCGCTAATATCCTACCTTGGGGGCATAATTTCTTTTTTTGAAGGCAAGGCCATTTCGAAAGTCCCTTCGATGAAGGCTTATTTTGAGGTGAAAATGGCAAAACATATGAAAATGATCCGAAAATGGGGGGGATTCCTCATTATCGTGGGAGCCTTATTACCCATTCCTTTTGCCATGACGAGTATAGCGGCCGGACTCATACATTACCGATTCAGAAATTACCTGCTCTTCGGTTTGTTGCGCTTCGTACGGTTTTACCTGTATGCCATCGTCATTTTCAACATCTTTTAAGGTAGTTATCCTTTAATTTCCTGCAGAATACCACCTTATGATTTCTTCAGCTTCCGTTAAATAGGAGCAAAGAAGTCGTTAATGGGTATTTGTTCCCCAATCAAGGAAATATTCCTAAATGCCGTTCTATCCCTTATTTCGCAGGCATCGTTTTAAGGGGTACATTACTTTAAGCCAACACCATAACCCAATTAATCTTACAAAAGAAAGTATTCACGAATTTAAACAGGACATTTTAGTCCGTTTTAAAAATATCACTATATTTGCACCCGAAATTTATGATTTTTTGATTCTAAAATATCACATATAGGGTTAAAGGGCTTTACGTATCAACGAAGAGTACATACGGTAAGTCGCCACCAACCACGATATTATTGGGCATAGGGAAAAAACTTTTGAAAAAAGAAAAACAATACTTTATAAAAAGATATAAAGGTCTTTTTATCCTTTAAAAATCACTAACGCCAATACCCTCATTGAGTTAGGGGGCCAATAAACAGAAAACAATGAATGGAATTTTTAATGCCAATATATATGAAAACAACCTTGACAACCAAAAACGAATACTACAGCAATGAGCGACCACCCCTTGTCATATCGCTAAATATCAATCTAAAAATCAACTAAACAAAAGTAGAAGCCCGAAAAGGGTCAGAACTGAAGCTTAAACCAATTATTAAAAGAAAAACAACAACCATGAAAAAAGTTTGGATAGGATTTTCCAGTGTAGTAATACTTTCCTTTATTGCCCTGATATGGGTGGGTACCGAAGTATATCAAACACAACCGCCGATACCGGAAACAGTAGTGATTGCCGAAACCGGTGAAACGGTCTTAACAAAAAGCGACATACAAATAGGACAGAATGTATGGGAATCGATAGGGGGCATGGAAGTAGGTTCCATTTGGGGCCACGGAAGTTATGTAGCACCTGACTGGACGGCCGATTGGATCCATAAGGAAGCGGTTTTTATGCTCAACGCCTGGGCAAAGAAGGACTATAATTCCACCTACGACGATTTGGATGTGGAGCGTAAGGCAGCCTTAAAAGCCCGTTTGATCAAAGATATAAAGACCAACACCTATAACCCTGATAATAAAGGTATAACAATTTCCCAAGCCCGTTTTGACGCCATTGCGAATAATTCAAAACACTATGCGGATATCTTTTCGAACGGACACGAAAAATATGCGATTCCAGAAGGTGCCTTGGTAGACACCGAAAAGCTGGCACAGCTAAATGCCTTTTTATTCTGGACGTCATGGGCAGCAAGTACCAATAGACCCAATAAGGAGTATACCTATACCTCCAATTGGCCGCACGAACCCCTGATCGACAATACCATTACACCCGATTCACAAATATGGTCAGGATTTTCGATTGTACTTCTATTATTGTTCATTGGGGCATTGAGCTATTATTATATTCGAAACCATGAAAAGGGCGATGCGCTATTGCATCCAGAAAATGACCCCTTGGACAAGCTCGTACTTACAAAATCACAGAAATCCGTTTTAAAATACTTTATCGTTATTTCCTTGTTGATCGCACTTCAGGTGGTTTTGGGGGCTTTAACCGTACACTATACCGTTGAGGGACAAGCATTCTTCGGATTCGATTTATCCAGTTTTTTACCCTATTCCATCACAAGGACATGGCACACACAATTGGCCGTCTTTTGGATTGCTGCCACATGGTTGGCAACAGGATTGTTCCTAGCCCCTATGATCAGTGGTAAGGAAATGAAATTTCAGGTTTTCGGAATCAATTTCCTATTCATAGCCCTATTGGTCATCGTACTCGGCTCGCTATTGGGGGAGTGGTTGGGCATCCATCAATTTCTGGATTTAACCACCAACTTCTTTTTTGGTCACCAAGGGTATGAATACATGGACCTTGGAAGATTCTGGCAGATTTTCCTAGGCATCGGTTTGGTATTATGGGTACTTATGGTGGGTAGACACGTCTTGTTTGCCATTCGCAAGAATGACGATTCAAAACATTTATTGATCATCCTTTTGATCTCTGTGATCGCTATCGGCATGTTCTTCTTCTCCGGATTAATGTATGGGGAAAACAGTAGTTTACCGGTAATCAATTATTGGAGATGGTGGTTGGTACACCTTTGGGTAGAAGGATTTTTCGAAGTTTTTGCCACGGTGATCATTGCTTTTATCTTCTTGAGGATGAAAATCCTTTCGGCAAAAACAGCAGGAAGGGCCTCCATTGCCTCGGCAACTATATTCTTGGCAGGAGGAATCATCGGAACACTGCACCATTTGTACTATTCAGGGACCCCTGTACAGGCTATCGCTTTAGGGGCGACATTCAGTGCGCTGGAGGTAGTACCCCTTACCCTAATGGGCTTTGAAATACGTGAAAACTGGAATTTGTTGAAGTCCAAGGAATGGATCCAAAATTATAAATGGCCCATATTTTTCTTTATAGCGGTAGCTTTCTGGAATATGGTAGGCGCAGGGGTGTTTGGCTTCCTGATCAATCCCCCGATTGCCTTGTACTACATACAAGGATTGAACACCACGGCGGTACACGCCCATACGGCTTTATTCGGTGTATATGGTCTGTTGGGAATGGGATTCATCATCATTTGTTTGCGATTCTATTCCGATAGGGTGTGGGATTCCATAAAACTTAAAAGAGCCTTCTGGTGGCTGAATATCGGATTGGTTGCCATGGTCGTTTTGAGTTTGTTGCCGGTAGGGATCATACAAGCCTATACTTCGATTACTAAAGGATATTCTTTTGCCAGGGATGCGGAATTATTGTATTCACCAACCGTACAGACCTTAAAGTGGTTACGTATGATCGGTGATGTGATCTTTTCTGTCGGAATATTTTATTTCTGCTGGTTTACCGTACAGGAAACGATCTATTGTCTCAAAAAAAGAAATTAAAACGAATCGGTCTAGGCCATTTTTCCTGTGCTGAAGGTTATTGGCTGTAAAAAGAAAAGGGGACGTATGTTTTTATACGTCCCCTTTTCTTTTTATTCCTTTTTTAAGGTTTACAGAGGATTCCAAACGCTCGCAGGAGGGGAAGATACCAAGGGAGGATTCACAATAGGGGTTTAACCCCATTGAAAATAGGGTGTTGTTGTATTTCATCCATTTTTTAACGCCATCCATAGTAGTTCATTAAAAATTAACACCTATTTCCATACTATAGTTTATATTTATAAAATATCTATAAGTATAGTGCCCAATGATACCCGGTACAGCCCCTGAAAGGAATACTGTGATACGATAGAATACGGTCATGCTTTTTACTTATCGATGCTTTTTATTGTAAATTGATGGTCTAAAAACCCTAACAATCCGTAGTAATCATGCATGCATATTTATTTCCCGGCCAAGGCACCCAATTTCCAGGGATGGGTAAAGCGCTGTACGAAAAATCACAATTGGCCCGAGACTATTTCAACAAAGCCAATGCCATTTTAGGGTATTCGATTACCGATGTCATGTTCGAAGGATCGGCGAAAGACCTGAAACAAACTCAATTTTCACAACCGGCCATATTCTTACATTCCTATATTCTCACCAAAACCCTTGGCGATGACTTTAAACCCGATATGGTCGCGGGACATTCTTTGGGGGAGATAACCGCTTTGGCCGCCGTGGAATCGTTGGACTTTGAATCAGCTATGATACTTATTTCAAAGCGCGCATCGGCCATGCAAAAAGTCTGTAAAAACGACAAAACGGGGATGGCAGTCGTGGTTGGATTGTATGATGTTATCGTTCAGGATATCTGTAAACAAGTAGACGGCATCGTTGTACCGGCCAATTTTAATGCGCTGAAACAAGTCGTTATTTCAGGGGAAAAGAAAGCTCTAAAGGAAGCATGTGACAAATTGAGGCCTGCCGCCCATGCCATCATAGATTTACCGGTTAGTGGAGCCTTCCATTCCCCCTTTATGGAACCCATTGTTGAAGAGTTCAGTAGGGCCATAGCCGAAACGGAATTCAAAAAACCCAAATGTCCGGTTTATCAGAATATCGCTGGGCGTCCTTGTAGCGATATTGAAATGATCAAGAAAAACCTCATCGATCAATTGACGCATCCCGTCATGTGGAGACACACAATACTTCATATGGAAGAGGATGGGGCCACTGAATTTACAGAAATAGGTCCAGGGAATTTCTTAAGGGGACTCGTGCGTCACATTCATAAAAATGTGAAAATCAACGGAATTTCTTGATCCTTTACCTACTTTTCAAACTAATTACTTCATAAACAAGTCCTTCTTCAGAAGAAATTTCCCATAGCCGATAATGCCTTTTACAACTTATTCACAATACGCATTTCAGAAATGAAATGGAAAAATTAATTTTAATAATTCTTAAAATGTTATTAGTTTTAAGGAATATTCTAATTATTATTCAAAGATCAACCAATAAGTGATGAATAAAATTCAATGAAAATAAAATTTTGTTGAATTACCCTTAATACACAAAAATCCAAAAAATGTACCCAAAAGGCATGCCCCTTTAAAAAAGCCTTTGGATATCAAACCTTTAGCAAATAACCGAAATACACCCACCAACCATGACACAACGCAGAAAATTTTTAAAACAAGGGGCCATGGCCATGATGTCCTTGCCCTTAATGTCATTCGACCCCAAAAAAGATTGGTCCCTAGAACCCTTAAAACATAAAGGGTTGAAGGATGAGGGCTATTGGAAAATGGTACGTAAGCAATTCCCTCTAAAAGAAGGACAGACGTATTTCAATAATGGGACCATGGGCCCCACTCCGGGTTATGTGTTGGATAAAATGTTCGATCATATGATGCATTGGAATGTCGAAGCGGCTACCGTGGATTATAAAAACGGTTCAGGTCCCGTTCTCCTTACAGGCTATTTCCCGTATGAGGGTTTACGTATCAAACTAGGCAAGATCATCAATTGTGATTTTAAGGAAATCTCTTTGACTCAAAATGCCACTTTTGGCATGAACTACGTGGGCATGGGACTCGATTTAAAGAAAGGGGATGAGTTGCTCAACACCAATCAAGAACACGGTGGTGGTTTCGGGGCATGGCAATTATTGGCCAAACGTAGGGGATGTGTGTACAAACAGGCCACCATTCCGGAACCGGCCAATGACCCTCAAGAAATAGTTGATGCCATTTTTAAGGAGGTGACCCCAAAGACCAAAGTTATTGCCGTTCCGCATATGGTTTCGGGTTTTGGAACGGTTCTACCGGTAAAGGAAATCTGTAGTGAGGCCAAAAAGCGTGGTATTTTTACCGTTTTGGACGGGGCACAGTGCGTGGGCCATATTCCCGTCGATGTTAAGGACATTGGTTGTGACGCCTACTATTCGAGTTTACACAAGTGGCTTCTGGCCCCTGCAGGTAGTGGTTTGCTGTATATCAATAAGGAGGCATCGGAAGCTATTTGGACCACCATTGCCAGTTATAACTGGGACAACCACGATGACCCTGGATTCCGTTTAATGCAAAACGGCACGGGTAATGCCGGACTTTTGGCCGGGTATGAAGCGGCGGTGGACTTCTTTAACACCATTGGGCATGATCTATGGTTGGGCCGTATCAAGGAACTTGGTATGTACTTAAGGAACGGACTCAAACCCATGAAGCATGTTACCATTTATTCCTCCACCAATGAGGAAATGGCGGCAGGTATCACGACCTATGGGGTAAAAGGGATGACCGGACCGGAGCTCCAAGCTTATTTGTGGGAAAAAGAACGTTTACAACCCCGATCAGTAGGCAGTGAGATGCTGAGACATTCGGTACATATCTATAACTCGAAAGAAGAAATCGATAAGGCATTGACCCTGATTGCAGGTTTGGGTTGATATTCTGGCCGGGGTTACCCGTATTTCTACCTAAACCACCATACAACCATGCGACTTTTCTTTTGTCCCTGGGACATAGGTATGATATGGTAGTCCGCTTTCGATTTCGTTAGCTGTTTTTCAATCCTTGGGAGATTATCGGCCTTGGAAACCAAACTGGAAAATACCCTTACCCGATCTTTAAATTGAATACTTTCCTTTATCAACCTTTTAATGAAAAGAGCTTCCCCTCCATTACACCATAATTCATTTGCCTGTCCCTCAAAATTTAGGGCCAAGTCCTCTTTGTCATAACTTCCCTCCAATTTAGTGCGCTTTCTTAAAGCACTTTTTAGGGCTTCTTCCTTAGAACTATGGAAAGGTGGGTTACAAACCGTAAAATCAAATAGTTCATCGGTCTGTATTATATTTTTGAACAGAAATCCTTTATTGACTTGATGGCGAATCGCTATCAAATCTTTCAACGCTTTTGTTCGCTCCACATTCGTTCTGGCGATTTCTACCGCTCTGACATCACTTTCGGAACCGACCATTTTCCATTTGAAGTGTTGTGCCCCTAGGATGCAATAGATTCCATTTGCCCCTGTACCTATATCCAGTCCATGCAATTGTCGATCCCCTGTAATATTCAACTTATCATGTAGAAAATCACGAAGGTGCAAAAGATAATCCAATCGCCCGGGAATGGGAGGAATGAGATACCCTAAGGGCAAATGATATTCCTCCAGGTTAAAATCGGCAAGTAGTATCGCCTTATTCAATTCATAAACAGCCGAAGAAGAACCAAAATCTATGGTCTCTTCCCCATTGGGGTTGAAAACAATGTGTTGCTGTAACATAGCGTCATGTCCAGACAATTTCTTCAGATCATATCTGCCATGATATGGGTTATGTGCATGCATGAAGGCAAAGGTATGGCATTTAAAGATCAATCCATGCCCTAATCCAAATGCAACAAACAATCCAGGATACCCCATTAAGTCTTTAAAAAGTAGGGGATACCGCTGATTTTTAAGATTTTCAACTAATTATTCTTTGAGCCGATATAAAGCCCTTACCTTTGCCGTCAACTTTAAATTAAGTCAAATAATTGTAAATTAAGTTTATGGGTAAAGTAAAGGCCAACGATACGGTCAAAGTACACTACACGGGAAAATTGGGTAACGGTCAAATTTTTGATAGCTCTATAGACAGGGAGCCTTTAGAGGTAACCTTGGGACAAGGAGCTTTGATACCTGGTTTTGAAAAAGGCCTGATCGAAATGGAGGTCAATGAAAAAAAGACCATTAACATTGCAAAAGAGGAAGCGTATGGAGACGTACAAAAAGAACTTTTTCAACGGGTCAATAAAGAAGATCTTCCAGAAGGCATTGTACCCGAAGTGGGCATGGGGCTTGTAGCCAAAAATCCAGATGGTAGTGAGCAGCCCTTGCGTATTGCCGAAGTAAACGAAACCGATATTGTCATTGACGCCAACCACCCTTTGGCCGGTCATGATTTGACCTTTGAACTGCAATTGGTCGAGATCAAATAAATTCGACAGGATCATTAAAATCTGAATATTTAAAAGGAAGGTGAATTACCTTCCTTTTTTTGTTTCCCATAATCAACCTGATCATTACAAGCCCCTCCCTTTAAAAGAAGGGTATTGCTTTCTTTCCCCAAAGTTCGAAAATCCCTTTTTCAGACCAATAACACCCTATTATAGACCAACTATTCCTGAGGTAGATCATGTACCTTAGCTGGTTATACAATCTACCTGTCATATGAGCATTTTAGTAGCCACGAATTTTTCCGAGACATCGGATAATGCCATCGCATATGCGGCCAATTTAGCGCAAGAATTCAAAACAAAACTAGTCCTGTTCAATGCTTTCAAACTTCCGATCCATGCGTCCAATGCAAGATTATCGGCGACTTACGTTGAGAATTTAATCGATAAGAATAAACATAAATTAAAGGGGATTGCTTCAGAACTCACCAAAAAATTCGGGATTGAGACAGCCTCCGAGTGCAGTTTTTCAAGTTTGGACCAGGAATCGGACCGGCTAATGAAGGCATATGGCTCTCGATTATTGGTTATCGGGATGTCCCCTAAAACCATGGAACAGAATTTATTGGGGAACCCTACTACGACCTTGATAAGCATGAAACGTTTTCCCGTATTGGCCATTCCGGTAAACGCAAAATTCTCGGGCGTGAAAAAAATCCTTTTCGCCTGTGACCTGTTGCAGGAAATCCCGGTGAAAACCTTGGCCGAATTACGTCGGGTAGCCGTACATCTCAAATCGGAAGTTACCGTCTTTTATGTTGAGCAAAAATTAAGTGAATTACAGCCGATTTCCCATGATAACATCGACAAAGGTTTGGAAGACCTGACTCTTTACTATAAGAATGTAAAATCGAATACGGTCATTGAGGCTTTGGAAAATGAAATCCGAAGATCGGAATCGGAGTTATTGGTGATGATTCCAAAAAAATATGGTTTTTGGGAATCCTTGATCCATAAGAGTAAGACCCGGGAAATGGCCTCAGGCCTGAACATTCCATTATTGTCCATTCCTATTGCATAGGGCCAAGAAGTACTTACCGGGATGAACGTGGATATGCCATCCTTTATAAAAGCCTCCCGGTCTTTTACGTTGAAAGCATTTCGCTCAAAAAAGTTCAATGCCTTTGTCCTACAAATAAAGGTTAGCGATATTTTATGGTCTAAAAAGGCTGTATTATGCCTTAAAAAACACCCTCAGTATGGAATCAATAAGAAGGAATATGGCGATTTTTATAAAACTTGTGCTTTTTACCGTCCCTTTTCCACACCTATCAATATGCTAAATTAACAGTAATATATCCTATATTACCCTTCACTGAAAAAAGCAAAAAAAAATTTCTTTTGGTACCCCTATGTTTTAAACGCTTTAGCCCTAATCCCTTGTAAAAAAGGCAGTTTCATGACATTTATCAGTTTTCTAAGTTTTTATATGTCCTAATTTTGGCCCCTTAAAACGATCAAACAATACAAATTTTAAATTGATTAATGTGGAAGTAAAACAAATTAAAAACGGAGTTAGGACAGAAAATGTCAACGTAAGGGATTTTGTATTCAACAATATTACCCCTTACCATGGAACACATGAATTTTTGGTAGGGCCAAGTGAAAAAACCCAAAAGCTTTGGGATATTTGTAAGGCCGCAACCCAAGAGGAAAGACTTAACAATGGGGTTCGATCTGTGGATACGGAAACGATTTCTACCGTAAGTGCTTTTGAAGCTGGTTACATAGACAAAGAAAATGAAGTTATCGTCGGTCTTCAAACCGATGAATTGTTAAAAAGGACCATGAAACCATTCGGTGGTTTTAAAGTGGTTCAAAAAGCCTTATCGGAACAAGGTGTCGCACCTAATGAAAACCTGACAAATTTATTTTCCAAATATGTCAAAACCCATAACGATGGTGTATTTGATGCCTATACGTCAGAAATCAAGAAGTTCCGTTCTTTAGGTTTCCTAACAGGTTTACCCGATAACTACGCAAGGGGTAGGATTATCGGTGATTATCGTAGGGTTGCATTATACGGAATCGATTTCTTGATAGCCTCCAAGAAAGCCGATTTAGCGAATATTACCGGTCCAATGAGCGATGCCGTGATCCGTTTGCGTGAAGAAGTATCTGAGCAGATCAAAGCGTTGAAAGAAATGATCGAATTGGGAGCTAAATACGATTTGGATTTAGCCCGCCCAGCCCAAAATGCCAAAGAAGCCGTTCAATGGACCTATATGGCTTACTTAGCAGCTGTTAAATCACAGGATGGTGCTGCCATGTCATTGGGTAATGTATCTACTTTCCTTGATATTTACATTGAGAAAGATTTACAAGAAGGCTTGATCACAGAAATTGAAGCCCAAGAATATATCGACCAATTCGTAATGAAATTACGTATGGTCCGTCACTTGAGAATGGGAGCTTACGATGAGATATTCGCAGGAGACCCAACATGGGTGACCGAGGCTATTGGAGGAATGTTCGAAGATGGTAGGAGTAAAGTCACCAAAACTTCTTTCAGGTTCTTGAACACCTTATATAATTTAGGCCCTTCACCAGAACCTAACATTACCATTCTTTGGTCAGAATCCTTGCCACAGAACTTTAAGGATTATTGTGCCAAAGTTGCCATCGATACCTCATCCATCCAGTTTGAAAACGATAACTTAATGCGTGAGAACCGTGGCTCAGACGATTACGGTATCGCATGTTGTGTATCTTATCAAGCTTTAGGAAAATCGATCCAATTCTTCGGTGCCCGTACCAACTTGGCCAAAACATTATTATTGGCCCTTAATGGTGGACGTTGTGAGTTTACAGGACAACAAGTTGTAAATGGTGTTCCTGAATATACTGATGAGTATCTTGATTTCGATAAAGTAATGGCCAATTTCAAAATTGCCATGAAAGAAGTTGCCCGTGTTTATAACGATTCAATGAACATTATTCATTATATGCACGACAAATACTATTATGAAAAGGCCCAAATGGCTTTAATCGATACCAATCCAAGCATTAACATTGCTTATGGTATTGCCGGATTATCAATAGTAGCCGATTCACTTTCAGCCATAAAATACGCGAAAGTCAAACCCGTAAGAAATGAAGAAGGTTTAACGGTCGATTTCGAAATCGAAGGGGAATTCCCTTGCTATGGAAATGACGATGACAGGGTAGATTTATTGGCAAGTCAAGCAGTAGCTGATTTTAACAATGAGTTGAAACAATTGCCTGTTTACAAAAATGCAGAACCTACCATGTCGGTATTGACCATTACGTCAAACGTATCCTATGGTAAGAAAACCGGAGCAACACCAGATGGTAGGGCTCATGGGGTACCTTTTGCACCGGGTGCAAATCCAATGCATGGTCGTGATAAAAATGGAGCCATCGCTTCCTTGAACTCCGTATCAAAAATTGACTATAAGGATTCTTTGGATGGAATTTCCAATACCTTCTCTATCGTACCTAAATCATTAGGTTCATCGGAACAAGATAGAATAGACAATTTAGCTACGACCCTTGATGGTTATTTCTCAAGGAATGCACAACATTTGAATGTAAATGTATTGAATAAGGAAACGTTGCTCGATGCCATGGAAAATCCTGGGGAATATCCTCAATTGACCATTCGCGTATCCGGTTATGCCGTTAATTTTGTACGGTTGACAAAAGAGCAGCAAATGGAAGTTATTACACGTTCTTTCCACGAGTCCATGTAATTTTTTAATTTTTGTATTGAAAGCATTTGGGATTAGGAGTATAACAGCTTCTTTTCCCGAGTGCTTTAATATTTAAAAACGGTTCGGCCATTGCCTAAAGGCCTAGGGACTTCCCTTTGAACCATGTAAACAGCACCTCCTACCTTAAGATTTTATGGTTATTGGCTTGTTTATGATAGCCAGTTCCATGCTTATAATTGTCCATACCATCATCCATAAATTGTTTTTATAGCGGTAATTCCCCTTTAGGATCTCGGTGGGCCATAAATTTTCGGCACCGCATTTAGGCTTGCCACACCCGGCTTTCTTTTAATCTTTCTTTTTATTATCCAATGCCAATCCTTTCTGGCTTTACTCAGGGGTATCCTTTTCCTTGACCGCCAATCGCATCCAACAAATCCCGATAAGTAAAATAGGAAATATAACCCTAACTGGTTAAAATTCACTATATTGTATAAAACACATTCACCATGCCTATTTATATGGATCGTCACGATATACCTCAAGAAATCACTGCGGTACATGTGGCACAAATGCATAAGGAAGATTTAAAGATTGAACATCTTTACGGTTGTAAGGGTATGACCTACTGGTGCGATGAAAAAAGGCGGACCGCCTTTTGCCTTATCCAGGCCCCTAACAAAAAGGCCATCCAGGATATGCATAACCATGCCCATGGTGAAGTTCCCCATAGGATTATCGAAGTGGAGGGATCCATAGTGGAATCTTTCCTAGGAAGGATCGAAGATCCTGAAAAATCGAAAAAAACAGAACTGAATATCATAAATGACCCCGCATTTAGGACCATTATGGTCATCGCCTTAAAAATCGGTTCATTAAAGGGTGTTGACCCATTACATTTACCTAAGGATATCGCCAATAGCCATTCATCCATTATTGGAGTAACCGAAAAATATTTCGGTCGGATCGTAAAGCAGCAATCCGATTATTTTTTACTGTCCTTCAATTCGGTCACCAATGCCGTACACTGCGCCCGGGAAATATATGCCAACTTAAATTCCCTTTCCATGACGTCGAATACAGACATCCAATCGAGCATAGGATTACACGCAGGCGTGCCGGTCACCGAAAAAGACGGTATTTTTGAGGACACCATTAAAATGGCGGAACGTTTTTGTGCCTTGGTGGATGATAAGGTCGTATTGTCCCCAGAGGTAAGGGAATTGTATGAAAGTGAAAATTTGAACCAGAAATTGGAAAATAAAAACTTGACGGCCTTAAAAGTAGATGAGGGGAAATTCATAAACCTGTTCATGGACATCATGGAAAAGGAATGGACCAATGCAGCCTTCAACGCGGATGGTTTCAGTAAAAAAATGGGCTATAGCAAATCCCAACTCTATAGAAAAATGATAGCGCTTACTGGCAAATCCCCTAATAGGCTTATCAAGGATTATAGGTTGGAAATGGCCTTACAGCTTTTGAACAGGAACAATGTTTCCGAAACAGCCTTTTCAACCGGGTTTAGCAGTGCGTCTTACTTTTCAAAATGTTTTATGGATCATTTCGGAATCCTTCCCTCAAAGTATATCCAAAATTTTGTTGATTAAGGCTTTTTTTTTGTGGGCATAAAACACCCCATGCTCAAATATTGTTATTATTTGGATAAAAAGTAGCGGTCATTCAGTATTTTGCTACTTAACTTTATTCCAACAAAAAGAATAGCGCTTCGGAACCTAGTGTTCGGTCCGGCATCAAAAAACGTAAACTCCCCATTGCTCAGGGTCACGCTGTTTTGTTTACATAAGTATCCCCTCATTTTTTATAAGTAACCGATCTCCCATTAGTTCCCTTTTTCCAACTTTTCTTGCCTTCGTTTACGCGAAAGGTAAAACGGTTTACGGTACGTTGCGATCTCCCAAGAAGCGAAAAGGAAGAAAAGAGCCATGGGATTTACAGCTGAAGTTGAATCATTTTATTAACCTTAAATAGTTGAGTCATGAAGTTTATGTATGTATTATCGAAATTAAAAGTTGTACTGTTGATCTCCTTTTTTTTGGCAAGCCCTTCCTTTTTCGGGCAAGATGACCTTGAAGATGAAATGGAAACCTCCTTGGTAAGGACACATATGGATAAAGATCTGCAATGGGGTCCGTGTCCATCCTTTATGCCAGAGGGTTGTAGCATATCCGTACTGCACGGAGACCCCTCAAAAAGAAATGTAGATATCTTTTTTAAGGTACCTGCCAATTATGTAATTCCTAAACATCGGCATAGTTCAGCTGAACGAATGATCCTTGTTTCCGGGGAACTACATGTTACTTATGAAGGGGAAAGTGAACAGACCATGAAGGTTGGTTCCTATGCATTTGGCCCGGCCAATAAACCACACACCGCAAAATGCGGAAGTGAAGAACCCTGTGTCCTTTTTATTGCCTTCGAAGAGCCATTGGACGCTTTTCCCATTACCGTGGGAACGGAATGATCTGAAGGGTATTATGGCTTATCTAACAATTAAAAAATACGATTATGGAAATGGTAAAAGGATTGGATGCCGAACTGATAGCATCCTTAAAAAATCAAATTAGGGGAGAAGTGGTAATGCCTTCGGATATCGAATACGATACCCGTCGAAAGGTATTCAACGGTATGATAGATAAGCATCCCGGTATGATCGTCAAATGTGTAGATGTGGCCGATGTTTTGGCCTCGGTCAATTTTGGACGGGAAAACGATTTGCTTATCGCCGTTCGGGGTGGGGGCCACAATGGAGGTGGATTGGGCATTTGCGACGACGGAATGGTCATTGATTTGTCAGGAATCAAATTTGTACGGGTAGACCCTTCCAACAACACCGTACGTGTAGGAGGAGGAAACCTTTGGGGTGAAGTAGACCATGCCACACACGCCTTTGGATTGGCCATACCGGCGGGAATAATTTCCACTACAGGAGTAGGGGGGTTGACCTTGGGCGGCGGTGTAGGCTATCTTTCCAGGAAATTTGGACTTACCATAGACAATTTGTTGGAGGCCGATATGGTATTGGCCGATGGTACTTTTGTAACCGTGAGCAAGGAACAGCATGCCGATCTGTTTTGGGCCATCCGTGGGGGTGGAGGCAACTTTGGGATCGTAACCTCCTTTAAGTTCCAGGCCCATCCCATAAAAACGGTTATTGGGGGACCCACCTTATGGCCCATAGCGCAAACCGAGGAAATCATGGCATGGTTTGATGGATTTATACATGGAGCTCCGGAAGATTTAAACGGGTTTATTGCAACTTTGGTCATTCCAGGGCCTCCTTTCCCCGAGCATTTGCATAACAAACAATTCTGTGGCGTGGTCTGGTGCTATACCGGGCATCCAGATAAATTCAAGGATGTTTTTAAACCTGTACGCGATAAAAAACCTTTATTCGAACATGTAGGGGAAATGCCCTATCCTTCTGTACAGACCTTGTTCGACGGACTCTTTCCTCCGGGATTGCAATGGTATTGGAGGGCCGACTTTTTTGACGAATTGGGTCCGGAGGTAAGAGCGGGCCATTTGAAACATGGCTCCCAAATTCCCACACCGCTTTCGCAAATGCATTTATATCCCATTAGCGGGGCCGCGAGCAGGGTTGGTGCTACCGATACGCCTTGGGCCTATAGGGATGCAAAATATGCCGGGGTAATTGTAGGGGTTGACCAAGACCCGAACAACAAGGAGAAAATAACTGATTGGTGCAAGGATTATTACAACACGCTACACCCATATTCCTCGGGTGGGGCCTATTCCAATTTTATGATGGAAGAAGGCCAGGAACGCATCAAAGCCAGTTATCGGCACAATTATGATCGACTGGTCGCGATAAAAAACACCTACGATCCGGATAATTTATTCAAGGTGAACCAAAATATCAAGCCCTAGGTATTTAGACCATATTCCAAAGGTCCAAAACCACCTTTTAAAGTCTATTCCCCAACTTTAAAACAAGATCTATAAGGCAAAAAAAAGTCCGTTTAAAAATCATTAAACGGACTTCCTTTATTTGGGGTCTTTACACCCTATTTTATGTTGGAAATAAGCTATTCCTCCTCTTCGGACAGTACATCGGCCATCTCCAAAGCCTCATCCATATCGTTCTTCAAAGGTACGGAGTCCTTTAAGGCCGTGAACTTTTCCAAGCGTTCCACTTCCCCTTCTTCACCTGAAAAATAAGGGAACACATCCATAATAGGGGATTCTGAAATCGCCGGTATGGTGTAATCGCCCATAGTGTCTTTCATGGCGACAACCGTATTGTCATAGGCCTCCTTTACATCGTTGGCCTGCACCAAAAGGTAAAGGTTTGTTTTACGCTCCTTTCCACTTTCCTCATCAAAGGCAATCAAGGAAACTTTTGATTTAAACCATCTGTCGGAATTCTCAAACGGATGGATCTCGGCATAATTGGCCACTTTGATATTCGTGATCTTGATTTCCTCACTGTCGCTCAGATAGGCCGCCATTTCTTCGGTAATCCGACTTTCTGCCTCGGTGTAGGATACGGCATCTACCAAATAAGGCTCGGTCTTTACCTTTAGCATACCCGATGCTTCATCCAGTTTTCTATATTTTACTTTGCACTCATACCACGTTGCACTCATATTTTTTTTGTTTTAAGGGTGCCAAATATAGGGTTTCAGATTAGGGGAAAAAGTCAAAATCGGGAATAGATATTCACAATTTTCAAACGGAAACCATATCGTTTTTAGCATGAAGCAGTTAGGGTTACCCTAAGGTGTTATATAAAAGCCAAAACGTATCGCCTTCCTGTTATTACGAACTGCATTATGTAATTTTACAGCATAAAATCGTAATTAACCATGAATACAGAACCTACCGCCTATTCCATTTTGGATTTAGCATTGGTGTCCAAGGACCATACGCTTGCACAGACATTCAACAATGTGCGTGAATTGGCAAAACATGCCGAAAACCTCGGGTATACCCGCTTTTGGTTGGCAGAACACCATAATGCATCCAATATCGGGAGTAGTGCCACTTCGATACTTATCGGTTATGTTGCCGAAGGAACAAAAACCCTTCGTATCGGTTCCGGTGGAATTATGCTCCCAAACCATTCCCCCTTGATTATAGCCGAGCAATTTGGCACGCTAGCTTCTTTATATCCCAACCGAATCGATTTGGGCTTGGGAAGGGCACCGGGAACCGATAGGGAAACCGCACAGGCCATACGTTCCGATTTTATGCAGGCGGCACATTCATTTCCTTCGGAATTGGAACAGTTGGAAATGTACTTTTCAAAAGCGAATGCCAAAGCCAAAGTACGTGCTACCGTAGCGGAAGGGGTTGAAATTCCATTCTATATTTTGGGGTCAAGTACCGATAGTGCCCATTTAGCGGCCAAAAAAGGATTACCATATGCCTTTGCCAGTCACTTTGCCACCACCCACTTAAGGGAAGCCTTACAAATCTACCGTGAAGAATTCCAGCCTTCAAAACAGTCCGAAAAACCGTATGTGATGGCAGGGGTAAACGTTATTATTGCGGATACCGATGAAGAAGCTGAACGATTATCAACTTCCTTGATCCGTTTGATCATAGGTATATTTACAGGTAAACGCGATGATGTTCAACCGCCAACGGCAATGACCGATACCTTAAGGGAAACCATGCAACATCCGCAGATACAGCAAATGCTTAAGTATTCCTTTATTGGCAGTAAAGCCACTGTCAAGACCCAATTAAAAGCGTTTTTGGAACAAACCAAAGCAGATGAACTGATTGCCGTGACCCATATCTATGGACTGGAAGATAAGATACGGTCATATAAATTATTTGCGGAAATCATGAAGGAATTGCATTAGCAGGAAAATAGATGGGTTGCCCGTCATTTGCCCGGCAAGTTAAAACGGGATTGCCGCAACGAAGTCGCTGACAATCCCATAAACCCTGATCGAATCAGGACTCTTACTGTTTTTTTACGAAATCGGCTTCCATCAAAACCCAGGAATTGGGATCGAGTACAATTTGTTCCGGGATAAAATCAAGCGTAAACGTAAAGGAGTTCGATTTTTTATCGACCTGTACCTTTTCAATCAACCGATGCTTGCCATCGGTCCCGTATATACCGATCTCCAAAGGCATTCTAAAAAAGCTTCCATCATGCTGTACCTGATCCAAACGAAGGGTCACTTTTCGGTTTTTGTCATCATAGGTCCAATTACCTTGGTACTTAAGCGTACCGGGTTTGTACAACCACTGTTGAAAAAAGTATTCCAAGTTCAACCCTGAAGCCTTTTCCATTTCCTTTTGAAAATCGGCCGTAGTGGCATTCAAATCCTTATACTTCTTGTAATACGCCTGAATTCCTTTCCAAAAAACATCGGTCCCCACCACTCCGCGTAACATATGTAGAATCCAACTTCCTTTTTGATAGGTCTGTCTGCTGGTTACTTGGGACATATCGCTAAGATTGTCATGAACGATGCGATACTCCGGATTTTTCGCATAGAAATCATCCACCATTTCTTTACTCTTGGCAAGGCCCTGTAAAAACTCATCATGACCGTATTCATGCTCAATGAAAAGCAGTGTAAAATAGGTGGCGAAACCTTCGCTCAACCACACATCGTCCCAGTCATATTCGGTCACGGCATTTCCGAACCATTGATGGGCAATTTCATGAATGACCACATTCCTCCAGCGTTCATTTCGATCTCCGACTACGGAATTTTCACTATATAGGATGGCCGATGCCGCTTCCATGCCACCACTTACACTGTTCGATTGTATATTGGCCAATTTTTCATAGGAAAAAGGCCCTACCCAATCGCTATAGAACTCCAGTACCCTTTTTGTAGGGATGGCAAAATCGTAAAATCCCGCCTCCCTGTTTTGTGGATATACCCATGATTCGATCGATTTACCCTCGAACTCGTCCACATACTGTACCGCAAACTCCGCCACACCCAAAACATAAAGCCATGTAGCAATGGGAACCGATTGCTTCCAATGGGTAAGGCGTTGACCGTTACCCAAATCGGTTTCCTCGATCTTCAATCCATTGGAAACAACCTGATATTTTGTGGGCGCACTTACGATGAACTCACAAGTGGCCTTGTCGTAGGGGTGATCAATGGTTGCCAACCAATTTCTCCCTTTATTGGGCCAATTGTCGCTAAAGAAGGTCCGGTCCCCGTATTTATTGTCCCCGATTTTAAGGCCAGTGGCCGGAACCCCTTTATAACTTATGGTATAGGAACTGTATTGGTTCGTCTTTGACGGTTCGGGCAATTGAATGGCCAGGATGGCATCGTCATGCGTAAAGTCGAGTAGCTTTCCTTCTGAAATCACCTTACTGACCATCATACCCTTTTGATCCAGTTTTTTGGATGCCTTGACCAAATCCAGCCGTAATGTCGTTTCCCCGGCAGCCAAATATCGGATTTCAACGGTCTCCTCACATTGGATCTCATCAGAGGTATCCGAAAGGCTTATGCGAAACACATAATCAATGGCATCGATATTTGGATTTTTCGGGTAGTTGTCCGTTATCGGATTAGCCGCTCTTATCGGTAGAACTAGGGCAAATAAAAGCAATAAAGAGATACTTTTCATAGGATGGTTTTAGGTGGTGGTTATCTATTGTTAGGGGTAGGGTCAGTTTTTTAGCGGTAACGCGGCAGGTCGACGGAATTCGATGACCCCCTTTTCCATGATGGTCTTTTCCACATCCGCTATGGACGACGGCACAAAAGCACTTAGGTTTTCCACACCATCCTCGGTGACCAAAGCGACATCTTCAATACGGATATACAGGCGTTCCTCGGGAATCCAAATCATGGGGTCGATGGTGAAGACCATACCGGCCCTTAGGGGTACCCGACGCACGTTGCCCACATCATGCACGGCCATGCCCACGGGATGCTGAAAATGCCCCCGGAATTTCACCCCTTCTTGCACCGCTTTCAGATAATGGGGTTTGGCAAAGGATTTTCCTTTTAAATAGTCGTTCATGTCCGCAGCGGCCCGGTCGAGAACCTCATCGGAAGTAACACCGGGCTTAATATATTTGAACAGGGCATCCCGGTAAGCCACGATGAAATTGTACAACGCCTTTTGGGCATCGTCGAATTTACCGTTCACGGGCCATATTCTGGTCACATCACTGGTGTAATACCGATAATCGGGTGCATAATCCATCAATACCAGATCCCCGGATTTCAGTACATCCGTTTTATGAAAATAGTGTCCCATAAAGGCATTGGTACCCCCACCGATAATGGAGGCATAACCATCGCCACGGGAACCGTTGACGTGGAAAATATATTTGGCGGCGGCATCGAGCTGATATTCAAAAACCCCCGGTTCGGTAGACCGCATGGCTTCGATGATCCCAAGACCTGCGATTTGTGTAGCCTTCCGTATCAGGGCAATTTCTTCCTTGCTTTTGATCAATCGCATCGCATCCATGATCGGGGATAAGTCGCGAATTTCAAATTGTGGGAACTGTGATTTTATTTTTTGTACGAATAACGCTTCCTTAGTCGATGAAGCGTCCCACGGATCGGCCGTTACCCGCGCCTGTGCATATAAAAGTTCATCCCTACTGTCGTTCCCTGTTTCTGCCGGACCTAGGGGGGTATAGAGCAGGGGGGTATCTGATTTAATAAGTCCAGTTCTGAGCAAATCGGAAGACAAAAATTCATATCCTTTTACATCATCGACCCCGGTAAGCTCCAAAACCAGTTCTTTGTCCTCTGCGGACAATATCTTACCCTGTCCTTTTTCACGGCTTTCATCCCGATGTGGCAGGTAAAGCGTTGTTTGCTTATTTTTTCCGTTTAGCATCAGATAGGCATGGTCGGTTTCCAATCCAGTGAGGTAGTAAAAAGTGTTCGATTGCCTAAAAACACTGAATCCGGGATGACCTCCAGCACCTTGCACCAGTGCTATGGCCTCATTGCCGATGGCATTGAATACCTTCGTTCTACGTTCGGTAAAATTGTCAATGGAAAAATCGGTTTGGTAATGATGGTTATCCTGAGCCTGTAATTGGTTTAGGCATAGACCAAGCAAAATGAGAAAATAGTTTGCACGTAAGTTCTTCATATTTAGAAAATTTAATGGGTTTGGGTTGGTTTGTACTTTGACTTCAGGCTAATTTAATAAAATAGTTCTAACGGTTGGGGGCCTGCAATCCCCAAAAGCATCAATTAAATAAAGATATATTCCACCTAAATAGGACGGAAAATTGACGACAAAACCCTACAGGACTGATAATCAACCAAAGAAGTACAGATTAATGTTCCCTCATATTTTAAGAAGAGAAATACGGCGATCGACCAAAAGCACCGAAAAACAAAGCTAAACCAGATCGTATGCATTGACCCAAAGGTCTGTCCCCGACGATAAGGGTATATGAGAAAAAGGAGTACCCCATCATGGAAGGGAAGATGATCGTTCTATCAAATGATAGGGTAGCATCATACACATCGTCGAAGCCATAGCGATGTACTTATTTGATGCTACCATCTGTACCGATTTATTGTTTTACAACTTTCTTTAAATCCATATGGCATACAGGACATTGCCCTTCTTCTTTATAGGTTTTATCGCCTTCACATTTCATTGGGCATTGATATACCTCATGCGTAGCCGTTTCATCCGCTCCATGATCATGGTTTTCATGCACTTCCGTATTTTCCACTTTTTTTGTCTCCTTACACGATGTGAAAAACACCCCCATTCCCAAACTAATTGCCAATACTAAAATTACCTTCTTCATTTTAAAATATTTAATTGTCATTATATGTTTATTCAGTTTATTACTTGTTTTACTTCCCCACAGGTAAGCATGGCGCTACCAAAATACGGATTGATTACCTTTTCTTCTTTGCTCAACCAATATGCGCCCCTGTTATTATCGGCCATTGGACAAAATTCCACATAGACTTTTTCATTTACCCCAAATCGTTGCACAACGTTGATCAGGTGTGAGGACAAATGCTTGAAATGGTTTCTTTGTGCATTGATATCCGACATTTCGGAAATGGCCGACGTAGCGGTTATCAGTTCTTTTTCCAAAACCATCCAAAGTTCATGGGAGGTATTATCCGATAATAGCTTGCTATCGACCATACCTAGATTGTTGCGTAAATTTACGGCACTTGATGTTATATTTTTCGGATTTTCCTCGATGAAAGCATCTTTCAAATTGATGTAATCATTAAAAATCGCTTTTAATTGTCCTTGGAATTTTACCGGCACCTCCATGCGTTCATGCCCAGGGGTCGGGTCACTTTCTTTTTTTGATGATGCGGTATCCGTTCCCATATGTCCTTCATGGCCCGTCATTGTTGTGCCACCACCCTTATTCATCATTGATTTTTTACCCTGTAATTGGGCAGCTGCATCAACGGTAAAGGTACCATTCACCACGATTTCGTTTCCAGCGGACAGGCCTTCCAAAACTTCATAATCATCTCCTATACGGCTCCCTAAAACCACTTCACGCATTTCAAAAACCGGTTGGTTTGGATCGGTTTTCAAATAGACCACTGATCGTTCCCCTGTCCATAAAATCGCCGATGCAGGTAGGGTCAGTACATTCTTGGTATCTTTCGTACCCCCAACCACCTTGGCAGCCACGAACATTCCTGGTTTGAATAAAGCGTTTTCATTATTGAGCACCACGCGCAAGGTCACCGTTCTTGTACTTGCATTTACTATGGGGGCTATGAAATCCACTTTCCCCTTGAATTCCTTATTGCCATAAGCATTCGTAGTTACCACAACTTCTTGTCCCTTTTCAAATAGGTTTATTTGATTTTCATACACATCGAAGTTTGCCCAAACGGTGTTGAGATCGGCAATTTTCAATAAGGGCTGACCTTGTCGGACAAAATCCCCTTGGGCCACCGACTTTTCTATGACCGTACCGGAAACGGTGGCGTGGACCGGGAAATTTTCCTGTACGATTCCCGTTTCCTCAATCTGACTGATTTGATTGTCGGAAAGTTTCAATAACTTCAATTTATTACGTACTGCCTTGTATAATGCAGGTTGCGATTCCTTTAATTTGGCCGCGGTTATCAATTCCTGTTGTGCAGCATACAGTTCCGGGGAATAAATGGTTGCCATCAACTGGCCTTTACGGACTTTTTCCCCGGTAGTACTGACATATAGCCTTTCTATTCTACCTGAAAAGTAACTGACTTGAACCGTATTTGCCTCTTCATTTTCAACGATTTTACCAGACAATTTCACGGTACTGCCTTCCAATTTACCTTGGCCGATAATCGTTGTTTGGATGTTGGCCAATGCCATGGCGTTTTCTGTCAATTTGAATTGATTTGCCAACATCCCATCACTACCACTTTCGATGGGTATCAAATCCATTCCGCAAATAGGGCATTCGCCCGGTTCGGGTTGCATGATTTGTGGGTGCATGGAGCAGGTCCACATGTGATTGGTTTCTGTAACCGTATCGTGATTGTGGTCTGTTTCTTTCTTTGATGCCCCCCCGAAGATCATCCATCCCAAAAGTAGGCCAATGATCAAAGTGCCCAAATACAGTATATATTTTTTCATTATTCTATGGTTTAATTTTTCTTTTTATTTTTCCAATGGAAGGTGAGGAGGTGTACCAAACTAAAAATCCGCTTAACACCGTAATCAATCCCAAAAGGGAAAATGCCCTCAAGACCGTCGTATTGAAATTATCCCTTCCTTCATAATCCATGGTATGTGTCATCCATAAAAAATCAAACCAACGCCAACTTCGATGCCGTACCGTTTGAAATTTTCCATCCTTGACCGAAACATAAGCTTTTAAGGCTTCATCCGATTTGTACGAAATAACATAAGCCGGCAATAACTTTTCACGGTATTCGTGGTGCTTTCCCACCTCATTTATTTGCTCGACCGATGCTACTTCCAAATTGTTTCCCATATGGTTTTTTGCGATGTAAAGGGCTTCCGAAACGGTGATACCATGTTTTGGATTTCCGTTGGTAGCATTAAACAACTGCTTCTTATTTACCCAATAATATGGTCTATTGCCAATATCCCTTAGTGCAATGGTATTCACACCTTCGGAAACATCGAGCTGGGAAGGACTTATCAGGGTCTTAAAGGATTTTGGGGCATAGTCCGGATCCTTAAATTGATCCCCGTGGATCTCATCAAGGTCCGTCCAACTGAAATACAAGCCACTTATCGTCCAAAAAAGGAATTGGACCCCCAAAAACAAACCTAAATAACGATGTGTTTTCCTGATTTTTAACGCTGTTTTTCTCTTTATCATCTTATTTACCCAATTTTATATTCCTAATGCTTCCTGTAACCCCAAAACATAATCCATGACCCCAACTGTTCATACCCCGGTAATTTTGATAACCGCCAAATCAGCCAGTTTCATTTATACGGGATTCCCTTTAGAATGCCAATCTTTTTGATATTTTAAAAACTGTTCCAAGCACTACATCAAATGCTTATGGTCTTTAATCTTAGGGCATTGCTTATGACCGAAACCGAGCTAAAACTCATGGCTAAAGCTGCAATCATCGGGGATAGTAAAATACCAAAGAACGGGTATAGTACCCCTGCGGCAATAGGCACGCCCAAAGTGTTATAGATCAGGGCGAAAAACAGGTTTTGCTTAATGTTTTTCATCACATTGTCGCTTAGATTCCTTGCTTTTACAATCCCGTGTAAATCGCCTTTTACCAGCGTTATCATAGCACTTTCTATGGCCACATCGGTTCCTGTTCCCATGGCAATCCCCACGTCACTTTTCGCCAATGCAGGCGCATCGTTGATACCATCCCCGGCCATGGCAACTACCATGCCCTGTTCTTGAAGTTCCGCGACCTCATTGAGTTTATCTTCGGGAAGCATTCCTGCTTTGAAATCTGCCAAATCAAGTTCCGATGCTACCGCTTGTGCCGTAACGTGGTTATCCCCTGTGAGCATGATCACACCGATCCCTTTATCTTGAAGGGTTTTGATGGCCTTGGCGCTGGTTTCCTTTATCTTATCACCAATAACCACAAAGCCCTTCACTTTTTCATCAATCGCCAAATAGGATACTGTTTTCCCTAGTTGCTGATACTTTTTGGCTTCCTCCTGGATCTCAAAAGAAATTTCCGCCTTGGCAAACTCCATCATTTTAGCATTCCCCAATGCCACCTTTTTACCATTTATTTTCGCTTCAACACCTTTTCCCGTAACAGCACTGAAAGATTCGGATTTCATGATTTCGGCATTGTGTTCTTTTCCATATTTTACGGTAGCTTCGGCCAACGGATGTTCGCTATTGGTATTCAGGGATACCATATGGCTTAGTATTTCCATTTCTTTGAGGTCACCGAAGGCCCGAACGGTTTCCACGGTGGGTTTCCCCTCTGTAATGGTGCCTGTTTTATCGACGATAAGTGTACTGACCTTATTCATTTTTTCGAGGGCTTCGGCACTTTTTATCAATACCCCATTCTGGGCCCCTTTACCCACACCCACCATTACCGACATAGGTGTTGCCAATCCCAATGCGCACGGGCATGCAATGATCAAAACCGCAATGGCATTCACAAAAGCATACACATAAGCAGGTTCTGGACCCCAGATTGCCCAAACGATGAAGGTCAGGATTGATATCATCACGACAATGGGAACAAAATATCCCGAAACCTTATCGGCTAAATTTTGAATGGGGGCCCGGCTTCTACTGGCATCATTGACCATATGGATAATCTGCGACAGCAACGTATCACTACCCACTTTTTCGGCTTTCATCAAAAAAGATCGATTGCCATTGATGGTACCGCTACTAACTTTATCATTTATCGTCTTGCTCACCGGAATGGGCTCCCCGGTGATCATGGATTCATCGATACTGGTTTCCCCATCGGTTATGACGCCATCTACGGGAATCTTGTCCCCCGGTTTTACTTTTAGGATATCACCTAACCCTATCTCGTC
Organism: Maribacter polysaccharolyticus; assembly: GCF_028882255.1. GTDB lineage: Bacteria > Bacteroidota > Bacteroidia > Flavobacteriales > Flavobacteriaceae > Maribacter_A > Maribacter_A polysaccharolyticus. Next base: position 349,260 of record NZ_JARBUY010000001.1, read on the forward strand.
GATACTGACTTGGACCTCTTCACCATCGACCATTTTTATGGCCTTGTTCGGTGCTAATTTCAATAATTCCTTAATTGCCGTGTTGGTCTTACTATGGGCACGGGCCTCTAATAACTGACCTAAAAGCACCAACGTCAAAATAACGGTTGCTGCCTCAAAATACACATGAACCGCTCCGGATTCGGTTTTGAACTGCATTGGAAAAACCCCAGGGAACAACATTCCTATAACACTGAACGTCCAGGCTACACCTGCACCGATCCCGATAAGGGTAAACATATTGAGATTCCATGTTTTTATACTTCTAAAAGCACGTTCAAAGAACATCCAAGTAGCATAAAACACTACTGGAATGGATAATGCAAACTGAATCCAATTCCAATATTTCTGTTCCATGATATCGTAAAGCGGATTATTGGTTAGCATTTCGCTCATGGCAATCACGAAAATGGGCAACGTAAATGCAATGGCCAGCCAAAACTTTTTCAATAGTCCCCTATAGGTCTTTTCTTCCGCTGAAAGGTCGGATTGCATGGGTACCAAATCCATTCCGCAAATAGGGCAGGACCCAGCTTCATCCTCTACGATTTCCGGATGCATAGGACACGTCCATTGTGCTGTCGAGGTGGCTGATAAATTTTGTTCTTCGACCAAATCCATGCCACAAACAGGGCAATCGCCAGGTTGGTCATAAGTTTTATCCCCTTCACAATGCATAGGGCAATAAAAGGTTCCCGTACCTTTTCCTTTGGGTCGTTTTGCCTTTTTTGGCCCTGAACGATGATGGTGTTCGCCGGGTTTGTGAATACTATAGCTACCACCATCCGCTATCAATGCCTTTTGAAATGTTTCCAAAGGAATATGGCTTTCCATTTCAATGGAAGCTTCGGCTTTTTCCAAATTAACCGTTGCTTTGGAAACGCCTTTCACTTTGGAAAGCGTCTCTTCTACGTGACTGCGACAACCGTTGCATGTCATCCCATGTATGTGATAAGTGTGTTTCATCTCTTGATTATGGTTATTAAAGGTCGGATGTTCTTCGCTATTTACAAGCTACCATACGTTCGTTCTTGCACATTGGGCCTTTTTTTATTACTGTATTAAATAGTTAATGATCGTTGTCGCTACATAGTAGGACTTTATGGATTCTATTTGGTTCATTTGAAATTTCAATTGCAGTTCTTGAATGTCCAATACATCATTAAAATCAATCGTACCTGTTTCGTAGCTTTTGATTAAAATGTCTTCTGCATCTTTAGCTTGCTTTAAGTTTTTAGCTTGAATGGCATAACTTATTCGTGCAGAAATGCGTTCATTGGTCACCTTATCCAAAAGCGTTTCCAATGTATTTAAACGTTCCTGTTTTTGAGCGGTTATTTCCTGCTGTTCCAACTCATTTTGCTTGGTCTGGGATTTGTTTTTTTTATTGAAAATAGGAATGGATAACGAAACCATGGGCATTACGATATCTTTTCCGTTATCGGAGAAACTCATATCGGGGCGTTCGTCAACATTGATATAGTCCAAACCGAAACCGATCATGGGAAGGCTCTCTTTTTGATTTAACAGTTCGGATTGTGCAACGGACCGATAAAGCTTGTCATATTTCAACAATTCGGGATGCACGTCCAAATCTCCGGCATTCATTTCAAAATCTTCCGATGGAATATCCAATGCATCGATTATAGTAACCGAAACCCCATTATCCCTGTTCAAAAGGTTATTGAGATAAGACTGTTCCGCTAAAAATTGATGGTGCAAAACATCCTTTAGTTGTTGCATTTCGTTTTGACGCATTTGCAATCGCAACACATCAACAGCAGATGCCTTACCCACCTCAACAGAGGTCAAAGCCAATGTTTCATAGGTTTCGAGCAATTCGATATTTTCGGTCAGCACCCCTTGTTTGGCTTTGTTGGCGTATAAATTGTAATAGGACTGGGATACCGAAGCCATTAACTTTCGCTTTGCGATAACGATGTCTTCATATTTGGCATCGGCTAACGAACCCACATAATTTCCCCTTGCGGTAATCGTCCCGAACCAAGGTAACATTTGTTTGGCAGAAACTTTAAACCGTTGTGCACCGGTGCGTGTTTCAGGTTCACTTACAAAATAGCCTACTCCGAATTCGGTATTGGGAATGGTATTGACTTCATTCACCTTTTCGGAAGCTCTTTTATATTGCAACTCGAATTTTTGAATTTCCGGATTGTTCATCAAGGCTTCATCAATGAGTACTTCCAATTGTTGGGCGTCGGCAGAAAGACCCAAAAACCATGAACCAAGAGCCAAGGCCAATTTCAAGTTAATCGATCTATATTTCATTTTACTGTGCTTTTGAGTTGAACTTCGGCTTTCCAGCTGTATAATACGGGCACTACGAATAAGGTGATCAATGCGATGAGCATTCCACCAAAACTGGGTATGGCCATAGGAATCATGATATCACTTCCACGTCCTGTCGATGTCAATACCGGTAATAATGCCAATAGGGTAGTAGCCGTGGTCATTAAACAAGGTCTGATACGTTTTTCCCCAGCTTCGACAACAGACGCCCTAATTTCTTTCTTGTTTCCTGGCGTGTTCCTGTCAAAGGTTTGGGTCAAATAGGTTGCCATTACCACACCGTCATCGGTTGCGATTCCGAAAAGTGCTATAAATCCAACCCAAACCGCCACGCTTAAATTGATAGGATGCATTTGGAATAAATCGCGCAGGTTTTCTCCAAAGAAACTGAAGTTTAAAAACCATTCTTGACCATACGACCAAATCAGTATAAAGCCACCTGCAAAGGCCACTGCAATACCGGTAAACACCATTAAAGAGGTGGCGACTGAACGGAATTGGAAATACAGGATCAAAAAGATAATGGCCAAGGCCAAAGGCACGACGACCGATAAGGTTTTTTCGGCCCGTAGTTGATTTTCATAGGTTCCCGAGAATGCATAGTTGATTCCTTTGGGCACCATCAATTCCCCTGAATCTATCTTTTGTTGTAACAATGCTTGTGCATTTTCAACCACGGTAACTTCAGCAAAACCATCCAGTTTATCAAACAAGACATAGCCCACTAGAAAAGTGTCTTCACTTTTAATGACTTGCGGACCTTGTTCATAGCGAATTGTTGCCAATTCGCTTAATGGTACCGGACTGCCTTTGGCAACCGGCACATAAATCTGCCGTAAATCAGTTGGATCGGCACGCAATTCCCTCGGATAACGGACACGAACCCCATAGCGCTCCCGACCTTCAACGGTTTGGGTCAGTACCATACCGCCTACAGCGACTTTCAATACATTCTGTACATCATCTATCGAAATCCCATAACGTGCTATTTGCTCCCTATCAATATCAATCAACAGGTAGGGTTTGCCCACAATACGGTCTGCGAATACGGCTTCATCCTTAACGCCTTCAACCGCTTTCAAGATGGTTTCCAATTGCATTCCAAATGCCTCGATTTGTTTTAAATCCTGCCCTTTTATTTTGATACCCATTGGTGCACGCATTCCGGTTTGAAGCATTACCAGTCGGGTTTCGATAGGTTGAAGCTTTGGTGCGGAAGTGACACCGGGAAGTCTGGTGACCCTTACGATTTCATTCCAAATATCGTCAGGTGATCGTATTCCCGGTCGCCAATTTCGATAGAATTCCCCGTCGTTGTCTTCGATTAGTTGAGACCTTTGGATATTTAATGAAGTTGATTTGATAATCGCTTTGTTCTCGACTACGCTCGAACTGACCGCAATATTTTCGTTATGGATCAATCGACCATCCTTTAATTCAAACAAACCGTCCTCATTTACTTTGTAGCGTTGGCGGTTTCCGTGTTCATTCAACATATACTCCGGTTTATACTGAATGATGTTCTCGTACATTGATAAGGGTGCCGGGTCCAATGCCGATGATGCCCTTCCTGCTTTTCCCACCACGGTTTCAATTTCAGGAATACTGGCGACGGCCATATCTAGTTGTTGCAAGACCCGTTTGTTTTCTTCTACACCCGAATGGGGCATTGAAGTGGGCATTAGTAGAAAAGAGCCCTCATTAAGTGATGGCATAAACTCCTTGCCCGTATTCTTCATTATTAAAAACCCCGCAATCACAATGGCCGCAGGTACCGATAAAAACAGTAGCTTATTCTCCAAACACCATCGTAAAATACGAGTGTAGTAGGTAATGAATAAGGAAAAAACACCCAATAAACCAAAGCAGATGACACTCACAAAAATGAGATTCCAAAAAATATTCCTGTCAACACCCAATGGTCTCCAATATTCGGCCAACAAGAATACGATGGCAGCAACTGAAATGATGATGTTTGCAAGGTTCGCATTTTTATCCGAAAGTCTATTTTGCAGATTCAACAGTGCTATAACACCAAATGCCATCGGAATCAATCCCAACCAATACCCGTACACGACCACAACAATACCCAATACTATCAAAACCCCATTTAAAACCGTTTTAAAATAGGTTTTCATGGGTTTCTTCCTGAATAAAAAAGCGGCAAAGGGTGGAATTAGGAACAAAGCCACGATAATGGATGCCGTTAGGGCAAAGGTCTTTGTAAAGGCCAAGGGCCTAAATAGTTTTCCTTCTGCCCCAATCATGGTAAACACGGGAATGAAACTGATTATTGTGGTCATGACAGCGGTCACTATCGCACCGGAGACTTCTGCGGTGGCGTTATACACTACGGTATTAATGGATTGTGAACCTTTATCTTCATCCAAATGCCTAATAATGTTTTCCGAAAGTATCACCCCGACATCGACCATGGTACCGATAGCAATGGCTATACCCGACAGGGCAACGATATTGGCATCGACACCAAAGAACTTCATGGCAATGAAAACCATCAATACCGCTACGGGCAATACCCCGGAAATCAATAGCGAAGCCCGAAGGTTGAACACCATAAGGACAATGACCAAAATGGTAATGAGTATTTCCAGGGTCAATGCTTCGTTCAAGGTACCTAAGGTTTCTTGGATCAATTCCGTTCGGTCATAAAAGGGAACGATGGTCACTTGTGATGTTCTTCCATCTGCCAACACTTTTGAAGGTAATCCTCCACTTATTTCGTTGATTTTCTTTTTTACGTTGTTTATGACTTCCATTGGGTTTGCACCATACCGTGCCACTACAACGGCACCGACCACCTCCGCACCTTCTTTGTCCAATATTCCCCTTCGGGTTGCCGGGCCTAAGGTTACTTTGCCGATATCCTTGATTTTGATAGGGGTAAAGTCTACGGAAGTGACTACTGCATTTTCAATATCCGCTATCGATTTTACATACCCCAATCCCCGTACCAAATACTCTGCGTTATTGATTTCAATGGTCTGTGCACCAATGTCCTTATTACTTTCCTTTACGGCTTTTACGACATTGTTCAATCCAACATCGTATTGCCGCATCAATTCAGGATCCACATCCACTTGGTATTCCTGTACATAACCCCCAATGGAAGCTACTTCAGAAACACCGCTTGCAGCGGACAACGCATATTTGACATAAAAATCCTGAATGCTCCGCAGTTCCTGTAAGTCCCAACCACCGGTAACCTTACCGTTTTCATCACGACCTTCCAACGTATACCAAAATATTTGCCCCAATCCGGTGGCATCGGGACCCAAAGCAGGATTGACCCCTTCGGGCAATAGACCACTTGGCAAGGAATTCAGTTTTTCGAGAATACGACTGCGACTCCAGTAAAATTCTATGTCCTCATCAAAAATGATATAGATACTTGAAAAGCCGAACATAGATGAACTACGTATGGTTTTTACTCCCGGAATACCCAATAAAGATGTCGTTAAAGGATAGGTAATTTGATCTTCAATATCTTGTGGGGAACGACCCTCCCAAGGCGTAAAGACGATCTGTTGGTTCTCACCGATATCCGGAATGGCATCCACGGCTACGGGATCACTTGGTAAAAAACCTGTATCCCAATTAAAAGGTGCATTTGCCGTTCCCCATCCCACGAAAAGGACAAGTAATAAAACCGCTACGAGTTTGTTCTCAATTAAAAATTTGATGCCTTTATTCAGCATTGGCTTTGATTATTAAACAATTAGACATTGGTGTCATAACAACACCGAACACAGCGAATTATCCTTAAAGCCATGGCCAAAGGATAAAAGTCCATCGTTTAAAAATCAAATCAAGTATGTCTCGTCTAGCTTGTAGATGGTCTTGTTGACGAGCGGTGGTTCGTATTTTTCGTAGGAAGGTCCGTTTTTATCCAACCCTTCAAAAAGGTTGATGTAGGAATAAACAAAGGAAGCAATGAATACCTGTTGCCCAAAAGAAATTTTGTCAACCTGCAGTTGTAATTCGTCTTGACCGTCAACAACCAATTGTTCATCATCGCAACAATTTTTCTTGATCATCGAACAACCTTCGGTAGCAGGTTTTTCCATTTCCATTCCACAACCATTGACCTTTTTGAAAATTGCGGTTTCAACTAAAGTATCCCCACAATAATGCATGCTAACAGTAAATGACAGTGTAGTGAATAACACTACAAAAGCCATTACCAAGGCCATTATTTTATGGAATAGTCGTTTCATACCAACAACAAAGATAAATATTTTAAATGGATTCATTATAAAATTATGTTAACACAAGGGCCTTCATTGCATCCTGCGAAGGCTTCCAAAAAAAAACAATAACAAACTACTAAACAATCGTTTACACCCAATAAACAGCACCGATATTGAAGCATAGGAGGAAAGTACACGGTGTACTGAACCGAAATTGAATTTTAGGATGCATTAGTAATTGGATTTGAAAAAATGTATTTTTCCACGTGAAAACAGTATTTAACAAACCGAAACTTATATTCTTAGCCCAATTCTGAATGATGCACCCGAAATTAACTCCATTCGTATTCGTCCTTATTGTTTGCGTAACAAGTACCATAAACGCCATTTCACAACCTTTGGCAAACGAAGGTTCCACCAATCCACAACATTGGACAACAAAAGCGTTGTCCGAGAACAGGGATGGTGTTTGGGTCGATCCCGCGTATAATCCTGCCGATAGCACACAAACCATAGTCGTATGGTTTAAAGATCAATACCTGGAAAAGGCAGATTCCTTTTTGGAAAAAACCATGGAATTCAAAGGAAGAAAAAGAAGTGAATTGCGTTCGGAAATGACCACCACCTTAAAAGCCATGAGCAATACGGCTTTTGGAAAAGTGGCAGCGCCACTTAAAGCCCTTGAGCGGGAAGGTTTGGTGACGGGAATCAAACAACATTGGATTATCAGTGGGTTTAGCTGTACTGCCACCCCCGAGGGTTTCGAGGCTATTAAAAACCTGGAAGACGTCGCCTATATTTTTAAGAAACAGGCCCCGGTCGTATCAAAAGGCACCAATATGGGACCTGAATACCTAGAGCACATTCCCCCATCGGATTTTGACCCTAAAGCGGTCGAGTCCTATCCTTGGAACATCGAAAAAATACGTGCCCCTGAGGTGTGGAACGAGTTCGGCATTACCGGGAAAGGCGTACTTAATGTCGTTCACGATTCCGGTTTTAAATTGGACATTCCTCCTTTGGCATCGAACATTTATACCAATAAAGGGGAAATTCCGGGAAATGGGATCGATGATGACGGAAATGGATATATAGACGATTATCACGGGTACCATTTTGATGAAGGCCGCGCCAACCTTAATGAACCCAACATTCGAAGAGCGACAAATATTCACGGTAATTTATGTACCGCTATGATCGTGGGCACCTATGCCACGGGTACCAAAAAAGCCATTGGGGTGGCCCCCGGGGCCAAATGGGCACCGGTAATCGGTATTGCCCATTTTGAAGATGCGATAGAATGGGCCATAGAACAGGGAGCGGATACCTATAGCATGAGTTTTTCGCACCCCAACCTTGGGGAATACAAAACCCATTGGAGAAAAATATTGGAGCAAGGTACTTTATGTGGGGTGGTTTTTATTTCTGGAGCGGGAAATTTTGCCGCAGGACCTCAATTTGCACCACTACCGGAACAAATGCGTAACCCGGAAGATATCCCCAATGCGGTTTTAGGGGTTGCGGGTATCGGTGAAGACGGTGAGCGGCCTAAATTCAGTAGCCAGGGTCCGGTAGTCTGGAATACCGCATATTACAAGGACGGACAGGTGAACAAACCTGATTTTGCGACCATAAATTCCAAAGTACCCTGTGTCGATCCCGAAGGGAGGTTATTGAACATGGCCAGTGGCAATTCGCTTGCAGGGCCCCATACGGCAGGTATCGTTTCGTTGATGTTATCGGCCAACCCGGAGCTGTTGCCTTGGGAAATCAGGGCTATTCTTAAAAATACGGCCCAAGACATCGGTATACCGGGCTTTGATTACCAAAGTGGTCATGGTTTTATCAATGCCTATGATGCGGTGAAAGCAGTATTGAATCCATAGCCGATCGCTTACGGCAAGATGGTGCACAAGGAAAGGTATTGACCGTAGCCTTCTTGATTTTTCAATTTAAAGGTGAGAAGGCACTAAATGATTTACGGCCTATCTTATTCCATTCCATTACGGAATTGCGTCGCCGTAACCCCCGTGTTACGCTTAAAGAACTGATTGAAATTGGCCACTTCATTAAAATTCAATGCATACGCTACTTCGGCAATCGATTTACCCATTTGATGTAAAAGCGTTTTTGCATATAAGATCTTATAATCGATAATTATTTTCTGTGCACTCTTACCTGTTGCTTTTTTGGTGCATTCCGTTAAATAAATAGGACTTATATGCAGCTTTGAGGCATATTCCTTAACAGTTAAAAATTGATTGTTGCTCGAAAGCAGTTCTTGTTCGAATTTAGACATGACCGCTTCAAATCTATTCATGGTAACAATACCTTTATTGTCTTGTGTATAGCGTTTTACCTTATAAAGTAACATAAGGAGTAATGATCTTACAATTTCAAAATTATATGCTTTAGTACTTCTGGATTCATGGTGTAATTCCTTAGCCACATTCAAAATATCATTAAAATCACGATCATTCAAATGGTATATGGGCATCGTATGGATTTTGAAAAAAGGAAATTCATTCTGAAGGCCATACGACTGGTTTAAGTTAGTGAAAATAGAAGGGTTGAAATATATGATAAAACCTTCATCATCATTATTATCATTATTATTAGGGAAGTCACTATAATTGATCACTTGAAAAGGGGAAACAATAGCCAGACTATTTTCCATATGTTGAAGCGTCTGATTTCCTATTTTAATATTTCTTGTATTTCGTCGTAACACGGCTATTTCAAAGAAATCACGTTTGTGTGGCCCAAAAAATTCCTTACCGGGCTTTACCAAAGTCTTATGTTTGCTTATTTCCCTAATAAAAAATCCATTGGAGTAATCATTGGCTTTTTCCAAACCATTTATAAAATAGGTATTTATATCATTAAATACTTTCATGCTATCACAGTATTCCGTTTGAGGTGTTAAAGATATACAAAACTTAAATGGCAATCTATTTTGCTCAAATTATAATCCATATTTCAGCTTATCCATCCCATACTTTTGTCCCTTAAAATGAGAGCCCCTATAATGGATGATTTGACGCATAAATTTCGTAGCCTATTTCTTTTCTCAAAAGCCAGGAGAAAGGTCGTTATGCCGCGGATGGGGAACCATCCAAATAACTATTCCCTTAAAGATGATCCCGTTTTGAAATTGCTTTTCGTTTTTGTGGGACCGGCAGTACTGGGATTACTGATCAATGCGCTTTACAACTTCGTAGACCGCATATTTGTGGGCCAATTTGTGGGTGCGGAAGGACTGTCAGCCGTAACTATGGCTTTTCCTGTTACACTTTTTCAGTTTGGATTTGTATTGCTTTTCGGTAGTGGATCCGGTATTTTGATTGCCAAATATTTGGGGGAAGAAAGAAGGGATAAGGCTGAGGATGCATTGGGGAATTGCATTGCAGGACTTTTCATCACCTTAATACTTTTTACAGCTGCCGGTTTACTCTTTTATAAACCTTTATTGGTCGCTTTCGGTGCAGAAGGGGTCCTATTTGATTTATCCGCTGAATATCTTGCCATCATCATCATGGGCTTTCCCCTTAGTTTTTTCCTAGCGTTGGAATTTACCTGTCGTGCGGAAGGAAACCCCCGTTTCCCGGCAAAACTTATTCTATTATCATCCATAATCAATGTGAGCCTGGATTATGTTTTTATGAAAATGTTGAATATGGGTATCGGTGGTGCGGCACTTGCAACGATAATTGCACAATCTGTAAATGCAATACTTTTAATACGATACTATTTAACCGGTAAAAGCCAGGTATCAATAGTATGGAAAAAAATAAAACTTAAAAAACACATTATCCTCCCTATTCTTTCTGTGGGTTTTGCTCCTTTTATAATGGACATAGCCATAAGCTTACAGAACATATTTGCCAATAAATTATTACTTATTTCCGGTGGAACCGATGGAGTTGCCGCCATGGGGATAATTTTCGGAATCAATGTCTTTTTTATGATGACCGCACTTGGCACAGGCGATGGTATGCAACCCATGGTAAGCTATAATTTTGGGGCAAAACACTTTGAACGTGCTTTGAAAACATTGAAATACGCTCTGAGAATGGTAAGCTTAATTGCCTTTTTCGGAGTTGTAACACTTGAACTGCTCCCCGCTCAATTGATTGATGTTTTCATTGATGGTGATAAAAACATCATGACCATCACTAAAGTAGCTATACGGATATTCGCAATATCCATTCCATTTTATATGGTGCAGATAGTAATGACTAGGTATTTTCAAGCGCTTCAACAGAACAAAATTGCAACATTTTCAGCGCTTTTACGTCCGGCACTGTTCGTTCCTATATCCTATATATTCAATACGATGTATGGCTTAATCGGTATATGGGTAGCTTTTGTACTCAGTGACAGTCTAGCGGCCTTGATTTCGTTCCTATTGATCAAAAAATATTCAATTCATAAATTAAAAATACCATCCACAAAGCATACAAGTGAATTACTTGGCAATTAGGTTCCAACCACTAAAAATAATGAATAAAACAATTACGCTTTTAACTCAAAAAAATGGCAGGAAGAATATCCTTTCAAAAGCAAGTCGACAGCATATTTATTTCAATACAATCAATAAAACAATACAGTTATATGAAAACTAAAGCAATCAACTTACAGACCTTATGTTATGGATTAATCATTGGTTTATTATTGGCATCTTGTAATGGCAATAAAAAGCCTGAAATCGGACATGGGATTGCAGATTATAAGGTACTCACCGTATCACCAAAAAACATTGGGCTTTTTAGGGAATTCCCAGTAACCATTGAAGGTACCGAAAACATAGAGATTTATCCCAAAATTGAAGGTTTTATAGAAAAAGTGCTGGTCGATGAAGGGGAATATGTGCAGAAGGGGCAAGTACTTTTTTCATTGAATGCACCTGAATATGAACAGGAACTTTTGAGCACAAAGGCAGCAATCAGTAGTGCAAAGGCCGATGTAAGCTCTGCTCAGTTAGATGTTGAAAAAGCGAAGCCCTTGGTAGAGAGGGAAATCATCAGCAAGTTTGAGTTAACTTCTGCCGAAAATTCGCTTACTGCGGCAAATGCGGCTTTGGAACAAGCACAAGCCAATTACTCCAATGCACAAACCAACTTTGGCTATACCAAAATTACAGCCCCGGTTTCAGGTTATATAGGTTCATTGCCCTATAAATTAGGGAGTTTGGTTAACAGTAGCATTACGGAACCTTTGACTACGGTGTCCAATATCAAAAAGGTATATGCTTATTTTTCAATCAACGAAAAAACATATCTGGAATTTGCGAAAGTAGGCATGTTGAACAACATAGATGAAGTTACTCTTCTACTGCCAGATTACACTTTATTTGACCAGAAAGGAAAAATTCAAACGGTTAGCGGACAAGTAGACGAAGAAACTGGCTCATTTAATGTTCGTGCCATTTTTGACAACCCCGACAACTTACTTAGAACAGGTAATAGCGCCACCATACAACTTCCCAGAACCATTGATGGGGCTTTTCTTATCCCTCAATCCGCTACTTACGAAATTCAAGGCGGTGTATATGTGTATTTGGTAAACGATCAGTCACAAGTACAATCAACCAAGATCACGGTAACCGCTACAAATTCGGGTCAGGCCTATATTGTTACTGATGGACTTAAAGATGGTGATCAAGTGGTTCTTGAAGGCATTTCAGGTTTAACTAGTGGTAAAGAAATAAAGCCAGTTCAAGTAAAAGAGAGTGATATAAGTGCCTTACAGCAAATCACAGAAAAAGTTACATCTACCAACCCATAAAATAGTAGAAATAATGTTCAATAAATTTATAAAGAGACCGGTTCTTTCGGCAGTAATTTCTATCATCATATTGATTTTAGGGATTATCGGAATCACGACCCTGCCAATATCCCAATATCCAGATATTGCACCACCAACCGTAAAGGTTTCAGCCTCTTATGACGGTGCAAATGCAGAAGCCGTATTAAATAGTGTTATCGTTCCTTTGGAAGAAGCCATTAATGGTGTAGAAGGCATGACCTATATGACCTCAACGGCAACCAGCGGTTCGGCCAGTATAACCGTATATTTCGAATTGGGTACCGATCCCGATATTGCAGCGGTCAATGTTCAAAACAGTGTATCCAGTGCTTCAAATTTATTGCCTTCAGAAGTTACACAATCCGGTGTTACTACAGAAAAACAGCAAAGTAGTAATGTACTTATTTTCGGGCTGTACAGTGAAAATGAAAATTATGATGAGGAATTTATCCAGAATTATGCCGAAATCAATCTGGTACCCGTTTTAAAAAGGATAAACGGGGTTGGTAGTGCCCAAGCATTTGGTTCCAAAGATTATAGTATGCGTATTTGGCTAAAAGCCAATATTATGGCCAATTACGGATTAATTCCATCCGATATTACCACAGCTCTTGATGACCAAAACCTTGAAGCAGCACCAGGAGAACTAGGATTACAAGGTAATCAAGCGTATCAATACACCTTAAAATACAAGGGTAAATTACAAAATGCTACCGATTTTGAGGAGATCATTATCAAGACTACGGATGATGGGCGTATTCTACGCTTAAAGGATGTGGCTAGAGTAGAATTAGGGTCACAATCGTACAGTACGGATACCTTTATAAATGGTCACCCGGGTATTGGTGTTGCCATTGCACAGTCTGCGGGATCCAATGCACAAGAAGTGGTAGCACAATCCATTGAGACATTAAAAGCAGCTTCTGAAAATTTCCCTGAAGGGGTTAAGTATACCGAAATGGTAAATGCCAACGACTTTTTAGATGCTTCTATTGAGAAAGTAGTTCACACCTTGATCGAGGCATTTTTATTGGTATTCCTTGTGGTATTTGTCTTCTTACAAGATTGGCGGTCTACATTGATTCCTGCCATATCCGTACCGGTGGCTATCGTAGGTACCTTCTTTTTCTTAAGCCTGTTTGGGTTTACGATCAACTTGTTGACACTATTTGCCTTAATGCTTGCCATTGGTATTGTGGTCGATGATGCCATTGTGGTGGTCGAGGCCGTACACGCCAAACTGGATTCGGGGTATAAATCTGCCCGAAAAGCGAGTCTGGACGCCATGGGCGAGATTTCCGGGGCCATTATTTCCATTACCTTGGTCATGTCGGCGGTGTTTATACCGGTAACATTCATAAGTGGATCTTCAGGGGTTTTCTACCAACAATTTGGGATAACGCTTGCCATTGCCATTATCTTATCGGCCGTTAATGCATTGACCTTGAGCCCTGCTTTATGTGCCTTATTGTTAAAACCGCACGAAGACCATAAATCAAAAAGTTTTGTACAACGTTTTTATATGGCATTTAACGTAGGTTTTGAGAAAACGACCTCTAAATATAAAAATGCATTAACCTTCCTAATTCGTAAAAAAGCCATTGCCGTTGGTCTTATCGTTGTTTTTATTGGGGTATTCGTTTACCTAATGAATACCACGCCAACAGGCTTCGTACCCGATGAAGATCAAGCTACCGTTTTTGCCGATGTTAGTTTACCTGCGGCATCATCCATGGAAAGAACGGACGAAGTTTTGGATGAATTACAGAAAATTATTGAAGACATACCGGAAGTAAACGCATTTTTACGATCTACCGGTCGTGGTTTTTTAAGTGGTTCAGGATCTAATTATGGCATGTTCATATTAAAACTGAAATCATGGGATGAACGTAAGGGAGAGGGGCAAAGTGTACAGGATATCATCAATCAGTTGTTCGCAAAAACGGCTACAATGAAAGATGCCAGAATTATATTTTTTGCTCCACCAACCGTTACGGGATTTGGCTTAAGTAACGGATTTGAGGTACAGTTGCAAGATCAAAGTGGTGGTACCGTAGACCAGCTTTATGAAGTAAGCCAGGATTTTATCGAGACTTTAAGCCAACGACAGGAAATACAGTATGCCAACACAACGTTTGATCCTACCTTTCCACAATACGAAGTTGTAGTGGATGTAGCTAAAACCAAACTGGCAGGTCTGGATGTAGAAGGGGTTTTAAGTGTAATGCAAGGTTATTTAAGTGGGGTGTACGCATCCAACTTCAATAAATTCGGAAAGCAATACCGTGTTATCTATCAAGGGGAACCTAATTTTAGGGCGAACCTTGAGAGTTTGAATGCCATAAAAGTTAAAAATAGCAATGGTGTTATGGCGCCCATTACCGAATTCATAACCTTAAAAAGGGTTTACGGACCGCAGAGTTTAACCCGTTTTAATCTATTTACAGCGGCAAAAATAAGTGGGGCACCCAATGAAGGGTATAGTTCCGGTGATGCCATTAATGCCATTGAAGAAGTAGCAGCAGAAACGTTGCCAACGGGCTACGGATTTGAATATTCCGGGATAACACGGGAAGAAATTTCCGCCGGTAGCCAAACCGTTTATATTTTTATGCTGTGCTTCATATTCGTTTATTTCTTATTATGTGCGCAGTACGAGAGCTTTATTCTTCCTATTTCCGTTTTACTCTCCGTACCGGCAGGACTTTCCGGGGTATTGATATTTGCGAATTTATTTGGTATTAGCAACAACATCTATATACAGATCACATTGGTGATGCTTATTGGATTGTTGGCCAAAAATGCCATTTTGATTGTGGAGTTCGCGATACAAAGAAGGCGTTTGGGCGAAACCATTGTACAATCGGCCATAGACGGGGCCATTGCTCGATTTAGGCCCATTTTAATGACCTCATTTGCGTTTATCTTTGGTTTGCTTCCGCTTATGATGGCTACAGGTGCTGGCGCTACGGGCAATAGGGCTATAGGTACGGGTGCAATTGGCGGTATGCTCATCGGTACCATACTTGGTGTACTGGTCATACCGGTACTTTATATCATTTTCCAAACACTTCAAGAAAAATTAGTGGGTATACCCGATCATGATTGGGGAGATGAAGATGCAATCGATGATAAAAAACAGTAATAAAGAATTATCAAATACAGATATGAAATCCAACAATTTAAAATACATCATTCCAATTACCGTAATTGTTTTATTGATGAATTCCTGTGGGGTTATCAATAAAAGATATACCACTCCCGATAGCGATTTTCCAGGTCTTTACAGAGATACGTCGGTCAACGATACAACGTCTATGGCGACCTTGCCATGGAAAGAAATAATAACCGACAGTATATTGCAGAATTTGATAGAAGAAGGTTTGCAAAACAACCTGGATCTAAAAGTCGCCATCGAAAATATAAATCAGGCCAAGGCAAGTTTGGTTCAAGCAAGATTAGCGGTTTTACCAAGTTTGGAAGGTAGTGCCCAGGTAACCCGATCACAAACCTCCGAAGCGTCCCTTAATCTAGCCAGTACAAATGGGATAGATCTGAATACAACCACCTACTTGGGGCAACTGAGTAGTAGTTGGGAGCTTGATGTTTGGGGAAAGCTGCGTAGTAACAAACGTTCAGTTTTAGCATCTTTTTTACAAACAGAAGCAGCCACCAAAGCGGTGCAAACACAATTGATATCCGATATTGCCATGGCATATTATAATTTGTTGGCATTGGATGAGCAACTGGCCATCACGAAAGAAACCTTACAAAATAGGATCGGTGATCAGGAAACCATGAAGTATTTAAAGGAATCTGCCGTTGTTGATGGTTCCGCAGTTGTACAGAGTGAAGCTAGCCGCTACGAGGTGGAAACATCGATACCGGATATAGAATTGGAAATTCTGGAACAAGAAAATGCGTTAGCCATCTTATTGGGAAGGATTCCCGGTACCATAGAAAGATCATCATTAAAAGAGCAAACCGCTTATGCCGATTTAAAGATAGGCATACCGTCTTCACTTTTAAGAAACAGACCCGATATTCAAGAGGCCGAAATGGCCTTTAGAAGTGCTTTTGAAGATGTAAATCTGGCAAAAACCTATTTTTATCCGTCTTTGACCATTACGGCAAGTGGAGGTTTATCATCATTAAGTTTATCCGATTTTTTCGATAATTCCATTTTCTATAATTTAATAGGGGGGTTAACACAACCTATTTTCGCCAATGGAGAAAATAAAGCACGATTGAAAATCAATAAATCCGTGCAACAGCAGTCTTTCTATGATTATAAAACAGTATGGTTAAATGCAGGTTCAGAAATTTCGAATGCCTTGTATTCATACAACAAGGCAAAAGAAAAACAGGAGTCAAGGGCCCATCAAATAGACGCTTTAAAAAAATCGGTGGAATTTACCGAAGCACTTTTAGAGTATTCATCAAGTACCAATTATACCGATGTGCTTACCACCAAAAATAGTCTGTTAACCGCACAATTGGATGGTGTGGAAGATAAAAAACAAGAATTACAAGCTGTAATTGAATTGTATCGTGCCCTTGGTGGTGGGTGGCTCAACTAGTGGGTAAGTGATCCGAACATGAAATTAAATTACGGCAACCTTCCGTTTATTCGTGCTAGTCCATAGGGAGCAAGGTATTTTTATTGAAACGAACCGACGGGCACCGGTCTTAATTAAGGCCATCAGGTGCTCGTTGCATTTGGTTTATCCTTGGGGATAAGTAGGAGGGGAGCACCCATTTCGGACCATGGGAAAATCAGATATTGATCAAATAATTTTTCTGGAACATCTTCTCGTAAACATCTTTACTGAACATGTATAGTTTTGCAGGTTTTTTGGAAACCCCGAATTGTTTCTCGTCCAAAGGGATGATGTATTTTTTATTGATCAGTTTCCTTCTAAAATTACGGTTGTCGATTTCTATCCCTAAAATGGATTGATAGGCGTCCTGTACTTCATTAATCGTGAATTTGTCCGGTAGTAATTCAAAAATAATAGGTTCTGCCAGGCATTTCGTCTTAAGGTCTTCATAGGCTTCATGAATGATCTTTTCGTGGTCAAAACCCAATTCCGGTAAGTCCATAACCGGAAACCACCTGGCATTGTACTTGTTGTTCGCAATATCGACATCTTCGGTTTTCAACAAAAAGTAATATGCGATGGTCACCGTTCTTTTATCAAATTTGGCATTCTTTATCCATAGCAAGTCCTTTGCTTGGGTTAAACGATCCGGATCGCCAAAAGCCTTGAACTGTTTTTTATACAAATGGGATAAACCCGTCAGTTCCTTTAGGACACGGGTGGCCGCTTTATCCAAGGTTTCATCCTGATAGACATGATAACCCGTAAGTACATAATCATCGACAAGTATTTCGCTTTTATCTTCAGATTCCAGATAGCGTTTGATCAATAGAACATTAAGTGATTTTGTATTGGTATCGTAGCCGAATACCACGCAATCCACTGATAAATTTAGAATTTCTTTAGACTTCATAGATGATCAATTCGTATAAACACAGCTTATCATTAAACAATTAAACGTCAATTTAACATTTTTTATTTTCCTTTAGAAGCCCTTGTTTTAGGGTCTAAAATATCAATCTAACATATTATTGAGCTAAAATAGCACATTTTTTTGGTTGAATTCATAAAATAAACTAAAAATAATTTATACATTTGAAAAAACAAACGTTAATATGACGTTTAATAAATGCGTCACTAAAAAATCAAACATGGCACATTCGGAAGCCCCATTTGTTTTAGATTCCGATTTTCAAGTCGCAAAATTGGGAGGTCAAATTACCCTTAAAGCCCTATGGGCAAAGTTGGGTAAAATGATGTTTGTGGGTATACTCCTTATTTGTGCTACCCAAAATGCCATGGCCCAAGAAGAAGCGGACAACAATGATTACAAGGCTTTTATGGCAAACGGACATATAAAGAACATGCATATCTGGCATGGATTCGTAGTACATCCCGGTGCCGTATTCGCAACAAGCCTGGAATATAATTCCCCTAACGGGAAGTTTACGTTCGGGGTTTGGGGTGGCGCAAGTTTTACCAGTGTCGATGTGGAAAATAAGGACACGGGGGAATACGTAAGTGCGACGTACAAAGAGTTTTCCCTGTATACAAAATACCGTTTTAGCAATCGCTTTTTCATAGAAGCCGTTTCACATAATAATTATACCGGGGTAGAAGAGCGTGGTGATGTGTTGCGTTTTTGGAGTTATGACAAAACCCAAGGTTACAATTTTGTGGATCTTAATTTCGGTTATAGTATTACCCCAAAAACCTTCTTGTATTTGGCGACCATTTTAGGAGGGGGTTCCGGCGATTATGAAGAACAGGCAGACGGTAGCTTAAAAAATTCCTGGACCCATTATTTTGAGGTAAAACATAAAATATGGGAGAAAGACACGGCTAATGTATCCCTTTTTGCCGGTGGGGCTTGGTCTTTTATAACCGATAAGACCTTTTATACGGATAGCGCCGGAAACATGGTCAATATCGGGGTCATCTATGCGAAAGACCTCAATATCGGCACCTATAAGGTACCGGTTGAAGTTACGGCCATGTGGAACCCTGAGATGCAAAAAACCGTTTTACAACTTGATATAACATTATTTTAAAACCAATACCCATAACTGTCTTGCAAAACACTTGGTCAATCCGGTATTCGTAACAGGCAGCAACCCTTAAAAAGAATAGAATAGAAGCTAATTAAAAAAAACAGATCATGGACAGGACCAATGAATTCCAAGAGTTCAAAAAATTAGAAGTAGACCAGTTACCGATTGCAAAACACAAATTGCACAATTGGACCCATTTTGCCGGTTTGTATGCTGCCGAACATGTTGCTGCCACCGAATTTGTCATTGGTGCTACTTTCGTTGCCTTGGGAGCATCGACCAAGGATATCTTATTGGGGCTATTGATCGGTAATATTTTAGCCGTTTTGAGCTGGACGTTGATTACCTCGCCCATTGCCGTAGAAACCCGATTAAGCTTATATACCTATCTCAATAAAATAGCCGGTGATGCGATGACCAAACTCTATAATTGGGCCAACGTCATTATTTTTACGGTCATCTCCGCCGCCATGATCACCGTTTCCGCAACGGCCGTTCGTTTTGCGTTCAATATCCCCCCACAATTGAATTGGTACCCGACCAATCTGTGGTTTGTGATCATTGTAATGGTGGTCGGTCTTGTTGTGGTGGCCATTGCCATCTATGGTTTTAATGCCGTTTCGGAATTTTCGAGTATTTGTGCCCCTTGGTTGTTCGTGATGTTCACAAGCGGGGCATTTGTGCTATTACCTGCTTTATCATTGGAGGTTTTAGGGAAAACCTTACCCAATGGGTGGACGGATTTCATTACCCTCGGTGACCGCTCCATTTGGACCGGTGTCAACAGTTATGGCGAAGCGGGCATCGGTCTTACCGAAGTTATCGGTTTTGCCTGGGCAGCCAATACCATCACACATTTTGGACTTATCGATATGGCTTTATTCCGTTTTGCCAAAAAGAAAACCTATGGGTTGGCCACCAGTACGGGAATGATGTTCGGACATTACGTAGCCTGGATCGCCGCTGGTATTATGGGTGCCGGAGCTGCCGTAATTCTAGGAAAAAAAATCGTGGAACTCGATCCCGGTGATGTGGCCTATTACGCCTTGGGCTGGTCTGGTTTCGTAATCGTGATTGTGGCCGGTTGGACTACCGCCGTAGCCAATCTTTACCGTGCCGGTTTGGCCGCACAAGCTATTTTCCACAATACCTCGAGAAAAACAACCACCCTGATAGTAGGTTCGGTAACGGTAATCGTAGCCTGTTTCCCTTTTGTATTTTCCCAGATCCTTCCATTACTGACCTATGCCGGTTTAATCGTGGTGCCCGTTGGGGGAATCGTATTTGCCGAACATCAAATATTTCCCCGAATAGGATATTCAAGATATTGGTTACACTATAAACAATTAACGACCAGCACCCCTGCCATTGCTTCATGGATTTTAGGTCTTGCCTTTGGCTTTGGCTTGAATGCACTTGACGTCATGTCTTTCTTCTATCTGTTCATACCCACTTGGATCTTTACCATTGTGCTCTATACGTTTTTAGCCGGTAAATATGGAGCCAAAGACAAGTATCCAGAGGCCGAGGAAAAAGAAAGGACACGTAATGAAAACATCGAAATATACCAAGAACAACTGGCCAAGGAAGAACGTAAGCCCATTAAAGATAAGTCGCTTTTTACAAAAATTCTAAGGAGCATTGCCATTATCGTGTTGATAATCAGCTTACTGTTGGCCTGTATGGTGTTGTTCGCAAGTCCAAATGAAGCGATGTACTTGGAAAATCGCGGCATTTTTTATCGGTACACATTCATTTGCACCCTTATTTATTTTGGTACTGCCTATTGGGCCCTTAAACGTGGAAAATCTAAAAAAAATTAAACTCATGGATAATAACATTAAACTTAATCAGAAAAATTTAGCAAAAATCGCCCATAAAATACCTTGTCCTACCTATGACAGGAGTAAGATAAAAACAGGCATCGTTCATGTAGGAATCGGTGGCTTTCATAGAGCACATGAAGCTTATTACACCGATCGATTATTACATGACCAAACCATTACGGATTGGGGTATCTGCGGTATAGCGCTATTGGAATACGATACCAAAATTCATAACACCCTAAAAGAGCAAGACGGACTGTATACCTTGATCATAAAGGAATTGGACGGCTCACTCACCAAGCGTGTCGTGGGATCTATCGTGGAGTATTTATACGCTCCGGAAGACCCAACCGCCGTAATCGAAAAAATGGCAAGCAGCGAGGTGAAAATCATCAGTTTGACCATTACCGAAGGGGGTTATAATTATAGTGAAGCCACCAAAAGCTTTGATTTTACGAATCCCCTGATCCAATATGATCTGGGACATCCGGAAGCCCCAAAAACCATTTTCGGGTATTTGACACAAGCCTTGAAACTCAGAAAAGAACGAGGGTTGAACGGTTGCACCATACAATCCTGTGATAATATCCAAGGAAATGGACATATGGCCAAAAGGATGCTCTTGAGCTATGTACTTAAAGCCGAACCCCAATTGGCATCATGGATAGAAACCAATGTATCGTTTCCCAATAGTATGGTCGATCGGATCACACCGGCAACTTCAGCATCAGACATTTCCAATTTAAAGGAAACTTCCGGTATTGATGATGCATGGCCTGTGGTTTGCGAACCCTTTAAGCAATGGGTGATTGAAGATGATTTCAGTGCAGGAAGACCGGCATGGGAAACGGTAGGGGCCCAATTTGTGGAAGATGTGGTTCCCTATGAAAAAATGAAGTTGAGCCTATTGAACGCAGGCCATACGGTTTTAGGAATCATCGGTGCTTTAAGGGGCTATGACACCATTGACGAATCGGTCCACAATCCGGAAATAAGTACCTTCTTGAAAAATTATATGGATCTAGAGGTAACCCCGACCTTGGGGGCTTTGGAAGGTATCGATCTGGACGGTTACAAAAAATCCTTATTGGAACGGTTTGGAAACATCAATATCAAAGACCAGATCGATAGGATTTGCTCTGAAAGCGCTGCAAAATTCCCGATTTTTGTCTTACCGACCGTAAATGCCAATTTGGAAACAAAGGGATCCATAGACTTTGCTGCCCTGGTCATTGCGGCCTGGGCGATTTATAGCTTGGGAAAAGACGAAAACGGTAATGCATTGGCCATCAAAGATGCCATGAAGACCATCTTGAATGAAAAAGGAATTGCCGCTTCTAAAGGCAACCCAAAAGCCTTTTTGGAAATAGAGACCATATTCGGCCAACTAAAAGAGGAACCGACTTTTGTAGCGGCCTTTACCGTTGCCTATAACAACATCGTTGAAAATGGTATTGAAGCATGTGTCATCGCCCAAAACCAAAAGGCACTAAAAGTAACGGAATGAAAAATATCGTTTGTTTTGGAGAAGTGTTATGGGACGTATTCCCTACACACAAAAAAATAGGAGGCGCCCCTTTGAACGTTGCCTTAAGGTTACGATCGTTCGGGAACCATGTTTCCATGATCACAAGAATAGGTGATGATGGGCCCGGTAAGGAAATCGTCACATTCGCAGCCCAACATGGCGTGAACGTCGATTACATTCAGGTGGATCGAACCTTACGGACCGGGGAGGTTAAAGTCACGCTGAATGAAAAAGGTTCCGCCACGTATGACATTAATCACCCTAGGGCCTGGGACCATATACAATTGACCGAAGCGGCAAAGAAAAACGTCATGGATTCGGATGCCTTTATTTTTGGGAGTTTGGCGGCACGGGATGAAGCCTCGAGGAACACCTTATACGAACTTTTGAAACTGGCCAAATACAAGATCCTCGATATCAACTTAAGAAAACCCCATTACACCCAAGAGGTATTGACCTACCTCATGCATCAGGCCGATTTTATCAAATTCAATGACGAGGAAATCCTTGAAATAGCGGCAGCAATGGGCCATTCGTCAAAATCCCTGGAAAACTGTATTTTATTTATCGCCGAAAACACCCGAACAAGATCCATTTGTGTAACCAAAGGACGCCATGGCGCCATACTATACCATGACGACACCTTTTATTACAATGGCGGATACAAAATAATCGTAGCGGATACGGTAGGTGCCGGTGATTCTTTTTTGGCCGCCTTGGCAGATAAGCTGTTAAATGGTACGCCCCCACAAAAAGCCATTGATTTTGCCAGCGCTGTAGGTGCTATCGTAGCAAGTAAGGAAGGGGCCAATCCTAAGATCGAAAAGGAGGAAATCGATTGCTTTGTTCTTTAAGGGCCTAGTATCGTTTCCCTAAGGTACCCATGAAGGGCCTTTTTCGGCCTGCCTGTCCGTTTACGCTCCAAGCCTTCATAGCGATGGAGGAGCACGGAATCATTGGGACCCTATATGCGGTAGTTTTAAATCGATGCTGGTGGCAAACCCTATGTTTTGGCCAATAAGATCCACTCATATGTTACCCGGCCCCATACGGCGGTACTGCATACCTATGAGCGGACCGGCCAAAATGGAAGATAACAGGGCTGCGAATACTATGGCCACGAATATGGTGTGTCCGATAAGTTGGAGTTCAAGGGCCAGGGAGGCCACTACAATCTCCATCGCTCCACCGGGAATAAAGGTAATGCCCATTAATATCGATGTTTGTTGGGATTGTTTTCCCAATTTGGCACCCAGCCAAGCACCTACGAATTTACCTGCGATCGCCACGGTACAAAAGATAACCGTAGGCCATAGTGCCATCCCGGTCAAAAAATCGATTTTTAGTCCAAGGGTTGCAAAAAATAGCGGTACAAAAATAGCCTGTAGGGTGTCGGAAACACTCTTACGAAGATCATCGGATACCTCTTTAGCACTTCTTGCGATAATCCCTGCCAAAAAGAATCCCAGTATGGCATGAATACCCATCCACTGTGTAATGGCTCCGCAAAGCAACCCTAAACTGGCGATCAATGTTTGGGCCGCAACCGGCTGGGGCAATGGGGTCGTCTTTACAAAACGTAGCGCTTTACCCAGCATTCTGGAACCAAGGGTAAGACTTAAGATCACAAATCCTATGATTCCCAATACCGATGCGACCAGTACCAAGATATCCGTACTATGGGGAGGCACCAATGAAATTACGATAGTAAATAAAAACCATCCGAAAATATCATTGATGGCGCAAGACGACAGTGCGAGTGATCCCTTAGGGGTCTTGCTTATTTCCAAATCGTTAAGGGTACGGGCAACCACCGAAATTGCGGTTATGGAACCGGCTACCGACAAAAACAGCGCAAAGGAAAAGCCATTGGCCTTATCCCCCCAATAGATGGGATCGAATATACTGAAAACAGGAAAGCCGATCAAAATAGGGACCAGTACCCCTACGATGCCGATCAAGAGGGCGGCACGACCACTTCGGACCGCCTTTCCGATATCGACATGAAACCCTGATGAGAGCAACAGAAAGAAGACCCCAAGCCATGAGACCGTTTCAAGCATGGTCCATTGAATCCCATCTTGAGGAAAGAGCCAATCCTGAAAGGTAGGGGAGAGGCGTCCGAAAAGGGTCGGACCCAAAAGTATTCCGGCTAAAATCTCACCGACGATGGCCGGCACTTTAATCGATTCAAAAATAACACTAAGCGTTCTGGCCAACCCGAGTAGTACAAGGACTTGCAGTAGGAAAAGAAGAATATGGGTTTCGTTGATATAATGCATATTTCTATCCTTACGGTTGCTATCTTAACGATATGCAACTGCTTTAAAGTTGACTCCTTACTGGCTATGGCCATAGCGGGATGGCTTCTATTTCTTTTGGAAGGTCAACAAAGGTGTTTTTGCCTGAAAAGCGACCGTTTTGGTAATACTTTTATTGAACAAATTCTCAAACAGGGAAGTACTGCGCGTAAACATGGCGACCATATCCGCACCAATTTCGGTTGCATATTGGTTTATCCCATTGATTATCGAATCATTTGCCAAGGTATTGGTCTTTAATTTGTCATAAGAAACCAATGCTGCCAGACGGTCTTCCTGTCTTTCCAAATCCGTCACAAAATCACCTGCTCCCTTATCAATATGGAGAATATGTATCCAGGCGTTCATCAGTTTTGCATAGGGCACCAATAATTTGAGTTCTTCCTCCAAATTTTCCAGGTCACAGGAATATAGGATATGGTCGATCCCCTCATAGGTGGCGTATTCGGGAATGGTCAGCACGGGAACGGAGCTGTTTGAAATAATTCCAGCGGCATTACTTCCGAAAATCAATTTTTTAAATCCGGTAGCCCCCTTTGTACCGATACATATCAGATCGATATTATTTTTGACCGCAAATGACTCTACGCCTTTTTCTATGGAAGAGTGGTACGTAATTTCCGCTTTAATGCTCAGCTCACGACCATGCTCCTTTTTTATGGATGCAATGAGTTCGTCCATTTGACGTTCCGAACTTTTCTTGATGGTTTCTTCCAATTTTTTGGAACTGACCCGGGCCATGGCCGGCGTACTGGTTGTTATGACATGGAGCACTACCATATCGAGTTCAAAATCCTTGCTTAGATCCAAGGCGAAATGAACGGCTATTTTGGACAATTTCGAAAAATCGGTGGGTACTAAAATCTTCATATCTTTATTCATTGAAATTAAAAATACATCCCAAGAAAAAATTACACCATGATATTCATCAGTCCGTTTGGCTTGGAATACAGGGTAGATCAAATGGATAGGGGGGCAGGTTGCCCTTTGAACGACCTCATCAAAGAAATTAGTCCGTGAAGGGGATTGTTTTTTTGGTGGAAAGGGGGCGTGTTGGTCAAAGAACACCGGAGCGGCCCGTCGGCTAGGGACGTAAGACACTCCTTGGGCCTATTAGGACGCTAAATATGCCGATGTTTTCATCGGGGTGGATCCCGACCTGAAAAACGCAGCCAAAATAGCCCCTTTGCGCAAAGCCCATCAGGAAGCCTTACACCCATATTCCGCAGGGTATCCCAAAACCATAAAAAATTGAAGCTACGGTAGGAGAAGGAGTTGGAATGAGCGTTGGAGATCCATAAATACCCCAGAATAACCCTAATTCAGTCCAATCAGGGCGGACCGCAAAAAATACGTCCGGTGGACTTGACCCGTGAACGGATCAGCTGGGGCGTTGGCAATTCAGTATTCCATGGGCATTATAGTTGTGTATCTTCAGTGAGACCTCTAAAAAAATATGTTTTCAATCCTATGAAAGGTAATGTTCCTTCAATTTGTACGACCAAACGCAGCATCAACCGTACAGTAGCAGTTTGTGCCATATATTTTATCTTGACCAAAATAGGGGCAATCGATAAAATGGACACCATCGAATTAAGCACATTTTTACGCTGTACAGTGGGTAAAACAAAGGATATCAACAAGAATTGGAAGATTGCATGCAGCAGCAAAAAAATAAACCCTGGCCCTATAAAATCCTGGATTTTCATAAGACGATGCACATCACGCTGCTTCAATTTATAATTATGCTATCCCTGATCCTACACATCACGGCGGAAGCACAGGATAAGGATATGCGTTTACCCATCATCATAGACGCGGATACGGCAAATGAAGTAGATGATCTTTATGCCATTGTACGGGCGGTTGCCGAGCCCAAATTCAATATGCTGGGCATTACTTCGGCCCAATTCCATACCTCGCCATTGGCCACGGACAGTACGGTTCATGAAAGCCAAAGAATCAATGAAAATATACTTCGGTTAATGGATCAGGAGTCCATACCGCTTCCGTTGGGGAGTAATGTACCCCTTATGACCAGTACGGAACCGGCCAGATCCCCTGCTTCGGATTTTATAGTGGCTATGGCCCATGAATTGCCTGCCGGTCAACCATTGAATGTAGTCGTTTTAGGTTCTTGTACCAATGTGGCCAGTGCAATTTTGCAAGATCCTTCCATTATCGAAAAATTGAAAGTACACTATCTTGGATTTTGGCATCATGTGGAAACCAATACCTATGACAAAAAGGAATTCAATACGGGAAATGACCCTAAAGCGGTAGAGATCCTTCTAAATACCGAAGGTCTCGATCTTACCATAATGACGGCCACTACCAGCCAGCACCTTGTGTTCACAAAAGCCGAAGTAGATGCCCATTTAAAAAATAAAGGAGGTATCTCCGATTATTTTATCGACCGATGGGAAACCTATGAACGTTGGTGGACCAAGGAAGATCCGGAAAAGAAAAGCTGGATTATGTGGGATGTCGCGATCATAGAAGCACTCGCCCGTCCCGAATTATCGAAAACCGAAACTTTTTCAACACCTCAAGAAAATACGCAACGCCTAATAAACATCCATACGGCCATTGATGTGGAAATCATGAAAACGGATTTCTGGCAAAGCTTAAAAAAAATATAACATACAGTATGTACCTAGATGCCACTACTTCCATCCCTGCTATTGAACATTGTTTGCATACCATTGGTTTTTTTGACCCAAAAAACGAACAGATCCTTTCCGTGGAAAAGCCCGGTGAGGGGAACATGAACGTCGTCCTTAGGATCCGAACCGATAAGCGTTCCTTAATCGTAAAGCAATCGCGTCCTTTTATTCAAAAATACCCACAGATAGCGGCGCCCGTTGAGCGTATTGATGTGGAGTATCGATTTTACAAAGCGGTTACGAACAAAGCCATTGAACCACACATTCCGGAAATCCTGACGTATAATGCGGATAACTATGTATTGATACTCGAAGACTTAGGGGATTGCAAGGATATGTCGTACCTGTACGATGAACGCAATATCGATACTTCCCAACTCCATCAGCTTTTGGAAATTGCTTCCCAGATCCATAAATCCACTCCAAAAGCATACCCTACGAATATGGAATTGCGACTGCTTAATCACCAACACATATTCGTACTACCATTTCTTGAGGAAAGTGATTTCTCCCTGAATACCGTTCAGGATGGACTTGAGGAACTCGCCCTAAGGTATAGAACTGATGAAACATTGAAAAAAGAGATTTCCAAAGTGGGGCAACAATACCTGTCCCAGGGCAATACGCTAATGCACGGTGATTATTATCCCGGGAGTTGGATGGAAAAAGGCGACCACATCTACGTCATCGACCCGGAATTCAGCTTTATGGGATTTGCTGAATTCGACATTGGGGTACTGGCGGCACATAGCATAATGATCACGATGGATAAGGATGGTCTCCGCACCATAAAAAGTAGGTATCCGGAAAAGCTGAACGAACCATTATTGGCTCAAGTGGCCGGCATAGAGATAATGCGTAGGGTAATAGGTTTGGCCCAACTGCCTTTAAAAAGATCCCTTCAAGAAAAAAAGTTGCTTTTGGAGATCGCCCGTGCTTTGATTTTGAATGAAAGCAGTTAAGATGCCACCAACTTCCACGATTATTTTCTTGCTAGAACCCCCCTTCTAAAAAAGGTAATGATACCGAAGAATGAGGTTAGGCGATAGCCAAACTTCATTAAAGGTTCTCGAACACCTTATTAAAGCTTCATTAATACCTTATTAAAGCTTCATTAGTACCTTAAAAAGGTTCAAGAATACCTTTAAAAACAAATCACCGGCGATAAATGAACAGGTGTTAAGTGACTGACAAGCAGGAGGAAAGGCAATGTATGTAAAAGGGGATTTAATTTAAAAACGCTGAAAACCAGAAGAGTTATCGTAATTTTGTCTTCAACATATAATATAATTTCAAAAACTTGCTAGAGAAAAGACAACAATTACCCCAAGAACAATTTATAGATGCGGATTATTTCATTTATTGTTTGGAAGCGGTTCATGAAATGGAAACGGACCAAGTTACCGAGACACAGGAAAACTTGGGGCAACTGGCCATGAAATATGGAATAGCAAGTATTTATAAAACGTGCGACACTATTGAAGAACTGGAAGCCAGTTTAAATGCACTGGTTTTGGATGACCATAATTTTAAGGATTATGAAATCATCTATCTGGTTATGGAAGGTGAAGCCAATAGTATATGCTTAAATGGCTATTACTACAGTTTACAGGAAATTGCGGAAATTTTTGAAGGAAGGTTAAAAGGAAAGATAGTACACTTTTCCAACGCAAAAATCCTGGATTTGGACGAAGAGGAAGCACAATATTTTTTGGACATCACCAACGCAAAAGCCGTCTCTGGTTACGGTAAGGAATTCAACGGAATAAGCAGCTCAAACCTTGACAAAGCATTCTTTAACCTATTTAAAGAAGATGATAATATGTTGGATGTTGTGGAAGAATTACACCAAAGACATTACAATGTCTGTAAATTGCTCGATTTTAGATTGTATTATTAGTGGAACTCAATTTTGAGAAGTCAGTAAGACGCACTGAAAATTGAAAGTTGAACTAATCCCGCTTTTTTCGGTGGGATCTAGGTTCAAAACCTCGACCCTTAGGTCGATTCCTATTATTGGGTTCAGGGCTTGCCCTGAGGATTAATACCTTTTATTAAACCCATATGGCGACAGGCTAAACCTATACGCGACAAAAAGTGATTACCCTGTGGGTGATCGCTTTTTTCGGCGAGATGGCGCGCTGGCATAAGAACACTCCAGTAAAACGGCTTTTACATAATGGCTGACGATATGATTCGCTGACGCGAAGGTCATATCTGCAATTATGTAAAATGCAAGCATACGCCGTTTTACGCTATAGATATATTTGCTCTATAATGTTCCGCGTTATGTAACTTTGCTTTGGAAAAGCAAAGTATTTGGTATTACATTTCCTTTAAATTTTTCTTCCAAAAACTTTCTTCTTGTAAGGTAATGGAACACTTATTATACGAGCCGACGGTAGGAGGGGAGTGTAATGTGTGTATAATGGGAATATTTCTTCTTAGTTCTTAATTAGTTACGGGATTCTGTAAGTATAGGCTTGTTATTTTTTTACCTTTATAGCTATTTGAATTTGAGTTTATGTCTACAACAAATACACAACGAGAATTAATAGATTTTTTATGGGATTGGACAATTCCGCTTGGAAGTTGGAGTAAACTTTTAGTGGAATTAGTAACTAATAAACAAGCTACTCTTGACCATAATGAACGTAAACGGGTATTTAACTATTACCTTCAAGACATTGGATTTGGTCATCAAGTTCCACTTCCCCCATTATCGATAACCAAACCAAGCTTTACACCGCCATCAAAAGAAGTCGTACTCACAAAACTATCTGAAGTAAAAGGTGTAAATAAATTGGCAGCGGACCAAATTATGGAGTTCAGTCCGAATATTACGGTCGTGTACGGTAACAATGGTGTTGGTAAAACAGGATAAAGTAGAATTTTAAAATCTCAAGGTTATAGTTTTGATAATAATATTGAAATTCTGTCTAACGTAAATGAAACTCCTGTTAACCAAAGTGCTCGTTTAGATTTTAATTCTGATGGAAGCCCTTTTTATTTGAACTGGCAAGGAGGACGACCAGAATCTGACCTCAACGCTGTTTCGGTATTTAACAGCGATTGTGTAAATATTTCACTTTCTAATACCCGTGAATTATTGGTAACACCAAAAGGCTTTTACTTATTTACCTTAGTCACTAACGAACTTACAGAATTAGCACATTTATTAAATGCTCAATACGCTTTGTATCCAATTGTACTATCGTGGAAAGACCAAATGCATGAATCAACACCGCAGAAAGTATATATAGATGCACTAGTATACAATTCTAACAAAGCTACACTTAACGAATTATCACTCTTTAACGAGGAACATCAGACAGAATTAATAAAGAAGGAACAGGAATTAGAAAATCTAAACAAATCAACATTAGAAGCCAGGCTTAAGAGCATTAACCTCATGCTCACGGAAATTACGTCTAAAATAGTAACCGTTAAGCAAACGCAGTCTAATCTTACGAAAAATGATTGGGATACGATTATCCAATATAATGCGACCTTAAAAGCATTAAAAGCTAAAACCCAACTTGGTATTGCAGGTTTAGCTGAAGTATATGGTTTAGAGCAATTTGATGCCGATGAGTTTTCAAATTTCTTAAAATCTGCTGACGCATATATCAAACTCCTTGCGAAAGAAAACTATCCAAATAACGCTGATGATACTTGTATTTACTGCAAACAAGATTTACAAAATCAAAAGGCAAGAAATTTAGTAGAGAATTACGGTAAAATTCTAAACGATAATACCGAAGCAGAAATCAAAAAATATGAAAAGTTAAAAAGCGATATTGTTGAACGTGTAAATCTAGTTACAGATACTATCAAATTTCACCAACCTACATTTGGGATTTTAGAAGATGGTAATATTTTGCAACCTCAAGAGGTTTTACATTTTAATACAAGGGTTACCTTGTTTAAAAACCATATAATGAATAATACGGTTGATGCAAATCTGATTTTTGATATTAATTACATAGCTGTTGTACAGTTTCTTGAAGCTAAACAAATAGAACTGACTGCATCAAGAGACGCTTTAATCAAGGCTCTAAACAATTTGCTGCCTACCGAAACAAAACTGAAAGCAGAAATAGCAGAATTAAAAGATAGAAAGTTACTTTCAGAACACAAACAGGAAGTGTTAACAGTAATTACAAATCTACTTTCTCGTAAAATTATAGATGATAATAGAAATCAGTTTAATACGAACTCATTAAGTGTTAAAACAACCCAGGCTCGTCAAGAACTTGTAGCCCAAGATTTCCAAGATAAATTTACTGCCGAATTAACTGGATTTAGAAAACAACATCTTGGTGTGAGTCTTAGTTTTTTCTCGCAACAAGGTAGCTCTCGCATACGACAGAATGTGGCTAATCAAGACATTAATAAAGTTTTAAGTGAAGGTGAACAAAAAACAATTGCTCTTTGCGAGTTTTTAACTGAATTGCAATTGGACACTACAGTGGCTCCTGTTGTCTTTGACGACCCCGTGAATTCTCTCGACCATTTGATTATTCAGGACGTAGCAAAACGCTTGGTAGATTTATCAAAGGAACGACAAGTGATTGTCTTTACTCATAACGTTATATTCTTTAATGCGTTTTTTGGTTGGCAGGTACATACACTTTACAAGAATAATACTGACTTTAAATTCTACCAAGTTAAAAGTACAACAGAACAAACTGGTCTACTTTCTGATGGCGCACCTATAAACAGGCTTAGTACCTATCGAGGTAAAGTAAGTACTATTTGTAATAACGGAATTGGCGATAGAGATGAAAATGAAGTAGTAGTTGATGGTTATGATTTCCTTCGTACTACTTTAGAACTATTGGTTTCAAAAAAAATATTTCAAGATGTTGTAGACCGTTATCGTCCAAATCTAAAAATGACATTATTTCCAGCAATTAAGGGCCATAAAATTGAAGAACACAAGGCAGAAATAGATTCAATATTCGGACGAGCTAGTGGCTACATTCGAGCGCATAGTCATCCCGAAGAACACTACGCACCACCAACACTTAATGATTTAAAATCAGATTTTGAAAGGTTTAAAGTTATTGAAGCAGATTTCAATTAGAGAACATAGTTTTGGATATGGAAGAAAGCGAAAAAGCATTCAAGGAACTTATATCTTATAGTGTAAAACTAGATGAGATTGAATATAAAGATATTAGAGATTTAATTAAAGAATCTTTACGACACATTCCAATAACTACCGCTAAGCTTCATAAAAACACTCCTATTGATAGAGTAAGAATTAATGGAAAAATCAAGTTTTTCAATAAAGAAGATGATTTAACTTACATTAAGAATAAGAGTGTAATAGAGAAAAGATTACTTGAATTTGGGAGAGCAAATAAACCGCACGAGCCGCTTTTTTATGGAGCATTAGAAAGTAGTTTAATCAAACAAAACAGACTTACTGCTTTTCTTGAAACATCAACTCTTTTGAGGGATACAAAATCGGTTTGTTTAGAAGGTCAATTATTTACCCTTGCGAGATGGGTCACAAATAAAGAATTAATAATTGCTGAGATTGTTTTTAGTGATGACGCTTTAAAAAATAATCCAGATACTCTAAAGTCCTTCAATAATCATTTTGAGCAAATAAAAATGCATCCAATGAGAGAATTTGGTTTACAACAACTACAATTTTTCAGTAATGAATTCTCGAAAGAAGCTAAATCGCATCATGACTATAAGATTTGTGTAGCGTATTCGGATTTACTTTTGAATGATTATGGAATTGCTGGAATTACTTATCCCAGCGTTCAGTCTGGTTATCAAGGTCAAAATTTAGTTTTAAGGCCAGATATTGTTGATAAACATCTCAAGCTTTATTCTGTGTCCACCCATAGAATGCATAAAAATCAAATGGAATCATTTTTAGGCAATTATTTTCACACTCAAAATTTTGGTAAGGACAATTCCAATTTTGTTTGGGATTTAAAGGAATGTGATGAAGAAAATATTATAAAATATTATTCTGAAAAGGCCAAAAATGCTAAATCAGAATAAGGCCTTAATTAGCTTTGTAACGGCCTAAGATAATTTTGGGTAAAACAATAGGGGAGAGGAGCGTTAAGAATTTTAGGGGGCTGGTTACAATAAACGTTGACCGCCATTATGTTTCTTTTACCTTAAACCAGTATTAAGAGTTACAATGGATCCTAAAATTTAGCGACCGACCCGTATATTGTTTCTAAAATTATCTGTAAGCCTTGATTTTTTTGTTTCTTTTTTTATCAAGAAAAAAAGAATAGACTAAGAAGATTTTGTTTACTGTAATCCGTATTATGAAAAATCACTGCACAGTACCATACAATAAGTTACATCTAAAATTGTTGATTATGACAGGTTGAACAGTTTGGTAAACATTGACATTTGGGTATTTTTTTTTGGTGATTTCAATTATCCGCTCAATGAAATCTTTCTTGGCATGAGCACCAATTATAATATTTTGTAAAGATTCTCTATTGAAAGGTATCCTACCAGTACGGTCTTTAAGAAGTCTTAGCTCTTTTTCATAGCTCCAAACTTCTGTTTTTTTATAAAAAAGATCTACAATATGATTAGGTTCTGAGATTGGATTGTATTCACGACTATAAATTTCAGGAACATAATAGATAGGGTGAACATTGTGGAAAAATGTTTTATCAGTGGTTATGTCAAAATGCAACGATAATCCAGAATGGTTGCTAGCATAAATTTCCCACAGTTTTTCGTTCATGGGATACATGGTAAAACAAGCTATTCCAAAACTATTGACAAATGGCTCCACTTTTGTTTGAGCGAATTCCATTAACCTTATGGCATCCATATTTTCATCAAAGTAACGTTTAGTTCTTGCATCTAACAGACTATCTGCAATGGTGTCATAAAGAAGTTTTTGTTCTTCAAGATTTGACGAAAGTTTTACAAATTCAGGATTTGAGTCCATAGGGTCGTTCAAGGTATCTCTTCTTGAAAACCAAGTGTATCCCTCGTCAAGTTCGCTGAGGGTATATTCATTTGCCGCTCTAAATCTAAAGACATGAGGCGGTCCCATTTTAATTGGGAATTTTTCTCGTAAAACTTCTAATTCATACATAGAATGAATATAAAATTAATAGGAATATCTAAAAAAAAAACAAATATCAAAGCTTAATTTTCTATTTGACATAATATTAAGAGTACTCACGAAAAAAGTTGATTAGGAGGAGAATGTGAGCAAGTGCTAAGAAATTATCTCGCAGAGTAATTTTTAGCTGTTGCGGCAAGCTGCCGAGAATCTCCTGAAAAATTTATTGACTAAGAGTTTCTCATAAATCGCATATTTCAAAAGAATCTAAAAGTTTTGCTTTTTTTGGCGCTGGCCAAGCGACGGCAAATTGTGTTTTAAAATGAACGCCATTTAGCGTTTATTTTAAAAAAGCAATTGAGCGATTGGCTGTGCGGCAATTTTACATAACGACTAATTATAGATACAGCCGAAAGGTTTCTCGCTGGGTTTTCTAAGAATTTGAAATTTTCTAAAAAGTTTTTTCTGGGTAGAAATATTCAAGCTACGTAAATAAAAAAGGTTGATGACCCTGTTGGTAATTCTCTTAAAAGCTATAAACGTTAGGGATATTTTACATAATAGAATTATAGCTTACAGATATTTTCAGCATTCCAGTAAAACGGCTTTTACATAATGGCTGACGATATAGACCTAAAGGCGCTATATCTGCAATTATGTAAAATGCAAGCATGCGCCGTTTTACGACATATACCAATCTGTACTATAATTTACATTATGTAAAATAGAAGTTATTAAAGGACACCTACCTCGGTGATCATCCATCCAACCCCATATGCCCCAAAACCCCGATTATGAACCTGCATCCCTCATATATCCATTTGGTATTTATTTTAAAGGTATCCCTTCCCCAAAGACCTCTTTTTTAGGTAAAACCATTCAAAATATACCCAACCGTTTTTACCCATTGGCCACTTAAAATCGGTGAAAAACCTTTTAAACCCAATTGTGCTGTAATACAACGGAGATTTCATTCATTTTAAAGAATATTGATTATATTATATACAATCATAAAAACCTATTTCTATTTTTGATATAACAAACAACACTCAAAAAACATGAAAATAAAAAGTTCCCTCTCCACTATAGCTTTGCTATGTGTATTGGTTTTTACTGGATGTAAAGACGAAAATGTTGAAGAGGCAGTCATCCTACAAAGCACGGAATATCAGATTTACGATGTTTCCGGATCTGGGGTAACCGGCACGGCTACCTTTACCCAGGAAGACAATGGTTCTACCCACGTACTCATAGAACTTGATGGTGCCGATACCTCTACCAATCCTGCTTATATTCGTTATAACAGTGCCGCCGAAGGCGGGGGAATTGCCATAACCCTAGCAGCTTGCGAATGTGCCATTAGTAATACGACCATTACCGCCTTGAACAATGGAACCTCTATTACCTATGAAGGTTTGATAGCCTTCTACGGTCATATTACCATAGAAGATTTGAGCGGTAATATCGTTGCCGTTGCCGATATCGGGGCAAATGCCGAATAAAAGCACCCATAGGTGCCATCGATAATAGGATAACGAAAAAAGCCCAAGGGAGTCCCTTGGGCTTTTTTTATACGTTTTTATTTTATATCAATGGATATATTTTGCCTTGGCCAACCCCATATATTCTTTTACCCCCTGCCTCAAGGCCCTGAATTTCGCATACTGATCCTGGAATTTCCCAATACATCCTTGTGCGGTTTCCTTATGTTCCTTTAAGGATCTGATCATTTTCCTACTGATCTGGCTATAGGTTTCCAAACCCATCCTCAAAGATTCGATCCGGTCAAACTCCCCATAGGTCTGGGGTTCACAAATATAAGAATCCAAATTCTTTCGCAAGCGGTTAACATCGTTTAGATTTCGCTCCATTTGATGTACCAATACATTTTCTTTGGGCTCAAGATCAGCAGAACCCCTTGTGTTCGTCAATGTTCTCATAAGATTTCATTTTGGGGGGTTGTAAAATAGCTGTTGCGATACTATGAAATTACGAAATATTCCCTTACAAACAACCATCTAATTTACTTACTATCAATATTTAACGATTTTTTAGTGTTGGGGTGACAATGAGCTCACCTTTGCGCATAAAAAAACCTCCGTATCGGAGGTTTACTATCGTATGGATCAACGTATGGTAAAAAGGCCTATTGGCTTTCGGTATCATCAACGAACTCGATCTCAGCCATGGCCCGGTTCAGGCCGTTTGAGAACGGATTCTTATCCAAGGCTTTCAAAAGCCGTTGCCTACGCCGTTCCGAAATATCCAATGTATCCAGAATACGTTTCTTTACGGCTATGGAATGCTGTCGTTTTTCCTTCAGTTGTTTGCGCTCCGATACACTTAAAATAAAATCGGGCTCATACAGTTCCATGACCGTATACTTTTTGACTTCTTGTGTTGGGGTGCTGTACTCCTGTGCCATGATGCCATGCGTCCCTATTAAAAACAATAGGAAGCCCACCACGGTAAGCATGTTTTTTTTCATCCTGTGTATTATAGTGTGTCTCGCCGAACAAGATACCCATATTACATTATAAATACTTTCGGAGCATCCGGTTTTCAACGAAAAAACAATACCGTATATCGGAAATACCACCCATTACTGTACTTACGCCTTTTTTTTAAGGCATGTCAAACGCTTGACCACCGTTTTGGTTGACCCTAAAAAGCCGATCTTCGGGAGCTGGGTTTAAGGCTGCAATTTCATTTTGGCCTTTAGGTATTTCTTATACTGTCCTTTATGCAGCAATGCGGCCATATCCTCATTCTCCTGACCGATCAATTGTTTTAACATGACCGCCTTGTCCGCTTTGGAAAGGTTCATCTTCCCTACCTTATCCTTCTTTAACATATATCCGGTCAAGGTTTGTTCAAAATCGGCCAATTGGCCCGATTCGAGGCCCAACTCAGCGGCATATTTCTTTGTCAATTCCTTGGCCTTGGCCTTGATGATGCCATCGCCCTTCTGTGGTGGGTTCTGGGCACTGCCCCATTGGATCATTAGCAATGCCGTGAATAGAATAATGACTTTTTTCATTTTTTTGTTTTTTAGGGTATGTGTTTTTACCGAATAATCGTTTTATGCCCCAATAAGGTATAAAAAAAGCTACTACCAAGGGGGCGGATGCCACATTATTTATAGCATTTGCAATTTTTGGGCCAAAAGGTGTTAAGCATGGGGTATTGTTGAAGGATTTCAAAAATACTGCTTAACTTCGTAGCTTTTAAAAATCTACATCTTATGCTGGTTTGGGGGCTGTTCATTGCCTTGATCATCGTGTTTTTAGCACTGGATCTTGGGGTTTTCCATAAAACGGAACATGTTATAAAAAGTAAGGAAGCTGGCTTATGGACAGCCGTTTGGGTCACCGTGGCCCTTAGTTTCAGCGGGGTCATCTACTGGCTTTTCGCTTCCGGAATGGTAGAAAACCCTACCGGACTCACCCCGAACAATGCCGTATTGAAATACGTTACCGGATATCTTATTGAGTTATCCTTGAGTATCGATAACGTCTTCGTTATTGCCGTCATCTTCCAAGCCTTTAAAATTCCACCGCTGTACCAACATCGCGTTTTGTTTTGGGGTATTCTGGGGGCCATTGTATTTCGTGGACTCATGATCCTATTTGGAGTGGCCTTGATCACCAAGTTCGATTGGATCATTTATGTTTTTGGGGTTTTCCTTCTGTACACGGCCTTTAAAATGCTGAAGTCCGACGATTCCCATTTCGACCCTAAGAGTTCTTGGGTATTTAAACAGATCAAAAAGATATATCCGATCACCTCGACCATAAAAAACCACGATTTCTTTGTCAATCGTATGGGGATTACCGCTGCCACTCCCCTATTCGTGGCCTTGATCATCATTGAACTGACCGATGTATTGTTCGCCCTCGATAGTATCCCCGCCATTTTGGCCATTACCGCGGATCCCTTTATCGTATTCAGTTCCAATATTTTGGCGATTCTAGGATTGCGTTCCATGTATTTCCTTATTTCCCGGATGTTGCAGAAATTCCGGTACATCAATTACAGCCTTGTGGTCATTTTGGGCTTTGTCGGACTCAAAATGTTATTTTCTCATCACATTGAATTGCCAGAGTGGTTATCCCTAACGGTCATTTCGGTATCCTTGATGGCCGGTATCGCGGCTTCTTTGCTCATCGCTGAAGAAAAGGGATAAAAAAATCCCGCCACAAGGGGCGGGATGGTATTTTTCAATAGGGTTAGGCTACCTTATCCTTTGGTATTCTCCAAAGCCTCTTCTTTTAGCTCCTCGCTGGCAACGATCGCCAATTCTACCCTACGGTTCTTTGATTTACCCTCCGCAGTGGCATTATCGGCCCTTGGTTGGGTCTCTCCGTACCATTTTGTGGTGAAGCGGGTGGGACTGATCCCTTGGGCAATCAAGTAATTGGTAACCGATTCGGCACGTTGTTGCGAAAGCTTCATATTGTAATCCTCTGGTCCCGCACTATCCGTATGGCCCTCTACCAGAATATTGCTTTTAGGGTATTCGTTGAAAATTCCGGCCAATTTGTCCAGGGTAGCAGCGGATGTTCCTTTTACGTTGGATTTGTTGGTGTCGAAATAAACTCCAGCCTCTTCGGTAAAGGTAACATTAATGCCCTCTCCGACCCGGGTCACTTCCGCACCGGGAATCTCTTCCTCAATACGCTCGGCCTGGCGATCCATACGATCCCCGATATACCCACCGGCCACACCACCGACGGCGGCACCGATAATGGCACCCAATGCAGTATTGTTCCCTTTACCGATGTTGTTTCCCAAAATACCTCCGATCAGCGCTCCCCCACTGGCCCCGATAACGGCCCCTTTTTGCTTGTTGTTGGCATTACGGGTAACACTACATCCGGTGATCAATACCATACTTAATACGATATACATACTTTTTCTTGCTATATTTTTCATTTGATACATTTTAATTGATTAGTGCATTTAAGGGCATCATTACAATGATCCAAAGGACCGATCGCTGATGCCTTAATACCGATTGTTATTTTTTAGCGAACCTATAAACGACGGTAATGGGTTCCCCATCTACGCGGTTGTTCGATTCCAAGACCATGTCCGTAGGGGTCAGGGAGGCAATATTGAGCCGATATCCCAAGCCGCCATCGATATCCTTATGGTCCGCATCAATGAATTTAAATTGCAATTGGGCGGTGGAACCATCCGCACGATCCACTACCGACCAACGAATGTAACGATCACCGCCATTACAAAGACTCGATGAAGACAGGGTATACCGCCCTGTGCTATTATTGTCCCTAAAGAACCAAGTACTATCTTCAAAACAGATGTCCTTGGCATCATTGAAGAGGATGGAAGAGAAATTACCCGTATTGTCCTTATAGGATACATCCTCTAGGACCCAGGTCCCGCTTAAAAGGTTACGCTGTGTACGTACAGCTTTTGAGACAGAACAAGACGACATTAACAATGCCACGATCCCAAATAATGCGATTATTTTTTTCATGTTGATATTTTTGGTTTACATCCTATATATACGATGCCTGAATGCACTTGGATGTGCTTTTCGGTGGTAATTTTAACATAATCGATGAACTGCCTTCAATAAGCGTGTAGGTCTAACAAGGCACTTTCGAACCTACCCTTGGATAAGTAATTGTCCTCCAAAGATTTGGCAAATGGTATGGGCGTTTCCAAACTTCCCACACGTCGTACGGGAGCATCGAGATATTCAAAACAATTTTCCATGACCATCGCGGAAATGTCACTTCCTATGCCTCCGAAAAGGCTGTCCTCTTGAAGAATGATGAGTTTTCCCGTTTTTTTTACGGATCGGTACACGGCTTCGATATCCAAAGGTTGCAAGCAACGTAGATCGATTACGTCCGCATTGATGTTTTGATGTTTTTCCAAGGTTTCCAATACCCAATGTACCCCTGCCCCATAACTGACAATGCTTATAGCATCCCCTTCCCGGAGTATACTTGCCTTACCAAAGGGCAAGGTGTAATAATCCTCGGGTACATTTTGATATATGCTTCGGTACAGCCCCTTATGCTCAAAAAACAATACGGGGTTAGGGTCGTTTATGGCCGTGGCCAACAACCCTTTGGCATCATACGGAAATGCAGGATACACCACTTTCAAGCCTGGGGTTTTGGTAAACCACGCTTCATTGGTCTGGGAATGGAAGGGTCCGGCCGCAACGCCCCCGCCGCAAGGCATACGAATGACCACATCGGCGTTTTCACCCCATCGATAGTGCGATTTGGCCAAATAATTCACGATGGGATTGAATCCCGAACTCACAAAATCGGCAAATTGCATTTCCATGACCGCCTTCATCCCGTTTATCGACAATCCCATTGCGGCCGAAACAATGGCCGATTCACAAATTGGGGTATTGCGTACTCGGTCGTTCCCGAAAGCTTCGACAAATCCTTCGGTTATTTTAAAGACACCACCATATTCCGCAATATCCTGCCCTAGGAGAACGAGGTTGTCATGCCGTTGCATGGATTGTTTCAAACCTACCGATATGGCGTCTACCAGCCTAATGTTCTTTACGTTGGTCCCCGGTTCAACCTGCTTATAGGCGAACGGTCTGTACACATCCCCAAGCTCCAGGCCCGTGTCGGGGACTATTTCTTTCTCTTCAAAGGCTTTTTTCAGATGCCCATCGATTTCCTGAATGATCTCCGTCTTATAAATCACCTCCTGCCTTTCGGTAAGAATGTCGGTATTGCGCAAATACTGGGCATAATTGAGAAGAGGGTCTTTGGCCGCCCATTGGTCCATCAGTTCTTGGGGCACATATTTGGTGCCACTGGCCTCTTCATGCCCGCGCATACGAAACGTCTTGAATTCCACCATGACCGGGCGGGGATTTTCACGAATGCTTTTGCATAGGGCATCGATCTTCGTATAGACTTCCAAGATGTTGTTTCCTTCCACGATATGGGACTCCATGCCATATCCGATACCCTTGTCCGCCAAATGTTCGCATTTGAATTGTTCCTGCGTGGGTGTCGAGAGTCCGTACCCATTGTTCTCAATACAGAAGAGCACGGGTAATCCCCAAACCGCCGCTACGTTCAGTGCCTCATGAAAATCCCCTTCACTCGTAGCCCCTTCACCCGTAAATACGGCCGTCACCCTTTTTTCTTGCCGTAAGAGGGAAGCCAAGGCAATACCGTCGGCAACCCCCAATTGAGGTCCCAAATGCGAAATCATCCCTACGATCTTATAGGCTTGGGTGCCAAAATGAAAACTACGGTCCCGCCCCTTGGTAAAACCACCAACCTTACCTTGCCATTGCGAAAAAAGACGGAATAATGGGATATTCCGGGTAGTGAACACCCCTAGATTGCGATGCATGGGCAAAATATACTCCATTGGGTCCATTGCCGTGGCCACCCCTACCGCAATGGCTTCTTGCCCTATACCGCTAAACCATTTCGATATTTTGCCCTGTCTCAATAATATCAACATTTTTTCCTCGATCATACGAGGTTTCAACATCGCCTTATAAAGCTGTAACTTGATGTTGTCATCGAGATTGTAGTTGGAGTATTCCATGGTCGCCTTTTCGTAATGGTTCAACTAAGGAGCATAAATGTAACAAAAAAGATAGGAGGACCATCAAAACGTACGCCCCTTTCAATTC
Source organism: Maribacter polysaccharolyticus (assembly GCF_028882255.1). GTDB lineage: Bacteria > Bacteroidota > Bacteroidia > Flavobacteriales > Flavobacteriaceae > Maribacter_A > Maribacter_A polysaccharolyticus. The sequence continues at coordinate 391,353 of NZ_JARBUY010000001.1, forward strand.
AACATTAATTCGTAATTTTGGATTCAGCAAAAAATTCAATCATGAACGCAATACCCAGTGTGGATTTACAGGATTTCGTTTCCGGGGATCCCCAAAGAAAACAGCAATTCATTACCCAAATAGGGAATGCCTTTGAGCAGATCGGCTTTGTGGCCTTAAGCGGACATTTTCTTTCGGACACCTTGGTCGATGACCTTTACAAGGAAATAAAGAACTTCTTTGACCTTCCCCAAGAGGTTAAGGACAAATATGAAATCGAAGGCATTGGTGGGCAACGCGGCTACACTTCCTTTGGAAAGGAACATGCGAAAGGGAAAAAGGAAGGGGATCTAAAGGAATTTTGGCATTTTGGCCAATATGTGGTCGACAACCCAAAATTGGAAGCGGAATATCCCGACAATATCATGGTAACCGAATTGGAAAAATTCAATACGGTCGGCAAGGAAGCCTATAAGATGCTCGAGAAAACCGCAAAATATGTTTTAAGGGCACTGGCATTACATTTGGATTTGGATGAGTTTTATTTTGATGAATTCATATTGAACGGTAACTCCATATTGAGGCCCATCCACTACCCCCCAATTAAAACCGAACCAAAAAACGCCGTTAGGGCCGCTGCCCATGGCGATATCAACCTCATTACCTTATTGATGGGTGCCCATGGTCGAGGGCTACAGGTCATGAACCGTAAGGGGGAATGGGTAGATGCCATCGCCCAACCCGATCAATTGATGATCAATGTCGGGGATATGCTATCGAGACATACCAACAATAAGTTGAAATCGACCATACACCAAGTGGTGAACCCACCCAAGGAATTGTGGGGAACCTCCCGATATTCGATTCCTTTTTTCATGCATCCGATCAGTGAAATGCCATTGAATTGCCTGGAAAACTGTATCGATGCGGAACATCCCAAACAGTTCGAGGACATCACTGCAGGTGAATTCCTTCACGAAAGGCTTATCGAATTGGGATTGATAAAAAAGTAAATTATGGATTTAAGCGATCAACTGAAGCAACTTTTCCCCGATCACGAGCCTTCAAAAGAGGAGACCACTGTCCCGAAATCGGATATTTGGCTGCAAGAGGCCCCAATTATATGCAAATATGAGAAACGCAAGGGCAAACCCATAACCATTTTGGAAGGGTATACCGGTGCGGATAGTGATTTTAAAACGCTGACCAAGGAGCTAAAAACGAAATTAAGCGTTGGTGGCTCATATAAAAATGAACAAATTATCATACAGGGTGATTATCGTGATAAAATCATGCAAATACTTATTAACAAAGGATTTAAAGTAAAGCGCGTGGGTGGTTGAATACACCGGTAACCCGAATTGGTTTTTTAGGGTTGCGTAGTTTACTGTTAATTTTTTTTGTAATTTTCGATTAAATGTTACTTTTATTCGCCGAAACTTAAAACAAACCTAAAGATGAGTTCCCTATTACATATAACCAATGGTGATAGCCTGACCGATAGGTTAAGGTCCATGAACCTGAAAGGAGATATTATAACGTGGCGCGAAATGCTCTGCGAAGGAAAGACCTTGACCACTGTTGGAAGTGAAACTTTTTGGAAAACCCGTTTCGAGTTTTTGAATAAAAATTACAAAGTGTCCAAATCCTGGTTTATCGAAAAGACCTTAAAGGAATACCGCTCCCTTTGTAACCACAAACAACAAGATGAAATCGTTCTTTGGTTTGAGTATGACCTGTTCTGCCAAATAAATATGTTAGCGGTTATCAGCTGGTTGAAGACCCACCGTAAATATGCCCAAATTACCTTGGTAAGCTGCGGAAAAGAGGACGAAACCGATAAAATGTACGGATTTAACGAACTGAATGATGACCGTTTGATCCAACTTTTCGAAGGCAGAAGGGAATTAAGCCAAGACGACATAGAATATGCGGATTATGTATGGCAATTGTATTGTAGCGACAACCCGATACGTTTAGAGAACCTTACCGATTTCAACAACTACGAGTTCGAATATCTGTCCGGCGCCATTACGGCACATCTTAAACGGTTCCCGACCATTAAAAACGGGCTTAATGAGTTGGAAAACCATATTTTAAGGCTATCGGTCGATAAAAAACCACAATCGAGAAAAGAACTATTATCCACAATCATCCACGATCAGGGACTATATGGTTTTGGGGACACCCAAATCGATCGGATCATTACTACGTTAAAACCCCTTTACCACACCTTCAACCCTGTACGCTTAACCAAAAAAGGAAAAGAAATATTGGAAGCCCAGACAAGTTACTACGCTTGTATCCAAGATAATGATGCCTATTTGGGAGGCGCCCTTAAATACAACTACCTTTACAATACCGAATCTAACAGAATACTAAAATTATAGCATGTTAGAAGCTTCCGAGCTTATCCTGAATGCGGATAACAGCATCTATCACCTTAACTTATTACCTGAAGACATAGCGGATACCATTATCATTGTAGGCGACCAAAATCGTGTGCCCGAGGTTTCCAAGCATTTCGACAGTATAGAGGTCAAGAAAGAGAAACGGGAATTCGTTACCCATACCGGAGTGTTAAAAGGAAAACGAATCACCGCATTGTCTACCGGTATCGGTGCCGACAATATTGATATCGTGATCAATGAATTGGATGCCTTGGCCAATATCGATTTCAAAACAAGGAAAATCAAGAAAAAGCCCAAACAGCTGAAAATCATCCGAATCGGCACTTCCGGGGCCATTCAGAAAGATATTCCCGTCGATTCCTTTGTTATGAGCGAATATGCGCTTGGTTTTGATGGGGTATTGCACTTTTATAAGCATGAGGGCATATGTGACGAAGCCTTTTCCGAAGCTTTTGTGAAACACACCGACTGGTCCGATAAAAAACCCTGGCCCTACTTGGTGCCATGCGATGCTTCCTTACGGGAAACCCTGGCCTCAAATCGTATACGATATGGGGTAACCCTAACAAATTCAGGTTTTTACGGTCCACAAGGCCGAAAACTTCGCTTGGATGTACAAGACCCTTCCCTGAATGATAAAATAGCCAATTTTAAATATGGGGATTTACGCATTACCAACCTGGAAATGGAATCCTCGGCCATTTACGGACTTTGTAAGCTCTTGGGTCACCAAGCCCTATCCATGAACTGCATCATCGCCAATAGGGTATTGGGCGAATTTTCGGAAAACCCTAGAAAAACCATAAACAGCCTGATTGCTTACACGTTGGACCGACTTACCCGATAACCTGTTTTACGCTTCATCCAAAAATTCCAAAAAGGCCCTATCTTTGAAAGGAAGCGACAGCACCTGCTCACAACAACTTTGACATTTTATCGAATGGACATATGAAAAAAGTAAAAATCATCGGGGTCCCCGAACATTTCAACATGCCTTGGCATTTGGCCATCGAAGAAGGCGCCTTTGAAGAAAGGGGCATTGACCTCGAATGGACCGATATTCCAGAGGGTACGGGTAAAATGTGCCAAATGCTCCAAAATAGGGAAACCGATTTGGCCATTATCTTAACCGAAGGTCTAGTAAAAAGCATTACGGAAGGGAATCCCTCCAAAATCGTTCAGGAATATATCGCTTCCCCCCTGCTATGGGGAATACATGTAGGTGCCAATAGCCCATATCGCTCCATTATGGAACTTGAAGGCCGCAAAGCGGCTATCAGCAGGTTTGGGAGCGGTAGTCATCTCATGGCCTATGTAAATGCCCAAAACGAAGGCTGGGAAACCGATGGATTGCAGTTCGAGGTCGTCAACGATTTGGATGGGGCCGTCAAAGCCTTGACGACGGGTACGGCCGATTATTTTATGTGGGAACACTTTACCACCAAACCGCTGGTAGACCAAAAAGTATTCAGAAGGTTGGGCGACTGCCCAACCCCTTGGCCATGTTTCGTCATCGCCGCAACCGATGACTTTATCAAGGAGGAAGGCACCACCTTACGGCATATTTTGGAAATCATAAATGGCTACACCACCGAATTCAAACAGATACCCAGTATGGATCGCACCCTCGCCAACCGCTATGGCCAAAAACTGGAAGATATTCAGGAATGGATGTCACTCACCCAATGGAGTCAATCACCCATAAAAACAAAAACCATTGATATAGTGAATTATACACTATTTCAATTAAAGTTAATATTGAAACAAAAAAAGTATAACGAGCTCACCTATAACCAAGATTAGCCGGCCGTTTCCAAGGTTTCAATGGTATTGAAACAGCTTTCAGCAACCCACCAGGGCAATTCACCATACATTTTCCCCTTAACCCATGGGCCGACCTATCTTAAACCTTCGCAATCACCTTCCTGGGTCTATTCGCTGTTCGGAAACGGGCACGGTTTATGAACCCCTAAAAGGCAAATCGAAGGGTAATTCAAACGGGGGCATGTACAGATTACAAAAAGCATTCCGCTTTGGCGAATGGGGTTTGATCGATGGGACTAGGTGAACACCAAGCTTTATTGCATTTGGCCAACAGTTCGGTAAAAATGTCATGCCTATTTCCTTTTTGATATATTGAATTATTTTTTATCACTGTATATCAATAACTTAAAATATATTAATTAAAGATTTTATTCATGTTGATTTATCAGGATTTTAAACTAATTTTAAGATTCCGGGACTTGACAAAACAGGTATTCCTTAGTAATTTAGAAACCGTATTTACAACTGTTCATTGATTTATTTGGTTATATCATGGAAAACAAAAACACATCATTTCTTGGATTTTCGGTCTTGTTGTTTTTTCTGTTTTTGACGCCTTCCCTGGCAGCACAGACGTATTACGCACTTCAGATAGACCGTAAGATCCGTTTAAAGGCGGCGGATATCACCGCTGAATACCAACCCCGTTTGGTGATGGGCCCTGAACAGGCATTGGAGTTCCAAACAACCGTTGCCCGTTTCCTCGTGAAGAAAAAAACGGTGGAAGAAGACCGAAGCCTTTCCCCCAAGGCAAAGTATGAATTGTTAAAGCAATTGTCGAGCCGGGAAACCTCAGCGATGGCCGATGTACTGGAATCCTATCGTTGGCAGGAATACATGCGTATCAAAAAGGAGATCCAACCTATACCGAAACCCGGGGCCATAGGAATGGAGGATGCGATCGTCATTCATTGACCCCACTTACAGCAGCTGTCTGACCAAGAAACCATACGTTTACCAATCGATGGGCGCTTTGCCCATTTGTTCCAATAGCGCATTGGTGGTACTGAAATGCCTGTTCCCAAACCAATACCCACGGTTGGCACTTAATGGGGAAGGATGGCCCGAGGTAAGGATATGGTGCTTGTTCCCATCGATCAACTTCGATTTCTTCTTGGCATGGCCGCCCCAAAGCAAAAAAACAATGCCCTCACGCTCTTCGGATATGGCCCTTATTACATTATCGGTAAAGGTTTCCCATCCTTTTCTTTGATGGCTTCCCGCTTCATGCGCCCTTACGGTCAAGATGGCATTCAAAAGCAAAACCCCTTGATCGGCCCATCGCTCCAGATTACCACTTTTGGGATAGGGATTGCCCAAATCGGCGGCTATCTCCTTAAATATATTGACCAAGGAAGGAGGATGCGGTATGCCGTCCGAAACCGAAAAACAGAGTCCGTTTGCCTGATGGGGCCCATGATAGGGGTCCTGCCCTAAGATGACCACCTTGGTTTTTTCGAACTGACTATGGTCGAAAGCGGCAAAAATCCGTTTATCCGGAGGATAACAGGTATGCATCGTATATTCTTCTTTGATAAATTCGACCAACCCTTTAAAATAGGGCTGGTCAAATTCGGATTCCAAGGGCTGTTTCCAGCTTTTTTCCATGCTTAGGGTCATAAAGATCGTTCTTTCGATGGTTCCGATGAAAAAGACTATTGTTCATGCCAAAATTAGGGAAAATCAGTAGAATCCTATCCGGCACCCGTAAAGACAAAACCCCATATATCCAATTTGTTCACCGAACCCCTACTGCCCTACGGATCGCAGACGTTCCCTAAACCTTGTCATCCAAACCATAAGGGATTCCGGGGAACCATCCATTCGTTACTGGGGCATTGACCGTTTGCCCCTTCCATGTTTTGGCCAGCCCCTCCTTACCTGCTCTAAATGGATTCCCGGAACGTGACCAGTGACACCCAATAAATCGAATCGAACGATCAAGAAGTCGAGTACCGGTAGCAGTTGGCCCTATGGGCCATTACGTCCCAAACCCCGGGAGAATGTTCAGAAACGAAACTCCCAGGTTTTATAAAGGACGGGGCCATCGAAAAAAAGTCATTAAATCGGTTGGTAGACGTGGCACCTTACAATTGTGTTTGTTTATATCGATGCCAATGTTTATATTTGGTACACTGGTGATTTAAGGATTTCACAATCCTTAATTTATAGACTACCTTATTTTAAGGTATGCTACGTACGGCGATTCACCACTTCTATAGGCAACCCCTTGACTATAGCTTGAAAACAATTCCCCTTCCTCTTTCAAAGTCCATAAATCTGTTGAATGACCAATAGTTTAGCATTAATTGTGCTTCCTAAACAACAACATTATGAATATAGCAGTTACGGCCGTTGGAGGCGGAGTGGGCCAAAATATCATTAAGTCATTGGAATATTCAGGCTATAACCTCATAGGACTTGATGCGAATCCTTTGGCAACTGGACTATACCTATCACAAACGGCTTATTTGATTCCGTATGCAAACAAGGAGAACTATATCCCCGAACTCTTGGAAATATGCAAAAAAGAACATGTTTCAATATTGTTTCCAGGGTCGGAACCCGAGTTATTGCCACTATCATTAAATAGGCATCTTTTTGATGAAATCGGCACCAAGGTCATTGTGAGTACGCCTAAAGTAATAACCATTACCGGCAATATTCAATTGGCATTTGACCATCTTATAAAATCCGGTGTCAACGTCCCCTATACGCATTTAGTCGAAGGATTCAACCCGGATAAAGCAACCTATCCATTTATGTTGAGGCAAAAAGTAGGTGGAGCAAGATCAAAGAACAAATTCTTGATCAGGGACAGGAATGAATGGGAGACTACATTAAAGAAAATTGGAAGTGACATTTCCAACTATATGATAACGGAATATTTGGAAGGTGACGAATACACCTGTGGCAGTATGTTCTTAAACGGTTCTTGCGAAGGTATAATTGTTATGCAAAGGATTTTAAGAGGTGGTGAAACCTACAAATGTTTCACCATTGAAAATGATGTTATACGCGAAGAGGTCAAAAAAGTTGTGGAGGCGATCAAACCTTTTGGACCTTTGAATGCGGAGTTTAAATTAAAAGATGGAAAACCCATTGTTTTCGAAGTCAATGCCCGCTGTTCCGGTACTACGGCCGCCAGGGCCCTTTCGGGTTTCAACGAACCTAAAATGATTGCCGATTATTTGTTAAAAGGAATTAAACCGGAATATACATTCAGGAATAAAACCATCTTAAGATACTGGCAAGAACTGGCCGTGGACAACGATCTTATCGCCGAATTAAAACAACGTCAGGTTATAAAAAACAACCTCTCTAGTGAACCATTGGATAATCCAATTAATGTGAATCCCAAAGAAAACAAGAATTTAGGCCTAAATCCCTAAAAGTTCGCCATATCCTTCCTAAATCTTACCTTTGCAGTCGATTTATTAAGGCATATGGGTAAGATTCACACAAAAACACTTCAGGATTTGGAATTCGATACGGTATTGAAACAGCTTTCGGCACGCTGTACTACCGAATTGGGAAAAAAAAGGGCGTTGGACATTTCCCCATTACCCCATGCCGAAGCCATTCATCGTGAATTGGGCCAAACCTCCGAATATTTAGCTTCCTTGATCAGCGACAACCGTATTCCCAACCATGGTTTCGATACGATCGACGGAGAACTCAAATTGCTTAAAATCGAGAATACCACCTTGGAAATCAACGGTTTTAGACGAATAGGAAGCATTTGCAAAACCATTGCGGATCACAAAAAGTTCTTTAGGAAGTTCAAGGAGTATTTCCCCTTGTTGTTCGAGGCGAGTGAAGCCATAGCCTTAAATACCGAAATCCCCTCCCATATCGATACGGTCATCGATCGTTTCGGGGAAATCAAGGACAATGCCTCTGACCAACTTTTTACCATACGCCAAGAAATCAATGAGGTCAAGGGGAAAATCAACCAAAGTTTCAACTCAGCCTTGAACATGTATAAGTCCTCCGACTATCTCGATGATATTCGGGAGTCGGTCGTTGAAAACCGCAGGGTTTTGGCGGTAAAGGCCATGTACCGAAAAAAAGTGAAAGGCACGGTGATGGGGTCGTCCAAAACCGGCAGCATCGTCTATATAGAACCCGAAGCCTCCTTACGGTACAGTCGGCAATTGAACAACCTTGAATTTGATGAACGGGAAGAAATACAACGCATCCTAAACGAACTAACGGACCGAATTCGCCCCTTCGCCCCTTTTTTAAAAGACTATCAGATGTATTTGGCGCATATGGACATTACCGCAGGTAAAGCCAAATACGCCTCGGAAATGAACGCTTTGTTACCCAATATCAGTGAGGAACGCAATATGTTCCTAAGGGAGGCCTATCACCCCCTCTTGTATTTAAGCAACAAGTTAAAACGGGAAAAAACCTATCCGCAGACGATAGAATTGCGACCGGATAACCGAATTATCGTGATTTCCGGCCCCAATGCCGGGGGAAAAAGTATTACCTTGAAAACCATCGGGCTTTTGCAGGTCATGTTACAGAGCGGTTTTTTGGTGCCCGTACATGAGCGCTCCACCATGTGCCTGTTCGACAAGGTTTTGACCGATATCGGGGACAACCAATCCATAGAAAACCATTTAAGCACCTACAGCTACCGACTGAAGAACATGAACCAATTCCTGCGTAAGTGCAATAAAAAGACCTTGTTCCTGATCGATGAATTCGGTACGGGAAGTGACCCCGAGCTTGGGGGCGCCTTGGCAGAGGCCTTTTTGGAGGTATTCTATGAACGGGGCGCTTATGGGGTCATTACCACCCACTATGCCAACTTAAAGGCCTTGGCCAATGAACTGCCGCATTGCACCAATGCGAACATGTTGTTCAATGCAAAAACCTTGGAACCCACTTTTCAGTTGGTCTTGGGGCAGGCCGGTAGTTCGTTTACTTTTGAGGTGGCCCAGAAGAACGGCATCCCCTACTCCCTCATCAACAAGGCAAAGAAGAAGATAGAGCGCGGAAAAGTCCGTTTTGATGCCACCATAGCCAAACTACAGAAAGAACGCAGCAAAATGGCCGAAACAGGCTCTAAACTGCATGAAGAAGAGTTAAAGGCGCGGGAAGAGGCCCAACGTTTGGAAAACCTGAACACCAAGATCAAAACCAAATTGGAGAATTACCAAGAACTGTATGACCATAACCAGCGAATGATCTATTTGGGCAATAGGGTCAATACAGCGGCTGAGCGCTATTTCCAGGATAAGAAAAAACGGGTACTGGTATCCGAATTGTTGCGGATCGTAGAGACCGAGAACAGTAAACGCAAAAAGAAACCGGCCAAAGAGGTGAAGGCCGAAAGGATCAAAAAGGAACAAGTGACGCAAGAAGTCCAAAAAGAAGTGAAGATCATCCGGGAAAAGAAGAAAGTAGCCAAGAAAAAAGCGGTCATTGCCGAAAAGAACAAACCCCGCCCTATTTTCAGGATCGGGGACCGGGTGCGTATGATAGACGGTAAGGCCATAGGCAGTATCGACACTTTGGAAAAAAATAAGGCCATCGTAAATTATGGCATGTTCACGACCAATGTAAGTGTTGACCAGTTAGAGTTGGTAGAAGCTAAAAAATAAGCTACTTTTAAAATAATCATTCCACTACACCTTAAAAATCAAATTTCAACGTTAGAGAAACCTATCAATAAGACCATACAGATGAAATCCTTACCCCTTCCCCCATACGCATTACTGCTAATTCTTATGTTCAACCTCTCCGGATGTAGCCCTTCAAACAACGAAATCCCTGAAGAGGAAGACCCTATAGAAGCCATAGCGGAAGAAGAAACCCCGGAAGAAGTGACTCCCGAAGAAGAGACCCCCGAGGAAGAGCCTTCCGAAACGGAAAATATCGTTTGGAAGAATTGGTATTTATCCGTCCCCTTAAACAATGGAAGCGGAAAAGCAACTTCCATATTTTACGAGGATATCGTAAACGACAACCTATCGGCGGCGGCATCGGAATACTTTTATCAAAATGAAGATGGTTCCTATACCATGTGGACCAAGTTTACGGGCTATACCACTTCCGGGCAGGCCGGTCTCGATGACGGAAAATATTGCAGGACCGAGTTGCGTGAATTCTGGCAAGGAAACCAAACGACCGATGACAACTGGTACATGGATGAAGGCACCCACATTTTGGAGACTACCTTGCGCGTTGATTTTGTGGAAGGGAACGGGCGGACCATAGTAGCGCAAATACACGGAAAGGAAACCGAAGGATTGGAAGGGTCACCCGCTACGGTAAAAATCCGGTGGAACAGCGGAACCATACAATTGGATCATTATGTAAAACCCGATACAGGCGAACCATGGACCAGTGCGTTCGACACCAAAGTGGATGTGGCCCAAGTAGACAATGAAATCTTTACCTTTAAACTGAAAGTGGAGGGTGGAAAATGTTATTATGCCCTGATTTGCGAAGCCAAGGATATCAATATCGACTATACGTTGATGTACGATTATGTGGGTAACGGCTATGCCCACCAAAATTACTTTAAGACCGGGAATTATTTTGGCTGGAACGACGATTATGAGAAAACCGCCCAAGTGGTGCTTTACAAAGTTGTCACCGACCATTTTTAAGCCCCCTACCAAATTTGATTATCAACGAGTTACCTAAAATCGTATATGATTTAAGTGCGCCGCGGCTAAAAAAAACAGCCGACGCCAAGTTGTTGAATCCAACCTGGGCTGCCGACTGTTTAAATAACACCAAACTCCCGTTAATTACAATCAACACTTCTAAAGGTGTACTGCGTACAAAGCCCTAAAAAGGTTTTGGAACAATATGCTTCATAGCATTTTTCACTGGACAGTTAGTTCAGGGGTTGTTCCCCTAAGGTTTTCCAAACCAGATCCCAATATTGAAATTGTTTTTTTACATCATAAGCCCCATATGGCGGTGAGGATGAGAAAAATACGTTTTTGTCATCCACTTTCTTGTAAGACGTATATTTTACCGTTTGGTTATCCCCTTTTTTATACACAAATCGAAACTGGGTATCGACACCAATTGTTATCATTAGACTGGCATTTTTATCGCCGCCACCATGAACGTATTGCCCGACAGCATCCTGAAATCCAAATACCGGTTAAAAAAGAAATTGGGCTTGGATAACGAAACAGATCTGACCAGTTTTCTAAATTTACTTTAGATGGTCGACTTCACGGTGTTTGCACCGCTTTACGGTAATCATATACGATTTCTTCCCGTGTATCCCTACGACTTTATCTACCTAGGTATGTAGAATGATTCACAAAATTCAATGCATACCGAACGTATTCAATATCTTTATGACCTAAGATTCTCCTTTTAAAAGAAATGAATAAAAAAATAATATTATTTGACGGTGTTTGTAACTTATGCAACCGAACGGTACAGTTCGTAATCAGACACGACAAAAAAGATGAATTCCGTTTTGCTACCCTTCAAGGTGACATGGGAAAACAACTGGTCAAAGAACGCCATATCGATACCGATACTGTTGATTCCATCATCCTGATAGAACCCGGGGTCGCCTATTACACCAAATCCACCGCCGCCTTAAAAATAGGGGCTTCTTTCGGTGGGGCATGGAAACTGTTAAACGTACTGGAATTGATACCCAGCAGTATAAGTGATATCGTATACGATTTTGTGGCCAGCAACCGATACAAATGGTACGGCAAAAAGGATGCGTGTATGATTCCAACCCCGGAATTAAAGACCAAGTTTTTAGATTAGTAAGCGCTTAATCGTTTCGAAGGAGTAACGACCGGAAAAATCGCAATACGTACAGCGAAACCAAATCCAAAGGACCAATCGTAATGCCCCTCCCCTTGCGTATTGAAAACCACTCCCTACCCATGCACAAGAAATACAACCAAAATTCACATGTAGCCTACATTGACCCTTTAATGCCGTAGCCAGAAAATCGTATACGATTATAGATGCCTTTATAAATGAAAAACCATCGCTAGACAATGGTATTACGCTCTTTCCCTAACCCAAATGCCCCATTGACCCAGGCTTTACCCCCTTTCACGAAACCGTTGTTTTAAAATTGTCAATTAACAAGGAACTTGTTACAACTTTAAAATCCAACATTATGAAAAAACTATTCCTTATCCTGTTTGTGTTTCCGGTCCTTTTCTATGGAAACGATGTAAATACACCTTCTAATATCAAAGAAGTCACCGTATACCTGAATGGCGCCCAAATAACCAGAAACGCACAACTAATACTTCTTCCCGGCACCAACGCATTCACCTTTAAAGGGCTTTCACCCAAAATTGATGAAAGTAGTATACAGATTGCCGGACTTCAATCGGCTTCAATACTTTCCCTGGCTTTCGATGTGGATTTTTTGACCCCTTCCACGGACAGCCCTGAAGTGGCTTTGTTAAAATCACAGATCACCGTTGTAAATCGTAAGATAGCAGCATTGAAAAACACCATTTCCGGCTTGGAAGAAGAACAAAAAGTAATCAATGCCAACCGATTGGTGAGTGGAGGGAACCTTACCTTGGATTTGGATAAGATAAAACAGATAAGCACCTACTATCGGGAACGGATAACCACTATAAAAAACGAGATTTTCGATGCCAACATTGAAATCGATTCCCTTAAACGTGATTCCGTTGCTTACCAAAAACAAATGACCGAAATAAATAATTCCCCGGTCAAGGAACAAGGCGTAATACGTTTAAAACTCAATACTCCCATAGCAATATCCATCCCCCTTCAAATATCGTATACGATTAAAGATGCTGGCTGGATACCCCATTATGACATAAAATCAGTAAAAGCCAGCGACCCCTTACAGCTAACCTACAAAGCCCATGTGTATCAAAAATCAGGTGTGGATTGGAACAACGTAAAAATCAACCTATCGTCCGGTAGTCCAACATTGAATGTTGCAAAACCCAATGTATCCCCCAAATATCTCGACTTTGTTAACCGGTATGCCAAACGAAAGCAACAAGCCATCAAAAAACAGAAATACTTTTACAATCCTTCCATCAATAAGGTCACAGGTCAAGTTACCGATGCCTCAGGGATGCCACTACCTGGCGCGAATGTATTGGTGAAGGGAACTTCATATGGCACCCAAACCGATTTTGATGGTAATTATACCTTGGAAATACCAAACGGACAAGAATTGGTCATCTCCTATATCGGGTTCGTTACCTACGAAGTTCCCATTTACTCATCATTGATCAATTGCCGTTTGGAAGAAGATGCCCAACATTTGGATGAAGTAGTTGTTATAGGGTATGGTATTTCAGGGGCTTCTTCCGGAGTAAGGGTCAGAGGTGCATCCAGTAATTCAAACTACACGATAACCCCTGAACCCACTACCCCACTCTATATTATTGACGGGATACCCGTTGATGGCTTTACTGAAGGCGATTTGGATGAAAGCGAAATTCAGTCTATCGAAGTACTCAAGGGATCCAATGCCGAAGCACTTTATGGAAATAGGGGCGTAAACGGCATCATACTGATAACCACTAAAAAGAGCAACTTCATAGAAGGCATGACCAACACCATGTTTGAGATAAAAAAACCATATTCCATTATATCTGACGGAGATATTACAGCCATTGAACTGAATTCTTTCAAAATCAAGGCCCATTATGAACATTTTGCGGCTCCCGTCATCAATGAGAATGTGTTCATGACCGCCACTTTCCAAGATTGGGAAGAACATAATTTACTGCCCGGGGAAGCCAATATCTATTTTGAAGGAAGGTTTGCGGGTAAAACGACCATCGACCCCTATACCACCAAGAAAGAAATGACATTGTCATTGGGCATTGACCCCAACATTACCGTAACCCGTACTCAAAACCGGAATTTTAAAAGCAAGTCTTTCACGGGAAGTAACCGCATTCTTGACAGGACCTATGAATTAATGGTGAAAAACAACAAATCGGTTCCCATCCAATTAAAACTAATGGATCGGGTGCCTTTACCCCAAAATAAAGAGATAAAAATGGATGATATACAAACCCATAATGCATCCTATGATGCGAAAAAAGGTTTATTGACTTGGGAGCTTCAACTAGCACCAAAACAGCGCAAAACGGAATCTTTTTCCTTCAAGGTAAAATACCCGAAATACAAGTCCATTTCGATTTAAGCACGGTTGGCATAAAGAAGTGTGAAAAGCGTCAAAAATCGAATGTGATCCATTAATTTTGCACCACTAATTTGGGGTTCGTCGACTTGTGGTGACGAACCCTAAAACCGTACAGGATGAAAAAGATATCACATTGGGTATATAATTTACTGGTAGATCAAGGACTTTCAGAATCATGGGCCGGCACCATTAACATGCTGGTTTTATCGATTATGGTCTTGATCGTTCTTTTTGTATTGGATTTCTTTTTACGAAAAATGATCATTGGTATCTTCACGCGCCTATCCAGGTCCTCTAAAACGCATTTTGATGACTTGTTGGTAAAGAACAAAGCACCTAGGAACATTGCCCATATCATTCCTTTGGTTTTGGCCTACAAGGCCATTCCCGCAATTTTCAGGGACTTTCCGAATACCGAATTGTTCTTTATCAAGACCATCGAGATCTTTGGCATTGTGTTGTTCCTTTGGATCGTGCGCAGTTTACTGCATACGGTAAAAGATTTCCTGAAAACCCTACCCAGTCTCAAAGACAAACCCATTGATAGCTATATACAGGTCTTTATGATCTTTGCGTGGGCCATGGGGCTCTTTTATGCGTTCTCGATCATCTCGGGGGTTGAATTATGGAAATTCCTCACCGCATTGGGTACGGCATCGGCCGTGATCATTTTAATCTTCAAGGATACCATATTAGGTTTTGTAGCCAGTATACAAGTGTCTATCAACGATATGGTTCGCATTGGGGATTGGATCACTTTTGAAAAATACGGTGCCGATGGGGACGTTATTGAAATTAACTTGGCCACGGTCAAGGTCCAGAATTTTGATAAGACCATCACCACGATACCGACCTACGCCCTCATATCGGACTCCTTCAAAAACTGGAGGGGAATGTCAGATTCCGGTGGAAGACGAATAAAACGGGCCCTGATCATAAAACAGGAAAGCATCAAATTTTTGACCAAGGAAAACATCGAGTCCCTTAAAAAGATTGAATTGATCCGTGAATATCTTACCCATCGAAGTAGCGCCATCGATAGCTTCAATAGTGAAAATAAAGTGGACAAATCACTTTTGATCAACGGAAAAAACCTGACGAATGTCGGGGTATTCAGAAAATACATCGATACCTATATCAATTCGCATTCGGGAATAAACAAGGAAATGACCATTATGGTACGCCATTTAGAACCTTCTCCCCAAGGCTTACCCATTGAGCTCTATGCCTTTAGCAAGGATAAGCGATGGGCCAATTACGAATACATCATGGCCGATATTTTCGATCACTTATTGGCGGCAATCCCTTATTTTGAACTGGAAGGATTTGAACTGCCCAGTGGTACCACTTTTAAGGCAGTGCCCCAATCATTCCAAAAGGGTAAAGCAACGCAGGAATCACGGTAAACCAAGCAACATCTTACTGTAAAAAGCCATGAGGATACCGTTTGCCATAGCCATTTTAAATGTTTGGGGGTATCATTTCAACAAAGTGCAGCGATAGGGAAATCACCTAAGGCTATCGCACTTCTTCCAGATGATCATCCCAATTCTCGACATGGGGTTGCCCTAATTTCCCTACTGATTTGGCCACAACCGTAGCTACAGTGGCATCCCCGGTAATGTTTATTATGGTCCGGCACATATCCAATGGCCTATCCACGGCGAATATCAAAGCCAATCCTATGGCCAACTTATCGGCTGGAAAACCGACGGATTCCAATACGATGACCAACATGACCATTCCCGCACCGGGAACCGCAGCAGAACCTATAGAGGCCAACAAGGCCGTTAAGACAATGACCAACTGTGCCCCAAGGTCGAGATTAAAATCCAGGGCTTGGGCTATGAATACGGCGGCCACTCCTTGATATAGGCTCGTACCATCCATATTAATGGTGGCACCCACGGGCAATACAAAACTGGAAACCTCCTTATCCACTCCAATGTGCTCTTCTACCCTTTCCATGGTAACCGGTAGTGTTGCAGCACTTGAACTTGTGGAAAATGCCAATAATTGGGCCGGACTGATCTGTTTTAAAAACCAAAACGGATTTAGGCGGGCATAGGTAGATACCACAAAGATGTAAAAAACGATCATTAACGACAATCCAAGTACAACCACTCCTGAATACTTCAACAACGCATAGAGCAAATCCGGGTCACTGGAGGACACGACAACACTGGCCAAAAGGGCAAAAACGGCGATGGGGGCCGACAACATGATCAAGTCCACCATTTTCAAAACGACATCATTCAAGGCGTCGAAGAATTTTTTAAGTGGCTCTGCCCTTTTCTCCCCGATCAACAACATAGATATGCCCATGAATATCGTGAAGAAGATGACTTGTAGCATTAACCCGTTATCCCCCATGGATTTAATGGCATTATCAGGCACCATATTCTCCAAAAAGCTTAAGGGACCGGCCTCCTTTTGCCTGGAAGCCTCGGCTATTTTTGAGGTAACCCCACTATCATTGGCATAGGTAGCGGTCAATCGGTCTATGGTGTCCTCTGAAATCCCATTCCCCGGTTGTATGATATTGACCAAAATCAATCCAATGGTAATCGCCACGATCGTTGTACCCACATAAATCAAAATGGTTCGTACCCCGATATTCCTGAATTTCGAAATATCCTTTAGATCGGATATCCCTTTGATCAAGGAAGCAAGTATCAATGGAATCGCTATCAGTTTGAGAAGTTTGACAAAAATAGTTCCTAAGGGTTTGATCCAGTCGGAAACAAATTCATTTCCCCAACTTATCTGTGTCATGGCAAATCCAAATACGATCCCAAGGATCATTCCGATTAAAATCTGCCAGTGCAATTCCATTTTCTTCATATACCTTTGTTTAAATGAGTTGGAAATATACCAATTTGTTGGCAAAGGTGGAAGAAGTGGCTACGAATTTATGGCTCGCGCAAGTAAAAAATAATCGGCCATGACCAATGCTGCCATAGCCTCTACAATAGGTACTGCCCTAGGTACGACGCAAGGGTCATGGCGCCCCTTGCCTTTGGTCGTTACCCTATTCCCTTCTTTATCAATGGTTTCATACGGCTGTATGACCGTAGCGACAGGTTTAAAGGCCACATTAAAATAGATATCCATACCATTGCTGATACCTCCTTGTATGCCTCCACTAAAATTGGTCTTTGTGGTACCATCGGTGTTGTACGCATCATTATGGGCACTACCTTTCATGGTCACCCCTTTAAAACCACTGCCATATTCAAACCCTTTTACGGCATTGATAGACAACATTGCCTTACCCAATTCGGCATGGAGCTTGTCAAAAACAGGCTCTCCCAAACCAATCGGCACATTTTGTATCACGCAAGAGATTACCCCCCCGATGGTATCGCCTTCTTTACGGATATCCTTAATATGATCTTCCATCTTGGCAGCCATATCGGGATCGGGACAACGAACCGGATTCGACTCTATCAATGAAAAGTCGAGCTCGTGGTAGGTTTTATCCATCTTTAACCCGCCCACTTGGGATACATAGGCGTTGATCTTTAATCCTGAAAGGAATTGTTTGGCAATGGCCCCTGCCACCACCCTACTGGCAGTTTCGCGGGCCGAACTCCTGCCCCCACCCCTATAATCACGAAAACCATACTTTTGATCATACACATAATCGGCATGGGAAGGTCTGTAAGAGTCTTTGATATGGGTGTAGTCCCCGGATTTTTGATTGGTATTGTGGATCGCGAAACCAATGGGCGTACCCGTAGTCTTACCTTCGAAAATACCCGAAAGGAATTCGACCGTATCGGGTTCCTTACGTTGGGTGACAATAGCCGATTGGCCCGGTTTACGACGGTTCAGTTCATTTTGGATTTCCTCCAGATCAAGCTCTATTCCCGGAGGACACCCATCCAAAACCCCACCGATTGCCGCACCGTGCGATTCCCCAAAGGTGGATAGTTTAAAAAGGTTACCGAATGTATTCCCTGCCATAGCGTAATATTAGGTTCTTAGTTCGCCAAAGATATAGGTTAATGAACGGATACAAAAATCAATTTATCAAGGCATTTTTCAAGATGGTAATGGGATGCATGGCATCCCTATCGGTACCATCCTTGATCTGATGTCTACAACTGGTCCCATTGGCGGCGATGATGGTGCCTTCGTCACTTTTTCGGATGGCAGGAAATAATTTCAATTCCCCGATCTGCATACTTACCGCATAATGCTCCTTTTCGTACCCAAAAGAGCCGGCCATGCCACAACAACCCGAACTAATAAGGGTAACCGAATAATTCTCGGGCAAATTAAGGATATCAAAGGTCACTTTTTGATTGGACAGCGCTTTTTGATGACAATGATTATGAATTTTTATGGTTTTCGCCTCCTTCGTAAACCTATCCGAAGTTAAATTCCCCTTGGTGATCTCATTTGCTAAAAATTCCTCGATCAGATAGGAGTTTCCTGCAATGGCCTCGACGTCCCCATCGGGCACCAATCTTTTATATTCATCCCTAAAGGACAATATGGCCGAGGGCTCAATCCCCAATACAGGGATTCCCTGATCACAGAAAATCCTTAGTTCCTTCACGTTCTCCATGGCCAATTTTTTCGCTTGCTTCAAAAACCCCTTGGATAGATACGTCCGTCCACTTTCCGCATAATACAATTGAACATCATACCCCAATCCCATTAGCAATTCCATGGCATCCTTCCCTAGGTCCGTATCCATATAATGGGTAAACTCATCAATATATAGTACTACTTTTGTATCTTCCTTATTTTGCTGTATTTTAATATCTTGGAGGTATTTATCAAAATCAAAGCTTGAAACTTTGGGCATCGACCTTTCCACAGCCACGCCAACTGACTTTTTCAACAAACCACTAAGCCATTCCGAACCATAAACGGCATTTGTCAACCAGGCTACCTTACTCCCAATTTTATTGAGCTTGGTATTGTGGGCAAAGAGCTTGCTCCGCATTGAATACCCTTTTTGCTCTTGGTATTGATATAAAAATTCTGCTTTAAGACTGGCAATATCGACATTACTGGGACACTCACTGGCACATGCCTTACAACTCAAACAAAAGTCGAAAACCTCTTTCAATTCTTCCTGTCCGAATCTTTTGGAGGGATCCCCTGTGGTTAAAAATTCACGAAAGGCATTCGCACGGCCCCTTGTGGTATCTTTCTCATTTTTAGTGGCATGGTAACTTGGACACATACCCCCTTTGGACAGATGGGTTTTTCGACAATCCCCACTACCGTTACATTTTTCCGCAGCCTTTAAAATGCCCTCACTATCCGAAAAGTCCATTAAAGTGGTAATCTCCGGCTCTTCCCTGTCCACTTCATAACGAAAGGATTCATCCATGGGAAAGGCATCGACTATTTTTCCTGGATTGAATATCCCGTCAGGGTCAAAATATGCCTTTACCCTCCTTAAAAGTCCATAATTCTTTTCCCCGATCATAAGCGGGATAAATTCGGCACGGACAATCCCGTCCCCATGTTCCCCGCTAAAGGAGCCTTTATATTTTTTGGTCAACTTGGCGACATCCGTAGTAATTGCCCTGAACAGGGCCACATCTTTCGATTTTTTAAGGTTAAGGATGGGACGTAAATGCAATTCACCTGCCCCTGCGTGGGCATAATAAACGGCGTTCTGCTTATATCCCTTCATGATCAGGGTGAATTCCGCTATAAAATCCTTCAGGTCTTCAAGGGCTACCGCGGTATCCTCAATACAGGCCACGGCTTTCATATCGCCAACGATATTACCCAGAAGCCCTAATCCCGCTTTTCTTAACTCGACGGCCTTTGCGATATCACCTCCATACAAAATGGGGTTCGCATAACTCAATCCCGAGTCTTTTATGGTAACTATCAACTTTTGGATCTCCTTTTGGAGTTCTTCCTCACTATCTGCCTTCAATTCCAGCATCAACAAGGCGGCCGGATCCCCTTCTACAAAAAAACGGTTCTCGAGTTGGGTCGTATTGTTTTTGGTACAGTCCAAAATGACCTTATCCATCATTTCACATAAGTGCAACCCGTGATCCATTACTGGAACCACATCGCTTAGGCAATCTTCCAACGTATGGTAATGTGTGACCACCATAGCCGAGTATTTGGGAGGAAGTTCATCCAACTGAAGGGTTATTTCCGTGGTAAAGGCCAAGGTCCCTTCACTCCCGGACAATAAGTTACAGTAATTGAATTCCGCTTCGGGCCCTTCGAAAATTTCACTCCTCAATAGTTCATCAACGGCATACCCCGTATTTCTCCTATGGATACTCGACTTAGGAAATTCATTATGAATTTCATTCTGTATCTCTTTATTGGATAATTCGTTGTATATGCTTTTATAAAGTTTTCCTTCAAGGGTATCCAATTCGGTTTTTTCATGGAATTCCTTTTTAGACAAAGGTTTGAACTCCACTTCCGACCCATCGGACAAAATGGTCTTCATGGCCATGACCTTATCGCGCGTAACACCGTATTGTATAGAGGTGGTCCCCGAGGAATTGTTCCCTACCATACCCCCTATCATACAACGGTTCGAAGTGGAGGTATTCGGACCGAAAAACAATCCGTGCGGTTCCAAATATTGATTGAGTTCATCGCGGATGATACCGGGTTGTACGGTCACCTGCTTACGGGCAACATCAAGATCGATGATTTCCGTGAAGTGTTTCGATACATCAACAACGATTCCGTCACCTACACACTGTCCGGCCAACGATGTGCCCGCTGTCCTAGGAATGAGTCCGACCTTGTTTTCAGATGCAAAACCGATCAATTTCTTAATATCCCCGACGTGCTTGGGAAAAGCTACCGCCATGGGTATTTTTCGGTACACGGAGGCATCCGTGGCATATAGTGTGGTACTTAAATCATCAAATAATAAGTCTCCCGTTAACGCTTCCTTCAGTACTTTCAATTTCTCCATGTTCAGCCTGGTACGATTTTGGATGCAAAATTAAGATATTATTTTCAGCAAAATAAAGAATCATTATTTTTACCCCTATAAAATCAAATCTTATGAAAATTTTAAAAACACTTACATTAATTGCTTGTTTCGTTTCGTTTTCGACGACTTTTGGCCAAGACATCTCCGAGCATGCCTTAGGGCTTCGTTTGGGCGACAGTGACGGCTTCGGTGCGGAAATATCCTATCAGAAATCAATTTCCAGATACAATCGGGTAGAGTTCGATTTGGGCTGGCGCGACCATAAGGACTACAACGCCTTTAAATTGGCCGGGGTATACCAATGGGTACAACCCTTAGACGGTAATTTCAATTGGTACTACGGCGTTGGTGGTGGTTTTGGAAATGTTGATTTTGAAAATATCACCGACGACGACGGGGTGTTCATTTTTGGGGCCGGGGACATCGGCGTGGAGTATAATTTTGACATTCCCCTATTGATATCGTTGGATTTTAGACCGGAGATAGGATTGCTCGGTTATGATGGCTTTTCCGATAATTTTGATTTCGATATCGCCTTGGGCATACGATATCAATTCTAAACCTTGGAGAACACAAATAAAGAAAGCCCTGAACAATCGTACAGGGCTTTTTATTTATGGGCACTTATAACTACATTTGCAACTCATAAAAATAAACATCGAATGAGAAACACCTTTTTATCCATTATCACCTTGGCATTATTAGTGACTGCCTGTAACTCCAAGCCAAAAGGCTATACCATTAACGGGACACTAACCGGTGAGATTGCGGATAGTACTGCGGTCTATTTGAAAAAAAGTGATGAAAGCAATAGACTGGTCGAAGTGGATACGGCCTTGATCACCAATGGCACGTTTGTATTCGAAGGTCAACAAGACTTTCCCGAAATGCATTATATTTTTGTGGATAAACTTCGTGGATATGCGGCTACGGTCCTTGAAAATGGCGATATCGAAATAACCGCCCATATAGACAGTCTTGGATTTGCCAAGGCCGTTGGAACTCCCCAAAACGAATTTTTATACGATTTTCAAAAAAAATCAAGGGAAGCATCCAATCAGGCGATGAACATCCAAAAGGATATGAGGACCGCTTCCGGGAACCGGGATACGGTTTTAATCAATTCCTTAAAGGAAGAATTGGACGAATTAAGGGGCGAGTACGAAGCCTTTGAAATCGACTATATCAAGAGCAATCCCAATGCCTTGATTTCGGCCCTGTTGATCGATCGGGCCATAAACACAAGAACTTCGACCACAGAAGAGCTTCAGGCATTGTACGATGCGCTTAGCCCGGAAATAAAAGAGACCGGGGCAGCCAAAAAAATAATCCAATTATTGGACGAGCGTAAAAAACATGAAGAAAATTCAAAGAACACGGATATCGGCGCCATTGCCCCTGATTTTTCGGCTCCCTCTCCTTCAGGGGAACTATTGGCATTGAACGATGTTAAAGGAAAAGCTACCTTGATCGATTTTTGGGCCGCTTGGTGCAGGCCATGTCGCGCAGAAAACCCGAATGTGGTGAAAGTGTACCATAAATACAAAGAAAAAGGACTGAGTATCATCGGGGTTTCCTTGGACAAAACCGAAGAGGCCTGGAAAAAAGCCATAGCGGATGACGGATTGGAATGGCACCACGTTTCCAACATCGCCTATTTTGATGATGCCATAGCGAAACTCTACAACGTTGACGCCATACCGGCGACATTTTTATTGGACGATAAAGGGGTCATCGTTGCCAAGAACCTCAGGGGACCCGCCTTGGAAGCCCGGATTTCGGAAATGCTGAATTAGCAAAAATCCCTTTGATTCAAAAATAAAAAAGCCCTTCGGTTGCGACCGGAAGGGCTTTCTTTTTTCATTAACATGTTTCAGTACTTAACTTTTGGCATTCCAGACCCCAACCGCTTAACCAGGATCAAGCCGTCAAATCTTACCCAGTTTTTCCATGACGAACAAAATCACAATGGGAATGGCCAACAAAATCACCATTAAAGTGTCCGTTACCAAAAGTTCGGGCCTAAAGAACAAGGTAGCGACATACCCTCCCATGGCGCCCCCAAAGTGCGCGGTATGCCCAATATTTCCCAAGCGTTTTTTCATCCCATAAATCGAATACAGCAAATAACCGATACCGAGGACATAGGCAGGCAAGGGAATGGGTATGAACATGATCCCCAAACGCATATCCGGTTGCAATAAAATCGCGGTATACAATATTCCGGTCACGGCACCACTGGCCCCTACCGCGCTGTAATACGGTTCGTTCTTGTGAAAAAAGAGGGCCAACAGACTTCCGGCCGCAAGACTTATAAAATATATCCCCACGAACTTCACCGGGCCAAACCAATTTATAACCACATCGGCAAAGAAATAAAGGGTCAACATATTCATAAAGAGATGGGAGGTGTCTACATGCAAAAACCCAGAAGTCAGCATCCTATCTTTCTGCCCCCCACGCACGGCACCTATACTAAACTTGTAACGATCAAAAAAAACCGCATCATTGAAACCTTTTAAAGAGGCCAATACATTGGCTGCTATGATGGCGATGGTAGCGATGTTCAGATTATTCATGTACTGTAGCATTAAATTTCGTGCCAAATATAGCTATATTTGCGCTTTACCCGGTTTTACATGCAACTACTTGCCTTTATTTTCATTTATCCTTTTTTGTGGATCATCTCCATATTACCCGACCGCCTTTTTTACGGGGTTTCCAATGTTTTTTATGTCTTGGTATACCGCTTGATCGGGTATCGGAAAAAAGTTGTCCGGGGCAATATGGAATTGACCTTACCGAACAAAACAAATCAGGAATTGGATGTAATGGAAAAAAGATTTTACCACCACCTGTGCGATACATTCTTGGAAATGGTCAAAAGCATGAGTATTTCCAAAAAGGCAATTAAAAAAAAATATAAGGTTATCAATATTGATGTGGTTCGGGAAATTGAAAAAGAAAAAAGCATCTTGGTGGTCTGTTCCCATTATGCCAATTGGGAATGGAACGTCAGCCTCAATAATTATGTGGAGTCCAAGGGATATGCGGTATATCAAAAAATCAGCAATTCCTATTTCGATAGGCTGGTCAGAAAAATAAGGGCCAAATGGAACACCACCTTGATCACACAACAGGAAACCGTAAAAACGGTAGTGCGCAACCACCAAAACGATATCCGGGCCATATATGGCATGGTAAGTGATCAATCGCCCCAAGTAAAACGGGCCCAATACTGGAAAGAATTCATGGGCATCAAGGTCCCCATATTCAACGGGGCCGAGACCCTGGCAAGAAAACTCGATCTGGCCGTGGTTTTCTTAAAGGTCAGCAAAGTGAAACGCGGGTATTACCAAGCCGAATTCATTCCTATTACCCTTGCCGGTAGCTCAACGGAAAAAAATGAGATCACCGACAAGTTCATCGAACTTACGGAACAACAGATCAAAGAACGGCCCGAACATTACCTTTGGACACATCGCCGCTGGAAACATAGAAATAAAGTGCCGACTGAATTCCAATAGTCTTGCTTTAATCAAAAAATCCTAGGGTTTTTCATCTTCCAAATCCTTCAAAAGCACATGGGACATGGCATTTACCTATACGATAATACCCTAAAAATTAAATAATTTATTTTTTTCTGCGTTATAGAACAAAATTTATTTGCCATACATGGGCTTCAATAAAAAAAATACCCCCCTTTTTTACCTGGTTTTGCTTTTTTGCCTTACATTCAGCTTAACCCTACAAAGTAACGGCCACCCAGGTCACTTATACATTTCGGCGATAAATAATTCCGACCACCCATATGACGACAAACTTCCGACAAACATCACGGAAGTATCCCCACCCACAACCGAAAATACACATCAAGCGTTTTGCGCATTGGACCAACCTACCCTAAACACAGTTCAGGTCAATGAATCCGATATAATTTGGTACGACAGGGCCTCCCATGGCAATCCATTGGCTCCAAACACCCTATTACAAGATGGCTTTACCTACTACGCAGCACAGGTAAAGGGAGATGAAGAAAGTACGTTGCGTTTGGCCATTTCCATTTCTTTGCTGATCCCTTCGTCCCCAACAACGGACAAACCCACACAAGTCTTTTCGACAACAGAAAATCCGACCATTGCCGATTTAGAAATACAGGAAACATACATTGTTTGGTACGATGCCCCTGAAGGAGGCAACCTATTGAGTCTAGAAACACCATTACAAAACGGAATAGCCTATTATGCTGCCCAAGTAATATCCAATTGCGAAAGTGTAAAAAGACTTAAGGTGATGGCCGAAATTCACCAACCATCGGATTTAAAGGTTACGAAAACGGTGAACAATGATCACCCAATGATCGGTGAAAAGGTAACTTTGACCATCACCATAGCGAACGATGGTACAACCGACTTTAAGGATATCACCATTACCGAACATCTAGACCGTGGGGTTGATTATGTTAACGCAAAATCGACCATTGGCAGCTATAATGCTTCCGATCATATATGGACACTTTCTTCTTTACCATCACGGACAACTGCGGTCATGGAACTTGTCGTTAAGGCTACTTCCCTCGGAAATTACAGCAGCAATTCAACCCTTGAAACCTCTACCCCCATAGATAAAGAATCCGAGAACAATAGCGCTGAAATTACCTTGGAACCATCTTGCCTTACGATATACAATGAATTTACGCCAAATGACGATGGTAAAAACGACTACTTTAAAATAGATTGCATCGAAACGTTTCCGGAATCGGAGCTCCAAGTGTTTAACAGATATGGCGCCTTGGTATATCAGAAAAAGGCATACCAAAATGATTGGCGCGGTTTGGCCAATGTTAGTGGCGTGGTGGGCAATGGGGAACCCTTGCCTACGGGAACCTACTTTTATAAACTTAAAACCGATGACATAAGCGAAAACATAACAGGCTGGTTGTTTTTAAGAAAAGATTGACAAGCCTTACACCTTAAATTATTTGATGAAATCCCCCCGGAAAAAATCCATAAAACTCCTTGCACTGTTTCTCCTTTTTAGCGGAGGTAGGCTGTTGGCACAACAGTTACCACAGTATACCCAGTATATGTACAACACCTCTACCATAAACCCCGCATATGTTAACGAGAACAACCGATTGGATGCCACAATCACCTACAGGGCCCAATGGGTAGGGATTGATGGGGCCCCGGAAACCAAAGCACTTACCATTACGGGGATCATCAATAACAGAATGGGACTGGGACTCAACCTGTTTAAGGATAATATTGGACCATCTACCGAGTTCAATTCCAATGCGGTTCTCTTTTATTATCTCAACCTCAGTAAAAAAGTGAAAATGTCGCTGGGCATAAATGCCGGTGTCGATTTTTTTGAGGTCGATTATTCCAAGGGCAGTTATTACGATCAAGATGACGTCCTTTTTAGTTATGACAACTATTACAATGCCCTCCCAGCGATAGGAGCCGGAATTTATATATTCAATGACAACTGGTATGTCGGGTTCTCCGTTCCCAACCTGCTCTTGAACAAATCAAACGTAGTAGGCGACACAAACTTGATCCAAAGGGACAACCATATGTATTTTATAGGGGGCTATGTCGTAGCCATTAACTCAGCAACAAAATTAAAACCCTCTATCCTAGTCAAGACGATTGCCAATGCTCCCGCAACGATAGATGCCTCCCTAAACGTACTTTTCATGCAAAAATTCACATTAGGGGTTTCCCATAGATTTAAGGACAGTTTTAGCGCCATGGCCGGATTCCAAATATCCAAAAACTTTTTCCTGGGCTATTCCTACGATTATAGTACATCGGATCTTGGCGACTACAACCGGGGTTCGCACGAAATCATATTGAAGTACCTCATGCCGCGATGGGGCCCTAACGCCCGTTCCCCGAGATTTTTCTAAGCAGACGACCATGAAAGGAATCTTTACCATATTCGCACTATTACTATACAACATCCATCTGGCACAGAACACCAGAGCGGAAGCGAACGAATATTTCCAAAATCTAAACTTTACGGAGGCCATAGTTCTTTACCAACAACTTGATTTGAAAAAGAAAAAACCAAGGCCCTTGATTGTTGAACGGCTAGCCGAAAGTTATTTTAGCATCAGCGATTACGGCAATGCCCGATTATGGTACGAAAAACTTTATGCCCTTAAGGCAAAAAGGGTAGACGAAGCAACCTTCATTAAGTACGTACAAAGCCTTAAAGCCTGCGGTAAATATGTTGAAGCCAACAATTTGATCAAGGAATACTATAGTTACGATGTGCAAAAAATGGCCATCATCATAGCACAGGAACAGTATTTGGACAGCCTTCTTGCACTAGGACCCAAATACGACATACGCAATTCCGAAATCAACTCACCCCTATCCGATTTTGCCCCAATGTACCACAAAGATGCTATCGTATTTTCCTCAAGCCGGGCCCCTGAATTTTCGGAAGACGTGGATTATTCCTGGAACAACCAACCCTATCTTTCCATTTTAATGGCCAATAGGGATACAATATCGGGAAAACTTAGCGCTGTGCGCAAATTCCACAAGAACATCCAATCTTCCTTTCATGAAGGAACCCTGACCTATTCCTCGGATTACAAAACCGTTTATTTTACCCAGAACTATTTAAAAGACAATCACTTACTGGTAAATCCCAAAGGATTTTCCAATATGCGCATCTTTAGGGGGGATGTAACGGGAGATTCGATTGTAAATGCCGTCCCCTTAAAATTCAACAATCCCAAATACTCTTTCGGACATCCTTTTTTGACCAAGGACGGGAAACGACTTTACTTTGTTTCCAACAAGTACGGAGGATTTGGGGAGACCGATATTTATTACGTGGATATTAAGGAGGATGGAAAATTGGGACCGGCCATCAATCTAGGCCCAACTATAAACACCCCAGGAAGGGAAATGTTCCCCTATGTTGACGGACAAAATTTGTATTTTGCTTCTGATAGTCATTTTGGTCTGGGCGGACTCGACATTTTTAAATCGGAAATCGATTCGACCAATAGTTATGGAACCCCAAAAAATATAGGCAAACCCATCAATAGTAATAGGGATGATTTTGCCCTTATAACAAATGATTTCGAAAATACCGGTTATTTTTCTTCCAACAGGACCAATGGCAAAGGGGATGATGACATTTATTCATTTAGCAAAGTAGCTGAGCTGATGAGCTACAAGGGCCGCATTTTAGATGAGGAGATCAAGGCCCCGATCCCTGGGGTTAAAGTAAAAGTTTATGACCGGGAGAAACAGCTGATTACCGAAACCACCACGGATTTGCTTGGTAATTATGAGGTGGCCCTCCCTACTAACGGCAATCACATAATCGCTTTTTTTAAAACGGAATACAAACAAGAAATACAGGCGGTCAACCATGCCGAATCCCCGAACCTTTACCAGGACATCAATACCACCCATTTAACCCCTTTTTCAAGCTATGTCATTAATGAAGGCGGGGTGGAAAAAATTCGGGCTAATCCTATATTCTTTAATTTAAACCGATTTAATATCACCTATAAAGCAGCGAAGGAATTGGACAAGATCGTGACCTTCATGAATGCTTTTCCCAGCGTAAAAATAAAGATTGAGGCCCATACCGATTCCAGGGCATCGGATGCATTCAATTTGAAACTTTCGAACAACAGGGCCAAATCAACCCGGGATTATCTTATTTATATGGGGATCGATGCCTCAAGGATTGAAAGCGCCATTGGCTACGGCGAATCGCGCCTGATCAATCATTGTGCTAACGGCGTTCCCTGCAGCAACGAAGATCATTTGGCCAACAGAAGATGTGATTTTATAATCATCGGAAAATAAAGAATACCACTGTACAGATCCCACACTCGAAATATCCCGTATTTGCAACTATGGGGCACCCCCATACAATCATTCTTTAAACACCGACTACAGCTTTAATTTCATCAATGATCCGATCGGCCAGTGCATCCGCTTCATTTTGACTTTTGGCTTCGGTATATATACGGATTATAGGTTCGGTATTCGACTTCCGCAAATGCACCCAGTTTTCGGCAAAATCGACCTTTACCCCATCAATAGTCGATATTTGCTCCCCGGCATATTTGTCCGCCATGGTTTTTAAAATGCCATCTACATCCAATTCGGGCGTTAATTGGATTTTCTTTTTACTCATAAAGTAACTTGGATAACTATCGCGCAAGTCTTTTACGGTACCACCCTTTTCTGCCATAAGCATCAAGAACAACGCTGTACCCACCAAGGCATCACGACCGTAATGGCTCTCAGGGTAAATAATCCCACCATTACCCTCTCCACCGATTATGGCTTTGTTCCCTTTCATCTTAGTGACCACATTCACCTCACCCACGGCAGCAGCTTCATAGGTACCCCCATGCTTTTCGGTAATATCCCTTAGCGCCCGGGAAGAAGAAAGGTTCGAAACCGTATTTCCTTTTGTTTTACCCAACACATAATCGGCACAGGCCACCAAAGTATATTCCTCCCCGAACATTTCACCATCATTACTTATAAAAGCCAAACGGTCCACATCGGGATCTACCACAATACCGAAATCCGCTTTTTCCTTAACCACAAGTTCACAAATATCCCCGAGATGCTCTTTCAAAGGCTCTGGATTATGGGGAAACTGTCCATTGGGATTACAATACAACTTAACAACTTCAACTCCCAAGGTTTCCAACAATTTAGGAATCGCTATTCCTCCCGTCGAATTCACCCCATCGACCACCACTTTGAATTTGGCTTTCCGAATGGTATCGGCATCTATTAACGGTAGGTCCAGAACTTCATCGACATGAATGTCGATATAGGCATCATTCTTCGTTACACTCCCCAAATCATCCACATCGGCAAACACAAAATCCTCGTTTTCTGCAATTTCAAGGATTCTTGCACCTTGGGAAGCATCCAGAAATTCCCCCTTCTCATTGAGCAACTTTAGGGCATTCCATTGTTTTGGATTATGGCTGGCGGTCAATATTATACCCCCATCCGCTTTTTCCATAGGAACGGCAATTTCCACCGTCGGCGTTGTGGACAGATCCAAATCAATAACATCAATACCCAATCCTACCAAAGTCGACACCACAAGATGTTGTATCATTTCCCCGGATATTCTGGCATCGCGCCCTATGACAACCTTTAAATCGTCTTTTTTGGAATATTCCTTTAGCCACACTCCATAAGCTGCCGCAAATTTTACGGCATCGACAGGAGTTAAGTTATCCCCGGTTTTTCCACCGATAGTACCCCGTATTCCAGAAATTGATTTTATAAGTGTCATAATTTGTTAAAAGTTTTTTGCAAATATAAAGGACTAATGCCAATCCTATCCTTCAATTTGGTAAATTCGATCTTGATAAATCAATAAATCGCCCCATGAATTTTCTGGCCCATATATATCTTTCTTTCGGTGACCAAGAAATCACAATAGGCAACTTTATTGCCGATAGTATCCGTGGCAATAAAATAGACCACCTGCCAAAGCGCATTCAAAAAGGGATTCGTTTACATCGGGAAATAGACACCTACACCGACACCCATACCATACCAAAGATCAGCAGTAAGCGCCTCCATAAAAATTACAGCCATTATAGCCGGGTCATCGTCGACATTTATTATGATCATTTTTTAGCCAAAAACTGGAACGATTATTCCGATATTCCCCTGAATATATTCGTTGATGACTTTTATAAACTTTTGGAAAACAATTACATCATTCTACCGGATGGGGTGCAGTATATGATGCCTTACATGATCAAGGATAACTGGCTTTTGAATTATGCCAAAATGGATGGCATCCAAAAAGCCTTAACCGGTTTGAACCGTAGGACCAACAACAGATCAAAAATGAATTTTGCTATCGTAGATCTTGAGGAACACTATTCGGAATTTGAAAGTGAGTTCACCGCATTCTTTGATGAATTGATCACTTTTTCAAAACAAAAATTCAAAACCTTATAACCAATATATCAATAACCAACATTTTATTACATGAAGCTTTTATTTAAACATTTAATTCTCTTTGCCTCTTTACTCATTTTAACCAACTGTAAAGAACAACCCGCCCGACCTACAGGGGCAGTAGCCAATAAGGCGATGGTCGTTTCCGCCCGTGTGGAAGCCTCAGCCATAGGTGCGGAAATCCTAAAAAACGGAGGAAATGCCTTTGATGCCATGGTAGGAACGGAGATGGCCCTCGTAGTCGCCTATCCTTTTGCCGGGAACCTTGGAGGTGGAGGATTCATGGTTTACCGAAAGAGCAATGGAGACAAAGGCTCGATAGACTACCGGGAAAAAGCCCCTTTAGCAGCCCATAAGGACCTGTATTTGGATTCGCTGGGTAATGTCATTCCAGGGAAAAGTACCATTGGGGCCACGGCAGTAGGCGTGCCGGGAACCATAGCCGGAATTTTTGAAGTTCATGAGAAATTCGGAAGCCTACCTATGGAAGACATCCTAAAACCCGTGATCGCATTGGCGGAAAAAGGCATTGTGGCAACAGAAAACCAAGCGAAACGCCTTGAAAGATATAGGGAACAACTACGTGAATTAAACGGAGATAACAACTTGTTTGTCAAGGATATCAAAAAAGGGGATACTTTAAAATACCCCGCCCTGGCGAATACCTTGAAACGCATCGTCAAAAATGGGCGTGATGAATTCTACAAGGGCAAAACGGCGGAAATTTTATCCTCATTCATCCAAGAAAAAGGAGGCTATGTCACCATGGAAGACTTAGCTCGCTACGAAGCCAAATGGCGTCAACCCATTATCTTCACTTACAAAGACCTTAATATTATCTCTATGAGTCCCCCAAGCAGCGGCGGGGTTACCATGAACCAGATTTTCAAGATGATAGAACCTTACGAGATCTCCGGGTACGGTCACAACTCCACAGAAACCATTCAATTGTTCACCGAAGCCAGTCGAAGGGCCTATGCCGATCGCAATTATTTCTTGGGAGACCCCGATTTTGTCGACATTCCGTTAGACATTCTCTTGAGTAAAAATTACTTAAACGAAAGAATGAAAGATTTCACTTTCGATAAAGCCACCTTATCCGCTGACATTGAGAGAGGTAAGCTCCAGACCTATGAAAGTTCGGAAACCACCCATTACTCCATTGTTGACCAGGAAGGAAATGCCGTATCGGTTACCACCACCTTGAATGGGGCATACGGATCAAAATTATATTGCGAGGAATTGGGCTTCTTCCTGAACAATGAAATGGATGACTTCAGTTCTAAACCCGGCGTACCCAATATGTTCGGATTGATCGGAGCCGAGGCCAATAGTATTGCCCCCGAAAAAAGAATGTTAAGCTCCATGACCCCGACCATTGTAGAGAAAGACGGAAAGCTTTGGATGGTAGTGGGCAGCCCAGGGGGATCGACCATCATAACCGCTGTGGCCCAAACCATTTTAAACACCTACGAATTCAAAATGAGCATGCAAGATGCGGTCAACGCACCTCGATTCCATCATCAATGGTTGCCAGACTACATTATATTCGAACCCGAAGGTTTCCCTTCCATCATCAAAGACGAATTAAAAGCCAAAGGATATATCATCAACGAAGACCGAACCCCCATCTTGGGCAAAGTGGATGCCATTCGCGTATTGCCCGATGGACGATTGGAAGGTGGGGCAGATAAACGCGGTGATGACGCAGCTGTAGGATATTGAACAAACCAAAAGACAAGGTTTCAAAACCAAGTAGTCCGGTTGCCTGATTTTAACCCAATCAGGCCCTAGCCGCGAAACCATAAAAACAACAAGCCATTTAAACAGGACACGGGATGCTGAAAAAGTCGATCAAAATACTCCTTGGATTCATCGGACTCCTATTGGCAGGGTCGGTGGTGCTTTATATCCTCTACAACGAACCGCTGCCAGAGGGACAATCGGGACCGGATGCGGATGCCTTGGCACATAAAATGCTCAAGGCCATAAACATTGAAGCCTTTAAGGACACCCGTTATCTCGAATGGACCTTTCGTAATGGCAAACATGCCTACCAATGGGATAAAACCCTGGGCAAGGTCAAAGTCTCATGGAGCGATATGACCGTAGACCTAAACCTTAACAATACCCAAGAAAGCGAGGTGTTTGAAAAAGGCAGAATGATAACCGAACAGGAAAAACGGCAAAAAGCCATTAAAAAATCAATTGGACTATTCAACAATGATTCCTACTGGCTAGTCGCCCCTTTCAAGGTTTTTGACGAAGGCGTCGAACGTTATTTGGTAAAATCGGACGATGGCACGGATGCCCTGTTGGTAACGTATACTTCGGGTGGCAGCACCCCTGGGGATTCGTATTTATGGAAATTACAGCCCAACGGCTTTCCGATAAGCTTTCAAATGTGGGTGCGGATAATTCCCATAGGAGGACTGGAAGCCACATGGGACGACTGGCAACTGGTCGAAAGTGGGGCATTTATAGCCAAGTCCCATCGCTTAGGACCCATTACGATCGATATGGGCGATGTTCGGGGCTATACCCCATAAGCCCCAATAGGGTAATTTGGCAGCAATGACCACAAACACCCATTTAATTCGCTATTTTTAATCCCATATTCAAAGGTAGACCCAAATGATATTCAACATTTTACAAAAAGAAGATACAACCCCCGAAGTCAGCAAACAGATACACGAACTGTTCCAAGTTCTAAATGCCGATATCGATCAATGGGACATTGAACGAATAATGGCACAAGGCAACGAATTCATCTTAGCGTGCTGCTGGGAAAATGACAAATTAATAGGAATGGCTTCCTTGGCGACTTACAAGGCAATTTCCGGATATAAGGGCATGGTAGAGGATGTTGTGGTCGCCGAAAGCATGAGAAGTAAAGGGATAGGTAGGAAATTGATGGAAATGCTCCTTCTCGAAGGGAAACGATTGCAACTTTCAGAGATTTTATTATTCAGTGGCCACCATCGCAAACCAGCCATCGCCCTGTATAAAAGTCTGGGATTCAATCAAAAGAACAGCGGTATGTACACCTTGAAATTATCAGGAAGTAACAGGACTTGAAAAAATACATAAACATAACATACACAAGGTTTTAATTGATATTACCTGAACATTTACCGTAATAGCTATACTGACTTTAACCAACTACGGAAAACTTGCGGACTACCCCTTACACCATCGTAAGAATCCTTAGGATGTTATACGCCAACCACACGCCATACCACACCTTAAACGGAATGTTGTCAATTCCCCTTGTTTTTCCCGATCTGACTTTTCAATTCTTCCATAGACTCCTGCAATTGACGCAACAACCCTTTTTCCGTAGTTGCATCTATTCCAAAAGTAATCTTACTGTTCACCTGCCAAATTTCCTGAATCTGATGGGGTTCTATTTCATAAGGCGGATAGGTTTCATTCAAGCTTATCAAGATGATTTTATTGGATGAGGGTGACTTATCGATTTTCTTGACCAAAACAGCATCCTGTAAAACGATTACATAAATTTTGTTTGGCCCGACATCAGAAATATCCTCAATGGCTTTTGCCAATACCCACTCCCCAGGTTTCAGATTGGGCAACATACTGTCCCCTTCCACCTGAAAACCCCGATAAGTGGCATTCCTAAATTCCGGTAGCGGCAAATCAAAAGCCGGCAATTGTTTATACCAACTGGTATCCTGAATGTTTTGAGGGTAACCTGCCGCAGCCTTGGCATTGACCAAGACCATATTTTCATTATCGGATGAATCTACGGTCACCACTTTAGGGATCACACTGGTATTCGAAGGTTCCAAATACTGCTTATCACTTTCGGCAAACAACCATAATGGGTTGATTTTAAATTGCTTCAACAGCTCAGCGACCACTTTTCCCGATAATTTGGTTCTCCCCCTTTCAATATCGGCCGTGGTGTTTCCGGCCCCCAAAACCTTTGCAAATTCGGCTTGGGTATACCCCAAAGACCTTCGGACCTCGGTAAACCGTTTTAATGTAAGATCATTTTCCATACCCAAAGATACGTATTTTGGAATATATCCAAAATATTTATGGAATATTTCCGTAATTGGGATTATTTCCATATTTTTGGATTATATACCAATTCAAAGATGACAATAAATACGATCCAAGACCGTCTAAGCCAATTTGCCCATGCAGGGACAAGGGAGATCCTTTCGGGGAATAAGATGTTCCATATCCATAGGACGGCCACAAGCACCCGTCGCGACAACATGGTAGGCGATGACGACAAAGACACATCAATACATCAAAGCATTCAATTACGATTATTTTAAAAACTATGGGAAATTCTATGATACTAGTATACGATGGGAGTTTCAATGGGTTCCTTACCGCTATGCACTTTGCCCTTGAAAACAATATGGAGGTTTTGGGATTTCAAAAAAACGGTTCGGACCAAGAAGGTCTTTTTACGGATCGATTGATTATTGCAACCCAAAAAACAAAGGCACGGGAATTATGGGAAAGCCTTGAAAAAAAGAGCCACCCGGCAATCAGGACCATCTATTTTTCCTTTTTAAGCGAAGCCATTGGGATTGATTTCATGCTTTATCAATATATTAGGAAACTATATAGCCTATTGGATATGGAGGGCATGGAACAAGCCGCGATGGTCGAATCGAAAATCACCAAATTGGCCTATCAGGTGCACCGGGAGAAATCATATATTGAAAGTTCATTGGATTTTCCAAACACCGACACCTCGGTGTATTATACTGAATTGGCCTCCGATTACAATGTCTTACCACTAATTTCCAGACACTTCAGGCACAAATACCCAAAACAGCCTTGGATCATCTTCGACCGTAACCGCAAATACGGGGTGTATTACAACGGAATGACACTTGAAATGATTTCAGAGCAGTCCAAGGAAAGGTATTTAAAAACCAAAATGCCCTTTCCCCAAAATCGGGAAAACAGCTACAGAATGGCAATGTAAATGGGAGCAAGAACTATTTTGACCTTTCCCCTATGAATTGATCGCTCTTATTCTGAAAGAGAATATTGAATGTGGTCAGGCTTCCGTAGATTCGGGTAATATATTGTTGTAGATCAACTTTTTCCTGGTCATCAAGATGCTTACTGGCATTGATTTTTTGCTCCATCACACGTATTCGATCCCGAACCATTACGATCTTATGGAAAAATGTATCAATGGGTATTTCCTTTTCGGACAAATTCGCCTCACCCGGTTTAATAACCAATGTACCTCCTTTCCATTTACTCCCCAAGGCGGTCGCATTATTGATATCGCTCCATCTTCTCAATATGGAAATCAGACTCAGCTCCACATCGGAAAAACTGACCGTATCCACCTCATCGGTAACCGCCTCAATGACCTCGAACCCCGCATCAATGGCAATGGTTTCCAACCCCCCATCGATAAAAGTCACCCAATACTGTTCCGAACTAAGATTGGTTACAACCCCTTTTCCAAATTCCGGATGATCGATCCTTGACCCTATCCCTAATAATTTCATATTCGAATGCTTTATTTTATTTCAAAATTAACTTTCACCATCGATAAATCAAAACTTGGGCAACTTCCTTTTTAGGGGGCAAAACCGTACCTTTGCCACTTTGCCGTAAAAGAAAATGACAAACTACGAGGAAAATATTGAGGTCAAAGGGGCCCGTGTCCATAATCTCAAAAATATCGATGTTACCATACCTAGGGAAAAGCTGGTGGTTATCACCGGATTGTCGGGAAGTGGTAAATCATCCCTTGCTTTTGACACCATATATGCGGAAGGCCAACGTAGGTACATCGAAACCTTTTCAGCATATGCCCGTCAATTTTTGGGCGGACTGGAACGTCCCGATGTTGACAAAATCGATGGACTTTCACCGGTCATTGCCATTGAACAGAAAACGACATCGAAATCCCCTCGCTCCACGGTAGGTACCATAACCGAAATATATGACTTTCTTAGACTGTTATTTGCCCGTGCCGGTGATGCATACAGTTATAATACCGGCGAAAAGATGGTCAGTTACAGTGATCGGCAGATCAAGGAGCTGATCATTACCGACTATAAAGGAAAAAAAATAAACATACTTGCCCCCATTATCAAATCGCGAAAAGGGCATTATCGTGAATTATTCGAACAAATTGCCAAACAGGGTTTCGTCAAGGTTCGGGTCGATGGTGAAATCAAGGATATCGTAAAGGGCATGAAGGTTGACCGGTACAAGACCCATGATATCGAAATTGTCATTGATCGACTTAAAATTACCGACAACTCGGAATTGGACAATCGCATGACCGAAACCATCAATACGGCCATGTATAGCGGCGAAAATGTCTTGATGGTTTTGGAAGAAGGCCAAAACGTTCCGCGGTATTTCAGTCGTGACCTTATGTGTCCGACCACCGGTATCTCGTACCCTACCCCAGAGCCCAATACGTTTTCGTTCAACTCCCCTAAAGGCATGTGTCCAAATTGCAATGGATTGGGCCATGTACATGAAGTTAACGAGAAGAAGATCTTTCCGAACAAAAAACTTTCGATCCATGCAGGCGGAATCGCACCATTGGGTCCCTACAAAAAATCATGGGCCTTCAAGCAAATAGAGACCATAGCAAAACGATATGGATTTGAACTTCAGGATCCCATAAACAAGATTCCGACCGAAGCCATTGAAGTCATTTTGAATGGGGGTCAGGACAGTTTTGATATCGAATCGAAAACCCTTGGGGTCAAACGGAACTACAAAATAGATTACGAAGGTATAACGAACTTTATCAAAAACCAGTTCGAAGAATCGGATAGCGTCTCCATCAAACGATGGGCCAAGGAATATATGGATAAAATCATTTGTCCAACCTGCAATGGATCACGTTTGCGACAAGAATCCTTGAATTTCAAGATCGATGAAAAGAACATTGCGGATATCTCCAATATGGATATTGCCGAAGTGGCCGGTTTCTTTAAGGACTTGGAAGATAAATTAAGTGGCAATCAATTAAAGATCGCCGAAGAAATCATAAAGGAAATCAAAACCCGGGTCCAATTTTTATTGGATGTCGGTTTGGATTACCTCTCCCTGAACCGAAGCTCCAAATCCCTTTCCGGAGGTGAAGCCCAGCGTATTCGTCTTGCCACCCAAATCGGGACCCAATTGGTTGGCGTACTTTACATTTTGGACGAACCCAGTATTGGCCTACATCAACGCGATAACAATCGATTGATCAGCTCTCTGGAAGCCCTGCGTGATATCGGGAATTCCATTATTGTTGTAGAACACGACAGGGACATGATAGAAAGGGCCGACCATGTTATTGACATTGGCCCGAAAGCAGGCCGTCACGGAGGTGAAATCATTACGGAAGGACCGCCACATGAATTGAAGCACCACCATACCCTTACCGCCGATTACATTAGCGGTGCAAAGCAAATAACGGTACCGAAACAGCGAAGAAAAGGGAATGGCAAAAAGATTACTTTAGCCGGTTGTACCGGAAACAACCTCAAGAATGTCACCATCGACATTCCTTTGGGCCAAATGATCGGGGTAACCGGTGTTTCAGGTAGCGGTAAATCCACTTTGATCAATGAGACCCTCTACCCTATCATGAATGCCCATTATTTCAATGGTGTTCGTAAACCCATGCCCTATAAATCAATTAAAGGGCTGGAACATATTGACAAGGTTATAGATATCAACCAAAGTCCGATCGGGCGTACCCCAAGATCCAATCCGGCCACATATACGGGTGTTTTTAGCGAAATCCGGTCCCTATTCACCAAAACCCCGGAGGCTGCCATCAGGGGGTATAAACCGGGGCGGTTCAGTTTTAACGTCAAGGGAGGCCGGTGCGAAACATGCCAAGGCGGGGGCGTACGGGTAATTGAAATGAACTTTCTTCCTGATGTTTATGTGGAATGCGAAGCGTGTAACGGCAAACGTTTCAATAGGGAAACCCTGGAAATACGTTACAAGGGAAAATCAATTTCCGACGTACTTGATATGACCATAAACGAGGCCGTAGCTTTTTTCGAAATGATACCCAAAATACATCGAAAATTAAAGACCATCCAAGATGTGGGATTGGGTTATATTTCCCTAGGGCAACAATCCACCACGCTATCCGGTGGGGAAGCGCAACGTATAAAATTGGCCACCGAACTTTCCAAACGCGACACGGGTAATACTTTTTATATCCTGGACGAACCGACAACCGGCCTACATTTTGAAGATATTAGGGTACTTTTGGAAGTCCTGAATAAATTGGTGGATAAAGGGAATACCGTTTTGGTGATCGAACACAATTTGGACGTTATCAAGGTAGTGGACCATATCATCGATATCGGATATGAAGGTGGACGAGGCGGCGGTATGGTCGTTGCGAAAGGTACTCCGGAAGAAGTCTGCAAGGACAAAAAAAGTTATACCGCACAATTTTTAAGCCCGGAATTGGGTTTGGACACATAGAAAGCTAAACATTATATTAAAAGAACGGTGACCCTTTTGATCACCTACTTAAAACGATACCTAATAGCATGAGAAAAGAACAACATTTCAAAGGTTGGAACGAAATTAAGACCAACGATTCTTGGGCCATATTCAAAATAATGGGCGAATTTGTGAGTGGCTTTGAAAAAATGAGTGAAATCGGTCCCTGTGTATCCATCTTCGGATCTGCCAGGACCAAGGAGAACTCCCCGTTTTATAACCTTTCCGTCAAAATCGCCAAACACATTGCCGAAGCTGGGTACGGTGTCATAACCGGTGGAGGCCCGGGTATCATGGAAGCCGGTAACCGAGGGGCCCACTTGGCTGGAGGGACTTCCGTGGGCTTGAATATCGACCTTCCTTTTGAGCAACATGACAACCCCTATATCGATCGCGATAAAAGCCTTGATTTCGACTACTTCTTTGTTCGAAAAGTCATGTTCGTGAAATACTCCCAAGGTTTTGTGGTCATGCCGGGCGGATTTGGAACGCTCGATGAGCTTTTTGAGGCAATAACCCTTATCCAAACCAACAAAATTGAAAAATTTCCCATTATATTAGTGGGCACCAAATTTTGGAGTGGACTTATTGATTGGATCAAGGATACAATGCTGGAAGCCGGAAATATCAGCCCCAAGGATTTAGATCTTATAAAACTGGTAGACACCGAGGGGGAAGTTGTGGATATTTTGGATTCTTTCTACAAAGGCCGATCATTGAGCCCGAATTTCTAAATAGAATAGTTGAAAAAGAACGTTTATATTAATTACATTTTAGGCATACTGGCTTTTGTTGTAGGCATTCAGACCATATACGGCCAGCACACAAATATCCTATCGGTCCAATTGAACGGGGAGAATAAGGAATTGAGCATTCAACAGGAATTCATTTATGTGAATTCTTCCAAATATACCTTGGAAGAACTCTATTTCAATGACTGGGCGCATGCCTATTCGAACAAAAACACAGGTCTTGCCAAAAGATTTGCCCAAGAATTCAAAAAAAGCCTCCATTTGGCCAAGGATGACGAACGGGGACGCACGACCATCCTGAGTGCCGTTGATGATGAATACCGGGGCTTGTTTTGGGAGCGAACGGAAGAAAAAGACCTGCTTAAGATCACCTTGAACAAACCCTTGTATCCCGGTGAACAGGTTAAATTGTTCATGACCTATACCGTAAAATTGCCTCCAGATAAATACACGACCTATGGGTACACCAATAGGGATGAATATTACCTAAAGGATTGGTATTTATCGCCAGCCGTTTTCAATGGGGAATGGAATTTGTATTCCAATAAGAACCTCGAGGATCTATATACCGATATTACCCATACAACGGTCCATATCACTTATCCGGGCAATCTTTTCCTTACTACGAATTACAGGAACCTCGGTACCTCAAATTTCCCAAAGGAAAACCAGACCCAGTTGGAAGCCATAAAGCAAAAAAATTGTGAGATCATTCTAAGTCCGTTCAAAAGGTTCACTACCCATGTGACCCCGTACATGACCGTGGTCACCGATTTACAAAGTCCTAAATACGACAAAATTACCCAAGGGATTTCCATTGCCAAGGTTTCCAAATTCATATTCGACAATCTTGGTAAATATCCCCATGCCCAATTACTGGTCAGCCAAAAGGATTACAACAAAAGTCCCCTTTACGGACTTAACCAACTTCCCTATTTCATTAGGCCTTACGAAGAGCAATTTCAATTTGAAATGAAGTTCTTAAAAACGGCACTGAACAAATTCTTGACGGAAACCCTATATCTAAATCCAAGAAAAGAGCAATGGCTTAAAGATGCCATTGCCAATTATTTGATGATCGATTATGTGGAGACTTTTTATCCCGATCAGAAACTTTTGGGCAAACTTTCGAATATTTGGGGGATTCGGGGATTCAACCTCGCAAAGATGGATTTTAACGAGCAATACCCCTTCCTATACATGCTTACTGCCCGTAAGAACCTAGATCAAGCCCTTACCACTCCCAACGACTCATTGATCAAATTCAATCAAAAGATAGCCAATAAATATAAGGCCGGTATGGGACTTTCCTATTTGGCCGATTATATTGGAAAGGAAAAGATCGACAACAGTATCAAAACCTATTTTAAACACTATTCACTGAACTCTGCCAAGGTCCTGGATTTTGAATCCATTATAAAGCGGTCTACCGATACCGATATCGATTGGTTTTTCAGGGATTATCTATCAACCGATAAAAAGATCGACTTTAAGATCAAAAAAATCACCAAAACCGACGATTCATTACGGGTAACCCTAAAAAACAAGGAAGGCACCAATGTACCCATTTCACTTTTTGGCATCAAGAAAGATTCGGTGGTTTCCAAATACTGGTTTACCGATATAAAAACCCAAAAGACCTTTACCATCCCTAGAGGGAACGAAGACCGAATGGTCTTGAATTATGACCATAAAATTCCCGAATTCAATGAAAGGGACAATTGGAAATCTTTAAAAGGCTTTTTTTCAAGCAATAAAAAATTACAGTTCCGTTTTTTTAAAGATGCCGAAGACCCCTATTACAATCAGGTTTTCTACGTGCCCGTAATCAACTTCAACATTTACGATGGGTGGTCTCCGGGTATGCGGATCTACAATAAGACTTTTTTGGAAAAACCTTTCGTATATGATTTTGCCCCATCGTATGCCTTCAAAGAAAAATCCTTGGTGGGATATGGCAAGTTCAATTACCGGAAATACCTAAGTAAAAGTGGTCTTTACGTCGCGAATTACGGCCTAAGGGGGTCAACATCACATTATCAGACCAATTCGAGATACACCACCATTACCCCTTCGATAAGTTATGGGTGGCGGCCGGAAGACCTACGATCCAACGAAAGGGATTTTCTTAGCCTTCGCTTTGTAAATGTATTCAGAACCCTTGATGAAAATGTGGATAATGTGGAAACCGATCCGGATTACAGTGTTCTGAACGCACGTTTCACACATAGTGTCAATGGTATTATCGATTATTTCTCTTGGTTTGCCGACGCCCAATACAGCAAGGAATTCAGCAAGCTCTCTTTTGAACTGGAATACCGAAAATTATTCGAGAACAACAGACAATTCAATTTCAGGTTCTTCGCCGGTAAATTCCTGAGAAACACCATCGCACCCGATGAGCAATTTTTCGATTTTGCCCTTGACAGGCCCAATGATTATCTATTTGATTACAACTACTTGGGTAGGTCCGAA
Organism: Maribacter polysaccharolyticus; assembly: GCF_028882255.1. GTDB lineage: Bacteria > Bacteroidota > Bacteroidia > Flavobacteriales > Flavobacteriaceae > Maribacter_A > Maribacter_A polysaccharolyticus. Next base: position 434,402 of record NZ_JARBUY010000001.1, read on the forward strand.
GAAACCGGCTTGTACAGTCAACAGATCATTATAGCCGAAGGCGGTTTTAAATCCAAATTAAAGGATCCCTTCTCCAATGATTGGATGGCTACCGCCAATACCAGTATCAATATTTGGAAATGGATCGAATTTTACAGCGATGTCGGATTTTTAAAGAGAAAGAAGGAAAAAGAACGATTGGTCTATGACTCCGGTATCCGCTTAAACCTGGTTACTGATTATTTTGAACTCTACTTTCCACTATACTCCAACAATGGTTGGGAAGTATCACAGCCCAATTATGAGGAAAAAATCAGATTCATCGTTACCTTGAGCCCAAAAACCTTAACGGGCTTATTTACTCGAAAATGGTTTTAATATTTTACCATATCACCAATTATTGGCCTATAATTTTTTTAAATCATCAACTTTTTATTTTTTTACGTCATTTTCTTTAATGATTATTAAAAATATTAACCCGTTTCATTATTGCAAATTCCCGTAGCGTTTGGTACTTTTGTAAAAAGTCTAACAATAGTCTATGGATACATCCCCAAAAACAAGTGCCGATATTTCTTTTGATGACTTTAAGACCCAGATTCTTCGCGATTATAGGATAGCATTTACAAGTAGGGTCTGTAGTCTTTTGGGTAGAAAGGAAGTACTTACCGGGAAAGCCAAGTTCGGTATTTTTGGGGACGGTAAGGAATTGCCCCAGTTGGCCATGGCAAAATCTTTCAGAAACGGGGATTTCAGGAGCGGGTACTATAGGGACCAAACCTTTATGATGGCCTTGGGTCTTTTGGATGCAAAAGCATTTTTTCATGGCCTTTATGCCACAGCGGATATAGAGAAAGAGCCCATGAGTGCCGGAAGGCAAATGGGAGGGCATTTTTTAACCTATAGTCTTAATGAAGACGGTTCTTGGAAGAACTTGACAGAACAGAAAAACACTAGTGCGGATATTTCCTGTACGGCCGGTCAAATGCCCCGATTATTGGGATTGGCACAGGCCTCCAAGGTCTACCGCAATCTACCCGATTTAGATGCGACCAACTTCTCCAACAATGGCAATGAGGTTGCATGGGGAACCATAGGTAACGCAAGTACCAGTGAAGGGCTGTTCTTCGAAACGATAAATGCCGGTGGGGTGCTTCAGGTGCCCATGGTGGTCAGTGTTTGGGATGATGAGTACGGAATTTCCGTACCGGCCAAATACCATACCACCAAAGAAGATATTTCAAAAGTATTGTCCGGATTCAAACGTGAAGGAAACCATGAAGGATACGAACTCCTTAAGGTAAAGGGTTGGGATTATACCGCCTTGATGCACGTTTATGAAAACGCTTCGGATATTGCCAGGGAACAACATGTTCCCGTTATCATACATGTGACCGAACTTACCCAGCCCCAAGGCCACTCCTCCTCCGGTTCCCATGAAAGATATAAAAGTGCTGAACGATTGCAATGGGAAAAAGACAATGATTGCATCAAACGGTTCAAGGAATGGATCCTGGAATCCGGGATCTCAACAGATGAGGAACTGTCAAAACTGGAAAAGGGTATCCGCCAAAAAGTGCGATCCGCAAAAAACGAGGCATGGGCCGAATTCTTGGAAGACCACAAGAAAATGAAAGCGGAGTTATTGGGTCTTATGAAAGATGTCGCCACTAAAAGTGCCAATCGTAATTTCATCGCAAAACTGAGAAATGACCTTATCGCCATAGAAGAACCGCTTAAGAAAGACCTAGGGATCATTTCCCGGAAAACCTTACGCTATTTGATTGGGGAAGAATCCAAGGAAAAGGATGCCCTGGCGGAATGGGTGAATGTTTTTATGGACAAAATGCTGCCAAAATTCGGCAAGCATCTCTATAGTGACCATCCGAACAAGGCAACGAATATTCCAAAGGTCGAGCCCATATATGACACGAAATCGGAAAAGGTTGACGGTAGGATCATTTTAAGGGACAATTTTGACAAACTCTTTGAAAAATATCCCGAGTTGCTGGTTTTTGGGGAGGATAGCGGCACCATTGGCGATGTTAACCAAGGGCTGGAAGGGCTTCAGAAAAAATATGGAAAAATACGGGTAGCGGATACCGGTATCCGTGAATCGACTATTATCGGGCAAGGTATCGGTTTGGCCCTTAGGGGATTGAGACCCATTGCCGAGATACAATACCTTGATTATATTTTTTATGCCATGTCGCCATTGACCGATGACCTTTCGACCATGCGTTACCGCAGTTTTGGCAAACAAAAAGCTCCGCTTATCGTTCGTACGAGAGGACATCGATTGGAGGGCATATGGCATTCGGGTTCCCCGATGGGCGGACTCATACACCTCTTAAGGGGAATGTATATTTTAGCCCCGAGGAACATGACCCAAGCCGCAGGATTTTATAATACTTTAATGAAGAGTGATGAACCGGCCTTGATCATAGAAAGTTTAAACGGTTATCGCCTAAAAGAAAGGAAACCAAAGAACTTAGGGGAATTCAGCACACCGATCGGGGTCGTCGAAACCTTAAAAAAAGGTACCGACATCACGTTGGTATCGTATGGATCCACATTACGTATTGTCTTAAGGGTCGCCAAAGAACTTGCCGTGGTAGGAATCGATGCCGAGGTCATCGATGCCCAAACCCTTTTGCCATTTGACATAAATCACGACACGGTAAAGAGCATCCAAAAAACGAATAGGTTATTGGTCATCGATGAGGATGTACCTGGCGGATGTTCAGCATATCTCCTTAACGAGATCACTGAAAAACAGGGAGGATATAAATATTTGGACAGTGCACCACAGACCCTTACCAGTAAGGAACACAGGCCTGCCTATGGTACCGATGGGGATTATTTTTCAAAACCGAGTGCGGAGGATATTTTTGAAAAAGTATACGAAATAATGCATGAGGCATACCCCGCCGATTATCCTAAATTGAGATAAGCCGCTTTAACGAAAAAGAAAAAACCCACTCCTCAGGAGTGGGTTTTTTCTTTTCTTGGAATTTGCTTAATTCTTCAATTCTTTTTCCGGTAAATTAACGGTTGGCTCCAGAGGATTTCCGTCTGCATCTATTTCTATGATATCATCGAAGCCCAAGGCATCCAATTTGGTTGCTATTTTAGCCCTATCCCCGACCATGAACCAATTGACCTCATTGGGCTTTACCACCTTTTGGCTCACTTTCTTTATGTCTTCCAGGGAAAGGTTACGTACATTTTTATCATAGGTCTGGTAATAATCATCAGGGAGTCCGTAACGCACCAAATTGGCAACCGAACTATTCACGGATCCATTGGTCTCCCACTGTCCGGGTAGTTTAAGCACCTGATTGGTCTTTACCTTATCCAATTCCTCTTGGGTAGCTGGCTTAGTGGTCACAAACTCCGATATTTCCTTACGCAGCTCAGTGACCGATTCCGCGGATTTATCGGTTTGCACCGGAGCATACACGATAAAGGGTCGCTCTTGCTTGGATCCCAACACCAATCCGCCTGCGCCATAGGCCCAATGCTTATCTTCCCTAAGATTCATATTGATCCTCGACGTAAAATCCCCTCCTAAAATACTTACCATTTGTTGAAGGGCTATTTCAGAAACATCCCCATACTTTTCGGTCAAATGCCCTGCGATGATCACCGACTGTTGTGATTCGGGCCTATTCATTAAATAGAGGGTATTCTTGGTGTTCGTTTTCGGTTCTGTAAATGTGATTTCCGGAACATTCCCCTTTTTCCATTTTCCCAAGGTCTTTTGTAATTTGGCTTTGAGTTCATCCATTTCCACATCCCCTGTAACAATGATCGTCGCATTGTTGGGCTTCATCCAAGAGTCATAAAAACCGATAATATCATCCCTTGTCAGTTTTTCGACCGTAGCCTCGTAACCCGTTCCGGTATACGGATTGCTATAAGGATGGTTCTCCCCATACAACAACTTGTTCATAACCCGTAAAGCCATTGAAAAAGGTTGTGATTTTTCATTCTTTATCGTGTTGATCTGCTCGGTTTTAAGACGTTGGAATTCTTTTTCAGGAAAGGCAGGGTTAAGGATCACCTCGGAAAATAAGTCGATGCTTGCATCCAAACTGGGTTTTAGGGTATTCATATAAACCGTTGAATTATCCTGATCTGAAAATGTGCTTAGGCTTGCACCCAACAACTGCAACTGTTCATTTATCTCCAACGAATTCAATTCCTTGGTTCCTTCATCCAACAGATTCATCGCCAATTCCGCAGTTCCCGGACTGGCCAGGTTATCGGTTTTATAACCTGCATCGACCATAAGTCGCATTACGACCGTGGGAACACCTTTGCGTTTGGCCAATACGATATTGAGTCCATTAGCAAGTTCTTCCCTTTCCAATTCGGGAAATTCAGCACTCTTGGGCGTACCTAAGTCCGGCAGTTTTGAACGGTCAATCGATGATGCTACCGTAGTATATTCTTGAAAAGGCTCACAAACCAAGGTATGTTTGCCCTGAGTCAACCATTTTTTTGCGGTTTCCTTGATATCCTGGACTGTTGCTTCCTCTACATATTTCAGTACTTTTTTATAGTACCCTGCATCATCGAAATAGGTCTCGTTAGATGCTAAAATATCGGAAACTCCCCCAAAACCACCGATCCGCTCCAACCCTTTGATGAAACCGGAGAAATAAGCGGCTTTTACCCGCTTTAACTCCTTTTCGGTCGGTCCTTCATTGATCAATCTATCAATTTCGGCCTGCATTAGCATTCGCACCTTTTCGGGATCTTCCCCCGGCTTTACATTTGCCCAACTAATAAAATTACTGGCAATTTCACTGGAAGCTTGGAACGAAACCACGGAACTTGCGATTTGATCTTCATAAACCAATTTCTTGTATAATCTGGAATTTTTACCACTTGAAAGTATGGAAGAAATCAAATCAAAATGGATATCCTCCTTATGACCGAATTGAGGCGTGTTCCAGGCAAAGAGTATCCTGGTTTCCGGAACCCGATCCTGATATACCTGATAAGTATCCCCATTGTGCACGGGAATGTTCACCTCTTGTCTTTCAATGGTAGGACCGGCCGGGATATCCCCGAAATAATCCAAAACCTTTTTATGCACTTCTTGGGGGTTTATGTCGCCGGCTATGGCAACAACCGCATTGGCAGCCCCATAATACGATTTAAACCATTCATGTACATCCTCTAGGGAAGCGGCATTCAAATCTTCCATCTCCCCTATCACGGTCCATGAATACGGATGGCCTTTGGGGTACATGGCCTTGGTCAAATAATTCCACTGCTTACCATAGGGTTGATTCTCTCCCTGGCGCTTTTCGTTCTGAACCACTCCCCGTTGTTCATCCAAAAGTTCTTGATCCACGGCCCCCAACAAATGCCCCATACGATCGGATTCCAAAAACAATACCTGATCTAAGGCCGATACGGGAACATTTTGAAAGTAATTGGTTCGATCGGAATTTGTGGTACCGTTCAAATCCGTTCCCCCGATCCGTTCAAGTGCTTGAAAATAGTCATCGTTGAAATTTTCACTGCCATTGAACATCAAATGTTCAAATAAATGTGCAAAACCACTTTTCCCGGGCTTTTCATTCTTAGACCCTACGTGGTACCAAACATTCACGGCAACGATCGGTGCCTTGTGATCTTCATGAACCAGTAAGGTGAGTCCGTTCGGCAGTACGAATTTTTCATAGGGGATTTCGATATTATCTGCTTTAAACTCAAAATTTTGGGCCATCTGTACTTGGACGGCACCTAAAAGACACCATAAAACAAGGAATAATTTTTTCATGATTGATGATTAAATGATTAATAATGAACAACCTAAATATAGGGCATCCCAGAATTTTAAGCAACTAAAAATCTTTTTTTGGGTTAATTAAAAAATTGGTACTTTTAATCCCATTCAAATGTTACTTTAAATAATGAAAAACAACCTACAAACCCAAATCGGATTGGCCTTGCTTAGAATTTTACCTTCCGCCATGATGCTCAATCACGGACTACCTAAATTCCAGAAATTGATCGGCGGTAATTTTGAATTCGGAGACCCCTTGGGAATCGGAGCTGCCCCCTCCTTGTTCTTAACCGTTATTGCGGAATTTATTTGCCCGATTTTAATCATCATAGGGTTCAAGACCCGATGGATGGCCGTTCCCGTTGCATTTACCATGTTTGTTGCCGCATTCATCGTTCATGGGGCCGACCCATTCGGAACCAAGGAAAAAGCAGTGCTCTATTTGGTTTTCTTTGTCACAATCATTTTATTGGGTCCCGGAAAGTTCAGTATCGACAAAAAGTAATCAGAGGATTTTTACCAAAAGTTCTTTCAACAAATCGGATGGCGGTGTGGCATTGGCCCCTACTCCTTTTCCCTTAAGATCCATTTCGCGCAAATGCGAAATGATACTACTTACCTTTTTCATGGGATAGTTCTTTGCCGCAACTTGGAATTCCCCAACGAAATATGGGTTTATCCTTAATGCACTGGCTACATTTTTAGGAGAATGGTCGTTTAACCCATGGTATTGCAACAATTGGGAAAAAAAGCTATGCAACAAGGTAATCGTAAGGACAAATGGATTGTCTTTCGGGTTTTGGGCAAAGTACGTGATAATCTTGGACGCTTTGAGTACATCGCGTTCACCGATGGCCTTCTTCAACTCAAAATTATTGTAATCTTTACTGATCCCTATATGCTCTTCTATGTTCTCCGAAGTGATCTGGCTTTCTTTTGGCAAAATAAAGGTAAGTTTATCCAACTCTTTACCGATCCTGCTCAAATCGGTCCCTAAATTTTCTACAAGTAGTATGGCCGCTTTATGGGAAATGGAGTACCCTTTGCCTTGGAGAACCTTTCGGATCCAATCGGAAACCTGGTTCTCATACAGTTTTTTACTCTCGAACAGTACCCCCGATTTCTGAACGGATTTATACAGTTTCTTCCGTTTGTCCAATTTCTTATACTTATAGCATATCACCAAAACCGTGGTAGGCTGTGGGTTTTCCGCATAATCGACCAATTGCTCAATCGTTCTTGAAAGATCTTGGGCCTCTTTTACGATAACCACCTGGCGTTCGGCCATCATGGGATATCGCTTGGCATTGGAAACGATCTCATCGATACTGGCCTCCTTACCATAGAGTACCATCTGATTAAAGCCCCGCTCTTCCTCCGTCAGTACATTCTTCTCGATATATTGCGATAACATATCGATAAAATAAGGCTCTTCCCCATATAGGAAATACAACGGACGTATATTTCCTTTTCGAATATCGGCAACGATTTGTTTTACTTCATCCATCCAAATAAATTCATCAAATTTGCCAAATGCAACAGCTCAATTTCCCACATTATGACTTTCGTTTCAAAAATAGCGAAAATAGCATCTATATTTTTGATGCTATCCGTAAAAAATTCGTGGTACTACAACCTGAGGAATGGGTGCGTCAAAATGTGGTGCAATTCTTGATCCAGGAGAAAAAATACCCAAAGAGCCTTATCAACGTAGAAAAACAGATCGTAATCAATAAGATAAAAAAGAGATACGATGTCGTCGTTTTCGATCCTTCCGGGAATATTGACCTATTGGTGGAATGCAAAGCCCCCCGGATTTCCATAACCCAACAGACCTTTGACCAGATCGCAAAATACAATATGCAGTTGAAGGCCACTTATTTAATGGTCACCAACGGACTTGACCATATTTATTGCAAAATGGACTACGTGCAAGAAAAATATATGTTTTTAAAGCATATTCCTGATTTTAGCCGTTAATTTGCAAGCGTTTTGAAAATTGCAATAGTCATATTGAACTGGAACGGGGAGGTACTTTTGGAAAGATACCTTCCATCGGTAATACAATATTCCGAAGGTGCCGATATTTATGTTGCCGACAATGACTCTACCGATGGTTCCATTGCCTTTCTTAGCAACAATTTCCCAGAGGTGAAAATTATTCGGAACACGGTGAACGGTGGTTTTGCCAAAGGGTATAACGATGCCCTTAAAAATGTGGTTGCCGATATATTTTGTTTACTCAACAACGATGTGGAAGTTACCCCGAATTGGCTAGATCCCATAAAAAATGCCTTTGATACCATGCCCCATGCCAGCATTGTCCAGCCCAAGATCCTGGACCTAATGCGAAAGGACCATTTTGAGTATGCCGGGGCTGCCGGTGGATTCATCGATCAATTGGGGTACCCCTTTTGTAGGGGTAGGATATTCCAGGAATTGGAGAAAGATACGGGCCAATACGATGATATTACGGAGATTTTTTGGGCCACTGGGGCATGCATGTTCATTAAAAGTGACCTCTATAAGGAGTTGGGAGGTTTTGATGAGGAATATTTTGCACATCAGGAAGAGGTGGATCTTTGTTGGAGGGCAAAGAATGCAGGTTATAGGGTTTTTTATATAGGCACTTCCAAGGTGTACCATTTAGGGGGGTCTACCCTAAGTAACATGAACCCGAAAAAAACCTACCTGAATTTCAGGAATTCTCTTTTCTCCATCACCAAGAACCTACCCAGACCGAAAGCATTATTGATAATTTTTTTAAGGCTATTATTGGATGGGGTCGCGGCCATCCGTTTTGTATTCCAATTCAAATTCAGTCACTGTCTGGCCATTTTAAAAGCGCACCTAAGCTTCTACACCAAGTTTCGAAGCATGGATAAAAAACGTGTAAAAACCAATTTCATAAAAAAATATTATGTCACAAAATCCATAGTATGGTCCCATTTCGTAAATGGTGTAAGGAAATTTAACATTTTAGTAAAAGATTAACGAATTAGACTGATTTTAGCAATGCGAATTGCATAATTTTGATGTCAAATTTGTTTACTATAAATAAGAGTATCCATTATTAAATTTAAACCAGTTATAACGCAGATTATGAAGAAAATTATTTTAGGCTGTTTGGGCGTGACCCTATTGTTATCATCATGTGTTTCCCAAAAGAAATATGCTGATTTAGAAGCAAAACATAAGGAAACCCAAGATTTATTGAATTCCGCAACCGTTAAGTTGAATACCTGTTTGGAAGATCAGGCTTCGGCAACATCCAGATTGCAAACGTTGGAAGACCAAAATGCTTTCTTAAAGGCCAACAACCAAGAGTTGATCAACAACATGGGTAATTTAACCACGTTGACCACAAAAGGTGCTGAAAACCTTGAAAAATCCTTGGAAAGCTTACAAGAAAAAGATCTTACCATCAGAAAATTACAAAATGCCATTACAAGAAGGGATTCTGTTAACCTTGCGTTGGTTCAGAGCTTAAAAGGAGTATTGGGCAATTTAGATGACGAGGACATTGAAATCAGCGTTGAAAAAGGTGTTGTATTCGTTTCCATCTCCGATAAATTGTTGTTCAGCAGCGGTAGTTACAATGTAACAAGCCGAGCTAAGGAAGTTTTGGGTAAAGTTGCACAAGTAGTGAACAACAAACCGGATTTCGAATTCATGGTAGAAGGTCATACCGATGATGTACCCTACAGAAAAGGGGTTTTATTGGACAACTGGGATTTAAGTGTAAAACGAGCTACAGCCGTAGTTAGGATTTTACAGAACGATTATAAAGTCGATCCTAAACGTATGACTGCAGCCGGTAGAGCTGAATTTGTACCGGTTTCACAAACTGAAAAATCCAAAAACAGAAGAACAAGGATCGTTGTTCTTCCAAAAATCGATCAATTCTACAGCATGATCGAAGAAGGAATGAAAGATCCTGCAATCAACGACTAGATCGCAAATCGGATTTCATAAAATAAAAACGCCCGGACAAATTGTCCGGGCGTTTTCATTTCATCCCTATAGTTTTTTTATATAGTTCTAAAAAATATCGATACTTCCTTTGCCTTCCCTGATTATTTCGGGTTCGTCCCCGGAAAGGTCTATTACGGTCGATGCCACATTACCCCCATACCCCCCATCGATGACAATATCGACAAGGTTTTTCCATTTTTCATAGATAAGTTCCGGGTCTGTGGTATATTCCAAAAGTTCATCCTCGTCATAAATGGATGTGGATACGATGGGATTTCCCAATTCCTGTACCAAGGTTTTCGCAATGGCATTATCCGGAACCCGGATACCCACCGTCTTTTTTTGTTTAAAATCTTTCGGCAAATTGGAACTCCCCGGTAAAATGAAGGTATATGGCCCGGGTAGTGCCCTTTTCAAAATTTTAAATGTCGCATTATCTATCTGACGTGCATAATCGGAAAGATTACTTAAATCGGCACAAATAAATGACCAATTGGCCTTTGCCAACTTTACCCCTTTTATCCTCGCTATTTTTTCCAAGGCACGGGAATTCGTGATATCACAACCTAGTCCGTAAACCGTATCGGTCGGATAAATGATGAGTCCCCCTTTTCTGAGGACCTTGACCACTTTGGCTATCTCCCTCGGATTGGGGTTTTCTTCGTAAATTCTTAGTAATTCAGCCATTCGTACATGATTATTATTTTACTTGATATACCCGAACAAAATCCACTTCCATGACCGCGGGGAACACCGAATCGTCTACCCCTTGCTTCCCGCCCCAATTGCCTCCCACGGCAATGTTCATAAGCAAATAGAACGGTTTTGAAAATGGCCAATTATCGGAAGTATACCTCTTTGGGCGTTGAAAAACGAACTTGATATTATCGATGTCGTCAATATAGAATTTCAAATATTCCTCGGACCATAATAACCCATAGGTATGAAACGCTTCCTCTGCCGATTCAAGCGCCAACGGACCGGAAGTGGCTTCCGTTCCATCAACATGGTTATTGGCCGTACTGTGAATGGTCATATGCACGTTATTCGGCTGATAACTCACATATTCCATAATGTCTATTTCGCCGCATTGGGGCCAACCTTCAGTCTCGAGATCATTGCCCAGCATCCAAATTGCAGGCCATAATCCATTGCCTTTGTGTTCGGGGAGTTTGGCGCGTATTTCCATTCGACCGTACATAAATTCCCGGGTACTGTTCAAACGGGCAGCGGTATAATCCCCTATTTTTTGACCCTTACCGACCTTTTTTGCCGTAATTTTCAAGGTACCGTTGCTAACCTCCACGTTATCGTTAGCCACATAGTTCTGCAATTCGTTATTCCCCCAACCGTGTTGACCTGTTTGGATCTTCCAATTTTCGCCCAACAACCTATCCCCTTCAAATTCATCGCTCCAAATCAGTTCGGCATTCTCCCAATAATCCGGTGCATTCACATCGAGCCCATTCCCTTGTTCTACCGTACTACCGATTTGAGCAATACCCTTACAGGATATAACCAGGGAAAAAATCATTAGGAATGACAAAAAACTGTAAAAGGTATTATTCATATATGTAAAAATTCAATACGGATCAAAGGTCACGACAACACCTCCAATTTAGCAAATCGCAACAACAATTTCTTTATATCGCCTTGGTCGAATTTTATTTCGGCCTTCCTATCATTGCCGGCACCTTCCAATTTTATGACGACTCCTTTACCGAATCGTGTATGGTTGACGACCGCGCCTTCAGTAAGGTTGGGGTCAATTACATTGGTATTACCTATGGGTTTGGCAATTTCGGGTTTTAACTTCCTTAATTTACGCAATTGGGATTCATTGGGTTTCCCAACTGGAGGCGGTGCACCTGTCTTTGGCTTTGTTTGCCTGAGTTTACTTTTATCGACCGCTCCGAAAATATCCGCATCGATCAGTGATTTATACCGGTATCCTTTATCGATCGGGGTAAAGTTCTCTACATATTTTTCATCGATTTCTTCAAGGAAACGGCTGGGTTCGGCATCTATCAATTTACCCCATCGGTATCTATTCTGGGTATACGTCAAATAAGCTTGTCTTTCCGCCCTTGTCAGTGCCACATAAAACAAACGCCGCTCTTCTTCCAATTCGCTACGGGTGTTCATGCTCATGGCAGACGGAAACAGGTCCTCTTCCATCCCTACGATATAAACATAGGGAAATTCAAGTCCTTTGGCCAAATGAATGGTCATCAAGGCCACTCGATCATCATCCCCGGTATCATTATCCAAATCCGTTGCCAAGGCAACATCTTCCAAAAACTCCCCGATATTACCGGTGGCATCGGCAATTTCTTTTTGACCCTCAACAAAATCCTTAATCCCGTTGAGCAACTCTTCGATATTTTCCATTCTGGCAATTCCTTCCGGCGTCCCATCTTTTTTGAACTCCAAAAGTATCCCTGTTTTTTTGGCAACATGTTCAGCAAGAGTAAAAGCGTCCGCACCTTCGTTCATGATCTGGAAACTCTTGATCATGGTAACGAAATCCTGCAACTTCCTTTTGGTTCCCGAATTTATTTTCAAGTCAATACGGTCCAGGTTCTCGATGACCTCAAAGATCGACCTTCCATAATGGTTCGCAGCCACGATCAACTTATCCATCGTGGTCTGCCCTATACCCCGAGCGGGAAAATTAATGACCCGCTTTAAGGCTTCCTCGTCCTTTGGATTGATCACCAATCGTAAATAGGACAATACATCTTTTATCTCTTTGCGCTGATAGAACGAAAGTCCACCGTAGATACGATAAGGAATATCCCTTTTACGAAGCGCGTCCTCAATGGCCCTTGATTGTGAGTTGGTCCTATAGAGTACGGCGAAATCGCCGTTTGGCAATTGTTGTTGCATTTTATTCTCAAAAATGGACCCTGCAACGAACCTCCCTTCCTCGGCATCGGTAATGCTACGGTGTATCTTTATGGGAGGACCATCATCATTGGCCGTCCATACCTCCTTTTCGAGTTGGTTCTTATTGTTTGCAATGATTGAATTCGCGGCATTTACGATATTCTTGGTAGAACGGTAATTTTGTTCCAACCGGTACATGCCTACATTGTCGTAATCCTTTTGAAAGTTGAGGATATTACTGATATTGGCCCCTCGAAACGAATAGATACTTTGGGCATCGTCCCCTACCACGCAAATATTCTGATAGCGATCTGAGAGGGCCTTGACGATCAAATATTGGGAATGGTTGGTATCTTGGTACTCATCTACCAAAATATACCGGAACCGATCTTGATATTTCATCAAAACCTCCGGAAAACGTGTTAATAGTTCATTCGTCCGAAGTAACAGATCATCAAAGTCCATCGCACCCGCCTTAAAACAACGATTTACATATTCTTCATAGATCTCTCCCGTTCTAGGTCGCTTGGCCATGGCATCGGCCTCGATCAGTTCGGGATTCTGCATATAAGCCTTTACCGTGATCAAGCTGTTCTTGTACGATGATATCCTATTCTGTATCTGTTTGTATTTATAAATATCCTTGTCCAATCCCATTTCCTTGATGATCGAGGCAATCAATCGCTGGGAATCTTGGGTATCATAAATGGTGAAATTACTCGGATAGCCCAATTTATCACCGTCAAAACGCAGCAATTTGGCAAAAACGGAGTGAAAGGTACCCATCCAAAGATTTTTTGATTCGGAATTGCCGACAATATCCGCGATACGTTTTTTCATTTCCCGTGCCGCTTTATTGGTAAAGGTCAGGGCCAAAATATTGAATGAATCCACGCCTTGCGCCATAAGGTGTGCAATGCGATAGGTAAGCACCCTTGTTTTTCCGGAGCCTGCACCCGCAATTACCATTAAGGGACCGTCTTTATGCAACACAGGGGCCTTTTGGGCCTCATTTAATTCATCTATGAAATTTTTCAATACAATCAATAATTTAGTGCGTGAATTTACCATTAATTCACGGGATCCTAAAAAGCAAAACCCAATAATTATAAACAATGAAAATTGAATATTCTTTCAATTTGAATATATTTAGGCCATAAAAGTCCATCTATGCAACAATTTCGCCCCCACTATGTACTCCTTGGAATATTTTTTAGCCTATCAATGGTTGCCCAAACCAAAAAATCCGGACCTATCATTTCAGACTTTGGTAAGGTATGGACGGTGGCCTCCCAGGATTTCAAGATTGACCCTTCCATGGAGTTCAAAGCGGTTTTCGACATAATGGCTTCCCCGGAAGACAAAGACCGATTAAATGCCTCCATCGAAACTGCCGCCCGTTTCTTGAATATGCACGCCCAAAACGGTATTTCGGAAGACCGGTTGAAAATCGCATTGGTCGTACACAATAAAGCCTCTAAAGATATTATCACCAATGAAGCCTATCAAAAACGATACGGTACCGATAATCCCAATCACGAATTGATCAAGGCTCTTTTGGATGCAGGAGGACAAGTTATTTTCTGCGGACAATCGTCCATGTCGAGAGGTATAGAAAAGAAGGAGCTCATAGCGGGCGTTCAATTATCGCTCTCGGCAATGACCGCCTTGATCCAATTACAAAACTCAAACTACAAACTTATTAAATTCTAAACCAGGTATTTATGAAAAATTTCTTAAGCTTAATGCTGTTCCTGATCGGAAGTTCGGCTTTCGCCCAATACTCCGGTCTTGAAAAAGACTACAAGTCCGTTGAAAATAAGGTAATCGAATGGCGAAGGGATATTCACCAAAATCCTGAACTTTCCAACCGGGAGTTTAAAACGGCGGAAAAAATTGCCAAACATCTAAGGTCTTTGGGTATTGAAGTACAAACAGGGGTAGCCCATACCGGTGTGGTAGGTATTTTAAAAGGAGACCAAGATGGAAAAGTTATCGCTTTAAGGGCGGATATCGATGCCTTACCGGTCTATGAACGAAACGACCTACCTTACAAGTCCAATGTTACCTCTGAATTTTTAGGGGAAAAGGTCGGCGTAATGCATGCCTGCGGGCACGACACCCATACCGCTATTTTGATGGGTGTGGCCGAGGTCCTTTCCAAAAACAAGGATAAAATAAAAGGCACCGTTAAATTTATATTCCAACCCGCAGAGGAAGGTCCACCACCGGGAGAAGAAGGTGGCGCTTTATTAATGGTAAAGGAAGGAGTCCTTAAAAATCCCGATGTGGATGCCATTTTCGGTTTGCACATCAATTCCCAGACCCCAGTTGGTGTTATTCGCTACAAGTCGGGAGGCACGATGGCCGCAGCACAAAGCTTCACCATAAATGTAAAAGGAAAACAAAGTCATGGATCACAGCCATGGTCGGGAATCGACCCTATAATGATCAGTGCCAAAATCATTGATGGCTTACAGACGATCATCAGCCGTGAGGTTAATTTGACCCAAGAAGCAGCTGTAATTACCGTTGGGAAAATAAAAAGTGGGGTACGCTTTAATATTATCCCGGAAAGTGCCGAAATGATCGGGACCATCAGAACGTTGGATTACGATATGAAGGACCATATCAACAAAAGGATGATGGAAATGGTCCCCGATATCGCAAAGGCCTATGGCGCAGTGGCAACCATTGAAATCAAGGATGCCACCGACATTACCTATAATGACCCCGCTTTGGTAGAACAAATGCTTCCGACCATGAAACGGGTCGCCGGCGACAGCAATGTACAGACCCAAAACGCAGTGACCGGGGCCGAGGATTTTTCCTATTTTCAGCGCGAAGTACCCGGATTTTTCTTTTTCCTAGGGGGAATGACCCCCGGTACGACCGAGTCATTTCCCCACCATACCCCCGATTTTCTTATTGATGACAGTGGACTGAACCTTGGGGTAAGAACGCTGACGGAAATGAGTTTGGACTATTTGAACCGAAGCATTTCCAACGACACTAAAATAAAAGGATAATGAAAATCCAGCCCTAAAATTGAAACTTTCAAAGTTATAATCGATCGTTCATGGATTCTTTTTTGAGTTTTGCCAGTAGTATTTCTTGGTGGATGTGGCTACTTATCGTCTTGTTGATCGTAGCGATCCGCGATATTTTCGTGCAACGATCCCATACGATCAGCCACAACTTCCCCATTGTAGGGCATTTACGCTATTGGTTGGAAAGCATAGGCCCTGAAATGAGACAATATTTCGTTGCCAACAATAGGGAAGAACTGCCTTTTAACCGCATTGAACGCAGCTGGATATACGCATCGGCAAAAAAAGAGAACAATTATGAGGGATTTGGTACCGATAGGGACATCTATGCCCACCAACATATTTTCATAAAAAACCAATTGATGGCCTTTAAGTTGGGGCCAAACCATCCCAATATTTCGGACAATAACTTTTTACCCTGTGCCAAGGTGATCGGAGCATATAATAAACGTAAGAAACCGTATAGGCCCGCCTCCATAATAAATGTTTCCGCCATGAGTTTCGGGTCACTTTCGGCCGCGGCCGTGGAAGCCTTGAACCTGGGTGTAGCCAAAGCAGGTGCGTACCATAATACAGGGGAAGGCGGACTATCCCCTTACCATAAAAGAGGGGGCGATGTCATTTTCCATTTCGGTACCGGTTATTTTGGTGTCCGGAGTGAGGATGGAAATTTTTCCATGGAAAAATTAAAAGCCCTTGTCGATGAAAATCCTTGTATCAAGGCTATAGAAATCAAGCTATCCCAAGGGGCCAAACCCGGTAAGGGAGGTGTTTTGCCCGGTGCAAAGATAACTCCTGAAATTGCGAAAATAAGAGGTGTGGAAATCGGTAAGGATGTCCTCTCCC
Source organism: Maribacter polysaccharolyticus (assembly GCF_028882255.1). Classification (GTDB taxonomy): domain Bacteria; phylum Bacteroidota; class Bacteroidia; order Flavobacteriales; family Flavobacteriaceae; genus Maribacter_A; species Maribacter_A polysaccharolyticus. The sequence continues at coordinate 450,947 of NZ_JARBUY010000001.1, forward strand.
CTGCTACCCATAAAGTTTTCGATACCATCCCGGAACTCCTACAGCTTATTGAGGATATTGCCGAACAAACGGGTTTGCCCGTAGGTATCAAAGGGGCTATCGGTAAGTTGGATCAATGGGAACTCTTGGCCGACACCATGATCAAAACGGGTAAGGGACCTGATTTTATCACCGTTGACGGTGGTGAAGGTGGTACGGGAGCTGCGCCACCAAGTTTTGCCGATCATGTGTCATTGCCATGGGTGTACGGATTCTCTAGCCTGTACAAATTATTCTTGGACAAGAACTTAACCCATAGGATCGTTTTTATCGGTAGCGGTAGATTGGGATTCCCGGGAAAAGCAGCCATGGCCTTCGCCATGGGCGTAGATTGTATCAACGTGGCCCGGGAAGCAATGATGGGCATTGGTTGCATACAAGCGCAGGTATGCCATACCAATCGATGTCCCTCAGGAATAGCAACACAAAGCAAGTGGCTTCAAGGCGGCATACACGTACCCCTAAAATCCGATCGATTGGCACAGTATTTCAAAACCTTCCGAAAAGAACTCCTTGAAATAACCCATGCAGCGGGTTATGAACATCCTTGCCAATTTACCATGGATGATATACAGGTCAATATCGATGACGATTTCCTACACAGTGACCTTAAATCGACCTATGGGTATGAAAAATGCGAAGTTGCATTCAAGGACATGAAAGCGCTTTATGATTGTGAATATTTGGGAGGTCGAGATTTTCACGGTATCGCCAAATAGCATATTTTTGTGACTTATTTTTTATGAATAACCAATTCCCAAAATACCTATGAAAAGAATTTTACTTAGCCTGACTTTACTTCTGCTTACCGTAACTTCTGTTCTTGCACAGCGAAAAAGCGACCTTATAGCAGAGATAGCAGATCTTAAAACCGAATTGGACTCTACCAAAGCCCTTATAGCCTCAGCTAAAAAAAATGAAAAAATAGGTTTGGCCAGGGCGGAATCCTTTGAATCCCAAGTAAAGGAGCTGCAAGATGCCAATGCCACCCTACTTAAGAATTTGAACAGTTTTGCCAAGGTTTCCAATAAAAACTCTGAAAACATCAACATGGCATTGGCCAAGTTGGAAGAAAAAGAAAATCAATTAAAAGCCATAAACAATGCCCTGTCTTCAAACGATTCAACGGCAGTCGTAGTTTTGACGCATACCAAACAAACCCTAGGGGAAAATGCCCGAATAGGGGTTTCGGAGGGTAAGGTGATCATTGCCTCGAAACTGGAAGCGTTGTTCGATCCCACCACAGGGACGCAACTAACCTCCGAAAGTACGGCATGGTTGGAAAAAATAAGCAATATCCTTACCGCAAACCCTAAAGTTGCATTGACCATTGAAGGATTGAGTATGACCGGGGAGTTGGATTTGGCGGCCGATCAGGCAGCAGCCATCGGTGCGGTACTTCAGAAACAATTTTCCATAGATCCCAACAGAATACATACCTTAGGAAAAGATGGTAATTTCAAGGAAGGGATAAACCTAATAATCCACCCCGATTATGCAAGGTTTTATGATATGGTAAAGGAGAGTATGAAAGCATCCAACTAAATTGGGAGCTTATTGGAATTGCTTATACTTTTTCAATAAAACCTGCGTTTTAAATTGCGTTAACCGTACTAAATACCCAATAAAATGACAGGAGATCAAATCTTTCAATTATTCGCTTACCTATTACCGGCCATAGTCGTTGGGGCAGTTTCTTTTTATTTTTTCAGGATGCATACCAATAACGAAGAAGGAAGGCGCCGGTTTCTTTTACATAAGGATTCCCAACACAACACCCTTCCAATCAGGCTGCAGGCCTACGAGCGTATGGCCTTGTTTTTAGAGCGTATCGCCATACCGAGTTTGGTCGTTAGGGTAGCACCGAAATCCGCGGATAAAAACGATTATGAAAATCTGTTGATACGTACCATAGAAAATGAATTTGAGCATAATCTTTCACAACAGATCTACCTTTCCGATGAATGTTGGAATATCATTAAGGCCGCAAAAAGTGCCACCATCCAAATGATACGAAAAGCCGCACTTAGCGAAACCGATTCGGCAGACAAACTTCGGGAAGACATCCTTAACCAAACCATGGACAAACAATCGCCTTCGGCTACCGCATTGTCGTATGTGAAAAAAGAAATCGGCGAGCTCTGGTAATCATAAGTTCAGGAGACAAGCGCAAGGGACAAGTGCTAGGGACAAGTGCAAGGGACAAGTGCAAGAGACAAGTTCAAGGTCAAGGATTCAAAATGAGCAGTAGTTCCCATTGATTTCATTTTTAAAGAATCATTCTACATCGAGTTCCAATTGGGAAGTTTCCAAATTTTTATATTTGGCGAAATTATAACCGCTATGCCACCAAGCCGTCATTTTGTCCTTATTGAATATCAAGGAGTTGGTCGTTAAAATGACCGGGGTGTAATAAAAATTGATCACCGCACCGTGGTGGTTGGCAACGTATTTACCAATACGGATATTCTGATGCTCTATTCGATCCAACATAAAAGCGAACATGGCCGTAAGCAATGCAAAAGCATTCTTTGAGGGCAACCTATTGAACATCGTAGTCTCCGTCTGTAAGATAATGGCATCTATTTCCGTTGCCCCTCGTTTTATCGCTTCTTCAATGGGCACCATGGACCCTAGGCCGCCATCGGCATATTCGCATCCATTTTTTTTTGCCAAGCTCATAAAAGGGGTATAATTACACGATATCCATATCCACTCACAGAACTCGTCATAGTCGAAGTCATTGATCGATTTGTATTCCACTTGGTTCATTGACAGATTGGAAACCGTAACCACGATATCCTTTGGTCCTTTCTTCAGGATTTCAAATTCTTCCCTGGTCAAGGTATTCCTAATCAATTTATGTAAGTTCTTACTCTCTCCAAAGGTCTTTCTTCCCCGATAAAAATTCTTTAGTACGTTCCAGTGGTCTATCCCTATGGTTTCCACCCCGTGTTTTACCTGGATTACAAAAGGACAGTTACTGAAGATACTTTCCTGGTTAACCGATGTATAGACTTCTTTGATCTTTTCTATTTTCTGTAGTGCCAAATGGGAAATCAAAAGACTCCCTGTGGATGTCCCTAAAAAAAGGTCGTAGTTATGATCAAGGCCCTGCATTAGATACTCCGCTACGCCACCGGCAAAGGCCCCTTTACTACCCCCACCTGAAATTACCATTGCCCTCATTCCAAATTCAATTTAGTATTAAGATAGCGAACTTCTTCTTCATTCAAACCCTTTGTCAGTTCTATGATACGATTTCTTTGTTCATCAACCGTCAAAAGGCTATCCAATAAATTCCTGGAAAATTTTCGAAATTGCCATGAATGGTGCCTAGAGGCCTCGATAAGGTCCAAAAGGTTTTGATCGGTGAACCCCAATACTTCATTGATAATCCCAAAAGCATTTTGGCGAACGCCCATGGAATACGTTGGAGACGTATAATCCAATAGTTCTGAAAGATATCCCTCTTTGCGGTCAAGGTCATAATCCTTGGTCAATCCTGCCAATAACAACCACAATAAACGGACATTTTTATCGGGCAACCCGATGCTGCCTTTCGTTTTATTTAAATAAAGGGCCCTATCCTGAGGAAATGAAATCCATAAACGGTATAAGGCATTTTCCTGCGTTATATAGCTTTCATCGTCCAATAAGGATTCATAGTTTGTTTTCAGTTCCAAAGGAATCTTGGAAGAAGTCAAAGCCAACCCCTGCCTTATTTTAATCGATTTGCTCTCAAAGGCCTCCTTTAAAAGTCGGTGTGAAAATAGCTTATGGTATTTTAAAACCAATCGGGCTTTAAATTCCTCATTATCCGATGCTTCCCAATATTTCTGAACAATACTTTCATTGTTTTCCAGACTTGTTGTCAACTCCCATTGAAGTTTTACAAAAGCCGCCACGGAAGTTGAATGCCCGATCAAATATTCCGTTACTTTTTCCATGGGAAAAACAGATGACCCCAACCAAGACCGCTTGAACGTACTTAAATCTTTACTCCCAACAAGTTCCATTTCGTCCATGAAATCATCGATGGTAACATTTTGGTATCGGTGCTTGTTCAAATAATTCTTGATACCCTGTTTAAAGGCCGTATCCCCAATTTCATTGCGGAGCATAACAAGGGCCCACGCCCCTTTCTCATAAAAGGTAAGACTACTGGCTTTCGGGTTGGTCAGGGCCTCCCCTTTTCCTTCTTTCGAAAATTCATTCAATTGTTGGGCCGAATCGTATAGTTTCCAATAAAAAAAATCGTCTCCAAATATTTTTTGTTGGGCCAAATAGGCATAATAAGTAGCAAAGCCCTCATGCAACCAATGGTGGTGGCCATCCTTTTCGGTAACGAGATTCCCGAACCATTGATGGGCCAGTTCATGGGCATTGACATTTACATAATTACGGTCTAAAAAAGCCGTGGAATCGATGACAAAGGCATCGGAAAAAATGGTCGCTCCGGTGTTTTCCATTCCAGAGTACAAAAAATCCTTTACGGGAATCTGTTTATAGTCCTCCCACGGATAAGGCACTCCGATTTCAGCTTCCATAAAATCGAATATTTCCTTGGTATACCGATACGTGGGCTCTACCCTTAAACTATCCTGAGGGTAAAAATAGTTTTCGATAGGGATACCGCTTGAAGCGGTCAGTTCTTGTTTGTCATAGTCCCCAATGGCAAAGCCCAAAAGATAGCTGCTCATAGGGTTTTGCATATCGAACGACCAGGTTTTTAAGCCTTTGGACACTTTCGTTTTCCGTAATTTTCCGTTGGAGATAATCGTATATGAAGCATCGAACGTAATATGGAGGTCAAACTCGACCTTTTCCTCCATATCATCAAAGCTGGGCAACCAATGGCTGCTGTATTTCCCCTGCCCTTGGGTCCAGATCTGCCCATCGGCGGGCAATGTTCGCTTACGCCCATCAACATCATCATCCCAACCCAAAAAGTAGACCGTTTGTTTGGGTTTGGCACTATATTCCAAGGTTAGGTCATAATTCCTGTTCTTTTTAAGCTTCTTATGGATGGTAACGGTGGTATCCGATATTTTATACCTTACTTTCCTATGATTTAGAAGTACGGCATTGAAATCGATATTTTCCGCGTCTAGGAAGACCGAATCCACGTGCTCCAACACCTTGAATTTATAATCGACCCTTCCATCAATCGTTTTTTCCAAAGCATTGGGACGTACATTCACCTCCGCATGTAGAAAGTCCACTTTTTCTTGATGTTGGGCACAAACTTCCGAGAAAATCAAACAAAAAATAACTACAAAGACATACCGTTGAACCATAAATTAAATTTACGATGTTTTGTTGAATTGGCGTACGGAATACCGATCCTTTCCAAGGAACGGGGAGATGGGGAAAACACACAAGTTACCCAAGGCATTATTTTTTTCGATTGGGGTGTGGTTTGCCATCATCAAGTCGTGTTGGGAATGACTGTCCACGAAAATTGCATCTCAATCCCATTACCACTATTTTTATGGCATGAATGCGAATTTCCTTCAGACACCCATTACCTACCTAAAAGGTGTAGGCCCACATAGGGCCCAGATATTGCAGTCAGAATTGGGAATCGGCACCTATCAAGACCTACTGAATCTTTACCCAAACCGTTATATCGATAAAACCCAATATTATAAGATCGGGCAATTGCAACGAAACAATGCCGACGTTCAAATTGTCGGTAAAATCATTCATTTGAAAACAATTGAACAAAAGAAAGGAAAACGTTTGACAGCAACGTTTATCGATGATACCGGGGAAATGGAATTGGTATGGTTCCGGGGTCAAAAATGGATCCGGGAAAATTTAAAATTAAATACCCCTTATGTGATCTTTGGACGATGCAATTGGTACAATGGTAAATTCTCTATGCCACATCCTGAAATGGAATTGCTCGCCGAGCATGAAAAGGGACTTAAAATTGCCATGCAACCCATTTATCCCTCCACCGAAAAACTGGGGAATAGTGGAATCACCAATCGGGTCATCAACAAATTACAGCAACAGCTTTTTATTGAAACCAAAGGACGGTTCAGCGAAACCCTTTCCGATCGCCTAGTACATGAACTTAAATTGATTTCCAAAAGCGAGGCCCTTTTCAACATACATTTCCCAAAGAACCAAGCATTTTTGGCCAAGGCCCAGTTTCGCCTAAAATTTGAGGAACTCTTTTACATTCAATTGCAGCTCATTTCAAAAAAAATGTTGCGTAAGCAAAAGATAAGGGGCTTCAATTTTGATCAGGTGGGGGAACGTTTCAATGATTTCTATACGAACCACTTACCTTTCGAACTAACCAATGCCCAGAAACGCGTAATAAAGGAAATCAGGGCCGATTTGGGCAGTAACGCCCAAATGAACCGGTTATTGCAAGGGGATGTGGGCTCTGGCAAGACCATTGTTGCCCTAATGATCATGCTATTGGCCATAGACAACGACTTTCAGGCCTGTTTAATGGCCCCTACCGAAATACTTGCCAATCAACACTACAATGGCATCAAAGGACTTTTAGACGGTACGGGAGTTCGTATCGCCTTGTTGACAGGCTCCACAAAAAAATCGGAGCGGAACAATATCCATCAGGAACTGGAAAGTGGCGAATTGCACATCCTTATCGGAACCCATGCCCTCTTGGAAGATAAGGTACAGTATAAAAACCTGGGCTTGGCCATCGTGGACGAACAACATCGATTCGGCGTGGCCCAACGATCCAAATTGTGGCATAAAAATGAAATTCCACCACATATTTTGGTGATGACCGCAACGCCTATCCCAAGAACCCTGGCGATGAGTCTTTATGGGGATTTGGATATTTCGGTAATCGATGAACTACCACCGGGACGGAAAGCCATAAAGACCGTACATCGCTACGATTCCAATCGACTCAAAGTATTTGCGTTCATAAAGGATGAAATAAAAAAGGGCCGACAGATTTATGTCGTCTACCCCTTGATCCAAGAATCCGAAGCCTTGGACTATAAAGACCTGATGGACGGTTATGAGAGTATCGTTAGGGATTTCCCCCAACCCGAATACCAGATATCGATCGTACATGGAAAAATGAAACCTGTGGACAAAGATTATGAAATGGAGCGTTTTGTCAAGGGGGAAACCCAGATCATGGTAGCGACAACCGTAATCGAAGTTGGCGTAAACGTACCCAATGCGTCGGTAATGATCATCGAAAGTGCCGAACGTTTCGGCCTGTCCCAATTACATCAGTTACGGGGACGTGTTGGCCGGGGTGCCGACCAAAGCTATTGTATTTTAATGACGGGCCATAAACTGTCTACAGAAGCCAAAACCCGCCTGGAAACCATGGTGCGCACCAATGATGGTTTTGAAATTGCCGAGGTAGACCTTAAACTGCGGGGGCCTGGGGATTTAATGGGCACCCAACAAAGTGGCATCCTAAATTTAAAGATAGCCGATATCGTAAAGGACAATGATATTCTTAAAACCGCCAGACATTATGCGATAAAAACCTTAAAAGAAGACCCCGGACTTGAAAACACCGAAAATCTGACCATTCGCCATACCTATGCCCAAATTGTAAAACAAAAGAATATTTGGAATTACATCAGTTAAGGGATTTGATTCGTCTCAAAAAACCGATAGGGCATACTTGCTTAATTTGTTAAGTTATAGTGGATTTTAGGACCTTATGGATCAATAAACCCCAAAATTTCTTAACTTTTAAACAGCTACGACATTTATAAGGCAAGGGACTCGTATTTTTTTTGATTATTTTTCATCCCATTAAACGCGTAGCGGTAATCCGTTCCCCTTTAAGTAATGACAACGGTAATAAATGCATACTATGTGTTACGATATCAAAGCTAGTTTGGAGGCCCAATTGGCCAGGGCTAAGAAAGAGCAGGACTATGCGGCCATGGATGAAATTTTGGAAAAATTAATCCCCCTCACCGACCTTCCCCTTTACCATGCTTCCGGCTTTAGCCACCCAGAACTTTTGATATATACCGATCGTTCCCCTACCTTTCCGGAAGTAGCCACTTGGGGATTGGTTCCCGAATGGGTGCATGATGATGTGCAGCGTACCAAATTATGGAACAACACCTTAAATGCCCGAGGAGAGACCATATTTGAAAAACCGGCATTTAGAACGGCTGCCAATAACAATCGTTGTATCATTTATGTTGATGGATTTTACGAACACCACCATTTTAAGGGCAAAACCTATCCTTTTTATATTTATCGGAAAGACAATGGACCTTTGGCCTTTGCCGGACTATGGAGTGAATGGACGACCCCCGAGGGCGGCACTTTAAAAACCTTCTCGATAGTAACGACGACAGGCAACCCCTTATTGGCGAAAATCCACAATAACCCTAAGTTGAAAGAAGCCCGGATGCCCTTGATACTCGATGATGAAAATGCGGAAGAATGGTTAAACTTAAAAGACCGACACACGGTTGAAAAACTTATCCGCCCCTTACCCGAGGACCTTCTTACAGCCCATACCGTATCCCGATTAAGGGGAAAGGAATATATGGGCAATCAGGAGGAAATCTCTTCCCCTGTTGAATACAGTGAACTGGAATTTTAAAAATAGAATAGTAAAACACTAAAATAGAACGATATGGAATTAGGTGCATTTTCAGTAAGTCTTAACGTTAAAGACCTTAAGGCTTCAAAACAATTTTATGAAAATTTGGGCTTCTTTGTTTTTGCCGGGGATATGGAACGAAACTACCTTATCATGAAGAATGCCGATACACTGATCGGTCTTTTTCAAGGGATGTTCGAAAACAATATCCTTACCTTCAATCCAGGGTGGGACGCAAGCGCAAACACGCTGGAATCTTTTGTGGATGTACGGGTAATCCAAAAGAACCTCAAGCAAAAAGGGATTTCTTTACTCAGGGAAGCGGATGAAAGTACTTCGGGACCTGGAAGTATTGTCTTTAAAGACCCTGACGGGAATACAATTCTAATTGACCAACACGTTTAAATCAAGTTTAAGGCCTACCCTTGACATGTAATGTATTTATGCTTCGAACGACTGAATCCTAACGGAATACAACCCTATTGACGGTCTTTATAGTTCATTGCGATAAAAGAAAATATGAAAGCAAATAAAAAAGTGAAAACGTTGATACCCGCCTTTCAAATTGATATGGGCGGTATCCCCATTAAACAAGCCCTGCCTACCACAAAAGTAGATCAAGTAGATCCATTTCTTTTGGTACACCACGGCAAATTGAAGTACAGGAAACATGGCAAGGCGATTCATCAGGGTATCGGCCCCCATCCCCACCGGGGATTTTCCCCGGTAACTTTTATCATCAATGGTGAAATACACCACCGCGACAGCCGTGGCAACAACCAAATTGCCAAGAAAGGTGAAGTTCAATGGATGCACGCGGGTTCAGGTATCATTCACAGTGAACGGCCTTCCCAAGCTTTGGTAGACCAAAACGAATACAATGAGTTCATTCAGCTATGGATCAACAGTCCGGCCTTAAAGAAAATGCAACAGCCCAACTACCAATACATCCCGGAGAATGAAATCCCCAAATTCTTTTCTGAGGACAAACAGATTGTCAGCAAAGTAGTGGCGGGATCTTATGGCGACCAAAATGGTAAGATCCGAACGGAAAGTGAGTTGCTTATCCTATGGTCAATAGCAAAGGGCCCCGGAATGGAAACTTTCAGCCTTCCCCATGGTTATAATGCAATGCTTTACACCGTACATGGGGAGCTAAACATCAAGGGGTACGGTAAGATGGAAAAGGAGTGTTTGGCCATTTTTGAAAATGATGGGGAGCAGCTCTCGATAACAACCTCCGGTAAGGCCGAGTTTCTGATCCTTTGTGGCCTCCCCTTAAATGAAAAAGTAGTTCAACAAGGTCCCTTTGTCATGAATTCCGAAACCCAGATCTTGGAAGCCATGCGCGATTATCAAATGGGTAAAATGGGGGTATTGATCGAAGATTGAGTCAAGAACCTTCACCTTTACAGTAGTTGCCCATCGGAAATAACCCTTTTTAAACCCAGTGATAGCACTGATACCATGTACGCGGCATGTTTAAAAGGGTCTTAATATTTGGTCTAGAAATGATTTTAGTTTAAATTCATGAAAAAATAGACTGGTTATCAATTGTTTATCAAGGCCAAGTACCTTTTTTCGATAGCATGGACAAATATATTATCACTACCGCAAACAAATATCCCCACAGATGCGAGCTAAACAGTTTGGATCATGTCGGAAAGGTATGACAATAGGTTTTTGGATATCCTTGGGGACTTTAATTTCGAAGTTCTGGAGAACAGCAAATATTCAATTTATGCGTTATCCAAAAACCTGAAGTTCATCTATTTCAATCCGGCTTGGTTCGATTTTGCCGACAAGAACGGATTTGATAAAGTGGCGTCCAAAAATATGATTTTGGGCACTCCATTCCTAAAATCGATCAAGGGGGTCCGACTTAGGTTATATTTTTACAATAACTACAAAAAGGTACTTAAAACCGGAAAGGCCTGGCATCATGATTATGAATGTTCGAGCAAAACGGAATTTCGTTTTTTCCATCAAACCGCATATCCGTTAAAGAACCAAGAAGGCATCTTGGTCATACATACCGAAATGTTCAAATTACCGATGGACAATATGAATCGCGAGGCGTTCAAAGCCATTGAGCAAAGATACTTGAATGCCGATGGTCAGATTATCCAGTGCAGTAATTGCAGGCACACCCAAAGGGCGGACAAACCCGAGCATTGGGATTGGGTCCCCGATTGGGTGGAAAAACTCCCCTTCAACCACAAATTGGACATCTGCCCAACTTGTGAACACCTGTACCTTTAGAAACCGCTATGTCTTCATCCTTGGTCAGGAACTATTTCATGATAGGGGTTACCACGATATTCCGGAATGCCACCGGACCATGGTCTCCTTGTATCATGAACGGCCCTGCCTCGGCCTCATTATTATCCAAGGCGCCCCCGGTCATCCCCGGTATGTTCTGATCGGTAATTATTTCTTTCCCATTGGCCGTTATGGTCACCCGTCTACCTATCAACGTAATATCATAGGTTTGCCATTCCCCTGCGGGATTGGCCGCCATTTCATTTGGTGTAAGAAATCCGTAAACACCCCCAAAATAGATACTGGATGGTTCCAACCCATGGTTATCCGCAATTTGCACCTCATATCTGCCCCGTAGATAGATACCGCTATTACTGCCTTCAGGATAGCGAAACTCGATATGTAATTTAAAATCGTCGAATTTTTCATCGGAAACCAAATTAGCCCCCGATTCTTCACTGGTAAGAACCCCATCTATTACTTGCCATTGGTTTTCTCCTGTAGCATGCCATCCGTCCATATTCTTGCCATTGAACAAGGCTTTTGGGGCACCCCAAACGGGTTGCCGATTATAATGCAGTTTAGGCGCCCTGGTCCCTACCCAATCGTAGGTCTTACCATTGGTATAAATCATTTTCCCCATTAATCGGTCCCCTTCCAAACTACCCTCAAACTCCATATCCCTTTTCCCGGGTTCCCATTGTGGAGGTATGGCAAAACTGAATTTCCCGTTATCCGATTTTACTTCCGCGATAGGTCTTGCACTGCCAAAAGCATAAACAAATCGCCCTACTAAAGTGCTAAACCCCGAATGCGTAACCTCTAACCATGAAGGAACCTCTTTCCCATCTTGGGATATGGTCAGGTTCCATCTTCCTTCAATCGATTTGGATTCCTGCGCTTTAAGCTGAAATGAAAGGGCAACGGTAATGACGACCGCAACTAATTTTAACTGTTTACTGATCATTGTAAATGGTATTTATCGAATTAAATTGGCTAAACTTTATTTTCCACAGCCTTCCCGTCGCCTAGTATCTATAAGGTATATGATTTTCCATTCACCCTTGTCCTTGAACAATTGGAAGGAATTTACCCCACAATGGCTGAATGCACCCTTATACCAAAACTCATAAGGGGTCCAAGCGCTGGCCATGGCCCCATCGAACTGTATATTGACAGAGAGCAACTTTTCTTGAAAATCGACCGAATCCGGAATACTTACTATGGATTTCAAAAACTTATCGAAATCCTCCGTGCGCAAGATTGCCTCACCTTCTTTTGTTCGGCCTACGGTTTGGACGATAACACCCTCACCGACCGATTGCTTCATTAATACAGAATCCTTGGCATGAAAACCCATGAAAAAATCCTCGATAGCCTGCCTGATACGGGATTCATCGTTTCCCTGGGCGGTAACATCCACAAAAAAAAGAAGCAACACTATTGGCAATACCTTTTTCATACCCACTATTTCCATCAAAAATAAGTCAAAATCATTTAAGGACAACCTCAAAGGTGGGCATTCTAAAAATCCCCCACCTTCTCCCCTAAAACCGGCACAAAATCCTTACTTTTACCGATCTTAAATCAAGATCGATGTCTACAGCCAAAAAAGAATATAAAAGGGTTACTGTTAAGTCCCTTGTGGAAATGAAAAAAAACGGTGAAAAGATTTCCATGCTCACCTCTTATGATTATTCAATGGCGAAAATTGTGGATGCCGCCAAGGTAGATGTGATTCTTGTAGGGGATTCTGCCAGTAATGTCATGGCAGGGTATGAAACAACATTGCCCATTACCCTAGATCAAATGATCTACCACGCCTCATCGGTGATGAGGGCCGTAAAAAGAGCCCTTGTGGTCGTTGATATTCCTTTCGGAAGTTATCAAAGTGACCCTAAAGAAGCCTTACGTTCCGCCATTCGGATCATGAAAGAAAGTAGGGCCCATGCCGTAAAAGTAGAAGGTGGGGAGGAAATAAAAGAATCGGTAAAAAGGATTTTGAACGCCGGTGTCCCGGTTATGGGCCATTTAGGATTGACCCCACAGGCGATTTATAAGTTCGGTACGTACACCGTAAGGGCAAGGGAAGAAGAAGAAGCGGAAAAATTAATTGCCGATGCCAAATTATTGGAACGCTTGGGATGCTTTGCCATCGTCTTGGAAAAAATACCGGCAGAACTGGCAAAAAGGGTATCGGAAAGTATTTCGATCCCCACCATAGGGATTGGCGCCGGAAAACATGCAGACGGACAAGTTTTGGTCATACACGACCTTTTGGGAATGACCCATGAGTTTAACCCAAGGTTCCTAAGAAGGTACATGAACCTGTATGAGGAAATGGGCAAGGCCATTACGCAATACGTAACTGATGTAAAGACCAGGGATTTCCCCAATGATGCTGAGCAGTATTGATTAAAATTGACATTCCCAATTTATAAAACATGTTAAAACGAACAAGCATAATCATCTTTGTCCTATTGAACATCGGTTGCGACCAATTGTCCAAAGACCTTGTACGCAAACATGTAGAGCCAATGGATTATATCCAGGTCATCAACGATAATTTCATCTTGACCAACGTGGAAAATACCGGGGCCATGCTTGGGTTCGGACAGGACTTACCCCCTATTCTCAAAAGGGTATTCCTGCAGGGGCTCCCTCTAATGGTACTATTGGTGTTGATGGCACGAACCTTACAGAAGATAAATCTCAACCGTTGGATGGTACTGGCCTTTGCCTTTGTCATCGGTGGCGGCATAGGCAACCTTATTGACCGCATTGCTTATGGCTCCGTAACCGATTTCTTTCAGGTTAAACTCGGCTTTTTTAAAACAGGGATTTTCAATATGGCCGATGTATCGGTATCCATTGGGGTTTGTCTATTGCTTTTTCTAACGCTTCGGTACAGGAATCTATCAATCTAAAGGATGTCGAAGCTAATTTCAAATTCCAAAAACCTTCAGATACTACACGAAGACAATCATCTCATTGTCATCAACAAACGTCCAGGAGACATCGTTCAAGGCGACAAAACCGGGGATACGCCCCTTAGCGAGGTCGTAAAACACTATATCAAGGAAAAATACCATAAGCCCGGCAATGTCTATTTAGGGGTTCCCCATAGACTGGACCGCCCTACTTCGGGCATTGTGGTTTTTGCGAAAACGTCAAAAGCCTTACCAAGGTTGAATAAATTATTTGCGGAAAAAGAGGCTGAAAAAACCTATTGGGCGGTCGTTAAAAAAAGACCTCCAAAAGATTACGATACCCTTACCCAATGGTTGAGGCGCAATCCCAAACAGAATAAATCCTATGCCAACAATAAGGAAGTACCGGATAGTAAAAAGGCGGTTTTGGATTACCGCCTGATAAAAAAGTTGGACAACTATTTTTTATTGGAAATTGATTTGAAAACTGGGCGTCACCATCAGATCAGGGCACAATTGTCATCTATCGGATGCCCTATAAAAGGGGACCTGAAATATGGTTTTGACCGCAGTAACAAAGATGGCAGTATTCACCTACATGCAAGGAAATTATCTTTTGTACATCCCGTAAAAAAAGAACGTCTTGAAATCATCGCCCCGCTACCCGATGATGCAGTTTGGAATGCTTGTTGATACTATTTTAGTACATTTATTTCAGACTCAAAAACACCATACCATGTTTAATAAAACAATTTTATTGCTAATTCTTGTGCTTTTAGCTTCATGTGGAAGCTATAACTCCATAGACACTTTTTATAATGCCCATAAGAACGACAATCAGGTCACTGCCATTCGTGTTCCCAAGTTCATGTTGACCTTGATCAGTGGAGTTTCTCCTGAAATGCAGGCTCTTGTCGGAAATACGAATGATCTGCGATTTATGCGATTTCCTAGTGGCACCCCTGCCAAAACACAATTTCTTAATTCACAAATGAACGGGATTACCGGAAATTCTTTTATCGAGGTATACCGTAAAAATGATGAATTGAAAAGAAATGTCGTTTCCATTCGTGAAAAACGCAATAGCGTTAGGGAAATCTTGATATACAAGAATGACAACATTAATGGCTCCTTGTTATATTTCAATGGGGATTTTGACCCCATCAAAGTTCGTGAAATGGCCAAAAACAATGCCTTCGGAAAAATTGGGGATGCACTGATCCAGCAATTCAATCCGCAAACCCCGGAATCGGACAACCCTAACAATTGAAGGCCATAACTATCGCGAGGCCCGTACGCTCTCAATGACCACCGATGCCAATATGAACATACCGCCTACAAGGGTCGTCATGGCAGGAATCTCACCTAGAAAAATTGCCCCTATGATAATACCAAAAACCGGCTGAATACTGCTCATGATACTTATTGACGTAATGGAAAAGTGTTTAAAAGTCAATAAGAAAAGGGTATGACCAATGGCCGTCGTCAATACGGCCAACGCCACAATGCCCTCCCATTGGCCCAGCAATATTCGAAAATCAATAAAGAATAATGCCGGAAACAATAACAGACCAATGATCCCTGTTTGATAGACCATGAGCATAGAGCCGTGGTAACTTGCCGTTTTCGATTTTAGGATAATGTTCCTTAAGGCATAGCATAAGGCCGACAATATCCCCATACCTATCGCCAAGGTTGTCGAATTGCCTAAATCGAATTCAGGGGACAAAAAATAAACGCCAAATAAAACCAAAATACCCAACAACACATGGACCCTATGAAATTTGGACTTTAAAATCAAAGGTTCTAAAAAAGCGGTAATAACGGGATAGGTAAACAGCGATAGCATGCCAATGGCCACATTCGACATTTGAAGGGCATAAAAGTAGGTCAACCAATGTAAGCACATCAAAACCCCACTCAGGATCACCATAAATCCATCACTGGATCCCACGAGCAGGGAAATACCTTTGATCCGGCAATAAACATACAGGATGATAAAAGCCAAAATACCCCTAGTCGCAATGGTTACGGGTACTGGCAAATCCACATACCGCCCCAATGCCCCTGAGGTACTGACAAAAAGCATTGCCAAATTCAATTCCAGTAAATTGGTAAAATGCCTACTGTTCCCCAAAACTTATCTATCGTGTATGCTGCATGGCTTTCTCCCGAATGATCTGTGCTACGGGTTTATTTTCCAAATGGCTTTCCAGCCAAGATAGGATATCCAAATAAAGGAAAGCACGTTTTTCATACGGATGGTTTTCATACTTCTTAAGCTCATTATACAATTTTTGGAATTCATTGCGTAAATCATTGGGGTAAATCCCCCCTAAATTCCGTAAAAATTTGATTATTTCTTTTTGAACGGCATGCAGATCGTTCATTTTCAACAAAAACTTATAAGTACTTTTCAGTTGAAGTTCCATATGATAATCCATTCCGGCTTCATAATGGGCAACCAAACTCAATACCCTTGCAAAGCACATAAGGTCTTCGCGCATTTTTAGATTTTTGTTATCGATGATTCTTTTAAGGTATAAAATACAGTTTTTATTGTCTCCGTTACCAAAGTAAAGACTGGCTATTTTGTAATACAGGACCATGATGTGATGTGCATCAAGGCGATCCCGGTGTTTTGCGATGCCGTATTCTATGATTTTGACCAGATATAGGCCCTTACTGAAAGTACCCTCCAAAAAATGGAGGTTCAACCTGTTGGCATTTATATATAGAAAAGCCAATGAGGCAATATTGTCGTTCTTGGGAAAATTCTTCCCTTCCACTATCTGTTCCAAGCGTTGAAGGGTTTGCCTGAATTGGGAACTGTATTTTACATAGAACAACGACTCCAATAGGTAATGGTTTCCTTTTAAGAAAAAAACGGGATTCAATTGGATCATTTTCTCATTCTCATAAAAAAGATCCACCCATTTATTGGCATATTTATAACAGGAAAGAAAATCCTGTATCAAAAAGCTATACCAAAGTTTCGCCTTGTAAAGCCATAATTTCTCACGAAAGCCCAGTTCATCGATATTGTATTTCGGCAATTTCTCACTAAAGTAGTTCTGCACCATTTTTAAATCGTCATCACTACGGACATAACCCACCTTCAACATCAGGCCATATAATTGCAATGACAAATTGGATAATTTACTGGTCATCACGTTTTGTTCGGACAATTCCTTCGCCTGCACCGCCAATTCATCGGCCCTATCGGGAATACTTCGGGTAATATATTGGGTTTCGATTATTTTTTCGAGCTCTACGATCTCATAGGCAATGTTCTTTTCTTCATGGTCTATGGCTATTATCTTCGATTTATCCAAGATTTTCAAGCTTTGCTTATAGAGTCCTTTTTGATATAGGATGGTAGCAAAATCCAACTGTTCGCGCAATTGGATCCTAATATTTTGATTGACGGGATTTAATCTAAGGCTTACCAGAATTTGCTTATACAAATGGGCTTTTAAATTGGAAAGTTGCGACTTTTTTACAATGCCACTATCCAAAATCACTTTTTCATCATATTGCTTTGTCTTATCCAATAAATTGAACAATGCCAAAAATTTGGCATCGGCATTCACTCCCAAGCGCCCAACATAAAGTTTAAATTGGCGTTTTTCGGACTTGGAAAGTGATTTTACCAGAACGAACAATGCATCTTTATGCACATTTGTCATCGTAATATATATAGTTTAAATCGTTGTTATACAAATACTTATGTCAACCAAAAAGTTCCTTAACGTTGTAAATGAAAACATAAAGTTTAGGTGATTTCCCTTAATTGGTCATATATTCGTCATTAGCTAGTAAAATTACGTAAATATAATGAGTAAAGATATAGTACAGATTTTTGACACCACGTTGCGTGATGGGGAGCAAGTTCCGGGATGTAAATTGGACAAAGAACAGAAATTGGTCATTGCCAGACGTCTCGATGATCTTGGTGTCGATATCATCGAAGCCGGATTCCCTATTTCGAGTCCCGGTGACTTTAATGCCGTTTTTGAAATTGCCAAAATCGTAAAGAATGCTACGGTATGTGGGCTGACCCGTGCCGTAAAAAAAGATATTGAGGTTGCTGCCGAAGCGTTGAAACCTGCCAAAACACCTAGAATACATACAGGCATAGGAACATCTGATTCCCATATAAAGCATAAATTCAATTCAGACAAAGAAGCCATCATAGAACGGGCTGTAAGTGCGGTAAAATACGCCAAAACCTTTGTTGAGGATGTGGAATTTTATGCGGAGGATGCCGGTAGGACCGATAATGAGTTCTTGGCAAGGGTTTGCGAGGCCGTGATTAAGGCAGGTGCCACGGTCTTGAATATACCGGATACCACAGGATATTGTCTTCCCGAGGAATATGGGGCCAAAATGAAATACCTCAAAGAAAATGTTACCGGGATACACAAAGCGGTACTTTCCTGTCATTGTCATAATGATTTAGGGTTGGCAACCGCGAATTCCATTGCAGGGGTAATCAACGGTGCCAGACAGATTGAATGTACGATCAATGGGATCGGGGAACGCGCCGGTAATACCTCTTTGGAAGAAGTGGTCATGATATTGAGACAGCACCCCTATTTAGGTATTGATACCAATATCAACAGCAAACTACTTTACGATACCAGTCAAATGGTTTCCGAAAAAATGGGCATGCTGGTACAGCCCAACAAAGCTATTGTAGGGGCCAACGCTTTTGCCCATAGCTCTGGAATCCACCAAGATGGGGTGATCAAGAACAGGGAAACCTATGAAATCATGGATCCTTCCGATGTTGGGGTAACTGAATCATCGATCGTTCTTACCGCTAGAAGTGGTAGGGCCGCTTTGGCCTACCGGGCGAAAAATGTAGGTTATGAACTTACCAAAGTACAATTGGATATTGTTTACGAAGAGTTTTTGAAATATGCCGATAAACAAAAAGAAATCGTGGATGAGGATATCCATGAAATCATAGCGAGTAGCAATATTAAAATTGAAAGTATTTCTTAAATGAAATTGAACATAGCAGTTTTAGGTGGGGATGGTATTGGCCCGGAAGTTATCGACCAAGCCGTGAAATGCCTACAAGCCGTAGAGGAAAATTTCGGTCACGATTTCACCTTCACCAATGGATTGGTAGGGGCGGCGGCCATGAAGGCAACAGGCAGCCCAATCCCCGAGGAAACCTTAACGCTATGTAAAAATTCCGATGCGATATTGTTCGGGGCCATCGGTACCCCTGAATACGATAATGATCCAATGGCTAAAGTGCGTCCTGAAGACGGACTTTTATATTTGCGAAAAGAGTTGGACCTCTTTACCAATATCAGACCCATAAAGGCATTTCCCGTATTAAGCAGCAATTCCCCTTTTAAACGCGATGTGATTACGGGTACCGATTTGGTAATATACCGGGAGCTGACCAGTGGAATGTACTTTGGCGAAAAAAGCTTAAGTGAAGACGGGACCGTTGCCACCGACCTATGCCGCTACACCGAAGAAGAAATTAGCCGTGTCGCCCATATGGCTTTCAAGGCGGCGAAAAAGAGAAAAAGAAAGTTAACATTGGTAGACAAGGCCCATGTGCTGGAGACTTCAAGGTTATGGCGAAAAGTAGTCACGAAAATCGCCGAAAGCTATCCAGAAGTTGAATTGACCTGCATGTATTTGGACCATGCCTCCATGGCCATATTATTGAACCCTAATTCCTTTGATGTTATCCTGGCCAGCAATATGATCGGTGACATCCTATCTTCCCAGTGCAATGTGTTGATCGGCTCTGCAGGATTGTTGCCATCGGCCTCGATCGGCACCGAATATGCGATGTTCGAACCCATACACGGTTCCTATCCCCAAGCCAAAGGGAAGAATATTGCCAATCCGGTAGCCGCTATATATAGTGCTGCCCTCCTACTTGATCATTTTGGATTGCACGAAGAAGTCAATGCCATTGTTTCAGCGGTCCATCAATCGTTCAGAAAAGAAATCGTAACCATCGATATTATGGGAAGCACAAAATATGGAACTTCCAGTGTCGGTGATTTTATTGCAAAGAATATTGTGGATGCCGATGACAACCTGAACATCAATGATGAGAATATCGGCTTGGGAAAATCAACCATTATTTAAGACCCACCCAATCATTCGGATGCCAGTTGCTTGACAAAAGCATCAAAATCTTTCTTGAACGATTCATACTTTTCCCCTGTGGCAGGACCATTGAACCCCGTACTTATTTTTCGTACCGCTCCTTTTTTATCGACAAATATCGTTGTAGGGTAGGAAATTATGTGATTCAACATGGGTAATTTCCGATGTGCCTCAATTTTACTTGACGACCCGTATTGCGCAAGCAATATCGGATATTGGACCCCAATCGCATCTTTCAATCGATCGATGCGTTGTAGGGCTTGTTCCTCGGTCTTAGAATACTCAAAGGCCAAGGCGACAATGGCCACATCCAATTGTGGATTTTCTGCATGATAATTGACAAGGAACTTGGTTTCATCCAAACAGTTAGGGCACCACGTCCCCATAATCTGGACTATTACCGCTTTGTTCTTGAATTGGTCGTCCTCCAAAGAAACCGGATTACCCTCCGTATCGGGAAAAGTAAAAGCAAGTTTTTCATGTCCGGGTTTTAAATAGGTTAAAGAATCCGGATCCGGCAATTCAAAATATTCGTTCCTTCTGGCAAAGAAAGGTTCTTGATAATGATTTCCGGAATAGAAAGTACCCTCAAGCGTACTATCGCTGACTTTGGCAGTGAACAAAAATGCATGGGAACCGTCAAATGCCGATATTTTCATGGTATCCCCGTCCATGACCCCTTCCAAAAACCGGTAATCACCGGTGGTTGTCCTGAATGTACCGGTAACTTTCGAACCGTCTTGGGTAAATATCCCTTTGCCCAAATAACCATTCGGGGTATCCGGACTGAATTCGGTCTTCCAGATTCCCGAAACATTGACCAATGGTTCTTGTTGGGTTTTAAATCTTGTGCGCTCCCCATAAGTCGCCGAAAAAGGTACCACCCGATTAAGACTTTCTATTATAAATTCACCATTGATGACCGTATCGTTATATTTTCCCTTAATATATCCTTCGAAAACGGGCATTTGTATGACTATGGAATCGTTCTTTACCTTGACCTCATGAACCTTGATTACTTCATCCGCATTATAAATCTCCAAGGCATATTGTCCGTTGTCCTTTTTTAAATTAAAATTAAAAGGCAACACCTCCCCGTCCTGCACCTCCAAACGGGCAAGCCAATATCCTTCGGTGAGACTCCCTTGTCCGGGATTGGAACATGATAAACAACATAAACAAACCAATAGGAGTGACCCTAAATAACGCATAAATCAAATTTTTAATACTACAAACGAAGTAACGAATAAATACTTACATAAAAAATTAAAACAATTCAATTGAATCCGTATTGAATGTCTTATTTCATTGTTTTATCTTTACCAGCTTTAAATACAGAAAATGAACATTTCTTATAACTGGCTGAAACAGTTTCTTGATATTGATTGGAAAGCAACGGATACCGCTGAACTTTTGACCGATTTAGGTTTGGAAGTCGAAGGTATTACCAAATATGAAACCGTTAAGGGTGGTTTAAAAGGCATTGTTGTGGGTCATGTACTCACATGTGAACAGCATCCAAATGCCGACCGCTTAAAATTGACTACGGTCGACATTGGTCTAGAGAAACCGGTACAGATAGTCTGTGGTGCACCAAACGTAGCGAAGGGACAAAATGTACCTGTGGCCACGATAGGAACCGTACTTTACACCAAAGAAGGGGAACCTTGGACAATTAAAAAAGGGAAAATCCGGGGCGAAGAAAGCCATGGAATGATCTGTGCCGAAGATGAACTAGGTCTCGGGGATAGCCATGATGGGATAATGGTCTTGGAAGAATCCTTGGTACCTGGGACACCATTTGCCGAAATCGTGGAAATAGAAAACGATGAGGTTTTTGAAATAGGACTCACCCCGAACAGGGCCGATGCAATGAGTCACTACGGGGTAGCAAGGGATTTAAAGGCCGGACTTAAACAAAAAGAAGTCGTAAAGGAATTGATTACCCCATCGACCAGTCATTTTAACATTGCCGATCGGTCATTGAAAATGGATGTCTCGGTTGAAGATAATACATTGGCTCCCCGGTATTGTGGGTTGACCATAAGCAACCTAATCGTACAACCCTCCCCGAATTGGTTGAAAGATCGCTTAAGGGCGATTGGTTTAAACCCGGTCAATAATATAGTCGATGCGACCAATTATGTCTTACATGAAATGGGACAACCCCTCCATGCCTTTGATGCCGGTCGAATATTAGGCAAAAAGATAGTGGTCAAAACCTTACCTAAAGGAACCAAATTCATGACCTTGGACGGTATTGAAAGGGAACTGCATGAAGAGGACCTAATGATCTGTGATGGGGAAAAACCCATGTGTATCGCTGGCGTTTTTGGCGGAATCAACACAGGGGTCACCGAAAATACAAAATCGATATTTTTGGAAAGTGCCTATTTCGACCCCATTTCCATACGCAAAACGGCAAAAAGACATGGATTGAACACCGATGCCTCATTTCGATTTGAAAGAGGTATCGATATAGAAAATGTGGAATATTGCCTTAAACGTGCCGCCCTATTGATTACGGAAATCGCAGGCGGGGATATCACATCGGATATCGTGGATCTATATCCAAATAAAAAGGACGATTATCAGGTATTCCTGACGTTTGAGAAAATAGACCACCTTATTGGCCAAAAAATACCACGTGATACGATTAAATCCATTTTGGCCTCTTTGGAGATCAAGGTGAAAAATGTAACCGAATCTGGGATGGGATTGGTAATACCGTCCTACAGGGTCGACGTACAACGGGAAGTGGATGTGATCGAGGAAATACTCCGGGTATTTGGCTACAACAATATCACATTTGGAGATAAATTGAATGCGTCAATTGCCCCTATATCCAAATTCGAGGATTACAACCTACAGGATATCATCGGTGACTTCTTGGCTTCCAGGGGGTTCTATGAAATCATGACGAACAGTCTTACCTCACCGGATTATGTCAATCTGATAAAGGAATTGGACCCCGGGCATTCCGTGACCATGCTAAATCCCTTAAGTGCCGATTTATCGGCAATGCGCCAAAGCATGCTATTGAATGGCCTAGAGACGATTTCATACAATATTAACCGCAAGAAAAACAATCTTAGATTTTTTGAATTTGGGAAAACGTACCACCAGTATAGTGATCGGTATGTAGAAAACAAACACTTAAGTCTATTGATAACCGGAAATAGGAACAATACAGGCTGGGCTTCCCCTGCGAAACCTACCGATTTTTTCTTTTTCAAATCGGTCGTGATGAACATTTTAAATCGATTGGGTATTTCGGACAGTAATCAAAACCCGGTCGAAGGCTCTTTGTTTTCGGAAGGATTGACCCTTACAGCCAAGAAAATGAAAATCGTCGATTTCGGGGTCATACACAAATCCCTGGTCAAACACTTTGATATTAAACAAGAGGTGTTTTACGCTGATTTTCATTGGGACAATATCATTGAGTTGGTACCCAAATCGGAAATCAAATTCAAACCGATTCCCAAATACCCGGAAGTCAAAAGGGATTTTGCCTTACTGATCGATGAGGGCATCGAATTCAAGCAAATTCATGACATGGCCTTCCAAACTGAGCGGAATCTTCTGAAAAAGGTAACCTTGTTTGATGTTTATACCGGAAACAAACTACCCCAAGGCAAAAAATCCTATGCGGTAAGTTTTACCCTGTTAGACGATAAAAAGACGCTTACCGATAAGCAGATCGATAAAATAATGTCTAAACTCCAACAAAAATACGAAACTGAATTAGGGGCCGAATTAAGGTAAATAAGCCATTTTACTGGGAAGGATAACACTGTCTATGGTGTGGATCACCCCATTGCACCTATTGGTATCCGCAGTTATTATCTTGGCCGAATTCCCGAAACTATCGGTCAAAACGATATCGATCCCCTGTATGGAGACCGTAAGCGCTTCCCCTTGCACGGTCATGAGCTTGGCAGTACCCTGACCCTTGCAGAGGGCCGAAAGTAGGTTGGAAGCGGAAAACTTACCCGCAATGATATGATATCTTAAGAGCGCCTGTAAATCACTTTTATTTTCAGCTTTAAAAAAGTCCGAATCCGTATTCCCAAACAGGGTATCGAAAGCTTTATCAGAGGGCGCAAAAATGGTAAATGCACCGTTTAAAGCCAATATATTATCCAGTTCGGCCGCTTTCATAGCCATGAACAATGTCCTGAAATTTGTCGCATTCGATGTGTTCGAAAATATGGGTTCTTCATACCCCATGGCCAATAGGTCATCGTCGATACCGGCATCAGGCCCTTGGGCGGTAACAAAAAACGTCCAGAAAAACGTCAATAGGGCAAGTCGGGGAACAAAATGGCTCATAATTGGTTTAATTTAGGGCTTGATAACATTTCATCGATAAACGGTATGAAATGATCGACAATATACAACATTAACCCATGTAGAAAACAGACTTATTGTGCACTTTGACGTATTTAACATAATATTAACAATACGGGTTTAACACTGTAAAATTTGCAAAAAAGGCAAAATGTTTTATTTTCAATGGATTAAGATTCAATAAGCTATGAAAATGGAGAAAACAAATCTGAAAAAAGCATTGGACAAGGTTAAATCGAAGCATTTTGAATCGGTCGATATCCTGGTAGAAGTACAAAAAATCCTGGAAGAAAGTGATAAGCGGCAAGACAGGGTTGAACGAAACCTATTATCGGGTATGTCCGGGAATTCCAACGCATTCCATTTTGATAAATTGAAAACGGGGAACATTTACCATATCGAACACATTCGAAAGATCTGTATCGACTATCGCCTGCGTTTTTTGGATACGAAATACTTTAAGGGTGATATTCCGCAAGAGGCAATCTCAAAAATAAAGCAACTCGAAAAATTTCATGCAACCGAACTTTCCGGATTCAAAATAATCGCTCCTTCCAAACTTTTTAAATTAAAGGACAAGGATGACCCCTTGTTGTTCGCCCCTATAGGCAACGATTATTATTATTTTATCCATAAATGGGGAAACGACCTCCATCCTTTCCGCAAAGTATTCATGTGGCCGTACAAAAACGTGGTAAACCTAGTACTTACGGTATTGGTATTGAGTTTTTTGACCACCTTGATCACCCCTATTGAACTTTTCACAAAAACCACTTCGGGTTATGAATTTTGGCTATTGTTCTTCTTTATGTTCAAATGGGCCCTTGCCGTAGTTTTGTTCTATGGTTTTGCCAAGGGAAAAAACTTCAACCACGCGATTTGGAAAAGCAGGTTTCTTAACTCTTAATGTATTTTGGAATAAAGCCTAAATTCAATCCTGAAAGAAAAACCGGTAAGGCACTCCATTCAAATCAATATTTCCCAAAAATTCCGGCCCAGGCTCTAGCTGTATTCGCAAAAGTCCCCCTTTATCGGCATCATCGCTCTTTTGATATCCTACGATCATATCGTCGTTGGTCACATCATAGCTGACCATGGTAGTATTCCCTATTTTATATTCGATCCCCAATTGCGTGGCGGTCAGAAAATTTTCATAGTAATACAAAACGCCGAGATTATTGGTAAAATCATAGATTGCCGGTATACCGACAAAATCCGCAATTATGGGTTTTACATAAAAAAGCCTTCCGGATTCATCAAAAAAATTCTGCTCGACCCTATTGAATTCAGGAGCCGTGGCACCCCCATAGTTCACATATTGCACCCCCAAGGTAGCACTGTTTAAAATCGTATGCAGTTCTTCATAAGAAATAATCAGCTGTTGCCGTGTGTCCGTAAATATATTGACTACATCATATCCCAATCCTTTTTCGTGGATTACCGACAGGGACGCCATATCAATGACCGAAAGTCCGTATTCCTCGGTAATGTCCAAATCGAAGGTCAATACGAACAAACGACCGTTGGTGATGGCCATCTGCACCGGTTTTTTATCCAATGCTATATCGGTACTATTATTTTCCTCTTGCGCCAAGTCGATGGCCCGAACAAAATACCGGTCGATTTTTGAAGTCTCTTCGATCGTGTAGGCCACAAACAAGACCCCACCACTAAACGCAATGGAGGTTACTTCAAGGGCACAATCCAATTTGTCCCCAAAAACATCCACCGTTTTAGACCCATCCTCATTGAAATCATGGAGAACCACCTGTCCGTCACATGCCGTCAATTTAGTATAAAAGGCAAAAGTCGAACCTTCCCGGAACGTCAATTCCGGAACCGGAATATTTTCAAAGGAGCTTTCTGCCGAACTGAATTCGAAGCCGGTTTTTGTCGCCTCTAAGGTTTGCACGGTCAGTTCGCCGTTGTTTTTCATCAATAGCGCATAGTCCGCGGCATAGAAAGTTTCTTCTCCTGTTTCTGTGAGATTTGTTGAGGTGTCTTCAGAGGTACTGCAACCTAAGACCACCAATGCCACTAAGGCATAAAGAATGCTGTAGGTTTTCATAATGTAAGATTTAGGGGCCGATAAGACTATCCCTTCACATCGTACATTTTATTGCGCTGTTCTTTAATAGCCTTATCGGACATATATTCATCAAACGTTAAATATCTGTCAATGTTGCCTTTAGGGGTCAATTCTATGATTCGATCGGCAACCGTCTCGGCAAACTCATGATCATGGGTCGTAAAAAGAACGGTTCCTTTGAAATTTTTCAAGGAGTTGTTAAAGGCGGTAATACTTTCGAGATCCAGGTGGTTGGTCGGTTCATCGAGCATAAGTACATTGGCCCTGAGCAACATCATCCTACTTAACATACAACGCACTTTCTCACCTCCGGAAAGCACCGTACATTTTTTTAGGGCCTCTTCCCCACTAAAAAGCATTTTGCCCAGAAAGCCCCTTATATAAACCTCTTCCCTTTCTTCCTCGGTCTTTGCCCATTGCCTTAGCCAATCGACTAAATTGATGTTTTGGGTAAAGAAATCCGAATTGTCTGCCGGCAAATAGGATTGCGTAGTGGTCACCCCCCATTGAAACTCACCTGCATCCTGCTTTTTATTGCCATTCAAGATTTCATAAAAAGCAGTGGTAGCCCTAGAATCCCTGGAAATTATTGCCACCTTATCCCCTTTCGCCAAATTGATGCTTACCTGACTGAAAAGTAGATCGCCATCTTCTGAAGAAGCTGCCAATCCTTCAACATTCAAAATTTGATCGCCCGCTTCACGCTCACGTTCAAAAATCAATGCAGGGTACCTTCTACTTGAAGGCTTAATATCTTCAACCTTTAGTTTGGACAGCATTTTTTTACGGGAAGTAGCTTGCTTACTTTTTGCGACATTCGCACTAAAACGCATGATGAATTCCTGTAACTCCTTGGCTTTTTCCTCGGCCTTCTTATTTTGTTGGGCACGTTGGCGGGCGGCCAATTGGCTACTTTCATACCAGAACGTATAATTCCCTGAGAACAGGTTCAACTTACCAAAATCTATATCGGCAATATGTGTACAAACGGCATCCAAAAAGTGACGGTCATGCGAAACGACAATTACGGTATTTTCATAATCCGCCAAAAAGTTCTCTAACCAACCAATAGTCTCATAATCCAAATCGTTTGTAGGCTCATCCATGATCAAGACATCAGGATTGCCAAAAAGGGCTTGGGCCAACAACACCCTCACCTTCAATTTAGAATCCACATCGGCCATTGAGGAATAATGCAATTCCTCATGGATCCCCAAGTTGGATAATAAGGCAGCGGCATCACTATCCGCATTCCAACCGTTCATCTCCTCGAACTGCACTTGTAATTCCCCGATTTTATCCGCATTGGCATCGGTATAATCTGCATACAAGGCATCTATCTCATTTTTAATCGAAAAAAGGGGTTTGTTCCCCATGACCACCGATTCAAGCACCGTATACCCATCATAGGCATTGTGGTTTTGCTCGAGTATCGACATTCTTTTCCCTGGTTCAAGGTGCACATGCCCCGAGGTCGGATCGATCTGTCCGGATAGGATTTTCAAAAAGGTACTTTTACCGGCACCATTGGCGCCAATGACCCCATAACAATTGCCTTGGGTAAACGAAACATTTACTTCGTCAAACAATACACGTTTACCGAACTGAACAGATAAATTGGATACAGATAACATTTTCCTTTTTTTAAAATCCGTGCAAAAATAGACAATTAAATAGCGATAGACCAATAAACTTTAGCGTTATATAAGGAATACCTTAACGAATCGAAATGGTATTTTAACTCGTATTTAACAGGGATACATCATTGGGTTCACTAATTTTGATAGTATATCGTATATACTGTTATATGAATAGAAGTTTACTCATTCTTTTACTTTCTGTCCTGGTAGGTTGCAGTGAAGACCATAAAAATTCGTCCAGTGTTTTTTTTAGCGGAGAAATCGTAAATCCTACCGACAACTATGTGGTTCTATTCAAGGGTGACAAGCTCATAGATTCCGTAGCTTTGGACGATGACAACAGATTTGCCTTTAGGTTTGACTCAATCGAAAACGGCCTTTACCATTTTAAACATGCCCCGGAATACCAGAATGTTTATTTAAATAGAGGGGATAGCCTTTTTATACGATTAAATACGGTTGATTTTGACGAATCGCTCGTTTATTCGGGAAAAGGGGAAGAAATCAATAATTTTATGATGGAGGTCTATCTCACCAAAGAGAATGAGAAAAAAATCATAAACGATTTCTACCGTTTGGAACCTAAGGGATTCAGTAGGAAAATCGATTCTTTACAACATTTGAAGTTGGATCTGTTGAACGAACTCAACCTTGATTTCCCGTTTACCGAAAAAGAAATGGAAATCGCCAAGGCCGATATCGTTTATAATTATGCCAAATACAAGGAACGTTACCCTTTTAAACATAAAAAATTCTCCAAAACGAAGAACAAAATACCGGACCTCGATAAATCGTACTATGCCTACCGCAATGAAATCACCTATGACAATAAGGACCTGACTTATTTAAGGCCTTATTATGAATTCATGGTAAACCATTTCGGGAATTTATCTTTTATGTCCTGTACGGAAGGTTGTGAGATAAAGGATAATATGGCCAGAAACCACCTTCATTTCAACAAACACAAAATGAAACTCATAGATAGTATGGTCGTGGAAAAGGATTTAAAGGACAACCTTTTTAGAAACGTGGCCGTCGACTATTTATTGAAAGTGCACGACACCCCTGAAAACAATAGAATTTTCATGGAAGTCTTTCAAGCACTATCAAGTGATAACAAGCATATGGCCGAAATAGAGGATCTGTATAACGGCATTAAGAACATTCAGCCCCAAAATAGAATTCCCGAAATTGAAGTGACCAATTTCAATGGGGAAAAGATCACCTTACCCAATATTGCGAAAAACAGGAAAACCGTATTTTATTTTTGGTCCGGGACCAATAGGAAACACCTCAATAATATCTCAAATCGCGTAAAACAACTTGAACGGGAAGAGCCCAATTTCGACTTTGTAGGTATCAATGTAAAAACCGGTCAAGACGAATGGAAATCCTTGGTAAAAACCTCGGGTTTTGATGCCTCCTCACAATTCCGATCGGATAATTTTGAACAACTTACGAAATCGTTGATCGTATACCCCTTGAATAAATGCATCATAACCGAAGATGAACAGATTGTTGATGCCTTTGGGGATATTTATAAATCATTCGATTAAAAAAACCCAAAAACCATTGGTTTTTGGGCTCTTATTTATTTTTTATACCAAGTAAGGATCAGTTACCCTTGTTATAATCCGCTAAGAACTTTGCCAATCCACTATCGGTCAATGGATGTCTTAAAAGACCTTCAATGGATGAAAGGGGACCCGTCATTACATCGGCTCCTATTTTGGCACAATCGATAACGTGCATGGTATGCCTTACGGATGCCGCCAATATTTGGGTTTCAAAAGCATAATTATCATAGATGTGGCGTATTTCGGCAATCAAATTAAGTCCGTCAGTGGAAATATCATCCAACCTACCGATAAATGGAGATACATAAGTAGCTCCCGCTTTGGCGGCCAACAACGCCTGACCAACCGAAAAGACCAAGGTACAATTGGTACGGATACCATTATCGGAAAAATATTTTAAGGCCTTAAGACCATCCTTGATCATTGGTACCTTAACCACGATCTGCTCGTGCAACTCTGCCAATTCCTCACCTTCTTTTATCATTTCACTGAATTCGGTGGCAATTACTTCCGCAGAAACATCGCCTTCCACGATATTGCAGATATCAACATAATGCTTTAGAATATTATTTCGCCCTGTAATGCCTTCCTTGGCCATTAATGACGGATTAGTGGTTACCCCGTCAAGGACCCCAAGTTCTTGGGCTTCTTTTATTTGTTCTAAATTGGCGGTATCGATAAAAAATTTCATGACTTCGTATTTATTTAATTATTATCCCAGGCATTCAATGGTATTGAATCCGGCAAAATTACAACTTATAATGGTTCAACAATAACTTCTCATACGTTTTGTCTGGCAATAATCGTTTTAAGACAATAGAGAATTTTTGCATAAAAGACCCCACTTTATAATGTACCTTCGGTTTTTTGGTGTTTAAAATGCCATACACCTTTATCGCTACTAGTTTGGGATCGCTACCCGAATCAACATCTTCATCGATCAGTCGTAAAGTGTTCCCATAAGGCGCTTTATAAGGGGAATCGGTCAGAACGGGAGCGTGATATCTTCCGCTGGCGATATTCGTAGCGAAATCGCCCGGAGCCAAATTACTGATATGGATACCAAAATCCTTCGTTTCCATTCTTAGGGCCTCAGTGGTAAGTTCCAGTGCTCCTTTGGTAGCCGAATAAATGGCACGATAAGGCAATCCCATGTACCCTGCGATAGAGGTGACATTGATGATACGTCCGTGTCCTTGTTTTCGCATTTGGGGCAATACGGCCTTGATCATATGTAAAGGTCCGTGAAAATTGGTTTCAAAGGTTTTAAGGATCTCCTCATGGGGGGTTTCCTCTATGGGCCCCGTAATACCGACCCCGGCATTATTGATCAACACATCCAACCGCCCATCCTTAGTTAAAATTCTATCAATGGCCATTGCGATGGTCCCGGTATTCCTCACATCCAATTCCAATAGATCGAAATCGCTGAAATCGGGATATTTGTTAAGATCTCTAGTCGTACCGTAAACCTTATAACCTTTGCTTTTTAGATAATTTCCGATTGACCTTCCTATACCGGATGAGCCACCTGTGATAAGAACTATTTTTTGCTCCATAATAGTTGCAAAATTAAAGAATAATACAGCGTCTTGTAGAATTTGGATTCAGAATCCGTCAATATGAAAAAATGATATGTAATCCGATAACCGAACACAGGCCTTACGAAAAATAAAGGCATAAAAAAACGGCAAGCTACCTACATCGCACCGCTACGACCGTATACCCTTGCTGCGTTCCCACCCTGGGGGATTCTACAGGAGCTGGTCGTGTAGGACTTGCCGAGTGCAAATATACAACCTTTTATATCAAAAAATAAACCTTAAATAGGCTCTTTATACCACAAATAAATAAAGCCGTTGTTTTCCAATGCATTATAAACCCATTTCACGATACAACCTGCATACCAACGTCACCTAAAATTCAATCAATCGTTTTATTTTCTGATCTATATCAAGTAACTTGGCCCCTTGATTGCCGATTGCAAACACAGACTGCCAGACACTACGGGGTCTTTCTTTGAATCGCACCTTATTATATATCAAATTAAAAGTTTCATGAATACACTTAAATTTTTTGTTGTTTGCAATTTCCTTCTACTCTTGATCATAGGCTGTGGCAGTGGAAATACCAAGGCATCCTCTTTGTTCGAGATTAAGCTCGAAGGGAACAAAACGGATTTCAAACAACACGAATCCATCGGCGTGGCGATAAAAAACAAGAAAGACAAAGCCATCAACAAAGTAACCTATACGATTGACGATAACGAACTCCAAATAAATGGCAATAAACTGACTTTCGATCTTACGACCCTGGGCAATAAAACCCTAAAGGCGACTATCGACTACGATGATACCAGTGCGGAGATCTCCAAGAAAATAAAAGTGTTGGCCCCAAACCCTCCTGCCTTGTACACCTATGAGATCATCAATGAATTCCCCCATGATATTGGAGCATACACACAGGGATTGGAATTCCATGATGGGGTACTTTATGAGAGTACAGGGAAAAAGGGGAAATCCTCGTTGAGGAAGGTGGATTTTAAAACCGGGGAGGTTTTGAACAAAATAGCCTTGGAAAACTCCCAGTTTGGAGAAGGGATTACGATCATGGACGGCAAGATCTATCAACTTACCTGGCAAAGTGGAATCGGTTTTGTCTATGACCTTGAAACTTTCCAAAAAATAGATGATTTTCAATATGGGCAAAGTAAGGAAGGTTGGGGATTGTGCAACGATGGCAACAGAATCTTTAAAAGCGACGGTACGGAAAAAATTTGGATCCTGAATCCCGAAACCTTGGTGGAAGAAGGACATATTGAAACCGCAACGGATAAATCGGTTTTCAATATGGCCAATGAATTGGAATATTTGGACGGAAAAATCTATGCCAATGTGTATCAAAAACCCAGTATGATGATCATTGATGCCAAGAGCGGAGCAATTGAAGGGGTCATCAATTTTGGCGGTTTAAAGGAAAAAGTGACCAAACATCCCGAATTGGATGTGTTTAATGGCGTTGCTTATCACCCGGAACGAAGAACTTTTTTCGTAACCGGGAAAAACTGGGATAAAATGTTCGAGGTAAATATCATTAAGAAATAATGGAAGCTTACGAAAAGCGCATATGTGTATCCAAAGCTGACCTTGATGAGTTGGACCACGTGAACAATGTTCGCTATGTACAATGGATTCAAGACATCTCAAAAGAGCATTGGGAAACCACGGCCCCTAAAGAAATGCAGGCCGGTATTCTTTGGGTGGTCAAAAAACACACCATAGATTATTTCAGTTCCGCGGTTTTAGGCGATAATATCCTTGCAAGGACCTATATCGCCAGTACAAAGGGAGCCCTCTCGATACGATGTGTGGAAATGTACAATTCCAAAACAAATGTGCTTTTGGTTCGCGCCCAAACCGAGTGGTGCCTATTGAATGCCCTTAACTTAAAACCGATCCGAATTTCCACGGCCATAAAAAATGCTTTCTTGAGTACATAATCCGTACCCTTAATACATGTCGCATTTTTCATCCTTATTTCCGCACTGCTATTTTTGTTGGGATGGAGTTCTTGCCGGAAGGATTTTGAATATGCCTCCAACCCCGGAAATTTGACGTTTTCAAAGACCACCGTATTTCTTGATAACGTTTTTTCCACTATATCACATAGCCCCTACACCTTAAATGTGTACACCCCAACCGAGAAGATATTGAAATACCCTTTATATAATTAAATGAATGGGATGATAGTGGCTATTGATTGAATGTCGATGGTGTCGCCGGGAAAGAATCCACGAATCTACCCCTACTTGGTCATGATAGCCTTTGCATTATTATTGAAACCACTTACGACCTAACCAACAATACGGATGATACATTCCTTAATATATACCGATGCAATCACTTTTGGTAGGGATACCGCAATCCAAGAAGTGCGATTGGTAACCTTGGTCAAAGATGCCCTCTTCCTTTATCCAAGGACTGCAGCAGACGGCTCCGACCAAACCCTCAGTTTGGAAATGGGTTTTGGAGATGAAGCTATATATATATAAGGAAGGATATTATTTACAGCAGGACGAATTAATGAAAAAACCCTATGTGGTTTATGGTTATGCGATAGTAGCTGAAAACCAAACCCTGACCATTGAAGCTGGCTGCCGTGTTTCTTTCCATGAAGATTCCGGTTTGCATGTAGCCGAAGGGGCTTCTCTGTACCTTAGTGGCAGATTAAGCCAAGACCAAGATCCGTTCGAAAATACGGTGATTTTCGAGGGAGACCGACTAGAACCCAGGTATGGGAACAGCAGGTCAATGGAACGGTATTTGGATCACTAAAGGCAGCAACGCCAATCTTATGGAGCAGCTCCCTTAAAGAATGCCATCTTGGGAATAATGGTGGAAGGCCACAAGACACCGCAACCCCCTACCCTAACGATCAGGAATTCGCAAATACACAATTGCACAGGTACCTTTGGGCCAAAAATACCTATGTCATCCACGAAAATACCATTTTAGACAGTTCCGGTCTGAATTCCTTATTCTGTAATCAAAGAGGGATTTACGACTTCACCCATAATACCATGACCAATTCTTGTTCCCATAGCATAAGGTTGGGAACCACTATCTGTTTGAGCAATTACAGTGGAACGGATTCGGGATACACGATAACGGCCCAATTCAAGAATTGTATCATTGATGGTATTGCCTGCGTGAAATCTCTTTACAGACTGTTGGGATGCACACCTTGTTTTTTTCTTTCGACCATTCCCTTATAAAATTTGAGGATAATACAGGTCAATTTGCAAATGACCCTTTGTGCGAATTTGGCGACACTACGCCATACAATCAGGTATTTACACATCAATATACTGATTTTAAACTTGTTAAGAAAGGTGTGTGTTTGATCAAGGAAGAATCGGAAGCCATAAATAAGGTCGATTTAAACCATGCCCTCAACATCCCCTTTGATATTCTAGGTACCGATAGAACGGAAAATCCGGACATTGGAGCCCACGAATTCACCCCAAGAATGCAATATGTCGTTAAAACTCAGGTAAAAGGAAGTATTTTCCTTCAATTTCAATTATTTCTTTATCGTATAAAGACAAACCTCATTTTTTATAAGGTTTTCCTTGGCCCTAACTTCGACTACAATCCTAACTTTGCCCTTAAACAGCTAAATACATGGAATTTAACTACTCCATAATCGATTCTGACGCCACTTCAAATTTGCAATTGCAGCATTTTTTGGAGGAATATGGTGATTTTTCGTGTGTTTCTTTAGCTAAAAACAGTACCGACGGTTTAAATTCAATTTTGAAATATTCCCCCGATGTCGTTTTCGTAAACTTGAATGAAAATTCCCGTGAATATTTCCATATGGTCATGGAGCTCCACCAATACATCAAAAAATTACCGGTATTCATCGGGATTTCCAAAACCAAGGAACACGCTTATGATGCCATCAAAAACGGTTTTTTCGATTATTGGTTAAAACCGTACAACGAATTTGATATTAGAAAATCCTTGTTACGCCTTAAAAAGCAACTGCCGGAACCGGTTGCAGCCCCTGCCCTTTCCCAAGCCCCGACTATTTGCTTAAAGTCGTACCGGGATTTCCAATACTTAAATACCGATGACATACTTTACCTACAGGCAGATAACAATACCACGGAATTCGTAATGAAAGACGGCAGTGTTGTCAACGCCTTTAAGACGCTAAAGACGTTCGAGAACCAATTACCATCGAATTTTATCCGCATCCATCAAAGCTATATCATCAATACGGTTTTCATTTCGGGCATCAGCTATGGAAAATCGTTATGCACCCTAAAACTTCGCAACCTACAATTGCCATTTTCAAAATCCTATAAATCGAATATTGATGAGGTAAAAGAGCGTTTATCAAAAACGGTTATTCCTACATCTAATTAAGTTTATTCTTTCAAAACTAGTACGAATACTAGTAAAAACAGGTTGAATACTCACAAATTTCAAATGACCCCATTTTCCTCAATGGGGCTTATTAGTTTTACAACATAATAAAACAAACCCCTAACACAAAATTTTATGATTATGAAAAGAGCACTTAGTATTTTGGCAGTATTGGCATTAATGATCGGATCGACAGCCATGAGTACCGAAAATGAAATTCAAGAACAAAACAACATAACCTGTGATGACTGTGCCCACGATAAGGACAGAAGGGAAGCCGAAGTGGCCCAATGCGATGACTGTGCCCATGATAAGGACAGAAGGGAAGCCGAAGTGGCCCAATGTGATGACTGTGCCCATGATAAGGACAGAAGGGAAGCCGAAGTGGCCCAATGCGATGACTGCGCCCATGATAAGGACAGAAGGGAAGCTGAAGTGGCCTAACCAATGTTCACTCATTGATTCCTAAGATTAAAGGGATAAGAAAGAGGATCCCTCAAAAACAAAAAGGTCTTAATCTTTGTAGGATTAAGACCTTTTTGTTTACATTAGTACCACCATGCTTAGAACAAACCGACCTACAATTTTCCACCTCACCAAAGGGTTATTACTGCCTCTATGGTGTATTCTTTTTTCTTCTTGTAGTCAACCCGATAACCCACCGGCCACTCCGGAAAACGTTGCCAACGACAGTATTTTAAGTTGGATATCCCAAAGTCGAAATCCGGTGACTTCCATAACAGAGAAAAAACAATTGCTCCAAAAGGCATTTTTGGCCGCCGATAAGAGTCCTGTGGATAGTACCCGACTCAGGTATTATTCCAGACTTTCCTTGGCTTTTTTAGAGCTCAATGATTCAACTGAATTCCGAACCGTCAATAAAAAAACATTGTCCCTGGCCAAAAAAACCAATGATACCATAAACGAAGCTTATGCCCATTGGGACCTTGCTGATTTTTTTGAAACCAATATAGCAATGGACAGTGCGTTTTACCATTACCATCAGGCCCAAAAGAAGTTTGAAGCTGTTGGGGACACCTATTATTCGGGGCGCTTGTTCTACAATATGGCGCTAATCCAAACCGATGTCAAGGATTATACCGGCGCGGAGATCAATGCCTTTAATTCCATCGAACGCCTAAAGCCTTTGGACGAATACCTAAGACTGCATCGTTGCTATAATTTATTGGGCTCCATTTCCAACGAATTGAAGGAATATGAACGGTCTTTGGAATACTTTAATCTGGCCAATGAGTATCTCTCCAAAGTAAAAGATCAAGAGGTACGGAATAATTTTTTACCTAAACTTCAAAACAATATTGGCAATACCTATAAAAATCAAGGTAATTATGAAGACGCCAAAAGATATTACCAAAAAGCGGTATTCAACAATGATAGTTTAAGATTTAAAGCACCTTCCTCATACGCCTTATTCCTTAATAATTTTGCATTAAGTCGATTAAAATTGGGGGATACCTTAGGTGTTTTAAAGGATTTGGAAACAGCTAGGGAAATAAGAAAAAACCAAAAGGATATTGAAGGCCTATCACTCAGTGAATATACCTTTGCCGAATACTATCTAACCCAAAATGACACCGTAAATGCTCTGGAACGTGCAAAAATGGCCAAGCAATATGCCGAGGAGGGCTCAAACAACAAACGGTTATTGGCCTCATTGGGATTATTGGCCCGGATCGACCCCAAAAACTCCCTAAACCATACGCAACACTATATTGCCTTGACCGACAGCCTGCTTCAGATAGAACGGAAGGAACGCGATAAATTTACCCGTATACGTTTTGAAACCGACGAGTTTATTGCCGAAAACGAATCCCTTGCCCGAAAAAAACAAATTTGGACAGGATTATCCATAGGTATTTTCCTACTTGGGGTGTCCGTCTACGTTATCTTCTACCAACGGTCCAAAAACCAAGCTTTGCGATTTCAACAACAACAACAAACCAGTAACCAAGAGATTTTTGATTTGATGTTGTCCCAAAAACAGAAAATTGCCGAAACCAAAAAAGCGGAGCAAAAACGCATTTCAGAAGAATTGCACGATGGGGTCCTTGGGAAAATGTTGGGGGCCAGAATGGTATTGACCGGATTGAATAAGATCAACTCGGAGGAAGCCATATCGGAAAGGGCAAAGGCCATATCCGCCTTAAAGGATGTGGAAGGGGAAGTACGAGCCATATCACACGAATTAAGCCATGCAGCCTACCATAACATCAACAATTTCATAAATTCGATCAAAGATCTTTTAAAAAACATATGCTCCGCGAACGACCTCAATTATACCTTTGATTATGAAGAATCTCAGGATTGGGACAATATGAAAGGGGAAATAAAAATCAACTTATACCGTATGGTACAGGAGATTATGCAAAATGCCGTAAAACACGCAAATTGTAAGAATATTTTGGTTAGTTTTGTACGTAGAAATGAAATGTTATTGGTTGCCATAACAGATGACGGAAAGGGATTTGCCTCTAAACCGGGCAAAAAGGGTATCGGTATGAGAAATATCGGCTCAAGGATAGAAAAATTAGGTGGCACTTGGAACATAGACAGTACTTTGAATAAAGGAACAACGATTACTTTAAATATCCCCCTTGAAACTCAAGAAGCCGTTCATGAAATGAATCATGAAAATTTGAATTAATATTATTTGATACTTTTTATAGAAGGAAAGGGATTATGAAAACTATTCGACTTTTATCTGTTGATGACCATGCCATGACGGCAATGGGCTATAAATACATATTGGAAGGTTCAGAGTTTGATGACTTTCAAGTTAAGGTAGATACCGTAAATACTTTTGAAGGGGCGATTGAAAAAATCGATTTTTCCGCCCGATCACTCCCCTATGACATTCTCTTATTGGACATATCCCTTTTTCCATCCCATTCCGGGGATACCCGAAGCGGCGAGGACCTGGGCATCTATGCCCGAAAAAAAGTACCTACTTCCAAGGTCGTCTTTATGTCATCGTTTAGCGATAGTTACCGAATCAACAGCATTTTTAAAAGCGTAGATCCGGATGGATATATGGTAAAATCGGAAATAGACGAACAGTCGCTATGCGCCATGGTACGCACCGTTCTGGAGCGACCACCCTACTATACCGCCAGTGCCCTATCGGCGATACGAAAAAAAATGGCCAATGATTATGACCTGGTAGACGATACCGACAAAAAGATCCTACATTATATCTCCATAGGAACCCGTACTAAAGATATCGGTCCGTTGATTTCCGTTGCACCGACCACTGTGGAAGCCCGAAAAAGACAACTGAAACAACTTTTTGGTATAGAACAAGGCAATGATATTGAGTTAATTGAGGAAGCCAGAAACCGTGGATTCATTTAATTTATTTTTTTAACATTTTTCCACAACACACAACTTACTGACAATCAGTGTTTTTACTGATTATTCCTTTTAAACAAAGGAAAACCTCAGAAATTATAAGGTTTTCCTAAGCCCAATTTTCAGGACATAAAATTAGATTTGAGGTTATTCGTATTAAATAGACCCCACTCTTATGTCTTTAAAATCGGAAAATTTCGGAAATGACCCGCATTGGTCAACCCAAAAAGCTTCATTCAATGGGCTTTCAGGTCTTATCAACAATCTTGAAAAAAATTTTTTCTCTCAAATTTCAGTACGCCACGATTCCCCGATAAACGGGAAGATCAACTTGATCATTGAAATGGATTGTAACTTAAATTTGATCGATATGATCACCCAATCCTACAACGGGGCCTGGGGAACATTCAACCAAATTGAATATTCCCTTGCGGAGGATTTGGATACACTGGATCAATGCAATGATGCCGTGTTCGATGTGGATGAGTTCATCATCAACCTAAAGGATACCAGTATAGTCATCGATAAATTATACGACCAAAGTATCCCCGATCAATTGCCCAGTATATTTAGCAATCTGGAAAAACACTTCCTTGCATTGACGAAAAGAAATATTGAGGTCCCCTATGAAATTTTCGTAGCTGTTTTCGAGGAAGAACTTTTTACCTTAGCCCCCGTTTCCACGAACACCACACACAATTATTCCACGTATTGGGGCCTTTATTTTGAATCCGAAAAAGATGCCGTTATCTACGACCTGGAAAAATCAACTATACTTAGGGAGAATCTTTACATGATCAACAAATAACCTTACCCGCTTACAGTACATTATCCAAAACTGCAAGATTGGTTTCTTTTTTTCTTTTTACCAAATTTAAATTCCCCAAGGTAGGGTCGATCTACTCCCATCCTATGGAATAAGCCTATACATATATTCGGCTGAAAACCGACTATAAAGACAACCTGTCTTAAAGTATTTATTTAAGTTCTATGGACACCCTTCTTAAGAACCCTTCCCATATAATGACATAATCCGCTTCCCTTTGGAATTCGACCCCCAATAGTTGATAGTAATGATACTACCAGAACAAAGGCCCATACCTTTCTTGAACGAAATGGTATGGGCCTTACTATTTCCAATATCCGAAATTGGCAAGGAACTGTAAGATTCGAAAAATCCGACGCTTACCTTGGAGCATTGTTCAACCTCCAATCCAATAAAAGATACGATCCTTAGTTAAACAAAGGCCTTCCGTGCATCATGGCGTTGACCTCTTCCTTCACTTGGGCTACTATTTCCTCGTTTTCAGCATTGGTAAGTACACGATCGATAAAATCGACAATGACCCCCATTTCATCCTCTTTTAATCCTCTTGTGGTAATCGCTGCGGTACCAAAACGAATCCCTGAAGTTACGAACGGTGATTTATCATCAAAAGGCACCATGTTTTTATTTGCGGTAATATCGGCCTTAACCAATATTTTTTCCGCATCCTTCCCGGTGATATCCTTATTCCGTAAATCGATAAGCATCATATGATTATCCGTTCCACCGGAGATGATATTATAGCCTTTAGCCACAAATGCAGCCGCCATGGCAGCAGCATTTTTCTTCACTTGCAACATGTACTGTAAATACTCATCGGTCAATGCCTCACCAAAAGCGATGGCCTTTGCGGCAATGATATGTTCCAAAGGACCCCCTTGGTTTCCGGGAAAAACGGCTAAATCGAGCAATGCGGACATTTTTCTGAGATTTCCGTTCTTTAATTTGATCCCAAAGGGATTGTCAAAATCCTCTCCCATCAAAATCAATCCACCTCTTGGCCCCCTTAATGTTTTATGAGTGGTCGTGGTTACGACATGGCAATGGGGAATGGGATCGCTAAGAATGCCCTTGGCGATCAGACCGGCCGGATGTGCAATATCTGCCATAAGAATGGCACCCACACTATCCGCAATTTCACGAAAACGTTTAAAGTCCATATCCCGAGAATAAGCAGAGGCCCCGGCAATGATCAAATTGGGTTTTTCCTTCAAGGCAATTTCTTGGATGGCATCATAATTAAGTACACCTGTCTCCGCTTCTACGCCATAAAAAACAGGGTTGTATAATCTACCTGAGAAATTTACAGGAGAACCATGGGTCAAATGCCCCCCATGTGAAAGGTCAAATCCTAAAATCTTGTCCCCTGGTTTTAAAAATGCATGAAAAACAGCAGCATTGGCCTGTGAACCGGAATGAGGTTGCACATTGGCATAGGCGGCACCAAATAATTCCTTGGCCCTATCTATAGCGATTTGTTCAACTTGATCTACTATTTCGCATCCTCCATAATATCTTTTTCCCGGGTATCCCTCGGCATATTTATTGGTCAACACCGATCCCGCAGCCTCCATTACTTGGGGACTTGTAAAGTTTTCAGAGGCAATAAGTTCAATTCCGTTCAATTGCCTTTCTTTTTCGTCTTCTATTAAGTCGAATATAAGTTGATCACGTAGCATAGTATCTGTTCTGTTAAATGAATGGCAAAAATACAAATTGCCAATTGGTTTTTCATGGAAAATAATATATTTGATTCGGATTTTATCAAATATGAATTAACAACAGCATTATGCCGATACATACAAATAACCCAAGTAAAAAAACCTGGATACCCACTCCGGAAAATACCGACTTCCCTATACAGAACATCCCTTTTGGGGTCTTTTTGACACGGGACGACATTATTACGATAGGTACCCGAATAGGTGATACGGCGATCGATTTAGGCGCTATGCACCAATTGGGCTATTTTGAAGGAATACCCTTGACCGATGATATTTTCCTTCAAGATTCCTTAAATGACTTTATCTCCGACGGTCAAAAAACGTGGAGATTGGTACGTAATCGAATCAGCGAGGTTTTTGACATTGAAAATGAAACCTTGAAAAATAACGAAAACCATAAGAGCATTATCCTTTTCTCCTTGAATGAAATAGAAATGCAATTACCGGTACAAATCGGGGATTATACCGATTTTTACTCCAGTAAAGAACACGCGACCAATGTAGGCACCATGTTTCGTGATCCCGAAAATGCCCTTTATCCCAATTGGTTGCATATTCCGGTAGGATACCACGGAAGGAGTTCTACGATTATCCCTAGTGGAATCCCAATACACAGGCCCATGGGACAAACTTTTCCCAAAGGTGCGGAAAAACCGGTATTCGGTCCATCCAAATTGGTCGACTTTGAATTGGAAATGGCCTTTATAACAACGGATGCGAACAAGTTTGGCGAGCCAATCCCCATTGACAAGGCCGAAGAACATATTTTCGGTATGGTTTTGTTCAATGACTGGAGCGCCCGTGACATACAAAAATGGGAATATGTTCCCTTAGGCCCTTTTTTGGCCAAGAGTTTTGCTTCTTCCATTTCCCCTTGGATCATCACCCTTGATGCTTTGGAACCCTTTAGGTGTAAAGGCCCCAAACAGGATCCAAAGCCCTTTCCTTATCTTTCTATTGAAGGGGAACACAGTTTCGATATCAATTTACAGGTAGATATTGTTACGGAAGAAGGCATAGCTACCACCGTTACCAACTCCAATTTCAAGTACCTCTATTGGTCTATGGCCCAACAATTGGCCCACCACACGATAAATGGTTGTGTGGTCAATAGTGGGGATCTGATGGGCAGTGGAACCATTTCGGGGCCTACACCGGATTCGTATGGCTCAATGCTCGAACTTGCTTGGCAAGGCACCAAGCCCATTCCCTTAAATGACGGGACCGAACGCAAATTCATCGAGGATAATGATACCGTGGTTATGCGCGGTTTTTGTGAACGCAACGGACAACGTATCGGTTTTGGGGAGGTATCCACCAAACTGTTACCGGTATTTGAGCCTAAAAAACAAAAAAACAATGTGAAATAAAAGGTTTTTCAACGGGACAATACGATAATTTATCGTTTTACGTTATCTACAAACACAGTTTTGGCACAAGTGTTGAAAGTGTAGCTTAGAACGATAAATTTAAATGTCATGAAGAAACTTTTACTTTTTAGCGGAATATTACTTTTTATGTTATCCTGTGGTGGGGTCAAAAAAACCCAACAGGCCATAAACACAGGTAATTACATGAATGCCATTAACAGTGCCGTTCAAAAACTATCCGAGAATAAGAACAAGAAAAGCAATCAATCTTATGTGCTTATTTTGGAAGAGGCTTTCCAAAAAAACACGGAAAGGGAATTGGAACAAATTGCTTTTCTAAGGAAAGACGGCAACCCTGCGCATCTTGAAACCATTTATAAAGGGTACGAAAATCTTAAGCATATCCAGGAAGTCATAAAACCTTTACTCCCTTTATGGGTCAATGATCAAAATAGAAATGCTGAGTTTTCCTTTACCAACTATGACAATAAGATCATCGCCACGAAAAACGAACTTTCTTCGTATTTGTATGCCAATGCCCTGAACCTATTGACCAATGCCACCAATAAGTATGATTACAGAAAATCGTATGATGATTTCGAATACTTGAATGTAATCAATCCCGGATATGGGGACAGTAAGTCCAAAATGGAAGAAGCCTATCAAAAGGGCCAAGATTATGTAAAGGTACATATGATCAATAACACCGATAAGATCATACCCGTTAAACTCGAAGATGAATTATTGGACTTCAACACCTACGGATTGGATAACAAATGGACGAAATACCATTCCACCCATTTGACCGGTATCGACTATGATTATGATATGCAAATAGAGTTAAGGGAAATAAATATTTCCCCGGAACAGGTGAATGAAAAGCAGATCATTAAAGAAAAACAAATAATC
This sequence comes from Maribacter polysaccharolyticus, assembly GCF_028882255.1. GTDB lineage: Bacteria > Bacteroidota > Bacteroidia > Flavobacteriales > Flavobacteriaceae > Maribacter_A > Maribacter_A polysaccharolyticus. Next base: position 494,705 of record NZ_JARBUY010000001.1, read on the forward strand.
GACGGGGAAAAATACCTTCTTGATGATGATGGCCATGTGGTAAAGGATAGTTTAGGAAACGAAATAAAAGTAGATCATTTTAGAACGGTCAAATGCCATTTTTATCAATATACACAATTCAAAACCGCTCAGGTTTCCGGATTGGTTAGCTTTATAGACTTGGATACCCAACAACAACTAAATTCGTACCCCCTATCAAGTGAATTTATCTTTGAGCATGTTTACGCCCATTCCGACGGTGACAAAAGGGCTTTGGACAATGATTTGGTTTCCTTACTTAATCTAGGAGCTGTTCCATTCCCTTCAAACGAAGAAATGGTCTATGATGCCGGTGAAGACCTGAAAAACCGAATAAAAGGTATTATAACCACTCACCGATTTAACTGATAAAACCGATTTAACCAATATAAAAGCCCTGAATACCTCAGGGCTTTTTTTATATAAAGGCTTTTAAATCGATGGCGTTTATGCCTCCATGGGATTCATGGGCCACCACTACCCCATTCCGAATTACCAAAAGTTGGGGCGATTGGTGGGTCACTTGAAATTTATACCCGGTTTCATTGGAAACCTCCCTAAAAGCATGAAGATCCAAATAATAAAGATCCATGGTCCCTTCCGGTATATCGTAGCTCCCATTAAAGGTGTTCAACACCATTCTGCTGATTCCACAAGTCGTGGAATGCTTAAAGATCACTTGGGTTTTAGCGTTCGATTTTTCCGCTATTTCATCTAACTGATGTACGGAAACCAATGGCTTCCATGGCACTTTCACCTCTACTTTCCCTGGTTTCCCCTCATTTTTACCAAATAAATCCTTAAATAAACCCATAATCTTTTTTATCTCTAAGTCGTTCGTAACTCCATTCCTTACAACTGCCGAAATGTCTCCTTATTCTTTAAATTAAATGCCATTCTGTCTGCTTGTTGTCCTTGGTAAGGTTATTGACATTCATCTTTCAAAAGTAAACCTTAACTTAAAAAAAGACACTGATGAACTTCAATAATTTTACCATAAAGTCGCAAGAAGCCGTTCAACTTGCCCAACAGATTGCGCAAGAAATGGGGCATCAACAAATTGAGAACGAACACATCTTCAAGGCAATTTCCCAAGTCGATGAAAACGTACTCCCTTTTATTTTAAAGAAACTGAATGTAAATACCGGTCTTTTAAACCAGATACTTGGGAAAGAGTTGGAAAGTTTTCCGAAAGTATCCGGCGGGGAGATCATGGTATCCCGGGAAGCGGGCAAAAGTTTGAACGAAGCCGGTAGTATCGCCAAAAAAATGGAAGATGAATATGTTTCCATTGAACATTTATTGTTGGCGATATTCAAATCAAAAAGCAAAATAGCCCAGATCCTTAAAGACCAAGGGGTGACCGAAAAAGACCTTAGGGCGGCAATTGACGAACTCCGTAAGGGCGGAAAGGTAACTTCACAGAGTGCCGAGGAGACTTATAATTCCCTGGAAAAATATGCACGGAACCTAAATCAAATGGCCGACAGTGGCAAACTGGACCCTGTCATAGGCCGTGATGAGGAAATCCGTCGTATTCTGCAGATACTTTCCAGAAGAACGAAAAACAACCCCATGTTAGTAGGGGAACCCGGCGTTGGTAAGACAGCGATTGCCGAGGGTCTGGCACATAGGATCATTCAAGGTGATATTCCTGAAAACCTAAAGGACAAGGTCATTTACTCTTTGGATATGGGTGCATTGATTGCCGGTGCCAAATACAAAGGGGAATTTGAAGAACGATTAAAAGCCGTCATCAAAGAAGTCACTTCCTCTGATGGCAACATTGTGCTCTTTATCGACGAGATCCACACCTTGGTAGGTGCAGGTGGTGGTCAAGGCGCCATGGATGCGGCAAATATACTTAAACCGGCATTGGCGAGAGGGGAATTAAGGGCCATAGGGGCAACTACTTTGGATGAGTATCAAAAGTATTTTGAAAAAGACAAGGCCCTGGAACGAAGGTTCCAAAAGGTCATGGTGGATGAGCCGGATACCGAAAGTGCGATATCCATCTTAAGGGGTATCAAAGAAAAATATGAGGCACATCACAAGGTACAGATCAAGGATGAGGCCGTAATAGGTGCCGTAGAACTTTCACAACGCTATATCACCAATAGGTTTTTGCCTGATAAAGCGATCGACCTTATGGACGAAGCCGCTGCCAAACTCCGAATGGAAATCAATTCAAAACCGGAGGAATTGGATGTCCTGGACAGAAAGATCATGCAACTAGAGATTGAAATCGAAGCCATTAAACGGGAAAACGATCAAGCTAAACTAAAGGTTTTGAACATTGACCTGGCTAATATAAAGGAAAAACGCAATGAAATATATGCGAAGTGGGAAAGTGAAAAAACAGTCGTCGATAGCATACAAAAAGTAAAAAACGATATCGAAAACTTTAAATTGGAGGCAGAACGTGCTGAACGTAGTGGTGATTATGGAAAAGTAGCTGAATTGCGGTATGGCAAGATCAAAGAAGCCCAAGAAAAATTAAATGCGCTTCAAAAGGAAATGGCCGAACAGCAAAAAGGAACAACCTTGATAAAAGAAGAGGTTACCTATGAGGATATTGCTGAAGTCGTTGCCAAATGGACAGGCATACCCGTTAACAAAATGCTTCAAAGTGAACGTGAAAAATTACTTAAACTTGAGGATGTACTCCACAAACGCGTTGTAGGACAGGAAGAAGCGATACAAGCCGTATCCGATGCCATACGAAGAAGTAGGGCCGGACTCCAAGATGCCAAAAAACCCATTGGGTCATTCTTGTTCCTAGGGACCACCGGGGTCGGTAAAACCGAACTCGCAAAAACCTTGGCCGCGTACCTATTCGACGATGAAAATGCGATGACGCGAATAGACATGAGCGAATACCAAGAGCGGCATTCCGTCAGCAGGTTGGTGGGTGCCCCTCCTGGATATGTTGGTTACGACGAAGGAGGCCAACTTACCGAGGCCGTGAGAAGAAGACCGTATTCCGTTGTGCTATTGGATGAAATCGAAAAAGCACATCCAGACACCTTCAATATCCTCTTACAGGTTTTGGATGAAGGTAGATTAACCGATAACAAAGGTCGTATTGCCGATTTCAAGAATACGATAATCATTATGACCAGTAATATGGGTAGTCACATCATCCAGGAAAAATTTGAAAACAACAAGGATATTTACAGTGCTTCAGAGGCCGCCCGTGTTGAGGTGCTCGGATTATTGCGAAAGACGATACGTCCGGAATTCCTCAACAGGATCGATGATATCATCATGTTCACACCACTGAACAAGAAAGATATAACCAAGATCGTGACACTTCAATTGGAGCAATTGAAAAAAATGTTGGGCAAACAGAATATCACCATTGACTTTACCAATGAGGCGATTACCCACCTTGCCGAAAAAGGATATGATCCACAATATGGGGCAAGACCCATAAAAAGGATCATCCAGAAAGAGGTTTTGAACAATCTGTCCAAAGAACTCCTTCGAGGTAGCATAAAGGCCGATAGTATCGTATTGATCGATTCCTTTGACGATGAAATGGTCTTTAGAAATCAAAGTGAATTGGTGTAGTACACCATAGATAATCATTAAATAAAGCCCTGACGCTAAACGTCAGGGCTTTTTTTTTACCTAAAATATATACCATGCAGTATATAATTTTTATAACTTCGTATAAAATAGCTGTACCATGACTACAAAAGCCGAAAGAACCACCGCCTTTATCATTGAAACCATCGCCCCGATTTTTATTAAACAAGGTTATGTGGGCACGAGTATGAGCGACCTTACAAAGGCCACCGGCCTTACAAAAGGTGCACTTTATGGCAATTTCGAAAACAAGGAAGCCCTCGCTTTGGCAGCTTATGAATTCAGTATCAACAAATTACTTGCTGCCATTGATGAACGGTTGGGAATCGAAGGTAATTCGTTGGATAAGATATTCTCGTTAACCAAGTTCTATCGCAATTACGACATGTTCACGGCAGAATTGGGAGGTTGTCCTGTTTTGAATATAGGTATTGATGCACAAGCGAACAATAAGGCCTTGGCTGCAGCTTCCCGTGAAACCATTAGGATCATAGAAGGCAAAATAGCATTGGTTTTGGAAAACGGGGTGAACAACAATGACCTGCACTTACCGGTTACCCCATTACAATTCGCAAAACAATTCTATACGATGTTACAAGGGGCGGTAGCGATGAGTACGATCACAAGGGACCGTAAATACCTTTCAAACACCGTAGCCTATTTGGAAGTATTGGTTAAAAATGAAATCAAGAAATAACGGATGGGTTTATTCCGGTCTTACCCTGTAGATCCATGTCTTTTCCGGGTATTTTCCGTTCAATCCGGAATCCCTGGCCTTGCGGGCCTCACCCATGGTATCGTATCGTCCTAAATATACGTAGTTCAAATTGTTCTTACTTCTTAAGAACGATTTAGCCTGTAGGCCTTTCTTGGCCATATCTGCCTTAAAAGCGTCCAAATACCTTTTGGTCCCAAAGACATTGGCAATTAAATAGTAACCGGGCTGTAAGCCGTCCTCCCCAATCACTTCCTCATATTTTTCACCTGCCATAGGTTTTACTTCCTCAGTCTGTTGGGCAAGTTGCAATATGCGTTCCTTTTCTTTGGCAGCTTGGATCGAATCGGTAATTCGTTGTGCTGCAGCCAATTCCTGACTTCTTTTTGCCTCCGCAATCGAATCCTTGCGCTTTTGTTCCGCGATTTGTACAGCCGCTATTTCCTGTCGTTGCCGGGCCCTATCGATCGAATCTGATTTGCGTTTTAATGCGTCACGCATTTCCGCTTCGGCGATGGCCGATTCCTTCTTTGCCAAAGCCAATGAATCCCTCCTCAACTTACGCTGGGCTTTCTCTCGTGCCTTTGCCTCCCTTTTCATCGCCAATGCTTCCGCTTTTGAGAGCGTTTCCACAGCTTTATCGGTCGCCACGATTTCCTCGATCTTTTCCTCTTCTTCTTTCCCTTTAAAGGGTTTTACCCTTTTTCTCGACGCATATTTCCCGAAATCAAAAGCGGTGATCAATTCAAAAGTGGGGTCTTTACCCTTTAAATCGGAATCGGTTCCAAATTCGACCACGCCCCCGATTGAAAAACGTTTCATAATCCTTCCCCCTCCTCCAACGGCAACCCCATAAAAACTATTGTATCCGGCTTGTGCCCAAAATTTATCCGTGGCCAAAACGGCACTCAGCCCAACTTGGGTATCATACCCTGGAATGGACTTCACATAGAGCATAGGCCTTACCACCGAGGTACTATCGGAAGCCCCCAAGGCCACCGGAATAGCATAGGAAGCCGTTCCTAAATATATTTTCTCATCATTGGCCGTATGGGCTTTCTTATCCTCGAAGTTATAATCGAAAAGGTTTTCAGAAGTAAACCCAATATTTAGGCCATCATAGGTAAATTGAATCCCAGGTGCCATTTGAAGAATAAAATCATCAGTCGTCCCAAAGAATTGTAGCTCTATTTGTGGGTCCCCTTCAAAGGTATTTCCTGAAAATTCTTGTTGGTATCCATATACATTCACTCCAACGGTAAGACTGGCCCGATCACCCAAGCCAAATTGATATGCATAATTCAAAACCCCACCCGTATTTAGGTAAATGTCGGTGTTATGTTGAAAAAAGCCCGCACCTATAGCCGATGAATTATTAAGTTTACCCGTATAGTTTAAGAAGAAGGTCGTGGGGTCGGCATCAACGGTCTGCCATTGCCAGCGAGTCCATAACCCCAAAGAATGCGTATTCCCGTAATTCACTGAAAAGGCCGGATTCAATATTTCCGAATTGGAATCGGTCAGATTGTGCTGCCTTAAATCCAACGGCAATCCAACGTCCTGCGCATGCAGCACGCCAACGAATAAAATGAACAAAAAAGACAGCTTTATTTTGGTCATATGCAAAAAAACAAAAAACAAAGGGGTTTACATACTAATTTGAGGTATTTTTAGTTAGAATAAATGAAAAGTCCAAAACTAACGAATTGCTGATTATGAAGGTTTTAAAAGCATTGCTGATTTTTGTTTTTGTCTCAGGTTTCTTAGGCTGCAAAGAAGAACAACCTATTGTGATAGATGACTCCATATCAACCTTTTACTTTATCAGACATGCTGAAAAAGATAGGTCGGACCCCAATAATATGGACCCGGAACTTACACAAAAAGGACTGGGTAGGGCCATGCATTGGGCCGAAATTCTAGATGAAATCCCGATTGATGCCGTGTATACCACGGATTATGAAAGAACGCAAATGACTGCCGCCCCCATTGCGGTTAAAAAGAACCTTACCGTGCAAATTTATGACCCTGCCATTCTCGATCTGGAACAGTTCAAGGAAGAAAACAAGAACAGGAATGTTCTAGTGGTCGGCCATAGCGATTCAACCCCGGATTTCGTGAACAAATTAATCGGACAGGAAAAGTATGACTCAATTGATGACGGCCAAAACGGAAGTCTCTTTATTGTTGAAATCGTCGGTGGCACCACTACGGATATGCGATTGAACTTTAATTGTAATTGCCCGGATTAACGGAAATTTCCTCCAATTCGATTTTGGACAATAATTCCAATTCGTTCTTCATAAAAAGACTATCTATCTTAGATATGGATTGCGAATCCTTGACCGATTTGAAATTGTTATAATCCACGAATCTAATCCCGTTGACATACCTTTCGTTATAGGCCTCCCTAAATCGAATTCCACCACCATTAACATGGAACTCATAGGCCAAATATTCTGGAATAAATGTTTCGGTATTGAACCAATAGACATATACATCATCAAAGTCGTCCCCGCCATTCTCTTGATCGAACGTTACTTTAATCTTGTAAAAATCTTTACCGTTGATCGTAATCTCACCAAGATATTCCTTGTTCACGGCAGGATCATTCAAACCATAGGGCAAATACGCAAAATAATGTACGGAATTGATGGAATTCGAATATACGCGGGCAAGGGAATCCATGACCTTGACAGGTTTCCCATCAACCTTACGTGTGAATCCATTTGGAGACTTAATATCAACTGTAACAAGGGAGTCGGACGTAAATATCCGCTTTAGCACCTTTTGTCCGTTAACGGTTTCACTTACATATTCTTTATCCCTGAATTTAAAAGAAATGTCACTGGTCTTGTACCGTTCGCCACCACAAACTTCAATACTTTTGTCCACTATCTGTTGGGCGGTCATACGTTGTGAGGTCTTTTCTTTGCATGAAAGGATTACAACCAACAGTAGGGCCATTAAAATACTTTTTGCTTTTTTCATTCCATAAAGGTCGTAAACGGGTAAACAACATTACAAAGAACCCCAATAATTCCAATTAAGTGAAATTGCGGAAACGATAATTGTCACTATTTTTGTAGCCATATGGAGAATACGATCAATATAAAGAACAAAAGGGCCCGATTCGAATATGATATCCTGGATAAGTATACCGCCGGTATCGTTTTATCAGGCACAGAAATAAAATCCATTCGCCAAGGAAAGGCCTCCATTGCCGAAAGTTTCTGTGAGTTCAATGACCGCGGTGAACTTTTCATCATTAACATGCAGATCGATGAATACTCCCACGCCTCCCATTTCAACCATAAACCCAAAGCCGAACGAAAATTACTTTTGAACAAACGTGAGTTGAAAAAATTGGAAAAGGAAGTTTCTGCCAGTGGACTTACGATCGTACCCTTGAACCTTTTCTTGAACGATCGCGGTTTGGCCAAAATGAACATAGCCCTCGCCAAAGGTAAAAAGCTTTACGATAAGCGCGAGACCATTAAAGACCGTGACAATAAGCGGGATCTTGACCGGATCAAGAAAAGTTTCAATAGGTAGAAGAACCAAAAGGCCTACCTAGTTTTTATCCTCGAGTAAGGGAACGAACCGAAAAGCACCGAGTTCCGTTTTTTCAAATTCCTTTTCTGATTTTCGTACGAACAACGTCATGATCTGCTCTTCAACACCAACGGGTATTACGAGCCTACCCCCTACTTTTAATTGTGACAATAGTGCTTTGGGGACTTCCGGAGCCCCAGCCGTTACGATGATACTGTTGAAAGGAGCTTCTTCCGGCAAGCCTTTGTAACCATCCCCAAAGATGACTTTCTTGGGTCGATAACCCATCTTTTTAAAAAACAGGTTGGTTTTTTTGAAAAGTTCCAATTGTCTTTCGATCGTAAATACTTTCGCTTTTAATTGCAATAGAATTGCGGTTTGGTACCCACTTCCCGTTCCTATTTCCAGAACTTTGTGTCCGGGTTCGACTTTCAACAATTCAGATTGGAAAGCAACCGTATAAGGTTGTGAAATGGTCTGATCCGCAGCGATGGGAAAAGCCTTGTCCTGATATGCATGCCCCTCAAAACCACTGTCCATAAAAAGATGTCTGGGCACTTTGCGTATGGCATCAAGAACATGGGTATCCACTATTCCTTTGGCAATCAATACCTCGGCCAATTTGTTGCGCATTCCGCGATGTTTAAGCGTATCTCTCAAGGGTAACTATGATGGTTTGGTTAAAAAAGCTAAGTTAATAAAGTTTGTTCAATGAATTAAAGAACTTCCCCGATCCCTTACAAAACTTTTGAAGTTCAAAGTAAATAAACTACCAAACTATCGTTATTTTTGAAGAAAATACAACCTATGCTTAAAGTTGGAGTCCTAGGAGCAGGACATTTAGGAAAAATACACCTTCGTCTACTCAATGAATCCCCAAAATATGATTTGATCGGTTTTTATGATCCGGATGATATCAATGGCCAAAAAGTCGCCGCTGAATTCGGATACCACTATATGGAAAACATCAATGAGCTGATCGATGCCGTTGATGTTGTCGACATTGTTACCCCCACGCTATCACATTTTGATTGCGCCAAGAAAGCCATGGAAAAAGGAAAACATGTTTTTATAGAAAAGCCCATCACAAACACCCTCGAAGAAGCGGAAGAATTATTGCAATTGGAAGCGGCACATGGTGTTAAAGGCCAAGTGGGGCATGTAGAACGGTTCAATCCGGCATTCTTGGCGGTAAAGGATAAGATACATGGTCCCATGTTCATAGAAGCCCATAGATTGGCCGAATTCAATCCCCGGGGCACGGATGTTCCGGTTGTTCTGGATCTGATGATACATGACATAGATGCCATTCTCAGTGTCGTGGATTCCGAGGTAAAACAAATCAATGCCAGTGGCGTATCGGTAATCAGTCAATCGCCCGATATTGCCAATGCCCGTATCGAATTTGAAAACGGTTGTGTGGCGAATCTTACCGCGAGCAGGATATCATTGAAAAACATGCGAAAATCCCGATTCTTTCAACGGGACGCCTATATTTCGGTAGACTTTTTGGAGAAAAAGGCCGAAGTGGTAAAGATGAAGGACGCTCCGGAATCCCCCGGCGATTTCGATATGATCCTACAGAATGCAGAGGGTATAAAAAAACAGATCTATTTTGAAAATCCAGAGATAACGGCCAACAATGCCATTCTCGATGAATTGGAGACTTTTGCAGATGCGATTACCCAAAACACCACCCCGGTAGTGACCCTCCGTCAGGGAACACGGGCATTGCGTGTAGCGCTCCAGATTATACGGTCTTTCTAAAAAAAAGCAATTATGAAAAATATAGCAGTTATCGGTGCAGGGACCATGGGCAACGGAATTGCCCATGTTTTTGCTCAAAATGGCCATCATGTACATTTGATCGACATCTCACAAGAAGCCATCGATCGGGGAATCTCGACGATTACCAGGAATTTGGATCGAATGATTTCCAAAGGGAAGATCGATGAATCGGCCAAGGCCACAACCCTTAAGAACATCATCACCTATACCGAACTATCGAAGGGTATTCCAAATACTGATTTGGTGGTTGAAGCCGCTACGGAACAACTGAACATAAAACTGGGGCTTTTCAAGGAAATGGATGCATTATCGGGACCAGGTACGATTTTGGCGACCAATACCTCCTCCATTTCAATAACGGAAATCGCCGCGGTAACCGAAAAACCGGACAAAGTGATCGGAATGCATTTTATGAACCCGGTTCCCATAATGGGGCTGGTAGAGATCATTCGAGGCTACAATACCTCCGATGAAACGACAAATACCATTATGGACCTATCGATAAAGTTGGGAAAGACACCAACAAAGGTCAATGATTACCCTGGGTTCGTTGCCAATAGGATCTTAATGCCGATGATCAACGAAGCTATCGAAACCCTTTATCATGGGGTTGCCGGAGTAACGGAAATAGATACGGTTATGAAATTGGGTATGGCCCACCCCATGGGCCCCTTGCAATTGGCCGATTTTATCGGGTTGGATGTGTGCCTTTCGATACTGAACGTCATGTACGACGGATTCAAAAATCCGAAATATGCACCCTGTCCGCTTTTGGCGAATATGGTAATGGCCAAAAAACTGGGGATAAAATCGGGAGAAGGTTTCTATGATTATTCCAAATCCAAAAAAGCCGAAACCGTTTCTTCTCAATTCAAGTAATATCATGGCGGTGATCAAACCCTTTAAGGCGGTAAGACCCACAAAGGACAAAATCGCCCATGTTACATCCCGATCATATCTAGCGTATGCCCAGGAAGAATTGGAGGCAACCTTACGCTATAATCCGTTTTCCTTTCTGCACATCATCAATCCGGGATACAAATTTTCAAAAGAAGTTTCCGGTGAAGAACGCTATGGATTGATCCGTAATCGCTATTTGGAATTTTTTGAGGAACATATTTTAACAAAGGATGATACCGATGGTTTTTATATCTATCAAATTGAAAAGAACAATTTAAAATGTTGTGGCCTCATTGCTTTGGCCAGTGTGCAGGATTATCGTGACAACGTTATCAAAAAACACGAAGAAACAATGAGCCCGCGAGAGCAATTATTCGCTAAATACCTAAAAAATGTGGGTTTTAACGCAGAACCCGTGTTAACTACCTATACCGACAAAATCGAAATCCAGGACATAATCGATTTCGAAAAACAAAAAGAGCCGGAATATTCCTTTACCACATCCGATTGGATAAAACATACCCTTTGGACGGTAACCAAGAAGGAATCCGTACAAGGGTTGATGCGCGAATTCACGCCTATTACATCGTTATATATTGCGGATGGCCATCATAGAAGTGCCTCTTCGGAAATTTTGGCCAGTAATTTTCAAAAAGGGAATACCCAACATACGGGCAAAGAACCCTATAATTACTTCATGTGCTATCTGCTACCTGAATCAGAGATCCGTATTCATGAATTCAATCGGATGGTGAAAGATCTCAACGGATTGACCAAAGCGGAATTCCTTATAAAATTGGATGCTTTCTTTAGGATAGAAAAAAAGGGTGATGTACTTTACAAACCCAAGAAAAAACATCATTTCAGTATGTATCTTGATGGCGCATTTTATTCGCTGATCCTAAGGGAGAAAGCCTATGGATTTACCGATTTGCTCAGTAGACTCGATACGCATATCCTTTATAAAACCATCCTGGATCCCATTTTAGGCATTAAAGACCTCAGAAGTAACAAACGCATACATTATGGCTGTGGTAAACACAATGTGATCCGTATGAAAGATGAAATCGACCTGGGGAAATTCGCAGTAGGTTTTAGTCTTTTCCCGTTAACAATGGATGAAATAAAGGCCATTGCCGATGCCGGATCGGTCATGCCCCCGAAAAGTACTTATATCGAACCTAAACTAAGAAGTGGCCTGACCATTTACGAGTTTTAATATATAATTTATCATGTCTATACAATCAAATCTTGAGCATATAAACCGAACATTGCCGAATCATGTCACCTTGGTAGCCGTTTCAAAGACAAAACCCGAAGAAAGTATCCTGGAAGCCTATAATGGGGGACAGCGCATTTTCGGTGAGAACAAAATCCAGGAAATGGCCCGAAAATGGGAGGCCTTACCTAAAGATATCGAATGGCATATGATAGGCCACGTACAGCGGAACAAGGTTAAATATATGGCCGAATTCGTTTCATTGATCCATGGTGTCGACAGTTTTAAGTTGCTACGGGAAATCAACAAACAGGCTCAAAAACACAACAGGACCATTCCATGCCTTTTACAGGTGCATATTGCCGAAGAGGAAACAAAATTCGGATTGGACGAGAAGGAACTGAACCAGCTTATAGGCTCAAAGGAATTCAGAGATCTTACCCATGTCGAAATCGTAGGCTTGATGGGCATGGCCACCTTTACGAAGGATCAAACCCAAATAAAAAAGGAATTTAGGTACTTAAAGCATATTTTCGATAAAATAAAAGATACCTTACCCCATATTTCCGTATTATCCATGGGTATGAGCGGTGATTACCAGTTAGCTGTGGAAGAAGGTAGTACCATGGTACGCATAGGAAGTAGTATCTTTGGAGCAAGAGACTATTCCCATATATGAAATTAAAGATTGAAGGCAATTGATGTATACGATTCTCGACATAGAGACGACAGGAGGTAAATACAACGAAGAAGGTATCACCGAAATAGCTATCCATAAATTCGATGGCCATAAGGTCATTGATAAATTCATTAGTCTGGTGAACCCCGAAAGGGAAATACAGCCCTTTGTGGCCAATTTAACCGGCATCAATTCCAAAATGCTCCGTACTGCCCCCAAATTCCATGAAGTTGCAAAACGTATTGTGGAGATTACCGAAGACACCGTTCTCGTTGCCCATAATGCCCAATTTGATTACAGGATCCTAAGAACCGAATTTAGGCGATTGGGGTATAATTTTGAGCGGAAGACCTTATGTACCGTTGATCTTTCAAAAAGTCTCTTGCCAGATGCCGAGTCGTATAGCCTCGGAAAATTGGTGAGGTCTTTGGGCATCCCCATGAGTGATCGCCATCGGGCGAACGGTGATGCCATTGCCACCCTTAAACTATTTAAGTTATTACTTTCCAGAGACACCAATAAAACCATAATCAAGGAAGTGGTCCGGGAAGAAACCCACGGGGAACTTTCACAACGACAGCTGGATATCGTGGAACAAATGCCCTCCGAAACCGGTCTGTACTACATGCACGACAAGAAGGGGGATATCCTATTTCTAGGCAAAAGTACCAACATAAAAAAACGGGTAAACCAACACTTTACCAAAAGTGGCAGTAAGGCACGACAACTTCAAAAAGAAACCAAAACAATAACCTTCGAAAAAACAGGAAGCGAACTGGTCGCTTTATTGAAAGAACGCGAAGAACTTCTAAAAAATAAACCCCGGTACAATCACAATATCAGGAAAAAACGCCTACAGGCCCTCTATCTGAGTACAAATGACGATGGGTATCAAACGTTTGTAATCGCTCCCCAAACCAACGGAAAAACCAACATAACCACCTTTAACGGTATTGTTTCCGCCAAGAACTTTCTTTTGAAAATCACCGAGGAGTTCCAACTTTGCACCAAAATCAATGACCTGGAACATCACGGCCCCTGTGAAATGGAAAAGAAAGGCCAGTGCCTGGGTGGATGTCGTGGATTGGAATCCCCCACGGCTTATAACCAAAGGGTCAATGAGGCGATAAACAAGTATAGCTTAGCGCAAAAAACGATGTTGATTGTTGATAAAGGTCGTGAAATTGGGGAGTATAGTGCTATCTTTATAAAAGATGGGGTCTTTCAAGGCTTGGGATATTACGACCTTAACCACCAGATCAATAATATCCATATCTTGGAATCGATTATCACCCCCATGCGGGGCGATAGCACCGCAACCCACATCATAGATTCCTATCTTAGGAAAAAACGAATAAAAAAAATAATAGATCTTAAGCACTGATTTTGAGCACCAAAAAAAAGAATCGCGATTGGAGGTCCGCCATACATGAAGTCATTTATGGGACCCATACTCCAGCGGGCAAATTATTCGATATAATACTACTGATCGTTATTCTATACAGTGTAATTATCGTGATGTTCGAAAGCATTCCAAAGTACGATAACCAATACCATAACTTCTTCAATATATCGGAATGGGTAGTGACCATCCTTTTTTCCATTGAATATATCTTAAGGCTGATCTGTATCAAAAAACCCCGTAAGTATATTTTTAGTTTTTTCGGTATTATCGACCTACTTTCAACGATACCGAAATATCTGACGTTCTTCTTTTTGCAATCCCACTATTTAACCGCTTTTAGGGCACTACGATTGTTACGGGTCTTTAGGATACTGAAATTAGTGCGTTTTGTCGGGGAGTCGAATAATTTGATTCGGGCATTAAGGGCCAGCAGGACCAAAATCTTTGTTTTTGTATTTTTTGTACTGGTCGTATCCGTATTATTGGGTACTATCATGTATTTGGTCGAAGGGCCTACCCATGGGTTCAACAGTATTCCCCATAGCATCTATTGGACCATAGTGACCTTAACCACGGTGGGTTATGGTGATATCTCCCCCCAAACCCCTCTCGGTCAGTTCATCGCTACGCTGATCATGATCATCGGTTATGGCGTTATTGCGGTGCCTACGGGAATCGTCTCCGCTGAATATTCCTCCTATCCCAAAGATCGAAAAGAGAGTGACAAAGGAAGGTCTTGTCCTAATTGCGGTGTTGAAATCCAACGCTCTGATGCCATATACTGCAGAAAATGTGGATTCAAATTAATTGAAGACCAATGAGCACCAAAACCCTCATATCGGTCGTGGGACCTACTGCCATCGGCAAAACCAGAATGGGAATTTCGTTGGCTAAACATTTCAACACCGAGATCATTTCAGCGGATTCCCGTCAGTTTTATAAAGAATTGGAAATAGGTACAGCGGTCCCCAGCGAAGAAGAATTGCTCTCGATCAAACACCATTGCATCCAACATAAAAGCATCTTTGACCCTTATTCGGTGGGTGATTTTGAAAAAGAGGCCCTTTCGATATTGGACAGATTATTTGAAAAACACGATACGGTAATCCTTGTGGGTGGTAGTGGCCTATATGTCGATGCCATCACCAAAGGGTTGGATGATTTCCCTGCTGTATCACCGGACTATCGTGAAGCATTGAACAAAACCCTGAGCGAAAAAGGGATTGCCGAACTTCAACACCAATTGAAGAGGTACGACGAAGCCTACTACAACAAAGTGGATTTGGAAAACCCGCATCGATTGATACGGGCTTTGGAAATCTGCATGGCAACAGGCAAACCATATTCATCGTTTTTAAGAAAAAAGAATGTAAAAAGGTCATTTGACACCCTTACCATAGGCATAAGTGCCGACCGGGAAATCATTTATGACAGGATCAATCAACGGGTCGATCTTATGATCGCGAACGGACTTTTGGATGAAGCTCGGGAAGTTTATCCACACAGAAAATTAAACGCCCTACAAACCGTAGGCTACAAAGAACTTTTCAATTATTTCGATGGTACCTGGACACTGGAATTCGCTATTTCCGAAATAAAAAAGAACACAAGGCGCTTTGCAAAAAGACAATTGACCTGGTATCGAAAAAACGAGGACATCATATGGTTCGATTACCTTGATGACCCTACCCTGGTATGTGAAGAAATCGCTGAAAAAATAGCTGGTCCACCCCTAAATGGTTAGCAAAGGTATCTATATCGTAATGGGTGTTTCGGGCAGTGGCAAAACAACCGTTGGTACATTATTGGCCAATACATTGCAACTCCCTTTTTTTGATGGGGATGACTATCATCCTGAATCAAACGTGAAAAAAATGGCCAGTGGAAAAGCCCTAAATGACCAAGATCGAAAAGAATGGTTGGAAACCCTAAACAGACTCGCACGGGAACACAAGTCCATTGGAGCGGTAATCGCCTGTTCCGCATTAAAGGAAAGTTATAGGGCATCTTTGCGAAAAGATGTGATGGAGCAAATGACCTTTATTTACCTAAAAGGTTCATTTTCAGCTATAAATCGCAGATTACAAGGACGTAAAGGGCACTACATGCCGATATCGTTGTTAAAGTCCCAATTTGAAACATTGGAACCCCCCAAAGACGCCATTGAAGTTTCAATAAACCAAAGTCCAGAGGATATCGTCAACAGCATACGTGACAAAATCACATAAAAAAAGCCCCGACGAAAACGTCGGGGCTTTGTATTCTTAGAAAGATATTGTTTTATTCCGATTCGGTTTTTATGACCAACCTGAAACCTTCTCCATGGATATTCAATATTTCCACGGTATCATCACGTTTAAGGTATTTACGTAACTTGGCAATATACACATCCATACTTCTGGAAGTGAAATAATTATCATCCCTCCAGATTTTTGTCAAGGCCAATTCCCTAGGCATCAAATCATTTTCATGCAAAGCCAAAAGACGCAGCAATTCATTTTCTTTTGGAGAAAGTTTAATTGCTTCTTCATCTTTATATTTCAAGAACCTTAATTTGGAATTCAAATGAAAACCACCTATTTGGAATTCGAATTTCTTGCTGTCTGTCAACGAACTGGAAGCCTTTCTTTGGATAATGGCTTTAAGCTTCATCAATAACACTTCCGAATCAAAAGGTTTGTTCAGGTAATCGTCCGCACCGGCCTTATAGCCTTTAAGGACATCTTCTTTCATCGTTTTGGCGGTAAGGAAGATTATCGGGACATTCTCGTTCTTCTCCCTTATTTCTTTCGCAAGGGTGAAACCGTCTTTATAAGGCATCATGACATCCAAGATGCAGACATCAAAATTGTCTTTCTTGAACTTCTCAAAACCCTCCATCCCATTCTTGGCCAATGTAACATCAAAATTGTTCATTGACAAATAATCCTTCAATACAATCCCAAAATTGGGATCATCCTCCACTAAAAGTATTTTCTTGTTTACTGTTTCCATAATTCGTTAAATTAATGGTAGTTTAATATAGAAAGAGCTTCCTTTATCTTTTTCGCTTTCTGCATAAACCTCACCTTGGTGATCTTCTATAATTTTTTTAACATAAGCAAGGCCCAAGCCATGCCCTTTTACATTGTGTATATCCCCAGTGTGTTCCCTGTAGAACTTCTCAAAAACTTTTTTCAACACGGCCTTGCTCATTCCCGCACCTTGATCTTTGATCTTAATTACGATATTGTTCTTGACCACCTCGGTGTAAATATCGATTTTTGGGGCCATTGGGGAATATTTAATGGCATTGTCCAAGATATTCACGACAACATTGGTAAAATGCATCTCATTGGCCAAAACTTCCGTTCTCTCGGCTTTTAAATGCTTTTCTATATAACCTCCCCTATCCTCGACGATCAGTTCAACATGGGCAATGGCATCTTGTATGATATCGTGTACATCTACCCGATCCTTGCTGATATCCAATTGGTTCTTTTCCAACTTTGAGATACGCAGAACATTTTCAACTTGTGCATGCATCCTTTTGTTCTCGTCCCGAATCATTTGTAGGTACCTCATTACCTTTTCCTTGTCTTCGATTACCTTTGGGTTCTTAATGGCCTCTACTGCCAAATTAATGGTTGCGATCGGCGTTTTGAACTCATGGGTCATATTATTGATAAAATCGGATTTTATCTCTGAAATCTGTTTTTGGCGTATCAATTGGTAAATGGCACTGGAATAGGCAACGATGATGACCAGGGTAAACAAAAGGGACATAGCCGCCATACCTATTATGGAACGTATTAAAAATCGCTTTTTCTTAGGAAAATCAATCAATAGCGTGTAATTTGAATTGCCCTCCGAATCCTTGAATATCAAAGATTTATAAGGCGGAAGATTCCTAAAACTGAACTTTCTTGATTTTACCGATGTAGGCAACCCCTTACTAGCTATACCATATTCATAATCGGTGTTGATATTCCGATTGTTCAACTCGCGTTCCAACAACAATTCGATTTCCTGTTTCGAAACCCTATTGTGAATGGGCACGCGTTTGGCAAACTCCCCGAACATATCCTCAAAGGCCGAAATCTCCATCGAAGTCAACCCTCCGATTTTTTCCACTTTTTCGATAGGGGTAAATCTGCTTTGATGTCCATCAAGACCTAAATCTTCCTTGTAAGTAGCCTTTAAGCGCCTACTGGTATAATTTTTTATGGTCGTAGTGTCATCACCCGTACCATTGTCAAAGAACGTTGATGCGATATTATATTCCTCTTCTAAAATTCCGTGGGAATAATAATGGATCTCATCTGAACTTATATCCTGATCGACAAAAAAGAAGTTTTTGAAATGGGAGCTCTTTAAATCCCCCACACTATCCTTGATATTTACATACCTATCAAAATAGTCGTTCCGCTCTCTTTCAGTGATTTTGTCGGTCACCTTATCCAGTACATCCGACACACTGTTTGAAAACTGTTCCTCTTTATCCTCAACTGATTTCTTTATCCAATAGCCCTGAACGAAGATAATCCCTATCAATGATAGGCTCATCAGAATGACCAAAAGAACAAACAACCTCCTATTCATCTACACGCAAAATTAAAGATTTAACAACTAGTATTTTAACGTTTAACCTAACCTTAACAAAATTGTTAAAATTGCTCAAACCCGCCTTGGCCGAGTATACGTTTATGGGTTTCATTTACTTTTGAACGGGTCTCGTTCAAGGAGATATTCTCGATGACATAATCGGACAACCCGATCTTAACCGTGTCATTCAATTGGTTACCCATACGGGCCCTGATTTCGGATTTTGAAACCTTATCCCTTTCCATGACCCTGGCCAAACGCACTTCTTCTGGTGCCGTGACCAGAATGATTTTATCATAAAAATCCTGTTGTCCATTTTCAAAAACTATGGCGGATTCTTGGATAACATAGGGGGTGCTTTGTTTTGCCGCCCACCTAAGAAAATCCTCACGAACGGCAGGATGGACAATTTTGTTCAATTGCCCCAATAGCCCTTTGTCCCCGAATACTTTTTTTGCAATGTATTCCCTATTCAAGGTTTTGCCGTTATAGGCTTCCGCTCCCAAAAGTGCCTTAATGGCCTTTCGCAATTCCTTCGAAGACACCATAAGCGCTTTTGCCTCATTATCTGAATTATAAACGGGCACACCCAGGTCCTTGAACATTTTGGCCACAGTGGTCTTTCCACTTCCGATACCACCCGTTAACGCAACGATTTTCATTGTTTCCTCAATATGAATTCCACTTGACTTTCGCTCAGTTCAGCACTTCTAAGGTTTTCCAACGGATTGACCAATTGCAGACCGATGTTCTTCGATGCATTGTCCTTGATCGTATTGTAATCGGCAATCACCTCAAAATCTGCACTTTCCAATAACTTCAACTGATTCAACGTACCCTTGCAGAGCACCCCTACCTTATCCGGGAATGTCTTGATTTCATACTTCTCAGGAAGATTGATCACTTTTATGGGCACTTCGATCAACTTTTCTGAAAACCGAGCTACCTTTCCGCTGACGACTACCTTATCGCTCGAATAGGTAATACCCCCTGATTCCTGCATTTTATCCAGCGCCACTTCTTGGGAAAAGTCAGTGGATACATCACTTAGTTTTAGTTTTACCGTATTTATCGTATTAATGGTATCAACGATATTCCAAGGCCCTTTAAGGGTTACCTCACTTGGCTCAATGACCGGTTCTCCATCCAGAATATGGTTTTGCGGTAGGGTAATGTCCAATTTGGAGGCAATAGGGACCACCTTGGTAACCAAACGCATAAATTCAAAATACAAGGTATCCTCATCGATTTCCAATAAATTCATCGACCGAAGTTGTTTATCTATTTGCTTCCGATAAACACTTTGTGGCATATAGTACCTGCCATTCCTTTCGTTAACGGAAGACACATCTACCCTCACCTCTTTATTCTTAAAGTTGAACCCTAAAAATTGAAATCCGCTTGCCTGTATTTTTACATCGACCTGTTTTTTAGACACTTCGGTAAGTAAAAGGCTATCGGGAACATGAAAGAACACCAGTTCAAAGGTGGCGTTGTCGGTATAGGTCTTGGCCAGATTGTTCAAGAACCAGATCAAGCCCGAACACAATAAGAACATCAAAAACATTTTTGCCTTGCGTCTTTTAATAATGTTTTTGAATTTTTGTATCACTTTACGATAATTCTAGTTGAAGAATAGATTTGGAAACAATTCTTTGGGTTTCTTTTTGCTAAAATTAATCCAAAAGATTGATTTTAGAAAACCCACGCCATACCCCAAAAATTGGATGCCTACCGCCAATAACGAAAGAAAAGCGACCCACACACTCTTGTTCTTTAATAGGGAATCGACGAAAAGCACGATAAAATACAATAGATAAACCCCTATTGGCCAAATAACGTTAAAGGCCAATAAAAATAGGGCCACTGTGAATCCCATTAAAAAAAGCGTAGGGAACCAATAGGTTATTTTAGCAGATCCCGGATGCCATTGGTTTAATATAGGCCTGACCATACCGAATTTATTCACTTGAACAAAAAATTTATGCCAATCGATACGCCGTTTATGATAGACAAATGCCTCGGGAATCAATTTTGTTTCGTAGCCCTTGTCCCAAATGCGCATGGTTAAATCTGGATCTTCACCCGGATGGATCTTACCATAGCCCCCTACTTTTTCAAAGGCCTCTTTGGAAATGCCCATATTAAAACTTCTAGGTTGGAATTTATCGACCGAGGATTTTCCCCCGCGTATCCCCCCTGTGGTCAAAACCGATGTCATTGCATAATTAATGGCCTTTTGAATATCGGTAAAAGAGTCATGTGCCGCATCGGGCCCACCAAAGCAATGCACAAAGTGACCATCGAGCGAATTTTTAACTTCCTGTAAATATCCGGAAGGCAAAATACAATCGGAATCAAGTACGATAAAATAATTCCCTTGGGCGCGTTCCATACCGTAATTACGTGAATCCCCGGGACCGGAGTTCTTTTTAGGCAAATAGGTGATATCCAACTTATCCTGATAGGCCTCCACCTCGCTTTGGGAATCGATCGTTGACCCATCCTCAATGATCACCACTTTGAAGGGTTCTTTGAAGGTTTGGTGTACCAAACTTTCCAACAATTCCCTTATTTCATTGGGCCTATTGTAAACAGGAATAATAAATGAAAAGGAAATATCATCCATACCAGTAATCTGAATTCGATGCACTTAATAATCCGTGCCGTAGCAACCAATCCCCTTTCAGGTCAACGAAGGGGATAAAAATTACCTCAATATACTATTATTGGAACTTCTCCATAACTTCTTGACTAACCCCGGTATTGGAGAAGCCACCATCGTGGAAAAGATTCTGCATGGTCACTTTTTTGGTCAAATCGGAGAATAATGTCAAGGTATAATCGGCACACTCCAGGGCCGTAGCATTACCCAGTGGGGACATTTGCTCTGCATAACTTATAAAACCATCAAAGCCTTTCACCCCTTGACCCGCTGTTGTTGGGGTCGGTGATTGCGAAATAGTGTTTACCCTAACCTTCTTTTCTTTCCCGAAGAAATACCCAAAACTACGGGCTACGGATTCCAAATAAGCCTTGTTATCGGCCATATCGTTATAATCGGGGAAAGATCGTTGTGCGGCCATATAGGTCAATGCAACGATACTGCCCCATTCGTTCATGGCATCCGCTTTATACAGGCTCTGCATGACCCTATGGAAAGATAAGGCGGAAACATCCCATCCTTTATGCGAAAATTCATAATTCTGATCTGTATAGTGCCGTCCTTTCCGGACATTGATCGACATACCGATGGAATGCAATACAAAGTCGATCTTACCCCCAAGGATTTCCATGGACTGACTTACCAATTTATCAAGATCTTCGGTGCTTGTGGCATCGGCAGGTACTATTTGAGAACCGGTTTTTTCAGCCAATTCATTGATTTGACCCATACGCATGGCAATAGGGGCATTGGTCAACACAAAAGTCCCACCTTCCTCATGTACCCTTTCCGCAGTTTTCCAAGCAATTGAATTTGAATCAAGTGCACCAAAAATAATCCCTTTTTTACCCTTTAATAAATTATAAGCCATGTTCTGTTTTTCTTAGTTGATTATTTCGCCAAAGATATTTAAAATATATAATATACGAGGTCTGTAATGTTCGTTAGTTCAACAATTGCCTGGCATGGGCCATAGCCGATTCCGAAAGGTCCTTTCCACCTAACATTTCGGCCAACTCCACTACCCTTTCGTCTTTCGATAATTCTTTCATATTCGTTAAGGTACCCCCAGACTTATCCTCTTTGTACACCTTAAAATGATGATCGCCCTTAGAAGCCACCTGAGGGAGGTGCGTGATTGAAAAAATTTGCATATTCCTGCTCATTTCATACATAATCCCACCCATACGGTTCGAGATTTCCCCGGAAACACCGGTATCTATTTCGTCGAACATCATGGTCGGGAGGTTTTCATATTTCGCCATTATGGATTTTATGGTCAACATGATACGTGAAAGCTCACCACCTGAAGCTACTTTTTTGATATCGCCAAAATCGGTTCCTTTATTGGCTGCGAATAAAAATAAGAGATTATCCTTACCGTTTTGCTTAAAATCCCCCGAAGGAAGCAATTCTATTTTGAACCGGGCACTTGGCATCCCCAACAGTGCAAGCTTTTCTTCAATCTGTGCTTTTAAATCCGGGATGACCTGTTGTCTTTTCTTCGATATTTTGGAAGCCAGATCATTGAGTATTTGCGCTTGCCCCTCCAATTGCTTTTGTTTATCGGCAATGGTAGCCTCTATGTTTTCGGTAGCATCGACTTTTTCAAAGAGCTCTTCTTTTATTTCGATCAACCCTGAAATTTCCCGCACCCCGTGTTTTTTCTGCAAACTATAAAGCAATTGCAATTTGGCATTCACCTCTTCCAACATTCTCGGGTCAAGATCCGCCTGATCGGAAAGTCCCTGTACTTCTGCCGCGATATCATCCATTTCTATGAACACGGATTGTATCCTGTTATCCAAGGCGGCATATGCAGCACCAAAACCCGATAGTTTGCCCGATACTTGCTTTAATTCGGACAATAGGTTCATGACCCCCACTTGTTCGTCATTCATGAGTTGGTGCCCTTGGGCCAATAGCTCGACGATGGTTTCCACATTGCTCAATTGCCGGTATTGCTCTTCCAATTCCTCCAACATACCTTCTTTCAAACGGGCTTCTTCGAGCTCTTTCAATAAAAAGCTATTGTATTCATGCTCCTTGATGGCATTGCCCTGAAATTCGACCAATTCGTTCAATTCCTTGGAAATCTTCCGATATTCATTCAATTGTGCGGAATATTGCGTCCGCAAATCCTTAGTACCTGCCAAGGCATCGATTACCTTGAATTGAAATTCGTTTTCGGCCAACTGCAAGGTTTGGTGCTGGGAGTGGATATCAATCAATTTACTCCCCAACTTGGAAAGCACCCCCAAGGTCACCGGCGTATCGTTCACAAAGGCCCTGGATTTTCCACTAGGCAATATTTCCCTACGAATTATGGTCTTCTCCTCATAATCCAGATCATGCTCAAGAAAAAAGGATGAAAGTCCATAACTGCCGATTTCGAAATCACTTTCTACGATGCATTTTTCATCTTTGTTACGCAAAGTGGACAAATCGGCACGTTTCCCCAACACCAACGAAAGTCCGCCCAACAAAATTGATTTACCAGCACCGGTTTCTCCGGTAATACACGTAAAACCATTACCGAAAGACACATTTAGCCTATCGATCAGAGCGTAATTCTTAATGGAAAGATTCTTCAGCAAAACCTTGAATTTTGGATTGCGTAAAGATAATTTTTATTTCAGTTGAAAAAAACGGAGATCAATATTTTATATCATTCCATGTACTGGAATAAAGCGGGGCGATACGATTGAGGGTTTCCTTTAACTTCACGACGTCCACTTTCGGTCCGTCGGAAAAAATATTGCGAATCTCATCCGATTTGGCGTCGAAGAAAGTGGAAATCAAAAAGGCGTTCGGCCTTCTTTTGATCATCGTCTCGAACAAATTCAATGTCCCGGCTATTACTTGTTTCCCCGTACTATTGTTATCGGCAAGAATATCGATTCCCTTGCGATGGTAATTGTACATGGCGACCCGGTATTCCCTATAGGTGTTCGACATGAGGTTATCGACCAACTCAAAACGGCTTCGATCCGTAGATTGGCTCCAACCCAATGAACTGCTACTTTGGGCTTGGGTAACTATATTTTGGGCTTTTCTGAAATATTCACTCCCCCCCTCCAAGGAAAAAGTATCTGCATCCAGTCCCAAAATGACATAAGCATAATAGGCCATGACACTTACCAGATTGGATTCGAATACATTCTCATTGAAAATCAAGGGTTGGAACTCAATATATTGGAAACTGAATTGATTGTCCTTATAATTGAATATCGGGGTTTCATAAGAGGTATTGTAAACAGGTCGAGAAGATTGGATCTGTATATTTCCCTTGAAACTATTGGATTCGTAATCGGTAATGGTAATGAACATTTGTGCGTTTACCCGTTCATTTTCCTTATAAATACGGTTCGTCCATTTCGTTTTATTCACAAAATCGTTCAAGGAGCGCTCCAACGTCTTAAATACCTGCTGGTTTGTCTGTGATACTTGATCTGAATTGACCGTTATCACACAATTCAATTCCTGGGCAGATGTTAGTACGGAAAATGAAAAAATTAAAACAAATAAGAATTTACGCATTCAACCGAATTATGATTTCGTTCAATATATCCTCGGCAACCTCGGCCTTGGTTTTTAATTGAAACGCTTTTATCCGTGAATTCTTATCCAAGAAGGTAATTTTGTTGGTATTACTTGCGAATCCGGCCCCATCATCGTTCAAGGAATTCAGGACAATGGCATCCAAGTGCTTTCTTTCCAATTTTCCCTTGGCATTTTCGAGCTCATTTTCAGTCTCCAGGGCAAAACCCACCAAAAACTGACCCGTTTTACATTCCCCCAATGACTTTAGAATATCTCGGTTCTTCACCAATTCCAAAGTAAGGTTATCCTCTTTCTTCTTTATTTTTTGGGTCGCCACGGTTTTTGGCTTGTAATCGGCCACGGCAGCTGCAGCAATCATAATATCACACGTATTGAAATGCTCATGGGCCACTTCATACATATCGTCTGCCGAAACCACGCCCACCACCTTGATCGAATCATGGGCAATGGTCTGGTTCGTGGGTCCTGAAACCAAAATGACCTCGGCCCCTAGATTTGCGGCCACCTTTGCCAATTCATAACCCATTTGTCCGGTTGAATGGTTACCGATGAACCGAACCGGATCGATAGCCTCATAAGTCGGTCCTGCAGTGATTACCACCTTTTTATCTTTTAAAGGAAGGCCTTTCAATAAGTAACCCTTAACGAAATCAATGATTTCCTCAGGCTCGGCCATGCGCCCCTCCCCATGCAAACCACTCGCCAATTCCCCTGACGTTGGTGGTATCATGATATTACCGTAAGACAGTAAGGTGTTTATGGAAGTTTTGGTTGCAGGATGTTGATACATATCCAAATCCATCGCCGGCGCAAAAAAAACAGGACATTTTGCTGATAAATACACGGCGGTCAATAGGTTATCCGTGTTCCCAGTGGCCATTTTGGACATGGTATTGGCTGTCGCCGGGGCAATGATCATCATATCTGCCCAAAGCCCAAGATCCACATGGTTGTTCCAATCCGTTTCCGATCCTTCTTCTTTTACGAATGCGGTAACCGCCGGATTTTTGGATAGGGTGGCCAACGTTAAGGGGGAAACAAAATAGCTGGCACTTTCTGTCAATACTACTTTGACATTTGCACCAGCTTTAATCAATAAACGTACAAGAAAGGTAGTCTTGTAAGCAGCAATTCCCCCGGTAATGCCTAAAAGGATATTCTTGCCACCCAACATACTACTCGGTGTCTTTCTCTGTATTCCTATGGTATATTTTATCCATCAACCACTCTTCTACTGCCATGGCGTGGGGTTTAGGAAGTTTTTCGTAAAATTTGGAAACCTCTATTTGCTCTTTGTTTTCGAAAACTTCTTCCAGACTATCACTGTATGTCGCGAATTCCTCCAATTTTTCCAAAAGCTCTTTTTTGATTTCAGAATTGATCTGAACCGCTCTTTTGGCCGCTATTGAAATCGCTTCATAAATATTTTCTGTTTTTTTATCGAACTCATTTTTATTAATGGTCACCGTTGAAACCGCTGCTTTGGAGTTCTTTAAATCGTTCATATTCATAATAACAACTTTTTATCTTGTTCGTCTTTCCACTATAATCGTGGGATTTTTGATTTCCTCTTCGATTTTGCCCAATAATTCATCTGCCTCTTCGGCAAATTTAGTATTCGGATATTGCTTTTTCAATACATTGTACGCTGCTTTCGCCGTCTTAAGACGTTCAGGCCTCAATTGGATAAAACTATTCAAGGCATACTGTGTTGCCGATTCGAATTTAAGGTACAACGCCTCTTCCCTGAAAATGGAGCCCGGATAATCAGAAATAAAATTATCGAAGGCAGCTATGGAAGGCGTTAAAAACGAATAATCGAAATGACCAAGTTTATTGAACTGTTTGGCGATTTCAAAAGCTTTTTGCTCTTTTTTTGTCGTCAGTTCCTTAGCCATTTTATTGGCCTCATCAAAGTACTCCGAATCCGGGTACATGTTAATGAAAGTCTGTAATTTTACCAAAGCCTTATCGGTATCGGTCTGATCCAAGGAATAATCCGGTGAAAGGTTATAATAACTTTTAGCCCCTAAAAATGCAACTTCGAGCACTTTGTCGCTCTTGGGGTAGGATTTGATGAACCGCTCGAACTGATAACCGGCCATATTGTAATCCTTTAATTCATAATAGGTGTTCGCAAAAAAGAACATGATACGCTCCCCTTGCGGTTTGCCTACATATTTGGGCGCAATCTGTTCGAACAAACGGTTAGATCGTTTGTAATCCCCATCATCGTAAAATTTTTGGGCAAGGTCCAACTTCAGCTTAACATCTTCATTTTTAAGCGCTTTTTGATACTCGCTACATGACGACATGACCAATAGTAAACCAAGAAATGGTAAAAATTTCTTCATTTTAAAAAACATTTTGCAAAATTAGGGATTCTCAACGGAATTAAAAAACAAATTTTATGGTACTAAAGTAGCCCCCCAAAAACACAAATGCGCGCTATTTGGCTTAGATTTAACTTTTCAATGGCATGCGACTATACCTGTAGTCCGGCGAAAGGCTTAACAAATTGTTTTATTTTTTCCCGAAGTCCCTCAGAAACAGGAACCAATGGCAATCTAACCGCACTTGTTGCCAGACCCATAGCTTCGAAAACGGATTTGATACCTGCCGGATTGCCTTCTTGGAAAATCAATCCCATACCTTCTTGAAGCGCGTATTGCAGTTCAAATGCAGCTTTCACTTCGGCTTTCAACCCCAATCGGATCATCTCGGAAAACGCATTGGGAACCCCTTGGGCCAAAACTGAGATCACCCCGGATCCCCCAGCCAATACGGTGGACAACGCCGTCATATCATCCCCGGATATCACCATAAAACCTTTAGGTTTATCCTTGGTCAATTGAAGGACCTGTGACATATCCCCTGAAGCTTCCTTGACGCCTATGACATTATCAAGATCATTGGCCAAGCGCAGCACAGTAGTCGGAAGCATATTACTTCCGGTCCTTGACGGTACATTATAAACAATCAAAGGCAAGGGTGAATTTTCGGCAATGGCCTTAAAATGCCGGTAGATCCCTTCTTGGGTAGGCTTATTGTAGTATGGGGATACCGAAAGAATGGCATCAAAACCACTTAAGTCCGTTTTTTTGATGGTCTCAATTACGGCATGGGTGTTATTGCCCCCGATACCTATAACCAATGGCAATCTATTGGCATTGGCACTTACAATGGTTTCCAAAACCAATTGTTTCTCTTCCTCGGTAAGTGTTGCGGTTTCAGCAGTAGTACCCAGAGCCACTAAATAATCGACCCCTCCTGCAATGCAATGCTCCACAATATTGGTCAGTGCCATGGTATCAACCGTAAGATCGCTCTTAAAAGGCGTCACCAAGGCAACTCCCGTTCCCATCAATTTATCCATTATTCAATTTCATTCAGAACTTTCAGATATTTCTTAAGTTCTAGTTTAAACATTTTAAAATCTTTTAGGGGCAAACCTAAAATCAAATCGTTCAATTGTTGATCCACCTCCATAAAGCCCACCTTAATACGTGCCTTGGTCTTTACGGTCATCAACTGCAACAATAGATTGTCCGTCGTATAATAATTGACCAGCAAATCATAATCCCTACTTAAGAACTCCAACGCGTAACTGTTTGCGATTTCCCCTTTCCATCCTAAATCCTTATCCGAAAAGACAGGCGTGGCATACGGTGAGTTCTTATCATAATAACTTTTATACCCAATGACCTTTACCGCATTGGGCCTTAAATTATATTCTTCAATAAATTCCAAAAAGAGTTCGGACTTTTCAAAACGATCCAAATCCACTATACAACCGATGGATGTAATCCCCTTTTCCCCCTCCACATTAGATGGAGGTTTGGCCAACTCTTCCTTTAAGAACTTTTTACCGGATTTACGTTTGAATTTATCCTTAATTCTTTTTAAAAACATGTAATTTTACATTTACGCAAATGTAAATAATAAACCCTCATTTTGATGGGGCTAAGGTAAAAACAATAATGGTTTTAAAAATAAAACATTTTGTTATATTCATAACAATTATTGGTTTGATTTCCTGCAAACAGGACCATCGGGTCATACACAAAATAGAGGGAAAACAACTGGCAATAGACAGTACCATCACCAAAACCACGGATATAGAAGACTTCATTTTACCTTATAAAAATCGAATCAACGAGGTGTTGGACAGTACTTTGGCCTATGCACCGAATCCAATTTCCAAAGAGGATGGGGAGTTCAATACCACTGCAGGAAACCTTATGGCCGACATCGTTCACAGTCAAGCCAACCCCATTTTCAAGGCCCGAACGGGAAAGGATATAGATTTTGTCTTATTGAACCATGGGGGAATACGTTCGGGCATTTCCGCCGGAAAGGTCAGTGCAAGAAATGCCTTCGAGGTCATGCCTTTTGAAAACCTTATTAAAGTGGCCGAGGTTACAGGAAACGACGTGAATGAAATGGTAGCGTTCTTGGTACGATCCGGAAGGGCACACCCCATTTCCGGACTTCAAATTGTTTTGGACAAAAACAGGACCCTAAAAAAGGCATTTGTCAATGGGAAACCCATCCTACCCGAACAGACTTATTATGTGGCCTCTTCAGATTATTTACTGGCCGGTGGTGACCATATGGGCTTCTTTAAAAACACCACATCAATAACGGATACGGATTATTTGCTCCGAAATGCCCTAATCGATTATTTCAAAAAAGCAGATACCCTTGCACCGGTTGTGGACAACCGATTTTATATTGAAAAATAATATGGATAGAAGAAAATTTATCGCCCAGACCTCGGCCAGTACTGCATTTGTCGGTTTGGGAGGACTTTCGTTGGGTTCCTGTACGGGAGCAACCAAAAAACACATAACCATATTGCACACCAATGATGTGCACAGCCATATCGATACTTTTCCCAAAGACCATTCAAGTTTTCCCAATTTGGGGGGCGTTGCCCGCAGGGCTTCTTTGGTCGAATCGATTCGAACGGAAAATCCGAATACCTTATTATTGGATGCGGGGGATATTTTTCAAGGCACCCCTTATTTCAATTTTTATGGGGGTGAACTGGAATTCAAGTTAATGAGCAAACTAAAATACGATGCGGCGACCATTGGCAACCATGATTTTGATAATGGCATAGACGGACTCCTTGCCCAAATCCCGAATGCGACCTTTGATTTCCTTTCCGCCAACTATGATTTCAGCAATACCGTTATGGACGATTTTGTAAAACCCTACAACACTTATAGGGTCGACGGCCTAAAAGTGGGTGTCTACGGCATTGGCATTGAGCTCGCAGGTTTGGTTACCGAAAAATTGTACAAGGAAACCCAATATTTGGATCCATTTGAAATTGCCACCGATATGGAAAACCGATTAAAGATGGATGAGCAATGCGATTTGATCATTTGCCTTTCCCATTTAGGTTATCACTATAAGGACGAGCAAAAACCGGATGACCTAAAACTTGCCGCAAAAACCAAATACACCGACCTTATTATCGGAGGACACACCCATACCTTTCTCCCTAAACCAACGATTGCCAAAAATGCCCAAGGCCATAACATCCTGGTAAACCAAGTGGGTTGTTTTGGTATACATCTAGGCCGAATGGATTTTTATTTTGATAGCGCCAAAAATGTTAAGGCCGATGGCACCAGCATCATCGTTTAATGACCATGGGCCGTTAGGACAAACCCAACGATCTGTTTGAATTCCTCTTGAAGTGGAATTGTTGGAAATGGTTTCTTGGCCCTGCCATACCAATATCCGGCATTAAAATCGTCTCCCTCCTTTCTATGTAGATACGCATGGATCCAACTCCCTATTTCATTATCGATATCTTGGGCCAGGGCATGCGAAGCTTCCCAATCGCCGCGGGCATCGAACCACAACGCCTTTAGGGTGTCCGGCCAATTTTCATTAGGATCATCTTCTTCCAAGGTACCCATAAACCCGCTATAATGTTTCGGCACCATTAGGTCAATTTTTTAACCAATTTACCAACGGTCAACCCTTGAACGATGATGGAGAAAACCACTACAATATAGGTAATCACCAAGAATAGATCCCGATGCATCTCTTGGGTAAGACCCAATGCAAGCGCTATTGAAATCCCACCTCTCAATCCACCCCAGGTCATTATGATATTGGTATTCGGAACAAAATCCAGTTTCTCCTTAAAAAAGCCGATGGGCAACAATAGCGACAAATACCTGGATAAAAGGATCAATGGAATGGACAGTAATCCGGCGATCATATAATCGAGTTCAAAGGCCAAAACCAATATTTCCATACCTATCAGGACAAACAATAGTGTATTAAGGAGAATATCGACCAACTCCCAGAACTTATCCACATACGTTTCTGTGGTCTCTGACATGGCACTATCACGCATGGTATCGTTCCCCACCATTAATCCGGCAGTCACCATGGCCAGTGGAGCGGACAGATGGAGGTTTTGCGCGATAACCGTACCTACCATAACGGTTGCCAAAGTAATGATCACTTCAATATCATAATCATCAATGGATTTCATTAGGCGATAGGTAATCCACCCCAAAAGCAGGCCTAGGACAATCCCTCCAATTACCTCAACCCCGAAAAGTTCCAGGACATCGATCATCGATACGCTTTCACTGCCCGAAGATGCAAACTGGAATATGGTCAAGAACACCACTACCCCGACCCCATCATTGAACAATGATTCGCCCACGATCTTAGTTTCCAATATTTTGGGAGCCCCCGCTTGCTTCAGAATACCCAATACCGCAATCGGATCGGTCGGGGAAATCAATGCCCCGAACAATAGGCAGTACACATAGGCAACATCCATGCTAAAGACCATCAATAAATAATAGACGGCCGTACCCACCAAAAAGGTAGATACCAACACCCCGATGGTCGAGAAGACCAAAATAGGCCATCTTTGCACCCTCAATTGCTGAAAATTCGTATGTAAAGCACCCGCAAAGAGTAAAAAACTCAGCATAATATCCAACAACAGTGTCTTAAAGTCGATTTGGGAAATGATATACTTTTCCGCATTCAACAAGGTATCATCAACATAACTTAAGGCAAATACACCCAAAGTAAAGCAGATGGTGATGACCATTAGGCCAATGGTATTGGGCAATTTTAAAAAGCGCACATTGATAAACCCAAAGGTTGCGGAAAGAAAGACCAAAATGGTGGTGATCAAAAAGTAATTCATTTCTTGGTTTTGTTTTATACGATTACATCAAAAATAAGGGCAATACATGTTTAACACAACGACTATGCATACGATCGGAAAATACCTTACTAATTCACCATCCCAAGAAAATCCTGCTCGGATATTATGGGCACCCCAAGGGTTTCGGCCTTTGTCCTTTTACTGGGGCCCATTTTATCACCAGCCACCAAAAAAGAGGTTTTCGAAGAAATGGAAGATCCCACCTTACCCCCATTGTCCTCTATCATTTTCTTTAAATCGTTTCGGCTAACGGATTCAAAAACCCCGGATACCACGAAGGTTTTCCCCTTTAAGACTTCGGTTTGGTTCAATAATTCATCCGCGGACAATTCAAACTGCAGTCCATAACTTTTTAACCGGGCAATGTTCTCCAAATTTCTCTCATTCTGAAAGAATTCGACCACACTATGGGCAATACGCTCGCCGATCTCATCCACGGCAATCAATTCTTCGACGGTTGCAGCCATCAAGGCATCGACATGTTTAAAAGCTTTTGCCAGTTTTTTAGCCACCGTTTCCCCGACAAAACGAATTCCCAAGGCGAACAATACCCTCTCAAAAGGAATATCCACCGAAGCGGCTACCCCCTTAACCAAATTGTCGGCCGATTTTTCCGCCATAC
Organism: Maribacter polysaccharolyticus; assembly: GCF_028882255.1. GTDB lineage: Bacteria > Bacteroidota > Bacteroidia > Flavobacteriales > Flavobacteriaceae > Maribacter_A > Maribacter_A polysaccharolyticus. The sequence goes on from NZ_JARBUY010000001.1 coordinate 527,229, forward strand.
GTTCCAAGGGCATGACCTGCTCCTTGGTCAAAATATACAGATCTGCATAATTGCGAATGAGTCCTTCCTTAAACAACAATTCAACGGTTTCCGCACCCAGTCCTTCAATATCCATGGCCTTGCGGGAAATGAAATGCTGGATACGTCCGGTGATCTGGGTCGGACACCCATAGAAATTGGTACAGTAATGTTTGGCATCCCCTGCTGTCCTTACCAATTCGGTACCGCATTCAGGGCAATGTGTAATATATTGGGTGGGTTTTGAATTTACGGGTCTTAAGGAAATATCCACCCCAACGATTTTTGGTATGATTTCCCCTCCTTTTTCCACAAAGACCGTATCACCTTCACGTACATCCAATTTTTCTATTTGATCGGCATTATGTAAAGACGCCCTTTTTACCGTTGTGCCGGCCAAGAGAACAGGCTCTAGATTGGCAACGGGGGTAATCGCCCCGGTTCGTCCTACCTGATAGGTAATCTCCCTTAAAATAGTCGATACCTGCTCTGCTTTGAATTTATAGGCCATGGCCCATCGCGGTGATTTGGCCGTATACCCCAACTCCTCCTGATGCTGGATACTATTTACCTTTACCACGACACCGTCGGTCTCATAGGGCAGACTATGCCTTTGAACATCCCAGAAATCGATAAAAGCCATAACCTCATCGGTGCTTTTGCACAATTTGGCCACTGAGGGCACTTTAAAACCCCATTCCCTCGCCTTTTCCAGCATTTGATACTGGGAAGATATTCCGGTGTCCGGCCCCACAATGCCATAGAGAAGACAATCCAAAGGACGTTGGGCCACCATGGCACTGTCCTGTAATTTTAAGCTGCCCGAGGCGGTATTCCTTGGGTTCATATATGGGTCTTCCCCTGCTGCAACGCGGTCTTCGTTCATTTTTGCAAAGCCATCCAATGGTAAGATGATTTCCCCTCGAATATCGAATTTCGGGGGGTAATCCCCTTTTAATTGCAAGGGAATGGAACGAATGGTCTTTATATTCGTGGTTACATCATCGCCCTGAAATCCATCTCCCCGGGTAACGGCCCTGACCAACCTCCCCGCTTCATAAGTCAGACTGATCGAAGCCCCGTCATATTTTAGCTCACAGGTAAATGCTACCTCGGCGTCCCCCAAAATGCGTTGAATACGTTTCTCCCAATCCTCCAAATCCTCTTTGGAATACGAGTTGTCCAAAGAATACATACGGTGTTCGTGAACAACGGTATTGAAACTCTTGGTTATGTCTCCCCCTACACGCAATGTTGGTGAGGTCGGGTCATAATACTCAGGATGCCCGGCCTCCAATTCCCTAAGCTCCTTCAGTTTCATATCGAACTCATAATCCGATATGACGGGATTATCCAACACATAATAATTATGGTTATGCTCCCTAAGCTCTTGGCGCAGTGCCTCTATTTTTTCCTTAATATCCATTTATTATCGATCTTTTTCAAACCATTTTCACCATACCGGTGATTCAACTTTCAGAATCCCTTTCAACATTCTATCATTGCCAAAGATATCTTTTCTGAGTTCCACTTCCTCAAAATCACCGTCCAAAAGCGCTTTGGTCTCCGAACCTAGGTATTGGTTTATTTCAAGATATAAAAATCCGCCTTTTTTCAGATTGCCTTTGGCAAATTCGATGATCCGCCTATAAAAAACCAAAGGGTCATCATCGGGTACGAACAGGGCCAGTCCGGGCTCATTATCCAATACGTTAGGCTTCATGCCATCCTTTTCCAACATCCTGACATAGGGCGGATTAGATACGATAATATCGAATGGTTCTTGAAGTGATTCCGTTTGGAAGATATCACCCTGGACAAATTTAACGTCAACCTCATTTTTCCTTGCATTCCATTGGGCGACCTCCAAAGCTTTTTCAGAAACATCCAACGCAAAAACATTGGCGATTTCCAGGGCTTTTGCCAAGAATATGGCAATACACCCACTTCCTGTACCGATATCCAGGATGTTGAATGCGGTTTGCCGGTTTTTATGTCCCTCGATGATCCAACGAACCAACTCCTCGGTTTCCGGCCTTGGAATCAGTACCGCTTCATTGACCCTGAAATCCAAATCCATAAAATGAACCGAACCCAAAATATACTGAATGGGTTTTTCCAATCGCAATTGGGCCAACACTTCAAAAAGGGGTTGCTCCTCCGCTTTGGTAACCCTTAGATCGGGCTGTAAGGCCAATACAAAACGTTCTAACCCCAGGTAATGACCGATCGTAAGATAAAAAAAGCTATCGACCTCCTCTTTCGGATATATGGCATCGAGCTCTTTATGATAAATAGTCTTGATTTCCTTTAACAACATAGATCAAAGTTGCTTCAACATCCAAACCGGACAGGAAAAATGACCGGTATCCCCCATTGGGGCATCAATATATTCAAATCCCGATTTTATATACAGCTTCTGGGCATCCTTCATATAGGGCATGGTCTCCAAATAACACTTTTCAAAACCGAACTGCCTTGCTCGGTCCAGACAGACCCCCATCATGGCCGAACCCAATCCCCGACCTCTGGCTTCCCCTAAAAAATACATTTTTTGAAGTTCACACACATTCCCCTCATAATTGGCCAATTGGGCCACCCCGGCACTTCCTATCAAACGCCCTTTGTCCTCCACCACGAAATAAGTAGCCTTGGGTCGGTCATAATTTTCGAACATCCGGTCCAAAGCCTTATCGGCGTAGGCCGTGCCAACCTTTGGCACCCCCATCTCCAACAGCACCTTTCGAATCATCAAAGCTATTTCTTCATTGTCTTTTGGTTCAATTTCCCGTATTATCGCTGTTTCCATGAATTATCGGTTCAATCTTTTTTATTGTTCTATTTTAGCGGAGTGAAGATACATGAAATATAAATTTATAGAGAATGAAAAAAGTATTTTTCATATTGATCCTTACCTTACTTACCCAACGCTGTACCTTTAACAAAAAACCGGAATTCACGGGGATAGCAAACGTATGGGTCGAGGAAGTGAGTTCAACTACCCTCACCCTAAAGGGCAATGCCCATTTTAAGAACGACAATGATCTGGGAGGCACTTTGCTTACGGATGAAATCAAGGTCTATATTGATGGGATATACTTGGCGACCGTATCTTCTGAGGCCTTTAAAGTACCGGTAAAGGACAATTTTGTTGTACCTTTGACAGTTCGTTTTCCACTATCGGAATTATTTAAGGAAAAAAAGGGCAATATATTCGGCGCCATTTTAAATCAAGTACTGAATAAGAAAGTAAATGTTGATTTTAAAGGGAAGATAACGTATAAGCTTGCCGGTTTCTCCTATGATTACGTGGTGGACCATAGTCAAGAAATAACGATTAAGTAAATGTCTATTGCCCCAATTTTCATGAAAAGGGCCATTCAATTGGCAAAAAACGGCCTTGGCGTTACCGCACCGAATCCCATGGTCGGTGCCGTGCTGGTAAAAGACAATATAATTATAGGTGAGGGCTACACCAGCCCATATGGGGGACCCCATGCCGAGGTCAACGCCATTAATTCGGTTTCAGACAAATCCCTTTTATCCAAATCAACCTTATATGTAACCTTGGAACCCTGTTCCCATTATGGAAAAACCCCTCCCTGTGCGGATTTAATCGTAAAACACAAGATTCCCAATGTGGTTATCGGCACGATGGACCCCCATGGGAAGGTTAAGGGCAATGGTATTTCACGGTTAAAAAAATCGGGTTGCAATGTCACTGTTGGGTTATTGGAGGAGGACTGCTTAGAACACCATAGGCGCTTTATGGCATTTCATCAAAAACAGCGCCCATACATCATCTTAAAATGGGCTGAGACAAAAAACGGATGCATTGCCCCGCTACCTCCTAAGCGTGATGAAGAACCCCAACCGTATTGGATTTCGAACAAGTACTCCAGACAATTGGTACATAAATGGCGTAGTGAGGAACAAGCCATATTAGTAGGTACCCATACCGTACTCGAAGACAACCCAAAACTAAATGTTCGCGATTGGTCCGGAAAGTCGCCTGTTCGGGTGGTTTTAGATCGGAATTTAAGCATCCCGCCAAGCTTTCACATATTCGACAAAAGTGTAAAGACCATTATCCTCACTGCGGTCAACGACACTTCAAAATGGATGGGACACATTGAATATGAACCTATCGATTTCGCGAAAAAGGTCCCCGAACAAATTTGCCGTGTTTTACACGACCGCAACATCATAAGTGTTTTGGTCGAAGGCGGGGCCCAAACACTAACAGGATTCATCAAAGCGGATTTATGGGATGAGGCAAGGGTATTCACCGGTCAAAGTACTTTTGAAAAAGGGCTTAAAGCCCCTGAATTCCATGGCAGAAGTACGGCCACCATTAATTTAGGTTCTGACCTTTTAAACATATATAGGAATGATTAAGAATATCATTTTCGATTTTGGGGATGTTTTTATAAACTTGGACAAGGAGATCGTATTTCGTGAAATGCAAAAATACGGAAGCCTCGAACTAACCCCTAAGCTACTGGAAACAAGCTATAACTATGAAATCGGGGCAATTACCTCCGAGACCTTTATCAAAGCGTTGAAAGAAACTTTTCCCAGTGCTTCAACAGAAGAGATCATTGCCGTATGGAATGGCATGATATTGGATTTTCCCGATTACAGACTGGAGTTCATAGAACAATTGGCGAAGGAAAATACACATCGGCTATTTTTATTGAGCAACACCAATTCCCTGCATATTTCAAAGGTCAAGGAAAACATGGGTGGGCAAAAGTACAATCGCTTTAAAAATTGTTTTGAGCAATTTTATCTTTCACATGAAATTGAGATGCGCAAACCCCACAACTCAATCTATGAGTTTGTGCTTAGGGAAAACAAACTGACCGCCCCCGAAACCCTTTTTATAGACGACACTGCTGAAAACACCGATGCCGCCAAAGCTCTGGGTATAGAAACGTGGAACCTAAAGGTCGGAAAAGAGGATATTACCCAATTAAAATCGAGAATTTAGATGTTAGATCTTGCCCTGAGTGTCCTTTGCTCCAGTTTGATCTTTGTGATCTTCAAACTTTATGAAATTTACAAGATCGAAACCATATATGCCATTATCGCCAATTATGTGGTCGCCTGCTCGGTAGGATTGTTCTTTTATTCGGGAGAGGTGAAACCGATGGAAATCGCAGAAAAACCTTGGTTTCTTGGAACCCTTCTCCTAGGTGTCCTTTTCATTGTCGTTTTCAATTTAATGGCAAAGACCTCCCAAGCGGTCGGAGTTTCCGTGGCATCCGTGGCCACTAAAATGTCGTTGGTGATCCCTGTTGTTTTTGGCGTACTTGTGTACAAGGAAAGCCTCGGCTTTTTAAAGATCCTCGGCATTGTTTTAGCCTTGGGGGCCGTATATTTTACGTCAATCAAAAAAAAGGAAATCGATATCAAAAGAGCTTCCTTGATTTTACCCTTATTGGTATTCTTGGGGTCTGGAATTATCGATACCAGTATCAAATACGTGCAGGAAACACAGATAAAGGAGGAAGAATTTCCGCTTTTTTCGGCCACCGTTTTTGCAGCTGCCGCATTTGCCGGGTTTTTCCTGATACTTTTCAAGGCGATCAAAAACCCTTTAAGGATGAACCTTAAAAATGTCTTGGGCGGAATTGCCTTAGGTGTCCCCAACTATTTTTCAATTTTTTATTTGTTACGGGCATTACAGAATCCCACTTTGAACAGTGCATCGGTCTTTACGATCAATAATGTGGCCATAGTCATGCTATCCACCCTTTTAGGGATCATCCTGTTCAAAGAACAAATCAGCATGAAAAACTGGGGTGGAATCGTATTGGCCATAATAAGTATCCTATTGGTAGCCGTATTCTAATGGAAAACACTGATCGTTATAAAACCTTATCCGGTCCTTCCGAGGAAATCCTCTTTAAAGAAAAAAAGAGCAAGTTTTTTGGCTATGCGTATCCGATTGAATCCGAGGATGAGGTTAAACCATTGATCGAAAGGCTAAAGAAACAACACCATACGGCCAACCATGTCTGTTATGCCTGGCAATTGGGCACCAGTGAACCCAGGTATCGGGCCAATGACGACGGCGAACCCAACAACTCGGCCGGTATGCCCATTTACGGACAAATACAGTCCTTCGAAGTAACAAACGTCTTGGTTGCCGTAGCCCGTATTTTCGGAGGCACCAAATTAGGGGTTGGGGGATTGATCACCGCCTATAGAACCGCTGCACAAATGGCCCTTGAGGAATCCCCTATTGTTGAACGGATCGAAAAGGCCCATTTTACGATCCATTTCGGTTACGAAACCATGGATAGGGTCATGCGTATCATCAAACAACACCATCTCGAAATCGTTGCCCAAAAACTTGAAATGGAATGTGATTTACATATTACCGCACCCAAAAGTCAAGCTGAAAAAACCATGCGATTATTCGAAGAATACCATACGGTATCGATCAGGCAAAAAAGGGGTTAATATCCAAACTTTCGAAGGATATCCTCAGGGCACCGCATCGGTTTGTTTTTTTTCGCATCCATAAAGGCAAGGACCGTATTCGCATCAGCCAAAAATTCGCCTTCCCCATTGTAAATTTCATAATCGAATTCGATACGTACCATCGGTTTTTTACTTAGGCGTGTACGCACTACCAAAAGATCATCATAATAAGCCGATTTTTTATAATTCACGGAAACGGAAACTACCGGAAGAATCACCCCACCATCTTCCATCGCTTTATAGGAAACCCCAAAGGAGCGTAACCACTCTATTCTCCCCATCTCCAAGTATTGTGGATAATTCCCGTGATGAACCACTCCCATTTGATCCGTTTCACAGTACCGAACCCTAAAAGAAATTTCATTATAATCCATAATAATCCAACTAAAAATTATATATTTATAAGCATGCATTTTGCGAACCTAACATGCGAAAAAAAAAGGGTAAATTCAATACCATTTCATTTTTTTTTTATAATTTTTGTTCACATATTTGCGGCATCTGATTCACACTTGCATTCCTAATAAAGCCAGTGCTGTTTATACTTAAAAACTAACCATTAACAAGAGAATTTTTACAATGAGTGTTACTGCTAATTCCGTATGGAACAATTGTTTGGCTTTTATCCAAGATAATATCCAACCGCAGGCATTCAAAACATGGTTTGAGCCCATTAAACCCGTCAAGCTTTCTGACAATGCCTTGAGCATTCAAGTACCCAGTAAATTTTTCTACGAATGGTTGGAAGAGCACTATGTGAAACTCTTAAAAGTTGCCTTAACGAAAGAGTTGGGGGAAACGGCCAAGTTGGTTTACATCATACGTATGGAAAACACCTACGGCAATCGTGAACCGTTTACCGAAAAAATACCGAGTTCAAACCGGGGAAATATGGGTCCCCAAGAAATGGACGTACCCATTAAATCGAAAAACCCTGAACTTCGGAACCCATTTGTCATTCCAGGTATTCGCAATATCAAAATAGAATCCCAATTAAATCCAAGTTACAATTTCGACAATTTCCTTGAAGGCGATTCCAATCGCTTGGCGCGATCTGCCGGTATGGCGGTAGCCAACAAACCTGGGGGCACCTCATTCAACCCTTTGTTGGTTTTCGGTGGGGTCGGACTGGGAAAAACCCACTTGGCCCATGCCATAGGGGTGGAAATCAAGGACAAATATCCCGATCGGACCGTATTGTATATCTCTGCGGAGAAATTCACCCAGCAGTACATCGAATCCGTAAAGAAAAATACCCGTAACGATTTTATACATTTTTATCAATTGATTGATGTGTTGATCATCGATGATGTTCAATTCCTATCCGGAAAGTCAGGTACACAAGACGTTTTTTTCCATATTTTCAACCATTTACACCAAAATGGCAAACAGGTGATCCTGACCTCTGACAAGGCTCCTGTAGATATGCAGGATATCGAACAACGCTTGTTGTCAAGATTCAAATGGGGCTTGTCGGCGGAATTACAAAGTCCCGATTACGAAACCAGGATTTCCATCTTAAAGAACAAACTGTATCGTGACGGGGTTGAAATGCCGGAAGATATCATAAACTACGTCGCCAAACATATCAAAACCAATATCCGAGAGTTGGAAGGTGCGATCATTTCATTGATTGCCCAATCTTCATTCAATAAGAAAGAAGTGACCATAGAGTTGGCCCAGCAAGTAGTCGAGAAGTTTGTCAAGAACACCAAACGGGAGGTTTCCATCGATTATATCCAAAAAGTAGTATCGGATTATTTTGAAATGGATGTGGCTACCCTACAATCCAAGACAAGAAAAAGACATATTGTACAAGCCAGGCAATTGGCCATGTTCTTTGCTAAAAAATTCACCAAGGCTTCATTGGCCAGCATTGGCTCCCAAATAGGAAAAAGAGACCATGCAACGGTATTGCACGCGTGTAAAACGGTGGACAATCTCGCCGAAACCGATAAGCAGTTCAGGAAGTATATTGAGGATTTAACGAAGAAACTTTCATAATTTCATAACATAATTTGATGGCAACAAAGGTTTTAATGGTCTGCCTTGGAAACATCTGTAGGTCCCCATTGGCCGAAGGAATCCTCCAAAGCAAGGTTACTAACGATACGATTTATGTAGATTCCGCCGGAACCGGGGGGTATCATATCGGAAGCAAACCCGACCGCCGTAGTATTGCAGTTGCCCAAAAACACAACATAGACATCACCCAGCAGCGTTGTCGCCAATTCACGGTCGATGATTTTGAGGAATTTGATATCATTTACGTCATGGACAAGAGCAATTATCAAAATGTCATAGCGCTTGCCCGAAACCAACAAGACAGGGATAAAGTCAGGCTGTTGCTCGATGAGATCGGCACCAGCCCCAATGAGGTTCCCGACCCCTATTATGATGACAATGGCTTTGAACACGTATTCAACCTTATCGATGCCGCCTGCACGATCATCGCGGACCAACTGAAAAATAAGTAACCCCCATGGAAAGCAACAACATCCAAAAAGGAAAACTTTATTTGATCCCTACCACCTTAGGCGAAAACGAGCCTTTGGAGGTATTGCCCATCTCAATAAAAAGGGTTATCGAAGCGGTAGACCATTATATTGTTGAAAACGAAAAATCGGCCAGACGTTTCATCAAAAAAATTTCACCTAGAAAATCACAGCCGGGATTGCACATTGAGGTCCTAAACAAATATACGGAAGCGGAAAGCATTCCTTCATTTTTAACCCCTTGCGAGGAAGGCCTGAATGTGGGGATACTATCCGAAGCCGGTTGTCCCGGCATTGCAGACCCCGGGGCCGATGTGGTGCGAATTGCCCATCAAAAGAACATACAAGTGGTTCCATTGGTTGGACCTTCATCCATTCTTTTGGCCCTGATGGCAAGTGGTTTTAACGGTCAGAATTTTGCCTTCAACGGCTATCTGCCCATTGACGCTTCGGAACGCAAAAAAGCCATAAAATCCTTAGAGCGAAAATCGATAGACCTACGGCAGTCACAGATTTTCATTGAAACCCCTTATCGCAACGATAAGTTGTTCAAGGAACTCACCAAGACCCTCGCCGACCATACCCAACTTTGTATCGCTTGCGATATCACCTTACCCACAGAATTCATACGCACACAAAGTGTTTCCGAATGGCAAAAAACCAGCATGGACCTCAATAAAAGACCTGCTATCTTTATTATTCAGGGATAAAAATAAACCCCGACGTTACCGTCAGGGCCTACCATTTTCATATGCATATAAAATCTTACACTTTTGGGTTACGTTTGGGCAATACCAAAGAAAGGTCGTACCCTGAGAACTTCTTCAAATAACCGACAATACATGACCCGTAAGCATCCTTAAAATTGATTTTCCCATAAGAACGCAAATATTTCATTACATTTCCGGGTCCTGCCAAATGAGCCGCAGCCAACATTCCGGATTCGGTAATCACAACGCCTTGGATTTTTTTACCAACGTATTTCTTGATATCCCGTCGCATAATCCATTTATTGCGGGCTAAATTGGTTTCAAATGCCTTTTCCTGCAATTTAGGATCGTTAAGGAATACTGCCGGGTTGTAAACACCCATTAATTCCAAGGTGCCCATACCGAACTGGTACTTACCCAAATACCCTAAAGTATTCGTTGCAAAATAATCGCCCGACGATTCTTTAAACGCCAGAGCTTCTTTAAAACCAAAGAACGTACTTCCTAAAAAAGGTGGAGTAGCCGAGGTGGGTGCCAAAACAGTTTCGTTTTTGGGAAACAAAACTTCAGTAGGTTTATCGACCTTTAAAGTTTTAGGAACTGTCGTCTCAAACGAGAAGTCACCAAAACTTACAAAAATCAACAGCATGATAAGAGAACTAAAAAAGACTATACATCTTCTCATATCTCTGTTTTCTTAAGACTTACAACCAAAAAATAGGTTTGCTTAAATTTCACTTCGCAAAGATATGGGGTTTAATACGATATGATCGGAAGGCTTTGTTAAAAATCCCGTTTATTAGTTAACAAGTCCTTAAAATTCGATTAACTACCTATCTATTAATGTTTTGACTTTCGATCCATCGGACATACTGGGCTTTATTTCGGTTATGTTGCGCCAGTGTTTTGGCAAATTTATGGTATCCGAAGTTCTCGACATTGGCAACAAAATAATAATAATCATGTTTCTCAGGGTTCAAAACAGCCTCTATTGCGGAAATATCGGGCATGGTAATCGGTCCCGGTGGAATACCTGGATATTTATAGGTATTATAAGGTGAATCGATTTCCAGATCTTTATATAAAACCCGTTTTATGACCGTATCGAAGTTTCCGGTATGTTTTTTTAATGCAAAGATGACCGTTGGGTCGGCCTGCAATTTTATATTCCTACGCAACCTGTTCAAATACACCCCTGCAACTCTTGGGCGCTCATCCACTTTAGCGGTCTCTTTATGTACGATCGAAGCCAAGGAAACGACTTCATTCACAGATAACCCCAAGGTTTTGGCCTTCGCTTTTCGTTCATCGCTCCAAAACCGGTTATATTCCTTCAACATCCTTTCCCTGAATTTTTCCGCAGAAGTATTCCAGAAAAACTCATAACTATTCGGAATGTACATGGCTATTTTGGTGTCGGGACTGAAACCATTGGCATCGTAAAACCCTTGATCATTCAATACCGACAATAAGGCTAGACTATCGGGCTCTATCTGGGACGAAATCCTTCCGGCCAAATCGGCCAATGTTTCCTGATTATTGAACGATACTTTTACAGGAATGTTCCTACTCCTCAATGAATTTACGATATCATTGTTGCTCATTCCTTTTTTGATCGCATATTTACCCCCCTTGATATTCGAGGTATACCCTTTGCGTTCGGCGATATGGACAAAAGACTTCGTATTGACCAACAAAGGATCAAGAAGCCCTAGTACATCTTCGATGGTAGCTCCAGTGGGGATGTACACATATGCCTCTTCATTGTTGAACTTTGTATTGGGGGAAAAAACCGCATCATACACCTTATAGGCAAAAACACCCCCTATAAGGAGCCCTAAGAGCACCACTAACAATAAAATTTTTCTAATATACATTAGGTATTGATCTTTTGTAACAATATTTCATTCTTAAATTCCCCATTGGATAAAATCCAATCCTTTTTTAAACCAACTTCAACAAACCCCATTTTTTTGAACAAGTGGAGACTCGCCAAATTCCCTTCCATCACATTGGCATACAATTGCCTTAGGCCTAAAATCCGAAAGACATAATCACATAAAAGCGAGATGGCCTCGGCCCCTATGCCCTTATTCCGTTCGTTATGCTCCAAAACCACGATCCCCACTCCTGCCCTTTTATTCTGGGGATCAAAATCGAATAGATCGATCAATCCTAAGACCTTATCCCCTTTTGCAATACACAACCGCAATTGCTTCACATCGTAAATATCCCTATGGGCATTCTCTAAATAAAGCTTTAGCACATGCCTGGAGTACGGGGTTGTCGTTCCACTGACTTCCCAGAGATCGCTATTGTTCTCCAATTCATATAGAAAATCAAGATCAGTGGGTTCCAAGGCCCTTAAATGAATATTTTCCCCTTGTAGGTTTACCATTGGATTTCCCCCTTAAAAACCTGTGTAGCCGGCCCCTTTAAATATACATTCGAATATCCTGTGGTATCCACCGTAAACCTTACTTGCAAATTCCCGCCTTGGGTTTCAATATCCACCACATTGGCAGACACTTTACCGGCTTTATGCATTGCGATGGCCGTGGCAGTCACCCCTGTCCCGCAGGAAAGGGTTTCATCCTCGACCCCCCTTTCGTAGGTTCTTACGGCAAATGCCCCATTTCCAATCGATTCGACAAAGTTGATATTACTTCCCTTTTCCCCATAGAGCCCATATCGCAATCTTGATCCTTCTTTAAAAACATCCAGGTTTTGAAGTTCGTTGACCAACTGAACATGATGGGGAGACCCGGTATCCAAAAAATAAGCATTTGGTTTTGTCTTTATTTCCGTAACATCACCCATTTTAAGCTCTACGATTCCCGCTTCGACGGTTGCGGAATGCTCCCCGTCGACGGCATTGAATTTCGCTTCAGAAGCAATTACCCCCAAAAAGTTCGCAAAAGCCACCAAACAGCGCCCTCCGTTGCCACACATCGAACCTTCATTACCATCGGCATTGTAATACACCATCTTAAAATCCAACGTAGGATCGTTCTCCAATAATATAAGTCCGTCAGCACCTATCCCAAACCTTCTATGGCATAAGTGGGCAACGAATTCGGTATCCGATTTGGGAAAGATATCATTACGGTTATCGACCATGACAAAATCATTTCCCGTTCCTTGGTACTTATAAAAAATAAGTGACTTTTTTGTTTCCATGCCCCAAATATAGGGTAATTTTAAGGGTTAATTAGCAGTTAAATTGTAGTTAAACTACAAAAAACGAATCTTTATTTCTTTTAATTTTACACTGATAATATAATTCTGGATCATTAAAAACAATGTTACGTATGAAGAAAATAGGGAGTTCTTTGGTTATTGCACTTTTTGCAGGAGCTGTTACACTCGGCGCTTACAAACTATTTTTTGAAAGGACAAATTATGCGGTTGTCGCCGATGACAATCCAGCATCCATAATCAATTCCAGCTATTCACCGACATCGGCAAAAGGCGCAGGCATCAATGAAGTTGATTTTACCTCGGCTGCCGAGACCACGGTAAACGCGGTAGTGCATGTCAAAAACGTTACCATCAGTAGAGGACCCTCGAACCTCATGGAATTCTTTTACGGGTATGAAGGCAACCAAAAAGCCCAAATCGGGACAGGTTCAGGTGTGATCATATCCCCTGACGGACATATAGTGACCAACAATCACGTTATCAAAGGGGCCAGTCAATTACAGGTTACATTGAACAACAATAAAACCTATGAGGCAGAATTGGTGGGTACCGACCCCAATTCCGACATTGCCCTATTGAAAATAGATGCCAAAAGACCATTGCCCTATCTTGCTTTTGGGGATTCTGACAATGTAAAGGTCGGGGAATGGGTATTGGCCGTAGGTAATCCTTTCAATCTAACCTCTACCGTTACTGCCGGTATCGTCAGTGCGAAGGCGCGTGCCCTTATGAGTAACGATCAATCGTTCATACAGACCGATGCTGCCGTAAATCCCGGAAACAGTGGCGGGGCGTTGGTCAATACCAATGGGGACCTCATAGGCATTAATACGGCGATTTCATCACAAACAGGGTCTTATGTGGGTTATTCATTCGCCGTGCCCAGCAATATTGCCAAAAAGGTAATAGACGATATTATGGAATTCGGAAGTGTCCAGAAAGGGGTTTTGGGCATTAAAACCGTCTCTGTCAACACCCCTTATGCCATTGAAAAAGGCATCAATGAGATTGACGGGGTATATATAGAAGGAATTGAGGAAGAATCAGGAGCCGATGAAGCCGACTTAAAAGCAGGGGACATCATCAAGGCCGTAGATGAAATAGAAGTGCACAAATTCGCCGATCTGACCGGCTATCTATCCACCAAAAGACCTGGTGACGTACTTGACGTTACCATTGATAGGGATGGGGAACAACTTGTGTTTCCGGTTACCGTTAAGGAGCGACAATCCTTATTTGTCCCTGTCATGGGCCTTGAAGTGAAAAACCTGACCGAAAAAGACCAGAAAACCTTCAAAACCAAAAAAGGAGTGAAAATCATAGGTGTACCCGAAACTTATCGCGGATATGGGTTAGACGGGAAGGTACTTCTCTCGGTAGATGATGAGGAAATCAACGATATTCAAGAGGCCAAGACCCTTTTCGGCCGTATTTCGAGATATGGAAAAACGAGTATTACCATGATCAACGAAAAAGGGGAAAGGGAACGGCTTATCTTCCAATAGCCTCAAGAAAACCTAAAAATGAAAACACCCTGACTTTAATCAGGGTGTTTTTTTACATACTAAGTACACCTACTATAACGTTTGAAATATATATTTTTGATATAACTAGAACTCAACTTATCAATTTATGTCACAGACAAAATCATACGAACAAGAATTGGCCTTCCAGGCCGATCGTAGAAAAGCCACCACCGAATTCATAAAGATCACCAGTGACTTATGGTACGACAAAGCCATTGAAGTGGTGTTGTTCAAAAATCAGATTATAGACCGGAGCGTAAGCGACATCATCCATTTGCACGAGTATGCCGGGGAATTTGTCCAAAAACCGATTTCCATTTTCGATTCGATCGAAATTCTTAGGGCCATCAAGGAAATAAAACTCCCTCCGGCAAAATTGGATATTGGAAAATTAACCTATGAATACCATTCCGAAGAAAATACCCATAACGATATCAAAACCTTTGTCTTCGACAAATTGAAAAGCGCCCAAAGTGCCAAAGAGATAGAACCCAAAGATGTCGTCCTTTATGGTTTTGGACGTATAGGGCGGTTATTGGCCCGTGAATTGATGGCGAAAACCGGTAAGGGCAACCAACTCCGATTAAGGGCCATTGTAACCCGCGGCAGTATTACCGAAGAAATACTGGAAAAGAGGGCGAATTTACTGCGAACCGATTCCGTTCACGGTCGGTTTTTGGGAACAGTGGATACCGATGTGGCAAACAGTGCCCTGATCATAAACGGTACCACGGTGCATGTGATCAGCGCCAATACTCCCGAGGATATAGATTATAGTGGATTGGGTATAAACAATGCACTTTTGATCGACAACTCCGGGGCATATCGAAACCAAGAGCAATTGTCACGTCATTTAAAATCGAAGGGCATTTCAAAAGTATTACTTACGGCTCCCGGAATCGGGTTGCCCAACATTGTGCATGGGGTAAACCATCTGGAATACGACCCCGACAGTACCGATATCTTTTCAGCCGCATCATGTACCACCAATGCCATCACACCCATCCTTAAGGTGGTCGAAGATTCGCTCGGCATCAAAAAAGGGCATTTGGAGACCATTCATGCTTATACGAACGACCAAAATCTTGTAGACAACATGCACAAGAAATACCGGAGAGGCAGGGCTGCAGCTTTGAATATGGTCATCACGGAAACAGGGGCAGGCAAAGCCGTGGCCAAAGCGCTACCCTCCTTGGAAGGGAAATTGACCTCCAACGCCATTCGTGTCCCCGTGCCCAATGGTTCATTGGCCATCTTGAATTTGGATATCAAGAACAGCACCTCTTTGGACGCCTTAAATACCATTTTAAAGAAATATGCCCTGGAAGGAGACCTTGTAGAACAGATCAAATATTCCCTAAGCAAGGAAATGGTTTCTACCGATATTATCGGCACATCGGCCCCTGCGATTTATGACAGCAAGGCGACCATTGTGTCCGATAATGGTAAAAATATCATCCTCTATATATGGTATGACAATGAATATGGATATTCGCATCAGGTAATTAGACTGGCCAAGTACATTGCCAAAGTGCGGAGGTTTACTTATTATTAAACCCATGGGCCGGTAAGACACAATCAATATTGAACTTAACCGTTCATTGGGTACGGGTAGGATGTGATCGATTTTTTTTCTTAATTGATAATATTGAAGTACTTTAGTCCCCTCTAAATCATTTACTATAACTAGAACCATTTAAAAATGAAAGGTTTACTAAAAACACTATTTATCGTATTTACTTTGTTCGCATTGAACCTACAAGATGCCCAAGGACAAACGACTACGACCGAGGAATTGTCATTGGACAAAGGTACCATTGACACCCAATTCGAATACATCTACCAGAAATCGGGTAATTACAGGGCCGATGGCAAGCGCTATGAGGTGGTACGCACTGTATCCCTTGATAAATTGCGCGAGAATGTGCTTGATTCGCTAATTGCCTCTAGTAAAAAGGCAGCGGAGTTAAATGCCACGATTTCCGGTCATGAAGCGACGATTTCCGCCTTGAACAAAAAACTGGAGGAAACGACCAATAACCTGGCTGCGGTAACCGAGGAGAAAGACAGCATGTCCTTTTTGGGCATCCTCGTTTCCAAAGGCACTTATAATGCCATACTTTGGACCATTATTGGAGGCTTGTTGTTGTTTTTCCTACTTTTTGTATACAAATTCAGAAGGAGCAACACCCTTACGCAAGAGGCCAAAACAGCACTTTCGGAACTGGAGACCGAATATGAGGACCACAGACGAAGGGCCTTGGAAAGGGAACAAAAAATTAGCAGGCAGCTGCAAGATGAGATAAACAAACACAAGAAATCAAAATAACAAAAGCTCCTCACGGAGCTTTTTTTTGCCCCTAATCGGGATGAAATCCAACCGGTCCTTCCAAACCTGCCCGTAAAATCCCATTTGACCCATAAAGCCCAAGAACTTTACCATGGAAAGGGCATTGATGGACCCTAACAAAAATATACGGAAAATCGAACGGCATGGGATTGATTGTTTTCATTACTTTTGGACCGTAAAAAAATAGAACCATCAGCTGCCATGCGCATAGACATCATAACCGTATTACCCGAACTATTGAAAAGTCCGTTTGAGGCTTCCATCTTAAAACGAGCAATAGAGAAGGGATTGGTAGAAGTACATTTCCATAATTTAAGGGACTATACCGATAAAAGTTACAACCAAGTCGATGATTATCAATTTGGCGGTGGGGCAGGAATGGTATTGATGATAGAACCTATAGACAAATGTATCTCCACCCTAAAAGCCGAACGGGCGTATGACGAGATCATTTATATGACGCCCGATGGGGAAACCTTAAATCAGAAAATGGCCAATTCACTATCGTTGGTAGAAAACATCATCATTCTATGCGGCCATTACAAAGGTGTTGACCAAAGGGTTCGGGATGCGTTTATCACCAAGGAAATATCAGTGGGGGATTATGTCCTTTCGGGTGGCGAATTGGCAGCGGCCATTGTATGTGATGCCGTTATTCGTTTAATCCCGGGCGTACTCAGCAATGAAACCTCTGCCTTGACCGATACCTTTCAAGATAATTTACTTGCCCCCCCTGTATATACCAGGCCTTCGGAATATAAGGGCCTGAAAGTACCTGATGTTCTTTTGAGCGGGAATTTCCCCAAAATAGAAGAATGGCGAGAGACCGAAGCCTACAAAAGGACCAAAGCACTGCGCCCCGACCTTTTAAAGGACCACGAATAACCGTATATCCACAAATTTACGATTCCTTATGCCCTACATAAGTTTCGGAATTGATATCCATAATGGCTAATGGTATGGGATAGGCATTAATAGACGGTTTTCAGATAGCCCCAAGATGTCTTTTAGAAACCCATGCTTTTAAAAAAGGATTTTGAAAAAAATCAACCTTGGATTTCAATACAGTGAAAATGATGGGGTTTATATGAAAAACAGAAATAATTTCTTGTAGGTTTTAATTAATAGCGTATTTTTGCACCCTGTTAAACTAACCTCTGACGAAAATCGTGCATGTTAGTGTAATGTAATTGTAAATTATAACAATGGAATCATTAATCAACTTCGTACAAAACGAGTTCATTTCTAAAAAAGAATTTCCTGAATTCTCTGCCGGGGATACCATCACCGTGTATTATGAGATCAAGGAAGGTGAAAAAACACGTACCCAGTTCTTTAAGGGGGTCGTAATCCAAAGAAGAGGTACTGGTGCAACAGAAACCTTTACCATACGTAAAATGTCCGGTACTATCGGTGTTGAGCGTATATTCCCAATCAATTTGCCAGCGTTGCAAAAAATTGAGGTAAACAAAAAAGGTAAAGTTCGTAGAGCTAGAATATACTACTTTAGAGGTCTTACCGGTAAGAAAGCAAGAATCAAGGAGATTCGTTCTTAAGACGGTATTACACCAAAATAAAAAGCACCCCAATCCATGGGGTGCTTTTTTTATGAACAATTGTTAACAACCCTAGTTAATAAGGTGTTGATTTTTAATCCTTTGAATACCCGAAATTTCTCCTTACATTTATTTCATGGTTTAAGAAAAACCCTAAAAAGGTAACGTATTGGACCATTATAAAGTTTACGTTCTTTATATCATTGTTCAACCTACTAAGGCTAATAAGAATAGAATCCGTTCTATAAATTCATACTTAGTCGGACGGACATTAACAAGTGGCTTAGGTCATGAAGTGATATGTTCGTGTTCTTATAGGAATATAAAACCAAGGTTTTGTGTTTGAAATGAGGATATCTGAACAATGGGAAGTAATACTTAGGGGTTAGTTGTTAATTGTAAAATTAGTGACGATCACGTATTACAAACGTTGAAATGGTTTGGGGGATGGCAATCAATGGTTGCGGTTCTGATGTGAATTCAGAATATATATCTCGCAAATTATTTCAAAAAAGCCATATCAATTGTACGTGTACAGTGATATGGCTTTTGTCTTTCATATACCCTATGGCGGTAAAACCCGTTTCCCTCACAAAAAGAAGATTATTCTTTACAAATATTCTCCGCTCCAAAAACTTGTGGCGACCATAAAATTGTATATTTACTGCACTAAAATTAAATCTTTCTTTAAATGCCAAAAATTTTTTATACCAAAACCGATGAGGCACCTGCCTTAGCTACACAATCTTTCTTACCCATAGTACAAGCCTTTACCAAGACCTCTGGCATAATTGTTGAAACAAAGGATATTTCCCTGGCCGCAAGAATACTTGCTTCATTTCCCGAATTTTTATCCGAGGCACAACAACAGAACGACGACTTGGAATCTCTGGGGGAACTGGCGAAAAATCCAGAAGCGAACATCATAAAATTACCGAATATTAGTGCTTCCATCCCTCAGTTGAACGAGGCCATCGAAGAACTTCAAAGTAAAGGCTATGCCTTACCCGATTATCCACACTCCCCAAAGGATGCTGCGGAAAAAGACATAAAACAGCGCTATGACAAAATCAAAGGTAGCGCCGTAAACCCGGTCCTCCGTGAAGGAAATTCCGATCGTAGGGCCCCCAAAGCGGTTAAGAATTACGCAAAACAAAACCCACATTCAATGGGTCCGTGGACCAAGGATTCCGCCACCCATGTGGCAACCATGGATCAGGGTGACTTTAAATCCAACGAAAAATCGGTAACCCTACCTACTGCCACCCACATAAAGGTTGAACTTAAGGCTAAAGACGGTACCACTACCCTACTCAAAGAAGATATGCCGCTTTTGGAGGGTGAAATCATCGATGCCACGGTAATGGACAAAAAGGCCTTGGTTGCCTTTTTGACCGAACAGGTCGAGGATGCCAAGAAGAAAGGCGTTTTATTCTCCATACACTTGAAGGCCACAATGATGAAAGTCTCTGACCCCATCATTTTCGGCCATGCCTTAAAGGTCTTTTTCAAGGATGTGTTTTCGAAACATGCCGCTACGTTCGCCGAAATTGGGGTAAATGCAAATAATGGATTGGAAAGCCTATTGGACAAACTGGATAAACTTCCTGCCGATAAAAAAGCCGAGATTGAAAAGGATATTAAAAATACCATAAACCAAGGTCCCGATTTGGCCATGGTCAATTCCGACAAAGGTATTACCAACCTTCATGTCCCCAGTGACGTCATCATTGATGCCTCAATGCCTGCAATGATCCGAAATTCCGGTCAAATGTGGAATGCCCAAGGCAATGCACAAGACACAAAAGCTGTAATCCCCGATAGTAGCTATGCGGGTATTTATTCAGCCACCATTGATTTTTGCAAGGAAAACGGAGCCTTTGACCCCACTACGATGGGTACCGTTCCCAACGTGGGACTTATGGCCCAAAAAGCGGAGGAATATGGTTCCCACGATAAAACCTTTGAAATCGAAAATGACGGAATAGTAAGTATCATAGACCTGCATACAGGGGAAACCTTGATAGCGCACTCCGTTGAAAAAGGTGATATTTGGAGAATGTGCCAAGTTAAGGACGCCCCGATCCAAGATTGGATCAAATTAGCGGTTTCCAGGGCACGTGCCTCTGAAATACCTGCTATTTTCTGGCTGGATAATGAAAGGGCCCATGATCGGGAATTGATGAAAAAGGTGGAGACCTATTTACCGAACCATGATACCACCGGTTTGGATATCAAGATCCTTTCCCCGATTGAAGCCACAAAATATACCCTTGAGCGTATCAAGGAAGGAAAAGATACCATTTCGGTAACCGGAAACGTATTGCGCGATTTCTTAACGGATCTTTTTCCAATCCTGGAAGTTGGAACAAGCGCAAAAATGCTTTCCATCGTTCCTTTAATGAATGGAGGTGGACTATTTGAAACTGGGGCCGGAGGTTCTGCACCTAAGCATGTTGAGCAATTCTTGGAAGAAGGACATTTACGTTGGGATTCCTTGGGTGAATTCTTGGCATTAGGGGTTTCATTGGATTTTTATGGCGAAAAGAACACCAATGCCGGCGCAAGGATTTTAGGGGATACCTTGGACAAAGCAACCGAAAAATTCCTTTTGAACGACAAATCCCCCTCACGAAAGGTAATGGAATTGGATACTCGGGGGAGTCATTTCTATTTGGCCATGTATTGGGCCGAAGCATTGGCTACCCAAGACAAGGATGCTGCTTTAAAAAGCACTTTTTCCAAGGTTTACGAGGAAATGAAGGATCAAGAACCCCAGATAGTCAAAGAATTACTAAATTGTCAAGGCAGTCCCCAGAACATCGGAGGCTATTATTTGCCCGATCCAGTGCTCGTTGCAAACGCCATGAGACCCAGTAATACATTGAATACCATCCTGGATCGTATTTGATCGAGTACCTCATCATAGCATAGAAAACCCTTGGTACCTACCAAGGGTTTTTTTGTTCCAACAACTGTCAATGCGTCTATATTCTTTTTATTTTTACTAAAATCCGCATCGATGAACATGAAGCTGTTTTGTTTCAACTCCTTATTCTTCCTTTATTCCTGTTTTCTTTTTTCCCAACAGAAGTATACACTTAGTGGAACCGTATCCGAAGCGGCAAGTAACGAAACGATGATCGGTGTCACTATCGCCATTCCCGAATTGAATACCGGGGTAACCACGAACGAATATGGCTTCTATTCGATTACCCTACCTGCTGGGACCTATGAAATACATGTGGGTTATCTGGGTTTTCAAGACCAAATCCAAAATATCGAATTAACCGAAAACAGCAAGTTGAACTTTTTAATGGAGGAAGAGGCCGAACAATTGGAGGAAGTCGTGGTAACCGATACCGGTGACAAAATGGATATTCGAAAACCACAGATGAGCGTGAATACCATGTCTGTAGCTACGATCAAGAAAATACCCGTAATCTTAGGGGAGGCCGACGTCATCAAATCCATCTTACTACTCCCTGGGGTCACCAATGCTGGTGAAGGTTCTTCCGGTTTTAATGTAAGAGGTGGGGCCGCTGACCAAAATCTCATCCTCCTCGATGAGGCGACAATTTTCAACTCTTCCCATCTCTTTGGGCTCTTCTCGGTATTCAATCCCGATGCCATAAAGGATATCAAATTATACAAGGGGGGCATTCCCGCCCGCTATGGAGGTCGCCTATCCTCGGTCCTCGACATCTTTCAGAAAGAGGGCAACAGTAAAACTTTCAAAGCAAATGGGGGCATCGGCCTTATTGCAAGCCGACTTCTTCTCGAGGGCCCTTTAAAAAAGGACAAATCGGCCTACCTTATCGGGGGAAGATCTTCTTATGCCCATCTTTTCCTACCCCTCTTCGATATAGACAATACAGCCTATTTTTATGACCTGAATACCAAAATAAACTTCAAACTAAACGAAAACAACAACATTTTTTTATCCGGTTATTTCGGAAGGGACGTTTTCAGTATCAGCGATAGCTTTATAAATACTTATGGCAACGCAGTCGGTAATTTTCGCTGGAACCATTTATTCTCGAATAAATTGTTTTCAAATCTTTCGTTGATCTATTCCGATTACTATTATGGCCTTAAATTGGATTTTGTGGGCTTTAATTGGAATTCCGGGATTCAAAATTTCAATGTGAAATACGACTTGAAACATTACATGAACGATCATCTCCGAATCAATTACGGACTTAACAATATCTATTACCGCTTTAACCCCGGTAAGATAGCACCGAGTAATTCCAATTCCGGTATCGTCGAGGACCAACTGATCCAAAAATACGCCAACGAATTTGCGGCCTATGTGGATATCGAACATCAAATAACCCCAAAGCTCAGTCTCGGTTATGGTTTACGGTTCAGTTACTTCAATCGCTTGGGGCAAGATGAGTTGAACGTATATGAAAACGACAATCCGGTCGTTTACAATACTACCCTTCAGATATACCAAGAAGCGGAACCCACAGCCGTTATATACCCTGAACGAAGTGAAAGCCTGGCCAAGTTCACCAACTTCGAACCCAGAATCGGTTTATCGTATCTAATAAACCAAAATAGCTCCATTAAGGCCAGTTATACCAGATTGGCGCAATATCTGCATCTCATATCCAATACCAGTTCGCCTACCCCCTTGGATGTATGGGCACCCAGTGGTCCATTTATAGAACCGCAGTTGTTGGACCAATACGCTGCGGGCTATTTCCAAAATATAAAAGACGGTGATTATTCCATGGAGACCGAATTTTTTTATAAGGACATTCAAAATCGTATCGATTATATTGACGGTGCCAACCTTATTGCCAACGATGCCATAGAACAGGTAATCCTCAACGGGGAGGCAAGGGCATACGGTTTGGAATTCCTTTTTCGCAAGAATTCGGGGGATTTTCAGGGTTGGTTCGCTTATACCCTTTCCAAATCGGAGCAAAGGACCCCAGGAAGAAACACATCGGAATCAGGAATCAATAACGGGAAGTGGTACAACACCCCTTATGATAAAACACATGATTTTTCAATATTCGGCAACTACGACCTTAATGATACTTGGAGCTTTAATGCCAATTTTGTTTTCCAAACCGGCCAACCCACCAATTACCCTATTGGACAGTATGAATTTCAAGGGTTGACCGTACCTTATTACGGACAAAGGAATCAAGAACGGCTCCCTAGTTATCATCGTCTCGACCTCTCGGCAAGTCTTACCCCAGCAAAAAACAAGAATAGAAAAATACAGGGCGAATGGGTGTTTAGTCTTTACAATGTATATAACAGACGTAATGCCGCTTCAATATCGTTCACTAGAAATCAAGATACCTATGTAAATGAGGCGGTACGCACTTCGATATTCGGAATCGTCCCCGCCGTAACCTATAATTTTAAATTTTAGGCCATGAAAAAATACCTGCTCATATTACCCCTTTTATTATTCTCCCTTGGTTGTGAGGATGTTATAGAGGTTGATGTGCCCGAAGACGCCCCCCGCTTGTCCATAGACGCATTGATACGCATTGACACCGACCTTATGGTAACCCGGATCGAAGTCAAGGCTACCGAGACCACTTCGTTTTTCGAGGAAATAGGACCGGTGGTATTGGATCGTATTCAACTTATGAACACCACCACCAATACCGCAACAGACTTAGAGGAACAATCGGTAAATTCGGGGATTTACGTCACTAACTGGCAAACAACGGATTTGACCCAAGGAGAACTACAATTGAATATCCTGTATAATGGCGAGCTGTACGAAGCGAATACCTCCTTTGTACCGACCGTTCCCTTCGACAATGTGGAACAGGGAGACGGTTCATTGTTCTCGGAGGATGAAACCGAAATAATCGTTACCTATACCGATGTGGCCGATCGTGATGATTATTATCTTTTCGATTTTGATTTTTATGAATACCTCGTTTCCGAAGACAGCTTCTACCAAGGACAATCGTTTCAATTTTCCTATTTCTATGAAGAAGGGCTGGAAGCCGGAAGGGAATTGAACATCAGTATTCTTGGTGTGGATGTGGAATTTTATAATTACATGAACCAATTGATCGTTCAAAGTGGCGGGGACCAAGGACCTTTTCAAACCCCGGCAGCTACGGTTAGGGGCAATATAATCAATCTATCAAATCCGGATAATTTGGCTTTCGGGTATTTTGCCTTATGTCAAGAATATCGGGAAACCGTGATCATCGAATAAACATTACCTTCCATATCCAAAATTATACGGGAGAATCGGTACTTTTACCGTTCAAGAATCAATCCTCATGAAAACCGATAAAGACCTATTAGTCAAAGGTGTCAAACACTTTATTTATACTGTCATTTTAATGTTCACCGCCCCCATTGTCTTATGGCAGGCTTTTAAAAACCAGGGACACTTCCTCTATATTCCGGTTTTGATATTTGGAATTTTACTGGCCATAGCAGCAATAGCCATGGGTTTTTACAGTATTCATCTTGTTATGGAAGCCTTGTTCAACAGACCCAAAAAAGACACTTGATTTTCGGTATTTTGAATCGAAAGGTTATTTATTTTTGGAATTCGCCTGTCCCCACTTGTTCTCAAGGGCCATAAAATCGAAATCCAAGGCCGACTTCTGCCGTTTCAATTTACCCGCCGCAAATGCCCGTTGCAAAATATCCTCGATCAGGTAATCCTCTTCGACCAGTTCGGGATCATACACTTCCTTTAAACTTATTTTGAACATATTCGCCGTGGTATTATACCAAAAGGCACGCCAACCACTTCTCAATTCCTTGACAAGTCCAAAGGCGGTCTCCCCGGTCTGCCTATGGATCAGTTTAACCAGGATCTGTCCTTCGGTACGGGTCAATTTCTTAAGTTCATCGGAAAACTCACCTTCAATATACTTTTGCACTTTCTTCGTATATTTCTTGCGTTTTCTCGTTTTTTCTATTTTCGCAAGCCTGTCATTCAGTTCCTGCAAGCGTTCCGAAGCCAATTGGGCATACGGAAATACCTTAAGGGTCTTTCGCCTTAGAATATAATACCTTAGTTTATCCTTATACGATTTGAATTTCAATTTACTGAACACATAGACCTCTTCAAGGGGAATGGAACCGTAGACGATGGAATCCCCTTCGATCATGATCATTTTTCCGGTAACCGAATCCAAAGGTTGCTCTTCCACCTGTCCGGAAACAAGCAGGGTAAAAAGACCAAAAACCAAAAACAACACTCTATTTACCATAATAACGATAAAAGCAAAAGCCTTGCCAAAATTAACGATTATTAACCATGGTTATTACTAATTCAGAGTGAATATTGTTAAGTTTGTATACAAAACTATTAATATGGCCACAAAGAAGATTCTCAATAAAAAATCGATGGATTTTTTAGAAAACTACCTGAATAACGCAGCTCCGACAGGCTACGAATGGGAAGGTCAAAAAATTTGGATGCAATATCTAAAACCTTACGTAGACACCTTTATAACCGACACCTATGGATCTGCCGTTGGGGTAATTAATCCGGATGCCGAATTCAAAGTAGTCATAGAAGGGCATTCTGACGAAATTTCATGGTATGTCAACTATATTACCGATAATGGACTTTTATATGTGATACGTAACGGTGGTAGTGATCACCAAATCGCCCCTTCCAAATGGGTCAATATCCACACAAAAAAAGGCATCGTAAAAGGCGTTTTTGGCTGGCCTGCGATCCACACCAGGGACAAAGCAAAGGAAGAACCCCCTAAATTGGACAATATCTTTATCGATATAGGGGCAAAGGACAAGAAAGAAGTCGAGAAAATGGGGGTCCATGTGGGATGTGTCATTACCTATCCCGATGAATTCCAAGTGCTCAACAAAAACAAGTTCGTATGCCGGGCCATTGACAATAGGGTCGGTGGATTTATGGTTGCCGAAGTGGCCCGTTTGCTACATGAAAACAAAAAGGAATTGCCGTTCGGCCTGTACATTACCAATTCCGTACAGGAGGAAATAGGGTTGCGGGGTGCCGAAATGATCACCCAAACCATTAAACCGAACGTAGCCATCATTACGGATGTATGTCACGATACGACCACACCCATGATCGAGAAAAAGACCGAAGGCCATACCGAGATAGGTGCGGGACCGGTGATATCCTACGCCCCTGCCGTACAGAATAAATTAAGGGAACGAATCATTGAAACCGCGGAGGCCCATAAAATACCCTTCCAACGTATGGCGGCTTCCAGATCCACGGGTACGGATACGGATGCCTTTGCCTATAGCAACGGCGGTGTTGCCTCTGCCTTGATTTCATTGCCCTTACGGTATATGCACACTACGGTTGAAACCGTGCACAAAGATGACGTAGAGAATGTTATACGTTTGATTTACGAAACCGTACTGAACATAAAGGACGGGGAGACGTTCAGTTATTTTGATTGATGATCCCTTCACAACGGATTTTTACACATGTATAATAGCAAACAATAATCAATTATGGATGAATTGGTCGACATCTTGGACGAAAAAGGAAATTTCACCGGAAAGACGGCCATGAAATCCGAAGCACATAAACATGGACTGTTCCACCCGACAGTCCATGTTTGGTTTTATACCCAAAACGCACAGGTATTACTGCAACAAAGAGGTAAGGACAAGGATACCCATCCCCTACTTTGGGATGTATCTGTGGCCGGACATGTGGGTGCAGGGGAAAATCTTGAAACTTCCGCTATACGTGAGGTTGCTGAGGAAATAGGTTTGACCATTACTAAAGACGACCTTCATCACATCGGGGTATTCAAATCGGTTCAAAAGCACCATGATGAATTGATCGATTGCGAGTTCCACCACGCCTATCTGTGCGAATTGAAAGTGCCTTTATCCCAGTTGCAAAAACAAGACTCCGAAGTCGAGGCATTGGAACTCACTTCCCTTATAAGATTTTCTGAGGAAACCTGGGGATTGGCCAATCCGGGTAAATATGTTCCGCATGGCACGGACTATTATAAAACAGTCATTAAAGCCATTAAAAAAAGCTTATAGCGTTTTTACAAAACCGTCTATATCGGACAATGCAAACGTTCGTTGCTCCCCACTTGCCATTTCCTTCACCACAAAAGTCTTGGTGTCCATTTCATTTTCACCGATCAATATCACGTAGGGCACCTTTCGGTTATTGGCATATTTCATCTGTTTCTGCATTTTGGCCTTACTTGGGTATACATCGGAAGACACCCCACGATTTCGCAATTGGGTCACTAAAGTTAAGGCTGTCATAGCTTCCTTATCCCCAAAATTGATACAAAGAACATCTAAAGATCTATCCAAGGTCTCAGGAAATAGGCCCAGTTCCTCAAGGACCAAATAAATACGGTCCAATCCGAATGAAATACCCACGCCACTCACATTTTTAAGCCCAAAGATACCCGTAAGGTCGTCATAACGTCCTCCGCCTCCTATAGAGCCCATTTTTACACCCTTTGGCGCCCCAACCTCAAAGATGGCCCCTGTATAGTAGTTAAGCCCTCTAGCCAGCGTTACATCGATTTTAAGGGCTGCGGATTTCAATTCCAAATTCGCAATGGCATCGATAATAAATTCAAGCTCTTCAACCCCCTTGCTACCCTCTTCCGAATCGGCCAGTAATTCCTTGAGCGAATTCAATTGTTCGGTATTATCCCCGGAAAGTTCGAAAAGTGGAGCGGCTTTAGCTATTGCCGTTTCAGAAATACCTTTGGCCAACATTTCTTTTTGTACCCCTTCTACCCCTATCTTATCCAATTTATCCAAGGCCACGGTAAAATCGACCAATAAATGACCCGCACCGATAACTTCGGCTATACCGGCAAGTATCTTGCGATTGTTCAGCTTTATGGTCACCCCTTCCATTTTCAAATCGGAAAAAACAGCATCGTACAACTGTATCAATTCAACTTCCTGCAACAGGGAATCCGAACCCACTACATCGGCATCGCACTGGTAAAACTCCCTGAAACGCCCCTTTTGAGGTCGGTCGGCACGCCAAACCGGCTGAATTTGATAGCGCTTAAAAGGAAAATCAATTTCATTTTGATGCATGACCACATAACGGGCGAATGGCACGGTCAAATCATAGCGCAAGGCTTTTTCCGATATTTTTTGCGTTAAGGTCTTCGAGTCTTTAGCACCGTAAGTGTCCTCATCCACCTTACTTAAAAAATCCCCTGAGTTTAAAATCTTAAAAATCAAACGATCCCCTTCATCCCCATATTTACCCATCAGGGTTTCCGAATTTTCGAAAGACGGGGTTTCAATAGGCTGAAAACCAAAAGTTTTGAAATGTTTTTTTATTACTCCGAAGATATAATCGCGTTTTGCGATTTCGGAAGGTGAAAAATCCCTGGTCCCTTTTGGTATATTTGGTTTTTGTGCCATGTAATCGGTTTGTATTGTAAATATATGTTATTGTGGATTGCCGCTCTTTTCGGTAAGACTTTAATTCACCTCGATCATGTTGTTGAACCATTGGTATAAATCCCCTTTGGTGATTACGGCCCCTTGTTGGATCAAGTTGAACTTATCGAGGTTCTTATCTTCCCCATAGGCTTTGGACGCTGTAAGGTATTCCACAAAATCGGATTGCCAATTTTTTTTGAACCAACCAAAACCTACTTTCGTAGTAAGATCGATATCCGGATTCATCACCTTCACGGAAATCAATTTCATTTCCTTATCCGTCAATTCGAACAAATGCATTTGCAAGGCCGAAACGTTCTCTAAATAGGTAACCTTATTTAGGACCCCTTCCCAGATCAAATCACTGAAAACATCCAATTCCTCCTCGGCCACTTCCGGTTTGTTCGCCTTTATATGTTCCCATTCCTCCGCAGTTATGGATTGTGTCGCCAAAAAATTTATGAATTCTTGATGCAGCTCTTCCAATTGCTGCTTTGTCAATCTAGTGTATTTCATGCTGCAAAAATAAAAAGCCCTGACGATTCTGTCAGGGCTTTTAAGATTATTTTCGGTATTCTTTGAAAAATGTATCCCAAACCGGATCGGACTGGCCTTATGGGAAGGATGACTCCCCTCAAAAACATTGGCTTTCCCAAATGCGGCTAGGTAATATTGCCCAATGGCCTTCAACGCATTGTCAACTTTTACCCATGGGCGACGTAAGCCGGAAAAGTCTCGCTTGTTCCAGTATTTGAAGGGTCACCAGGGTAATATTATACAATAGTACATATTGCATTTGTGTGGTATACTTATTCGTGCTTAGCAGTTGTGTGCTAATAGCATTCAGCTTTTTTTCAATAGGTTCCAAAACACTGTCATTTTGCGCTGTCAACCAGTTAAAGGCATCTTCCAATGTATTTAAAATATCATTTTCGTGAACTAGAATTTGTAAGGTTTCATCTTTGTTGTCCGTTCTGTGGGCCCCTAGGGCCGATAAATAGGACAACAATGCATGGTTCAGGTAGGTCAAGGTAAAGGCCGTTTTGTTGAGTTGTTGCTGTTTTTGGGGATCGAACTGCATATTTTGCCACACCTTTACCAAGGCATTATCGGCGCGATGTGCCTCCCTTCGGGCTATTCTATATTTTAGATCATCGGTCGTCGGGTTTTGATATTCATCTAAAATCACTTTAAAATAGGCCGTGTTTTTATTGATTACCTCACTCAATAACCCCGGTAATTTCTTGTATTGCCACTCTGGCCATAAAAACCGGACAACAATAAACGAAATAAATGCCCCTATGAGCGTGTCTATCAATCGAGGGGCCATTACCTCCACCCCTTTATTGGAAATAATATTAAAGGCACACAACACGAAAATAGTAATGAAAACCACCCCTACCGAGTAACGGCGCTTCATCCAAATCAAAAACAGGTAAGCAGAAGTGATCAACAATAGGATCTGCCCCGAAAAAGAGAACAACCGAATGATCGACACCCCGATTACCACCCCCATCAAGGTTCCTATTGTACGTTCCAACAAACGTTTCCTGGTTTCACTAAAACTGGGTTGCAATACGAATAATATGGTCAGGACGATCCATTCCCCTTTTTCGATATTGAAATACTCGTAGACCGCAAACCCGATCAAAAAGGAAACACTCAATCGCAGGGCATGGCGTAATCTAGGATGATTGATATGCAATTGAGATCTTAATCGTTCAAAATAGGTGCGCGAATCCTTTTCTAATTTAGGTAAGGATTCCATATCATGGATTTCATCAATATGCTCTAAGGTTTCATGACACTGGGTAATATTCGCAATCAATAACCGCAATGGAAGGGAGCCTTTTTGTTTATTGGCCTGTAAAAACCCGTTGATCGTATCAACCAACCAGCCCAATGCCATGGGATGTTTGTAAGGGTCACCCGTAAGTAGGCTTTCAGCAAAATTTTTGGTAGCAAAAGCCAACTCATGCAATAATTGCCGAATACCACCGATCAATTCACCGTTTGCCGGATTGGCGGTCAATAAATCGTACCGTTCATGACTGGATGTAGCACGTTCATGCAATCCCTGCAAAACCATGAAATAATGTAAATAGGGTTGTAGCTGCCTTTGATTCTTTTGGGCCTCGCCATAACTGTTCAATACTTCCTTACAGGTATCCAACGATTCAACGATTTGGATATTCAGCAAAGCAAGATCCGTTCGTATCTCATTTTCCGTTTGGGCATCACTAGGGAAAAGTCCGGCCTTTTTATCAAAATAATCCGAAAGGGCATAAAACCCTCTCGCCAATTGTTCATTTAAAAGACTATACGGCTTTAAAAGCAATACAACGTAGGAAAATGCACCGTATATGAACGCACCTAAAGTCAATAGTATAGGCTGTATATACCAATTGGGACTGATTTGTGCGCCGATCATCGTATAAACCCCTATGAGCAGGGCGCCAAAAGTCACCCCTCTATATCGTTCACCAATACCTCCCAATAAAATAAAAACAACGGTTGAAAACGACAGCCCCAGACCTAATAAAATCGGGTAGGGTTGTAATAATTCGACCGAAAAACTCGAAATGGCAAAACTAATGGTTTTTAAAGCCATCGACTTCAAACGTCCTTTAGGATGATCCTCCGTTTCGGAAAGAACCCCAGCAAGTGCCCCAAGCCCCAAGGTTACCCCATAAAAAGGCAATCCTAAAACCACCATGGAAATAACAAGGGTACCAATGACCAAAGTTCCTTTAAATGCCAATAGCCTGTTCGGATTCTTTAAAAACAGATCCCTATGGTATTTATACCAGGATATTCGTTTAAGGCGATGGTAAAGTTGCTTTATTGTCATGGCTAATCGTGCCTTTGGAATTAAAACTACAAAAGTAAACAATAGCAATGGCTTAGTCCGTATATTCGCTCCTTATCGACCCATTTACATAAAAGCACAGGCACTCCATATCGGACATAATTCAGTAAGCCTCCCAAAAATAACCTAACCGGGTCCAATTTTTTGGTACACCTTACCAAAAAACAAAGCCCTGACGAAATTGTCAGGGCTCTTAAATCCTTTTTGGTATGCCTTAAAAAATATAACGCAATCCTACCTGAGCTTGCCACCGCGACAAAAGACTGGCATCATAGCCAAAAGTATCGGTCAATTCAGAATTAAAGGTATAGGTAGGGACATTGGTATCCGAATCCACTGAAACACTCAGAGGGTTAAGGTTATTGGCTTCTTGGATGACCCCCCAATCGGAATTCAATAAATTCCCGAAATTCAAGATATCCAAACTTAACTGGATCGTATGGGTCTTACCTCCTGCAACCTTGAAATTATAATCTTGAAGAACCTTAATATCCCATTTTCCCCTCCAAGGGGCCAAAGCACCATAACGTTCCATATACTCCCCCCTATGGTCACTTAAATAATCATCTTGCTGAATATAGGCCTCAAAAGCAGCTGCTTGTCCATCGCCCGTAAATTGCATTTGCTGAACTTCCGAAGCGGTCGGGATATACAGAAGGTCATTATTCTGGAAAGAGCTATCGCTGTTTATGTTACCGGCATAGGTGTAGTTGAACCTACCCCCTTGAGCATACTCAAAGAAGGTAGAGATGGTAGTTGCCCATTTATTATCGGTACCATACGTGAATTGCTTTGAACCTACCCCGATAAAACGATGCGTATCCCCATATTTTGAGTAACCCAACACATCGGCATTGGCATCCCCTAAATTAGGGTTAAAATCGAAGGCATCCCCAGTGATTTCCGCCTCGATGGAGTTTACATCCTTGGCATTCAAATAACTATAGGCCAACATGGTGTAAATACCGTTATCAAATGTTTTTTGTCCTTTGAGGGACAGGTTCCAAATACGGCCTTTATCGGAATTGGTAAACACATAGGCACTAGTCGCCCCTCCAAAGGCATTGGTAGAGACATCGCTTGAAAGATACACCGGCCTGTTGTCACCAGGGGCATTCAAAGTACCTGATGGATCACTATAAGCCCAGTTTTGAACATGTGGGGCATTCAAATCCTTGGTATAGGAAATATCGGCTGTTAAAACAAGCCCGTTATCAAAGGCTTTATCTGCCCCAATGTTGGTACGCCATACCTGAGGCCATTTAAAATCGGGATCCACTGCCTGATAGTAAAAGAAGTCCACGCCTTGTACTTGGTTACCCAACCACACGAAAGGAAACCGTCCGGTGAACAACCCTGATCCACCTCGTAATTGCAGGGTATTATCACCATTTACATCCCAATTGAATCCCACTCTTGGGGAGACCAACCAATCATTACTTGGCAATTGCTCGGAATCGATGGTCGTACTCTCGCCCGTATTGGGGTTATAATATACGTTATCGGGTTGATACGTCCCCTTACGTTCTATATTCTCCCTTATTTTATCCTTGGTATCAAAATATAAGGGTTTATCAAAACGGACTCCATAAGTCAGTTTAAAGTCATCATTGGCACTCCATTCATCCTGAAGGTAAAAAGACAATTGCCCCACATTGGTTTCCGCCAAGGTCCAAGCTCCCGGAGTACCATCTTCATATTGGTTGTTATTCGCATAGATCGCTTCCGCATCCTGGATCATCCCATCGATCATACCTCCCGGCTGGGCAAATGACAGAAACTCAGCAACCGAAGCAAAATTTCTATCATCACTGGAATCATTAGGGGTACCATTTACGTCAAAACCAAAAGTTCCTCCATAATATCCGAGATTGAATGAATTATCGAACTGGAATTTTTCAAAGGCAAAACCAATCGTATAGGTGTGGTTTCCTTTGAATATATTCATGTTATTGGTAATCTGGAATACTTTTTGATCCAACCTGTTATGAATGGAAAATGGCTCATGGCCTGCAACAATATAGCTGGAACCGGCACCATCTTGGATAATGATACTAGGGGCCGGGGTCGAAAGGGGATCCCTAAAATCATCGAAATGGGAATATCCTACTTGTAATTTGTTGGTTACTTCGTCAGACAAGGTGGAATTCAATTCCAATTGAAAGGAATTTAATTTATTATTGATCTCGTAACCCGATTTTTCAAACTGCAACGTTGAAAAACTTGGCCCCCTAATCCCAATTGCGGTGGGGTGTGCCGGTTTTTCCTTGGCCGCGTTCAGGAAATTATAGATAACCGCCAATCTGTTTTTATCATTGATGTTCCAATCCAACTTAAAAATACCTTTGGTCGACTCCGACCCAAATGTAAATCCTTCGTACGCCCCGGTATCATAACCCAATGCGGCCAACGCCGATTGTACGGAAATCAAATCACTTTGCAACACCCTCGATTCATTGATGGCTCCTGAACCGGTGTTGGGAATCCACCCATCGGTACCCAGATCATCACGTTCTTCTTTCTCAAAGTTGGCAAAGAAGAACAATTTATCCTTTACGATTGGACCACCAATACTAAAACCATACTGACTTTGGTTTAAGTCGGGTTTTGTAACGTCCTCTCCTTTTATTTTACCACCGGTCAAACCTTCGTTTCTGGTAAACCCATAAACCGTACCATGAAACTCATTGGTACCGCTCTTCGTTACGGCATTTACGGATGCCCCGGTAAATCCCGATTGGGTAACATCATAGGGAGCCGTGGATACTTGGATTTGCTCAATGGCATCCAATGAAATAGGCTGTGAATCCGTTTGTCCACCTGGGGTTGGGGAATCCAAACCAAATGGATTATTGAAAATGGCCCCATCCAAAGAAAAGTTATTGAATTGATCGTTTCGACCTCCGAATGAATTACCACTTGCCGTCGGTTCCAAACGTGTAAAATCCTGTGCGGAACGGGAAATGGTAGGTAAACGGGTCAATTCCCTCCGTCCCACACTGGTCTCCGCGCCCGTACGACCATCACTAAAGGTCCCACTTTGGTCCGATACGACGATCACTTCTTCCAACGCTTGGCTATCGGTTACCATAGCTGCATCCAAATCGAATGTCTGTCCTAGGGTTAAATACACCCCATCTTGTTCTTGGGTCTTAAAACCGATATAGGATACCGTCACCGTATAAGGACCTCCAACCCTTAGGTTCAATAGATTGTAACGCCCATCTTCATTGGAAATGGCTCCATAAGTAGTACCCGTGGGGGTATGTACGGCGACTATATTAGCGCCCAATAATGGTAAGTTTTGATCATCGACCACTTTACCCCTGATATTCGAGGTTGTGACCTGTGCCATTGCCGCAAAGGTAGCGAACAACAACACCATACTGAGTTGTAGTTTTTTGAACATCTATTTTTGTTTGAGTTAGTTACCGCCAAAAATAGGACAAAAAAAAAGAGCTATGCAGGCATAGCTCTTAAAAGTTATTAACGTTGACCGTCTTACTTATCGGCAACAACTTCAAAAGGAAAATCGACTACAACGTCCCTATGAAGTCTGATAAAGGCATTGGCAGGACCTGTTCTTTTAACAGTACCACCTTGAATATTGATAAATTTCTTATCAATCTCATGACCTTCTTTTTCCAAAGCAGCAGCTAAATCGATAGAAGTTACCGATCCAAATAGTTTGTCACCTGCTCCCGCTTTTGCTTTTATCTTGAGTTCTAAAGATTTTAAAGCCTCTGCCACTTTGTTCGCAGCATCGACGACTTTCTTTTCTTTATGTGCTCTTTGTCTCAAATTTTCCGCCAATACCTTTTTAGCCGAAGGGGTAGCCAATGTAGCCAAACCTTGGGGTATTAGGAAATTTCTTCCGTAACCGTTCTTAACACTTACCAAATCGTCTTTAAAACCTAAGTTTTGTACGTCTTCCTTTAATATAAGTTCCATGGTTCGTTTCTTTTATTTTAATAAATCACCAACATAGGGCATAAGTGCCAAATGACGCGCTCTTTTTACGGCCTGGGCCACTTTTCTTTGATATTTCAATGAAGTACCGGTCAATCTTCTTGGAAGAAGTTTTCCTTGTTCATTGACCAATTTCATCAAGAAATCAGCATCTTTATAGTCAATGTATTTAATACCTGACTTTTTGAAACGACAATATTTCTTTTTTGTGTTGGTTTCAATATTCAATGGGGTCAAATACCTGATTTCCCCATCTTTCTTTCCTTTTGCCTGTTGTTCTATAGATGCCATAGTACTTACGCTTTAGATTTTAATCTTGTTCTTCTTTTCTCAGCCCATTCAATGGCATGCTTGTCCAACTTTACAGTCAAGAAGCGCATTACACGCTCGTCTCTTCTGAATTCCTGCTCATAAGGTGCAACCACCTCACCTGCAGCCGTGAATTCGAATAAATGGTAAAAACCACTTTTCTTGTTTTGGATTGGATAGGCCAATTTCTTAAGCCCCCAATTTTCTTTTGATACCATTTTGGCACCATTCTTAATTAAGAAATCCTCGAATTTCTTAACTGTTTCCTCTATCTGAACATCTGATAGAACGGGATTTAAAATGAAAACAGTTTCGTAATTGTTCATAAATATTTTGTTTTAAGGAGCGCAAAAATAAGAATATTTGGGAGTTATCACAAGAAAACGAAAAAATCTTCGTTATATAAAGGATAATCATAAAAATTGAACTAAACCAAATCTAATGGAATGATCATTGCAAATTACACAGTTTTCAATACAATGTTTACAACTTTAATTGCAGTTCAGCGTGTAATTTCAGTAATTTGTCGATGATTCAACCCCACAAATCAACCCATTTATGAAATTAAGAAGTATTATTGTTGATGATTCATCAATGCAGCGGATGGCGGTCGCAAAATTGGTCAACAACCATCCTAACCTCGCTATGGTTGCTGAATACAGCAATGCGATCGAGGCGAAGAACGGTATTAAGAACCATGAAATCGATTTGATCTTCCTTGATGTCGAGATGCCGATTATCAATGGATTCGACCTACTCGAATCCCTTGAAAACAGTCCACAAGTAATCCTGATTACCGGAAAACCGGATTATGCCCTTAAAGCATTTGACTACGACGTAACCGATTATTTGCACAAACCCATTACAATGGCCCGTTTCGATGCCTCTGTTAAAAGGGCGTTAGCGAAATACGAACAATTGAACAGGGTGCTCGAAGATGAAGAGCATATTTTCGTAAAAAGCAACCTGAAGAAAAGAAAAGTTATCCTTAATGATATTAAATGGATAGAAGCCTTAGGTGATTACATTAAATTGGTCACCGATGAAGCCAATATCGTGATTTTATCAACAATGAAATCTTTCGAAAAGCAACTGCCTGAAGATAAATTTCTTAGAATTCACAAATCCTACATTGTGAACCTTGAAAAGGTTGAGAAATTCAATAGTAAAAATGTTGAAGTAAGCGGAAGATCCATACCCTTAAGTAGAAACAAAAAGGCCGAATTGGCCGAAGCACTTAGTAACGTCTAAGCTTGTGCGCTGTAATTCCTAAATGTGGTCTACATTGTAGATTACACGCACACTTCTGAACTGCGAAACGGCATTAAAGGAATTTTCGATTCTTTTAATGCTGTTTTTCATTTGTGGCAATGACTGCCTTAACGGGATTTTTATGATCACATTCTTTATGTACTGATTGCGTATCCGCGCCACAGGAGGGTACTCCGGACCCAATATCCCTGTCACAAAAACATTGCGTAAAGCTTTCGCAAACCATTCGGCCGCATCGTTCAAAGTATTGTAATTTTTATGCTTAAACGTAATTTTGATTATCCTGTTCTTAGGTGGATATAAAAATTGTTCCCGTTCGTAAAGCTGTTCTTGGTACATTCCCACATAATCATTGGTTGAGACCTGCTTCAATATTTGGTGGTACGGATTATAGCTTTGAATGATGACCTTACCGCGTTTTTTGGTCCGCCCTGCCCTACCGGCCACCTGGGTCAACAATTGGAAACTACGCTCATGGGCCCTATAATCAGGAAAGTTCAACAAGGAATCCGCATTCATGATGCCTACCAAGTTCACATTCCTGAAATCCAATCCTTTGGTCAACATTTGGGTGCCCACAAGCACATCCAACTCTTGCTGCTCAAATGCGGTTATGATTTTCTCATACCCATATTTTCCCCTAGTGGTATCCAAATCCATTCTCCCCACCTTGGCCTTGGGAAAGAGGTTTTTAAGTTCTTGCTCAACTTGCTCGGTACCAAAACCTTTGGTATCCAAAGTAGGACTCCCACAGGCTTCACATTTCTCGGGCAAAGCAAGATGGTGACCACAGTAATGACACCGTAATTGTTTTCTATGTTGATGATACGTCAAACTTACATCGCAGTTGGGACATTGGGGCGAGTGCCCACACGTGGTACACTCCACAATAGGGGCAAAACCCCTACGGTTTTGAAAAAGGATCGCTTGTTCTCCATTTTCCAAGGTTTCGGCTATTTCTTCCAATAGTCGTTCTGAAAAATGGCCTTTCATTTTTCGCTTTCGAGTTTGCTCTTTTAAATCAACCAGTTCCATTTCGGGCATTAACACATTCCCGAAGCGACGATCGATACCCGCATACCCATATTTTCCGTTTTGGGCATTATAATAACTTTCAATGCTAGGGGTTGCGGAACCCAAAACGGTATTCGCCCTGTGTAATTTAGCCAAGACAATGGCCGCATCCCTGGCATGGTACCTTGGTGCCGGATCAAACTGCTTAAAAGAACCTTCATGCTCTTCGTCTATGATGATCAATCCTAGGTCTGAATACGGCAAGAACAGGGAGGAACGGGCACCAATGACAATTTGGGCCTTCGGCTTTTTAGCCAAAACATTGTTCCAAACCTCTACTCTTTCATGTATACTGTATTTGGAATGGTATACTGCGATCTTTTCCCCAAAATAATCCTGCAACCTTGAGATCAATTGTGTGGTCAGGGCTATTTCCGGCAATAAGTACAGCGCCTGTTTGCCCGAGTTTATACATTCTTCGATAAGCTTCACATAAACCTCGGTCTTTCCGGAAGAGGTGACCCCGTGCAACAGGGACACTTTATTGGCCGTAAAACTTTTTTGAATATCCGCCAACGCCTTTTCTTGATACGCATTCAAGGTTTTTAAATCAAAATTACCCCCGAGGCCATCATAAGTCACCCTGTCGATTTGAATGCGATATTCTTCTAGAATACCCTTATCGACCAAAGCTTTGATCACCGCTTTCGACCCCCCACTGTACTGCTCCAAGTCGGTGATTTTTACAGGCTTCCTATCCCGTGCCTCCAACTGGAAAAGTGACAAAACGACCTGGCTCTGTTTCGGGGCCCTGGTCAAGGACTCCAACAATTCCTCCAACTTCGCTTCGGACCGGTATGCCTCCCCTAATTTTACAAAGCGTACCAATTTCGGTTTATACTGCTCGTAGATCTCGTCTTTGAGAAGGATGACCTGTTTTTCTATCAGCCTATTCAAAATGGGAAGTACGTTCTTCCGATCAACGATGGCACCCACCTCATCTACCCGTAACATGGATTGATGCTGCAGCGCTTCATAAACCAAAAATTCATCGTCCTCTAGTTTATCCCCATCAATTTCCCCCTGCTCGTTCTTTAAGATCAAGGTTTCACTCTCCAATAAAAAAGCACTGGGCAAGGCACTTCGGAACACCTCTCCAAGCGTACACATATAATAATCGGCGATCCATCGCCAATGTTGCAATTGCAAAGTATTTACCACTGGGGCATCATCCAATATCCTATGTATTTCCTTGGCTTCATAAACCTCCGGAGCCGTAGTGTGGATTTCATAAACCAAGGCGGTGTATATTTTTGACTTCCCGAATGGGACCGCCACACGCATGCCAGGTTCTAAATGATTGGACTCAATTTCGGAAATACGGTAGGTAAATAGTTTTTCCAGCGGTATCGGCAATATTACATTGATAAAATGTTGCATAAACCCCGCCTTTTAACTTTCGACACGCAACCATGTTTGCGTTCTATAAATAAACGCCAAATACCCCCTGACCTTAAGTTCATCCTCATTGTCGGGATTCAGCCAAATTTTGCATCGAAACGTCATGGCCTGTTGTGGGTCGAATAGCTTTTTCCCTTTCCACTCCCCAGTATGCTGTTTTTTGGCGGCCTCTATGATCATCATGCCCAAAATAGGCTGGTCTTTGAGCTCCCCATCACATTTGGAACACACGGCGTCTTCCTTCCCCTCTTCCAAAATTTCGACCACGTGCCCATACATGAGTCCGTCTTTCTTATAAATATCAATAATCGCCTTAGGCTTTCCCGTACGGTCATCAATGGTCTTCCACTTCCCGAAAATACTTTGTGATTTTACGGTAATGGTGAACATGACCAATATTCCCAATAGCAACAGCCTACTTCTTTTTATCATCTATATTGATATTTTTACGCAATGAGTTTAGGGATGCGTTAAGTTCGAACCCGAGCAACAATATATTGGAATTTAACCAAATGAACACCATAAGGATCAATAATCCCCCCAATGCCCCGTACAATTCGTTATAACGTGCAAACTTTTCAACATAAACCCCAAAGAGATAGGAAGTCAACACGAAGAGTATGGTCGTCATTAACGCCCCGATAGAAAAGAATTTCGCGTGTTTCCCCTCCGCAGTGCCAAAATAGTACAAAATCGCCGTGGTGAAGTACGACAATATCATAAAAAAGAGGATTTTACCGATTTGGGCGCCAACAATGTCATTTTCACTGAGGTCGTAACCTCTTGTCTTTGCCGCCCACTCACTGAGGTAATCCAAAATATAGAATTCAAAATAAACATAAATGGCCGCCCCTAGGATCAAGAGTATGGAAAGTATCAGACCTACCATGAGCGCATAGGCATATTGCCGAATGAAAGTTCGTGTCAATTTCACATGATATGAATTTTCGAATCCCCCAAAAATCGCATTTACGCCATTTGCCATTAAAAATATGGATATAAAAAATGCCGAGGACAGGACCCCCCCACTCCTTTGGTCTTTTATCTGTTGGTATATTTCCCCAAAATACTCACTGGTCGCCGATGGCAGAAAGGACTCTAGGAACAATAGGAATTGGGCATCAAAATTTTCATTTCCCACACTCACATATGGAATGATAAAGGGCACTAGGGTCACTAGGAATATCAAAAGTGGAAAGAGCGCCATAAAGAGACTAAAGGCAATGGAACTCGCCCTGGAGGACAAAGCACCTTCCAAAATGCCCAGAACATACATTTCGATCAGATCATAGAGGGAAAGTCCTTCAAAGGCCGGTAGTTTCACCTTTTTCAAAAGCACTACGAACCAATTGATTATAGGTATGTTATTAAGTTTATCCTCTATCTCTGCCGACATTTACACCGCTTTAAGGCTTAGGTCCATATTATGTACAGAATGTGTCAAAGCCCCCGAGGAGATATAATCCACCCCACATTCGGCATATTCCCTGATGGTTTGCTCATTGATCCCTCCGGAAGATTCCGTTTGACATTGATTGCCGATCATGGCCACGGCCTTTCGGGTATCGGGATAATTGAAATTATCGATCAAGATGCGATGGACTCCTTTGGTTTTTAGGATTTCCGTTATCTCCTCCAAATTTCTTGCCTCCACGATAATTTTCAAGTCCCTCTGGGTTTCCTTTAGGTACTCTTGTGTTTTTTGGATCGCTTTGGTAACCCCTCCTGCAAAATCGATATGATTGTCCTTTAGCATGATCATATCGTAAAGGGCGAATCTATGGTTCTCACCCCCTCCTATTTTTACCGCCCATTTTTCAAGCGCCCTTATCCCTGGGGTCGTTTTTCTGGTATCCAGGATTTTCGTACCGGTACCCTTTAACAATTCTACATAGGTATTGGTTTTGGTTGCAATGGCACTCATACGCTGCATGGCATTCAAAACCAAACGCTCGGCCTTTAGGATACTTTGTGACCTCCCGGTAACATAAAAAGCAATATCCCCATGGGATACCTTGCTCCCATCCCCAATAAGGGTTTCCACTTCCATTTCATCGTCAATATAGGCAAATACCTGCTTCGCAAATTCAATTCCGGCAATAATCCCCTCGTCCTTCACCAGGAGTTTTGCCTTACCCATTGCGGAAGCGGGAATACATGCCAAAGAACTATGGTCCCCATCACCCACATCTTCCCGTATGGCATTGGAAATTATCAAATCTACCTCGTGTTGAAATTGTGCTTGTGAAATCATTGAAAAAAATGGTTTGTGCTAATTTACTAAAAACAATATCCAATATGGAAATCCTATAACTTGAAAGTTTTAAATTTGAGGCATGACCATAAAACTTATTGCCATTGGCAAAACAGACAGCGCACCATTAAAGCAGCTCATTGCGGATTATGAAAATAGGCTTGGCCATTATATCAAATTTGAGTTGGATATTATTCCCGACATCAAAAATGTAAAAAACCTTTCCGAAGTCCAACAAAAAGAAAAAGAAGGCGAACTGATCCTGAAAAAACTGATCGCTACGGATGTTCTTGTTCTTCTGGATGAAAATGGCAAACAATACGATTCCGTGGGATTCTCGAACTACCTACAGAAAAAAATGAATTCAGGAATGAAACAATTGGTTTTGGCCATCGGTGGCCCTTACGGCTTTAGCGATGCGGTATATGCGAAATCACAAGGAAAAATAAGTCTATCCAAAATGACTTTTTCCCACCAGATGGTACGTCTTTTTGTTGTTGAACAACTCTATAGGGCCTTTACCATATTAAGGAATGAGCCCTACCATCATAGATAAACCCTTGTTTCAACCAACGAACTTGATAACCGACGAAATCGAAATCGTTCGCTTTTAATAAAGCACCCTGAATTTGATCGTATTCTCTATTTTACGTAAAGCTTTTATAACTTCCTTATTGTATTCCTTGTCTAAATCAGTGATCACATAACCCAATTCGGAATCCGTTGACAGATACTGCCCATTAATGTTCAATTCGTACTCGGCCAGCACCTTATTGATCTTGGCCATGATACCGGGTACGTTTTTGTGTAT
This sequence comes from Maribacter polysaccharolyticus, assembly GCF_028882255.1. Taxonomy (GTDB): domain Bacteria; phylum Bacteroidota; class Bacteroidia; order Flavobacteriales; family Flavobacteriaceae; genus Maribacter_A; species Maribacter_A polysaccharolyticus. The sequence continues at coordinate 569,946 of NZ_JARBUY010000001.1, forward strand.
GTGCAAGAAGCGATGTGCATTGGTCTGCTTGGGCAACCTGATATTCGGGAAGTTCACCGCATCTACCGTATTACCGGAATTGATATACTCCATGATCTTGTTGGGCACAAAATCGGCAATATTGCGTTGTGCTTCCTCGGTACTTCCCCCAACATGAGGGGTAAGTATTACATTGGGCAGGCCTTGAAGCTGGGTACTGAATTCCCCATTAGCCCTTGGTTCATGGGGATACACGTCTATGGCCGCCCCACCAAGTTTTCCACTTTCCAAAGCTTTGGACAAGGCTTCTATATCAACCACAAACCCCCTTGATAGGTTGACCAACATCGCCCCATCTTTCATTTGGTTCAGCTCCCGCTCGCCAATAAAGTTCTTATTAGCCTTGTTGTCATCAATATGCAGGGAAACCACATCCGAAATGTTCAACAAATTTTCCAGCGTATCACATTTTACCGCATTCCCAATGGCGAGTTTGTCGTCGACATCATAATAGTAAACGCGCATACCTATGGCCTCTGCCAATACCGATAATTGCTTTCCAATATTACCATAACCGACGATACCAAGGTTCTTGCCCCGGACTTCCTTTGAATTTTCGGCGGTCTTGTTCCACTGTCCGCCATGTATTTCCGTACTTCTTGGGAAAACATACCGCATTAGCATGATAATCTCCCCAATGGCCAATTCGACCACCGAACGGGTATTGCTATAAGGTGCGTTGAATACGACAACCCCTTTACGTTTACAATAATCCAAATCGATTTGTGTGGTTCCGATACAAAAAGCCCCAACAACCAACAACTTATTGGCTGCATCCAAGACTTTCTGGGTCACTTGTGTCTTTGAGCGTATGCCTAAAACATGAACCCCTTTAATGCGTTCTATAAGTTCTTCCTCGGACAAACTGGTCTTTACCAATTCAACCGAAAAACCATCTTCCGAAAGATTATGGAACGCTGCCGAGTGTACATTTTCCAAAAGAAGGATCTTAATCCTATTTTTTGGATAAGAGATATTACGGGGCAAATCGTTGACAAAAAGGAATTCGTCCAAATTCGGGGCCACATGATCCGCTTTTTCAGCCGCTTTTTGTCTATGTACATTTTCAGTATATGCGAAAAACTTATCGGCAATGCCCGCCTCACGCATGACATAATCACTATAACCGTCCCCGATCACCTGTACTTCACCTTCCAAATCGAGGTTTTTAAGGCATTCTATTTTCCCATTATGGGTGGCTAGGACATTTTCCTCGTCAAACCCTATGATCTTTCCTTCTTCATCGAATTCAAAAGTATTGGCAAAAACCCTTTCCGAAGGAATATTGTATTCTTTTACGATAGGATCGATGAATTCTTTGAACCCACAGGAAATGACATAAATATCATCTGAGAATTTTTCAAAAAATTCCTTGTTCGATTCGATGGACTTCGAAATCTTTTTCCGCAACTCCCTTACCAAACCATCCAGATCGTCTTTATGGGCCTCCAAGAGTTTAATACGTTGCTCCAGGGATTCGGTAAATGAGATATCCCCATCAATACCCAAATTGGTTATTCTTTGGATTTCACCGATTATCTCCTCGCGGTTCGATTTACCCTTAAGGGTCATCTCTGCCAAAACATCCAAGGCCTCAACCCTAGTCAAGGTACTATCAAAATCAAAAACGTATTTACGTGCCACTTCGGTTATCATATTTAGTTTATTGCATGCCTCTCTTAGAGCGCCTAATAATTGGGGTGTTCTACCCCTTCTTAAATCAAGCGATAAAATTAAAAATTTATTCTGTAGCCTTTATAGGAATTTGAAGGAATCTTATTAAAAGTTATCCCTATAACCAAATGCCGTTATTTTGATAAAAAAAACCTTACCATTTTCAAAATGAGGACACTTTTCCAAATCCGCTTATCAATTTCCAGGAAGTGGATCCATCTTTATGATAGCCTTTATTACAACCATTTAAGTATCTGCCCTGCCATGCCGCAATTCCGTGGAATGTAAATCGAAAAAATGTGTACCCTTACGGGAACAATGACAAATTAGGGGAAAATTCCATCCGTTTTTCCTGCTTCCGGAAAAATAGGCCGTTATGGTTTAAAAGCGATATAGACAATACCCGTAATAATCGCCAAGCCAAAACTCAGTAAGGTACCGATCAATATGTATTCTGTGAGCTTTCGATTGTTTCTTTCCTTGAGGTCATTGAACCTAAAAACGGATTTTGCGGTAATCAATAGACCGATTGCCTCCCATCGCCCCAATATTATGAAGACCAGCACGAAGAGCCTTTCGATAATACCGATATACTTCCCTGCATTGGGCAAGGATTTATGATCTATTTCTATTTTACGCGACATTCCTTCCAACAGCATCCCCATGATGATCGCAGCAGGATAACCCACGAAAATTACAGCCGTTACCAAAGGCCAATCCACCAGTTGCAATAACCCCATAGTATGCCCGTACAGGTTTTCGTGATATACACAAACATACAATACGATAACATGCAATACCTGATCGATAAAAAAAGGAACGGCCTTGTTTTTGAATAACGGATTTGCATATAACTTGGCCAAATCCACCATATAATGCGATACGGTGATGACCACAATGATCCTCCAATAGCTTAAATCCCACACTAACAATAACATGAGTACGGCATGAAGCAGTATGTGCAGATAGAGGTATCTTGATGTTATCCTATTCGATTCCTTATGAATCACCCAACGTTGGGGCTGTACTAAAAAATCACCTATTAAATGGGCCAATAAAAGTTTCGTGAACAGCATTATTCCTGAATGGTATTAATAGTGGTTGTATAATAGGCCAACAATTCCTGTACCAAATCCAATCGCGCCCTTTTCGCCCTTTGGCTTACCGCGGATTGTTTTATATGCAATTGTTCGGCCAAGTTCTGCTGTGATGCGTCGGGGTTGCCCAGTGCCAGATACACCATTTCCGCCGAAACCGTACTCCAATCATCCATAAAATCGGAAGCCAATTTCAACATAAGGTTCAGGGTTCTGTTATATGTGCTATCGGCCGTGGTGATCATTAAGTTCACCTTTTCCACTTTTAATGCCTCCAAGGTAATTCCCGATCGTTGGTATGCCGTACCGTTTGATTCACTGACACCGGCACCCACAAACGATTCGCTACCCACTCCCATACCCATGCGAATATCGAGTCCTTTGATTGTTTTCATCATGGCCTTGATCCGTATTGCGGCAAATAAGGCCACTGCCACCGGCAACCGTAGTTGAATCTCATCCCCTCGGTATATTTCCCATGTTTTTGGCGTATCTCCCCATTGGGATAAACAGGTCTTGAGCTTGGTCATCCATTCCGTTGGATCATATCCTTTGGAATTGATAATGTCCCCCGTAATTATTGCTATCATAGTTATGATCTAAAATGCTAATATCAATTAAATATAAGCTAAAATATTAATATTGTTCAATATAAGCCAATTAAATAATAAATAAACATTAAAACCACCGCCTTACTTGGGTACAATACTGGCGAAACTCCTTTCCGAAAATACGGGTCAGAGCCTCTTCTTCCGGTATGATCTGAAACTTGTTCATATATCCCACAAAACCCGCCACCAATAAGGTATTGAAGGCATTCCCCAGCCAAAGTCCCCAAGCCAACAAAAGCATTAAAAGTGCCAAATACATCGGGTTTCTAGAAAACCCATAGATGCCGTTGGTCACCAATTTGGTCGTCTTTGAAGGTGTTCTAGGGTCTATGGTTGTTTTTAAAATCAAAAACTGCACTACGGTAACTATGCCCACCAGTATACCTGACCCCACCAAAACCCAGATTAAAAACCCCTTTCCGAAAAACTCAAAATCGCCAAAAGGCAGAAATACGGACAACACATACATTAGTAATGAAAATACCATGAAAACAAGGACCGGAGGTAGTTTTAACTTCATATGGGATAATATAATGGATAATAAAATTACTATTTTTGGGCGAGCTGATCCCATATCGGGATTTTTTCCTTTCCATAAACCCATGTCGATAAAGATGGATTCCTGAAAATAAAACCTACTTTGGAGTACATCCAAATTCGAAAAAACAAACCGTACTATCATGAAATTGGTTTTTGCCACACACAATCAAAATAAAGTCAAAGAGGTACAAGCTTTACTTCCTCCGACCATATCACTATTATCCTTATCCGATATCGGATGCAACCAAGAAATACCGGAAACCGGCGAAACACTTGAAGAGAATGCCATTCTAAAGGCTGATTTTGTCACCCATAAGTTTGGCTATCCATGTTTTGCCGATGATACGGGCTTATTGGTCAATGCCTTGGACGGGGCCCCCGGGGTTTATTCCGCCCGCTATGCAGGGGAACAAAGAAATTCAGAGGACAACATGAACAAGCTACTGTCCGAATTAGCATCAAAAAAAGACAGGACCGCTCGATTCGAAACCGTTATCGCCCTCAACCTCAATAACCAACAACACATTTTCAAGGGTATTGTCGAGGGGGAGATCACGACCGAAAAGAAAGGAAAAAAAGGTTTTGGATATGACCCCATCTTTAAACCTGATGCCTATGTGGAAACCTTCGCAGAATTACCTTTGGAGGTTAAAAACAAAATCAGCCATCGTGGTAGGGCCATTCATCAGCTGTTAACATACTTGAAAAATTATGGGAACGACCTTGGGAACTAACGCTACAAGCGTTATTCGTTTCATGCACTGGATCGCCATCAATCTTCAAAAGGGCTTGGTTTCCCATGTGGGAGTCTTGATTCCACGAGGCTTTCACTGTCAATTTATTGTTAATTATCGGCCCAATCACCCCATAATGGATTGATATAAATAAATAACAGTACCTTTGCGCCTTTAATAATTGCCGCCGGTATGGCAGGTGTTGCGCTGAGTCTAATAGGTTACATACGATAATCGCTCTATACAACACACATATTTGCGATTAAGTAACATTATATTATGACAAAATTTGAAGCATTGGGACTACAACAGTCCCTATTGGATGCTGTCACCGATTTAGGGTTCGAAAGCCCTTCTGAAGTACAGGAAAAAGCAATTCCCATCTTATTGGAAAACGAAACCGATTTGGTTGCCTTGGCACAAACCGGTACGGGTAAAACCGCAGCTTTCGGTTTTCCACTTATCCAAAAAATCCAAAGTGAAAGCAGGACGACACAAGGTCTGATCCTTTCCCCAACCCGGGAACTTTGTTTACAGATTACAAACGAGTTGAAATTATACGCCAAGTATGAGAAAAACATCAATGTAGTCGCGATTTATGGCGGGGCCAGTATTACCGAACAGGCCAAACAGGTCAAAAGAGGGGCACAAATAGTGGTTGCCACTCCGGGAAGAATGAAAGACATGATCGGGCGTCGTTTGGTAGACATCTCAAAAATAGATTATTGTATTTTGGATGAAGCCGACGAAATGTTGAACATGGGCTTCTTTGAAGATATTAAGGATATCCTATCGAACACCCCAAAAGAAAAATCAACTTGGTTGTTTTCGGCCACTATGCCCAAGGAGGTCTCGGTCATTGCCAAGAAATTCATGCATAGTCCACAGGAAATTACCGTTGGTGATAAAAATTCGGGGGCTTCGACGGTACAACATGAATATTATATCGTTGGAGGAAGAGATCGTTACCCTGCCCTAAAAAGATTGGCAGACACGAATCCTGATATATTTTCCGTGATTTTCTGCAGAACCAAACGCGACACCCAAAAAGTTGCTGAAAAGCTGATCGAGGATGGCTATAATGCCGGGGCCCTGCACGGCGACCTTAGTCAAAACCAAAGGGATTTGGTCATGAATTCCTTCCGTAAAAAACAAATACAGATGTTGGTCGCCACCGATGTGGCTGCCCGTGGTATCGATGTGGATGACATTACCCATGTGATCAACTACCAATTGCCCGATGAAATAGAAACCTATACCCACCGAAGCGGACGAACCGGACGTGCAGGGAAATCAGGGATTTCAATGATCATCGTAACCCGTAGCGAGTTACGGAAAATCAAAGCGATAGAAAACAAGATAAAGCAAAAATTCATTCAAAAAACCATACCCACAGGCATGGAAATTTGTGAAATCCAGCTCTATCATTTAGCCAATAAGATCAAGGAAACCGAAATCAACGAGGAGGTCGAAAGTTATTTACCTGCCATCAATGATGTTTTGAAAGGGGTCGATCGCGAGGATCTTATAAGAAAAATAGTCTCTGTGGAATTTACCCGATTCTATAATTACTATAACAAAACCAAAGATTTGAACCTTGCCGATTCAGGTGATAGTGGCGATAGACGAAAAGACCGTGGCGGACAAGTACCTTCCAGTGGTTCTGTACGTTACTTTATAAATATAGGGGAAAAAGACGGGTATGACTGGATGTCGTTAAAAGACTTTATCCGGGATACGGTAGACCTGGACAAAGACGATGTTTTCAAAGTGGATGTAAAAGATAGTTTTTCATTCTTCAACACAGACGCTGAGGTCACTGAAAAAATATTGGCCACCTTTACCGAATTCAAAGTAGATGGTCGCTTTGTTAATGTTGAAGTTTCCAAAAATCCCGGTGGCGGCGGTGGCCGAGGCGGAAGGGACAGGAAAAAGAGCGGAGGTCGCGACCGTAGTCGCTCCGGAAATAGCCGAGATCGCAATTCCTCGGGCAAGGGAAGGGACAGAAAATCTTCCGGTGGCAACTCCACCTTTTCCGGTAAACGAAGAAGCAAACGCAAAAGCGATTTCTTTTAGTTAATTGTATATTAAAAAACAGGTTCTTGATCTTTTTTTCTTTGATTAGTACCCAATTATTCGGATTTTAGACCAATGATAAAATATATTGCCGTCACCTTTCTATTGATTGGTTTTATGGGCTTTGCCCAAGAAACGGAACCTGAGGCACAAACCTTCAATGCAATCATTGTTAATGCCCAGACGGACAAACCGTTGGAAAGTGTCCATGTCGTAAATTTGAACAAAGTATTGGGTACTATCACCAATCAGCAGGGGGAGTTTTCAATAACCGCCTCGGTGAACGATACCTTATACTTTTCCTATCTTGGTTTCAAATCACAGAAAATTCGGGTCACCAATGACATGTTCAAGTTCAAGGATACCAAAATATCACTTACCGAGTTGGCCTATGCCCTTGAAGAGGTTATCGTACGCCCCTATTCGCTTACGGGCTATCTGGAAATAGATGTTAAGAACATGCCCATAAACAATGCCTATCAATACAGTATTTCAGGATTGAATGTCGGGTATGAAGCAGGAAAGAAAAACCCCAATGCCGCCACGCGTGTGCTTGGGGCTATTTTGAATCCTGCCGATTTGTTGCGCAACTTGTTTGGAAAAAAACCTAATCAGATGCGAAAATTAAGACAGGTTAAAGAAGATGACGCCATTCGCGATCTTCTTGCCTCTAAATTTGATCGGGAAACCTTGACCGAGCTGTTACAAATTGAAAAAGTGGATATCGAGGATATCCTGAACAATTGCAGCTATTCCAAGTCCTTTATCTCCACGGCAAACGATTTGCAGATCCTTGATGCCATCAGTAGTTGTTATGAAGAATTTAAAGTTCTAAATAGAAAGAAATAAATTTTCTATTTCCCGTTGCATTTTATAGCTTTAACCAAAATAGACTACTATGCATCGACTGTTCGTATTGTTTTTGGTTTTGGCATTTGCAAACTCCTGTAAACCAGACAAAAAAGAAGCGACAATTCAACCTGAGGTTACTGCAATCCAAAGTCAACCCGAAATCAAGGAATCGGTTCCATTTGTGTGGGAAGGGGCCAATATTTATTTTTTACTTACCGATCGTTTCAATAACGGCAATCCTGAGAATGACATAAATTTCGAAAGAACAAATGAAACCGGGGTATTAAGGGGTTTCATGGGCGGAGATTTGGAAGGAATAACCCAAAAAATCGAGGCGGGTTACTTTTCCGATTTAGGAATCAATGCCATTTGGTTTACACCAGTAGTAGAGCAAATTCATGGCGACACCGACGAATCTACCGGAAACACTTACGGCTATCACGGCTATTGGACAAAGGATTGGACGGCTTTGGACCCTAATTTCGGTACCCGAAAAGCGTTGGAAAAACTGGTGAAAACAGCGCACAAAAACGGAATCCGTATCTTAATGGATGTGGTCTTGAACCATACCGGACCCGTTACGGCCGAAGATCATGTCTGGCCCGAAGAATGGGTACGTACCGAACCTACCTGCGAATTTACAACCTACACCAACACCACGACTTGTACTTTAGTAGACAACCTTCCGGATATTCGAACCGAATCGAATGAGGCGGTTGAATTGCCAGATTCCCTTTTGGCCAAATGGAAGGCTGAAGGTCGGATCAGTACCGAACTCGACGAGTTAAATCTTTTCTTTGAACGTACCGGGTATCCAAGGGCTCCCCGATTCTATATCATAAAATGGTTAACCGATTATGTCAATGATCTGGGCATCGATGGGTTTAGGGTAGATACGGTAAAGCATGTCAATGAAAATGCCTGGTCGGAACTTTACAAAGAGGCCTCGGCCGCTTTCGAATCCTGGAAAAAGAAACATCCCGATCTTGTTTTGGACGACAATCCTTTCTATATGGTAGGGGAAGTATACAATTATAACATTTCACATGGGAGGACCTTCGATTTTGGCGACAAGAAAGTGGATTATTATGCCAACGGATTCAAAAGCCTGATCAATTTTGAATTAAAGCAGGATGCCGATATGGATTACGAATCCATATTTAAAAAATACAGCACCATTTTAAACACGAAGCTCAAGGGTCAAAGCGTACTCAATTACCTTACATCACATGATGATGGGAGCCCTTATGACAAGGAACGCAAAAAGCCCATCCGAAGCGCCAATGTACTGTTACTTACCCCAGGGGCATCACAGGTCTATTATGGTGATGAATCTGCAAGGGACCTCACCATTGAGGATGCTGTCGGGGATGCTACCCTAAGGTCCTTTATGAACTGGGAAGACCAAGATAGCCTACCCGGAACCAAAAGTATTCTATCCCATTGGCAAAAATTAGGTAAATTCCGAAAAAACCATCCGGCCATTGGTGCCGGTAAGCACAAACGACTTACCAAAAAACCCTATGTTTTCAGCAGAACCTATATCGACGATGATTTTAAGGATAAAGTCGTGGTTGGCCTGGATCTACCGATCGGTAAAAAATCCCTTTGGGTGAAAGGATTTTTCGGTGACGGTACAAAACTCCATGATGCCTATTCCGACACTATTGGGGAAGTAAAAAACGGCAAGTTCATTTTTGAAAGCGAATACGATATTGCTTTGTTGGAGGTTGCCCAATAATCTTTCCGGTACTAGTCAAGGATTCAAGGAAAGGAACAGAAAGATCAAGAACCATAGCATAGCCCTACCTATTCGATTGGGTGCCCATACCGAAGTACCGAGCGTCTATTATTGACAATTATTGGCGTGAATGTAAGGCGATCCGGTTACCCTCGGTATCCTTTACCAAAGCCATAAACCCATGCCCGCCTCCGATCTCGGTTTTAGGTTGAAGTATTTCCCCCTGAGCCTCGATTACCCGGCCCAGCTCAACGGACAAATCAGGACATGTAAAGTATATCAATGGTCCATCGGTAGCACTTGGGGTATACATTCCGTGCTTGACCAACGACCCTGAAGCCCCTTTTTTATCAGGTGCACTGGGAAACCATCCCATTTGCAATTCTCCCAGGTCATGGACACTAATCGTAATACCAAAAACCTTTTCATAAAACGTCTTGGCACGCTCCATATCGGAAACGGGAATCTCAAACCAGCCCACCATGTTATACTCCATAATTACTGATTTTCCAATATTTCCTTTAAGGACCCAAGTCCGTCTTCAAAATCCTTCCCTACCATCTTGTCCATGTTCATGAACAGCATCATTATGCTCATCGGAAATTTATTCTTGCCCGAAAAACCCCAAGTCACCTTTGTGGAGCCCTTACCCTCTTCTGTAACACGGAGATAAGCATCCGACTGGGATTTCCATGGCTTAAAGAATCGTAATTGCGAAATTATTTCCTTGTTTTGGGTTATCCCGGTCAATTCCTGTTCACCCTCACCTACCTCTTTATTGCCATTCCAATAACTTACGGCACCGACTTCACCATCAATACCGGTGAGCTTATACTCCATATTCGGGTCTCTCTTTTCCCAAGGAGACCATTCGCGCTGTTTTCCAAGGTATTTCAAATACTCGAAAACTTCCGGAACAGGCTTGGAAATTATTATACTACGTGAAACATCATAGGTTTTGGGTGCGATAATCGCCAATATCAAAACTATGGCCACGATTCCCGATAAAATATAAAGTAGTATATACATAAGAAAATCAAGGGATTGGTTGAATTTAAATATAGTAAAAATTTACATTGCATCGCTGTACCGCTCCAAAATTTTATCGATGCTTTTAATCGACTTTTTGGTCCAATCCAATCGTTTTTCCAATTTTTCACGATCGCTTAATTGCCAAGGTACTTGCAGACCTTTCAATTTTACCGTCAGAAATTGTAACAAAATGGCAGCAGACACTGAGATATTAAGACTCTCGGTAAACCCTGCCATCGGTATTTTAACGAATCCGTCGGCTTCCCGGAGCACCTCCTGGCTTAGACCTTCCTTTTCCGTGCCGAAAAACAATGCTGTTTTGTCCTCGATTTCAAAATCCTCAAGAAAACACGAGTCATTGTGGGGGGTTGTGGCCACAATTCGATATCCTTGATCCCTAAGGCTTGCGATACAGTCGCCCGTACTCCCATACCTGTACACATCGACCCATTGTTGTGCCCCCATGGCAATATTCTTATCCAACCGTTTTCCAAAACGACCTTCGATAACATGGGCGGTCTGTATTCCGAATACCTCACAACTTCGGATTACGGCACTGGTATTGTGTAATTGAAAAACATCCTCAATGGCCACTGTTAGAAATTTGGTACGCTCCTCTAGGACTTGGATGAAACGTTCTTTCCTTTCCTCCGAAATAAATCTTTCGAGATACGTCAAAAGCTGCTGATCTTCCATATAACTAATATAAGAAAAAGTCTATTTTTATACTATGAAAAAGAATGTTGTCATACTTACCGGAGCCGGGATGAGTGCTGAGAGTGGACTTAAGACTTTCCGGGATGCCGATGGGCTTTGGGAAGGCCATGATGTTATGGAGGTTGCTTCTCCCCAAGGTTTTGAAAATAACCCGGAATTGGTCTTGGATTTTTACAACCAACGCAGGCGACAGTTGCTTGAAGTAACCCCCAATAAAGCCCATAAGGCCCTGGTAACGCTCGAAGAACATTTTAAGGTGACCATTATTACCCAAAATGTGGATGACCTCCATGAAAGGGCCGGAAGTTCCCATGTGGTCCATTTACATGGAGAACTCCTAAAGGTTCGCAGCACGATGGGCGGCCAGCCGATTCCGTGGCGTTCCAATTTGGTTTTGGGCGACACCTGTGAAAAAGGATACCAATTACGGCCACATATCGTATGGTTCGGCGAAGAAGTACCCATGATGGGAAGGGCCATGGAATTGACCGCCATGGCCGATTTTTTGTTGATCATAGGCACCTCGATGCAGGTGTACCCTGCGGCGGGTTTAATCGACTTTGTCCCTAAAGGAACCCCGATATATTTTGTTGACCCCAAACCTTCGATCAAGGGGAATCCTTTGAATAAATTATATGTGATTCCGGAAAAAGCTACCGAAGGTGTCCCTACTGTGGTTGCCGATTTAATTGATAAAGCACCTTAGATTGATTTGCCCATGCCATGACCGCCTCTTTTTGGGCTTTGGTCAATATGGCTTCAGAATGTACCCAAGTGTACGACTTCAAGGGCATTTCCCCGGCTTCGATAACCTCGACGACCTCTTCCAACTTATGACTTTTCCTTTTGTCGGAATAACTTTCCCAAGCTGAAAAATTAAGTTCCTCCTTACCTTCCTCCACATGATCAGCAAGCCAATAGGATACAGGGGCGATCATACTATACCAAGGGTAATCGGTATTGTTGCTATGGCAATCATAACAGGCATTTTGCAAAACCCCTTGCACCTCTTTCGAAGGGTTGGTTTCCGCAATGAATTGAGCGACGTGATTTTCTTGGGACGAATTTTTAACGGGACGATAAAACTGCATGGCCACCAACACCAAAAGTAGGATGACTGCGATTTTTTTTAGTATTTTCATTTCGATGATTATTTAATCAAAAATACGAACAAGTGATTAAAGAACAATTAATTGAATCATTGGATTATGTGGATGCAACAAGGAAAAAACGCACTGAAATGTCCCTTTGGGTCTTGAACAAGCCCGAATTATTGCCCCCCTTGTTGGAAATAGCTTTCGAAGGCCGTGACCCCATAGCAAATAAAGCCTGTTGGATCTTGGAATATGTGGCCAAACGGAATATAGATTCCATCTTGCCCCTTATCGATGATTTCACCGAAAACCTGCATACGTTGGCCCTTGATTCATCGGTTCGTCCAATGGCCAAAATCTGTGAACTATTGATTACGGCCTTTTTCAATAAAAAGCGGAATGAAACAAAACAGGTATTGACCCCAAAACACCTCGAACTTATCGCCAGCACTTGTTTCGATTGGCTCATCGGGGAATATAAAGTCGCTACAAAAGCCTACTCAATGACTTCTTTATGGCATATAGGCAAAGCCTTTGAATGGATACATCCTGAGTTAAAGATGGTATTAGAGCAAAACTATACCTCCGGAAGCCCTGCTTACCGAGCGAGGGCAAGAACCATCTTAGCGAAACTGAATGCCCTGAAATAGTGTTGAAAAGAAATGCAAACTATGCTTTTCAAACCTTTTAAACTCACCCATGAATAAGTATCTTTACAGCCTTTAACCAAAACCTATCACAATATCCATGTCACTATCCCAATTGAATGCCATTTCACCGATAGACGGTCGATATAGAAGTAAAACGGATTCTTTATCCCCCTATTTTTCCGAAGAAGGCCTAATAAAATACCGGGTACTTGTAGAAATAGAATATTTCATCGCCCTTTGCGAAATCCCCTTACCCCAACTCGAATCATTCGACTCCTCGAAATTCAATGCCCTAAGGGATATCTACAAAAACTTCGATACCGCAGATGCCCAGGAGATAAAGGATATAGAAAAGACCACCAACCACGATGTAAAGGCCGTAGAATATTTTATAAAAGGGGCCTTCGACAAATTAGGGTTAAGCGAACATAAAGAGTTCATACACTTTGGATTAACTTCCCAGGACATCAACAATACCGCAATACCGTTATCGATCAAAGAGGCCATGAACGATGTATATGTGCCCCTTTATTTTCAGGTAGTGGATAAATTGAAGGCATTGGTAAAGGAATGGGCAAACGTTCCCTTATTGGCCCGTACCCACGGACAACCAGCTTCCCCTACCCGTTTAGGTAAGGAAATAGAGGTGTACGTAGAACGCTTGAAAGAACAATTCAATTTATTGAACGACATTCCCAGCGCAGCAAAATTCGGTGGGGCGACCGGTAATTATAACGCCCATAAAATAGCGTATCCCAATCTGGATTGGATAGCCTTTGGAAAACAATTCGTACAAGAAAAATTGGGCTTACACCATTCTTTTCCGACTACACAGATTGAACACTATGATCATATGGCGGCCTTATTCGATACCTTAAAACGTATCAACACCATTATCCTGGATTTGGATAGGGATTTCTGGACGTATGTATCGATGGACTATTTTAAACAGAAAATAAAAAAGGGGGAAGTAGGTTCGTCGGCCATGCCCCATAAGGTGAACCCGATAGATTTTGAGAATTCGGAAGGAAATATTGGGATCGCCAATGCCATCTTTGAACATTTATCGGCCAAATTACCGGTTTCAAGATTGCAACGCGATTTAACCGATAGTACCGTCCTAAGAAATGTAGGCGTTCCTTTCGGGCATACGTTGATTGCTTTTCAGTCTACCCTAAAAGGACTGGACAAACTTTTGTTGAACCAAGAAAAAATCGAGCAAGATCTTGAGAACAATTGGGCCGTGGTTGCCGAAGCCATCCAAACCATTTTAAGGCGTGAGGGATATCCGAACCCCTATGAAGCCTTAAAAGGATTGACACGGACCAATGCGAAAATCAACCAGGAAACCATAGGGGATTTCATTGACACCCTGGAAGTTTCCGATAGCATCAAATCGGAGTTGAAAGCAATAACCCCTTCCAACTATACCGGGGTTTAAACCCAATTATTGGCATAAATAAAGCCCCAAGTACCATATCGTACTTTGGGGCTTTTTTTATATGTACGTTCAATACCCTAGGTTATCCTTGCTTATGGATCTCCACTGAATGTGGGTAAGGAATTTCAATACCGGCCTTATCCAAGGCCAACTTACAATTCTCCATCGTACCGAAATATACCTCCCAGTAATGTTCGGGATTGGTGTAAGGCCGTACGGCAAAGTTGACCGAACTGTCCGCCAATTCAGAGACATTGACCGAAGGTGCGGGATCCTGTAAGACCAATGGGTTTGAGCTCAATACCTTCAGCAATACCTCCTTGGTTTTTTTAATGTCCTCCCCGTAACCTACGCCAATGGTGATATCTACCCGTATCTTACCTTCCGCGGTGTAATTAATGATATTACCATTCGCCATGGCTCCATTGGGTATGATCGCCAGTTTATTCTGTGGTGTGGTCAATTTGGTGGTAAAGATCTCAATTCCTTTTACAACTCCCAATTCCCCTTGGGCCTCGATCAGGTCCCCGATCCTGTAAGGCTTGAACATCATGATCAATACCCCACCGGCGAAATTCGACAATGACCCCTGTAAGGCCAAGCCCACCGCCAAACCGGCAGCGGCAATGATCGCAGCGAACGTAGTTATGTCGACCCCTAATTGGGAAACTACCACAATGATCAAAAATATCTTCAATGCCCATGAGACCAAATTCAATAAGAACCCTTGTAGTGATTCATCATACTTACCTTTGGCCATCATTTTTCGGGACGCCCCAGTAATTTTCTTGATGACCCAAGAACCGACGATGTAAATGACGATGGCCGTCACTAATTTAGGCCCAAATTCCTTAGCCAATTCCAAGCCATAATTGAACCATTCCGTTGCTTTTTCCATTTTAATATAAAGTGTTATAGTTAATAGTACAGCGAAAATAGTGAATTGACTTGTAAAAATTAAAGCTTTAAATAGCCGAATAAGAAACGCATAACCATAAGATAACCTCTCTATTATATCGTGAAGCAACTTAGGTCAATAACGCGTTTACATCCTATAAGGTTTGGATTTCGACACATGGAAAGGTAAAAAAAAAAGAACGGCAAAAGCCCCAACCCCAAGGCCTTTACCGTAATTCTTTTGAATATGGATGTACTGTAATTTACGCTAATAACAAAGAAAGGATTTACCCTTTGAAAAAATCGACAATATCGGATAAGCCCTCTCCCTTATAATCCGATTTTTGAACAGCTTGCATGAATTTCGCCAGATTGGCCGGTTTCATATCCTTGCCTAAGACCCGGATCAACATAAAGCCCTTATCATCGTTATCCCCATAAACGATCACCTCATCGATGACCTCATCGGTCCCGATGTATTTAATGACCCCATTTCCGTAGCCGGACTTGAGTTTCATTAATTCGGTGAACTTTTCATGGGCCAAAATCGCCTTGACCTTTGCTTTTTCAGTTTCAAATTCATCGGAATTGGTATCGTTCTTTTTAAAGGCCAATACGTTCATTTTCTTCAGGGAATTCAAGGCCTCCCTTTCGCTCCCACTCAATTCCACTTTTTCCAGATTCAGAAGACTTGCGGGAAGGTCCAAGGATAGAAAATTGGGGTTTTCGGAATTTGCCACAAAATACTCCTGAAGGCTTTGCCTCGAAGAGCAGCTGCTTAAGACCAAGACCAGTAGGATCGTTAGTGCTTTACTTAAATTTTTCATTTCCATAGTTTAAAAAGGTGTTCCTAGTGACGACATTCCGGTTACCGCAAAGTTTACAGTAACCGGATCATATATTTATCTATTGCGTTTTCTGGCGCTGTTCAATTCGTCGGGCAGGTCCATATTCTTGGTCAATGTACCTATTTGGTTCAGATCTATATCACCGGTCATCGTAACCAATACCGTTTCGAATTTCCTATTATTTACATCTACCTCCATTTCCTTTAATCCGGAAACGAACATCAACAATTCGGTCACATGATCTCTTTTCTTTCCATTTTTGACATAGAACTTTACATTCACTCCCTTGTCCTTAACCCGCATCAACTCTTCCATATCGGAAGATCTCAGGTATTTATGAACGGTTGCCGACATATCGGCCGCGACGGTCTTGTTCTCGGTCATGAAAACTTTAATACCGTTAATACCTTTTGCCATTTCGACAAATTCCCTGGCTTCCCTATCGTTATCGAGACTCCCTATCGAGGTTAACAGATCGATCATCCCCTTATTCACGATAACCGAACCTACATCGTCCATATCTTCAAATTTATCAAATATAGACTGTGAGGTTGCTGCGAACGGTAATAGGGCAATTGCTAAAATTAATGTGATTTTTTTCATGACTGTTGTTTTTTGGCCTTTCGGCATTTTGATGATTAATGATTGATTGATGTATGTGTGGCTTTGACACTTTAACCGCCATACCACGTATTTCTATTTTAATTCTTTTTCCCGGCTTCGTTCAATTCTTCCGGAAGGTTCATTTTTTTGGTCAGTGACCCTATTTTTCTCAAATCGATATCCCCGGTAAGGGAAAGCAAGACCGTTTCGAATTTTCTTCCATTCACTTCCACATCGACCTTATCGATACCCGTGACGAACATCAACAGCTCACTCACATGGTTTTCGTCTTTCCCGCTTTTTATATAGAACTTAACGTTTGCATCTTTGTCTTTGACCCGCATCAATTCCTCCAACTTGGCACTTTTAAGGTATTGGTTCATGGTCTTCAACATATCGGCCGATATACTTTTGTCCTCGGTTATGAAAACCTTGAGGTTCTTTAGACTTTTGGCAATATCCATAAAGTCTTGTGCTTCGGGATCATCGACTTCCACGTCAATATTGGACAGTAACCGGAACATACTCTGGTTGACCACTACGGCGCTTACATGGTCTAAATCTTCGTATTTATCAAAGACGGACTGTGAAAAACCAAGTGTCGGTAAAACTGCCAATGCTAATGTTATAATAATTTTCTTCATCATGCTTCGTATTAATTTTTATTGTAAATTTTTTGTTTTGCGTTTTCAAATTCATTCAAATAAGCCACTTTTTCGGTACCCTTGTTAAAGTTATCGGCCAATAAGGTCAAAGCCTTTTTCGTCTCACTATAGGCATATTCGGCTTCTTTCTTCTCTTGGTATTGTTTACCGAAGTAGATACCGAACAACAAGACCGCCATTGCCGCTATCGAAAGCCATTTGTAATTGAACCTTCTGTTTTTCAAAGGTAGCTTCTTGGTATAGCGTTCTTCTTTGGCAACCGAGAAATACCGGAACATTGGGGCATATTGCTCTAGATGCTGAGGAAGACTTTCCTGTGAGAAATAAGCCCGAAGCTCTTTTTCCTCTGCTATGGAAGTTGTGGCTTCCAGGTATTTTTCCAATAATTTTTCTATTCTATCCAATTCCATAACTATGTTTTTGCATTAATTTTTCCCTAACGGTTTTACGCGCCCTTGATAATGTCACTCGAATTGCCGTTGGTTTCATATTCAACAACTCCCCGATTTCATCAAAATCGTACTCCTCAACATCTCTAAGCTGCAATATCATTCTTTGCTGCTCCGGAAGTTCCTCCATGATCTTCCCTACCCAATTTACACTGTCTTTCGCCTCTACCTGTTTTTGTAACGAGGCATCGTCGTTCCCATAATTACTGTGCACCAATTTTAGATTGCCTGCCTGTTTCGACTTTAACCGATCTAAACAGAAATTCTTGGTCATTGTCATGGCAAAAGCTTCAACACTCTTATATTTTTCAAAGTCTTCATTCTTCGACCACAACTTCATCAATATTTCCTGTGTAGCATCCTCCGCCTCTTCCCTAGAGACCAACAGGCGTTTGGCCAACCTATAGAGTTTATCCTTAAAAGGCATTACCACGTTTAGAAATTCCGATTGTTTCATGTGCTGGCTTTTATTGCTTTTTATGGGGCACATGTAATCTTCGGGAAAAGGATATATCCAAATGTAAAATGATGTAAATATATTTTTTCATGTCGATTTCATTTTTGTCGATCGGTTGTAAATAGCACTACTTTCGGGGCTACAAAAGGAAGACGAAGTACAACGAATTTTGTTACAAATAATTTTTATATTCTGTTATTGTCTTTAAATTGGACATCCAAATAATAAGAAGTTACGTAAATAGTATTCAAAAGTATGAAAGTCCCCCAAGTCTTTTTTTTAAGTTTTGGAATGATAATTGAGGTTCTTCCCTACTGGATTCAAAAGAAAAATCAATGAAAAAGTATGTATTGCTATTCCTTTCGCTAGGAGTATTACTGAACGCCTGCAAAAAAAGTGATGATGACCTTACCCCTTCAGAAGGTATAGACCCTGAAGAATCCGCCGATGTGGAGGTACAGGACTTTATGTGGAAAGCCATGAACTTTTGGTATTTCTGGCAGGCGGATGTCCCTAACTTGGCCGATGACAAATTTGCCAATACCGAAGAAGGAATCGCGGCTTATACTGAATTTTTATCCTCTGAATCCGATCCTGGGGACTTCTTTGACAATCAATTGTTGTATTCTGAGGATCGTTTTAGTTTTTACTCTGAAGATTATCAGGAACTGACCCAAGCTTTCGCTGGGATTTCAAAAAGTAACGGACTTGAATATGGTTTGGTCAAATACAGTGATAGTGATGATGTATTCGGCTATGTCATGTACATTGTCCCGGATTCGGATGCCGCTACAAAAGATATCTCCAGGGGCGATATTTTTACGGGGGTAGACGGTCAGACCTTGAACATTGACAATTATATCGACCTCTTATTTGGTGATAGCGACACCTATACCTTGAATATGGCCGATATTTCGGACAACGTCATCACCCCCAATGACAAGGAAGTTGAATTGACCAAACTGGAAGGCTTGGTTGAAAATCCCGTATTCCTCTCCAAAACCTTCGATATTAGCGGTGAAAAAATCGGGTATCTGGTCTATAACGGGTTTACCAATGAATTTGATGAAGATCTTAATGATGCCTTTGGAACCTTTAAGGCCGAAGGGGTCACCAATTTAATACTGGACCTTCGTTATAACCCCGGAGGTTCGGTGAATTCCGCACGCTTACTATCCAGTATGATTTATGGCACCAATGAGGATGAGGTATTCTTACGACAACGTTGGAACGATAAAATACAAGCACAACTGAGCGATTCGCAACTGGTCGATTATTTTGCAAAGGAAACGAGTGACGGTTCTGCGATCAACACCCTTAACCTTTCCAAAGTATATATCATCGCTACTTATAATTCCGCCTCGGCCAGTGAATTGGTCATTAACGGACTTGCCCCTTATGTAGATGTAGTGCATATCGGGGAAACCACACGGGGTAAAAATGAATTTTCAATTACGATGGTCGACGATTACGGATATAGCTACATCTATAACTCAGAACGCGAAAGTGAGATCAACCCGGACAACCAATGGGCCATACAAC
This sequence comes from Maribacter polysaccharolyticus, assembly GCF_028882255.1. Classification (GTDB taxonomy): domain Bacteria; phylum Bacteroidota; class Bacteroidia; order Flavobacteriales; family Flavobacteriaceae; genus Maribacter_A; species Maribacter_A polysaccharolyticus. Next base: position 589,705 of record NZ_JARBUY010000001.1, read on the forward strand.
CCCTAGTGGGACGAAACGAGAATGCAGACGGTTTTTATGCCTATACAGACGGACTCGATCCCGACATTGAACTTGAGGAAGACCTCGAGAACCTGGGAACTTGGGGCGACCTTAACGAACCGCTATTGGCAAGGGCCATTCAGGAAATCACAGGTCAAAGTGCAAAACGAAGTTTTGAGGTGGGTATGCCTGCCAATGCAATGACAAATTCCAAAATGTTCTCCATACTCAAAGACAATATGGTATTGGATAAACCATTGGAATTAGAAGTCCCCGTGCAATAAAATGGTTAAAATATGACAAACAAAAAGGGCTCTAATTCTAGAGCCCTTTTTATTTAAATAAGATGAGTCAAAAGCGATTAACGCTCGGCAGTACCATTAAAATAAATTTTCCCCGGTATAATGGATACCTCTACGGAAGTCGTGAACGAATTATCGCTTAGGTCATATACTTCCAAGGAGCCATTGCTGGAATAATCCTTGACATCAACGCCATAAAGCACTCCATCATTAACGGCCATATCATAAAAACTGAGTCCGGTGATTTCAGCGGTTTCAGGAAGCGCTGAACTCGAAGCCTCCATTTTATAAACTGAATCGGTAATATAATAGTAGAAATTACTACCATCAACTACCAATGCCCCTGGGTGCTCAGACTCAGCAAACCCAAATGTTGTGGTAACCGTATTGTCGGTCGTATTGATGATATCCAATTGTGCCATGGTTTCATCCCCAGTCCAAGAAGGTTTACCCCCGGAAAGGACCCATAAATTACCGTCAGCATCCAATTGTAAGGAGTTCGGGACATCACCAACCGTAATGGTCGACAACACGGTATTTGTGGTTGCATCTATCACCGTAACGATATTGTTTTGGCTCCATCCCCCTTGCATGGCTACATAAACGGTAGTCCCGTTGACCAAAAGGCGTTCAGGACCTTCCTCAACCGAAATTGTAGACTCAACGACATTACTGTCAAGATCGATCACCGCGACATAATCATCATCGGGATCCGACCCATCACCCCAGTTGGTCACATATCCTTTTCCGTTGGCGAAAACCATATAACGGGGGTTCAATAAACCATCCTCAATAGTGGCGATAGACTCAAAAGTATACCGGTTTACCACTTCGATTTTTTGTGAATTGTTTACCACAATGTAACCGTAATCACCATTAAAAGCCATACTCTGGATAACATCGGCCCACGAATCGACCTCATTGACCGTTTTGTAAACATCGTTCTCCACCACTGAATAATCATCGGACACAAAAGAAATGGAAGCATTTCCTTGGTAAAAATTACCTTCATGGGTCACTATGATCCCATTTTCATAAGGATAGGAATCATTATCGGTAATTGTCAAGGTAACCGTATCATCAGTCCCTATCTCTAGATCGTCATTGCCCGAAATGCTTAAAATGGTCAATGTAATATCTTCCGAGGATTCTACCTCATCATCATCAATAAGGGTAAGGCTTAAAGTAACCGACAAATCTCCACTTGGTAAGATCACCGAACCTGATACCGCTTCGTAGTCCTCACCGGAAGTAGCCGTACCCGTTACCTCATAACCTATGGTTACGTCATTATCACTGGCGGTTGGGGTCGTAAAATTGAAGTCGATAGTCCCTGAACCCTCATCATAAGAGTCGGCAGCTGTCGAAACCGCTATCTCCCCAATCTCCGTTTGGTCGTCATCATCATTATCGCATCCCACGAATATGAAGGAAGCCAGTGCTGCTGTAATAAAAAAGTGCTTGATTTTCATTGATTTTAAAAATTTATGATTAATTGTGATTGAATATTTCTGTTTGGCATCGGGCGCAATGCTATGTTTTCGTAATACGTATCGTAGAGGTTGTTGATATTGACCCCAAGGGTATATTGAATTTTTTCAAGGGTCCCGGTATAAGTTATTCCTATGTTGGCCACATCGTAACCATCCAACTCGCCTCCTATGATCGAAACCGGACCATTGTAGAGGTGTTGGTAAAACACATTGAAATTCAACAAACTATAGGTTAAGGAAGCATTCGCTCTATGAAATGGGACATAGATCAACTGCTCATTGGTAGATTTATCTTCTGAAACCGTATAGGCATAATTGGACTTGAACCCTATCTTTTGGTTTTCAGAGATGCCATAATCCAGACCAAGCTCCGCTTCAACGCCATAAATTTGTACATCATCAATATTTATCGGGGACCAAATCCCGTCGCTACCGGGTAGCCATTTTATCATGTCCTCGGTAGCGATGTAATAACCATTCAGGTTAAAGGTTAATCCGCCAAACCGCAAACGATGGCCTAAATCGATTTGATAAGATGATTCTGCCAATAAATCGGTATTGCCCCCCGGTTCCCAATAAAGATCGTTGAATGTTGGGGTCCTAAAGTTTTTTGATGCGCTTAATTGAATGTCATATTCCTTAGTTAGGGCGTATTTCCCATCCAAAGAAAAAACCAAAGGACAGCTATAGTCCGAGGAGAAATCCTGTCGTAAACTAATATTATAGGCCAGTTTTGGGGAAACCTGATGCTTAAGCAAGGCCGTTGCGGAAAAATCATTCCGCTTGGGATTACCGAAACTGTCACCTGCCCCTTCATAATTGTCAAATTCCAAGAAAGAATGCAATCTAAAGCGCTTTGACAATGCCATATCCAGGGCATAACGTGCAAGGAACGTCGATACCTTACCATAGGAATAGGAATCGGAATTTTTATTCTCATAATACCTATATTCTTCCTGTAAATAGGCAAGTTTGGCTTTTGACGTTGCCTTTGCACCAAAACGCACCCATTCCAATTGTGTGCGATACTGGTTGTCTTTATACTTACTGCGTCCTTCTGACACTATGGTTCCCGATAAATTCCTATCCCCGATGAAACTCTGATGGTATAACCGCAGGACCTGACTCCCCGATAGCACATAACCGGCATTGAAATTGAAGTTCAATAGTCCATATTCCCCATTTACATTCTTATCACCGGTTTTCAAATAGGTATAGTCATTATCCGACTTTTTGAAATTGACACCAAAATTGGACGACCATTTTGAATCGCCGTAGCTTTGGGTATAATTGATGGTCTTGGTTTCATAACTACCGTATCCCAATAAGACACGGTGCTCAAAATGGTCGTCGAACCGAAGGTCGTTATTCAGGTGAACACTACCCCCGATAGCCCCTGAACCATATTGCACGCTACCTCCCCCACTCCGAATACCGATCGAACTGTAACTTAAAGGATCAACGGTATTGAAATCCGTTTGCCCATTGAGTTGGGAGTTGATATTGATCCCGTTCCAGATTACCGCTGTATGCGATGCATTGGTTCCCCTAAAAGCCGGGGACGAAACCATACCATAGCCATTTTCCTTAAAATATATATTCGAATTAAAGTTCAACAGGGAAGTAAATGACTTGTTCTGGCGTCTTATGGTACTGTCCTTTAATTCGGTGACCTTATGACCTTCGGAATACCTTTTCAACCGCATATCGGAAACCACGACTTCCTTTAGTTCGATGGTGGGATCCTCCTGTGCAAAAGTCCTATTGAGACCAACATTAATAAGCAAGAGAAGTAAAAGGGTTTTCTTCATACCAATGACTTTTTACCCGAAAGTCTATCGAAATTCATCGTTTTTGAAATTGGCAGGTCTCCTGACTTGCAATTTGCCATACAACCTTCCCGATAATCATCAGTGGTATGAAGTATATAGCAACTATCCTAATGCGAATAGGTACCGAACGATGTTCAGCACATGCTTACAGTTGCGGGAACAGTTCCAGATTTTCACTGGATTCCCTTTTAATTTGGTCACCGTGAAAGTGACAAAACCAAATTCGGGGCAAAATTAAACTAAAAAATTACTTCTCCCCCTTTTTTTTACTAAGTTTTAGAACCAACCAGATGAAACCCACCACGAAATGAAGTATTATAATCCCTGCGATTATATAAATGGTGGTATTGGAGCCATCGCGCATATTTAATTTTTCAACAAAAGTAAAATACAATCCATTCTAGAATTGTGACATTTGTTACCTTGCGGTCATTTTTAACAAACGAACAGAACTTATATCCGTAATAAAGATGAGACCCACCCTACTTCTTCCCTTTTTCTTCTGTCTGTTTCTTGGCTGTAAAGAGAAACCGAAAGAACCTATACCAACAACCTTGGCATCCAAAAGCACTATCATTGATCATGCCAAAGGATTTACCATCGAGAAAACAAGTTCAGGGGTTACCATCATTAACGTTTCCTCCCCATGGCCCAATGCCCAAACCGGTTATAAATATGCATTGGTGCCAAAACAAAAGCTAGCTTCCATCACTTTGGACAAAGACGAATTCGATGCCATAATAGGCGTACCGGTGGGTAACGTCATCTCAACCTCTACTACGCACATACCTACTTTGGAAGCCTTGGGGGTAATCGATGCATTGAAAGGTTTTCCCGATACCCAATATATTTCATCGGTTAAAACCAGGGAACTTATTGACGATGGTAAAATAAAGGAATTGGGCAACAACGAATCGATCAATACCGAAATGGTCATCGAATTAAATCCGGAAGTCGTATTCGGTTTCAGTATCAACAATCAAAACAAGGCCTACGAAACCTTACAGCGCTCGAATATTCCGGTGGTGTATAATGGCGACTGGACAGAGGAAACCCCATTGGGCAAAGCTGAATGGATCAAATTCATGGCTCCGTTTTTTCAAAAAGAACAACTTGCGGATAGTATTTTCAAAAATATCGCCGATTCTTACAACCATGTGAAGTCCCTGGCCAAAAAGGTCAAAAAGCAACCTACCGTCCTCAGCGGTGCCTTATATAAGGATGTCTGGTACCTACCAGGGGGAAACAGCTGGGCCGCAAAGTTCTTGAAAGATGCCAACGCTTCTTATGCTTGGTCAAACACCGAGCAGACCGGAAGCCTCAACCTTAGTATTGAAAGTGTCTTGGCAAAAGGGATCGAAACCGATTTTTGGATTTCCCCTTCGCAGTTCACATCGTACCGGGAAATGGAAGAGGCCAATCCGCATTACCTCAAATTTAAGGCCTTCCAAAATAAGAAGGTTTATACCTTTGCCTATACCAAAGGGGAGACCGGCGGCCTGCTATATTTTGAGCTGGGACCCAATAGACCCGATTTGATTTTAAAAGACCTAATACATATTTTCCATCCTGAGGTATTGCCCAAACATGAATTATTTTTCTTTAAGCCATTGAACTAATTGGAAAACACCGCTAAATATAAAACCTCTCTTCTCCTATTGTTGTTGGGACTGATCGTATGTTTTGTCGCGAACATAAGCCTAGGCTCGGTAACCATTCCTTTCAAGGGGACGCTGAACGCAATATTCGGGGGCGAATTGGCCAATGATTCTTGGAGGTACATTGTTTGGAACTATCGAATCCCCAAAGCCTGTACCGCCATACTCGTAGGTTGTGGACTTGCCCTTAGTGGACTTTTGATGCAGACCCTATTTAAAAATCCCTTGGCGGGTCCGTTTGTATTGGGCATAAGTTCAGGGGCCAGTTTGGGTGCCGCCCTATTGATCATGGGTACCACCCTATTTTCAAGCGTGTTTGCCATCGGTCTGGTCAACGATGTTTCTTTGGCCATTGCGGCAAGTCTGGGAAGTTTCTTGGTGCTATTGGTCGTGGTAGTGGTTTCGTATCGCATAAAGGATACCATGGCCCTTTTGATTATCGGACTTATGTTCGGGAGTATAACAGCTGCCATTGTAAGTGTACTTTCCTACTTTACCGATGCCGAAAAATTACAACAATATATCTATTGGTCCTTTGGTAGTGTCGGCAACCTATCTTGGTCCCAGTTATTGCTACTTTTAACCATTATCGTACTTGGGGTTGTTCTAAGTATTTTATCGATAAAATCGTTAAACGCATTGCTTTTAGGCGAGAATTACGCTCGAAGCCTAGGTATCAATATGAAAAGATCGCGCTATAAGATTATCATAGCTACCGGTTTACTGGCAGGCGGCATTACCGCTTTTGCGGGCCCTATAGCCTTCATTGGACTTGCCGTACCCCATTTGACAAGACAAATTTTCAATACGACCGACCATCGGGTTTTGGTTCCTGCAGTATTGGTTTATGGGGCTATTTTAATGCTGATTTGCGACACTATAGCCCAATTGCCCAGTTCTGCCAATGTATTACCCATAAATGCGATAACATCCATAGTAGGGGCGCCGGTGGTTATTTGGTTACTGGTAAGAAAAAAGAAAATGATTTTTTAGTCCTGATATGAACGAAAGTACAAAAACACATATCGCCCTGGAAGTCATTGATTTGAGTATAGGATACCATAGCAACAAGGAAACGACCGTAATTGCCGAAGGATTGGATTTTCAGCTGCAACAAGGTGAATTGGCTGCAATTGTGGGCGTAAACGGCATTGGCAAGTCTACCCTTTTAAGAACCCTGGGGAATGTACAGTCCAAAATATCAGGCACCATAAAATTGGATGGCAAGGCGTTGAAAAAATATTCGCCTATTGAAATGGCTTCGACCATCAGTCTCGTCCTGACCGAACCCTTGGCTTCGAAGAACCTAACGGTTATGGAACTTATCGCCTTAGGAAGACAACCCTATACCAATTGGATCGGCAGCTTATCGAACAAGGATAAATCCAAGATCCAAGAAGCCATTTCCATGGTCGGCTTGCAAGCCCTGAAAAACAAAAAATGTTACGAATTGAGTGATGGGCAATTACAGCGGGTAATGATCGCCAGGGCCTTATCCCAAGATACTTCGATAATCTTATTGGATGAACCTACCTCACATCTGGATCTGCATCACAAAGTGCAATTAATGCAGTTATTAAAACAAATTGCACACGAAACCCAAAAAACCATATTGCTCACCAGTCACGAGATTGAAATGGCCATTCAACTCTGCGACAAGATCTTGATCATGAACAAGGAGAGCCATGATTTTGGCGAGCCCTGTGAATTGATCCAAAAACAAGCCTTTGAACGAATATTTCCTTCAGATACGGTTATATTCGATGCAAAAACGGGATCTTTCAAAATAAAAAAGTAACCTAAGGTGACTTATTTTTTTAAAGTCAAACCTTTATCTTTACTCCAAAGAAGCCGAAATACCAATGAATCCGTATCCCATCTATCTACTTATTGGAGTACTATGCCTTGCCGCTGGCTATTTTATAGGTAATTACATCCAAAGTCTAAAAACAAAATCGAGCCGAAGTACCCTAGAGGAGGAAAATAGGCAACTTGAACTTTTTAAAACCAAGTTGGAGGACCGGATCCTTGGTTTGGAAAAAGAAAAAGAAGGATTACGCACGGAAAAAGAACATTTAGGCAATGAAATCGTACGATACCGATCCGATCTGGAGCATTTGGAATTGAAAAACAAGGAGCAAAAGGCCGAAGTGGAAAAATTGCAGGAAAAATTCACCATTGAATTCGAGAATCTTGCGAATAAAATCCTTGATGAAAAAAGCAATAAGTTCACCGAACAGAACCAAAAGAACATCAAAACCCTACTATCTCCCTTACAAGAGCGGATAAAAACCTTTGAAGAACGGGTAGAGACTTCCCAAAAGGAGAGTATAAGCATGCACTCGGCACTCAAAGAACAGTTGTTGAACCTCCAAAGTCAAAACCTAAAGATCACCCAAGAGGCCGAAAATTTGACCAAAGCCTTAAAAGGGGATAGTAAGATGCAGGGAAATTGGGGCGAATTGGTTCTAGAGCGCGTACTCGAGAAATCCGGTCTGGAAAAAGACCGTGAATATTCCGTACAACAGAGTTTTACACGGGAAGATGGATCGCGAGTGCTCCCCGATGTCATCATCAACCTACCTGACGGTAAAAAAATGGTGGTCGATTCCAAGGTGTCCCTTACCGATTATGAACGGTATATCAACGCGGAAGATGATCTACGCGAGAAATACCTAAAAGACCATATCAACTCCATAAGAAAACACGTGGATCAATTATCCTCCAAAAAATATGAAGACCTGTACGAAATGGAGAGCCCGGATTTTGTTTTGATGTTCATCCCAATAGAACCGGCATTCGCCATTGCCATCAACCATGACAACACCCTGTATAACAAAGCGTTTGAACAGAATATCGTAATCGTCACCCCGTCTACCCTATTGGCCACATTGCGTACCATTGACAGTATGTGGAACAATGAGAAACACCAAAGAAATGCTATCGAAATTGCCCGGCAGGCAGGGGCCTTATATGATAAATTCGAGGGCTTTGTGACCGACCTGACAAAAGTGGGCAAAAAAATGGACGATGCCAAGGATGAATATAAAAGCGCCATGAACAAATTGGTACAAGGACGTGGGAATTTGGTGATCAGTATCGAAAAATTGAAAAAAATGGGGGCCAAAGCAAAAAAATCGCTTCCCGAACCTATTCTAAAACGCGCACAGGAAGATGACTTCGAAGAAGAACCTAAATTAGAATTATGAAGAAAATCCTAGCATTGACCCTAATGGCCATCGTTGCCGTTTTTCTTTTGATATACACCTTTATTTACTTTGTCCCCTATAGCGAGGGAGTCCGTTCGGGCGAGTTGATCAAGATAAGTCGCAAAGGGGTCATTGCAAAAACGTGGGAAGGAGAGATAAGCCAAGGAATTTCAGGGGCACAGATATTTGCATTCTCCGTATTGGACAAAGACCAGGAGACCATCGGGAAATTAAAAGAATACCAGGGGGAATATGTGAAACTGGAGTATGTTGAACGTTATGCCACTTTCTTTTGGTTGGGAGATTCCAAATACTTCGTCACCAAGGTGGAAAAAGAACAATCACCGCATTTTAGACCGTGAACATATTAATCGCAACAAATGAAAAAATATAAATCAGCAAAGGAATCACTTGTCTCCATTACGGAACTAATGCTCCCTTCCCATTCCAATTTCAGTGGAAAAGTGCATGGTGGCCATATTCTTAACCTTATGGATCAGATAGCCTTTGCTTGTGCCTCAAAACATTCCCAGCATTATTGCGTAACCGCATCGGTAAACAAGGTCGATTTCCTGAATCCGATCGAAGTTGGGGAATTGGTTACCCTAAGGGCCTCCATCAATTACACGGGCCGAACATCGATGGTGGTCGGGGTTCGGGTCGATTCGGAAAATATAACGTCGGGGGAAACAAAGCATTGTAACTCCTCCTATTTCACCATGGTCGCCAAAGATGAAGATGGAAAAAACGTACCCGTACCCGGTTTGATCATAGAAGACCACCAAGGGGTAAGGCGTTTTAGCCGTAGCATGAGACGAAAAGAACAAGCCCAGAAAAGGGGCTCTAAATTCAACGCCGATACCTTTAAGGCCGATGACCACTTGGAAAATTTATACGGCGAGAACGTGAAAATCGATTTAAAAAATTGAAGATGTATCATTGAGACAAGCAAAGTATGACATCGGATTAATCGGACTTGGGGTCATGGGACGCAATCTCATTTTGAATATTGCGGAAAGTGGCTTCTCTGCCTATGGTCTCGATTTGGATGGAAATAAGGTTGCATCACTCTTGGAAGAAGTGCAAAATACAGCTATCATCAATGCTTCTGCGGATACCAAGACCTTTGTGGAAGCCTTATCACGGCCACGTAAACTTATACTTTTGGTGCCTGCAGGTCCACCCGTTGACACGGTCATTGAAGGCCTTTTACCCTATTTGGAGAAGGGGGATATTATCATTGATGGGGGAAACTCCCATTATAAGGATACCGACAGAAGGGAGTCTTCCTTAAGATCAAAAGGAATTTATTTTATGGGGACCGGGATTTCCGGTGGAGCCCAAGGGGCCAGACAGGGGCCCTGTATCATGCCGGGAGGCCCCAAAATAGCCTATGCAAGTATCAAACCCATTCTTGAAGCTGTCGCAGCAGATTTTAAAGGAGAGCCCTGTGTAGCCTATTTAGGACCAAAATCAGCAGGCAACTACGTTAAAATGGTGCATAATGGCATTGAATACGGCTTGATGCAATTGACTTCGGAAATCTATGATCTTTTAAAAAAATCCGGTAATTTTTCCCAACTTGAACTCCACAAACTCTTTGATTCCTATAACAAAGGACGTTTGAGATCGTTCTTGATTGAAATTACGGCTAACATCCTAAAGCAAAAAGACGATAAGACCACAGGGTATTTGGTAGATATGATCTTGGATAAAGCCAAACAAAAAGGCACCGGTAAATGGACCTCCCAAAATGCCATGGATTTGGGTATTCCCGTACCCACGATAGATATTGCGGTGAGCATGCGCCAACTGTCCGCCCTTAGGTCTGAAACCATGAAGTCGAACAATCCGCACCCAAAGCAAACCACGAAACACTTAGATAAGGAGGCTTTGAAAAAAGGGGCCGAAGCGGCCTTATATTTCGGTTTTATGCTCACCTATGCCCAAGGGTTTCATCTAATGACAGCTGCATCCAAAGCATATGGTTATGACCTCAATATGAAAACCATAGCCAAAATATGGCGTGCCGGATGCATTATCAAGGGTGCCCTTTTGGAAGATTTGGCCAAAGCCTTTGATGAAACAAGTAATCTTCCACATTTATTGATGGATAAAGCGTTTGCCGCTAAAATAATGGCTACGGTCCCTGCTACCCGTGATATGGTGATTCTGGGCATTGAAAATGGCATTCCTTTGCCGGGACTGGGTAGTGCCCTAACCTATTTTGACGGCTTCTCCGCAGATCGTTTACCCCTGAACCTAATTCAGGCACAACGTGACTATTTTGGTTCACATACCTATGAGCGAACCGATAGGGATGGTATTTTCCATACGGATTGGGATAACTGATCGATGGTCTCGAAAATATTTTGCCATAAAAAAAAGTGCTGTCAAAACAGCACTTTTACACTTTCAGGATACACCGGACATTCCGATGTTGGACCTTCCTTTATTTAGAGAGGTACATTTTTCGCCTGGAATACAGGTTGTAAAACTCATCATCCTTTAAACTGTCGATAAATAGGATGCTCTCTCCCGTACTTTTCATCTCCGGACCTAGGTTTTTGTTGACGTTCGGGAATTTATTGAATGAAAATACCGGCTGTTTTATGGCAAAACCTTTCAATTGTGGATTAAATTTGAAATCCTTGATCTTCTTCTCCCCTAACATTACTTTCGTCGCGTAGTTCACATAAGGTTCTTTATAGGCTTTGGCGATGAACGGCACGGTTCTCGAAGCCCTTGGGTTCGCCTCGATAATGTATACCATATCGTCTTTTACGGCGAATTGAATATTGATCAACCCAACCGTATTCAAGGCCAATGCGATCTTTTTGGTATGATCCTTTATTTGCTGTAACACGAACTCCCCTAAATTGAATGGCGGCAGCGTAGCATTCGAATCCCCGGAATGTATCCCACATGGCTCAATATGCTCCATTATACCGATGATATAAACATCCTTACCATCGCAAATTGCATCTGCCTCAGCTTCTATAGCCCCGTCCAAATAGTGGTCTAAAAGTAATTTGTTGTTAGGTATCTTCCGGAGTAAATCGACCACATGGGATTCAAGTTCCTCCTTATTGATCACGATTTTCATTCCTTGTCCCCCTAAAACATATGAGGGTCGTACCAATAATGGAAAATCCAATTTATCGGCCAATGCCAAGGCTTCATCCGCGGATTCAGCCACCCCGAACTGCGGGAAAGGAATATTGTTTTCTTCCAACAACTTGGAGAAACTTCCCCTATCCTCGGCCAAATCCAAGGCCTTAAAGCTGGTTCCTATGATCTTTATCCCGTATTTATCCAACTTTTCGGCCAGTTTCAAGGCAGTTTGCCCTCCTAACTGTACGATAACCCCTTCTGGATTTTCATGTCGGATAATGTCATAAATATGTTCCCAAAAAACGGGTTCGAAGTACAGTTTGTCCGCGGTATCAAAATCGGTGGATACGGTTTCCGGGTTACAATTGATCATTATGGTTTCGTAACCGCATTCAGCAGCAGCCAAAACCCCATGCACACAACAATAATCGAACTCAATGCCCTGACCGATCCGGTTGGGCCCCGACCCGAGTACGACGATTTTTTTCTTATCGGTGACAATACTATCGTTTTCTACCTTTTTAACACCATCGGCAGTTTCATATTCTGCCTCAAAAGTGGAATAATAATAAGGCGTCATGGCCTTGAATTCCGCCGCACAGGTATCTACCAATTTATAGACCCTATTAACACCGAGTTCCTCCCTTTTCTTATAGACCTCACTCTCATAACAATCGAGCATATGGGCAATCTGTCTATCGGCAAAACCTTTTTGCTTAGCTTCCAACAATAAACTTTTAGGTAAGCTGGCAATGGTATATTGGGAAATTTCCTTTTCAAGGTAATTCAATTCCTCATATTGCTTTAAGAACCACATATCTATTTTCGTGATATCATGGATCCTGCTCAAGGGGATGCCAAGCTGAATTGCATCATAGATGACAAAGACCCTATCCCAGCCGGGGATGGTAAGTTTTTTAATGATTTGATCATAATCCTTATACCCTTTACCATCGGCCCCAAGTCCGTTTCTCTTGATTTCGAGTGATTGGGTGGCCTTATGCAATGCTTCTTGGAAGGAACGTCCGATTCCCATTACTTCACCCACCGATTTCATTTGAAGTCCCAAGGTCCTATCGGACCCCTCGAACTTATCAAAGTTCCATCGCGGTATTTTTACGATCACATAATCCAAAGTAGGCTCAAAGAGAGCGGATGTCGATTTGGTGATTTGATTGTCCAACTCATCCAAATGATATCCTATGGCCAATTTTGAAGCGATCTTTGCAATGGGATAACCTGTTGCCTTTGAAGCCAAAGCCGAAGAACGCGATACCCTAGGGTTGATCTCAATGGCGATAATATCCTCTTTTTCATCAGGACTGACAGCGAACTGCACATTACAACCCCCTGCAAAATCCCCGATGCTACGCATCATTTTAATGGCCATGTCCCGCATTCTTTGATAGGTACGGTCAGAGAGGGTCATGGCAGGGGCTACGGTAATCGAATCCCCGGTATGGATACCCATGGGATCCATATTTTCTATGGTACAGATGATTACTACGTTATCGTTCTTATCACGTAACAACTCCAATTCGTATTCTTTCCACCCCATTAGGGCCTTATCGATCATCACCTCGTGAATAGGGGAGATTTCAAGCCCCCTACTCAACATTTCGTCAAAATCCTCAGGTTTATACACAATGGATGCCCCCGCACCCCCTAAGGTATAAGATGCCCGGATGACCAAAGGAAATCCGAATTCCTGGGCGATCTCCTTTCCCTTTAAGAACGAAGTCGCCGTGGCTTGGGGAGCCATCCCTACCCCGATTTTAAGCATCAATTCCCTAAACTTTTCCCGATCTTCCGTTATATTGATCGCATCGATATCAACCCCGATGATCTCCACATTATGGTCTTCCCAAATTCCTTTTTCATCGGCCTCTATACACAAGTTCAAGGCGGTCTGCCCTCCCATTGTCGGTAAAACCGCATCGATTTGTGGATGCTCTTTAAGTATTTCAAGAATAGATTTTGTCGTCAATGGCTTTAAATAAACATGATCCGCCATTGTGGGATCTGTCATAATGGTCGCTGGGTTACTGTTGATCAGAACGGTCTCAATATTATCTTCCCTTAGGCTACGAAGTGCCTGTGAACCGGAATAATCGAATTCACAAGCTTGTCCGATGACAATTGGTCCTGACCCTATAATTAAAATTGACTTTAAATCTTTTCTTTTTGGCATGCTCTCAGTTTTGATTTTAAATATACAAGGATAAAAAAAAGGTGCTACTTAGAAAAAAGTAACACCTTAATATTATAAAGAAATTCTCAACATTATTTTTTATGTCTCGGCTCAGAGGATACAGATAACTTTTTTCTTCCTTTTGCTCTTCTTCTTGAAAGAACTTTTCTACCATTAACGGTTGCCATGCGCTCTCTAAAGCCATGCTTGTTCTTTCTTTTTCTTTTTGATGGCTGATATGTTCTTTTCATCCTCTGGCTAATTTTATACTTTAATTGACTATTAAATTTTACAAACCCCTCTGTAAAATCCGGCTGCAAATATACAAAGAGTTTTCTCATTGACAAACCTAATTAAAAAAATATTTTTTTATGTCGGGTTACTAGCCACTTAATGGTTTTTAGTACTTTTGCCAACCAAGGGATTCATTGTCCGTTTTTAGTACAATTCACCACAAACAAACAATTGTAAGATACCATGTTCAACAAGAATATTAAACTCGTTATTGCCGGATTGATCATTGCCTATGCTGTTTATCAATTTGTTGAAGGAAACATTGGGAATGGCATATTCTTGCTCCTTTTTTCGTTAATATTCATCTTTCTTTATTTTAGGAACGAACTTATTTTACTTGCTTTTCTCAGAATGCGCAAGCAAGATTTGGAAGGGACCCGGAAATGGTTGGACAAAATCAAAAACCCTGAAGCGGCCTTGATCAAAAAACAACAGGGGTATTACAATTATCTTCACGGAATCATCCTGTCCCAAAAAAACCTCACCCAAGCCGAAAAATATTTTAAAAAAGCTTTGAAATTGGGACTTACCATGGATTATGACACGGCCATGGCCAAATTGAGCCTAGCAGGTATTGCCATGCAGAAAAGACGCAAAAGGGAAGCTACCACGCTTTTGAAGGAGGCGAAAAAATTGGATAAGAACAATATGCTCACCGAACAGATAAAAATGATGCAACAGCAGATGAAGAAGATTTAACCTAGAGTAAAGGAGCCCAAAGCCTGCTGAAAGATTCCTGTAATTTACGGGGATACCCCCGCTTTGACCACCTTTCATAATCCACTTCTTCGCATTCCAGAAGATCCTTCTCAAAAATCATACACATTTCCCGGTTAATGCCTTTGTTGTAGATCAAAGCGTTGATTTCAAAGTTCAAAGAAAAACTTCGATAATCCAAATTCGCGGTACCTATACTCGAAAGGTAATCATCGATGATCATTGTTTTGGCATGTACGAAGCCTTTGCGGTACATAAATATGCGCACTCCGGAACGTACCAATTGTTCAATATAGGAATCCGTTGCATACTGTGCCGCCCATGAATCGGATTTCTTGGGGATTATAATGCTGACCGCGACCCCACTCCTAGCGGCTGTGGTCAGGGCCGTGAGTATTTGACTGTTCGGAATTAAATACGGGGTGGTAATACAAATCCTTTCCCGTGCCGTATTTATAGCCGTGAACATGGCTTCCATAATGTTTTCCCAATCGGTATCCGGACCGCTGGAAACGATCTGGACCGCTACTCCATTGCGCGGTTCCGCCATTGATCTAGGCAAATGCCTTTCTTCCAATTCAATACCCTCCTTGGCCGCAAAATTCCAACTGAGAAAAAAAGAAGCTTGTAAGGCCCCAACAGCAGCGCCCTTTATTCGTAAGTGGGTATCCCTCCAATAGCGGATATTCGGATAATCATTATTGTATTTTTTTTCGATATTAATACCCCCTAAATAACCGATATTACCATCGATAACCACAATTTTACGATGGTTCCTATAGTTTATCTTACTGGTGGAATTGGAAAACAGTACCGGTA
This sequence comes from Maribacter polysaccharolyticus, assembly GCF_028882255.1. GTDB lineage: Bacteria > Bacteroidota > Bacteroidia > Flavobacteriales > Flavobacteriaceae > Maribacter_A > Maribacter_A polysaccharolyticus. Next base: position 605,334 of record NZ_JARBUY010000001.1, read on the forward strand.
AAAAAGCATGGTGCCGTACCCCGCTCTTGGTCATACGTTTTTTTGATTTTGATGAAATAGTACTGCCCACATCGTCATAGATCAATCTTACCTGTACCCCTTCTTCTGCCTTTTTACACAGGATATCAATGATTTCGATGCCTTGCCCATCATCGACGAACACAAAATATTCCATATGAATATGGTCTACGGCATGTTCGAGGTCTAGTTTTAATTGCTCGAATTTTTTTTCCCCATTGACCAGGATATCCACTTCATTTTCAAAGGTGAGTAGCGCTTTTTCATTATGACGCAATAAATTATGGATTTTAAACGCGCCTTCACCGAAATCATCCCTGAAATCCGCACGTTCCTCCCTATCCAGGGCGAACTTCTTTCGCCATTTCCTTAGGGAGGCATTGTCCAAGATATATTTCTTCTCGAAAATTTTATGCTTCCGGTAGTCCTGTCCAAAAAAGTAATAAATGAAAATGCCGAAAAATGGCAGGATTGCCAATATAAACAGGAAAGAAAGTGTTTTTACCGGATTTTTGTTCTTCAGTAGGATCAGTATCGATAAAACAACGACCAAGGCATAGTTTATCCCTAAAAGTAATTGCCAAATGTTTTCTTTAAAGAAAGAAAACATGCCTATTCCGTTATCTTATAGTAGCCTTTATTCGGAATTTCTATGGTGTACTTCTTTTTTGAGGCATTGTTCAAATGCGGCTCCCTAAGCCATGGGTTATGCCGTTTTAGGATTTTGTAATTGATCCCATATTTTTGGGCAAAGTCGGCAAAACTCGAAATGGGCTCATCAACCTCCACTTTAAAAGTCGGTACGGCATTGTACATATCTTCCTCTTTGATTTCAAAGCCATATTTTTCGGGGTTGGAAAGAATCTCCTTTATCGCCATGATACGAAACACATACCTCCCGGTTTCCTGTCCGAGCAACAGATCATAGTATGCATCGACTTTTTGGATCCCCATGTATTTATTAATAGCGCCCGGACCTGCGTTATAGGCTGCGGCAGTAAGGGTCCAACTTCCAAATTTTTCTTTCCATTTATTTAAATAGTCACAGGCTACTTGAGTCGATTTTTCTAGATGATAACGCTCATCCACGTTCGAATTGATCTCCAGTCCGTACTCCTTTCCCGTTCCTTTCATTATTTGCCAAAAACCGGTGGCACCGGCATGTGACACCACATTGGTCAATGCACTTTCCGCTACTGCCAAGTATTTAAAATCGTCCGGAATTCCGTTTTTGGCCAATATGGGCTCTATGACCGGAAAATATTTATTCGCCCTTTTCATCAACAATAGGGCGTTGGATTGCCAATAAGTGTTTACCAAAAACTCCCTATCTATCCGCTCCATGATCTCCGGATCATCTTGGGGCACCAATTCCCCCGCAAAATTCAAATCCTCCGGAATCCCAATCGCTGAAATCCTATAGGTATCGGAGACCCTTTTATCGGTATCATTGTCAGCTACATCCAGTACCGAAGGGTTTTCGGTATCTTGCGTACCCTGTACAGCAAAAATCAAGGTCGTAATCACGAAGAAAACACCCAACAACATCAATATATTCTTTAAAATCCTCATATTTCTTGTTTCTTGATTAAGATCAACCCAAAGGTAATAAAGAAACCACAAATAATGTATTTCTTTAACGTATGCGGTTAATACCGAAAGAAATCATCCCTATGGATATCGTTAAAACCTTGACTCCCCTTTAAGGTAAGCTTTTTGATTTGAATTCCCGACCTATTTCCACGAATTCAAGGTAGGGGCTGATATACTAACTCGATTATTCCTGAATAATTGTGGGCAAATGTTCATTAAACCAACGGGCACGATGAATGATCATGGTATGCGTACCGTTTTTAACCGATATGTAATCCTTGATATAACTAATGGGAAAAACAGCATCTTTGTCCCCATGGATATGCACCAGATTCTGGGGATATTCGGTCTGTTCCCAATTTACGATTTGATCAATAGACCAATCAATGTAATATTTATCGCGAATCGAAAGATACCGTTCATAGAGATCAAGTCGTTTATGTACCGCTTCCCCAAACGCATATTTTGCCAACAATTCAACATTGTTCACCAGTCCGGTGGGCAATAACTTATGGACCTTTGTGTATTTGGCGAAAATCATTTTCCTTGGCAACTCCTCCTTTTTTTTAATACTGGAAACCAAGATTATTCGCTTTGTATCCATGAATTTGGCCATTTCCTGGACCAGCATACCCCCAAAAGATACCCCGACCAATACCGGATCATGATGGATTATGTTTTTGGCCATTTTTTCGGCGTAGGAACCCAAAGACATATTTTTGTCAGGGATAAACCAATCGAGCTTATGCATTTCAAAATCACGGGTCGGCAAATGGATGTTTTCAAATATTGACGAATTGGCCGCCATGCCCGGCATAAGGTAAACATGTGTTTTTTCTTGACTCATTATGGATAAACCTTACGGATTTCTTAGGAAAATCGTATTTTTATTAGTATTTTTGTACACTGTTCAGGAATGGCCCCTAATATAATTCAACAACCACGTAAAAATATGAAAATACGATAATATTTTTCCTTATCGTGGTGTATTCTGACTATACGAATCTTAAAAACAAACTATATGAACGAAGTAGTAATTAAAGACAATAGTTTCTTGCGCCAGTTTGAAACTACTGTCGAAGGTCACCTTGCCAAGATCGAATATTCTTCACAAGAGCGTAAAGTGTTTTTGACCAAATTAGTAGTCCCCGAAGAAATCACAAAAGATGGTTTCAAAGAGGATTTCATCAAAGCTGTTTTAAATCACATTCAAGATCAGAATCTAAGAGTTGTTCCTACCAGTCCTCAAATTGCTGGCTTCTTGAGAAAAAACAGGCAGTACAAGGAAATGTTACCCGTAGGAATCCGCATTTAATAGGATTAAGACAACATATCAAACCTGTTCGGCACTGTATTAAGCGGTACGTAACAGGTTTTTTTATGCCTTGATGCCACTTTCGACAAATTGAACACGTACACATCCATCCACATCGATCCCAGTGAGTTCCACCTCATGTAGGGTATTGACCAAATCCGGGTTCCACGGACTTTTTACCTTTACATAATTCTCGGTAAATCCGTGTATGTATCCTTCCTTGTTTTCCCCTTCAAACAATACTGTTCTTGTGGTGCCCAATTGACTTTCATAAAAAGCCCTGCGTTTTTTTACCGATAGCCCTCGAAGCATTTTACTTCTTTTGCCCCTCACTTTCAACGGCACAGGATCCTCCATACTCGCGGCAGGGGTATTATCCCGTTCCGAATAGGTAAAAACATGCAGGTAGGAAATATCCAATTCATTCAAAAAATGATAGGTCTCCAAAAAATGTTCATCGGTTTCCCCTGGGAATCCAACAATAACATCCACCCCTATACAGGCATGGGGCATGGTCTGCCTTATCCTATTGACCCGATCCACATATAGCGAACTTAAATAGCGACGTTTCATTTGCTTTAAAATGACATCGCTCCCACTCTGCAGTGGAATATGGAAATGGGGTACGAACGACTTACTCTTGGCCACAAAATCAATGGTTTCGTTTTTCAGCAGGTTGGGCTCTATGGAAGAAATACGCAAACGATGAATACCTTCTACCCGATCCAAGGCCTGCACTAAATCCAAAAAAGTATGTTCATGCTTTTTATTACCGAATTCCCCTTTTCCGAAATCCCCGATATTCACGCCCGTAAGCACGATTTCCTTGATTCCCTTTTCTGAAATTTCCTTGGCATTCCGAAGTACATTTTCCAAGGTATCACTTCGGGAAATGCCACGTGCCAGCGGAATGGTACAAAACGTACATTTATAGTCGCAACCGTCCTGCACCTTTAAAAAGGCCCGTGTACGGTCCCCTATGGCATAACTTCCTACATAAAAATCGGCTTCCTCAATCTCACAGGCATGAACCTGCCCATAATCGTTCTTGGTAAGATCGTTTATGTAATCGGCGATTTTGAATTTTTCGGTGGCCCCCAAAACCAGGTCGACCCCATCGACCGCTGCCAGCTGTTCGGGTTTTAATTGTGCATAGCAACCAATGGCAGCTACAAAAGCCTCTGGATTGATTTTCATGGCTTGCCGAACAATGGATTTAAATCGCTTGTCGGCGTTTTCAGTAACCGAACAGGTATTGATCACATACATATCGGCTTTTTCTGTAAAGTCTACCCGCTGGTATCCATCGTTTTTGAAATCTCTTGCGATGGTCGAGGTTTCTGAGAAATTGAGTTTACATCCCAGTGTATAAAATGCTACTTTCTTCATGCGGAAATCAATTGTACGCCCCTAGCGATTTTTTATGGCTTGCAAATATACCAAATTTAGAAGATGTGCCTTTATCTTTAAAGGGGACCCTGCCATAGCTTTATGCACCATTGGTTGCAAATCCACCCCTTTAGGCATCATAGTTACGCCACTTTTTGGTCAATTCGAAGACATGGTTGAGAATATCGGCATCTTGTTGACAAAATTCAACCCCTCTTCGGGCCATCATTACTTTTGCGGTCTCAAAGGCCTTTTCTGGCAAATAAGTGGTAAAACCGGTGGCCCCTCCCCAGCTAAAGCTAGGTACAAAATTCTTGGGGAACCCAGGTACGTAAATATTGGTATTCACCCCAATGACCGTGCCCGTATTGAGCATGGTGTTAATGGCGGTCTTACTATGGTCCCCCATCATCAAGCCACAGAATTGCAGCCCCGTTTGTTCAAATTTTTCGGTAGCATAGTTCCATAAACGCACTTTGGCGTAATTGTTCTTAAGGTTGGAATTGTTGGAATCGGCCCCAATATTGCACCATTCCCCCAGAACCGAATTTCCCAAATACCCTTCATGACCTTTACTTGAATACCCGAAAATAACCGAGTTGCTTATTTCCCCACAGACCTTGCCATGAGGACCCACGGTCGTGGCCCCATAGATCTTACCTCCCATTTTAACAACGGCATTATGACATAACGCAAAGCCCCCTCGAATTAGGCTACCTTCCCAGACCTCGGCATCCTTACCGATATAAATAGGTCCGTCGGTGGCATTCAAAATACTGTATTCAACGCTGGCACCTTCCTCCAAAAATATATTTTCAGGATGGATCAAACTGTTGGTTTCTGATATTGGGGCCGAAGTCCTTCCCTCGGTGATAAGATCATAATCCGCCTGAAGTGCCTCCCCGTTTTTGGAAAATATATCCCAGGTATTTTCAATAATCATGACATCTTCTTCGAATTCAATGATATCAAAGGTTGAAAAATCCACTTCTTGGCCTTCCTTGGCAAAAAAGGCAATCACGTCTTCCCCTTTAAAAATGGCCTGGTTTTCTTGTAGTGATAGGATATGGTCTACCAAGGATCCATTGGGTAAAAAGGAAGAATTAAGCAGGACATTCTCTTCCAGTTCAACCATGGGATACCGCTCCGAAAGATAGTCCTCGGTAATTGTGGTAATAGTGGTATTCAGGTATTTTTCCCATTTTTCACGAATGGTAAGGATACCTACCCGTATTTCGGCAACGGGCCTGGTAAAGGTAAATGGCAACAACGCATCCCTGACCGGACCGTCAAAAAGAATATAATTCATAATCCGAATATTACTGTAAACAAATAACGCCCTCGATATTAACTATCGAGGGCGTCTGTTTATTGTTGAATAATAGCTTTATTCTATTTTTCTTCCTTTTTTTCCTCTTTTTGGAATTTCTTGTACTTGTTCTTGAATTTGTCAATTCGACCAGCTGTATCCAAGAATTTAGCCTTACCAGTATAGAAAGGATGTGATGTTCTTGAAATTTCCAATTTCACCAAAGGGTATTCAACACCATCTACCTCTAAAGTTTCTTTGGTGTTTGCAGTTGACTTTGTTAAAAAGACTTCTTCATTCGACATGTCTTTAAACGCAACTAATCTATAATTTTCAGGGTGTATTCCTTTTTTCATTTTTAAAATCTTTAAAACGCCCATTCCGACAGGCATTCATTTTAAGGCTGCAAATTTACGCTTTTTTATCAAAAACACAATTATTTGTTCAAAAAAGAAAAAATAAATATTCGTACCTTTAAGTGTAACATTAATCATGATTAAACCACTAATATAGCAAACCAATTAAATCTTAGATAAAAAATGGAACCAAACGAACCAAAAACAGGGAAATTCGCATTAAATTTTGGGGTACTACTAGGCGTAGTCAGTGTAATATTCGGACTCATGCTTTTTTCAATGGATTTGCATTATGAACAAGGCTTGGCGATCCGGTTAGTCAGTTTGGCTTTGACCATAGCCGCTATATTTTTAGGGGTATCACAATTCAAAAAAGCCAATGAAGGTTTCTTGACAATTTCCCAGGCCTTAAAAATCGGAACCGGGATAGCCTTGATCGCCGGAATCATCGGATTACTGTATTTCTTTGTGCTCTCCAATGTCATAGAACCCGATTATATGGATAAAATGTATGAAATCGGAAAGGTCAAGGCGATGGCCGACAATCCCAATTTAACCGAAGAACAAATTGACCAAGGCATTGAAATGCAAAAAGGTTTCGCATGGCTTACCTACCCTATCATCCTTATAATTAACATTATAATAGGTTTGGTAATTGGCCTGATTACCGGATTGATCCTAAAAAAACAAAAACCGGCCTATTGAATCCGATTTCCAACTTTTCCGCTGTTGGTCAAAAAGTTTCATCACGTTAATCGGCAAAATCGTACTTTTGAAAAGAATTTCAGAAGTTTTCAATGAACCTATCCATAGTAATACCCTTACTAAACGAGGAAGAATCTTTAAAAGAACTACACGATTGGATTGTAGCGGTTATGCAATCCAATCGTTTTTCGTATGAAATACTGTTCATTGACGACGGGAGTACCGATTCTTCCTGGGACATCATTACCCAACTTTCGGCCAAGAACCAAAACGTAAAGGGCATACGCTTTTCAAAGAATTTCGGAAAATCCCAAGCCCTACACGCCGGTTTTAAAGCTGCCCAGGGCGATGTGGTCATTACCATGGATGCCGATCTTCAGGATAATCCTGAGGAAATTCCCGAATTATACGACCTTATAATCAACCAAGGGTACGACCTGGTTTCGGGTTGGAAGAAAAAAAGGTACGATTCCATTATCACCAAAAACATTCCCTCGAAGTTGTTCAATTGGGCTGCCCGAAAAACTTCCGGTGTACATCTGAATGATTTCAATTGTGGCTTAAAGGCATACAAGAAGCTGGTCATAAAGAATATTGAGGTACGGGGCGAAATGCACCGTTATATCCCCGTGCTTGCCAAAAGTGCCGGTTTCGTCAAAATCGGAGAGAAAATTGTACAACATCAGGCCCGGAAATACGGGAAAACCAAATTTGGAATGGAACGGTTTATCAACGGTTTTTTGGATTTGATCACGATTTGGTTCGTATCCACATTCGGAAAAAGGCCCATGCATCTCTTTGGGGCCCTTGGGGTTTTGATGTTCATCATAGGCTTCGGATTTGCCATATTCCTTGGGGTCGACAAATTATTCATCAACCCTACGGCCCGTTTGATTACCGAGCGACCTGAGTTCTATATTTCACTGACTTCCATGATCATAGGTACCCAACTGTTCCTTGCCGGTTTCTTAGGGGAAATCATGGTGCGATCCAGAAAAGACGAAAATCGATATAATATATTGGAGGAATTGAATCTTGCCCAAGGGGAAAAACAATTTTCTTCGTAAATTAACCTTTAAAAATAAATTATAAAGTATATGGATTCTATTTTACACACTGCCAAAAGCTGGCTTTCAGATTTTTTCGATACCGATGTCAAAAACGAAATACAAAACCTTATCGATAAGGATCCCGAAGGATTAAAGGATCGGTTTTACAGGAACATGGAATTCGGTACTGGCGGAATGCGTGGGGTCATGGGTGTTGGCACCAATAGAATCAATAAATACACTTTGGGAAAAAGTACCCAAGGACTAAGTAATTACCTTAAAAAGGTATACGCCGAGGAAGAGCTAAAGGTCGTCATTGCTTATGATTGCCGTCATAATAGCGATACATTGGCCAAGACCGTTGCCGAAGTGCTCTCGGCCAATGGCATCAAAGTCTTTCTTTTTTCAGAATTGAGGACCACACCCGAATTGTCATTTGCCGTAAGACACCTCAATTGCCATGCAGGAATCGTTTTGACCGCCTCCCATAATCCGCCAGAATATAACGGATATAAAGTATATTGGACCGATGGCGGACAGATCGTACCTCCACAAGATGGCGAAATCATCGGGGAAATCGACAAATTGGCCTACGAGGATATCAATTTCAAAGCCAATGACGATTTGATCGAATATATCGACAAGGAAGTCGATGAGGCCTTTATATCCGCTTCCATTGCCAACGGCAGCTTCAACGCCAAAGGGAAAGATGATTTCAAGATTGTCTTTACCTCATTGCACGGCACCTCCATTACGGCGATTCCGGAAGTCTTGAAAAGAGCAGGATACAACAATGTAACCATCATTGAAGAACAGGCAAAACCCGATGGGAACTTCCCAACGGTAAAATCGCCCAACCCCGAAGAACCCGAAGCCCTTTCCCTGGCCATTAAAAAAGCCGAGGAAATAGGAGCCGATATGGTTATCGGTACAGATCCCGATAGTGACCGCTTGGGAATTGCAGTCCGAAACCTCGATGGGGAAATGGAATTGCTCAACGGAAACCAGACCATGGTGATGATGACCAAATTCTTGTTGCAAAAACGTAAGGAAAAAGGTATGGAAGGCAATGAATTCATTGCTTCGACCATTGTTTCCACCCCCATGATGAGCCCATTGGCCAAGGCCTATGGCGTAGATTATAAAATTGTATTGACCGGTTTTAAATGGATCGCCAAAATGATCAAGGATTTCCCGGAACAATATTTTGTAGGTGGTGGGGAAGAAAGTTTCGGCTTTATGGTCGGTGATTTCGTTCGTGACAAAGATGCCGTTACCGCTACCCTATTGGCCTGTGAAATCGCCGCTGATGCCAAGGCAAAAGGAAGTTCTTTCTATAAGGAATTGATCCAATGCTATGTTGATTATGGGTTCTATAAGGAAAAATTGATTTCAATGACCAAAAAAGGAATCAGTGGGGCCGAGGAAATAAAACAAATGATGGTCGATTACAGGGAAAATCCCGTTAAGGAAATCGATGGCTCAAAGGTTGAATGGATCCATGACTACAACACCTCTGTAGCAACCAATACCATTACGGGCAAAACAGAGCCCATAGAAATACCGAAATCGAATGTATTGATCTATACCACGGAAGATGGTACCCGTATGGCCGCAAGACCAAGTGGGACCGAGCCAAAGATCAAATTCTATTTCAGTATAAACGCTGCACTAGACAATGCAAAGGATTTTGAAAAAGTACGTAAGGAATTGGATGCAAAGCTTGATCGCATTGTAAAAGAACTGAAACTCGGTTAATGGAGTATTTTAAAAAAATCCTTCGCTTTGCGAAGCCTTATAAAAAATACGGATTTCTCAATATATTCTTTAATATCCTTTATGCGCTCTTCAGTGCCCTATCTTTTGCGGCACTGATACCCATGTTGGATGTGCTCTTTAAACCAGAGCATAAGGTTCTTAAGAAACCTATATACACGGGATTTGGGCATTTAAAGGATTACCTGCAGGACTATATCAATTACAGGGTGACCGACTATTCCGGGGATGACCAAATGAAAGGATTGATATTGGTCATTGGGCTCGTTTTAGTGTTGTTCTTGTTGAAGAACTTCTTTAACTATGCTGCCATGTACTTTATTACATTCCTGCGTAACGGGGTTTTGAAGGATATTCGAAACCGGATGTACCATAAGATCACCGAGCTTCCCATTTCCTATTATTCGGAAAAAAGAAAAGGGGATGTCATTGCCCGGATTACCTCGGATGTATTGGAAATACAGCACTCTTTTCTTTCCATATTGGAATTGATCGTGCGTGAACCGTTGACCATTGTATTCACCATTTTGATCATGTTCGGGATAAGTTCCAAACTCACGATTTTCGTGTTCATCTTCATTCCGGTTGCAGGGGCCATCATTTCAAGGATCGGCAAATCATTGAAAAAGAAATCGGACCGGGTACAAAAGGAACAAGGTGAGTTTTTGTCCATTGTGGAAGAAACCTTGGGCGGATTAAGGGTCATAAAGGCCTTTAATGCGGAATCACGGTTTTATAAAACCTTCAGTACCTCTACCGAACGGTTTTTCCAATTCTCGAACAAATTATTGAACCGTCAGAATTTAGCTTCCCCAACGGGGGAATTTCTAGGTATTTTGGTCATCGGCGTACTCTTATGGTTCGGGGGTAAAATGGTATTGGTAGACAAAACCCTTGATGCTTCTTCATTTATCGCCTATATGGGGCTCGCCTATAACATACTTACTCCGGCAAAAGCCATAAGCAAAGCCTCTTTTGGGGTTAAAAAAGGAAATGCCGCCGCAGAACGCGTACTTCAGGTTTTGGAAACCGAAAACCCCATAGTGGACAAAGTGGATGCAAAAGTAAAGGACACTTTTGAAAATGCCATTGAGCTCCAGCAAATCAGCTTTAAGTATGAAGATGAATATGTACTCGAGAATTTCAACTTAAAAGTCCCTAAAGGGGATACCATCGCCCTAGTGGGACAATCGGGAAGTGGCAAGAGTACCATTGCCAATTTGGTGACCCGCTTTTATGATGTGAATGAAGGGGCCATTACCATTGATGGTACGAACATTAAGGATATCACCAAGAAATCGCTTCGCAACCTGATGGGATTGGTCACCCAAGATTCCATTTTGTTCAATGACACCGTTGGCAATAACATCGGCATGGGTAAAGAAAATGCTACTGAGGAAGAAATCGTCGAAGCGGCAAAAATCGCCAATGCCCATGATTTCATATCCGAATTGCCCGATGGTTACAATACCAATATCGGGGATAGCGGCAATAAATTAAGTGGCGGGCAAAAACAACGTATCTCCATCGCCAGGGCCGTTCTTAAGAACCCCCCGATCATGATACTCGACGAAGCGACCTCTGCCTTGGATACCGAAAGTGAACGTTTGGTGCAGGATGCGCTTGAAAAAATGATGTTGCACAGAACATCGATCGTCATTGCACATCGCTTATCGACCATTCAAAAAGCCAGTTCGATCGTCGTGTTGCAAAAAGGGAAGATCGTTGAACAGGGATCCCATGCCCAACTTATGGCAAAAAACGGGGTATATAAGAAATTGGTCGAAATGCAGACCCTTTAAATCCCATTACAACAGGGATCGATTAAACCTTTTATCTTTATTTTAGTCCTATAACAAATAACGTTGAAATTTGATTGCCGAAGATACCTTAGTCGATGATTTGAGACGGCCAGAGACACAGGCCAAAGCCTTTGAAGTGTTGGTGAACACTTACAAAGAAAGGCTTTATTGGCACATACGTAGGATAGTTCTAAACCATGATGATGCGGACGATGTGCTACAAAACACCTTTATAAAAATTTATAAAAACATCGATGGATTCAACGGGGAAAGCCAATTATATTCATGGATGTACCGTATAGCGACCAATGAAGCCCTGACTCTTTTAAAAAAGAAATCAAAAAACATGGGAATCTCCGATGCCGAACTCCAAGAACGAATGGTTTCCAATTTGGAAGCCGACGTCTATTTTAACGGGGATGAAATAGAACTGAAATTACAAAGGGCCTTGGCCACCCTCCCCAAAAAGCAAAAATTGGTCTTTAACATGAAGTATTACCAAGACATGAAATACGAGGAAATATCGGAGGCCCTGCAAACATCGGTCGGGGCATTAAAAGCATCCTACCATTTGGCCGTTAAAAAATTGGAAGCTTTTTTAAAAGAAGATTAAACCTTTTAAGCTATTGATAGTCAAAGAATAGAAATGAAAAAGGCAGACAACCATAAAAACTTTAAAACCCCCGAAGGGTACTTCGAAGGGTTTACGGATAGGCTTCTTGATCGGATAGCGACCAATGAAAGTCCTGAAAAGGGTTCCGTATTGCCCAAATCGGATGGTTTTGGCGTACCTGACAACTATTTTGAGGAATTGAACGCAAAGATCAAGGCCAAGTTGGATCAGGATGAAACCAAAGTCATCAAATTGAACCCTAGGCGCAATTATTTGTATTATGCGGCTGCATCCATTGCCGTCTTGGTTCTTTTGACCATAGGCATTCGTATCTCCCGAACTACCGAGCCCACGTTCGAAAGTTTGGCCAAGTCCGATATCGAAGACTATTTTGAAAGTTCCGATTTCGGTTTTTCCACCTATGAAATCGCAGAAGTTCTCCCAATCGATGATTTAGAGGTCTCCGATATTTTGGAAAATCAGTTTGCCGATGAGTATATCATTGATTATTTGGATGAAAACCTTGAAAATTTTGAAGAATTAAACCTGTTGAATGATGATTAATTATAAAAACATCGCCATCGTAATATTCTTGCTGTTTTCGACGACCCTTATTTTTGGGCAGCGCAAACCGGACAGGAGTAAAATAAGGACATTAAAAATCGCTTATATCTCTGAACAATTGGATTTCACGAGCAAGGAAGCCGAGGCTTTTTGGCCGATCTATAATTCCTATCAGGATAAAATGGACACTTTTAGGGATAGGGAACGCAACCAGATCTACGCCAAGGTAAAGGATATGGATTCCCGGACGGAAAAGGAAGTGAATGCTTTATTGGACGATTTGATTGCCCTTGAAGATGAAAAGAATATGGTAAGCAACCAATTTTTAAAAGACATACGAAAAGTGATTTCCGCTAAAAAAACCTTTTTGTTATTAAAGTCCGAGAACGGTTTTAAACGGCACTTGCTACAACAATATCGCCAGAAAAAACGGGATGGGCCGCAATAAATTATATTATCACTAATTTGGATAAATTCCGGAAAAGGGGCCAAAGGCCCCTTTTACTTTTTAAAAGACAGTTTGGAAATTCTATTTTTACCCGCTGCATACGCTATGGAATCGTTTAAAAAACGAATAGTGTAAAAAGATTCATCCGATAATTTCGACCAACTTACCCCCTTATCACTACTATAAGCTATCCCTGTAAAGCCCACCGCAACGATCTGATCACCATCTGATTTAGGGACAAACTGCACACAACTCTTATAATTCGGTTCTTGACCATCGGCCAACAACCTCCATGTTTTGCCCCCGTCGACGGTCATTGCCTTATTCGCGCTATTCCCCTCAGGCTGGGTATAATCGCCCCCTATGGCTATCCCTAAATTTTCATTGTAAAAATCGATGGAGTAAATGCCTTGGGTAGCCTCTTCACCGGCAATCGGTGTTGTTTGTAGCTCCCAAGTCCTTCCCTTATCCCCGGAAAAATAAACAGTCCCACTGGTGGTAGCGACCCATGTTTTATCCCCAATGGTCTTGATATTCGTATTACTTGCTGCGAACGCCCCTTCCCCTTCCTTGGCCTTCGGTAGATCCGAACAAGGAAGCTTCACCCATGAAAGTCCGCCATTCCTTGTGACGATTATCGATAGACAACCCTCTTGGGAATCACCTATGGCAATCCCCTCAAGATCGTTCCAAAAGGTCATTGCATCATAAAAGACATTTTCCCCGTCTTCCCGATATACCAGTTCCATTCCGGAATCCCCGGTTTTGTACAAAAGGGCAGGACTAGAAACGGAAAGCATGAAAAAATCGGCCGTTGTATGTGCCACAGCCCTAAATTCAGGCAGAATCGAATCTTGCTTTAGTCTATTGGTCCGTACTTGATCGGTATTCAAATCGATACTGCCAAAAACACCATTGTTGGCCGCAAAGGCCAAACTGTTGTCCAAAAGCTCTATCGCCCTTATACTCAAGGAATCCGAATAAAGGGTTTTTACATGGACTTGGGTAAAGGGTTTGGTTTCTTTTTGTTGGTTACATCCAACGGCTATCACAAGGATAAATAGACAGAGAATTTTTCGCATTAGAATATTTTTTTCAAAAATAGACAGAATAGCAGCCAAAACGATACCTTTGCAGCCTTATTTTTTAAGATATGAAACTTCATAGGAACTTAGTTTTTGCAGTTGTCGATGCCCTTGGAAACATTTTCAACGATGGGGAATATGCCGATAAGGTTGTTGAAAAAACATTGAAAAGGGATAAACGTTGGGGATCTCGCGACAGGGGATTCATTGCCGAAACAACCTATGATATTGTGCGATGGAAACGCCTTTACGCAGAAATTGCCGAGGTTAAGGCCCCATATAGTCGTGCCAATCTCTTTAGGTTGTTCGTGGTATGGGCCGTATTAAGAGGAATTGAATTGCCCGATTGGAAACAATTGGAATCCGTACCGAACAGAAGGATCAAAGGGAAATTCGATGAACTTTCAAAAATCAGAAAATACAGGGAATCCATTCCCGATTGGTTGGATGAATTGGGCGAAAAAGCGTTAGGCGAAAAACTATGGACGAAAGAAATCGCGGCCTTAAACCAACAGGCCAAAGTAATCCTAAGGGTCAACACCCTAAAAACCACCAAAGAAAAACTTCGAAAGACCTTATTGGATGAAGGAATCGTGGCCGAGGCCATAAAAGGCCATTCCTCTGCCCTACAACTAGTCGAGCGGGCCAACGTATTTACGACAAATGCGTTTAAAGATGGATTGTTCGAGGTACAGGATGCCTCTTCCCAGCTGGTATCCGAGTTTTTAGAGGTAAAACCAGGACAACGTGTTATCGATACCTGTGCTGGTGCAGGGGGCAAAACCTTACACCTTGCGGCCTTAATGGAAAACAAAGGGCAATTGATCGCCTTGGATATCTACGGCAATAAACTCAAGGAGTTAAAACGAAGAGCACGTAGAAATGGCGCCCATAATATAGAGCCGAGAACGATAGATTCGACCAAGGTCATCAAAAAATTATACAACAGTGCGGATCGCGTGCTTATTGATGCCCCTTGTACTGGGCTAGGTGTCCTAAAAAGAAATCCGGATGCCAAATGGAAATTACAGCCCGATTTCTTGGACAAGATCACCAAAACCCAACAAGAAATCCTGAGAAGCTACAGTAAAATGGTGAAATCAGGCGGAAAAATGGTTTATGCCACCTGCTCTATTCTCCCCCAGGAAAATTCCGAACAGGTAATGGCCTTCCTAGCGTCTGAAGAAGGACAGGAATTTAAGCTGGCCAAGGAAAATAAGGTCTATGCCTCGAAAACGGGGTTTGACGGCTTTTATATGGCACTGCTCGAAAAAAAGTCCTAAAACTCTTATTTTCACCAATAAAACACGTGTAATACAAGTCAAAGGAAGTACTATTGGCAACGACCCTAACTACGGGATATAAATAAACATAAACCCGTAAAACCTTATTGCTTCAAGGTAGGGTATGAAATGCCCAACTGTTCCAAATATGTATCGTATTTGGTTTCATCATAGTAAAATGACTCCAACTGGGCCCTAAACTTTTCTTGTTTATCCGTATTTAAATAGATAGGCGGCATATCGTCCTCAGAAATCATCGGTTCATATTTGGTCTCTTTTGATTGTACATTGTCAAAATAGTCCCAAGCACCCTCCAACAACCCGGGTTTTACCAAAAAATCGAGTATGGTCATGGCCTCCACTTTGGCACCTGCGACCACGCCTTTATGGGCAATGGGTGTTGCCATGGCAATGGCATTGCTCCAATGGTGGCCCTGCAAGCCCGGAATATTGGATGGAAAACGCATGGTAACGGTCGGCACCTTCCATGAAATATCCCCAATATCGTCCGACCCTCCACTGATTGGTTCCTCTACGGGCAATCCCAAGGGGGCCAATTCGGTGGGCAATCCTTCGATTTTTTTGGATTCAACCTCTTTTTGGACGGCCATGGCCAAGGTTTGATCGGCCTCGGACCATGTTGGCAGGCCTACCGCTTTTATGTTTTCGTACATGGTTTCGGCGATGACCTTATTGTAGTGCCTGGGCCAAGCCGTACCCAACACTTTGGAGGTCATTGTCGTTCCTGTCATCAAGGCAGCACCTTTGGCCATATCGTTTGCCATTGCATACATTTCCATAATCCCCTCATACTCCACATCCCTAAAATAAAACCAAATAGCAGCTTTTGAGGGCACCACGTTGGGTTGATCCCCGGAATCGGTAAATATGGAATGGGAACGTTTCAACGGATGTAAATGCTCTCGCTTGTAGTTCCAGCCGATATTCATCAACTCAGCCGCATCCAAAGCGCTTCTTCCGCGCCAGGGGGAACCCGCAGAGTGTGCCGCTTCCCCTTCAAAAGCGTATTCTACCGATATTAAACCCGTACCTCGGGTGGGTCCGTACGACACACTAAGATTATTACCTACATGGGTAAAGATACACATGTCTATATGATCGAAAAGTCCATCCCTTACATACCACGCCTTTGCGGCCACCAATTCTTCCGCTATACCGGGCCATATGACCAATGTACCCCCAATATGTTCTTTTTCCATAATCTGCTTTACAGCCAAGGCCGATAAAATATTAAGTGGTATGCCTGAATTGTGGCCTTCCCCGTGTCCAGGGGCACCTTCCACAATAGGCTTATGGTACGCCACTCCAGGATATTGTGATGCCTTGGGAATGCAATCCACATCACTTCCGAGAGCGATTACCGGTCCGTCGCCATTGCTCCATTTAGCGATCCATGCTGTTGGTATACCAGAAATCGAATGCTCAATTTCAAATCCGTTCTGCTCCAAAATCCCCGTGAGGTATTTAGACGATTCCACCTCTTGAAAACCAAGCTCGGAAAAACTAAAAACCTTATCCACCATCACCTGGGCCTGTTTTTCATTATTTTCAATGATAGAGGTCAACGTTGTTTTAATTTTGGCAATCTGCTTTTTAGAATATTTTTTTTGGGCATTTAGTAGGAACATTCCATTTAAACATAACACGATTACGGGAAGAAGGTACTTTTTGGTCATTTAGGTACAAGGGTTTGATTAGTGCTTAAAAAGGTACATAATTACACCATTAAAAGGGGTGCGGCCATATATTTTTACCAATTTGGGAAAATGGGGCCCCGGAATTAATAAAAACAAATTTTTTTTCGTCATGCTCCGTATTATCATCAATCGGCCCGTACTTCCTTAACCAAATGGAAACTATCAACAATATTCGTTGAAAAGTGTTAGGGCACAACGGTTGATTTCATACTTAAAATCGTAAATTTGCATTTTTCCATTTTGTAAAGAACAACACCGATATGATCCATTTCTTTGGGGACATGGCAAGAAAGGTTTTTGCCGTCCAAACAACTCAGGAAATTACCAACACAGACGAATCGAAGTTATCGTGGCTGTTTGGTAACCAACCCAAGATAAACATGGCGTCACTTGACGCCTTTTTTGTTGGCCCCAGGGCCGCCATGATCACACCTTGGAGTACCAATGCGACCGAGATCACCCAGAATATGGGTATAAAAGGGATTGTCCGTATTGAGGAATTCCAGGTTGTTGATGCGGACTTCACGGATTACGACCCCATGCTTTCGCAAAAATTCAATACATTATCCCAAGACATCTTTAAAATCGATGTGGTACCGGAACCCATTTTGGAAATCGATGATATCGCCGCCTATAATGTACAGGAAGGTTTATCTTTGAGTGAAGAAGAGGTGGCCTATTTAAACGAACTCTCTAAAAAAATAGGGCGCAAATTGACCGATTCCGAAGTCTTTGGTTTCAGTCAGGTGAATTCAGAACATTGCCGCCACAAAATATTCAACGGAACCTTTGTGATCGATGGAGAGGAAAAACCAACTTCCCTGTTCAAACTCATTAAAAAAACTTCCCAAGAACACCCGAACGATATCGTTTCGGCCTACAAAGACAATGTAGCTTTCGTAAAGGGCCCAAAGGTGGTACAATTCGCCCCCAAAAGTGCCGATAAACCCGATTATTATGAAGAAAAGGAGTTTGAATCGGTTATTTCCCTAAAAGCTGAAACCCACAATTTCCCGACCACTGTGGAACCTTTCAATGGTGCGGCAACCGGTTCTGGTGGGGAGATCCGCGATCGTTTGGCCGGTGGTAAAGGTTCATTGCCTTTGGCCGGTACAGCGGTTTATATGACCTCTTACTCCCGTTTGGAAGAAAATCGCCCTTGGGAAAACGCCATGCCAGAACGGGAATGGTTGTACCAGACCCCAATGGATATCTTGATAAAGGCATCGAACGGTGCATCCGATTTCGGAAATAAATTCGGCCAGCCCCTGATCGTAGGGTCTGTACTTACATTCGAACATACAGAGGATGCCCGTAGATTGGGCTTTGATAAAGTGATAATGCAAGCTGGGGGTATCGGTTACGGCAAAGCCGATCAAGCCCTAAAAGACAGTCCGAATACCGGGGACAAGATCATAATCCTGGGTGGCGACAACTACCGAATTGGTATGGGGGGCGCAGCCGTCTCAAGTGCCGATACCGGAGCGTTCAGTTCCGCCATCGAATTAAATGCCGTTCAGCGTTCGAACCCGGAGATGCAGAAAAGAGCGGCCAATGCTATACGTGGTATGGTGGAAAGTGATGAAAATCCCATTGTCTCCATCCATGACCATGGCGCAGGCGGACATCTCAATTGTTTATCCGAACTGGTGGAAGATACGGGAGGTAAGATAGATTTGGATGCCTTGCCGATCGGGGATCCTACCCTATCGGCAAAAGAGATTATAGGAAATGAATCCCAAGAACGTATGGGACTTGTCATCGGTGAAAAAGACGTAGACCTATTACATCGTATTGCAGACCGGGAACGCTCACCCATGTACGAGGTGGGGGATGTGACCGGGGACCATAAATTCACCTTCGAATCGGCCAAAACAGGTGCCAAACCCATGGATTTGGATTTGGAGGACATGTTCGGCAGCTCTCCCAAAACGATCATGAGCGATGTTTCCGTCGAAAGGAAATATGGCAATCCGGAATACTCCTTGGAGCATTTCCATGAGTATTTGGAAGAAGTGCTACAACTGGAGGCCGTAGCCTGTAAAGACTGGTTAACGAATAAGGTGGATCGCTGTGTAGGTGGCCGCGTTGCCAAACAACAATGTGCGGGCCCCTTACAACTTCCTTTGAACAATTGTGGGGTAATGGCCCTCGATTTTAAAGGCAAGGAGGGCATTGCGACTTCAATAGGCCACTCCCCTATTTCCGGATTGATCGATCCCGTTGCCGGGAGCAGGAACAGTATTGCGGAAGCTTTGACCAATATAGTTTGGGCCCCCTTGAAAGAGGGTCTAAAATCGGTATCCCTTTCGGCCAATTGGATGTGGCCCTGTAAGAATGAAGGTGAAGATGCCCGTTTGTATGAAGCCGTACAGGCCGTATCGGAATTTGCCATCGATTTGGGCATCAACGTACCTACCGGAAAGGATTCCCTTTCCATGAAACAGAAGTACAAAGATGGGGATGTCATCTCGCCAGGTACCGTGATTATTTCCGCAGCAGGGAATTGTGATGACATCACCAAAGTCGTTGAGCCTGTTTTCAGGAAAAGCGGTGGCGCAATTTATTATATCAACCTTTCTAAAGACACCTATAAACTCGGTGGTTCTTCATTTGCACAAATCCGGAATAAAATCGGGAATGAAACACCCACGATCAAAGAGGCCGGTTATGTGAAAACCGTTTTCAATACCCTTCAAAAAGCCATTCGTAACGGACAGATCCTGGC
The DNA here is from genome assembly GCF_028882255.1 of Maribacter polysaccharolyticus. GTDB lineage: Bacteria > Bacteroidota > Bacteroidia > Flavobacteriales > Flavobacteriaceae > Maribacter_A > Maribacter_A polysaccharolyticus. Next base: position 625,085 of record NZ_JARBUY010000001.1, read on the forward strand.
AGGTCATGATGTTGCCTCGGGCGGTTTGATAACCACTTTGCTGGAAATGTGTTTCGCCAACACCAATCTGGGAGCGGATTTGGATGTATCAAACCTGAAGGAAGACGACACCATAAAACTTTTGTTCTCTGAAAATGCAGGTCTGGTGTTTCAAGCCAAGGACGATGCCATCGTTGACCTCTTTAAAGAAGCACAAATCGAGATCCACAAAATTGGTGAAGTCACCAAAAAACCAAGATTCAACATAAAACACAATACGGTTGAAATAGGCCTGAACGTACACTCATTAAGGGATACGTGGTACAAAACATCCTATTTACTGGATCAAAAGCAAACTGCCGATAATCTTGCCAAGGAACGGTTTGATAATTTCAAGAACCAAAAATTAAGCTATACCTTTCCTAAGGGTTTTGAAGGGAAACTACCCAAAGCACCCCAGTCAAGACCAAAAGCGGCCATACTTCGCGAAAAAGGAAGTAATTCGGAACGGGAAATGGCCCATGCCATGTATTTGGCCGGTTTTGATGTAAAGGATGTCCATATGACCGATTTGATTTCGGGCCGGGAGACCCTTGAGGACATACGGTTTATAGGTGCTGTCGGAGGCTTTTCGAATTCCGATGTTCTTGGTAGTGCCAAAGGATGGGCAGGAGCCTTTAAATACAATGAAAAGGCGAATACGGCGTTACGGAATTTCTTTGCCCGACCCGATACCCTATCGGTAGGTATTTGTAATGGTTGTCAATTGTTCATGGAATTGGATCTAATCAATCCAGACCATGCGGAACACGGCAGGATGTTGCATAACGATTCCCATAAACACGAAAGCAGTTTCACTTCGGTAAAGATCCAAAAAAACAACTCGGTAATGCTCTCCGAATTGGAAGGTACCACCTTAGGTGTTTGGATATCCCATGGTGAAGGAAAATTCCATCTCCCCCAAGCAGAGGAAAACTATGGAATCGTTGCCAAATATGGCTACGAAGGCTATCCTGCGAACCCCAATGGGAGCAAATACAATACCGCTATGTTATGCGATGGTACGGGAAGGCATTTGGTCACCATGCCACACATTGAGCGATCAATATTCCCTTGGAACTGGGCCCATTACCCAAAAAATAAGGCGCATGAGGTTTCCCCATGGATCAAAGCTTTTGTCAATGCACGTAAATGGATCGAGAAACATCATTAATGGTGATTTTGAAATATGTCAAGCATTAAAAAAGGAGCCTCTAAATGGGCTCCTTTTTTTCAACTCAAGTCAACTCTACTTAACTCAAACAACGTATCTTCTATTTTTTATCCGAATAATCGGTATAAATGGCTTTTTCAAAGGCCTCCCAATGTTCTGGTGTCATTCTTCCCGGGGTAAACAAACAAATTCCGCTCGCCCCATTTTCCATAGAACCCCGTATTGCCGTTCCTATCTCGGAAGGCAATAAACCATGATTTTCAGGGTCTTTTTCATTCGATTTGTTTTTGGGCTTTGGGCAAATAAAAAGACCACTATAGATAGGCTTTTTCCCATTTACCGCAGCAACTTCCTCCTTGGTCATTGTGGCCACCCACGCTGGCCCCTCTAAATAGAAATCATTGTAATTCATGGGGTAAATGGCATCCAGGTCCCATTGGTCCCACTCCTGCCGCACTAATTTTTTTGCAATTGATGGGCCAGGGAATACCGCAGCATTAATGACTTTTCCCTTATCGTGGACCACCTTGGATAATCTATTGACCAAGTTGGTAATCAAATCGTATCTAAACTGCTTCCATTCCTGGACTTGTGATGGGTCTTCGACCTCTTTTATAGCTATCCCCGTCTGCTCCTTAAAGTCCGAGGTGCATTTATCACAATAACAATAATCATACTCCGGATATTCACGATCCATGACCAATCCGTATTTATCCCATAGCCCCCTAGCCAATATAACATCGGGGAAACGGATAAAATCGAGATGGATTCCGTCTACTTCCTTTACGTCGGCCACACTACCATACAAATCAGCTAAAAACGTATAGGTACCTTCTTTATTGGGACAAAGGAATTTATAATGGTCTACATAAGCAGGTTTATCCAATGCCGACTCCCCTTGGCCATTGATCGCATATAGACTTTGATCTATTTTTGGGTTTTCCCCTTGTACCATTGTAGGTATCCAGGTGTGGAATTCCATACCTGCCTCCTTCACCAAAGCCCCAACCCTTTTATAGGTCTCGGGGTCATGACCACCGCTGTACATTAAACCGTCGACGCCTTTATCTTTTAAATCATTGAATTTAGCCAACAACTCCTGGTCCGAAGCATCACCAGGACCACCTGTCCATGCATAAACGGGCACCTTCGGTCCTTTTTGGTTACACGAAACCAAGGTTAAAACCATCAAACAGAACGTTAATAATCTACTCATCGACCTTTTTTTTTATTGAATTCGTGATGAAATTATCCAAATTTAATTTTCACTGATAAAAACTTAGCCGAATAACATCTTTGAAGATCTAAACAACAATAAATTAAGGAGTTCGACCTTTTGTAACTTCTGAAAAAGAATGCTAAATCGACAAATCACAAAGATTTATTTGGGCAAATAATGAAGTATTCGCATATTATGCATGCAAATTTTATTAATCTTATTTTAAAATACCAACTGCTTTTCCTAATTTGCAATATTGTTTTAGAATTTAAATATGCAAGAGATTACTAGGTTATTTGATTTTCCATATTACCAACTTGAAAAATTCAACTTAGAAAAAGCCTTGGTCACCAAGTATGATGGTGATTGGGTAGCCACTTCCACCCAAGAATACGTCGATAAGGCGAATGCCATAAGTAGGGCCTTGTTGCGAATGGGTGTCAAGCCCAACGATAAGATCGCCATAATATCGATGACCAATAGAACGGAATGGAACATCATGGATATCGGCGTCTTACAGATCGGGGCACAGAACGTTCCCATTTACCCAACAATCTCCGAAGAGGATTATCAATACATACTTAATCATTCCGAAGCTAAATATTGCTTTGTTTCCTGCAACGAAGTCCATAAAAAAATCATAGCGGTACAATCCGAATTGGAAACCGTAAAAGAAATCTATTCCTTTGACCAACTCACCAATTGTAAAAATTGGAATGAAGTCTTGGAGAAAGGGGCTGACACCAGCAATATGGATGACGTTGAAAAATTGAAGGATGCCGTTAAGCCGAATGATTTGGCAACCTTGATTTATACCTCGGGAACGACCGGAAAACCAAAAGGGGTAATGCTCTCCCACCACAATATAGTTAGTAACACCTTCCAAAGTTCAGAACGAGTCCCCCTTAATGATGGGGTTTCGGTGGCCATGAGTTTTCTTCCGGTATGCCATATCTATGAACGAATGCTCATGTACCTTTACCAATATAAAGGGGTCAGTATTTATTTCGCTCCTATTGATAAGATCAGTGAATACCTTAAAGAGGTGAAACCGGAAATCATGACGGCCGTTCCGAGACTTTTGGAAAAGGTGTATGACAAGATAATCGCCAGAGGAGCGGACTTGACCGGAATTAAAAGGGCAATATTTTTCTGGGCCGTGAATGTCGGATTGCAATATGAGCCCTATGGCCAGAATGGCTGGTTGTATGAACGCAAATTGGCATTGGCCCGTAAGCTTATATTCAGCAAATGGAAAGAGGCTTTGGGAGGCAATCTTAAATTAATAGCTTCAGGGAGCGCTGCCTTACAACCAAGATTGGCCCGAATATTCAATGCGGCGGAAATGGGGGTCATGGAAGGGTACGGACTTACCGAAACCTCCCCCGTTGTTTCGGTGAACGATATGCGCAACCATGGTTTTAGAATAGGCTCCGTGGGGAAACCCCTTAAGGATACCGAAGTCAAAATAGCCGAAGATGGCGAAATATGCATTAAAGGCCCACAGGTAATGATGGGCTACTATAAAGATCCGGAGCGTACTGCCCAAGTTTTAATAGAAGGATACTTCCATACAGGGGATATCGGGGAATTGGATAACGATGGGTTTCTAAAAATCACCGATAGGAAAAAGGAAATGTTCAAAACCTCGGGAGGTAAATATGTAGCCCCACAACTTTTAGAGAACAGATTCAAGCAATCGCTCTTTATCGAACAGATCATGGTCGTAGGTGAAGGCGAAAAAATGCCGGCTGCCATTATCCAGCCGAATTTTGAATTCTTGCACGATTGGGCCTCACGTCATTATAGAAAATTCACCGATAACCAGGATTTGGTAAAAGACCGCAAGGTCATTGCCCGTTTTCAAGAAGAAATAGACAAAGCGAACGAAGACTTCGCAAAATGGGAAAAAGTAAAACAATTCAGGATGACCCCGGATGTATGGAGCGTTGAAGAGGGCCATTTGACACCCACCCTAAAGCTTCGCCGTAAAATAATAAAGAGTAAATACCTAGATCTCTACAACGATATTTATGGTCATTGAGACTTTCTAAACCCAAGATCCAACCATCATAAACGAAAGAATAAAAATGTTAAGGATGCCCAGTTTTACAAAATTTTATTATGCATGCATAGTATTTTTTTATATATTTGATAGCCAATCAGTCCTTTATGAGAGATGCAACGATAGATTATGCTTTAAGAGCCACCTGGCAAGCTGTTGCTAGAATGTATAATGAACAGGCTAAAACTTTTGATTCGACCATGGCAGTTGGTTTTACTTTATTGAGTATCGACCCAAAGACGGGAACACCGTCTACTGCCTTGGGGCCTAAGATGGGGATGGAGGCCACTAGCCTTTCAAGAATTCTGAAAAGCATGGAGGATAAAGGGTTGATCAAACGAAAACCCAACCCAAAAGACGGAAGAGGGGTTTTGATCCACCTGACTGATTTCGGCCTCGAAAAAAGAAAGGATTCCAAAGATGTGGTACTGCGTTTTAATGAAGTGGTACGCAACCATGTCTCCGAAGAAAAACTGGATGCCTTTTTTGAGGTAATGGAAATGATCAACAAACTTATCGCCGAGAAAAATATTTACAACATAGATTAAATTAAAATTAATTCACCTTAAACTACATGAACAAGCATATTCAAAAAGTAGCGGTAATAGGTTCTGGTATAATGGGAAGTGGCATTGCGTGCCATTTTGCCAATATCGGCGTAGAGGTCTTACTGTTAGACATCGTCCCTAGGGAACTTGATGACAAAGAAAAGGTAAAAGGACTTACCTTGAAAGACAAGGTGGTTCGTAACCGATTGGTGAACAATTCACTCACGGCTGCCTTAAAATCGAAACCCTCCCCTATCTACCATCAAAAATTCGCTTCTAGGATCACCACGGGCAATCTTGAGGATGATATCGCCAAGGTAGCCGAAGTTGATTGGATCATTGAGGTTGTTGTAGAACGATTGGACATTAAGCAAAAAGTATTTGAAAACCTTGAAAAGTATAGGAAACCGGGCACATTGATCACCTCAAACACCTCTGGGATCCCCATCAAGTTCATGTCCGAAGGGCGTAGCGACGATTTTCAAAAACATTTTTGTGGCACCCACTTTTTCAATCCGGCCCGCTATTTAAAATTGTTCGAGATCATCCCAGGTCCTAAAACGGCACCTGAAGTATTGGAATTCCTGGACGGTTATGGTGGGAAATTCTTGGGAAAAACCTCCGTTTTGGCCAAGGACACGCCTGCTTTCATTGGCAATCGCATCGGTATCTTCAGTATCCAAAGCCTTTTCCATATGGTAAAGGAAATGGGTATGACCGTTGAGGAGGTCGACAAATTGACCGGTCCCGTCATCGGCAGGCCAAAATCGGCCACTTTCCGTACGGTGGATGTTGTTGGTTTGGATACCTTGGTCCATGTGGCCAACGGTCTTTATGAAAATTGTCCCAAGGACGAAAAGCATGGGCTTTTTAAATTACCCGATTTCATCAAAACCATGATGGAAAACAAATGGTTGGGCAGTAAAACCGGCCAAGGGTTTTATAAAAAAGTTAAAGGAAAGGAGGGTAAAAGTGAAATTTTGACCTTGGATTTGGACACCATGGACTACCGATCCAAGAAAAGTGCAAAATTCGCCACCCTCGAATTGACAAAAACCATTGACACGGTCGTAGACCGCTTTAAGGTACTCGTAGCAGGTAAAGACAAAGCCGGTGAGTTTTATAGAAAAAGCTTTGCCGCCCTTTTCGCGTATGTATCCCATAGGATTCCTGAAATTTCCGATGACCTATATAAAATAGATGACGCCATGAAAGCCGGTTTCGGTTGGGAACACGGACCTTTCCAGATTTGGGATGCCATTGGGTTGAAAAAAGGCTTGGAAATAATGAAAGCGGAAGGTGAAGAACCTGCCACATGGGTGTCCGAGATGGTAGCCGCGGGTACGGACTCCTTCTATACCGTAAAGGAAGGAGCCACCTATTTCTATCACATCCCTTCAAAATCGATGGAGAAAGTTCCCGGTCAGGATGCCTTTATCATTTTGGACAATATTCGGAAATCGAAGGAAGTTTTCAAAAATAGCGGAGTCGTGGTCGAAGATCTGGGCGACGGTATATTGAACGTAGAGTTCCAATCGAAAATGAATACCATAGGAGGTGATGTTTTGGCCGGTTTGAACAAAGCAATCGATTTGGCCGAAAAAGATTTCCAAGGCTTGGTAGTCGGTAACCAAGGTGCGAACTTCTCAGTAGGCGCCAATATCGGAATGATCTTCATGATGGCCGTGGAGCAAGAATACGATGAGCTCAATATGGCCATTAAAATGTTCCAAGATACCATGATGCGCATGCGTTATTCATCAATACCGACCATATCGGCCCCCCATGGCATGACCTTGGGCGGGGGGTGTGAACTATCCATGCATGCTGACAAGGTAGTCGCTGCAGCCGAAACCTATATCGGCTTGGTGGAATTCGGCGTTGGTGTGATTCCCGGAGGTGGTGGATCTAAGGAATTTGCCCTACGGGCCTCAGATACCTTCAAGAAAAATGATGTAGAGCTTAATGTGCTTCAAGAATATTTCTTGACCATAGGAATGGCAAAAGTTTCAACTTCGGCCTACGAAGCATATGACCTTGGCATCCTTCAAAAAGGAAAGGATATCGTGGTCGTGAACAAAGACCGTCAGATAGCCACCGCTAAAGCCTATGCAAAATTAATGGCAGAAACAGGGTATACCAAACCCATTAAACGTAAAGACATAAAAGTACTGGGCAAACAGGCATTGGGAATGTTCCTTGTAGGAACAGATGCCATGGAAGCCAGTCATTATATCAGTGAACACGATCAAAAAATCGCCAACAAATTGGCCTATGTAATGGCAGGTGGGGATCTGTCCGAGCCCACCTTGGTCAATGAGCAATACTTATTGGATCTTGAGCGGGAAGCCTTCCTGAGTTTATGTACGGAACGCAAGACCTTGGAACGTATACAACATATGTTAAAAACGGGTAAACCACTTCGCAACTAAACGCAAAGTTTAAGCCTTTAACCATTAGCTATTGACACTTTTAATCAAAACGTAAATGCTAGGAGCCGAAAGCGAATAGCCAAAAGCATGAACAATGAAAACAGCATATATAGTAAAAGCATATAGAACGGCAGTCGGAAAGGCTCCTAAAGGGGTATTTCGCTTTAAACGGACCGATGAGTTGGCCGCGGAAACGATAGAATATATGATGAAGGAATTGCCTGATTTCGATAAGAAACGGATAGACGACGTCATTGTCGGAAATGCCATGCCGGAAGGTTCACAAGGCCTTAATATGGCCCGCCTCATTTCATTGATGGGCTTGGACATCGTGGATGTTCCCGGGGTTACCGTAAACCGTTTCTGTTCATCGGGCATTGAGACCATTGGTATAGCTACAGCAAAAATACAGGCCGGTATGGCCGATTGCATTATCGCGGGTGGGGCCGAAAGCATGAGTGCTGTACCGATGACCGGGTATAAAACCGAATTGAACTACGATTTAGTGAATTCAGGGCATGAAGACTATTATTGGGGTATGGGCAATACGGCCGAGGCGGTTGCCAATGAATTCAACGTATCCCGGAAAGACCAGGATGAATTTGCCTACAACTCCCATATGAAGGCTTTAAAGGCCCAAGCTGAAAATCGCTTTCAGGATCAAATCGTTCCCATTGAAGTTGAACAGACCTATTTGGATGAAAACGGAAAAAAAGCCATAAAAAAATATACGGTAACCAAGGATGAAGGCCCAAGGGCCGGTACGAATATGGAAGCATTATCAAATCTTCGCCCGGTATTCGCCGCAGGTGGAAGCGTCACAGCGGGTAATTCTTCCCAAATGAGTGATGGTGCTGCCTTTGTTCTGGTCATGAGCGAGGAAATGGTCAAAGAATTGAACCTGGAGCCCATTGCCCGATTGGTAAATTATGCCGCCGCCGGGGTTGAACCAAGGATCATGGGTATCGGTCCGGTCAAAGCCATTCCAAAAGCATTGAAACAAGCGGGATTGAAACAAAACGATGTCGAATTGATAGAACTGAACGAAGCATTTGCTTCCCAATCCTTGGCGGTAATCCGGGAACTTGACCTTAACCAAGACATCGTGAATGTGAATGGTGGGGCCATTGCCTTGGGACACCCTTTAGGTTGTACGGGGGCCAAACTATCCGTGCAATTGTTCGATGAAATGCGGAAAAGGAACATGCAAGGTAAATACGGCATGGTAACCATGTGCGTAGGTACCGGACAAGGTGCCGCTGGCATTTATGAATTTTTATCTTAACGGACTTAAAAATCAAAAAACTATGAGCACGAATACACCTGAAACAGCTATTTTACGGGGAGGTCAATTCCTTGTAAAGGAAACCCAATGTGAGGACATTTTTACATTGGAAGACTTAACGGAAGAGCAACGCATGATGCGTGATAGCACCAAAGAATTCGTTGATCGTGAACTTTGGGCCCATTGGGAACGTTTTGAAAAGAAAGACTACGCCTATACCGAAGAATGTATGCGTAAGGCCGGGGAACTGGGGCTTTTGTCCGTAGCCGTGCCCGAAGCTTATGGCGGAATGGGGATGGGATTCGTTTCCACCATGTTGGTCTGTGATTATATATCGGGGGCAACCGGATCGTTCAGTACGGCATTCGGTGCCCATACGGGAATCGGGACCCTACCGATAACCTTATACGGAACCGAGGAACAAAAACAGAAATACGTACCCAAATTGGCCACAGGGGAATGGTTCGGGGCATACGCCTTGACCGAACCCGGCGCTGGATCGGATGCAAACTCCGGGAAAACCAAAGCCGTACTATCCGAAGACGGCAAATACTATTCCATTTCAGGACAAAAGATGTGGATTTCCAATGCAGGTTTCTGTAATTTATTCATTGTTTTTGCCCGAATCGAAAATGACAAATACATCACCGGATTCATCGTGGAGAATGACCCTGAAAATGGCATCTCCTTAGGCGATGAGGAAAAGAAATTAGGCATCCATTCTTCCTCTACCCGCCAAGTTTTCTTTAACGAGACGAAGGTACCTATTGAAAATATGCTGTCTGAACGGGGCAATGGTTTTAAAATTGCCATGAACGCCTTGAATGTAGGTCGTATCAAATTAGCGGCAGCATGTTTGGAAGCACAAAGGCGGGTCATAGGGGAATCGGTCAAGTATGCCAATGAACGCAAGCAATTTAATACCGCGATCATAAATTTTGGGGCCATAAAGGGTAAAATCGCCGAAATGGTAACCAATACCTATGCCAGTGAATCGGCATGCTACCGTGCCGCCAAGAATATCGAGGACAGGATCGCAATGCGGGAAGCCGATGGAAACACACATCAAGAGGCCGAATTAAAAGCCGTTGAGGAATACGCTATCGAATGTTCCATATTAAAAGTCGCGGTTTCAGAACACGTTCAAAGTACGACCGATGAAGGTATCCAGATTTTCGGCGGAATGGGATTCAGTGCCGATGCGCCCATGGAAAAAGCTTGGAGGGATGCCCGTATAGCACGTATTTATGAAGGCACCAACGAAATAAACCGAATGTTGACCGTAGGCATGTTGGTCAAAAAAGCCATGAAAGGCCATGTAGACCTGCTTGGTCCGGCAACGAAAGTCGGGGAAGAACTAATGGCAATACCATCATTTGATGTGCCAGACTACTCCCCTCTTTTTGCGGAAGAAAAAGAGATGATCGCTAAAATGAAAAAGCTATTTCTTATGATCGCCGGCAGCGCCGTACAAAAATACGGGCCCGAACTCGAAAACCATCAACAATTGATGATGTCCGCCGCCGATATCCTAATCCAGATCTATATGGCCGAATCAACGATCCTTAGAACCGAAAAGAATGCCAAACGTTTTGGGGAAGATGCCCAGTCGACCCAAATAGCAATGTCAAAACTTTATCTGTACAACGCCGTTGAAAAATCCATATCCAAAGGCAAGGAAGCCGTTATTTCCTTTGCCGAAGGCGACGAGCAGCGTATGATGCTCATGGGACTTAAACGTTTCACAAAATATACCAATAACCCGAATGTAGTGGCCTTAAGAACCCAAATTGCGGACAAGGTCGCTGCTGATAACGGTTACACCTTTGACTAATTCAGATTTCATTTCCACGCTGTAATGAAAACCGCCAAGATGACCTCATCATGGCGGTTTTTTCTTTTATCGCTATGGACTTCCTTTATAAACCGAATATCGGTACCCTGATGGACTTTTATTTTCTTTATTATACATGCATAATAAATTGGTTTTTTGTTAATTTTTTTAATACTTTCAGTATCATTAACTTAAACCAAATATCAAAATGAAAAAAAGTCTTAAAGATTTAAAGAAAATCTATTTTCCAGTTTGTATGGCCTTATTGTTCTTCAGTTCCTGTTCTACGGAAAATGAGGTTATAAATGACACCGAACTCAATGCGGTGTACGCAAAAACATCTTCCAAATCGGATTATATGGTTATTTTAAATGGCGAAAGCATCCCGGATGGCTTCGAAGCTGAACTGGAAAGCCTAGGTGCCACCGTAAAATCCGTTATTCCAGAAATCGGTATTGCCATTATTTCCTCCACCGAAACAATCAGTAATTCCGTTGGGTCCAATGCAAAAGTAAGATCCGTAGTTCCCGACTATGACGTTCAATGGATCGATCCGGATCTTTATCCTGAAGCCTCCCCTTTAAGTATCGGTAGTGATGAGCCCTACTTTGGTTATTTATGGGGAATGGATGCCATCGATGCACCGGAAGCTTGGAATACCGGTCAGACCGGCGCCGGGGTCCGAGTGGCCGTATTGGATTCGGGAATAGATGCCGAACATCCGGATCTATCCCCTAACGTAAACACGGATCTTTGTGCTTCATTTGTTGATGGTGAGGATTGGCAGGTACAACCCGGCTTCTACTTTAATCACGGGACCCATGTGGCCGGAACAATCGCAGCCGCCGACAATGGCCTTGGTGTAATCGGAGTGGCCCCAAATGCTGAAATTGTTGCCGTAAAGGTACTTTCGGAATATACCGGATCGGGACCATTCAGTAGTATCAACGCCGGTATTGTGTATGCGGCACTGATCGGTGCCGATGTCATCAATATGAGTCTTGGTGCCACCTTCAATAAAAACGGCTTTATTACCCTTGATGACGGTTCGGTCGTTAAAGTTCCCGGAAAGTATATTTCTGAAATCAGACATGCCCAACAACGGGCCATTGATTTTGCCTATAAAAACGGATCTACAATTGTCGTTTCTGCCGGTAATGGAGGTTCTAATTTTGATGGGAACGGATCTACCACCAAGTTGCCGGCAAGTTTAAATAACGTAATCTCCGTTTCGGCAACCGCACCCTACAGTTGGGTGGAAAACCCAACCACTGACTTGGATGTACCTGCCAGTTATACGGATTATGGAAAAAGCCATGTAACCGTGTCGGCTCCAGGAGGTGATTTTGATAGCCCTAGCGCTTATTGGTATTATGACATGGTCCTAAGTACAATTCCAGGAGGATACAGCTGGAGTGCCGGAACCAGCATGGCGTCCCCACACGTAACTGGAATAGCCGCATTGATCATTGGTAAAAATGGGGCCCCGATGTCTCCCCATGAGGTTACCAAGCAAATTACGGGAACCGCCGATAAAATTGATGGCAATGGTGTAAGTGCCTATCATGGTAAAGGAAGGGTAAATGCCTATAGGGCGGTTACAGAATAAAAATCAACCTTATTGAAATAAAAATCCGTCATGACCAAATGGTCATGACGGATTTTTTATTGCCTTATGGTTTACCCAAGGTAACTAATCCAAAAAACTGTACTTTTCGGAATAATCCAACATCTGTTCCTCGAAAGTATCGGGTTGTACCACTTTTATATCGGTTATTTCCCCGGCTTCATTGGTCTGGGGAACCAATACGGGATTAACGAATCCGCTATAAGGGGCCGATTTGAACTGCCGGTTACGATCTAAAACCTGTGCATGTAAGGCCTGATCCACCTTTACACCATACCCTTCAACCAAATCTTGGGCCGCTTTAAAATCGCCCTCGGATTTTATACGTTGTGTTTCACGTAGCAGTTGCCCGAACAACCCACGAAGTTTTTCATAATCATTGATGTTATAGTAGGTCTTACCGTCTTTTTCTATCCTTTCGATGACATTATCGGCTTTTCCTTTTTCATAGACCCAAGCAGAAACCCACTGCCTATTGACCATATGATCTTCCTCGATATCGTTCCCTAATTCAATACGAACCAATTGGGTAATCAATCCATTTCGGATATAACCGTCATAGGCGGCTTTACCAACGGTTTCCCAATCGTCTACCAAACCTAATTCCTGTAATTTAGGGTCCATCAAATAATAGAGTCCGACCAAATCAGCCCTTCCCTCCTCCATGGTAGAAGCGTAATTTTTCAATGTTTCCTTTGGTTGGCCGACCCCTGGGTTAATCAATCCGGATGCATGCCCAATAACCTCATGCAAAGCCGTATGCAATTTATCGGCCAACATTCCGTACTTTTCTTCCAAGGCTATTTCTTCCTCATCATAGGCAAATTCCTTTAATCGCCCGCTTCCTCCTGCATTATTATAGGCATCGATAATATTTCCTAAGGACACCGATTTGCTGCCATGTTCCTGCCTGATCCAGTTGTTATTGGGTAAATTAACCCCGATGGGCGTACTCGGAGAAGCATCGCCTGCCTCCCCGGCAACATTGATGGTTTTGTAGGATACCCCAACAACATCGCTTTTTTTATGGGCTTCCATTAATGGGGCGTTATCTTCGAACCATTGGGCATTCTCGGAAAGCACGGCCATTTGCTTAGACATTTCAAAATCCTTTACCTGTATAATACTTTCATAAGAACCCCTATAACCCTTCGGATCATTGTACACCTCAATAAAACCGTTGATCCAATCGATATTGCCATCGGTTGAAGTTGCCCATGAGATACAATACTCATCCCACGTATTCAAATCACCGGTCTTATAATAGTCGATTAGCAATCCCAAAGTTTTCGCCTGTTTTTCATTTTCGGCTACCCCTTTGGCTTTTTCCAACCATTTTATGACCTCATCGATCGCACTGCCATAAAGGCCGCCCGATTTCCATACCTTTTCAACCACCTTACCGTTTTCACGAACTAAGGTAGAGTTCAATCCGGCTTCAATAGGCCTGTCTTTAGGACCTTTGTATGCCGTTTTGTAAAAAGCATCCACATCGGCATCGGTTATGGTAGGTCCGTAAAAATTGATGGCCGAGGAAGCTACATTATCCACTCCCTTTTTCTTGTTGACCTTTTTTGCATCCTTATCATTGAAGATTACCTCAAAGGCCTCACCTTCCAATTCCGTATCGGTCTCTTTCAGTAGATAGGTTAAAAAATCAGCCTTAAAGCCCGGCATTATCTTATCATTGGAATAGTGATGGTGGATCCCATTGGAAAACCACACTCGTTTCAAATACTCTTCAAAAGCCAACCAGTCGCTTGTGGTCTTATCCCCTTCATAGGTTGTATAAATATTTTCCAGGGCATCCCTGATTTCAAGATTATGCCGATAATTCTGGTCCCACATGATATCTCGACCGGCCAGACCGGCTTGCGTCATATAGTACACCAATTCTTTTTCCTTTAAGGTGAGTTCATCGAATCCCGGAATTTGGTAACGCAACACTTTGATATCCGCGAACTGATCGACGACGTATTCAAATTTTTCAGATACCTTTTCTACAGGTTTTTGGTCTATTTTTTCTTGGCAAGACCAAAGAAACCCAACGAAGAGAAGACCGATTAGGCTATTTTTTAATTTCATCTTTTTGATATTTAAAGTACGATGCAAATTTAACAAAACCTAAACCAATTGTTTCATTTATCAATATATAAATACCATTAAAAAGCGGTTCCGTAATGTAATCCCGGGAATCATGGATTAAAGAACAAAACCATTCCATAGTTTGCGATTAATACTTAAATTCACCGGTCGAACCTTATTATACACCCTATATTTCATACCAATGAAAAACACGCTAATATTCGTTGTGTTACTTTTTACATTTCCCAGTTCCTTTTCCCAAAAAGGCCGGTATCCCTTCCAAGATGCCTCGTTAGACCCGGACTTACGTGCACAGGATGTGGTGGACAGGTTGACTTTGGATGAGAAAATAGGCCAAATGCAAGATGTTGCGCCTGCTATAGAGCGATTGGGTATACCCGAATATAATTGGTGGAACGAGTGTTTGCACGGTGTGGCCAGAGCCGGTACCGCGACATCGTTTCCACAGGCTATAGGAATGGCCGCTACTTGGAACCCCGAATTGATCCATGAGGTTGCCGATGCCATAAGTGACGAGGCACGGGCAAAATTCAATCAAAGTGTGGCCCTTGGGCAACGCAATAGATACCAAGGACTTACCATGTGGTCTCCAAATATCAATATTTTCAGAGACCCACGTTGGGGACGCGGACAGGAAACCTATGGGGAAGACCCTTATTTAACCTCCAGACTTGGGGTAGCCTTTATAAAAGGCCTTCAAGGTTCGGACCCAAACTACTTCAAGGTCATTGCGACCGCCAAACATTTTGCAGTGCATAGTGGACCGGAATACAACAGACATCGTTTCAATGCCTATTCCAATGCGAAAGACCTCTGGGAAACGTACTTACCAGCTTTCAAAGCGGCTGTGCAAGAAGGTCAATCATACTCCATCATGTCTGCATACAATAGATACTTGGGCGAATCTGCAACGGCAAGCAAACTGCTTTTAAACGACATCTTACGCAATAAATGGGGATTCAATGGGTATGTGGTATCGGATTGCGGGGCGGTAGAGGATATCTACCTACGCCATAAAATCGTGGAAACAGCCGAAGAAGCCTCGGCACTGGCCGTACAATCGGGTTGCGACCTTAATTGCGGTTCTACCTATGCCCATCTTAAAGAGGCGGTAAATGCCGGTCTAATAACCGAAAAGGAAATTGATATTTCGGTCAAAAGACTATTTCTTGCCAGAATAAAATTAGGGCTATTGAATACTACGGACAACATGCCTTTTACCGATATCCCGGTGTCTACGATCGAATCGGAAGCCAACCGAAAATTGGCTCTGCAAACAGCAAGGGAATCGGTGGTTCTCTTAAAAAACGAAAATAAGACCCTTCCCATTTCCAAGGCTGTCAAAACCATTACGGTCATCGGGCCCAATGCGAACGACAAACAGTTTTTATTAGGTAATTATTTTGGGACCCCTACAAACCGAAAAACCATACTGAAGGGCATTCAGGAGAAAGTTTCAAGACAAACTACCGTCCATTATTTTAAAGGTACCAACCTTGCGGATGAAAACCCGATAACGGACATTATCGGAGAGACCTATTTCAAGGGAAAAGTTAAAATAGAATATTATGACAATCCTAATTTGGAAGGAAAAGCCGTTGCCAACGCATTCGACAACCAAATCGATTTTGATTGGGGAGGTGCCGCGCCGATCGGCCTATTGACTCCAGGTGAATATTCCATTCGATATACGGGGGAGCTAAAACCCGATTTCAGTGGCAATGTTTCATTTGACATCAATGGAAGCGGTGGTTCATATCGCTTTTCCATCGCTGGAAAAGAAATGGTTTCCACCCCGGGCGAAAATGGGGAACCCCAAACAGCCATGGCCTTTGAAATTGAAAAAAACAAAAAATATCCCTTCGTACTTGAATACAAATGCACCAATCCTTGGATTTCGACCCTGCAATTAATGTGGGACAAAGAGCATCTTCAAGGGAAGGACGAAATGCTATCGCGTGTAAAGGAAAGTGATATTGTCATTTATGTGGGCGGTATTACCGCAAGATTGGAAGGAGAGGAAATGCCCGTGGATATCCAAGGTTTTTCCAAGGGCGATAGAACGAATCTACAAATGCCTTCTGCCCAGCAAAAGTTGATCAAGGAACTTTATGATTTAGGAAAACCCCTTGTTTTCGTACTTACAAGCGGCAGCGCCATGGCCATAAATTGGGAGCAGGAACACCTCCCTGCGATTATCAATGCATGGTACCCCGGACAAGCTGGCGGAAGTGCGGTAGCCGATATACTTTTCGGGGATTACAACCCCTCGGGAAAATTACCGATTACCTTCTACAGATCTATTAAAGACCTTCCTCCTTTCGAGGATTACCATATGAACGGACGTACATACCGCTATTTTGATGGTGAAGTACTTTATCCTTTTGGCTATGGGTTAAGTTATACCCATTTTGATTTTTCGAAACCGGTCTTGGAAAAATCGGCCATTGAAAAAAACGAAAAAAACCAAGTGAGCGTTACCGTTACCAATAATGGGGAACTCGATGGAAGTACCGTAATACAACTTTACGTCAGGGACAAGGAAGCCAGCGTAAGTACGCCCTTTAAATCTTTACGTAAATTCAAAAAAGTATATGTAAGGAAAGGAGAATCCAAAACGATCGGATTTGTAATAACCCCTGAAGATCTTGCCCTGTTCGATACCAAAGGATCCACTTATGTGGAATCAGGGGAGTTCGATATTTTCGTTGGGGAAGATTCCGCAACACAGAACAAAACCACATTAACGGTTAAATGACCCTCAGGAAGACCGGGATTACCATTCGCCTTTTCACAAAGCCTTCGATAAACATTGAAAACCAATGGAAAACCATCGACCCTGAGCAATATCAAAAGAGTCCGGTTCCCCAAAATTACTTCGGGGAACTTTTCTTTTTGGTAAGGACCTTGGGATCAATCCCGCATAAATTCCAAAATACCCTCTTCTGCAGCCTTATTCGAAAAGTTGATTGCACACTCGATCAACGCCAGGTGCGAATAGGCTTGTGGAAAATTACCCAATAACCTTTTCGTTTTAAAATCGATATCCTCACTAAACAATCCCAAATGGTTACTATAACTTAAAAGTCGATCAAAATATTCCTTGGACTTTTCAACTTCCCCAATTTTGAACAGACTATCGATAAACCAAAAAGTACAGATTGTAAATGATGAGGAGGGTAATCCAAAATCATCCTCGTTCTTGTACCGATAAAGCAACCCTTCGTTACTAAGGTCCTTTTCTATGGCTTTTACCGTACTAACGAATTTAGGGTCCTTGGCTTCTATAAACCCATAGGGCTCCATCAGCAACACCGAGGCATCCAAATGGGAAGTCCCATAGGATTGGGTAAACGCCTGTACCTCTTCATTCCAGGCATTTTCATAAATATCAGCTTTGATTTCCTTTTCCAACTTGAGCCACTTCTCCACTTTTCGGGTCTTATTCAAGATTTTAGCAACTTTCACGGCGCGATCTATGGCGACCCAACACAAGACCTTTGAAAAGGTAAAATGCCTATCCTCGGTACGGAATTCCCAAATCCCTTTATCGGCCTCTTTCCAGTGACGGGAAACAATCCAAACGATGCCCTTGGTAATGCCCCATAATTCTTCCCCATTCTCGATGTCGATACTGAACTCAACCAGTTGTGCATGTATGACATTCATAAGAATGCCATAAATATCATTTTGTTTCTGTTTATAGGCGGCATTCCCGATACGTACGGGCTTAGAACCTTTATAACCACTCAAGTGGTCCAAAGTCTCCTCGGTCAATTTCTTTTCCTTATTGATCCCGTACATGATCTGAAGCTTTTCATCCTTATCGGGCATCAAATCGATGATAAATTGCAAATATCTTTTTGCTACGTTCTTATGTTCGAGGCCACTCATTACCCTAATGACCATTGAGGCATCGCGGATCCAACAGAAACGATAGTCCCAGTTCCTGACCTCACCAATAGTTTCGGGCAAGGAGGTAGTTGCTGCCGCCAAAACAGCACCCGTTTTTTCATAACTCAATAGCTTAAGGGTAATCGCACTACGCGTTATTTCGTCATTGTACTTTTTGTAGGTGGGTGTTTTATTGGTCCAATTCAGCCAATAGACCTTAGTACGCTCTAGATCTAAATAGATTTTTTGGGTCGTTGGCTGTAGGATCTTCTCATTGTATCCCATGAGGAAATAACCGTCTTCGGTTACCGTTATTTCCTTACCTTCCAAAACGGAAACCTTATCAAAGGAGGTATAAAGGAAAACCGTATCGAATTTAACGGTTTTGGTCAAACTCACGATAAAATCGTCCTTAATATACGTTTCCGTTTCCCCTTGGGCATATTCCAATTTAGGATTGTACAATACCGTGAAAACCGGCTTTCCCTTTATGTGTTTCACATAACGCACCAATTCCGGAGGGGCGTTGTACTTCCCCTTTTGGTCATAGTAGCGGGGCATAAAGTCCCGGATTTCAAAAATGTTCCCATTTTTGGAAAACCTGGTAACAAGAACGGCCGTATTCTTTTTATAATATTGTTCTATCTTATAATCTTCCGGGACTTTTATTTCAAAACTCCCCCCTATTTCCTCATCCAGTATTTTGGCAAATACCGATGACGAATCGAACTCCGGCAGGCAACACCATTCAATCGAACCTGTTTTCGATATCAAGGCCGCACTCCTACAATTTCCGATAATTCCATAATCCAGATTGTCCATATTTCAATAATCCTCTAAAAGTCCGTTATTAATTGGTTTTGCCACGCAATTTCACGAAATTTATAGAAACTAAGGATAAATCACTTTAAAATAATCCACTTTATGGGAAAAACTATCATAATCTCAAATAGACTACCTGTTCAATTACAAATTAGCAACGGAGCCATCACTGCCATTCCAAGTGTCGGGGGACTTGCAACGGGTATGAAGTCCGTTCATTCCGGAAGCGATAGTGTTTGGATAGGCTGGAGCGGTCTCACCGAGGAAGATATTCCCAAACAGTTGGCCCCAAAAATAGATCAGGCCTTGGCCGAACATGGATCCTCGAAAGTCAATCTTACTTCCGAAGAGGTCGATGGCTTTTATTATGGGTTCAGCAATAGGACCATTTGGCCTTTGTTTCATTATTTCCTGGAATATTCCGAATTTGAGCTCGACAGCTGGAATGTCTATAAGGCCGTAAACCAAAAATTCGCCGATGCCATCTTGGAAAAAGCCGAAGATGACGATATCGTTTGGGTTCATGACTATCAGTTGATGTTGGTGCCTCAGATGGTACGGGAAAAACGCCCGAATATTTCCATTGGTTTCTTTTTACACATCCCATTCCCTTCTTTTGAGATTTTCAGGACCCTCCCTTGGCGTGAAGAAATACTACAAGGTCTTTTAGGTGCCGATCTCATTGGATTCCATACTTATGATTACGAACGCCATTTTTTGAGCTCTGTTCGACGATTATTGGGGCTGGAAGTAAGTTTCAATGATATTTACCTTGACGATAGGATCATCAAGGTCGATTCTTTCCCCATGGGCATCGATTATAAAAAATTCAGTGAAGCGGCCAAAGAGCACGAAAAGAACACTACGGCCCAGCAATCGGACCTGCAACGTCGCCTAAACAACCATAAACTTTCAACCCCTGATGCCAAGTTGATACTTTCCATTGACCGGCTGGATTATTCAAAGGGAATTGCCAAACGGCTGAATGCTTTTGAATATTTTTTGAATAAATACCCACAATACAAAGAAAAGGTAAGGCTGATCATCCTAGCGGTACCCTCCCGATCCAACGTGCCCCAATATCAGTTGCTGAAAAAGGAAATCGATGAGTTGGTGGGCCGGATCAATGGGGATTTTTCGACCGTAAACTGGACGCCCATCTGGTATTTTTACCGTTCGCTCCCTTTTGAGAACCTTATAGACCTATATACCTCCAGTGATATTGCATGGCTTACCCCGCTTCGGGATGGCATGAACCTCGTTGCAAAAGAGTATATCGCCACCAGGACAGATAAAACAGGGGTACTTATCTTGAGCGAAATGGCAGGTTCGGCCAATGAAATGAACGAATCGCTCTTGGTCAATCCCAACAATTTCGAACAAACTGCCGACGCTATCTTTGAGGCCATAAACATGCCCAAGGAAGAACAGATTTCACGTAACACGGCGTTACAGAATCGATTGGAGCGTTATAATGTGGAAAGATGGGCCCATGATTTTATGTCTTCCTTACAGGAACAAAAAGAGAAAGACGTGGCCTATGTATCGAAACGGTTGACCGAACATCGATTAAACGCCATTTTGGAAGATTTTAAAAACGCAAAAAAACGATTGCTTTTCCTCGATTATGACGGAACACTTTCCGGATTTCATGTCGATCCACAGAAAGCAGGGCCCGATAAGGAACTCTATGACCTATTGGACGAATTAAATGCCTTGAAAGATACCGAAATCTATTTGGTAAGTGGTCGTGACAAACAAACATTCACCAAATGGTTCTTACCCAAAAAATACAATATGATCGTGGAACACGGGGTATGGATCTCTGAAAACGGGGAAGATTTCAGGATGCTCGAAAATGTTAAAAATGACTGGATGGAAAAAATCCGTCCCGTATTGGAATCCTTTGTAGACCGAACACCGGGTAGTTTTATCGAAGAGAAGAATTACTCCTTGGCATGGCATTATCGTAAAACGGATCCCGATTTCGGTAATCTGCGGGCCAATGAATTGAATACCGTATTGACCAGTTTGATCGCCAACGATGATCTAAGTGTCCTGAACGGCAACAAAGTCATGGAAATAAAAAGTAGTAACGTGAACAAAGGGCGTGCCACAATGCGTGTTTTAGGAGATGGCGATTATGACTTTGTATGGGCTATCGGCGATGATTGGACGGATGAGTTCATGTTCCAGGAACTTCCTGAAAGCACCGTAACCGTTAAGGTCGGAAGGCAAAAAACCCATGCGAAGTTTTTTATCGATGACATTAAATACGTCCGCAATGTCCTAAAACGGTTTACCGAATAAAAAGAATAAAGAAGAAACTTTAAGGGCTTGATCACATTACCTTAGGCATCCAATGCTTTCCCTTGCCCTTGTTTACCCTAAAAACAAATCAAATCAATAAATCTATGAAAAAAACACTCTTAGGCTTACTATTTCTCTTTCCCATCCTAGTATGCGCCCAGACAGACGATCGTATTTACGATATTATCGATGCCATTTCCGCAGAACGCATACAAACCGATGTTACCAAACTTGTAAATTTCGGAACCCGACATACCCTAAGCGATACCATTTCCCAAACAAGGGGAATAGGTGCCGCCCGCAGATGGATTAAAAGTGAATTTGAAAAAACATCAAAAGCTTGCGGGGATTGCCTAGAGGTATTTTACCAAAAAGACCTTGTAAAAAAAGGGGACAATAACCGTATTGTCAAGGATGTTATGGTCGTAAATGTGGTGGCCATCCAACGCGGCACCAAATACCCCAATCGCTTTATCATCATGAGTGGGGATATCGATTCAAGGGTAAGCGACCCCAACGATTATACCTCCGACTCCCCAGGGGCCAATGACAATGCCAGTGGTATGGCCGGCACGATGGAAGCCGCAAGGGTACTGTCTAAATACAAATTTGAGAACAGCATCATTTACGTAGGACTTTCAGGGGAAGAACAAGGACTTTATGGGGGTAAAGGACTTACGGCCCATGCCAAGGCGAATGGTTGGGAAATCATCGGGGTTCTGAACAATGACATGATCGGTAACATTAAAGGAGTAGATGGAATCATCGATAATCGGGAATTCCGGATTTTTTCCGAACCCGTACCTCCCACAGAAACCGAAAAAGAACGCAAAGCAAGACGTTTCTATGGCGGTGAGGTCGATGGCATATCCCGCCAATTGGTCCGCTATGTTTACCAAACCACCAAAACGTATATGCCGGAAATGAAACCGATGATGGTCTATCGTTTAGACCGCTTCGGTCGTGGGGGACACCATAGGCCTTTTAATGATGCCGGTTTTGCCGGTATTCGAATAATGGAGGCCCATGAGAATTATACGCAGCAACACCAAGACATAAGAACGGAAGACGGTATTGCCTACGGAGACGTATTGGAACATGTGAATTTTGAATACGCCCGAAAGTTAACAGCGGTAAATGCCATTAATCTGGCATCCATTGCATGGGCACCCCCTAGCCCCAAAGAAGTGAAAATAGGCGGTATCGTAGAGCCATCGGCACGATTGGAATGGAGTAAAGTTGATGGTGCCGCCGGTTATAAAGTGTACTGGCGCGATACAACCGCCCCTCAATGGCAACATAGTAGATTTATTGAAAACGCTACCCAACTCACCTTAAAAGGCATCGTTATCGACAACTCGTTCTTCGGGGTTTCCTCGGTAAGTGAAGATGGATTCGAAAGTCCGGTAGTATTCCCAAATGCAATTTTAAGATAACCTATTGACAATGAAACAAACATTGATTTTATTTATTTCAAGCTTATTTACCTTGAGTATTTCAGGCCAACAGTTTACCCATCAAGATACCATAAGGGGAAGTGTCACCCCGGAACGTGCATGGTGGGATTTGAAATATTACCATTTGGATATTGAGGTAAAACCCGATGAAAAATACATTTCGGGAAGCAACCTTATCGGGTATGAGGTGTTAAACGGCCAAAAAACACTTCAAATAGATCTTCAACCCCCTTTAACAATAGACAAAGTAACCCAAAATGGAAAACCACTCAAAGTAACCTCCGATGGCAATGCCCATTATATCACCCTCAAAAAAAAGCAAGAGAAGGGTGATTACAATGAAATCAAGGTGTATTATTCCGGTCACCCCAAAGAAGCCGTTAAAGCCCCTTGGGACGGAGGATTTTCTTGGAAAAAAGATGCCAATGGCAAGCATTTTGTGGCAACGAGCTGCCAAGGTCTGGGGGCCAGTGTATGGTGGCCCAACAAAGACCATATGTACGATGAGGTCGACAGTATGGCCATAAGTGTAAAAGTCCCCAAAGGATTAATGAACGTCTCGAACGGAAGATTGCGAAAAGTGGATAAAGCCACCAACACCTATCATTGGTTCGTGGCCAACCCCATCAATAATTACGGGGTGAATGTCAATATTGGCGATTATGTACATTTTGGAGAGAAATACCTTGGAGAAAAGGGTATTTTGGATTGTGATTTTTACGTCTTGAGGGACAACCTTGAAAAGGCAAAAAAACAATTCAAACAAGCTTCCATGACCTTAAGGGCATTCGAACATTGGTTTGGCCCATACCCCTTTTACGAAGACAGTTATAAATTGGTCGAAGTACCTTACTTGGGTATGGAGCACCAAAGTTCGGTCACCTACGGCAACCAATACCAAAACGGGTATTTGGGTCGAGACATTTCGGGCTCGGGCTGGGGATTGGGATTTGACTACATCATCATTCATGAATCCGGACATGAATGGTTCGCAAATAACGTTACCTATAAGGATATTGCGGATATGTGGATTCACGAGAGCTTCACTTGCTACTCGGAAAATCTCTTTTTGGACTATCATTACGGAACAATGGCGGCCGAGGATTATGTAGTTGGGCAACGAAAAAACATTCGGAACAAACAGCCTATTATAGGCCCGTACGGGGTTAACCGGCAAGGATCGGGAGACATGTATAACAAGGGGGCCAATATTTTACACACGCTACGTCAGCTGGTGAAGGATGATGAAAAATGGCGTCAGGTGTTAAGGGGCCTCAATAGGGATTTCTACCACCAAACGGTTACCACCGACCAGGTGGAAAAATACCTTATCGACCATACGGGAATAGATCTCACTACCTTTTTTGACCAATACCTACGTACCACCATGATCCCGACCTTGGAATACACCATTGCCGACAACACCCTTAAATACCGTTATAGCCAAGTGGTAGACGGCTTTAATATGCCGATACGGATCGAAATCGACGGAAAAGGACATTGGATCACCCCCAAGAAAGAATGGCAGCGACAAGCCTTCGATGGAGATCTTTCTACGTTTAAAGTAGACAGGAATTTTTTCGTCGAGAACACGCTGATCGATTAGCGGAGTTTCGGATATCAATACCTATCACACGAATATGTATTGAACCAATATTTCGGTGTCGCCTTTTAAGGTCATTGCAAAGGGGAACTATATTTGGATCACGGTATGGGCGGGAATTTTATCGACCGGGATATATAACCAAACTTTTCAATTATAGTACCGTAATGTTTTTATCCTTGAATTTCTGCAAGGCCATATCCGCTGGGTCAAGTTCCGTAATCATGATATCCACTTGCTCTATATTACAGATCTTATAGCGTTGAACGGAATTGATTTTTTCGGAAATTACCGGTGCCACTATTTTTTTCGATGCCCTGATCATGGCTTTTTTAACCTCAACGATTTCCCAATCGAACTCGGTCAGCCCATGTTCCAAATCGATGGAATTTGTCCCCAAAAAACAAATATCGGCCCTTATATCGGCCAACATGTTTATCGCCGTACCCCCTACGGCAATCTGTGAATCCTTTGACAATTTCCCGCCGATCAAAATCACATCAACGTTGTGTTTGGATAGTAATTGATTGGCTATAGGTATGCTGGGGGTAAAACATGTTAAATGAAGGGAAGGGGGCAATTCATTGGCCAATTCCAAATTTGTGGTTCCACCGCTGAGTAATAACCGGTAGTGCTCTTGGAGATGCCACCGGAGATGATTTCTCGGTGGGTAACGGTGGATTCTATACCAGTCCCACTTCACCAACCTATATGATCACCTACAGTGAAGTTAAATTCATATCGGCAGAAGCTAAGTTTAGAAAAGGAGATCTTACAGGTGCCTATACCGATTTTAAGGAAGGGGTTAAGGCAGATTTGGAAAAGGTTACCGTATCTACGGAGGAAATCAACGAATATCTTGCGAAATTGGATGAGGAAATTGGCAGTACGGGCATCAGCCTTTCCCATATATTCGTTCAAAAATACATTGCCAATTTGCTTAACCCTGAAACTTGGGTAGATATGAGAAGGGCCGACTACAGCTCTGACATCTATCCTGGGTTGGAAAGACCCGAAAATGTCAACCTGGATATTTTCCCCAACGATGATGATTGGATCCAAGCGATGATGTACGAATATAATGAAGAGGACCGTAACTATAAGAATATGCCGGATAACAACCCTTATGTACGATTGACCACTCCAGTTTGGTGGAATACGGAAGAATAAGGGCAAGATGACTTAACCAAAAGAAGGGGCGCTAATCGCCCCTTTTTTATGGCCTTATATTTAAGCTTACAATAGGCATGGACCATAGAACACCCATGGCAAACCATATAAAATCCACTAAGAACCCAGACTTGGGATTTATAGCGCAATCGATTCGCTATGCTTCCGGCCACAAAAGACATTGCGGATTTCCGTACTACCCCCCTTGCAACTTATCCGCACCATCCAATAAACCGACCAAATCCTGTGGATTATGGATCAATACAGGAAGATGTTGTGGACAAATGTAAAATTCACTGTCTTTATGATAAAATTTTGTCACTGGGGTTTCGTTTGAGGATTTTTTACAAACGATACACGTTCTGCTCGTATTCATACTTTGATTTTTTATAGGGCAAAGCTATCCTTTCCTACGGGCATAAAAGCTAACAATTATCATGCTTTTTAAAATTTCCCAATCGATTCATGATTTCTTTTCATCCCCTATATCCTTGAATACTTTTTCAAATGGTGTTACTGGTCAAAAATATTGAACCCTATTATTTTTTCATTTACTTCCATTATTTTGTCAACTTAAACGCTTGATATACTTTGTTTTGCATTTTTTCTGTAATTTAAGGTTCCTCTATCAAACAATAGCATAACCATTAGTCAGTACATAGGATGGGCATTTGACGCCCATAGCCCTTAAAACCAAGGGACTATCAAATAAAGCACGTCATGGGTTGGACATCCGTTCATATTGCCACCGAAAAGAGAATGGAACTGACATTGGAAGGAAACTTGGAATACAAATCGCTCTTGGAAGCAGCCTATACCAATTTGGAAAATGCCAGAAAGGTCGGGGCCAACCTACATTTGGTCGATTGCACTTTACTGCGTTCAAAAATCAACAGATCGGAGTTATTTGAATTATCAAATAAGTATTATACGGAATGGGGGCTGCCACCGGGGACTAAAATAGCCCTATTGGAACCCAAGGACAATACATTGAAAATGAAAGCGGAATTCTTTGTTTATGCCATGGAAAAACTGGGTTGGGAATCCGCCCTTTTCTCCAATCGTACAAAAGCATTGGCTTGGTTGCAAGAAAATTGACCCTGAACAATGGGCCTACGATACAACGATCATGGGGCCATATCATCCTTTTGCGTCAAAGTAACCGTACAGGTGCCTGTCAAAGGAATACCGTTACCTTCCCCTTCATCGGTATAACTGGCAGTAATGACCATAACATCATCTGCCTCCGAAGGTTTGGGGAGTATCTTCCCTGACGGTGGTAAGGTTTTCGTTTCAGCTTCATCTTTTACCAAGGACTGGATGTATTGGATGATCTGTCGAGTCTCATTATTGGTAATACTTGAATGGGCGGGCATTACAATATCACCCCAAACTCCAGACCCCCCGGCAGCGATCTTATTCTGCAGATACGACATGGCGTTGGGGTCTTCTTTATATTTTTGTGCCACATTCCGATAGGATGGCCCTATGGATTCCCCTATTTCCTTGTGGCACGATTTACAGTCCATCGATTGTGCAAGGGCCTTCCCCACCAACACAGAGGAAACTTGTTGATGCCCATAGGACATACCAACCTTATCCATCCCACTCACATAATCGACCGAAACATAAATTTTCGAAGGATCTATGGTCTTTCCATCGGCATCGGTTACCGAAATTTTATAGGCTACCGGTATCCCTTCGATAAAAGAGGACGTATTTTCCCCAATGATCATGATTTTTACCTCTGGTTTTGAATTGCCTGCAATAATGGGTACTTTTTCACTGGTCGTAGTCTCATTTTTATCATCGGTCACCCCAACCGACATCATGTACCCCCCACCCTTTACATAGGTATAGGTGAGTTGTGGTTCCTTGGTCTTTATGGTCTCTCCGTTCCCCAAATCCCATGAATAACTGACCGGGTCATTCTCAAGATCTTTCGCTTCAACCGTTGCGGTAATGGTCAACGGTAATTTACCCGAAGTTTTATCCAAAGCCATGGCTTCGATAACCGGCGGCCTGTTCCCTCCGTTATATTCGATATATCCCAAACCCGAATCATCATTTTCCTGAAACCATCCGGTACCGTATTCCAACAGATAAACCCGGCCATTAGGCCCCATTTCCATATCGATAAGATTGTTCAGTGGTATGTCTCCCGCAAAAGGCTCCATTTTATTGAATGACCCATCTTCAAAAAGGCTTACGGCCTTCATCCAACCGCGCATCCAATCATAAACGAGCACTTTGCCGTCATAATAAGATGGTAAGCTTCCGCCATTGGGATATAGGTCGGAATAATACACCGGTCCGGCCATCGCATTTCTTCCGCCTGAACCCACCTGAGGAAACTCCGACGATCTGTCATAAGGATAAAACACAAAAGCACCTTGTGCCGAGGGTAATTCCCTTAGGCCCGTATTGTTTTTCGAATCATTTATGGGTTTCAGGGGATCAAAAGCCTCCCCTACGGTACCGTCGTTATAATCATAGTCCCGATAAGGTTTATTGTCGCCTACAAAATACGGCCATCCAAAATTGCCCGCCTTGCGTGCTTGGTTCAACTCATCATACCCCTTAGGTCCCCGGTGGCCAAAATCATCTTTACGGGCATCAGGACCAACATCGCCCCAATATAAGTATCCATTTTTGGGATCGACGGAAATACGATACGGATTGCGATGCCCCATGGTATAGATCTCCGGTCGGGTATTCCCCTTGCCTTCCGGAAAAAGGTTGCCTTCAGGTATATCATAGGAACCATCTTCGTTCACCTTGATCCTCAAAATCTTACCTCTGAGGTCATTGGTGTTCCCGGAAGAACGACGGGCATCATACTGTCCTTTTCCGGGCATATCGTTCAATGGCGCATACCCTTTGGAAACATAGGCCGCCCCTTTTTCATTGAAAGGCGTCGTATTGTCCCCCAATGACAAATACAACAGCTTATCCGGCCCAAAGGCAATTGACCCTCCGGTATGGCAGCAAATTTCACGCTGACTGTCAATTTCCAGGATTACCTGTTCAGAATCAAGATCAAAATCCGCATCCCTGAATTTGAATCGGGACAAACGGTTTACCCATTTATCGCCTGTTGGGCTATAGTAAACGTAGATCCAGTGGTTGACGGAATAATCGGGATCCTTTTGCAACCCCATAAGACCTTCCTCTACATTTATCCCTGGGGTATTCAAGGCCTTATGGTAAACATTGAGTTTAGCGACCTGATCCAAGGCTTGACTATCCTCATCATAGAGCAGGATTTCTCCCCTGCGCTGGGCAATCAAGACGTCGTTATTCGGTAAAACGGTCATTTCGGTCGGCTCAAAAAACGCTCCGGTGCTTAAGGTAATCTTTGAAAATCGGTCTGTTTCCGGCGGAATTTGCGTTTTCGCCTTACTATAGTCCAATTTAAGGTTTTCCCCGATGGCATATTGTATACCCCCTAGAATATGCTTCCTGAATTTTTCCTCATCAAAACTACTATCGGCATGTCCGGCAGCCGTATAAAATGCCCTTCCCCCATCATATTCATGATACCAACTCATAGGGTGGTCCTTACCGTTCAATCCGCCTTTATAGGTAGATTCATCAACAGTGATCAATACATTCACCTTAGGGTTCAGATTCTTGAAATTATAGAGTTCTTCATCCCTATTCCAAATAGAATCGGTAAAATGTTTCGTGGCAATAAACGAATTGTCCTTGATGATAAAATCCGAATTGGGCGTGCCCGATGGATGGCTCAAAAACTGCCCCCCGACAAGTCTTGTATACCATCCCCAATCGTATTCCGTATCGGTAGCGGCATGGATCCCAACAAATCCCCCTCCAGATTGAATGTAACGTTCGAAGGCCGCTTCTTGATAGTGATCAAGGATATCCCCTGTGGTGCTCAGGAAAACGACCGCTGAATATTTTTTTAGGTGATCATCGGTAAAAAAGGTGGCACTTTTGGTCGTATCCACGGTAAATCCGTTTTCACGACCTAATTCCCGGATCGTCTCGGCACCCTTGGCAATTGAAGCATGCTCGTAGCCCATGGTTTTTGAAAAAACCAAAACCCTAGGCTTCCCCTCCCTTTTGGATCCACAACTCCCCAATGTAAAAAGAGCCCCAATCAACATTAAAAACAGTATCCTTTTCATTATTTAACCTTATCTTTAAATTATCCCTAACGTCGATAAATATAGGCATAGATATAGTTGTTGGCCAAAAGCTTTTTTCAATAAGACAAAAAAAGCAACTAACTGCATTTCCATTTGCCCATTCAGGTAAGGATTGCCAATACACAAGCCCAACCTGACCCGAAGAACGATCGTATGATTAAAGGAATATGACAGGTCGAAAATGAACCTGTAATACCCAATAGCCAAACCGTAAAATATTCTATATGTCGAAATTGCCCCAAGCATACCGATTTTTTGATATATCCGATTACGGTCGTCCTATGGCCAGGTTTATTGCGAACCGTTTAAAACACACCTGGGTAACCCCTATCCATGTCACCATAGGTTTCATAATCTCCGGATTATTGGCGATAGGGTTCATACTAAATCATCACTATTGGGCAGCGACTTTCTTTTTGATCTTAAAATCGATACTCGATGCGGCCGATGGGGAATTGGCCCGGATGAAAAAGACCCCATCCTATACGGGTCGATATTTTGATTCGATATCCGATATCCTAATCAACCTACTACTAATCCTTACGATCCGGTATGTAACCCATGCCTCATTACTTTATGCTTTGCTGGCATTCATCGGACTACAGTTACAGGGTACCTTGTATAACTATTATTATGTTATCCTTCGCAATATGCATAACGGGGATACCACCAGCCGTGTCTTTGAGAACAAACCCCCTATCGCGATGAAAGGGGAAAAACAGAGTCGGGTAAATTTTCTTTTCAAACTATATTCCTTGTTTTACGGTTTTTTTGATAAAACCATCCATTGGTTGGATAAGAACGCGGTAAAGGACACGTATTGGCCAAATTGGTTTATGACGCTGGTTTCTTCTTTTGGGCTGGGCTTTCAGTTGTTGCTTATCGGTCTGTTCATGATCCTCGGACAAATACACCTCATTATTCCCTTTTTTATCTGTTGTACGATTTTTATTTTCATCTTCATTTCCATCAGAAGGTCGATCAATGGATAATCCTTACTTACGGCTGGTTTGGGTGCCGGTTCCTTTTTATGGACCTTATGCCCCCCTAACCCTTTCCAAATTCCATAAACAATCCTAAATTTATGGTCATGAAAAAATATGCCATCTTCGTATTCGCTTTCTTACTATTGGCCTGTACCGATACACCTGAAAAAGGGACCATTGTCATTGACGTGAACGTTTTGGACGTAACCTCAGGGCAACTTTGGGAACATCGGGATGTGGTCATCGATTCGGGAATCATCAAAAGTATTGCCGAACACCGGAAAAACCTGAACGCCTATGAAACCATGGTCGATGGGAAAGGAAAGTATTTGATGCCGGGGCTTTCCGAAATGCACGCCCACATCCCCCATCCTTCCAAAAACAACGACCAAATAGAGGATGTACTCTTCCTATATCTTGCCAATGGCATTACAACGGTTCGCGGAATGTTGGGGCACCCAACCCACCTGCTATTGCGAGACCGGGCCGAATCGGGTGAACTGTTAAGTCCACGTATTTTTACATCGAGTCCGTCACTGAACGGCAAATCGGTCACCTCGGTTGAAGAAGCCATTGCCACGGTAACCACCTATAAAAAAGATGGGTATGACTTTCTTAAAATCCACCCGGGCATAAAAAGGAACGTATTTGACCAGATCGTTAAAACAGCCAATGAATTGGGTATTGCCATTGCGGGACATGTTCCGGTCGATGTCGGTATTCGCCATGCCTTAAAAAGCAAATATGCCTCCATTGATCATATTGATGGATTTTTAGAGGGATTGGTTCCCGAATCGGCAAATGCAAACCCTGGGGAGAATGGTTTTTTCGGATATGCATTCACCCCTTTGGCCGATCCTTCACGAATCGACACACTAGTGGCCCTGGCCAAAGAAAACAAAGTATGGGTAGTGCCCACCCAAAGCCTTTTTGAACGTTGGTTCGCCCCTATCACCACCGATAGTTTACTTCAGGAACCAGAGATGAAATACATGCCAACAAAGACCTTGAGGGCATGGAAAGAACGTAAAAATGCCACCATAGGCCCTGAAACGGGATTCCATCCTACCCAATGGAAACATTTTGATGCCCTTCGTAAGCAACTGATCCGAAAACTTGGTGAAGACGGGCATGGTTTACTTTTAGGTTCGGATGCACCCCAGGTTTTCAATGTACCGGGATTCTCCATACATCGGGAAATAGACGGCTTATTGGAAGCAGGACTCACCCCATTGGAAATCATTCAATCGGGCACTGTAAATCCCGCAAAATTCTTTAATAAAGAAGCGGTCTTTGGTCAAGTAAAAGAAGGGTTTGTGGCCGACTTGATGTTACTCAACGCCAATCCCTTGGATAATATGGATCATCTAAAAGACCTGTCCGGGGTTTTTCGGCAAGGCCATTTTATCCCCAAAATCGACATAAACAAACGTCTGACCGCCATCGCCAATAAAAATGGACATACTTCGGACACCGTTAATCCGGCCGATATAAGTGGCATCTGGAAATACTACAGTCAAAAGGGTAAAAAACCCGCCCCTTCTGCCACTTTTGAGTTGATAAAGTCCTTCGACAACGGCTATTGGTCAATGACCGAAACGAATATCCTTACCAATAAATTGGATTCCTATCAAGGGGGCAGCTATAGGCTTGATGGTTCTACCTATTCGGAAACCACCACTTTCGCAAATAGCAATAGCTTGTATTTGTTGGGGGAAACCCAAGCTTTTGAATTGGAAGTGAAAGGCGACACCCTTATTGAAACAGGTATCGATACAAATAAAAATGAAGTTTGGATTCGAATGGAATAACGGTGGTACCTTACCATTTTTAGCGGTGCTACTTTCATCTTTTCATTAACAGGCTTTTAAGAAATACCCATAAAGAATTATTTATATTTATGCCACGAATAAACCCACCAAAACCAATGAAAAAACTACTTTCCCTTGTGATGCTACTTGCATCGATTTCGCTATTTTCCCAAGATTTCAAAATGGACCTTGTCCAAGACCTTAAACCCCGGAACATCGGTCCTGCCGGTATGAGTGGGCGTGTTACCGCCATAGATGTGGTCCAAGACGCCCCTGAAACCATGTATGTGGGTACAGCTTCCGGCGGGTTATGGAAATCGACTTCCGGAGGCATCAAATGGGATCCCATATTCGACAAGGAAGTAACGGCCTCGATCGGAGCGGTCGCCATTCAACAATCCAATCCATCCGTAATATGGGTGGGCACCGGTGAAGGTAATCCGAGAAACAGCCTTAATGGGGGCTATGGCATCTACAAATCCTTGGATGGAGGCAAAACCTGGAAATCCATGGGCTTGGAAAAAACCCGACACATACATCGCATAAAAATAGACCCCATGAACCCCAATACGGTGTATGTTGGCGCCATTGGTTCCCCTTGGGGCGAACATCCCGAAAGAGGGGTTTTTAAATCCACCGATGGCGGGGAAACCTGGGAAAAGATCCTCTTCGTGAACAATAAAACAGGCGTGGCCGACTTGATCATGGATCCTTCCAACCCCAATAAGTTGATCGCAGCCCTGTGGGAACACAAGAGAGACCCATGGTTCTTTAAATCGGGAGGTGAAGGAAGTGGCCTGTATATGACCCATGATGGTGGAAAAAACTGGAAGAAACTTACAGAGGAAGACGGACTCCCAAAAGGGGAATTGGGTCGGATCGGAGTGGCCATAGCCGCCAACAAACCCAATATCGTATATGCTTTGATCGAAGCCAAAAAGAATGCCCTGTACAAATCGGCAGATGGAGGATTTACCTGGAAGAAGGTCAACGATAAGAGTGATATCGGTAATCGTCCTTTTTATTATTCGGAAATCTATGTTGACCCCCAAAATGAAAATCGGGTTTACTCGGTATTCACCTATGTGAACGTTTCGGAAGATGGAGGTAAGAACTTTTCAGAACTCATGCCTGCTTACGGCGTTTCGAACGGGGTACACCCAGACCATCATGCCTTTTGGATCCACCCCGATAACGGCCAGTTTATGTTAAACGGAAATGATGGTGGACTTAACATTTCAAAAGACGGTGGTCGATCATGGCGATTTATCGGTAACCTTCCAGTGGCCCAATTCTACCATATAAGCACCGATAATGAATACCCCTATAATGTTTATGGAGGAATGCAGGACAATGGCTCTTGGAGGGGTCCGGCTTATGTTTGGAAAACACAGGGAATACGGAATAGTTATTGGCAAGAAATTGCTTTTGGGGATGGTTTTGATGTAGTCCCTGACAAAGATGACTCAAGGTACGGTTACGCCATGAGTCAACAAGGTAATGTTCAAAGATACGATTGGCAAACCGGTAATAATTATATCGTTCGCCCTACCCCACCGGATGCCGAAACCAAACTCCGTTTTAATTGGAATTCCGGAATTGGACAAGACCCCTTTGACAACAGTACGGTGTATTTCGGCAGCCAGTTCGTACATAAGAGTACCGACAAAGGACTTACTTGGGAAGTGATTTCGCCAGACCTGACCACCAACGACCCCGAAAAACAAAAACAATCGGAAAGTGGCGGATTGACCATGGATGCGACCGGAGCGGAAAACCATTGCACCGTTTTGGTCATAGAACCCTCGCCTGTTGAAAAAAACATGTTATGGGTCGGTACCGATGACGGTAGGGTACATTACACCCTAAACGGAGGTGCTACTTGGACCGACGTTTCCCAGAACATAAAAGGCTTGCCCAAAGGCAGTTGGATACCCCAGATCAAAGCATCGAACAAAAATAAAGGAGAAGCACTTTTAATCGCCAATGATTACCGCAGATTCAATTACACCCCTTATGCCTACCGTACCAAAAACTACGGGAAGACCTGGGAGCGTATCGTAGATGGATCCGATGTGGAAAGCTATACCCTTTCGATCCTAGAGGATATTGAAAACCCGAACCTAATGTTCCTTGGCACCGATGATGGACTTTACATTTCTTTCAATGCCGGTGAAAATTGGCAAAAATGGACAGAAGGTTTCCCGACGGTATCTACCAAGGATCTAGCCATTCATCCCAGGGAGCACGATTTGATCATAGGCACCTTTGGACGTGCCGCATGGGTTTTAGACGACATTCGCCCCCTAAGGGCCGTGGCCTCGGATAAATCGATCCTACAAAAAGACTTTAAGCTATTTACCCCTCCTACCGCCTATCTAGCCGCCTACCAACAGCCCACCGGAAGTCGCTTTGGGGCAGACGCCATGTTTAATGCCGAGAACAGGAAGGAAGGGGCCATGATCACTTATTTTTTAAAGGAAGGAAAGAAAAAACCAACCGGAAAAGACAAAGACAATAACGAGGCTGAGGAAGACAAGGACAAGGCCGAGGATACCACAAAAGATAAAACCACCAAAGAAAAACTGACCGGAGTACAGAAGAAAGATTCGATCATGTTCCAATTTTATGATGGGGATAGATTGATTCGCACGATTAAAATGAAAACCCCCGAAAAAGCCGGTTTTCATCGTATGTACTGGGGTATGGATGAAAAAGGGGCCGATAGGCCATCGCGAAAAATCACGGAAAACAAAAGGGAACGTGGTGGCACCGATGTAAAACCTGGAACCTATACCATCAAAATGACCTTTGGGGAAACCACGGACGAAACGACAATCGAGGTAAAATCGGACCCCAGGTTGAACGTTTCCCCCACTTCCATCAATGAGGTTTATGAGGCTTCCAAAAAATTGGAATCCTTCTCTCAGACCGCTGCCGATGCCGTAAAACAATTGGTCGAAAGCAAGGACATTGCCACAAAATACCAAAAAGAACTAAAAGACCTGGATGAAGAGAAATACAAAGACCTGATAAAAGCCTCAAAAGATATTGCAAAAGCCATAGATTCCATCATAGCTGTTTATCTAGGCAAGGTAGACAAAAGGCAAGGTATAACCAGAAATCCCGAGATAACGGTAATGCAGCGTATACGGGAAGCCAGTCGTTATGTAGGTTCCCGTAAGTCAGGAATCACGGCTACCGAAAAACAATTGATACGATTTGCCGAGGAAGAACTCAAGAGCGCCTTACAAACGACCAATGTGTTCTTCAATGAAAAATGGAAACCCTATAGGGAGGAGATTGAAAAGCAAAGTGTCAATCCTTTTAAGACAACAAAGACCTTCAGTCTGGAATAATTCCTGAAAATCGATTGGACCACATAATCCCTTTTTACACAAAAGGGATTTTTTTATGCCCAGAAAACAGCACTTCCAAATCCCCTATTATCGATAGGAGGGCAACCTTAAAAAAATTGTGGAAAATTTATGGGAACTTGACTTTTATCAGGTTTTCCCTTAACGCACGAAAGTACCTTTGCAGCTTCCTTGACGATGTAGGATGCGCACCTTTCCAAATCGACGGGAAGTCCTAATCTTTTGTAACATAAATCCATTGCCATGAAAAAGGGCCTATCGCTATTTTTCCTTCTATTTTCCTTTATTTTGAAATCACAAAGTACCAGTGAAAATGAGTGGGGCTCATGGATCATGTTTTACGGGGACAACCATATCTCCGAACATCTTGATATTGTAACTGAATTCCGGCTGCACCAATATGAGATCTACAATGCCTTGGATAACCGGTTTTACAAAATTGGACTGGGATACCAAATAACCCCAGGGGTTACGGTGGGAGCCGGTTATGTTCATCACTATTCAGAAACAACAACGGATATCAATACCTCGGAAAACAGGCCTTATGAAGAAATATGCATCAAAAGCAAAATCAGAAAGCTGGGCATTTCACACCGTTACCGCATGGAACATCGCTGGATAAACAAAGACGGGGATACCGATTTTGTCAATCGAATGCGCTATCGGCTACAGCTGGCCCACCCTATTTGCGGAAAGTTATATGTCAAGGTCTTCGATGAAATTTTCCTTGATCTCGACGAGGATGTGTTTAACCAAAATAGGTTACATACCGGTATTGGATACCATATTGACGCCAACTTCAAGTTTGAAGTGGGATATGTCAAGAACCACCTGTCGAGCCGTGCGGACGATATTTTTCGGGTAGGTATTTTATTCAACACCGATTTACGAAGAAAACAAGACCCAACAGAATCTTCAGATTAAGTATTCAACACCTTTATCGACCAAGATAGGGTATCTTTAATCTGGGACTTATGAATCTGCAAAAAATATCCTTTAAGAACAAGGAAGGGGAAACCTTGGTCGGACGGCTTGAACTTCCAGTGAGCCAACGTGCCCACAACTTCGCCATTTTCGCACATTGCTTTACATGTAGCAAGAATCTAACGGCCATTCGGAATATCAGCAAGGCCCTAACCTCTAATGGCTTTGGGGTCCTACGGTTCGACTTTACCGGATTGGGGGAAAGTGAAGGCGATTTTGCGGACTCCAATTTTTCAGGGAATGTCCAGGATCTGATCGCGGCATCCGATCATTTAACGGCCAACCATCAAGCCCCCACCCTATTGATCGGACATTCCTTAGGAGGAACTGCAGCCATTTTTGCCGCCGCCCAAATCGATTCCGTTTTAGCTGTAGCCACCATAGGGGCGCCTTCAGACCCTGAACATGTTAAGCACCTCATACAAAATGGTATCGCTGAAATTGAGCAATATGGCAAGGCTTTGGTCAATATTGGGGGAAGGGATTTCACCGTTAAAAAACAATTTTTGGAGGACCTGGAACAAAATACCCTTTCGACTACCGTTAAAAATTTGCGCAAACCCCTTCTCATTCTACATTCACCGCAAGATCTGACCGTTGGCATAAGAAACGCCGAAGAAATTTATAAAGCGGCCCACCATCCAAAAAGTTTTATTTCGTTAAGCGGTGCGGACCATTTGTTAATGAATAAGAAAGATTCCCTCTACGTAGGGAACAGTATTGCCGGTTGGGCAAAAAGATACCTAACGCTTGAAGATGAAGAACATCAAATTGAAAGTGATCACCAAGTAGTGGCAAGTTTGGACTTCGAGGACACCTTTACCACCCGAATGAAAGTTGGCAACCACTACCTGATTGCCGATGAACCCGCAAACTATGGAGGCAATGATTACGGACCTTCCCCTTACGAATTGGTTTCGGCCGCCCTATCGGCCTGTACTGCCATAACACTTCAAATGTATGCGAAGCGCAAAAATTGGCGCATTGAAAATATCGAAGTCCATACATCATACAGCAAAACCCATGCGAAGGATTGTGGGGATTGTGAAGCTGCGAACGCAAAGATCGACACCTTTCATCGAGAAATTAAAATAACAGGGGACTTTGATGAAAAAAAACGCGAAAGATTACTTCAAATTGCCAACAAATGTCCCGTACACAAAACACTTCATAGTGAAGTACTGATATTGACCAAACTTAAACCCTAAAACCCCAATGGGCAACCGACGGTAAATTAAAGCCATTCAAAAAAGCCCTGTAACTACCCATATATTTGCCAAACATAAAATATTACTTAACTTTAAGTCACAACGAAAAAACAAATTCAAATGAAAAAATCCATTCTATTTGCCTTTGCCTTTGTCATTTTGTTAGGATACAACTGCAAAGAGGCAAAAAAAGAAACACATGAAGTAAAAGAAGAGGCTAAGGAGACCATCATTGAAAAGAACAAAGTGGAAGTCATCACGTTTTCAATGGAACCTAAAAGTGACAGCGCGGTACAAGGAGAGGCCAGCTTTTCCCAAACGGGTGATGAAGTAACGATGATGGCCAATTTCTCGGGGCTTACCCCTGGTGAACATGCCATTCACTTACATGAAAAAGCCGATTGCTCATCGGCAGACGGAAAATCCACCGGTGGACATTGGAACCCAACACACGAACCGCATGGCCAATGGGGCGATGAAAAAGGGTACCACAAAGGCGATATCGGTAATTTCGTTGCGGATGAAGCAGGGAATGCCACACTGGAATTTTCAACGGACGAATGGTGTATTGGGTGCGATGACGAAAACAAGGATATTGTAGGCAAAGCCGTCATTGTGCACCAAGGTGTCGATGATTTTGTTTCACAGCCCAGTGGTGCCGCAGGAGCACGCATCAGTTGCACGGGTATTATCAAATAAGGGATCATATACCATCATGAAGCTGCTTTAGGGCAGCTTTTTTACTTTTATGCCATAGGCAAAGATTGCCCAATATTCGAAAATCGAGGGCCAAAGGGTACAAAACCCTTAGTTTTTTATCATGCCAAAACCTATGTCATCCCCTATGCCCAATACCTATCACTTGGGATATTTCAAATCCAAACGATTGACCGAATAATTATTCCCCACAAAGGCGGTGTGTTTTTCCATTTATCTTTAATATTGCATCAAAACCTGTACTAGACAAAGTATCTAATTATTCATACTAATTAAAAATCCATAATCATGAAAAGAATCCATTTATTTACCCTAGGCCTCCTTTTGATCTTAGGTTCGAGTTGCAAACAAACAAAGAAGGAAAATAGCGAGCAGCAGGAAGCATCAAAAGAAGTCGTAGGGGATTCATTCGTCATTATCCCCGATTCTACCAAAGTGAACTTTACCGCATATAAAACCACTGATAAAGTACCTGTAGGGGGACAGTTTAAAAAAATAAGCATTTCGAATGCCAAAACAGGAAGCACCCCCTTGGAAGCTTTGGACGGTATCGAATTCAGCATACCGGTAAGCAGCCTGTTCACCAATGACCCTACCGGAATCAGGGACCCCAAATTATTGGAATTCTTTTTTGGTGTTATGAAAGACACCGAACTCATTTCAGGTACTTTTAAATCCACGGCTGACAAGAAATGTTCGATCGACGTTACTTTAAACGGGGAAACCTCAAATATCCCCTTGGAGTATACCATGGATACCGAAAACAACATCACCTTTAACGGGGTAATGGAATTGGAAAATTGGAAGGCCTTGGATGCCGTAGCCTCCATCCATGAGGCCTGTAAGATTCTGCATACCGGTCCTGATGGGGTAAGCAAGACATGGAGTGAGGTTGCCGTAAAGGCCCAAGTTCAATTCAAGAAAAATTAGTACCGAACCATTACCGTTCCCTTCGAGGAACAAAATCCCGTAAATCGGGATGTTCAGAACGGATTTTAAAAATAGCTGCCCTTTGGCAGCTATTTTTATACGCTTATGTTATGCATCCCAATCGATAAAATAATTTATAGAATACAATTTTGGGGATCGGTTCTTATCAAAACCTCAAAACATGAGGCAAAAGCCAAGATAAAACATGTAATGTCCTTTAATTTGTTTTAATTTGGACCAAAATGATCGTACCATGAACCCTTCGTCCTCAGGATGGATTGATAAATTCGGATATCTGGTAAAAGACCAGGTTGAAAGCTATAAGGATTATATCGATCTTTACGAAGCCTTGAAAAATACCGGTTTTGTATATGGACTTAATGTCAAGTTTCCAAGGTTCATTCAGCCCGAACATAAACTCTCAGAGGATGAAAAGGCCAAGATAAACCTTTTGGCCGCCCTATATTTTACCTTTAGGTTCGAAAAAAAGAGTACCGATTTCGACACCTTTTTACAGGTGGTTTTCCAGTTCTATCAAGATATGGGACTCAACCGGATCTCGTTTTTGAACAAGTTGTTCGTAGGGAACAAGACTTCCGATCAGTTGGAAAAATTAATCGATACAAGGGTGTATCTCGAAGACAATGTCATAAGCAAGACCTTCAATAGCATTATCACGAATTCATTGCTCTACATTGACGTATTGACATTTAAAAGGTATTTGAACGAACCAAACGATATCGCAACGTTCGCCGAGAATTATGAAAAAACGGTAATGAACGTCATTTACCATACCTTGAATTCAAAGGAGAAAAACAACAAAGACCATAAACTGGGCCACTTATTCGAAGCCTCTTTGACCTTTGTCGATAGTGAGACCCATACTTTTGATGCCAATTATCTTGATCGTTTGCAGAAAGATCTTTCGCCACTAGAAAAGCTTTATCTATTAGATCTTGCAGCATTGACGATATGGGAAGATCACTCGATGGATTATCTGGAATCCGAATTCATCTACGGAATCGGAAAAAACCTTGGTTTTGAAAAAAATGAAATAGCGCAGATCCTCGATGGCATTGCCCTGTTTTTTGATGAGAATTTCAAGATCATACCCCATTTAAAAAACCACAATCTAGCCTCCAAGTTTTACGACAGTATGGCCAAAGTGGTGAATAAATTGATTTTAAGGAACAGTAAAAGACTACAAAAAGAACTATCGGAAAGCAAGGAATTGGTAGCACTGATTTCAAAATCGACCATCAGGGATTTAAGTCCCGAAGAAAAGAAAAAAGTCCAACGCCAGCTATTGGATATTTTTAAAAGCATACCTTCCCTTGCTATTTTCATGTTGCCCGGTGGTGCTGTTCTACTACCAATTTTCATTAAATTGATCCCAAAATTACTACCCTCTTCATTCGACGACAACTGGATAGACAAAACCGACTGAAAACAGCGTTTTTCAACACTATAAGAAAAATCTATACTAACATTTAATCACCTGTATTTCAGACGTATAAACGTTCTTACTCCAACCACAACTTAAAGTCTTTTACCCGTTCCCTACTTACGATGATCTCTTGATCAATATAGCGATTTAATTTGATTTTCAAACGTGAATTGGTGTATGCGACAATGTCATTGATATGGTTGATATTCACATAGTGTTTCCTACTTACCCTGAAGAAAATTTTGGGCTCCAATTCTACCTCAAGATTTTCCAATGTGGTATCCAATAAATAATTCCTACCATCTGAAGTTGCTGCATAGGTACCTTTGTTCTCACTATAAAAACACTCCACCTCATCGGCATTGATGATCTTAAGGTGTTGCCCTACCTTGGCCGTAAACCTTTTTTTGTATTCCCGCTCCAAAGGGTTGACCAATAATTTTTTAATATCCTCAAAATCCAAGGTCATTTTTTGGGCATCGGGTTTAACGGCCTTGTATTTTTTTACGGCATTCTCCAACTCATCATCGTCAATGGGTTTTAGCAAATAATCGATACTATTCAATTTAAATGCCTGAAGTGCGTACTCGTCATAGGCCGTTGTGAAAATTATCGCACTCTGCACATCGACGGCATCGAAGATCTCAAACGATAGTCCGTCCGAGAGTTGGATATCCAAAAAAATTAGGTCGGGATGCGCATTGTTTTGAAACCAGGCTATCGCCTCTTCAACGGAATGGAGCATGGTGGATGCCTCCACATCCAATTGCGCCAATTGCCTACTCAGTCTTCTTGCGCTGGGTTTTTCGTCTTCTATGATGATTACGTTCATTCTATCGAGGTTGGGTTTTGAATATCAATTGTGGTTTTGGCTTGCAAAGAAGTTTATTTCGATGCTACCTCCTATACTTTTCGGCTTCTTTCCTATCCTTTTCCATATACTTCTGGATCTGCTTTTTCTCCCACTCCTTCCCGAAAAAAGGATTGTATGAAAAAACCTTGGCTCCGTGGAAAAATAAACCAATGCCCCAGAAAATCCAAACCGCGAACGTCCCAAAGTCCCAAAATGCCTCGCCGAAGCTTTCCCCGTCCCCTAAATTCCGTACGATCTTCATGGTTGAAATAAACGTATTCACCAAAATATAAACCGTAAGGTGAATGTAAAACCCTTTAAGTTCTACTACGCGCTTTTTTGCCCGTCCGAATTTATCATTATCCATAGTATCCATTACTTCCATCTTTTTTGTTGTTTTTCATCTTCTTGCATAAATTCCTTGATCTTACGCTCTTCCCAATTACGCCCGAAAAGCGGATTTAAATCAAAAACCTTAAAGGCTTGGAACACCAATCCTATTCCCCATCCGAAGGCTGCCCAAAGAAACCATGGGTAACGCCACTGGTCGGTCCAATAATTGATAGCTGCTAAAAAGCATATGAAAAAAATATAGGATATTAGACTGGTATAGAACTTTTTAATCCCTTCTACCTTATCCTTTGCTCTAAAATATTTATTGTCTTTTTCCGTTGTTTCCATAATGTTTTAAATTTGATTTGAATTGTCGTTTTATCTATGGTCCAAAAGTAAAATAGCTTTATGCCCTTATAAAACAAACATCACCCAATTGTTGATTTTGTGGAATGGATCGTAGCTTAAAAGTCTTCGTCCTCCATGAACTCCCTCATTTTTCGTTCCTCCCAGGATTTTCCCCATAACGGATTATACCCAAAGACCTCCATCCCATGGACGGCCACTCCAAAACCCCAGCCAATGGCAGGGAATATGACCCACGGAAAAGCCGTTGTATTATAGTTAAGTATAGCCAAAAAGGGTATTACGATACAATAGGC
Organism: Maribacter polysaccharolyticus; assembly: GCF_028882255.1. GTDB lineage: Bacteria > Bacteroidota > Bacteroidia > Flavobacteriales > Flavobacteriaceae > Maribacter_A > Maribacter_A polysaccharolyticus. Next base: position 668,129 of record NZ_JARBUY010000001.1, read on the forward strand.
GAGCAGATTGCCGTAAAACCCCTTGAGTTGTTCTACATGTTCCTTGGCCTTTTTATAGCGTTTATCATCAATATACGTTTGTTGTGTTTCCATTACTGTTACTTGTTTAGTCAACATGGGCAGCAATACCTTGAATTCGCTGGACGATTTGGTAATTTCCACCTTTCTGTCTGTTAATATTCCGTAGCGTTGTTGAATATTGTACAACCCAACCCCGCTACGCTTCTTCACCACCTGCTTTTCCTGCAGGTTATTTTCCACCACGAGCATACCCGCTTTCTCATACACTTTGATATGCAATGGTTTTAAGGAGGTCACCACATTATGCTTTACCGCATTCTCAAGTAAAAGCTGAAGGGACAACGGTATGATTTTAGCCTCTGGGTTATTGCTGTGATTCGGGATTTCGAAATGAATGCTATCTTCAAAGCGCATCTTCAACAATTTTACATAGGTCTTGGCAAATTGGTACTCCTCATCCACAGAAACCAAATCCTTGTTCTTCTGTTCCAATACATAGCGATACACCTTGGAAAGGGATGTCGTGAATTTCTGGGCCTGTTTAGGGTCTTCCTCGATCAAACTGGTCAGAACGTTCAAACTATTGAAGAGGAAATGCGGGTCTAATTGGTTTTTGAGGGCATCGAACTTGGCCGAGGCCGTACCAGCAATGATTTTTTGCTCTTTGACCTTGTTCTCCTGCAGGGCCCTATAAAAATAAAAAGCATGGAAAAACAGGGAGATTATCAATGCTATGCCCAAGGCCACGATATAATAGACCGCCTTCTCACCTTCGAAAAATTCGCCCAATGTTTTGCCGTAAAATACCACGGACAAGAGCAAACGCAAAAGGCCAAAAGCCAAAACCGTTAGGAATATCGATCCCAAGGCCCCGAACCATAGCCTTTTTTGGGCCTGTGCTTCCCAACTGAATTTTTTCGAGATATAAGTGCTGAAATAGGCGTTGACCAACGTTAAGGTAAATGCGAATAAAAAATTGATCGCTCCATATTCCAACTGCTCGTTCCAGTCAAAGGGAACATTCCATTTGATTATTCGGGTAACCACAACAATTGCCACCGTTATCAGGATGCTGATCTTCAATAATTTTAAAAACTCCTTCATGTTATGATTTACGGTTCTTGAATATTTTCTAAGCCTTGAATTTCCCCCAATTTGGGATAAAATATCGACCCAGGCTTAAAATTAACAAAAAGTTACATGGCACGTTCCATATACTTGCGCAGGGGCCGGTTTCCTGACTTTGATAACGGTCTTCCCAATACGCCCCTCGGTCAGGGCAGACCATTCCGTTCCTTCGGCAATCCCGCCCCTGCACAGGCCGGTATATCGACTTACAAAAAGACAAAGGAGGATGTTTGTTCATGATGAATGGTATTTTGGATAATTCTTTCCCAAAAATGACAACACTTTGGACCTAAATCCAAAATGAGTTACCCAACTGTTCAATTATCTGGATAGACTGTCACAAAATAGCCGAAACGTCCTTAAAATCATTCAAGATTACGGGCAAACAGGCACCAAACCTACCTCCTATTCCAAAAAAGCCGTTTTGAATTTTATTCAATCACGTTTCGAAATCGGGTAGAATCAAGAAAAAATACATTAGACGGTTTACCCATCCATCCTATACTACCTGAACAGAACCTGCCGTAAAGCCCCATGTTTTATGGTTATTTAGGCTCATTTTAAGGAATTGGAACATTATCCCAACTATTCGACTATCTTTGCCCCTTATTCTTCACGATACATGACATTCAAAGATTTAGGAATTATTGAACCCATCCTTAAGGCCCTTGAGCTAGAAGGTTATACGAAACCCACTCCCATTCAGCAACAGTCAATCCCCATTTTATTGGGCGGCAAGGACCTTTTGGGTGTAGCCCAGACCGGTACTGGAAAAACGGCTGCTTTTGCAGTGCCGATCATTCAACAGATAGCGCTTGACCACCCACCATCTGGGCGAAATCGAAAAATTAAGGCCTTGGTCGTCACCCCTACCCGTGAACTGGCGATACAAATTGGGGATAGTTTTACGGCCTATGGCAAATTCACCGATATCAAGAACACGGTTATTTTCGGTGGAGTCAAACAAGGTAAACAGGTACAGGCTTTAAAAAACGGAATTGACGTATTGATTGCGACCCCCGGGCGATTACTAGACCTTATGAACCAGGGTTTCATATCGCTAAGGGACATTGAATATGTGGTTTTGGATGAAGCCGACCATATGCTCGATATGGGCTTTATACATGACATCAAAAAGGTCATCTCCAAACTTCCCCCTAAAAGACAGTCCCTGTTTTTTTCCGCAACGATGCCCAAGGATATTGTTGAACTTTCCCGTAAGATACTTGGTGATTTTGAAAGAGTCACCGTAAAACCGGAACAAGCTACGGCCGAGAAAGTAAAACAAGAGGTGTATTTCGTAAGCAAAGGCAACAAGGTAAATCTGTTGGTCCATTTGTTACAGGAGCAGCCGGAAAGTTCGGTCTTGGTTTTTTCACGTACTAAGCATGGGGCCAATAAAATAGTGAAAAAGTTGGCACAAGCCGCTATCCCTTCAGCGGCCATACATGGGAACAAATCCCAAACAGCAAGGCAAAATGCCTTAAATGATTTTAAGGATGGAAAATTAGAGGTTTTGATAGCCACGGACATTGCCGCAAGGGGTATCGATGTTGACGGCCTTTCCTTGGTCATCAACTACGATTTGCCGAACGTGCCCGAAACCTATGTGCACCGTATCGGAAGAACCGGACGGGCGAATGCCAGTGGTATAGCGGTTTCCTTTTGCGATAAGGATGAACGCCCCTATTTAAGGGATATCGAGAAATTGATCAAACAGGATGTGCCACGCATTGGCGACCATCCCTTTATGGACGAAAATCAGGAAGCACCTTCAGAAACCCAACAAAAACAAGGTGGTCCAAACAACCAAAACAGGTCAAAACCCCAATCCCAAAAAAGCGGGAATCCTAGGAGGGGTAATAAAAACCAACGTAGAAAGAATACCCGAAACAACCCTCGGTAATCCGCATGAATATGATGTACATACTATTTAGTTGATGGGCAGAATTCATTTGGGCTATGGACATGGACAACAAACCCATAGCCCAAATTCGAATTCCGTTTCATGGCTCCCCCAAACCATTATGGGTTAAAAGTAAGGGTTGTTCCGTATCAAAACTTTGAAAACAGGACGAAACCACGTTATAAGTGTCCTAAACGATACTTTAAATTACCCAAAGAAATGGATAACACCTTCAAATCTTCTGTATACGGTTCAGCAACGGCTCTCTATGCGATTTCCCCATAGGAATTACCTTGCGGTTGATCTCTAAATGTCCTTCGGCCACCACATCGAGTTTCGCAATATTGACCATATAGGAACGATGGACCCTTAAAAATAAACTTGCAGGCAGCTTTTCTTCCATGGTTTTCAAAGTGGTGGTCAACAAATAGTGCTGGGACCCTGTGATGATCTTACAATAATTCCTATCGGCTTCAATGTAATGGATATCTGCCAATAGCAACTTGATCATTTTACCCATATGGCGTATAAAGATGCGATCATCCAAAACTTTCAACGTGGGATTATCCGCAGTTTGACCGCCCGATTTCAATTTGATCTGTTGAACGGCCAATTCAAATGTACGTTGTAACTGTATAATATTCAGTGGTTTGGATATAAATGCAAAAGGGTGCGTTTCCTTGGCCCTATTGAACGTGGCCTCATCGGTATTGGCAGTTAGGTAAATTATGGGGATATGCATAATGGTATGTATCTGTTTGGCCGTTTCGATACCATCGAGCTTCCCTTTTAAATTAATGTCCATAAGGATTATATCCGGACGATTTTCCCGAGCATGAACAAGGGCCTCCTCTCCCCTTGTCTCAATTCCCGTAACCTCATAATCAAGATTGGTCAATTGTAAACTTATGTTGGCCGCAATGATCATATCATCCTCAACGACCAAAACCTTTGTTTTATCTACCATGTTCATGCCGCTTTGTTATATTCAAACTCAAAAGAAACCATTGTCCCTTTTTCAACCTTCAATTGCATTTTACCGTCTAACTGCCTCGTCAGGAGTTTGACCAATTTGGTCCCAAACCCTGTTCCCTCAATCGCACCCCTTTTACAAAACCCTATACCGTTGTCCCCAACCATTAAGGACAATACGGGGCCTGATTTTTTCAATCTGATGGTAATCGTTCCCTTTGCCCCATTGGGGAACGCATATTTCATCGAATTGGTCAATAGTTCATTGACGATAAGACCGATAGGTATGGCGGTATCCAAATCAAGCTCGATTTCCTCCATGTCCAAAAATATCCCGATCCTCTTTTGGGAATCGAATACATTGATGATATAATTCGATAAATTCGAGAAATAGGATTTCATTTCAATGCATGACAAACTTTTTTCCTGATACAATTTTTGATGTACCATACTCATACTTTGGATTCTATGTCGGCAATTTTGCATGGCCTCCACAATTTTTTCATCATTGATTTCCGCCGACTGCAGGGCCAATAGGCTTGAAACGATTTCGAGATTGTTCTTTACCCTATGATGTATCTCCTTCAATAAAAATTCTTTCTCCTCATTTTGCTTTTGGAGCATGCTGTTCTTTTTATTGTTGTTCTTTAAAGACTTATATAACAGTATTAAATAAAGTACCAATAAAATGACAATGGTGATGATCAAGCTCTGCAGTATCTGTTGTTTCGTGATACGGGTTTGCTGTAATTGAATGGTGTTCTCTTTTTGGGCCACGTCGTATTCCGTCCTTAGCTGTGATATTCGATGGTCGGCCTCAGCCGTAAATATCTTGTCCTTTAGATTATCATATACCGCAAAGGCCTGATAGGCCTCTTGGTAATTAAAGTTGCCTGCATAAGCCTTACCTAAAGCTTCGTAGGCCTGACTCAAATAATATTCGTCGCCAAAATCATCGGAAGCAATGGCTATACATTTTTTCAGACTTTCTATGGCGGAAGTATATTTTCCTTGAATATTCTGCAATTTCCCTATAGACAACCACGATCGCATCAACATAAAGTCATTATCCAATAATTCGGCATATTTCACGGCATTTTCACCCGCTTCAACAGCCTTTTCGAAATTATTCAAGTAAGTGTAAAGATCCACCTTGGAAATATATACGTCGCTAAGGTTATTGTAAAACCCATACCGCTCCCCTATGGCTATGGCGCGGTTAAAATAATTCAGGGCCAGCTTATAGGCTTTCAAACTCATATAATTGTTTCCCACAAGGTAAAGGGTAAAGTCGTAATCCAAGTCATTGATCCCCCTTTCCTCAAATAGGGCAACGGATTTAAGACTGTATTCCAAACCCGATTTAAATTTGGACTGCTTCCAAAATAAATTACTTAAATCGCTATAGGCCATAGCTATGGCCTTTTTGTCGTTAAGTTCTTCCCCGATTTCCAAAGCTATCAAGGCAAAATCGGCAGCCCGGTCCAATTCCCCCTTTCTTTCGTATACATATCCCATTTGCGTATATAACATGGGCAGGTCGCTCTTAATTACGTTTTCCTTGGCTTGCGATAAGACGGTCAACGCACTGTCCAATTCCTCCATTCTCAACAAAACGGCTCCTTGGGTAATTCGAAATCTTCCTTCCCACAAGCTGTTCTGCGCTTCAGAGGTCAGTCGCAATCCCTCTAGGGTAAATTGCATGGAGCGCTTTAAATTTCGCGTATGCCAATAATAGGCCAGGTCATTGAGCATGGAAAACTTAAGGGTGTCGGGTTGGGCCAAGGGATATGACCCTTCCAACACATCCAAATAAGAAGCCCCAAAATTATCCGTTGCCACAAATACCTTTGTATACGGATCTTCACGTTCAAAATCGATAATTTGGGATATACCGAAATACCCCATAAATAGAAAAATGGTAAGGGGCAAAACAGTAAGGGGTAAGTCTGTTCTCATTTCTCTATAATTTTTCATCGGGGGAAATGAGTATTTCTAAATATACAAAATTTTGGATAGGAATTGTTCGATAACAAAAAATGGACCTTCGGACAATAATTGCTTCCATTCATCCCCAATGATTTTTTAAGTAAGATCATTATCACTTCTTTTAGTACTCACAATGCAACATTTGTGGTGCCAATTGGCCAACCCCACTAAAATCGAGGATCATGGGAAGAAAGGGAATAGTTTGGATCATTATCGTTTTCTTATCCCTCAACTGTAAAAAGAATTTGAAAAGTGACGGGTCAAATGATCTTGAACAAACCCTTGCAAAGAATTTCAATACTTATATCACCCACGCATGGAACCAAAAAAACATGGATAGCCTAAGAACAATATCGGTTCAAAACTGCAGTCGCCAGCTCAATGGGATAAAGATCGCGGAAAATCTTAATGAACTGGAGGCCAATTTGAATATCTATTTTATCGGTTTTCCCGATTTGAAAATCTCCATAGACCATAGCGCGATCAAAAACAACCAATTGTTTGCCCTGTGGACATTTGAAGGGACCAATACAGGCACCTTTGCGGAATCCGACGCTACTGGCAAACACATCACCGTTAGCGGGTATACCGAAATAACCTTCGACCAAATGGGCAAAATTGCCATCGAAAGAACCTTTTACAATGAACTGGCCTTATTACAACAGTTGGGCTATGCGTTGGTACCTCCCGTCGTTGAGTAAACCAACCCTTAGCTAAACCTGAAAGATAATTTAAATACATCAGTAACACCAAAAGTATTAATCTAAATAGGCATAAAATGAAAACACAAACTTCAATATTTCCAAATTTATTGGTCATGTTCTTATTCATGGGCTTCCTTAACGCCCAAAACGAAAGTTCCCAAGCATTTTGGGTGCATGAGGACGTTGTAAAACCTTCCATGATAGGCCAATACGAAGCTACCTGTAAAGAGCTTACCGACAATATGAAAAAATACAATATCCAAGATTTCAATGTTATCGTAAGCAATACGATCGACAATAGGTACCAATGGTTAAGTCCTATAGACAATATGGCGGATATCGATAAACCGATATTCAAAACATTGGCCGAAAAGATGGGAGAGGATACAATGGGCGCTCTTTTCGATAGGATGGATAAATGCTATGATATTGAACAAAATTTTGTCTTACATCTCGACAAGGAGCTCTCCTATATGCCCGGGGGCATCACCCAAACAATTGAAGGACAAAATTATAGGAAACTACATTACTTTCATTACACCCCCGGGAATAGGGCGGCGGTAAAAAAGAAAGTCCAAGCCATCAAGAACCTTTTTGAAAGTAAAGGTTCAAAGCTACACTACCGGGTCTACCGCAGTGGTTTTGGGACTAGGGGCGAATTTTATCTGGTGGCCATTGCCGCTGAAAGTGCCGGGGATTATGCGCACAAGATCACGGAGAATAATAAAATGATGGGGGAAGAATGGGTTAGTACCTATAACGACTTTATATCGAGTTTGGAGAAGTATGAAGCCATTGAAGCTCGAATGCGACCCGATATGGGTTATTCCCCACAGTAATACCATGCCATCATACAATAACCTCAATACATAGAAAATCATGAGAACACTTAAATTAACGATTTTGAGCATTGCGATGCTCACATTGATTCCGTATACAAGCTTTGCCCAAGAAAATGAAAACCAGCTCTTTTATGTTCATGAAGACCGAGTGAAACCTTCGATGATCGAAAAATATGAGCAAATTTCCAAAGAATTCAAGGAAGCATGTATTGAACATAACCTTCAAGGGCTTAGTTGGCAGGTAGCCGCTACAGCAACAGGACGGTATATGATTATTTCCCCTATGGAGAATATGGCCGAACTTGACAAGAACGTCATGGCGCCTTTAGCTGAAAAAATGGGAGATGAGGCATTTAATAAAATGTTTATGCGCTTTAATGAATGTTACGATAAACATGGGGACTATACGGTGTACCTCAACAAGGAACTAACCTATATGCCAGAGGGCATTAGCACTATTACCGAAGGTCAAAACTATAGAAAATGGCATTTTTTACATGTAACACCTGAAAATATCCAAAACCTTAAGACAAAACTCAAAGAGCTAAAAGCCTTATTTGAACGGAAAGGATCCAAGGAATACTACCGTATCTACCACAATGGATTTGGAACTATGGGCGATTACTATATTGCCGTTTTATCGGCCATTGACGAAGAGGACTATGCTAAAAAATCAAAAGCGAACCAAGTCTTGTTAGGGGAAGAAGGGAAAAAGCTTTTTGACGAAGTCTTCCAGTATGTCTATAAATATGAAGTTGAATCGGGGGGCATGCACCCAGATTTAAGCTATACCCCCAATTGATATCTGCCTTACAAAATTTTAAAGGAATTCTAATATCTTTTAAATCAATGCAATCATGAAAAAATCAAGTATACTAATATTCACGGCAATTCTGTTGATGGGTTGCCAGCAAAAAGCTGCTGAGCGATATACCCAGCAATCACCGCAAATCGACACGGTCAAGAAATTACTGGCCAATTACACCGGTAAAACCTACGATACCAGCATGTATGCAGATACGGCCAAGACCTATTACAATTCCATAGGGAACCCCATGTCCCCTGCCGAGACCATCGCATATCACCAACAAAATGATGCCAATTATTCGTCTAGGGGTTTTCTTGAAGAAGACCAGGAATATGAAATGGCAATCACCGATGATGGGAAAACCTGGGTAAACGCTTGGTTGCATTGGAAAGGCACCTTGGCCGGAAACGGTCAGGTAGTGGATATCCCGATCCACCTGACCTATCAATTCATAGATGGGAAAATCGTTCGGGAGTATGGCTATTGGGACCCCACCGAAGTAGTGCTTGCCCTTCAAAAAATGGAAGCTGAAAAAAGCATGTCGGTCGAAGAAAAGACCGTTCAATCGACCGTGGACAATATAACAAAGGCTTGGAATGCAAATGACAAGGCCTTGATGGCCTCTCATATGACTTCCGATTTCATCAGGACCGAAAATGGCAATATCATAGCCAAAAATCCGCAGGAATATGCTGGGTTCATGGACATCTATTTTGAAGCATTTCCCGACTTTACCGTAAAAATCGATAAAAGTTCGGTGCAGGGCAACAAGGCCTATATATATTGGACCTGTACTGGTACCAATACCGGTAAATTCATGGATAACGACCCTACCGATAAAAAAATAATGACCCATGGTTTCAGCGTTTGGACACTCGACCGGGACGGCAAATGTGAAAGGGAAGATGCTTTTTACGACAAGATGGTCCTTCTCGAACAATTGGGCATGGCACCTTCGATTTAAACCCATCCCCAATCAACATATTCACTATGAAAAAAATTCTTATTACCGGTTGCAGTTCGGGATTTGGCTATAATTCCGCCAAATATTTAGCCGAAAAAGGGCATCATGTATTTGCCTCAATGCGAAATACAGCCCATAAAAACAAAAAGGCCGCCTCCGAATTACGTGATTTTGCGACTTCCAAAGATTTAAAGATAGAGGTACTTGATATGGACGTTACCTCCGATGATAGCGTAGCTAAGGCAGTTTCCAAAGTCCCTCGAGTAGATGTTCTGATCAACAATGCCGGGCGCGGTTTTGGAGGGCCCTTAGAGGCCTTCTCCTCACAGGAGTGTATGGCGCAACTTGACCTGAACATCCTGGGCCCCTTTAGGGTAGCCAAAGCGGTACTTCCGAAAATGCGTGCCCAAAAATCGGGATTGATCATTCAGGTCAGTTCCATTGCCGGCCGGTGTGCGGTGCCGGGTTTCGGTATTTACCATGCCAGCAAATGGGGCCTGGAAGGCCTGAGTGAATCCTTGCGCTATGAACTGGCCCCATTGGGCATCGATGTGGTCGTGGTAGAACCGGGGCCGTTTGCCACCAACTTTTTCCCTGCCCTAGTCCCTGCCGAAAACATAGCGGTCGCTTCGGCCTATAAACATGTGTCGGAATTCAGTGATAATTTCGGTAGTCAGACCCATGCCGCTTTTGAGGATGAAAATGCACCTACCGATCCCATGGTGGTGGTAAAGATCTTTGAAAAACTCATCGATACCCCAATGGGCAATCGCCCACTTCGTACCCTGGCGGGGATGGACTTTGGAATCCAAGACCTTAACAATGCCGTTGAACCGATCAGAAAACGGATTCTTGAATCGTTTGATCTGGCCGATTGTGACGGGCCAAAGGCAAAAATCAAAGCAATATAAAAAACCCATCTTATGAAAAGCCTCCAAGCATACTTCTTATTGGGATCGTTGCTTTTTATAGGTCTGGGCGGACTTTTTGGTCAAGACAACCCCAAAGGACCACCCATTTTATATAAAAGTGGTGACCCTGCCGATTGGCCATTGGACCAAGACGCCGTGATATCCGCACCGAACAATCATAAAATCCTTTTGGAAAATGACATGGTTCGGGTTTTGGAGGTGACCTTATCACCTAATGAACTGGAGCCCCTACACCACCACCAGTGGCCCAGTGTGCTCTATATTATGGAAGCCGGGGATTTTATAGATCGTGATGGGAATGGAAATATCATTTTGGACACCCGACAATTGCCATCGCCTTTGACATTTCCCTTGACCATGTGGAAAGATCCCGAGGCCCCCCATTCCGTTCAAAATTTAAGCCAAACAAAACCGATCCGACTCATACGGGTCGAGATGAAACCATAAAAACCAAATAAATGACAACAACAAAGTACATCCTTACGGGAATTGCCTTAAGCGCTTCAATTGCTTTCTCTAGCTGTAAAGAACAGACCCAAGTGGAAACAACCGAACAAACCGAAACCGTAGTTGAAAACGAAACACCCGAATATTTCCTGCTACGTCCTGAAGTGGAGAAGGCCTATGGCTATTCGCACGCCGTAAAAATCGGTAACGAAATAAAAATTTCCGGCGCCGTAAGTATGGACGATGAAGGAAATGCCACCGCAATAGGGGATATTGAACAGCAAATGATAAACTGCTACTCCGATTTGGAGAAAGTCCTCAACCACTACGGATGCACCTTCGATGATGTTGTGGTAGAAAATGTCTTCACCACCGATATGGCAAAATTCCTTGAAGTCGCCGCCTACCGGGGTGAAATTTACAAAAATCAATTTCCCACAGGGTCTTGGCTTGGCGTCAAGGAACTGGCACTACCCGAATTTTTAATCGAGATAGAATTGGAAGTTTATTCATCTAAATAAAACAAACATCATGATCAAGCTAACAGTACTTTATGGACATCCCACCGACATTCAGGCATTTGAAAAGTATTATTCGGACACCCATTTGCCCAAGGCGGCCAAAATGAAAGGCCATACCAAGCTTGAACTCACAAAATTACTGAGTTCACCCGATGGCAGTAAACCTGAGTTCTACCGCATGGCCGAATTTTGGTTTTCCAGTCCCGAAGCGATGCAGACCACCATGGAATCGCCCGAAGGGCAGGCAACCGCTGCCGACCTTGCCAATTTTGCCACCGGCGGGGCCAAGGTAATGGTAGGGGCCATTGAAAAGTAATTCAACCTGGACAACGGTCCATGCAACTTACGAAAAAGCAAACAGCCATGAAAATATGACCTTGCTGTTATTGATAATAGCAACACCTATTACGGTCCCCATGGCTGTAGAAGTCCAGGCTTTTAACATTCATACCATAAACATCCGGAATCTTAAATACAATTTCACTATGAAAACTACAAAAAAACATTGGAAGAAAACTGAACTACAGATCTATGTGCTGTTGCTCTGTGCAAATGCAGATTCAATGGAAACCGATGAAGAAATAAATTTAATAAAATCAAAAACCGATCCTGACACCTTCAATAAAATGTACAAGGAGTTCATTAGCGATACGTTGGATGAAAGCCTGGAAAAAATCCAACAGAATATATACAAGCACTATTACTCCCACATGGAGCTTATCGAGTTTCGAAAAGAGGTCAATGCGGTTTTCCTTTCAGATAAAAAAATCCATCAGATGGAGCGTAACCTTGATCGGATATTGGATAATATTATCTATTAAGGCGATTCCATAACGCGTTTATGGCAGATTCCTCTACCCAACGATATCAAGGGGAAAACCTTATAGCACCCCATAAACAACCGAGAAATAAAGTTGTATAAATAACTGATATACAGGAAGATGTGTTTTAGTCGTCCCTATAAAAAGTCAACCCATTATGATCAGGGTCATAAAAACCGAATTCCTTGGTACCCCAAGCGGTTTGCCGTAACAAGGTATGGGCATTGAAAACGTCTTTTTCAAAATATTCATCATAGAGTGCTTCAATATTCTGGGTAACTATGCGCAACATAGGCCTGTCATGCATGGCTTCCCTCTCCTTGGGATCACGCCATTGCAAATGGATTTCTATACCATCACGGATTATTCCGGCATAAGTAGGGTTTTTGCTATCATCGGCGAAAGCAATTTTAAAACCTAAACGATTTACATAAAATTTCAACGCTGCGACCACATCTTTTACAGGCAGTACCGGATGTATCTGATGTAAATACCCTTTCATTGTTATCGTTTACTCATATATAATTATCTTGAGTCATAATTTACAAAAAAATAATAGCACCTATGTTCAAATCAAACTTGGGTATACCCATCCTATTTTTTTTATTGGTCCAAGGCCTACAAAGTCAAGAAATTAAGGTAATGACGTATAACATTAAATATGACCATACGATCGACACCCTTAACAACTGGAATGACCGAAAGGAAAGTATGGTGAAATTGATCCGGTACTACAATCCGGTCATTGTGGGGATGCAAGAGGTCCTTCACCGCCAAATTTCCTATTTGGACAGCTCCTTAACGGATTATTCCTATGTAGGGGTAGGCCGTGATGATGGACAACAAAAAGGGGAATACTCCCCTATTTTTTACAACCACAGGAAGTTAAAGGTCTTGGAAAGCCATACGTTCTGGCTTTCCCCAACGCCCGATCGAATATCAAAAGGTTGGGATGCCGCTTTGGAACGCATTTGTACGTATGCGCTTTTTGAAAATAGGGAAGACCACCATAAATTCTATGTTTTCAATACGCATTTTGACCATCGGGGGGCTAAGGCAAGGAAAAATTCCGTGGCACTTATCCTTGAGAAAATCAAGGAAATAAATGACGGTGTTCACCCGTTGGTATTAACGGGCGATTTCAACCTTGGACCGGAAGAAGCCCCCATCCAACACTTAAAAAAATACTTGGATGAGGGTATGGACCATACCCAAAAGCCGTTTTATGGCCCAAGGGGTACTTTCACTGGTTTTGACCCCAATAAAATGGTAAACCATAAAATCGATTATATCTTCGTTAAAGGCTATAAGGTTCAATCTTACACCCATATTGATGACCGTATGGAAAACAACAAGTATATTTCCGATCATTTACCTGTTTTGGCCACCTTGGAAAACTAAAAATCATGTATATCCCACATCACTATAAGAACGAAAATATCACTGAGGTTAAAGATTTCCTCCGTAAAAACAGTTTCGGTATTTTGGTAAACCAAGTAGCGGGTAAGCCTTGGGCGACCCACATCCCCTTGGAATTGGAGACCACCGATGACGGTCAAGATGTCTTGGTCAGCCATATTTCCAAAGCCAATCCCCAATGGCGGCATTTTGCGGAAAACGATAAGGTATTATGTATTTTCAACGGACCCCATAGCTATATCTCGTCGTCATGGTACAAGGAGGAAGAAGTACCTACATGGAATTATATCGCGGTACATGTTTATGGAAGAATAAAAATATTGCCCGAAGCCGCTGTCTTGGCCTCGATGCATAGGCTGGTCGACAAATATGAGCAAAATTCCGAAAACCCCATTTCCTTGGACCAACTTTCCGAAAAGACCCTTCGACAAGTCAAAGGTGTAGTCGGTTTCCAGATCACTATAAACAGCATACAGGCCGCTTATAAACTCTCCCAAGGCAGGAAAGCTGACCATCCCAAGATCATTGCTGAATTGGAAAAGACCGAAAATCCCCTTTCCCGGGATATTGCCAATCGAATGAAGGAATGACCCTATGCATCCGTACTTTTATAGAGCTTCAGGATATGTTCGATCTTTTGATTCGTTTCCGGATTGACAAATTTCCTTTCCGGATTCCCATCCAACCACTTCAATGTCCTTTTAATACCTGTAGCAAAGGGAATCGTAGCTTTAAAACCAGGCACGAAGGTCTTGATTTTGGAATTATCGAAAATAACGCTTTCCGCCTTATCGGCCAGGAGGGTGCCAGTAAACGAAGGTTCTGCTTTACAGATAAAGTCCGAGGCGATATGTACGACCTTGGCCTCTTTACCAAGACTATCGGCCAGAATGGAGTAAATCATGTTCCAACTCAAAATTTCATCCGAGGTAATGTGGAAAGCATGCCCAATGGCCTGTGTAAGTCCCAACAAACCAACGAACCCCTTGGCAAAATCATCGGAATGGGTCACCGTCCACAACGAGGTACCATCCCCATGTATTATGATTTCCTTGCCTTTTTGGATCCTATCTGCGGTAGTATACTCCTTAAATCCGCCTATGGCAATGGGTATTACGGTATCGTAGGTCAATGATGGGCGTACAATGGTCATCGGAAAACCTTCTTCACGATAGGCCTGTTGCAAGCGGTCTTCACATTTGATTTTATTTGCGGAATAATCCCATAAGTTGTTGTAAAGTGGGGTCGATTCGGTAATTACGGGATAGCTCAAAGGCGTTTGATAACAAGATGCCGAGCTGATGAAAATGTATTGCTTAGTCCTGCCTTTAAAAAAGTGGATATCCCTTTCTATATCCTCTGGGGTAAACGCGATCCAGTTGACCACGACATCCCAATGGTGCTTGGTCAATTCCGATACCCCTCTAGTATCATGGATATCCCCGACTATCTTCCTTACCCCCTTAATTTGGAGGGTTGAGTTTCCCCGGTTCAAATGGTAAAGGTCGATACCTTTAAGAATTGCCAAACGACTCGAGGCCGCACTGATATTTCCCGTCCCCCCTATGAATAATACCTTCATGTCCTATCCTTTTTTCAAATAGGGTATGAAGTTAAAAATAAAAGACCAGAAAGACCCTCCGATTCAATTGGATATTGTCATCCCAAATATCAGCTTAGTGTATGGATGGAGGAATTTTTCCCTTTAAGCCACAAAAAGGAGAATGACGATAATCCAATATAAAAAGCAGTGGAATATATCCCATGACTCGAATGAAAAAAAGGTGGAAAGCCTTCCGAAATCGGCACCCTACGCGATTTCTGAAAAACATGCGAAAACCGGTCATAAAAATGGCATTGGGGTACCTTCGCAAAGGATAAAAAACCCTATTTTTATAATCGTTTAAAATTTACCACCTAAATAACTACCACATGGCTCAAGTCTCTATCAGTTCTAAAAAACCCAAGTTATCATTTTGGCAAATCTGGAATATGAGCTTCGGTTTTTTGGGGATTCAATTCGGTTTTGCGTTACAAAATGCAAATGTGAGTCGAATTTTCGAAACCTTGGGTGCCTCAAAGGATGAACTCCCCATTCTCTGGCTCGCTGCACCTGTAACTGGACTTTTGGTACAACCCATCATTGGATATTACAGCGACCGTACTTGGCATAAAAAATGGGGTCGCCGTAGGCCTTTTTTTGCTATCGGGGCTATTTTGGCCACGATCGCCTTATTTGCCATGCCCAATTCAACAGCCTTGTGGATGGCAGTGATCATGCTATGGTTAATGGATGCATCAATAAACATAAGTATGGAACCTTTTCGTGCTTTTGTGGGCGACATGTTGCCCAACGAACAACGTACGAGCGGTTTTGCGATGCAAAGCTTCTTTATCGGTTTAGGAGCCATCATAGCCTCTGCCCTGCCGTATATCTTCACCAATTGGTTTGGAATCAGCAATATTGCTTCCGACGGTGGGATACCCGATGCGGTAAAATGGTCATTCTATGTTGGGGGTATCGCTTATTTCAGTGCAGTCATGTGGACGGTCCTCAATACCGAGGAATATCCACCGGATGATGTGGAAAAGCTGAAACTCGAAAATGCCGAAACCGGTGTTTTTACGGGTCTAAAGGAATCTTTTATGGGCATTTTCAATATGCCGAAGACGATGGTGCAATTGGCCTTTGTACAGTTCTTTTCATGGTTTTCCTTGTTCGCGATGTGGATTTATACGACTTCAGCCGTCACCAGCCATGTCTATGGCACATCGGATACCACTTCGGTCTTGTACAATGAAGGTGCCGACTGGGTAGGTATTTGTTTCGCCATCTACAATGGAATAGCCGCCATTGTTGCATTTTTACTACCCGTAATCGCAAAACGGACCAGTAGACGGATCACGCACTTAATGGCATTGTTCATTGGAGGTTTAGGCCTTGTATCCATATATTTTATCACCGACCCCAATATGCTCTTGGTTTCGATGATCGGTGTCGGAATAGCCTGGGCCAGTATCCTATCTATGCCTTATGCGATGCTTTCCAGTATCTTACCGGCAAATAAAATGGGTTATTATATGGGGGTTTTCAACTTCTTCATCGTAATTCCCCAAATCGTTGCCGCCGGTATCCTAGGTTTTATGCTCAAGACCTTTTTTGAAAACGATGCGATTTATGCCATGATGATTGGCGGTGTTTCATTTTTTATAGCCGGTTTGCTATGCTTGATCGTACAGGACAATGAAGACAAAGATGAACCTGCCGATAAATAGGTGTTCCTTTGATATTACGCCTCCCGGCGTCTGAACCGTTCACCTCCTGAATTACTTTTGTGCCCATTGGATCGGATGTATTCGGCAAGCAAAAAAATACTTTTATATTTCATTAAAAATCAGTAACTTATAGTGTAATCCATTAAATACAAATCGCTATGGGAACTGTAAAAACATTGAATAAATGGGCAAATGCCCATTCGTACTATCTTTTTGATTTGATCCGGGTTGCCCTTGGCGTCTTCCTCTTTGCCAAAGGTGTTGATTTTATGTCGAACCATGTTCAAATGGCCGAAGTGTTAAAACCATTTGAAAATATGCCCGGAGGCATGTTGATCATACATTATGTGGCACCCGCCCATTTTGTGGGTGGATTTTTAATTGTAATCGGTTTATTGACCCGTTGGGCCGTAATAGCACAATTACCTATATTGGTAGGGGCCATACTGGTCAATTTCTTAGGGGAAATGAATATGAACAACCTGATACTTGCAACTGTAGTTCTGATCAGTTGTATGTTTTTCATATTCTTCGGTTCCGGTAAACATTCGGCGGACTATTACCTTAAAATGCAACAATAAGCCAAAACCGCTCCCTACAACGCCCCCCTACTTAGGGACAAATTAAGGCTAAAGGAAGCTACGTCGGTACCCTATAGCCCTAAAATAAAAAAGGCTTCAATTAAGAAGCCTTCTTTATATTTACACTTTCGTGGCCTAAATTTCCTCGGCCAACCAAGCTTTCATCATCCAAACCGTCTTTTCCTGTTCGGAAATAAAATCGCTCATCATGGAATTTGTTCCTTCGTCTTCCGCATCGTCGGAAGCATTTAAGATCTTACGTTCGGTTACCAATAATTGTGTCAATGATTCAACAATAAGGCGTATGGCTTCCTCATCCTTGGTGATATCCTTACCCACGGGAACCTTGGAATTGATTTTATAATCCTCAAACGTGTGTAAAGGAACTCCCCCTAGGGTCAAGATACGTTCTGCAATCTCATCAACCTTAACATTCGCGTCGTTATACAGCTCCTCGAACTTAACATGAAGATCAAAAAAACGTTTCCCTTTGATATTCCAGTGAATACCCCTTAAATTTTGGTAATACGTTTGGAAGTTTGCCAATAATTCATTCAAATCCTCGCTTAACGCCAAGGATTTTTCTGCATTTAAACCTATACTATTGTAAGACATAATGTTTGTTTTTATTATCACGTAAAATTAATGAATATTCAGGTCATTGAAGATCATTTTGATCGTTAGTTTTTATACTTTTATAGGCCAAAATTATACGACATGACCATTACTCAACTACAATATGTATTGGCCGTTGCCGAGTACAAAAACTTCACTTTGGCCGCCCAAAAAAGCTTCGTTACACAACCTACTTTGAGTATGCAGGTTCAAAAACTTGAAGACGAATTGGATGTTTTGATTTTTGACCGAGCCAAAAAACCCATAGCAGTTACCGAGGTAGGTAAAAAGATTGTTGAGCAAGCCAAGAATATTGTGAATGAGGCCGACCGTATAAAAGATATCGTAGACCAAGAAAAAGGGTTTATTGGCGGGGATTATACCTTAGGGATCATACCTACCATTATGCCGACTTTATTGCCCATGTTCCTGAAAACGTTCATCAAGAAATATCCCAAAGTCAATCTAATCATAAAGGAACAGCATACCGAAAGCCTTATCCGCAACCTTCAGGACGGCCATTTGGACGGTGCCATTGCCGCTACCCCGTTGGAAATTGAGTATATCAGGGAACGACCTTTATATTATGAGCCTTTTGTTGGTTATATCCCTCCCAGCCATAGATTGGCCGGTAAGGAGAAATTGGAGCCTAACGACCTCGACATAACCGATATTCTTTTGCTAAAGGACGGGCACTGTTTTAGGGAAGGCATCATCAACCTTTGCAACGCTACCAAAAATTATGGGGAAGAACACTTTCAAATTCAAAGTGGCAGTTTCGAAACCCTAGTGAATTTATCCAATGAAGGACTCGGGATGACCCTTTTGCCCTATCTAAATACCCTTGATCTTGACGGGGACAAAAAAAAATACCTAAAACATTTCAATGCACCTTCCCCAGCCCGTGAAGTCAGTTTGATCTATCACAAAAGTGAGTTGAAAATTCAGATTACCAATGCCTTAAGGGAAGTAATTTCAGGTATTGTCAGGGGAGCAATCGCCTTTCAGGACGTGAAGATCATAAGTCCGTTGGGTAAATAAGATTCAATCCATTCGTTTATACCTGTACAAACACCCCTCGATACAACCGAGGAATCCCAAAATCAGTTTATTTTCTTCGAATGAAACGGTATAAACAGGTTCATAGGGTTCGGAATTACATAGAAAAAACAGCTTCAGTATTTCCTCCGTTACGGTAAAGGTGCCTTCAACAGGCGATTTACAACCTTCCCATTTTGATAGCCCGAAAGTACCATCCTGTCTAAAAACGTATGTTTCCCCATCTTCAACAGAGACCCAATCCACTATTCCGCCTGGGCTAATTTTGGTCGCTTCCAATTGCCATTTGCCAACAATAGCATAACCGACGTCGTTATCGGAAAGGTCATTATCGACACAACCAAAAACCATTAGGCATAAAAATGGTAATAACCACCTAATAAACTTGTTACAACAATTTATATGCAGCATATAAACCATATACGGCACAAAAGTAGTTGTGGTTTACAAGAGTCCAAAAAAAACCACCCATGAGGGTGGTTTTTTGGTTTTATGCTTTTAATAAAATAAGACTATCCTTTAATTGCGGTTTGTCGGTTATGAACTGTACTAACCAGTATTTCAGTTCTTCAATTTCGGCAGGCAGTAGTCTTCTTACAGCCTTTTCCAACTCCTTACAGAAGAGTTTGGTGTCAAAACTAACTTTTTTAAGTACCGTTTTAGTGTACTCAAACATAGCTCTAGCCATACTTCAAAATGTTTATTAGTTGTTGTATACCCAAATTTAACTATAAAACGAGTTACAATATTGTTTGTTACTAGTTAAATAATCAATAATTTCCTGTTAAAATAGGAAACAAAAAACAAAAGGGATAAAATCCACGTCAAAAGTATGAAAAAATTCGTTGTCCTACTTCTTATAACCACCTTATTCACAGGATGTTCCAGTACCAAAAGACAGATTTTCAAAAAAATAGGCACCCAAGTGGAAACAGGAGCATACGACAAACAATTTACCGGAATCCTTATGGTCGATGCCGTTACAAAAGACACCCTTTATAAAAAAAACAGTACCAAATACTTTACGCCCGCCAGCAATACCAAGATATTTACGCTGTTTACCGCGTTACAATTGATCCCCGACAGCATTCCCGCTTTAAAGTATACCACACAAAACGACACACTTTATATTGAAGGTACCGGAGATCCTTCTGCCCTACATCCTTTTTTCAAAGACAGTACGATCGTTCATTTTCTACGCTCCCACGATAATATTGCCCTTTACCTAAATAATTTCAAGGATGAAAAATATGGTCCTGGTTGGTCATGGGACGATTATCACTATTACTATTCCCCTGAACGAAACGGTCTTCCGCTATATGGGAATGTACTTACCATTGAAAATAATGGACCCCTTAAGGTTCTTCCGGAATATTTCAAGGACAGTGTCCTTCCCTTTAAGCATACGGTGCAACGGGAACCTGAAAAAAACCTGTTCTATTTTAATCCTTCTGAAAAAGACACCCTTGAGATTCCCATGATGGTCGACAGTAGCCTCACCCGGAAATTGTTGGAAAAAGCACTGGACAAAAAGTTACGGATAACCCTTACCATGCCTACTACCGAAAAAAAGGCCCTATATGGGATACCTGCCGATTCGGTATATAAAAGAATGATGGAAGTTAGCGATAACTTCCTGGCCGAACAGTTGTTGTTCGTAGCTTCCTCAACCCTTTCGGACACCCTGAACAGCGCCAAGACCCGAAAATTCATTATCGAGAACTTTTTGTCCGATCTAAGACAACCGCCAAGATGGGTCGATGGTTCCGGACTCTCGCGGTATAATCTGTTCACTCCGGAATCAATGGTACATGTATTAAGCAAATTGTATACTGAAATACCCACGGAAAGATTGTTCGGTTTTTTTCCTACCGGAGGAATAGCCGGTACTTTGGAAAATTGGTACCCTGGTGATCCCGAACCCTATATACATGCTAAAACAGGAAGTTTAAGCAATAATCATTGCCTAAGTGGCTACTTGCTTACAAAATCGGGTAAAACAGTGATTTTCAGCTTTATGAACAACCACTTTATGGCGAATTCTTCCGAAGTCAAAAAAAGGATGCAAACTATTTTTGAGAACATCCGTGACAATTATTGAAATTCGAAGTTTTTACCATAATACCTTTTAAAAAACCCTCATTTCAACATCGGAATTTAAGGTGTACTGCGCTAACCGCCCTATGCCATCATAACAACCGTGACCATGGTTATCATCCCATTGATGGCCAGAAATCGGATTGCAAAGTCCTCAAGTAAGCTATTAATATACACGAGTATTTTTTCAAATTCACAATACAACGTGTATAAAATAATTATATTCTTAAAATTTCTTTAAAACGATAGTATTCTCACCTTTCAATTCGTAATTTTAAACATAATACTAAAAGATAATTATTCCTATTTAGTAATGATTGATGGACACTAAAGAAATAGCAATTAAACTTTCAAAAAAAGGATTGCGGGTCACTCCACAACGGATTGCTATTTTAAGTGCCATAATCAAACTGGACAACCATCCGACAGCCGAGAATATTTTAGAATACATCAATAAAGAGCATCCGAACATTTCGTTGGGGACCGTATACAAGGTATTGGATTCTTTCATCGAGGCCAACCTCTTGAACAAGGTAAAAACGGAAAGTGGTAAAATGCGTTATGACCCCCTATTGACAAATCACCATCATCTATACTGTGGAAAAACCCATAGAATCGTGGATTATGAAGATGAAAAATTGGACGGACTTTTACTCGAATACTTTAATAAAAAGCGAATAAGGAATTTTAAAATTCAAGATATCAAATTACAAATAACAGGTACTTTTAAAAATTAATATTATGGATAAAAACAGCACTCTTGGCAAATGCCCGGTAATGCACGGTGGAAATACCTCTGAAGGGAAATCAGTAATGAATTGGTGGCCCAACGCACTCAATTTGGATATTTTACACCAGCACGACACCAAAACAAACCCCTTAGGTGAAGATTTCGACTATCACGAAGAATTAAAAAAACTGGATGTAAAGGCCTTGAAAAAAGATCTACACGATTTAATGACCGACAGCCAGGAATGGTGGCCTGCCGATTGGGGCCATTATGGCGGATTGATGATCCGTATGGCATGGCATGCCGCAGGAACCTATAGAATTTCAGATGGCCGTGGTGGTGGCGGTACCGGTAACCAACGATTTGCCCCACTTAATTCCTGGCCAGACAATGTAAGTCTCGATAAGGCAAGACGTTTACTATGGCCCATAAAGAAAAAATATGGCAATAAAATAAGTTGGGCCGATTTGATCATTTTGGCCGGTACGATCGCTTATGAAAGTATGGGGCTTAAATCCTACGGCTTTGCCTTTGGACGGGAAGATATCTGGCATCCGGAAAAAGACATTTACTGGGGGGCCGAAAAAGAATGGCTTGCACCGAGTGATGGACGATATGAGAATTTGGAAAACCCATCGACCATGGAAAATCCTTTGGCAGCCGTTCAAATGGGGCTGATTTATGTGAATCCCGAGGGGGTCAACGGCAAACCCGACCCCATGAAGACCGCAGCCCAAGTGCGGGAAACTTTTGCGAGAATGGCCATGAACGACGAAGAGACCGTTGCCTTGACCGCTGGCGGACATACGGTTGGCAAAACCCATGGTAATGGGGATGCCAGTATTTTAGGTCCGGAACCCGAAGCAGCACCTGTAGAGGCACAAGGCCTAGGTTGGGCCAATCCCCACAAGACAGGTAAAGGTCGCTATGCCGTAACCAGTGGATTGGAAGGCGCATGGACCAAATTCCCTACCCAATGGGACAATGGCTTTTTCGACATGTTGTTCAACCATGATTGGGAATTACGTAAGAGTCCGGCCGGAGCGTGGCAATGGGAACCGGTAACCATCAAGGAAGAAGATAAACCGGTAGATGTGGAAGACCCTTCGATCCGACATAATCCGATGATGACCGATGCCGATATGGCCATGAAGGTCGACCCCATTTACAAAGAAATCTCGTTGAAGTTCATGAAGGACCAAGACTATTTTTCCGAAACTTTTGCACGTGCATGGTTTAAATTGACCCATAGGGACATGGGTCCGAAATCCTGTTATTTTGGTCCGGATGTACCCGCGGAAGACTTGATCTGGCAAGACCCGATTCCCGCTGGTCTTAACGATTATGACGTAGTGAAAGTAAAAGAAAAGATTGCGGCTTCGGGCCTTTCCCATTCGGATATGATAGCCACTGCTTGGGATAGTGCCCGTACTTTCCGTAATTCCGACAAACGGGGCGGTGCCAATGGTGCCCGTATTCGTTTAGCCCCCCAAAAAGATTGGGAAGGCAACGAGCCCGATCGATTACGCAAAGTATTATCGGTTTTAGAACCCATTGCCAAAGAATTCGACATTAGTATTGCCGATACGATCGTATTGGCGGGTACCCTTGGAGTTGAGCAAGCTGCTAAATCAGCTGGTTACGATATCACCGTACCTTTTGCACCCGGCCGTGGTGATGCTACCGATGAAATGACCGATGCGGAATCGTTTGCCCCACTTGAGCCACTTGCTGATGGTTATCGCAACTTCATGAAGAAAGAATATGTCGTAACTCCAGAGGAATTAATGTTAGACCGTACACAACTTATGGGACTAACAGCTTCGGAAATGACCGTTCTGGTCGGTGGTATGCGTGTATTGGGAACCAATCACGGAGCCACTAAACACGGTGTATTTACCGATAAGGAAGGTACACTGAGCAACGACTTTTTCGTCAATTTAACCGATATGGCCAACACCTGGAAGCCCATAGGGAAAAACCTCTATGAAATCCGTGATCGTAAAACGGATGCCCTAAAATGGACGGCTACCCGAATAGACCTTGTATTTGGTTCCAATTCGGTACTTCGTTCCTATGCAGAAGTCTATGCCCAAGATGACAATAAAGAAAAATTTGTCAACGACTTTGTCAATACATGGGTAAAGGTCATGAATGCCGACAGGTTTGATCTGAAATAAGAATAGTTAATAGGTGTAGGCCCCATCAATCCATAGTATTATCCACTATGGATTATGGGGCTTATTTTTTTGGCACCTATTTAGAGAGGAAAACTTTGACCTGGACCCTTGCCGGTATGATGTTACCTAATCCGGTACAAAATATGGGGTCATTAGGGCATTGGTCTATAGACTACCCCAACAACTTGTTGATTTTGGCATACTGCAAAAGCATAATGGTCTTGGCATCCTTGATTTCACCGGTTTCGATCATTTTAAATGCCTCTTCAAAGGGCATCTCCAACACCTCGATATTTTCTGTTTCATCATCGGCACCCCCACCTTCGCTTATTTTCATCGCATCTTCATAGGCTGCCGTGAAATAATGTAAAACTTCGGTAACGGATCCAGGGGACATATAGGATTCAAAAACCTTTCGTACATTTTCGATCTTATAACCCGTTTCTTCCTCCACTTCCTTTTTGATACAGTCCTCAGGACGATCCCCCTCCAACACTCCCGCACAGACTTCAACCATCATTCCGTCTTTATTACCGTTTACGTAGGTAGCCATTCTAAACTGTTTCGTAAGGACCACGGTTCCTTTTTTTAGATTGTATAGTAAGATAGCTGCCCCATTGCCCCGATCATAGACCTCCCGGATCTGGGTTTCCCAAGTGCCGTCTTCTTTTTCGTATTCGAATGTCAATTTATTGAGAGTGTACCAATTATCGGATAACAACTCGGTTTTAATATTCTTTACGCGCCCTTTTTCCAAGATCGATCAGGTTTTAGTTATGATTAGGTCCCGGCCATGTTCAACCTTCAGCTTTATATCGTCTTGCGGTTTAAGGCCAATATACCGGAATCGTAAATGAAATTTAAATATTACTTTTAGCCAATGGCCAAAACGTTATCAATTATTTCCTTGGACAAATTTCAAGGATTTTAACCAAACCAAAGAATAAACTGCATGAAAAAATCGCTTGCCTTTCTAACAATTTCATTTTTATTGATATTTAGCTGTAAACAAATAAAAAAAGAAGCCCAAGACACCCAAAAACTTCCCCGGGTAGCGATAGCAGGTCTGGGCATCGAATCGAGTACCTTCTCCCCTGCCCAGAGTCATGAAGAAGCATTCCATGCCCGCATCGGGGATTCCATTTTTGGAAGATATCCTTTTTTTGCAGCAGATAGTGATATCCGCAAGAGGGCCGATTGGGTACCTATCCTCTTGGGTAAAGCCATACCTGGGGGTATAGTTACCAAGGAAGCCTATGAAAGCATGGTTGGCAAAACCTTGAAAATGTTGGAAGAAAATGGTCCCTATGACGGGTTGTTTTTTGATATTCATGGGGCAATGAGCGTTGTTGGACTGCAAGATGCTGAAGGTGACCTGATCAAACGAATTCGAGCGGTCGTAGGACCTAATGTGCTGATTTCCACTTCAATGGATTTACACGGGAACGTAACCGAAACATTGGCAGGACATAGCGATCTGATTACCTGTTACCGAATGGCCCCCCATGAAGATGCCTTGGAATCCAAGGCCAGGGCAATCACCAATTTATTGGACCGCTTGGAAAATGGCATGGGCAAGCCCAAATACAAGGCTTGGATACCCGTACCCATATTATTGCCAGGGGAAAAGACCAGTACACGCATTGAACCCGGTAAAAGTCTTTATGCAAAAATACCAGCCATAGAAAAACAAGAGGGCGTAATAGATGCCGCCATATGGATCGGCTATGCTTGGGCCGATGAACCCAGAAACCATGCAGTTGTCATGGTCACCGGTGATGACAAGGAACAAGTTACACATGGGGCGGAAAAATTGGCCAAGGCTTTTTGGGATGTTCGGAACGAATTTAAATTCGTAGCTCCCGTTGCAACGTTGGAAGAGAGTTTGGAGAAGGCACTGAACAGTGCTAAAAAACCCTTTATGATCAGTGATATGGGAGACAATCCCACCGCTGGTGGTGCAGGCGATGTTACCTGGACCTTAAAACAACTTTTGGACCGCCCTGAGTTTAAAACCGAAAATGGCCCTTCTTTGATCTATGCCTCCATTCCAGGTCCCGAATTGGTCAATGAGGCCATAAAGGTTGGAGTGGGCGGTAAAGTCTCTGCCATGGCAGGTGCCGCTATTGACAATCGATTTGCCCCTCCCTTGAAACTTACGGGAACGGTAACCGCCATAAAAGAAGGCGACCGTGATGCCGAAGTGGAAGTAGTGGTACAGATCGGCAGTATTCGGGTAATCGTAACCAAAAAGAGAAAACCCTACCACTATAAGGCCGATTTTACCGATTTGAACCTGGATCCGGAAAAAACGGATATCGTAGTAGTCAAAATCGGGTATTTGGTTCCCGAACTTTATGAAATGCGGGGCGATTGGATCATGGCCTTGACCCCTGGTGGCGTGGACCAAGATTTGGAACGTTTGGGCCATAAACATATAAAACGTCCGATGTTCCCATTGGACAAGGACATGGCCACTCCCGATTTAAGCGCACGTTTGATCGAGGCTTCGGACCAATTAAACTAAAAACAAAATGGGATAGGGTGCCCACACCCTATCCCATTGATAATATTTTCGTGTAAAAACCATTCGATGGTTCGAAGAACGATTGGCTACTCCCGACTAAAATCGGTTATCCCCACCTACAATATCGCCCAAGGTACCTAAAATACTGCCTTCCCCTTTATCCTTACCCCCTCGTGGTAGTGAAGCCAGTATCCTTCCTGCCAATCGACTAAAGGGTAATGATTGGATATAAACCGTCCCCGGACCACGTAAGGTTGCAAAGAACAATCCCTCTCCCCCAAAGATGGTATTCTTGATTCCCCCCACAAACTCAATATCATAATCAACATCCTTGGTAAAACCGACAATGCAACCTGTATCTACCTTTAGGACTTCCCCCGGTGCCAATACTTTTTTTGCCATGGTTCCACCTGCATGTACAAAAGCCATTCCGTCGCCTTCGAGCTTTTGCATAATGAATCCTTCGCCCCCGAAAAGTCCCCTTCCCAGTCGTTTTGAGAATTCAATCCCTACGGAAACCCCCTTTGCCGCACATAGGAAGGCATCTTTTTGGCAAATAAACTTCCCCTCCTTTTCGGACAGATCGATGGGTAAGATCTTTCCTGGATAGGGAGAGGCAAAACTCACCTGTTTTTTCCCTTGTCCGGCATTTAAAAAGGCTGTCATAAATAGGCTCTCACCCGTAAGTACCCGTTTACCTGCGGAAAAAATCTTTCCCAGAACACTATTGTCCTGATTGGAGCCATCACCGAAAATGGTATCCATCTTTATATCGGAATCCATCATCATAAAACTACCCGCCTCAGCCACAACGGCTTCCTGTGGGTCGAGCTCTATCTCGACATATTGCATTTCTTCCCCGTAAATTTCATAGTCTATTTCGTGTGCGTTCATTTTTTGAATGTTTTGATCAATGCCTATTAGTTATAACTTCATGGCTTTTGTTACAACATATCAGAAAATTTAAATTACCCAAGGGCATATGGAATTTAAGGATATCGAATACCAGTGGAAAGACACATTGCCTTGTATCCTAACGGAAAAAGCGTATCACCATCAGTACTTAATGGTGATACGCTGTATATGTTAAAATCAAAGGGGGTAACGGCCTTTATCAACAAGCCTAATAAGGACTTTTGACCTTTGTCTTTTTCTTTAGATTATACTTGAGTCCAAAATTGTAATATGCCCCATTTTTCATATCAAAATCGTAAATCCGATCGGCATCATAATCTTGGACTTCCATCGTATTGAAGGCAGAATAACCGGCTTGGACATTGAATTCGAAATTGCTGAAGAAGGTGATGTTATACCCCAATCCCCCCACCAAATAGGTGTTTTTTAAGAAACCGGTATAATCTTCCTTATAAATCTCGAGGTCATCGTTTATATTTCCTGCAAAACCATCCAAGGTGGTAAAGGCTTCAAAATAATGATTGTCATTTATGGTCCACTTTATCCTCGCATCGGGGAAACCTATTTTATAAGCCCATTGATCATTCAATCTTTTTGTATAAGCAACAACGGGAATCGGGTATTCCAAACCGTTTTGGGAATCATAATCCACCCCGAAACTCCACATGGTTTGCTTTTCTTCATTCAATTTATCGAAAATCAAACTCCCACCAATGAAAAGATCTTCACTATTGAACTCGTTGGTATCATAATTTGATGATAATTGTGGGGTCACTTTTAGCGAAAACCCCCAGCCATTGTTAAGAATCCTATTATACGCAAGACCTAAACCTATGGTATTGAAATTTTCGATTTGACCAGTTTCAAAAGGCACATCCTCATCCACAAAATTTATGTTCATATTCTGGAATTCCCCAATCAAACTGATACTCTCCTTGTCCGAAAATGTTTTTAACGGATAATCAAATCCAAGGCTGTTCTTTTTAATGGTTGCCACATCGGAATTCGGTAAAACTTGAGATTCAACATACACACTTCCCGTTTCCTGTGCCAAACCTAAACTTGCCGAACCAAGAATTAAGATAATTACCAACTTACGCATTTTTCATTTCTGTTTTAAAGGTTATTAATGTTGGTCTCGGTTATTAGACCCTTTAAAGACCAATCAGAAACGAAATTGGTGATTATGGCAAAAAGTGACAAGGTAAATAGATATGCAGGGGTATTAAGCATACCAATGAGCGGTATTTATCTATGGAATTCTTTAGGGATGTAATTAATCGCCTTTTAACTTAATGGTCCATTCAAACTCAAAAGTGGAGACTACTACACCATCTTCGTTGACACCGACGGATTTCATCCATACGGTCTGTCCTTCACCCGTGGCAATGGTTTTATCCAACGCTTCCTTTATTTTATGGCCATCTTCACAGGTAAACGTAATTCTCCCTGTGGCCTTTTTGGAAAAGTTGGCGGTGTTGTTGGCTACCAACATGGAAATATTCTTTCCCGTGGCCCTGATTTGATCGATCATCATAGTGCCCGTGGCAAATTCCGCAGCCATGCCTTGAACGGCCCAAAACAAAGATCTAAATGGATTTTGATTGAACCATTTATGCTTTACGGTTACTATGGCTTTTTGCTTATCCAGGTATTTTAAACGTACACCACACCACCAGGCAGATGGTAATTTAAAAAAAGCGAACGTATTGTATTTTCGTACGGAAACCCCCATAATTGGTCTTATTTCAGCTAAATGTAGCTAAAATAATCGAACTTATAAATGTTAATTATAAGTTAATTTTTAGTACTATGCTTTGCAAAGTACCTTCTTTTAGATATATATTTGTATAAGAAAATAATAGGCCATGACAGACACCATCTCAAAACACGAGCGAAATTTATCCGCGATCATACATGCTTCGACCTTCAGCAGGTTCTTTATCCCTTTTGGTAATTTCATTATTCCGTTGGTCCTATGGACCGCCAATAAGAAGGATTATGAATTTGTGGACTATAATGGAAAGCAGGCCCTGAACTTTCAGATCAGCATGCTTTTGTATTCATTGATCCTTGGCATGGTAAGCATCCCGTTCTTCCTTGGATTCCTACCCCATCTTTTCGATCACGGTTTTTTTGGTTTCGACGGCCTGAACAGTTATAACAATTTCAGGATCGATCTTGACTTCGACGGTTTCCCTTTCAATCGATGGATTTTTCCTATCGGAATCGCAGGGGTACTGCATGGTGCGCTCTTTGTGATAAATGTGGTCTATACCATTTTGGCAACCATGAGGACCAATGAGGGACAGACTTTTAGCTATCCTTTCACCATAAACTTCATAAAATAATGGGAACGGCAAAAAACATCGCACTTTTTCTGGGTTTGGTCATGGTGGCCCAACTAACAATGGCGCAAGAGGCCATGGATTCTGAATTGTACAAAACAATAAAGGCCTTGGACAACGAATATTTTACGGCTTACAATACCTGTGATATGAAGACACAGGAAATGCTATTGGCCGAGGATTTGGAATTCTACCATGATCAGGGAGGGTTGTCCACTTCAAGAGAAACGGTTTTGGAAAGTATAGAAAAAAATATTTGTGGCAAGGTAACCCGAGAATTGCTAAAGGATAGTTTTGAGGTATATGAAATAAAAGGTTTTGGGGCTGTGGCCATGGGACTCCATAAGTTTTACAATAACCAGGAGCCGGATGCCATTTCAAAACCCAGCAAATTCATTGGGATTTGGGCCCAAAATAACGGTCAATGGCAGATGAAAAGAATTATCAGCCTGCATTAAAAACGATAAGGTACATCGTGTACCCATGATGTGGAAGAAAGGAGTTTAATCATCAATCAAAACCTGTACCGGATCTGTTTCAGGACACCTTAATCACGTGTCGCAAATTTTGAAAGGGGTCGGGTACAGGAACAAACGAACAGTTAAATTAATAGAATCATGAAATTATGAATGTAGAAAACACAAAAGCACAAATGCGCAAGGGGGTTTTGGAATACTGCATACTGTCCATTCTTAACGGAGAGGACAAATATGCATCGGAAATCCTAAGTACCCTTAAAGACGCTAAGATGCTCGTCGTAGAAGGTACCATTTACCCTTTATTGACAAGGCTTAAGAATGCCGGCTTGCTCAACTACCGTTGGGAAGAGTCGACCTCAGGCCCGCCAAGAAAATATTACACGTTGACCGAAACAGGAAAATTATTCCTGAAGGAATTAGATACTACCTGGGACGAATTAAGAATGGCCACCAATGTGGTAACCAACAAAAAAAATAAAAAATAATGAACAAGACAGTAAACATAAATCTCGCAAATAGGCTTTTTCATATGGATGAAGAGGCATACGATAAAATGCGTCGATATTTGGAAGCTATTAAACGTTCTTTCGCCAACACCCCGGGCAGTGATGAAATACAAGCTGATATCGAAGCAAGAATTGCCGAACTTTTCTACGAAAAGTTGGAAAATGAACGTCAGGTCATCACCTTAAAGGAAGTCGATGCCATTATCTCGGTCATGGGCCAGCCAGAGGATTATATGATCGATGAGGACATCTTCGAGGATGAACCGGTCAACAAATCGAAATCCACATCGCGTACGGCCTCCAGGGTCAAAAAACTCTATCGGGACATGGAGCACAAATACATTGGTGGGGTTTGCGCCGGTTTGGAACATTATCTCGGTATCGATGCCCTATGGATACGTATCATATTCATTATCCTAGCCCTTACCACCGGTTTCGGTTTTATCGCCTATATTCTTCTATGGATCCTGGTACCAGAAGCAGTAACCACCGCCCAAAAGTTGGATATGACGGGAAAGCCCGTGAATATCAGCAACATAGAACGTAAAGTGAAAGAAGGGTTTGATGACGTTGCTGATAGGGTAAAAAGTGTGGACTACGAAAAAGTAGGGAACAAAGTCAAAAATGGTACCAAGACTTTTTTCGATACCATAGGCGAAATATTCATGTTCGTTTTTAAAGTCTTTGGTAAATTCATAGGTATTATACTGATCCTCATAGGGGCCGCTACCCTCATTGGCTTGTTTGTAGGTCTTTTTACCGTCGGCCTCCTGGATATGATCCATATTCCCGGCGTGGATTTTTACAATATGGTGAACTCGACCAATGCCCCCGTTTGGTTGGTATCGTTATTGGCCTTCTTTGTGGTGGGTATACCGTTTTTCTTCGTCCTCTATTTAGGGTTGAAGATCTTGGTGAACAACCTAAAATCCATTGGCAACATCGCCAAATTCTCTTTGCTGGGCCTTTGGTTGATTTCCCTGATTACCTTAGTGGTACTAGGAATTCGTCAGGCAGCCGCACATGCCTATTCCGATAGTATAACCGTAGAACAAAACATATTGTTCGAGGTCCCCAACGACACCCTGTTGATTGGCATGCAACCTTCGGAATATTATGAAAAGAGAAGGAACATGGCCATTGATGGCGTCATGGTCACGGCGACCGATGAGGGAGAGGAAATATTGGTTTCGGATGATGTTCGCCTGTCCCTTAAAAAATCAAAGGACAGCATTGTACGTGTTAAAATACGAAAAGACGCCAACGGAAGTTCCTTTAGCGAGGCCAAGGAAATTGCCCGAAATATCGAATATGCCTATAAGGTAGAGGGTAATTCGATGGTTTTCAATGATTTTCTCACAACCGCTTTGCACTATAAATTCAGGGACCAAGAGGTATGGATCACCTTATATATACCCGAGGGCAAAGCGATTCAATTTGATAGCGAATCGAGAAGATGCTTGCCCATTAGCACAAGGAACGATCGGGATATGGGGCGTTGCAGTATTACCGAACACCTATGGTCTATGGGATCCGACGGGGAACTGAAATGTCAGGACTGTCCTGAAATCATTGAAGATGAAGAAGGAAATGACCGTATCATCATCAATAAGGAGGGTATCGATATCGACATTAAGGATAATGGGGATTCCTTTAAAATGAAAATCGATGAAAACGGGGTCAAGATCAAAGCAGATGACAGTAATGACGGGGAGGTACTGAACATTGACCTGAACGATCAAGGGGAGGGACTTAAATTGAATATTGACGAAGATGGTGTGGCCATCAAGAACAAGGATAGTTAGATTCCTTGACGATCCAGCAGCTTTCAACGACAACTGGGTAACTATTATTGGCTAAAACCCCAAGCGATTACGAAGTTTATTCATCAATTAACAACAATCAACTTGTCCTATCAAGGACATTAAATCAACACGATCATGACAACATTAGTACGCATTACAATCGCATTGATATTGACTTTATTCCTGTCTTCATGTGGACTCGACATTAACTTCGGGAACTTTGGAAGTGGCAAAAAGGGTAATGGAAACATTACCTCGGAAACAAGGGAAATTACAGGTAATTTTACCGAGGTTTCGGCCTCTGAAGGCCTTGATGTATTCGTCACCGAAGGCACTGAATTCGAAATCACCGTTGAAGCGGACGATAATATCATCGACCTTATCGCCACCGACATCAGAAATGACCGATTACGTATCCATACCGAAGAAAATATCGGAAGGGCCACCAAGAAAATATTCGTTACCCTACCAGAGGTAACGGGATTGAAAAGCTCCAGTGGGGCCCATTTAAGTACCGAAAACAGGATTACTTCCGACAAATTGGAAATAGATGCCAGCAGTGGGGCCAATGTACATATTGAACTGGAGGCGAACGAAGTGGATATCGATGCCAGCAGTGGGGCCAACCTCAGTATTTCCGGCGATGCCGGTTCGGTCTATGTCGATGCCAGTTCGGGGGCGAACATCAATGCCAAAAAATTGATGGCTAAAATATGCAGTGCCGAAGCCAGTAGCGGTGGCAATGTATCGGTAAATGTTTCCGATGCATTGACCGCAGATGCCAGTAGTGGCGGCAACATTTCCTATTCCGGGGATGCCAAGGTCACCAAAAAGAAATCGGTATCGGGAAGTGTACATAAAAATTAATCCTCCCGAACCAAAAACGCATAAAAAGCCATCAAAATATTGATGGCGTTTTTAATTTATAGTCCCTCCGCTTTATTTATATTAGCACAAACATTTTCTACATGCAGCTCCAATTAAAAAAGTACACTTTACCCTTAAAACATACCTTTAGCATATCCCGGGAATCACATGATTTTCAAGACACTATCATCGTTTGTCTTTCTTTGGACGGACATACGGGCTATGGTGAAGCCACTTCCAACCCTTATTACGGCATCACCGTCGAAAGCATGATGGGTGAAATCGAAGCGATCATTGGCGAAATCGAAGCTTTCGATTTTACGGTTCCCGAAGTTTTCCATCAGTTTCTTGTCGCTAAAGGAGTAAGCAACTTTACCTGCTGTGCCTTGGATCTTGCGGCACATGATCTTTATGGCAAATTATTGGGAAAACCCCTATATAAAATTTGGAATACCACGACCGACCACTACCCTACCTCGAATTATACGATCGGTATAGCCGATATACCAACCATGGTCAATAAAATGGAAGAAAAGCCATGGCCTATTTACAAAATCAAGTTAGGTACCGAAAATGATGTGGAGATCGTACGCGAATTGCGAAAACATACCGATGCCCTATTTCGAATAGATGCCAATTGCGCCTGGTCTGCCGAGGAGACTTTAGCCAATGCGCCCCTGCTAAAGGATTTGGGGGTCGAATTTTTGGAACAGCCCTTAAAAGCAGCGGATTGGGAAGGCATGAAAATAGTATCGCAAAATTGTGTTTTACCCATAATAGCCGATGAAAGCTGCATCGTTGAATCGGATGTTGAAAAATGCGGGGCTTATTTCAATGGTATCAACATTAAACTGACCAAGTGTGGGGGGTTAACTCCAGCGCTGCGTATGATCCAAAAAGGGAAAGCCTTAGGGCTTAAAGTCATGGTTGGTTGTATGACCGAATCTACCGTAGGTATCTCGGCCATTGCCCAATTGACCCCACAATTGGATTATGTTGACATGGACGGGGCCATGTTATTAAAAGAAGATATTGCCGACGGTATTAGCATTAATGATGATGCGACCCTGGTTTTCCCAACTTTGGGCGGCAGTGGAATAACCTTAAAATAATGGCACATTACATTGATCGTTTTCCAGGTCGTGAATTAACCATAAACGGGTCAAAGTATGTCTATTTTGGAGGAACCTCCTATTTAGGACTCCAAACCGACAAGGAATATCAAGATCTGTATATCGATAACATTAGAAAGTACGGTACAAACTACGGGGCTTCGAGAAAATCGAATGTACGACTATCGGTATATGAAGAGACCGAATCCCTTTTGTCCAAAATCGTAGGTAGTGAGGCCGCCCTGACCTTATCTTCCGGATATTTGGCAGGCCAATTCATTGCCCAAAATTTCAATAAACCACAATACAGGCTTTTTTATGCCCCCAATACCCATTCGGCACTCTACAATAATTACAATAAACCGTATGCCGACTTTCAAACACTTCATAATGCCATAAAGGCCTATGTAAACAAAAAAGAAAAGACGATTCCTGTTTTGTTTCTGGATTCCATTGATTTCAATGGCCAAAATTACCCCGATTTCAAAGCATTGGAAAGTCTTCCGTTAGATGAGGTCATTGTGGTGGCCGATGATTCCCATGGTATCGGTATCGTGGGGAATAACGGGGAAGGCGTATACAGGACAATACAAGCATTAAAGCCAAAAGAACTCATTGTATGTTGCTCGTTGGGAAAAGGTTTTGCCATACAGGCGGGGGCCGTATTCGGAACCAAGGAAAGAATAGGGCAACTTAGCAATACGGCTTTTTTTGGAGGGGCCAGTCCAGCCGCACCATCAAGTTTGGCTACCTTCTTGGACGGACAAACCATTTATTCAAAAAAAAGAATCCAATTGCTCCAAAATATGGCCTACTTTGAAAAATCGATCACTGACATTGATTTTTTCGGTCATATGAAGGGCCATCCGACGTACAGTTTCAATACTCCCGAATTAACGGATTACCTTGAAAAAAACGGATATATCATCACCAATTTCAATTACCCGGCGGAAAGTTCCTCTGTAATGAGCCGTATCGTTTTGTCTAGCCATCATACCCAGGAGGATATTCAAGACTTATGCCGACACATCAATCCTTTTATTTGATACTATCACAATAAAAACCGAATTTATTTATTATATACCCAATAATAGCTTTTTTTCATTATGTTTTTAACATATTTATTTGTAACTTTTAGATGATTTAAACTCCTAAAACTAATACATATGAAAAAATTGCTTGGTGCTGTCTTTTTGATGGCAATCTTTATAACGATGGTAGCTTTTACAAGCTCTAAACCGGAACCATATCATACAATCGAAGGTACATGGGAACTTCAAAGTTTTTATCAATTTGACGGCGAACACATTACCGACACCTTACCTACAAGCGAAGGGTATAGACAGGTGAAAATGTATTACAATGGAAAGGTCATGTGGTCCAGAACTACGAAAAAGTATGTTAAGGATGCTGATGGGAACAATGTAAAAGGTAGGTTTGGCTATGGCACTTATAAGCTAATGGATACTTTTTTAATTGAAAATATCGAATATGGTGATATTGGTATGATGACCAACTTGGATACCTTAAGAACCTTCAAATTTGAACTATGGCTCGAAGATGACAAATACAGCCAAATCACAATCGATGAGGAGGGAAACAGGACATTCTCTGAAAACTATATAAGAATCGATTAAAACCCATTTTACATTAAACAAAAAAAATCCGCTGTAATTGTACAGCGGATTTTTTTTGTCCCTACTACTTTTAGGTATCTAAACGGTTTCTTCCTTGGTAGATTCAACCATGGCCAAATAACGTTCAGCGTCCAAGGCGGCCATACATCCCGTACCAGCTGCAGTAACTGCCTGCCTGTATTCCTTATCCTGTGCATCGCCACAGGCAAATACACCAGGTAGATTTGTTTTCGTGGATTTTCCCTGGGTAATAATATAACCGGTTTCATCCATATTTACCTGTCCCTTGAAAATATCGGTATTCGGTTTATGACCAATGGCTATGAATAGACCCGTAATCGCTATTTCTTCCTTTTCATTGGTTTGGTTGTTAACCATTCTTAAACCCTCGACCACTTGATCACCCAATACCTCATCAACCTCCGTATTATACCTGATTTCCAAATTGGGAAGGCTGTTCACCCGATGTTGCATGGCTTTGGAAGCCCTCATATAATCTTTACGAACGAGCATGGTAACCTTGTTACAGATATTGGCCAAGTATGAGGCCTCTTCCGCCGCAGTATCACCGGCACCAACGATGGCAACATCCTGTCCTTTATAGAAAAAACCGTCACAAACGGCACAGGCGGAAACGCCCCCGCCCCTTAATCGTTGTTCACTTGGAATGTTCAAATATTTCGCGGTAGCACCTGTCGAAATGATAATGGTCTGTGCTTCAATGGTCTTTTCATTATCAACCGTAACCTTATGGATACCTCCCAATTCCTTGCTCAATTCCACTGCTGTGACCATCCCGATACGTACATCTGTCCCAAATCGCTCGGCTTGCTGTTGCAACTGCATCATCATTGTTGGGCCGTCAATGCCTTCAGGGTACCCTGGAAAGTTATCGACTTCAGTGGTAGTCGTCAACTGCCCGCCAGGTTCCATACCTGTATAAAGAACAGGCTTTAAATCTGCACGTGAGGCATAAATGGCCGCAGTATACCCTGCAGGTCCTGAACCAATGATCAATGTTTTTACTTGTTCTACTTTGTCAGACATATTCAAATTCTTCAAATGAAATTAATACGACAAAAGTAGGTTTTTTGTAAAAACCTTACAGATAAAGTTATTAAAAATTGTTGAACCCCTTTTGCATCTAACAACGACCGCTAAGGAACGACCGACAATTCCTTTATGATCCGTATCATAAAAAAATCCACGGTGTTTTGTAATTTTAACATCTATTTCAAAAATCCGCTATGTACTGGAAAATTGCCCTAATAATTTATGTGTTCATAGCCATCGGAATGGTGCTGAGTTTATTGGTCAATGGTATAAAACCTGCAAAAACATTGGCATGGTTATTAGCGATTTTCACCATTCCGGTTGCTGGTATCCTTCTTTACTGGATGATCGGAAGAAACCGGAAAAAATATTCTTGGAAAGAAATCCATGAGGACATTGCCATTCATGATTACCTAGAGAAGGTCCAACAAAAACAGGATACGGTGGAACCTACCGAAATGGATTTCAAGGAATTTTCCAAAATCACCCGAATGGTTGAAAAAAACAATGGATTCAAGCCCACGAAAAACAATGAGGTCAAGTTATTGAAAGATGGCAAGGCAACATTTGACGCTATTTTTGATGCCTTGGAGTCCGCTGAGGAGTACATTTATCTGCTCTATTACATTTTTGAGGAAGGCGAGCTTGCCAATCGTTTGATTTCACTTTTCGAAGAAAAGGTAAAAAAAGGGGTTAAGATAAAGATCATTTATGATGGGGTCGGCAGTTATACCCTGAGTAAAAAGTATATTGCCAAACTCAAATCGATTGGTGTGGAGGTAAATCCGTTCCTGCCGTTTAAATTAGGCCGGTTTTTATCTTCCGTCAACTATAGGAACCATAGAAAAATCATTATTGTAGATGGTAAGATAGCTTTTACGGGAGGCATAAATATTTCCGATAAATACTTGAAAGGTGATTTGGTCCTGGGCAAATGGCACGATATGCATATTCAGTTGAAGGGAGCTTCGGTCCTAGAACTGAAAGTGGTGTTTGAAATAGATTGGTTCCTGGTTTCCGGGGATAATTCAGAATTTAAACGTGAATTGCCCTCCTTAAAAGAAAAAATCGGCAACCAGATCGTACAAATCGTTTATGGCGGACCCGATCATTACTTCTCCCCTATCGGACAAACGTATTTTGCACTGATCAATAATGCCCAAAAATATATCTATATCACCAACCCCTATATTATTCCCGGAACGACTATCCTACATTCACTCGAAGTGGCAGCACTTAGTGGTGTGGATGTACGCCTTATGTTATCGGACAAGGCAGACAGCGCACTGGTCAATTGGAGTGTTAGGTCCTATTTTGAGTCCCTCCTTAAGGCCGGGGTAAAGATATACCTGTTCCCGAAAGGTTTTTTACATAGTAAGATCATCGTCATTGACGATCACCTAGTTTCCATTGGAACGGCCAATATGGACATACGAAGCTTTGAACAGAATTATGAGGTAAATGCCTTGGTTTTTAACCAAGAAACGGCTCTTATACTAAAACAGGATTTTTTGAACGAGATAGACCAAAGCATTCCGTTGGATTATGAAACCTTCAAAAACAGATCCTATCTTGAGAAGTTAAAAGAAGGTTTTGCTAAAATATTCAGCCCTATATTATAGGACGAGGGTTTCAAAACCCAATTCATTTGCACAGGGTTCACCTTGCTCCCAACAATCCAAATTATAGAAGGTTATTTCCGCGATATTGGTAAGGGCCTCTTTTGTCACATAAGCCTGGTGGGGGGTTAGCAAGACATTGGGAAAAGACAACAAGGCAATTAAGGTCTCATCCTTTATACCATTCGGTGAATTGTCTTTAAAAAACAATCCTTTTTCCTTTTCATAAACGTCAGCGGCATAAAAGCCCAACTTTTTATCCCTTAAGGCATTGATAAGGGCTTTGGTATCGACAACAGCTCCCCTCGCGGTATTCAAGAGAAAGACATTCGGTTTCATCTTTCCAAAAGCTTTCCCATCGACCATGTGATGGGTCGCTGCGGTCAACGGTACGTGTAGACTAATGATATCGGCTTGCTTATACAGTTGGGGAAGGTCAACGTATTCGACCCCATATTCGGCAATCAAATTGTCATCCATGTGTATATCGTTTGCGATAATCTTGCAGCCAAATCCATGCATGATCCTCGACATTATGGAACCTATACGCCCCGTACCGATGATCCCCATGGTTTTGCCTACCAAATCAAAACCCAACAACGCTTCCTGTCTAAAGTTATATTGGCGTACCTGACGATCCGCCACATGAATTTTTCTGTTTGCCGCCAATAGTAAGGCAACGGCATGCTCGGCAATGGCATTGGGCGAATAATCCGGTGCATTGGCCACCTTAAACCCGAGCCTTTTGGCAGATTTCACCTGTATATTGTTATAGCCGGCCGATCGCAAAGTAATGTACTTAACCCCAAGATCCCTTAATTTTTCGAGTACGATCAAACTGGCATCATCTGCCGAAAAGATACTGATGGCATCAAAGCCCATGGCTTTTATGGCGGTATTCGTATCCAAGGCCTCCTTAATGAAAGTGGTCTTATGCCGCTCCCTATTTGCCTTTTTAAGAAAAGGAACCTCAAAATCCTGTGCGCTATAGACCAGTAACTTCATTTTTTGTTTTTTTTCTGAAAATCAGATCTTGATCTTCCATTGCCATTATGACCAACTTGATGTAATCATCTATGGTTTCTTCAATATCAACGGGATCTGAGATATCTATTGATCCCCTCCAGATCAATTCCATATCCTTCCCGGGACAGATACAGTATAAGGACGTTTCTGCATGATATACCGGAAAAGTACCATATTCATCCGGTTCATAATAAATTCTTTGGTTATTGATATAATCCTCTTCAAAGCCACCGGTATAACGATCTATGTTGGTCAAAAGCCTTCTATGGTTCTCGATATTCTCGACCCCGATGATCTTTGAAAAAAGTATCGCATCGAAGTCCTTGTCCAACAATTGCTGCTCTACATCAGACAGCTCTTCTTCCGATCGTTCAGCCGATGTGAACTCCACATCGAACACGTCTATGCTGCGCATGGCTTCAACGCCTCGCGCCTCAAACTGATCGCGTAACCTTGTTTCATAGAGTACCCGGGCATCTTCATTATGGGTCAAACCCACAATCAACACCTTACTTGCATCGAAAATCACGATATCCGGATTCTTCCAATTTTCGACCAATTCGGCCGAGGAACACCCCAATACCAATAAAACCAACACGACATACCAACCGATTTTTTTCATGGTATTTACTTTATAGGTGACGTTAGTTCAATAACCTTTTCTGCTTTTCCTTTTTCATGACCTTTGAGATCATCTGGAACAAACTCCCCTTAAGTTTCCTATATTCCACCAAATAGTTATCAATAGTAAAAATCATGTCCTTATGGGATTCGGTATACGCCTTTTCCATTTTGGGTTGATCGACATCATCGATCATGATCGACAATTGATTTTCGTGCACTTGGGCTTTTTTCAATAGTTTTTCAGCCTCCAGTTCCGAATTGGATATGGCCGTGACCAGCTCCTTACTTTCATCATACATCCCTAAACCGGTAATTTGCAGGGTATAGGATCTCACTAATTCATTAAGGAACAATTGCTCATCGATAACAAATTTCAATGCCGAAATCCACTCCAATGAAGTTTGATGCATTTCATCCGGACTTTTCCACTCCAAATACCTGTAAATCTTATCTTTATCTTTCATGGCCTACATTTTTAATACACTTCCATTACTATATTGCCGCAGTATTTCAGCGGTTCCCAAACCAATAACAAGATATCTTTTTTATTGTCGAAGAAAAATGATTTAGATCAGTCACCCTACTGGCCATTACACTGATTTGGATAAAGTAATGTAGGTTTTATCCTAGGTATTGTCCTATTTTTTAGACAGTTTTAATTTAGTATTCCTATTTTTGAAGGTAGTTTCATTTTTGGAAGTTAGGTATCCTTGGATGCATATACAACATTGCAGGACACGATACCCAAATGCCATGTAGAATTTAAGTCAACATAATTGTTCGTCCCCAAAATGACCAAAAAAACATTGAACACCGTAGTCGTTGAGGACTCTGAAACTCAGAGGGCCCTTATTACCCAATTAGCCAAAGCGAATCCCAATTTAAATGTTTTGGGGGACTACCCCAATGGCATCCTTGCTTTGAATGCCATTCGCAAAAGCAAGGTAGACTTAATTTTACTCGACATCGTTATGCCCGTGGTCAATGGTTTTGATTTACTCGATGCTTTGGAGACCCCACCCCAGATTATCCTTATTTCGGATAGCAGCGATTATGCACTAAAGGCTTTTGAATACAATAACATAACCGATTATCTGCAAAAACCGGTAGCGAAAGCCCGTTTTACAACGGCAATCGATCGGGCCGTAAAAACACAGAACCAATTAAACAAGGAAAAGGATGAGAGCGAGTTTATACTTGTGACTGTTGACCTACAAAGGAAAAAAATCTATATTAATTCCATTTTATGGGTCGAAGCCATGGGAGACTATATTAAGATCGTTACATCCGAAGGCCATTTTGTCGTCCTCTCTACCATGAAGGCCTTTTTGGCACAGATGACAGGAAACAAACTGATCCGGATACACAAATCCTTCATTGTCAATGTGAACAAGGTCGACAATTGGACCAGCTCCAAGGTAGAGGTTGCCGGCGTTAAGCTCCCTATGAGCAGAACCCATAAAGATGAGCTGGAAAAAATACTGATCACTATCGATTAATACCTTTCAACTGCATCAAAAATCGGGTTTGCGTTTCTTTAAAATCCCCCCGGCATATTCAAATATCTCGTATTTCAGATCTTTGAACATTTCCAGATAGGCCACCGTTTCCGCTTTGAGTTTTTCATGTTTTTGATGATAAAAGGTATCACAAACCGTATCGGTACATTCGAGCAATCCGCTTATGCTGTGCTCATGGTTTCCGATCTTTTCGGTAATAACGTCCAAATTGGTATTGGATTTTTTTATTTGGGCCTTATAATCCTGTAAACGCTCAAATAAATTCGGGGTATTGGGCTCAAAAACATAGGAGTTGAGAAGTTGTTTGATAAAAGTGAGTTCATCCTGGATAAATTGTAGGCAAGATTTCCAATGAAGTACTTCCCGGTGCATCTCATCTACTTTTACCGACACCGCCTTTTTTGTCAATTTTCCCTGATAGTCCATAGCTTTTATTTTTAACCATTAAAATTATCCATGGCCAACAAAATTTACAATGACGAAGATCAGCCGGCATCTATACCATTAGTTCAATGGTCTCATAAAGTTTGGGGATATGCACATGCCAATGGTACGTATACACCAATTTACTTCTAAAAGTATCAAGTGCAGTAGGTTCGCCATGCACCAAAAAAACCTGTTCCGGTATGTTTTTCAACGCTTCGGTCCAATGCAACAGTTCCGATTGGTCGGCATGGGCCGAAAGGCTCTCCAAATGTCTTATTTCGGCCTTTACCGGGTAATATTTACCAAAAAGCTTAAGTTCATGGGCTCCTTCCAAAAGCTGCTTTCCCCGTGTTCCTTCTGCTTGATAGCCTACCAAAAGAACAATCGTATTTTTAAGATCCACCAATTGTTTTAAATAAGTGAGCACCCTCCCACCGGTTACCATACCACTACCCGCAATAACGATTTTAGGTCGAGGGTCATCTATGGTTTCCCATGTTTCTTTATACGAACTGATGATATTCACGTGCTCGCACATGGCACGATATTCCTGTAATGACAGTTTGTGCCATTTCGGAAACCGTTCAAAAACCGATAATACGTTATTTCCCATAGGACTATCGATAAAAATAGGAATGTTGGGAATTTTGTTCTTTTTATAGAGCATCCACAATTGGTACATCAGCGATTGTAAACGTTCTACGGCAAATGATGGGATTATAAGCGTACCTTGTTGATGGATCGTCTTGATTACCAATTGTGTCAAGATAGCCTCGACATCCTCTTCAGGATGGTTTTTATTGCCGTAGGTACTCTCTATAAAAAGGTAATCTGCCCATTCGGGGCGTTCCGGCGGCTCCAATAACAGATCTGCCCTTCGACCTATGTCCCCCGAAAACACGAACCGCTTCCCGAAAATCTCCAGTTCAATGAACGTCGCCCCAATAATATGACCGTTGTATTGGGTTCTGAACCGTATATTCGATGACAGGCTCGTCCATTCGTTGTTTTCTATAGCCGAAAAAAGTGCAATGGTCCTTTCCGCTTCCCGCAGGGTATAGAACGGCAAGGCGGGATCATGTTTGGAATACCCTTCTTTGTTCGCTTTTTCTGCCTCCTCTTCATGGATTTTCGCACTATCCTTCAATATGATCGCTGTTATGGCCAAGGTGGGCGACGTACCTAAAATCTGTCCCTTAAAGCCTTCTTTCAGCAATCTGGGTAAATAACCCGTATGATCCAAGTGCCCATGGGTAAGCAAAACGAAATCGAGTTTTTCTACATGGATCGGGAGCGGCTCCCAATTCATTTGACGCAGCTCTTTTAAACCTTGGAACATGCCACAATCGACCATAAGGTTCAATTCCGGTGTTTCCAAATGGTATTTAGACCCTGTTACGGTACCCGAAGCCCCTAAAAATTGAATCTTTACAGTATCCATATGATGATTTTTCTAACAGCCACACAATTGATGTAATTCTTTCATGATCCTTTTCTTCCTAGGTTCCTTGACCTCTAAATGATCTAGAAAAAAACTGTCATTCAACAATTCCCGGCACAATACAATATCGCGACTCAACAAAAATTGCTTCTCACGCTGGCTTAACAAGGTTGAAACGGTTATGGGGTACAATCCCAATCTATCGATCCGATCCCTTAATCCATCCCCATGGGGAACATCCCAGCTTAGTAGAAAAAGGTCAACACATTTTCCGTAGGCAAGGGCATCTTCGGTGAAACGGGTATTCGTGACTACCCACCCTTTATCCAGT
The DNA here is from genome assembly GCF_028882255.1 of Maribacter polysaccharolyticus. Taxonomy (GTDB): domain Bacteria; phylum Bacteroidota; class Bacteroidia; order Flavobacteriales; family Flavobacteriaceae; genus Maribacter_A; species Maribacter_A polysaccharolyticus. The sequence goes on from NZ_JARBUY010000001.1 coordinate 712,377, forward strand.
TCGCCATTATCATGGCTCTTGCGCTCCCAATGTTGTTTGATATCGTTGTATCTGGAATTGATATACAGGGGGATTTTTACGTTACAATTGCGTCCTTCATCACTATGGAACTTACATTCGATTACCGCTATAAGTCCATTTTTCCTGGCCAAAACATCAACTTCATGGCTAACGCAATGACCTTGTAGCACTTTACCCACCTCTGTAGTATATCCGGAATAGCGCAATATCGCGGCAACGAATTTTTCAAAGGGAAAACCTGTAGGTCCCAATTCGTAAATGGCTTTTTTCAACTTGTATTTAGAAGCCAAGACCGATTTATTCTTCTTTAACAAGGCGAAAGCCCTATTGTATATTTCCCGGGTTGAAATGCCCTGATATAGTTCATCCCGGACTTGATCCACGATTTGTTCCACCAAAGCATCTTCGGCTCCACTGCGTTGCAACGACCTTCGAAGTTTGGAAAGTGAGAATTTCATCTTATCGCCCGATGATTTAATGACCTCTATGGCTTCTTGTTCTTTCATTTGACAATATTTTCAGTTTAAGTTCAATACAAAAGTTGCCATCGCTAAGGCACTTTTAAATACACAGGATATCAATGCCCTGAATGCACACGTACATCCATTTCGGGAATTTTCAATAATTGTAAGGTAGTCGAAGCCAACTTGACTTTTCCGTCTGTAAGGGAAATACCTTGCGCTATGTTATCAAACAATCTATTCTTTGTGATCCTTCTTAATTTGTAATCGGTGATGTACCTTAGGTTGACAGTGATCCAATTATCGGTTAATCCGATGGCCAGTGTAGGATCTAATTTCGCGTCTTCCAAATAATACCGTTCTACCATCTTGGCCCATCTCGATTTCGATTTATCGGTATAGTCCGATAACAATTCGGAAGCTTTTTCGAGTATTATTTTTTTGGCCATTTCAAGGTTCGAATCAAAAGTCACAAGAATGTTGAGTTCATCCCAAACAAACGGGAAATCCATGGAGTAGTTCTTTATGGGTCCCTTGAATACGAATGCATTACTGATCTTAACGATCCTGCCCGAGTAATTATCACTGCTGACCCACTCCCCCATTTCCATGATAGTGGTATAAATACTATCGATATCGATAACATCCCCTTTGATATTGTTGATCTCAATACGATCCCCCGGTTTATACACCCGAACGAAAAAAATATAAAATGAACCCGCGACACTGAGTATTAATTCTTGAAGGGTAAAGGTCAATCCTGCGGTAAAAAGCCCAATAATAACGGTATAATCCTTAACACTCTCCATGGTAAATGATATGATGAAAAGTGAAATGATAAGCAAGTATCCAATAACCTCGATACCTTTTTGGGCCTTATACCTTAGATTAATGTTCTCTATTCGTTTTTTGGCCAATTTTCGAAGAAAACCAATGCAAAGAACTATGAAGACGATCCATATCAACAACCGTATTCCTTTCAGGACGAAGGGATCCTTTAGGAAATCTTCAAATACTTGCATATTCAGGGGGTTTAAACCTATTTAGTGAAAAAATCACGCACCAATTTTTTTACTTGGTTGTCGGTCATACTATCCACTTTGGTTACCGTTTTCACCTTGGCTGCCATTTTCGGATAGTTCTCATCCAACTCTTTCTTGAATCTTGAAGCCGTTTCGGCCGGACCGAACAATGCAATACTATCCGCTGACCCCAGGACTTTCACTAAATTCTTGAAATATGCCTTGTATTGGTGATTTTCGCGTTCCAGGAACTTACTGTCCTGTACCACATCTTGAGGGCCCCATTTGGCGGTTTTTGTACCTGAACCCCCTACGGGCCTATACGTTTCAATTTCTGAATGCAGTGTTTCAAATTTTTCCGAATCATTGTCCAACGTAACAATGTGGGCCTTTTCCTTGTCGAGCCAAATACCAATATTATCCATAACACGTATTTTGATTAGTATGCTCAATATGATTAAAAATCAGCCCCGAAACAATGATGCAAATCAGGTCTTCCCCGGTATAACCAAAAATGGAATAGCTATTTTACATGCCAATTTTTGTATGATCGGTTCTTTTACCAAATTCTCGAAAAAATTATGATCGTAATTGACCATGGCTACCATACCGATATTGAGTTCTTCCAAAAAAACCTCAATGGCTCTCGTTTTACTGGCAAAATCGGGCATCCAATGTAAAGAATGTCCTATGGGATTTAAATATGTCTTCAATGTTTCCAGATTACTTTCCTGTTGCTTCGATAAAATTTCCTCTTCATTGATATGTGCTATGCGTATGGCCGAACCACAATGGGCAGCCATTTCTTTTAAGGGATGAAGCACTTCGGCATCAAAAGTCCTTTTAAACCCCGTGATAAAAGCGATTTCATAAGGCATCTTAAATTCGGCATCCATTGGAACGGAAAGAATGGGGCACTTCTTGATCGATGCTATCGCTTTGGTGGTCGAACTTCCCAAAAACAACCCAAAACCATTTGTTTCCCCTTTATTGCCCATCACGATCAAATCTATATGGCGATCATCGACCGTCTTCGAAATCGCTTCGATAAGATTTTCTCTCTTGGAAATCAATTCATAGGTATGGTTACGGCATTTATTGTCTAGATTGATTTTGTGGAAGGTACGCTTCAATTCTTCACAAGATTCGTCTTTCAGTTGTTCTAACAAGCCTTTGCGATTTCCATTTCCTTCACCTCTTTCCAAATTCCTACTCAGTATGGGGGTGCGCTCACTATAGGCATTCAAAAGATAAAAATTACAGGTTTTCGTTTTAAAAAGATTGGAGGCATAAAAAAGGGCATTATACGCATCATTCGAAAAATCAGTAGGTATCAATATATTTTTCATCCTCAATTATTTTCGTGTGGTGGAATGACCAAAAAGGGTATGGTTTCATGAAAACCCAATTTCTTGATCACTGGCTCAATGAACAACCGCTCTAAAAAAGTGTGTTTATTTTGTATCATTGCCAAGATATTGGTACGGTTTTTTTGCTGAAATGAATTAATGGCGGTAATGATTTCCTGATTGGGCTCCTCGTGGAATAGATGTGCCGTCTTACCTAGAATATTGTCCAGTTTGGCCTTGTTTTCCAATTGTGGACCCGTCAAATCGTAACCAGAGGATACGTGCATTACATTGATTTTGGATTTGTACTTTTCTGCCCATCCGATTACTTCTTTTAATTGCTCCGATTGATAATCGATCTCAAAATCGGTGGGGAACAATATCCCTTTTGGTGCTTCGAATTCGGTATTTGGCGGAATGGCCAAAATCTGGCAGCATCCCCTTTTAATGACATGTACGGTATTTGTTCCTATGAATATCTCTTTGGCACCCGTGGCACCTTGGGTACCCATGACCACTAAATCGGCTTTTTCTTTTTTAGCGGTTTCCACGATCTCATCCACGAGTATATTGAAAGCCGAGTGCACCATGAACGTATGGTTCTTATTGTTGAACTCCGCAATCAATTGCTTTTTCAAATCATTCAATCGATTCAATGAATTTTCCTGATAAATATCCCCTAGACCGATCTGCCCTGGACTGTGCAACAGGTATTCTGCCTGATAGATGGCCGGGGTATACGTATTCAGGAGATAAAACGTACATGCTACATCCTTGTAAAGATTTAGGGCATAAGAAATGGCATTATAGGCATTGTTTGAAAAGTCTGTAGGAAGGATTATACGTTTCATGGTTGTTGTTTTTAATTATCTAAACAGATTTTGCATTACCAAAAATGGAATCTTTACATGGAGTCCTATTTTGTCCAAAGTGGACTGTACCAACATATCTTCAAGGAAAGAATGCCTGGTGTTTATCAACACCAGCATGTCAATTTTATAATGGACGATATATTTCGTTATGGCGATGGCCTTGTCTTTTTCCTTTGAGGTCTCAAAAACCAATTTTGCCTTGGGTAAACAATCCCTAAGGAATTGTTGATTGTCTTCTTGCCTTAGGGTCAGTTTTTTTATGGGATCGATGTAAAGCATATGTATGGTCGACCTGAACGATCCCGACATTTCACAGAGTAATTTCAATTCCCTCCTATTATAGGGTACCAAATAATTGGTAGGAAACAGCACATTCTTGGGAGGGTGGTAGGTATACCCTTCAGGAATGGCCAATACCGGACAACTTATGTATTTCAACACCTGTAAGGTATTACTTCCGAAGGTAAGGCTGCGGTCATTTGTTTCTCCCCTCGTGGCCATGACAACAATATCCATATTCTCCAGGTTGACCATATCGTTCACTTCATCGATCAAGCTCCCAAATGCGGATACCTGTTTATATTTATGCTGGGGATTGGGGTATTCAAGGCTTATTTTCTTTTTAATCGAATTCAGCTTTTCTTCTGATTTCCTTAAGGCCTTTTCCTTCAATTCCTCAAGAAGGCTTCTTTTTGTAAGTTTGTCTTGTTGGTATACCTCATCGGCATAGGCATGCATGATGAAAATCTCACTTTTTTCATACTTGAATACATGACAGGCATATTTTAAAGCATTGTAAGCATTATCGGAAAAGTCGGTCGGGACCAAAATCTTTCTCATCTCGGACAATTTATTCGTTATAATCAAATTTAACTTTTAACACTTGTTAAAACCATGATTTTAGTCAGTTTGAAAATCAGTGTATTTTTATAATTTGCATTCACAAATGATTCCTTATGAAAAGTAGTTTTAAGAATATCATAAATTCGGAAACCCCGGTCTTGGTAGATTTTTTCGCTGATTGGTGCGGTCCTTGTAAAATGCTGGCCCCCATTCTGAAAGAGGTGAAAAATGAACTGGGCGATGGTATTAAAATAGTAAAGATCGATGTGGACAAAAACCCATCGGTAGCCTCAAAATATCAGGTAAGGGGTGTACCGACCATGCTCTTGTTCAAAAATGGCCAACAGCTTTGGAGACAATCGGGCGTTCTTCAGAAAAAAGACATAATCCAAATGGTACGATCACAAACCTGATCGATATTACTCGTGCAATACAAGGAAAGGTATATCGGTATGGTAGCTGATTTTCTCCACTTTTGGACGAAATAGGATACGTTGAAAGAAGTTAAGGTTTTTGGCTACCATGGCAATCATGTCGATATCACGTGATTCGGTAAAACATTGCACCGATGTTTCGAGATCAATGCCGGTAAGGGAATGAAAACTGTGTTTTACATCTTGTAAATAATCATTCAGGAATTCTTTGTTCTCCTTTTGTTCTTCGGTTAACCCCGCTCCTTTTTTGGAAATATGCAACACCCGTAAATCCGATTGGTGCAGGTTGACCATATCAATAAGGGTGTTCAACACTTTTAGGTCATAGTTTATGTAATAGTCCGTAGGAAACGCAATTTCCCTCGGGGGATTGAACACCGTATTTTCAGGTACGGCCAAAAGCGGGCATTTCACTTTGGTGAGCACATCCCCGGTATTACTGCCCATGGCAACTTCTTTTAACCCCGATGCCCCTTTTGTCCCCATAATGATCAAATCGATCTTTCTTTTGGCCACCTGTCGTTTGATCGATTCGACAAAAAAATTATGTGAGGAGATGGTCGTGAAATTATGTTTGGTGTTCGGGTCTGTTTTTTCAACTTTTGCCAATAAATGTTCCAAACCGATTTTACTCTGTTCCAACATATCACCTTCGGCCAATTTCGACGAATACCTTACAGACGATTCGGCTCCTGAATAAGGGGGAATTGGGTTTATATGCAAAAGATAAAAGGTACATGCAACATTCTTATACAACTGAATGCCATATTTAAGTGCATTCCAAGCATTATCCGAAAAGTCGGTCGGGACCAATATGTGCATCATTTTATATTGATTTTTACTTTAGCCTTAAAAATAGCATGTAGTAACAAACCGGTAAATGATTCCCATCATGTGCCGCACGACTTTAAAATACACTAATAGATGCGACTTAACGTTTCTTGATCAAGTATCCTGATATTATGGTCTTCCATGGCAATCAAGCCCTCCTTTCTAAAACTGGAAAGGGTGCGGATCAAGGTTTCCGTGGCCATACCGGCAACACTGGCCAGATCACTACGCAGAATATGGATGTTACCTTGTTTGTCCCGCTCTAATTTGTCGGCAAACTTCAATAACGTACTTGCCGTCTTTTTGCGTACGGAACCATAGGCCATTTCCAACAATTGTTTTTTGGCCTCGGTGAGGTTCTCTGCCAATACATGCATCAATTCTATGGCGAGATCATGGTTTTCCTTGACCACGGTCCTCAGTTCATCCTTACAGACCCCCACTAGTTTCGTATCTTCGATAGCCAAGGCATATTCCTCATATACCTCCTGTGCTGTCAATGAGGTAAATCCAAAGAATTCATCCGCATTATAAATGGCGGTGATCAATTCCTTACCATTCTCATCCAATTTATAGGTTTTTACCACCCCTTTGATGATCAGATAGACCATATGCACATGGCCCCCTTCCCTAAAGATCTCTTCGCCTTGGGAAAATTCGAATTCCTGTCCGTTATCATCCAAATAATTCTTGAATTCGTGTATGGTTCGCACCCCGACTTCGGTTTCTTGCCCATTACCGGACTTGGAGCTTTGGATTTCCTTTAAAATAGCGGCCCTTGCGAGCCTACTTTCTATGGCACTGATAAGATCCGATTCTTCAAAAGGTTTGGTTAAATAATCATCTGCACCAAGGTTCATTCCTTTTCGGATATCCTTTCGTTCTGTTTTCGCCGACAAGAATATAAAAGGAATGTATTTGGTTTCCAGATCCTCGCCCAATTGTTCAAGCACCCCATAACCGTCCAACTCCGGCATCATGATATCGCAGATGATCACATCGGGCAATTTTTCTTTTGCTATGGCCACCCCCCGCGCTCCGTTTGAAGCCGTATAAACCTCATAATCCGAAAGCTCCAAAAGTTCAGCGGTGTTTTCCCTAAGTACAGGGTCATCCTCTATCAGTAGTACTTTGTTCATTATTATCTAGTTTATCACTGAATGAAGTCGATCTCCTATTGGAAGCTCGACCGTAAATTTGGTTCCTATATGCTCAATACTCTTAAAATAAACTTTTCCCCCAAGATTATTGATATGTTCCCTTATTATATTAAGTCCAATTCCCGTTCCTTGGTTCAACAACGCATTTTCGGCCCTAAAATAGCGTTCAAAAATATGTTTTTGGTCTTTTTCGGGTATACCGATGCCTTGATCTTCAATATTCAAATGCAACATATCATCCAACACATTGATGGTTATAGCTATTTCAGAATCCTCTGGGGAATACTTCACAGCGTTATAGAGCAAATTCGTCAATATTAAGGTCACTATTTTTTCATCTTGGTAAATGACCAAATCATTAATATTATGGGGATAATCGATCCGCTGTCCCATTTTTAACAACATATTCGCGTTATAGACTACCTCGTTGACCACTTTACTTAAAGAAAACAGGGTGAAATCATATATTTCTTTTCCTTTTTCAAGCTTTTCAATGGAGAGGAAATCGGTCAAAATACCATTAAGGTACCTAACCTCCCCTATTATGGTCGATAAATGCTTGTCCCGTTTCTCTTGGTCCGTGGTCTTTTTATACTTACCGACCAATGTGGCCGAAGTCAATATCCCACTAAGTGGGGTCTTGAATTCATGCGATACTAAAGATAAGAATTTTGTCTTCAATTCACTTAATTCCCGCTCTTTTTGAAGGGCCGATTTCATCTTGCTTTCAGCTACTTCCCTTCTTTTGATCTCACTTTTGAGCTTAGCAACGGTCTCCCTTAATTCAAGGGTACGACCCAATATCTTTTTTTCGAGATATTCATTCAACTCTTTGATCTGATGGTCCCTTTCGTTAAGACCTGTCTTATCCACAATAAGGACGAGTATATAATCCGCTTCCCCAAAATTAAAAGGGTTGAGTTTGATTTTTATCGGGAACCCGCCTTTCGTCCTATGATGGCCGAATAATAGGCGATCCACCATCATTCTTTCCGATAACCTGGTATTGGAAAAATCGGTCAAATGATCTTCAAGTTCCCTGTCATAAGGAGCGGGAACCAAAACAGTGACCGGTTTCCCTACAAGTTCACGTTCGTTGTAACCGAACATGGCTTCCGCTTTGTTGTTCGTCGCCACAATGCGGTGTTCCTTGTCCACTACCAATAATCCTTCGTAAACCGTTTCTGAGAGTAGGTTAAAAATGTAGTTGTCCTTCGCAAAAACCATCATATTGTATAGAATTGCATTAAGTTCCCATAAGGCATAAGCACATATTAAAATGGTTGGAAATTAAAGGTAAGTTAATTCATTAGTAACAGTGGCCTTATGATAAAAATCATTTTATGAAAGCATGGATAAGGCTAATTTTAGTCAAAATCATCGATCATGAAAAAAGTGATTACTACTTCCAATATAGATATATCTTACATTGTCGAGGCTTTGCAGAGCTATATTGAGGACTGCGAAAAATCCAAATTCGATATCGCATTGAAAATGAAGGATATACGATTTTTGCAAGAACTTCTTGATCGCTATTTCGACAACATCGTCCAGGTTGGAAATTTGGATGAAATACGTGAAAGCCTTATGCGTTTTCAGGATCTTTGTTATGATTGTTCCCGTTTAAAAAAACGTATTAAAGACCACCAACGCCTATTGGTCGATATCCTCAAGGGGTATGAAGGTTTAAATATAAAGGTATTGTACGATGAACAAGCTTGGATAGAAAAACACAGGAATACCCTTACACATGATCTAATATCCGTTGAAAAGGAGATTTTGGTGATTGCCGACAACGTAATACGGTTAGACCAGGACCATAGAAACACCATGTTACACTGTTAGGGCCCACAATGACCTCAAAGTATTCATAACCAATTAAGTTACCCTGTATAATGGATTACATTGACTATTATAGCGTATTGGGGATTTCAAAAAACGCCACACCCAACGAGGTGAAGAAGGCATACCGAAAACTTGCCAGAAAATACCATCCGGATGTCAACCCGAATGATGCAGAGGCCGAACGAAAATTCAAACAGGTCAATGAGGCCAATGAGGTATTGGGGAATCCTGAAAACAGAAAAAAATACGACGAATACGGTAAAGATTGGCAACATGCCGAAGAGATAGAAAAAGCCCGGAAAGCCCAACAACAGCAGCGGCAAAACTACCAATACCAATCTTCAGGTGGATTCGGGGAGCAGGATTTTTCCGATTTTTTCGAATCCATGTTCGGAGGGAGGACTTCCGGTGGTTTTTCCAGCGGCAGAAAAGTAAAGTATCGGGGTCAAGATTTCAATGCCGAACTACAATTGACATTGAAGGATGTGTACCAAACCCATAAACGAACACTAACGATCAATGGAAAGAACATCCGCATAACCATTCCCGCGGGAATTGAGAACGGACAAACCATAAAAATCAAAGGACATGGCGGTCCCGGAAGTAACGGTGGCCCCAATGGCGATCTGTTCATTACCTTCTCGATAATAAACAACACCCCTTTTAAACGTGATGGGAACAACTTACATAAAACCGTTGACCTGGATTTATATACCGCTGTTCTTGGCGGTGAGATAACGGTCAATACCTTCGACGGTAAGGCCAAACTTAAGGTAAAGCCAGAGACCCAAAACGGAACCAAGGTAAAATTAAAATCGAAAGGGTTTCCCGTGTATAAGAAAGAAGGGCAATTCGGAGATCTGTTCATTACCTACAGTGTAAAGACACCTACAAAGCTATCGGCTAGGGAAAAAGAACTTTTCAAGGAATTAGCCGCACTAAAAAAGACCTGAAGATGGAAAAGTACAATTATATAGCGGTCAGTGAATTTTGTGCCAGCCATGGAATCTCTTCGGAATTCATCCTTGAACTGCATGAATACGGATTAATAGAAATCATCGAAGAGAAAGATGCCCATTATCTCTTGTACACAGAGCTTCCAAAGGCAGAGAAAATCATCCGTCTTTATTCGGATCTCGATATCAATCTCGAGGGTATCGAGGTCATCCACGACTTATTGGACCGTATTGAACGAATGCAGAATGAAATCATATCATTAAAGAATAAACTGCGGTTTTATGAATGATATCCCCTAGTGGGCCATACCGGCAAAAGAGTAGGATGCACTGCACCTACCCTTAAAAGTTGATAATGACCACAAAGGCATGAAAAACATACTGACCAAGGTAACGGACCTGTATGGCTGAACAAGGGTTATAGTGGGTTTCATACTTTTAACACACAAGACATATCGCATGGTTTATAGAACTTTAATCTTGATCTTAACGTTATTCCTGACTTCCTGTGGGTCGGAATCAGAAAAAATACTTCCTTCCAAAACAGCAATGACCGAATCGGTATACTCCTCGGTAACCGTTCAACCGGATAGCCTATACTTGGCCTATGCGGCTGTAGGGGGCATCCTTGATAAAAATCTTCTTGAAGAAGGGGATTTGGTGGAGAAAGGACAACCGATCCTTCAGATCATCAATACCACGCCAAAATTGAACACCGAAAATGCCAAGCTTGCCTTGCAACTGGCCAAGGAAAATTATGAAGGAAGTGCGGCGGTCCTAAGTGGCATACAAGACGAGATCAGGGCCGTACAATTAGCTTTGAAAAGCGATTCGATCAACTATTTTCGACAAAAAAACCTTTGGAAACAGCAAATAGGCTCCAAGATCGATTATGATAACAGAAAACTGGCCTATGAGCTTTCGCAGAATAAGCTACTCTTGCTCCAAAACAAATATAAGCGTACCAAAAATGAATTGGAGACCCAAGTGAAGCAGGCCCAAAATAACCTTAGAACCTCCCAGGTTGCGACCAAGGACTTTACCGTAACCTCTAAAATCAATGGTAGGGTCTACGCCTTATTCAAAAATCCAGGGGAAATCGTGACCACTTTGGAGCCTTTGGCCTCGGTAGGTAGCAAAGATATCTTTGTGGTCGAAATGCTGGTAGACGAAGTGGATATCGTAAGGATAAAAATAGGGCAAAAGGCATTGATTGTCCTTGATGCCTATAACACGACCGTATTCGAAACGACCATCAGTAAAATTTACCCCAGTAAGGATGAACGTTCCCAGACCTTTAAGGTAGAGGCAGTATTCGATGTCCCCCCAAGAATACTTTACCCAGGCCTAGCCGGGGAAGGGAACATCATCATCGCACAAAAGGACAGTGTTTTAACCATTCCGAAAGAATATCTCATTGATGGGAATAAAGTTCGAACCGAAAATGGGGAAGTACCTGTAACCATTGGCCTGCAGAGTTTGGACAAAGTCGAGATCCTCTCGGGCCTGGACCCCGAGACCTTCATTTACAAACCCGAGGAATGATCAACTGGAAAGTCATATTGGGCATTGCCAAAACCCATCTTGTCACCAAGATGAAATCGACCATAACGGCTTCCCTTGGGGTTACCTTCGGCATAGGCGCCTATATTACCTTGGTAAGTTTTATGACCGGCTTGAATAAAATGCTCGATGACCTGGTATTGAACCAAACCCCGCACATTCATCTGTACAACGAAATAGAACCTTCCGAAGACCAGCCTATTGCCTTATACGAAGAGTTTGAGGAAGCCTGGAATGTGGTACATTCCATAAAACCAAAACAGAGTCAAAAAAAAATCCATAATGCGCTACCCATCTTAAAGTATCTAAAGGATGACGATCAGGTAAAAGGGGCTACCCCCCAATTAAGGGCTCAAATATTCTATCTATCGGGTTCTATCGAATTGGGCGGCAATCTTGTCGGAGTGGATATCTTGGAAGAAGTGCGTATGTCGAACATCCAGGATTATATTGTTGAAGGCACCCCAGAAGCATTGAAAAATAACGATAACGGAATATTATTGGGTGCCGGTTTGGCAGATAAAACCTCATTAAACGTTGGGGATAGGATCCAGATCAGTACGGTGAAAGGCGATATTTTCCCTTTAAAAATCGTTGGGATTTATCAAAGTGGTATCGCCGATATCGATAATGTCCAGAGCTTCGCCAACCTCAAAACCGTACAACGGATCTTAGGGGAGGCCGAAAGCCATATTACCGACATTAATGTAAAACTCAATGATATAGAAGCGGCAGGCCCCATGTCAAAACGGTTGGAACGCCAATTTAACGTAAAGGCCATTGACATCAATGAGGCCAATGCCCAATTTGAGACCGGAAGCAATATCAGGAATTTAATTACGTATTCCGTTTCCATCACCCTGCTTATCGTGGCAGGTTTTGGGATCTACAACATTTTGAATATGTTGATTTATGAGAAAATGAAGGATATCGCCATTTTAAAGGCAACCGGTTTTTCCGGTACCGATGTACAATTGATCTTTATGAGCCAAGCCATGATCATCGGTGCCATCGGTGGTGTTTTTGGATTGCTCGTCGGATACATCCTATCAAGGCTAATCGACAATGTCGCCTTTGAAACCGAAGCCCTACCTACCATCTCTACCTACCCTATTGAATATAACACCATGTACTATATCATTGGCATCTCATTTGCGCTTCTTTCTACTTTCATCGCAGGATACCTGCCCTCCAGAAAAGCAAAAAGGATCGATCCGGTAAAAATAATACGTGGAACTTAAACCAAAAGCATGTCATTGGTCCTGGAAGCGAAACATATCGATAAATATTTCAAAAAACCCGTGCTTTTCCATGTGTTGAAAGACCTGAATTTTACCATTAAGAAAGGGGAATTCGCTTCGATAATGGGAAAATCGGGCTCCGGTAAATCCACATTGTTGTACATCCTCTCCACCATGGATACGGACTATGAAGGTAAATTGTACCTTGATGGAGCCTTGGTAACCGGAAAACCCAATAAACAATTATCCCGAATCCGGAACGAGCATATAGGATTTGTATTTCAGTTTCATTACCTATTGTCAGAATTCAGTGTTTTGGAAAATGTAATGCTTCCGGCAAAAAAATTAGCCGTAAAAACAGTTGCTGAAATTGAGCACGATGCCATGGAGAAACTAAGAATGCTGAATATAGATCAATTGGCCAAAAAACGGGCTTCCAGAATTTCCGGGGGCGAAAAACAACGTGTGGCCATTGCCAGGGCCTTGATAAACAACCCTTCAATACTTATGGGCGATGAGCCTACGGGCAACTTGGACAGCCATAATGCCGAAAATGTCTTTCAAATCTTCAAACAACTTAAGGATGAACAAGGGCTCTCCCTTTTGGTGGTCACCCATGACATGGACTTCGCACAGCGTACCGACCGGATAATCCAAATGGAAGACGGGCGGATAGTAGCCCAATGATCCGATATGCAGTAGGACAATGACATAAATCATAAATATCAAGATAGGTATGGGGTACCTTTATAAGACAGGATGACTGTTGAATTTAAAAAGCGGCACGATGGAAAATTATAGAATTAGACCTAAAGGAGATTATATTCAGCAAACCGATTGGAACGAATTGTTCGTTTTGACGAAACATTGGAAATCCGATTTGATGTTTTATAAACAAGACCTGGATTTCTTACATGGATTATTGAAAAAATATTTTATTTGGATTACCAAGGAGGAAAATCTTGATGTCGTAAAAGAAATAGGGAAAGGAATCTTAAACGATAAGAAGACCGGTGACATCCTATTGCAACGTGTTGAAGAACATCTGACCCATATCGCACAAACCATTGAGGATCCCTTTAAATATGACACCCGGTTATTTCGAAAAGAACATCAGCAACTTGAAGATGATATCGCCGCATATTATAAAACGGTTCGCCAAAACAGGAAAAAGGTCTTTGCCATAACTTCGTATATCGTGGATAGTGAAAGCCTGCAACATTTACTCTAGGCCAGAGGTTTCGGAAATATGTTCCCATGCCAATGCTGCCGGTCCCAGGATGGCTGCATTTCGTGGAGCGTCGGATAAATACACTTTTATCTTACCCTTATAGGCTACAAACAGGTTTTTTTCCATACTGGCCTTTACCGGTTTTAATAGAATATCCCCGGCCTTACTGAGTCCGCCTCCCAAAATAAAGGCTTCGGGATCTAAATGTGCGACCGTATCGGCCATTTTACGACCTAAAATATCGGCAGTAATATCGAATGCCCTACGTGCCAAAAGATCGCCGTCAATAGCAGCTTTGGCGATATCCTCACCGGTCAAGTCCTCAAAACCGATCCTGCGTAAGGGCGATGCTTCCCGCATTTCTGCGATCAATTCAAAAACCGTTCTCTTTATTCCGGTAACCGAAGCGTAGGTTTCCAAACACCCTTGCAGGCCACAATTGCAATACCTACCCATGGGATCTACGTTGACATGACCGATCTCCCCAGCTTGGGCATGTGCTCCCAACAAAAGCCTGCCATTTACGATAATACCGCTTCCCAATCCCGTTCCCAAGGTCAAAACCACAAAATTCCGCATGCCTTTTCCCAAACCGAACTTCAACTCCCCCAACGCGGAAGCGTTGGCGTCGTTTGCAATAAATACCGGTAACCCAAAGGCCTTGGAAATAACGTCGACAATCGGCGTTTCCTTTCCCCAATTCAGATTTGGGGGATTCTCGATGTTACCGGTCAATGAATTGGCATTGGGTGCCCCTATCCCTATGGCCTGTGGCTGAGCGGCCTTATCAAGGCGACCCAGCAATCCATTGATATTGTACAGCAGGTCTTTTTGAAAATCCGTGAATGGTCTTTTCGCCTTTGTATCAAATACCTTTGACCCCAGTATTTCCCCTTGTTCGCCAACGATACCGACCTTGGTATATGTTCCTCCGATATCAATCGCCAATACAGTGTTCATGATACATGGTTTAAACAACAAAGGACACAAAAAATATTATTTTAAGGACTGATGCAAATCATCCTGTACCACAATATTTAAGGCTATACTTAACATGGAAAAAACGACTACTTCGGAAATCATGAATACGAGTAAGGAGCAACTTTATTATCACCTGGGGTTACTATTTTACGCCATTGCGATCGCGGACAAAAAAATCCATGAAAAAGAATTTGAAAAATTCAAAACCCTTTTAAGGCAAAAGTGGTTGCACTATCCCGGATATGATAAAACTACGAACAAAAACAACGCTTTGGAATTGTATAATGCCTTTATCAAAATGCAAGACCTGGAAACCGGGAGCACTGAAAGCTTTGAGCGTTTTCGAAAATACTTTCTTAAGAACACACCGCTCTTTACGCAAGAACTAAGGGCCTTTATTTGGGAAACCGCCCAAGCGATAGCTACCTCCAATGCCCAGAAAAACAAATCGGAATTGATGGTTTTGGCCAAGCTGGGGATGCTATTGCAAAGCACCACCTAAACTTTGAACGTGATCACCGGAAGGTCTGCGTGATTGGCAATATCTTCCCCGATACTCCCTTTAAAAAAGTGCGCAAGTCCTTTTCTTCCCTGTGTGGGCAAGGCAATGATATCGGCCCCTATGGTTTCGGCATAATTATAGATCCCCTGTTCGATACTATAGTCATTCAAAATAACGATATTATCCTTTGCAGGAACCTTATTAAGGTGGGCCTTACCCATGAAACCGGCTATTTGGCCTTCTATCTCCTCAGTACTCTTGAAATATTGATTAGGACGGTTAATGTAGACTTTATGGACTTCCACATCCAACCTATTAAAGAATTTCATGGCTTTTTTATACACCTCTATATGGTCTAGGCTAAAATCACTCGCAAATACCGCTTTCTTTAAATTAAAATCGGCTCTCTTCTTTTTTATGACAAGAACCGGGACCACACAATTACGGATTACCTTTTCGGTATTGGAACCAACAAAAAGACCGCTAAGGCCCGATGTCCCATGGGAACCCATTACCACAAGGTCTATGTCGTGCTCTTTTACGATATTGTTTATTTCATAAAAATCCTTGTAATTCTGAACAATCTCATTCTTTTTTATCCCTTTAAGGTAGGGCTTGTCCAAAAAATCCATAAATCTTTTCTTCGCCAATTTCATGTAGTATTGGGCTTCCATGAATTCTTGGGCATCATCTTTTGTCAAAAATGCTTCAGAAAGGCCCAGCATGTGCAATAAGATCAGATCCGCTTTGAATTTATGGGCCAACTGGGCCGCAACTTCCAGAGCATTTTCAGAAAATTCAGAAAAGTCGACAGGTACAAGTATTTTGTTCATCATTTACCGGTTTTATGTCCAAGTAACCAATACTCAGCGTTTGTTCATAATGGCTTTTCGCTTGTTCAATTGTTTTTCAAGATCCTTGATCGTATTCGCCGCGGCCTTTTCAAAATCATCTTCATTGGAACGTGCAAAAATCCTGGGACCGGGGGCACTGAGTTCCATTTCACATATTTTACCCTTTCCTGAAGGATCATTCTCTTTTTTAAAATGGACTTCTGCCCTAATGACCCATTCGAATTTACCGGCGAGCCGATTTAATTTGGAAGTTATTAGATCATTCATCGCTTCACTTGTAGGCATTTGAACATATTGAATGTTGATCGTCATATTATTCTAGTTTAAGATTTAACATAAAGCTATTGTTATTCATTACGTAAAACCATGATAAATATCATTAGATAATCCTTATTTAATAATAGTATTCAAAGACATTCATCCTAATGGTCCTATGGTTAATTTGATATGGTCTTGTGTATTACCCCTTCTCGCTTACCATATCGGGTTGGGTATCCGTATGTACCTTTTGATATAAGAACGGAACTTTCATTTGATACCCTATATCATTGGCCTTCTCCTTATCCAAAATATCCAGGCCATAGACGATATTTTTCGTATCGTGATAGACGAAGGTTCCAAAAACCCTATCCCAGAGAGAGAAAATATTCCCATAATTGGTATCGGTCCATGGCATTTCGTGATGGTGGTGGAACTTATGTGTGTTCGGAGAAATAAACACCAAACTAATGGCCTTGTCCAACGCATGGGGCAATCGGATATTGGCATGTGAAAAATAGGTGAACAGTATGGTCATTACGCGATACACCAGATAATAGGCCAATGGCAAGCCTGCGATTACGATGGCAAACAGCGCAAAGATTTCCCTTATCAAATAGTCGATAGGATGATGACGTGTACCCGACGTTACATCTACATGGGTATCGCTATGGTGCACCATGTGAAAACGCCACATGAACTTCACTTTGTGCAACATGAAATGTACCACATATTGGGCCATAAAATCCAATACCATTATGGCCACAATCAGTTCTATCCATACCGGCCAATCGATGAGGTTCAACAAACCGAACTTACTTATTTCGAGCCAATGGAATATCCCTACCGTAGCCAGACCGAACAGGACGTTTATTGCAATGGAGGTAGCAAGTAATATTAAATTCGGCCGGGCATGTTCCCATTTCCCATAATTGAATTTCCGAAGGGGATAAACCCCTTCCAACAACCAAAAAACCATTAGGAGACCAACAATCCAAATCAGTTTTTGAATACTGGTCAGGTGGGCAAAAAAGTCAATGAATGCATCCATACTCCATTTCCTGTTTTTTTTAACGAATAACTAAATTTTAACGTCAATATACATCAAAATAACAAAAAACGACACGATTTACCACATCATTAACAACTACCCTTAAATGTCCCCAAAAATATACCGGCCACGACAGAAAGGACCCAGATCAAAATAAAAAGCGGTTTGGGTACCTGACCCAAACCGCTTTATTTTAAAATCATTCAATTCTCGGTTACTTGTTCAAAAAGTCGAGGACTTCATGGTACACTTTCTCTCCCGTGAACCCGAATTTATCGTCCAACACCTTTGCCGGTGCAGAATATCCGAAATGATCCAATCCGAAAACCTTACCATTTTCCCCTACCAAAGCCTCTAAGTTCACCGGCAATCCTGCAGTAAGTCCAAAAACAGGAACTCCTTCAGGAATCACACTGGTTTGGTACGCTTTTGATTGCAATCTGAAGACTCCTTCGGAAGGAATTGAAGCAATACTGATTTTCAAATCCTGTTTTTCTTCCAGCAATTCGGCAGCCTCTATCAAGGTGGATACTTCCGACCCATTGGCTACGAAGACCACATCCGGATTTGGGGTTTCCTTTACGAGATATCCTCCCTTTTCAGCCCCTAAAGCTTCGGCATACCTAGATCCCGATTTTGCAGGTACATCTTTGATGCCCTGTCTTGAAAGTATCAAGCCGGTCGGGGTCTTTTTATTTTCCATAGCCATTTTCCAAGCCACACTTGTTTCTTGGGAATCAGCAGGGCGCAATGCAACAAAACTCGAATCCCCACTGTGGTTTTTCAATTTTTCCAACAAACGTATTTGCGCCTCTTGTTCGATGGGCTGGTGCGTTGGTCCGTCTTCCCCTACCCTAAAGGCATCATGGGTCCATACGAACTTAACCGGCAATTCTTGGATACAGCTCAACCTGATGGCCGGTTTCATATAATCGGAGAAAACAAAGAACGTTGCTACCACAGGGATTACACCCCCGTGAAGGGCAATACCGTTGGCAATCGACGCCATGGTCAATTCCGCTACCCCGGCCTGTAAAAAGGCTCCCGAGAAATCCCCTTTTTTCAAGGCTTTTGATTTCTTTAGGAAACCATCGGTTTTATCACTATTGGATAAATCCGCAGAGGACACGATCATATTCTCCACATTCTCTGCCAGATAGGCCAAGACATTTGAAGAAGCCGCCCTCGTGGCCAATCCGTCTTTATGGACAACAGATCCAAAATCGAGCGCTGGCAATTCACCGGAAAGGAAAAGATCCAATTTATCGGCCAATTCACTATGTTCTTTTCTCCAGGCATCGATCTCACTCTTTTTCACTTTGGCATCGGCTTTCTTCTTTTCCAGAATATCCGAATAGAACGCTTTTACCTCTGGTAGTATCTCAAAAGGTTCGCTGGGGTTTACACCCAAGTTCAGAAGTGTCTTTTCATAATCCGCACCGGTATGCCCGATAGGCTGGCCGTGCAGTTCGCAATGACCTTCGAACATACTGCCGTCTGCCGTTACGCAACCTTTACCCATTATGGTTTTTCCTATGATCAACGTGGGTTTTTCGGTCTCGGCGTTTGCCTCGGTCAATGCCTTTCTAATCGCATCGTGGTCATGACCATCGATAGTGATTACCTTCCATCCCCAAGCCTTATATTTCATTTCGGTATCCTCAGTGGTCACCTCATCGGTCATTGTGGATAATTGTACATCATTGGAATCATAGAACATGATGAAATTATTCAACCCTAAATGCCCGGCAATCCTACCTGCTCCTTGTGAAATCTCCTCTTGTACGCCTCCATCGGAAATGAACCCATATACTTTATGGTTCATCCAATCCCCAAAACGGGCCTGAAGGAATTTTGAAGCTATAGCCGCCCCAATACCCATGGTATGGCCTTGTCCTAACGGACCGGACGTATTTTCGATACCTCTAGCCACATCCACTTCTGGGTGGCCAGGGGTATTGGAACCCCATTGTCTAAAGTTGGAAACGTCGTCTTTCGAATAATTCCCCAACAAATAATATTGTGCATACATCAAAGTGGACAAATGACCGGCATCCATAAAGAAACGGTCCCTGAACGGCCAAGTCATATCACTTGGGTCAAAGTTGAAAAATTCTGAATATAAAATGTGCATGAAATCGGCACCTCCCATTGGCCCTCCAGGATGGCCAGAATTCGCCTTTTCAACCATTGCTACTGCCAAAGCCCTAATATTATCAGCCGATTGCAGATTAATTTCTTTGTTCATTCGATGTTTTTTCTAAGAGTTATCAGTTTGTCTTTTAAATTAAATTTTCGCTAAAAAAAATTCAGACAAATCTACCTTTTTTTATTGTTTTTTAGTTTACCAAGACCGGAAAAACTATTTACAAAGATATCCACATCAAAAACCTCATAGTGCCACTTTAGGGATAGCCCTTGTTTTTATTGTATTTCCGATCTTTCTTCCTGGGTTTTTACGATCATATAACGATTTCGTATTTATGGAAACACAGGCTCTGGAAAGGAATAAACGATACCTTTTCAAAATGACATAAATAACGGCAAACATGGTTGTTATGGCATTTGTAAACGGTTTGGACACACCCCTTACTGGGGTTCAAAAATTATCATGAACGCTAATTCTTGAACTCCGAAAACGTAGTTGATTTTCGCTAGATCCGAAAAAGTAGGGACTCAGAACTTATAATCCAAAGTCAAATAGGAGCCTCTCGGCAGTACGGGAAATACTATAAAACTTGCATCAGGGTTGGCTTGAATATATGCTGCAGTAGCGGAATTGGCACTCGCACCAAAACTATTCGGCCCAGCGAAATTGGCAAGCCCCGCTGAATTGAACAGATTGGTCACTTCCAGGTTCGCTGAAAGGTTCTCGATGATCTCAACACCGATCCCCATATTAAAAATACTATAGGCCGGTAATTGAAACGTATTTGCAACATTTCCTTGCCGTTCGCCCATAAACTGCCATTTGTAAAAGCCACTCCATCGTTCCTTATGATAGTTAACCCCTAAATTGAACCTTAGGGCCGGATTAAATGCCAATTCGTTATCGGAATAATCCAAAATACCATCATCGGCCATATCCACGGTACCTGCAGCATCATAGACCGTCCATTTCGTGGCTTTTGCATTTTGGACCACCCCATTAAAGGTAAAGGCCAAATTCAATAAAGGTGAATAGGCACTTTCCCATTCCATACCAATGGTACGCGTATCATTGACTTGGACCGGGGCATAAAATACGCTTCCCGCTTCGGAGTCAAATTGAAAATCCGCAATTCCCACATTCTTTAATTGGCTCCAGAAAACCGTTCCAATGGCAGAAAATTGTCGGGTATGTCCTTTAAAACCCAGTTCGAGTTGGTTTATTTTCTGAACTTCCCCTTTTTGATTTATGGGCACCCCTGAAAAATTATTGAAATAGTAATTCATTTCCGGAGCCTTGTTGCCCGATGAAAAACGGCTAAAAACATCCATCTGTTCATTTACCGTATAATTCAATGCCGTAGAAAAAGATAGGTAGTCATATTTAAAATCGAAGGAGTCCCGTTCTCCGGAGGACATTAGAATACCGTTATCGTATTCGGTAGTTGCATTACCATCATATCCTCCTTCATTTTCATAAGGGATTGCTTGATCCTTTCCTCCCTTATGCGCGATATATTCATATCGAATCCCCAAATCCAATTGCATATGTTCACTGAATTCCCAGAGATCATTCACGAAAAATGCCGTCTGATCAATATCGGCCTGGGCGTTGTCAAAGAACAACCCCCCGTAATTGCTCAACCCATTTGAATCCGACAAATCGAGCACAGGTTGGTCCGGATTTTCAAGGGTTACCTGCAACATACGTGGATTGGCCTCATAGGTCACAAAACCAAAGCTGCCTTGTGTAAATAGGGAAGTGCTCGCCCTTCCGAAATCCATCCCAAAATTAAGGTCATGATCCTCCATTACCTTTCTGAGGGTAAAATTGTTCATCCATTCATCGCTACGGTTCTGTTTTAACCAAGCCGCTATCCCCATGATCCCATCATAGGGCAATGTACCCGACCCAACATATTGAAAAGGCTCCCCAATTAAGATCCAGCTATTGTCCACACGTGCCATTTCAACCCCCGAAACCGCATCTTTGAAAACCACTTCACCAATAGGAAATTGGGCTCCGGAAATAAAATAAGCCAATGGATCGTTCAAAGAGACATAAGCATTACTGATGGAAGTCTGCCAATTCGCATTCTTGTGTGAATATTTCAGATTGAAGCTGAAAGACCATTCTTTACCCAAATCCTGTAACAAAGCCGCTCCGAAGGCCTTATCCTGGGCATGAACCCCTTGTGAAGGGTCGAAAAGGTTCGTTCCCCCACCATCCAAATTCCTCCCGTCGGGTACATTTGCCGTAAATGCAGGCATAAGTAAAGCCGTTGTATTGAAATCCTGACCAAAGGCCGCTACGGGATCGTCCCAATTGGTCGCAGCCACCCCTGTATATCTATTCGTAAAATCATCCAGGAATTTTCCATAAAACTTGACAAACCCCTTTTTGTGTTTCTTCAGTAGGTTGAACCTCAATTGTCCACCCTTGCTAAACGTGAAATCGGTATTGCGGGCCCCTTCATCCTTTCGATAATGTCCACCCACATTATAAAACCAATCCTTCCCCAACGGACCGCTAACCCGACCATCAATTCTGGCCATTGGATTATTTTCCCCCTGGAGTCCCCCTTGAAGCCTGACTTCCCCTCCAAAAATATCGTTAGGGCCTTTGGATATGAAATTATATATTCCTCCAGGCGCATTGGGTGCCGTAATTGCCGCACTACCCCCCCGAATAGCCTCGACCCTTGCCGTAAAAATATCGGTCCTATGAAAAATATCGGGGGCATAATACGAATGTTGCACCAAACCTATGGGCAGACCGTCTTCTTGAAGCGAAACATAGTACCAGCCCATGTCATCCTCAGCGGAAGCGGATATGCCCCGCGAATGGACTCTGGTAAACACTTCTCCCGCCGATGCATCGGTAAAAGTACCTGGAATGGAATTCAATAAATCTGCCGTACCCCTAAAATAGCCTTTTCCCAACCCATTTGTTTCCATGGTACTTATAGAGGTAGCAGATGAAAGCTTGCTTCGGGGTTCGAAAGAGCCGGTTACGACAACGGACTGTAAGGCCAGCACATCATCCTTCAATAATACCTGCAGTTGGACATCTTCCCCTTTTAAAACAACCGTTTCCGAATGGTTCTTTGTTCCCAAATAAGTTATGGTCAAAAGATATTCCGCAGCTTCCAGATCGGCAAATTCAAATCTACCTTGATCATCGGTGGAGGTCGAATACCCTTTCGGAAAAAGAAGAACATGTGCCCCTACATAAGGCTCCCCGTTCTCATTTTCCACTGTTCCGTTTATGCTAGACTGGCCCACTGAACTATTGTAGGCCAATAGTGATGCGAATAAAAAAAGGAGTCGTAATACCTTGGACATTATACGTTTGTCGGTTTACCCAAATATATAACATTTTGTTAATTTACCAACATCCTTCTAAAAGTAGGTCTCCTGGGTAAAAACCATGTGCCCACGTCATGGTGTAGCCGTTAGACAACTTCGACTATCGCTGTTTAAAATTAACCCTCGGCAATACGTTTACACCCCTTATTTCACATTGAATTTGAAGGAAGTCACCGTGGTATAATTTTCCCCTGGGTTCAATACGGTGGTCGGAAAATCAGGCCGATTCGGGGAATCGGGATAATGTTGTGTCTCCAAACAAAACCCACTTCTTTTGCCATATACGCCCCCACCCGGGATAGGGAGGGTGCCATCCAAAAAATTACCGGTATACAATTGCACTCCGGGTTCCGTTGTGGCTACTTCCATGGTTCTCCCCGTTTTGGGTTCAGAAACGGTCGCTACGGTACGCAATCCGGAATCTTGATCGTTCAATACCCAACAATGATCATAGCCCCCACCTTTTTCCAACTGGCCATGGTCTGCATCGATATCCTTCCCGATGGCCTTAGGCGACCTAAAATCGAACGGGGTCCCGGCTACTTTCATGAATTCGCCTGTCGGAATCAAATTTTCATCAACAGGAACAAGTTTGTCCGCATCCAAGGTAACCTCATGTTGAAGAACGGGGGTTAAAAAATCACCGGAAAGATTAAAGTAACTATGTTGTGTGAGGTTTACAACGGTAGGTTTATCCGTGATGGCCCCATAGGCTACCTCCAGGGCATTATCCTCGGTAAGTGTATACGTAACGTTACAGGTTAGATTCCCGGGAAAACCCTCTTCCATATCCTTACTAAAACAGCTAAGTTGCAATGAAACGCCCCCTCCTTTTTCACCTTCCGTCGCTTGCCATACTTTTCTATCGAAACCCTTTATACCCCCATGTAAACAATTGGGGCCATTATTGGCCGCCAAGGTATATGTAGTGCCGTTCAATTTAAATTCGGCATTCGCTATCCTATTCCCATAACGGCCCACCAAGGCACCAAAAAACGGATTCTCATTTTCATACTGTTCCAAGGTATCGAAGCCCAAGACCACATTATTGAAATCCCCATTATTATCAGGAACGGATATCCTGGTAATACGCCCTCCATAGGTTATGATATCCACTTCCATCCCGTTTTTGTTCCTTAAGGTATAAAGATCCACGGATTTATCGTCCGAAGTAATGCCGTATACCCGTTTTACAAGCGTTGCCTCCTTTTGTGCGGCCATAGTAAAGATGTTTTTTATATTCCTGATTATTCCCTGCCAACAGGCAAGACCAAAGATCGCCCCAATGGTTCACTTATAAAAGCCATTGTATGGCAAATTTCATATAATTTTGTTTTCAATATCCGCATTTTACTTAAAAACCAGTGAAAATAGGTTGTATAAACCTTTATACCGACTAATTGTATTACCCTTTGGGGCCATAATGCGACGACCCTATCCGAAAAGTCAAATTGTTTCCACTTTCTAAAAATTCCAATGAAAAAGGTAGGATTAAATACCATAGGTTCTTTAGTTGGTTACGTGTAGGATCATTCGGTTTTTTTGACAAAGGCCGAGTCATGATCCTATGGTATTTTATACTCAAAATATTATGACATAAGTCATGAATATTATTTACTTATCGTCTGATCTTTGAAAGCGAAAATCGTAATTTCACATTTTTATATTCCAATGAATCGTTGCATAAAGAAATTATCCCACCCCCAATTCACAACAATTCTGTATTTATTGGTCATGGTTGCATTTACAACTCATGTAAACGGACAGGAACAGGAAATAAGTATTGCAGAGGCATTAGACTTAAGCTACAGGAACAACGAGCAGATCAAGCGTTATTCGGAACGTGTAAAACAGAAAATCTACGAGGACAAGGCAGCAAAAGGAAATTTTCTTCCTTCCATCAGCCTGATGGGGGGATACACCTATTTTAGTGAAAACATTGAGATGAACTCTTCCCAAATGTCAAGTTCATTAGACGAATTAGGAGGTCTGTACAGTGCGGCATTTGTGGAGGCTTATGGGGATCAGATCGGATTATCGGACGTGAGTGCCGAAAGCGCCTATAGCACAATGGTCAGTGTCCTAGGGCAATTTCCGGATTATTCCAATATGGTCATAGACAACCAGGAATTCCTTACGGCAGCCCTTACCGCCACGCAACCCTTGTTCACGGGTGGAAAGATCATTGCTGCAAAAAAGTACGCCAAAGCGGAACTACAATCGGCAGACATAGCGCTTAATCAGGTAAAGGATGAAATTGCCAACGAACTCATTGAACGGTATTTGAACGTCGTGCTATTGCAACAGGTCATTAAAGTACGGCAACAAATTTATGAAGGCATGCTTAAACATAAGGAACAGGCCGAACGGGCCATCCAATTGGAGATCCTACCCAAACATGTCCTATTACGGGCACAAGTGGCGGTTGCCGATGCTGAAAAGGATCTTGACAATGAGCGTAATAAAATGCAATTGGCAGAAATGGCTTTGCGGGCTACCATGAATCTACCGGACTCAATTCAGTTCAAGGTAATGGACAGTCTGGCATACCGGGACGTTTACCTTGATTTTGATGCCCTACTCAACAAAGCCTATACACAGCAGCCCATACTCGAGTTGATAGAACAGAAAGAGGTAATGGCCAAACAAGCCCATGCCATTGAGAAAGCGAAGTTCATGCCCAATGTCGCGGCTTTCGGCAGTTATAATATGTTTCGGGAAGACTTAACCGTAATTCCCCCTAAATTCATTGTAGGGGTACAAGCGGAAATCAATATTTTCAATGGTTTTAAGGATGTGAACAATTTAAAGGCCAGTAAGCATTTACAAAAGGAAGTGGAAAATGCAAAAGAATATGCCAACCAGCAAATTCTCCTTTTGGTCAAGAGCAACTATACCAATGCCCTGAACCAACAGAAATTATATAAAAGCCATATGACCACTGTTGCACTGGCCAAGGAAAACCTTAGAATAAACAAGCGACGCTTTGAAGAAGGCCTTGGCAAATCCATCGATGTTATCGATGCTTCCCTATTATTTGAAAAATCGAAAGTAGAGCAATTGGTAGCCTTGGACGGTTATTATAAAGCCATCGCCAACCTATATACCGCGATTGGGGAACCAGAAAATATAATTCAAATCTTAAGTAAATAAGTTCGACCGTGAAAAAATCATCCATAACCTTAGGTATACCTTTACTGATCATCCTGTTTTCAATTGTATTCTTTATCGTTCGTGCCAATATCCCCAAACCCGAAATTTACTCGGGGATACTGGAAACCACAGAGGTCAATGTGTCTTCGGAGATTGCCGGCAGGGTGCATACCATCGTAATTGAAAAAGGACAGACCGTAGAAAAGGGACAGGTATTGGCCACTCTGGAGCCCGATATACTCGATGCGAAAAAAGGGCAGGCAGAAGGCATGGTCAAAGCAGCCCGCTCCTTGGTCGACAAAGCCGAATTCGGCGCGCGGACGGAGGAAATAAATGCCCTGAAAAACCAATACCAAATGGCGAAAAGCCAGTTCGACTTTGCCGAAAAAACATATCAAAGGTATCAAGCCTTATATGCCGACCACATCATTTCAAAACAGGAGATGGACGAGCTCCAATTTAAATATGACGCAGCAAAAGAACAGATGAATGCGGCGAAATCCATTTGGGAAATGGCAAAAAGTGGGGCAAGAAAGGAAGATATCAAAGCGGCCTATGGCAGTTATGAAAGTGCAAAAGGGGCTTATAAAGAAGTTGAGGCCTTTTACGATGAACTGCAAATTACCGCCCCAACTTCCGGAATAATAAGCAATCAAATAGCCGAGGAGGGAGAAGTGATGGCTGCCGGGTATCCTATCGTTACCATACAAAGGCCGGAAAAAATATATGCCATCTTCAATATTAGGGAAGATAAACTGGCAGATTTCAAAATGGATCAAACGCTTAAGGCCAAGGTACCCGGATTGGGTAATGAGGAAGTAACATTTAAAGTAACCTTTATCTCCCCAATGGCCGATTTCGCCACCTGGGTACCCGTAAAGGCCAAAGGCCAATATGAGCTAAAGACCTTTGAAGTGCACCTTAAACCCCAAGAGCGTATAGCGGAATTGCGTCCTGGCATGTCCATTCAGATATACAAATAAGCCGTTATGCTAAAGACATGGCCTGTATATCGTGTATTTAAGCGGGAGTTGCTGCGATTGGCTCAGCAAAAATCGATAAGGAACCTTTTTATAATCATCCCTATCGTGGTATTCCTGGTTTTGGGGGCCATTTACTATAAAGGAGCTTTAAGGGAGGTCCCAATAGCCGTTTACGATAACGACAACAGTACCCTAAGCCGTACTTATATTCGATTTTTGGAGTCCTCCCCCAACCTTAAGGTCACTACCTATTTATCGGCTACCGATGCCATTGAGAATGCCTTTGTGGAGAAAGATGTACAAGGGGTGTTTTATATCCCAAAGGATTTCTATAAGGATATTCTAAAAAACGCACCGACACAGGTTCGGATTTATACGAATTCGACCAATATTGTATTCGGAAACCTTTTATATAAATCCGCGGTGGAAGTAACACAAAGTCTGAGCGGTGCCATCGTTGCGAAAAGAATGGCCCCTCTAGGCATCAATCCGAACAAAATTTTGGGAACGGTCCTCCCCATAGCCATCAATACCAGGGTATTGGGAAATCCCCAATACAACTATGTTTATTATTTACTTCCCGGATTGACGACCGTTTTGCTACAAATGATCCTATTTCTTGCCGCATCCAGGGCTTTCAACCATGAATGGAAAAAAAATACCTACTCCCAATTATTCTCCCTCTCCGAAGGTAGCATTACTGCGATGTTATTGGGTAAATATTTTGCTTTTATGGTCTATGGCCTAAGTCTGTGTGGTTTGATATTCGCTATTATTTTTCCGATTTTCGGAATTCCCATATACGGAAACCTTATGCACCTATTGGCCTTGGTATTGCTTTTTATCAGTGCCAATATCTTACTGGGATTCGGACTTTCACTGATTGTCAAGGATGAGATAATTGCCCTCGATGCTGCCATTTTCTACAATTCCCCTGCTTTTATATTCAGTGGTTTCACATTTCCTATTTGGGCCATGCCTTGGTTGAATACCCTATACGCCCAAATCATACCCTATACCCATTTTTTAACGGCCTTTCTCAAACTCTATCAGATAGATACGCCTTTGAGCTTTATTTGGCCCGAAGTATGGAAACTCCTGCTATTCCTTTTATTAGGATTACTGATGATATCGATCGGACTCATTATCAATAAGAACAAAATTTTCATTTCCCAAAAGACAACCGTAGCATGAATCCAAGGCTTATATGGAAATCAGTGAAAAAGGAAGCCGAACTGGTCGTCAACGACCATAGTATCTTATTGGTACTATTGGCCGCCCCATTACTCTATTTTATATTGATGGGTTCTACCTATATAAAAAAGGATGAGGAAAAAGTAAGCATAGGGGTTGTAGATCTAGACTTGACGAAGAGCAGTAAGTCGTTTTTAAACAAGATCGATGCGACACAAAAAGTCGCTATTACGCATGCGTACACCGATCTTTCCGAAGCTAAGGACGGTTTATCCAAATTTGAAGTGCAAGGGATCGTGAGTATTCCCAAGGATTTTGAAAAAAAGCTCAAGAAAAATGAAAGCTCCCCTATTGGACTTATCTTGAACAATACAAAGTTCTTATCTTCCAATGACATCAACAAGGCGGTTAACTTGGTCGCCATGGAGTATGCCTTGGATTCACGCCAAAAGTACTTTGAATCGAATGGGATCAATCCTTCCCTTGCGGAATTAAAGGCCAATCCCATTGTTTCACAAGTGAATGCGGTGTATAACCCGACCAATAATTACGGGAACTTTTTATTACCCGTCCTATTGCTTCTTATCCTGCATCAAACCTTGCTCATTGGGCTCTCGGAAAGCGTGGCTTCGGACCGAAAAAAGCAGGTCATGCAAATTGCGTTTAAAGAAAGTAATCAAAACTTCCTTAACTATATCGTGGGTAAACTGGGCTTTTATCTATTCCTATATGCGGCCTATATGCTGTTCACTTTTTCGGTGGCTTTTCCTTATTTTGATTTACCCATACATGGCAATTTCATTACCTTATTGGCAGTATCATCAATATTCTTGACCACAACCCTTTTATATGGCTGGTTTATTTCTTCTTTTTTCAGTTCCCAAGTCATAGCCATGGAAATCATGGCCTTTACTTCGTATCCGGTATTTCTGATTACAGGGGTAACATGGTCGCTTGATCAAATGCCATTACTATTACAGTTGGTTTCCAAACTTATTCCGCTACAGCCTTTTTTCGAATTTATCAAAAGACATGCCATCATGGGAGTCGACCATCACTTGTACTCGGATTTGATCGTTCACCTACTGGTCTTATTGCTCCTAGGGTATGTCGTTGCCTTCCTTCGATTCAGTTACCTACAAAAGAAATACATGACATCGGTTAAGGATATTCCAAATTCCATCCAAGAGGGATAATCCTTTTACGCTAACGGTAAACACCCCTACCTAATTCACTGCCCAATATATAGTACAGCGCTGTTTAGAGCGATAAACAAACCATTTCCTGAAATAAATGGCCCTTCACCATATCGCAAATCAAGGAACTGGCCATGTTGAAACCGATGCTTTACTTAAAGTATGGCAACCTTTTAAAAATCGTTCTTTTAGAATGAATAACGAACTCCCAAGTTAAATCCCATTCCACTCGCATTAACATACTGGGTAGGAATTTCCCTAGGTTCGTCCTCATTGGGTTCCGTTGTTAAGCTTTCGGTATAGCTATCACTGAAAATGAATTCCTTTTCATATGTGGTAAGATCCTCCAACTGTTCACCCGAAACAAGTGATGATTGCCCATCGGTTACGGCAAAAGTGGTGTACTTCTTGATTTCTGCCGATTTACTTTTAATCGTAAAACTTTTAAACTCCCATTCCCCGAAAATGCTGAATTTATCATTGATGGGATAGGTAACTCCAAAGGCTCCCGTATATCCGACACTGAATTTGGATTTGACCTCGGATTCCGCATTTACCAGGATATCGGTACCATCACCACCCCCATCGATCTGCAACACCTCTGTATCTATGGTCAAAGTACCCCCTACGGTCAATAAAAAACCGGCCCGTAAATACGGATTCAGTTTCGGGAATTTCGGCGTTAAGTAAATGCCCGGATTTAAATCGACCCCTTCGATATAAGTAGTTGCCTTGGACTGTACCGAGGAAGTGGTCAATTGACCTACCGACGTTTCATCCCCCTTAAAATAATTAAGCCCCATCTCGGCACCAAAATAATCATTGAACATATAGCCCCCGGTCACAAAAAACTTATACCCGGCCCCTACGGTACCATTCAAAGATTCAATAGTCGCGGTACCATCGTCATTCACGGTAACTTTTGTGGATTGTTCGATTCCTGTGATACCGTTTGGATCGGTATTGTTGAATTCGGTTTTTGCAAACTCTCCGGAATAGCCACCTCCGGCCCGCACATACCAACGCTGTGCAAACATATTCGTGGTAAAAAGAAGTAAGAAAATTGTGGTGATTGGTAATAACTTTTTCATGGATTTCCTATTCAGTATTATTGATTGTTTATAACAGCATTTTATTTTGACTGCTATCTTTGGTCGGTTAAAATTTCAAGGCGCGAAAGTATTATAATTATTTCATAACGCTACCCTTTACACCATGTTTTTAACCCTTTGGAAATAATGCGCCAATTGAAAAAAAAAAGCCCATTGACATCCAAAAACAATGCTAACCCAACCTAAAAACCTAAATACCAAACCATTGCACCTTTCAAGAAATAAAATACGGACTATGTGATTTTTCTTTTAGGCTATTCGCCATACCAAGGAAATTTGGAAGAATCAAATCCTAGCATAAAAATCGGTTAGCCAAGAATCGGAAGGGGCAATGAGAAAAACCACGGATCTTGCCTTCACGGGATAAGTGTCCCCTTCAACAATTTCCGCATTTTCCAAACGGACAATATCATTTGGGGAAGGCAGGGAAGTATCGATAATGCGAAACCAATTCATCTGGTTGAAATCATTGGTGTCCGGAATCTCAAAATCCAGCTCTTCAGTATGGGCATTACATACCAGGAATAAAACGGTATCTTTTTTATCGGACCATACGGTACCTGCCAAACTATGCGATGTAAAACTCCAATCAGGCTGTCCCAAACGTACACCACTCCAATTTATTCGTCGTTTGGTCCGTAGAAATTCCATTAAAGAAAGTGTCCTATCATCCACGCTCAATTCGGTATTTAACCTAAACCCGTTCAAAACCTTGACAAATCGGTACAGGGATTCGTTTTTTTTAAGTAGGTCCCAATCGAACCAACTGATTTCATTGTCTTGGCAATAGGCATTGTTATTGCCCTTTTGCGTTCGGCGTAGCTCATCGCCCATCAAAATCATCGGCGTACCGTAGGAAAGAAGCGTAACCGCCAAATAATTCTTTATCTGCTGTTCCCTTTGCCGCTCAATGATTGGATCATCGGACGGCCCTTCTACGCCAAAATTATAACTGAGATTGTGGTCTGTGCCGTCACGGTTACCTTCCCCGTTTTCCCAATTGTGTTTTTCATTATAACTGACCAGATCATTTAAGGTAAACCCGTCGTGACAGGTAATAAAATTAATACTGGTATCTGCCGGTAGGTTCCTTTGGCCAAAAAGATCCGGGCTGGCCAGTATTCTAGAAGCAAAATTGGATATCGTTCCTTGATCTCCCCGAATAAAACTCCTTACATCGTCCCTGAACTTACCATTCCACTCTTTCCATTTGTCCCCTACAAAACTTCCCACCTGATACAGACCTGCCGCATCCCAAGCTTCGGCGATCAATTTGGTCCCAGCCAAAATGGGATCCGATTGGATTTCCCATAGAATGGGTGGATTCTGTTGGGGGTTTCCGAACTCATCCCTTGACAATACGGAGGCAAGATCGAAACGGAATCCGTCAACATGCATTTCAGAAACCCAAAAACGCAGGCTATCCAAAATCATGCGACGTGCTATGGAATGATTGGCATTGATCGTATTTCCACAACCCGAATAATCCTTATAAGCCCCTTCGGAACCAAGGATATAATAAGCCTTGTTCTCTATTCCCTTAAAGCACAACGTGGGCCCCTCCTGCCCCCCTTCAGCGGTATGGTTGTATACCACGTCGAGGATGACCTCTATGCCGGCCTTGTGCAAGGCCTTGACCATATCCCGGAATTCATCCAAAGGCCCCATAATGTCTTTTCGGGAACTATAGGCCCTATGGGGGGCAAAAAAGGAAACCGGACTATAGCCCCAATAGTTTTTTTTACCCAGTGGTGCATCTTGGTCATCAAACTGGAAGACAGGTAAGAATTCCAAAGCAGTGATCCCCAAATCTTTTAAATAGGGTATTTTTTCAATCAACCCCGCATAGGTTCCCCGCTTCTCCCCTACTATTCCTGAATTGGGATGTTGGGTAAACCCTTTGACATGCAATTCATAGATAATGGTATGTGTAAAGGAATGTCTTGGAAAGACATCATCTTCCCAGTCATAGGTACCGGTATCGACCACCACATTTTTAAGGGCACTACTTACATTGTTTCCGGGTCGGGTTGCATATTCCCGTTTATAGGCCTTAGGGATAATAACGAGCTTGCCATAAGGGTCTAGCAACACTTTTTGGGAATCAAAACGATAGCCCCGTTCCGGATTGAACGGACCATACATCCGATAGGCATAAATTTGCCCGGCTTTAAGACCTGGAACGAAAACGTGCCAATACGATTCCGTTCGATTGATTTCTTTATCGAGCGTTATCGTTTCATTGGGTTGGGCATCATCAGGATCATTGAACAACAACAGCTCCACCGCCGTACTGTTCTTTGAAAAGATACTGAAGTTGACCCCATCGGCCATGACGGATGATCCGATCGGGAAAGTCGAACCTTTTAAAATTTGCCTATTCATTTCCAAGATAAAAATGCTATCGATTTCGATATTTTGCCACCAAATTCCTGAACCCGTCTACGAATTCCATATTAATGGCGTTCCAATCGAATGGCGCCCTAACCGCTAGGTCGGAATGGGGAATTGCCGCGTTGACGGGGATTTTATTGTATTGACAATTTTCGGTCCCATAATAGAGAACTACGGGAAGATCGAGGGAAAACAACAGTTCAAAAGCCTGTAACATAACCCGGACATCCCCATTACAGAGCAATAGGAACCGATCCATGTCGTGATTATCCAAAAACGTCACCATAAAATAATCGGATGATATTTTCCCAATATGTTTTTCTATTTTAGTGTTCAGGTTTTTGTCCGATAACAGGTCGACTCCATTCCCTACCGCTTCCACGACCAAATTCCTCAACGCAAAGTCCAACACCCCATCCAATTCACGACCATATTCAAGTTGGATTTTTTCTTGGGATATCCCAAACCTTCTTTTCAGTGTTTTATGTCTCAATCCCGTGGTCTTAATCAGTTTTTTATCCAACCCTTCACACCAAACTTCCCCGATAAACACGCCTTGTGGATAACGTGCCTTCATTATTTTCCTGAATTTCTTCCAAAATTTATGTGATGGGCCTATGGCATGGTCAATTCTATATCCATCGAGACCCAAGGACATCCAATAATCGGCCACATCGATCATATAGTCCCTTGCTTCAGCATTGTCGAGGTTTATTTTGGGAAGTTCCCCAAAGTCCAAAAAACAACGATATGTGTCTGGCCAATGATCGAAAATGAACCAATCGTAATACCTGCTGTCTTTATTTTTACATGCTTCTTGAAAAAAGGGGTGTTGGTACGAACAATGGTTCGGGACAAAATCCGCAATAATATAAAGTCCTCTCTTGTGGGCTTCCTCGATCAAATTCCTCAAATCCCCTTCTGTGCCGAAATGGGGATCCACTTTTTTGAAATCAGTGATATGGTAGCCGTGGTAATTCAGTGATTCATAGAAGGGTGAAAGCCAGATTACGTTGATTCCCAAACGCTCAAGGTAATCGAGTTTCCCTAATACTCCTTTTAAATTTCCGCCGAGAAATGCAGGTTTGTTTTCCGTCTTTTCAAAGCCGTTGAACCGATCGATAAATACTTGGTAGACAATAGCTTTTTGAAACCAATCCGTCGTATTCATAACTTTTCCATCTTAGGGAGCATTTTTTGGTTTTTCTCATGGAACTGCTCCATATGGGAAAGGATTTTATTCAACAAAATAAGGACATCATTGATATACGGCCCTTTGTTCAGCATTACACATTCGGCTTTAAGGGAGGCTGTGGCATCGGTAATCTCCGCCCTGGAAGGCAAACCTTTTTTAGCGAAACTCTCTAAAACCTGGGTAGCCCAAACCACGGGAACATGGCCGGCACCGCATAAGGTCAATATTTCTTCCTGTACCTTTCCTATGGCATCCCAACCTGTTTCTACCGCAAGGTCACCACGGGCGATCATTACGCCTACATATTTAACCTTCATGGCAGAAAGAAGAATCTCAAATAGGTTATCGAAAGCGAATCGGGTCTCTATTTTTAAAATAATGCTCAATTTGTCTATCGCATTCAATTTTTCCAATTCGGCCAACAATTCCCCAACATCCTTTTTTGAATTGACAAATGAAAAATTGACCACATCGGCATGTTGTACTATAAATTCCAGATCAATCTTGTCTTTCTCTGTCAATCCGCTTATCCCCAGCATGGTATTGGGAAAGTTCATCCCTTTTTCCGCCTTTAATTTGGATCCATTTTCATTGGCGCGTACAATACGTACATCTATACGGTCCTTAAGGATACTTTCGGTACGACCTTCGATCTTACCATCATCGAATAAAATCGTATCCCCTTTCTTGATCTTATCAAAAACCTCTGGGAGTTGACACGATATACTTGCCGGTTCAACAAGTTTCCCTTCTTCATCGAATTTTGCAGGTTTGCCCAATGTACCCCCTTTCGTGATGGTTAGCATGTCGTTGGTCCGCAATAGGATCGACTTCTCAATTTCCGGTAATTCACCTACAACGCCATCCGCAATAGTACGATTCACACATTTTAAGACCATTCCGGTACGTATGTAGGACGTTTTGGTACCATGCAACAACACCTGTTGTTCACCTATTTCGACCACTTTGAATTTACGTCGCTTGTTGCGGGTATCGGTAAGGACCAGTTTATCGCCAAGTTCCAATTGTTGTAACCAATCCGAACCCACAGGCAAAGCATTAGGCTCTGACGTATCGTTAAGTTCCGGGACCAATACCAAAAGTGCGGGAAAAACCACCACCCCGCTTTCATTGCGTTTGGGACAAAACTTACGGACTTTTGGACCAGGGGTAATATTGCCTGTCCTGATTTTTGGTCCGGCAAGATCCATCGTAACCTTGACCTTTCTATTCAGGGCCTTAGCGGCCGTTTTTACATTTTGAATGATTTTCTCCCAGGTTTGGGGATTGTCATGTGCACAATTGATCCGCGCACAGTTCATCCCGTTCAACACCATGTTATGGACCATTTGGTAATCATGTGCCGCCTGGGTCGGTAGGGTTACCATTATACGAACCCTTCTTCCTTCGGAACAGGGCCCGAGTAATGCCTTGGTATGGCTGGTCAACAGCCGATTACCGTTTTTAATGGATAGCCCGGCCTTTGAATCCTTTGAAGGTTTTTCGCCGATTAAACTATAAAGGATAAACCTGGTCTTTACCAAGCTCGACATTAAATGGCCTTCTGCCTTGGCAAGCCTCGTCAATCCCAGATTCTGTAACTGCTTTTGAATAACCCGCAAATCAAACTTTCTAAAGGCATTGTAATGGATTAAATTTCTGGCGCTTTTTTGATAATCCGGATGAATCTGTTCCAAAACCGCCTCTGCATCTGCCTCTTCACCTTTTATAGCAACAATTATCGCCTCAATTTGGGTGATCAGCTCCTTAATTTTATCTTTCTTAATGTTCATCAACCAAAATTTTGAAACTTGAATTGTTAAAGTACTAATTTACGAGAGACGTTTCAACCAAATCATGACATTGATCATAATCTTTTGCCAACAATCATTTTTTCCGACTCGCCAGTGGCAATTTCATGATAATTAAGACAATAAGTACCCTTATAAGGTATGAAAACAACCTCATTTTAAGTCTTACCCCTTTATAATATTGCAATAAACGATAGTCAAAAGCAAGAATGAAACCCATTATCGGGTCTCACCTAGGCCGCCCTGAATCACTTTACCAACCATTCCCCATGTTCAAATAAGCCTCAGCACATCAAGATAAGGTTTTTTAACCGCCTATGCCCGACAAAAAATTAACTCAATTATAATACCTATTTTTAAGAAATAATATACAAATTCTGTTATTTTGATATGCTGTAAGGGCACCATGGGTTTTGGGAATTTACAGAAGAGGGTCACTGGATGTTTTCCTCGATCCATGGACTTTGGAAGCAACTAAAATTGACCATCAGACAAAAGCATCCGGCATGTTTTGGGGAAAAAGAAAATGGGTATCCATTTTCAATACCCCTTTCAAAACAAAGGGGTCATTCGCCTTCGCGAACAAATTAAGGTCAAGGTCAAATGACCGCCACGAATTGTACTTAGAAAAACCATTGAAACGGTTTTCAGGATTGAAGATAAAGATAGAGGCCTAAAAAGGTTTCAGTATAAAATTATATTAGATAAATGACAGATTTCGAGTTATTTGAGCCCAGGAATTGGATAGAACTCCAGGAATTTTTATTCAATGAAAAGGACCATAAAATAGATAGGTTCAGATCCCCTTATGCGTATAGGGGCGTTCATAACGCCGAATTCGGATTGGAGCCCAGTCTGCAAAGGATGGGAAGAAAACCCTCTAAGGTTGAGGGCACAATGATCAGAAACTTTAAGAAATACTCCCCGATAAACACCCTGACAGATGACTATAACAACCTTTGGAACTGGATTTCCTTAGGGCAACACCACGGACTTCCCACCAGACTTATCGACTGGACGCACTCCCCCAATGTAGCATTACATTTTTTAACGGAAGACATGAGTACCTATGATGTCGACGGGGCCATCTGGATGGTAAACTATATAGGACTTAGGGAACAACTGCCCGAAGAACTTAAAACGCCTATTTTCAATAAAGACATATTCTATTTCAGTTCTATGGAACTGAAACAAACGATAGGCAATTCCCTAGAGGAACTATACGATTTTTCAGATAGGAACGCAAATACCATGATATTTTTCGAACCCCCCTCCATTGATGATCGTATCATAAACCAATTCGCCCTATTCTCATTTATGTTGGATCCCGATTCCAATCCTTTGGAGTGGCTTAAAAAGCATCCCAAATATTTGAAAAAAGTGATTATCCCTTCAGGTTTAAAATGGGAAATTAGGGATAAGCTCGATCAAGCGAATATTACCGAAAGAATTATTTATCCCGGCTTGGAGGGGATTTCTAAATGGCTCAAAAGATGGTATAGCGACAAGAACAATATCTAGGGGTTTCTTGGTTTTATCGAACACCATTGTTTAAATTATTCAGCCCAATTACCCCCTTTTCTGAATGGTCTATCTTAATCCACAGCCCCTTAAAAACTGAAATCCAATGAATTGTACCCTAAAGGATTTCAATCCAGCAATACCCATGGTCCTTATCCTAGTCCGTACCACAAAAAAGACCGAAAGTCAAGTAGGGAACTTCAATTATAAGCAAGGACGGAGGGTTTTAACCAAATTACAAAAAAGACCTCGGACCAAATATTCCAAAAAGGCGTGTGCCTGCCTTTCAAAGTACTTTAAACCAAAATCGATTATCCGAAAAAATTGTAGTTTTATAACATATACCAACCATCATTTATGAAAAGAATCTTATGTATTTTACTTTTTGCGGTAGCCTGTAAATCCCCAAATGAAAACCCGGATTATGATTTTGAAACGCATTTCGAGAAAACCGGAGGGTCAGAAACAGCCACATACCGGCAAACTATAAAATATTATAATGATCTGGCCGAAGCTTATCCTGAAATTTCGATTGATAGCATGGGCAAAACCGATGCTGGCAAACCCCTTCACTTGGTTACCTATAATCCGGATGCAGTGTTCGATTTTTCCGAAATACGGAAAAACAAACGCATTATTTTGATCAACAATGGAATCCATCCCGGAGAACCCGATGGTATCGATGCCACGATGATGCTCTTTAGGGACTTGGTTCAAGGACACATATCGCCCCCAAAGAATACTGTTTTGGCCACGATTCCCGTCTACAATGTCGGCGGTAGCCTAAACCGTAATTCAACTACCCGAACCAACCAAAACGGACCCAAGGAATACGGCTTTAGAGGTAACGCGAGAAATTACGACCTAAACCGGGACTTTATAAAATGTGACACTGAAAATGCACAAACCTTTGCCCGGATCTTTCATTTGGTCGAACCGGATGTCTTTATTGACAACCATGTCAGTAATGGTGCCGATTACCAGTACACCCTTACCCATTTATTTACACAACACAACAAACTTGGAGGCAATTTAGGCCATTATCTTCATACGAAAATGATGCCACAACTAGAAAAAAAATTGGCCGAAAAAGATTGGGACATTACCCCTTATGTCAATGTTTTCAATCGCGTGCCCGACTTGGGATTTTCCCAGTTTATGGATTATCCCCGTTATTCCTCGGGGTACACCACACTGTTCAACACCCTAGGGATGATGGTTGAAACCCACATGCTCAAACCCTATAAACAAAGGGTTGAAGGCACTTATGGGCTTATGATAAGCATGATGGAAATTACCGAAGAAAATGGCGAGACAATAGCCGAATTACGAAAAAACGCTTCTCTTGAAATTCAAGACCGGAAAACCTATGCCTTGGATTGGGAAGTTGACGCTACAAAAACCTCGATTTTGGACTTTAAGGGATTTGAAGGTGAAATCAAAAAAAGTGAAATCACCGGATTGGATCGATTGAAGTATGACCGTTCAAAACCATTTACCAAAAAAGTAACCTATCAAAATCATTTTAAACCCACTGTTGAAGTCGATGTTCCCAAAGCCTATATGATACCCCAAGGTTGGTGGAACGTCATTGACCTATTGAAACTCAACGCGGTTGAAATGACCCTGCTTGAAAAAGACACCACCATAACCGTTGAGTCATACAACATACTGAGTTATGAAACCAGGAAAACGCCGTATGAAGGCCACTATATGCATTATGGCACCCAAATTCAAAAATCCGTGCGTACGGTTAACTTCGCCAAAGGGGATTACTTGGTCTATACCAGGCAAAAGGCGTTTCGATATTTGATCGAAACCTTGGAACCACAAGCCCCCGATTCTTTTTTCAACTGGAATTTTTTCGACACCGTTCTGCAACAAAAGGAAGGGTTCTCCCCTTATGTTTGGGAAGATAAGGCATTGGAAGTACTGGCCGATGATCCCGAATTGTACGTTGCATTCGCCGCTAAAAAATCAGGGGAAATGGATTTTGCGACTAATTGGTATGCCCAACTGGATTGGATACATAAACACAGCAAGTATTACGAAAAAGCCCATTTACAATATCCTGTTTACCGAATCGTCGACTAAATAGGAACCCAGACGTTCGACAAATTTCCCACTCACTTCGTTCAACTAGAACTCTTAATGTGAATGTAGGTCGTACCCTTTTTGGTCTACCACATATTGTCTGTTGAACCCCTTATGTTAATCAAAAGTTAATCCTAATCGCAATAACACTGAAGCGATAACATTTAGCTTCATTTTTTGTAGTTTTAACCTGATTCATCATAGGATGGAATCGTACTGACAAAACCACTAAAACCAACCTTAAAATGAAAACCATTGTCAAGTTATCCTTACTCTGTTTATTTACAATCTGTACAGCCTTTCCTTTAAGGGCACAGGAAAAGTCCAAAAACCCGTTGAAGGGACTGGAATTCAGGAATATCGGTCCGGCATTGACTTCTGGCAGGATCGCCGATATCGCCATTCATCCTGAAAATGAAAACATTTGGTATGTAGCCGTTGGTTCGGGTGGGGTCTGGAAAACGACGAATTCCGGAACCACTTGGACATCCCTTTTCGATGATCAAACCTCCTATTCCATGGGTTGTGTGACCATTGACCCCAATAACCCCCATACCATTTGGGTCGGAACCGGTGAAAATGTCGGAGGCCGGCATGCCGGTTTTGGTGATGGCATCTATGTAAGTCATGACGATGGGAAGACATGGAAGAATATGGGATTGGAAAATTCCGACCACTTATCGAAAATCATCGTACATCCCAACAATCCCGATATCGTCTGGGTGGCTTCCCAAGGTCCTTTATGGAGTAAAGGGGGAGACCGTGGGGTTTTTAAAACCACCGATGGTGGAAAAACCTGGAAACGCACCTTAGGGGATGCCGAATGGGTGGGTGCCACCGATTTGCTTATCGACCCGCACAACCCGGATGTTCTCTATGCCGCTACTTGGCAAAGACATCGGACGGTTGCCGGTTATTTAGGGGGTGGCCCTGGATCAGGACTTCATAAAAGTATCGATGGAGGGGAAACCTGGGAACCGCTTAAAAATGGCATCCCCAAATCGAACCTCGGTAAAATCGGCTTGGCCATGTCGCCCTTCGATTCACAGGTTATTTATGCGGCCATTGAATTGGATCGAAAAACGGGCGGTGTTTATATTACTTGGAACGGAGGTGCATCTTGGTCGAAACAATCAGATGCCGTCTCAGGGGGAACCGGACCCCACTATTATCAGGAATTAATCGCTTCACCACATACTGAAGGCACCTTATACCTCATGAATAACAGTGCGTTGGTTTCAACAGACCACGGAAAGACCTTTACCTTTATGAGTAGGTCAAACCAACATAGTGACAGCCATGCCCTGGTATTTAAGAAATCGGACCCCAATTACCTATTGATCGGAACCGATGGCGGCTTATATGAAAGTTTTGACAATACGGAAAGCTGGAAATATATAAGTAACCTGCCCATTACCCAATTTTTCAAAATTGCGGTAGATGATGCCGAACCTTTTTACAATGTTTATGGGGGCACACAGGACAATGGATCCCAAGGGGGACCCTCGAGAACCATCAGTTCCGATGGCATTGCAAATGCCGATTGGTGGAAAACCCTTGGGGCAGATGGGGCACAAACGGCTACAGAGCCGGGAAACCCTGATATTACCTACGGGGAGTTCCAACAAGGCGTTTTATGGCGGATCGACAGTAAGACCAAGGAGACCGTTTTCATCCAACCCCAAGCAAGGGAAGGGGATCCCTTTGAACGCTATAATTGGGATGCTCCAATTCTGGTAAGTACACACAATCCGAAAAGATTATATTTTGCTTCACAACGGGTTTGGAAATCCGAAGACAGGGGGGATTCCTGGGAACCGATTTCGGGTGACCTCACCCTGAACCAGGAAAGAATGACCTTCCCCTATTACGGTACCTCCCAAAGTTGGGACAATGCCTGGGATATTGGCGCCATGTCCAATTACAATACGATTACTTCTTTGGCCGAATCACCGAAACAAGAAGGGTTGCTTTACGCCGGTACCGATGATGGCCTTATCCAAGTATCGGAAGATGGAGGTGCCCATTGGAGACAATTTACGTTGAACACCATCAAAGGGTTGCCAAAAACCCCGTTCGTAAACGATGTTCGCGCCGACCTATTCGATGCCAATATTGTTTATGCGGCCTTGGACAACCATAAGTATGGCGATTATAAACCCTACATCATAAAGAGTACCGATAAGGGAAAAACCTGGTCGTTGATCAACGGCGATCTTCCTAGTAGGCTGTTGATATGGAGGCTGGTGCAGGATCACGTCAAAAAGGACCTCTTATTCGCCGGTACCGAATTCGGGGTTTATGTCACCTTAAACGGAGGTAAAAATTGGATGGAATTAGAGGGTGGAATGCCAACTATTCCTATTCGGGATATCACCATACAAAGACGTGAAAATGATTTGGTCGCCGGATCATTCGGCCGGGGCATATTCATTTTGGACGATATCTCGCCCTTGCGTGATTTTGATGCGAACATGGATGCTTCCGAAGTAAAGCTCTATCCCGTTAAACCGGTAGACTGGTATACCCAATCGAGCAGGGTGGGCAGTCAGGGTGATGCCGAGTATATTGCGAAAAACCCTCCGTTCGGGGCTAATTTCACCTATTTTATGGGCGACAACCTTAAATCAAAAACCGATATCAGAAGGGATAAAGAAAAAGAGGTTGCCGCAAAATTCCCTGGGTGGGATGCCCTTGAAGCGGAAAGCAGACAAGATGGGCCATCGCTACTTTTAGTGATAAAAGATGCCAATGGAAACGTAGTCAATACCGTAAAGGGTACGAACAAAAAAGGCTTTAACCGGGTGAATTGGAATTTAACGTATCCAAGTAAAAGCGGAGAGCGATTACAGGCTCCAGAAGGGAGAAGAGGTTTCCGTAGGGGTGGCGTAATGGTTACTCCCGGGGAGTATTCAGTGACTTTGGTGAAACGGGTCGATGGTGTCAATACCGTATTACAGGGACCGGAAACCTTCAAAGTAACCCCCTTGTTCGAAGGGGCATTGCCTAGAAAATCCTTTGAGGAAATGGATTCGTTCCGGGAAACCGCTTTCGCATTTCAACAAGACTTGACGGCAACTAACATCGCCTTGTCAACCAGTCAGCAAACTGTTGATGCCATGTTAAGGGCCTTGAATAAAGCGACATCGCCTTCTGATGACCTTTATGTACGGTTACATGAAGTTAAAAACACCTTGTTGGATATCGACAAAGTGCTTCATGGCGACAAAATCAAAGGGGAAATCGGCGAAC
Organism: Maribacter polysaccharolyticus; assembly: GCF_028882255.1. Classification (GTDB taxonomy): domain Bacteria; phylum Bacteroidota; class Bacteroidia; order Flavobacteriales; family Flavobacteriaceae; genus Maribacter_A; species Maribacter_A polysaccharolyticus. The sequence goes on from NZ_JARBUY010000001.1 coordinate 755,274, forward strand.
GTTCAAACCCAACGGCGAGTGAAGGCAATTCAATCAGTTGGAGGGCTTTAGGAAATACCTACGGACCAACAGCGGAGCATAAAGGGTTCTTGAACCGTGTACAAAATCAACTTAAGACGGTCAAAAGCAAATTACTGCCTATCGTCAACGAAACACTTCCGGCACTTGAAAGTGATCTGAAGAAAACCGGGGCCCCTTGGATAGAAGGGCAAGGAATGATCAAGAATTAAACCTTTCGCTAAAAGACGCATAAAAAAGCCCGAATAAAATATTCGGGCTTTTTCTTTTTGGATTTTGGTTTAAATCGAATCACCCTTTAAATTCGAAGTCCTTTCCCAAGGAATTCCAAACTACCGGGACTCCCAAGAATTTAACCCAATGGCAATACGCATCCTTAAAAGTTTCACCATCGAAACCGGTTGTTTGGGTAGTCTTTCGGAGGATTGAAGATCCGATTCGTTCATGGTAAGGAACGGTCCGGCCCCACAATGTGTAAGGATCATGAAGTGGTTTTAGATTCGTCCACAGCGGCAGTAACCGGATATTGTTTCCGCTCAATTTTTATTTCAGGATTTATGGAATCCTGAAAAACCCTTACTGAAAATAGAAAAGTGAAGGCTAGCGCCTTCTCCCTTTTTTTGCCTCCTTCAACTCACCCAAACTGGGTTTGGCAAACCTCCCAAGACAGGATTTAAAGAATCCTTAAAAACCCTCACTGAAAATAGAAAAGTGAAGGCTAGCGCCTTCTCCCTTTTTTTGCCTCCTTCAACTCACCCAAACTGGGTTTGGCA
>NZ_JARBUY010000001.1:756164-836243 GCF_028882255.1 Maribacter polysaccharolyticus
GTTTGGCAAACCTCCCAGGACAGGATTTAAAGAATCCTTAAAAACCCTCACTGAAAATAGAAAAGTGAAGGCTAGCGCCTTCTCCCTTTTTTTGTCTCCTTCAACTCACCCAAACTGGGTTTGGCAAACCTCCCAGGACAGGATTTAAAGAATCCTTAAAAACCCTCACTGAAAATAGAAAAGTGAAGGCTAGCGTCTTCCTCCTTTTTTTGCTTCCCATGTTCGCACAAACAGGGTTTGGCTCCATTGGAAACAAAAAAAGTGATTTGCTAATGCAAATCACTTTTCTGCTTGGTCGGGATGACAGGATTTGAACCTGCGACCACACGGCCCCCAGCCGTGTGCGCTACCGGACTGCGCCACATCCCGAATTAGGAATGCAAAAATATAAAAGTTAGACAAATTAACATCTATGTTTTATAGAAATATTTTTACTCCTTAAGACTTTCCATCCATTCGAACATACGTTCGGTCCATCCCCTCAGGAGTTTATCCTTAAGTGCCAAGGAAAATCCATGCCCACCTTTCGGATAGATATGCATTGTTGCGGAAACGCCCTTATCCTTTAAAGCTTTGTAAAACAACAAGCTGTTCTCAACAGGTACCGCCCCATCATCGGTGGCATGGAACAAAAAAGTAGGGGGTGTATTTACGGTCACCTGTTTTTCATTGGAAAAATAATCGATCATTTCCGCGGTTGGGTTATCCCCTAACAAAGCCTTTCTGGATCCGGAATGGGCAAATTCACCGAAAGTAATCACCGGATACCCCAAAACCATAAAGTCAGGTCGGGCACTTAAAAGGTCCACATCATCCATCTTGGCATACACCTGATCTTCAAAATGCGTACCCAATGTCGCCGCCAAATGTCCCCCGGCGGAAAAACCGATAATACCTATCTTTTTGGGGTCTATGTGAAAATCCCCTGCTTTACTACGCACCAACCGCATAGCGCGTTGTGCATCCATCAAAGGCACTTTGTACTTCTCCTTTTGTGAGACATCGGACGGAAGCCGGTATTTTACGACCATGGCGGCAATCCCTTTTCCATTTAAATATTTGGCGATATCGGAACCTTCCCAATCATAGGCCAATACCTGATAACCCCCACCCGGGAAAATGACCATTGCCGTACCTATGGCATTCCGTTCTGAGGGAAGATAGACCTCCAACGATGGCTCTTGAACCTTACGTACATATAAAATATCCTTGTATTCCCGTATTTCCCGTTCGTCGAAAGGTATGTGATTTGGAACATTATCTTTTGGCCATAGTGGCATAATGGTGTCTTGGGCTATCATCATATTGAAAAATAGAAATGGAACACTCAGTAATATAGATTTCATATCCCCTTGATTTGACCTAGTTACATTCCCACTTAAAATCGGCCACCTTATCGTTCGAACCTGAGGTAAGGTTATAATGCCACCATTCGGTTCGTATAGACCAAAAGCCATGTTTTTCCATGGTTTCTTTCAATAATTTCCGGTTATCCAATATATTTTGAGGCAAATCCAGATTGTCATGATAGGCCCTTTTTCCAAAATAATCGAAATCCGTACCCATATCCAATTCTTTCCCATCCAAGGTTACCAGGGTAATATCCACGGCCCCACCTTTATTGTGTATGGACCCCTTTACAGGATCTGCCACATATTGGGGATTCGGAACGATATCCCACATTTTGTATTGCACCGAATTGGGCCTATAACAATCAAAGAATTTTATCTTGACCCCTTTTGTCCTAAACTCCTTATTCGCTTTTAAAAGGGCTTTTGCCGTCTTTACACGGGTGTAACATTCGGCACACTCATACACCTTGGCCTTAAGAAAATTATTGGTCGTGGCATAACGCATGTCAAAGGCAAAACCGTCATCAAAATCTGCCAAACGCACAAAGGTAGTATCTGCCAAACCCTCGAAAGACCTGAATTTTTCCGTAACGTCCTTTTCAACTTTTGTGGTCATTTCAACATCCTTTGGAGGTAGGACGGATTCCGTTTTTCCCTTTATTTCCTTACAATTATAAATTAAGATCAAACTGAAAATTAAAAATAATCGACCCATATTGCTGTTTGAAGATTTGATTCCGTTATATTTAATAGATTGAAATAAGAATGTCCAAGTTACATATAATTCTTTGTTCGATCAAAACCGAAAGATATCAAAGTTCTAATGAAAAAACGCGTTCTTAGTGGTCTTGTCCTTATTCTCGCCCTGGTAAGTTTCCTTTCCTGTAAGGAAAAAAAGGTCACTACCGATCAAACAAGTGACCCTATTTCCTTAAATTGGATGCTCGGGTTCAAAAAAACCACCCTAAATCCGATTATGGTGGCCGACGCCAGTTATACGTTCCTAGACCCGATTTCGAACAAAGAAGTACAATGGCAAAAAGCCGATGTCTTCAATCCGGGCGCCATTGTCAGGAACGACACGGTTTTTTTACTTTTTAGGGCCGAAGACAATCCTAAAGCCATTTTAGGGGAAAGAACATCCCGGATCGGTCTTGCATATAGTACTGACGGAATTCATTTCGACAAATTCCCGACCCCTGTACTCTATCCCGATAACGACACGTACAGCCTGTGGGATCATCCAGGGGGCGTTGAGGACCCACGGATCGTAGAAACCCCTGAAGGTACTTATATCATGCTTTATACAAGTTGGAACAAGAAAGTGGCCCGACTCTCGAGTGCAACCTCCAAAGACCTTAGAAAATGGACCAAACACGGTCCTGTTTTTGAAACGGCCCATGACGGAAGGTTTCTTGATATTTGGAGCAAATCGGGATCCATAGTGACCGAATTGATCAATGGAAAACTGGTCGCGAAGAAAATCAACGGAAAGTATCTTATGTATTGGGGAGAACTCTTTGTAAATCTTGCCCAATCGGATAACGGCATCGATTGGGAACCCATACTCGATAAAAATGGGGAACCCCTTCAAGTCTTTAAACCCTCCCCCTACGAATTCGACAGTCACTTGACCGAACCCGGACCTCCTGCCCTTTATACCCAAAATGGTATTCTACTACTGTACAACGGCAAGAATCTGAACGGGGAAGGTGCCACTGACAAGGTACCCGAGGGCACCTATTGCGGAGGACAGGTACTCTTTGACAAAGACGACCCTACCAAGGTTTTGGCACGATTGGAAAACCCATTTATCTGTCCGGATCTTCCCCATGAAATCACCGGACAATATAAGGCCGGCACAACTTTTATTGAAGGTCTCGTTTATTTTAAGAACCAGTGGTTCCTATATTACGGCACCGCAGATTCCATGATCGGGTTGGCTATTAAAAAAAATTCCGTGGGCATATGAAACCGCATGTTCCACGTAGACCATTTTTAGTCATGAACGGGACCAAAAAGGAGGTATGGAATTTACAGGATGCGTTTAATTCCTGAAAAATCTTCCCGGAACTTGGTTGGGGTCCGATTTTTGTTCTTTTTAAATACCCTATTGAAATTGGCGATGCTGTTGAAACCGCATATAAAGGCTATTTCCGAAATGGCCAAATCGCGCTCGACCAAGAATTTGGAGGCATATCCGATCCGCACCTCATTCAAATAATCCACAAAAGTTTTCCCTGTCCTTTTCTTTATAAACCTATTGAAGGACACACTGCTCATATTCACCAGATCCGCAGCTTCGGTCAATGTTATCTTTCGCGCATAATTCTGTTGTACGAACTCGTATAACTTCTTGATTTTCTTACTGTGTTCCAAATTAGGGGGCTCCGGGGTCAATGTGGAAAGTAAGCGTTGGTTTCTTGATATCGCCAAATCATAAAGGATGGAAAGCATTTCCATGAAATTATCCATTCCATCCATTTTTGCGACTTTCAAAATCCTGTCCTTGATCGACAACGACACTTCTTTGGAAAACAGGATGCCGTGTGTACTTCTATCAAACATTTCCCTTATGGGCCTCATTACACTTCGGTGCAAGAAACCCTCTTCAAACAAATCGATTTGGAACTGGATGGTCACTTCCCTGATTTTCGTATTGGCACATACATGCTTTTCCCATACATGATATAGATTGGGACCTACCAAAACCAATTCGACATCATCTATCTCTTCCATACTGTCCCCAATGATCCTACGTACCCCTTTGCCATTTAAAATGAAATTAAGCTCGTACTCCGGATGGTAATGTATGGGATAATCAAAAAATTCCTTGGTCCTGTCTTCAACCAAAAAACTATCTTCGGAAGACAACGTAACGATTTCCCTGTGTATTTTTTTTAGAATATCCACCATACTTAGGCCAATTTTGAATCAATGCATAACCCCAAGATACCAATACCTAAAAAAGGACCTAACTCCTTCATTTGGACAATGTCTTTAATCTTCGTGAGCCTAAGCAATTTAAAGAATTAATCCCTAAATATCGTATGATAGTGAATTTAGAGTCATGGTTTGACAAAATATGATAACATTCCGAGTCTTTTTATAAACCTATGGAAAATGCCCTTTACATGACCGTAAACCCTATGGATCGTAGGCATGACGAAAGGGCGTAGGTATGTACCCTTGATTTTGCAATACATGGGAATTCGATTCATTTGATTACCTCCCCCCTACCGATGAAGGATTTTTTCAATCAACGTCACGGAGCACCGAACCGAGGAAACATGTTTAAACCGGACATCGACTGATGGGACAATCGTCCCAAAAGGTGTACCGAACAATTTTTGCCTTCTTATTTCTTAACCCCAAGTTTCAATAATATCGATTCCAACAAACACCATTTGGTAAAGGCGGATTGTATCATATTGACACCTATGAACGCCGTAAACCACAACCAGTTGATGTTCACATAAATGGCCAATGCAACACTCAATAAAATAAAACAACCTACGATAACCCTAAAATATGTATTCAACATGAGATTCAATTTTTTTGATTTAATTTATATACTTCGCTCAATTGGAACAACGACCGCCTTAATCGGGTTGTCGGTTTCCAAATTTTCATTGAATGCTTTGATCAATTCAAAAAGCACATCGATCTTATCGGCAGCGGTGAATGAAAAAAACAAACTCGACTCTACGCCTCCTTTTACATTCGGAAACCACGTCGATCTCATCACTAGGGAGATGGGGTTCTTATATCCGTCAATATCAGAACCACTGAAGTTCTCGATCCCGGCCTTTTTAAAAAGGTCCATCACCTGCTTTTCATACTGTTCTACAACAGTAACCATTAATAGCTTCATACGTTTACATCTTTTTAAACATTACTAAATGAATCCATCCAAAACAGGGAACGCGCCCTACAGCTGTGCCCTCAATTTAGGAATACCACCTTTCCTATCTTAGGTAACATCCTTACAAAACCCTAACCTAGGAAACTCCATTTTCTTCCTCTTATTTGTAATTCTTACGTTCGATCATATAATACACCAATGGCACCACCAACAGTGTCAAAACGGTCGATACAATCGTACCTCCCATAAGTGAAATGGCCAATCCTTGGAAAATAGGGTCAAATAGAATCACAAAAGCCCCGATTACCACCGTACCGGCCGTCAACAAAATAGGGGTCGTACGTACGGCACCTGCCTCAATGACCGCCTGTTTAATGGGGATACCTTCCGCCAGACGTAGGTTTACAAAATCGATCAACAGTACGGAATTCCTTACCATGATCCCTGCCAGTGCAATCATACCGATAAAGGACGTGGCCGTAAAAAATGCCCCCAACATCCAGTGTCCCAAAACTATACCCACTAAAGAAAGGGGTATTGCCACCATCATGACCACCGGCGCCTTAAAGTTCTGGAACCAACCTACGATCAAAATATAAATAATCACAATGACCCCTAAAAAAGCGATTCCCAGATCCCGGAATACTTCTAGGGTAATTTGCCATTCCCCATCCCATTTTACCGTATAATCATCCTCAAAATCGGGTTGTTTTATATACAGTTCATCAATGGAATAACCTTCGGGCAGGTTAATCTGTTTCAACTTGTCGGTCATTCCTAAAATGGCATATACGGGACTTTCCAATTCCCCGGCCATATCGGCCATGACATAAACCACCCGTTTTTGGTTTTTACGGTATATACTTTTGGCCCTAGTGGTTGGCCGTATTTCAACCAATTCACCTATGGTTATCATCTTGCCCAATTGTGATTTGACCTTTAACTGGGCGATATCACCAATGGTCGATTTTTCCTTTTCCTCCAAGGCCAAAATCAATCCGACTTGATTTACGGCATCTTCGTCGTACAAGGTGGCAACTGCCCGTTCTGACAAAGCCATATTCATCGTATGGGCAATTTGTTGGGGTGACACCCCGTATAACATCGCTTTTTCCTTATCAATGATGAATTCATATTCCACTTGGTCGGCCTCCACCATCCAATCGACATCTACAACATCATCGGTATTTTTTAGAATTTCCTGAACCTGATTGGCAATATCGACCTGCTTGTCGTAGTCGGGACCATAAATTTCACCTACGATAGTCGACATTACAGGAGGTCCTGGTGGCACTTCAACTACCTTTATATTCGCATTGAATTTCTTTCCAATCCGCTGTATTTCGGGACGTAACAAACTTGCAATTTCATGACTTTGTTCGCTACGTTCGCCTTTGTCGATTAAATTAACCTGAATATCGGCCATATTGCTCCCTCCCCTTAGGTCATAATGTCGCACCAGTCCGTTGAAGGTTATCGGGGCGGAGGTGCCCACATAGGTTTGGTAGTTGACCACTTCGGGGCGTGTGGCCAAATACTGTGCAACCTCCTTGGCGACAACCCCCGTCCTTTCCAAAGTGGTCCCCTCAGGCATATCGATGACCACCTGAAATTCGTTCTTGTTATCAAAAGGCAACATTTTCACGGCCACCGATTTGGTGAAGAACAAACCAACCGATGCCAGTAACAAGAAAAAGGTAATTCCCAAAAACATCCATCTTTTGGTCTTATTCTCTATTAAGGGTTTTTCAAACTTTTCATACATGCGATAAATAAAAGAATCCTGCATGGGCTTCTCTTCTTGGGCTTCTTCCCCTTTTTTCTCCTTTTCCCTAAGAAAGATATATCCCAAATAGGGGGTAATCGTCAAAGCGACGAAGAGTGACAACAACATGGCAATGGAGGCACCTATCGGCATCGGACTCATATATGGCCCCATCAAACCCGATACAAAGGCCATGGGCAATACCGATGCGATAACCGTGAAAGTAGCCAAAATAGTGGGGTTACCTACTTCATTGATCGCATATAAGGCCGCCTGTTTAAAGGGGAGTCGCTTCATTTTAAAATGGCGGTGCATATTCTCCGCAATGATGATCGAGTCATCGACCACTATACCCGTAACGAAAACCAAAGCAAAAAGCGTAATTCGGTTTAATGTATAATCGAGCATATAATAACTCAATAAGGTCAAGGCAAAGGTTATGGGAACAGACAGGAATACCACCAGACCACCACGCCAGCCCATGGCCAGCATTACCACGAAGGTCACGGCAATGATGGCCCCGATCAGGTGCATCAATAATTCCGATACCTTATGGGAAGCTGTTTCCCCATAATTACGGGTAACCTCCACATGGACATCATCGGGAATCAAATTCTTCTTCAAGTGAGTTACCTTATCCAAGATGATATCGGAAATCTTCATGGCATCGGCCCCTTTTCGTTTTGCAATGGAAATGGTGACTGCAGGATACTCCGAATTAAAAGCAGCAGCTTTTTCGCTGGCCTGACCAAAACCCAGGGCCACATAATCCTTAGGAATCTCAGGACCATCTTTGATACTTGCTATTTGCTTTAGGTAAATTGGCCTATTCTGCTGAATACCAACGACTAAATCCCCGACATCTTCCATGGTTTCCAAAAATTTCCCTGTGGTCACCATAAATTCAGTATCACTTTTATCAAAAGAACCCCCGCTCAATTGCTGGTTATTCGCCTTGATCATTTGGGCCACGGTAAGGAAATCCAATCCGCTCTCGGCCATCTTTTCCTTATCCAATACTACCCGTAATTGCCGACTTCTACCCCCGATTTCCTGGGTTGCCGAAACGTCATTGATCTTTTCGATCTCATCGGTCAGTTCCTGTGCAATCTGTTTAATACGATAATCATCGTAAGTTTCGCTCCATAAAGTAAGCGCAAGCATCGGCACATCATCGATAGCCCGTGTTTTCACCAAAGGAAACGTAACGCCCTCTGGCATGATATCCATATGCTTATTGATTTCGTTATAGAGTTTTACGAATGAACGCTCAATATCCTCCCCGACATAAAACTGGACAATGACCATGCCCTTCTCTTCCATCGAGGTCGAATAGACATATTCAACTCCCTTAATATTGGAGATGAGCTTTTCAAGGGGTTTTGTCACCCGGGATTCGACTTCGGTCGGACTTGCCCCCGGATACCCCACAAAGATGTCTGCCATGGGCACATCGATCTGTGGCTCCTCTTCCCTTGGAATTAAAAAGGAGCTATATACCCCGATGACCATGAATACGATCATCAAAAGGACCGTTAATTTGGAACCTATGAATAATTTGGCGATTTTACCAGCTAATCCTTCTTTCATGCTTTTGATTATTAAGTTTTTTGGCGTTCCCTTTTGAAAGGAACCCCTAAATGGGCTTGATTCCCGTCATTTTACGGGCCTTGCGCATTACCTATTGGATATTGATCCTCGCTCCGTTATACAATTTTCCTTCCGAGGAAATTATATATTGTTCCTCTGGTGACAAGCCCGATAGCACTTCTACTTGATCCCCTATGGTCCTTCCCAGCCGCAGCCATCTCAATAAAGCCGTATTGCTCTGGCTCACCGTGTAAATACCGGTCAATTCCCCATTGGTGACAATAGCCTCTTTCGGTATCATCACGGATTGTACATTTTCTTTTGGGGCCAAAGGAAAACGTACCGTAGCGTACATTCCCGATAATATTTTCCCATCGGTCTTATCCAAGACCACTTTCACCATATATTGCCCTCCGGTATTTTTGGCCGAAGTACTGATCTCCATCACTTTGCCCTTTACCGTGGTATTCAAGGATTTCAATACCACCGCTACCTCGGTATCGGGTTTGATATTCAGGATTTCGGATTCGGGCACCATAGCCAATACTTGGAATTTTCCAGGAGACTCAACCTCCAACAACGGCATTCCCGGGTTGGCCATATCACCCTCTTTAATAAACTTATTGGTCACTATCCCATTAAAAGGTGCTCGGATATTGGCATATGAAAACTGTGCATTCACCTCATTTTTCATTTGCCTGGCAGCTTCCAACCGAGCTTTGGCCATATTGTAATTTGCCGTTATGTCATCGAGCTCTTTTTGGGAAGCACTATTTTCTTTGAACAAGGCCGTATAGCGGTTATAATCTTTTTCAGCATTGTCATACGCTGCGGTAGCTTCGGTAATCCCCGCATTGACCTGGGCTAATTTCGCAGACAGATCCGCTTCACTGATACTGATCAACTGCTGTCCTTTGTTGACCCTATCCCCTACGTTCACATAGATCTTATCGACAAACCCCATCATTCGGGTACTCAAATTGGCACTGTTCACGGCCTCTACCTTTCCACTGGTGGATAAGAAAGTAGCGCTGCTTTCATTTGATACCGAATTAACCGAAACATTCACTGCCGGTGAAGTATCGGCCACGGCCTTCTTATTCCCGTCTCCACAACCGGACATTATAACTGAAAGGGAAAACAATCCTATGATTATTATATTCTTCATTTTGATCTTTATTTTTTGCTGTTGAATTATTCTTTGGTTAAAAACCTTACATATGCCACGGCATAATTATGTTGAAAAATGGTTGCATAATATTCCAATTGTTTTTGGGCATATTGTGTTTCTGCCATTAATAGATCCGTGGTTTTTTCCAGACCCTGTTCAAATCGATTGGTCCGAATACGAAGCGATTCCCCGGATTGTGCTAAGGCCAGAGCCGTAAGCTCCAAGTTGTTTTTCGCATCTTGAAGCATACGTTTGGCCCTATTCAGCTCAACCTGACTTTCTGCTTTATATTGATTAAGTTCCAATTTCGATTTTTCATACTCGGCCCTACTTTTCTTTACTTTACCAAAGCGTTTAGAACCTTCGAATAGATCCCACTTCAGCTGGGCTCCGAACATATAGCCATCGGCATCCCCTTGAAACACTTCATCGTCATGCAGTTCATAGGTACCAAAGGCATTCAATCGTGGCAAAAAGCCCATTTTATCGGACCTATACATTTGTTTATAGGCTTCTGCAGCGGAAGACATGGCAAGAACGTCCTTCCTGTTCTCCGGCAAGTTCTCAAAATCGACCTCATGGGCGATAATGGTCAGGGAATCTACCGGTTGTAAAATCCGGTAACTCACATCGTGCATCAAAACCGAAAGTTGGTTCGATGCGTTCATTATATTACTTTGTGCATATTGCAATTGGTTATCGATTTCGGTAACCCGGACCTGAACAGCCAAGACATCCGATTTTTGCAAGTAGCCTTGCTTAAAACTGTTATCCGCCAATCTTTTATTCTCGAGGGCTGCCTCCTTGGCTTTTTGTAAGACCTGTACCGTTTTATAGGACAATTGCAACTGCATATAGGCCTTATCTACCATTAACCGTATATAATCCTGTTTACGTTCTGCTTGGAGTTGGGTGGCCGTTAATTTGGCCTTCGCGGCTTTACGCTGATACAATCCGTCAAAATTCAACAGGGGTTGCTGTACTTCTATCCTAGTGGCATAATCCTCTATTTGGGATGGATCATTGAGCATTTGTGGGTCAAAATCGGCTTGGGTCAGTATTTCTTGGTTCAGTTTTGAACCAAAGGCCATTAGGGGGTTCGTAGTCGCCATGGCCGTGTGCGAGACGCTGATATTAGGGAGTAAAACGGCATTGGTTTGGTTATAATCCCCTTTGGCAGCCAAAACCTCTTGTTCGGATATTTTAAGGGTGTGGTTCCCTTTCAGTACATTGGCAATTACTTCATCCTTGGTTATCAAAACGGTTTCTTGGGCTTGTACCCCCTGAAACGCAATGATAAAGGCAATTATAAAAAGTATGTTCTTCATTACACCATTAATTTGGCGTAAAATTATAAGTAGTCAAAGGACCTGGCAGTAACTTATGTTACCTTGATTTGTAACAAATGTTACCTACGCTGGCTTGACAAGAATCAGCTACAAAGCTGACGCCAAAAAGTATGGGTTTATAACTTAACCCCAAAAGACAAATCACCTGCATCCCCTATACCGGGAAGTATATATCCTTTATTCGAAAGTTGATCATCTATGGCCGCAATCCATAAATGCGTACCTTCCGGAAAGACTTTCTTCACATACTCAACCCCACTCCTGGAACCGATTACCGAAATGATATGTATTTGTTTAGGTTCACCGTGGGTCTTTAATACCTTCAACACATTCTCCAAGGTCTTGCCCGTGGCCAACATCGGGTCGGTAAGTACCAAGGTCTTGTTGCCCAAAGAGGGGGCCGCGAAATATTTGACGATGACTTCAAAGTCGTCCCCACCATTGGGGTGATGTCGATAGGCAGAGATAAAGGCATTCTCAGCACGGTCAAAATAATTCAATAGGCCTTGATGCAATGGTAATCCGGCCCTTAACACCGAACAAAGCACAAGATCATCAATAGGTAAAGAGATATCCTTGGTACCGAAAGGGGTCTGTACGGTTTTGGTATCGTAATTCAGGCTCTTGCTCATTTCATAACAAAGAACCTCCCCAATGCGTTCAATATTCCTTCGAAATCGCATAGGGTCTTTCTGGATTGCGACATCACGGATTTCGGCAACAAATCGATTCAATACGGAAAATTCCGATTCAAAATCATGCAATATCATACACTTAGTATTTAAACCCTAAAATACGTCATAATCGGTAGTTTGCCTTTACAAAAAGGAAAAAAACTACTTGCCTTTATTTGTAAGGAACCAGTAACTGATACCTGCCGACCAATAAAACACATTGGTCAAATCCTCTTCAAAAACGGCATCGTCAGTAGTAAATGTTGCATTACCCTGTGGAAATGCCCATGCAGGGGTAAAGGAAAAAATGAATCGATCATGATAATATTGGATAGGTATACTGATTTCAAAATTCAAAAGCTTAAATTGGGATGCTTCCACCAATTCCAAATTTGTTGCGGGATTCGAATCGGAGGCCATTGTTCCAAGCCCTTTCCCTTTTCTGTTCCCCAACCGACTTGTAGCATAATACTCTTGGTAAAAATACTGGGACCCCATATGGACGCTCATTGTGGGATCGATCAATAAATCGTTATCCACTGCATAAAAAACCCGATCTATCTCCAATCCGGTAAAATAATCCGGTGAACTTGATGTATTGAAATAGCTACTTGCTGTCAGGGTAATTTCCAAAGTTTTCAAGTCGCAACCCAATATTCCCGTAATATCACCGATAGTTTCGGAACGTACGTTATAACTGTTCCCGTTAAAGAAATAAGCCGTTCCTGAAATACCTCCACTCCATTTTTCCGAATCGAAGGTATAACCGGTGCTTATTAAGAAAAGATCGATACGCCCCTCCTCCGATCGGGTCAAGTAAGATGCCGATGCTTGACCAAAAAAGCCCGTAGCATCGTAATATCCCATTGAAGGGAAAATGTAAGGCGCGGAAATCGAATCCCGCCTTCCCATAAATACCGCATCACTGATATAACTTATATCGGCAAGGAAATATGACTGGTCCCGGTTGGATTTATCCGCGGCCATTATCTTATTATTCTGTGCCAATAACGCAATTGGAAGTATGGTAAGAACAAGCAAGGAAACTATGCCCTTCGTTTTCATTGTTCATGATTTTTTTTAATAATAGGGGCCGCCTCATCGACAATTTCGAGGCAGCCCCCCAGAGAAAATCCTCAAGTACTTTTTTTACCTTTCTTTTTCGAAATCACCGGTTTTTTAATACTTGTTTTCTTCATCATTTTTTTGTTGGTCATTTGATTTTTTTGAACCACCATTTTTCGGTACTGCAATAAGTTCCTGAACTTCTCGCCTTCCATATTCAAACATTCCCCCTCTTTCAATTTCATTTGCTTACGGTTTTGTGTTTGATAGGTACCATCCGGATTTACATGGCCGCCATCCGCAAGGTCGATTTGATGCTGTAGTCGATGTTGGTATTGGTTTTGTATCCTATACAGTTCCCCATCGACCATTGTGTACAGTACACGATTGCGATTACCTTCCTCTATTTGGTTTTTTGCCAAGCCACTATTCTCTTCGTATACCTTATATTGAAACTGATATTCATTACGGTATTTTATACCTTCACCATCCAAGCATTCGCCATTTTTTAAGCGTAAACGTTCCCCTGCCATGGTTTGATAAGTACCATCGGGATGTATTATAGTACCATCGGCCAAGGTCTCATTGTCGATTAATCGCAATTGTTCGCGATTTTGGATCTGCAGCATCTCCCCGTCAACCAAGACCAAATTGGTGCGGTCCCGATCTTGAATACGATCCTGATCCCTGTCTTGGGCATTTATCAAAGTGATTCCCAGAATCACCAATACCGCTAAAAACATTGTTTTTTTCATGATATTTATTTTTAGTTAAGAACATTACAAAGTAAGATGACACTACTCAAACCAAAATGACCTTAGTCATGTAAGAAACTTATCTTCAACTATTTAAATCCAATCTGATTATAAACAAAAAAGCACCCATCAAGAGACAGGTGCTTTAATCAACAACCAAACAAAATTGACCAATGGGCACTGATCAATTTATCATTCAAAATCCCAATATATTGCCTTATTGGAACAAGGTGTAAATAATCCCAAGGGTTTACAGTTACATTTGTTACATAAAAAAGACACTTACATAAACTTTGCAGTGCCTTTTTTTCAACAACAAAACAAAGAAATATTATCGGTCATTACCTTTTTAACCTAACCAATTCACCCTATTGACCGCATTGCTCGTTGGCCGCTTCAATTATTGCCGTATATGCTTCCAAGGTCAAAAATAGGGGTTCATAACTTCCGTTCGCACTTTCCAGGGCACCCACGAAACTTCGCAGGTGGTTGCGGGAGCCACATTGCAGGTTCTCGAATACCGCTATCACATTGGTGTTAGTCGTTACATCAATAAACTCCTGCAGATCAACGATATCCAGATCTTCTATGGTCGCACCAACTTGAAGTGCATTTATGGCATCGATTTCCCCTTTTTCTATCAGCTGATCGTACAATCCCTGTAATTCTTCATTTTCAAACTCCCCATACGCCCGCAGGGTATAATCAATTCCATACCAATCCAACAAATCGGCAACGGCATCCATATGGGATTGTTCACTCAATTTAATGCTCGAAAATTGGGTAATTCCGTATAGACCACCCAAATAATCATAGGTATCCCGTGCCATTTTTTCTTCCTCCAACATAAACAGCAATGCCTTTTCATCTTCATCCAATAGGGTACCGACCACTACTTCATCAGTGGTACCATCCGATTCATCATCACTACATGAGAAGCACAGACCGAGAACGACGACGACAAGTGCGCCTATTTTAAATTTCCCCATTATTTCCCGAATGATTTCCATGAATATAAAGTTCCTAAAAACATCTATTCCAGACAGTTACTTTTGTTACACAAAAAAGGCACTTACAGAAAATATGCAAGTGCCTTTTCATCAACAACCAAACAAATCAATGAAAAACAAGGGGGTCATTGATCAACCCTACGGGTTCCCCCATGGCCACCAGCAACAATGACCAATATTTTTAAACTTAAATAGATGAACTTAAAGAATTGAATGATGGGGTTCATCATTATAAATCGTTTAGTCTTTGAAATTCTACGTGTCATTTTGGATATATTTTATTCTGGAATCAGCCACCAAAAAGGCTTCATCTTTGCTTTATATAAAAACGCAAAGTGTAAGGCCAGTTTCAACCAATGTCCGGCCAAACCTATTTCACCGAAGGTTTTGCCCAAACGTCGGCCATAAGTATCCGGGTATTTATTAAAATCAGGAACTATCGGGAATGTCGTAATACTAATACCACTACCTTTGGTCAAACCATACCCGGAAGACGCTATACAGGCGGCCCCCATATTCCCCATTGAACCTTTGTGGCGTAGTGACGGCTTCTTGTTTTTTATGGTGTCTATAATATTATCGGCGACCAATTTAGCCTTAATACCCGATGGCATCCCGGTACGTGGTGGCGATGGCGATATTGGTGTACCGTTTTTACTGACCCTGGGTTTGGAAATGGCATGAGGCGGGGCGAATGCGATGCCTGGAGCGAAGATATTACCGTAAGATGGATTCTGGTAGGTTTCCGGCCAATCCTGCACCGACCATTCCTCATAAGGTTTTGGAGTGTAATCCGCATCAACGATCATGAATCCTTTAAAGAGTTTGTCGGTAATATCTTTATTCTTCTTGTCGAAAGCTTTGAATCCATGTCCTGAAAATGCGGGAATCAACATGGCAAAATCATAGGTTTCCGTGTGGTATTCCCCATCCAGGGTTTCATAATGGGCGATTCCATCCTCAATTTTATTAACACCTGCCCCAATGATCCATTTAATACCACGATCTTCGAACACCATCTCGACTAACTCACTCGACTTCATGATATTACTACCATAGCTGAGCAACATTCCGTCCATACCGAAATCCCCCAATTGGGGTTCGTTGGCAATCCAAGTCAACGCTGCCATATCCCTTACCCCGTGCCTATTCAATTCTTGCTCAACATTCAGTATGTATTCGAAAGCAGCCCCTTGGCAGGTAGATTTGGCATGACCGGTCCCGATCAATATTTTCTTCTTTTTGCCTTGTTTCATCTCTTGGATCAATAGATCCAAGGCATGCCATGCTTCCGTGGCATGGGTATAGGTACATACGGAATACGCTTTATTCGTACCGGGTTGTAGCCCTTGGGTCATATCAAATGCCAATTTTGGGCCTGTGGCATTTATAAGATAATCATAGGGGACCTTTTCTGTAGTTCCGGTACGATCACCGGCAACATATTGGGCCATTATATAGGGGTCTTGGGTTTCCATATCCCCTTCGGGATGAAAAGTGACCGCCTTGGCCTGTTTAAAGGCTATACCTTTCTTTTTATACAAGGGAGCCAAAGGGAAAAGAATGTCCTTGGGTTGCATTCGGCCGATACCCACCCAAATATTCGAAGGAATCCATTGATAATTGCTATTGGGAGCTACAACTGTGACAGTATGTTCCTTTGATAGCTTTCTGCGTAAATGACTCGCAGCGACATGCCCGGATATACCGGCACCCAAAACAACGATTCTAGCCATTTTTGATTTTTGTTCAATAAAATTAATCCCGTTTAAAAATAAATGCCATGATTACGATCATGTGTACCATCCATTCCTATACCGTAAAGATTATATTTTAATTGAACTCATACTGCCACTTTTGTTACACTGATAACCCTATTCCGGATTTTGGCAACAAAGTCGGTGAATAGGTTATTACCGTACTACTCTTGGATTAATGTTCGCCATAGCCTACATCGTCCATTTTACCTTTAAATACACGGTATTGGACCACCATATAGACGATAACCAAAACCAAAGCGATAAAAAACCAATTCATACCCACCGATAACCCATATTCATGGGCGGCCATATTAAATAGGGTCAATGACGGGTTCACCGTATTGGTTGAAGGTAATAATTTAGGGAAAATCGAAGCTACGGTCGATGCCAATCCCCCGAAAAGAAACAGGGAGGAAAACAAAAATCCCATTCCGTCCTTTTTGAATGTCCTTACTTTGAACATACCGAACAACCCAATGAATGTAATTATCGGGAACAACCATAACATCGGATGCTCAAAAAAATTGTGAAAAGGGTTCGGTTCAATGATATGCCAACTCAATAAGGAAACAACGACCAAGGCAAGCAATACGAAATTCAGGACAAACACTACCTTTTTCAATTTACCATTTAGGCTGGAGTTGGTTTTGTATATGATCCAATTGGCCCCATGTATGGTCAATGCGACCACACTAACGACCCCTAGGAACAAAGTAAACCAATCGATTATGCCCAAATGTTCGGCTTGTGGACTGAATTCAGGATTCCACAATGGCAAAAAGAAATAATGGGCCTCTTGGGTAGATACACCATTTTCAACCATACCTAAATTAACACCTCGGACCACATTCCCTAGGGCGACCCCAAAAAACAAGGCCAATAGCAAACTGGCTACTCCAAAAGCCCTATCCCATATCAATTCCCATAAAGCATTATGGACCTGTCCGCGTAACTCCAGACCAATAGCCCTAAAAATGAGCAACCATAAAATCATGATCAATGGCAAATAAAATCCACTGAAAGAGGAGGCATACAAGGTAGGAAATGCAAAAAACAACACCCCACCTGCCGCGATCAGCCAAACCTCATTGGCATCCCAAAAAGGACCAATGGCACTGGTAATGGCCTTCTTGTCCTTTTCGGTTTTGGCAAAAAACAAGTGAATGATCCCTGCCCCAAAGTCATAGCCATCCAAAATAACATAGACGGCCAACATGGTCACTAAAACGATATACCAAAATAATTCCATAATTACTGTTTTATGATATGGGGTCCCTTATTGATTATTTTTCCGGCGAGCATTAGAAATAAGAGCCCCAGTAGCAAGTAAAGACCGATAAATCCTAGCAAAGTGAACAACGTATTCCCGGCCGACACCGTGGGGGAAGCCCCTTCAGTCGTACGCAACAGGTTGTAAACCAACCAAGGTTGCCTTCCCAATTCGGAAGTATACCACCCTGTGGTATTCGCGATATATGGAAATGGAAGCATAAACAACAATGACCACAATATCCATTTCGTTTTATATAATTTCTTTCGATATAATTGAATGGCAGCCAAAAACATCAGTCCTATGAAAATGGTTCCCAACCCGACCATTATATGGTAGGAATAGTAGAGTCCGGGAACATTGGTCGGGTAATCCTTAGGGTCGAATTCGTTCAATCCCTTGATCTCGGCTTCCCAATCCTGATAGGTCAAAAAACTAAGGATATTGGGTACCGCGATTTTATTATCCAACTTTTTCTCCAACATATTGGGTTGTCCTATCAGCACGATTTCGGATCCCCCTTCGGCTGTCTCAAAAATACCTTCCATGGCAGCAAAAGTCACCGGCTGGTGTTTTACCACGTTCTTGGCAACCATATCCCCCGTTGGGAAGGCAACCAGAATACTGGATACAAGTCCGAAAATAACACCGGTCTTTACGAACAATTTACCAAACTCACTATGCTTATTGTTCAAGATGTAAAAAGCCCCTATGGCAGCAACCACGAAAGATGAGGTAATGACCGAAGCCAATTGGTTGTGCAGGTAGGAGGGCCACAACCAGGGATTGGAGAACAGGGCGGAAAAATTATTAAGAACGAATTTCCCGTTTTCCATTATTTCATAACCCACCGGGAATTGCATCCAGGAATGTGTGGCTATAATCAGGAACCCACTGGCCCAAGAACCTAAAAAGACCAAAAAGCCCGATACAAAATGTAATTTATGTCCTAAAAGTTTTTCCCCAAAAAGGAACAATCCCAAAAAAGAGGACTCCAAAAAGAAGGAGAACATTCCTTCCATGGCCAAGGTCTGCCCGATGATACCTCCGGTCAGCTCGGAAAACTTCGCCCAGTTGGTACCGAATTGAAACTCCATCGGAATTCCGGTAACCACGCCCATGGCAAAATTAAGGGCAAAGATCTTCATCCAGAATTTGGCAGCTTCGTTATACTTTTCCAGTTTGGACCGCAAGAACTTCCATTTGAAATAGACGATCATCAGGGAAAGTCCCATGGTCAATTGGGGAAAAAGATAGTGAAAGGTAATCGTGAACGCAAATTGCATCCTATCATAAAAAAGCATGTCTTCCATTCCGGGGATCATTAAAAAGGATTAGTGGTTTCATTCTCCATAGGATGATACCGATGGTTAAATTTCCGATACTTGAAAAAGAATAACCGTAACCCTTGTTACATTGGCGCAAAATTATAAAAAGTTACCCTAGATTATGTCCTCAAGCCTGTTAATTTGAAAATAACTTGGTAAATGCAGAAGATATCAAAACCTCAGGATAAAAGAAGCCCCGTGAAACAAATCACAGGGCTTGGCATCATCGATAATAAATCCTATTTAAAACGAAACAAGGAATAAACACTCAATCCCAATCCAATAATCTTTTTTGTCCTTCCAACTTTTGTATATCGGTAATGTCCTGCGACATTTCAATAACCCCTTTATAGTTTTTATCCGTATCGCGGATGGCAAAGTACCTGATATGTATGACCCTACCTTTAAAATTGAACCAAAATTCAGCGACATCTTTGGTGCCCGCCTTAAATTCATCGACAATTCTAAGCACCATATCAACACTCTTGGGGGGATGACAAAAACGCACTTCCCTTCCTATAATGCCTTTACTTCTAGCAAAAACCCGATCATCGCCCCTATTGTAAAAGATCACTTTATCGTTTTCATCTACATAAGTAATGTCCACGGGTAGAAAGCGCAACAATAAATTAACCTGTTCCGGGGTCATATAACCTTCATCATAATGAAAGGTGTTCTCCAAGGAAAATGATAAATCGCGTTTTTTGGTGTCCTTACTAGGATGTACATAGGTTTCTTCTACAATTGGATAAGGGGATGGCTTCTCCAACAACATCCAACCAATTTCCTCATCCCCTTGATAAAATTCCTTCCATTCATCCTCTGTCAACAATTCCATTGCCGTAGGGAATAAACGCATATCCTCAATACCCATCAATCGCTTTATCCCATCGATAAGGTACGGAAGGTTATCCACTATTTTTTTGGTATTCCTCTCAGCATTGTATGTATTGATCAACCGAATTTGATCTCTTAAATTGTCATGAAAAGACCACATGCCCTGGCTTGGACCATTCCACCCGTGTTTCTCCAAGTAAGGGAATAACTGATTTTCCTTACGTGCGAAACGTTTTTCTATAGTGGTAAGTTGATTGTAAATATTGAAGTACTTCTCAAAATCCGCTACGGGATCGGCTTCATAAATTTCCAATAACAGATCATTGATCAAGGCTCCTTCCTCGTAATAGACTTTTATGGGGTGCCCGTCGGGCAATGTTTCCACAGTGGGTAAAAATGAATTCATTATTCGATGATTTTTAAAGATTTAGGTATTAAAACATGTTTTTCGAAGTGTATATACTTATGTACTTCAAAGTCTAATTGTTGTAGGTTTTGGTATAATGACCTATAGGAATTACAGGCGTCTTCCGGCACGGTATAGTTTGATGATAGGTTTGCTATTTTATTGAACAGATCCACAAGCGGACTTTTTTCAGCAGTAATCACGTCTATTGCACCCCTTAGTGTTTCCATCTGTTTAAAAGTAATTTCGGCACTGGGATTATCCAGACTCAATATATCGTCGATTGCCGGAAAAAAGCGATCCAAAGTACTTGCAATCGTCCTATCGGTCTGTTTTCCCGCCTCCTGAAGAAGTTCGTTTATGGTGATTACCTCACTATGGTTTTCACCATGGACATTGGCAACTTTGGAAGCCAATGGTAGTATTTCCTTAAAACTCCGTTCAATAGTTGGGTGGTATTCGGTTTTTGCCAACTGCATTAAAGAACCGAGGTCATGATCGGTTAAGCTGGGCATACCGACGATTTTATTGTTCAGCGACTCAATCTCGTGCTTTAAGGTCTCAAAGGCTATGCCTTTTTCCTTACATGCAGTTTCCAAGGTCACTCCTCCCCCACAGCAAAAATCTATTTTATATTTACTGAAAATATGGTCTGAACCCAATTTTTTGGAAACCACTTCGGCAACTGTATTTTCCTTTACTATCCCCATAATATGTACAATGATATTCCCTATTTAAGATTAAAAGATATTATTATCTTGTTTACAAAAGTAAAAGTCTGTACAAACCTGAATTATGATAAAAATCAGTTTATGAAGAAAAAGTTGCATTAACTTTGTATTGTGAGCAATCATCCGAGAACCATAACGACTTTTTTCTTGGTTTTAACCCTCGCCAGTAGTTTAAAAGTTGCCGGCACCCTTAGCTATTATGCCTTGTTCACCGATGATTTCATCGACCGATATTGTGTAAACAAAGAACGTCCTGAGTTACACTGCGATGGCAAGTGTTATTTGGCCAAAATGCTTTTACAGGAGTCCAACGATGATCATCCGCCAATAAATATTGAGCTTTTAAAGAATGAGACGATTCTATTTTTGGAAAAAAGCCCTGCCTTTGAGATTATCAGCAACCAAGGATCTGCCATTGCCAATTATCAGTACAATGATCGTTACGAATACTGCTACCTAAAAGAAGTTACCCACCCACCCCGTTTATAACATACATTGCTTTTTATGCTGAACGATACGATCCACCGTATCCTATTTCGGCTTTATCTAAACTTTAATTAAAAGAATCAACAATGAATGTTAAACATTTAATGGTGATTACTTGTACCTTGTTAGGTCACGCAATCAGTGCCCAAAACTTCAAGGGGCAGGTATTCTCCCAAAAAGATCATACACCCGTACAGGAAGTACATATAACTTTGAACGACAAAGCCATTGGCTATACCGATGTAGAAGGATATTTTCATATCACCGTTCCTGAAAAAGGGGCTGAATTAACCATATCCCATCTGGGATTTCATCCGATTAAAAAATTCATAACCCCACAGGAGAAGGTGGACTATTTCTATCTAAAAGAAGCTCCCCTTCAAATTTCCGGAGTGATCGTGAGTGGTGATTCCAAACTGGATCCCGTATTTGCCCTGGAAACCAATGATTATGTAAAGAAAATAGTACAGCCAAGAAATGTAGCCGATCTCTTTAATGGCATAAACGGATTTGCTTTGATAAAAAGGGGCAATTATGCCAATGACCCTAGTTTTAGGGCTTCCCAATACGAACAATTGAATGTTCAGTTTGATGGGGGCACCAAAGCCATGCATGCCTGTCCCAATAGGATGGATCCCATTACCACCCATGTCATCCCAGAGGAAATCGATAGGATAGAAATCATTAAAGGCCCTTATACGGTTCGCAACGGTGCCACCTTCGCAGGTATCGTGAACATGGTAGCCCATTTGCCCGATGCCAGTGATTATGGCTTACATGGCAGTATACAAAGTGGTTACGAGAGTAACGGGGGCTCTTTGGTCTCCATGGCCCGGTTGCAACAAGCCACCGAAAAATATGACGTAACGGGAAATGTCGGCTTTCGGGATTTCGGCAATTACGAAGATGGGGACGGCACTGAGATCCCTTCGTCTTTCCGAAGTTTGGATTACGGACTTAAAGTGGGGTACAATTTCACCCCGAACCAACGTTTACAAGCCCACTGGCGACAATCTTTCGGCAGGGACGTTCTTCATGCCGGTCTACCCATGGATACCGATCTCGATGATAGCAGCATTCTGTCATTGGATTATAAACTATCCGGTTTGAACGGTACCCTTCAGAATATTGAAACCAAACTATATTATAGTTATGTAGACCATATCATGAGCAATACCAACAGGCCCAGCTATATGATGACCCATGCAACATCGGAAATCAATGCCACAACAGCAGGGGGCAAAATCGAATTTAAACTGAAACCCAGTGAAAAATCGATACTCTACACCGGCCTGGATGCCATGTATGTCGCCAGGGATGGGGACCGAACCCGCATCGTACAAAGCTCAATGACGGAATTCGAGGATAAGATTTGGCAGGACTCCTACATCAACGATTTGGGACTTTTTGTTGAGGGAAAACAACCCCTAACGGAACACACCATCCTTACCGCAGGTTTGCGGTATGACCTGGTCACTTCGGAAATAAAGGATCCTGAAGATGACTTTGCAGCAATGTACCCCGATTTGGACAAACGAAACGAACATAACATAAGCGGTACCTTATCTTTGAAATACGTTCCTAGTAACCGGTTTACCATGGAACTTGCCTATGGACGAGGGGTTCGTTCCGCCAATATGATCGAAAGGGTAATCAATCATTTTACCGTTGGTCAAGACTCCTATGAATATATCGGCAACCCCAATTTGGATGCAGAGGTCAACAATCAATTCGAAATCGGGTTTTCGGGTAGACTACCCTTCTCCGATCAGACCAATGATCGTTTTAATTATAGCAGCTCATTCTACTACTCTTTTTATGACCATTATATCGTGGCCGTGATCGATGAAACCCTGACCCGTAAGTACATGCCCACTTCCGAGCCCATCAATCCCAAGGTTTTCAGGAATTTGGACAAGGCCTATAAGACCGGATTTGAAATTTCGGCTGGAATCGACTTTTTCAATGATTTTAATTTTACAACGGAGTTGGCCTATGTCTATGCCAAGAACAAGGATTTGAACGAATCGCTCCCCTTGGTACCCCCCTTGACCACCAGTCTTAAATTGGGGTACGAAGTAGAACGTTTTTGGGTAAATGCAAACTATAGGATTACGTCGGAACAGGATAACATCGCCGCCTCTTTTGGAGAAACGGTTACCCCTGGCTATGAGGTCATGGACCTTCGTCTGGGTATAGTACCTTTAAAGAACTTGACTTTGGGTGTAGCGGCGCTCAATGTTTTTGACGTGACGTATCATAACCATTTGAACTTTTCATTCAATAATCAGGAAGATTTTTCACAAATTCCGATCAACGACCCGGGTCGTAATCTTTCGGCCTTTGTGCAGTACCGATTTTAAAAAATGGAAACGGGGGCCAATGCCCCCGTTTCCTTTATCCTAATTTAAAGGGATCCTTAAAACTATTTTATTTGGCAAACGTATAACTCAAACCTATCTGGATCATAGACGTTGTCATATCATAAGACACGGATGACCCTGAAATGGCCCCATAAGGATTACTTGATGATATCATCATTGGACTTAATAATTCCCCTTCTGTTTCACCATTGCTATCCCCATAATGGTACACAGCATCAAAATTCCATTTGTCACTTATTTCATAACTGAATCCAAATTGATAGGCATTTTTGATTATTGCAGTAGCGGGAATATTAAAAAACGCCACTTCTTCCGGTATAGGGTTCGAACTATAGGTATAGCCAAAACGCAATGGCAGTTTGTTTATTCCCTTGTATTGAAGTCCGACCGATAAAATGGAGATATTCTCCCATCCAAAACCGGCAACCGATGCTGTTTGTGTCCATCCAGTTTCAGAAAAACCGTCGGTATTTTCATAATCCACCCTTCTAAAATCAACAGCTAAATCAACATCCCCTGTTGAATATCCAAAACCAAGGGATAAAATCGCCGGATAATCCATTTGAAAATTATTATTGGAAGTACTACCGTCTAAATACGTATTATCGAACTCAAACTCCCCAAATTTTTGGATTGTTTTATACGAGGCTCCCAATTTTAATCCGAGACCGGAATCATAGAATACCCCAAACTGGGCCCCAAAACCAATGGCTGAAGCTTTATCCGTGTTTGGATATCCGGCCGTAGTTGGGCTTGCAGTTGGGTTAGGCGCCAATTCCAATGCCGCATAATCCAAGTTCGGCTGGATCCCGATAGAAATCTTATCCGTGAGCTCATACGCATAGGATAAACCTACCTGTAATAACATATAATCGGATTCTATACGACCAAAACCACCCATACTTTGTGGCATATTGATAGGGTTGGTCGTACTCTCGGGAAATGTTACCCCAAAACCACTGATTCCAAAGGCAGAGGCCCCAAAGGTGTGTTTACTTCCCTCCTTGCCCCAGACCATGGCCAAGGCAGGCATAGGGGATACACCGCGATCATCTTCAGTGGTACCACTATAAAAATTCCCTGTTTGTTGTCCACTAGTATCAAACTCCGGTACAGTGGAATAAAGTTGGGGAGAAGAAAAGAACAACCCTAAATCAAACTTGATGATTTTATCATCAAAGGTTGCCATAGCGGCAGGATTCCATTGAATGGCTCCTGAAATATCCAAGGGTTGGGCCGTAGCCGCACCTCCCATAGACATATTAACAGCTCCCACGCCCTGCATGATATGACCCGACTGGGCCATTACGGCAGAAACAAAGAACAAGAAAAAGCAATTAACGATTGAATGTTTCATAGAAGTTAGTTATTTAGTGTACCGACCAATGGCAATGGCACTCCACGTCATGGATTGCTGTCCATCATCACCGGTCGATGGTTCAGTGATATATGGATTAAATTTAAAAAACACAACCCTCTGAATTGATGACATTTATCATAGACCTGAATTTCAGGCAATCAATCCCCCGAATAGCCTTATTTTAATGGTATTCCGGGAATCGCTAATAAATGATTTTGGGTTCAGGAGATCGGCAAGTAGAACATTTTTGTAACAATTGTTACAAAAAATATCGCCATATTACAGCCCAAAATCCTGGTTTGGGGTATCGGGCCGTAACCGAATCTAAATGTCTAACCTTTGGGTATGGTTTTAGGTCAATGAGGTAGGTCATAACATAAAATTTATCAACTAGTTACATTTGATTTCCTGTGTAACTTTTGTTACAGAGTTTGGCCTTAAAATATACGTATCTTAAAACACAGAAATTTCAATTCATGCGATGAAAAGAAGAAATTTTATTAAAAGGACTACTTTAGGTTCATTAAGTACTTTGATCGGGGCAGAAATCGTTTTTGCCGATACCATGCCAAAAGGGTATCTCCCCTTGGCTTTTCAGGACCCCGACCCTTTCAAAATGTTCAACAAAAACAAGGAAATGGAAGTGCTCAACGACAAACCTTGGAACATTGAGGCCAAAGCCCATTTGTTGGATGATAAAATTACCCCGAATTCATCGATGTTCATTCGAAACAATGGTTTAATTCCGGAGCAGATCGACGCCAATACCTGGACGTTGACCATAGATGGGGAATCTGTGGACACACCGAAATCCTATACCTTGGAGGAATTGAAAACAAAGTTCAACCAACATACCTATCAATTGACCTTGGAATGTGGCGGTAATGGCAGAAGTGAATTCGATCCACCGGCCAAAGGGAACCAATGGACCGTAGGTGCCGTCTCCTGTGCCAGTTGGACCGGAGTTCGTCTTCGCGATATCCTGGAGGATGTTGGGGTGAATAACGATGCGGTTTATATCGGATACCATGCCGCCGATGTACACCTAAGCAGGGATCCGCAAAAAGAGCCTATTTCACGGGGAGCACCCATGGCCAAAGCGATGCAGGACGAAACCCTTATCGCCTTTCAAATGAACGGTAAGGATATACCCTTGGCCCACGGTTACCCCTTACGATTGGTTGCCGGTGGCTGGCCTGCTTCGGTCTCAGGTAAATGGGTCAACCGTATAAGTGTCCGTAATATCGTTCATGATGGCACTAAAATGACCGGTACCGCATATCGGGTACCCTGTAATCCCGTTGCCCCGGGTGAAAAAGTAAAGGATGAAGACATGTGTATCATCGAATCAATGCCCGTGAAGTCGTTGATCACCTACCCCAGATCGGGGGCAACGATCAAAGAAGGAAAAGCCTTGGATATCCGTGGCCATGCCTGGGCAGGTGAATTGGAAGTGTCCAAAATGGAATACTCCATCGATTTTGGGGCCAGTTGGAACGATTGCCCCATTGAGAAGCCCTATAATAGACTGGCTTGGCAACATTTTGCGACCAAAATCGACTTTCCTAAAAAAGGGTATTATGAAGTATGGGCCAAGGCTACCGATTCCCGTGGTATAAGTCAACCAATGTTATTACCCGGATGGAATCCGAAAGGATATTTGAACAATGCATGCCATAGAATCGCCATAAAGGTCGTATAGATGGAGGATCAAACGAAATTCAAACTACAGGTCAAGGCGATATATCGAATGCTGTTAGGCATCTTTGGCATATTCGCCATTGCCGCCTTTACCATACTGGTTCTTTTGTCTAACCCTCAATTGTTGGTAAAATCAAAACCAGGGGTGCAAGCATTGAATGAAGGGTATTCGTCGGTTCCTGCAGAAGACGATTATGATAAAATAGAAAATGGGATCCATGTGCGCACCGGTTTGGTAGATGCGGAGGGATTAATGACCGTAGTGAACAATTGTACCAACTGCCATTCCGCAAAATTAGTGACCCAAAATAAAATGAATGAAGAACGGTGGATATCGACCATACGATGGATGCAAGAAACCCAGAATTTATGGGATTTAGGCCCTAATGAGGAAATTATCGTCAATTACTTGGTCACCAATTATCCCCCAACAAAGAAAGGCAGAAGGGAAAATTTGAAGGACATTGAATGGTACACCTTAAATTAAAGGCAGTACCGCAAGTTTTATTGAAACTTTCGGTTTTCGCCACAACATAAAAAATATTAAAAAATATCGGCAATCCTTATATGATCCGTATGATGCGTAAAAGTATCCAAACGGTCAAATAAGGGCCAAGAATACAGTTCAACTTAAATTAATATGCTATGGAAAAATATGTAGATGCTTTTGTAAACTCCTTTTTAGGAAGTGTTGAATGGACCTGGAAATCCATTATATTCGAAGTTCCTTGGTACACGAATTATTTCTGGGGTTTGACCGTTATATCATTAGTAGTTTGGATTCTCGAAATCTCCTTCCCCTGGCGAAAGGAACAATCGATATTCCGTAGGGACTTTTGGTTGGATGGGTTTTATATGTACTTCAACTTCTTCCTATTCGCCATAGCCATAAGCGGATTTTATAAATTACTGGGGGTACTTTTCAAGGATGTCGGGATTTCATCCAAAAGCCTCACCATTATAGACCTTTCCTCCATACCCGTTTGGGGGCAATTGTTGATTTTCTTTATCATTCTTGATTTTGTACAATGGTTTACCCATGTATTGCTACACAAGTATCCCTTTCTATGGAAATTCCATAAAGTACACCATTCGGTAAAGGAAATGGGCTTTGCCGCCCATCTGCGGTATCACTGGATGGAAAACATCATTTATAAACCCTTAAAAACCTTGGGGGTTATGGTCTTGGGCGGTTTTGAACCCGAACAAGCCTATATTGTCCATTTTATAGCAATTGCCATTGGCCATTTAAACCATGCGAACATCAAGATAACATGGGGACCGCTGAAATATATTTTCAACAACCCAGTCATGCATCTCTATCATCATGCCTATGTATTGCCCAAAGGGTCTTATGGCGTGAATTTCGGAATAAGCCTGAGCCTATGGGATTATATTTTTAAAACAAATTATATTCCGGAAGACAGTGGTACCATTAAACTCGGGTTCCCAGGGGATGAAAAATTTCCCCAAGATTTCTTCCACCAGAACATTTATGGGTTTGGTAAAAAGAATCAGGATTGATGGTCTTAAATACGCCCCATAACTAATTGGCAGTAACAAAGAGTTGTCGACCGTTGTGGGGTTGTTCGTTCCTATAATTATTTATGGGCATCAGGTTCTTTAGGAGATCTACCTGTTCCAAGGATACCGTAATGGGTTCTTTGAAAATATACCAATTTACCCCTTCGGTACATGGGGGCGTGGTCAAAGACCCCGTATAAAAGAAATAATCCTTAAGCTCGGGTAGATTGTCATTCATATTGAAAGGTCTGTCCACTTTTTTACTTTCACCGGCCTTAAGTGGTAAAAAACTTTCCAAAAAATCAAAAGGGATACTGCCCTCACCTTCTTTGGCCATAACCGAAATAACGGTGTACTGTCCGGAATCATCCATATGGACCAGATGCATTTCCAAGGGATATCGAACCCCGTCGATGGTATGCTCCGAAGGTTCATGAAAATGTACCTGTTTTAAATCGTATTTCAATCCGTTGACCAAGATATAATCCCCAGTTTCGAAGTTATATTGGATACTATGTCCGTTATTGGTAACATCATGGATCCTGGTCTCATCGGCATAGTAGAGGTCTATAGCCTTTAAATTACCGTTCTCTTTGTATTTCACAATATTGATGGGGGATTGAAACTTACCGTTGCAATCCGAATCGACCTCAATTTCGGCCCAATGCTCCGGACCCGTTTCCCCTGAATAACTCCAATGTTTATGGGCCTTACCATGTTCAGACCCTTCCATGTTGGAAGTACTTTGATGGTTGATCGACTTATTTTCTTTACAGGCAACTAGAACCGAAAATACAATTAGGGGAAAGAAGGAATATTTCATTGGGTAAAATGGTATTGGAACGAAGGCCATTTTATTTTAAGGAATGACCACATGTTTTAAAATCGCATCGAAATTAAAACTAATATTTAAGTATTTAAAGCGAGACGATTACTTTTTATAAAAAACAATACTCCACATACCCCTAACTTGGTTTTCGGAATATCCCAAGGCCTGATCGTTGGGATATAAGGCCTTTAAAGTACGTAAGGTTTCAGGGGTTACATTTTCATTCGGTAGGCCATGGCATTGAAGGCACATGGTATTTGTAGTTATAGGGGAATAGTAATGTACCTTATCATCGATTTCATCGATTATCGGGCTTACCTTATTTCCCTTTTCCACCGTATTCTTAAAGGCCGCAATATACTCGAGCTCTTGGGAATCTGCCTGGTTATCGGGATTCCTCGGTTTATCGGAAACCCTTTTGATGTTTACGCCTTGTACTGTTGCCATACTATCGGTCAACTTTATGGCCCTAAGGTTACAAAATTGAACAGCCCCGACGGTGCCCTTCTTTTCAATAGCGGTAATAAGGTTTTTACCTAACTGCGCTTTGGTGGCAAGGGCATACTTCATTCCCAAGGCATTGTAATCGGTAGGGGTGATACCCTGTCTTGTATCCAAGTTCATCGGTCTGCCCATTCCACCGCCATTCCCTTGACCTCTACCTTTACGCATACCCTGTCCTTGGCCCATACCTTGACCCTGGGAGTTCTGCCGATAGTGCTCTTCAAACCAATCCGGTTGATCAATTTCATTTTCATAAAGATATTCCGCAATGAGCTTTATATCTTCCTCTGGGTAAGGAAGAAAGGGCATTACCCCAAAACGCTGAACGGCCCCGGGCATTTTTGATCTTTCCAATGTAGGGTCTTTCGACCAATCGATGAAATCCTGTATAAAGGCATTCTTGTCCCTAACGCCCATTACGTAACGCCTTTTAACGGCTGCCATGGGAGGTGCCAACCTATTTTCCTCCGGGGTGGTAGCATCATGGCAAGCATAACATTTGGTTTCCATGATTTTCTTCCCAGGATGTTGTAAAGCCGATATATTGGTTTCGGTGGTTGTATCCATAGCGGTTGTTTCCGTGTTTTTCGCATCCTTACAACTTGCGAAAACAAACACTAGGGCCACACAATACAGGAGTTTCATTATTTCGCCATTTTACCCGTAGCACAACTCACAAAGGATTTTGCCTTTGAAGCAAGGGTGTTTTTATTATCTACCGATGGGTAACCCAAATTGATCAGTCTTTCCTTGACTTTTGATAGGTCGTCGGAGGTATTATAGGCAAATGTTACGGAAGATTCTTCAGGAACGACCACTACTTCAGAAATGTTCTCCATTTCGGATAATTTGTTGGTAATGGTTCGTGCACATCCGCCACATTTTAAGTTCTGTACGATTATGGATTCTTTCATGTTCAATATTTTTATTTGTTCGGTTGTTTTAATTTTTCAATCTATATAGGGCTTACCACTGCATATACCCGCCTTTTAGGTCGTACACTTTTTCAAAACCCATATCCAAAATTTTTCGTGCCGCTTTTCTACTCCTTGCCCCTGATCTACAATAGAGGTAAACGGGTTTGCTTTTATCCAATTTCTCAAAGGAAGGTTTAAAACTTCCACTTTGGAATAAGTCGATATTAAGTGCTTTTCCTATATGCCCACTATTATATTCCCTTGGGGTACGAACATCCACCAATTGGACTTTCTTATTTTGAATGGCCTTTTTAAAGGAATTTTTATCAAGTACTTCGAACTTATTGGGATCGAGGCTACTACCGCCGAAAAGAGAACTTAGGAATGACATTTGATTTCGTTTAATTGCTAATTTATTGTTTGTGTATTAAAACAAGGGAATGACAGGAATCAACCTGTCGTCCCCTTGTTACCCTAGTTATAACTAACTATTTTAATGTATGTTCAGAGTGCCACGGGCGTATCCAAAAAATCCGTGTCCTTGCATTCCGACCCCCATCTTCCAAGTAACGGTTAAAATTATAATCGTTATATGGATTTTTAAGTAACATTGGTTACATAATGTATCGGAACGTAGGTCATCAACACATATCGATCAGCCGAATATGGAGGTTTTATTGAGACGGGATCAAGACTTCACCATTTGGAAGGTCAATCCCTTATGCATTCACCAATTTAATTTGATTTCTATATAGCTCGATCTCACCGAGGTTTTCCAATTTTTTCAACAATCTTGAAATGACCACCCTAGAGGTATGCAATTCATAGGCAATTTGCTGGTGTGTGGTACTGATCTCATTGTCTTTGGTTACTCTTGCCTTGTCCCTTAAATACTTTAACAGCCGGTCATCCATCCTTAAAAATGCAATGCTGTCTATGGTTTCCAACATTTCATTCAGTCTATTGTGGTAACTGAGCAGGACAAAATTGCGCCAACTCGTATATTTTGCCAACCATTCCTCCATTTTTTGGATTGGGATCATGATCAATTTGGCATGGGTTTCCGCAATGGCCCTGACTTCACTCTTTGTGTGCCCCATACAACAGTTCAAAGTCATGGCACAGGTATCCCCATGTTCCAAAAAATACAACAATAATTCATCACCATCCCCGTCTTCCCGAAGCACTTTTATCACTCCGGAAATCAATAAAGGCATGGACTTTACGTATTCCCCGATTTCCATGAGCTTATGGCCTTCATGAACTTCCCTATATGTACCGGTCTGATTAATTTCATTGATCAGTTCCTCTTCAAAAATATGTCCGTAATTGGCTTGCAGTTCTTTTATCATACGATTATTGTCGAGATTTCATTTGTATACTAGGAGTACTTCAAAAATAACCCTCAAATCTGAAATTATGAACGATTAAATCGAATACTTTTAAAAATCTTCCATTTTTTAACCATTCTTCTTAAAAAGCTTGAAGGTGTATGGTTTGAAGCTTTAAAACAATCCAAAGTACAGCCGAATAGCCCGCGAATAATCGCCAATACAACGATGCCGGAAGCCCCCCTTCGCTGAACGCAATATCCAAAGGGTCCATTCCCTTTTTCGGTAATCCCTCAGCTTATGATCGGCAATAGTATGCTCGGGAATGGATGGTCTTATCGGCATTTATGGAACACCGACGGAAAATTTTCAAACCGCTATGAAAAGGGCAGGGTCATTAATCATCAAACCAAGTTTTGACCAAGCTTTGCTCATTTTGGCTTCCTTTACTATGCTCAAATTCATTCTTGGCCAAGTTATGGGTATAATCCCTACCCCATTCTTTATGGTTTAGGGCAACTTGAGCAATGGCATCACAAATGAAATCAATTTCGGCATTGGTCATGGTTGGGTGAATGGACATCCGGATCCACCCTGGTCTCTCCATCAAACAACCTTCCAAAATCTTTTTTTCGATGGCTTTGGATGTCAATTGGTCTACATGCAAAAGGTAGTGCCCATACGTACCTGCACAGGAACATCCTCCCCTGGTTTGAATTCCGAAACGATCATTCAATAACTGAACGATCAAGTTAAAATGGGCATCGTCAATATAAAATGAAAAGATGCCCAGCCTATCTTTATGTTCATTGGCCAGGATATGGAGATTGTCGATTTCATTCAATTGCCCGAAAATCCTTTGATTCATTTCATGCTCCCGCCTATGGATATTGTCAACCCCCATTTGTTCTTTCAACTTTATGGCAAGGGCCGTTCTTATCGCCTGTAAAAAGCCAGGGGTACCCCCATCTTCCCGAGTCTCGATATCATCGATATAATCATGGTCGCCCCAAGGGTTGGTGTATGTAACGGTACCTCCCCCCGGATTATCGGGTATGAGGTTTTTATATAGTTTTTTATTGAAAATAAGTACGCCACTTGAGCCAGGGCCTCCTAAAAATTTATGGGGGGAAAAAAAGATCGCATCCAAATATTCCTCTTCATTTTCAGGATGCATATCAATATCCACATAGGGTGCCGAACATGCAAAATCAACAAAACACAACCCATTATTGGCATGGATCATTTTGGCGACCCTATGGTAATCGGTCTGTATACCCGTAACATTGGAACAGGCCGTTATGGAAGCTATCTTCAAGGGATGGTCCTGATATTTTGCCAATAATTTATCAAAGCTTTCAAAACAGATCAACCCTTGATCGTTACAGGGGATGACCTCAACCTTGGCAATGGTTTCCAACCAAGAGGTTTGATTGGAATGGTGTTCCATATGGGAGACAAAGACAATCGGTCTCAATGCTTCGGGAATTTCCGTATATGGTCGTAGGTTTTCAGATACTTTGAGTCCTAAAATACGTTGAAATTTATTCACCGCACCGGTCATACCACTACCTACGGTAATAAGCACATCGTCCGAATTGGCATTTACATGCCGTTTTATCTTATTCCGAGCTTCGTGGTAACCCATGGTCATCACCGAACCTGTAAAGGAGGTTTCCGTATGGGTATTGGCCACGAAAGGGCCTATTACATGGGATAATTTATCCTCGATAGGGCCATATAACCGCCCACTCGCCGTCCAATCCGCATACAATATCCTTTGTTCCCCATAGGGGGATGTAAAAGTCTGATCGACCCCGATGATATGTGACCTGAATTGTTGAAAGTAGTGTTCCAAACCTGAAGCTGTCTCCGTCATTTTTATTGTAGATAATCCCATGATACATTATTAGCTTATAGGTGAAAAATCCCTTTATAGTACCTAAAATAGCAGGATATAAATCAAAATCACCAATCAGATTTTAAAAATAAGCAAAACTTTTAAGCTTTTATTCGAGTAAAAGTACTTAACCCCGATAATATCGGACCCCACACACCAACTACCGGGAAAAAACCATTTATAATACCTTGTTATTGTGTTATTTAAATATTGGAATTGTAACAATTGTTACATATAAAAAGGTCTGTTTCCCATAAATTGAAGAAATCAAAAGACAAAATTATGAAAAAAGATTTCGAAACAAAAATCATCGGTTGGGCCTTTATCGTATCGGCCGTTTTGCTTTGGGGGGGATGGTTTTTTTCTCCCCATCATTTGGGGGAATATATTGTAGCCTCCGACTTTACTGAGATCAATAAAAACTTATGGACGTGGATATGGATCTACCGTATGCACATTTTTGGTTGGGTGATCATGGGGATCGCCATGTTCGCCTTAACCGGAATAGCCACCAAAAAACCTTACCGTGTATTGATCTATCCAGGAACCGGAATGATAATCGTGGGCACCTTTACCTTGGCCATCGCAGCGGCTTTCTACTATACGTTCGGAGCTTGGGGGGTTGGCAATACCATGGGAAAATCCCCTGAGGAAATCCAGGAAATCATGGATGGCCTACTGTTCACCAACCATTATGTTACTTGTTTTGTACGATTTGGACGTGTATTCTCGGGGGTCGGATTGGTTATTTTAGGAGCGGCCTTTGTAAAATGGAGTATCCTGAACAAAGGACTGGGATGGTTTACCATTCTTTTGGGTATCGCTGCCATGGGCATTATTATGGGAATCCCTGATAACTTCGAAATCTATAAACCCATATTCCATCTTAAGGTCATTTGGCTGGTATTGATGGGGTTGACCTTATTGACCAAAGGGATAAACCTTCCCGATGAAAAAGAATAGATCTCACTACGGTCAAGGTTAAAACAAGCAACGTCCCGAATTAATTTTCGGGACGTTGCTTGTTTCAATATCGAATCAAAGTGGGCGGAACAAAATCATACCCATATTAAGGGTTATTTGTTTACCGTTACCCTTTCATCCTCGATTACCCTGCTTCGGTTTATCGCAAGGGCGAATTGCTTAACGGTGGATGGCATACCCCCGGCACTCAGGTTGACCCTCTATTTGAACCCTATGTTTTTTAACCCCTTGTGGCTTACTTTGATGGCCTCGAGAGGTCCCATATTAAAAGTCTTATCCTGTTCCACCATATAATATTCCATCCCTGATAATTTTTTATTGGCCAAAATCCTGGCAAAATCTATATTACCATTACCCACAGGTGCGAACCTTCCTTGATCGTCCATATCCTTAACATGCCAGATTTTGAATCTTTTGGGATATTTATTGAAATATTCCACTGGATCGGCACCGGCCTTCGTAACCCAATACAGGTCCATTTGGAAGTTTACATATTTCGGGTCACAATTTTCCAACAAATACTCTATGGGTATTATCCCGTCGGCATCTTTCTTAAATTCGAAATCATGATTATGGTAGAGCAATTTAAGTCCGGCCTTTTTCGCTTTCTTGCCCAAGGAGGTTAAAATACCGGCCAAATTTTCAACTCCTCCCTTCATCCCCATCATCCTGGTCTCCTTATCAACCGTAAAAAGCCCCATTGGAGGCACTGGAACCACAAAATACTTGAAACCGGCAGCCTTTACATCGGCCATCATGGCATCGGCATTCTCCAAGGTCACGGATCCTTGGTGCGTACTGATCGGATGAAGTCCGATTTCCTTGACATAGTTTTTAAAGGCCATAGGGGTCATGTTATAGAACTTACCGTCGGCATATCCTGCCGCTTCTATATTTTTATATCCGGCATCGGCCACGGCCTTAAGGGTTTCCTTAGCGTCCTCCCCCATAGCGTCACGGACGGTATATAGGGCCAGACCACCAAATTTTTCTTGGGCATAGGTCGTAAAAACACCTAAAAACAAAAAGCATATGAGCATGCTTTTAATGAAACGGTCGAGACTTGATTTTTTCATATTCGTAATTGTTTAATATTGATTAGCATTCTAGGTTCTAGTATCATCTTCAAAATACTTCCTTAAAGATAAGAAGGTTTATAACAAAGTAAGAACTAAAAAAGAAAAACGATCATCCGTATAGGAATTACGATATAAGTAGAATGCCCCATCCAATGCATGGCCCTCGGTATGACATAGTGTATGGCACCCCTCGGAAAACAAAAGATACCCGTCGGACTATTTTTAAAGTAAGATTTAACCGTTAATCCTTACTAACAAATACGTTGGCGACAAGGGCCCCTACGATCATAAGGATGCCCACTAAGCTCCAAATCGAATAGAAATCCCCAAACCAAAGAACACCAACGGTAAGGGTAAAAATAACTTCGATATATTTTAATGGCGCCACCAAATTGGTTTTTGCTACCTGAAATGCCTTGGTCATGAATATTTGTCCGAAAAACCCGAATATCCCCAAACTCAAAAACAGCCACCAATCAATGCCTATAGGTTTTTTCCAATTGAATATACTTAGTATACCACCAATTACGGTTCCCACGAACATAAAATAGTTTACGATGACAATCGGTGAATCGCTTTTTCCGATCCTCCTGATGGTTACATATACCAAGCCACTGAATATAGAAGCGGCCAAAATCAGAACCAGCCCCGTATTATCAATCGCCCCATCGAAACCCTTTAGGACAAGCACCCCTAAAAAGGCCATAAAGAACAAGGGCCATTGAAGTGGCCTTAATTTTTCCTTCAACAATAAAACAGCAAAAAAGGTAGCAAATATGGGGGATAAATACCGTAAGGATACGGCTGTACCAACAGACAGATATTTCAAGGACATAAAGAAGAGACTCATAGCGGTCAACCCTATAATGGACCTCACCAGCATCAATGTCCTTTTATTCCCCCAAATATCGATGCCTTTATATAAGATATACGTTGTTCCCAGAACAAAAGAACCCAATGACCTAAAAAAAACAATCTCAAAGGTTGGAAAACCGGAAAGATATTTTACCACCGAATTCATTAACGTAAATGAAAAGGTACTGATAATCATATAAAGGATAGCTTTCTTCACAATTTCTGCTTTGGGAGACCGGCCTAATCCATTTGATATACAAATAGGCAGGATACATGACGGGATTAAAAAAACAAGCCTTAAAATTACTGCAAATTCCCCACTTGTCCGCACCCTATCCCATATTTTGGAAATATGATAAATTCTTGCTATTCCATCTATTATACGTTAAAAAAAGGAGGGGTTATTTAATGAAAAACCATTCCCGCCCGTTAAGGGTTGAATTATTCCGGTACCAATCCAAAGGATTGGGAACACCACTTCCGATAGATCCCCTTACCCATTAATGCTTTTTAAAAGCTCTTGGATTCGATTGCCCGTTAAAGTTGAAGCATAACGGGTTATTTTCCCAATAGGCCAGTCCCACCATTTCAATTGCAGTAAAGCTTCTATTTCGGACGCTGTAAAGCGCTTTCGAATCAATGTTGCCGCATTGCCGCCCACTATCGAATAGGGTTCCACGTTTTTGGTTACCGTTGCATTACTTGCTATAATGGCCCCATCGCCTATTTGTATACCAGGCATTATGGTCGCGTTATATCCTATCCAGACATCATTACCAATGACCGTATCCCCTTTTGACGGATACGATTTACCTGCCATCGCATCTTTCCAATCCCCCCCGAATATGGCGAAGGGATACGATGAAATGGCCTCCGACAAATGATTGGCACCGTTCATAATAAAGGTTACCCCAGAGGCAATCATGCAGAATTTACCGATTATCAATTTATCGCCCACAAAATCAAAATGATACTTGACGTTTTTTTCAAAATTACCAACACTCTCAAAATCATCATAATACGTATAGTCACCTACACTGATATTCGGATTTTTGATCATATTCTTTAGAAAGCAAAGACGGTCATAGCCCACAAGGGGAAACGGATTGTTTTTATCTGGAATACCCATAGCTGTTGTTTTAATTTTTATTGAAGTATTGAATATAAGAAGAAGGGGTGAAACTACCGAGTACATGAAATTACGCAACCCAATACCCGACTGTTTCCGATGTACTTGGTCATTTCTTTTTTATGGTATCCATCTCCGATTGAAAAAAAGTACCCAACCGATGACTTCCATATCTTGGTGCGATCGCATCTTCGGCCATCAAGGTCAGGAAAAACTCTATCGGGCCATAGGTCTTTGAAGAGGTAAAGGTACGTAATATCCAAACGATAGATTTTCGTAACCCATGGGGCAAGTGTGATATTTTGACAGGGTTTCCGCAAGCCGTCAGGGCCATTTCGGCCACTTCGTTTTGGGTTAGGATGTCCGGTCCCCCAATATTGATTTCGGTTTGGTCGGATTCGATGGCATCGACACAGGCAATGGCAAGATCTTTCCCATGAATGGGATTGAACTTTTGTTCCCCACTACCAAAAAGGTAGACCTTTCCCCTTTGGGCCATCTCTAAAAAATCCTTCATATCGGAGAAAAAACCATTGGGTCTAATGATGGTAAATTCCAATCCCGAAGTTACCAGTTCATCTACAAATGACTCCTTGGCTTCCAGGATTTTAAGGTTTCGGTGAAGGTTACCGTTCAAAACAGACACATAGATGAACTTTCTTACCCCGGAAGCCATGGCTTCCTTTAACAAATTAACATTGGCTTGGTAATCCACATCCCAATAAGTAAGTCCGTCTTTCTGACGGGTAATCCCAACGGTTGAAATTACCGTATCCACGTCGTTAAAGTGCCCCTTTAAGGTTTCAGGGTTCGTAACTTCTGCTTTGATTACCGTAGCCGATTCCGAACTGAGCCCTTTCGCTTTATTTGTATTACGAACCAGTATTTTGGTTTGCAAAGTACGTATTTGGAGTTCTTTGGCGATATGTCTCCCGAGATATCCGGTTGCACCTGCCAATAAGACCGTATTCTTAGTTTTAATTGCCTTCATTGTTTTGTATTTAGGTTACATGGAATGACCATTGACCATTACCTATTGTATAAATTATGCCTTTAAGGGAATTTCCCTTTACACTTAAAAAGCTTATTTACGTCCAAGATCGTGATATGGCAGCTTACCATTTAAGGAGAACCAAAAATCCATGGGGTCACTCTCCCCACATATATAGGGGATAGGTCATCGGGGATCAATCTGCCTGTAAAAATTGCCCGATAGCCGTGTCTATTTTCGAAAAAATGCTTTGGTACTGCTGCATGTTCCCGTTAAAAGAGGCGTCTATATTCGAAAGGAAAACGTATCCCGAATTGCCGTTCCCATGCAGCTCCAAATGTGTTGAAACCCCAAGATCATTACCACCATGCATTACCTTGTCGTCTTTCATGTACCAAAAAAGTCCGTGGTTTTCAGCAAAATCATTGGGAACGATTCCGTTTTCGAGATGGGCATTGAACAGGTTGGCATACCCGGCTTGTGAAAATAGAGTGGATGAAGCCCCATTGACCCCATTGACCATATCCAACAGGTATTTCCCCATATCCTCATTGGTGGAATACAGGCCACCTTCGGGGTAAGAATCGTTGGCATAAAATGGCAAAGGGGTGGCATCGTTGATATAAGCCGTGGCCATTTCCTCCATATCAACCGCTTCGATAGCATAGGTAGAGGCATTCATTTGCAAGGGTTGCAAAATATGCTCCTTAACATACGTATCAAAAGATTGTCCGGTCACATTTTCGATGATCAGTCCGGTCAAACCGGTTGCCAAGTTGGAATAGGACCACGAGACTCCTGGTTCGATAGGCGCGAAATTATCCAAATCGTACATGGCGCCATCTTCCAAAAAGTATTCGGACAAGAATTCACT
This sequence comes from Maribacter polysaccharolyticus, assembly GCF_028882255.1. GTDB lineage: Bacteria > Bacteroidota > Bacteroidia > Flavobacteriales > Flavobacteriaceae > Maribacter_A > Maribacter_A polysaccharolyticus. Next base: position 795,941 of record NZ_JARBUY010000001.1, read on the forward strand.
TAGGGCATACTTTTCCCGCTGTTGCATCCCCAGATCATCCATTAAAATGTGAGCACCTGCGGTTGAGGTATCCTCCCCGGGTAAAATATAATAGTTATGGGCCAAATATACCTGGGGGTTGTCCAATAGTCCCGAAGTGTGGGTTACCAAATGCTTGATTTTTATTTCCGCATCCGGCTGTTTGGGATTCGTAACCGTTACAGGCAGCAGATCGTTGATATCGGTTTCCAACGTAAAATACCCCTGCGCTATGGCCTTGGCCACAGCCGCCCCTACAAATGTTTTACTTACCGAGGCTATTTGGGTTACTGTCTGATTCGTATAGGCCACTTGATCGGCAATATTCGCATAACCAAAGGCTTCCTGGTATACAATGGTTCCATCTTTTACGATACTGACCGCAAATCCCGGAACGTTTTCCTGCTCTGCCATGGCATCAAGATAAGCAGATAGCGCTGTAGCAGATGTAATCCCGGATGGATCCTGAAGAACGATATCCTCCCGATCGTCATTGGTACAGGAGGATAAAAGCATTACCGTAATAAGTGTTGAGATGATGAATTTAATTAATGTTGTCATGATTGTCGGTATTTATGATTCTTGGCATTTTTATCCTGTACCCATTTTTAAATGGCCGTGATGGTACAGGACGTTACTGGTTTAATGAATACAATGCGTTGTGCATATCAATAACCGTGTTTCCGGTATTGGGCCCAACGGACACGTTTGCTATCCCTAAAATTTGAAAATATCAGATGCTTTCTTGATACGGTGGGCGACTCTTTTGTCAAAAGTTTCATAATGATGTTTTTTTTAATGATTACTGATTTTGATGCAAATATTCAATGAAAAGGGATGCCGGTCGTTCGGTTTTATGATTCGGGACAATTTTAAAAAGTTCTGGCTTTCACCCCTTTAACCAATAAGAAGAGGCAAAGTGAAAACTCCCCCAAATCGGCAGGAAGGGTAATAAAAGCAGTTAAGGTGGCATCATCGGTAAAAAGAAAATGGATCACAAAGTCTGTCAAATACCCTACACAGCCTACCATCAACAGTATTCCTATGAGGTTGGGAAACAACTTCGAACGGTAGACCAAATACCCCAAGGGGAACAACCAAAAGCCGAAGAATACTTGGGCAATATGATAGCCCTCCTTATGTAACCTTAAATAAAAAAGCACCTGTTGCTTCAATTGTACTGAATTGAAACCTTCTTCTGGAATCAATAGGAGTGGCGCATAATGATTCAGCATATTAGTGCTCAGGATGGCCACGGCCACAGAAACGCCCAAGACCATTGTTTGGGCCATCCACTTGTGGGTATCCTTAAAAATACGGTACAATACCATTGGCAATAAAAAATAGGCCAATAGCATGAATAGGTCACTGATAAAACCCAAACGGAACAGAAATACATTCTCCGTTATATTCTCAATGGTCTTACCGCCATCGACCACATCCACTATGGTGGTGCGTACGTACTTTTCCGCGAAAATACCGCAAAGGATCAGAATAAGATACAATGCTCCTGCTACCCTTGCGGTTGATTTGATTGATTTCATGATGAATAAACCCGTTGTTTTTAGTTGTTGTGAGCAGCAAATGGTCGATTATCGGCCTCCCCCCACAATGCCATATCCTTTTGCCTTGCTTTGGCCAGTGGATCTTTTTTCCATTTCTTCGCTAAAAGGACATTCATGTTAAAGTAACGATTGTAGATATCCGTTCCATTACCCATATCGACCATACCATAATGGTAGCGCAGATCAAGGAGTAACCTTGATCGCTTCAGTTGAAATTCGTACCCCAAACCGAATTGTATCCCGGCATCCCACCTGCTGTAGGTATCTGCTTCGGTACCGAAGTCCATCTTCTCCTTACCACCCAATAAAGTCCCATTGGCTTCGGTTTTTACACGGCCCCCCAAGTTATAGCTGACTACGGGACCTGCATTGAGATACACATTACATACATGTAGTCGGGCCATTACCGGCAAATCCAAGGTATTAAAGCGAAAACGGGTTTCCTGTCCGGTAAGCGGGTTATTGTCTTCCAGGCGCGAACCTTTCATTACAAAGTACAATTCGGGAACCACCGAAAAATAATCGGTAACCCCCATTTGAAAGGATGCCCCTACCTGAAGGCCCCAATACCCTTCTTTAAAATCTTTTAACGCTTTATTGTTTTCACCGAAGTCCATCGAGGTTGGCGTGTAGTTGATGACCACATCCAAATAGGTTTCTTGTGCAGTGGCTCCCAATGCCATCAACACCATTGCCATGAATACTAGAAATTGATTTCCCATCTTGTCCGATTGTTTTTAGATTAATGATGGGACAAAGATGAAAATGAAGCTAGGGCGAAACGCCCGAACTTATGAATCGGAACATTTTAATTGAAATACCGAACTTTATTCCACGCCATGAAGGAGAACACCCTTAAGAATTGGCCTTGACCCATTGTTTTGGGGTCATGCCCGTTTCCTTTTTAAAGAAGGTATTGAAAACGGTCTTGGAGTTAAAACCACTATCATAGGCCAGTCCCAATAAGGTAATGTTCCTGTTTTCGGGAGCAAGGGCCAGTCGTTGGAATTCCTTGATGCGGTATTGGTTGATATAGTCGTTGAAATTCTTACCAAAATGATTGTTCAATAACCAGGAAAGCTTATTCGGATGCAGATCAATATCTGCCGCCAATTGTTTTAAACCGAGCTCAGGATCGGTAAAACGCTTATCATCCCGCATGACCATTTCAATTGCATTGGCATAGGTTTTCAGTTGGTCGGCGGTAAATGGGGACGAATCCACTTTTTTTCCCGATACTACAGCCAATTCAGGTAAATCAAAGGATTTGAACACAGCATCCTCAATTTCCTGGTATTTCGCATAAGTGCGTATGGGTTCCAAAAAAGGGTCATTCCTGAAATTGAACAATTGTCCCGACCTTTCCGCAATCCTTGTCTCAAGAATGTTCATGGCATTTTCATGATGCCCTTTATAAACTTCAAGATATAAGTCCCACGAACGTAAATTCTTCACCTCTGAATGTTCCCGCTCTTGGGCAAGTTCCGCATCCGTAATATTAAAAGAACCCTTTTGGTGCATAAGGTCAAAAATAGCCAAGTAGGTTTTTGGGCGTTCCAACTGGGGGGTTGATTGGACAAAATCCCACAGCGTATCTTTTTGACCGTCCAAAATAAGGGCTGCCGCTTTCATCTCCAAAGCCAATGGAAACGTGGAGGTCAATGATAGGGCCTTATCAAAAAGTAAAATGGCCTGTTTATAGTCTTTTTTAAAATACACCATATTCCCCTTCGTAAAATGGAGGTTTGCGGATAATGGGTTTATTCGTAAGGCCAATTCATTGGTGGCCAGGGCATCGTCAATCCGTCCCATACCGGAATAGCAATCGGCCAAAGCATCCCGCACTTCGGAAAGATTAGGGTTGATTGCTATCGATTTATGTAAATGTTCGTAAGTATCCTTATAATTCCAATATCCCCAAAAACTGATCGTGGCCTTCACGTAATGGCCCATGGCCGAATCCGGATTCAATTTCAAGCCAATATCTATATACCGATTTGCTTCCTCAAGTCCGGGTTCCCGTTCCAAATAACCCCAAGATGCCAACATACCTACACACCATCCTTTTTCCAAATATGCATCGGCATAAGAAGGGTCAAGCGTTATACTTTGATCCAAATAGGTAATCGCTTCCTTTACATCTTTGGAATTCCACCGCATTCGAAGTTCACGTGCCTTCAGCAGCAGTTTATACGCCTCGATATTTTTCGTTGGGGCATCCACCAAGTGCTCCTGAACATCAAAATGACCGAAATTCTCCCTTATTTTATCGGCGATCAGCAGACTGATTTCATCCTGTAGTTCAAAAATATCGGAAAGGTCACGATCAAAACGTTCCGACCACATATGAAAACCATTATCGGTACGGATCAATTGGGATGAGATACGGACACGCTCATTGATGATCCTTACACTCCCTTCCAGAAGCGTTTCCACCCCGAGTTCGTTACCTATATGTCGGGCATCCAATTGTTTGTTTTTATAGAAGAATGAAGATGTACGGGCGGTCACCTTAAGGCCTTCGATTTTTGTCAAGGCATTGATAATCTCTTCCGAAATCCCATCTGAAAAATACTCGTTCTCGGGCTTTCCGATATTCACAAAAGGTAATACTGCGATGGACTTTGAATTAAAAGTGGTTTTCACGAGCCTGAATAGGGTTACTTTCCCAGAATAAGGGAAAAATGCACTTAAAAATACCAATTTTTATGAATAACCGGAACAAATGGAAATATAGAACCTTTAAAGGATCATCAGAACTTTTACCCGCTTGTGATCGGGTAATTTACACTCCATATCCAATGAAATAAAAAAAATACGGTTAAGGTGTGATTTTTTCCAAATTCCACGAATCATATACCAAACGATAAAAATTAAACGATCATGTACCGGACATTATCGCAGCCCATGGGAACATCGGCAATCATCATTCCCCAAACAGGGAAGCCTTGAGCCCCATTTTATTGAATAAATAACCATACATTACAATAGCCTTAGTATATAATACCATGCCACTAAGTAAAAAAGACAGCTTTATTAAATTGATCGATGAGCACAAAAAAATCATCTATAAGATCGTGAATTCGTACTGCCCCAACCATGCTGACCGCAAAGATCTGGAGCAAGAGATCATGATCCAATTATGGAGTGCCTTCGACTCATACAATACAGACTACAAATATTCGACATGGATGTACCGCATCGCATTGAACGTGGCCATTTCATTCTATAGAAAAGAGAAAAAATGGTCATTGAAAAGTGATTATTATAATGAAGAATCCATTTTCATTTATGGGGAGAACAACCTTGAACGGGAATTGGAATCGGATCAAAACCTGAAATTGCTTCAGCAATTCATCAATGACCTAAAAGAACTGGACAAAGCTTTGATGTTGTTGTACCTAGATCGTAAAAAACACGAAGAAATAGCTGAGATCCTGGGTATTTCAAAAACAAATGTGGCAACCAAAATCGGTCGCATAAAAATTAAACTAAAAAAGGAATTTGAAAAAAATACAGATTATGGAAACAAATGAACTACAAAGAATTTTGGAAGCCTACGATGCGAAATTGGACAGCAGTATACAATTGAACAAAGAAGCCCTAAAACGCATACAGCTGGAAAAGTCGGAAAAGAAAACCCGGATCATTCTTATTTATCGAGGTATCGAACTCCTTTTTTTCGGTATCGTGGTACTCTTTTTGGGTAATTATGTAGTATCGCATTGGTCCCATACCCATTTGGCCATTAGCGGCAGTATCGTCGGGGTATTTGCATTGATTGCCTTAACCGGAAGCATTGGGCAAGTAGCGTTATTGCAACAAATTGATTTCTCAAAGCCCTTAGTGGACATCAGAAAGAAAATCGAATTGGTGAACTCCCATAATTTACTTTTTATAAAATTGATTTTTCTTTCAGCCCCCATTTGGTGGGCCTATGCATTGGTGGCCCTTGATGTTTTCCTTGGTTTTGACCTTTATCCCCACTTAGACCAAGATTTCGTCCTAAGATATCTGGTTTTCAATGCCGTAATCATCGTTCCGGTCAGCTGGTTGTTCAACAAATTAAGCTATAAGAACATGCATATTGATTGGGTTCGGAAAACCATTGGTTTTTTGAGCGGAACGAAAACCGGAAAAGCCATGGAGTTCTTAAATGAAATCGAGGAATTTGAACATTAAAATGCGAGTTGCCCATTGGATCGGCACCGATTTTAATGATAATATAGCCCATGAATATAAAAAGACCCCGTTCAAGACCTTGGCAACATATTCGTCGCCTATGGAATTGAACGAGGTTTAGTTTTGGATAACCGAAATGGGGCTTACGATTAAAACCCCTTCAAATCAATTTAGCTATACCAAACTTTTGGAAATACCGAATTCCAGTCCCCTCAACTCGGCCAATCCCCTTAGCCTACCGATACCGGAGTAACCTGGATTGGTTATCTTATGTAAGTCATCGAGCATTTGATGGCCATGATCTGGACGTACCGGAATAATTGCATCTTTCATTCCCAGTGCCTTTCGCCTTCTTTCTTCAATTACCGCTTCTTTTACTACGCTGAACATATCCACATCGCCCTCCAAATGGTTGGCCTCGTAAAAATTACCTTTTTCATCACGTCTTGTACTTCGCAAATGTAAAAAGTGGACACGATCCGCAAACCTTTTGAAAATTTGCACCAAGTTATTATCGGCCCGTACACCTAAAGAGCCTGTACAGAATGTGATTCCGTTGGCCCTATCGGGAACTTCCGAAAACAAAAAGGCATAATCCTCCTCTGTACTTACTACCCTGGGTAGGCCTAAAATGGGATACGGTGGATCATCAGGGTGAATACACATCAACACCTCGTTTTTAGCTGCCACGGGGATGATCTCTTTTAAGAAATCAACTAAATTCCCCCTTAATTTTTGGGCATCAATATCCTTATACGTATCCAGAATGGTTTGGAACTGTTCTAAGGTATATCCTTCTTCCGCTCCTGGCAATCCTGCAATAATATTATTTACCAATTGTTGCCTTTCGGTATCGGAAAGTTTTTCATAATAAGCTTTGGCTGCAGCTTTTTCCTCTTCAGAATACCCTGCCTCTGCCCTCGGTCGTTGTAATAAATAAAGTTCAAAAGCCGCAAAGGCAACGACATCGAAACGTAGGGCTTTGGAGCCATCCTCAACTTCAAACCCCAGGTCTGTCCTAGTCCAATCCAAAACCGGCATGAAATTATAACATACGATATGGATGCCACAAAGCGCCAAATTTTCGATACTTTTCTTATAGGCCTCGATATAGGTCTTATAATTCCCAGATCGAGTTTTAATGTTCTCATGCACAGGAATACTTTCCACAACACTCCATGTGAGTCCGGCCGTTTCAATAAGCCCTTTACGTTTATTTATTTCGTCGACCGTCCATACTTCCCCATTAGGGATATGATGTAATGCCGTAACGATTCCGGTAGCACCTGCTTGTTTTATATCCGATAATGATACGGGGTCTTTGGGTCCGTACCAACGCCATGTCTGTTCCATTATTCTCTATTTAAAACTTATTAAACACCACTGAATGCACTAAATCCTCCGTCGATGGGAATAACAACGCCCGTAACAAACGAAGATGCTTCGTCACAAAGGTAAAGGGTCGTACTGATTAAATCTTCAGGTTCACCAAACCGTCCCATTGGGGTTTGGTCGATTATGGTATTTCCCCTTGGCGTTAGATCTCCGCTTTCGGTCGTCAACAAAGTCCTATTCTGATCCGTTAAGAAAAACCCCGGTGCCAAGGCATTTACCCTTATGCCCACTTTTGAAAAATGGACCGCCAACCACTGGGTGAAATTCGAAACCGCAGCTTTTGCCCCACTATAGGCCGGGATTTTCGTTAAGGGCGTAAAGGCGTTCATTGATGAGATATTCAAAATACTACAGCCTTTTTTACCTACCATATCCTTTGCGAAAACCTGAGTTGGCAATAAGGTGCCGATAAAATTCAGATTAAAGACGAATTCGATGCCCTTGGTATCCAAATCGAAGAATGTTTTAAAGCCCTCGGTAGTATTCAACAGGTCTTCTTCCAATAAATGTGGATTTGAGGTTGTCCCCAACGGATGGTTACCGCCCGCTCCGTTGATTAAAATATCACAGCTTCCCAATTTACTGTTGACTTCCGATTTAGCGGATTCCAAAGACTCCTTTTCCAGAACATTCGCAACGACCCCGATGGCCGTCCCTCCTGCTGCAATAATTTCATTCGCCACCTTCTCGGCCGCTTCTTTCTTTAGATCCAAAACCGCGATTTTGTGTCCTTGTTTTGCCATGGCTTTTGCCAGGGTGCTGCATAAGACACCGCCAGCCCCGGTCAATACTACTACTTTACCCATTTGTGTTTATAATTAAATTAGTCATTTTTATCCTATGATCTTATTTTTACACTTATATACAAAATGATTCCCCAGCCTATTACCATCAAGGTCAATCCTTTGACCGGTCTTAAGATCGTTTCCTGATTTGAATCGTATTCAATATCGGATTACCTTTTATCGCCTCAAAATCTATTTGTATACCTTCTTTACCGGTTACCAATACCGTATATTTTTTCATGACCGCTTTTTCTGCCTCAAACCGCTCTGTGGGGTTTAAATTCTTCTCCACATAGGCGCCATTGATCAATACATTGAAAATACGGTCCGAAACAACTTCTGAAACCTTGTCGTTTCCTAAGTTATAAACCAATTTTTCATGTTCAATATCGGATTGCAACTCTGCCCATCCCAAGGAAACGGTATATTTCCCTTCCGGAACATCAAATTTAAACTTTTTAATCCCAACTCGCTGTGTTTGATAGATCGGATCGTTCTCCGAATCCAAAATATCCAAATCGGAGCTTGGTAAACTACCGTATTTGGTTTTGGGTCGAAATGGTTGGCCCCCAACATAGCCCCAACTTCCCATAGTATATTCCTGTTCAGGTATCCATACGATGTCCTTTACCTTATCTTCGTACATTCTTTGGGTACCAAGAAGTATGTTCAATGAATAAAAATCTTCATTGAAATCTAAAAATTTATTCGGTGCCAACCTAAAATCGACCTCCAGAACATCGGTATACACTTTTGAACCAATGGTACTCTTTGCTACAAATTTGTTTCTTCCATTGACAAACGGTACTGAGAACCGAGCTATATGATCGACCACCTTAGCGTTGTATTCGGTATCATTATGTGACAATTCCACGGATTCCCCATTGGAATAAACAGTTAACGGCTGCCTACAAAAGTTCTTTCCCGCTTCGGCCACACCTCCTCGAATAGTCCATTGATTCTGGCCAAATTTTACAATGGGTTCTTTGGATAAGAATGTCTTGTACAACCACCAAGTGTCTTTTTTCTCCCGATCTAAGGTGGTAATTCCCTTTAAATTAGCCCTAGGAAAAGCATACCCCCTCGATTCTGAATAGAAATCGTTCAAATTCCAAATATTGGCACCTACAATATAAGGCCTCTCCATTATTCCTTTTAGATAATGTTCATGGTACATATTCCCGTATTCCACCGTATAATCGAACCTTTCCGGGTTAAAAGAATGAAGTCTTGGGTGCACATCGGCCCCATATTCGGTTATTATAATGGGTTGATCAGGAAAGAGACTATGAAGCTCATCCAGATTTTCATCGAAAGCGGATAGTTTTCCTGAATACCACCCTTGATAAAGGTTCCAACCGAGTATCATGGGTACCTCTGTCAAACCTGCATCTTTATACCTACTTATCGCCCCGTGGTTCGGAATCATCGTATAACGACTTGGATCCAATTCCCTGATATGTAGCTCTATTTCACTGGCCAATTCAGTTACGTTATCCGCATATGTTCGGTAGCGTTCCTTTTCCGTTTTTTGATTATAGGGCAATCTCAAAAGTACCTCATTCATATAAGCCCAAATGATCAAAGAGGGGTGGTTAAAGTTTTGCTTCACCATTTCTTCTGCCATAAAAAGGGAATTTTTGGTGAATTCCTCCGATTCGGTAATGGCATTTACAATAGGAATCTCTACAGAAGTGATGATGCCCAATCTATCGCACATTTCCAAAACCGTAGGATCCTGTGGATAATGGGAAATACGTAAAAAATTACCTCCCATATCCTTAAGCAATCGAATGTCGCGCACATGCATCTCATCCAATAGGGCATTGCCTTTTTCCTTATAATCCTGATGTCTGTTGGTCCCTATCAATTTTAAATATTTTCCATTAAGGAAAAAACCCTTTTTTGGGTCGAATTCAAACCAACGCAATCCTAAAGGCTGTATGGATTCATCCAAGACCCGTCCCGTTTTGGCATCTTTTATACGAGAGATGATATTGTATAAATATGGATTTTGAGGTGACCATAAATTAGGGGTTCCGATGATCATTTCCTGTGAAACAGAAATGCTCTTATGGCTTTTAGCTAGCTTTTTACGTTGATTGTTCTCAAGAACGGTATTACCTTCCCGATCCACAATACGATGCGAAACGTCTACCGTTATATTTCGATCGGTCCCATTGCTCAACAAAGACCTGACCTCAACTTTTGCTTTTTCTTCGGTAACCGAAGGAGTCGTAATATAAATCCCTGAAGAACTGAAATCATCCATTGAAAAATGGACATCATTCATCTTTATAAGAAATACATCGCGATAAATACCACCGAAAAACGTGAAATCCGCCGATAACGGAGGTATGTCCGTATTATGGCTATTATCTACTTTAATGGCAAATACGTTGTCTTGACCGATTTTTAAAAATGGGGTTATATCAAAATGAAACCTCGTATATCCGCCTTTGTGTTGCCCTACCCATGAACCATTCACATAGAGATCGGCGACTTGGTTAGCCCCTTCAAAATAAATCAGCGTTTTTGTATGCTGACCCTCCTCTTCTATGAAAATGGTTTTTTTATACCACCCAACACCTCTATAATACCCAGCCTCATCGTCTATAGCATCCAAGTTATTCCAGGTGTGTGGCAAGTTCACTGTTTCCCATTCTTCAATATTCCCCCAAGAAATACCTTGAACACCCCCGTTTTCAATAACATTCAAATCACCCTTATGGAACGTCCAATCATTATTGATGCTGAAGCTCTGTCTAGATTGGGATGAAACACCACAAACCGATAACAAGGTAAAAAGTAAAATGCATAATCTTGTATTCATTATTGTAATCTATTTTATTAATGTTGAAATTCGAAAGCGCCTCTATCCGGTTTACCGATTATGGGGTTGCCTAAAAAATCCTTCATGGGACAACCTTCAATTTCGACTCCATTGTCCACTTCCGGAGATGCTGTCTTTAGCATAAACCTCAAATACGATTTCCAATTCGTTTTTGAAGCAACCGCGCTTTTAAACATGGGATTTTTTTTACTCTTCCCTAAATCCTTAGGTTCGTTTTTTATGTCACCATAAAAGGTGTTTGCTTTGAATACCGTATTGGTGCTTTCCCCAAATTCGAAGAAATTACCTTTACCCAAGGAATAGAAAATATTGTTTTTATAAGTAGTTGTATCCGGAAATCCGCCCCAATTCTTATGGTACAACAACTGAACGGAGTCATTTTCCATCCCGGAAAAGAAAACATTGTTATAAATGCTTGTATTGGTCGTTGTACCGGAATTCCTTACGACATGATGGTTATTACTTTCAAAAATATTATAACGGACTATAGTACCATCGTTAAAACTTGTCTTACTGCCCCCATCACAACAAATAAGGATGCCCCCATGACCATTGTGATGACTATAATTATATTGAATAACTGTATTCTTGCAGTTCCAATCACTATCAAATCCACCTGCATCCACATCGGGCTTGTGGTTCCAACTATTTGCTGCGGTATTATAAAAGGTAAAGGAAGCTTCGTTATATTGAAAAAGCGCATCATCACAATTAAAAGGGAATGAAGCATTTCCACTACCCTTTAAACCATTATGCGTAAATACACAATATTCAACCAAAGGCGATTTCGCCACCCTAACGATCAAGGCATTCGCACCGCATTTTTCGAATCTATTATTTCTAATAACAACGTTTAAACTTGGATACCAATTGTGGGATTTACCGTTCGCCAAGGTTTGCCCCCAAGTACTAACCAAAGACCTATTATCCCAAACAGAAATATTGGACCATCCCGTCCTGTCGACATCATGAATATAACAACCTTCAAGGTACAACCCATCAAAATTCGATTTCACCCTTTTGGCAGCCTCCCCATTCCAGGTGATTTCCGCAAAAACACCTCCATTATGTTTGGTACTCATATCCCCATTAACATCGCAAATCTCTAAATTGACCAATTGTATATCATGCAACGTTCCGCAATCCTTTCCTTCGATATAAATGCCCATTTTTGGCGCATTTACATATGCTACCGCATTTTTCAGAACAAGTTTTCGGGGTGATTCAGCAGGGACATGATTCTTGATTTTCATGTCGCGGATTTCTATGTATTCCTGATTGAACAATCGGATGGTATACGATACGTTTTCGTTGTGGGCAATTTTGCCCTTTGCATTCAATACAGGAGCTTCCCCTGAACCATAGGCCCCAATGACAATTCGATTTTCAAGGGCACCGCTACCACGTGGAACCAAGTTGCCGACCCATTGTCCTCCTCTTCTAAAAAGAACCGAATCCCCAGGTTGAAGATCAATTCGATTGATTTTAGCCAAGCTTTTCAAAGGAGCCTCAACCTTGATCCCCGTATTGGCATCGTTTCCCATCAAATCATCAACAAAATAGGTGGTTTGACCTAATAGTATTACACTAAAGAGCTGTATAAAGCACGTGATCAATTGTTTCATGGTTGTTGTTATGAGGGAATATTTTCAATGGGAAAGTCATCCGATGTTTTAATAATCCAATCCTTCAACATCTGCCTGTGTTGAGTGATTTCTATTTGATGTTTTTTCGAATCGATCAATGGCTTAAGCTCTTGCGGGTCATTTTTCAGATCAAAAAACTGTTCTGGATTTTCACCGCCATCAAAAAGGAAGTACTTATACTGTTCGGTCACGACCATTCTTCCTACAAAAACCCGACCTCCTGATTTGTTTTTCTCTTTCTGGATAATCTCTGAAACAACATAATTCCTGGCATTTACAGGCTTTTCTGCACTTTCAATCACATAATCTTTTAGATTTTCACCGGGTAATGCCCCGTCAATGGGCACCCCTGCTAATTGACATAGGGTAGGATACAAATCCAATCCGCTCGTCGTTAATGTCTTTGTATCAATAACACCGGCCTTGGTATGCCCTTTCCATGAAATCACAAAAGGTACATTGACCGATTCCTCATAGAAATTCATTTTCTGATTCCATTCGTGTGAGCCATGCCCATCACCATGATCTGAAGTATAAAAAACGATCGTATTTTCCAAGAGTCCGTTCTTTTCGAGGGTATTGACAATACTTAAAATATGATTGTCCATTTTCTCGACCAAGCGATCATAACCGTATATATACTGTCGCCATTCTTCTTCTGACCAATACTTGACAGGGTGCTTTCCAAAATTCACCTTGTCGGTAGAATCCGGTGTTCTTCTGGTATAAAATCCTTCGGCTTCCCCATCGGGAATATTAAAATTATCGGGTAATGGTGGACATTGGAGTACATCCATGTCCTCTTCAACCGGGCCATCGTGATAATCGTCCCCCAATCCTGAAATATTACGTGCCAACTCACAACAATCGTGTGGATTTAACAGTGAAGTAACCAGAAAAAATGGCTTATCGTGCTTTTGTTCAATAAATTCCATAGAAAGTTGAGCCGTCTTCGAATCATTGTATTCCCTTTTATAGGTTTCAAAACCATGCCATTCGGGAACATCCTTGATTTTAGTGTTTGACACATGCCATTTACCAAAATAGGCGGTTTCATAACCTGCTTCATTCATAGTTTTACCCAATGATTTGTAGGCCATTAGGTCGGCATTACTTTTACTTGGCATAAACCCGGTCATTAAGGAAGCACGTGAGGGCATACAAACCGGATAAGTACAATAACTACGGGTAAAGGTTACTCCCGCTTCGGCCAATTTATCGATACCGGGTGTTTTTACGAATTCGTATCCTGTTTGGGTCATGACCCTACCCGAATGCTGGTCGGATAGTATCACCAAAATATTAGGGCGTTCTTGTACGTTCGCCCCTTGCTTGTTCGCTTTTTTAGTGTTTTGCCCACATGAAAACAATGATGTGAACAGGACAAAGCACACAAAAATCCTTAATTGATCAAATTTCATTTTATACATTTCTATTGTGATTTAAGTTCTATTAATCTCAACATTTCCTTTGCGTAACGCTGCCCTAAAAGTCTTTGACCAGCACTATTAAAATGCGTATTATCTATGGTTTCGGTGTTTTCGGAAGTAATTACTCCGGTATTTTCAACCGTATTTGGCAATTCTAAAATCATCTTGTTGAAATTGATGCGCTTTGGTTTATCGGTTGATAGTTGCCCGGCCACGAACGGCAAATCCGGATCATTCAAATCTTTCCGTAATGAAGCGATCAGAAACTCGATTTTAGGCATGTATTTATCATATCTGGAAACATTTGCTTCCCCTTGATGCCAAACAATTCCTTTCAACACGCCAAATTCCATTGCTTTTTTAGCCTGACTCACAGCCTCATTATAAAGGGAGTCTCCAGGGTGCCATTCCTCTATGGAGGTCCCTCCCCTTGCGTTTACGATCAACCCAATTTCCTTTCCTGGCATTGCTTTGGCCATTTCCTTTGCAAAACTGTAGCCTGGGCCAAGTTTTTGCAATGACAACTTCTTTCTTACCGTTGAATATTCATTAAGCGGGTTAGCTGCTTTTTCCCATGGTTTTTCGGCATCTCCGGTAAAAAGGAACACGTTGGGTATGGTATCCCGATCCTGTTCCTCAATGGCTGCACGACCTGCCATATTCGATTGGCCGATCAATAAATAAAGCTCCATTTTGTTCGATTCGCTGTTGGCCGTACTGTCGGTTGATTTACATTGATATAATAGGCCAATGCATAATAGTACGCTTATTTTAAAGTGTTTCATTTTTTGGTTTGGCGTTATTTGTTCGTTCTTATCACATTACTATCCTTTATGGATTATTTCTTGAAAATCATTACAGTAGTTGAATCCCATACGTTCCTTCGGGTACGTTAACACTAACCCGATTTGCCCCTGAATTAACAAAGGGAATACTTCTTCCATCTAGTTTTACCGAAGAAATACCTGAAGCGAAAAAGGTCACTTTTGTTCCGGAAGAAATAATCTTACCACTAATTCCTTTCCCTTCAATCGCAGTTTTCATGTATAGAGCAACCGGATCTTCCGATTTAAAACCGGTTTGAATCCCCTGTCCTGATTTGAATAATGTACCTTTTACAAAATAGGAGATGAATTTTCCAGAGGCTTTCCTGTACAGAATATTTTCTCCTTGAAACGTTTCTGAACCATATTGTCCTTTAGCGTAACCATTAGAAGTAAGTGCAACATCGACAACGTGTTCTTGGGTAATTTCATTACCAGTATAATCATCAGCCGTGATTCTTGTGAAATTTCCTGTTTTGTGGGTGCCGTCTCCTGGAAAAAGAACGGTAAGAATGCTAGCTTGTTTATTGATCGGATTATAATTGACATACATATAATCCGCGGCATAACCATAGCCCGACCTTGCCTGATTTGCGGTTCTCTTTATTTCTACTGAGGCTGGAGCCGTACCTAAAAAGGTTGTCAATGTTGCTTCATTTTCAGCATACAAGCGGGGCCCTGTATTACCTTTTTCCATTTTGATTTCAGAAAAGTATTCTGCAGCGTATTGAATTGTATTTAAAGTTGCTGCATTGGGGTGCCATACAACATTAACATTATCTCCGGCATTTTCGGTACTTACATGATCCAAAACAAGATAGTAGGGGTTAACACCATTTGAGGCTTGCACAAAAACAACATCCCTGAGATGGGTTCCAGCAATAGCACTTGAACTGGAGCCCCTAAAATATTCCACATCCTGACCTACAAGTCCTTCAACAATACCATCACCCACTTTTGAGGCATGTCTTTTTCCTCCTATCATCACAGTATTCGCAGATTCCGAATCTGAATGCATAAAATCGAAAGTGGCCGTTACACCATCTATCGTTACATCCACATTTGGTCCGTCGTACCCAGCATTTCGCAACAATATCTCCCCATATCCTGCCATGGCCAGTGCATTGACTTCATAATGGGTATGGTATTCTGTATTTCCCGTTAAATTCAGCATACTCATATAAAGCGCATTGGTTGACGGTTCTCTGGATTTTAAAGCAGCATAATTCTTAAATAAGAAACTGGGAGCCAATTCCGCATCGTCGGTATTAAATTCGAGGGGATTATTATTTGTAGCAGTACCTGCCATAATGATGTAGTTGGGCAAGAGCCCCTTTATGCTTCCCTCGGAAACCCCAGCGCCTTCCCGTAATACCCACATCGCATATTTGTAGGCCTTGGGCGAAAAGCGGGCAGCCGATACGATATGAGGGGACAAAATGATATTTCCATCCTCAATATCCCACGGCTTCTGACTTTCAGTGTTCCGAGAATCACCATAGAGTAAAATTCGTCCAAAGGGAGCTACGGCATAACCATACATAAATTCCTTTAGCCCAATAATACCCGGGTTTGAGTAATATTCGTTGTATCCCATATATTCCATAATATCGGGTGTTGTGTTTTTTGCTGCACGTTCAATGGAGTTCCACCGTTGCACACAGTATCCGTTACCTGCAGGCGAAACCCCGTCGTTGGGCATATAATGCTCTGCTAGTCCAAGATCAAACTCTTTTTTCGCTACATGAAACTTGGCTTCATCCCCCATGTATTTGTACCACAACATGCGCATGGCCCAAGCATGGGGATCCCATTTCCCGATGTATAATGCCATTATTTTCTCCTCAAGCCAGCCCTCATATTTCGAACGTACCGCATGATCTATGTCATCCCTAATAACATCGAGAGCCAGAACGGCATAAAACAATTCATGTGAAGGAACAGATGAAGTAGCAGCACCGGTCCCGATTTTCATAGACCGAATTCTGGTTTCGAACTTATTTTGAATATTGGCTATGTAGGTGGCCTTATTCTCCGGGTCGAGGATATAGGCCAAAGCATTTGCCCCCAAAACATCCCGGCTTGAACCTGCTTTTTTAGCCGTTTCCAGGGCACTGGTTTTCATGGCTCCGAACATTTCGGAAGTCCTTGCCAGTTTTCTCCAATAAGCATAGTCGGTGGTATCTATAATGTTTCCGGAAAAACCTTGAAATGGTATAAGTGAAAGAATGAAAAACACACCTAAAACCAATCTATCATGGACATCAGCTATTTTCATAGGGTCATGCGTATCTATTATGAGGTCTATTGTTCCAATAATTCATCTTAACCATACTGGAATAGAATCGTTATCGATCCATTCTTGGACACGTTTATCCAATTTATCCCCTTTCCATTCTGTTGCACCTGCGGGTATGGCATTGGTTTTTGGCAACCATTTTTTATGTTCTTCGATAATACTGGCATATTTTGGATCCGCCGCTAGATTGATATGTTCACCGGGATCTGTGGTATGGTCATACAATTCCTCCCCACCATCCCTATAACGTATATACCGATAATCATTACTTCGTACAGCGTGGTTTTCATAATACCAGGTAGTTAATACAGATCGGTCTGATTCTGTTTCTGGAGCATTAATTAGGGGGACTATACTTTCTCCTTCTAATTTAGGTAATTCTGGAAGGTTGCAAAGTTCTGATAAGGTTGGATAAATATCCAAAAGACTAACCACCTGATGGCTTTTTTGTCCGTTGCTTTTATTGTTTGGTACTTTAAAGAATAAAGGAACCCGGGTGGCTTCTTCCCAAAGGGCTTGCTTTCTAAAATGACGTTTTTCGCCGAGATGCTGTCCGTGGTCAGACCATAGGACAATGATGGTATTATCTGCATAAGGACTTTTTTCTAAAGCATCAACAACCTTTCCTATTTGCTCATCAACAAAAGTAACACAGGCCAAATACGATTGTATGAGTTCCGGTAAGATTTCTTTTTTAGCCGATACATCGCCCCATCCTCCTTTGGGGGTATAACCATAAGCAATAGCTTTCCCCATAATTGGAATATCCTCCATTTCGTTTTCTGGTATTTCTGGCAATACAATATCTTCAATAGGATACATGTCGAAATACTTTTTAGGTGCCGTATAGGGTACATGAGGACGAATAAAACCAACGGCCATAAAAAACGGTTTATCCTGTTTTTGGTTAAGTTTATTTACGGCCCAATTGGCAATTTGTTCGTCGTACATGCCTTTTTCAGGAATGTCTTCATCTTCTAAGGGCCCACCACAAAGTGAATAAAACCGGTTGGTATCCTTATAGTTTTCAATGATGTTGTCTTCGCCGTATAATTGCACAAGTTGTCCGCCTCCTTTAGGAAAAGGGTAAAACATAGTGCCTCTGTAACCAAATCCATTTTCTTTTATATGGGGTTCCATGTTGTTCCAAAAATGTGGTGAGTATTCGGTCCAGAAATCATTGGTTTTATCTTTGTAATCCGATTCGCCGCTATGGAACACTTTACCCGTAGCATAGGTGTTATAGCCATTGTCCTTAAAATGTTCGGGCAACATTTTATGATTGGCCATTACGGTATCGTAATTTTTTTTCATATTACCGGTAGAGCTGTACCAACCTGAGGTGGTAGGATGGATACCACTAAGCAAGGAATTTCTTGAAGCCGTACAAACAGGTTGCGAACAATGGGCATTGGTAAACAACACCCCTTCATTAAAAAGTTTGTCCATATTGGGAGTCATTGCCTTGGGATAGCCATTAAGTGCCCCTTCCCAATCATTTAAATCGTCAACGGATATAAAAAGTACGTTCGGCTTGGAAACCTCCTCTATTTTTTTAGGAGAAGAACAACCAACCAAAAAGAATACACCCAGCAAAAACATGATAAACCGTTTCATTTTTTTCTACTTTTATTACTATTTCATTTTGATTTTCAATTTCAACAAAACGCCACAGATAGGATATACCGATATAATCAATTCATCGGTTGGCCTTAACAAGTTTAGCCACCGCAATACCCGATTCACCAGCAACGGAATAATACAAATAGACATCGTTATTGTCTATTAAAAGTCCTGGATCCCTTAATTCGTGTACCTTTTCCTTAGCAAACCCATTTACCGATTTTTTTATAGGCAACCCTGCACCTTCATAAGGTTTTTCCGGTCGTAATACTTCCTCTGGCGGACTAGCGGTCCAGCTTTTCCAAGTACCATCAGAAAGATCCACTACTGATTTCAGGATCCTTTCGGGGGCATCATTCTTTCGAGAGTAAAGCACCACCAAATTATCGCCGGCTACGGTCAAAGCCGTATGCCTGACCCTTGGTAGGATAGACGCTCCTTTTTCAAAGGGTGAAATACCATCCCGGGACCTATAAAACGTACCGGAAGCCAAAGCATAATAATATCCTTTATAATTAAAAACGCGAAAATAGAATGGCCCTAAAATAGTATCCGATGCCTTAAATCCCAATCCATCCTTTGAGGTACTTAAAAATGTCTTCTGCCCTCCTTTATTCGGTGTCTGCCCATGAAAGTACATCCGAATCGTTTTGTTTTCCTCGTCTATCAATACATCCGGAGAAGCAATATGGCTCAAAGCGGCCGTATTACTTAAATGTAGTACACCGGGCTCGTATATGGTCCACGGACCCTCAGGAGTATCGGAATATGCCATCCGAATATACTTCCCATGGTGATGTGCAAAGTACATATAGAATTTACCTAAAGGATTTTCTATCCATTTTGGCACTTTTATTACGGAAGGGCCATTTATATTTTCACCTACATGGCCCTCTAAGCCTTTCATACCCTGATAAATTACAGGATTGTTGGCCTCACGAACGAAGGTACCATCATCCCACTTTTTCATCTTAGGAACAGACACACATGCCGCTGCTCCAAAAAAAACAATAAGACAACCGTATAAAAACGTTCTATTCGAGTGTATAAGTTTAATTATCATTGGCATCAAAGTAGTCTATAAGTCCATAAACATTAGTGTTCAGGGTCTTCATTTTATCCATCATCGGCGTCCAGACTTCAAACTCATTATTTACAATCCCCTTGTTCGCATCCACATTGGAAGGATCAACACCTTTTGCCATGGGATCGTTATCCTGATATTTAAAATAGTGCCACCCGACACAATTCTTCGACTCCAATAAGCCTAGGTTATAATTCTGATAAAAAAGTCCTCTATCCTTTTGGGTTCTCACGATCCACCCTGCTCCACTGGTATTACCCATTCCAGAATCTTCCCCTTTGGTATAATATTCGGTAACTATAAATGGCCGTTGTGACCAAGTTGCCCAATTAGCCATATCAGCGGTATCGGGTGTCCAATGATTATAATAATTATTGGAAATGATATCGAGGTATTTCCCAGCGGCTTTCATAAACGCTCCATGGTTCTTTTCATCAGCATAAAAACGTGCCCCTATATACATGTGATTAGGGTCATATTTCTTAATGGCCTTTGACACAATCGAAAAGTATTTATCGGCAACATAGGCCATGAAAGATTCCCTATGTGCATCAGTTATCCCTTCTACACTTATTCCCTGCACTCTTAACCAATTCATGGCTGCTTTATAACCATGATCCTCTTTTGGCAGTGCCAAATAGTTATCCAATGCCTTAAATTTGAAGGGCATTTCGTTGTCTGAAAAATGACCGAACAAATTAGGGTCGTCTTTATACGCCAACAACTTTTTGGCATGCTCGTCACAAAAGGTCACAAAGTCTGGGTCAAAAACAAAAATGGCATCATTGGGATAGCCTGTATGCCCTGGTTGTTGAAAAGTACCCCCACGCTTACGTCCATAACTACCCATAAAATTCCAATTTACCGTATAGGCAAAAGGCTTTTCAAGTGTTTTATTGGCTTCAACGATAGCTTCCACATCCGACCATGAGCCCGCACAATTAAAACCATTATTTTGAAGCATCCGAACGGTTTCTTTTATCCAGTTTTCTTTGGAACCGAATTTTTCTTTCCATGCGGCCTTGTTCCTTTCCGATTTACCTATAGTGATGCTGTTCAACGAAATATTAAAATAAGCATAACCTTTAGGATCTACCCCCCACCAACGGTCACCTATTTTTTTTACGTGAAAAAATCCTGTAGCCCCATCTATTTTACGATCTAACAAACCTCCATAAATGCTTAACTTGGATGGTTCCGCTTTGATTTTAAAATCTGGAAGCAAATCGACCGTCCTAGTTTTAAATGGTTGATAGTCCTTATAGCTCCTTGTGCCATCTTTATGGTAAACCTTTACTTTAGCATCTACCATGACGTAATCCTGTTTGTTGGCAGCAGGAATATTTTCCTTAGCATTCTTACATCCGAATAGGACGAATGCAATCGTAAAATAGATTATGTTTTTCATGTATGTTTTTTTGATGAAACCGATATTACCACTGATAATCCTTGCCTTCCCTACTTAACCTCCATGAAGCTTTGATTTTTTCAAGTTCTTCGGTCATTTTTTTCAACAATTCAGGCTTTTCTGCCGCTAAATCACGGGTCTCATAAGGATCTTTAGATAAATTGAAAAGCATCATCCCATCCCCTTTCTCCGGGATACATATTTTATAATCCCCTTTTATAAGGGCATATAACCCAATATCTTTGTATAACCGTTGAAAACCTGTAGCAATGGGCACACTTCTTTTATCTGTAGCCCCATTTAACAATACCGGTTTTAAGCTCACACCATCCAAAGGTATTTTCTTGCTGGTAGGTATGTCGAGAATGTCCAGGATTGTCGGCAAATAATCCACTGTTGAGGATTGAAAATCCGCAACCATGGGTTTAATATGGTTTGGCCAAAAAATCAGGGATGGTACTCGAAGACCTCCCTCCCACATTTCGTGTTTATGACCCCGGTAAGGACCTGCGGAAGCAATTCCTTTTTTTGCCAGACCATCTGACGGACCGTTATCGCTACAAAAGAAAATAATGGTATTATCATCTACATTCTTTTCTTTTAAGAAAGCGTGCAATCTACCGATTTGGTCATCCATGGCCGTAATCGCTCCGTACAAATGTTTCTGGGCATCGGGAAGATCAGGATATTTGGCCAAATACTCTGGCCCGGCAACCACGGGTTCATGTGGTGTATGAAACCATATAGTCGCAAAAAAAGGTTCATCGTTTGAAATTGACTCCTCCATAAAAGGTATCGCCCTATCCATAATGATACGGCTATCGTCCCCTTCCAAGTTTTCGGTTACCGGTGTTCCGTTATGAACATAAATGGAACCACCCCAAGAACCGTCTTCCTGTGCGCCCCAACTCGTCCAACCTTCAGGTGTTTTCGTCGGATTCCATGTAGGCACTGCACTTTTTGTTGCAAAGGTTTCTTCATAACCATGATGCCAAGGGGGAGAATAAATACCTCTTGATTCAACCTTATCGGGTTCGACCCAACCTAAATGCCACTTTCCAAAAAATCCGGTTTTATATCCTTCTTTTTGTAGAAATTCGGGTATTGTTTTTTCGGCAGGTCGCATCCCTTGGGTATGAGCCGCAAAGATTCCTTGTCTAAACGGACTCCTACCGGTTAACACACTTGCGCGTGTAGGAGAACACAATGGTGCAGCAGCATAGAAATTAGTTAGTGTAGCCCCTTCTTTGGACAAATTGTCCAGATTGGGTGTAATAACCTTTTCATTGCCTGTAAACCCCACATCGCCATAGCCTAAATCATCGGCCATTATAAGTATAACGTTGGGTCTACTCCCTTTTATCTTTTTGCTCTGCGCAAAACCCTGAAGCACAATTAAATGTACCCCTAAGATTACACTTATCCTTAAATAAAAATGTTTACTCATAAGATTATTTTAAAAGGTGATCAAAACTAGTATGGGATGCCGCTTAAATTAATTTTCATAAATAAAGCGGCATCTGGATACTAAATCAACAACTCAAATTACTATTTACTATATCCTGGGTTTTGCTCCATTACCGCTCCCGTATTGGAATCAATGATTCCCTGAGGTATAGGAAACAATTCGTTATATTCAAATACTTTGGTGGCATCCAACCTAGGGTTATATTTTATGGCCCATTCGTAGAATTTCCCAGTTCGCACCAGGGTATGCTTTCTATACTCTTCGGTAACCAATTCCCTTGAACGTTCTTGCAGAATAAATTCCAAGGTTACATCCGTAGCTTCAATTTCCGATGCGTTGGACCTTCTTCTTAGAGCATTCAAGTAATCGGCCGCTAAAGCATTGTTGCCTTGGTTCATTAAGGCTTCGGCTGCGATTAAATAGGTCTCAGCCAATCTCATGAAAATTTGGTCATCGTATTGACCAGCCCTAGATGCATTCTCAAAAACATAAGGATCGTTATATTCCCATTTCCTTACCCATGGCCAAAGAAAATGATCTTCCAGGTCACTCTCGTCAGAATAATCCATATTGGTGGTTCCGACCACTTCGAATTCAGTTGCAGTCCCATCGGTAGGATATATATAATATTTTTTTACGTTATATTCAGAATAACGATCATCTTCTTCCTCATACCAATTGAATGCTGCATCGGACACAGATATTCGGCCAGCTCCTTTACCACCGTTATAGGTGTAAAGCGTATCCAATTCCAGTTTTTTCAACACCTTATCTTTAGCATAATAGGTTATCCATGTATTCTTCATGTATATATAAGAACTTCCCACTACATCTTGATAGGCATTGTTCAACACCCATAGTACTTCTTTATTGCCATCTCCCGGGTTTGGATTATCGAATACATCTGAATAAGCATTTCCATCCTCGGCGGCATTTACCCCAAATCTTTCGGTCATCAACTCATAAGTACCATCATTGATTACTTTCAACGCTTCTGTTGCAGCTTTTTCATCTTCACCCATATCCAAATATAATTCGGCCAACATAGTGCCGGCTACAGCGCCGTTACCAAAACCGGTTTCCTCTTTCATATCCAAATAATCCCGTGCGAATGTTAAATCAAGTTCCATTTGGGCATTGATTTCTTCTACAGAATTACGTTCCCAATCATTTCGATATGTAGTACCGTCGATTTCCTCTAGACTTAAAGGTACTGCACCCCAGCCATATCGCAAATGCCTATAGGCCCAAGCACGTAATAATTTAGCATGTGCAATGATCTCGTTTTGGTTTTCAACATTGGCATCATCATTGCCGCCCATCCAATCCACGCTGGAATTTTCTGCTCGATTTATAATTAAATTGGAGGCATTTATTATTCTATATAGCCAATTAAAATTCGATGAAACCAAACTGTTTTCCGAGTTAAGGTCTGTATAATCATTGAAAGGATCGGTGGCCCCCGCTCCATTATTTACAAAGGCATTATCCGTACCCATTTGCCATAAGGCTGCCCTTGTGACGTTATTCGAAGACTCCCTCTCATCGCGCACCAAACTGTAAATAGCATTGAGTCCGTTTACAAATCCATCATAGTCCACAAATAAATTATCGGCAAAAATATCATCTTTTGGATCTTCCTCTAAAAAAGTATCTTCATTACAGGAAACAGTAAGAAAGAGCCCTATAGTCAGTAATATCAGTATTTTTTTCATGTCTTTCATTTATATATTTGTTAGAGACCAATTTTTAATCCCAATAAAAACGTAGTCGTTTGGGGTACCGCTGTTTGTCGCGAAGATGAAGTGGAAAATTCAGGATCTAACCCTATCCAATCTGTATGGGTATAAAGGTTTTTGATATTTGCGAATATTTCCAGGTTTGTTACGTTCATCTTTTCCAAGAGTTGTGAAGGCAACCTATAATTGAGAGTAATATCCTGTAGTCTTATATAGTCCGTACTACGATAAAAACTTGCTGAAAGTGGATTAACATTCGCACTTTTATCATTTCGTGGATAGGAATTACTTTGGTTTTCCGCGGTCCAGAAATCCACGTTATATCTGTTTTGTCTTAAATCTATATCGTTTGTCGATAACAATGTGTTGGATTGGGTGATGCCCGAAACCATGTTCAAAAAGAAACTCAATGTCCAATTCTTATACTGGAACGTATTGGTTAAACCGGCAACAAAATCGGGAATTTGTCTTCCAATTATTTCTTTATCCGCCGTGGTTATCTCTCCGTCGCCATCAGCATCCAAATACTTAATGTCCCCAGCCTCTACGTCTCCCTGGGGAGTATCATCCATATCTTCCTGGTAAATACCATCAACAACATAATCATAATTCACACCAATTGGCTCCCCTATAAACCATTCACTATCAATATCATCTATATAATTACCATCCCCATCCGTAAGTCCAACATGAACAATCTCGGTATCATAATGTGCAATATTAAAGTCTGTCGTCCATTTGAAGTCATCTTTTCTAATATTGACGGTGGAGATTTGAAATTCAATACCCTTGCTGGATGTTTCACCAATGTTCTGGGTTATGGATCCGGTACCATTTACGTTTGATATTGACTTACTAAGCAATAAATCCGTGGTTTTAGACGTATACACATCCACTATACCTTTAATCCTATTTCTAAATAAGCCAAAATCAAGACCTGCGTTAAATGAAACTGTCGTTTCCCATCCTAAAGACGGATCACCTAATCTACTAGGATAAAAACCGAATAAGGTGGCATCATCCGAATCAACATAATTCGTCGAGGACAATGTGGGTAAAGTGGAATATGCAGAAACCGCCTCGTTACCGCTTTCACCGTATGATAATCTTAATTTTAGATTATTTATGTTTTTTGAATTCTCAAGGAACTTCTCGTTTGAAATATTCCATCCCAATGCCGCCGACGGAAAGATACCGAATTTACTATCTTCCCCAAATGCAGAGTAACCATCTCGACGTGCTGTCAAAGTGAATAAATATCGGGAATCAAAAACATAATTAGCCCTCAACATTTGTGAAAGGTGCGTGCTTTTGGTATAAGAAGAACTAGGTTCCACAAGACTGGCCTTACTTGCTTGGTAGTATGTCATAACATCATTGGGAAAGCCCTCTGCACTAATGTCGTGATTTTCTGACCATTCGCTCTGGGCACTGTACAAACCGGTAAGAAAAAGGGAGTGTTTCCCAAATGTATTTTTATAACTTATAATATTTTCAACAATCCAATCTTCATCATATTCATTTGCGATATCCAACGAACCACCGACACTTGAACCAGTTCGTGTATTACTGCCCCTATAGGTCTGTGCCAATCTGGAACGGTAATCGTAACCTGTATTCAACTTGTAGCTCAACCCTTCGATAAAGGGTACATCTACCACTATATTGTTGTTTGAAGTAAAACGTCTTGTTTTATCACTATTATCATACAACAAAGGTTCAAGCGGATTTGTTACATAGACCCCATCATCCCATGTTTCCATAGTAAGCGATCCGTCTTCATTATACGGTATACCCAGTGGATTCATGGTAAATGCATTGGAAAAATTGGCATCGGAACCACTTCTATCATAATACCCATATTGTGTACTGGTATTAAAAGTCAACCATGGCAATAACTTATGCCCTAGATTAACCCTTAATGTATAACGCTTAAAATCATCACCGATAGAAACACCTTCGGCATCCAAGTAAGACATGGATACATAATAATTTGTTTTTTCAGTGCCCCCTAGGAAAGAAAGATCATGCTGATAGGTTACGCCCGTTCTGGTCGCAAGATCTACCCAATCGGTATTTCTCCCTGATTCATAACCTTCATCCTCAACAGCGGAGGTTGATAATCCGCGTTCAACCTTTGTTTCGTAAAAGGTTTTACCATCCATAAGATCAGGAATGTTAATGGGTTTACTGAATGCTGTGGAAATTGAATAATTTACACTCATAGTACCTTCCTTACCTTTTTTGGAGGTGATCAAAATAACACCATTCGCCCCTCTTGCACCGTAAATGGCTGAAGCTGATGCGTCTTTCAAAACCTCGATCGATCCAATATCCTTAGGATTTATTTCAGATAAATTTCCTGCATAAGGAATACCATCGAAAATAATCAACGGGCTGTTCGAGGCCGAAATGGAATTTTGACCACGAATCAGTAATGTATTGGAAGATCCTTCTGCATTTGATGCATCTACACTAATGTTTATACCCGCCATGGTACCTTGTAACATTTGTTCCACACTCGTCCTTGGTCTTGATTCCAATACTTCTTTTCCCACCGAAACCACAGATCCGGTCACATCACTCTTCTTTTGAACACCATAACCCACTACAATCACTTCTTCCAAACCTATTTGGGATGATTGCAATGAAACATTGATTTTCGTGTTCGACCCTACTTTAACTTCTTTTGTTTCCATTCCCAGGTAACCAAATTCCAATACGGAACCCGAACTAGCCTGAATTGCATAGTTACCGTCGAAATCGGTCATTGTCCCAGTTGTAGTTCCTTTTACCAATACCGATGCCCCTGGAAGCGGAACTCCGTCTTCAGCCGTAACAACCCCCGTTATACTTTTCTCTTGGGAATACCCATTCAGGGAAACCAAAATAAAAAGCAAGCCTAGTAGCTTAAAAAATAATTGCCTTTTTTTCATGAATTTAATATTTAGTTAAGTTGATTTTTTATTCTAATTCTTCTTTCCAGTGCTTCCAAATAATAATAATCGGCATACACAAGTGGTACATCGACTTCAGAGTTCGAAGGTTTTGATCCCGTTGAATGTTTCAATAAAAACCCTTTATTTTCTCCCTCCTTATTGAAATAATCCCCAGATGACAATGATGACATCATGTCATTTGCAACTTTAATATATGTTTTACCGTTTTCGGGGTTTCCTGTCAGAGTGCTTAACTCATAGAATGCAGAAGCCATAATGGCCGCAGCCGAAGCGTCTTTTGACTCATTGGTTTTATCCTTTAAACTAAAATCCCAAGTTGGCACTGAATCCGAAGGAAGCTTGGCTATGTTGATGATGTAGTTTGCAACTTTTTCGGCTTGCCTTAAAAATTCAGCATCCTTGCTCTCACGATAAGCCATGGTATACCCGTATAAAGCCCAAGCTTCTCCCCTGGCCCAACATGAATCATCGGCATATCCTTGATGTGTTCCCTGAAACTTGACCCCTCCGGTAATAGTATCGTAGTCAACCACATGATACGTGCTGTAATCACTTCTAAAGTGGTTCTTCATGGTGGTTTTGGCGTGCGTTGTGGCTATGTTATAATAAACCCTATCCCCAGTTTCTTTCCAAGCCCAAAACAACAATTCAAGATTCATTAAGTTATCTATGATAACCGGATACCCCCATTTATCTTTATGATGGTCCCAAGATCGGATACATCCGACCTTATCATCAAATCGGGTTATTAAGGTTTGTGCGGATTGAACCAACACCTGCTTATAATCCTCATTCTTTGTATACTTATACCCCAACCCAAAACTGGACATCATTTTAAACCCGATATCATGGTCTGCGTCATTAAACTGTTCGCTCCTTAATAATTCGGTGAATTTGGAAGCATTATCTTTCCAGTACGTATCTTCTGTAAGATCATAGGTTAACCAAAGAACCCCTGGATAGAAACCACTGGTCCAATCCCGTTTGGTCACCAATTTTAGTTTCCCTGATTTACCAACAGTCCTGGGAAAGGTCTTATTACCCGAAATTGGATAGGTACCATCAAGTAAAGGCGAGGATTTCAATTGCGTAGCAATGGTATTTATCATCCCATTTATATCGGTGCTACCTTTTTCTTGTATGACTTTTGTCCTACAGGAGTATACCAAAACCAATGCTATAATAAAAACAGAAAGAAACCTCATTGATTTCATGTTAATTTATTCTTATATTTTTTCCACTAAAGACAAAACTACCTCATAAAACCATAAAGTATTTGCACCATTGTTCCCAATCACCCCTACAAATGTTCCCTAATGGGACATATGTTACACACATGCAACATATGTGCTAGAATTTGTACTGTTAGGGGGGTTACCCACAACTCAATATTTAGTACATTGGATTAAAATAATTATGATATGCCAAATTGGTTTTACAACCTTCTTATTATTTTAATTGCACCTTATTTTTTCGTTTTCAATGAACCGCATATCTCCTTATCCAAGGTAACTCCCGACGGTGGTGTTGCCTATTCACAAGTGACATCGATTATTGAAGATAATAGAGGTATTATATGGTTCAGTACAAACAATGGACTGTTTTCCTATAATACCATTACCATTAAAAGGTATAGCCATTTAAAAAAAGACGTAGAGACGATTCCCACCAATAGAATTAACAGCCTTTATAATGATAGGCAGGGCAAAATGTGGGTGGCCACCGAAAACGGACTATGCTTGTATAACCCCAAAAAAGATGGTTTTAAAAGGTTTACCATTAAAGATCAATTTGAAAATTTCATTGGCAAAGACATTATCGCTTTCTTTCAGGATCAAAAGGACGATTATTGGTTTTCTGATAAAAAAGGATTTGGCACCATAAACCCAGACACGGGAAGGGCGCTTTATAAAACAATCAACAGCAAAACAAATAGTATAAGGTTCCTCGCCATTGATGAAAAAGGTTCGATTTGGGTATTATATGACGATGGTGAAATATACTATAAGCCCAAAGACTCCAATACCTTCCAATTTTTTGCTAAAGGATTGGAAAGACCGGTTCGTTCGGTTCTTGTAGATAATGGCCTGGTATGGATAGGATATGATTCCGATGGACTATTATGTTTTGATGCAAACGGAGAAGTAAAACATCATTTCTATTTTGAGGATGGAAAAAAACTTGGATTACCCAGTAATCAAGTACGAAGTTTACTAAAAGATGGTGACAATCGCATCTGGGTCGCCACTTATAACGGTATTGCCATTATTGAAAACCTAAAAGTCAAAGAGGTTATAGATCAACAAAAGTATTCCGAATTACCAAATCATTCCATTTGGTCTTTGTACCAAGACTCCCATAAGAACATCTGGATTGGAACATGGATGGGCGGATTAGCTTTTCACAATGCTTACAACAATTCATTTTTACACTATAATCAATCAACATCCAAAAAAGCTTTAAGCGACAATATCGTTAGTTGTTTTGCCCAGGTTCCGAATAAAACAGAGATATTGATAGGCACTGACGATGGTAAACTGAATATTTTCAACCCCGAGACCAATATCTTTTCCATAAGTCCGATCCATTACAAAGGGTCCGAAATACAAAACATTAAATCCATCGCATATGACCTTAACGAAACCTTATGGGTGGGCACCTATGGTAATGGTCTTTTTTACCGGGAGAAAAACCAATCCTCCTATAAAAAATTGGATCCACCATTCACTACGGGTTTTCAGATATTGGATATTTTACCCACAAAAAAGGGGATATGGGTAAGCGATTATCCTATGGGTGTATACTTTTACGACCACACTTCCCATGAATTCACCAGGTACCAACATAACCCATTGGATATCAAAAGTATATCCAACAATAACATACACCATATCATAGAGGATAAGAATGAAGGGATATGGTTCGCTACTGAAAACGGTCTGAATTACTTGAAAAAAGGAACTTCGCAATTCATACATTCATTTTATCAAGAAAATAACCCGAAAAGCATTGCAGCCAATTACATCTACAGTTTACATGAAGACCGTCAAGGATTTATGTGGATTGGAACCAATGGTCAGGGTTTGGATAAATATGACCCCAAAACAGCTACTGCAAAACACTTTACCGTTAAGGAGGGGCTCCCCGGAAACGAAATTTTTTCCATTCTACAGGATAGTAAACAAAATTTATGGCTTACTACGGAAAACGGCCTCTGCAAATTCAATCCTAAAACCAATGAAATACAGTCCTTTAATAGTAACAAGGGCATTCAGAACAACCACTTTCACCCGACAGCCGCTTTGGCTGCTGCAAACGAAGAGATGTATTTTGGTGGTTCTAACGGACTAATACGTTTTTTGCCACATGAGATCAGAACCAACCCCATATTACCTGTTACGACCATAACCCGTTTATTCATAAACAACGATGAGGTATTGCCAGATAGTACACATACTGTATTGAAAGATATTATCAGTAACTCCTGTTGCATTGACCTCAACTATAAACAAAACTCTATAAGTTTTCAGTTCATATCGGATAATTACATAAACCCCAAAAAAAACAAATTCAAATATCGATTAAAAGGATTTGATGATAAATGGAGTAATACGGATTATAATGGAAAGGCGAATTTCACAAATGTTCCTCCGGGCCAATATGTGTTCGAAGTAAAAGCATCAAACGACGATGGTATTTGGAACGAAGTACCTACACAAATTTCCATTGGTATAAGTCCACCTATTTGGGACACCTGGTATGCTTATATGATTTATTCCCTTATTTTTCTTGCTTCTATCTACTTTTTTAAAAAACAGGTCATCCATCGACAAAACTTGAAATCGGAAATACAGATGGCCAATATACAACGTGAAACCAAAGAACAACTACACCAAACAAAACTTCAGTTCTTTACCAATATCTCCCACGAATTCAGGACACCCCTAACCTTAATTCAGGGACCAGTGACCCGTTTGTTAAAAAGTGGTCTAGAAAATGAATCCTCCAACAAACAATTGATATTGATCAAAAACAATACCGACCGTTTACTTCGATTGATCAATCAATTCCTTGATTTTAGGAGAAGTGACCATGGAAAATTAAAACTTACTCCCATTCATACCGATATCGTCTCGTTCAGTAAGAATGTCTTTTACTGTTTTGAAGAACATGCCAAACAACGGTCTTTTGATTTTCAATTCATTTCTGATATCCCCTGTCTTAAAATTGATTTCGATACGGACAAGCTAGACAAGGTCTTAGTGAACATACTTTCGAATGCATTCAAGTATTCCTATGACCATGGCACCATCAAACTTAAAATACAAAGTAATGAAATGCCCGTTCCCGAACCAAACTGGAATAGTTATTCTGTAGGGGAACCCATTAATGGTGATTTTGTGGTTATTAGCATTATTGATACCGGCGTAGGTATTTCGGTTGACAAACTGCCCAAAATATTTGAACGTTTCTTTCGTATCGACACGGAATTCAGTAGTGGTACCGGGATTGGCCTTTCATTATCCACAAATTACATTACCATGCACAACGGGCAGTTGATGGTGAATAGTCTTGAAGGAAAAGGGTCTGTTTTCAGTATTTGCATACCCCAACAGCAAAAAGATTCATTCAATGATCACCCTATAGAAACTTCGAATATATCTTCCTCTGATTTTACATCTGAATCCGCTGCCCTGTTGGAAAATAACATTAAAAATTTAGACACCACCGCCAATCAGGAATCCTTGATCCTAATTACGGAAGATAATCCCGAATTATTGAATTTCTTGGCAGATTCACTTCAAAATCATTTTAGAATATCCAAAGCGAAAAATGGAAAAGAAGCCTATGATCAAATTCACGCATTGTATCCCGATTTAGTGGTTTCGGATATTATGATGCCCGAAATGGACGGTATTGAATTATGCTCAAAAATAAAGACAGATGTCAGAACAAGCCATATTCCTGTAATTCTATTGACTGCATTGGATACCGTTCAAGACAAGATTACCGGCATCAACTCCGGTGCCGATGCCTATTTGGCAAAACCTTTTGACGATGACCTTTTGATCGTACAGATCAATAATCTTCTAAATTCCAGAAAAGCCTTAAGGGAATCCTTCGCATCTTCCGAAGAAAAATGGGAAGACCATCTAGAAATACATGAGTTGGATAAAAAACTACTCTTAAAAGCCATTAAAACAATTGAGCAAAATATATCCAACCCCAATTTTTCGGTTGAGGATTTAGCCAAAAACCTCTATTTAAGTCGTACACACCTGCATCGCAAATTAAAATCGCTAACCAATCAATCCGCAACGGAATTCATTCGGAGCATAAAACTAAAACAAGCCATTGAATTAATGCAAAAAGGCGACGTCAACATCGGCGAAATAGGATATGCCGTTGGTTTTAATTCCCATAACTATTTTTCCAAGGCATTTAAAAAGCAATACGGCAAAACACCGAGTGATTACATTAAGGATAATTTTCAATTTAAAAAGGATATCAATACCATGGAATGATCAAACCATCCTGTGTATCCAGAATACCATACCCACAAACTGGTCTTGAATATGTATTATAGTTTAATAAAAAACGTATGGAATGACCATTAAAAAAGAAGTCCGAGAAAGTACACCCCATTCCCTTTATTAACACGCAAAAAAATCCCCGTTTAGATCTAGAGTCGATATCTTTGGGCAAACATTCGGTAAATTGAAAGAAGAGTCGATCAAAAAGTTATCGTTGAACGATTTTATCCAGATTCTGGGTGAAGAGCCCCAATCTGAAGGTCTGCACGTATTCATTTTCAAAGATTTTACGCAAATACCCATCACCTATCCATTTAGGAATTTGGGAAATGATATTTTCTTTGTTGACAAAGGACACCTAAAAGTTACGATCAATTTAATAACCCACACCTTAAAAAAAAATGAATCCATAGCGGTTCCCCAAAAATCCGTGATCCAGATTCTTGAGATCAGTAATGACCTCAGTGTGATCGATATAAATTTCTCAACAAAGTTCATCGTAGATAATTTTCTCAATAACAATAAGATCGACGCCTTTAGTTATTTCACCTATAACAATGCCCCTAAATTAAAATTGAATAAGCAAGAAGGTAAGGTGTTCCGAATGATGTCCAAACTATTAAAGGACCATAATGTCAAGGAGAAAACCCTGTTCAAAGAGGATATCATCCGAAATACTTTCGGGGTCATCGCCTATACCTATGCCGAGATTTTCAAACGTACATACCCAGACCTGAAAGTGGATTTAACCAGACAGGAAGAATTGACCATTCGTTTTTGGCATATCCTCCAGGAAAACGTAAAAATTGAACGATCGGTCCAATTTTATGCAGATGCCCTTAATGTTACCACCGGTCATTTATCAAAAACCCTCAAAGAGGTTAGCGGCAAGACCGCTTCCCAATTGATTGAAAGCGCAGTAATCGTTGAGGCCCGCTTACTTCTAATGGATCCTAAACTTTCCATAGCCCAAATCGCTCAGGAACTGCGATTTCCCGATCAATCCTTTTTTGGGAAATACTTTAAAAAACATGTTGGCCTATCCCCTTCAGCCTATAGAATGGAAAACAGAAAATAGACCAATAATCCACCTTAAGTGTCCTTTAAATTTCCTTAGATAGAGACAAAAAAATCGATATTGACCAATTTTTGCTTTTTTAACACCTATTGAAATACTACAAATAGTTTCAATTTTGTGCCTTCAAATTCTGATAACGCATAAAGATTCAAACTAAAAAAGGTATTTCAAAATGAAAATCCATCACGTATTTTTTATAACCACCGTTCTTCTGCTCATGAGCTGTTCCGAAAAGAAAGAAGAAGCAAAAGAAACAAAAATCCATAAAGTCGAGGTTACCAAAATTGCTCCCAACCTGCAAAATGAAACCTTAACTTACAGTGGCACCATAGAGGCCGACAATACCGTTTCCTTAGGCTTCATGGTCGCCGGAAGAGTCGCTGAAATCTATGTCCAAGAGGGACAAAAAGTCAAAAGAGGGCAGCTACTCGCCACTATCGATGCCACATCCTACAAAAATGCATACGACATTGCCGATGCCGGACTCGAGTTGGCAAACGACAACTATAAACGTCTTAACGAACTTTATACCAAAGGTAGCCTGCCCGAACGGGATTATATTGCCGTAAAAGTAGGTGTGGCCCAAGCCAATGCCAATAAGAACTTGGCAGCAAAGAATTTGTCTGACACCAAACTTTATGCCCCCTTCTCAGGAATGATTACGGCTAAATTAACCGAGATGGGTGCCACAGCCGCTCCTGGCGTACCTGCCTTTACCGTAATGAAAACCGATAAGGTATATGCCAAAGCCTCAATAAGTGAAACGGAAATCTCAAAACTAAAAGTAGGTTCCGATGCCGAGGTCGAAATTCCGTCAATGAATAGCACCTATAAAGGAAAAGTGGCCATCGTAAACCTAAGTGCAGATGCATTGACCCGAACCTTCGATGTTAAGGTTCGCGTGGACAATAGTGAAAACCAATTGCTTCCCGGAATGATATCCAATATCAAGATCAATACCGATAATAGCCAACAAGTAATCAGTATACCCGCACAGTCCATTGTTCGCGATATGAACGACATTACTTATGCCTATATCGTAAAAAATAATAAGGCGATCAAAAAACGTGTGGATATTGGAGGTTTTAAAGGAAACCAAGTGGTCATTACCAAAGGCCTAACTACCGGGGATTTATTGATTTCAAAAGGATACACCGCTGTTAAAGATGGTCAGGAAGTATCTTTTTAATTCATGCAAAGTAAATAAACGATGAAGAAAACAAAGATAAATTTTATAGAGGCGGCAATGAAATACCGGGAGGTAACCATTGTATTTACCTTACTTTTAATGGCTTTTGGACTGTATGCCGTATTTACCATGCCCCGAAGCGAAGACCCTGAGATAACTGTTCGTAAAGGATTGGTAGTAGCAGCTTACCCAGGTGCCGATGAACTTCAGGTAGAACAACAACTCACCGAAAAAATAGAACAATACCTGTTCAGTTTTGAAGAAGTCAAAAAAGACGAGACCATTTCCGATACCAAAGCCGGACAGGTGGTCATTACCGTTGAATTGAACGAAAACGTTAAGGACACCGACAGGTTTTGGGCCACCCTACAAAATGGCCTTAACACTACCTTCAGGATGAACTATACCTTGCCCAATGGTATCGTAGGCCCCATTGTAAACAGTAATTTTGGGGATGTTGTCGCCCAAATGATCACCGTTTCCGCCCCTGGAAGAAGCTATGCTGAAATTGAAACCTACTTGGACAAACTTGAAGACGGACTCAAAACCATAGATGAGACCTCTAAAATCAATCGGTATGGGGAACAAAAAGAGCAAATCTATGTTACCCTGAACAATGGGAAGCTAAAGCAGTATGGGGTAGACATTTCCAACATAGCACAGATAATCCAGACCCAAAATGCCACAGGTCATGCCGGTGAAATTCAATTACAAAGCGCTACTGCCAATGTATTCACCAAGAACCAGTACAAAAGTGCAACAGATTTGGGAAATCAAATTATTTATAGTGAGCCCAATGGCAAAACCCTTCGCTTAAAAGACCTTGCGACCATTGAGCGCAGGTACGAAGAAGAAGACAGCTATATACAGGTTGACAAACAGCGTGTTACCATGCTGGCCATAGAAATGCAGCCCGGTAACAATATTGTAAAGTTCGGTGAAAAAGTTGATCGGAAGATAGAAGAGGTAAAACACTATTTACCCGAAGATGTCCAAATCAAAACGATCGTAAACCAACCTGAAGTTGTAAAAGAAAGTATAAACCATTTTATGCTCGAATTTATCATTGCAATTTCAGCCGTGATCATCGTGGTCATCCTTTTGTTACCCTTTAGGGTCGCCCTTGTTTCTGCCTTGGCCTGCCCTATTGCCATTATCATCACCTTTGGTATATTGAACATGATCGGCATAGAGATCCACCAAGTTTCCCTTGCCGCATTGATCATCGTTCTCGGTATGGTAGTGGATAATGCCATCGTGGTAGTCGATAATTATATTGAAAAATTAGACGAAGGTATCGATAGATGGACGTCGGCATGGCAGGCCGCAACCCAATTGATGGTCCCGATATTTACCGCAACCTTAGCCATCATTTTCGCCTTTTTACCTCTGGCCATTTTCTTGAACGGATTGGCCAAGGAATTTATACAATCCTTACCGATTGCCGTAGCCATTGCATTGTTCACTTCATTTTTGGTGGCCATTTTGCTTACACCTTACATGTGCTATGTTGCTATCAAAAAAGGATTGAAACATAAGGTAAGTGAACGTCCTCCAAAATTATCATTGCTGGATCGTTTACAAATGAAATTCAACAATTGGTTGGACTACAGTTTTCGCTATCCCAAGATCACCTTGGCCATAGGTGTAGCATCCATTATCCTAGCTTTTATCATCGCAGGAAATACGGAGCAGGAATTGTTTCCAACGGCGGAAAGAAACCAATTCAACCTTGAGGTTTGGTTGCCCAATGGGTATCCTTTGGAAGAAACCGAAAAAGTAGTCAATGGTATTGAGGATGAAATAAAGAATGATGAACGTATCGTCTCCATAGCCAGTTTTGTAGGCACCAGTTCTCCCCGTTTCCATAGTACGTACGCCCCGGAAGTTCCCCGTGAGAATTTTGCCCAGATTTTCATCACTACCATCGGTAATGAGGAAACCGATGAATTGGCCCATGAATATCTAAAAAAATTTGAGGGTTATGTTCCCGACGGATATGTTCGGATTCGGCAATTGGCCCTAAAAGAATCACCCGCACCTATAGAGGTCCGTATAGTAGGTGAAAATATGAATGATCAAAAAAAGGTAGCCGATCAGGTAGC
This sequence comes from Maribacter polysaccharolyticus, assembly GCF_028882255.1. Classification (GTDB taxonomy): domain Bacteria; phylum Bacteroidota; class Bacteroidia; order Flavobacteriales; family Flavobacteriaceae; genus Maribacter_A; species Maribacter_A polysaccharolyticus. The sequence continues at coordinate 833,127 of NZ_JARBUY010000001.1, forward strand.
ACATATTCTTGAAAATGCAGCAGGTACCAACTGGATAAGAACCACTTACCAAGACGATTATTTCGGGATCAAAGTAAACTTAGACGACAATAAGGCCAATCGCGTTGGGGTGACCAATGCTATGGTCTCACAGACCCTAGGGGCCGGTTTAAGTGGCTATCCCGTCTCCACCCTTTACGAAGGCGATAAACCTATAGCCATCGTATTGCGACTTGATGCCGAAAATAGAAACGACATCGATGATCTTGGGGAAGTAGGTATACCTACGGTTTACGGTACCAAAGTACCTTTGAAAGAAATCGCAACGATTTCACCGGAATGGCATACCGGTGTAATTGCACGTAGAAATGGGTTAAGAACCTTAACCGTAAGGACCGAGACCCAAATGGGAATAATGGCCGCCACGATTCTTGACAAAGTAAAACCTACCATAGATAATCTGGAACTACCGGAAGGTATAACCCTTAATTATGGCGGTGAATATGAAAGTTCTGCCGAAACAATGCCTCCCATGGCGACCTCTTTGGCCGTTAGTTTAATACTTATCTTTTTGGTCTTGATGTTCCAGTTCAAGAACTTTACCAGGGTGCTCATTGTTTTGGCTACATTTCCATTGAGTTTGTTGGGTGCCTTCTTAGGTTTAAAACTTACTGGAAACCCATTTGGTTTTACCGCATTTATGGGGATAGTCAGCTTGATCGGGATCGTGGTACGTAACGGAATCATCCTGGTCGACTATGCCGATGAATTGGCCATTGACCATAATTATAGTATAAAAGGGGCCGCCAAAGCAGCTGGTAAAAGAAGAATGCGCCCCATATTCCTGACCTCGGCTGCAGCTGCCGTAGGGGTAGTCCCCATGATCGTGGGTAAATCTCCTCTATGGGCACCGTTGGGCAGTGTTTTGGCTGTGGGATTGATCATATCCATGGTACTGACCTTGTTTATCGTCCCTATTCTATATTACAAATTCGCTAAGAAAGAGTATCCAAGAGAACATGCCAGACCATCGGAACCAAAGATTCAATACAAACCCTATCCTTTTAGCAAATTAAAGATGAAACTGTCCAAGATCATGCCTTTTTTCATGTTCATTATGGTCTTTCAGATAAGTTTTGGACAAGAAAAGCCATTAAGTTTGAAAGAGGTTAAGGTACTTGCCCTCCAAAATAATAAGGAAATCGCTAAGGAGCAATATAATCTTGATGCCGCCAATGCTGCCCATAAAGTTGCAAAAACTGCCAACAAACCCACTTTGGATGCCAGTGCCATGGGGATTTACCTAGACAACCCCCCATTGGGCCTTTTGCCCGACTATACCCTATACTCCTCTTTAGGGATTTCCCAAGTAGTCTATGCGGGTGGTAAAGTCAATACCGCTAAAAAGATGGCCAAAACCGGGGTTGAGCTTCAAACTTCACAAAAAGAATTGACCCAAAGCAATGTGTTGTTACAAATAGAAAGCACCTATTGGCAACTTGTAAATGTACAAGGTAAGGTAGAATTGGCCGAGAAATATCAAAAATTATTGAATGAACTATTGACCGATTTAACCAATTTGTACGAGGCAGGCCTCACCTATAAAAACGATCTCTTGAAAGTGCAGGTCGAATCGAACCAAGCAGCGCTTAATTTAATGACCGCCAATGACAATCTACAAATGCTCAAGCTTCAATTGGCCCAATTGGCCGGATTACCCAACACCGATTTTGAGGTGGATGGTACCATAGACGAGGAGACCCTTTTGAGCGAGGAAGCTATAATCGCTACGGCCATTGAGAACCGACCTGAAATCGCCATGCTCAAAAATGCCGTTCAATTGGGTGACTTACAAACGGAATTATTGAAGGGGGAAAGAAAACCAACGTTAGGCATTAGTTTCTCCGAAACTTACTTTTATGGGGATAACATCAATGCCACAGAAGGGGAAGACCATATCGCCAATTTTGCCGGCTTGGCAAGCCTTAATATCCCGATTTTCGATTGGGGAGGAAGAAGGCAAAAGGTAAAAGAACAGCGGTTTAAGGTAGAGGCGCAAAAGGCCGAATTGGAAAGGACCAAAGAACTGGTGGCCATTGAAATCCAAAACGCCTATATGGAAATGAACCAAGCCATAAAAAGGGTTGAAATTTCCAAAAAATCAATGAATCAGGCCGATGAGAACCTGAAACTCCATAAAGACCGATTCGATGCAGGTACAATCAATGGTAGCGATGTACTTGAAGCGCAGGTATTATGGCAACAAGCCTACTCGGACCTGATCGATGCAAAGGCCAGTTACAATATTCGCAAAGCCACCTATTTCAAAAGTATTGGGGAATTGAATAATTAACAAGGTATGGAAACGGCATCTTACAACAAAAAAGACCTTATCTTGGAAAAGGCTACCACCATGTTCACCAAGTATGGTATTCATAGCCTATCAATGGATGATATTGCCAATGAATGTGGCGTTTCCAAAAGAACGATTTACAAATTCTATCAGAACAAAGCCGACCTAATAGATAAAATAATCGGAGTGAAAATCGCCAATTTTAAGCGAGAAATTACAGCTATTACAGCAGCGTCGGAAAATGCCGTTGTGGAACTACCTCATTTTTTTGAATACTACAAACTAGCGATATCCTCTTATTCACCTACGCTCATTAGGGAAATCAAACGCTATAACCTAAAAATATCCTTGGGGTTTTCCAGAATCGACAGCGAGGTGATATTGCCCTTTGTTTTTAAAAATATTGAAAGAGGACAGCATGAAGGTCTTTATAAAGAAACATTGGATCGGGAAGAACTTAGTGAATCCATTTTGAACATGTTGAACTATATTTTTACCGATGATTCAGTCACTGATATTGAAAATGTTCATAGGACCTTGGATTTTTTCGGGAAACTATTGATGCACCGTCTGGTAACGGTCAAAGGATTGGATTTGTTAAATGCTCAGAACTTGTAGAACATCTTGAAGACTTGATAATATCATCATCCATAACCCTATTGCAGCAAAAACCCTTTGTATTCCAATCCTACAAGGGGTTTGTTTTTTATGGCCCTGTCCTGTCGGTCGAAGTGGCCAACATTCCGATTTTTAATATGGAAATAAGACTGATTAGGTCTCGACTG
>NZ_JARBUY010000001.1:836343-1414181 GCF_028882255.1 Maribacter polysaccharolyticus
GATTTTTAATATGGAAATAAGACTGATTAGGTCTCGACTGCGCTCGACCTGACAAACCTCGACTGCGCTCGACCTGATAAACCTTGCCCTCTTTTGGATTATAATCGGTAACATTTGAGCCCTAAAAACCTCATGTGCCATACTGGCCTTATTTTGTAAAATTATGATGTTGTGTAGCCGTAAAGTAGTCCCGGAATATTTGGTTCAAAGGATGGTTATCCCTGCTGGCATTTACACCTAAGAAAGGAAATATCCCAATAATATGCCTTGATAACGTCTTTATTGATTCGGAAGCTATATGATGTACTTCCTGAATGATTCGGTCATCCAGGGACTTATGGGTCAAAATACCGTTTTCCACTTGTTCTGCATACCTGAAAATTTTAAGATCGCCATCTTTGATCGTATGTTCCAGATCATCCAAAAGCCCTTTATCGATACTGCGGAAAGCCTCTTCATATAAATGTTGGGCCATTCCAATATAATTTATCCAAAGCGTTAAATCGGCAAAAACGGAAAATGGGATTTTAAATATGGGATCGGGAAGATGGTGATCATTATACAAAAAACCGTTGCTTTTATGAACCAGCACATCATTCACCTCAAAGGAAAAGGTAGCCGTGGCCTTTAATCCCATGGTATTCCAATCTTCGATAATACGTACTTTTTCCTTCGAAATAACAAATGACAGTACTTTTGGTGACCCATCCCCGTTTCTTACTACATTCCCATTTTCACGTAGTTCCGCATTCAAGGTGAAATGTGTAAGATAAGGTGCCCCTGTGGCATACCGCCACTTGCCAGAGATCTTATAATGATCATCTACTAATTCGGCGGTACCCAAAACACCCCCACTTCCCCCAAAACAAACGGTTTCCCCGGAATCGATAAAAATTTCCTGAGCTTTATCTTGCTGTAGGTTTCCGATAAAATAGTTGGCCCCACTGCACAAAGTAACCGTCCACCCCAAGCTTCCATCGATCCTGGCCAATTCCTTCAATTTGGCCAAACCGCCGGTGAGGGGCAACCCCAATCCCCCATAAGTTTCAGGGACCCATAAATTCCATAGGTTTTCTTCCTGAATCCAATTTAATACCTCAGTAGGAAAGACTTCCGCCCCTGTACACTGCCTTCTAAGCTCCTGCTGTTTCCCTGTTTGTATCATGCAAAAGTATTTTTCTCCATTTAAAATATCCCGATGTCCCCATAATAAACAAGAAAACCGTCAACCCAACATATATGTACAGCCCTTTATAAAAGAGCAATGGTATAGCTATGCTATTGCTGATATTCAAGTAAATCCAATTCTCCATTTTCCTTTTGGCCATAAGCCACATGCCGGCCCAAGCAAATGCGTTTACCGCGGCGTCCCAAATGGGCACATCGGAATCGGTATGAAATTTTAGCCAATAGGCCATTATTGCGAAACAAAACAGTACAATGATTATGGCTTTTTTCCGTTCTGCCTTATTGGAATAAGAAATAGGGGATTGTTGTTTTCTGTGGCCGAATTTCCAATACAACCAACCATAGATACTCATCACTAGATAATATAGGTTAAGTAGAATATCGGCATAAAGTTGTGAACGGTAGAGTACCCAAATGCTAATTAGAATGGCAACGATCCCAAATAAATAGTTGTGAACATTGTTATTCCGTGCCAAAAGCACCTGAAATACCCCCAGCAATGTTCCCAAAGCCTGCAACCACGTAAGATGTGTAAAAATAGTCTCCATCAAATTTCCTATTGCTATTTATAAAATGGGAAGATGAAGCCAGTATCGATGGTAGAATCACCATGTCGATTTTACATCCCTACGCCGGCATTATCCGGATCAGGTCCAGAGTAAATTACTCTTGGGTATCATCTCAGCCTACCTTTATGGCAAGCACCCCTATTCAAAAACAAAACTAAAATTATTTCCCGATCTATCGATCCAATTTGCCCATTGAAAAACCCTAAATTCAAAAAAACACCTACATAAACCCATTAAAACGGAAAACTTCTTCTTTTTCAAGATCGGATTTCTTTGGGAAATCATTGGCGCATGGATCGGTTGCGAAAAAACCCCTTGTGTTTAAAAAAACACAAGGGGTTTTTAAAATTATTGATACGGTAGCACTTGTCCTGGACCATTTCAATGTCCCTAAACGGTAAGGACCCTTTTCCCGATCGGATTACATCTTCAATTTAATGAACACCTCATGTGTACCGTTGGATTGTGATGCGATCTCATTATCGAACGGTGCCTCATAAGCATAGCCCATATCGATCCAATTGGCGGCATTGAAGATGAAAAGTCCCCCGATACCTTCCCGAATCCTGTACGATGGTCCTATCTCAACCCTATCATTAAAGCTAAAGGCGGCCGTAAGGTCCACTGAAAGTGGTGTAGCCTCTACATACCTGAATATTGTGGAAGGCTTGAACTTGAGGGTACCCGAAAGTTCAAAATCATAACCACCCGCCAAGTACACATGTGCCTTACTGGCGGCATAGGTGGCCCGACCGTCTTCTTGCTCCAAACGCTCGGTATTCAAGATCCTGGGTACCGACAGGGAGGTGAAAAAATGCTCCCCTTTCACTAGTGCCCCGGCACCTATATTGGGATTGAAGCCCCCATCGATATCATTTAGACTGGGATCCGAACCGATACCGTAGGTAGTAAGTCCAGATAGGTTGGCATTGTACGAATTGGCGCCGGCCTTTATACCGAAATACAACACTGTTACCTCCGAAAGTTGTACTTTATAGGATACATCGACATTTATTGAGGTACTGTTCTCGATAAAGGTTTGGTCATTGACTATGGTGACTCCCAGTCCCAGGTTCTTGCCCATTGGGGTACCGTAAAATACACTCTGGCTTTCAGGTGCACCTTCTATATTTGCCCATTGACTCCTTAAATTCATCCCCACTTCGGAGCCCGTACGCACCCCACGGCCCTCAATGCCCATATCGGCCCCTGCATAGGCAGGGTTCACCAAGTTCATGGTATAACGGTAAAAGGCACGGTTGGGATCCTGCTGCCCCATTACACTGAAAAGTGTTAAAAATCCCAGTAAACATAGAACGGTTGTTTTGATCGATTTTTTTCTCATGGTATATTTTTTAGTTGTTCCGAGGGGCCAGGGTGCTTTCTTTTGAACAAGCCTTGCCCCGACCTCCTTCGGTACAACGGTGTTGGTTTTTTGTTTTTTCTTAGTAGTTAATGAATATCCAGCCCTCCTGTGGTGCAGTACCATTGTTCAGGTCGATGATGTAATAGTAGGATCCCGTTGGTACCTTCTCACTGTTGTTCCTGTAAATGGCACTCCAGTCGTTCTGGTAACCTTTCTCCGAGAATACCTCGTGGCCCCATCGGTTAAAGACTTTTACAATGGCATTGGAATAATTTTCAATACCCTCGATATACCAGGTATCGTTGATTCCGTCACCGTTGGGGGTGAATGCCTGGGATATTTTCACCGCATTTACTTCAACCTCATCAATATCGCCTCCAGAGGTATCACCATCCGTAGACCCATCTCCGTCAACTTCTTTTTGACTATCGGAACAACCGTTGGCATCCACGGTTTCTCCGGCAGGGGTATCGGCACATTGATCCACATCGTTCGTAACACCGTCAGCATCGTCATCTTTCTGACTGGCCGCACAGCCTTCTTCATCTACAGCTTCATCTTCTGGGGAATCCGGGCATTGGTCTTCGGCATCGTTTACTCCGTCGAAATCCGAATCTTTTTGACTCTCAGAGCAGCCTTCTGCATCTACCGTTTCCCCTGTTGGGGTAGCTGGACACATATCCATTGCATCGCTCACACCATCACCATCATCATCGGTATCGGCATTATCCCCCGTACCGTCACCATCGGTATCGGTATCCTCGTTTGCATCCAATGGGAAGGCATCTTCGGTATCCAAGGTGCCGTCATTATCGTCATCGGTGTCGGCATTGTTTCCTGTACCATCATTATCGGTGTCGGTATCTTCGTTTTCATCCAATGGGAAAGCATCTTCCGAATCCGGGGTGCCATCACCATCACTATCTTTCTGGCTATCGGAACAGCCTTCTGCATCTACCGTTTCGCCAGCTGGGGTATCTGGACACATATCCAGGGTATCGCTGATACCATCACCATCGGTATCGGCATCTTTTTGGCTATCGGAACAACCATTGGCATCTACGGTTTCCCCAGCAGGGGTATCTGCACAGTTGTCCAAATCATCTGACACACCGTCTTCATCTGAATCAACATTGTCGCAATTTAGACCGAAATCGTCAATGGTCCAACCGTAGGTATCGATAATTTTTTGGCGAGCAGTTGCTCCTTCACAATAACTGTTAGAAGCAATAAAGGTTACATCATTTTGCAGGGTCAAATCACTCCAACCAATTAAGATCTTATCGTAATTGGCGGTCGAAATACCTGAAAGTCTTAACATAGAGGTCATATCGGTCACATTACTTACATTCCATTTACTTAGATCATTATTAAAAACCAAAGCACCATCGAACATATAGTACATATTAGTAACATTGCTCACATCCCAATCGCTAATATCTTGGTTAAATGCCGATGCCCCGGCAAACATTAGAGTCATATCGGTCACACTGCTTACATTCCAATTACTTAAATCATTATTAAAAACCCTAGCCCAATAGAACATATCGTGCATACTAGTAACATTGCCCACATCCCAATCGCTAATATCTTGATTAAAAGCTGTGGCACCACTAAACATCCCCGTCATGTCAGTCACATTGCTCACATTCCACTTCCCGATATCTTGGTTAAAAGCTATGGCAAGAGCAAACATCCCCGTCATGTCAGTCACATTGTTCACATCCCAGTCCCCGATATCTTGGTTAAAATTTGAATTATAGAACATATACGACATGTCGGTTACATTGCTCACATCCCAACCACTGATATCTTGGTTAAATGCAGTTGTATTAGAAAACATGTTGCTCATATTCGTTACCTCAGAAAGATTAGGTACATCAACCGCATTGATTACCACATTATTGCAACTTTCAAAACTTTTTTCCATAGATTGCCATACTTGGTCTCCCCATTGCTCAACGGATAATAATTTAGCCCTATAAAAAGTAGTCAATTGAAAATGCGGAAAAACCCCGCTGATACGTACGGTATAGGTACCTGCTGTACTATATTGATGCCTGGCATAGTCGGTATAAACGGTATTATCAGTTGATCCGTCTCCCCAGTCTACCGTATAACTATAGGTATAATCTGAATTTGTAGGGATGGTTATTGATTCATTTGCAGCATCGGTTTTCCAAGTGGTAATAAAGGGTATGCTGGGGCAATCCTCACCAGCATCGGTAATCGTCCAACCATAGGTGTCGATTAAATCTTGCCGTGCTGTTGCTCCTTCACAATAGGTACTATTACCACCATGAAAATTAATGTTTGATGGTATTTGGATTTCCCCTGCAACTGTATCCAAAGTGTTCCAGCCAATTAAAGTATTATCATAATTCTCTTGCGATAACGCGACTCCATACAACATAGCAGACATATCGGTTACATTGCTTACATCCCAACTACCTATATCTTGGTTAAATGCAGTTGAATAAACGAACATTTCCGACATGTCGGTCACATTGCTTACATCCCAATCCCCGATATCTTGGTTAAATGCAGTTGCATTGTAAAACATATAGGACATAGTGGTTACGCTACTTACGTTCCAACTTCTGATGTCTTGATTAAAAGCTGTTGCATTATTAAACATCGATGACATATCGGTTACATTGCCTACATCCCAACTACCTATATCTTGGTTAAATGCAGTTTCATTAACGAACATTTTCGACATATTAGTCACATTGCTTACATCCCAATCACCGATATAGAAATTAAATTCTCTAGCGGAGAAGAACATCAACTCCATATTGTTCACATTACTTACATCCCAACCACTAATATCTTGGTTAAAAGACACAGCAGCATAGAACATACCTGCCATATTACTAACTGCGGCAACATTCCAATTGCTTATATCTTGGTTAAAGGAATATGCCCTTCCGAATATATAACTCATGTCCGTAACGTTACTCACATTCCAATTACCAATATCTGAGTTGAAGTCATAAACTTCGTAGAACATAAAAGACATATCGGTAACCAAAGAAAGATCTGGTACATCGGTAGCATTGATAACAAGATTCTCACATCCGTAAAATGCTCTCTCCATAGAACCCCATTGTTGGGAGCCCCATTGTTCTACGGTAAATATTTTTTTATTATCACCTGAATCTGGAAATTTTAAATGCGGAAAATCCCCGCTGATGCTTACCGTATAGGTGCCTGCTGTTGTATAGGTATGGGTGGCATGGCCTGTATAGATTGTGTTGTCTGTTATACCATCGCCCCAATCTACTGTGTAGGCAAAGGTGCCATCACCGGTGGGTATGGTAATTTGATTGTCGTTTGATGACCCTTCATTATCCGTTTTCCAAGTGGTGATAAAAGGCAAGAAGGGGCAATCCTCTCCGTCATCGGTAATAGACCACCCATAGGTGTCAATTAAATCTTGCCGTGCTGTTGCTGCTTCACAATAATTGCTTTGTCTTGCCGTAAATACGATGCCTGTTGGTATTTGTGTTTCCCCGGCAGCTGTATCCAAAGTATTCCAGCCTATTAAGGTGTTGTCATAATTTGCCATTGACATACTTGTATCGTCGAAGAAATACTCCATATCCGTTACATTACTTATATCCCAACTTCCTAAATTTTGGTCGAAATTCGATGCTGCTTCGAATATGCTGTACATGTTACTCACATTACTCACATCCCAATTACTGATGTCTTGATTAAAAGATGATGCCCGAAAAAACATTAGATTCATATCGGTCACACTGCTCACATTCCAACTGCTGATATCTTGATTAAACGATGTGGCAAAATAGAACATATGCCCCATTTTGGTCACATTGCTAACATTCCAGTTGCTTATATCACTATTAAAAGAACCGGCATAAGCAAACATTCTTCCCATATCTGTCACCAAAGATAAATCTGGGGTGTCTTCTGCATTAATGGTTAGGTTAGTACACCCGCTAAAGCTATAATACATACTCAACCATGTCTGGTCTCCCCATTGTTCTACGGTAAGTATTTTTTTATTATCCCCTGAATCTGGAAATTTTAAATGCGGAAAATCCCCGCTGATGCTTACCGTGTAGGTGCCTTCAGCTGCATAGGTATGGGTGGCATCACCCGTATATACTGCAGTATCGGTTGTCCCATCGCCCCAATCCACCGTATAGGCAAAGGTGCCATCACCGGTGGGTATGGTAATTTGATCGTCGTTTGATGACCCTTCATTATTGGTTTTCCAAGTGGTGACGAAGGCAGTTTCAGAACAATCCTTGCCCCCATCGGTAATCGTCCACCCATAGGTGTCAATTAAAGATTGTCTTGCTGATGCTCCAGCACAATAAGTGCTATTACCGCCATTGAATGTAATATTTGGTGGTATTTGTGTTTCCCCTGCAGCGGTATCCAAAGTACTCCAGCCAATTAGGGTGTTGTCGTAATTTGCCGTGGAAAGCTGGGAGTCAGAAAACATATCAAACATTTCGGTTGTGTTACTTATATCCCAACTGCCTAGGTTTTGGTCAAAATTAGTTGCTAAGGCGAACATAGCACTCATATTAGTAACATTTGCTACCTTATTTCCCCAATTTCCAATGGGTTGGTTAAATTTTCCTGCATATGCGAACATACCATACATATTAGTAACACTGCTCACATCCCAGGCACTTATGTCTTGGTTGAAATTACTTCCAAGTAAGAACATAGCACTCATATCAGTAACGTTTGCTACCTTATCTCCCCAATTTCCTATAGGTTGGTTAAAATTTTCTGCTCCTATGAACATACCATACATATTAGTAACACTGCTCACATCCCAAGAGCCAATATCCTTATTAAATGCTGTTGCGCCCAAAAACATTTCGGACATATCAGTAACATTTCCTACTTTATTGCCCCAATTTCCAATAGGTTGGTTAAAGTTTTCTGCTTCTCTAAACATAAGATTCATATTGGTAACATTACTTACATCCCAACTGCTTATGTCGCCGTTAAAAAGGGTTGCGTCAGAAAACATATTAGACATATTCGTAACACTGCTCACATCCCAAGAGTTAATATCTTGATTAAAGGACGAAGCGATAAAAAACATCCCGTACATGTTAGTAACATTTCCTACTTTATTGCCCCAATTTCCGATCGGTTGATTAAAATTAGTTGCATTTCTAAACATTTCTTGCATATTAGTAACACTACTTACATCCCAACCACTGATATCGCCATTAAAAATAGATGCACCTTGGAACATTTTTTCCATATTTGTTACATTGCCTACATCCCAACTGCTTATGTCGGCGTTAAAGGATCGTGCCGATCGAAATGCCGAAGACATATCTGTAACACCCGAAATATTGGGTGTATCTGTAGCATTAATAGTTAAATTAGTACAACCGAAAAAACTAGATTTCATACTTTCCCATTCTTGCGATCCCCACTGATTAACAGTTATTATTTTTCCAATATCATAGGAGTTGTTAAAATAAATTTGTGGAAAAGCACCGGTAATAGCTACTTCATAAGTGCCAGCTACCTCATAATTGTGAGTAATATTTCCAGAGATATTGGTGTCATCTATTATACCATCGTTTTCCCAATCTATATTGTAGCTGTAAGTATATTCACTATTTGTAGGTATCATTATTGAAGTATCGGATGAGGTTCCATAATTATCCGTTTTCCAAGTGGTGATAAAAGGTTTAGAACAATCCTTGCCCATATCGTTAAACGTCCACCTATATTGGTCCATTAATTCTTGTCTTGCCTCTTCTCCTCCGCAATACGTACTAGTGGAGGCTTCAAAACCAATATCTGTTGGTATTTTTGTTTCCCCGGCGGCGGTATCCAAAGTACTCCACCCAATTAGGGTGTCATCGTAATTGGCCGTGGAAAGTTTGGCGCCGTTAAACATACCGTACATAAGAGTAGCACTACTTATGTCCCAGCCGCCTAGATTTTGATCAAAAGCTGTTGCATGAAAAAACATAACCTGAAATTGGGATACCTTACCTACATTCCAATTACCGATATCCTGGTTAAAAGCCGCAGCCTCTTGGAACATATACCTCATATTCGTAACATTGCCCACATCCCAGGAACCAATATCCTGATTGAAATTTTCTGCACCATAAAACATTGCCGACATATTGGTTACATTAGAAACATCCCAACCACTTATGTCTCCATTAATTGCAGTTACATTATAGAACATTCCAGACATATTGGTAACCAAAGAAAGATCCGGCGCATCTGTGGCATTATATTCCAAATTATCACAGTCTTTAAAAATTTCCTCCATACTCTTCCATTGCTGGGTGCCCCATTGTTCCACAGATACCAATTCATTTTCAGACATCAACTTAATATGTGGAAAAGTACCGGAAATGGTTACGGTAAATTCCCCGTGGTTATCATAACTATGAAATGCATCACCGGTGTACTCCGTATTATCTATAGAACCATCTCCCCAATCTACCGTATAGGCATAAGTATAATCAGAAGGACTGGTACCGATTTCTATTGACATGTCATCTTCACTCGTTTCCAAATTGAAAATAAATTCATCTTGTGCCTGTGAAATTCCGAAGCTCAATAAAGCTATAAGGAAAAGTAGGGGGTGTGTAAATTTCTTTTTCATAAATGATTTAATTGGTTGTTTTGTTATTGGTGTATGGCGCCCATAATTTAAGTAGGAAAACGCTGATACTTTTTTGATGTGTAAAGAACGGAGCATAAAAGAGAATAATATATATGGGAGTTGGCCAATATGTGCCTACATCCGATTCGGACCCAAAAACCAACCTATAAAAGAAAAGTAAAGAAAGAGGTTTCTTACAATTCAAAACATTGTAAACAAGTAATTTAAATGCTATTATAACCACTTGTAAAAAGAGTTTTACTTTAATAAGGCCTAGTGTTAAATAGTAATCCGTAAATAGGTGTCCAAATCGTATTTGGACACATAAATGGGGGCATGAGCGTCAAAAACGGACAGGTTAACAGGTTTTTTACACTCAAGAGTCCGTAGGTCTTGGTGATAATTTTATTAATTGGACTATGAGGTCTCGACTGCGCTCGACCTGACATACCCCAACTGCGCTCGACCTGACATACCTCCTCGATTGCAATCGACCGGACATACCTCGACTGGGATACTTGATTAGCAGTATTCCTAAAAAATATTGATTGGTGACCCTGTACGGTCAAGAGAAATGGATATCATACCGATGAGGTCTCGACTGCGCTCGACCTGACATACCGCGACTGCGATCGACCTGACATACCTTGACTGCGCTCGACCTGACATACCGCGACTGCGATCGACCGGACAATCCTCGAGTGCGCTCGACCAGACAAACCCCAACTGGAATATTTGATTAGCAGAATTCCTGAAAAATATTGATTGGTGACCCGGCCCGGTCAGTAGAAATGAATATTATACTATTGAGGTCTCGACTGCGCTCGACCTGACATACCCCAACTGCGCTCGACCTGACAAACCTCGACTGCGCTCGACCTGAAAAACCCCGACTGGGATACTTGATTAACAGAATTCCTATAAAATATTGATTGGTGACCCTGTACGGTCAGTAGAAATGAATATCATACCGATGAGGTCTCGACTGCGCTCGACCTGACAAACCTCGACTGCGCTCGACCTGACATACCATGACTGCGCTCGACCTGAAAAACCCCGACTGGGATACTTGATTAGCAGTATTCCGGAAAAATATTGATTGGTGACCCGGCCCGGTCAAGAGAAATGAATATCATACCGATGAGGTCTCGACTGCGCTCGACCAGACAGACCCAAAGCAAGCGCACCTTGACAAACAGCAACCTCTTTTAAATTACAATCGCTATATCAGCTTTGGTTTTTATGCTTTAAAAGTCTTATTATTTCTATAAATGATTAAATTACATCCATGTCCGGTCGAGCGCAGTCGAGACCTCCTTTTGATTACCTAAAGCCAGAAACTTGGACTGCATTCATAGTCCTAAAAGTACCATTTTCACACCCCTGTCCGGTCGAGCGCAGTCGAGACCTCCTCTTTGGTTTGCCTTAACCAAAAAAACCTCGATTACCATTCGTTCACAGTCCATAATTATTGGTATATGATTAATAATCATTAACTAATAAATCTGTCCGGTCGAACGCAGTCGAGACCTTTTCACGGCCAACCTTATGAAACGCTATTACGTATACATACTTCTTTGTTCCGACGGGTTAACCTATACCGGTATCACGAATGATGTGGCAAGAAGATTCCACGAACACCAAATGGGATTGAACAAAAATTGTTTTACATTTAAAAGGAGACCAGTGGAATTGATCTTTGAACAAGAATTCAATGACGTTGTACAAGCCATTTACTTTGAAAAAAAGTTGAAAAAATGGAGTGGAAAAAAGAAATTGGCCCTTGCTAACGGCCAATTCGACCTTCTCCAAATCTTAGCGGAATGCAGGAATGCCTCACATTCCGATTATAATCCGGAGAAAGGCAATTGAGGTCTCGACTGCGCTCGACCTGACAAACATCGACTGGGATACTTGATTAACAGAATTCCTAAAAAAATATTAATTGGTGACCCTGTACGGTCAGTAGAAATGAATATCATACCGATGAGGTCTCGACTGCGCTCGACCTGACATACCTCGACTGCGCTCGACCTGACATACCCCGAATAAGATACTTGATTAGCAGTATTCCTATAAAATATTGATTGGTGACCCGGCCCGGTCAGTAGAAATGGATATTATACTATTGAGGTCTCGACTGCGCTCGACCTGACAAACATCGACTGCGCTCGACCGGACAATCCTCGAGTGCGCTCGACCTGACAAACATCGACTGGGATACTTGATTAACAGAATTCCTAAAAAAATATTAATTGGTGACCCTGTACGGTCAGTAGAAATGGATATCATACCGATGAGGTCTCGACTGCGCTCGACCTGACAAACCTCGACTGCGCTCGAACTGACAAACCCCGACTGCGCTCGACCTGACATACCTCGACTGCATTTATTACCTAAAGGAAAAGAAAGGGCTTTTACCGACTATTAGAACTAAATTCGGTAACGTTCATAGAGGTAATCTTTTTAAACGTCTTACTGAAAGAACTTCTATTGGCAAAACCACATTGCTGTGCAAGGGCCTCCATCGTATTCCTATCCAAATATCCAAGGGCAATTAGTGTCTTTCCTTTTTCGATACGCACATTGTTCCTATAGGCCGAAAAACTGAGCCCTAATTGCTGATTAAGGAAATAGGATAAATGATGTGTGGGAATTTCCAATGCCTTGGCACAACTGGTCAAATCAAAATCCTGTTCAAAAAACGAACCTCTTTCTTTTATTGTATCCAACTGGTTCATTAATCCGCCAACATCCAACCCAAACTTCAATTCTTCTTCTTCCTTCGTAGGAGTTGTTAGCGTTGTATTGCTTTTTTTGCTCCTAGGATACCCATACAAAATTGAAGGAAAATATATGGGCATAACCCCTATGGCAAATAGCACCAAATAGAAGACAAAATTAACCTTATGTAGAATTGGTGCCGTCGAACGCAAGAAATCAACTTCCAACAATTTTTCGAATGCGAAGATCGATGCCAATATCGACATTAAAACAAATAGGACATATAAAGAAACCACCCATGTAATCAACTTACGATCCTTTTCCTTGATTAGGCTTCGAAGAAAATCCAACAATAAGGGTAAAAGGCTGATCAATGCTAAAAACTGCCACAGAAAGCGCATTGCATAATGTTGGTTTATATTTAAAAACCCGTATCTCACCTTTAATCTATCCGCCGGTTTTAAGTATGCGTTTGAGACAATGGCATCATACACCTCTTGCGGTTTGGCATAAACATTCAAAACATCAACAAAACCGATTATAAAGGGCACAAATACCAGTAAATACCTCCAACGCCAAACAAATTCATCTTTGATCAAGGTTAGAAAATAAAAAAATATAGGTACGGATATTAAATTATACAAGGGCAATGGCCATACATAAAACCAACTGTATTCTACAAGTAAACCGCTTTCAATAACGTAGGTTTGAAGGGCATATATGGAAAATATGGCGTAAAAAGACCCTAAGAAAATGGTAGAATATCTGTTCGCGGATCTTCTTGCAAACAATGAAATTGCCAATACCATTCCGAAAACAGCAATAATTAAGAAAAGGTTTTGCAAAGTGTAGGATATTACATGTTCGTAGAATTATCGGTAAAATTAATTTTTTTTCAATGCAAACAAACTACCCCTAACATTTTCTTTCCGTTTTTTTAATTTTAGCGGATTCGGTTTACTAAATCCCCAATCGTATAAAATACCCTCTATATAAATACCAAGACGCGCCTATGTATGCTGTTTCTTTTCCCTTGAATTCTACAAACTGCATAATCGACAAACCATTTTACGCAATGAAGTGCTACCCGTTGAACAAACACGTTTACGCTATTGCTTAATTCGAAAGTTAGCTTCCATATGGGTACGCATATAGCCATCCGAACTGTGAATTCCCATTAATTGATTGAATATGTATTGATTACGGCGACCTGGGATTTTAAACCAACACCTTCATGATTATCTTCTTACTTTTCAATTTCAACAGCATATATTAAACCGGCCTTCATATCGGGCAATAACAATCGACCTTTATCCTCTTCCAGATAAAAATCGGCGGCGGACTGAAGTCCTTCCACCAACACCTCGGCCTCTTCCGTTTCTCCATTGATTTTCCAGACCTTACCTTGCACCCAACTACTTATATAATAGTTCCCCTTACTATCCTGTTCAACTGCATCACCTCCTCGAAAAGTTCCTTTTAACGCTCTGAATCCCCCATCTTTATGTACCAAGAAATTACCCAGAAAAAAAGCACTCACCATAATATCACCTTTGTTGTCAACCCCCACTCCATTGGGGTTCAACATTAATGGGGAGGTATTTTTTTCAATAGTAATTTTACCGTCCAAGGTGACGTGGAAGATACGTCCTCGTTGAGGAATTTTTTTGGCTTGTTCACTTTCTAAAGGCCAAAGATCACCGTTCGCATCACGCATATAATTTGAAGCCCCCATGTCCGCCACATAAATGCCTTTTTTTTCAGCATCCAACGAGACATCATTAAGATATAAGGCTTCTACGGGAAATTGATCTTTTGATATAAAAATAGTCGCCTTACCGTTTTCATCAACCTTCCAAATACGATTGATATCCGAAAAATATAAATGGCCCTCTAAATATACGATTCCCTTTGGCTCATCAAACCCTGTTGAAAACACCTTTACACCTTCTTCGGAAATCTCCACTAATTCACCATCCCCCTCCTCTTTTCCGTTCATTAACGTGACATAATAGTTATCATTGAATCCTTTGGTGATACTTTCAGGGTTTACACCGACTTCTACAGGGAAGGTAATTTGAGGTCCTTGCCCATAGGTCAATCCACAGCTGAGTAGTAAAAAAATAAGGTTTAGCTGAATTGCTTTCCTCGTACCTCGCAAATTTGAATTCTTCATCATTTATATCTATTTAATAGTAATGGACAATTGATTCCTGGGGACTTTCACCGTTTTATATCAATTTCGGCCACCCCGAATTACTTTCCTTAAAAAAACGTCCCAAGTAGTTTTTCCCAACATTCCTATAATACACCGGAAGGCTATCATCCGTACTCCCCTATGTCCTATCCTTGAATTTCAATGAATCATCCGCCATGAAGTACCCAATTACCCATAACCTAGAACAATTCAAAAGTAGGAATCATTTCATTTCAACACGAATGTCATTGTTTTTTCCACTCCTATCCGCAATAAGAATAACCTCGCGACTTACATATTTCGTCCTGAAAAAACAGGTCCGGTATATCCTATACCAAAAAAACCGTTGATGAACACGAGTTGGAAAAAAGGGTTCCGTTGTATTGTATATACAAGAAATCCAATCTTTTTAAAGATTGGATTTCTTTGGGATTACCGTTATAATAGCCATCCGTTTTAAGATCAGTCATTAACTTATACTCCTGACACCACCTTACAACTTACTGACTTTTAAAGGATTATTTATTTTTGTCGCAAAATCCTTTAGATACCCATTCCAATCTTCCTGGGTATTGAATTGTCCGCTTTTCTTCCAACCGAAACCGGCATAGTAGGTTACTTTGCCCGCTTCAAGTCCGAAATGGGCATAAAGGTTACTTTCATCGGTTTTGTTGGTCAAGTAATTTTCATACCCGATCATGGCTCCTTTAGGGGCAACGATACCCGTACCTATTTCAGAATCGCCATGGGGTTCCCAATAACTTACCCAACCTTGATCGACCTGGGTACTTATTTCCCCATCTTTTTCGTGGGAGGTTAGCCCTACTGATACCGTATCGGTTCCCGTGACCTCAACAACGAATTTGGATAGGTTGCTCCCATAATCGAGCGAAATATACTTTCTTTCGGATATCGTTTGATCACCGGCTGTCCATGGGGCATAATCCAACCAAAAACTTGTACGTATGGGGCCGGTTTCCAACGTCTTCCACTTAGTGAAATTCTTTGAGAAGCTGTAGGTAGTATCAACCTTTACCGCTATACCGCCTACCCCTCTACTGGAACCGACATGAAAATTATCCAAGCCCTCGCCAGTATCCTCATGGTAAGTACCTTCGGTTTCCAACTCCTTTTTATACCATCGGTTGATAATGGGGTAATCTACCCTTTTCAACCAGGCATCAATACCACTGGACAGGGTACCTCCCGGAACATTCTCCTCGATCATCTTTTGGGCTACGGGACCGTAGGTCCTAAAGGCTACCCGATTATTTTCCCAAGCATAATCATCGGTTCTTTCAGGAACAAAACGGGAATAACAACTTGGGATCGTATCTTTATGAAACTGGTCTTCCTTTGGCACCACTTCATACGTTTTGGTCGAATTCGCTTTTATTTCCGGCTGAAACAACAATACATCGGGGGTACCGTCCCCATCGGTATCGCTTACCTGTGAAACTTGTTCCTCCTTTGTTTCCACATCGATAATGGTGTAGGTTTTTGAAGTGTCAAGAGTTTCACCTTCAGGAGTTATATCCTTTAGTTCAATTTCCACGGTTTCGAACGAACGATCCATATTAAGATCATTCGTTACCATGAACTTTGGCAATGCCTCAGGTTTTTGGGTACAAGCAGCTGCAACCAAACAAGCCAGGGTTAAATAAAGAAAATGTTTGTTACGGGTTACTGTCATCGTATTATTCATTTGATGGTTTACCAATAGTGGCCAATATACCGCCATCTACATATAAGACGTGGCCATTAACGAAATCACTGGCCTTGGAGGCCAAGAAAATAGCAGCCCCTGCCAAGTCTTCGGGTTCCCCCCATCTTGCGGCAGGAGTTCTACTGATGATAAAATCATTGAAGGGATGCCCATCCACACGAATCGGTGCCGTCTGTGAAGTGGCAAAATATCCCGGTCCGATTCCATTGGTCTGAACATTGAATTTGGCCCATTCGGTCGCCATGTTCTTCGTCAACATTTTGAGTCCGCCCTTTGCAGCGGCATAGGCACTGACGGAATCCCGACCCAATTCGCTCATCATAGAGCAGATATTGATGATCTTTCCGCCTCCTCTTTCGATCATTCCTTTTACCACATACTTTGACATGATAAACGGACTGACCAGATCGACCTTTATGACTGCTTCAAAATCCGCAACCTCCATATCGACCATGGGGATCCTTTTGATGATGCCCGCATTATTGACCAAGATATCGATCGGTCCTACTTCCGCTTCAATTTTCTTAAGGTTTTCGATTACGGCAGCTTCATCGGTGACATCAAAAATATAACCATGGGCCTCAATCCCTTCAGAGCGATATTCCTCTACAGCACTGTTCACTTTTTCCAAGGAATTAAGATCATTGACCACGATTTTCGCGCCAGCATGGCCCAAACCTTTGGCCATTGCCATTCCCAAACCGTGTACAGCCCCGGTTACCAAGGCTACCTTCCCTGTTAAATCAAATAAATTAATCGACATTATTGTGTATTTTATATATTATCTTAATTCCGTTATTTTTGCGACATCCATATCCCCATAATCCAGGTTTTCACCGGCCATACCCCAAATAAAGGTATAGTTGGATGTTCCCGAACCACAGTGGATAGACCATGGCGGAGAAATGACCGCTTGGTTGTTTTGCATCCAAATATGTCGTGTTTCCTGGGGTTGCCCCATAAAATGGCATACGGATTGTCCTTCAGGGATATCCATATAAAAATAAATTTCCATCCTACGATCATGGACATGTGCCGGCATGGTATTCCATACACTACCGGTTTTGAGTTCCGTCATTCCCATTTGTAATTGACAGGTTTTTACGATTCCCCCGATGATCATCTGGTTGACGGTTCTGTGGTTCGCCGTTTCCAAAGACCCCAACTCCAGTTTATTTGCCTCTTCCAAGCTCACTTTCTTCGTTGGAAAACTACTATGTGCGGGTGCGGAATTCAAATAGAACATGGCAGGCTTTTTAGGGTCATCGCTCTTAAATACGACCTCCTTGGCGCCCATTCCTATGTACAAGGCATCTTTATGCCCCATCGGATAGGTTTCCCCATCAATTTCCACGCTTCCGTTATCGCCTACATTGATGATTCCCATTTCCCGACGTTCCAAGAAGTATTCGGCCTTTAATGGGTCGATGGTCTCCAACTTCAATGGTTTTTCAGGAACTGCCGATCCCGCGATATAACGATCATAATGGGAATACGTAAAGGTAATGACTCCTTTGGTCATTAGATCATCTATCAAAAACTCTTCCCTTAAAGCCGTGGTATCATATTTTTTTACCGCTTCCGGACTGGAAGCATAACGTGTTTGATATGTCGTGGACATAGTATTTAGATTATTTATTAATATTAATTTTCCTCGATTAACTTATATACTTTGAAATTGTCTATGGTCATATGGTTATTGACCGTCCTTAAACCGAAATATCCCGATAAATAAGGATTCGCATCATAAAAATCGACCATTAGAACATCATCCCTATAATATCTAATGAAGTTCTTATGTGCTATGATCTTGATATGGTAAACTTGATTGGGGGCCAATAAAAAATCAGGTCTTGTAAAGTCATATTCCGGTAGTAAAGGTCGCTCCCCGTTACCTACATACCGCCTAAAACGGGTTTTTGAATTGTCGTGACCGCCCACGCCCATATAATACAGCCTAAGGCTATCATAATTTGTGAATTTACCGCCCCGTTCCTCCGATTTTTCAAATAGGTTTTCAGGATGTTCCATATCTTTTGCCATCCAAAAACAGTTCATGTCCGAAACGCGGTCATTTGGTCCTCCGTTATCGATTATATAGGTGTCGTATTCAATTAGGACAGATCCTTCCAATTCTTTTTTAAACCAAATGGTGCAACCGGCAACATCGTTGATTTCCAATTTACCGTTCTTGATTTCAGCCTTGCCCCCCTCCATTTGTTCAACGACCCAATTGTCCATTCCCGTATCAAAGTCTTCTTCATAGAGTAATGTAGGGGTTACTTTGACCGTATCATTCAAAACAATGTACTTGCCCTGTGCACATGAAACAAGGCCGACAAATAGTGTCAACATCAACATCGGAATTGCGCGGGTACATGCTGATTTTCCTTTCATTGGAAATGAGGTTTAGTATTAAAAACATAGTCACCTATGGCATACGCAAATTGGCAAAAAGAAATAGTTGCCACTATAAATCATAGCCCTAATATGATAAACAATGATGCATTTGAAGTATATAGGGTTCATATGCAGGCTGAAAGCTTTTGCTCCCCCCCTTGAAAGCCAGATTACCAATAAAATGTTTTTTTAACTTCTCAATCCCTCAAAAACTTCTTCATGGGAACTGCCCTTTTAAACTCCTTGATCCTGATGTTGCGGTAATAAATCTCAGCAGTTTCGGATTGAAACCCTATTACCCCTTCACTTACTGAAAGATCGGTCGCCATGTTTACGATTTGACCATTTAGTTTATGAATCACATATTTATTGCCCATGACAATGATCTCGCATTCATTCCATTTAGCGTTGAGTGCATGGTAATCTAAGTTGGGCGCCCCATAAAGTTCGTTTTTCTTTTGTTCAAATTTCTTACCTCCCTCACTGGGCAACAGGAAGGTTCTACCATCTCCCGAATACCAATCCAAAGTGGTCCCAGCAGCCCAAAAATCCCCTGTATGGTTCCTGTTGGCGATGTGGTCATAGCGAATTTGGTATTCAATGCCTTTTGGCCATACCTTATCGTCATAAACATGGTAATAACATCCCGCATCGTATTGCCATTGATCAAAGTTGTTCGCTATTTTTTTACCCCATTTATACTCGAAGCGAAGTATGTATTTACTGTATTTCTTTTTGGTAAAAAACAGCCCATGAGTTCCATTTTCACCCGTATTCAGGTTTAAACTGTCCGGAAAATCCTTGAACACATGTACAACCCCATCTTCGATGGCATACACCTTTTTTGCCATTTCCGAATCGCCATTCCTCAACTTAAGATTCCACCCATCCCAGTTCTCACCATTGAATAAATCCACAAAACCATCCTCTTTAGAGGTGCTGCCCTGTGCCTGGGAAATGTTAAATGAAAAGCTGAAAAAGATCAATAGCAAACTTACGAACCGGAGTTGATTTTTCATATCCTTGTTTATCAATCGATTATTTCAAATTTTCCATTTAAGTGTATATTTTCCGAAGAACTGCCTATTAATACCTGAAAATAACCAGGTTCAACGGTCCAGTTCATATGCTTGTCTAGTAACTCCAAATCATCGGGTTTCAACGTAAAATGCACGGTTTTAGTTTCATTGGGTAGCAGATGCACCCTTTCGAATCCGCGTAATTGACTTTCATACGTCGTAACACTGCTCACCTCATCCTTTACATAAAGCTGCACTACTTCATCTCCCTCCCGCTTTCCGGTATTCTTGATTTTGAACGACACCTGGATGTCACTTTCGGAATGCTTGGTTTTTTGATCTATTGTTAGGTCACTATACTCAAAAGTGGTATAACTTAGTCCATATCCAAAGGGGTATAACGATCCCAGCACCCTGGTACGGCCAAATCCGTTGGGGCCAACCTCGGGTTGGCTTGCTTGGGAACCGGGTTTAAAAGGAAAGTTCAAGGGAATCTGGCCCACGCTCTTTGGGAAAGTGGTCGTAAGCTTCCCTCCCGGATTATAATCCCCAAACAAGGTTTCGGCAATGACCTCCCCTGCCGAGACACTGGGAAACCATGCCTCAAGAATGGCCGGTATGTATTTATTTTCCCAGTTGATCGTTAACGGTTGCCCGTTTATAAGTACGAGTACTACAGGTTTCCCCGTTGCATACAAGGCCTGGACCAATTGAAGTTGCCTGCCGGGAAGCCCTAAACCTGTGCGTGACATACTCTCCCCCACTCTTTTATCATCTTCACCGACCACTGCGATGATAATATCGGCTTTTTGGGCTTTTTCCACTGCAGCATCGATCCCTGCCTGTTCTTCTTTTGTCAAAGGAGTCGGGATGATCTCGGTTACAGGCCAATCAGGATCTACTACCTCGCAACCTTTTTCATACACAACGTTCAATCTTCCGTCACCATAATTTTTTATCCCCTCATACACCGTTACTGCCGGGTTATCCGAAGGACCGTATCGGCTATACATGAAATTCACCTCTTTGGCCAACGGACCCGTTACCAAAACATTCTTGATCTTATCGCTATCCAACGGAAGTAGATTTCCCTCATTTTTTAAAAGAACGAGCGATTCCCTATTGATTTGTTTGGCAAAAGCCCCATCGTCTTGGGTATGCACCGTTGTATCGGCTGCTTTCGTATTTTCAACAAAAGGACTATCGAACAACCCCAATTCAAATTTCACCCGTAATATTTCAGAAACCCTAAGATCAATGGTCTTCATCGATATTTTACCTTCATTGATCAACTCCCTTAAGGATTCTATAAAGGATTCGGGGGTCCTAAAAGTAGTACGTACATTCAAGCCTGCTTCGACTACCTGCCTAACGGCTTCTTTATAATCCCCTGCCACACGGTGTTTGTCGGAAACATATTCCACCGCTTCACTATCCGAAACGACATATCCCTTAAATCCGTATTTTTCCCGAAGCAACTCCGTTAAAAAATAATGACTTGCCGTAACCGGCACCCCATCATAATCATTATAACTGCTCATAACCCCCAAGGGTGATGCTTCTTCAATAACCCTTTTAAAAGGGTACAGATACATTTGGTGCATTTCCCTTGGTGCTACGTGGGGATCGGTACGGGCTGCCCCGTCACGCGCCCCTTTGGGAACACTATAGACTGCAAAATGCTTTAATGTCGAAGCAACCCCTTCCGATTGGATACCTAAGGTCATTTGCTTGCCCATTTCCGCAATATGGAATGGGTCTTCCCCATAACATTCGAGTACCCGGCCCCAACGTGGGTCTCGGGCCACATCCAAAATAGGGGCATAAACGTTGGTATACCCCAAAGCCTTGGCCTCCCGACCTACTACCTGCCCGGCTTTAAACACCAAATCCTTGTTCCAGGTACTCCCGATACCGATTGGCGCAGGGAGCGGCGTGGCTTTTTTATGGCATAGGCCATGGATCCCCTCATTGGTAAAATCGACCGGTATACCAAGACGCGTTTCTTCAACAAACCACTTTTGTACCGTATTAATGGCTTCGGCATGGGTACTGAAAGGGAAGGAATATTGCGTATGTGTTTTTTCCTGGTTCCAAATGGTATTCAAATGTTCGTCAATATTACCGATACCGTCTTTCCATACCTTATTTTTCCATTCGGGTGTGGGCAACTCATCTTCCAATACCCTGGCATAACCATATAGGGTGGCCATCTGGCAGGTTTTTTCATCGACGTTCATTAAGGAAACCAAGTTTTTTACCCGGGCTTCTATAGGTGCTTTGGAATCTTCATAAACATCTTTGGTTCCATTCTTATTAAAATCGATCCAATCTTTATGGTAAATGGATTTCTTCCCCGTTTTCATTCCTATACAGAGAAAGAAAAAAGTAAACATCGCTATAAACTTGAATGGCTTCATTATATTTCTTTTTTATCGCATCATACTATTCTCGGCATCCCATACCATAGGGATGGGCTAAAGTGAGTCTCCTTGGATGTTTAATTGACCTGCTCGATCAATACCAAACTCCAAGGGGCAATCTCATGTTCAATTACAAGTTCCCCTTTCGCATCGGCAAAAAGGAATTCCGTTTTCATGGTATTCGCATATTCTTTCATCACCTTGATCTGTTCCCTCGTAGGTGGCTCCGGTTTCCCCATGGCCTCCCAAAAATTATGGATGTTACCATGGTCTTTATCCATGATTTCGATTTTGAACAAAGTACCGGGGGCTAGGTCTGTAAATGACAATTCAAGCTTTTTGGAAGTACCCTCTTCCCTTTTATTGGTCCCGGAAGGGACTGCATTGACGTATTCTACCGGATAATTATACGCCAAGGCCACGATCTTATCATCAGAAGACTTTTTACTTACAAAAACGTGATCATCGTTGTATAACTTTTGATCCCCTAGTTGATGTAACATACGATATGCGTGATAGGAAGGCTTTACCAAGCCTTGAAAGTTTATCATCCCGAATCCGCCATGGAAAATACTGGCAGCCCCGCCTTTTTCCTCAAAAATATCGGTAAACGTCCATAAGGACAAGGAATTCGTCAATCCGATACATTCCAAGTTACTTCTAACAATATATGCCGCAGAAGGTAGTCGATCGTGCATATGATCCCTACTACTGGGGCTGGTGTTCCATTCGGTAAGATGGATCTCTACATCGGGATAGGCACTTTTGGCAATGGTATTTTTAAGCCATTGCAGATCTTCTTTTAAAGAATATACGTAACGTGTGAGTCCTTTCCCTTTTCCCGTTTCCGGATTGAATGCATAATCGGTAGGATAAGGATGGGTACTCACAAAATCTACGGGCAGTTTCTCTTTCTTACAGTATTTTAGAAAGTCCTCGATCCATACTCCATGCCATTTTAGACTATTGACATCCTCTGCATTAAAAACAGCATCCGAAACGTCATTATTGGTTATTTCCCCATCAAAGCGTGTATCGGGTACAAAATTACTCGTAGAGGGACCACCGATTTTCAACCGTTCATCGACCGACTTAACGGCCAAGGCCGATTGCTTATACAATTCGAAATATTGCGACTTGGTGCCATCCCAAAAGAACGGATAAAGGTTGGGTTCATTCCATACTTCAAAATACCAGGTCAACACTTCTTCAATGCCATAGCGGTCCACACAATGTTGGGTGAACGCCTTGACCAAATCGTGCCATTTCCCAAAAGAATCGGCTGCTGGGGTAATATTGGCCTTCCACCAAAAAACCGTCTTGGAATTCTCGGCGGCCATACTTGTGGGAAAAAAAGCCAATTCAACAAAGGGTTTCACCTTTACATCCAACATCCTATCGAACAGATCGTCTATATACTGCCAATTGTAAACGGTTTTTCCCCTTTCTTCAATTATGGGAAACATGTCATCGTGGAAAAGTCCGTGAAACCGAACATACTCAAAACCACAGTTTTCCTGCACCTGCTCCAATTGTTCGAGCCAACCGGCCCTTAAGCCCTCATTGGCACGGCCTGCCCCAACCATCTTGCTCCAATAATGATCAAACTTTTCGCCACTGTCATTGGCATTGATAACAATAGGTTGCTGTGCTACGGCAAACAGTCCGGCGAACAGGACAAATGCCATGATCAAAATATTCTCTCTAATCTTACAATTCATTTCCAATGGATTTATTCGGTTATCAAAAGTGTGCTGATCGACTTGGGGTTGACATTCACGGCAAAACGCGCTTCGTTTATTATGATATTCAACGTCTCTTGGGTATCTTTGGGATTATTGACCAATACGGCAATACGCCCATCCTTCAATTTAAACACCGCATGGTTTTTACCTTCTGAGGATTTTAGGTAATGGTCGCCGGGTTGCACAAAATGCGATACATGCTTGAATAAATAGAATTCATCGGTATAGGTGACTTTTTTCGCATTCCTATCCACAACCACCATGGAATTCTGTGGCCAGCCCCATGCACTTTTTCCCGTTTCATCCAAAACCATGTTCCAATACATATGGGACCCCGCTCCATTATTTAAAAAGTGTACAAGGGTGTTCCATGAACTTTCTAAGGAAGTCCAATCGTTTTCATGCTCTCCACACTTATTTTCGGTTTGCATCAATTTGATGCCAGGATACTCTTTATGAATAGTTGGTATGGCCTTTGACCCACCCCATTGGAAACCAATTCCTTTTATGTATTTGCTTGCATCCTTAAATTTTAAAACGGTTCTTACATAATTAGGGTCACCAGAATTAACCGTTCCCAACCATATTTCTGCATCCAGATTATCTGCCTTGAATTGTGGTCCTAAAAATTCACTTATAAAATATCCCATATCTTCTGGTCTCCATGTACAACTTGGCCAGTTAGGTTGATATGCAATTTCATTTTGGGGTTGAATGGAAAACAGTTCTATACCTTCTTTTTTATAAGCTTGTACAAATTTTGAAAAATATAGTGCGTACGCCTTTAAATAGCGCTCTTGCATTTTAAATGCCGTAGCGTTGTTCAAGATTTGGGCTTCTGGATTCATTTTATTCCCATCTAAAGCGTTTCCAAACTCGCCACTTCTCATAGCATAATGGTCATTCACTTTCATCCATGCCGGAGGTGTCCATGGTGATGCCCAAATTTTTAGTTCTGGGTTTACTTCTAATGCGGCTTCTAAATAGGGAATTAAAATGTAGCGGTCTCTATCTATATTAAAATCGCGCATTTCAAAATCTTCCGGCACATCATTGCTAGAATAATAACTCAAGGCATAGTCAGAAGCTCCCAACGGGATTCTACACATAGAGAAATTACACCCCTCATCGGAAAACAGATCCTTAAAGACCTGTTTTGAGGATGCTTTGGGCAAGGCCTCCAAAGCATCCCACCCCAATTCATTGAACGCTCCGCCTATACCATCGATCTCCTGTAGTAGACTATCGGTATACACCACAATGTCGGTCGCATTGGCAGCCGTTTCTTTGGATAAAAACTTTTTGGCCTTGACCCATCGTTCGGAAGCCGTAGTATATACCATTTCCACTTTTTGGGAAAATGCCGGATTAAACGCAAAAAACATCAATAGTATGACACCATATTTTCCAATTCGCATTGTATTTCTTCTTATTTCCATTTTTTATAATCGGTTTAGCATTTGATACATTATTCCGTGGTAAAAACGGCCGCTGGAAGCCCTTCTTTATTGTATAGATTCGCTCCCTCCGGATAAGACGACCATGCATAACGGACATGGGTAGGATCTGTAATCTCAGGATGGGATACTTCAATCTTATTTTTGGAAACTATATGGGCTTCTGCAGGTTTCCAAACACCATCCACACCCTTGACCTCAAACCATTTTAAAGGCTTATCTACAGCTACAGTAGCATTTAACAGCTGTTTCTTACCGACCATTAAACCAGAACCCACTTCCTTGAATTCTATTTGAATTTTATCCCCTATTACTTCATAAGAGTTGTAGAGTGGCCCACTTATGATAGGCACATTCATGCCGTAATCATTCTTTAAGGCCCAAAGTGCCAATCGTTTACCTGCATCCATTTTATTATGCGGGTGTACATCTTTTGCCTCCCCTAAATCATACAGCACCGCCATTCCCGTTTTCGGCAATTTGAGTGTCCTCCTTAAATGATCGTTTACCATTGCCCACCCTAAATCAGAGCGTCTATCCGGCACTTTATACGCTGCCAATTGCATCCAGTAAAAAGGAATGGTGCCCTGGCCCCATGCTTCCCTCCAACTTTTGATCAATGCGGTAAAGTAAGCTTCGTACCGTTCCTCGAAAAAATGTGAATTACTCTCTCCTTGATACCATAAAACACCTTTTACCTTATAAGGAATTATGGGATTGACCATGCCATTGTACAGCGTTGTAGGGTTTTGCATATTATTCAACGGATGCTTGCTATTGGGTTTGGACCCCGGTCTGCCTTTGGCTATCCATTTTTCATGTTTAACTTCGTACAGGGTATCCCTGAAATTATCGGCATCCGCCTTTTTAATGGCGGATTTTAATTCGGACATAGTGGCCTCGTAGTACGCTTTTAGATTTTCATCGGCCAGATACACCTTTTCTGAAATCCATGGTTGAATACGGGTGCCTCCCCAAGAACATTCCACCAATCCTATGGGCACGTCCAGTGCCTTGCGTAATTCTTTTGCGAAAAAATAACCTGTAGCCGTTATTTTACCTATTTGTTCGGGGTTTGCACTGATCCAATGTCCTTCAAAATTGGTTTGTTGTTTAAATAACGAGGTGGTCTGAAAAACTTCGATATGCCTAATATGATCATCATTGGCGGTAGCAACTTCATTTCTTATGTATTCCACCAAAGGTTGGTATCGAGGTTCCCTTGCATCGTTTACAAATTTGGAGAGTTCAAAATCCATATTCGATTGTCCCGTGCACAACCAAACCTCACCTGATAAAACATCGTTGATTTCAATGCGGTTTTTTCCTGAAATGGTAATTTTATAGGGTCCACCGGCCTTCGGGGTCTGTAGATCCACACGCCATTTACCGTCCTTGCCGGTTACAACGGTTGCCTTGTTTCCCCAACTGCCTACCACCTCTACTTGTTCCCCTGCATCTGCCCAACCCCAAATAGGGACTTCAGTTTCCCTTTGAATGACCATATGGTCAGAAAAAATGGCATTTAGGGTAACATCGGCTTTTGAAATTTGGGGCAAGAAGACCAATAATACAGTTACAATTTTATAAAATGATCGCCTCATTATTTTAATTTTATTATTATACATTACGCCCCTTGGCACAAAATATGAAGGACAAAGAAATAACTGCAATATTGTGAAAATCAATATTGAAATCGATAACTAATTGCCCATTGATCATAAATAATGGTTCATTGCCATGAATAATGGGCCCAAAGCCTCACTACCCATTATGGCCCGTTTATAGGCTACTTGAAAATCATCCCCTAGGAAATGTTGCGTTGTCCATTATCCAATTTATAAATCCATCCAAGTAACCTGCTCCCAATTCCCCTTTACATAATCTTGGGGCGTGCCTGGGGTCGACCTTCCATTTTTTATGACCTCGGTGATCTTTTGTTTTAGTCGCGCTACAATTTCGGGATGCTCAAAATATAGGTTCTTCGTTTCCGACGGATCTTTGGCTATGTTGTAAAGTTCATATACCGCTTCACCGGGTTCCACTTCTAGAAGAACCGGTTCCAATGAACCCCCGGAACCTCTGAGCAGGTTCAATTTCCAATCCCCTTCCCTGATCGAAAAATGACCGGTAAAAGAATGATGGATAACGGGTCTGCTTTCATCATAGTCGTCGGGACCTTCGTTATTCAATAAAGGGTATAAACTATAACTGTCCTCCCCGGCATTCTCAGGGATGTCGGCTCCGATAATATCGGCTATGGTAGCCAAATAATCGCTTTGGCAAACGGGATGGCCAATTTTTTGTCCCGCAGTGAATTTTTCCGGCCACCGCATTAAAAAGGGTACATGATGGCCACCTTCATAAATATCCCGTTTGCCCCCTTTGAAATTCAATGCACTGTAATGTTGAAAGGTATCCCTTTGATACACATAATTCGTTTCCGCCCCATTATCGGAAGAGAAAATGACCAGTGTATTGTCTTCAATACCATTTTCCTTTAAGGCATCGAGTACCTGACCCACCCGATAATCAGTTTCCTCCATGAAATCGCCATAGTTACCACAATTGCTTCGCCCTTGGAAATCGGGATGGGTACAATGCGGCAAATGGGGACTGGTCATAGGAAAATAAAGGAAAAAAGGCTTTCCGTTCTTGGCATCATCCGCTGATCTATTGATGTATTCCACCGCCTTATCCGCAAGGGTTTCGAGTACATATTCATCGTTGAAGGAAGGGGCTACCTCAACATATCCTCTCTGATGTTCTTCTTGGTAAGGAGGGGTCATCCGGTACGTACGGGGTGTTACATCCATTTTCTTTTTGGTATATAATACCGGTGGATCGATCACTTGGTCATTTTCCAAATAAGTAAGGATCCCATAGTTCATGGATGCCGCTATCCCGAAGAAGTAGTCGAACCCCTTTTCAATGGGTCCGTCTGTAAACGGTTTTGACCAATCCCGGTTCTTGCCGACTTTTCCTTCAAACTCCATTTGTAAATGCCATTTACCTACCATGGCCGTATTGTACCCATTTTCTTTGAGTAAGGAGGCAATGGTCATTCGGTCTTTTTCTATCAAGCAAGGGCCATCGGCTCTTAAGACCCCTTTTTTAAGACTTGTTCTCCAACTATACCTTCCCGTCAACAACGAATATCTCGAAGGCGTACATACGGCATCACTACTATGTCCGTCAGTAAAAACAACACCCTCATTGGCAATCCTATCCATGTTCGGGGTCTTGAATTTGGCATCGGGGTTGAGTGCCCCGACGTCGCCATACCCTTGGTCATCGGTATATATAATAACGATATTGGGTTTGCTATTGGTTTTTTCGGGCTTAGAAGAACAAGAACAGAGACAAAACAAAGCCCCACAGAAAACAATGGCAATTGTGATTGAACGTAATTTTAACATACGGATTGGTATTAGCATCATTATAGAAAAATATTTAATTTTTGTAAATCGATCATAAATTTTCAGCGATTATACGGGCCACTTCCTTTCCTTGCTCGGTGGATCCCAATTCATTGTAATGGACGTTCCCGGGTTCTTGGGCCCAAGCTTTACGCTGTGGCAGGGTAAACGCATAAAGGTCGTTTATCTCAATTTCCGGATATTGCTCCAATACTTCCCTAGCGGCCGTATTGAATTTTATGCTATCGCCACTATATCTCCCTTTTGCATTTTCAGGGACCGGTGTTGTAGTTGCAAAAACCAATTTTGCTTCCGGATAGTTCGATTTCAGGTACTTACAGATCTTATCAAGATTTTCTTTATAAACTCCAATGGATGACACTTGTTCACCATTTTTATCCAAGTGCTTCCCACTAAGATATTTTAGGTCATGTAGCCCTACATTGAAATGAATCAAGTCCCATTTAAAATTCCATCCTTTACGTAAGTAAGGTTGAAACATGGTGGCGTTCATTTTATCCATATTCGGTATGAATTGTTGACTGGACCCACCATTCTTGTACAAACGGAATACAGTGGCTTTTTCTTCCAAACTTTTCCTTACGGCTGGCGTATAGCCTATTGAAATTGAGTCTCCATATAATAGTACATTGGGTGTTTTCCTTACCGGATGCACATATTCAAAGGCATCTGTCTTATAGACCGTACCTATAGCGCCGCATAAGTCGCCCCAAACCGATTTACAGGTTTCATAATCACTTTTCTTGGAATTGATTCCTGCATATGCGGCAGGTGCCATTCCCATTCCCAAAGCACCATACCCTAATAAACTTATAAACCTTTTACGCTCCATTTTCTTATGTGCTTTCTGTCATCATCAGCTTTAACGATGATCCTAACAGTCCCTCGGCAATATCCAGTCCTTTTATATGGCCTAAAATCGCTCTCTATATTTGTTTTATTTTTATTTGCTTGCCCTCATTCCCGATAACCTTACCATCGGTAATGATTTCACAATTACTGGCCTTAGGACCAATTTTTATGGGCATTCCGGTTTCATTCCTTAATTGTAACCCAATGGTTTCCCCTTCGTCAAAAGGTGACATGGACTCACCATGCATAGGGTGTGTATACCCAATTAATATGGGCAGTTCTTTTTTCCTTCTTTTGCCTTGGGCAGATTTCAATACCACCTCGTTATTTGTTCCTTGAACAGTGACCAAGGCATGCACCAATCGGTCTGATTCCGCGGAATCGACAATTAATTCCACATCAACATTACTTCCTTCCACAAACAACAACGGGCCATAATTGGCATCGCCCTTGCAATTTTTCAAAACGGCGTCATCGCCCACCCAATAAGCCCTTTCGGTACCGATAGTCGTACAATTTTCAAGGCGTACCCCAGTGTTTGTCCGTAATTCGAAACCAGCCCGGGTATTTTTTGCCGTACAATTCTTAAAATGAATGTTTTTGATCGGTCCATAAGTACGGAAACCGTCCTCGCATAATGATTTCATATAGCCGGGCGTAACCACATACTTACCTTCACGGTTCTTTGTCCATGTTCGGAAGTTCACATCGTATGCAGGGCCCGATGTTTCTGCAAGAATATCGTCGGTTGAACGTACGACACCCTCTGCGTAGCAATCCTCGAAATACACATTCTCCGCATTTCGTTGCACAAAAAAACAATGTCCAAAAGAACGATTGTACAATTTGCACCTGTAGAGTTTGGTATCGCTCCCAGTGACCAAGAGACCACTGTGCTTTTTATGGCGAATGACGGTTTCCTTCGCTTTCCCTTTACCGAATAAATCGCCATAACCGTAAGGAAATGAACCTGAAACATACAAGGTAATGTCATTAAGGGTATTCCCTTTTCCTGCCACCTGAAGTACCGTTCCCCCTGGTGAAGTTCCTTCGCCCTTACATCGTAATGTGAGTCCGTTGAAGGTATTATCGCTACCGGTTATCAAGAATTCATCACTATGGATGGGAGGTTTCAAGGCGGTACGCAATTTGGTATCCACTTCAATTTCCACCCCTTCCAAATGGAACACGTTGTTGTTTCCACTAAAGGTGATATACGAAAATTCGTTTCGCTCATGACGGCCCCACATTGAATCGATGGTCAAATAATCGGTTAACCGATAAACCCCGGGCGCCATTGTTATGACATTGCCGCTTTTGGATGCATATTCGGCCAACTCCCTTACGCTATTGATCTTTATATCCGTAGCATGTAGGGCTGTAGAAATACATAACAGTCCGATAATCAAAATGGTAAGCCGTTTTTTCATTTTAAAAAAAATTGATACTAAGTATTCTTTTACTTGGGGGAGCTTCTTATTTCCCAATTCCCTTATCATTAACAAGCCTTTTATGGCCTCATCGTATTCGTTTCATAAAACCCATAGAAATAACTCCACCTGAATTCCTCCCCTGGCTCAACCTTTATCTCTAAATGCGGTTCAGGACACAAGGTTCTGGCCGTACCCCAAAGTCTTAATCTGGATAGCGGTCGGTCCCCTGAGAGTTTTACTCCTGCACCGGTATGAAGATTTTCAACTTTAATATCAAAATCTTCAACACCATTCGTTAATCCCTCCAGATATTTGCACGCGATGGACTCGTCTCCCTCTAAATCCCTTAAAAAAGTCAATTTATTCCCTTGTAGCTCAAAAGCATCCCCTAGCCCCCTTCCCGTTCCGGAAACATCAACTGGAAAAGTCATTTCAAAATCCTTACCAATAGACTGATTGTCAATTACAAAGAAATTGTGGTTGAAACCTATGGTTTTAATACGCTTGCTGCCCGTGTTTTTTAAACGATGTTCGATCACCATCTTCGGTTGGCCCGGTATCAGCTGAACGATCTTGGTATACTCATAGGAATATGTTCCACTGTTTATACGCTGCACCAAGCGGACCTCATTCTTCTTTGTAATTAATTTCCATTCGCCGGGATCAACAATGGTATACTGTTTAAACGGACTATATGCTTCATTAGTAGGTTTTTTAATTATACCTACGCCGAGCTTTACAAAATCGCTTCCTGGATCCACTTCATTATAATTGAATGGGGAATACGCTTCCACAGGTCCCATAATCGTCGCAAAGGGAGGGGGATCATCATCATCGAACCATTGTCCGAAATACGTATGTCCCTTATATTCCAAACTGGAAATTATGCCCGACCAGTCAAATCTTGTCCCTTTATAGTACCCGATTTCGGCATCCGGCAGAAAAAGTCGGGCCGTAAGGATATCATTGGTGATTTCAGCCTGAGGGTATTTTTCTAACTGACAGTTTCCACTGAACACACCAAGGAACATAACAAAAACAATGCTAACCACCTTCTTGAAAAAACTGCCCATCTTCTTGACCTCTTTATTTCTAACCCGATATAAACCTGATTAATCTATTTCTATTATTTTAATATTCTCTCCTTGGTTACTATCGATTACTCCATTTGTAGTCACAACACAATTATTGGCTTTTTCACCAATAAGAACAGGAAGAAATGTCATATTCTTGATTTTTATGTTTTCCGCAGCTTTTGGAGGAATTGGAGATGCAATTTCCCCTGAACCTGGCATACCATAACCGAGCATGATCGGGATTGCTTTCTTACGATTATCCGTATCCGAGGTTTTAATCGATACTTCATGCCCGATTCCACAAATGGTTGCGACGGCATGGACTTTCATTTCTGATTCACCTGGCATCAAGGTTAAGTCTATCTTTGAAGGTTCGTCCCCAACAAGATAAATCAACGGGCCATATTTCGCATCACCTTTACAGTCTTTGGTGACCGCATTATTCAAATAG
Source organism: Maribacter polysaccharolyticus (assembly GCF_028882255.1). GTDB lineage: Bacteria > Bacteroidota > Bacteroidia > Flavobacteriales > Flavobacteriaceae > Maribacter_A > Maribacter_A polysaccharolyticus. The sequence continues at coordinate 869,047 of NZ_JARBUY010000001.1, forward strand.
TATCCACGTTCACATGCAATCGCTTCACAATTCATCAATGACACCTTTGCCAAGGCAAAGCCAACCCTCATGTTCTTTGCCACACAATTGACCACGGTCACACTACCCGTACTATAGGTTCGAAATCCACATTCATTCAAGGACTTCATATAGTCTGGCTGAATTTTTTTCTCCCCCGTATAGCTTGTATAAATGGATGCAAAATTGTTTTCAAAAGCTGGACCCGAAGTCTCAGCAAGCATCTCATTGGTCGATCTAATCTCTCCTTCTGCGTAGCAGTCTTCAAAATAGGTATTATCACCACCTTGGATAAAAAAGGCATGACCGAATGAACGCATATAAACCTTACAGGCATATAATTTGGTATTGTACCCCGTAACCAAAAGTCCACTGTGTTTTTTATGCTTTATAATACTTTTTCGTCCTTTACCGAGGTAATCCCCATAACCATATGGGAATGACCCCTTTACATGAAGGGTGATATTTTTGAGTATATTATTTTTTCCGCCAACAACAAGAGAAGCGGCACCCAGGGCTGTACCCTCACCTATATATTTTATGGTAAGTCCCTGAAAAGTATTATCGCTTCCGGTTATTAAAAACTCACTATTGTGAAGTGGGGCATTTAGCGCTTCACGCAATGAATTATCAACCTCTAATTTTACTCCCTCAAGATTAAAGACATTATTATCCCCACTGAATGTGATAAAAGAATACAATTTACGTTCACTACGAACGCTCATGGAATCGATTGTTAAAAAATCGGTCAAGGGATAAACCCCAGGTGCCATTGTAACCTCATTCCCACTTTTGGATGCATAGGTAACCAGCTCCTGTATACTGTTGATCTTTATCTCTGTAGCATGTACGGCAACTGAAATAAACAACATTGTAATTACAAAAATATTCCGTTTTTTCCCCATTTTAAATATGCATTGACTCATTGCTCTTTTGTTTTCCTTTTACTGGTTTGAGAGACCGTATTGTTTCTTCATCATAGCCCATCAGTCCATGAGCATGTCCCAATTGCCACCAAAGTATGCTTTGTTGATTTTCTCAACATCCAAATTTTTATTTTCGGACATGGTTTTATACATCAAATCCATATAGATGTAGAACTGTAACCAGTATCCATATTGGTATTTCTGATTTTCCGATTTTGGGTTTTTCATCAAAGCGTACCAGGAAGTATTCAATCCATACGCCTCTGCCACACGGATGGCTTTTTCTGCCTTTTTCCAGATGTCATTGGACATTGTCGTGTGTAGTTTCCTATAATCCCCATAACCCATTTTTGAGGTATTGATGATTTCACATTGGTCATCAATTCCCAGATCCTTGAGTAAAATCGTTCTTTCGAATCGTTTATCCCCATCAATATCCATTTCGATTTTATCCAAAAAACCATTGTTGTCGGTATCCTCATATTTGAATGTACCAAAAGGATGGAATTCTTTTTGCAAACGCTCCCATCTTGGGGTATACTCATTGTAAAGACCTCCCCAGCCTTGATAGGAATATGCCAATTGGTCAATACGCCAACATCCCCATTCGGCACCATATAAATGAAGCCGTCCGTCGAATTTTGAGATATACAAATTCGCATTCCCACTATTATCCAAATCCCATTCGCCCCGATCACCGATGGCATCGGCCTGCTGATTATTGTCCAAACCGCCGTTCTTCAGTCCGGTTTTAAAAGGATCAAGGGGATCGTAAAATTCCACCCTTTCCCAGCGCTCACAATCGTCGTCTTCATCGTATACAAAATAGATCTCATCCCATTCGCCCCGATCATAGGTCAAATCCAATACGTTGTTATGATCCGGATATAATAATTCCGTGATCTTTCTCCAGCGCGAATCAATAAAAAACGAATCGGCCTCTACAACCCTACTGTTTTTAAATTCATGCACCTGATCCATATAATTGAACCCTTTGCCCGTAAAACGGAAGGACATGTCAAAATCAAATTCATTACCGGGAGCATTGTCATTATCCATGTCGTAAGTAACTGCGACCAAGCCAGCGTTACCCGTTAAATGCAGCCCTTCCCCAGTGGGTTTATCACTGCCTCCTTTATATCTATCCAGAACACGTACGGCCATATCCGACAGGCCATCGTCATCTTGGTCAAAAAACAAGAAAGGGTTTTCCCAATTTAGACGTACATCATCCATGAAATATGTGGATGCATGTATTTTCAGAAAGGTACTTTGGCCATTATAGTCCTCCATGAAATTAGAACTTCCTTCATGCAACCAGGCCCGTAGTTTAAAGGTATTCCAATCGATATAATTAAAGACATTGTCGTTATCGGTATCCAAAACCCACATATAGTGCTGACCGGGTCCGGACATCTTTGATACCTCCCGTTCCGAATTTTCCACTAAAACCTGCATGTCGGCTTTTCCATCCCCATCGGTATCGATCCAATCTACGGCCAGGTCACCGTAATCCCCGTATTTACCGTCTTTATTTACATCAACCATAACGCAATCGCTATCCGTATCTCCTTCAATATCCCCAACTTTTAAATCGTCGTCGTCATCAATCCACTGAACCGGTGTGTTATGAATGGTGATGGTACGGAGGATATCGGGATCACCATCTTGATCCAAATCGATATACGTTGGCTGATAACCTATGGGTGCCGGAGGTAGACGAAAGGGAACCAAGGGCGTATCATTGTTCCAATAAGCGTTCTTCGACATTGGACCTTCTTTTTGATCATTGCGGTTTTGGGGTTGCAATGGAACATTCGTTTCCTTTAAATGGGAAAGGATAAACGTAGCAGCATGATCGTTAATTTCCTCCATGGATGGTGAGATGTCCTGTCCTTTAAAAACATGCCCGGCATTTTTAACCGTCAATAACTGTACATCCGCATTTTTTTCGGCTGCCACCTCTTTCATATAAATCGAGTTGATTATCGGAAGCGTTGTATCCTGATCACCATGAAGCAATAATATAGGTGGACTACTCTCTTTTAAAAGTTCGGTTGGACTAAGCAAGCGTGCCAATTCCGGTTTCTCATGTAACGGTGCCCCTAAAAGTCGAACAAAAAGCTTCCCGTCCTCAAATATGGATCCGGGTCGAATGTCGGGATTCACACATGAGGTAAACGGAAAATACGAGGCCACACATTTAAATTTGGGGGAAACGCCCTTTAATAGTGGATCACCTTGGAAATCAACATCGTTCCCTAAAGCGGTCACCAAGCTAAGATGCCCCCCTGCAGAGCCACCCCAAATGCCATACCGTTCCATATCCAATTTATATTTTTCAGCATTTTTCAAGAGAAACCGAGCGGCATCCTTAGCATCGACGACGGCATCATAAGCCGTTGAAGAGCCACGGGCTAAGCGGTATTCAATAGTGAAGCATATCACCCCATTATCAAGAAGGGATCGTAAAGTTCCCAAAAATGGCTTTTTCAATATATTGTATTTACTGCCACCTGCCCAACCGCCCCCATGGACATACAGCATCCAGGGATTTCTTTCCTGGATTTTGTCTGGATCTGGGTAGAAAACGGTCATGTTCAATTCCATGCCATCCACCGTTTTGTAGACCACGACCTCTTTATGGCCAAAGGTGTCAAGAATCCCTTGCTCCTTGGCAGTTTGGCCATATACCATTGATTGACTGCCTATTAAAAACACACCTAATAGAAATATGCTATGTACTAACAGGGTTATTGTAGATTGAATGCGATTTTTCATAATAATGTTCTAGGATTACCGAATAGATTTGCTGTTTAGCCTTTACCTTTCTTCTTTACAATGGTTACGAAACCTATTCCGTTTGGTTCCACAACCTATAGGGGTCATCATTTTCCTGCATTTGCTCAAGCAGCAAAGCTTCCATTTCCGCCAATTTATCGGCGTATTTGGGATTTTCAGCCAAATCGGTTTGCATTTCCCCAGTTTTGTGGTGTTCGGGTAAAAATTCATTTGGGTTTTCTGCTAAATTGAACAGTTGGGTTTCCCTAACCGCCCCATCCATGACATCATACTTTATGAGTTTCCAATCCCCTTTTTTCACCGCACGCATGCCCGGTTTGGTGCCACCTGCGTAAACCCCGTACATCACATCCCTTACCGTTTCTTTTTCGCCTTTTAAGACAGGTACAAAACTTTTACCTTCCACTGTTTTTGGAGCTTCAATTCCTGCCAAATCGCATAAAGTAGGTAAAACATCCAAAAGGTATATATTCCCTTTCGCCCTTTTTCCCGCTTCTATTCCCGGGCCTTTTATTATGAAAGGTACGCGCCAAGTATGCTCATAAAGGTTTTGCTTCCCTTGAAAACCATGCCTTCCGATGGCAATACCATGGTCGGAGGTATAAATGATATAGGTATTGTCAAGCTCGCCCATGGCCTCCAATTTCTTCAGGACTTTCCCCAATTGGATATCGATATTTTCGGAACAGGCATATTCCCTACCCAATTCGTTTCTTATGGTACGCTCATCCCTGTTTTTCCAGACCCCACTAACCCGTTCTTCATCCCGAAGATTGGGATGTCCATGAAAAAATGGTTGTTCTTCGAGGTGATTGGGTTGTAACTGCGGTTGCTTATCATTAGCTGGAGGTAGACTGTTTGGGTCTTTATGGTTTACGGCCCCATATTTGGCCAGCAATTCCGGTGTGCCGTTTCTCGTATCATGGGGATGTGAAAAACCAAAATAAATAAAGAAAGGATCTTTTTCTTTGATGGAATCCCTATCCTGAAGATAATCGAGTACTTGTTCGGCATGCCATGCACTGCCACTTTCCGCTGTACCGCCACGCTTGGTGGCATCATGTACCACCGTAAACTGTTTGTTTGCCCCCGGATAGGAATTTCCCTTTTTACAGGTGCGCATGGTCTTATACCCAGCCCTATTGAATACGGCACCGATGGTCTGATCATCCAATTCATGTGGATCGGTCTGTTTTTGAAATTCCGCACTTGGAGGCAAATGCCAAAGCGTACGCCCCGTCATGATCATATGGCGTGAAGGGGTACAAACGGCCCCATTCATGGACCCCATATGTCTTGCTTGGTCAAAGACCATCCCCTCTTCCGACAGTTTACTGATATTGGGAGTCTCTAAAATGGAATTGGGGTCATAGGTCTGTAAATCGAAGGGCGACTGATCATCTACGAGCACAAAAAGAAAATTCGGCCGTTTAGGTTCTTCAATGACCTTTTCCTTGTTTTTACAACTACTGAAAGCCAGTAAGATTATTAGCAAAATGATAAATAAGCCTTGGTTCTTTTTCAATTTAAGTGGATTTTGGTGTTAGTAATTTGAACAACTTCGATTGGTCTTTTAGCACTTTACATGTACTATTTTCTCAAGTACGCGTTAAAGATCATTTACATATTTATTCCCCAAACCTTTATTTTGTTTTCTCCAACTTTAAGGTTTTGTAGCGGTCCGACCATTGGGGTATTTGATTTTCTGATATCCCCAAAATAGTCATTGTCAATGGTAACCGGTGAACCATCCGGATTTTCGAACGGGGTTTCCGTTTGAAAAGCAGCTCCCAACAATGCCGTATTGACCATTTGGGTCTTCACTTTTCCAAAACTCCCATCAACCTTGATATTTAGGTAGTACCCATCGTCTTCTTGGGATAGGCTTATTTCGGGATCAAGTGTCCGGTTCTCAACAAAATTGGTTTCAATAACCGAAGGCAGCGCTTTATTCAAATACAGGTTAGCATCAATGAAAACTGGGAATTTCTGTTTTGTATACGCATTCATACCACCGGGGGATTTCCATTCGTAGGTTGCCGATGGAAAATCATTATAGGCATTCAGCCCATAAAATTGTTCGTTCGCCAATGCTTCGTTATTTGCGGCAAAAATATTATTGTAAAAACGGTCATCACCCTGTATGATCGTCATCATCCCCAACACTTGGGTGGAATGTGGGAAATGGTAATGTGTGAATCGATTACTGGCCGCCCGCATTTGTACATTTCCTGTTATTAGATTATTTACGAATGCGCTTCCCTGCGATGCATTGAGAATTCCTCTTTCGGACAATAATATGTTGTTGTCGACAATCATTGGACCATGGTTTACTTCTAAAAACAAATCTTGATCTTCATTGTTGAACAAAAGATTGCCGGTTACCCGTGCTCCTTGCGCCTGCCAATCGAGCCAAATTCCCCTATGGTTATCGTGTATGCAATTATTTGCAATAAGGACATCGATGGCCGCATGCAGTTTGATACCCCCTATTTCCCAACCGGTAAATTGTTTCTTTACATTAATGTTATAAATGTGATTATTGCTTATTTCACTGAACACATTTCCCAAATGGCCTATAATACCACCTTGCTCACAGTCCCTGATAGTGTTGTTCCGAACGATATGGGAACCAATATTCTCCTTGGACCAACCCAGTTGCAATGCTTTGAACACCACTTCCCTTTCCCTTTGGGTACCGTGTTTTTTACGGTCACGAGACCATAAGTTATGGCCAGAAGCCCGCTCTTTACCCAATACGATACCAGAACATTTGGAATCGGAAATCAAATTGTCTTCAATGATCCAACCTTTGCTCCAATTTGGACCGATCAAACCTATCTGTTCCGCAGTGGGCGGTGCCCACTGGGTTGCGGCATGGCACATTTTGAAACCGCGGACCGTAATGTAATTTATTCCTGTTTTCTTGGGCCAAAACACGGTAGGCCGCACATTTATTTCAACCAATTCCTTATTCGGATTCATTCCGTTGAAATTTGCATATATGGTCGTCGTCTTTTGATTGCTTTCACAATACCATTTGTATTTGGAACCTTCTACATCGACTGCCCTTTCCAATGGATTTTCAATAAACACTTTCGCCAAACTATCAATCTCATATAAGGCCTTGCCATTTACATACACCTCTCCCAAGTGGTGGTCCCGACCATAGGTCTTTGTTATCCAGTCACCATAAAGGATTTCCTGATACGGATTAAAGTCCCCAAAAAGCGCATTGTCCACAACGGCTTTCCATACCGTTCCTTTATGCTTTTTCCACGTATCGATCACTTCGGAACCCTTGATCCAAACCTCTTCATTTTCGGCGGCGCGATATATTACCCTGTTTCTATCGTTCATTCCGCCATAAGCCGGATCCACCCATTCTCTATACACCCCTTCGTGTACGGTAATGATGTCTCCAGGTTGCGCTATTTTTGCCGCTTTGGATATGGTTTTAAAGGGTGCTTCGATACTTCCGTCATTAAAATCATTACCTTTTTTTGAAACGTGGTATTCCTTTGCCTGTACTATAAAAGAGAACACAAGAAATAATACTTTGATAATTGATGATAATGTTTTCATTAATTTATATTTAATTCTAACTAAATAGGCTCCAAATTGTTCCTTAGCTGTTAAAGTGAACTGTATATAAAATTACCTAGGTCCTGCTTGGCCCAACGGAAATGGCTTAAAGCCTATTTTCAGTGCCGGACTATCATCAGGCAGGGTAAAATCCCCATTGGAAGGGTCTTTAAATCCCGGATCTGCGATAATCGAATGTTGATCATTTCCTAGTGCTTTCCAATCCTCCCAACCCATAACAGCTTCGTTAGGTTCATAAATCCGGCTTGGAAAGCGATTCTGTGCCCCCAATACCTTACCAGCGGTCGACCAAACCAAGTTGCTATCGGCAACGAAGGCATTTTTTTGCTCTACCCTATAATCATACCCCCCTGCATAAATTGGCGTGCCATCACTCAGCAAAATATTATTCTTCAAAATGTAATCTGTATGAGGTTGGATTTTTGCCATCATGACCACACTGGCATCAGCAAAAGCAAAAATGTTATTTCTAATAAGGTTGTCCTTTCCATAGTGTTGATTAAAACAGGCATGTCGACAACGATACGCAAGATTGTTTTCAATCAATATATTTGTGGTTCCTTCATCGCAATATATCGCCCAGCCTCCATATTTTCCAGCCCAGATATCATGGAATTCATTAAATCGAATGATTGTCCCTGTTTGATTTCCCAAGGTATAAATACCCCCTAAATCACTAAGAACGGACCCATCGCCATTCGTCAATTTACCGATATGATGAATCTTATTGTATTCAAAAATATTGCCCGTGGCAAGTGCCGGACCGTACCCCCATGTCCATCCCGTGGAAATTCCCGAATAATAGAAATTGTAGATTTCATTATGATGGATATGGTTATCCGGACTCTGTCCAATCCAAATACCCACTGCACAGTGAAAATAACGGCCACCGTCATAAATTCGGCAATCCGCTATTTCATTAGTATGGGTTGCATCAGTCGGTTTTTCGAGAACAGGAGGCAACGCTCCTCCTATTTCCTCTGCTGCTACCTTTCCTTTCGGGCGTATTTTAGGGCCAATCAAAAATCCGCCAGCACCCAAATCATGAATGTTACATCGCAAAACCCGGTTATTTGAGCATCCTAGGGACATTTCAAGTCCATAATTACCAATAGCGGTAATTTCACATCCCTCAAAAAGGCAATTTTTGGCACCCGTCAAGAATAACGCACCCTCCATTCTAATATCCGCTTGACCATATCCGGATTCTTCAGCATCCCTGGGTAACACCCAAGTGGTATGGCTAAATGTCAAACCCTTGAACTGAACATGTTCAACCAACTGATCCGCAGCAGCATCACCTTGCAACCGAAGGACATTAATCAGCGATGGAATGGTGGCAACAATATCGGTCTCTCCTTCCAACGGAAAATAATAAAGTTTTTCTTCGCTTCTATCTAGATACCACTCCCCTGGATTATCGAGCATAACACGGCCTCCCTCTAGATAGTAATCATCATCCGCTTCAATTGCCCTGCCACCCTTTTTTGTTGAGATGATCTTTTTGTTTTGTCGATCAATCCTGTCAATAGGCATATGATACTCCAACCATTTATTGAATACGACGGCAACTCCGTCATCAACATCCTCCAAATAATGTTCATCCGACTGATCGTATGAAAAATCATAGGTACTGCTTCGTTTCACATCTTTAGTGTCCTCTCCCTGGGTAGTGGGTACTTTCAAATAACCACTATTAGGTGTTCTTGCCAGAACGGCACGATGGTCATTTACCCATAACTGTTCAAACGGGACATACTTTTTGATCTTGGATAAATCCGAAACCAGCACAGTATGACCGTTAAGTTCGGCTTTAGCCCATTCACTAACCTTTAAACCTCCACTGATTATTGGCTTTTCATCATCATATGCACGGTAAGAAACTGGGAACTCTTCAGTACCCGAATCTTCAGGGGTCAGAACGAAAGGTTCAGAAAGTTGGTATGTACCTCCTTGAAGGTACACCGTAACTGGTTTTTCCAAAGTACTTCCCCTCTTGATTTCCCTTATCGCATTACGCGCTTTTTCCAAAGTAGCGAATGCGCTTTCAACACTTGTTCCATTTTGGGTATCATTCCCCACTGGTGACACATAAAAAGCTATTTCATTTGCAGATATAGTCTTATCGGCACAAGATTGAAAAATAACAAATAATACACTTAAACAAAAAATAAGTTGACGCATCAATAATTAAGGTTATAAATACTTGTTATTACTTTCAATCTTTAGCTATCCTTTAAGACTTCCTTGAAGGATCCATTTAATTAAGCTCTTCTTACTGTTTTTCCACATTCACATAGTACGCACCAAGCTCAACACCATCTTCAAGAACAAAATACGTTTGGAGTTTTGTTTCCCCTTTTTTCAGTTCGGCCGTAAATTCGACGTACTCAGCACTGGGGTCCACTTCTTTGGCGGACTCGTAATCCTGTATGACCAGTTTTGCTTCCCGGACCGTCAAGGATTTACTCTTCTTGCTTTCCGTTACGCTTGTTCCGGGTTTTGCAGGGCGTACAGGGGCTTCTGCATTCATTGGAAGATGTATTTCCTCTGGCCAACGACGTAGCTTAAATGTATAGGTCCCGCTTTCTTCAACTTTCACCAACCAGTAGCCATTATCGACATAACCCGTTCTGATATGCCTTTGATGCCATGGGCTCACCTTATCGGTATGCCAATCGTGACAATATAAATTTACCGGGTTTTTTGCCTCGTGCCCGATAATAATATAAGGTTGATCTTTATAACTCGGTGAAATTTCCTCCCACCAAGCATCATAGGCCTTTTTAAACCCTGCCATTTTTTCGGGATGTTGTTCTGCGATATCCACCCGTTGCTCCGGATCGGTTTTCAGATCATACAGTTCGGTTCCATTGATTACCCGCCAATTCTTTTGCATTAAGGCAGTTCTTCGCCATGGTTCCGGATTTTCTATACGCTGTGAATTGGTAATCACAATCCTGTCCTCAAATTCTTCAGTGTTGCCATTGATCAAAGGGACCAAACTTTTTCCATCGAACTTTAAATCTTCTTTTACATTTAAACCACAAAGTTCAACCAAGGTCGGAAACACATCGTAGTGGGCAGTTAACTCATTGATGTCTTTCCCTGTTGTGATTCCCCCATTTTTCCAATGAATGAACAACGGTACACGGTGTCCTCCTTCGTACATACTGGCTTTTATGCCACGCATTCCCGAATTGTATCCTTTGGCAATAAAGCCATCCAACCGATCACCTCCTTTTTCGATTTTCGCCCCTGCAGCCGTACCATTGTCGGTGGTGAAGATGATTATGGTATTATCCATCAATTTTATGGACTCCAAATAATCCACCAGCTTTCCGATATTCTCATCGACATTGGCGATCAACCCATAAAAGGCCGCATTTGGAATATTTTCGTTGTCTTTATAAGGATCCGAATATTTATCGGCAACAAAATAAGGGGAATGTGCCGCATTGGTAGACAAATAACAAAAGAAAGGCTTGTCTTTATTTTCCTGTATATAGTTTTTGGCATTTTCGAACCATACATCGGTACAAAACCCTTCGTATTTTTCCAATTTGCCATTGTGCATATAGGTATCATCAAAATAGTCATTGTCCCAATAATCCATAGTTTGTTCCTCACCGCCCCCACCGTGGACCAAAACTTCTTCAAAACCTTTGTCTTGGGGTCGGAATGGGTAATTATCCCCTAAATGCCATTTTCCAAAAATCCCGGTACTGTACCCATTTTCCTTAAAAACCTGGGCCATGGTGGTTTCCCGCTCCAAAATAAGGGAACGCCCATTTACGGTATGCCATACCCCGGTCCTATTGGAATGGTGCCCGGTCAAAATCGCTGCCCGGGTCGGAGCACAGGTCGGACTCACATGATAATCGGTAAAGCGGGCACTTTGTGCATGCAGACCATCGATATTCGGCGTTTTTATATATGGATTCCCCAGACTGGCGATATCCCCATACCCTTGGTCATCGACCATAATGAGAATGACATTGGGTTTTTCCTTTTGCTCTTTAACAGTGCTACATGACACAAAAAACAGGGCGCAAAATGGCACTATAAGGGCATATACAATGCCTGTTTTCCGATGTAAGTACTTCTTCATTTTTATAATTAAATTGGTTTTCATTCCGTTATTACTTAATGTGTTTTAAAAGTAAAGTCTTTTTGGCCATTCCTGTATAACACATTGCCCTTTCCTTATAAATTATGCACATAACCCACAGTACAAAGGAAATGCATGACCTTGAAAAGTTAAAGGAAAGGGAGTTATTCAAGATGTACATAGTTATAATACACAGCTCCCTCTAACTCTCCGGCGGCATTATAAAACCAGGTTTGGATAAATGCCGGGCCTTTGGGTAGCTCCTTAACCGTAAACCGAACGCCATCGGCATTAGGTGCTGTGTTCTTTGTTTTATCGACATAGACCTTATCACCATTCCATATTTTTATACGTGCACTTGCAATTTCCAAGGCTATACCCGACCCAGGTGAAGTCAATGTCGTTTCAGCTTCGATTTCTTTGGGCCAACGTCGAAGATCGAAGGTATAGGTACCCGGATTATCAAATTCCACAGCGATGAATCCACTTCCTGTAGCTCCTTTTTTAACGTCGTCTTGATGCCAAATTACGGTACCATGAAAGTCATGGGCATGAAGGACTGTTATAGGCTCTTCGGGGTGACCGATCCCAATGCGTGTATATTCATTGGATCGTTCATCAACAAGTTGCCACCATTTTTCATATGCTTCTTTTAAATCCGAAATAATGTCCTTGTTTTCTGGATTATGGATTACATCCAGCTGCTGTTTTTCATCGACCAATACATCATAAAGCTCCCAGTCAGCATCCGCACTATTTCTAATTAAGCGCCATTTATGGGTTATTGCATCACCTTTCCAAATATCCTTTTTTACGGAAAGTTTTTTATACTTCTCCGGAAATTCCGTCCACATGTCATTAATGGTTACCGTCCTATTCTTGTAATCTTCCGGATCGTTAGAGGGATCATCATCCAAAAAAGGTTTGAAACTTCGTCCTCGGATTTTCAGCTTTTCGGGCCGATCGGGGACATCGTTGAAACCTAGGACATCCATAAAGGTTGGAAGCCAGTCTATATGCGCTGTAAGTGGTATTATTTCCCTTCCTTTACCATCACCTCCAAGCCCTCCATCGGCCCACCGAATAAAGCAGGGTACCCTTGTACCCCCGTCATAATTGGACCCCTTACCGCCACGAAGGTAGGTGCCCCCACCATTATCCGTAGTAAAAACAAGTAGGGTATTATCCGCAATTCCACGATCATCCAGGAATTGGAGTAACCGCCCGAAGTTCTTGTCAATATTTTCGATCGTTCCCGTTTTGGCACTTACCCCGTCACGCGCATCCGGTGGCATTACGTGGGGTGCGTGTGCCGTACCCAATGGAATATAGGCAAAAAAGGGTTTTTCCCGCTTGATGTTTTCATCCATGAAATCCAGGGCACGATTCATAAAAAAATTTGTCGTAAAGGCCCCTTTGATCCCATCATCCTCATCGGTCATTTCCACCAGAGTATCATTCACCCATATATGAGCGGCATTATTGGTGTTTCCCCAATAATCGGGCTGTTGCCCGGTACCTCCTCCCTTAATCCAAGCTACATACTCAAAACCCCTGTCTTTAGGGCGAAAAGGGTAATTATCCCCTAAATGCCATTTAAAGAACAATCCGGTAGCATAGCCATTGGCTTTAAAAATATCGGCCATGGTTATTTCATCGGCACGCATCATGTTTCGGCCATTGATCGTATGCCATACCCCCACCACATCACTGGGTCGCCCTGTTAAAAGTGCAGCCCGCGTTGGGGAACAACTTGGGGAAACATGAAAATCGGTCAATCGGACCGATTCTTTCGCAAAAGTGTCGATATTCGGAGTTTGAGGTCCATTGGGATTGAAATATGAAAACGCTTTATGACTGATATCGTCGGGCATTACAAAAATCACATTCGGTCGTTCCTGGGAAAACACCCAGCCTACCATAAATGAGAACACTATACCTATTCCAAATTTTTTCATTTCATTTTCATTTTATGGTTTCCTATCATAGGCCCTGTCCAACTTCGCCTCCAATTGGTCGTTAAATTTGCTGACCAACTCTGGGTTCCCAGCGGCGATATTCTGGATTTCGGATGGGTCCTCTCGATGATCATAGAGTTCAACTTCCCCAGTACTATGTTGTATAAAACGATAGTTATCCGTTCTTAGGGTCGTTGCTTCTGAAGTATAAGCCACTGCCGAATGTCCTTTTGCTTGTGGATTTTGAATGTTCGATACAAGTGAACTGCCGTGTAAATATTCAGGTTTAGGGAGTTCAGTCAACTCGCACAACGTCGGGAAAATATCCAGGGATTCCACGATCGCATTACTTTGTTTTCCGGGATTTCCCATTTGGGGATCATAAACGATAAGCGGTGAACGAAGCGATTCTTCGAACAGACTGTGTTTGCCCCAAATAGCATGTTCGCCCAAATGCCATCCATGATCCCCCCATAAAACGACTACGGTATTTTTATCGGCACCGGTTTCTTTTAATTTCTTTAGAATATCCCCAACATGTTTGTCCGCATAACTTACACATGCGGCATAGTACTTCTTCAGTTCCAAAGCAAACTCCTTATCTTCCCTTGGATCTTTACCCCAACGATCATAAGCCATAAATTCGTTGGAACCATGCCAAGTTGTTTTCCCTTTGGGTTTTTCAGGGTGTAACGGTAAAGGAATGGTAACCCCATCATAGCGCTCCAGGTACTTTTTTGGAACCCCAAACGGCAAATGGGGTTTAATAAGGCCGATGGCCAAAAAGAAGGGTTCCCTTCCTGACGCCAATTCTTCGAGTTGTTTTAGTCCTTCCTCGGCAATAAGGCCATCTGGATAACTTGTGTCCTTATCGTCCACCGTCTCCAAGACATCCCGTTGACCGGGCTTCCTTACTTTTCCATACGATAGACCATGCATTGCACCCCGGGGTGTTTCCCATGCACCAACCGGCATTAAATGCCTATCCCAAGCGTTGGGCATTTCAGGTAGGGTATCATTGTCCCAGTCGACTCCCCCACGCCCTCCTGGATGATGGGACACCTTGCCTACCGATACCGTGGTATACCCATTTTTACGAAACCATTCGGGCATACTGGGCATGACTTGATATGGGTTCTTGGCCATATCCATTGCACGGGAAAATAAGGCCTGGTTGGAATGCTGCCTATATTGCACCCCATATTGCCCTGTAAGCATGGTATAACGGGAAGGCCCACAACTAGGTGCACTTACATAATGACGGGAAAAAGGACGTCCTATGGATGCCAAATGATCTATATTGGGGGACTTCACATAAGAAGCACCAAAGGAATTCAGTTCAGGGCGTAGATCATCGATACAGATAAGCAGTACATTCTTTCTCACCCTTTCCCCTATTTGTGTTTTATCACCTTTCCCACCGTTGCAGGCTGTGAGAATAAACATAAATACAAAGGACAGATTCTGAACCCTGATGCTTATCATTTTTATTGTTTGGCTTTATAAAAACTTCTTAGCCCTAAAATTAAACGTCATCCTTAAATTAAAATATAAACTATGGTTCAAGTTCGATAACTATAAAGTCATGTAAAGGAAGTCCTATAACAAAAAGAACCTTGATGGCTTAATAACCATCAAGGTTCAAAAAAAATCATCGGTGTGATCGACCTGATGCGATAATAGGTTGTGGTGCCGTCGACTTAATTGACCTGTTCAATCAAAACCAAACTCCACGGAGAAAGCACCCTATCTATTTTCAACATTCCTTTTTCATCGGCAGTAAGTATTTCGGTCTTTAAATTTTCAGCGTATTGCTTCATCACTTTGATCTGTTCACGTGTCGGGGGTTCAGGTTTTCCCATTTTTTCCCAGTAATCGTAAATGTTACCGTGATCTTTATCCAAGGTTTCCAACTTAAATTGGGTACCTGGTTTTAAATCGGTCAGTTGCATGGTTAACCGGCGTAATGAACCTTTCTCGAATTTATCTATCTTTTTAATACTTGAAGGTACTGCATTGTATTGGTCTTCCGGATAATTATAGGCCAAAGCCACGACTTTACCATCACCTGATTTACGGCTCACGAATACATAATCGTTCTTAAACAACTTTTCATCACCTAACTGGTGTAGCATTCGGTAAGCATGATACGATGGCTTTACCAATCCTTGGTAGTTGATCATACCAAAACCACCGTGAAAGATGCTTTCTCCGCCTCCCTTTTCCTCAAAAATATCAGTAAACGTCCAAAAGGCCAAAGAGTTTGCCAATCCAATACAGTCTAAATTCACTTTGGCAATATATGCTGCAGGTGGTAAAAAATCGTGCATGGCATCGCGACTGTTCGGACTCGTATTCCATTCGGTTAAATGAATTTCGGCATTTGGATAGGCACTATTTTCAATCACTTTGTTTAGCCATTCCATATCATCCTTTGTAGAATTCACGTAGCGTGAAAAGTCCTTTCCTTTTCCTGTGGTAGGATTGAAAGGATAATCGGTTGGATACGGATGTGTCGATACAAAATCCACCGGCAATTTCTCTTTTTCACAATACTTCAAAAAGTCTTCTATCCAAGAGCCTTTCCATTGCAAATCGTTGATATTATCCGCTGTAAACGTAATCAAATCCCCATCCCTACTTTCCACTTCACCATCGTACCTTCCATCTGCCACGAAGTTACTGCTGGAAGGACCTCCTACCTTTAAACGCTTATCTACAGCGCGTACGGCCAACACCGATTGTTTGTACAGTTCAAAATATTGCGACTTGGTGCCATCGAAAAATCCATAATGCAGATTCGGCTCGTTCCAAACCTCAAAATACCATGTAAGCACCTCATCAATACCGTATCGGTCTACACAGTGTTGTGTAAAGGCCTTTACCAAATTATGCCATTCATCGAATTTGGATTCGTCCGGGGTAATATTCGCTTTCCACCAAAACTGGGTCTTGCTGTTTTCGGCAGCCAATGGTTTTGGAAAAAATGCCAGTTCCACAAAGGGCCGTACATTTAAATCGAGCATTCTATCGAATAGATCATCGATGTATTGCCAATTGTAGGTGTACGTGCCGTTTTTTTCAAAAACCGGGAACATATCGTCATGGAAGATGCCATGAAAACGCACATATTCAAACCCACAGTTTTGTTGGACTTTTTCCAATTGCTCCAACCATCCCGCGCGTAACCCTTCGTTGGCACGCCCAGCCCCAACACTTTTGCTCCAGAAGTGCTCGAACTGTTCCCCTTTTTCTTTTGAACTCACTGAAATGCCCTGTGATACACCCACTTTTACCTGTGTCAACAGTAGTGTAAGTACTAATATTCTTTTCATATCCCGTATTTATGGTTTTAAATTGCTTGTTATATTAAACTATATTCATTGCCAATAGCAAAGACGTGTTTGAATTGCAAACACATAAAAGATCCCTGATCATTTCAATTTTTTACTATCTCGTTATCAATTCCCTTATCGGTAAACTCCCCATTCGTTTTGACCTTACATAAACTTGAAACCGAATTAAGCTCCACGGGCATCCCCGTTAAGTTTGTTAAAACCACCCCCGAAGTAGGCGTTGTTCCCAATGGTGAAAAACCATTATTCGCTGACGGACGGGTTGATCCGATTTTTATGGGATGTATTTGTCTTCTTGCCATGTTCCTATATTTCGTTAAAGTGATGTTGTGGTTATTGCCGGCAATACACGCCAAGGCATGTACCGTGGTTTTGGATTCTGTGGGCAGTAACTCCATTTCTATATCTGAAGCCAAACCTTTATTCACATGAAGTAAAGGACCATTTACCACATCCCCTCGACTATTTTCAACTTTGACACCTGTAAGGTTAAACCCCACTTCGCACCCAATGGCTTCACTGTCCTTAATCAAAACGTCGTCTGTAATCTTTCCGAAAGCAAAACCGATGCGCGTATTTTTCGCTTTACAGTTTACCGCGGTAACCGCTCCTGTTTTAATGCCCTTTACCCCGCCTTTTCCATACATACGAAAACCACATTCATTTAAAGACTTTGTATAGCCTGGAGTGATTTTTCTTTTGCCTTCATAATTTTGATATACCGCTGCAAAATGCCCTTCATAAGCAGGTCCCGAAACCTCTGCAAGCATATCATCCGTAGTTCTGGTCACCCCTTCGGCATAACAATTTTCAAAAAGCACATTTCTTCCTCCCTGTACAAAAAACAAATGTCCGAAGGCTTTGGAATAAATGGAGCAATCAACAATTGTATCGTTAAGCCCTTCTATACACATTCCACTATGTTTTTTCAATGGTACCAAAGCGCCGCCCCCTTTTCCCAACAAATCACCATAACCATATGGGGAAGAACCACTTATACTCAAGGTTACTTTTTCTATGATAGCACCATCTCCTGCAATCGTAAAAGAGTGGCCTCCTTTAAACGTCGGATGGTTCCCAATATCCGTAACCGTTAAGCCTTTGATATGAACGTTTTTTCCTGACACATAAAATTCACTCACGCGTGCTTCAAAAACACTTAAAAGTTTGGTGTTTACCTCTATGGTTACGCCTGTCAAATCAAAAACATTGTTATTCCCTGAGAACTCGATCATGGCATACCTACCTATCCCATCCGGTTTGGTATTTCGAATAACCCCAGCAGTGAGATATTCCTCCATTTGATACACTCCGGGTACCATGATAATGGTGTTACCGCTTTCCGCAGCGTATGTTGCCAGTTCCTGTAATGATCTGATTTTTATTTCCTCAGCGTTTATTGCATTGCTGATCAACAGAAATCCTAATATTAAATACCTTGCTATTGTTTTCAATTTTGTACTATTTGATTAAAATCCATTTTTGTCAGTTGTAATTAGGTCCGCTCCCATTAACTAAATTCAAACCTTAACTTCGATCCTTCATCAAAGCTTAAATCAGTAGTAAATTGAACAACATAATTATTGGATGCTTCTTTAAATGAAGAACCAACCTTATTTCCATTCAGTTCAACCTTAACGTCCTTTGCAGCTACCCCTTCTACTTTATCCAACGTAAACTCCTTTAACATTAACTTTCCATAACGCAAGTCAATTTCAGCAGTAAGCATATCCGCATCTATTTTTTGGACAAACTGCCCCCAACCCTCTGCAGTTGTAAAAGCTGCTTTAAAATCATCCTGTTGCATACGTGGCCCAAAAGCCAGTTTACCTTCTGGACCGTTGTACCGATAACCACACATCGCCATAAAGGCACTATAACTTGCCATCGCCCGAGCGTAATGATCCCCACATTCCACTTCGTTATAGGGATTACGGTGCTGTGGTTGATAACGATCGCTGATAGCTTTACCAATAGCCAATCCTTTTTCCAACATGCCTTCCCAAATCATATGCGCTGATACTTGCCATTCGAATCCTGACATGCACTCATTATAATAGCGATGAAAACTTGTTTTTTGGGCATTCTCCTTTCCAAAAGGCCATGTGCACATTACCAATCCGGCATCACCTTCGGCAGCAAACCAACGACCTTTTGGATGATCTTTTCTAAATTCTCCGACATTCGGGGAAAAGTTATAGGTCCAAAGCGACTCCAACGCTTTACGAACCTTCTCTCTGGGCAAAACAGGATCTAGTCCAAGATTATACAACCAAAATTCCCCAAGAACCTGATCTATATGGCATCCCGTTGTTGAGCCTCGTGTTTTTTCGGGTTCTAATTCCGGAATATGGATAAAGTACCCGAACTCTTCTTTCCACATTACATCTACCATGGCAGTGGCACCTTTGGTCACGAGTGTTTCATACCGCGCAGCCACCTCTGGTTCTTCCATCTGTTTCGCCATGACTGCCGATGCTTTAAGAGCCGCATGGTACATATTCGTTAACCAGTGTACTTTCCCAAACCAGTTTCCATCCAGAGTATTATGCTGAGCCCCCGTCATTACCCCATCTTCATCCTTATCCCAAGTTTCGATAACATAATCCATAGCGCGTTTGGTGCGTTCCCAGATACCTTCTAGAAAACTGTAATCCGTTGTCATTTGGCTTTCGCGAAGCACTCTAAGAATGGTGCCACATTGCCCATCAGGAGCTTCATTGAACTCCTTTGTGGAACAACGAAAATTCATGGCACCTGTATCGGCTTTAAGGTTTAAATCAAACTCTACTTGTTCCCTACATTCTCGTTCAATGACCGGGAACAAACGTGCCAATCCTTGAGCGTAATGCCATACATGGGTACAATTACCCTCACAACAGGCAACGCCTTCATCCAAGCCATATCTGTTATCCTGCATAGCCAAGCGTTTAGCCAGTTGTGTTTGCATACAATTTACAGGAATAAAGGTTCGTTCCAAAAACCAATACGGCAAGGTAGAATCGTACCATGAATCCACCCATTTTTGGGTATCGCTTCTAAGTTCTTTTTCTTTTAGTGCTACAATATTTGCAGATGCACTCGCCTTTGGCCACTGGGTAGCGTAGTAATCTATATCTCTCGTCCATGCTGTTTTTCCAAAACCCGTAACGAATCTTGCATTTGGGAAACGCCAAGACAATGTAAAGGTAACGGTTGTACGTTCTCCGGGCTTAAGTTTTACCCTACGGCCTAATGATGCGTATGCCTTGTCACTAAAAGGGCGCTCTTTTATTTTTCCAGTTTTTTTATTTGGTTTTTTGGCTTCAAATAAATTTTTCGCTCCGGATTGGGAACGCATGACATCTACAAAATCAGGTTTCCCATCTCCCAATAATCCTAATGCTACCGCGCCAAAATCATTGGCATGATGGAATGGTATTTTGTTTTCTTCATTGTCATCATCCAAAGACTCCGTCCAACACTCTACAACCGATAACCCTTCCAATTCTTGGTACTGACTTAAACGTACGCCGTTGCTATTTTCCTTTCCCGTTCTATAATTGGAAAAATTTTCAATCCAACCGGCAATAGCGATATCCTGTTCTTCAGTCGAAGTGTTTATAATGGTGTAACGCATTACTGTAACCGGATAACTGGAACCGTCCCTATTCAGCGGAATGAATGGTGTATAGGCTTCTAGTTGGACCTTTACCGGACAATCGGCATCTGAATAGCGTACATCACCCATCGGATACTTATTCGTAAATACGATATCTTGAAAGCCACTGGAATCCAACCTGAAAACACGTTTTTCTTTACCCGAGCCCACTTGCAAAGCAAATCCTTGGTCTATTGGACTGTAAGGCGTAACCGGTTTCATATATTTGTGGCCAGCCCCCATCTCTTTCCATACGTCGTCTGGTTCGCCATCCAAATTCCAGCACCAAAGTCTTCCATCCCCTCCTAAATAAATCTGGCCTGTACCGATGCCATTTATGGGCATTCCAATGTATTTCAAATCTTCGCCAGTTGCATTGAGCGCCTCTCCTCTTGCGTATAGACTCGCCATCCATTCTTTGGTGAGCTTTTTATCTTTGGGAATACCATGTTGAAAATCTTCCTGACTAAATGGTCCTGCCATAAGTTTTACTGGCCCGACAGCAAACATAGCTGCCGATAAACTTGCTTTTTTAATAAAACTTCTTCGGCCATTCGTTACAGGTTGTTTTGGTTCGCAACAACTAGAAGTTGGGCAACAGCTATTTTGAATGAGTTTTTTATCCATGGTATAGAAAAATTGCTTTGTTAATTAGAAATGACAAATGTTTCGGTATCGCCTTTTTTTAAGATCTTTTCACTTTTGAACGATAGACTTCCAAAGTCTTTAAGCTTTATTGACTTTAAAGACAGTTCGCCGCTAAGCACCATAAATGTTATGGATTTACTTTTGCCATCGTCATTAATACCTACGGTCCCATACTGATTTCCATTCGACCAAAAATAATTTCCCGGAGTTGCTGTAAACTGAATGGATTTCTCAATAGCTGAATAATGAAAACGGGAAAGTGCAATGACTGCTCCCCAACTTGCCATGGCTCTGGCATAATTGTTTCCACATTCGGCTTCGTTAAACGGGTTGCGTTTTAAACCATCGTAGCGGTCTCTGATGTTTTTAATGGTGGTAATGGCATCTTCGGTTTGTCCTTCGTAGAGCATTCCTACGGCAGCAGTGTATTCAAACCCCGTCATAGCCTCTGTGAAATAAGGAAACGGATACAATGGTCGTTCTCCTGGATAGCTTGCCATAACCAATGATTTTTCATCACCCAACACAAACGAACGCATATTGTTAAAACCTGAGCTACTATCGTCCCTCGAGTTATATTTTATAATACTTTTTAAGGTTGTTTTTACATTTTCTTCATTAGTGAGGTAACCCAATCCGGAAATGTGGGCGAGATATTGCCCTACCAATTGATCTACCAAACAACCCTTACCCAATTGATAAGCAGGATTTTCTAGATCTTTAGATTCTAAACCTTTAAGCAATGGTGCAGCAACCTCGTCGCGACTTTTTGGAGGTTGGATGATATGGATGTAGTATTCTCCATTAAAAAGATTTTCATCCATCCACTTGCTCCCCTTTTTAAAAAGGGCATTACAGGTTTTTGCGAATTTTTTATCACCTGAAAAATTCGCCATTTCTTCTGCAGCTCGAAGCGCTCCTAAATACCAAAATCCCATTTGTGGGTTTGGACCAAAATACTGCACATCCATAGTATTGTGCTGGCAACCATCCATCACGCCATCTTTATTTGCATCCCAACCACCTTCTATCCAACAGAATTCCATGGCTTTTTTTACGTTTGGCCAAAGTTTTTTCAGCAGTTCGTTATCACCACTCAACTGCCAATCTCTATATATTTTCATGATAGCTCCCAATTGACCATCGGCAGCAGGTCTATCAAAATCATTCGCACGTTCCAATGGTAAATTCACACGAAAACTCATCATGCCTTTGTCATCGGTAGCATGAGCAAATTCTATCTCTCGCATAGAACGAGCTAACTCTCCAAACAAAAATGGTGTTGCCTGTTCGTAATTCCATACATGTGTACAGTTTCCATGGCAAACGCCTTTGGTATCGCTTGTGCCTTCCCATCCGTAGAAGTTTCCATCAGCAGTCCTGAAACAGGTTTGGGTACGAAGGGTTGAAGTATTAAACAGTGCAGCCTCTTTTACTACATTTGGTAAATCGCTGTTTACAAAAGCATTTACAAAGGCTTTTGTTTTACTTTCAAGGTTTGGTAATTGTGGCATTGTTTTTTCAACCACATCCCAAGCATCTTTGTACTGGGTAGTGTAATAGTTAGTTAACATATTACTCAATCCATCATCGGCGGGTGTCCACGTTTCCCGATTAGGAAAATGCCATGTAAGATAAAAAGTTACTTCACGACTCGTATTTGCTGGCACCGATACTTCTACAGCCATAGAAGCCATAGGTCTATCTTCTCCATTATGTTCTCTATTATCTAAACGACCATCAACACTATAATCATCCCAAAAATCTAAACGTGAATTTCCCCAAACTTCTTTTCCCCAAGACGTACGGTAGGTAACATTTTCGTTACTTGAAGTTGATAAAGCCATGGTTCCCCAAGCTTCGGAATCTTTGTCTACACCCTCAGAACTCATATAAATACCTTGGGCATTTTTATCTTTTCTGAAAACATTTTTATTTTCTTTAGCTCCTACAGGAATTAAGGCATTTCCTCTTCCATTGGGTTCGCGTACAGAACCATCTTCACCAATAAAATTTGGCATATTAGCACAAACGGATGCAAACACTGCTTTATTTGTAGTATTTGTTAACTCATAGGTAATGACTGCAATGGGAATTCCACTTGCGTTGGCATCACCTGGTATTAAGGGGTTGAATGCTTTAATACGAACATCAAGCGGCACTTTTTTATCAGAAAGCAATACTTGTCCGAAAGGATAAGCTGCCTTGAAATTACAAGATTCAAAACGAGGAAAGCCATGATTTACTGCAGTACCGCCAAAGGCGCCTTCATAAAGTGAAAAATCTAAGGGTCCTTCTAATACTCGTGTATCTTTTTTACCATCGGCAGTTTGTGTAAACAAGGCAAAAAATGGCCCAATATACCTTAGTTTTTCACTGGTTGGAATATAACCTTTGGCGGCTGTATTCATGATTTCCCAATCGCGAAGATCGCCTCTTCCTCCCAGGGCAACTGTACCCGTACCAATGCCTCCAATGGGCATTGCTATTTTAGCTATGTGATTTTGATCGTAGGCTGTCAATACAGGCCATTCATTAGACTTTGATGGCTCTGTTTGTTCCACAATGTTGTGAACGGTATCTTTTGCATCTTTAACACTTTGTGCTTTTACTGATGATACTAATACTGCAATAATTAAGAGTAGACTAACTTTTAGCTTCATAACCTTTATCTTATTGTGTCTTCTTAACGCTTGGTTCTGTTACCTTCATTTACTACATTTTCAGAATTGGTAGCTTCACGTACGTTTCCAATACTTTTTACTTTTAAATGCCCCGTACCTTTAAACTTGATCACTTCTGCTGAAGTTTGATTATCCAAAGTAATATCGGTAGCATGCATTTTCGCATTTTCATTGAAATTGCCATAGCCTTCCCATACCGACAACTTGATTGCCATAGTATCCGGGATATATTCCGAATTATCGGTTTTAATTACTACCGTATGCCCTGTTCCGTTTATTTTTGCCAATAAATCATTGGCCATTCCATTTCTACTATCCAGAATGGTCATTTCTACACGAGCATTTTTAGCATTGGTATAAGGAATACAAAACGCTTCGCCATATTTAGCATCGGCACTACAATTGATCAAAACGTCTTCATTTCCAACATTATAGCCTGTTGCCACACAGTCGCGTACCACGCAGTCAATGACCTTATCCCCTGACGTGCTCAACCCCGTACAAATTCCTCTTCGCATTTGGGTAACCGTACAGCCTTTAACGGTGGTGTTTAGCGTTTTATGTCCATTATATTCTGGGTACATACGTATGCCGTCCTCGCTAAGGGAGATGATTTCGCCTGGCAAAATTTTACCGTCTTCGGCCACTATGGTGCCTTCTATATAATTGCCCTTACCTGCATAAAATTTCTTATCGAACCCATACCCAGATGTTTCGGCAAGCATGGCATCGGTAGTTCGAAGGAGTCCATCGACCTGACAGTTTTCAATCAACGTATTTTCTGCGCCTTGTAAAAAGATGGCATGCCCCATGGCTCTCATATGGACTTTACAACCTAGAAGTTTTACATTTTTTGCCGGATATCCTATGCGAATACCATTCATCTTCCGCACATCGTTGCCCCCTAGTCCGTATAAATACCCATACCCCCAAGGACTTGAACCTGTTGTTCGCACCTCAACATCCTTTAAGGTCACATTTTCCCCAACAAGGTTGAAAATTTTGTTTTTGCTCTGTCTGCCTGGGGTATCGCCATAAGTTTCAATGTATAAGCCTTCCAAGGTTACGTTTTTCCCAGATATTTCGATGGCACAATACATGCTATTACCGTCATCACTTTTAATTAAATCCGGACGACTGAACAGTTTGGTATCTACCATAAACCTAGCCCCTCTCATATCGAAATAGGAATCATTCCCGGTAATTTCGATAAACCTGATTTTTTCGGCCGAATCGATTTGATAGTTCCCTTCCTTCAGCTTTACGTTTACGTTATCTCGATCCAGATAACTTTTAAATTCGGATAGTGTATTTACCTCAATTATTGTTTTCTTATTGTCTGTCGATTGTGCTCGACATGAAAAAAACAACAACAAAACTGAAAGCACAATAAGCGTTTGTTTAATCATTTTTGTAGTTATTATTTAAATTTAACGTCTTCCACAAACTCATTTTTGGTCACTTGATCAGCGGTTACGGGTTTACCGTCCAATAGCACATTTTCAAAAACCACCCCTTCAATCGTATGGCTTTCATCAAAGCCGACCAACTCCATACTTGCATGATCGCGGATGATATAAGGTTTCCAATCCGTACCATCCTGAAAGCCGGTCAAAGTGGTATCAATAGGTGCTGAAATTGCCTGAATATCCTTGAAAACAACATTACGGACGTTTCCACGCTCCTCAGTTTCTGTCCATCTTGTTTTTCCTATCCAACACGAGATCAATCTACGCGCTTCTTCGATTCTTATATTATCAAATGTGACATCACTTATCACGGCATCATCACAATGATAGACTCTTAATGCAGTTTCACGCCCCACATCATGGATGACATCGCAATCTTCGAAAAGCACATTGCTTACATTTTCCTGGATTTCGGCCCCGATACTGAGGGAGTGCGCCAATTCATTCCACACCACACATTTGCGGGTATGTATATTCCGCACTTCGCCCTTTCCTTTAAATGATTTAATGACTACGGCATCATCCAGGGTGCGCATAAAACAATTTTCCACCAATACATCGCGACTATTGGAAATATCCACCCCATCGGAATTTCCCCGCCAGCCGATTATTTTGATATTGTCGACATGGATATTATCGGATGCCTGTAGGGGTACGGTCCAATGGCTGGGATCGAGAATGGTAACTCCCTCAATGGAAATGTTTTCAGAATGTTGGGCAAAGATGGTGTAGCGTCTCTTTCGTTTCGGAATGGCCGATTGATCGATAATTCCCCTTCCGCGAACAGTTATATTCGACCCCTCCAAAAAGAAGGTCGGGGGCGTTTTGTTATGTCCGATCAACTTTTCGATCTCTTTTTCATTTTTGTCGACCACACTTCTCAAATAAGCACCTCCGGCAATATAAACCGTGGTACTGTCTGCAACCCTAACGTGGGTAACATCATGGATCCCCGGCCCAAAATACATTACATTGGGATCGTTCGGATCGGGAACATCAACTTCCATGGGGTTGGCAAATATGTGCAGTGACTCATGCCAATCCCCATTGAACTCAAGGGTCAGATTTCCGGGTTCCACAATCGAGAAAACCACCTTATTCCCTTCTATCTTAGGCTCGATACCGAAAGAAGACGGTAAGATTTTTACCGAATCAAGGGGTTCAGGATAGGTAACCGTTAGTTGCACGACCTCCTTCCCCATATCAAAGGAAGCCAAGGAAGCATAGCCATATTCCGACCGTGAATGGTTGAGACGTGGAATAGGACTTTTGGGAGGGATCTTCGTCTTGTAAACCGGAACACCCTGCCCTTCCACTTCTACGGCATAGATTTCTGAAAGCGCTATGCCATCGGGTGCAGCATAAATCTTAACCTTGGCTGTCTCTTGTTTGCAGGATGTGATTAGCAGTACCGCCAAAAACATCATGAGACCTGGCAATGACACTTTCTTATGAACGGCATTTTGATCCTTAAATCCTGAATATTGATTTTGTTTTATTCTTGCTGACATAGCTATTTGGTTTTCTTATTGGTTTTTAGTTTCCAGTACTTAAATGATTGCTTCAAAATCGCGTAGTGGATATTGTCATGGAATTTCGTTTTCTTATAGGTTTATGCTCATGTCCGTACCGTTATAAAGGACGCTTTCTGTTTTGCCCCCAATGACTTCGATAACCAAATCCGTAGGGTTATCCTTGAAATGGATAAAATCATCCTTACCATTCGCGATTTCAAGTGTTTTATCGGCTTCGGAATAATGTAGCTTAAGTTCTGAATATTCCCCTTTTTCGTAGTCATAGGATTCGCTATCATCAAAATAAAGGGTGTATTCAGCATCTTTACCGGGATATATTTTCAATCGTAGGGGTTCATCGGTTTCTTCTGTGGCATATTGCACTTTGGGGCCAAACGGAATGATACTTCCTGCCTTTACATACAGGGGTGTTTCATCAAGTTCCGCTTTTACCGTACTGCTTTTTCCGCCCTCTATTTTTTCATTGGTCCAGAAATCATACCATTCGCCTTGTGGGAAATACATTTTCTTTTCACGTTTTTGGTATTCGGTCACAATACCGACCATAATGGATTCCCCAAAAAACAATTGGTCCTTGATCCCCCAGGTGTTCTTGTCATTGGGATATTGATAGGCTAACGGACTCATCAACAGCGCACCTTCGTTAGTCACCTGCCTAGCTTCAGAATAGATATAAGACATCAATTGATATCTTAAATCGATGAACTTCCGGGCCGTATTTTCAAACTCCTGGCCATACCTCCAAATTTCAGTTTCGGACACGTAACCGTGGATACGGAAAATAGGGCTGAAGGTTCCGAACTGGAACCAACGGGTCAATAATTCTATGAATTCCGGATTCGTATATTGGCTATCAAAGCTAGGGTTAATAGACTTTGAATCCCTGAAAAAACCTCCGATATCGTGGGTCCAATACGGTACCCCCGCCATGGTAAAATTAAGTCCGGCCGGAATCTGTTCTGAAAGTTGCTCCCAAGAAGCCTCCACATCACCAGACCATGAAGTGGCTCCATAGCGTTGTTGTCCGGAATAGGCAGAACGGGTCAGGTTAAAAACACGTTCGTTGGGAAATTCCGCCCTTCTTCCCTCGTACATCGCTTTGGTCACCAATAGTGAATAGGGGTTTTGAACTTTTGCATAAGGTCCGACAGCGGTATTGACTTTTGTATCCCGAACCCCTTCCGGTTCTGTTCCATCCAACCAAATAGCGCTTACCCCTTTGTGAAACATAGAATCACTTAACATACGGTAAAACCGTTCGCTAACCCCTTCATCATAAATATCCACATAGTTGCTACTTTTGATTTTTTTTAGGTCGTACTTCGCTTCCAAACGCTCGTTCTTTACCTCCGGCCACACAGAAACCATTAACTTCAAGTTCAACGCTTTTAACTCATCAACCATGGCATCCGGGTCTGGATATTTAGCTTTATCCCACTCAGGACCTTTGGTTTTCTTTGGCCAATAAAACCAGTCTTGTACGATATTATCAAAAGGAATTTTCCTATTCCGCATCTCATGGGCATTCGCCAATAATTCTTCTTGGTTATGGTATCGTTCACGACATTGCCAAAAACCATAAGCACTTTTGGGAAACATAGGTGCTTTTCCGGTTAAGTTTTGGTATTGTGAAATGACTTCTGCCGGGTTATCTCCCCGCACCAAATAATAATCTATGGCATTCCCTGCCGTACTACTAAAAACGGTTTTGTTGTAATCGGGCTCGTTATAGAATAATTTTCCAGGTATTTTAGCCCCTGTATTCTGGAACACCACTTTATATTCCTTTCCTGCTTCCAAATATTTTTTGCCCGAATATCTTCGCGGCATCCATATGGTGGAGTAGTTGATAATATCATCCCCATCTATGGTCACGCTGATTTCCCCTCGCATACGACCATTGTTATCGCTTAGGGCCATAAAGGTATATTCACCTGTCTTAGTGGGCGTAAAAGTTGTTTCCCGGATGTTTTTCGCGGCCTCTTCCTTTGAAATATGAGCTGCTACATCTTCCTTTTCGCCATTTACGACAATTTCCTTAGTGTTGTTTTTGGTCTGAACATTGCCCAATGAAGCGAACTGGATCTCATTTTGAGGAGTATTGAAATCCGTTAGACTGTAATTATGCCAGTAGATACCATATCCTTTGGTGGAAACCAAGAATGGAATCGCGATCTCTTGATTGTATTGTTGTAGTCGCATGGGGACGTTTCTCCAATTCATGATACCACTTTGATATTGGCCTAAGCCATATAAGGCTTCATCATCGGCTACAAAGGCTTGGGAAACGGTATGCCCATCTTCATTATTCGGTTCAATAAAGGTCAATTCATTGGTCTCTGACAGAAGGTTCGTATCCTCCTTGGAAGTATACTCGATCCTACCATCGCTATGGACCAAGACTTTTAATGCCTCTGTACGTATGGTTATGCGATCTTCGCTTTCGTATAAATCCCAAGCAACATTTTGGGGCTCCAAGATGGTAACATAATCCGGAAGGGTTGATTCCTGCGTACCTTGTATCTCTTTTCTAACATGAATAATGGCTTCATCAACTATCTCGATATTGATTATCAGGCTATCTTGATGAATCGTTACGGCATGCTCTGATTTTTCAACGTTATACTTGAATTTTGATTGACAGCCTACTGCCAAGAAAACTAGTACAACAATACTTAGGGTCGATGTATATCTTACCATAGTTAATTTATTTTTTAGTTTTAAAATGCTTTTTTTCATTGAGGGTCTGTTTATTTTTTTGAGTATGCTATACTGCTCCTATGGTTTATTTACATATATATACCGTATGCGACATGCATTTCCGTTACTTTGCTCATCTTTTTCATTGGTTGTTTTCAACTCCAATCGGTGCTTTTTCCCCGTTAACCCACTGGCTAATGTGTAATACCATGGCAGGTGATGCGACGTACTCCATGGGGTAAATAGATTCAATCTCTGCCACTTCCCCCTATCGATCCGGTATTCAATAATTCCGGCATCTGGCCCAGCCGCAATTGCAATTCCGACGGCATTACCTTCAAAAGTCAGTTGTAAAGTGCTTCCTGGCGATTCATTGATTAACATAGGCACATTCACATAATTGGGACGAACCCTTTTGCCGTCAATAGGATTCCAATTGGGATCGATCTTCCATCCCTTTTTTAGTTTGATATCGGAGACATCGATCAAAACACCATTCGCGTATGCAAAAACATCCAAAGGGTTTGGTAAGGCATGCACTTTTATCTTATCATCATTGTCAATATGTCCCGCAAACGCCTTATCAAGAAACTGAAGCATTGACCGGGCATAAACCCCTTGACCAAAAGGTGATGGATGAAGGTTTTCAAAGTCCTCTTCCCAGTTAAACTCGCCATGATCGATTCTTTCGGTGACTTCTTTTGCCAAGTTGATGGTCGGAATATTATAATGTTCTGCCACCCGATTATGGTTTTTTATCACCTCAGGCACTTTCCCGGCACGGTAGGTCTTCATTTTATCCGGATCTACAAAATGCATCATCACGATATCCATCATCGGGTTGGATTTGAGTAGATGTCTGACAATACCTTCCATTCCCCTTATTTGCTCTGTTTCGGTTCGTTTATTGGTGGCATCGTTTACAGCCGCCTCTTCAAATAACAAATCGATTTTCCCTTTTGACAACACATCCCTTTCCAATCTAAATGCAGCTGGTGTGGTTCCCATAGAAGGGATTCCGGCCGCAATGAACTCAAATTCGGTTTCAGGGAATCTGGTTTTCAAATACGCATAAATACTATCACGCCAACCGCCATTATGTGTAATCGACCCACCAAGAAAAGCAACGCGACCTTTTTTATTACGCTCAAACTGAATCCTGCTATTATGAAGGCCATTTCCCATCCGATGGAATTTTGAAGCATCCAACAATTTATTTTCAGTACTATGCCTCATGATAAAATCAACCACCATTTTCGGATCATCAATATCATAATGGTGCCCATTGGATTTTTGGACACCTGAACTACAAGGTGATACCGTTGCAGTCCCCCCTACATGGATGTAATTTTGAACGAGTAATAATGAATTCTCATCTGGGGGTACAACCCCATCTTTTAAACTAACGGTATGTAGAATCTGCACACCTGCTTTAGCCAGTGCATCCAAATTATCGATTGGGTTGTTTGTATAGGCTTTGGCTTCTGCATCTGAAACGAATCCGTATTCGGTCTTTAACACTTGCCATTCCTTTTTACTTCCTTTGCTTGCTCCAAAACCTCCGGGCCAACTTTTAAAATCGCATACTACCGCATCTCCATAAATACAAGCAACCTTTTCAGCGTTTTGTTTCGCCCAGTTGTAGATGAACAATCCTCCCCGACTATGCCCATGTAAAGCGACCTTGTCCTGCAACCCATAAGTCGTTGTTAGGTAATCGTAAAAACCATTCCAAACTTCTACCGCTTTAGGGCTACCAAATTGGTTATTGGTATTTACATAAGCGATATGAAAACCTTTAGTCAGGAGTACACTGTCTATTTCGGCATGATAATCGGGAAAACGGGCCCGCCATAACCATGGATTTCCGGGTAAAGGTTTTTCCGGACGCGTAAGATGTGCTTCCTTACCATCAAACATGAAATTTATACGTTCAAATCCTTTCCATGTGCCTACAGCCACTTCGTCAACGGTGGATTGCCCATAGCCCATTGATAAAGTGGAAAATATTGTAAAAAGAAATATATATACGTTTTTGTACTTCATGTAATTTTCATTTTTGGTGACTTAATTATTCCGTTCGAAAATACCTTTAATACTATTGTTCACCAATTCGTTTATTCTTTGATGGCATCGAAACATCGTTGACAACCCTGATCATTGTGCCACATAGCTTTCCGAGAAAAATATGTT
The DNA here is from genome assembly GCF_028882255.1 of Maribacter polysaccharolyticus. Lineage (GTDB taxonomy): Bacteria > Bacteroidota > Bacteroidia > Flavobacteriales > Flavobacteriaceae > Maribacter_A > Maribacter_A polysaccharolyticus. The sequence continues at coordinate 900,693 of NZ_JARBUY010000001.1, forward strand.
CCTACCCGCCAGTTGCACATCATCCCCTTTTAATTGGACCATACCCTCTAATCGTATATCCACACAGGAAGCCCCTATTTTAAACTTGTATTTTCCTGCTTCCACCACCCAGTTCCCTTCTATATATTGCATCAATTGTTGGGGCGAGACTTTAAATCCAATGGTTTTCTTTTCGCCTGCTTTTAAATCTACCCGCTTAAAACCCTTCAACTGAATGGGGTCCATGGTAGAGGACCCTTCAACCGGTGATACGTATAATTGTACGATCTCAGCACCGTCCATCGCCCCAGTATTCTCAACGGTACAGGAAACTTCGAAAAAGGGATCATTACCATTGACTGTTGCCGGCATACTGAAATCGGAATACTCATAGGTAGTATAGGAAAGTCCATAACCGAACGGATATTGGGGCTGCACATCAACATAGCCCTTTTGGTAGTTTAATTCCTCCTCCGAATCATCTTTGGGATAGCTTACACAGAGTTTTGCCGAGGGATTTACATCGCCAACCAAGATATCCGCAAGGGCATTACCGGCTTCTTCTCCTGGGAACCACGCCTGGATTATCGCTGCACATTTGTCTTCAAACTTGTCGACCAACTGCTGCCTTCCTCCCGTAATGACCAAAATAACAGGCCTACCTGTTTCAATGAGCTGCTCTACAAACTGTTCTTGTTCACCTGGTAACCGAATTCCTTCGCGCTCCCGGTTTTCCCCACACAGGTAGGTATTCTCTCCCACTGCCGCAATAATCACATCACTCTTTTTGGCCATAGCCAAGGCCCTGTCCATATCGGGTTGGGCCACCCTACCCAGAATGTTCTTCTTAGCCGTACCCAGTTCACCATCTCCGTAACTATTCGGGTCTATTACCGTACCTATTGGTTCTGTCCAATCACACCCCCGTTCATTATGGATATTGACCTTATCTCCCAATTTATTTTCCAGACCTTCAACAATACTGACGATTTTTGGGGAATTGGGATCGAATGTTTGTCCCCAGAAATACGTGATCATCGATTGGTACGTATAGTCCCCTAGCAAACAAAACACATTATCCGAGTTGGGTCCAAGTAATGCGATATCCTTTATCTCATCCACTTTCAATGGCAGGATTCCATTGTTTTTCAGTAGTACGATTGCCTGGGTGGCTGCTTCATAAGCCAGTTTTCGATTGGTGGGTGGATCAAAATCCAAATCCCCATCCACACCAAAAACAGGGTTTGGATCCAAAAGGCCCAACTTTTCTTTCATGATCAAGGAACGCTTTACGGCCGTATTGATAACATCCAATGAAATCAGGGAATCCTTAAGTGCTTCCGGTAAAAACCCATAGGCATTGGGTAGGGGGAATTCAAGGTCGTTCCCCGCTTTCAAGGCCATCACCCCCGCTTCTTTTAAAGAACCTGCCTGCCCATATTTATCATAAACATGGTCTATGGAATGGTAATCACTTACCGCAATCCCATCAAAACCCAGTTTATTACGGAGGATTCCGTTGAGCAACTCCGGGTTGGCCACATCAGCGACCCCGTTATAGGCGGCATAGGAGGGCATCACACTTTTAACATTGGCAACTTTAAATGCTGCCTCATGGGGCATAAGGTAATCTTCAAAAAAATCTTTTTCATGGGTGGTATTAGCGCCATAGCCAGCAAAGTGTTTGGTTGTTGCGGCAATACCCGTCCTAAAATCATCACCTTGCAAGCCTTTTACAAAGGCCACGCCCATTGTAGCGGTTAAATAAGGGTCTTCACCATAGCTCTCTTCGATTCTGGGCCAATGGGCCGTACGTATAACATCGAGCATGGGCGATAGGGCATAATTTGCACCGGCAGCTTTCATATTTTTTCGGGTAGAAAGGGCATTCCTGGTCACCATTTCAGGATTCCATGAGCAGGCCACCCCGATTTGCTGTGGGAATGTCGTTGCCCCTTTGGTGGAAAATCCCGTAATGGCCTCTTCGTGAAAAACAGCTGGAATCTTCAATCTGGTTTCGGTCATGAGATACTGTTGGATCTCCCGTACAAAATCGCGCAATTCTTCCGGCTCCATGGTAAATGAAGAGGAGAACTGACACAAATGTCCTATACCATCGGGTATTTTTTCGCGACATTTTTCAAGTGATAATTTGCCATCTTCCAAGAGTTCGGTGGGTCTGATCCCTTCTATTTGTGCAATCCTCTCCTCAAGGGTCATGGTTGCTATGATCGAATCAATACGAACATCGGTTTCCGGTGTAGAAAAAGGTTCGGGTGTTGCTATGAATATTGATGCTTGTTTTGTCTCGCTACAAGCGAATAACAAAACGGATAAAAACGCTAGTCCTACTTTTCTCATTATTAAATGTATTAGTGCCATACTTTAAACCAACATGATCCACAATATTGAAAACAATACTTCAAAACCAACGACACATGATGCATTATTTATTCTTATAGTGCTCCTTTCAACTCAAAGACCAATGCATACGTATTCGGCCTTTGTGCCGGTATGTTAAGCATCAAATAATCACTCGTTTGGTCAAATTGGATTTTTTCATCACTTCCGATTAACTTTAAAGACTTGATTTTATTTGGATTATACCCTGAATTAAATCCTAATGTTGGTAGTTGGATCTTTCCTTCTTCCGGATTAAGGACAAAAACATACAATGCATCCCCCCTTGTTGTAAACCGAACTTCGTCGTTCCCATATGGAGGGCTGTCCTTTGTTCGGTTATTGAACTGTTTGCTTCTCTTCTTTTTGAGGGCTATAAGATCGGTATTGGCCAAATTGGAAGCATTGGAAACCTCCTCAAGGCCAGAGAAAAAATTATCGCCATATACTTTCCAGGGCTTACTGGCATAAATCGCTTCGCCATTCAACTTAAGCCAGGCACCGAATTCATCCAAAATGACTTTATGGTCGGGAGGAATGGTCCCATCGGGCAATAGTTCGACATTGAGCATAAAGTTGCCGTTTTTACTCACGACATCGATCAATAATTCTATGGTACTTCTTGCATCATGGCGGGAAGGATCGTCTTTTTTATAAAACCAATGGGTATACGAACAAATGCTCTGCCAAGGTTCGGGGTTGATCTTGAGCTCTACGCCCTGCTCTATGTCATTTACCACTCCGGGATCCCCATCTGGAATTTTTCCCGTGATAACCGCATTGATTTTTCCGTTTTTATTTAAGTTATGATTATAAAATGCCCGGAAAGCTTCCTTGCCATACTCCCCATAAGGAAAACCACAACCATCGAACCACATAAAATCCACTTCATATTGCGTAAGGAGGTCTTTCATCCTACGCAACCAGTTTTGCTTCCATGACTCCTTCCATTCAAGTGTTCTTTTCTCAGGAGGTAGTCCATACAATACGGCGGGATCAAGACCTTCCCACCATGTACCTACACCTTCCGCTTTGGTCAGGTACCCATCGTACGGAACACCTTTATAATCCCCATTGGCATCGGAACCAAAGGCTGGGAGTCCCCATTCAAAAAAACGTTCGTTATGGGTACTTACCCCAAAGGGAACGCCGTATTTTCTCGCAGAGCTACAAAACTCCCCGATAATATCGCGTTTGGGTCCAACCATCACCGAATTCCATTCATGATGCACTGAATTCCAATTGTCGAAATTATCGTGATGATGCGCCAGTGCCATAAAATATTTAGCTCCAAGATCTCTTGTGAAATAGCGTAAAAGGCTATCTGTATCGAGCTTCTCGGCCTTCCATTCATGAATCACATCCTTATATCCAACTTCCGAAGGGTGTCCAAACCTCTTCAGGTGATACGGATAGGCATTCTTTCCAAAGGTTTCCTTGCCTACATCTTGCATATACAAATGCCGGGCATACCACCCCCCTCCATATTCGGGTACGGTTTGAGCCCCCCAATGCACCCAAATGCCGAATCGAGCTTCGGGAAACCAATCGGGAACTTCATATTGACTACCAATTTCTTCCCAGGTAAGTTCTTTCTCCTGCGAATAACCACCAAATCCCATTAAGATCAGTAGACCTATGATCGTATAAATCTTCATAATCGTAATTTTCTGTCCTTAATCATCAAAAACCTGTTCCAATTTTATATAATCGATTGCCAAATCCCCCTGTGAGGGCTTCCAATTTCTTTTGAATATTCGTACCAGGTTATCACCCTCCTTTAACTCAACAATCCCAAAATCAATTTCACGGAAGACATCGGATTGTGGAAAAACAAATTCTCGATACTGGTGGCTATTGATCAATATATCGTGGTTCGATGCGCCCTTGGGGGAAGCATAGCGTACAATAAAACGATATTTTGCGTGTTTTGCCACCTGTGCGAGTATGGAAACATGATCGTAGGGGTTATCAAAATTGGTAACATATCCTTTACCACTGTACCCTTCTATCCATGTATCCACAATCACATTGTACAATTCCCCTCCTGCGGCAAAGCCATTCTCGGCTTCCAGAAGGAGGGTGGTTTTGGTACGTTTTGCATTCCCCAAGCCTTTTTTTGAAGGAACGATCGGAATGATATCCCCGTTTTTGTCATATTCAAGATAATCTGCCATCACCGACCGGGTTTCACTTAAACCACCGGAAAGCCATGCACTGTGATAGAACATGATATCCTTCCCCTTATAGGTGACCGTACCTCCGTGGTTGGTACCACTCTGCCCTTCAAAATCGTCGATGAACACGTCTTTGAATTCATAGGGTCCCAACGGTTTATCGGCTACGGCATAAAACATTTTTTCGGGCCATCTGCGGGGCGTTAAGCCGGGATAAGTCAAATAATACTTCCCTTGGTACTTATGCACCCACGGACCTTCGAAAACATGGGTCAATTGGGAGGTCAAATCTACAAAGGTCTCCGGTTTAATCGACATAAGGTCCTCATTCAATTCTGCGGCGAAACATTTACGGTCGTGTCCCCAAAACAGGTATGGGGTACCATCATCATCTATAAAAAGTGCAGGGTCTTGACCAAATTCCACCCCTTTAACATATCCGAGATCGGTAAATGGCCCTTCGGGGACATCACTTCGCGCAATACCCGTTCTAAAGAGTCCGATCCCCGCTTCTTTCATACAATAAATAAGGTAATATTTTCCCCGGTAATAGGCGGCATCCATGGCCCAAGCATGACTCTCTGCCCACTCCACATTCTCCAAATGCAAAATACGCCCGTGGTCTGTCCAGTTTACCAAATCGGTAGTGGAAAATGCATGGTACCCGGTCATTCCATAATGGTTATTGGAACCGGGTTCATCATGGGAGGTATATACCCATAGGCGATCGTCATTCGGCCAAACATGGGGAGAGGGGTCGGCCGTAAACACATGCGTGAAAATCGGATTTTGCGCATGCGTTGTGATCATGAATAACCCCATGATCAAATAGCTGATGATTTCCCTTTTCCTAATTAGTGATTCCATAATCATATCCTTTTATTTTTTTACCAAAACTATGGTTTGTCCTGCTTGGGTCGCCACATCATACAGGTACGTATCCTTTACCTCAAACCCCTTTAAATGGGCTTCTTCCGAAATGATCGGCGCTTTGATCTTTGGAACTTGATAAAATGGGTTTACATTGTTTCCTTCGGCACTTTCCAATATCTTTCCATCGTCGAAATCAAGTTCAGTGTAGGAACGGATCCTACAAATGCCTCCTAAATTCGATTTTATCACCGCTTTAACTACTTCTCCGTCTTTCCATTCCAGGGATTCCAATTCGAATCCCCCACGTGCGCGCAATCCGGTAACCTTCCCATCTTGCCATACATCGGGTAAGGCAGGGATCAAATGAATGGCCCCATCATGACTTTGCAGCAACATTTCCGTTAAACCGGAAGTAAATCCAAAATTACCATCAATTTGGAACGGAGGGTGGGCATCCAGCATGTTGGCGTAGGTACCTCCTCCTTTTGAGCCCGGCCTGCCCACCAATTTAATCTGGTCGGTCATCATTTTATAGGCATGGTTGCCATCCAACAAACGCGCCCATTGGTTGATCTTCCAGTTCATACTCCAACCCGTTGAAGGGTCGCCGCGGTAAATCAATACGTTTCTTGTGGCTTCTGCCAATTCCGGTGTACGGAAAGGCGAAAATTGATTGGAGGGGTGCATGGCGTATAAATGGGAAATATGACGGTGTTTGTCATCCGGACTGTCCCAGTCATTGATCCATTCCTGAATTTGGGCATGCCGACCAATTTGGGTAGGGGCCAATTGAGGAAGGGTGGCTTCGATTTTTCGTATGAGTTTCGCATCGGTGTCCAATACTTTTGCCGCTGCTAACGTTTTCGTCAACATATCAAAAATCAATTGATTGTCCATGGTGGTTGCATAGGCAATGTTCACCATGTTGGGCATATGGGCCGGCCGATTTTCAGGAGATGTCGATGGCGTAAAAACCAACCACCCATGATCCGGTTCCGGCGTTAAAAAGCTTAGGCAAAACTCAGCAGATCCTTTTAAGGCCGGATATACCTCTTGCAAATAGTCCATATCGCCATTATACAGGTACTTTTCCCACAAATGCTGGCTCAGCCACAACCCACCACTTGGCCACATGCCCCAAGTGGCACCGTCTACCGGACCGCAAATACGCCATAAATCGGTATTGTGATGACATACCCAACCTTCGGCCCCGTACATGACTTTTGCGGTTTCCTGACCGGCTACTGATAGTTCCTTAACCATTTCAATCAATGGCTCATGCATCTCGGTTAAATTAGTTGCCTCCGCAGGCCAATAATTCATTTCGGTATTTATATTTACGGTGTAGGCACTTTTCCAAGGTGGGAAAAGTTCGTTTGCCCATATCCCTTGCAGGTTGGCTGCCTGCCCACCGGGCCGGGAAGAACAAATCAACAGGTAACGGCCATATTGAAAATAAAGGGCGGCCAAAGCGGGGTCGTTGGCCTGGCTAAACCGTTGAATGCGCACATCGGTTGGATGGTCGATTTCATCGGTTTTGCCCAAATCGAGACTGACCCGGTTAAAATAGCTTTGAAAATAAGCCGAATGCCCTGCCTTTAACCGCTGGTAGTCTTTTCGTTCGGCATTGGCCATAAAGGCTATAGCGCGCTTATGCGCATTGCCACTGACATCCCGATAGTTGACAAAATTGGTCGCTATGGAAAGGTACATGATAACACTGTTCGCCCCTTCAACGCTTAAACTGTTTTCCGAAGCCGTCAAAGTCCCCCCCTCGGGGACGATTTTCAATCTGGATTCGAACCTCACCTTGCCTTCAATGGGGTGCGCATCCTCGGGGGTCCGTTTACTTTTCCGATCGGAGCCCTTCCCGGTCATCACCAAAACATCATCATTTTCGGTACCTACCTCAACCACTGCGGGTTCAGGGCGATCCATCGTAGCTTTGAAACTGATTTTACCTTTTCCATTGGCCGTTAATTTCATGACAATTACATCATCGGGAAAAGAAGTGAAAATTTCACGTCGATATTCTACACCATCAACTGTGTATTTTGTGGTATTGATGGCATTTTCAATATCCAACTCACGGTAATAGTTTGAGTACTTCCCATGATTTGCAAAATCCAACCGTAAATTCCCAACGGTTTCATAGGGCATCCCATGCGATGTTTTCGAGATGATCTTGGCATTGGCCAAGTCATGAGCCTCTTTGTAATTTCCGTCAAACAGCAGTTGGCGTATTTCGGTCAAAATTCCCTTGGCTTCCGGATTGTCATTTCGATGGGGGCCTCCTGCCCAAAGTGTACTTTCATTCAATTGAATATTTTCATTTACAGGATTACCGAAAACCATGGCACCCAAACGGCCGTTGCCCAAGGGTAAAGCCTCATTCCAATTGGCAGCGGGAGCATCGTACCAGAGTTTCAAATCAGAGGCCTGATTTGGTGTGGTTTGCGCATTGCCCACACGTGAAACCAATACACATAGGCATAGCGAAAGCAAGGTAAAACCGAATGGGTAAATTGTTTTGTTCATCATATCCACTACTTTTATTTTGTTGTTTCGGTTCGTACAATTTTATCATTTACAGCCTCATCCAAGTGTACGGTAACATCCCCCTCCTTTATATTACCGAGGGTTATGTGATGTTGTCTGCCATCTTTTAGATAAACCACCAATTCGTTGGCGTTTTTAGCTTCTATCTTGGAAATGGCACTTTCCCCTTTATAAGGTTCCAATACATGTAAAAACTCGGTTTCCTTTGCATTCACACGCACGCCATAAGTCCTTCTATCCGGGTTATTTCTCATTGTCCGTTGTTTTCCCCCGTTTGGATAATCGGCAATCAGCGCACTCGCTTTTTTGGGCCATAGCGTGAATACATCCAACTTGTTCCCTTCTTCATCAAATTCAACTACCGCACCTTTATTCAGGTTATACCATTGGGCATTGGCAAAGTATTTATAAGGCGAATCTTTCTTATGGCACAAGGTATCCAATAACCTTCCTTTCTTTTTTGCCCCTTTAATGGTTTGAAACCCAACAGGGTGAACCAACCAATCGTAGTTATGCTTTTTGTTCGAAGTGATGTAATCCGCTATGACTACATAATCATCCGTGACAATTGATAGTCGCCTTTGCAGAATGGGCTCAAAATCCCCATCATAATCGGTATCGTCCCAGGGTGGAAATTTTTCAGCATTCCACGTAGGGATCTTTCGCCATCGCGCCTTTGTTTCCACTACGGTAGCCTGCATCATTTTTCCTTTATAAAACAAGGTTTGCTTTGAAGGCACGGCTTCTTGTTGCAACCCATCCACGATGACCATGTTATGGGTGGCCGATGTCTGTACACATTCTTTATAGCCAGGATTACCGTACCCAAACCAAACCATTTCAGCACCAAAATATTTATGCCCATTACGGTCGAGCCCAATCATATTGGTTCTATCGAAATGCCCATGCCAACCACCATGGGTTCCGTATTTAAAATACGCTTGAATTTGTTCTTCCGGAGTATTGTTTTTTGCATGAGATCTTAAGGCGACCAATCCCACATTCGGGGCAAATGCCGAAGCTGTTCTTGGATCCCCGACTTCAGGTAACTCTGGAACCCCATACATCAAAGACACCCATGAATCCCTTTTGGTTTTGCTTAAAACCCAAGCTATATCGTTTAACTTGTAGGCCCTATAGACCAATTCATAAAACGGATCAGGGGTTTTTAAATTGGAATCATTGGTGGCGACCACATTGGCATTTTCATCCATAAACGGAATGTATGGCGTAACCATATCCTCCAATCCGATCGTATTCTTCGTTACAGGTCCCCAGTTATCGAACTTCATACCTGTAAAACCTTCCTTAACGTTTTCAAAATCCTTACTTTTGAATTTTACGGGAAAACGTCTGTGGTATAAATCCCATCCATAATTTTGGAATGCCTGGGCTACCAAACTATAACGTTGCACCACCAAATAGCAATAATTTGCAGTTCCTTCAAACCACCAACCATCATCCATAACCCCTTTTCCTATTTGGTCTGCCATTCCTCCATCGGCCTCGGTCAAATATTCCACCTCGGCTACATCTTGCAAAAACAATGCGGATAGGATCGCACCTGCATTGGCACTTGCTTGGTGATTCATAATGCCTAAAGGATCCATATGCTTTCGGTTCAATTCCAAATAATACCGAAAGGTTGCTTCTATATTCTCCCTGTCCTCAGCCGAGAATTCCGGTTCATTAAAGAGTAAATCACAGGCTGCCGCTAAGTGCAGAAAGAAATTACCTTCATGAACTTGTACCCCATAGGTGGCTGCACCTATTGAAAGGTAGCCTTCTTCCTTATCGCAAACCTCCTTGATAAACCGTATTGCTTTTTCTTTATAGCTCTGCTTTCCTGTTAATTTCCATGCCAGACACAAACGAAATACTTCTTCACTATCATTGGGCCTGTAATTAAAACTAGACCAGACTTTTACAGGTCTGGGTTTGGTGACAATTTTTCTTTCAGGGACTTTATAGGCATCCAGTTCCTTAAGCATGGCATCTAAATTGGCTTTTGCCCAAGGGTAGTTTTTCACTTTCTCCTTGGTTTCGTTGATAATATCATTGGTAACCAATAAAAAAGGATGCTCTTTTACCCTAACCGAGATAAATTCAAGCGATTCTACCCGGTTTCCCAATTCATTTTCAATGGTGATAAAACAGGATTCTTTTCCGCCTTTTGGCATTCTATCGCTAATGATAACCTGAAGTTTCCCGGAATAACTTTCCTGTGGCTTGAGGGTAACCATGCTATCCGATAGCATATATTGACATGCCAAGGTTCTTGGGTCGTTTATTTTTAAATGAAAAATTTCCACTACTTGATTCTCGTTTTTTATTTCGAAACCATAGTGAATGGTATCATTGGCCTTGGCCGATTTAGATTGGATGGTATACGTAACCTGTGCTATAGGGGACTCTTTTGCAATACCCCAAAAGGTGGTCAACCCAATAAAAATCAGTAGATATTTTTTTATTTGAATCATTTAAGTTCTATTCAGTTCTGTTATTACCATCATTACTTTTGAAAATGCTGTTGTATTAATGCGGAAAGCACGGCAGGATAATTTTGCCCTGTAACGGTACCTTTGTTTTTGGTTCCGGCCCCATGGGTAATCGAATCACCGAAACAGACCAACTTTTGACCCTTTTTCAATAGGGCGTTCATTTTCAAATAATCAAAAACCGTTTCAGCTATAAATCGATATCCTAGCGCCGTAGGATGAACCCCATCCTTGGCACCACTATTCCGCTCATTCCTAAAAAACAGATCCACGTTATGTTCGGGCAGTCCCATATCACTGAAGATTTGGAAAAAATCAATATACCCTAAACCGTCTTTTCGGGCCAGTTTCTTGATAATTTGTCGCGTGGAATCCATTTTTACATTCGGTATTTCCCGATAAGCGTTTCTGTCGTGTCTTTGAAATAAATACACCGAATCAACGGGAGGCGGGGTCATTAAAACCACCTCTACCCCCTTAACCTTTATTCTTTGAATGATTTCCTCCAAATTGTGCGCATAGTTTCTATAGGAAATCATTTTTTTGGAATTCAACATATCGTTGGTTCCTACCATGACAATAACCAGATCGGGATTATGTCGTAGCACTTCGGCATCCAATCGTTCCAATAGATTTTTGGTATTGTTTCCACCGATACCCGCATTGAATACCTGTGCATTGGTGGTTTTAGGTCCAAGCAAGGTCAGTATCAAAAGCAAGCAATTTAGGCCTTGTTTCATTTTTCGGTATTTTCCGGTGCCTTATATTCCAAAATCTGACCGTCTTTCCTAAGTTGCCTGTCCAAGGCCTCAAAAGGAACATCGTACAGGCTAATATCCGCATCAAGTGCCATTGCCGCGAGAGTCCCTGCACTTTGTCCCAATATCATGAATACGGGCTCCATTCTAATGGAACCAAAGGCAATATGTGAACTGGAAACCGCTGCCGGGACCAAGAGGTTTTTACACTCTTCCTTTTTGGGCATAATGGTGCCCAGGTGAATCTGATACGGCCCTGGTGGCTCTACCCCCAAATCACCTTCGTTCTGTACAAATCCCCCTTTGGTGATGTAGCGTTGCGTATTGTGGGAGTCCATGGTATATGACCCCATACCAATAGGCTTATCGACCTTGTTCTTTCCCAATATCTCATTCTCCGTCATGACGAATTCCCCTAGCATCCGCCTTGCTTCACGAACATAAATTTGATAAGGCCAGTGGCCGTTATCAACGAACTCATCCTTGGCAAGTCCCCACTTTTTAAAATCCTCACGCAGTTCTTTAGGCACGCTTTCATCATTACCCCAAAACCAAAGGAGACCTTTATGGTACTTGGTATGTTCCTCCAGGATTAGTTTTCTCTTTTCATAAGATGCTTCCGGGTATTCATAGTTCATCCCAATATTATCGGAACTAAACGGCCCCACATTATTGACGTCCCGCTTTTTATTGGGTATTTTTCCGCCACCGAACATGGCATGTCTTCCTCCCCTGAAAACACGTCTTAATAACTCATATTGGGCAGGGTCGTAGTTTTCGGGCTTCTCGAAAGGGACTACATTACCTTCTGCATTGGTCGTACATAATCTATAGTTATATGCCTGAACCCGATGATCGCCTTCTCCATTTTCACCAGGGTCTTCCGTTGAGATGCGGGGAAGCACCCCACTGGTAGAATCCCCGGGAATCATATATGGACTTATGTTCAATTGCTGAAAATTATGGCTGTGGTGATACTTTCCTTTCTGCACACCGTTCCACTCTTCGCCATAAACGCTATTCGCTTCCCTACCCACGTGATAGCCAACACCGGCCGCAGCCATTAAGTCGCCTTCGTAAGTGGCATCTACAAATATTTTTGCCTTATATGTGGTACCTTCCAACAGGGTAATCGAAGTGATTTTCCCATTGGAAGTCTTAACCCCATTTTCCCTATCCAACCATTTGTCGCGTAATACTTTTATATCGTGTTCTTTTACAAATTTTTCAAAGATTTGTTCCGCAACATGGGGTTCAAAAGTCCACATGGTTTTATATTCATCATCAATGGCGGTGGTACCTTGACCGACATTACCATATTCATCTTTGGGCTGCCATCTCCAAGCCTTATCATTTTGATAATGTTTGTATACCTCTTGATAGAATTCCTTTGAAATGCCGCCAATAACGCTTTTATTCCCTAAATCGGTGAATCCCAATCCACTGGCCGACAATCCTCCGATATGCTTATCAGGGCAGACGATCAAGACCGATTTGTCCATTCGCACCAACTGGACGGCCGTCGAGATGGCCGCGGAAGTCCCCCCGTAAATCACGACGTCGGCATCGATATTATCCTGCTTTTCCGATGATGCACAAGCCGTCAGCAAAACCCCTACTATCAAAGTTAAAATATAACTTCGTCGTACTTTTGATCGGATTGTTCCTCTGTTCATTTTGAAGCCTTATAAGTATAGTTAATTTACCGGTGTAAAAATGGTCGTTATACTCCCTGAACGTAAAGGTGCCACAAAATCGACTCCAATGCGGTATGCGGTCTTACCACTCCTTAAATGTTTTACAGGGACTTTTTCCGGTAAGATGCCCACAACTCCACCTTCAGCCATTATTTCAACCTTTACTTGCTGATTTTCAGTAGTAATAAGTATCGTATGGTCATCAAGGACTTCATAAGCATCCGAAACCATAACCGCCGTGCCGAAGGTCATTGATTCCGATGCTTTGAAACTGTCCGTGATAGTGATGGTTCCTTTCCCCTTTTTGTTGTTGACCATGGTTCGCTCCAACTTCTGCAACCCCTCTACTTCATAGGCCGGCTTAATGTCGATGACCACCTTATCACGATCTATACTGAATTCCGTTTCGGTAATCTTACCTGAAAATTCATTGCCATTGGATTGCAGTGACCCGGCCACTCTCGGTACCGGATGCCCCCAAGAACTACGGGCCTTATTCTCTGGCGAAAATGCCCCGGCCGTGTACGACGGAGCCCCGATATCCCCTGTTATCAAATCGTCTTTGTATACCACAATATAGGTCCCTACATCACTGTGGTTATGGTTTTCGGCATTGTGTCCGGCCTTAACGGCAATGGAAAAGGGTTCTTGTTGTTTCCCCCTCGAAATCACCATGCCAAAATCATCGAAATAGGAATGATCGGGTAATTCCGTTTTTCCTTCAATAGGATTTTCCTCAGGGGTAAAAGCAGTCGGATGTGCCCAGGCGACCAACTGTTCCGCAGCTTCTTCCATTCTAAACTCGGATGGCTTTATGGCCCCATAATACATGGCGGAAAGCGCATTGGCAAAATTGCTCCCTTTTTTTGATATCGTTGATACCCCGTCTGAAAAGGGGGCGCACCTTTCGTTCTGAATTTCGAACTTTTCCGGAAAATTCCCAACGTTCTTTAGTTTTTCCGAATTATCGGCTGCGAATAAATTGATTTTACCCCCGGTATAATCATATAAAATCTGAGCCAAATACAGGTAATGTCCAAAACCGTATCCCCAATAACCCAATCCTTCAGAGCAATACCCATCCTCCCCGAAGCCACTGAGATAATAGTTCATGCTATTCAAGGCACTACCCACGGCTGCAAGTCGTTCTTCCTCCTTATCGGAAATTGCGATTGTAGCGAATATGGTGCCACTTGTACAAACGGAATTCCAGTTACTGGTACTTTTGATCCACTTATTGTTTTCATCCAAAATGGAGCAACTTTTTAGGTAAGTATCCACAATACGCCACTGAAGCTGCCCTGCAATTTCCTTTCTAAAGGCATCACTGAGTTTATCCCTTAACAATACCTCGGCCATTGCCAGTACCATTCCGAATTTTCTGGCCCCTAGATCAATGGAGACACGCCTACCTTCAAGCACACCGTTGTCTTTATCGTCATGGTTCGGGTGCAACCATGACTTCATTTCCATGATCGCTTGGATATATACCTTGATCTGCGGTAAAAAACGGCCTTTGTTTTCCAAACACTCCCCCAAAATAAAATGTTCGAGCCTATCCATGGTACGGTAATACCTTGGTTTGTATATGCCTCGGTTTCCTTCAAGATTGGCCCTTCGATAAATTTCATCGGTAATGGGCACTTCCGGTTGTTTGTCCAACACTTCAAGAGCGGATTTCAAATACGCTTGGCCCGATGAACTGTTCGCGATTTCTTCCCAATATCCCCTATTGGAAATGGCCGGTGCAGGTTGAAAGGTTTGTTTTGGCAGTACGGCTTTTAACATTTTTATTTGCTTGGCCGAAGGGTAGATCTTATCGCCATCGACATATTTGAGATATACCCCAATATCCAAGGTATCCCCGTTTTTGCTTTGGTTACCAAAAGCGATGGTAAAACACAGCAAAAACCCGAAACCGATTAAAGACATTATCTTCTTCCCTATAGCCATTCTTGAAACTTTCCTTTTATACTGAAGCAATATATTTATTCCCAAGGGTATAGGTTTTAAATCATAGCCCATGGATTATAAATTATAACCACTATCGTCATTAATGGCCAAAACATGAACTATTTATAGGACGATTGTACCAATGCAAAAAGTCCATTGGCCAAAAATGCCCTAGCCCCACCATCGGCATTGGGCAGTGATAAAAAAACAACGGAACAGGATCTTCAGTACGGGAAAAAGGGCGTATTGCACGTATCGGCAAGGACCATCTCCGAGAGATAGTCCGTAGCTCGGAAATAAAGGCAGCTTCATTTCCCCCGCCCCCTAAATATTGCCTTCCCTGAAAAAAGGATAGATCAAAATTCCGTTTTTATAATTTTAGAATCCAGCACTGCTCTTAAAAGGGAGGGGCTACAATTTAGACCTCATTTGAAAACCACCTATTTTTCAATGGTCTACATCCGATTATAGATTAAAATTCAACATTTGTACCCCCTTTATGATAATTGTAAACTATGGTTTTAAGCTAAATTTGTAGTTAATGGGATTAAAAAATGATATCAAGAATCATTGCCTTTGCAAAATGGAAAAATCAATAACCTTATAAATATAATGAACAAATACTTTTATTTATTAATAATTGCCAGTTTGTATTTTTCAAATGGACAAGCACAAGTTAAACCTATTTATAAAGCTGACAAATGGGAAAACCCTGAATGGGAAAATCCTGAGATCTTTCAATTAAATAGGGAAAAACCTACGGCATCTTTTTACAGGTACACGAATACCATTGATGCTTTGGAAAATAATTCGTGGAACAATTCCAAGTTATATAAATCCCTCAATGGCACGTGGGATTTTTATTATGCCGATAGTGTTTCCGCCCGCCCAACGGAATTTTATAAAAATGATTTCAGCTTAAGGGGATGGAGTACGATCAATGTACCTTCCAACTGGGAAATGCAAGGATTTGGCATTCCTGTTTATACCAACAGACATTATATGTTCCCTGCAAATCCTCCATTTATTCCACATAACATGAATAATATAGGTAGCTATAAAAGGGAATTTGAGCTTCCCAAGAATTGGGATGGCAAAGATATTTATCTTCATTTTGCAGGCGTTAGCGGAGCTATGTATGTATGGGTAAATGGAGAAAAAATCGGATATAACGAAGGAAGTAAAACACCAGCGGAATTTAAAATCACCAATGTTGCAAAATCGGGAAAAAACACCGTATCCGTTCAAGTATTACGCTGGTCTGATGCCAGTTATATGGAAGATCAAGATTTTTGGAGGTTAAGCGGAATTGAACGTGATGTGTACGTATATGCAACTGATAAGGTTACCGTAAGGGATTTCAGAGTCATTGCAGATTTGCAAAACAATTATTCAGATGGTGTTTTCAAAGCAGATTTACAGCTAAATAACAATACAAATAGAACCGCTGAAAGAATAGTTGAGCTAAAATTGTTGGACGGTGCTAAAAAAGAAGTATATACGGCCTCAAAGACGGTTTATTTAAAAAAAGGAGAACATAAAGTTGGTTTCTCCGAGGTGATCAATGATGTAAAAACCTGGAATGCGGAACATCCTAATTTGTACACCTTGTTAATTGATTTTAAAGACAAAAAAGGAAATACCATCGAGGCCACATCAATAAAAGTAGGTTTTAGGAATATTAAAATAGAGAACAACCAGTTTTTGGTAAATGGCAAACCTGTATTGTTAAAAGGGGCAAATTTGCATGACCACAGTGATACGGAAGGCCATACTGTTTCCGAAACCCTTACCATGAAAGACTTAGAGGTCATGAAGCAAAACAACTTAAATGCCATTCGTTGTAGCCATTACCCAAAAGACCCCCATTTTTATAGATTGTGTGATAAATATGGTTTTTATGTCGTGGATGAGGCCAATATAGAAACACATGGTATGGGAACCACCAATCAAGGGTTGGACAAAGACTTAAAAGCACAAGCGGTACACCCTGCATACCTACCGGAGTGGAAAGAGATGCACATGGATAGAACGATTAGAATGTTTGAGCGCGATAAAAACTTTCCGTGTATTGTTACTTGGTCTTTGGGTAATGAAGCAGGAAACGGCGAAAACTTTTTTGCAACTTACAAATGGTTGAAAGAACAGGATACCACCAGACCTACCCAATATGAAGGCGCGACCAATTATGCCAATACCGATATTCAAGCGCCAATGTATTGGCCAATAGAGCGCATGATCCAGTATGCCGAAAACAACCCTAAAAGACCATTGATCCAGTGCGAGTACGCACATGCGATGGGTAATAGTGTTGGAAACTTACAAAAATATTGGGATGTCATTGAACAGTACGATATTATGCAAGGCGGATTCATTTGGGATTGGGTCGATCAAGGTATTTTGACCGAATCCGAAAAAGGTGAAGCCTATTGGGCTTATGGAGGTGATTTAGGTGGCCATGATTTACAAAATGATAAAAACTTTTGTTTAAATGGTATCGTAAACCCCGATAGAACACCACATCCCGCTTTATATGAAGTGAAAAAAGTATACCAATATATTAAATTCAAAGTGTCCGATTCAGCCAAAGGAGAAATTGAAATAACCAATAAGTATGATTTTACCAACTTAAAGGGTTATCAATTTACTTGGGTTCTATTGGAAAACGGCAAAGAAATTTCAAACGGAAAATTACCAACTTTAGATGTTGCTCCCTATCAGTCCGAAATAGCAAAAGTCGATCTCCCAACATTACCAAACCCAAATGCCGAGTATCACTTAAATATTTACGCCTTAAATAAAACAAAAACCGATTTGATGCCCGTAAATCATGTGGTGGCTTTTGAGCAATTTCAACTTACACCATCTGTTTTCAATACCGAATTGCCCTCCTTAAAAGAAAAAATGGAAGTTTCTTCCACTAATGGCATTACAACGATTTCAAATGACGACTTTGAGTTGAAATTGAACGTTTCCACAGGTCAATTGACATCATTGGATTATGGCAACGGAAATATTTTTATGGAAAGCATTTCGCCCAATTTCTGGCGACCGGTAACCGACAACGATTTTGGGGCAAATTCCCCTGAAAAATTAGGGGTTTGGAAACAAGCTACCGATAATCATGCCTTGGCTGAAGTTAAGGTTCTTAAAGGAACGAAAAACATAACACAATCAAAAAAATCAAAAGTAAAAGGAAATGTTCGCATCCAAACCATTTTTGATTTACCATCGGTAAACGGACAAATTGCCATATCTTATGATATTCAACCCACTGGAGAAATTACCGTGACCAATACCTTGAGTGGAATTAACAGCGATTTACCTCATCTACCAAGATTCGGGGATAATTTCATCATCAAAAACGAATATCAAAATGTTGAGTGGTTTGGTAGAGGGCCACATGAAAATTATAATGACAGAAATTCTGCCGCCATGGTCGGAAACTATCAAGCTACGGTAGATGACTTGTATTTCCCATACATCCGCCCGCAAGAAAATGGCTATAAAACGGATGTACGCTGGGTAAGTTTCACAAATAACAAAGGTGTCGGCATCAAAATAGAAGGTTTACAACTATTGGGTTTTAGCGCCCATCATCAATACAATTCCGATTTTGACGCAGGTAAAGAAAAACAACAGCGCCATACTACGGACATTCAGAAAAGGGATTTTGTCAATATTAATGTAGATTACAAACAAACCGGAATAGGTGGCGATAACAGTTGGAGTGTAAAGGCTTTAGCCCATAAAGAATTTAGGGTTCTCCCACAAGACACAACGTATTCCTATAAAATCACCCCTTTAAAACACTAAATTCCATAAACCCACCAAGACTTTGAATCATGAATAGAAAAGATTTTATAAGAGTATCATTGCTGGCCGGAGCAGGAGCTATGATTTTCCCAGGTTGTAGTGGCAATAGGCAAAGTATCCCTAACTATTTAAAAGACTATGGGGATGCCTATAAAATCAACCCGAGAGAAGCTGCGCTCCAATGGTTTAAAGAGGCCAAATACGGTATGTTCATTCATTATGGGTTGTATTCCTTATTAGGAAGGCATGAGTGGGTCATGTATAACGAAAAAATTCATGTAGCCGAATATGCCCAACTTAAAGAGCGATTTACCGCAGATAAATTCGATGCAGATTTCATTACCGATTTAGCGCTTGAAGCTGGGATGAAATACATTAACATAACGACACGCCATCACGATAGTTTTTGCCTGTGGGACACCAAATACACCGATTTCAAAAGTACTAACTCACCAGCCGGAAGGGATTTAATCGCTGAACTTTCGGACCAGTGCAACAAAAAGGGAATTGCCTTATTTTTATACTACTCACATGGACGGGATTGGAGGCATCCCGATGCGCCCAACAATGATCAATGGGGCGGAGCGGCAAGACCAAATTACGAAACCCAAGAACCTTTTTACAATTATGGCGATGACCACGATCTGAATAGGTATTTAGGGTTTATGACCAATCAGGTAGATGAATTGTTAACCAACTTCAAAGATGTTGCGGGAATTTGGTTAGATGGGTTTTCTACCCCGGCTTCCGGAAATCGTTCGCTGTTTAAATGTCAAGAATTGTACGACTTGATCCACTCCAAACAACCTCAGGTATTGGTATCTTACAAACAAGGTATGTTAGGAACCGAAGATTTTTTAGCTCCTGAAAGAAAGTACGAAAAAGGGGAAGTTATGGAAAAGCCATTGGAAATTTGCGACCATTTGCAGAGAAAGGGATGGGGCTATACAAAAACTCAAGATGGAAAGCACAAAACCAAAGACGAAGTCATAAAAATGCTAAAAAAAGCCAATGACTATCCCGCTAATTTACTTTTAAACACAGGGCCCTTACCCTCTGGGGAAATGCATCCGGAAGACGTCAAGGTCTTACGGGAAGTAGGCCAAGAAATCAGGACCAAAGGCTGGGAAGGGGTCTTAAATTCATAAAATGAAAATGACAAATAAAAGTTTATTGATAATTTGCTTACTTGTTATTGGTGCTGTTTCTTTTAAAGTAACCGCCCAAAACAGTAAACCTAATGTATTATTCATTTTTGCTGATGATCAAAGGGCCGATGCCATGGGCTGTTCCGGGAATACCTATATACAAACCCCTAATATTGATAAATTGGCCCAAAACGGGGTAAGGTTTACCAATAGTTATGTCATGGGCGGTCATCATGGTGCCATTTGTGCTCCAAGCAGGGCGATGTTAATGAGTGGTAAAAGTTTGTTTCATGTATATGATAAATTGGATGGCGTTAAAACCATGCCCATGCATTTTGCCGAAAATGGTTATGAAACTTTCGGAACGGGAAAATGGCATAACAAAGCCCCTAGTTTCGAGGCTGGTTTTCAGTATGGCTCCAATGTGTTTATTGGTGGAATGGCCGACCATTTCAATACCCCTATGAGGGATCTGGGAAAAGATGGCAAATTAAGTGAACCCGTTAAAAAAGGCTACTCCACCGATTTGTTTGCGGATGCGGCAATAGATTACATCAACGGTTATGCCCAAGAAAAAAAAGACCGACCGTTTTTCTGTTATATAGCTTTTACTGCCCCACACGATCCCCGTTCTCCCAGAGAAGATTACATAGGTATGTATCCTGATGAATCCATGCCTTTACCTGGGAATTTTAAAGCATTGCACCCGTTTAAGTTCGATAATCTAAATATCAGGGATGAAACTTTGGGGCCATGGCCTAGAACCCCCGAATTGATCAAGTCTTCGTTGGCCGATTATTATGCGCTAATCAGCCATATGGACAATCGTATAGGCGATGTTATAAACACCTTGAAAGAACAAGGATTGTACGATAATACGATTATTGTTTATGCTGCCGATAACGGCTTGGCTATAGGTAGCCACGGTCTGTTGGGCAAGCAAGATCTGTATGAGCACAGTACTAAAGTGCCATTGATAATCAGCGGTCCCGGTGTACCTAAAAGTGAAACTAGGGATGCATTTCTATATTTATTTGATATTTATCCGACTTTAGCCGAATTATGTAACTTACCAGAACCAACAGAAATTGATGGGAAAAATTTCACATCGGTATTGGCAGGAAAAGAAACAAAAATCAGAGAATCACTTTATACCGCATATAGACATACGGCCAGAGCGGTAAGGACCGAAGACTGGAAATTGATAAGATATCCCGAAAGGGATTATACGCAGTTGTATAATTTAAAAAAAGACCCCTTGGAGATCCGTAATCTTGCGGAATTGGACGCATATGAATCCGTAGTAGAAAACATGTTGCTTTTGTTAGCGGATTGGCATGCATCAACCGATGATACGGCAAACCTCAATCCATCAACCATTTTACCCTTAGAATATGACTATAAGAAGTTGATGCAAATACCGGATGACAAACAACCAAAATATATTTTAGACAAATATTTTCAAGGAGTTGATTTAAAAACCGTAAAAAAAACGGGACATTAATCCAAAAATAAAAGGAATGTAAAACTCCTAAAACTTCATCTATGAAGTGTAATTCATTGGTTCCATTTATTTTTTTTATCCTACTATGTCCAAATTATGGTTTCTCCCAAAGAGAAACCATTGAATTGAATACGAACTGGAAATTCGTTGAAAAGGATAACCCAAACTTCTCAAATCCCAAAACAAACACATCAAATTGGAATGATGTACAAATTCCACACGATTGGGCTTTTGAAAAAGGGATATCCAAAGATGGTGCCCAAGGTGCAAGTGGCGGATATTTTGATGGCGGTATCGGTTGGTATCAAAGAACATTCAAAGCCTCTAAAAAATGGTCGGATAAACGTGTCATAATTGATTTTGACGGTGTTTATATGAATAGTGAAGTTTGGGTAAATGGCCATTATCTGGGTAAACGCCCTTACGGCTATATATCATTTCGTTATGACCTTTCCAAATATTTACTACCTGGGAACAACACCATTGCCGTAAGAGTTGATAATTCGAAAGAGCCTTCTGCTCGGTGGTATCATCCTTGTGGCATTTATGCTCCGGTGCGTTTAATAATTACCGATAAAAAGTTTATACCCCCTCATGGTGTATATGTAACCACGCCGACAATTACGGCTGATTTCGCCACTGTTAATATAGAAACATCCCTCCAGAATTCGAGTACATCAAAATCGAAAGGTATTTTGGAAACATCGATTCTAGATGCCAATGGAAACCTTATTTCAAAGAACAGTCGAAAGTTCGTCAGCAAGGGGTCCAATCTTCAACTAACTACGCGATTGAACATTGAAAATCCTAAATTATGGAGCCCAGACAATCCGTACTTGTATATGGTTATCAGCAGGTTAAAAGAAAAAGGCAAATTGATTGACGAGGTAAAGACCCGCATAGGAGTGCGTTCCATTGCTTGGAAAACCGATACGGGGTTTTGGTTAAATGGAAAAGCCACAAAATTACTTGGAGTTAGTGAACATTATGAAGGTGGGCCTTTAGGAGGTGCATGGACCAAGCCCATGTTACGTTGGAAATTAGGTTTGTTAAAAGATATGGGCGTGAATGCCATACGTACCGCACATAACCCCGCACCACCGATATTTTATGAATTATGCGATGAAATGGGGATTTTAGTGATGGATGAAATATTTGATGGATGGTCAAAAAAAGCAAAAGAAGATTATGGAAAACAAGCTTTTGATGGTTGGTGGAAAAAAGATATGACGGAATGGTTGTTAAGAAACAGAAACCATCCATCCATTGTTATTTACAGCGTGGGTAACGAAACAAAGGGAGATATAGCCAAAGAATTGGTGGCCTTATGTCATGATCTAGATCCTGAAAAACCGGTCACTTCCGGACATAGTTCATCAGAATACATGGATGTATATGGAGTAAACGGTGGAAGTGAGAAGCAGGGATTTTTCAATAAACCCCTACCCAATAAACCTTTTGTGTCTACGGAAGCACCACATACCTGGCAAACCAGGGGGTATTACCGCACTAAAACCTGGTTTAGGGATGGTTATCCCAATAAAGGGCAACAACCCTTTGAGTTACCTGATTTAGCTGCAAAGGAAGTATTTCATTATGAATGGGCCCCTGTGAGTAAATGGAAAAACGGGAAACAACATTTCAACTCTTCATACGACAATGCCATGGTCCGGATCTCTGCGCGTAAAAACTGGGAGTTGATGAGGGATTTACCCTGGTTTAGTGGCCATTTCCGTTGGACAGGATTTGATTATTACGGTGAAGCGGGTTATGTACATGGCGGTTGGCCATTCCGTTTGTTTATGGGAGGTGCGTTGGATGTGGCGGGGTTTAAAAAAGACTTGTTCTATTTTTATCAAAGCCAATGGACCGAAGAACCAATGGCACATATTTTACCTCATTGGACCCATCCAACGTTGGAAAAAGGAGTGGAAATTCCGGTTTGGGTATATTCCAATGGTGATGAGGTAGAATTGTTCTTAAACGGACGTTCCCTGGGAAAAGACAAACCAGGAACACAATGGAACGACATGCAATGTGAATGGATGGTGCCTTGGGAGCCCGGAAAATTGATAGCCAAAGCGTATAAAAATGGAGAGGTAGTGGCCGTATCAAAACAGGTAACAGCTGCAAAACCTTCAGGCATCCAATTAAAGCCAGAAAATGACCATATTGATATTCCTCATGATAAAGTAGCCATTGTTACCGCCTATTTGGTTGATGATAAAGGTGTTTACTACCCTTATGGGGAAAATAAAATTCATTATCACCTTAAAGGGAATGCCGTGTTACTCTCTTTAGAAAACGGCGATCCCGTGGACACCACCAAAAATGTCGGGGTCAGCTCAAAAAAGGCTTTTATGGGAGCTACCAGGGCTTTCTTAAAATGGTCTGGATCCGATAAAAACATTGCCTTGACCGCAGGTGCGATTGTAGGGGAAAAGCAACTGTTAACCTCTAAAAAAGTAAGTATCGATGTAAAAACCCTATATGTAACGGGAACAAAAAAAGAAGCATCCTTTACGGTATATTACACCATTGACGGAACCATACCCACAACAAAAAGTCGCATATATAAAACTCCTTTTGAAATTGATTCAGGAACAACCGTAAAGGCCATTGTTGTCGATAATGGACAAGTAATATTGAATATGGAAGAAAAGTTTGACGAAGAATTGGGCTTATCTTTTAATGACGTCAAAACACAAAAAACAGCAAAAATAAACACGAATGGCATGTTAGCAGCCGATGCCGATATAGAAGGAGCTAAAGTGGTTTCCATTGACGGTAAGCACTTTCTGGATTTCAAAAGTGGTGAAGGAAGTGTAGTTTGGTATCAGGAAAATGATGGAAGTGCAGGAACATTCAGTTTAAGGTTCACTTATGCTTCAAATGATTTAACGGCTAGACCGATGGAGCTTGTGATCAATAATGAGCGTGTTGGTATCATAGATTTCAAATCATCAGGGGCTTGGAACGTTCAATGGAAAGAAGTCAAGGTCAAAGCCCTGTTACAAGCAGGGGCCAATTATATTGAATTGAAAACAATTGGAAAAAGCGGACCCCATCTCTTCATGTTGAACGTGGAGTAATCCGTTAGGTGATTTTCACTTGGTTACAGTGTGCTTTACTTGAGTGACTCCAATTCAAGTAAATTCATGCAAAAGCGGGTCGATCGACTATAAATCCAGACCATACCAATAGGCCAAGTATCGTTAATATTTTTGGTTGACGGTTTGTCGGAAAGTGTAGGGGATAAAAACAATGAAATCGCTAAATCTAAACTCCTCTTTAGATATGGAACTGCTTGATTATCCCAAACTTTATTAAGGTTATCGTCCTTTATTCCATTGGGATGCCTTCCTCCTTTTAATCGGTCGGGTTTAAAGGAAGGAGGGCACCTCAATTACACCCCTAATTCTTTGCTATAAACAATGCCTCTTCCGGAATGGCATTTTTCACTATTCCAGGCCCGCTCCATTCCAATTTAAGGGATGGTTTCCCCTTTCTGGGGCTTTTATGGAAAACCCTAAAAGGATGCAGGCCAGCCTTTAGTTTAATGCTTCCGCTTTTGGGTGATCTTTGAAAATACCCATAATCCGCATCAACGACCACCGCATCATGGATTCTCAGAAGTGCCCCCGAGTTGGCCGATAGGTAAAAAGTATATTCTCCATCAACGGGGACCCGTATATACCCCTCGAAGAACATAGCTCCAGAATCATCACCGCCATTTATGGTACCGTTCAACCGGTCAACGACACCTGCTTCATATTGGTCAAGGGTTGCCACTTTGGGCACCCATGGAAAATCGCCCTTAAAGGACTTCCATGAAACACCATTTTGAACATCCTCCTTGTCCGAGGCAGGAATGAGGGCATTATCATAAGGCCTTATTGCCGTACTATTTGGGATTCGAGACCCTAGGACCTTGTCCTTCATCTTTTGCTGCAACGGGGCCAGCTTTGGGTCATTCGCCAAATTGCGGGTCTGTTGGGGATCCTTGACTACATCATAAATTTCAAAATCATCGTTATGGGATTTGATATCGTAACGCAGCCCAACATAATCGTCTATACGCACCAGCTGCATTTGATTGCGACGACGTCCTTGGTGCTTCGGAATAAAATCTGAATATTCCGGTGTTTTACCCGGCTGATAATATTCTATATAGATAGTACTCTCGGGCTGTTCACCTTTTCCCAATAATGAAGGCAATAGGGATACCCCATCAGATACGGCCGGAGCGGGAAGTTTGGCCATCTGTGCAAAAGTAGGCATCCAATCATAGGATATACTGGGGGTGTCAATTTTATTGCCTGCCAGAATATTCCCTGGCCATAGTGCCAATGTGGGCATACGCACGCCCCCTTCCAGACAATCGCGCTTAATTCCATCAAAAGGCCCAAAACTCTTGAAAAATGTAGGTTCTATGGGTTCATTAGCCAAATAGGATTCCCTTGAGGGGCCATTGTCGGAAGTAAATACAACCATGGTATTTTTATCAATTTTCAAATCCTTGAGCAGTTGCAGGATATCGCCCACAGCATCGTCTATACGTCTCGTGTCCGTTGCATAACGTTTATAGACCTCTGGCCAAGCTACATGTGGGGTTTCCGGTTTCCCATCATCATCATAGGTCGCATCGGCATAATCGGGATGCATCCAGGAATCCACCTTTCCTGAAGCCGTATTGATCATATGCCCCGGCTCCCCCAACCATTGAAGGCCTCCTTTTAAACCACCTCCTTCCGGATAGGCCTGGGTAGGGAGTTCGAGAACGGCATGTGGGGTATCATAGGCCAGGAACATAAAAAAGGGGGTATTGGCCTCCTCGCTATTTTTAAAATCCACTATCCACCTTTTAGCGGCTGCCGTAAACAAGTCAGTCGTATAACATTTATCCAGATCTTCGGCTATATTGACCCTGTTTTCATACACTTCCTTCTTGCCCCTATAAATACCTTCTTTGGGATAGTGCTCATGGCCATCACCATGCCGTATATAGCCAAGGTAATAATCGAAGCCGCGGTTAAGGGGGTGGGCCGTCCAGTTAGGAGCCTTCCCGCCCTTACCTTGTAAACCCCATTTGCCTATGGCCGCTGTGGTATAGCCCGCAGTTTGCAATACGGACCCTAAAGTATGGTTGTTGTCCAAGGCCTTGTCGAACTGATTGTCCCTCATATTGGCATGACCCTGACTCCGTCCTAACAACAGGGAGGCTCTGGAAGGTGCGCAAACAGGGGCTGCGGAATAATGCTGTGATAGCAAGGCTCCTTCTGCTGCCATTCGATCCAGATTGGGCGTATACTCCCTCGGATGGTCTTCCCCCTTTTCCTTGTCCCTCATATTCTGAAACAATACCCCTAGGTCTCCATACCCCAGATCATCGGTAAGGATGAAAATGATATTGGGCTTTTTGCTCTCCCCAACATCCACCGGTTTCACATTACTTTGGGCAGTTAATGTTTTTGTGCCCACCATCAGTATTAGGGCGAACATAATTTTTGAAATCGTTGTTTTATAAGGCATAAAGCGTTTTTTCTTTTTTGATTAAAAATGGTTCGGGCAAATAAGCATTAATCCACCTCCCTTAAAACAAGTGTGGTCAGTGATTTTCCCAAGACCTGTATTTTATTTTTACCTAATTGAGCGTTGGGCATTTTACTAAGGTCATTAGATTCATTGGTAACATAACTCTCGATTTTGGTTTTTGACGGTAAGGCTACATTCAATTTTACATCCATAGCGGTATCCCGTTGGTTTACGATAACCAACACCAAACTTTTGTCCACATTCATATAGCCCGATATCAATACCCCATCCTTCAGGTTTTCCTCTTTGTTGAAATTGTCATAGGTAACCGAGACCCTTTTCGCCCCGGGCCTTATAAACCGTGAATAATTCCCCAAGGCCCAAAGCAATTTGGAGTCATGGAAATTCCCATCCCCATTGTCCTTATCAACATAAATAAGTCCGTCCTTAAAGTCATAAGGACTCATAGCCAACCACCAGTGCCAGGCACTGGCATTGGCAATGGTAAGATCGGCATGGATGAGGCGGGCTACATACAGCGCTGTGGACATCCCAAAATCCCGACCTTTCCCCTTGATTTCCTCATTGTTCTCCAAAATACAGTATTCGCTCATCCAATATTCCAAGGAAGGGAATTCCACTAGTTTTTCGGCAATTCGTTCCCTTTCCTTTTTCAGTTTTGAAATATCCCAAGTAGTAAAATAACTATGTGCCGCGATCTTTGGGGCTAAGGATTTTAGATTCCCCAAATAATTAGGGCTTTCAGGGCCAAAAAAAGATGCTATTTGATTGCTTCTATTATGGTACTTTTCTTTTTCCCCTGTCAAATAGTCTATTTGACCGGCTTCTGTAATTTCAAGTTTGGTATCTATTTTATGCCGTGTAAAAACCGAATCGATCACCCTAGTTGCATTGGCCAATTCGTCATTGTTCCAAGGCGATCCTTCCTGCCCCCCTTTCCACTCCCATTGTGGTTCATTGAACGGACTTATATAATCAAAATCAATAGCTAGACGACCCCTAAAATGTTTTAGTACCCTTGTAAGAAAGTTGGCATAATCGACATAATTGTCCTGGGATAAATTGGACGAGAAGCCATCATCGGAATGCGCCTTATTGTTTCTTGTTAACTGTATAGGCGGACTATTGACAAACGCAATGAATTGATTTACCCCTCGTTTCTTCGCCGCTTGTAAGAACCATTG
Source organism: Maribacter polysaccharolyticus (assembly GCF_028882255.1). Classification (GTDB taxonomy): domain Bacteria; phylum Bacteroidota; class Bacteroidia; order Flavobacteriales; family Flavobacteriaceae; genus Maribacter_A; species Maribacter_A polysaccharolyticus. The sequence goes on from NZ_JARBUY010000001.1 coordinate 928,795, forward strand.
TTGCCCAGCCTGCTTTTGCCAATCATAACTCCCATCATCCTGTAAAAAACCTTCAGCCCTTCTCCATAAATCCTTTATACCACTTTCTTCACCTTGGGTCCTACTCCCCGCCCCAATATTAAAACGCCATGCCGACAGGCCAATTCCCATGGGAGAACCATTGGCATCGCTTTCCATGCTAAACAACCAGTCGGCCATTCGTTCTTTTTTTTCGCTGGGCCATAGACCCGTATACTGGGCGGACCAAGCATCCGAGGCCGCGAAATTGTGAATGGACTGGAAAAGGATATTTCTATTTATATGGACTTCAATAGTAGCATTTTGCTGTGCATGCGTCCCATAAAAAGAGCACAAAAGAAAGTATATTTTCAACCAGTTTTTCATCTCGGCTATTTTCTGGATTACATTAAGGTAAAATAGTTTTTTCAACCTAACCTAGGGGGTAGGGCAAATGGGTGACATATATCGTTGAAAAGAACCCTATGTATACTGATAGGGTTCTTAATAACTAAACTAATCCAACAACTAACAATTCTTATTCTTCACTCAAATAGGTGCCTTGATCAAAGGTAAACACCTCTGAGGGCGTCCTGGCTTCTTCAAAAATATTTTTCATTTCTTCTACCACCTTTGGATAATCCTTGGCAAGATTATTCTCTTCACCCAGATCGGAGTCCAGGTCATAAAGCTCTATAGAAGCATCGGGCGAACTAAACACATTGTATTTAACGGCTTTCCAATTGCCTTTTCTAATGGCTTGTCGACCGCCTTTTTCATGAAATTCCCAATAGAGATATTCATGTTCATTTTGATCTTTTTCCTGACCTAAGAGGGTCGGCAAAAAGGAAATCCCATCCAAAGAAGGAGGAACTTCCAAATCAACGATATTGGAAAACGTGGGAAATACGTCCCAAAAGGCTGAAACATGATCGGTTCTGGTATTTGGTTGAACGTGCCCGGGCCATTTTACGATTAAGGGAACACGAATCCCCCCTTCATAAAGATCTCTCTTGGTCCCCTTAAAGGGACCGTTACTGTTAAAATAATCCGGGTCGGCACCACCTTCAGTATGGGGGCCGTTATCCGAGGTAAAAATCAAAATGGTATTGTCCGCAATACCCAACTGTTCCAATTTGGCCATAATCTCCCCAACTTGATTGTCCAATATATGAATCATGGACACAAAGGCGGCATGGGGTTCTTTCTGTGATTCATAGGGCCCTTTTCTGTATTCAGGTCCGTCATCCACACCCACATAGGCTTTTTCTGGCGGGAATTTTCCTCTGTATTTTTGCATGATTTCCTCGGGAGCTGCAAGTTCTGCATGGGGTATGATCGATGCCACATAAAGAAAAAATGGATTATCCCTGTTGATTTCAATAAAATCGAGCGTTTTCTCATGTATGAGTTGGGGTGCATAAACCCCTTTTTGCTGCCCTGAATTTTCCTCCAACACCAAAGAGTCCGAATTGGCCCATAGGTGGCGCGGATAATAATTATGTCCCATGCGTTGGCAATTGTACCCAAAAAAAGTATCAAACCCTTGGTTCATAGGGTCGCCTTCGGAATTTGGAAAACCAAGTCCCCATTTGCCAAAAGCTCCGGTGACATATCCGGCCTTTTTCATGGCTTCCGCCAAGGTATAGGTATTGTCCGGTATGGGGTACTGCCCTTCGGGTTGTATTTCCTTGTTACCCCTAACAAAGGTATGGCCGGTATGCATTCCCGTCAACAAAGCAGATCTAGACGGGGCACATACCGTACTACCGGAATAATGTTCGGTAAAAAGCATTCCCTCCCTTGCCAACTTATCTATGTTGGGTGTCGTAAACTTCCGCTGTCCGTAGGCACTTAGATCCCCGTAACCCAAATCATCGGCCAAAATGTAAATAATATTGGGTTTGGCAGCCTTTTCCTGTGTACTTTCGGTTGTGGCTCCCTCAGTGAGCTGTCCCTTGTTTTTACAAGAGGACAATCCCATTATCAAGGATATTAATATAACTAAAAAGATAGGTGGTCTGATCATTATAATGGTATTATAAAATACCATGGGGCAGGTTAAATTGCCCCATGGAAGTAACTTAATTTTGAAATTATCTGTACCCATTATTGGTGGGATCCGACTCCAATAGATTCGGATTTAACTCCAACTGATTCTGTGGAATGGGCAATAGTACATGGTACGGCTGAATATTTGCTGCAGGATTGTTCCAAGCCCGATGTTCTACCGTTTTCACAACGTCTAACAAGATGCCCCAACGAATAAGATCCATTCGGCGATGCCCTTCGGCACTCAACTCAAACTTCCGTTCATCATACATGGCTTCCCTGAACTGGGATTGTGACATTCCTGACCAAGGTTGATCTGGCTCAAAAGCGCGTTCCCTGACCTTGTTTACATAGGCGTAGGCGTTATCTGGGCCATTAGCTTCATTTTCGGCTTCTGCTGCCATCAGATAGACGTCCGCCAATCGAAATACGATAAAGTTTTCAGGGTGGTCTTCACGCAATGAAGTTTCTTGATCTAAATTCCAATTTTTACGGAAGTACGGGAAAGATAATTTCCATCCCAAATATTCGGTAACAATGGTCGCATCATATCGCAAATCACCATCTTGCCAATTTTCCCTTAGTGCAAATTCAGGCAAGGGAACCGACCAGCCATAACCGGTCATATCTTCGCTACGGGAGCGCAATAGGTCCTGGAAAATTTGAACTTTGGTACCCGATACCCCGTCTACAATGGTATCGTTATTTCGGCCTGCCGGTTCATCCCTAATACGCGGATTGTAATCATCTGTCCTCGTCGTATTCAAGGGCGAACCAAGATCCGCTTCAAAATCAACAACAAAAATATATTCATCGTTATATTGGGCATCTGGATCTGATTGATCGAAGACATCGGCATAGTTATCCAGAAGTGAATGTGGACTTTGATCGATCACTATATCACATTCTGCCTTTGCCAATTCCCATTCTTGATCAAAAAGATGATATTTCGCCTTAAGTGTTGCAGCGGCCCATTTGGTGGCCCTTCCCAAACTACTTCCCGAATAGGAGCTGGGCAACAGATCGAATGCCCGCGCCAAATCCGATTTCATGGCACTTCTGATTTCGGCTTTTGGCGTTCTACCTAAAACCGATCTTTCCAAAACAGGCAGTTGCTCTGTGTAAAAAGGCACATCGCCCCATAGATTGGTCAAGTGAAAATAGGCCAATGCCCTAAGAAAAAGCAGTTCTCCCAGCCTTTGGTCCCTGGCATCTTCCGACAAATTTTCATTTCCCTCAATATTCGTAATAAATTCCGTAGTGTTGTTCACCACCCGATATAACTGGATCCACGTCCCATTACCGTCGGCAGTGCCTTCTTGGACCAGGTAATTGTGAATAGATCCATTGACATCCCTACTCGCAGCCTGAATATCTGCCATACTGGTGTAGTAATTGTCCAACCCACGCTGGCGGTAAAGATTGTTATTATGGTATAGGTTGTAGACACCATTAACGGCCAATTCAGCCTCCTTATCATTCGTGAAAAAATTATCCGGGGTAATTTCGTCCCGTAAATCCTCTTCCAGGAAATCGTCACATGAGCCTAGCACAAAAAGGCCCATAAGCAATATTAAAAATCTGTTCTTTATAATAGCTTTCATATCGGTTTTTTTTTAAAATTGTACTTTTACACCTAGGGTTATGGTTTTCGCATACGGATATTGCCCAGCTGCAAAACCTTGAGAGACAGAACCGAACCCACTAGAGGCTGTAAAATTGTTCACTTCGGGATCTCCTAAAGTAAAGTCTGACCAAAGGAAAAGATTCGTTCCGGTAACATACACGCTCAAGTCACTGAACACATCACCAAGACTACCTGATTCCAAAGGAAAATTATAGTTTAAAGTCAACGTTTTCAACCGTAAGTAAGAGCCATCCTCAATATTCAAACTACTATTTGGGTTAAAGAGACTGTTCGATGGTCCTGCCCTTGGAATATCGGAGGTTTCATTGACACCCTCAATCCAACGATTCAAAACAATGGGATCCAAATTTTGTTCGCCCCTTCCAAAATAGGCCGTTTGACTACGGATATTGAAAATTTCGGCCCCATAACTCCCATGGAAAAACAAATCGAGGGACAGGTTTTTATAGGTAAACGTATTTCTGAACCCTCCATAAAATTCAGGGACAGGGCTACCCAACACCACAAAATCCTCATCGTTGATATTTGAGTCCCCATTTACATCTTCATAGCGGGGACCTCCGATAAATGACCTTCCTTCCCTTCCATCGGCAATAATCTCATCGGCCGTCTTATAGGTGCCCAAATATCTTGCCCCAACGAAAGTAGGCAAAGCCTCACCCACGATCAACCTTGCGGAATTACCCCCTTGATTCCCTGTGGACTGTAAGGAAATATACTCTTGCCCATCCAATTCCAATATTTCACTTTTGTTGGAAGATATACTTAGGTTGGACTCCCAAGTAAAGTTTTCGTTCTGTACATTGATGGTATTAACACTGAATTCAAATCCACTGTTCTCCACTGAACCTAAATTCTGTAATTGGGAAGTTGAATTGGCTCCTACCTGCCCGGACAATGCAACCGACAGTAATAGGTCTTCCGTTGTCTTTTTATAATAATCGGCCTCAAAAGTAAGCCTATGGTCGAATAAGGCCAATTCCAACCCTAAATCCAACTGTTTAGTGGTTTCCCAAGTTAAACCACTACTGGGTACTTCCCCAACGAGAACTCCGTTTACCAAAGAACCGTTAAAGACCGTCGTAGTATTGGCATAGGTCGCAATAGAGTTATAAGCATCTACCCCTTGTTCCCCGACAATACCGTAACTACCCCTTACCTTAAATCGGTTTATGACCTTGGAATCGGCTATGAAATTTTCCTCATCCACATTCCAAGCGACACCTACTGAAGGGAAAAAAGCATATTTATTTCCTGTTTCAAATACGGATGACCCATCGTACCTACCCACCAAAGTAAGCAAGTACTTACTTTTATAACCATAGTTCACACGACCAAGAAAAGATGATAAGGTCCGTTGCCCATAGCCAGAACCCACAGTTGCGGTTTCTGCATCACCCAAGGCCAGATTATTGAACGACACCACGTCGTTCGGAAAATTATCGGCTTCCGAATAGGTACTTTCGTTATTATCCTTTTGCCAAGTAAAACCTCCCAGCACCTTTATCGAATGATCTTCTAAACCTAAATCGTAATTTATGGTATTCTCGTTCAATAAACTTTTGGTGAAATTGGTATTGATCCTGCCATATCCACCACTACCTGCATTTGAGCGTTCGGGCAAAATCCCCGGCAAATAATTGTTTTGCTTAACATAGTTCAACTGAGCTCCAAAAGTAGATTTAAAGGATAGGTTTTTGGTCAACTTATATTCAACATAGGCATTGGTGATGATCTGAGTGACCAAATCATGATCCACGCGCAATTGTATATCCGCTTCCGGGTTACGTTCCAACCCGGCACTTATGGGATTTTCAAAAGAGAAACTCCCGTCTTCCAGATATACAGGGCGTATGGGCAAGACGCTGGAAACAATATTACTGTAATTCACTTTATTGTTCTCAATTTTATAGTGCGTTATATTGGAACGTATACCCGTCTTAAACCTATCTGAAAGCTTAACATCCAAATTGGTCCTAAAATTAACCCTCTCAAGACCAGACCCCCTAAGCAATCCTTTTTGGTTGAAGTAGTTTCCTGAAATAAAGTAGTTGGTATTTTCAGAATTTCCGGTGATAGACACATCCGTATTGGAGATAGTTCCCGTTTGTTCCACCAGATCCAACCAATCTGTGGTGGTCGTATTTTCCGGATCCAAAACCAACGGCAAGCTGGTGTCGGTATACCCAAAACCATCCGGGCCGGGCACGAACTGATACGATTCATTTTTGTAATCGATAAAATCCTTTCCTCCTAGAATATTGATCCGATTAGCGGTTTCTTGTATACTCTGGTAATGGTTAATGGCAATTACCGGTTTACCGGGAGCCATACCTTTACCGTTTTTGGTCGTGATCAAAACAACACCTGAGGCCCCTCGCGTACCATAAATGGACAGAGCGGTCGCATCTTTCAATATTTGGATGGATTCAATATCGTTAACATTGATGGTATTGAGGTTAAATCCGGTACCGGCAATAAAGCCATCAACAACGAACAATGGGTCGTTGTTACCATTTATAGAACTATTTCCCCTAATACGTATTGTTGCACCGGAACCCGGCGTTCCATTGTTAGAGGTAACCTCGACCCCTGTGGCCCGCCCCTGTAAGGCCTGATCTACCCTTGCCACCGGTTGATTCTCCAAAACATCCGATTTTACCGAGGAAACAGAGGAAACCAAATCCTTTTTGGTTGAGGTACCATATCCTATGACCACCACCTCATCCAAAAGGGAGACATCTTCCTGCAAAACGATATCAATCGTTGTCGCCACCCCTACCTGAACACTTTGAGCAATATAGCCCAAATACCTAAATTCCAGAACGGACCCTTCAGAAGCGGAAATAGTGTAATTCCCATCAAAATCCGCCACCGTTCCCGTATTAGTCCCCTTGACTAACACACTCACCCCCGGAAGGGGTTGGCCAGTTTCATCAGTAACCGTTCCGCTTATAATTTGCTGTGCTTGAAGCGACACAATACTGAAAAACAGCAGTAACAATAAAATTCTCTTTAATTCCATATTGGTATATGTTGGTTAATATTTAATACGATTATGCCTATACAATCGAGATAGCGTAAATATAAAATGAGACACGGAACAATAAATCCCTATTTGGTGTAATTATGTTGCACCCCCTTGTTTTAAAGGCTTAATTAGCCTAATTTGCAACATTATTGCCCTAAATCCTATACATTAGGAACCTTTCTACGCACGCATTGCTACTTATATTTAGTAAACCTTAAAATAATACCAGTGTAAAACCAATAAACCCATAAGGGACAAACGGATCCAACCTTAAAATGCTTAACGGTAGCAACCCAATTCCCTTAATGTCAAACCTTATGAAATACCCAACCAGCCATTTTATTATCATCTTACTATTCCACATCGCCGGTTTGGCCCAGATGAATAGTACATACCTTCATAAATTGAACATAGAGGGTATACCCTTTAATAAAAAGACCAATGTTGTTTTTGAGGACCATTTGGGATTTTTATGGCTGGGCACGGACAGTGGACTCTACCGATATGATGGCCATTCCATTGTAGAGCATCAATACGACGTTTTTAATAAACACTCCATTCCCAACAACAGCATTAACTCAATCGTTGAGGATGATCTCGGAAATCTATGGATAGGCAGTGAAAGTTACTTGATATGCTACACTAGAAAATCCAATAAATTCATAGGGTATTACAAAAACAATACTTCCAAGGTCTTGGGCAAATCATCAGATGGAATAATCTGGGCCAATTTATGGAATACAGGAGTTGTAAAAATAATCCCCGATGAAAATCCGGAGCATATTGAATTCCAAACGGATTTCAATTACAAACAGGACAATAACATATGGGCCAATGACAGACAGATCAATCAGGTGTCCGAAGATCATTATGGCCGAATTTGGTTGGCCACGCCCAATGGTATACTTCATTTTGGCGACAACGGAACATTGATCGAAACGGGATTTAATGAAAACACCCAAATCCTGACCAGGATAAAAAACAACACTTTTATCGCATGTACCGATGAAGGCCTATATATTTTAGGATATGGCAAGGACCATAACCGATTGGAAATATTGGAAACATATACCGATTTTCCATGTAAAAGCTTCCTGCTTAACGAATTTACCGCCATTGTGCAGGAAGATGGGGCCGCTACCCTTTGGATCGGAACCCAGTTTGGCCTAATTAAGGGGGTACGCAAAAACAATAAATATGCTTTTGTAAATATCAATAACCCAAATATTCAGAACGTACCTTCCGAACGTAGAATCAATTCACTCGAACTAGATCGGTACAATAACCTTTGGATTGCAACAAATAAGGGGGTAATTAAATATATAGGAAGGACTCCCATTTTCGAATATACGGGTATCGGTGATGATCTAACCAATTTCTTTCCACAAACATTAATCAAGGAGAATAGCCGGGAAATGCTCTTGACCATTAATCAAAAAGGACTTTACCGATATCACAAAAAACGAAGGACCAACACCTTACTACTAGCTACCGATGAAAATTCCTCCTATATAAAAAAAGATTACCAAAATGAAGAACTTTTGATCGGGTTTGGCAGGTTTCTATTAAAAACAAAAAACTACAACCAGAAAAAAGGTCTTTTGGAGGTTGATACGATACAAAAGTTCACCAAAGACATAAAAGATATTATTCCCCTGAATAAGAACGAAATATGGGTAGGCCTATGGGGTGGCGGGATAAAAATCGTGAATACAGAGACGGATATTTCCGATTTCAAATCAAAAACCATGTTACACTTCTTGGGAATGAATGTTTCGGTAATGCATCTGGACAAACTGCAAAACATATGGATAGGAACAAGGGGGGACGGACTTTTCAAAGTTGATTTGAATAATGAGGAAATAAAAACCTTTAACCCATCTGTCAATGACGGTCTTTCATCCAATGCCATTCTTAGTCTGTTGGAAACAGGCCAAGGAAATATGTGGATCGGCACAAGAGGTGGCGGTTTAAATTATTATGACAGTCAATACCAGACCATAAAATCTTTTGGTAAAAAGGAAGGATTGCTCTCTACCACCATTTCCAGTATTGAAATGGACAAATCGGGCAATTTATGGTTGAGCACACATGGGGGTATTTCCCGCTTTAACATCGCAAATGAAAAATTCGTGAATTTTGGAATCGAAGATGGTTTGGCCGAAAGTCATTTCATTTTTAATTCACATACCGCTGACGAAGATGGAACGCTATATTTTGGATGCCCTGGTGGTTTCTATACCGTAAACGCTAAAAATTTTAAAAAATCATACCAACTCCCCAATACCATAATCACCAACTTTACGATTCTAGGGGATAAGAACAAAAAAATCGATACCGGACAATTTCCTTCAGAAGTACTCCCAACAAATACCATCAATAAAATAGAATTACCGTATAATTACAATAACATCGCCATTGAATTCTCTTCCTTGGATTTTACCGCTCCCAACAAAAATGAATACGCCTATATGTTGGAAGGAATAAATGATACATGGCACTATACCAAAGCATCCAATAGAAATGCAAACTACAACGACCTTTCCCCTGGGGCCTATACCTTTAAGGTAATAAGCTCCAATAGTGATGGTGTATGGAACGAGACCCCAACTATAGTACAATTTGAAATCACACCTCCTTTTTGGAGACAAACAACAGCGCATATTATCTATGGAATCCTTTTAATGATCACGGTCTTTATCTGTACCTATTTAATTAAACGATGGTATAAATTAAAAAAGAACTTAGTGGCCGAAACGATCAGTAGGGAAAAAGACAATGAACACAATAGGATGAAAATGATTTTTTTCACCGATATTTCCCACGAACTACGGACTCCATTATCACTGATTTCCGGAACTATTGAAAAAGTAGTCAAGGAAAAGAACTTCGCTTTAAGTCCACTTACGGCCCAACGCATCTATAACAATACACTAAGAATGCAACGCTTGATAAATCAAATCATGGACATTCGTAAATTCGACGTAGGTAAATTCAACCTAAGTATTTCAAAAAATGATATTGTAAAAGACATAAGTATCATAAAGGATAGTTTCAATGACTTTGCGAGAATTTATGAAATTCAATATGATTTTATTTGTAATGAACCAATAATCAAAGGTTGGTATGATGTAGACATTTTGGAAAAAATGCTCTTTAACCTGCTTTCAAACGCCTTTAAATTCACCAAGGAAAAAGGAGTTATTCGGGTATCATTGGAGATCGCAACAAAGGAAGACCCTAAAGCAAACTCACTTGATTTAGATAAAAATACCTATATAAAATGTGCTGTCAGGGATAATGGTATGGGAATCCCTAAAAAGGATTTACCCTATATTTTTGATCGATATTACCAAGCTACCAAATCCTATAGTAACCAAATCCCGGGTACTGGGGTCGGAATGGAACTCGTACACAAATTAATTGTCAGGCATCAAGGACTGATAATGGTCGATAGTGAAGAAAATGTATTTACGGAATTTACATTTTATCTTCCTATCAATAAAAGTAAATACCCTAAAAGCGAGCGTTTAAAACAAGGTATGCCTTTAAAAAGGAAATTCATACAAAACTCTGAATATCAAGTAATCCAAGAAGTATCAAGTGAGTTTGAGTCTAAACAGAATACAAAAAAATCCACTAAACAAACCATATTGTTGGTTGAAGACAATGAGGATTTAAGAACCATGATCAAGGAGGAATTGACTACTGATTTTAACGTAATGGAAGCCTCGAACGGTAAAGTTGGGTATGAAATGGTTTTAAAAGAAATGCCTTCACTTATCATCAGTGATATTTTAATGCCCATAGAAGATGGCATCACTATGCTAGAACGTATTAAAAAGAAGGATGAAACCAATAACATTCCAATTTTCATGTTAACTGCAAAACACGCTGAAGAAACCAAGATAAAATGTCTTAGTCTAGGCGCAGATGATTATATAGAAAAACCTTTTAGCTTGGAGTTTGTAAAATGGAAAGTAAAAAATGCACTGGGAACCAGAAAAGAACTCAAAGAAAAATACAGTAAAATAATCACTCCGGAACCTTCAGAAATCGAAATTGATTCCAACGATGAAAAATTCATTAAGAAACTCATTATGATCATAGAGGAATCGATGACGGATAATTTATTGAGCGTTGAATATTTAGCTTCGGAGATAGGTATGAGTAGGGCTAATTTATACAGGAAAATCAAGGCCATTGCAAATGATACTCCTGTAAATTTCATTAAAAAAATCAAATTGAAAAGAGCCGCTCAGTTACTAAAAACCAATAACATGTACATTTCAGAAGTAGCTTATATGACCGGGTTTAACAATCAGAAATATTTTGGGAAGTGCTTTCAAAAGGAGTACCAAATGAGTCCTACCGAGTATATCAAAAAACACACAAGTCGGAAAGAGGAAGTTTTAATCGACTAAAAAAACGAATAAAGGCAGTACCACAGTATGGATAAAAGGGATACGAATAAAAAAACCCAATTTAATAAGCGGGGCTTTAGTTAGTATGACTAAGGTTCCAAAATGTCGGCATTGTGCCCACGACGAATAAAAAGGGCATGTGTCAACCATAAAATGGGACCTTGACATTCTCACCGATGGTACTGATGAACTTATTCTATAGATCGATAAGGCCCCACACCAAACTGCTTTTCTTCCTTATCACTTTTAAGCGTAACCGGAACTTCGTTGTGTAGGTATAATCCCCCCTCTTTCTGTTCTAAAACCACATTCCCTTTTTCAGAAGCCATAAGGGTAAGTCCGTTTGCTTCCAAGGTAGTTCCATTGCCCATAAAAAGGATGAAATCCCCATTTTTTTGTTTGCCGATCAAGGCATAGGTTGCATCGGTCAACGTTCCTTTATATTTAGCCGTTTGGTTTTTCGTTGATGAGAAAACCAAATCTTCCCTTCCGGATTTATGCTTTATGTGCAATCCCACGAAATCACTACTGCCATTTTCATCATCAAAGGACTTGATACTCGCGATACTTTTCCCTTCACTGGCCGTAAACGGCTCGTATACCGATGCAAAAGGATGCTCCCAAGCTTCCCCATGCTGCCTTGCCGCCAAGGTCAAATACGGCGCCTTATCCACTTCGTAAGGCAAGCCATGATCCCCTTTAAAAGCTTTGTTCGGTGGCGATTTTATGGAGAACACCTCCCGTCCCTCGGTGCCTTTCATCCATAGGTTCATAAATACGTCATCTTTTCCGTCGGGCATATCGATCTTCCATTCTGCCTGATAATCGCTCTGGGTACGCACCGATTTTTTATCCCACATATAATCAAAGGCATATAAATGTCCGCCTGCAAAGCCCATTTCCTCACTGGGCGTAAGTTTTAGCGGGTTTCCATTCGTATCACTTATTTGCATACTTTGACCTAGATTATGATAAAAATAATCGTGGAATTTATCGCCTTTTCGTTGTTTTTTGGAACGGAATATATCAACATAATACCCGGTGGTCTCCCCCGTTTTCACGATACTGACCAGTCTGCTTTGATCACTTTGGGTCTCGGGTTCCAAAAAGTAAACATCGGAATACGTAATGGCTTTATAAAAGCCTTGTTTTTGCTCTGATTTCGGGTATTGTCCCATTAGATCGAAGGCATGGTAGCTCAACATCTCGGTGTAGGAAGAAACCCCATCGACCATGACGGTATTATGTGCAGGAAACTGGGAGTAATACTCTAGATAAATGGGTTGAAGATAGCCCGCTCCCTTACCCGGATCGGCACCTTGTATAAAACCTTTTCCATACAGTTCCATATTGATACCATTGGCATGCATATGGTTTCCGAGTGAAGCGTTCAGGGACACCATCATCCCATCCTTGCCCGTACCCATGCGCTGTACATGCCAACTTACATTCGGTGCATAAAAAGTTTGGGTGATATAATCCTGTAGGTCACCCTTTTTATATTTGGGATCCAATTCCAAAGGTTTGCTGGCAAAAAATGAAGCAATAGTTGCCCTTACCTTTCTTCCTTTTCCCGAACCTTCCGCATTTTGGGCAAATAACCGATACATGCCGGTAAATTCTTCTTCGAGCTCCTTGTCATTGTTTTTTTGTGCAATACGGATCATATCACTCATCGCTTCGACATAAAGTGGCCCATAATTGGAATCCCCAAATGCAACGGTCTGTCCGTTGGGAAATAAATATTGTGGAAGCATTTTAACCGCTTTGGGCATTACCGGGGTATAGGGTAAAAGATTATGATCGAACGTGTTGTCGAAATCCCTGATAAAATTGGTCAGGTCTTTGGTAACCCCTTGTGAGTAGCCCGGACATTCTGCCCATACCCCATTGGTTTCATCGTAACCATAATCGATGAACTTGGTCAAGGACCATTGTCTTGCCGAAGTAACGTTCAAAATATAATCGATATAGTACTCCCGACCTTTTCCGTCCTCATACTCATCGTTATCACGCAGTACCATGGCTGCTTTTAAAATGATCTTTGCTTGATGCAGGTTCCAATTGTTTTGGGGCACACCGTTTTTAATGATCTGATCGGTCCATCTTTTGATCGTGGTATCATACATATCGATTTTATCGGGATGGTTTGCTTCAATGTATGGATGCAAAAAATCATAAAGTTCAGCAATTTCCCGAAGGACGTTCTCATGTATTACCTGGAAATTCGTAAACCCAACCAGGGTTTGGATATGTCCGTTCAGTAGATCGATCGGTTCACTGCGGTACGACATCCCTTCCATATACGTATGGAAGATATCATATGAAAATTCAGCGAAACGCCTATCGCCCTCCACCCAATGGACAAATGCCGCATCTCTGGCCAATCCTATGATTTCCTCATTTATCGAATAGATAATACGCCCTGTTTTGGAAATTTCGACCCATTCAAAAGGGTTGCCTTCCTTACTCCTATTCGGCAGATATAATCCACGGGGATCATCCATATAAGGCAACACCTCTTCAAGTTTGGGTTTGCCATAAGGGGTCGTATAATCCCTGGAACCCACGAAGCGCACCGTAGGCACGGGTGCTTCCCCATCTGCATGGGAATAGTTTATTCCATTGACATAAATGTTGGTCGCCTTGGTCTTCCAATACATCTGTAAACGGGATACCATCCATTCCGGGTCATCTACATGACGCCCCACGTGTGCATCGATACGATTGTGGATACCGGTCAAGACCTCTTGGGCCCAGTCTTCTTTCTTAATGGTCTTTTGAAGCCCCTTTTTACCCTCTTGGGTAATGTACAATCGAGGATACCCTTCCTCCTGATTTTCAGGAAGCGGAATAAGGTTATCCGATTGTGCTTTGGTATAAAAACCCATGAAACAAAACAGTACCACAACTAATCCATTTATATACTTGATATTCCCTTGCATTCCGTTACTATTTATGTCTTAATACTTCTTTTATCGCCTCTTGCACCAAAGGTTCCATAACCGCATAACCCGTTAAATTAGGATGCACCGTATCCCTACCATAGTCCTCTTTCAATCCTTTTTCTTCATTGACCATATGGGAATAATAATCTAAATACACCATATCGTTCTTCTTGGCATAGGATTCAATCAGTGCATTCAGCCTACTGATCTTTTCCTTGGGTTCTATGGATGGACTCCAAGAATAACTACTCGCGGGAAGCACTGAAGCCAAAACCACTTTTATATTATTCGCTTTGGCCAATTCCGCCATTGAAAAAATATTGTCTGCAATCTCGGGAACGGTAATAGGACCTCTATTACCTGCAATATCATTGGTACCTGCGTGAATAACGACAACTTCCGGATTCAAATTGACCACATCGGGTTTAAACCTCACTAACATTTGTGACGAAGTTTGCCCACTGATTCCACGACCGATATAATTGTTTTCAGTAAAAAATTCGCCATGGAACATCACCCATTTTTCGGTGATGGAGTTTCCCATAAAAACCACACGTTTTTCTTTTTCACCAAGTGCTTTCAGTTCTTCATTGGCTTTTTTATACCGTTTTAAATTTGCCCAATCCTCATTGGGCATTAATTGGATTTTCACTACTGAAACCCCGGTTTCCGAGGCTTTCTTAGGTAATAAAACGGTTAATTTCCCATCAATCAATTTTATGTTTATTTTTTGGTCCGGTTCAGAAAGTAACCTCGCCTCCCTGGGCTTGATAGCGCTATCGATAACCAATTTACCATCTTCGGGCCAATTGGAAACATGTGCCAATAAAAAACCATCTTCCCCCTCAGTATACATACCCCATTCTGGTTTTTCATAAGGACTTCCTTGAGAAAACCCGACACCGATATTTGAGACAATGGCAATTGCAATAATGATCAGTTTCTTGTAAACATGCATCCTTTCGATATTGAATGTTAGTATGTATTAAACAGGCAAACGATCCAAGGACCGTTTGCCCGTTCATTCCTTTTTTTACTTTGCCAATTCGATTTTAACAACGGAAACCGTAGCATCTGGTGCCAACACGGGCACGTCAACCAATACTTCCCTTGATGTTGCCAAGGTTTCCAATTCGGTATTGGGATCTGTTAACAAAGTCGCTTTTTTGATCTTTATATCTTTATGCAGTTTTAAAGTCCCTGTTTCAGGCCAATCGAAAACATGGGCATAAATAACATTTCCTTTTTTGGTATATCGTCCCCATTTGGGTTTTTCGAATGGACTTGCGGAAGCGCCATAGATAGCCTCCCCATTTTTTTTCGTCCATTCCCCCATAGCCTTTAAACGACGAATACTTTCCGATGGGAACCTTCCAAAACCATCAGGACCGATGTTCAAAAGGAAATTACCCCCTTTAGATACGATATCCACTAATTTTTGAATTAGATCCTCACTGCTTTTCCAATTATTATCAGACGGCTTGTATCCCCAAGAACCATTCATGGTCATACACGCCTCCCAGTCAGAATCGATGCCCGTATCAGGTATTTCCTGTTCAGGGGTGCCAAAATCCCCAGCGAACTCTCCTTCCATATCCATACCTTCCATTCCTTTTCTTCCCTTATCAACTCGGTTGTTTACAATAGTATTGGGTTGAATATCACGGATGTATTTATAAAGGTCTTTCCCCATTTCCGTAGTATAATCGGAAATCCAATCGCCATCAAACCAAACGACACCTACATCCCCATAATTTTTCAATAATTCACCTACCTGAGGTTTCATATAGTTTTCATAATATTCAGGGAATTCGGGGTTTACGACCGATGGATCATCATGCTGTGAAATATTGTAGTTAGGATACAGATTCCCTTGCGCCTGTGGGTGATGCCAATCTACGATCGAGTAGTAAAAACAAAATTTAATGCCCTGTTTTTTACAAGCTTCCGATAATTCCTTAATGATATCGCGCTTAAAAGGGGAAGTATCCATCACATCATAATCGGACACTTTGGAATCCCACAATCCAAAACCTTCATGGTGTTTGGATGTAATTACGATATACTTCATTCCTGCATCCTTGGCCATAGCTACCCATGCATCCGCATCGAACAATACGGGATTGAACATTTTCGGGAATTTCTCGTATTCCTCTATCGTATAATCCAGCTTATCCATGGCCCACTCAGCACCTCCACCGGCGATTTTCGTACCACGTTCCCCTCCAACAATAGAGTATGCGCCCCAATGGATGAACATGCCGAATTTGGAGTCTCGCCACCATTCCATGCGCTGATCGTCAGTTAATTTCATATCCTTTTTCCTTTGGGAAAAAACGTTGCCAAAAGTCAGCAGTGCTACAATTGCAAACACTATAGGTCTCATTGTTATTTTCATTGTTTCTTGTTTTAATTTATTCGGTTTTTACAGCTAATTTATGTTCAACTTGATTTCTCATTACGACAAGGTCCAACTTGTCTTTTCCTTTGTTCTTTAGGGCTATCTTAAAAAAGTCCTTGATTTCCCGGACCATTTCACCGTCGGCCATTAGGATTACATCCCCTTTTTTCAATCCATTGTCCTTCACGGCCGGACTATGGTTCCAAACCGTAAGGACAATAACCCCTTGAGGACTGGTCAACCCATAGGCAGACTGTTCTTCCTGTGAAGAAACACTTTTGAGTTTATTGCGTAGCCAAGCTACAATCGGTTCCGATGCCTTACTGTTCTTTTTCGGCATATTGATCTTGGGTACTTCGGGAATTTTTGCAATGGCCTTTAATTCATGTTTTTGAACCCCGAACCTGTCCATTGGAAAATTCTCAAAACCGATTTTTAAGGCAGGGGAATCCTCAGCTACCTTAAAATCAAAAATCGAGGGGTCCTTGAACATAGGGTTCCCAAAGACACTGTGCATGTCCCTATCGTAAATCTGTGATTTCATCATCGTTTCCTCATTGGGGAATAAATTATAATCCAGTTGTTTTCCCCAACCTTTAAGACCCACATCCTGATACGCCATGCCCACGATATTATATCTGAAAACATCTGCACTGTTCTGAAACCAAACATGGGGATGTAAGGAGTTATTGACCATGATATTGTTTTCTGCAGTCCTATTGAACCCTTCCCGTAATTTGAGTCCATTGTTCAACAATAGGTTATTGTAGATAGCATAGTTGGAAGACCCATCATCCAGGTCGATATCCCACCCATGGTCACAACGAAAACGATTGTTACGGATAATGGTCGTATGCACCGCATCCCACTGCCACATTTTCGGATTCACCGTGGTAAGGCTATCCATAATTTTGCGGTTCGGATGCCAAAAACGATCCCTTCCCCATGAATTGAACGATCCATGGTCACTGGTTTCCAATACGGTATTGAATACGTCATTGTATTCAAGAACGTGACCTCCCCAGGTACCGTCCCCGATGTTTATACCTGCCCTGGGTACATCATAAATACTGTTATGGCGTACCGTAATATCCATGGCCATGGAGATTTGCACTCCGGCCGTTTGTTTTTCCAATCGACCTATTCTGTGGATCAAATTATTATCGACCAAACATTCCCTGGGATACAATTCATTTTTGGGTCCGGTTACCGTATCCATTTCCGTCATTGGCACGAACTCCCTATAATTAAAAGAAGGGGACCGTACTGCTGAAGGATCTCCGATAAACGAAATGGCACTGGCCCCGCAGTCGTGAATATGGTTTCCCTTGATTTGTAGGCCTTTATTGTATTTACTGACCATAATTACGTTACCCCCTAAATTTGTGAATTCACTATCGGAAACGCTACAGTTTTCAGTACCTTCAAAGAAAAGGGCCCCACCCCGGTAAATGGTCCAATCACTTCTTAAAAGAGGCTCGTAATCGTCCATAAACGTGCGTTTTGAGCTTTCGAACCGTATTCCACTAATGGAAATGTTCTTAACCGGATTTTCCAAAGTACCGACCACCTGGACTAAATTTTTCAGGGCCGCCACCTCAACTTTAGAGGTATTGGGGGTTCCTTCTTGGGTAGGCCAATAATATAGTTTGTTTCCTTTCTTATCGAGATACCACTCTCCAGGGCTATCGAGCTCTTCAAAGACATTCTCTACCATTCGGAATTCTTCGTGGGGTTTAGACGGCCTATTGTTTTGATGCCCTCCTTTTAGTATCGGGGTTCCGTCATCCTCCACGCCTGTTACCTCAAAGTGAAAACCTCCCCATCTACCCTTGTGCAAGGCATGAAAATAGGTCCCCTCCGGTTGTTTCCAGGAAGCTATGCGTTCTTTTGACAAAGCATCCGCGGCATACCCCTGCCAATAATGGGCATTTTCATCATAGTTGGGATAACGTGCCAAAACTTGGGGTACTCCATCGACCACCAACTGATCGAAATCGGAATTTTCAGGAACGTCTGCTACATAAATATCCTGACTGTATTTTTCCCATTGCAACGATAAGGGTTTCGAACCTTTTATAATGACGTCCGATGCCTTGCTCCCTATTATGGCCAGGCCACTTAATTGGGGGGAAAGCAGGATCGGTTCCGATAAATAATATTCCCCTGGAAGCAGTTGGATCACCACCTCGGTATTAAAATCCTTTTGTTTTAATTGACTTGCTTTTTGTATAGCCTCCGATACCGTTGCCAATGGTTCTTCTTCGGTTCCTACACCCCCTGTCTGCACACTTTGGGAGACAAAAAGCGTTACCCGTTGTTCTTTTGGGGAACAGGATAACATAAGTACCATACTGAGTAGTAAAACAACCCTTATTTTCATTTTAAAGCATATTACATGGTGGGTTTCCCTTTTAAATAACCTATAGACCGTAAAAAGGCATCCGCTTCCAACGTTGTTTCCACATAACATTTATCGCCTTTTTGTTTCCCTCTATTAAAAAATCCGTGTTCCTGGTTTTCATAAATAAAAACATCACACCTACTCCCTACGGCTTCCATCTTTGCTTTGTAATCATAAGCCGTTGAAACCGGTATATATTTGTCTTTGTCCCCCAGGAAAAAAATAGTGGGTGGAGCTCCTTTCTTTATGTTGTGCAAGGGCGAAAACCCTAAATAACGGTCTCCGATCCTTTGGTAACCATAACCTTTTTCACTGTTGTCTATTACCGGATTATATAACACCAGGGCACTGGCTTTTGGACTTATGGACAAATCATCGGTTTCTTCATTGATTCCGGGAAGCAAGGATGTTGCGGCAGCCAAATGCCCCCCTGCCGAACCGCCAGAAGCAACGATTTTATCGGTATCGATACCATATTCATCAGCTTTGGCCTTTAAGAAGCGCATCGCGGATTTGGCATCTTTTACAGCTTCAAAGGGGGTGGTGCCATGTTTATTCTTTACCCTGTAATCCACCAAAACGGAAATCATGCCTCTAGACGCAAAATATAAGGCTTGGTCCTTAAATTGGTAAATGGACCCTCCATTCCAACCGCCCCCAAAAAAGAACACTATGGTCGGGTATTTTTTGTTGGCCCTAAAATCAGTTGGATTGTAAATTTGAAGCTTTAAAGTATCCTCGTTGACTACTTTATAAACAAGTTCATGCGCATATTCATCAATAACCTCCTTTTTCTTTTGGCCATTGACCATACCCACGACGAGCAATAAAAGTATTAAATGGATTTTCGTTTTCATAATTCTACTGTGCTATTATGACTTTATTATAGTTTTTTTCCAGCTTAAAATATTGCAGATTCGAATTGTTCCTATTCAATACCGCATTCTTCGTAGCGACTATCTTTCCGTCTTCGTATATCGAAATCGTAGCGCGCTTATCCCCTTGCTTATAAGGTAAATTAATGGTAACGGGTTTATTGTTCTGCACCTCATATCCTTCGCCCACCTTTTCAATGGATAAGGTAACGGGGTCACCGGAAGCTATGATGGTCCAGTCTTTGTAATCCATTTTGCTTACTCCGGACAAAAACATGAATTCCAAAGTTCCATTGTTTTTTGAAGTTCTAATGATCGATAATGATCCTTTTTGATACATCCCGTCAGTTTTGGCTATATCAAGTTCCGATGCATTTACAACTATTCTATCTGAAGTTATTTTATCCGATAATGAAACATCTATGATCTGTGTATGTGGATAATCCTTCAAAGCCGAAAACGATACGTTGTCAACCGTATTTGCTTCCCCTTCGATATAGGGGTTAAAAACCACGGAAAATGGGTTGGTCCAAGCGGCTTCATCCCTTTTTACGATTAAGGTTTGCAACGAATCCTGTAAGATGGACTTTGGTGCAGTCCCTTCGCTTAATGCGTTGGAGTTAGGTGATTTTACCTTGTAAATGGTTTGGTTTTCACTTCCCTTAATCCATAACTTCATCACATTATTCGGTTTATCGTCCTCTTTTAACGTAAATACCGCGTTCACATCTTTTGAAGTACTTGCTTTCCTTTTATCCGAAAAGAAATCATAACCCTTTAAATCCCCATGTTCTGAGCTTAAGTCATTTGTTTTTTGAAATTCCAAACCATTGGAACCAACATCTTGAACATCCAATGTTTGCCCTATATTTCGATAGATATATTCATGCTTTTGCTTTCCACCATTTTGTTTCCGAGACCTGAAAACATCCACCACATAAGCTTTATCGGCATTCGTTTTTATTATGGCGGAAAAACGCTGCTGATCGGATACCGTTTCGGGTTCCACAAACGATACTTTTGAAAAGGTCACCTTATCAAAAACAGTGGACTCACCCGATTTTGGAAAACTATCATCCAACGAAAATGGATGATAGGTACGCATGTTGTTATAATCGGATTTACCATCCACGATTACCGTATTATGGGCCGGCATCCTCGCATAGTAATTTTTGAACGTCGGGTGCCAGTAACTTGGGCCTTTACCTGAATCTGGACCCAACACATAATTGTTGGCGAATAGTTCTATTGAAATACCATTGGCGTGTGCATGATTCCCATATGAACCTATAGTGGATAGCATGACCGCATTATCCCCTTGGCCCATTCTTTGGTTGAACATACTGATGTTCGGCGCAAAAAATGTTGGCGTTGTTAGGGCCTCCAAATCGGCCTTACTGTCGACTATAGTATCTACATAGAAGAATAAATTGAAAAAATCCTTGGCTTTTCTTTCATATAATCCAGCAGACATAAACTCGGATAAGAACCCGGAGATCAACGTTTCTTTTGCTTTCTGGTGGTACTTTCTATAATTGGCTATTAAAAGTTCGAAATTTTCCGGAGGCAAAATCTTATGTCCACCATCACCTGCCCCTATCATATAACCCGAAGGGAACAAGTATTGGAATGATGATAATACCGCTTTTTCCAAAATAGGGTATTTCGATATTTCATTCCGGTTGGTCCCATGATCCAATAAGGTGAATATTTTCAATAGCGTTGTGATAACATGCACTGAATACGTGGGGCATTCGGGCCAAATACCGGTTTCCTGATCGTAGACGTTCAAAGATTCACTTACCGCTATTTGCCTATCGGTTGAAATCGTAAAAGTATAATCCAAATAATACTCACGCCCTTTTCCGTTTTCGTAAGTAGCACTACTTTCCAAAACCAATGCAATATAGGTTAAAAATCGGGCTTGAAACAAATTCCAGTTATTATCGGGAATACCATTTTTAATGATTTGATCGCCCCACTTTTGGAAAACCGCCGCTGCAGTTGATAAGTCCCTGTTTTCAGCTTTAAAATACGCATACAGAAAATCGTAAGTGGTTACCAGCGGAATAACGACCCCTTCATGGATGACCTCAAAAGTGGCCAACCCTGAAATTTTTTGTTGGGTGGAATTTTCTAAATCGATGGGCGCATCCCTGTGATACATGCCATCGATGTACTTAAAAAATACGGGGGCCGCGAATTCCGCATATTTCCGCTCCCCTGTAAACCAATATAAGAAAGCAGCATCGGCTACCAAGCCCATAATCTCGTCATTGATTTTTTCAATGGCGAACCCTGCTTTGGATGGATGGATCCACTCCTTTTTCCCCGTGTCCTTATGTTCTAAGTAAAGGCCTCGGGGGTCATCAAAATAAGGTTCAACATCTTCCAGTTTTGGCCTTTTATAATCGGTTGCCCAATCCCTAGTCCCGGAATATCTAACGGTAGGCACCGGTGCCGAACCTTCGGAATGTGAAAAATCACCCCCCTTTAAATACACCTTATCATGCTTGGTCTTCCAGTTCATTTGCAGTCTGGATACCATCCATTCCGGATCTTTCTCCCAATATTGGATATATTTTTCCAACCTTTTTTTCTTATTATCTATCAGCTCTTTTTTCCATTCAACGGTCTTTACGGCCTTTACAAAAGCTTCTTTTTCCTCATTGGTAACATAGACCCTTGGATGCCCCAGCTCCTGCCCCAATAATGATTTTGAGCCCATTAAAAGACAAACCGTCAGTAGTATTGTTTTTATTATCCCTCTCATTTTGTCTATTTGATTTCCAAGTTATATCCTGCCGGATATTCTTTAGCCCCTTTTTTGTTGATTTGAATGATCACCGGCTTGTCCGATGAATAATAGTACTTACCGTCTTCGAATCGCAATGCTGCTGAAACCGCTTCATTGACCGCCTCGATCTTATACTTGCCGTTTTGAAGCAATTTTCCCTTGCCTAAGTATAAATAGTCAAACTTTCCGTTTTTTTTCGAAGTCACCCCTAAAGTCCCTTTGAACTTTAAATTTTTTGCTGGTTTATACACCTTGTTGCCATCAATCGAATTACAGATGACCTGAGTGCTGTGTGTCGACGTGACCTTTAAACTTACCATATCCCCAAAATCTCCGACTTTCGTAATCTTTTCAATTGATTTTTCACCTGTCGCATACGGCTCAAATACCGAAACAAACGGATGTTTTTTTCCATTAATCCCATTTTGGCGTACGATTAAGGTTGGTGTTGTTTCCGGACTTCTATTGATTTGCTTTGGTGTAATATCTTCCCGTAAGGTTGTTGGCGGAGCATCTACCACATACAATTCCCGGTTATCCTGGCCCATCATCCATAGGTTTACGTGCAATGCGGGCGATACCGAATTGATATCCCAAGTGGCATTAAAATCCCTGTCATACTCCACTTTACGTTGGTTTTCAAAGAAGCTGTAATGCTTATTGTGGGCCGTTCCCAAGTCATTTACCGCCATTAAAGACAACTCATGGTCGGAGGCATCTTTAAGGGTTACCGCATTCCCCAGATTATGGTGTAAATAATCGTTGTCATCTTGATCGGACCTGAAGATATCGACATAATAACCAGAGGTTTCCGAAGTGCGTACCATCGCTACCACGCGACGTTTTTCTTCGGCAGACACATCGGCAAAAGACACCAGTTCCGAGGTTACTTCGGTATTGTAAAAGCCGTTATCCGCCGTTTTTGGATCCATGGCATTTACCGTGATTTCCCCTGATTTATATCCTGGAATTATGGTATTGGACCCCGTAATCCCCCTGTGATATCCCGCATCCGGAGACCAGTACGATTCGTATGCCGATGCATCCGGAGCCAAAGCCCACCCTTTACCGTAGAATTGAAACGCCAATCCGTTTTCCGCTAAATGAGACTTTTGGCGTCCGCCATAAAGTGTGAACATCAGGCCGTTTTCTTCATCGTTTCCATTCCTTAAGATCATATGTCTATGAAATTTTGAATAGGCCGATCTATGATACGGTAACTCACTGCCCGATTCCGGTAAGGTTTGATTCAAGATAATATCCCGCCATTGGGATCCATTCCGATCGTATTGACCGTTCTCCAAATTCTTCTTGATGAC
The DNA here is from genome assembly GCF_028882255.1 of Maribacter polysaccharolyticus. Classification (GTDB taxonomy): domain Bacteria; phylum Bacteroidota; class Bacteroidia; order Flavobacteriales; family Flavobacteriaceae; genus Maribacter_A; species Maribacter_A polysaccharolyticus. The sequence continues at coordinate 952,691 of NZ_JARBUY010000001.1, forward strand.
CGTTGCCATGGTCTTGGCGGTTTTCGTATCGCCTGTCCATGTCGAATAGGTCAATAGCGCTTCAAAAGCCGACATGTTGAATGCCCCACCGCGCATATCGCCAAAAACGACTAAATTTCCACGGGCATCCAACCAACCCAAATTTGCCAAAGCCGCTTTTTCGATAATTGGATTTCCTGCCAGCGTGTTCATGCCGGACTTATATAATAGTAAGCCCATGTCCAAAACCGTCGGGATCATGCCCGAAGCGTACCCTGGGGATTCTGGCCATAAGCCTGTTTCGGTATTGTAATTGGCCATGATCTCGGGTAAACCAGCATAATGATCTCCCGATTTTTCTGTATAAAACGGAATGTAGTACTCCCGCCCTTTACCATCTTCATAAAATTCATTGGACTCCAATACCAACATACTGCCTATGATATTCTTATACCGGTTTACATTCCAGTTTCCTTTCTTACCCCCGCGGACCAAACCGATTTCTATAAAACGTTTGAATACCTCACTGGCCACATCGACCGTTTTTTTGTTGATTTCCTTAAGATGTTCGTGCGGATGGGCGTTTAAGTAATCATATAGAAAATCATAGGTGGCCGCCATGGGAATCTGACGATCGTCGTGGATCACTTCATAATCATAGTAACCCATAATTCCCCCAGGTTCATAGCCTCCCTGTCCGCCAGTTGATTCTTCGGGATCTAAGGGCGGATTCATATAATAGGTTCCCAATATCCAAGACCAAAAAATATCGGCCGAAAACTTGGCGTATTCTTCTTCTTGGGTGATGAAATATGCAAATGCGGATTTTTCCGCCAGTTTTAAAATTTCCATATTGTTGGCCCGGATCATATGACCAGTTTCCTTATACGGGATTTTTACCGGAGTCTTATCGGCACTTGACCGACTGATCCCTAACATGTCGCCAGTTTCGTTGTACGGGATCCTATCTTCCAGGGGCACATTCACATAATCGTTCCATTTACGCATACCCGGCAGACGCACCGTGGGTACAGGGGCATTGCCTTCACCATAATTCCAATCCTGGCCTTTGATATAACATTGGGTATAGCGCTCGCCGTCTTTCCAATACATGGCCAATCGTGAGACAATCCATTCCGGGTCGGTAACATGTAGGTCTACATAGGGGTTTATTTCCTCCAAAAGCATGTGCCATGAGGCTTTGGCCCATGGTTCCGTTTCGATTTTGGCCAAAACCTCCTCCCGATCGCCATCGGCCACCAACAATCGTGGATGGTCTGATGCTTTTTGTGCCTGTATAGCGATGGCGACGATCAAACTAAAGAACAAGGTTATGGGTCTTATGGCTGTCATATTGTTTTTACGGTTAAGGATTATGCGTACTTATAAGGTGTTTTTTAATGCAGGGGAACGGTTTCTATATCGGGGTTTTCCATAGCTTCCAGATATTTTCGCAATATTTCTTGATCCAACTGCGAACTATCCCCATATTGCTTACGCATTTCAACTAGCTGTTCCTTCAACTGTTTTACCACATCGGCATAAGCAGGGTCATCGACCACATTCTTCATTTCATTGGGATCCTTTTTACGATCGTAAAGTTCCCACTCATCCACATCGTAATAAAAATGGGCCAATTTGTATTCTTGGGTAATGATCGCATAATGTCTTTTAACCATATGGATTCCCGGGTATTCATAATAATGGTAATACACGGCATCCCGGGTCCACTCCCCATCATTACCCAGCAATAAAGGAATCAAGCTTTCGCCTTGCATATCCGAAGGAGCTTCAATATGGGCCGCTTCCAAAATGGTTTGGGCAAAATCAAGATTTTGGACCATTTCGGTATTGGTCGTACCCGGTGTAATAACGTTCGGCCATTTGATCAACAGCGGTGTTTTAAATGACTCGTCATAAACAAAACGCTTGTCGAACCAACCATGCTCCCCTAAATAAAAGCCTTGGTCCGAAGTATACACGATGATCGTATTTTCGTCCAAACCGGTTTCCTCCAAATAATCCAATAATCGACCCACATTTTCGTCGACGGAGGCAATACAACCTAAATAATCCTGCATATAACGTTGATACCGCCATTTCATTAAAGCCGTATCATCCATGGTTGGATATTTTGTCTTAAAATCTTCCATCATGGGTTTATAGACCGAGTCCCAAACGGCGCGTTGCTCGGGGTTCATACGCCCCACTTCACGTTCAAAAGCTTCAAGATCCCAGCCCGATTTATCCTTTATGCCCAATTCGGCCATCATTTCAGGATACAATTTGGAATCGCCTGCCCAGTTCATGTGCTCCAAAAGGTTCATTTCGGCTGTTTTTGCGGCCGTACCACGACCTTCGTAATCATCGAACAATGTTTCTGGCTCCACAAACGTCTTCTTGGTATATTCCTTAAAATGGCGCGGTGCGGGTAACCATTCCCTATGGGGTGCTTTCTGCATCGAGAATAACATGAAAGGCTTTTCCGCATCCCTTCTGTTTTCCAACCAATCCAACGTCATATCCATGATGATGTCGGTGACATAACCTTCCACCGTAATTTGACCTTCATTGGTATTAAAATCGGGATTGTAATACTGCCCTTGTCCCGGCAGGATTTTGAACTCATCGATTCCTTTTGGGTTATTCCCAAAATGTAATTTTCCGAACATCGCGGTTTGATAACCGGCCTCTTGCATGAGCTGCGGAAAGGTGGTTTGCGATTCATCGAACGGAAAAACATTATCCACTTTTCCGTGAATATGACAATGCTTACCGGTTAATATCGTGGCCCTTGAAGGCGCACAGATCGAGTTGGTTACCGTGGCATTGGTAAATAAAATCCCTTCATCTGCAATACGATCGATATTAGGTGTTTCGATTAAATGATCGCTATAGGCACTAATGGCCTGATAGGCATGATCATCGGACATCATAAAGATGATATTGGGCCGTTTGGCAGGCAATTCTTTTTTCTCCGCTTTTTCTGCGGTTTTCTGCTCGCCTTTTGATTTACAAGACACACTTCCCAATAGAAGTAATATTGTCAATAAACTTAATACATAGGTTTTAGTATTCATGATAACTGGATTTATTTTTTTATTACAATTGCAGCCAATGATTTTGCAGGGATTTCAAACTGTTGCCCTTCCTCATCTTCTAATTGATATTCATATGCCTTAGGAGTCCTTCCATCGTTTTGAACCAACACAATTATTTGATTGTTGTACTTTAAAGAAATTAAGTCATCTCGTGAGAAATTGGCTATTCTCTTAGCTCCTTTTACTAAATATTTACTCACAAAGGCAATTACGGCATAGTCTGGATTGTAGGTAACTTCTTTTTCTTCACGATCAATATTTATTAACGAGTTTTGTTTCCAACCCCAACCACTTTCTGTTGTTTCATTTAAAATGATATTCCAGTAACAATAATTTGGAACGCCTCTGTTTATGTAACCAGCAATTTCTTTTAACCTTCTCGAGGCTTGATCCCAAGTATTTTTTCCATCATAACAAACACCCTCTGTATGCATTAACTTTACCTCTGGGAATAGGTCTTGAGTTTGTTGAATGTAAACTCCACTTGTGTATTGAATTCCAATACCATCAAACAGCTTTCGGTATTCTTTGTTAGCGGCCAATTCCACAGCATCCAAACGACCATGGGTTCTAAAGGTCCCAGCCCAGATTTCCGTATCAATTTCATCCTGTGTAAACTGTGGCCGTAAATAATTTTTCACAAACGAACTCATTTGAGTAACCGACATATCATTAGAAGGATATTTGGTATTGGCATCCGTTTCATTCTGAATTACCAAACGATCTACTGTAATTCCCTTTTTCGCATAAGCTTCTATGTATTTTGAAAAATACAACGCATAAGCTTGATAAATTTTAGGATCGTCCCTTAGTTGATTCTTTTCCGGAAACTCATTCCCTCCATCCATAGCACCAGAATATTTCATCCAAGCAGGAGGGCTCCATGGAGAAGCAAATATTTTTAAATCCGGATTTATTTCAATGGCTTTTTGAATGTATGTAATTACTGTTTTTTTCTCTCTTTTGATAGAAAAATGTTTCATAGTATAATCCTCTGGAACTTCGGAATAACTATAAGCATCTATCCCAAAATCACTAGCTCCAACTGCAGTTCTACAATAAGAAAACCCTGCCTTATCTTTACCGAACAGATTAAACATTACTTCGGTCTGCAACGTTTTAGGCAAAGACATTAAAGCCTCTCCTCCGATCTCGTTAAAAGCACCACCAACACCCTCAATTGTTTGAAACTCTATGTTTGGATACAAACGTATTTTACTTGGTTTTTCAACATTTAATTCCTTGTTTATATCTAATTGTTGAATAGGAAGGTCTCCGTTTGATAGTTCTCCAGATAATTTAAGTACGTGTACTTCTATATTTGCTTGGGAAAACAAAGCAAATGAACTCAACAATACGGGTATAAAAATTTTAAACTTTAACATCTTGTTATTCTATTTCCTTTATGTGCATAGTAAATCCATTATTGCTTTTCACATCTAAATTTAATTTTGACTCGTTTGTTACTTCCATCTCCTCGATTCTAACCTGAGTTCTGGTTTCAACAGTCTCATCATCGGTATATACCTTGGCTATATACTTAGTCCCTGGCACTAAAAAAGAAAAATCGATTTCCACTTGGCGTGCCATGGGACCGTTAATGCCTCCAATAAACCAATCGTTGCCTTTTCTACGGGCAATAACCCCCAGTGCTCCAATTTCTGCTTGTAACACTTTGGTCTCGTCCCATGTGGTTGGGACATTATTGAAAAATTCCAACTCAGGCTCATTTCCAATGGTATTGGTGTTGCCCCAAAGTGCATCGTCTTTTATGGGGGCTGCCGGAGCTTTGTCGTACCAGTATAAAAACTGTAATGGACTGAAAATGCAAACCGTTTTCGCCAATTGAGAGGCATGGGAACCCATTTTATCCACTCTTTTGTTGTAATAACACACCGTATTATCGGCGGCGCCTGCCAACATCCTCGTGAACATGGTGATCAAAGTATGTTCGTTCGGCACGGTTTCCTCATCGCCACGAATACCTTCTTGTGTCAATAAATTAGGGTAAGTTCTAGAAAAGCCCGTAGGCCGGTATTCATCGTGCACATCTACAACCATTTTGTAATCAGCCGCTTTTTTTATGGCTTCATGCATCCAGGTAGTGGCATCTTGGTCCCCAACCCGTACAAAACCATATTTAATTCCGGAAACGCCCCATTCTTTAAACAATGGCAATATCTCGTCCAACTGTTTTTCCAAAGCCCTACGGTTAACGTACAGCATGACCTTAATGCCTTTTTCTTTGGCATACGCGCAAATGGCCTCAATATCAAAAGGACCTTTAGAACGTTTGGGATCTAAGGTAACCGTAGTAGCATCGGAGGCATCGTCCATTTCGTTGCCATACCAACCGGCATCAAAATGCACATATTGCATATTATGGCTCGCTACAAAATCGATGGCCGCGAATCCACCTTGAGTTGTTAAGGTGCCTTCACGAAGTACCTTTCCAGGGGTTATCCAAGATTCATCTTCAATTTCCGAAGGAGGATTTAAATTTTGAACAATGTAATTGTTCTCTAATAGTTCGCCATAACTACTTCCCATCATGACCACACGCCATGGGGATTGGAAAGGTAGCTTTTTGTGCACCTTGGCCCCTTCAATTTTACTGTCGGCTATTACAGCTCCGGTAATGGTGTCTTGTTTTTGTCGGCTTGTTTTACCATCAAGGGAGGACACTATACTGTATTTCGATGAATTACCTTTGTTGAAACCCAATCGGGCATAATCGACCAATCGTGCTTCCGCCAAGGCAATTTTAACACTATCACCCATCTCAATCAGCAGTGGACGTTCTGCTCCTTCCTGTAACTCTGTCATAGGTATTTTCCGGTATTCCCCTTGTGCGGTAAGTACTCCTTTTTCACGTTTCGGGGTAGACCAAACGGGGTAATCCTCCGAAAAATTATAATGGATGTTTTCACTTAAACCTATTTCCTTTATCGTATTTTGTTCTGGGATTTCATAGGCAAAAGCAACCCCTTCATTATAAGCCCTTGCAATGATATTCAGTTTCGTCTCGCCCTGCGTTAAATATATTTTTGTTTGATTGTAATGGTTTGGTATGGTACTCAACGCATTGAACCTGGAATTCCAAGTCGTATTTTCCGAGGTATTTTCCATACCTATGACGGAAATTTTCCCGGAAAAATCAAGGTCTTCCGAAAGCAATTCCAAAACTGAGGTTTGAATGACCTGCTTATTATCATAATACACCGAAAAAGTAATGCTGTTCGCATTTTCATCATCCAAAAACACGATTTTTTTTGAGTCATCGGGTGATGATAATTCTATAAATTCTTTCTGTTTACAACTGCTAATAAGCAACAAGAAAAGAACGGCTAGAATATGATATTGTTTTAAAATAAGACCCATTATATTACGCTTTAAGTTTGATTGAAATGTTTTGAAATTCCGTTGGTGGCACTTTGAACCGTACCACATTCTTACCATTGACTTTTTCCCGTTCGCCTTTTATTTGTTTAAAACCAATATGTAAAACCACGTCCCTTTTTTTATAACTATCGGGTACGGTCAATAAAATGGGATCGTTACAGGTTAATTTGAATTGTCTGCCGATAACCAAAGTAGCGGCACTTGATTTTTTTCCTAAAATTTCAATGGTATAACCATTGTAATCCATTTTTTTACCTGCCCCAATAAAAAGTGTCGCTCCATGGGCTTCTTTGGTCAACAGTCCAAAAGTCCCTGTAAAACCGATGTTTTGATGCGTGTAGGCATTGTACACCTCCGATGAGAAGATATGATCGGTTCTATTGTTTTTACTATCGATTTGCAGCCCTACAAAACTAGATTCCGAATCGTCCGTCTTAAACGTTTTTACAGATTTGATAGTGGATGGTTCTTCCGATGACGACGGCTCGTAAACCGCCACAAATGGTTTATTCCAAGCTTCCCCATATTGTCTTACAACCGTGGTCAATAAGGGCGCTTTTTCTATTTTTTCCGGCAATATATTCCTAAAGGCTTCGGAATGTGGTGCTTTTACCTTGAACAGCTCACGGTTTTCTTGTCCGTTCATCCACATATTCATTTGAATAATGCCATCATTGATGGATAACCCGTAGGTAGCCTTAAACGCAGTTGCTGTTTGTACCGATGTTTCATCATACAAATAATCGTAGGCCTTGATATTCCCCGAATTTGAATTCAGTTTTGATGAAGTTTCCAGTTCCAAAGGTTGATCATCGGTGGTGGCAAATTGCAGGTCCTGCCCCAAATTATGATAGAAATAATCGTGATAATCGGCATTCCCAACTTTGGTCTTCGACCTGAAAATATCGATATAAAACCCGGAAGTTTCTCCTGTTCGTACAATGCCCATTACCCGGTTTTGATCGGCATCGGTACTTGGCTCGTGAAAATAAATATCCGAAAAGGCAATATGTGGATAGTACCCCGTTTTTCTTTCAGAGGCAGGATATAACGCATTGACCTCAAAAGGATAATAGCTTCGCATTTTGTTGTACTGCGATTTTCCGTTTACGGTAACCGTGTTATGGGCCGGAAACTGCGAATAATACTCACGGTAATCGGGTCGGAAGTAACTGGAACCCCTTCCCCCTTCAGGGGCCAATACATAACCTTTGCCGTAAAGTTCCATGGCAATTCCGTTGGAGTGGGTATGGTTGCCCAATGCACCTACCTGAGACACCATCAATCCGTTATTGACATCCATTCCGTTACGCATAACCAACCAACTCACGTTAGGTGCGTAAAACGCGGCTGTGGTTTGATCGGATAGGTTGGCCGCCCCAATACCTGGATCTAGATTGACATTGGTCGGGTAGAGCAATTCTTTAAAAACATTTTTAGGTTTCCCCGGTCGTACTGATCGCTCTTTTTGCCGCAACATGTAAATAAGGCTCGTAAATTTTTCCTCTTGGGCCCTTTTACCGAATTTTTGGGCGTTATCGATCAGATCCAAAAACGGCTGGGATTTCAATTCACCATAGTGCGAATCGCCAAAAGCGACAATATGTTTGTTTGGAAACAAATATTGGGGCATTACCTCCACGGCTTTCGGAATGATAGGCATTTGGGGCATTATATCCATTGCCAAAGCATCTTGGATCACACCCGCCAGATGGGTAAACCCTTCCGCAACACTTAGTGCATACCCAGAGCTTTCATTCCATATACCGTTTTCCTGATCATAGCCATAAGCCAAAACATCATTGACCGACCATTGTCGCGGTTCCGAATCGTTAAAAACGCGATTTAAATAATACTGACACCCTTTGCCATCGGAGTACATTTCATCTTCATCCAATACCAAGGCAATGGTAATTACTTTATTGGCTTGGTGTAAATTCCAGTTATTGTCGGGCACACCATTTTTTATGATTATTTCGGCCAGCTTTTTTAGGGACTCCAAATAAATGGGCAATTCCTCCTGCTTGTTCTTTTGCAGATACCCATATAAAAAATCGTAACATTCAGCGAGTTCATCAACGATATTTTCTTTGATGACCTGAAAGGAAGTCAGACCGATCACATTTTGGATATTGCCATTTTGGAGGTCGATGGGCTCATTCCTATAATACAGGCCTTTCATATAAACATCGAAGAGATGTGTGGCCAACCTTGCATAATCAACATCACCTTCAATAAAATAAATCAAGGCGGCATCACGGGCAATACCCATGATCTTTTCATTGATATTTTCTATGACCCTACCGGTTTTGGAAGGATGTACCCATTCCCATTTACCGGAATTTTTATTTTGCAGGTATATTCCTTTTTTATCTTCCCAATATGGTTTTACATCTTCTAACTTAGGGGTTTTATAATCCGTCACATAATCGCGCTGACCTGTAAACCTTACCGTGGGCACCGGTGCTTGCCCGTCTTCATGTGAATAATACTCCCCATCTACATATACATTGGTAGCGTGGGATTTCCAATACATTTGAAAACGCGATGACAACCACTCGGGGTCGGATTTATATTGGGTTACGTATTTGGCAATTTTACCTTTAAAAGTACGGTACGATTGTTTTATTTCCTCAGAACCATCGATGGCCTTTAGGATGTTTTCTTTGTTCGTTTTGGAGGATATCAACCGTGGATGTTCCCTTTCTATGTTCCCCATAAAAACAAATTGGGCAAAGGCCATCTTCCCCAAAAACAAACTCCAAATAACAAACAGTACCGTTTTTTTCATGGTTCAAAATGGCTTATTGCTCTTCGTTTCGGACCCAAATATGGCTATCCTCCAATAATTCCTTATATCGCATTTCAAACTCTTTCTTCATGCTTTCAAAAACCGCAGCCTCCTTTACCGACAAATCCTCGGATTCGTTGATATCTTCCTTTAGATTGAATAGGACAAAGTCCGTAAGCTTGGCACTTTTCACAAGAGCCTCATTCCCATCGTATAAATTATGGATATGGGGTAAGGTGTTATTGTCGACTTCCAAGCGTCCCATGATTTTCCAATCCCCTTTTCGCATGGCTACCCTACGTTCATTGATCGCATCATAAAAAGCCCAGATCAAAGGTGTACTGCGTGCAAACTCCCCAGTATCCAAAAGGGATTTAAAGGATTCGCCATCCAATTCCCTATTGGGCAACTTGGCCCCTGATAATTCCGCAAATGTTGGTAAAAAATCCAAGGCCGATACTACGGCATCCTTTGTTCCGGAAACCTTGTTTTCCCCTACCCAACTTATAATTCCCGGCACCCTGAACCCGGCTTCATTCGTCCATAATTTCATTCCCTTCAACTCACCGGGAGATCCGTAAGAATGTTTGGCTTTTTCACCATATCTTAAAAGGGTTTCCGGACCATTGTCCGAACTAAAGACAATCAGCGTATTACCACTATGGTTTTTTTCCAAATAAGCTATCAATCGGCCTACGGCCTTATCCACATTTTCCACGTTCGCAAAATATTCCGCCTGTTCCCGGGTTTCGGCATAGGGCATATATTTTTCCACCAAATCCTCGGGAGATGCAATGGGTTCATGGGGTTCATGAAAGGCAACTTCCAGAAAAAACGGATTATCCCCTTCTTTCTTTTGTAACCATTGAATCGCTTCATTGACCACAATTTGACTACTGAACCCTTCAATCTCACCGACCTCTTGCCCATTTCGCACAAAATTCTTGGGGTTTTTATGACTCGGTGCCGCATTGTTATGGGTAGCCATCCAATGGTCAAAGCCAAAATCATTGGGCTGTGGCTGCCTGTCGGAATTGAACCTTGATGAACAATGCCATTTACCCACTAAACACGTCGAGTATCCCACAGTTTTCAACATGGCCGGAATCGTTTCCTCATAAGCTTGAAGATGCACTAAATCCCTATTGTCCTCGCTTTTTTTAAGTCCGGGGATAAAGTCGTAGACCCCTGCCTTATTCGGACTCCTCCCCGTAAGCAACCCTACCCTTGAAGGGGAACAAACCGGTGCCGTAGAATAGAAATTCGTCAGCCTGATCCCCGATGCGGCCAGTTTATCCAAATTCTCTGTTTTAATAATTGGGTGACCAAAAGACGACAGATCGCCATACCCCAAATCGTCGCATAACAACACCACGATGTTCGGTTGCTTTGCAATCGTTTCCTTTTTGGGTTGTTCCTCTTTTTTTGAAGATGCACCATTTGGCTTACAAGATACACTCGCAATAACCGTCAGTAGTAAAAAAAACCTAATCAATCTGGGTTTCATATGTATTCGCTTTAAAAAAATCATTGAAAAATAACATTTGATACTTGATGGAATTTCTCCAATATGCCTTGGTATGCCCTCCTGGGCGCTCTATATAATCATGGGGAATGTTTCGTTCCAATAATTTCCTGTGAAGCCTTTTATTGGCATCGTAAAAGAAATCGTCGACTCCACAATCGAACAGGAATTTCAGGTTTTTACCGTTTAATAAATGCACGAGATTCATTACGGTATTGCTTTCCCAATTCCCGGGATGTTCGGCGTAGGCACCTAATCTTTCAGCAATATCCCACCGCAAAGGAAATGGTCGGATATCGACCCCTCCGCTCATACTGGCGGCAGCGCCCCAAATATCAGTATGTTTAAAAGCCAAATAGAGTGCCCCATGACCTCCCATACTCAATCCTGTTATTGCCCTATTTTCCCTATTGGCCTTTGTATTGTACGAAGTATCCATTGCTGAAATGAGCTCTTTCGAAATATAGGTCTCATATTGCATTGTTGGATCGACCGGACTATCAAAATACCAGCTTGTCTTATATCCATCGGGACAAACGATGATCACATCGTAGAAATCAGCATAGGTTTTTATTTCCGGGGCTTTCTTCAGCCAATCCTTATGGTCCCCACCCGCTCCGTGTAAAAGGTAGATTACCGAAAAGGCCTTTCCTTTTTCCGAATAGGAATCGGGGGTAATCACCACATTCTTTATGGCCTTGTCCATCACCGAACTATGGACCACAAGGGTGTCGACCTTGGCGGCATGGGCAAATGCCGAAGTAGCCAAAAACAAGATGAAACCTATGACGCTTTTTACTGACATTTATATGGTTTTATTTAGATCCCTTCAAGATGATTTTTTCCAACTCCTCCAAGGTCTTCCCTTTGGTTTCCGGCATCATAAAGGCCACGAACAATAGTTGCAGTACCATCATAATGGCAAAACACAGGAATACAACTCCGGGGCCGATCATGGGGTGATTGAACAAGAACGGAATCAAAGAGGGAATGAGCGCAGCCAAGATCCAATGGGTGGAACTCCCGAAAGACTGTCCTGATGCCCTTAAATGATTCGGGAATATTTCCGAAATGAACACCCATATCACGGCACCTTGACCAACAGCATGGGCCGCAATGAACAAAAACAAGAATATAGGAACCGCCATCCCCGACCAACCCAAAAAGAAGGCGGCAGAAACCAAGCTTAAGGAAATGATATACCCTACAGAACCTATATACATCAATGTTTTTCTTCCCAACCTGTCGATCAGGAATACACCTAACAGCGTAAAGATAAGATTGGTAACGCCGATCCCAACACTACTCAATAAAGCGGTACTTTCTCCAAGACCGGCTTCTTCAAAGATCCTTGGGGCGTAATATAAAAAGGCATTGATCCCTGAAAATTGATTGAAAAATGCGATCAAAAAAGCTAATGTCAGGGGGAACCTATACTTTTTAATAAATATGGTCTCCGTAGTGTCCGGTTCTTCCTTTTCACTGGTAAAAGCCTTTAATTGCTCCTCTACGGGCACATCCGGATTGATGATCGCCAGGACTTTTTTAGCCTCCTCAATTTTGTGCTTTGCGTACAACCAACGGGGGCTTTTAGGGACTTTAAGGGCAAAAAGAATATAAAGAACAGCGGGAATGGCTTCTACCCCTACCATCCAACGCCAGTCATTTTCCCCAATGCCACTCAATAGGTAATTGGATAAAAATGCGATCATTATCCCAAAAACGATATTGAATTGGTACATCGCTACCAATCGGCCCCTGTTTTTGGCCGGGGCGATTTCCGAAATATATGCCGGTGCCGCAATGGTCGATGCCCCGACCCCTACACCTCCGATAAAACGAAAGATCGCAAACATCCATGGTCCTGTCGAAAGCCCTGACCCCAGTGCGGATACCGCAAATAGTATCCCTATGACGATCAGCGTGTTCTTACGTCCGTATTTGTTCGTGGGTATTCCGCCAAAAATGGCGCCTAATACCGTTCCCCAGAGGGCCATTCCCATGACCACCCAACCGTGGAAGGCATCCGTGGACTCCCATAAGGCCTGTAATTTTTTGTCGGCACCCGAAATTACGACTACATCAAATCCGAATAAAAACCCTGCAAGGGCAGCAGTAATGGACCATAATATTATTTTCTTGTTCATTTTATTCTATCGTTTGTTGGTTGTTATTTGATTAACTTCTTTCTATTTTAAAGGAACTACCATGTTCCATGTTTTTGTACCATTACCGAATCCACCCGGCCCATCCATGGTTGCAAAGAATATATGGGTGGGACGCCCATTTTCAACCAAGACAAAAGGGCGTTCCAATTGTCCTTGGCGTAGGGTTTCACCATTATCCCACTGAATTGTTTTCGTATAGGCTTTCGGATTTTCGTCTATGACCCAATCGATACCGTTTTTGGAATGTGCCAAAAGTCCATCGCCCTGCCCCCCGGTAATTTTACCCCGTTGGTCTTTTGCGATCATATGATACCCCGAATCATCGCTCCAAAGGTGTGGATCCTCGATTTCCCCAAAACGTTCCATTGAGAACAAGGGTTCATTTTTTACAACGGAATACCTTCCATCATATCTGGGGGCCGTGGCTACACCAATACCCATATCACTATGTTTTATACCATCTTCCTGATAGCTTCGTCCCTTAAAGAGTAAAACCACCGAGCCATCTTCCTTAATCAAGGGAGACGGATTTGAAGTTAAAAAACTATAGAACGTATTCGGACCAACATCCAATATAGGTGCATCCAAACGTTTCCATGGGCCGTACGGACTATTGGAAGTAGCCATTCCAACACGCTTTCCCCAGCGGCCTGCTATACACCATTTACTATCCAAAGTGAATTCATCGACATTATTTTCCGCCACATCCTCAAAAGGGTGCGTAGACCCCATATAATAAAGAATATAAACGCCTTTATATTTTACGATTTTAGGGTTATGGCAAGACCTTCCGTCCCAAAATTGTGCTCCTCTGGCCCCTAGGGCCACATCTCGGAATTTATAAGGTCCTTCAGGAACATCCGAGGTGGCATGAACAATCTCTGAAGCGACCATCCAACCCGGATGAAAAGGCAGCCATTTTGGCCAACGGGAGGCGTACATATGGTAGATACCGTCGTCCCCTTTAATCACAGAACTCCCCCAAACCCAATAATCTTCCATTTGGAGTCCGCCATTCATGGGGGCTTTTCCAAAATTATCATATAGGGCATTCTGCGCATTGCACGAGACGATAAATCCGATAAAACAATAAACGAAATACCTCATTCTTAAATACTCTTTTTCCTATTTAGCGGGTTGGATTTTAATCCCACGCAAGTTTATGGGCTTCCAATGGCCGGCCACCGGCATTAGCGACACCTCATAGGTACCTGCTTTATTAAGACGGAACGTACCCAATTCGGTATTTTTAAACCGTTTTGGGTTACTTCCTGTTGCCCGAATTTCAATGTTCCTGGATTCCCCGTTCACTAAAACCGTTACTTCGGTATCCTCTTTTCCGGAATATGAGGCCACCAACGTATACCTACCCGGTTTGTCAATACCAACTCCCCAATACACCCTGGCCGTTTCACTATCCCAACTCTCAATGCAATCCAAATGTTCGTTGTATTGCGCCCCCGGTCCTTGGAGATTCTCGTATTGTGCCCTATACGCCGGTAAATCAGCCACACCTTCACTATCTTGCCCCAATGGTTTTTGCGGCAACGCATCGGGAAGATCGGTTAATTTTAAAACGATAACCGATGCCACACTATCCGGTGCTTGTCCTGTCAAGGCAACTTGGATTCCGTCTTCAAAATCGGTGGTTTTGAACGTCCTGCCCTTATCAGTGAGCAAATAACATTCCGCAACCTTATTTTTAAGTCGGATCGGTAATGAGACACCCGCTTTCCAATCATAGACGTGAAGATACAAAATCCCCTTACCATCAACGGTCTTCATGGTTATTCGTCCCCATTCGGGTTGGGTAACGGGACTGGCTTGTGTACCGTAAATGGCTTCCCCGTTTTTATCGATCCAAGAGCCTATGGCCTTCAATCGATTAATCGCTTCAGGTCTCAACGTGCCTTCCGAAGTCGGACTCACATTCAATAAATAGTTACCTCCTTTACTGCTTTGGTCTATGAGGTTTCGAATCAGTGTGGGTATGGGTTTAAAATTATCATCATCACTACGATATCCCCAACTACCGCTGATGGGTTGGCAAAGTTCCCAATAATCCGCTTCAGGCTTGAATCTGGGACCCTGCCTTTCAAAGGTCTTGTGATCGCCTGGATAATCCTCACCCAAACGATCGTTAGTGATAATGGCCGGTTGTAATGCCGTGGTAATATGATAAAGGCTATCGACTACGGCTTTGGTCATTTTCCTGGGGGTATCCCACCAAAAAATGGCAATAGGGCCATATTCGGTCAAAAGTTGCTTCACTTCGGGAAGCGCTTTCTCATACACGTATTGATCGCTACTCACCCTAGTGATTGTAGAATCCCAATTGTTCCCCATACCCCCTGGGTGATGCCAATCTTGGGCCTGTGAATAATAAAAACCGAATCGTATCCCTTCTTCTTGGCAGGCTTTTGCCAAGTCTTTCAACACATCGCGTTTATAGGGTGTGGCATCCACGATGTTGTATTTGCTGCTTTTAGAACCGAACATGGAAAAACCATCGTGGTGTTTTGCGGTAATGACCATATATTTCATCCCCGCTTCCTTGGCCAAGGCCACGAATTCTTTGGCATTGAATTTTTCCGGATTGAATCGGGCCGCAAATTTTTCATATTCCGCAATGGGAATCCTGCCCTTATTCATGATCCACTCCGCACTATTGGTCTGGGCTTCCCCATTGTAAAAACCTGCGGGAACGGAATAAATACCCCAATGGATGAACATCCCGAAACGGGCTTCTTGCCACCATGCCATTCGTTCCTCATCGGTCATTTGTTTTCCCTCCGCATTGTTGGCAGCCCCATCATGGCGTTTATCCCCACAACCGACGTTGATCAGCAAGGCAATAATTAGGACTTTAAGTACTATTTTACGACTATATATGTTTTTTAACTTTGTAACCATCAATCCCATTTTCCAAATTTGAATTATTCCAAGAATTGCCCACTTATAACTCCATCAACCTCCAATTTAATCACGCTTGCAATGGCATCGGGAGCCTTACGGGGTAGTTTAAGGACCACCCCATGATCCAAAGCTTTCACAGCGATCTTTTCATCGGAATCCAACAAACTGTATTTCAATACCTTATTCTGTAATCCCGGAACGGTCAATTCCCCATCGGTGGGCCAGTCGAACACCGATAAATAAAGTACGGTATTTCCGTTTTCGACCCTTTGGGTACAACGTCCCCAATCGAATTTTCCAAAGGGACTGAAAGTAGTACCATAAATGGCTTCCCCATTGACGTTGATCCAATCCCCAACGGCCTTAAGTCTTTCGACCGATTCGGCAGGGATAACCCCCTCGCCGGTAGGCCCTACATTCAGTAAAAAATTCCCTCCTTTACTGGCGATATCGATTAAATGATGTATCAATTCTTCACTGGTTCGCCAATCATTATCCGCTTTATTGTACCCCCAATGATTATTCATGGTCATACAGCTTTCCCAAGGTTTTATCGAGGCCCCTTCAGGCACTTCCTGCTCATTAACGGTATAATCGCCCAAACAGGGACCTACCCTGCTATTGATGATACATTTAGGCTGTAATTCCCGGATTATATCCACGATTTTCTGGCCTTGTTGTTTACTTACCAATTCATAGGTATCGAACCACATCACGCCTATATCCCCATAGTCGGTCAATAATTCCTTTATTTGAGGTATGGCCTTTCTATCCAAATATCGTTGTAGCTTCTTGTCTTTTTCAATAGGATAATCGATAAGATTACTTCTCCATGCGATGTTACCGGCATACCCGGTAGGGCAATCCGGATCTTCCCAATCCCGACCCAAGGAATAATACACGCAAAAGCGCAAGCCCTGTTTTTTACACTCCTCGGCCAATTCTTTAAGTGGGTCCCTTTGAAAAGAAGCCCCTTTGATGATGTTATGGTCATTTACTTGGGAATTGTACATGGCAAACCCGTCATGGTGTTTTGAAGTGACCACAATATATTTCATTCCGGCATTTTTAGCAATGGACACCCATTCTTTGGCATCGAATTTTACCGGATTGAAAGTCTTGGCGTATGCCTTATATTCCTGAAGGGGAATTTTCGCGGTAAACTGTAACCATTCGGCATGGTTCGTTTCCCCATTCCACTCCCCCCCGGCTTGGGAATACACTCCCCAATGGATGAACATGCCGAAACGTGCATCTTGCCACCATTCCATTCGTTCTTCCGGAGAGATTTCAGTACTATTTGCTGCATTTTGGGCATTTGCCGAACCGAACACCAAAACAAAAAGCAATATGAAATTCTTGATTTTTCGCATTTTCCAATTGTTTATACCATAGTTTGTTACTGACCTTTTCTTTAACAACTTACCGAAATACAAAAAAAATTGTTGATAGGTGTGCACCAACCCCTATTTTTCTTAAGCCAACCATGGATCATCATTTTATTACCTGATGCGCTATGATCTCTTTGGCATCATTCGGATTCGTTTTTTGCTTACCTGTCAACAGGTAGATGACCATTCCTGCATCCGAAGCGTCAAAATCCCCCTTTTTAATACAGGTCAACTGGCGCTGATACAACCAATCCATCTGCTTTTCTTTTTGGAGTGATTCCTTTCTGATGGGTGTTGTCTTTATCCAAGAGAACAATTCTTTAGGGGCTTTCATCCCCTCATAGTCCTCACCGCCATTCTGATCGAGGATTCGATCCAAAACCAACCCCTCGGGTTCGAATTTGTTTTTGATTTGATCCCATGTCCATCCCGAATGGTTTTCCCAATCATAGGGTTTGTTCGAATGGTTGTTATTCCAATTCGAATGTGATATAAGTCGAACAAATTTCAACTTGGAAGGTTTTGCCTTTTCGATGGCACAGCCTACCACATGCATTGGCCCGGCCGCAATAATATATAACGGACTCTTCTCGCTCGATCTATCGATCGCATCGGTTATCGCACGAATTGCCTTTTTGGGGCGCTCCACAGCTTCAATAAAATTTGAATTCCCAAAGTTGAATATTTTTTTCCCTTCGAGAGCACTTACCAACATTTCTTCTTTACCTTTCTCCTTATCGTGGTTACTTCCCCAGATATGATCACTGAAAGTATAAACGGTAAGACTATCCTGTAATCCTTTCGCAGCAAGCAGCGCCAGGGAAAAAGGTGTTGCGGCCCAATCATCATGATCGTGCTCATTACCATCCGAGCTAATGACGATCCTACCTTGAGCATACGGTATGGTTTGTGCTTTGCCTTCCAAAGAGGATACCCCTAGCAATATAAAAAGAATGCAATTATATGTTAGGCGCTTATTCATATAAAATGTTATGATTTAACCACGTTTTGACTATCCGCAGCTTCGTCCAATTTTTTCAATCGCAATAGGGCCTCCATATAGTAATAATCGGCATAAACAATAGGAATGTCTATTTCAGAATTTTTGGGATAATGCCCCGTGGAATGTAGCAATAATGCCTGGTTGGCGTCCCCACTATAATATTCCTTGGACGAAAGTACGGTAACCAAATGCCTGGCAGCATCTTCATATTTTTGCTTCAATTCCTCATTTTCGACCAAACCGGACAACTCCAACAAACCACATGCAGCCACCCCGGCCGCAGAGGCATCTTTTGGTGCGTTCGGGATATCCGGGGCATCAAAATCCCAGAATGGGATACCATCTTCAGGCAAACGGTTCAAGAAATGGTCCGCTACCTTTATGGAAGTATCCAGAAAATCTTTTCTATTCGTTTCCCTAGCCGCAATGGCAAAACCATAAATCCCCCAAGTCTGTCCCCTGGCCCACATCGATTCATCGGCATAACCCTGATGGGTTTTCCCTTCTATGAAATCTCCGGTAACCTCATCAAAGGAACCCACATGATATATGGCACTATCAGGTCTGACCAAATTCTTCATGGTCACATTGGCATGACTTTCCGCTATATCGTATAAGTCATGACTACCCCCGTTCTTTGCGGCCCAAAAAAGCAACTCCAAGTTCATCATATTATCGATGATGGTGTTGTGTTTGAATTTCTTTACCTGGGAAGGCCATGAAAGTATACTGCCCACATTCGGATTGTATAGTGTGGCCAAGGTATCGGCCGCGGACAACAACACCTGTTTATATTCGGGATCCCCCGTTAATCGATACCCATGACCATAGCTTAAGTACACCATAAAACCAATATCATGGTTATCGGCAGGGCTATAGGCGATGGTCTTTAATGGGGCGGTGAATTTTTCCGCTTCCTTCTTTATCGATTCGTCCCCTGAAGCTTCGTAGGCATACCACAGAATGCCGGGCCAGAACCCACTACACCAATCGTATACATCGACCGTTTCCCAAGTGGTCTGTCCTTCCGGAATATTTCTAGGAAATTGATCGGCGCTTTCGACCGTTGACGCTGTCGCTTTAATTTTTTTGACATTATCGGATAACACCTTGGTAGGTGAAAATTCAATAATCTCCTTTTTTTCCGTGGCACATGAAACAATCAATAACGAAACAAATAAAATTAGTGGTTGCCTTATTCTCATCTGAAGTATTTTTTTGAACCCTTGCGAATTCATTAAGGTTGAAATGTTAGTATTAGTAAATAAGAAAATCAATAAAATCACAAGGGTTTATCCGTTGGTTATTACTATGTATTTTAATATGGATTTCCTTGAATACAAGTTTACCGAGATTAGCCCACAGGGGAGATAAAATATCACTCATATCCTATAAAATATCATCCTACACCCCAAGATTATGGTTGTAAATGCACTTCAACGCAGAGTGATGGATTTTTTTTCCGAAATGGCCCCTTAAAAATCGACCCATTCATTAAAATCCGCAGCGTATCTTTAAGACATCATCCCGAAAAAAAATCAAAACCCCACCAAAACACCTCTCCCTACCCTATCAGAACAGAATTTATGCAATACATTGATTTTAAGTTATTTACATGCGTTACATCCCATCAAAAAGGGTGTTTATCCTTATAATCAAGACGTTGTAAAAAACAATGTACCGGCCATAAATAGGGAAATACGTTTTGTTGATGCTCCCCTTCGCTGAAGTAAAAATTACAGTACGACAGAAGTTTCATTACCTGTAATTTATCACCCATTTATCGTAAAGAACATATAATTTATACCTAATGAATCATAATTTATAGTCCTTTGCCTAAAATCTAGTTAACATTGCCTTAACAATTGTCAGATCGACAGTTTTTACACTGTTATTTTTAAAATAAACTAACTTATGAACCTTTAAATGATAATTCTATGATTAAACTAAGTATTCAATCAAAACAGAGGCTTTTTTCGAAGCTGTGCTGCATTTTGGGAGTTTTGGTTTTTGGTATGCAATACATGCATGCAGAAACCACAATTCCCAATTCAGGGGAAATAACCATTGACAAAAACATTCAACAAGGCACAACGGTAACGGGTGTAGTTGTGGGCAGTGATGACGGAGTGGCGCTCCCAGGAGTTGCCGTAGTCGTTAAGGGGACCACCACAGGTACGGTAACGGATTTTGACGGAAACTATACCATCACCGCTCCTTCAACCGATGCCGTATTGGTTTTCTCTTACTTAGGTTATGTGACCCAAGAAATCCAAGTGGGATCGAAAAGCGTTATCGATGTAACCTTGGAACCGGATACTACGGCACTGGACGAAGTGGTAGTAGTAGGTTATGGTACCGCCAAAAAAGAAACCTTGACAGGTTCTATTGAACAGGTAAAGTCCGAAGTTTTTGAGGATATCGCGACAGGTAGCCCTGCCTTGGCACTTCAAGGTAGAACACCGGGATTGGTCATAACCCGTAATTCATCCAGACCTGGTGACGAGAATATTAATTTCTTGATTCGAGGGGCTTCTTCCACTAATGGAATAGATCCCCTAATTGTAATTGATGGGGTACCGGCAATCAACACTACCTCATTTACCGATATGAATCCAAATGACATTGAAAACATCAGTGTACTTAAAGGGGGCTCTGCCTCTGTATACGGTTCCCGTGCCGCCGGTGGGGTCATTTTGGTGACCACTAAAAAAGGGAAAGGCGATATCAAGGTTGATTTCAGTACGATTACCCGTATGGGAACCATAGGTATCCGCCCACCAACACCCACCATGGAAGAATATGGGCAATTATACCTAGAAGCAGTAGATGCTGATTTGGTCGCTGGTAAAAGTCCCCGATATTTCTTTTGGGATAACCATGAAACATTGGAAAGAATCGCTAACGGTGAAGAAGGGTATTATGATTTAGCGATCAATGGAACAGTATGGATGGCAGAAGGGAATAGATTTGATGAAATGTTCGGTAATTCTTTCTCCACGCAACACAACTTTAGTATATCCGGGGGTACTGATAAAAGTAATTTCCGTATTTCTGCTGGTTATGATGAAAACGTGGGTGGTTTAAAAATAGCTGATGACTCTTCGGACAGATATAATTTCTCATTGAATTATAATGTCAATGTTTCTGATAGATTGAGCATTAATACCAACGTCTCTTATTTTCACAGACATATATCCGGGCCTACTGGAGGCTTATCAAGGGATGCCGCAACCTATGATGCGCCCTTATTCCCTTCATATAACCAATATGGACAATATTATTCTGTCTTCGGGGGTGTGAACATCGCAGGTAGAAGAAACGCTGTTGCACAGGTTATAGATGGTGGGCGTACCAACGAAATCGACGAACAATTTAAAATATCCGCTTTACTTGATTATAAGTTAACCGATCATTTAAATGTAACGGCTTCCTACGCTATAAGTAAACAAAATAGTGAAGATCAGGCATACACCTTGTCTGTCCCCCTTTATGATTGGGACGGCAACCTTGCTACCACGATTACTGATCAAAGTAACACCTATATTGAGGAAGAAACCGGTAACGTAGTCTATAAAAACTACAAATCCACTTTAAATTACAACAATACTTTTGGGGATCACAAAATATCCGGATTATTGGCCGTTGAAGCTGAGAAAAACGAAAATAACGGACTAAGGGCCAGAAGAACCGGTTTTGTTGACTATGGGGTGTATGATTTGAATTTAGGTTCAACCGATGGAAATATTACAACCGAAGGTGGCGGAAACACTTGGGGTGCTTTTGGTTATATCGGTCGTTTAAATTACAATTATAAAGAAAAATATTTATTGGAGGTGCAAGGTAGACGCGATGGATCTTCCAGGTTTGCGGATGGTCAAAAATGGTCGAACTATTTTAGTGCATCCGGTGGTTGGGTCATCAGTTCCGAAAAATTCCTTGAAGATAACAACACCATTTCTTTCTTGAAATTACGGGGTGGTTACGGTGAATTGGGTAGTACATCCGGTTTCGGCAACTTTGGCTATTTATCCACTGTTAGTTTTGGAACTACCGTTTTTGGACAGACCGATGCAGGGCAACAGGTAACCACAAAAGCCAGTAGTTTGTTCAGTGATACTACGACCTGGGAACGTATCATAACCAAAGAAATCGGTGTGGATTTCAGATTATTCGATAACCATGTATTCGGTTCTGTAGATCTCTATGAGAAAGATAATAAGGACATGTTGGTTAGCTTGGTTTACCCTGACCTACTCGGAACCGGGGCTCCTGTTACCAATTCCGGTACCTTGGAAACCAGGGGATGGGAAGTTCAATTGGGATGGAATGGAAAAGTCGGTGATCTGGATATAAGCGTGGGTGCCAATATGAGCGACTCAAGAAATAGACTTACGCAATACGATGGCGCCGAATCTATCCAAGCTGGTTTGAATGATGTGGACGATGATGAAAATATTTTAGGAAAACCCATCAACTCCTTTTATTTGTATGACACCGACGGTTATTTCCAAACCCAGGACGAAGTAGATGCGTACTATGCTACCTATGGAGGGAAAGAAAACAGTATTTTATATGATCAGAGTAATGCTGCAGGTTTGGTTCCCGGAGATACAAAAATCATAGATTCCAATGGGGACGGCGTTATCAACACGGATGATTTAACATATCATGGCGATAACAGCCCACATTATACGTACGGATTCAATTTGGATTTGAAGTATAAGAATTGGGATTTTAGCACCTTTTTCCAAGGCGTAATGGATCAGAGTATTCTTAGAACAGGATACTTTTCAGCACCTTTTCAACAAATATGGCAAAACCAAGCCACAACTTGGTTAGGTACCACGTGGACACCGGAAAATACCAATGCACGATATCCAAGATCCACTACACAAAGAAATGTAACTAATTGGAATTATATCAACAAAGATTTCATGTTGCAAAACAACAGGTACATCAGATTAAAATCCCTTGTTCTGGGCTATAGTTTTAAAGATCTTAAAATCGGTAATACACCCATTAACAACTTGCGGATTTATTTTTCAGGAAATGATTTATTCGAGTTCACCAGTGTAAAGGATGGTTATGACCCCGAGGCGCAAGAAGGAACAAATGATGCAACCTACCCATTCATGCGTACATGGGCATTGGGCTTAAAAGTTTCTTTATAAGTTATATGAATATTTAAACTAAAAAATATACAAATGAAAAACATAATATATATAATATTACCATGTATCATGGTATTCTTCACCTCATGTGAGGACGAATTTATAGACTTAACACCCCCTGCGTCTATCACCGACGATGTGTATTACACCGAAGCAGAACACTTTGCAACAGGATCCAATAAGTTCTATCCGTACTTGATGGGCTGGGGCGATCAAGGGATTTATTCAGATCATGGCTCCGACTTAGTGGGTTATGAAGAAGGAAGTGATATGCAGGAATACGGTAGAGGAGAAACCATTGCATCGGTAGATGATGATTATTACACCGATACGTATGAATATATACGGGACATCAACCTTTTATTGGAGCGTGCAGAGGATTATGATGGGGAAGAGAGTATCGTGGAATATGTAGCAGCCACTAAAATGCATAGGGCTTGGCAGTATTTCTTTTTGGTACAGCGATTTGGGGGCGTTACCTTGGTAACCTCCTCCTTGGATGTGGATTCCGAAGAATTATATGCCCCAAGAAACAGCCGATATGAAGTTGTCGCCCAAATCATCGAAGACCTTGATGATGCCATAGCAGGTTTACCCTATGAAGCCGAAATCGCTTCTGAAGACAAAGGCAAGTTCAGTAAGGAAGCCGCTCAGGCCTTTAAGGCAAAAGTTTTATTGCATGAAGCTACGTGGATGAAATATGTAGGTACCACTACCGATGGTGACGGTACCAGTACGGGGGCCGGTAGTGCAGGCTATGATGCTTCGAACATCACACCTTATTTACAGGAAGTGGTTTCCCTCACGCAATCCGTGATGAATTCAGGTACCTTTGAATTATGGGATTATAATGACGTGTTGGATGATTTGAGTTCCAATTTCCTTTTCAATTTGGAAGGTAGCGGATCTAACCCTGCCGGATTGGACAAGGCAACCAATAAAGAGTTCATTCTTTATGGTAAATATGATTTTACCTATAGGCAAGCAGGTACCTTGGTAAGCCATGTTTACGAAGGAAGGTTAAAACCCAGTAGAAAAATGATGGATCTGTTTTTATGCACCACCGATGGTTTGCCTATAGACCAATCCAGTGATTTCATTGGCTATACGAATACCCCCGATGAGTTCGCAAATAGGGATTTACGTATGCGGGCGTATTTCACTTATCACCAAACCCTTGGCGAGATACCTCAGAATGGGGACGTAGAATTATCGGGTGGTACCAATTATGGCTACTTCAACTCAAAGTTCATGAGCTGGAACTGGGGATCAACCGATGCTTATAGGGCAACAATGACCGAATCGTATGACATTCCATTAATACGTTTGGCGGAAGTGTATTTGATGTATGCCGAAGCCCTGTATGAGTTGAATGGTAGTTTAACCGATACGGAAATGAATGCGTCTATAAACTTGATTAAGGACAGGGCCGGATTGCCCCCTATTTCCAATGCTTTTTTAGCCGTAAACAATATGGATATCAAAACCGAGATCCGAAGGGAACGGGCCATCGAACTTTACGCCGAGAGCGGATCTAGGTATTCCGACTTAAGACGTTGGGGAATCGCCGAGGAAGAATTGGGTGAAGCGGTATATGGTGCTGTTTTGGAAGGTACTATTTATGAGGATAATGACGCGTTATACTCTCCCGATTCCTATAATTACCCCGCTGAAACGACTACAACAGGGGTTGGCGAAAGGGTTTGTCTTACCATACAACCTGCATCGATACGAAATTTTTCAAGGGAGAATTATTTATTCCCCTTACCGACCTCCCAGCTAAATTTAAATGATCAATTATTGCAAAACCCTGGGTATTAAATAATAAACATATTATTTGTTATTGTTAGTTTGAGTTAGTCTAGTTGAAAAGGTGGCCGTTGTAAAAACGGCCACCTTTTTTTGTTATCGCCGTCGCCTATTCCAACGGTATCCAACCCCGTATAATGATCGTTGGTCATACTCAAGCCATACTTGTTTAGGTTTAAAATGGCTATAGAACCGGAATCCCATGTAATTTGACCCTTGCCCTGATTATTTCCAGGGCCCTAATAATTTTAGACTACCCTATCGTTCGCACTGGGGAAGAAAATCGCCAATAAGGGTAAGCTGCCCTAGGGAGCGTAAGCTTTATTAAAAATATATCTTTCCATTCCAAAGGATGGGACCAAAAAGGTTTGAAAGAAATCTTACCGCAATGGATCATAGTATCCACACCACTACCTATGGTCTCCCCTATCCTGTCTTAGCGCTTCGTTACCGCATCCTTTTACAATGTACGGCACAATGTTTCCCTTGCTATAATCCTCCCATAGAGACCATGTATGCCCTTTAAGACCCCTGAAATAAAGATTGAAGGGAATCTAATAACCCCTTCATATGAAAAGGCCATACCGGCCATTGGAAGTAATCCGAAATTTCTATTTGGAAACTAGTACTGCTCAAAGGTGGTTGCACTGCATTATTCTAGTCCGTCGTAATGGTGCTTTTCTTTTCCTCCATGAATTCCGTGGGGGTAACCCCGAACAATTCACGAAAGGTCTTACTGAAATACGCCGTGGAATTGAAACCGGACATATGGGTAACCTCTTTGATGGAATACGTATTTTTGAGCAACAGTTCCGAAGCATAGCGCAATCGTATCGTGCGAATGAAATGACTTGGGTTCTTGCCGGTCAAGGAATTGATCTTTCTATAGAACTGGGACCTTCCCACCCCTATTTCCTTGATGATATCTTCCTGCTTGAAATCAGGGTCATCAATATTTTCAAGCACGACTTTTGTAGCCTTGTCCAAAAATACCTCGTCGATATTGTTTGATGTCACCTCGCTTGAGGGAATTATCCCCCCGATTTCAGAGAACCTTTTTCTCAATCTTTTCTTGGCCTCGATCAAGTTCTTTATCCTGGACCTCAAGACCCGTGTTACGAATGGTTTAGACAAATACCCATCGGCCCCATTGTCATATCCTTCTATACGGTCTACCTCTAAACTTCTGGCCGTCAACATGATGATGGGTATATGACAGGTTTCAAACTCCGTTTTCAACTGCTTGCACATTTCGAAACCGTCCATGACCGGCATCATCACATCACTGACAACAAGGTCTGGAAGGTGTTTTTTGACCATCGACAGACCTTCTTCCCCATTCTTGGCCTGTAAGACCTTATATTGATCTTCAAGATCGTTTTTCAAGTGCAACCTAAGCTCCTTATTATCCTCAACAAGCAAAATGGTAGGCTTTTCAATCTCACTATCCATCGCCTCGACAGACTGGGCAATAGCCTCGTCATCGGCTATATACATATCATATTCCACCGATTTCATGGAGTTGATCAAAAATTCATTTTTGATATTCTCAACTTCCACTGGTGCGGCATCACTGTTCAAAGGCAACCTAACTACAAATTTACTCCCTTGTCCGGGTTGGCTTTCTACCGTAATCTCCCCATTGTGCAACTCTACCAATCCTTTGGTAAAATTAAGCCCAATTCCTGTCCCCGATTTCGTAACATCGATATGATAAAAACGGGAAAAAATATTTTTCAATTGCTCCTTGTTCAATCCTACCCCCGTATCTTTCACGACAATCTCAACATAATCCCCTAATTTATTCTTCTTTAGGAGGCTTCGGGCCGCCTTATTGTCCCCTTCCATGACTTTTTCTATGGAAACCGAGATTTCCCCTCCCGAATTGGTGAACTTGATCGCATTGGAGATTAAGTTCGTTATTATCTTTTCCACCTTGTCATAGTCAAAGAGCATGGAAATTTTATCCTCAAGGGGTATAAATCGGTAATCGATATCCTTTTTGGTCGCCAGACCGATGAACAACGAAAAAATATCTTCGGTAAATTGTACGATGTTCCCTTTTTCCAATTGCAAAGGGGCCATACCAACATCCATTTTCCTATAGTCCAACAATTGGTTGACCAAATGCAACAGCCTTCTGGCACTTCTTTGTATGGATATGGCCGAATTTTTGACCACCTCGGGATTCGTCTCAAAATTGGACAAAATTTTATCGACCGGATTCAATATGAGTGTCAAAGGGGTTCTGAATTCATGGGATACGTTTACGAAAAACTGCAGCTTCAATTGATCCAGTTCGTGTTCCTGGGCTTCCTGTACCTTTAATGCGTAATACCGCATTATGACCCAAACGATGATCAATACGACGGCAATATATATGGTATAGGCCCACCACGTTTTCCATGGAGGTGATAATATCTGGAATTGAACCCGGGCTACCTCTGCTTTGTCCCAATTACCGTCTACGGAAGCCTTTACTTCAAGCGTATAATCCCCGGGCTGTAAGTTGGAATGGTTCACGACCCTGTTACTTCCTATATCCACGAAATCATTGTCCAAACCTTGCATTTTATAGGCATAATGCACCTGTTCGGGATTCTCAAAATAAAGGGCCACGAATTCAAAGGAAATGTAGTTCTCATTATACTTCAATCGTAGTTTTTCCCCGGCATCCAAAGGGTGTTTTATCAAAACCCGGCCATTAACGGAATCCCCTTGTACAATGGTTTTATTGTTCAGTTTAAATCCGGTTATCTTCGGGTGTAGTTTAACGGCCGTAGGTATTTTGATATGATCCGGATGAAAAATATTGAATCCATTGATACCACCGGCTATGATACGCCCATCGGTTGTTTTTTCGATCGATTTACTCTGGAATTCGGGTCCTTGAAGTCCATCGTGACTATTGAAGTTATTGATTTGATCTGTTCGGGGATTCAATAAGGAAAGACCACTTTTGGTGGTAATCCAAAAGTTATGGTTATCATCTTCCAATAATCCCACTACCAGGTTGTTAGGCAGTCCGTTTTGGGAAGAATATGATTTCACCAAATTCAAATCCGGATCCAATTTGTATACCCCCGTGTCTGCCCCAATCCAAATGTTACCCAAGTGATCCTCAACGATATCATTGATCAGATTGTCTTCTATACCCCGTACCTTGATCTCGGAAAAAACGAGTTCTTCCGGTACCGTTTGCCCCAATGTGTTCAAATCAACATAGTTGAGCCCCAACGACGTACCCACCAAAAGCCTATTCTTCGAATCTATGAACAGGAAGAACACAAAATTACTGGCCAGGCCATTCTCGACCCCTGTAATGTTCTTATAATTGTGGAATTTTGATGTTGCGGGGTCGTACAAACTCAACCCTTCGGTTCGTAACCCCAACCACAGCCTGTTGTTCCCGTCTTCGACCCCGGACCAAACCGAATTTTGACCTATTGAATTGGGATCCAAAGGGTCGTGCAGATAACGTTTTACATTATGGGTTATGGGGTCGAACCTATTTAATCCCCCGTCCAAGGTACACACCCAAATATTACCATCCTTGGACTCAAAGGTATATAGGATCTTATTCGAGCTTATGCTATTTGTATCATAAGGGTCGTGGCTAAAATGCGCAAAGGAATTATTTTCCTCCTCAAAAAGGTTCAGGCCTCCGTTATAGGCACTGATCCAAATTTGTTCATGGCAATCCTGTAATACCGATTGTACGGCCTTCTCGCTCAGGCCATTCGGCACATCGGGCTGATAATAATAATGTCCGAAGGCATTTCGTGAAAGATCTAATTTACTTACACCCTTATCATAGCTCCCGATCCAGAAAATACCATCGCTACCCTTATAGATTTTGGAGGGTTTGTTATTGGGCAAGGAAAATGGATCCGAGAAGTTACTGACCAGGTTTTGTTCCACTTTTTCCAAGTCCTTATTCAGGAAAAATAGCCCATGCCCATCTGAAGATGCCCAAACAAACCCATTTTCATCCAAATAGAAATCCCTTATGGGTACATGTTCTTCGGTAAACGATTTATGGATGAAACTATTCTCCTTTCTGTTCCAAATAACGATATTGGAAAGATCGTTACCGATCCAAAAATCGTTGTCGGCATCTATGAACAGATTTTTGGGAATATGGTTTAATTCATAGTTTTCCTTGTTCTGTATTAATATTCTTTCAAAATTATCATGTACGGCATCGTAGCGATTTAAATGGGGACCATTCGTACCCACCCAAATGAAATTGTCCTTATCCTTTAGGATGATATTGACCACATTATTATCCAATGAATTTAAATTGGAGGCCTCATTGAGGTAGTAGAAAAATTTCAGGTCATTTTCATTACGCTCGAAGTCCTCCAATAGGATTTTTATGACCCCATTGTTCGTGGCTACCCATAAGGCATTGCCAATTTCATCATATAAAAGGCCATTGATGAATTTACGGGTATTGTTCGTGAGCGATAACTGTTTGTAAAGATCGATACGCTTAAAATCATTCGTTCTTTTATTGAACAGGTTAAGCCCGTTATTGGTCCCGATCCATAAATTCCCATTGGCATCTTCCGCAATGGCATTGATCCTATTGTTGCTAATGGAAGTGGAATCGTTTAGGATCGATTTATAAACCTCGAATTCATAACCATTGTATTTATTCAACCCATCGATGGTACCAAACCACAAAAACCCTTCAGAATCTTGAAAAATGGTCAAACAAGTACTGCTGGAAAGGCCATCAACCGTATCTAAATTTTCAAATTTAAAGTTGCTGAATTGCCCTAAACATATAAAGTTCGTTAAACAAAATAAGATAAGAATATAAAATCTAAAGCCCATGTATCGTTCGGTTTCTAATTTTCCATAAAAAAAAGGTTTTACAGCAAGAAGGCGTAAACCGATAAAACCTTTCAAAAGCAAAAAATAGTATGAACAATTCTAAGGAGACCATCAAATATGCCCCTTAATACCTTTCATTAAAACAAGTTTAAAAAAAAACCAAGGTACAAAAAAGCGGCGTATGGAAAAGGTTCATTTCCCGATTTATAAATATTTTTTCATCAAAAGTGCAGCACCTAAAGCACTTGCATTTTTTATGGCCGGGAATACGATTTTTTGTTGTGGCATCATTTGGGAAAGAAACTCAACGAAAATATCGTTCTTATTGAACCCTCCGGTAATATACACCTTACTCGGACTACTTCCGGCATCCAATATGAGCTGTATGCCTTCAAAAACCAGGTGGCTTATTTCATAAACCAATTGATGATAGGCCGATTCAAAACCGCTGAATAGTCCAATTTGTGAAAAATCGCCCATATAATCCCCTGAAATCCCGTTCGGAAAAAATATACGGTTTGCCCCTTCTATGATATCCGCACAAGCTTGTTTGTCCAAAACCACATCAAGAAAATGATTTTCATCAACACCGAAATGGGTGCATAAGCTTTTGGTATTCACTTCATGGACATGCCCTAAAAACTGCATCGAGGACTTTATCTGCTGCCGACTAGGGGTCATAAAGCACAAACAATTGTTATTCAGCTGATGTGTGGTCAGGGTTTCCTTACTAAACGGATTCATGGCTATGATCCAGGTACCTGTGGAAAGCAAAACAAAATCCCCATCACCATGGTCTTCCAATAGTGGGA
Source organism: Maribacter polysaccharolyticus (assembly GCF_028882255.1). Lineage (GTDB taxonomy): Bacteria > Bacteroidota > Bacteroidia > Flavobacteriales > Flavobacteriaceae > Maribacter_A > Maribacter_A polysaccharolyticus. The sequence goes on from NZ_JARBUY010000001.1 coordinate 983,604, forward strand.
TAATGGAGGAAGAACTATCATGTAATCCCGCCCCGATGGCGATACGTTCCCCATTCACCTCTGCCACTATGGCTTCTTTCCCATCATTCGGTTCGGGCAATTCAATACCCTCATCCTTAAGCCAATCATGGTATCGCATATTGTCAAAATCCCATGTGGCCGTATGCGCACCAATGTATGTATAATCGGCGGTTATTTCTTTGGTGAACAAGTAACTTAAATACTGCGGATAGTGTACTATGGACTTTACCTTTCCCCAAACATCGGGCTTTTTATTTTTGAGCCAAACCATCTGCATGCCCGTGTTTAGCATACCATAGGCGGGAGATGCCGTTTTTCTTGAAAACTCCTCGACACCGCCATGAGCATCATATATAAACGAATAATCGCTGGACTCCAAAGGTTTTAGATAATTGTACAAAGGTGCCGAACGCTTCCCTTTTTCATCTAAATAAACCAATGAGGCACCATGGGTAGAAAAGTTGATGGCCTTTATGCTGTAGTTTCCTTCCGCCTGAATGTTCTTTATTTCACTTAAGATCCAGTCTTCAATGGCATCCAAGTCATCGCAAGGAAAGCCGTCATCATCCTTGACCTCATCGAACTGTCTGTATTTCTGGAAAACCACTTGGAAAGATTCATCGAACAGTAATATTTTTTTGTTCGTTTTTCCAATATCCAAGACTGCTATTACTTTCTTCACACCTTAAAATTTTATAGATGCCAAAGCTTCCCCTTTTATCCTTTGAAGATAAAAAGGGAAAACACTTGATCATCACTTATGGAACAAACCAGGTAATCTATAACCAATCCAATATAAAAACTCAACCGACTACCTCGCACTATCCCATAAACTTTCTTAACCTTTAAAGCCATATAATGGCCCATAATTTTCACATGCCCTATAATCAGCACCTTCAAGGTCTTCACCAAAGGCAGACCAAGCACTGGGCCTAAAGACATCATTTTCATCCACATTGTGCATGTTTACGGGTATTCTCAACATAGCTGCCAAAGAAATTATATCGGCCCCTATATGCCCGTGAGAAATGGCACCATGGTTTGCACCCCATTTGGCCATTACGGTATATACGTCTTTAAAGAAGCCTTTACCCGTAGTTCTTGGTACGAACCAAGTTGTAGGCCATGTTGGGTCTGTTCTTTCATTTAAAACGGTATGGATATCCTCTGGCAATTCAACGCTCCATCCCTCTACCAATTGTAAAACCGGTCCGATCCCTTTTATTAGGTTCACACGACACATGGTCAATGGCATAGTGCCCTTGGTCAAAAACTGGGATGAAAACCCACCGCCCCTAAAATATTCGGTAGTAGCGGGTGGCCATTTGGTGTTATCCAAACATCTTTGGACATCATCTTCCGTAATATCCCAAAAAGCTTTCATGGTTGGGTTCCCTTCAGCATCCAATTGTTGGGCCGTAGCATCCAAGGTTGTAGAGCCGGAGTTAATCAAGTGGATAATTCCATTTTCTGCAATCCCGGTTAATTTTTTCCCCGTTACACGTTCAACAGAATCCGGACTCCAATAGGTACGTACATCGGAGAACAACTGTGCTTTATTCGTCAATAAATGACCAAACAACATGGATATGGCGTTTAGACAATCGTTTTCCGTTGCGAACACATAGGCCTGGCGAATACCGTTCCAGTCAAAAGATGAGTTTAGAATAGACTCCGTAAAATCGGCATTGGGTTGGTAATCGGTCCATTGTCGTTGTCCTTGGAAACCTCCCATAATGGCGTTTCGTCCTTTAGACTCCTCACCAAATCCCATCTCTTTCAACTTAGGGTTTCCGTTCATTAAATCTTTACAGATCAAAGTCATTTTCACGACTTTCTCCCACTCTTCATCTTTTTGTTCACGGGATTTCTGACTTTCAGGACTGTTTCTATCTTCGCCTTCTTTACAATTTTCTTTGGTCCAAGCAAGTGCTTTTGCATACTCTTCTTGATCGAAAATATTATTTTCCATACGGCGCAAAAGTTCAACAGATTCCACGAACTCTGCCCGAACCCCGAGGTAATCCTGTAAAAAATTCACATCTACCATAGAACCTGCAATTCCCATAGAACTATAACCAATGGATAAATACGATTTCCCTTTCATTTGGGCAACCGCCAAAGCACCCTTTACGAAACGTATGATTTTCTCGGAAACATCCTGGGGGATGGTTTTATCGCCACCATCTTGAACTTCTTTTCCGTATATTCCGAAGGCCGGTAACCCTTTTTGGGAATATCCTGCCAATGCCGCTGCCAAATAAACAGCCCCTGGTCTTTCGGTCCCATTAAAGCCCCAAACCGCTTTCGGTAATAAGGGATCGGTATCCATAACTTCGGTACCATAGCACCAACATGGCGTTACCGTCAAAGAAACCTCTACGCCTTCCCTTTTGAATTTATCTGCACATGCCGCTGCATCCGCAACACCACCGATAGTAGTATCCGCAATAACACATTCTATTTTTTCCCCACTGGGAAAACGTAAGGTGTCCTGAATTAATTTTGCGGCCGCTTTGGCCATATCCATACACTGAACCTCTAAAGATTCCCTAACTCCTAATTCACGTCCGTCAATTACAGGACGAATACCTACTTTTGGCAACCTGCCTATTAGTCTACTCATATTCGGATAAGTTTTATGTTTTTAGGTGAATTGTTCCAATTCAACCAATTGTTCGTTCGATAATCCTGCCGGTTTAAAACCAGCGGCCCAACACATCATCAACAATTTGGCACCTTTGTTGGCCACATCCAACAAATCCCAAGCTTTCATGACATCCGGAGCGGTAGCAGTTGCACCATGCTTTTCCCATAACGACACATTTCTTGTTTTAAACGCCTCTATGGTCACTTTTGCCAATTCTGCCGTACTGGACAACGCATAAGGTGTACAGTGGATGCCTTTGGGCACAAATACTTTTACTTCCGGACACATCATCCAGATTTGCCTATTCAATTCTTCCTCATCATTGAACAACTCGTGGTGGCTCATACAAATCAACTCTAATGGATGCGTATGCACTACCGCTAAGTTTTCGGGATGATGTTGTGAATTGAACAAATGGATACTGGCATGGGAGATCAATTCGCAAGTAGGTCCGAAATTATCCCGTTTTCCGCCCCAAATAATCGAATATGCCGTGGCGTCCTCATTGATATAAAGAATACAGGACACTTCTTCGAGTTTATCGACCAAATCGCGCAAATAACACCCGGTACCTGTTATGTAAATAACAAACCCTGCTGCCTCTTTCGGAAAATCGAAGGCCACTTCGGTACCGATCCCTTGAACTTCTTCTTTTGTAAAAAAAGAGGTCAAATTCATCGATATATTCCCTGCATTTCGCTCTGCCCATTCGCGCTGCCATAAATAGCCCGCTACTTCGGACACTTTTTTCAATTCTTTTTCTACCTGTAATGGAAGTTTTAAGGTTTTCATATGCTATAATTAAACTATACACCAACAAAAATACTTCGACACTAAGTCCCATGAAATATGTAAAACACGTATTTTTGTATCTAATTTAAACATTGGGTATAAATGAAACTTGTCAAGGATATAGAATTGGGCGATCCCTCATCAAACAAGCAGCATTTTATCGGGCTTAAATTAAATTTACTTTGTTGCAGGTATTGGTTGCTTGATCTTTGGGATTGCCACGATATGGTTTTTCCTTTTTGGAGACTTTATTGGAACAAAAACGAGGGGGGCGAATTAATCCACCAAAACAAGGTTTACACCATGACCCCAGACCATATCTACATCATCCCACCGTTCACATCCTTCTCAACCAGGTTTACCAAAAACCACATGTTCAATGAAGGAATACACGTTTCGGGAAAGCACCTTACCAACAATTACACAGAGGAAGAATATAAGGACGACTACCTGATCCATTTCTTTTCCCATTTCAATTTGGGGGTTCCGTTCGATAACGTATATCCCGGGGTTTTTCAAATTGAATTAACTGATTATCTAAGGGATAGACTACAGTATTTAACCGAAAGGTTGAAAATTGAAAATACCGATTTCAAATTGACTTTCAATCTAAAATTACAGGCATTCATCAAAGAAGCACTCACCAATATCGGACCCGAATTATGGAAGGCGATCAACATCGATGAACGGGTCTTGAAAGTCATTCGCTTTATTGAAATAAACATCGAAAAAAAATTAAGCAACCCCAAAATGGCCGAGATTGCGAATATGGCCCCGAACTCCTTTGCCCGGCTATTTAAGGAAGAGATGAACATTACCGTACAGAATTTCATCCAAAACAGGAAAATAGCCAAAGCCTGTGATCTATTCGAACAAACCAACGATTCGATCGAAGAGGTTTCCTTTAAACTCGGTTTTTCCGACCGTTACCATTTCTCCAGGGTATTCAAGTCCGTTATAGGATTAACCCCCGCCACTTACAAATCGGGCAGATACACCTAGGCGTAAGGCATCCTTTGTGGGTTAAATTGAATATCAAGACCTAGTTGAACCACCAAGCGTGATCATTACCCAAAACCCTCAACCTAACCCATTTAACATGGCGGTCAGCTATTCGATATCAGCTTTTAAAATGTCACTTTACCCCTCTCAATGTTTAAATTATTCATATTATTGATTGTTACAGATAAATACTTTCTTTTTGTTATATCCTAAATTTGTTAGGATGTTTATTGCCAAATGATGTAAAATTTCTTAATTCACTGAAATTTTGAAAATACAAGGCATAAAGATCGAATTCTCCTTAACACTTGATCACTAATTAAAAAAAAAACGGAATAAATGAAAGAATTTAATCAATTTATAAACGGGAAGTTCGTAAAATCGACTTCCACCGAAACCATAGAGATCACCAACCCATGCACCGAGGAAGTATTGTCGGTCATTCCCAAAGGATCGGCCACGGATGCGGAAAATGCATTGCAAGCCGCCCAGGCCTCACAACATACTTGGAAGTCACTCACAGCAATCGAAAGGGCCAATCACTTGAACAAAATGGCCGATGTTATCCGTGAAAACAGGATCTTTTTGGCCGAAACATTGGCTTCGGAACAAGCCAAGGTTTTAGGTCTGGCCCAAGTGGAAATCGATGTGACCGCGGATTATTTTGATTACAACGCAGGTTGGGCAAGAAGGATTGAAGGCGAAATAATACAAAGTGACCGTAAAAAAGAACATATTTACCTGCATAAGGCACCTATAGGGGTTGCCGTGGGCATATTGCCCTGGAATTTCCCATTCTTCGTAATGGCCCGGAAAATAGCCCCTTCCCTGGTCACCGGGAATACCTGTATCATCAAACCGAGTTGCGAAGCACCCAACACCGTAATGGAATTCGCGAAGCTGATCGCGAACATTGGTTTACCGGCAGGGGTCCTGAATTTTGTATGCGGATCGGGTAGTATTGTCGGAAACACCTTGACCAAAAGTCCGATTACGGGAATAGTGAGTTTAACCGGAAGTGTTTATGCCGGACAAAAAATAATGGAAGCGGCAGCCGAGAACATTACCAAGGTTTCCTTGGAATTGGGAGGAAAAGCCCCGGCCATCGTCTGTGCCGATGCCAATATGGATTTGGCGGTAAACGCGGTCGTTTCATCCAGGGTCATATTCAGTGGTCAAGTTTGTAATTGCGCCGAACGTGCCTATGTGGAAGATTCCATATATGACGAGTTCATGGACAAGGTTCAGAAGAAAATGTCCCAATTGAAGGTTGAAGACGCCTTTGCCACCAATGACCCGGATATGAGCAGTATGGTGTCGAAAGACCAAGTGGAAAAAGTTTCCCAGATGGTTGAATTTGCCAAAAAGGAAGGTGCCGAAGTTGTTGTCGGTGGCACCCGGTCTGAAAGATTCGACAAAGGCTATTTTTATCAGCCCACCTTACTGACCAATGTTACCCAGGACATGCAAATTATTAAAGAAGAAGTTTTTGGACCTGTATTACCTGTCATGAAATTCAGTACCTTAGACGAGGCTATTGCCTTGGCAAATGATTGTGAATACGGATTGACCTCTTCCATATTCTCCGAGAATTTCAATAAGGTAATGCATGCTTGTGAAGAACTGGAATTTGGTGAAACCTATGTAAACCGCGAACATTTCGAGGCCATACAAGGCTTTCATGCCGGCTGGAAAAAGTCGGGTCTAGGCGGTGCGGATGGTAAACACGGAATGGAAGAGTACTTACAGACCAAAGTTATCTACGCACAATATAGATAGATACAAAAAATATTTAGAAGCAAAAAGCACTTGTTGATCTAGACCCCCCAATCTGTTTCAAAAAAGTGCTTTTTGTTATTGACTGCAACCATCAAACAGAGTTAGAATGACCAATACCCAAAAAATCCCCGTAGTATCCAAAGAGGTACTTATCCCCTTTATTACCATCACCTCATTATTTGCCCTTTGGGGTTTCGCCAACGATATTACCAACCCTATGGTCGCCGCATTCGGTACCGTCATGGAAATTTCGACCGCCAAAGCCGCACTAGTACAATTTGCTTTTTATGGGGGGTATGCCACAATGGCGATTCCGGCAGCCTTATTTGTTCGGAAATACAGCTATAAAAAAGGCATCATACTGGGCCTGATCCTCTATGCCATAGGAGCCTTGCTCTTTTATCCTGCAGCAAAGTTCGAAGTTTTCGGCTATTTTTTGGTTTCCCTTTATATTTTAACGTTCGGATTGGCATTTCTTGAAACAACGGCCAACCCTTTTATCCTTTCGATGGGTGATCAACAAACAGCTACAAGACGACTGAACCTAGCCCAAGCCTTTAATCCTATAGGATCTCTATGCGGCATGTTCGTGGCTTCCAAATTCATTTTGACCGCACTGGATTCCGACAAAAGAAACGAAGCTGGGGAACTGATTTTCAACACTTTGGATTCCATCGAAAAAGCAGCCATACGAACCCACGATTTGGCGATAATCAGGAATCCGTACGTCATCCTCGGTTTTGTGGTCATCGGTATGTTGGTCATCGTATCAATCACGAAAATGCCCAAAAGGGCACACAAGGAAAATCAGAGCAGCGCCCTTTCCTCTTTTAAAAGATTGTTTAAAAACAACAAATATAAAGAAGGGGTAATAGCACAATTGTTCTATGTGGCCGCCCAAATCATGTGTTGGACATTCATCATCCAATATGCCGGAAATTTGGGAATTCCGAAAGCCGAAGCCCAAAATTACAACATCCTGGCCATGAGTATTTTTCTATTGAGCCGTTTTATCAGTACATTTCTCATGAAGTACGTGAACTCCAGGAAATTACTCATGATCTTTGCGCTTTGCGGCATGGCTACGATAAGCGGTGTCATTTTAATTGAAGGTATCATGGGCTTATACTTATTGGTCGCCACCTCCGCTTTTATGTCTTTGATGTTCCCCACTATTTACGGAATCGCACTCAATGGCTTAAAAGAAGAAGATACGGCCTTGGGGGCAGCAGGATTGGTAATGGCCATTGTCGGCGGGGCTTTAATGCCCATAATGCAAGGGACACTTATCGATATGGGAACCATAGGACCCTTCTCAGGCGTTAATTTTTCGTTCATTTTACCTTTTCTGTGCTTTACCTTTATCGCGATTTACGCCTATAGGACATTTAAGGTCCATAATTAATCGAAAAATTGAAATGAAGAAATATTGTTTGGCATTGGATCTAAAGGACGACCCCGAATTGATTGGGCAGTACAAGGAACATCACAGGAAAGTGTGGCCCGAAATCACAAAAAGCCTGAGGGATTCCGGGATTGAGAAGGCCGAAATTTACAACGTAGGGAATCGACTGTTCATGATTTTGGAGGTAAACGACTCTTTTTCTTTTAAACAAAAAGAACAAATGGACAACGCCAATGAAAAGGTCCAGGAATGGGAGGATCTTATGTGGGAATACCAGCAAAAATTACCTTGGGCAAAGCAAAACGAGAAATGGATGTTAATGGATAAGATTTACGAATTAAAAGATTGAAAATCAAATGAGAGTAGGCCTATTTATACCATGCTACATCAACCAACTGTATCCGCAGGTGGCCATTGCAACTTTGGAAGTACTGGAAAAACTGGGAGTGGATGTATATTATCCCTCAGGACAAACCTGCTGCGGACAACCATTGGGCAACTCAGGTTATGAAGAAGATGCAAAAGGAGCTTGCCAGGTCTTTGTCGAAAATTTCAAGGAATACGATTATATCGTAGGGCCTTCCGGGAGTTGTATCTATCACGTGAAAAAACATTTTGACATTTTGGAACAAACCCCTGATGTCATCAAGGTCAGGAACAATGCATTTGAATTATGCGAATTCATTGTAAAAGTATTGGGAAAGAAAGATTTGGGCGCCTCGTTCCCTTATAAAGTCGGTTTACATAAAAGTTGCCATGGTTTAAGGGGACTTAAACTTGGTTCCTGCTCTGAAAGAATGGATGCCCATTATTCAACAGAAGAAGATCTTTTGGCCCATGTTAAGGGACTCGAATTAATGTCGTTGACCCGAAAAGATGAATGCTGTGGTTTTGGAGGGACTTTCGCTGTTTTTGAAGAAGCCATTTCGGTTAAAATGGGACGAGATCGGATCCAAGACCATTTAAACAATGATGTAGAAGTAATAACCGGGGCAGATCATTCTTGTCTAATGCATTTGGAAGGATTGGTGAACCGAAAAAAACAACCTTTACGGGTAATGCATATTGCTGAAATATTAAATAGCAGCATTTAATTATGAACCACGCACAGAAAGCAGAAATATTCAATAAGGACGAAGCTAAGGTAAATTGGCACGATAAGGCTTTGTGGTATGTCAGGGAAAAAAGGGACACTGCCGCCCATGGCGTTAAAGGCTGGGAACACTTAAGGGACCTTGCATCGGGAATCAAGGCCCATGTGCTATCCAATCTAGACGAGTACCTGATCACATTCGAAAAGAATGCCCAAAAAAACGGAATTACCGTACATTGGGCCTCTAATGCCGAAGAGCACAATAAGATCGTCAACAAAATACTGGCCGACAATAACGCAAAAAAAGTGGTCAAGAGTAAATCGATGCTCACCGAGGAATGCCATTTAAACCCGTATTTGGAATCAAAAGGTATTGAAGTAGTCGATACTGACTTAGGGGAGTATATCGTTCAAATTGCCAAAGAAACCCCCAGCCACATCGTTTTACCGGCCATCCACAAGACCAAAGAAGAGGTAGACTCCTTATTCCAGGAACATTTGGGCACAACACCGAGCAACGGTAATCCGGAATACTTGACCCATGAGGCCAGAAAGCACTTACGCGCTAAATTCCTAGAGGCCGATGCCGCCATCACCGGTGTCAATTTCGCCATAGCCGAAACAGGGGGATTCGTCGTCTGCACCAATGAAGGGAATGCCGATATGGGAGCACATTCGGCAAAAATACATATTGCCTGTATGGGAATGGAAAAGCTTATTCCCAAAGAAGCCCATCTAGGTATTTTTTTACGGCTCTTGGCCAGAAGTGCCACCGGGCAACCCATTACCACCTATTCATCACATTTCAATAAACCCGGGCCAGAATCCCAAATGCACATCGTCATAGTCGATAATGGCAGAACCGAACAATTGAGTCGTGAAGACTTTAGGTCCTCCTTACACTGCATCCGTTGTGGGGCTTGTATGAACACCTGCCCTATATACCGACGAAGTGGCGGCCATAGTTATGACGCTACCATTCCCGGTCCAATAGGCTCCATATTATCCCCAGGAAAAGATTTGACCAAACACAGTTCGTTGCCATTTGCCTCAACATTATGCGGTTCCTGTTCCAATGTCTGTCCGGTAAAGATCAATATACATGAGCAATTGTATAAATGGAGACAGCTAATCACCAAGGACGTAAAGCAACCTTTTATCAAGAAAACGATACTAAAAATGACCGGCAAGGTCCTCTCCAATCCTAAACTCTATGGTTTTGGAGGAAGGTCGGTACGATTTATATTGAAGTATGCCCCCAGGTTCTTAGTGTATTCCAAATTGAATGCTTGGGGAAAGGCACGGGAGCTCCCCAAAATCAAAAACGGGAATTTTGATCAGTGGTACAAAGAAAAAAGAAAAAACTAATGGGCAAGGAAGAAATATTACGATCGGTTCGAAAAAACAAACCAACATTGATTCCTTTACCGGAAATCAATCTGGATACCTTTAATGAAACAATAGACCTTCTCGCGAATTTTAAAGAAAAAGTAGCTCTTGTCGGAGGCACCATCAAGGAATTATCGGCACTAAACGAAATTGATCGGGAAATCACGAAGTTGTTTCCCAATGCCAGGAACATCGTTGACTGTACCAAATCATCCTCACTGGGAACGGTTTCCATTTCGGACAAAACCCAACCCCAAGATCTCGAAGGTGTTGATTTGGCCATAATACCCGGCGCATTCGGTGTTGCGGAGAATGGCGCTATTTGGATTTCCGATGATCGATTCCCCATCCGAATCTTACCTTTTATCACCAAAGAACTGCTCATCGTTCTGGAGAAAAAAAATGTGTGCTTGCATTTACACGATGCCTATGAATTACTTTCAAAAAGAGATCGGTCTTTTGGCGTATTCGTATCGGGACCGTCCAAAACGGCCGATATTGAACAATGTTTGGTCATAGGGGCCCAAGGTGCCTTAAGCTTAACCGTTGTATTGGTATAACCCAATAAATCAAATAGCGAAAACCACACCCATGGCCCTCACATAGGACCAATATTTTCACCATTTCAAAAAATGGTCAGGAACTGCCCACGTATTTGGTATGCACCCATTTTACCGGGAGGAGGTCGAACTAAAATACCAAAGCCATATATTTTTGACCCTCATCACCTTAAAAGATCATTGATACCCAAACAACACCATTTTGTTTTTCAAGCATAAAGGATGGTATGCTATATATTAAACTCTGTTTTATTGAAAATCTCTTTTAAGACAAAATAACTTTCCAATACCCCTATATTATCAATTTTGGACAATTTCAATCGTACAAATTCGTGATATGCATCAAGGCTCTGAAGATTGATCTTTAAAAAAAAATCAACTTTTCCGGCCATGTGATAGCACTCTTGGACTTCCTTGAGATCCCGTATCTGTTCATCGAACCTATCGATGAAACCCTCATGATGATACCTTAAAGAAACCATACATATGGCGGTTACCGGCCTATCGATCATTTTTTTATCCAGTAGCGCTACGTATTTCCTGATATATCCATTCTTTTCGAGTCTCTTAATGCGCTCATACACCGGTGATACCGTTAGGTTAAGCATTTCAGCAACCTCCTTGGTGGTTTTTTTTGAATCCTCCTGCAGAATTCTTAAGATCTCCAAGTCTATACTATCCAATTTTTCCATTACAAATAAAATTACTAATAAACAGATTTATTTTAATTTAAAAAAGACAAATATACTTTATATTTATCTTTTTACAGATAATTATACTTTTTTTATTATTATTAAAAGTTGTTTTTATGTTTTATAGTGTTTATTTCAATAAATTTGTTTTTTATCAAAAAATAATTCATGATTATTGAAAAAATACTAGTAACGGGGGCTTGTGGTCAATTGGGCAATGTATTAACGTCTAAGCTACAGGAAAAATGGGGAACCAACAATGTTATTGCTTCCGATTTACGCTCTTTAACCGATTTTAATGGTGTTTTTGAAACATTGGACGCTACTGATTATGATGCCATGGAGGCATTGGTGATCAAGCACGATATTACCCAAATATACCATTTGGCTGCCATTTTATCGGCCAAAGGGGAAAAAGAACCCTTGGACACATGGAATGTCAATATGAAGACATTGTTGAATGTCCTGGAAGTCTCTAGGCTTCATAAAGTCAAAAAAGTTTTTTACCCTAGTTCAATTGCGGTTTTTGGGGATAAAATTGAAAGGGTGAACACATCGCAATCCCCGAATCTGACCCCTACAACGGTATATGGGATGTCTAAGGTTGCCGGCGAAAATTGGGGGAATTACTACCATCATAAATATGGATTGGACATCCGTTCAATAAGATATCCCGGCATTATCGGGCACCAATCCCTTCCGGGGGGCGGCACTACGGACTATGCCGTTTATATATACCATAAGGCCATAAAAAACGAACAATTCGAATGTTTTCTAAAACCAAAAACCTTCTTGCCAATGATTTATATTGATGATGCCGTTAGGGCAACAATAGAGATCATGGATGCCCCAAAAGAAAAAATCACCATTAGGACTTCCTACAATATTTCAGGAATGAGTATTAGTCCGGAACAAATGGTAACCTCCATAAAAAACACCTATCCCGATTTCAAGGCAGTATATAATCCCGATTATAGGCAAAACATAGCCGATTCATGGCCTATGAGCATTGATGATTCTGCAGCAAGGACCGACTGGAATTGGATGCCTAAATACCTCTTGGAGGATATGACCAAGGAAATGATTGAAAAATTGAAACATAAGCACTCTCTAAAGGAAATACAACTATAGATCATGTACGGCAGTATTAAAAAAGATTTACAAAGTCAGATTGAGAACATAAAATCGGGCGGACTTTACAAGGAAGAACGCATCATAACTTCAAAGCAGGGCCCGGAGATCAGTACGACCACCAGTGGGGAGGCCCTTAATTTTTGCGCGAATAATTATTTGGGGCTGGCAGCAAGTCCCGAAGTTATCGATGCAGGTATCGAAGCCATAAGAACACATGGTTTTGGACTTTCATCAGTTCGCTTTATCTGTGGAACACAAGATATACATAAACAATTGGAGCAGAAAACCGCGGAATTCTTAGGCATGGAGGATTGTATCCTGTATGCCGCGGCTTTTGATGCAAATGGTGGACTTTTCGAACCCTTGTTCTCATCAGAAGATGCCATCATCTCAGATGAACTTAACCACGCTTCCATTATTGACGGTATCCGACTTTGCAAAGCGAAAAGATTCAGATACAAACACAACAATATGGAGGATCTGGAAGAACAACTTAAACAAGCCGGTTCTTCCAGACGGAAATTAATTGTATCGGACGGTTCTTTTTCAATGGATGGCACCATAGCCCAATTGGATAAAATATGTGATTTGGCAGATACGTATGACGCATTGGTAATGATAGACGAATGTCACTCCACAGGGTTTATCGGCAAAACCGGTAGGGGAACCCATGAATATCATGATGTGATCGATCGAATAGACATCATAACAGGTACTTTTGGAAAAGCCTTGGGGGGTGCATCCGGTGGCTTTACCGCGGCAAGAAAAGAAATCATTGACATCCTTAGACAACACTCCAGACCTTATTTATTTTCCAATACCTTGGCACCTGCCATTGTAGGAGCATCATTGAAGGTATTGGATATTGTTTCGAAATCGACCCATTTAAGGGATAAATTAGAGGAAAACACACTTTTTTTTAGATCAAAAATGACTGAGGCCGGCTTTAAAATCGTAGAAGGCACCCATCCGATCGTTCCAATAATGTTGGGAGAAGCGACCATAGCCCAAGAATTTGCAAATCGCCTCCTAGAGGAAGGTATTTATGTAATTGGATTTTTCTTTCCTGTAGTCCCCAAAGGCAAGGCAAGAATCAGAGTCCAACTTTCAGCTGCACATGACAAAACCCAAATCACAAAAACCATAAATGCTTTTATCAAAATAGGCAAAGCGATGAAAGTAATCGACTAAGCACAATAAATCGATTGGCATTATCTAATTTTAGACCGGATTTACCTATTGAATACAATCGCCCAAATATTTAAATAACGACCAAAACCCAAAAAAATGAAGAAAATCTCAATCCTTTGTATGCTCATACTCCACGGATTCTCATTTGCCCAATTAAAATCCCCGTTCGCCGAATCGAATGTCATATTGGAAGTTACCCCTTCAAAAACAGACCCCAGGATAACCGAAGCGGACACACCGCACTTTGTTGTTTACGACCCAACAGTAAAACAAGGCAAATTATTATTGTTCATGCCCGGAACAAACGGTATCGCTTTAAAAGGCCCCAAGGACCTTTTTGCCACAGCAGTGGATCAAGGCTATTATCTAATCAATTTATCCTATATAAACACCCCTGCCATTGCACGCATATGTAAAGGGGAAACATTGGAGGGAAATTCCGATTGCGCCTCGGATTTTAGGACCAACCGAATTTATGGGACAAATGATTTTCCCCATACCGACGACCAGTCTTATGATGCCATAATCAATAGGTTTACCAAATTGCTGGTTTACCTTGCCGAAAATGACAAAAAAGGAAATTGGGGAACATATCTGGAAAACGGAAGCCCAAAATGGGACCAAATTGCAGTGGCCGGACAATCACAAGGTGGTGGAATGGCAGCATTCATTGCCAAGCGTCATCGTGTTGCACGGGTAATAGACTTTTCTGGAGGATGGGACTATTCCGCAAAAAACAAAATTGCGAAATGGTATTTCAATGAGAGCATCACCCCTGCAGATAGATGGTATGGCACCTATCATGTTGAAGAGGGCGCCGCCAAAACCATCATTGAGACCTATAAGGCAATGAACATACCACAAAATCATGTTTATGCCTTTAATTTACCGTATCCCGAAGGAAAAAGGCCACACTCTAATGGCATTAGGAACCTGGCCTACAAAGATCTATGGATAGAAATGTTGGGAAAAGGAAATTAACCACTTGCCCCCCACAATGATCGAGTTCATACCCATAAATTAATTTTATGGATAATAATGTCTATAAAAAGCAAAATTATGTCTTAAACTAAAAATAGTGAAACACCCTTCAAAAGTTATATGAAATCCATACACACCTATTTTTTAATCGTACTCACACTGATCGGCTGTACCGATAAAAAAGGAACGGCGTCGGTTGCCAAAGAACAATTGGCAAAAAAACCGAACATTCTATTCCTATCCATAGACGACCTTAGACCCGACCTGGGAAGCTACGGGAACAAGGAAATCAAAACCCCAAATATCGATGCGCTGGCCGCTTCGTCGATGGTCATGTTAAACACACATTCCCAAGCCGCTGTTTGCGCCCCTTCCAGGGCGAGTACCCTTTTAGGATATAGACCGGATTCGACAAGGGTATGGCATCTCGGCGACAAGTTCAGGGAAATCAATCCTGAGGCGGTTACCATGCCACAATATTTCAACAAGGAAGGGTATTACACGGTTAACATTGGTAAGATATTCCATAATTACATGCCCGATTCCATTTCTTGGGATGAACCCGATTTAAGGCCAGCCCCTTACAACACGGCCCCATATGTGAACAGGGATGCCGAAACCTATTATTACACCGAGGAAGCCCTTGAAATCCAAAAAAGGGACAGGGCGCTGTTATTGGAAAAAAGGAAAGGAAAGATTTATGGGGACGGTTGGAACAGGGGACCGGCCATTGAGAGTGCGGATGCCCCCGATTCATTATATTATGATGCCATGCAAACGGAATTGGCATTACAGACCATTGACAGGATCAAAGACAAAAAGCAACCCTTTTTTATGGGATTGGGACTATATAGGCCACACCTTCCTTTTGTAGCACCAAAGAAATACTGGGATTTGTATCCCGAAGGTTCCATTTCTCCCGCTGCCAATCCCAAATTACCTGAAAATGCCCCTATAATGTCCGCCAATTCCAATTATGAATTAAGGGCATATCACAATCCGTATGAGATTGGACGCCCTGAGGACGACCCGCTACCCGCGGAATATGCCGCAACCTTAAAAAGGGGGTATTATGCCAGCGTAAGTTTTATCGATGCCTGTGTAGGCAAGTTGATCGAAGGATTGAAAGAAAGGGGGTTATACGAAAATACCATCATCGTACTCTGGGGGGATCATGGCTGGAAACTTGGGGACCATAATGGTTGGGGCAAAATGACCAATTTTTATATTGACACACATGTGCCTCTTATAATTAAGCAAGCCAACCAAAATGAAGGGAAACAAATTGAAGCTCTTTCCGAGCTTGTGGATATATTTCCTACTTTATGTGATTTAGCAGAGGTTCATAAGGCCGATTATTTCCAAGGGACCAGTCTAACCCCCCTTTTCAACAACCCCGATCTGGAATGGAAAGACGCCGTTTTCACCCAATTTAGAAGACGGGCACGTGTTTCCAAAGACGGAAAGGAATATATGGGATATTCCATGCAGACGAAACAATATCATTATATAGAATGGTATCATTGGGATAATGAAACCAAGGTAAAGGGGACATTTGCAGCTTCGGAACTTTATGACCACTCCGTTGACCCCAATGAAACCCTGAACATTGTGGATCGACCGGACAAAAAAGAACTCGTACAAAGGCTGTCGGAACGATTATCCAAAGGGTGGAAAGCCGCAGTACCCCAAATTTAAGGTCAAGGAATTAAAAAAAACAATTATGAAAATCAAACAAAGAGGATTACTTTACGGCATAGCGTTTACTGCCTTACTATCCGGTTTCGGCTGTCAACCCGAAGCTAAAAAAACCGCTGAGGCAGAGGAACAAGAAAGACCCAATATCCTATTCATCCCCATCGATGATTTAAGGCCCGATTTGGGCTGTTATGGTGACGAAAATATACTATCCCCCAATATTGACAAATTGGCCGCCAATGGCGTAGTTTTTAACCGTGCCTATTGCCAGCAAGCGGTTTGTACAGCGTCGCGTACCAGCTTATTGACCGGATTAAGACCGGATTCCACTCAAATTTGGGATTTAAAGACACACTTCAGGGACAATCTTCCCGATCTCGTATCACTGCCCCAATTTTTCAAGAACAATGGCTACTACAGTGTTGGTTTGGGAAAAACATTCCACAACACCTTACAAGACTCCTTGGCATGGAATGAATATGTACACGTTGACGGATTCCCATTTGACCCCGATGCGGTTTATGTGAACCAAGAAAACATCATTGAACAAAAAGAACTGGAACTCCAATTGTTAAAAGACGGAAAAGCGAAGTTCGACAAATATGGTTTCATTTATACCAAAACCCAATCCCATGAGATGGGAAATGCTGGGGATGACGCCTATTATGATGGGGCGCAAACCACGATGGCCATCAAAAAATTACGTGAACTGAAAAACAAAAAAGAACCTTTCTTTTTATCCGTTGGGTATTACAAACCCCACCTCCCTTTTAACGCCCCCAAAAAATATTGGGATCTTTATGATCGGGAAAATATCCCATTGGCCCCCAACCAATTCCCACCAAAAAACAGTCCAGCCTTTGCAGTACATGGCGATGCCGAACTTCGTGGTTATGTAGATGCCAAGGACAATTTACCTACCCCGACCCAAGGAACCTGGGATGAAGCGAAACAACGGGAATTAAAACACGCCTATTATGCTTGTGTATCCTATATAGATGCCCAAGTGGGCCGATTGATGGATGAATTGGACCGTTTAGGGCTCAAGGACAACACCATTGTGGTACTTTGGGGAGATCACGGTTGGAAACTGGGCGAACATAATGGCTGGGCCAAACAAACCAATTATGAAATTGATACCAGGGTCCCTATGATTATCAGTGGGGACAAAGTTAACGCCAAAGGAAAAACCAGCAACGCATTAACGGAGTTCGTAGACATATACCCGACCCTTTGCGATATCACCGGTTTCAAGGTACCGGAATACCTGGACGGCGAAAGTTTAAAGCCATTACTTGAAAATCCCGACACAAAAGTCAAGGATGCCGCTTATAGCCAATTTTTATTGGGAAGATACGGTCCTCCGGAAAACAGGAAAGTAGAAAGAATGGGATATACCGTTAGAACGGACCGTTATCGTTACGTGGAATGGTATACATGGATGAAAGATGAGAAAACAAAAGGGGAACTTATCGGCAGGGAACTATTCGACCATGAAAATGACTCCCAAGAGAACAACAATATTGCCAATGACCCTGGGAACAAAGAATTGGTCGGGCATTTGTCGGATGAATTAAAGAAAGGATTTGCATTTTAAACAAAAGAAGGAAATGAGGAAATTTATTTATGGTTTGTTGATTTTAGGTCTTGCAGCTTGTGCTGAAACCAACCAGGAAGCCAAAACAAAGGTTACAAAACCGGAAACCAACGCAAAAGGAATGAACACATTGGGTTTGATAGGTGGAACATCATGGCATTCGACCGTTGAATATTATAGTTTCATCAATCAATCGATCAATGATCATTACGAGAACAATACCAATCCCCCATTGGTCATATACAATCTTAACCAAGCGGAAGTCCATCGATTCCAAAAAGAGGACAAATGGGATTCCATCGCAAATATGCTGGTCAATGCAGCAATAAATCTCAATAAAGCAGGAGCAAGTTCCGTACTTTTTTGCGCCAATACGCCACATAAGGTATATAATTCGGTTCAGGAAAAATTGGATTTCCCAGTGATACATATTGCGGATGCCACCGCCAAAGCCATTCATGCCAAAGGGTTAAAGAAAGTAGGTTTCTTGGGCACCAAGTATAGTATGGAACAAGACTTCATAACCAAAAGAATCGAAGAAAACGGTATTGAAGTCCTCGTTCCCAGGGAAGAAAAAGTGATCGAAGAGTTACATAGGATCATCCAAGAGGAACTTACCTATGGCCATATCAATGAACAATCAAAGAAATACGTATTAAGTGTCATCAACGATTTAATTGGGGAAGGGGCCCAAGGGGTTGTTTTGGGTTGTACTGAATTTCCTTTGATGATCTTTCAAGAAGACCTTGATATTCCCGTTTTCGACACCACCAAAATCCATTCCATGGCAGCGGTTGAATATATTTTGGAAAATGTACAGTAAGGGCTTATCTGCCCTTGTACAACGATAGTTGTTTGAGTTAGTTGAGTTGAAAAGGTGTGGTGTAATTCCCCCAACCGCACCTTTTTTTTATGTTGTTAAATAAACTCCGATTTTTTCTCCGATAGTTTTTTCGCTATCAATAAAAAGAGTGGATATCGCTTACCATTTTCCTTGGTGATGACATGGGGCGTACTGTAATGCACAACAGCGAACCCATGGGCCCGAAGTCGATCACTCAATTGGGACTTATTAAATCCATGATGCCCATCAAAATTGAGTTCGGGTTTATGAAAGGTACCATCTTCTTCGACCAGATCGGCAATACACAAATACCCATCCACATTCAAAAGATCATGGAAAACGGAAAAAGCCCTGTCCAGATCATGAATATGGTGCAAAGTCATTAAGGTATAGATGATATCAACAGCTGCAATTTCGGTTTTATCCGCTAAAAGATCGACATGCAAAGGTTTAAAATTGGTAATACGTTGCTGTTTTATTTTTTCCTCTAAAACAGCGATCATGCCTTCAGAAGTATCGACAAGTGTAATATTCTTCATGAAATCTTTTAAGGCAAAACTCAATAAACCCGTACCACAACCGAACTCCAATGCGTTCCATTGCCCATTAGACGGTAAAAAGGCAATGATCTCGTCAGCAAAAACCTTCGCTCTTACCTGTTTATCCTTGCTAATATCCCATGTTTTCGCTTTTATATCAAAATGATCCATTGCTATTGAATAAAAAATACACATCCAATTTACAACATTAAAATGTCCTGGAAGGTAACTTCATTTACCAAGTAGCCCAATCCTTAAAAAACGGTTCCATCCAAATAATGAAACGCTATTTTCTTGGATATCCATATATTTCTTCGGGACAGGAAACATCGTTGCCTTGATTTATGGAGAAATCCCGGAAACCCCTTAATTCCCGAATTTACCGACAGGTCGACCTCCAAGGACATCTTAGATCCGAATATGATATTTTAACGGAATCTCAGTGTTTTTCAATTTTGATCATCAAGGAAACCGGTGTTCCTTCATTGTTCAAAACCTCTTTTATGCCCCATTGTATATTTTTCAACCGGTTCAAGTCTTTGGACCAATCTTCCATAGTACGCGCATACCATGCATGTCCATCGGTAAAATCCCCGGGCAACCCTTTCCAAGAATCCTGAAGCCATTGACTTTTATAGGGCAATCCCATTTGCAGTAAGAAAAAAGGGTGTAAGGTCTGTATGACGACAACACCTTTTGGGGTCAGTTGTTGTAGCGTATTGGTTATAAGGGAAATAAGTCCCTCTTTTTGATAAAGGCTAAAATTGAATACGGCCACATCAAAAGGATGTCCAGCTAAAAGAGTTCCTGCGATAATAGCTTCGTAGGTTAGAAGGTGATAGGAATCCGAGCTGTTCTTTCTTGCCTCGACAATCAGGGGTTCAATAGCGTCCAATCCGGCTGCCTCCCAACCCATTTTTCCCATTTCCCGGGTCAACCACCCTTCACCACAACCCACATCGATGATTTTTTCACCCTTTAGGCTTCCCAGCAGCCTTAAAATCGCGGCATTGGTAAATTTTCTGGATGGAATACGCCTGTTTTGGATTACGTTGATCCATTCCTTAGCATTTTTCTCCCAAGATGCTATGATATCATCACCCATATGCAATCCACTTTTAAAGCATCTTTATGCCTTGTTTCCGGTAATCATCGAGCAAGGGGGAGTTCGGCTCCAATTCGGTAATCAATGTACCCAAATTTCCGATATCACAGATTTTATACCGATTATAAGTGTTCAGCTTTGCTGAGATACACAAAGAAACAACTTTCTTTGATGCCCGAATCATGGCCTTCTTCATTTGTGCTATCTCCCAATCAACTTCCGTTACCCCTTTCTTTACGTCCAGGTAACCCGTTCCCAAAAAACAGGTATCGACCATGATCTCGGAAAGGATGTTTATGGATCCCCCGCCAACGGTCAACTGTGAACTTGGAGAAAGTTTCCCTCCAATAAGATAAATCTCACTGTACCTTGGAGGTCTATGGGATAGTTCAATAGCCATCGAAAGACTCGGTGTAAAGAAAGTCAGGGACATTTTCTTTGGAATCATTTTGATCAATTCCAGGTTGGTAGACCCACCACTAATAAGCAATACATCGCCTTCTTTAATCAAGTGAAGGGCTTTTTGTGCAATAGTCACCTTACTGTCCAACTCAAAAATATCACTTGATCGATTTGAATACGCATTAAAACCGTTTGAAACCGCACCTCCATGTACCTTTTTCAGCTTTTTTTCGGCAGCGAGTTCCTTAATGTCCCTTCGTACCGTATCAATAGACACATTGAGCATATTCGCCAAATCGGCCAACACGACCCTATTTCGCAACTGTACTTCGCTCAATATGAAAAGTTGTCTTTTTGCTTTCGTCATAAAACAAACATACATATAAAATTGCATCTTTTTACTGCACATCATGCAATTACTATATCTTTTTGCAATTTAAAACAGCAAAATTATTGCATTAATAAAATATGATTCCTAGATTTACTGCAATTCTAAACCACCTTTTTTATGAAAAAACTCAAACATGTCTTCATGTTCTTGGTTCTCCTTCTTGGGTTGAACTCCGTTCTCGCCCAAACCAAGACCATTTCAGGGACAGTCAACGACACTGACGGCCAACCTTTGCCAGGGGCCAATGTATTTATCAAAGGCACTACCTACGGGGAAGTGACCGATTTTGACGGAAAATTCCAAATAGAGGTTGATGATGCCAGTAAAAAAACCCTGGTCATTAGTTATCTTGGTTTTGTAACCCAGGAAATTGTACTTACAGGTGAAAGTCAAGATTTGACGATTGCCATGCCGGAAGATGCAAATAACTTGGACGAAGTGGTTGTTTTGGGATCATCGGTTACCCAAGAAAGAAAAAAACTTGGTAATGCCATTACAACCATAAAATCCGCCAAACTTATAGAAGCGGCCCCAGTAAGTGTAACTTCTTCGCTTCAAGGAAAAGTTCCGGGAGCACAGATCACCCAGAACTCCGGTGATCCTGCCGGTGGATTTTCCATTCGATTGAGAGGTCCCAGTACCATTAAGGGGTCTTCTGAACCCTTGTATGTCGTGGATGGGGTTATCGCCAGTAACCTGACCACCAATGTCACCAACCTTAACGTATCTGCAGGCGATGCCAGTCCCGGACAGAATAGGATGGTAGATATCAACCCAAATGATATTGACAACATCAATATCCTGAACGGTGCAGCTGCAGCTGCTATTTATGGCTCCCGCGCCTCCAACGGGGTTGTGGTCATTACAACAAAAAAGGGCAAAACCTTTGAAAATGGTCCGGAAATGACCTTCAAAACCGGATTCAATATCAATACCGTCAGAAAAAAATTGGATTTAAATCTAATAGGAGAGGAATTTGAGACCGTTCCTGTTGGATCCTTGGCCGGTAGACTATGGCCAATTTTCGGTTATGATACCGAAACCAATACTGCCACACCATATACGAATCTAAGTACGGAAAAGTTCGAAACGACAAGATATGATTACCAAGATCAAATCTTCCAAACCGGTTTTGGTACCGATAATCATTTTATGGCCCGTAACGGCAACGGTGCTATGAATTATATGGCATCCGTAGGCTATACGAGCAATGAAGGTATTATCAAAAACACGAAGTACGATCGCTTTTCTGCCCGTTTGAAATTCGACCATAATATTGCCGATTGGATTTCATATGATATAGGCTTATATTTTTCATCCAGTAAATCCAATGAAAAACCGGATGGTAATGTTTTCTGGAGTCCCATCAACTCCATGAATATCACCAACAACGTCTATGATATCACCCAACGTGATGCCGATGGCAACCTAATGGCCGTTGAACCTACCAGGATAAACCCTTTGAGCATCATTGAAACTTTTGATATTACCCAAAAGGTAAATCGAATTATCCCCAATGCCCATTTAAAAATAACCCCAATGGAAAATCTTACCATTGATCAGATTATTGGTGTGGACACCTATAATCAAAAAGGACATATTTATATCCCCGTTTACCCCTATGATGGAGTGAACGCGGCATACTATGACAACGGTTACCTAGGGAATGCAGAAGCCAAAATTTTTAACTGGAACTATGACATTACCGCCAACTATGATTGGAAGATCAGTGAAAAATTAAACTCATCCACTACTGGGGGGTATAGTTTCCAATCCAGCCAATTGGAAATGGACGCTACCCAAGGAAGGGGCTTGGACGACACCGGAACTCCAACCATCCCCTTACAATACAATCCAGTGGATTCCAACTTGGACATTTACGGGTTCTTCCTTCAAGAAACACTTAGCTACGATAACAAATTGTTCCTTACGGTTGCGGGTCGTATAGACGGTGCGACAAATTTTGATGTTGACAACAGAAGTAATTTCTATCCAAAAGTTTCCGGTTCATACCTTCTCTCCAACGAACCTTTCTGGAATACGGATGGTTTCTTTAATTCGGCGAGACTAAGGGTATCTTATGGCGAAGCGGGCAACCTCACCGCTATTTCCCCTTACGAAAGATTCAGCAGCTATACCCCCAATGAGTTTTCAGGCGCCGAGAGCCTTCAACAAAACAACACATTGGGCAATGAAGATTTGGTCCCTGAACGCACCAAGGAGTTTGAAATAGGTACAGATCTCAGTTTTTGGAACGACAGGGCCGGTTTGTTACTGTCTTATTACAGCCAAAAAATCGAAGACCTTATTGTAACCCGTGTTTTGGCCCCTTCCATTGGTGGGGAATCGCGCACGGAAAATGTAGGTAGCATGCAAAATAAGGGATTGGAAATTTACGCGAGGATAACCCCGGTAAAAACAGCGGACTTGACTTGGGATTTGAACCTAAACTTCAGTACCAACAAGAATAAGGTCTTGGAAACCACTGGTGGCGACATCACAATATCCACCGTTGCCGGCGCAACCCCTATCGTACGTGAGGGAGAGGCCTTGGGCGTATTTTACGGCACCTATTACGCCAAAGACGAAAATGGAGATCTAATTTTATCAGGAGCCTCGACAGATGGTTCACCGGTAGGTGTCCCACAACAAGAAAGAGGGGATGCCACAACCGGTATAGCCCAACGTGATGAGGATGGTCAACCAACAGGGGATGCTTTACGTAAAATCATAGGTGACCCGAACCCCGATTATATCATGGGCATAGGAACCGATTTAAAATACAAGAACTTTAATTTTTCCATGTTGTGGGAATCCGTTCAAGGTTTTGATGTGTTCGATGCCGATAAGCGAACCCGACAA
Organism: Maribacter polysaccharolyticus; assembly: GCF_028882255.1. GTDB lineage: Bacteria > Bacteroidota > Bacteroidia > Flavobacteriales > Flavobacteriaceae > Maribacter_A > Maribacter_A polysaccharolyticus. The sequence continues at coordinate 1,007,731 of NZ_JARBUY010000001.1, forward strand.
GGTGTTGGGTTAGGAAGGTTGGCAGCCCAAGAACTTACAGGAGAGCTTCCAAGAGGATACATTGCCGGCATTTACCCAATTGAAGAATTTAGGATCGAAGATGGTTCCTTTGTAAAACTAAGGGAAGTATCTTTATCTTACACCTTCCCTTCTTTGTTCAACGATACGCTGAAAAATGTAAAAGTATCATTGATAGGAAGAAACTTGATCTCCTTCGATAATTTTTGGAGTTATGACCCGGAAACCAACGCTGGTGGACAATCCAACCTGTTGCGTTCTGTAAACTTTGGAAACGTGCCAATACCGAGCACTTTCGCCCTGTCAATTAGCACTAACCTATAAATTGAAAGAAATGAAAGGAATATATAAAATTATATTGTTGGTTACCTTGACCCTTGGGGCCATATCTTGCGATAAGGTATATTTAGATCCCAATTCCACCCTGGAACCGGATGTGGAAACCGACACAGACAATCTAGTAAAATTGATAAATGGCATACAACAACGTTGGAGTGCCGAAAGGACGGGCTTACTGTATACCACGGTAAATATCACAGGCTTGAATACCGGTGAACTACAACTTCTCAATCCCGGTAACGAAGGGGAGAATGAAATCCTTTTGGGTGGAGACGATGTTAGCGGTGACAATGAATTACTTGGCAATATGTGGACCAATGCCATGCTTTGTAGAAAAGAGGCCACCACGGTCATTAACTCAGCTGAAATTGCTTCAGACGATACCTCGGTAAGTAATACGTTGAAAGCCCATGGCCTATTTTATAGAGCTTTGGTCCACGGAACATTGATTCAGTATTTTGAACAAGTACCTCTTGAAATCATTGACAATGCCCCATTCAGCGATAAAACGACGGTCCTTCAAAATGCCATTTCCGATTTAAACGAAGCCAAAGGATATATCGATACTGGATTAGCTACTGAAGTAACCACTGATCTTATTGGATCTGTAGATTTGGAAAATTCGGTTAATGCCTTATTGGCGCGCTTTAACTTAATGGCCGGAAATTACCTTGACGCAATAGTGGCCGCGGATGAAGTGGACACCTCAATACAGTCTACCTGGTCATTTGACGCATCAATCCCAAATCCATTGGCATTTTGGTTCGGATCACAAAACGTTACCCAAGCTAAGGACGCAAATTTTGCGCTTTCAGATGATTTGCTTCCGGAAGATGGGGATCAACGTGTAGACTTTTATGTCTATAGTGATGACCCGGATGCAGAAATACCGGTTTATGAGGTTACCGCATTTTTTGATGATGACCTGGATGAGATCCCCGTTTACCTGCCCGGTGAAATGACCCTTATTAAAGCTGAAGCCTACGCCCGAACCAATGATTTGGATAATGCGGTCACACAACTGAACTTGGTGCGCAATAAAACCGCTGCAGAAGATGCCTTTGATTTAGGTGCCGCCTTGGACGACTACTCGGGATCGCTTGATGCCGAATCGATTTTGGATGAGATTTACCGAAATCGTAGAATCGAACTCTATCTATCGAGTCTAGGTCTTGAGGATAGCCGAAGATTTGACCGACCTGGTCCTGAGGATGAAAATGCTGAACGCAATAGAAATTACTACCCTTACCCCAATGAGGAGAGGGACAACAACACGAATACCCCCTCAAATCCAACATCATAATCTAAAGATTGTTGTTAGTAACTAGTTGATGCCCTAGTTCTTGTTGCTTATCCAAGCCAAATCAGGTATTTGGCTTGGATTTTTCAATCTTAAAAAATGATGATATGCCGAAAATAAAAACAGGATTGGATGTACTTGTGGAAGATTATGGTCTTCAGCGTGAATTTCCAGGACAAGTCGCCCTGTTATGCCATAATGCTTCCGTGAATAGCAGCTTGGAACATGCCACACTGGCTTTTAAAAAAATTTTCTCAGATCGTTTTGTTAAGATATTTGGTCCCCAGCACGGGTTTTGTACCGATGCACAAGACAATATGATTGAAACGGCCCATAACGTACACCCCTATTTCAATATTCCGGTCTATTCCCTTTATTCGGAAACGCGGGTGCCAACGGAAGCCATGTTGGAAGGGGTCGACCATTTGTTCATAGACCTTCAGGATGTGGGCTGCAGGATGTACACCTACATCTATACGATGACCCTTATTTTAGAGGCTTGCGTATCGAAGGACATAGAAATCATCATCCTTGATCGACCAAACCCCTTAAACGGAATGGACTTGGAAGGTAACATCCTGAATATGGATTTTACCTCGTTCATAGGACGTCATCCCATACCCGTAAGGCACGGAATGACCATTGGTGAGGTTGCCTTAATGCATCAAAAACATTGGACCCATGAAAAAGCAAATTTACGGATCGTGGCCATGCAGGGTTGGAAAAGAGACATGTTTTATGAGGACACCGGACTACCATGGTTATTGCCCTCACCCAATCTATCCAGGATTGAAAGCGCTTTTACCTTTCCCGGCATAGTGTTATTCGAGGGAACCAAACTCAGTGAAGGACGGGGCACCACACAGCCTTTGGAAATAATGGGCCATCCAAGCATAGAACCCTATGGTCTATGGGACACGCACTTGTCCAAAGCATTTGCCAAAAGTGGTTTGGAAGGCGTGGCTATACGCCCCATCAATTTCTTACCCACTTTTCAAAAACAGGCCAATGTAGCCTGTGGCGGTTTTCAAATGCATGTCTTGAATCGGAAAATCTTTAAACCTTGGAGAACCGGACAGTGGTTGATGCGGGAATTGTACAAACACATGGATACAAATTTCGAATGGCTTGACCCACCTTATGAATACGATTATGACCATATGCCCATCGACATAATAAATGGTACCGATAAGCTGCGAAAATGGGTCGTTTCACAGGGATCGATGGCCGAACTGGATGCCATGGAAAACCTGTCGGGATATCAATCCATATTCTCGGACATTAAATTATACACCTAATTACGAAATAAAATATCCTGAAGTGAAGCCATTTGTTGTATTTACGATTATTGTTGCCTATTTCTGTTTATTGATGGTTATCTCCTACCTGACTTCTAGAAAAACCGATAACGAAACCTATTTTACAGGAGACCGCAAGTCACCTTGGTTTTTAGTGGCTTTTGGTATGATCGGGGCCGGCTTATCGGGGGTAACTTTCGTTTCGGTCCCGGGTATGGTCGCCAACAATAACCTTTATTTTTTCCAATTTGTTTTGGGAAACGTACTCGGCTACCTCTTCATCACCTTTGTTTTGATTCCGTTGTATTATAAATTAAGGTTGGTTTCCATATATGGATATTTAAAGAATCGTTTTGGAACTGTCTCCTATAAGACGGGATCACTCATTTTTTTGATTTCCCAGTCCTTCGGCGCCGCACTTCGACTACTTTTAGCCGCAAAAATCCTTCAATTTGTATTCTTTGATTCCATTGGTGTCCCCTTTATCCTGACGGTGGTCGTCATATTGATCCTAGTGTGGTTATATACCAACAAATCGGGAATAAAAACCATTGTGTGGACCGATACCATACAGACGGCATTTTTGATCATGGGTGCGGTTTTTACCATTGTGGCCATAATGCAATCATTCAATTTCACCGTTGGTGGTGCGATCCATGCGGTAAAGGAACACGAATATTTCAAAATCTTTGAATGGAACGGCAATTCGCCGAACAATTTTTTCAAACAGTTCATTTCGGGCTTTTTTATTGCCATTGCCATGATGGGACTTGACCAGAATATGATGCAAAAGACCTTAACCTGCAAAAATAGGTGGGATGCCCAAAAGAACACATTAACCTATAGTCTAATCTTGGCCGGGACCCAATTCTTGTTCTTGGGGTTAGGTATTTTACTCTACCTATATGCTGAAAACAACGGTGTTTACCTACCCCAAGATAAAAACGGGACCTTTCTGGATACCGACATGCTATTTCCCAATTTGACCATGAACTATCTTGGTACTTTGGCCGGGGTCAGTTTTTTATTGGGCATCATAGCCGCTTCGTTCTCCAGTGTCGATTCGGCCCTTACGGCATTGACGACTTCATTCACATATGACTTTCTTGAGATTGACAAAAAGATCGGCACCAACGTCAGATCCGTCAAGAACAAGGTACTTATTGCCTTTTCCACTATCCTGTTTTTAATAATAATGGTGTTTTCAGGGAGTAAAGGTGATGTGATTTCGTTGGTGTTTACCATGGCAGGCTATACCTATGGCCCATTATTGGGACTATTTATGTTTGGAATGTTCACCAAAATACAACTTAAGGATAAGTGGGTGCCGATAATATGTGTATTGGCCCCAATATCCACCTATTTCATCGGAATATTTTTAAAGGAATCATACGGTTTTGATATGGGCTTTTTTACAATTGCCGTAATCGGCGCCCTAACCCTTATTGGACTGATATTAATTAGAAAATAATATGAAAACATTTAATCCTATAACAGAACAACCTTCCCTATTTGACCATTTGGAGGATATGGACACATTGGAATTGTTGACCAACATCAATAGTATGGACAAGACAGTTCCCCAAGCAATTGAAGTAGCCATTCCGGCTATAAAACGTTTTGTGGATGCAACTTACGAAAAGATGGAACATGGAGGCCGCCTATTCTATATAGGAGCGGGTACAAGTGGTCGTCTGGGGGTTCTGGATGCTTCTGAGTGCCCTCCCACATTTGGGGTAGACTATGATATGATCATCGGCCTAATCGCGGGGGGTGATTACGCCCTAAGAAAGGCGGTAGAGAATGCCGAGGATGATACCGAACAAGCATGGAAAGACCTCACTCAATTCGATATTGACAAGAATGACGTGGTTTTGGGTATTGCCGCTTCAGGCACCACCCCCTATGTCATCGGAGGATTGAAAAAAGCCCGTATCAACGGTTTGGTTACAGGCTGCATTGTCTGCAACCTCAATTCACCCATGGCTGAAGAAGCCACCTATCCCATAGAACTGGTAGTAGGTCCCGAATTTGTAACCGGGAGCACCCGTATGAAAAGCGGAACGGCCCAAAAATTGGTCTTGAACATGATATCAACCGCTATCATGGTCAAACTTGGGCGTGTAAAGGGAAATAAAATGGTGGATATGCAATTGTCGAATAAAAAACTGGTACAGCGCGCTATTCGAATGCTGATGGATGAACTTCATGTTAATGAAAAGGAAGCTTCCCTTTTATTGGAAAAACACCACAACGTGCGAAAGGTATTTAAGCATTACGGAAAGCATTGAAACGACCAAACATTAACTATCCTAAGTTAGGACACGCCCCTGGCTATGGCTTCTAACGGCGCTATTGGTATATGAACATAACATCCGATCACTTTTGTGGTCGGATTTTGTCAATCGTTGTATAGGGTTTTACCCAATCCACCCTATTTCAATGATCAATGGGCCATTGGTTTTTCCTTTAGTGGCCGTAGGATAAGGCTTCCAATTAAATACCTCTGCTTTTGACTTCTTTTTTTGGGCACCACATCCAACTATATTATAGAATCAAACTCCAGCTTTTCTTTGATTGTCCAAAAAGCGGATTTCCATTCAATGTGCCCATTTACTCAATGTCCTTGTTTTTTACAAATAGGGCTACGTCTCCGATGAACTGTAAATGACGGGCATTTTCCCTTTCCATTTTTGCCATAGGCCATCATTGATTATCAAAGCTGCCATAAAATGGGCAACATTGATCCTACTGACCTTTCCCGCTTCAAAGATGGCACTCCTGATCGGGGAAGGATGCAATTCGTATGACGAAACCTGCGGCTCATTGATCAGACCGTCGGGGCGGACAGCCGTCCACTCGACCATGGCATCATTTTGACCGATTTTGGTCCGTAGATACTCCGCGGCCTTTTCATTATCCACATGGGGTGGCAACAACAACCGAAGTAAGGCGATTACCATTTTTTGGCCCAAAGAAATCGGCTCGTTCAAATCGCGATTGCTACAGCCAGAAGAATTCATCAGAACATATTTTACGGGCTTTTCCGGTTTAGTTGCCTTTATCGCGTTGCATAATCTACGTGCGGCATCGGTCACCAATCTTCGCGGCTTACCATAAATGCCCTTAAAGGTCAGATTATGGCCCAAGCAGGAGGCAACAGCATCACAACCGGCTACATGTTCAGCCATTTCCGCATCGCTAAGATCCAAAATACTGGCTTCGATAATGGATAAACGGTCATGATTTTTCAGGGCTTCCGGTAATTTCCCTGCAGATCGTAGAACAGCTTTGACATACTGCCCCTGTTCAAGAAGTTGTGCAACCATTTGTTGTCCTGTTGCGCCACTTGCCCCTACTACCAGTATGGTCATTTCTTTTGCTTTCATTTTATAAATTTTCATTCCTGGCTTTTCTCCAAAAATACACTCCAAATGAAAAGGTTACTATGGCAAACATAATTCCGTATTCCCCGAACCAGTATTCAGATCCTTCCATTTCCATTGTTAATGGAGGTAGTATTTTCTGTATATAAACATTGCTCACGGCATGGAAGATTACGGCAGGCCATAAACTATTGGATTTAAAGGTATAATAGGTCATGATAAATGACATCGAAATTATTACAATAAAGAAAGTTATCAGTTCCAAAACGATATTCCCTCCATAATATACGATCAAAGGCCAATGCCAAGAAGCCCAGATAAATCCACTAAAAAGGGAAACACCTGTAAATGGCAGCACCTTTCTTAATTCATATATAAAAAATCCCCGCCAACCGATTTCTTCCCCTAAGGTCGTTGCCATTGCCTTTAACACGCCAATGGTCCCCAATAATACAACACCCACGATGGTTGCAACCAACGGACTCAGGGTTCCTATCCCTACAAGACCAAGTTCTCTGGCCCAAGCCAAAATCATTTCTGCATCGGCCAGGCCTCCCAAGCCAAAAAGCCAGAGAAGCAAATAGGTAATCAAGACATATAGGGCAGGTACAACATAAGACCAGCGTATATATTTCCACTTGGCCCAATTCCAATTTAGTGAAGAAACAGATCGTCCAAGCAACGTTAAGGTAACAAAGGTAGCTATAGCCGGACTCCACATCAGTGCACCAACATAAAGGCTGGATGGGTACAAATTCACTATGGCATAATGAAACAGGGCACTTGTGGCCGTAACTATGGTCAAGAAAAGGAAGATTGACCTCCATGTTCCTTTATGTTCCAATTTCTTTTCTTGCATTTTAGTTTTAATCGAATAAAAACAAGACGAACCGATTGAAGCTTTGTTACTTAAACCTGATTGTTTTTAGTTGCCGCTCCCTTCCTATGAACCGTATACAACGCTATCTCTTCCTCCTTTCCTTTCAATTTGGCAATCCCCAAAGATTCGGTTTGAAATTTACTGCCGGATTGCAATGCAGTTAGCAGATCTTCCGAAATTAGGACATCCACATCGTAAGTATTGCAGAGCCCCTGAATACGGGCGGTGGTATTTAAAACATCGCCGGTAAAAATGATTTCCTTTTTGAGTGCACCTATTTCACCGGTAGTCACCTCACCCACATGCATTCCGGCTTTAAAAGTGGGTGCCACCCCGAAAGTTGTATTGTACCAATCCGTCCTTTTATCAAGGTCTTCTTTCATGGCAAAAAAGCAATTGATACAATTGTTGTTTTTAATCCCGTCTTCGTACTTCCAGGAAATGACGATTTCATCCCCGATATATTGATACACTTCCCCCGAGTAGCGAATAATGGCATCGGAAAAGTCGGAATAGTATTCCTTTAACAATTCAAAATATATGATATGGCCCATTTGCTCGGCTATGGCCGTCGAGGACTTCATATCCGAAAACAGGAAGATGCGTTTTTCCTCCTTTGGACGATGGTATTTTCCGGTAAAGAAATTCATCAATACCCCATGTCCTACATTTTCACTGATTTCAGAATAAAAAAGGCTTATAAAAAGACTGAAGGAAACCGAAACCATGGTACTGACAAAATCCATGCTGGCCAAGAAATTCGAGAATTTTTCAAAAACAAGCCTATCAAAGGGAGATACGTGTAATTCCAAACCGGCCGCTATGGGGTAGGTAATCAGAATTACCCCGAATAAGAAAAGGGAATAAAAAACCACCTTGTAGGCAATTTTCAGGGAAAAACTCTTTTTACCGAAAAGATTGCCCAACCACAACACCTCAATCGACCCCACCACAAGACCAACAATGGTCACGGCCAGACTGGCGAATACAAAAACGATCGGGGTCAAGGTGATTGTGGAAGTCGGGTTTATATTCTCACCTTGTGTGGCAGTCTCTTGGACAAAAAGAATAAACCACCCTAAAAAAAGCCAAATGACCCCAAAAGGAACTATTCGCGAAATATTTCTTTTTGTTTTTGGAGTCAACATATAAAACTTTTCAATATTTGACTTTTCGTAGATCGATGCATTAGTTACCGCATTATGGTTCGGAAAAAGGATATGCAACCAATTTTACCGTTCCTATTCAAAAAAAACAGCACTTTAGTCCCTAGTCTTTGTTCAACTCACTTTCCAACATTTCCAAAATTACCTTAAGGTCTTCCATCAAGGGCAAATAATGGTAACTCTCGGTGGTATATGTCGTAAGTATGAACATAAGTACATTATTTTCAAATTCTTTCGATTTCAATAATTTCAAGTTACCGTCTGTACGCTTCCCAAGGGGCAAATCCAATTCCTTACTTACTCCCGATAAATCAAAAATAGTACGTATACTATATGCTTTGTTCCTGAACATGTCAAGGACTTTTCCCCTTTGGTTTGCGAGATCGTTTTCTTGTTTGGCGATATCTTCCAATGTCGACACCCAATTGGTAAGATATATTCTTAGTTGGGTGTTGGAGATATCCTTCAAACTTCCCGAATTAATCATCTCATTTAAGAGTGAATTATTGGGGTTAAATGAAATATCAAGGGCAAATGATGCGTAAAGCAATTCCGAAAACTCTTTTTCGGTCAGGGTAACCGTATCATTTGAAAGGTGCGCCATTATGCTTTTTGCCCCTTCATAGTTGCCCTTATTCACTTTGATCAACTCCTCAAGTTTCAATTTACTGATTTGAAACTCTTTTTTTAATCCATTAAGGTAAATATCCTCCTTTATTCTAGTTGCCTTATATTGATTATTGTTGTTGATGGCCAGGGCGATCAAGATCCCAATTACCACAAGTATGATTTCCCCTATGGCATACAATAGGTAATTTCGGAGTTTTTTTTCAACAACGAACTTGAGTCTGTTTTTTCGAAAGAATTTCATCATCGGTCTATTGATTGGTTAAAAGAATCACCTTCGGAACAGTGGCCGGTTGTCTTGCACATTTGTGAAGCAACACGAAAATTGAATACGGCAAGAACCCCATAATCCTTGAATGTCATTAGTATTGATTCCGCACATGTTCAAGAGCTTTTTTCCCTACCCACTATTTTTACAATACGGTTAATAACGATCTCGGATAAATTCCATTCGTACCCATTGAAATCAGTTGTATTTATAAATTGAACGACTACGGTATCGATATCTTTGTGATATTCCGCAAGACTCTGATAGCCTGGAACCAGTCCGCCATGGTCATAGACGTAAGGATAGATTTCCTGTTCCCCTTCATCAAATATTGAACCATCGTTCAATGCCCTGAGAAATATGCCTACGTCTTCTGCAGTAGCCAACATTCCATTTTCGTTTGTTTTAAAATCTTTGTCAACACCTACATAATAGCCGCTCATCACATCGTCTATATTCACTTCCTTAAGCGAAAAGAACGTATTTTTTAACCCAAGTGGAATAAGGATTTCTTCCTTGATATACTGTTCATGGCTATACCCTATCACTTTCTCGATGATCCGGCGAAGCAACAAATAATTCGTGTTTGAATATTCATACCCCTCATCGGGTTCAAAACTAGCAGGCAGATCAAGGGCGAATTCCAGGGCTCTTTTACCATTTTCCTGTTCGTTTTCCCAATACGTAGGATTATCGGTGAAATTGGGAATACCACTGCGGTGTTGCACCATCATTCTCAAAGTGATTTTATCCGCATTTTCAATCCTTCCTACAAGTTCGGGAAAATAATCAGCAAGCGTTTCATCCAAGGACAAGTGTTTGTCTTTGGCTAGTTTCGTAATAGCAACGGCAACATATAATTTACTGATACTGGCAATCTTGAATAAGGATTTCGGGTCGGCAGGTATTTTATTTTCCCGGTCGTTCCACCCCCCTGTATAAAATGCCGGTGGTTTGCCCGCTTCGTCCACATAAACGATCATGCCATCAAAGCCATGGCCAATGGCCTCTTCTACTTGTTCTTGAACCGTATCGGGTAAGGGTAAAATCCAAGCCTTTACCAAGATCCATGGTACGAAAAACATGGAGACTATGGTTCCTATGAGCAATCCGATTCTAATAATCCGTTGTTTTTGTTTCTTGTTCATACCATTGAATGTTATTCTAAAAACGTCTTTTTTTATTTCCTTCCATGAGGCATCCGCTGCTCATCCTCCTTCTAATTTGTCGAAAACCCGACGTGCATTTTTTCTTCGGGAATCCTATAATCCATCTTCTTTGATGCCGTTCTTTCCAATTTATATTCATTGGACCTACTGATTCCCCATCGCACCAAATTGAAATGCTACTTAATCAATACAGTTTCGACAATGGGCAAAATATAGGCCTCCTGAAATACTTATCGATCGATACGCGCCATTTTTTACCTTCCTCGTATGGATATATTCCCCTCACAGCGCCTGCATGCTCTTTGGTCCATATTTTGACCGAAATCTATTTGCCCCTGAAATTTAACACTTTTTTGCTTTCGTTGCCAGACCTATAAATCAGTAACCCTTTGCATGTACACGGGAAGCTAGGACATGACTTCTCAATATCGAAGTATCGCGGATTCCGGCCCCAAAAAAGCTAATTTTCAGCATATTCCTTATTCGGGATGGATATTGGGGCTTGGACCTTATCGCTTTTTCTGGATGTCCATTTCATCCCAAATAAGGGACCCAAAAAATAGATCCGTCTGACCACGGATTCATATAGGACAAAACAACCTATTCCCGTAAACATGGTGATGGCCAAAAATTTTAGGACAACGGGGATTTCAAGGGGCAAAATAAGCAATGCTCCGGCATACAGCACGAACATATGGATAATGTAGACGGGATATGCCGCTTTGCTTAAGTAACCCAGAAGAGCACTAGGACGGTTCAGATTTTTGTGACCGAGACCGAATACCCAAAAAATCCAGCAATTGGATTCAATGGCCATTAGGTAACCCGGAGCTTCCGTTTCATACATAATGTATCGTACCCCATATAAAACAACGGCCATTCCAAAATATAACCACCTCCATTTCAAAACGGTTTTCCAAAAGGCTTCACCACTGTACATCAGGATAAAACCAAAAAAGAAAGCGAGGAGCCCTATAAAAAACCCATGCCATGTTTGTGCATACATCGCGAATAGTTGGGGCCTTACCACTATGGTCTCAAGGACAAATACCAGGGACAATAACAATGGCCCACCAGGATGCCCCATGACTAAGGATAATCCTTTTCTTAGTTTGCCTCCCCCTTTTTGCTTTAAACAGTAGAAAAACGGCAACAACACCAATACGTACACAAATATATTTCCCAAGAACCATAAATGGCCTTGGTGGGGAAAATAGCCCAAGGGCATATTGTAATATTTTTGGAATATGAACATATGCAGTGGGGTTATGGCCACAATACCAAAGAGAAAAGGCAGGAGGATACGCATTGTACGCTCCAAAAGCAATTGCCTCCAACTTCTTTTCTTCATGGCAAAATACAGTCCCATCCCCGAAACATAAAATAACAAGGGAATCCTCCATACATTGAGCATTGTCATGGGTTTCCAGAGCCCTTCAAGAAGTTCATTACTCCTTATAAAGCCAATGAACATGGCCCAAGGCTGAAAAATTATGGCTATGTGATAGATGAGCAACAAGCCAATGGCCAATACCCGTAACCAATCAATATCGTGTCGTCTTTCTGTTGTCATGGCTATAAAATTTTAAGTCCTTTATTGCAACATCATCGCAATGACCAGACGGGTTTTTTCTATTTCCTTTAAATCAATTTGCATACCCAACGGCCCCAATTGTTGCTGAAGCATTTCATAGATGGGTTTCATTTCCTCAAAAGGCCCCATTACGGTTTCCCTTGCCGTAAGGCCAAAATTGTTTTTTAAGGTTTTATCCGCCTTGGCGTCGATTAGCAGCTGTACGACTTCCACCCTACCGAAGAATGCAGCAACATGTAAGGCCGTGGCCCCATCATTGTTCTTTAACGTTAAATCCGCCCCGGCATCGATCAGCAGCTGCGATATCTTATTTTTTCCGAAACTTGCCGCAGTGATCAATGGGGTAGCGCCACTCATGGGGTCTTTTTTGTCAATATCCGTTCCAGCCTTAATGTGCTGTTCAACGGCTTCATGATTATCCGATAATATCGCTGCCTGAATATTGATTCCAGGTTTTTTGACGCTGGCCTCGGTTTTGATGCCAACAGCCGACCCTGCTTTTGGCTTATCGCCAGACTCCCCACAGGCACCTGTGAACAAAAGAAGGGCGAATGACATGTTTACCAATGATTTCAATGGATTGATTTTGAAAGTTTTCATGATTCTAATTTTTAATTGTTGTTTGTAAATTTCGTTATCACAAATGTCGAACAGAACCTGATGCAACACCTATGAGCTATGCGTAGAAAACCGTCAAGTTTCGGGAGGGCATAAAAATTATGGCGCAGGGATATCAATTATGATGCAAACGCGAACGAAAACTTTTCAAAAAGTGACCATCGGCACAATCTGAATTTTAACACATTTTTTCTAATTTAGAACCTGTAACGAAACCATATGGATAATCCCACATCATCTAGGTCGAATTTTATGGCACAAGCCGAGGCGATAATTCTGGAGCATATGGCCAATGAGCAATTTGGTGTATCCGAACTGGCCAAAGCCTTACATATGAGCAGGTCTAACCTACTCAGGAAAATCAAGAAACATACACAGCTTTCGGCGAGCCAATTCATTCGTCAAGTTCGCCTTAGGGAAGGGATGGCGTTGCTAAAGGACACCTCCCTAACGGTTTCTGAGATTTCCTATCAAGTAGGCTTTGGAAGTTCCTCTTATTTCATTAAATGTTTTCGAGAGCAGTATGGATATCCTCCCGGCGAGGTCGGTAAAGGTACCGTACAGATCGAAAGTGAAAAGATCAAGCCTAACTTTTTAAAAAAATACCGTTGGCCTACCATTGTTACGGCATCAATTCTAATAGTGGCGGTTTCCTTTTTCCTTATTGGCAAAAAAGATACCGTGAACAGGTTGGAAACCAAAAAATCGATAGCCGTATTGCCCTTTAAAAATGACAGTAGCGACTCCACCAATCTGTATTTTGTAAATGGGCTTATGCAATCGGCTTTGAACAATCTTCAAAAAATCGAAGCCCTAAGGGTAATCAGTAGGACCTCGGTAGAAAAGTACCGAAAAACCGAAAAGGGCATCCCTGAGATAGCCGAAGAACTGAATGTGGATTATTTGGTTGAAGGTAGTGGCCAAAGGGTCGATAATCAGGTGCTCCTCAATATCCAATTGATCGAAGCGTCAACGGATACCCCTATTTGGGCCGAACAGTACAATCAGGAGGTAGTCGACATTTTTACGCTGCAAAACGATGTGGCCAAAAAAATTGCGGATGCCATTGAGACGGTCGTGACCCCGGCAGAAATGGAGCAAATTGATAAAAAACCAACTGAAAACCTTCTGGCCTACGATTATTACCTCCAAGCATTGGACCCTTTTTACTCACGCACTCCAGAAGGTTTGGAAAAAGCCATCCCTTTATTTGAAAAAGCCATAGAACATGATCCACAGTTCGCCCTCGCCTATGCTGACCTTGCCATATCGTATTACTATCTTGACATATACCGGAAGCAGAAGCGATATACCGACCTTATAAATAATTATTCGGATAAGGCCTTACTGTATGATTCCAAAAATGACGTAAGCCTAATCTCCAAGGCATTGTATTATATGCATACCGAGGAATACAGATTGGCATTGCCCCATTTGGAGAAGGCCCTGGAATACAATCCCAATTCGGCCGATGTTGTTCAAGTACTTTCCATCTTATACAACAGTTACATTCCAGATACTGCCAAATACCTCAAGTATGCCTTGATGGGTATTCAGCTTAATATTGCCTCCAACGACTCGGTTTCCAAAAGTTATATTTATTTAAACCTAAGCAATGCCCTTGCCCAAACCGGTTTTACCGACGAGGCATTCACCTATATTAATAAGTCACTGGATTACGACCCCGGTAATTACTATGCCCCTTATTTAAAAATCTACATCCAGTATGCCAAGGATCGGGATATGGAGAAAGTCAAAAAATCATTACTGGAAGTATTGGAAAAGGATAGCACCCGCTTGGATATTTTACAGGAAGTGGGCAAAATGTACTATTTCCAAGAAGACTTCGAAAATGCTTTTAAGTATTATGAAAGGTTTGTAGCCATCCGGAAAAAGCAAAACTTGAGTATTTATCCCCATGAAGACGGAAAGATCGGTATGGTCTATGAAAAAATGGGGCTCGATGAACAAGCGTCTGAATTGTTCAAGGCGTATGCCGACTATTGTGAAAGGGACGAATCAATTTACAAAAATGCGAGTATGGCCCTGAAGTATGCCTATGAAGGGAAGATCGACCAAGGTATGGAACAGCTGAAAATCTTCGCATTACAAGACCATTACCAATATTGGATCTTATTGTTCCTCGAAAAAGACCCACTGATCGATCCGTTGAAAAAGCATCCTGAGTACAAAAAGACGATCCAAAAGATCAAAGACAGGTTTTGGGACAATCAGGCCAAACTGAAAAAATCCTTGGAAGAGCAAGGGCTTATTTCATAGCACGGAATAATTGCATCCTTCCCGGAATCTACAGGCATCCACATAGAAAAGACGGTATTTAAAAAAGGGGAAAGTTTTAAGACCACTGCCTTAATCCCGGTCCTCCCAAATAAGTAAAAACATAACTGGCCGCACAGGATTACCTCCCTGCGCTCGGTGAACCTGAAATGGGGTTGTTGCCCAAGATAATCCGACACAGGCCACGGCCTGTGCGTATTTTTTGTTTTCCATTGCTTAAGTACCTAGCGGTACTGCACTACGGAAAACAAAAAATCCGACCACTTTCGTGATCGGATTTTCTTGGTCGGGGTGGCAGGGCTTGAACCCAACCACATAAAACTTTACATACCAACAAGTTACATTTCAAAAAAACTTAACTGTTAGCCGATTTGTTGACGATACTTAAATGAACTTAAAGTAAAATGCCTTACTTCTGACGTTACGAATATAAAATATGTTAATTATTAAAACAACATAATTCGCGTCGAATCTTATAGATGTGTGACTATCACATTAACCGTTCCTACAGAGCATTCTGATCTCCTCTTTAACGACATTCGGTTAAGGTTCTTAACTGCAGTGAATAATTCGTGTGAGTTCATTAGTAAAATATTGGGCAAGAGGACATATGAAGTTGAGGGTGTTTTCATTTGTTTCGTCATTTAATCAACCACAGTATGTTGTCAGACGAAAGCCAAATCACTTAAAAAGATACATTTTATTACTGAACCGAAAAGGCCATTCCAACAATTAGATAGACACAAACGTTAAAACTGTTTTGTTATCCGATTTGTAGACTTTTCTTGACGGATTCAATTATTTCTCTTGATTCTTGAAAATACGATAAATCTTGAAAATCAACGGATTAAATGCATTTTTTTAGAGATAAAATTAGCAACTATTTTCATATAGATTCATTTAACTTCAAATTAAACACTTTTCCAGCGGTAATTCGTTTCACAAAATCTATTTCGACGTATAATTGCTAAGAAAGCAATCGATATACCTCGGCAGTTGCATCCCCAAATAATAGGGTAAATTCATCAATAAGTAGGGAGTTCCTTCGATTGATGTAAAATTTTAAATTCTCTCGCGTACATTCTCACAGCATATTGATGGTCTGTTCTATCCATAAATTGATGCAAGGATTTCAAGGTTCCTATTGCGCCAGACTTTATTTCAATTGGAACAATCTTATCACGATAGGCATCTACCAAATCTACTTCGGATGAAGACTATTTTCTTTCACGCACCCAAAAATGAGGTTTGGTATTTGTTATGGTGTTTAAAGATATGAGTTCTTGAGTGATTAAATGTGGTATTATAGCTCCTTTAAAGGCTTTGCTCAAATCATCCATACCTAATAACTGAGCTTGTACTCCCAAGCTGTAGTTCACTAATCCTGTATCCAAAAGTTGCAACCTTGGTGATTTTTTGATATCTGATTTGATAGGTGGCTCTATATCCGTGGTAGTATAAATAAGTTGTACAATCTTGGCTGCATCAAGATTACGCATGGCCTCCCCTACCTCCCTTGACCTATAGTTGGATTTTCCGAAATTTTGGAATTTGATTCGTTGGTCAATATGTAAGTGTGCGGTGCCCATGATATGTTTAATAACCTTTCATTCTGTGGCATTAGAAGTATATTTTTCAACATCCTCTTTGTAGGTGCCCCAGATAATTTCATATACTTTTGGAAGATTGGCCAGATTTCCTTCTCCGATATCCCCTTTGACCACTTCAGGCATTCCTCCAAAAATGAAATACCTATGAAAAAGCTCCAGTAATATTTTGTGTGTTATGGGGTTACAGGTACGCTGGTCAATTTTTTGAATACCATGGTAGGGTTTATCGCTTGCCTTTTGAAATTCATATCTAAATACTTTTGTAACAAAGTAAGGGTGTTTACACAATTGACGTCAATATTTAAGTCTATGTTATCCCAACTCTTACCATAACTTACCTTCACGTAGAGCTGTAAGTTTCCCTTAGATAGAAATGCTTAGTTTTCTAAAACTTTACTAAAGTTATTTTTTAAATTCTTTTGGGTCTATGTAACCTTTCCTAAAAAACAGGACACTATTATAGGACTATTTAAAATACAGTTCATTTTCAAAGGGCTCATTTTAAAACTCTCTTATTACTCCTATTAATAGGAAAAAAATCCCTCATAAAGTGACCATATTTTTGATTTATTGAACTAATATATTGTTAACAGAATCGAAGTTTCCTACGACTATTTACTTACTCCTCTATTTAAATCTTTGGTCTTAAGTATTATAAAGTCACTAAAGACAAACTTAAGATGGCTTTAGTGTCCAAAATTTCCATTACTCACCTAGTTTTTGCTTAAAACATTGTACCAGCATTAAGTATAGTTCTGGATGTTTTTCCTTTAGTAGATCGGGACATTCGAAAAAATACTCTGTAACTACGGCAAAGAATTCAGCTTGATTGATTCCTCCATATTTTCTGATATCAGAGTAGTTATCATTTATCGCTTCCAATTTGAATTCATATGTTCAAAAAAGAAATTTAAAACCGTAATTTTTACTATTACTTTTTAGTTTGTATCAACCGTAGTCCTTTGGTAGAAAAATTAATCCCACCCAAAATTCATATATTTATTCATTCTTAATTTTTAAAAATATATAATATGTTATATTTTGGGCAGGACTTATACTTATCAATTTATACTAAGTCTTTCTTTGTTATTAATTGATACACACAAGGAATTACCACCAAGTTCAAAATAGTAGCTGATAACAATCCTCCTAAAATTACAACGGCCATTGGACTTTGAATTTCACTTCCAGGTTCGCCTCCTTTTAAGGCTAATGGTATCAGTGCCAGACCTGTAGTAAAGGCAGTCATTAAAATAGGGTTCAATCTGTCTAAAGCTCCTGTTTTTATCAACTGAAAACCGTATATTCCTTCTTTTCTCAAATCTTCATACCGTGAGACCAATAGAATACCGTTTCGTGTGGCAATACCAAACAAACTGATAAAACCTATGGTCGCTGCAATACTTATGATTCCTGATGTGAAATACACAATTAAGATACCACCTATTAAAGCTAAGGGTAAATTAATCAATACTACAAATGCCAATTTTACATCCTTAAATTCATAATAAAGTAAAAGGAAAATAATAGCTATCGCAATGATTGCTGTTATCAAAAGTAATTGTGATGCTTTGGATTCACTTTCAAACTGTCCGCCATATTGCACACGGTAACCTTCTGGCATATTCACATTGTTTGCAATCACTTCCTTTATTTCGTTTACTGCACCACGTAAATCCCTGCCATGTACATTGGCGGCGACCACAATCTTTCGTTGCACATCTTCACGGTTGATGGTATTTGGACTACTTACCGATTGTACGGTTGCCAATTCGCCCAACGTAGTTTGTCCACCATTCGGCAGGCTAATCAAGGCTTTTTTGATATTCTCAATATTGTTCCGAAACGGTTTTTCATAGCGCACTACCAAATCAAAATACTGCTGTCCTTTATAAATCTCGCCCGCTTCTTCCCCTGCAAAGGCAATATCCACTTGCTCCATTAAATCGCCCACCGTCATTCCGTAGGCTGAGAGAATCTGGCGTTTGGGCTTGATGCGTATTTGCGGTACTTCAATTTGCTGGTCGAGCGCAACATCTGCCAGTCCATCAATATCCTTGATGTTCTGCTCTACGCTTTTGCCCACTTCGAACAGTCGTTGTAAATCGGAACCAAAAATCTTGATGGCAATATTGGCACGTGTTCCAGAAAGCATATGGTCTATACGATGTGCTATGGGTTGTCCTAAAGTGATATTCACTCCTGGTGCAACGCTCAATTTATTTCGGACTTCTTCAAAGAATTCTTCTTTGGTCTTGTCTTCAAGAACAAAAGGCACATCGATTTCCGAAGCATTGACACCTTGTGCGTGTTCGTCCAGTTCGGCACGTCCTTGTCTTCGTGTTACGACAGCTACTTCGGGCATATCCAATAGTATAGTCTCAATTAATTTACCTGTCTTATTGCTTTCTTCCAACGACATTCCCGGTGGACCAACTACACTTATTACTAAAGAGCCTTCATTGAATTCAGGAAGAAAACTTCGTCCCAACTGTGTGACCACTAATAGGCTTAACAGAAAGGCAATCACAGTTACGCCAATAATGGTTTTCGGTATTCGTGTGGCACGTTCCAAAAGGTTGAGATAATGTTTCTGTAGCAATCGCTCTACACGTGTGCCTTCTGCTTGCTTGTTCAAGAGCTTTTCACTATCCAACAAATAGGAACACAAAATAGGCGTTACCGTTACGGCAACAACCAATGAGGTCAATACCGATGTTACAAAGGCTATTCCCAGCGGTTGCAACAAACGACCTTCCATTCCGCTTAAAAAGAACAAGGGAACAAATGATACAATAATAATTAGGGTTGCAATAATGATGGAACTTCTAATCTCTACCGAAGCATCACGCACTACTTTTATAGTCGATTCCCGATCCGTTTTAGGTTTTCTGATATTTTCACGCAAGCGTTTATACACATTTTCCACATCGATGATGGCGTCATCCACCAACGCACCTATGGCAATGGCCATACCACCCAAACTCA
Source organism: Maribacter polysaccharolyticus (assembly GCF_028882255.1). Taxonomy (GTDB): domain Bacteria; phylum Bacteroidota; class Bacteroidia; order Flavobacteriales; family Flavobacteriaceae; genus Maribacter_A; species Maribacter_A polysaccharolyticus. Next base: position 1,027,290 of record NZ_JARBUY010000001.1, read on the forward strand.
TCGTATTTATGGTGTATCCCAACCATTTTAAAATAATGATGGACACCAATAAGGAAATTGGGATAGCAAGCAAGGAAATAACGGTAGTTCTCCAGTTCATTAAAAAGATGAACAGGATAATCATTACAAAAAACGCACCTTCTATAAGAGTCATATTTAGATTACTAATAGAAGCATCTATGAAATCAGACTGCCTAAAGATTTGACTTTTTATGTTGACCCCTTTTGGCAAGGTAGTTTCCAAATCTGCAATAGCTTCGTCCAAGCGGTCTGTCAGCTCCAAGGTGTTTACATCAGGCTGTTTAGAAATAGTCAGAATCACAGCGGGATTTGCGTTTAATGAACCATCGCCAATTTTATCAGCTGCACCAATTTGTACGGTTGCAACGTCTTTAATCTTGATGGTTTGACCATTCACTTCCATAAGTACTGCTTCCTGCAAGTCTTCCAGCGTATAGGCTCTACCACTTCCCTTTATGATGTACTGATTGCCATATTGGTTAATGACACCACCGGGCGCATTTTGATTTGCTTCCTTAACGTGTTCTACCAATTCTGATAGGCTCACGTCGTAATATTTCATCTTTTCGGGATTGGCAAATACTTGGTATTGCTTGTAATCGCCACCAATTACCACCACGTTTGCAATACCGCCAATTGCCTTTAAACGAGGCCTGATGGTCCAGTCGGACAAGGTTCGCAGTTCCATTGGTGAAAGGCTGTCCGATGTCACTCCCAAGAGCATTATTTCGCCCATAATGGATGAAATAGGTGCCATCGTTGGTGCTCCTATGCCTTCGGGTAGGTTCTCTCGAACCATCGGGATACGTTCGCCCACGATTTGTCGGGCACGGTAAATATCCGTTCCCCATTCAAATTCTACCCAAACAATGGAAACACCTGCCGCCGATGAGGAACGGATTCGCCTTACATTGGGCGAACCGTTTAAGGCTGTTTCCAGTTGATAAGTCACTAATTTTTCTACTTCTTCAGATTCCATTCCGTGGGCTTCTGTAAGAATGGTTACCGTAGGTGCCGTGAGGTCTGGGAATACGTCCACGTTCATTGTACGCGCATAATAGATTCCCAAAACGCTCAATGCAACTGCTCCCAATAAAATGAGTAATCTGTTTTGAAGTGAAATTGATAATATTTTGTTTAACATTTCTCTTCGTTTTTAATGTTCGTGACCGTGCGCGGGTGTAGAACCAGACATTGAAGCCATTTTAACTTGATACGCTCCGGTTGTTACCACCACTTCACCAACTTGCAGACCTTCCAATATCTCTACATTTTCGCCATTGCGCTTTCCAATCTTTACGGGTCGTCTTTCAAAACTCTCGCCTGATAGTTGAACGATAACGGAATAACTTCCATAGTCTTCCAAGAGAGCATTCACAGGAATCATTGTGTTCTGTGTTGCATTTCCCATCGCTATCTGAACAGGTGTTAGACTTCCTATTGGCATATCGACGGTAGCATTGACTTCTGCAAAAACAGAAATCAAAGGGTTTTCACGTTCCACGTCCTTACCAATCGAAAGGATTTTGCCCTCTGCATCCGTTACGTCTTTCCATTGGTTATCATTATCCTGATACCATATACCTTGTATATTGCCCATCGCAAGTCCGTAGTTGGATGCTAACTGCGCTTTTAAAACTCTGGATTGATGTGTCCCAACTGTCACAAGCGAAACGCCTTGCTCAACATAATCGCCATTGGAAACGGTTATGGATTTGATAAAACCATCAAAAGGTGCACCTATTTGTTTACTTCCGCCCGAGACACCAGACACCAATGATTGATAGTTGGCTTTGGCTATCTCGAAACTGCTCTCTACTTTTTCAAATTCAGATTTCGGGACTATTTTGGATTCGTATAGCTCCTTCTTCCTTTCATATTCCGATTTGGCCTGTTGGAATGTCGCTTTCGCGGAAGCGATATCCGTACTCAAATTGTTGGATGCCAAACCTTGACTGTTCAAACTCATCAACAACTGACCTTGTTTTACTTCTGTACCTTCAGTAAGGTTATTTACTTTGAAATCTACCACACCATTGGATTTTGCTGCTAAAGACTTTGTTGAACCTGGCGATGGCATCCACACCCCAGAGGTATTGATAACATCGTAAATTTTACCCGAAACGACAGGTGCGGTTTGAAAATCGATTTTCCAAGCTTGTTCCTTTAAGAACGAGATTCCTGCATCTTCTTCTTCCGTACCCAAAGCTTTTATGGCTTCATCCGTAGTGGCATATACTACTACTTCATCAATGGAAATTTTATCTGAATTTTCTGGTGTTGTCAATTCAAAAACCAATTGATAGTTTCCAGCTTCTTTCGGTTGGATGGCAGGCGAAAAAATACCTGATGATGACGGTGCATCTACCGTATTTCTAATTCCTTTTCCATCTTTTATTAAGCTGACCGTTACAGAACCTTCTTGAACGGGCTGGTGTTTATCCAAAACCGTAAAATGGGCTGCAAATCTACTTCCGTTACCTACTATGAGTGCAGGAAACTCAACAAAGAGTTCTGTTTTATCCGTCCAAATAGTATGGCTCAATCGTGGAATTTCTTCGCCCACGTGAATACCATCTTCGTTGTGTGCGTGTATGTCTTCTGCCTTGTTATTGCAGGACATTGCCAAAAAGGCGAGTACTACTATTATATATTTCATCTTTTATATTTGTTAGATTTTAATGGTCGTGGTGTTCAGAACCATCATCGTGTTTATGAGTTTCAATTTTTATCTCCATAGAATCTTTTTTCACCTGAAATCCCTCTTGCTCTATGGTTTCATCCTCCATATGACTGCCATCTGCATCGTGTTCGTGGCCGTGGTCATCCGTACTTTCGATTTTTGTATCTCTGCAAGAGGTTACTGTAATCATTGAACCTATGGCTATTGCGAATATTGCTTTTGACATTTTCATAATCTTAGTTTTTAAGGTTTATAATGTATGTTTTAATAATTGTGCCTTTAATAATTGGATTTTCTTTTCTAATTGCAGCATTCTGTCAGATGCATTGCGGTAAAACTGCAGCTCTACATAGTAATCCATAAACGAATATTCACCCAACATATAGGCCCTAAAGAGCAGTTCTTCACTATTTAGGTTGGCCATCGTGGTTTGATACTCACTGTATTTTTCGAGCATCAATTCGTATCGATTGTATGTTTCCTGAAATTGTGCGTAAAGCGAAGCAGTAATTACTTGAGTGTTCGATTGCTGATACTCATAATTCGCTTCGGCCGCTTTTACCTTGTTCTTGCTTTTCCACAACGGAATAGAAAAGCCACCGTAAAAACCTGAATAATTGCTACCACTAACACCCTGGTAATTGTAACCAAGTGCCACATTGGGCAACACCTTGTTTTTTTCCAGTTTTACTTTTTGAAGCGAAGCTGTTTCAGCAGCCTTTAAACCTTTTAAAGAAGGGTCGTTTGCCAATTTTTCTTGCCAAAGCGTTTCGACCGCAGCAACCTCGATAGGTAAATCAATACCTGGCGTAAAACCATCAATGACTTTCCCCCCATTCAATGTTTTGAGTTTGGACAGTACAATTTGGATTTCGCTTTCTACTTGTTCAACCACAAACTGCTTTTGAATCCAAGCGATTTTCGCCTTGTTCAAATCTAAAATACCGACTTGCTCTTTATCATAAAGCTCTTCAATCTGGTCGAAAACCTGTTTGCTCTGGGCTCTTCTTTCAGTTTCAATGGCTTTCTGCTTTTGAAGGAAGGCGAGTTCAATCAATACCGATTTTGCTTCCAACAAAACTTCCTGCCTTTTTTTAGCATAAGACATTTGCAGTTGTATCGACTTTAAGTCGTTCCATTTACTACGTGAACCATAAACCGTCGGAAATTCAATGGATTGCGATATTTGAAATTCGGTATAATTTCCCATTGCGTTATCGCCAATGGGCAAATAATAGCCTGAAAGCTGTGGGTCAGGTAAATTATTGGTGCTCTTGTTTTCGAGCTGTTGGCTTTCAATGATAGATTGATAGCCTTTTAACTCTGTATTGTTCTGTTCTATTTCGTAAAGCAGTTCCCTAATGTTTTTATCCTGTGAGAAACCATTAACAAAGAACAGGCATCCGCAAATCGCGGACACGATGTATTTATTCATTGTTTTAAATTTTAGGTTTAATCTTAAATGTATAAGAGGATTCCTACCGTAGCGGCAGGTGTTCCTAAACGATTAACCTAAAGATGGAGGGGCTCGTAAATTGAGGGATGAGAGGTAAGGATTAAAATAATAACTTGGTGGCTGATAAATTGGGGGTTTAGAGTTTTTCCTATTATCAACGACATAAAATTCTTGAAAATCAGAAATAAGTTTTACGACATTGTCATCTACGATAGTTTGCCGCTCAACAGTATTCTTTTTAAGTACAACAACATCGCTGGACACCGTTGAATGGACGTGCATATCCATAAAGAATCCAAATAAACCGTATGGGGATTCTTCTTTCTCGCAAGAACTGTCATCGTGATGAAGGTGTTCGCCAGTATGGGCAATATCTGAATGGGAATGAGTTTCCTCGTGCTGATGATGCAAATGTGGAAAAGCCTGATGCAACATCAATAGGCTAAACAAGCCTAAAAAGAAAAATGCCGCTATTTTATTTGGTTTTTGCATCAAGTACAAATATAAAATTTTAAAACTTGTAACTTTGTTTTTTTATCAAGACATATAACTTTTGTTGAAAGACCTAAATGATTTAACTGATTGGCTTTTGATTAAAACATTTAACCAACATTTGATATAATTCAGGATGTTTCTTTTTAAGCATATCCGGGCGCTCAAAAAAATACTCTGAAGCAACGGCAAAGAATTCAGCTTGATTTGTTCCACCATATTTTCTAATGTCAGAGTGGTTACCATTTATCGCTTCCATTTCTTTATGGATTAAATTTAACCAAGGTATTGCATATTGATGTTCTAATAGCCGTTCTGGAACTCCGTCGATTACATCATCCAATTTATCTATTAGGTGTGCAAATTCGTGAATCCCCGTGTTTCCTTTATCACTGGTATTATTGAAACCGTGGTACAATGCTTTTTTAGAAAGTATCATCTGTTTCTCGAACCTTCCATTCCCAACTATTCCACCAATATTCCGTGAGTTATCTTTACTGCTAAATTGCATATCCTTATTAAAATTATCTGGATATAAAAGGATTCCGCTTAAATTGGTGTAGTGCCATTCTTTAAAGCCAAAAACAGGAATTACTGCACTTGCCGCAATTAAAATCTTGTCCAATTCTTCCAATTCAAGCTGTACAGCGTCGATATAGACCTCACTTAAAAATTGCATCATTTTTTGCTGAAAAATTAGCTGCCTATCGTTCGAAAGATTTCTATAAAACAGAACATTATTCATCAATAATTTGTGCCAATGCTCCGGAAATGGCTTTACACTATGGCGTTTCGCTTTTCTGTGAAAATGAATAGCAAAGAGAATAATCACAACCGAAATTAAAATATAAACCATATTAAAAGAAAAGTATTAATCAACAGCTTTGGCCTTGAATCCCACCTTTTGCAAAGTTGTCTTTACATCTTCTTCGGTTGCACCATCGCTTTCAATAGTCAGGATTTTATCGGGATTAATGGTATCCACTTCCCAACTTTCTACACCTTCTTGTCTGTTTAAAAAAGGGGTTACTTTCGATACACACCCACCACAATTAATATTTGTTTTGAATTTTAAAGTTTTCATTGTATTGAATTTATTTGTTATTAAAGTTTTACTCTTTTAAGTCTTAAGCTATTTGCTACCACAGATACACTGCTGAATGCCATTGCTGCACCTGCAATCATCGGGTCCAATAAAAATCCATTTACGGGATACAAAACTCCTGCTGCAATAGGAATACCGATGATGTTGTAAATGAACGCCCAAAACAAGTTCTGACGTATGCCCAACACGGTTCTTTTTGATAGCTCCAATGCTTTTGGGATGGATTGTAAATCTGATGTTATCAAAGTCATTTTTGCTACATCCATTGCGATATCCGAACCTTTACCCATTGCAATACTCACATTGGCTTGTGCCAAAGCGTGCGAATCGTTGATACCATCGCCAACCATTGCGACTATATTCCCGCCTGCCTGTAATTTTTCGACAAAAGAGGCTTTGTCCGAAGGCATTACTTCGCCCTGGTAATTTGAAATTCCCACCTGTTTTGCCACGGCAGAAGCCGTTTTATTGTTATCTCCCGTGAGCATATAGACCTCGATGCCTCTTTCTTGAAGTGTGGCTATGGCTTTTTTTGAAGTTTCCTTAATCTTGTCTGCAATGGCGAGTATCGTAAGCACTTGATGTTCGTCACCAAAGAATATGACCGTTTTTGCCTGCTCTTCTAGATTTTCTGCTGTCTGCATCAAGGAAGCGCCGATTTGAATATCCTTTTCGACCATTAGTTTATGGTTGCCCACATAATATTTTGAACCATTCTCCGATTGTGCTTTAACACCTTTTCCTGTAATGCTTTCGAAGGAGGTAATTTCTGCTTGTTCAAGGTTTTCCTCCTTCAGGTGATTAACGACCGCTTCTGCCAAGGGATGTTCTGATTGTGCTTCGATAGCCATAAGAATTTCCTTGTATTCTTTTTGATTTTCTAACTTATTGTCCCAGAGTATGTCGGTTACCAATGGTTTCCCTTCTGTAATCGTACCCGTTTTATCAAGTATTACTGCATTCACTTTATGGCCAAGCTCTAAACTTTCGGCATCCTTTATAAGGATATTATTTTCAGCTCCCTTACCGATACCCACCATTATAGCGGTAGGCGTTGCCAAGCCCAAGGCACAGGGGCAAGCGATAACCAATACGGCTACAGAGGTCAACAAGGCTTGAGAGAAACCATTATCGCCACCTACTGACATCCAGACTATGAAAGTTATAATGGAAATACCCAATACCACGGGAACGAAAATACCGGCAATCTTATCGACCAGTTTTTGAACCGGTGCCTTACTCCCTTGCGCTTGCTGAACCATTTTAATGATTTGAGATAACAAGGTTTCTCCACCAACTTTTTCAGCGGTAAATTGAAAGCTTCCTTTTTGATTAACTGTACCAGCGAAGACCTTTTCCCCTTGGGATTTCTGAACTGGAACGGGTTCTCCCGTTATCATACTTTCATCTACATACGAGCTTCCCTTGGAAACTTCACCATCCACAGGAATCTTTTCTCCGGGACGCACCAAAATGGCCTGACCAACCTGTACGGATGAAATAGGGATTTCCGTCTCTTCCCCATTCTCTATAATTTTAAGGGTTTTAGGCTGAAGACCCATCAATTTTTTAATGGCCGTAGAGGTATTTGATTTAGCCTTTTCTTCCAATAATTTCCCCAAGGAAATAAAGGTAATAATCACCGTAGCCGCTTCGTAATACACGTGAGGTTCGATACCACGACTTAACCAAAATTCAGGAAAGAAAGTATTGAATACACTAAAGAGGAAAGCGATTCCGGTACTCAAAGCCACCAAGGTATCCATATTAGCTTTACCGTGTTTAGCCTGCTTGAACGCGTTGATGAAAAAGCTACGCCCGAACCAAAAAAGAATGGGAAAGGCCAATACCAAAGAAATCCATTTGCCTGGTTCCCATTGCATATAGAACATTCCCAGCACAAAAATGGGTAGCGCGAGGATGGCCGACCAGATAGTACGTCTTTTTATGTCCTGATAGTGCTTTTGCTGAAGTTCTTGTTGTACTTCTGATGGGTCTTCGACATCTATTATAATATCATAACCGACCTCACGAAGTGCATTTTGAAGTTGATTAGGGTTCAACCCCTCATCATACTCTACTAGAACAGAGCTATTCGCGAAATTGACGCTTGCATCAAACACGCCTTCTGAGTGTTTTAATACAGATTCAACACTCGCTGCACAAGATGCACAGGTCATTCCCGTAACAAGAAATGATTCTTTTATCCCCTGTTTATGATTCTTTTTTTCGGTTTCAAATATGTTGATTGTCTCCATAAATCCATTCTTATTTGTACACTACAAATTTCAAGATTAATAGGCTTTAATATGTTACGTTATATGCTGAATGATTTGTAGAATTTGCTGAATTCGTTACATTTTAAAATGAGGTTGTAATTTAGTCACTCCCTTATAAAATGATAAGTTTAGTTTCAATACTAATAGATGCTTTAGTTACTCATTTTGAGACTTTAGTTCCAACTCATTCGCTGTAACCTAACAGCATTCAATATTGCCAATAATGCCACTCCAACATCTGCAAATACAGCTTCCCACATTGTCGCTAAACCACCTGCCCCTAAAATCAAGACAACCAATTTAACTCCAAAAGCCAATATGATATTCTGCCATACAATTTTTCGAGTTGAACGACTTATTTTAATGGCTTTAGCCACTTTTGATGGTTGGTCGGTTTGAATGATTACATCTGCGGTTTCAATAGCCACATCGCTTCCTAAACCACCCATTGCAATACCAACATTACTTGCAGCTAAAACAGGAGCATCGTTGATGCCATCCCCTATAAATGCAACTTTGTTTTCTGAATTTTGTTTTAATATTTCAACTTCATTTAATTTATCTTCCGGTAATAAACCGCCTTTTGCTTTTTCAACATTTAATTCTTTTGCAATTTTTTGTGTTACGGTATCTTTATCACCAGAAAGCATCATAATATTTTTAATACCCACTTTGTGTAATGCTGAAATCGTTTCTTTTGCATCTTCTTTTAATTCATCTGCAATAACTACATGACCAGCAAATACATTATCGATTGCTACAAATACAATAGATTCTACAATACTTTCAGTTTCCTTTGGAACATCTATATTATTAGCAATCATTAAGGCCTTGTTTCCTACTAAAACGGTTTTACCGTTTACAATTCCTTTTAAGCCTTTACCTGCAATTTCAAAGACTTCCTTTGCTTCAAAGTCTTCACCATTTTCTTTATACTCCATAATGGCTTTTGCAATTGGATGCGTAGATTGTTCCTCCAGAGCCATTAGGTGTTTCATAAATTCAGATTCTTCCCAACCTATAGCTTTAATTTCCTTGATTTTGAAAACACCTTTGGTAACTGTTCCTGTTTTATCCATTACCAATGTATTTATTTTCGTCATTGCATCTAAAAACGAAGCACCTTTAAATAAAATACCGTTCTTTGAAGCCGCACCCAATCCACCGAAATAACCTAATGGAATGGAAATAACCAATGCACATGGGCAAGAAATAACCAAGAAAATCAAGGCTCTATACAACCAATCTCTAAAAACATAATCATCAACAAAAAAGTAAGGTAGGAAAGTAACCCCAATAGCTGAAAATACAACTATTGGCGTATATATGCGAGCAAACTGCCTAATGAATAATTCCGTTTTGGATTTACGTGCCGTAGCGTTTTGAACCAAATCCAATATTCTGGCAATTGAACTATCCTCAAGCTTATTAGTTACTTCAACTTCAATAACACTTTCTAAATTAATACTACCTGCATATACTTTGGCTTCTTTCTGAACAGAATCCGGTTTACTTTCTCCTGTTAAAGCAGCGGTATTCAACGATGCTTTTTCTGATAATAAAATACCATCCAAAGGAATTTTCTCTCCTACCCGAATTTGAATTTTCTCTCCAATATTTACATCTTCTGGTGAAACACTTTTATAATTGCCATCACGAAGTACATTGGCTTCTTTTGGGCGAACATCCAACAAGGCTTTGATATTACCCTTTGCTTTTTTAACTGCAGCATTTTGAAATAGTTCACCAACTGCATAAAATAGCATTACAGCTACGCCTTCGGGATATTCACCAATGAAAAATGCGCCAATAGTAGCAATAGACATTAAAAAGAACTCTGTGAAGAAATCTCCTTTTTTTATACTTTCCCACCCTTCTTTCACTACAGGAAATCCAACAGGGATATAGGCTATTACATACCAAAGAATACGATTCCAATTAGAAAAATGTGGAAAGGCATCAAAATAATCAATAGCAATTCCAGCAATCAGCATTACAAGACTGAATATAGAGGGCAAGTAAGTTCTAAAATTGAATATCACTTCAGTACTGTTATTGTTATGACCGTCATCGTGGCTGTGCTCACCGTGGTGTTTTTTAGGATTTAAGTCGCGTAAATTTATTTTTTTCTTTTTCATAATCTTTGCAAATAATTAAAAATTGTAGTGCAACGGAAGTACATTTATTTAGCACTGCATTTATCACAAACACCTTTTACAACCAAGTTTACATTTTCGGCAGTAAATCCTTTAGGTAGATTGATATGCGGAATTTTATGCTCGGTCAAACAAATAGTTTCATTGCAATTGTTACAGTGAAAATGCAAGTGCAGGTCTGTATCTATTTCACAATTACAGTGCTCTTCACACAAAGCATATTTGGTTATTCCTGTGCCATCATCTATTTGATGTGCAATACCGCTTTCAACAAAGGTTTTTAGAGTGCGGTACAAGGTTGTTCTTTCAGAATTATCAAAATACGCTTCAACATTTGTTAGACTGACTGCTACTTTTTTATTTAAGAGAAATTGTAAAACCAACAAGCGCATGGCTGTTGGTTTTACATTATTAGTCTCTAATATTTGCTCTAAATTTGCCATGCTGCTATAAATTAAAGCGCTTTAAGGAATCTCCAGTCTTAATTTGAAAGGCATCCTCTATATTGGATATATAAATAATACCATCAGCTGGTTCTTCTGTTTTACCATTGGCTAAAATAATCTCTATAGCTTTTTGAGCTTCCTCATTTTGGCATACCAATTCTATTTTAATTACTGGGCTATCGGTAATACGAAAATCCAGCGATGGTCTTGCGCCTTTTGCCTTAAATGCTCCTGTGCCTTCTCCATTTGAAAGTGTCATACTTTCAAATCCATTATCGGTCAAGCCTTCTATAATTTTTTGTATCCTGATTGGTTTTACAAATGCTTTTATTTCCTTCATATCATTAATTTATTAAATTTTTAATCGATTTTGAACCGAGCCTGTTTTTTAATTTTTAACTAACTAATTAGAATGATAAACAAACTCGGAATCAAAATCTTTTATCTTTGATTAATCCTCGTGTTCCAGTTCTCCTTTTATTCTTTCTGATGACAACATATAAGATCCTTTGATGACCACTTTGGCATCCTTTGAAACTTCGGAAGGAAGATTGACTTCAACAAAGCCTAAATCGGTAATTCCGACCGTTACAGGTATCATATTAAATTTCATTTTGTTCGCTTCCATTTCTTCATCGTCATCCAGAATAAAAATAAAGGATTGTTCGCCCTCTTTTATAATGGCAGCTTCCGGTACGGCAAAACCTTTTTTCTCGCCCTGAACTATACGTCCTTCTACATACATCCCTGGAAGCAATTTGTCATTTTTATTTTCCATATCTGCATGAATATGTAATGCTTTGGGGTCGGTTTCAAAAGTTTTACCCATGGAATGTACTTTGGCCTTTAGTATTTCATTGGGCCTGGAGGCTACAGTAAAGAAAATTTGCTGACCTAATTCCACTTTACTAATGTCTTTTTCATACACTTTTAAATCGACATGCAGTTTGGAATTATCACTAACGGTAAACATTTTAGTTTGAGGAGCTACATAATCGCCAAGATTAACTATAACTTCATCCACAAAACCGTTTATTGGGGTAATAATAGGAATTGCGGAAAAAATTTGACCTTCAGCAATTTTATCAGTACTCAATCCTAGTAGCCTTAACTTTGATTTTAAAGCATTAACACTTGACGTAGTTGAACGGAATTTAGACTGTGCCATTTGAAATTCCTTTCCAGATGACACACCTTTATCATATAAGGTTTGTTTACGTTCAAAATCCTGTTTAAGGAAAACGAGTTCATCATTTTTTTCTTGAAACTCCTGTTGCATACTAATAATGTCAGGATGTTCTAAGTATGCCAATATTTGACCTTTTCTCACTTGGTCGCCTTCAATTACTCTTATTGTACTTACGTTACCCCCTACAAATGGACTAATATTTGCCCTGTCTTGTGGAAAAAGTTCAAGAACGCCTGTAACTTTAATGTTGTTCCCTAAATTACGCTCCTCCAATGGTTTCATTTCCAAACCGATGGTTTCAGCCTGTTGCTTCGTAAGTTCTACAACACCTTCTTCCTCACTGTGGCCTTCTTCACCGTGGGCATCTACTCCACCAGCTTCTGTTTTTGATACACCTTTAGCTTCGTTATGCCCAAGTTCAGATTTTTGGTCTTTCTTACAACTCATAAACATAAGTGTAAATAATACGGTACTTATTAATAATATATTCTTCATTTTTCTTTTTTTAAGATTATAGATTGCCCAATTGATATTGTAACTCAATGGCTTGTTGGTTATACTGGTTGATAAATTGAATGTGATTCTGCTTTATGCGAATGGCACTGTTCAGGATTGTGATATAGTTAACATAATCTATTTCACCTTCTTTTGAAGAAAGTTCTGCCGTTGTAATCTGTTCTTCAGCTAAAATCAACGCACCTTTTTGGTAATAATTAAGTGTCTTTTGGGTTTTCTCCAGGGATTTTAACAATTGTGAAACCCTACTTTCGGTTATGGCTTTCTGTTCCAGATACTGATTTTCGGCAACCATGGCATCTGCTTTCGCGGCCTTAACCCTTGATTTTTGTGGGAAGAACCACAATGGGATACTTATACCCGCTTGATATGCGCTAAATCCAGATATATCATTGTATTTAAGCTTATCATAACTAATGCTAAATTTTGGAAGAAATTCTGATTTTTCTACCCCAATGTTTGCTTTGCTTACCTCGGCATTTTGCATTGAATACTGCAACAATGGATTATTAGTAACAGATGCAGAATCAAAATCAGCTATAAAATTTATCGTTTCATAAGTAGATCCTACGGTTTCTATTTCTTGATCAATCCCCAAATACTGCTTCAATGCTCTATTAGCAATTTCAATATCATCATAGGCCTGTTGACGAAATACCTGTATCTGTTGATATTCAGAAGAAGCTGCAATAAATTCCAGTTTTCCGGTTTCTCCCGTATCATAACGTGATTCTGCTGCCATCCTGAAATTTGTATATACACTGTCCAGCTGTTCTGCAAATCGCAATTGTGCCTTGTTATAATTGATTAGGTCATAGGCCTGCATCACATTACGAACCAACTGTTGTTCGCTGAGGGCATAGAATTTTTCTCCAAGTTGGGTACGTTCTTTATAGTACTTGGATTTTGAGAAACCAGATAGCAAATCGATATCGCCTTGTTGCACGCCATAAGTTCGCAATGCTCCCTGCTGTACCCCTTGTTCTTCCCTACCTGTATATATGGAAGTGCTTCCCAGATCGAAACTTGTTCCCTTCATCGCCCGCTCCCGTTCAATAAATGCCTGACTTTCTTTAAGTGACGGATAATTCTGTTTTGCCATAGCAATAGCCTCATCTACAGTCAAGGTTTTTGGAATTGTACCATCTTGATTGGTGTCTTGTGCAAAAGCAGTTCCAGAAGCCATCAAACCACCAACCATCAGCAATACGGTCACAATATTCGTGGATTTGTTAATATAGCTTACATCTTCATCGGTTTTGTTTCGTTCCTTTCTCGATTCCAGCCAATAATATAATACTGGAAGGACCACAAGCGTTAAAAACGTTGCAGTAATCAAACCACCAATAACCACTGTTGCCAATGGTCGCTGCACTTCTGCCCCGCCAGAGGTAGAAATCGCCATTGGGATAAAGCCCATAATGGCCGCCGTTGCCGTAAGCAAAATTGGACGTAAGCGTTCGTGTGTTGCCTCGTATATTCGTTTTTTTAAGTCTGTCATTCCACTTTCTTTTAATTCATTGAATTTGTTTATCAGTACCAATCCGTTTAAAACCGCAACTCCAAAGAGCACAATAAAACCAACGCCTGCCGATATACTAAAAGGCATTCCTCGTATCAATAGTGCAAAGACACCTCCAATGGCCGCCAAAGGCACTGCCATATAAATCATTAGTGATTGCGAGAACGAACTCAATGCAAAATAGAGCAGTATGAATATTAGGAAAAGTGCGATAGGAACTACAATCATCAATCGGTCTGAAGCACGTTGAAGGTTTTCGAACGATCCTCCGTAGGTTACAAAATAACCTGGTGGCAGTTTCACTTCCGTTTCCAATTTTTGCTGAATTTCCTCGACCATCGATTTTACATCGCGCCCACGAACATTGACCCCAACCGAAATACGGCGAGAGGTATTGTCCCTTGAAATTTGCATTGGTCCTGGCTTATAGCTGATATCTGCGACCTCCTTTAAAGGCACTTGCGCTCCGTTTGGTAAATCGATATAAAGATTTTTAAGACTGTTGATATCTTGTCGAAATTCCTTCGCCAAACGAATGACCACATCAAACCTTTTTTCGCCTTCAAAAATCACACTTGCCTGTTCTCCAGAAAATGAAGCACTCACATAATCATTCAGCTTGTCAACGGTTACACCGTATTGTGCCATTTTCGCACGGTTATATACCACCGTCATTTGTGGTAAACCGCTTGTAGCTTCCGCATTGAGGTCAGCTGCTCCGGGAACGGTTCTGATGACTGCTGCGATTTCCTGTACTTTGTCTGCCAACACTCCCAAATCTTCTCCATAAAGTTTTATCGCCACATCCTCACGGACACCTGTAAGCAATTCATTAAAACGAAGTTCTACAGGTTGCGTAAACACGAAATTTACGCCGGGAACTACTGAAATTTTTTCTTGAATTTTTTCTATGAGTTCTTCTTTACTATCTGCGGAAGTCCATTTACTCTTATCTTTTTCAAGAATAATGTAACTATCCGCAATGTCCAGAGGCATCGGGTCTGTTGGTATTTCGGCTACACCAATTCTTGAAATTACCGTTTTTACTTCTGGAAATTCATTGATTAAATTTTGAAGTTTTTTTGAAGCCTCAATGGATTCTGTAAGACTGCTCCCCGGTTTTATCAACGCTTGAAACGCAATATCGCCCTCATCAAATTTTGGGATAAATTCGCCACCCATATTGCCGAAAATAAATCCCGCAATCAAAAGCAAGGCAACAGCGCCTATAACGACTCCAGCCCTAAAGCGAAGTGCAAAATTGAGCAATGGTATATACCCTCTGTTTAAACCGGACATTATTTTATCACTGAACCTATCAATCTTGTTTTCAAATTTGGCAAACCAACTATTCTGATTTTTAGCAGGTTTTAGGAACATCGCCGAAATCATGGGAACATAAGTAAGACAAAGGATAATCGCTCCTAAAACGGCAAATCCAAAAGTAAACGCCATTGGACGGAACATTTTTCCTTCTACACCCGTCAAAAAGAGAATCGGTGTAAATACAATAAGGATAATAAGTTGTCCGAAAAACGCCGAATTCATCATTGTACTTGCCGATTCATAGGCTATTTCATCCATTTCAGACTGGTCTATGGCGGTTGTGGTTTTTTTCATCCGTTGATGAATGTGGAATACCATTCCTTCTACAATGATTACCGCACCATCCACGATGATACCAAAATCGATTGCTCCCAAGGACATTAAATTTGCCCATACACCAAATTGTTTCATCAAGATAAATGCGAAGAGCAATGATAAAGGGATTACCGAAGCTGTAATTAATCCACCACGGAAGCTTCCCAAAAGCAAGACCAAAACAAAAATCACAATCAATGAACCTTCAATAAGGTTTTTTTCAACGGTGCTTGTGGTTCTTCCAATGAGTTCACTTCGGCTTAAAAATGGTTCTATATAAACACCTTCTGGAAGTGATTTTTGAATTTCATCGATACGTTTTTGCACATTTTCTATTACGGTGCCCGGGCTTTGTCCCTTAAGCATAAGTATTTGTCCTCCTACAGATTCGTGGCCATCTTGGGTGAATGCACCATAACGTACCTGATTTCCGAAACCTACTTTTTCAGCCACATCACGAATTAAAATTGGGCTTCCATTTTGCGTGGTCACCACGGTATTTTCCAAGTCTTTTAAACTACGTGCCAATCCTTCACCTCTAATAAAATTGGCCTGATGGTTTTTTTCGATATAAGCACCTCCTGTATTGGCGTTGTTCACTTTTAGAGCTTCAAAGACTTGGTTCATGGTGATACCAAAACTTTTTAATTTATCTGGGTTGATAGCAACCTCATATTGCTTAACAAAACCTCCAAATGCATTTACCTCTACCACGCCAGGCACCAATGCCATTTGGCGTTTTACAATCCAATCTTGTATGGTACGAAGTTCCATCGCATCATATTTGTCTTCATAGCCCTCTTTAACTTTTAGCGTATATTGAAATATTTCACCCAAACCTGTCGTTATTGGTGCCATAAAGGGCGTGCCGAAGCCTTCAGGGATTTCTCCAGCAACTTCGGTTAATTTCTCCTGTACTAATTGCCGTGGCAGATAAGTGCCTGCCTCGTCCTTAAAGACAATGGTAACCACGGACAGCCCAAAACGGGATACTGAACGCAGCTCGATTACGTCAGGAAGATTGGCCATTGCCAATTCTACGGGATAGGTAACAAATTGCTCAATATCTTCAGTACCTAAATTTGGGGCAACTGTAATAACTTGTACTTGGTTGTTGGTAATATCGGGTACAGATCCCAGATTTATTGTGGCCATAGACCAAATGCCCGTGCCAACCAATGCCACTATAAATAAGCCAATAATAAATTTATTATTAATGGAAAATGAAATGATTTTGTTAATCATAGAAAATGTATTAATTCAGTTTAAAACTTACGATGCGAATAGGTGCAACGCATTTATATAGCAATGCCTATCTTGAGAAGCATCACGTTAGGATATAGCTATCCTAAAAAAAACTGAATTATACTTTAGGGGGTTGGAAAAACGATTCCAAATATCTGGAAGTGAAGTTTACTTTATGTAAGGTAAGCTGTTTTTTTACTTCAAACTTTAGTCGATTAGTTAAAGCCAAATCGTTGTTCGCAATAATTAATACTAAAGGATGACAACATTGATTATGGGAATGAACTGGTGCATTCTCCTTATCTGGGTTATTATGATGCCCTTCATTTTTTGCATCGTTGTCAATGTAATCTTCAACTACATATTCAAGGAATGAGTCTCCATAAACTTTATGGTCTTGATAATGGGTAAAAATGCTTGAAATTTCTTTAATTGGTCCACAAAAGTCCATATCAATGCTAATTCCCTGAAAAAAGAATAAAATAGACATTGATATGGAAAAGAATATTTTCATAAAGTTTTACAAAAATACAAATTAATCGATGCACAGGTTGTGCAAAGAAATTATCAGCACCTTTTATTTTTTTGAATCGGTGAGAAAGGAATTGTTCTATAAGAATAATACACACAACAATCTCCTTCTTTTGGTTTTAATACTTTCTCGCAGTTTTTACATTCATAAAAGAACTGGCATTCCCTTTAAAACCTTTTATTTTGAATTAACTCGCACAGCAACTTAATTTAGAAACATCTTTTCCAAAGGTAATTGCTGCCAGTTTAACAGCTTCTCCTAATGTCAAATATGGATAAAAACTTTCAGTTAAATCTTTTACTGTAATACCAAACTTAATAGCCATACTTAATTGTTGGATGAGTTCGCCACCTTCTGGTGCTATGACCCTTGCGCCTATTAATTTATCGGTTTCAGTGTTGCGAATCAGTTTTATGAACCCTCTGGTATCTTGAGCTGCCAATGCTCTTGGAACGTGAATTAAATCAAGTTTACTGACTTCAAAAGGAATTCCCTTTTTTTCTGCTTCTATTTCATCTATGCCTGCTCCTGCAATTTGAGGGTCTGTAAATACTACCCAAGGTAAAGATGAATAATTCAAAATGGTTTTTGATAATGAAAATGCGTTTTGTATTGCTGCACTGCCTTCGGTTGCTGCTGTATACACAAATGCTGGTGTATTGGTAACATCTCCTGCGGCAAAAATATTGGAAATGTTGGTTTCCATTTTTTCATTGACAATAATATGGCCTCTTTCTGTTAACTCGAGACCAATATTCTCAAGCCCTAATTTAGAGGTGTTAGGCTTGGTTCCTGTAGCAACCACAATGTTACCCTTTTCTATAATTTGTGTTGTAGAACCATCGGGGCAATTACAATGAATAATTGTATCGTTACCTTTCTTTTCAAATTTAAACGCTCGAAAGTTTGGAAGGATTTCAATGCCTTCACTTTTCATTTGAGCTTCCAACACGTCTGTAATGTCTTCTGTTTGACTGCGTAATGGCCTATCGGTAAATTCTATGATACGCACTTTTACACCTAAACGATTATATGCCATCGCAATTTCCAAACCAATATAACCAGCTCCCATAATGGTCAGGCTTTCAGGCTTTTCCTCTAAATCGAACAAGGTCACATTGGTTAAATATCCAACCTCATTTAATCCTTCTATATTTGGGATATTAGTTGTTGCGCCTGTTGCAATAACAATGTTTGTAGCGGTAAATTTGTCTTTTCTATCAACAAGAATTGTATTATTATCCATAAATTCTGCCCATCCTTTAAGTATCGTTAGGTTTTCAAAATCACTTACTACATCCATATATTTTTGTTGCTGAAGTGAAGCAACCAATGCTTTTTTATCTTTTATGATTTGTGCAAAATCAATGTCTGCTCCTTTAGGTTTTATACCCTTAAAATTGGAATGCGTAGCGAGACGTACCGTTTCGGCAGCCCGAATAAGGTTTTTAGACGGTACACAACCCACATTTACGCAAGTGCCACCAAAATCTAATCCTGCATTTACCATAAGTGTTGTGAGCCCTAAACCTTCAGCTTTAATGGCTGCTGAAAATGCAGCTGAACCACCACCAATAATTATTAAATCGAATTGATTTTGGCCTTTGGAATTTACAGCGGAAACCTCTTCCTCGTCGACATTATTTACAACCGAATAATCACCAACGCTGTTTATAGCATCTATTACATTTGCCTTACTCATCTTATCAGCATCAAAAGTAAATTCGCCTTTTCCGGTTTCGTGGTTAACTGTGGAACTTAAAACTCCTTGAGTTGCGTTCATATCCTTTTTGATATGTGTTGCACAACCTTCACAGGTCATACCCTCGATTTCCAATATAATGGTTTCTCTATTTTGAGGCATTTTGATTTTCATTTTAGCTGTATTTTTCATTGAAATCGGTACTGTTTACTTATTAAAAATTAGACCTTCCCTTTAATTACTTCGGCCTTAAACCCTTTCTTTTCTATGATAAGCTTTAGGGCTTTGATACTTGTTTTTGAACCATCAAACTCAATAACAGCAATATCTCCAGGGTATTCAACCGAATGTTCCAAAACACCATCTATTTCCTTTAATGCATTATAAATAGCATTGGAACAACCAGCACAAGTAATGCCTGTAATTTTAAATTTCACCGTGGTTGCATTGTGTTTCTTTGAAGCTACTTCCACAACTTGATTTGTAACCTCCTTGCTTTGTGATTTGGCCTGAAAAGAAAACAGTATTAAAGCCAAAATAGGCACTATTGATAATTTTTCATAATGGGTGATTTTGCGTTTATTTATCATTTATAACTTTGTATCCTGTTGCGTTAATTGCCTTTTCAATTTCTTTTTCATTGGTTTTGGTTTTATCAAACTCTACGATGGCATTTCCCTTTTCATACGAAGGGGTTACATTTATAATACCGTCCAATTCATTTATAGCGTGTTTTATGCTTTCTTCACAGCCAGCACAAGTCATTCCTTGAATATTAAAGTTTACAGTTTGAATATTTGATTGGTTTACAATGACTACTTCTTTTTTATTATCTGGATAAAAAATGGATGAATAATATGGAAATGCCAGCATTATAATTGCAAATACAGTTACAATTCCTAAAAACTTTTTTGATTGTATAAATTTTGGTTTGTCGTCTGTATCGCATTCACAGTCGATTTCCTTTTGAGGTTTTAGTTTTTGATACCAAGCAAAGCCGAGCACTAAAATTGTCAGCCCGATTAGATAAGGTCTAAAAAGTTCAATCCAAGAAAATGTTGAAACAATTCCGCTTGTTCCCGCTATTAAAGCCAAAACAGGTGTAATACAACATAATGAAGCTGTTATTGCAGTCAGCAAACCTGCACCAATTAATTTGTTCTCACTTTTCATATCGTTTCCAAGATTTTGTTTTTATCAAGTATTTCAAAAAACGGATTTAACAATGTTGAATATTCAAGTGTCAATGAGTAAAAAATCGTTTGAGCATCTCTTTCGGTTTCCAATAAATTTCTGTCTTTCATTTTTCTTAAATGTTGAGAGATAGCAGAAATGTTCATTCCTAGAATATCACTTAAGTCACAAACGCAAAGTCGTTTCTCCTCAAAGAGTAAGTAAAGTATCTTAAGTCTTACGCTATTTCCAACCAATGAAAGTCCATTTGCTAAATAATCAAATGTTTCGCTTAGTTCTGAAACTGTTTCTTTACAACGGTTTATCTGTTCAATATCCGCCTGTTGTCTTATACAAGAATTATTTTCCATAAAGCAAAGTTACAATTATTTCTTATTTAAGCAATTACTAAAATAACAATTTTACAAGTAGCTGTGAACTTTAAAATAACCCTTCGTTTTTAATGTACTTTAATTAAATCTCATCCAAGAATTTCCTGTTTTTAACTAAACTGTTCTTAAAATGCGTCGATGTCATACCGGTAATCTTCTTGAATTGGTTGCTCAAATAAGCAACACTGCTGTAATCCAATTGATAGGAGATTTCGCTCAAGCTCATCTCATCATAAACTATCAATTCCTTTACTCGTTCAATCTTTTGGTGGATGATGTATTGTTCAAAGGTGATACTTTCAATAGATGAAAACAGGGAACTGGCATACTTATAGTCAAGATGCAATTTGTTGCTGATGTATTCTGCCCAGTTGATATTTATGGGATTGTTTGAGTGGTGCAGTTTTTCAATGACCAAGCTTTTCATCTGCTCTATTAATTGGCTTTTACGATCATTAATTAATGTAAAACCGATTTTTTCAAGCCTACTTTTTAAATCTTTCTTGACTTCGCCCATAAGTTCTTCCGTTAAGGTTATTTCACCCAATCTAACGGATTTATAGGGAATCTCCATTTTATCCAAAATTTCTTGGACAGCCATAATGCACCGTGGGCAGACCATGTTCTTGAGATGGATAATGTTTTTCATGATTTTCCTATTTAAGAGGAATTTATTGTTCGTTAAGAAAGTGCTTCGAGGATAATCAATACAAACGCTACCAAAAATAGAATTAAAATTGAAAGTGCGGCGTATATTCTTTCTTTCTTGGATACCTTATTAATATTACCTTCCCTCTCCTTCTTCCTTCTATTTCGTCGATTTTGGCTCATTCTTTTGTTTAATTTTAGAGAATAAAATAATTCAATTAACCTCCCTAATTCTTTTTATTTATTTTTCTAATTGTTGGAGAGGATATATACCAAAGCATAAACCCACTCAATACAGTAATTAACCCTAATAGCGAAAACACTCTTAATACTATAGTATTGAAATTGTCCCTTCCTTGATAGTCCATAGTATGGGTCATCCATAGAAAATCAAACCAACGCCAATTACGATGTCGAAGAGTTTGAAATGAACCATCCGCAATGGATACATAAGACTTAATATCTATTTGGGAATCATATGAAATAACATAGACAGGTAGCGGCCTGCCACGATATTCGTGATGATTCCCTACTTCTGCTATCTTCTCAATTCCTTTCACTTTCAGTTCTGGTAACATATTTTGTCCAGCCACTGCCAAAGCCTCCTTTGCCGACACTTCCTTTTTAATTTCCCCTGTTTTGGCATTTACTAGGTTTTCTTTGTTTATCCAGTAATAGGGTTTTCCTGCAATATCACGTAGTTCAAGAGAAGTGATTTTCGTATTGTGCTTAAAGATTGTAGGACTTATCAAATTATCGAAAAGTGACAATTTAGCTACCGGATTTTTAAATTGGTCTCCGTGTATCTCATCAATATCAGTCCAGCTGAAATACATTCCACTAATGGTCCATATTAAGAATTGAATTCCTAAAAAAACACCCAAGTATCTATGCATTTTCCTGATTTTCAATGCTGTTTGTCTCTTCACCATATTTATCTATTTGGAACAGGATTTCTTACTTTTAAAAATTTAATGGCTTATTACCCGTAAAATAAGCGACCCTATGATTGTTACTATGATACCGATATAAAGTAGACAGCTTAACCAGTATACTATTTTCGATTCTTTCTTTTTCCTATATTTTCCTCGACGATTCTTCACATCTTTCTTCTTAATTGTGCCTGTCAAGGGAAGGGTATTAAACACTAACCATTAACTAAATATTCCCTTCCCAAAACAGGACTTTAACTTTGATAATATCATCTGGGTAGAAATGGATGACACTAAAAAATCAATTAATAACACTTTCTTACCCTACCCAGAAATTTATATTTCTATTACTTTTTCTTCATAAACATTTACCTTGTCAAAACAATTCGCCACAACTAAATCGTAAATTATAATAATGGTGAATTCCCACATCAACCAAAGGAGGTTTTTGAATTTCCTCTGAATAGGCCCAATAACCTATTCTTGTAGAACACATTTCTGTAATTATTGCTAACACCAATCCGATACTGAACAAGACCATAGTTTTTTAGATTTAGAATTCGAATCCCGAATATGTTCGTATAAAGCATTCCTAAGGCAAAAAACAGTAGCAATACAATGAGTAAAACACTACCTATGCTGGGGCATAGAATGAAATATGTTCCCAGTCATATTTAAAACCTGATCGAGAGGGGCCTGGGCAACTTCCCAAATAGAATTTACCGTAAACGCGGCAATGGCATTATTCAACACCTAAAAATCATTGGCCACAAGGTTCTGTTTTCCACTTTAGCATCTTCCACATTTTCAGTATATTTCTTTTACATAGACCTAGACCTGAATAGGGAAGGAATTAACTAACCTCTAATGACTCTCCCTCCCCTAACAGGGCTATTCCTATTCAATTACTTCAGCTACCTTACCGCAGTTAATCATATTAGCTCCATAATATGGATTCCTAATATCCTCAATCGAGGATAGCCAATGTGCTCCACTTCCAAATGCCATGGGACAAAAATCTTTATAGATCTTCCCAGACTTGATATGTCCTCTTATTAATCCTTCCACTGCATTACTTAATTCAGCAAAGGCCTTTCGTTGTACTTTTAAGTCAAAGGAATTGGCAATTCTTTTTGATGCCGTTAACGCCTCTTCCGAACCCTTGATTTTATCCAGGGCGTCGATTAGCATTATTGCTCCCTTTTGGGCATCTCCCGAATTTGAACCCACCAGGTCATTTTTGATATGTTCATAATGTTCGTAAACGGCAGCAAAATTGAGGTCGTTGAACTCTGGTGTCATTTTCATACCGGTCATGTCCATCTTGCTATGGTCATGATTCATTTTATCTTTTTCCTGCGCATTGGTACAAGCAACTGTGATTAGTAGCATAGCTGTCATATACATGTTTAAATTTATCATCATTACTATTTTTAATTTTTGTTACAAACTATCTTTCAATTGTGTTATCCATTTTATCACGATTTCTTTGTTTTTTTCTGAAAGTTGGGCATCGCTATGGATTAGCGTATAAGATGTGAGCGGCATTTCATCGTCCTCGATTTGGCTGATGATTGATTTCAACTTACTGTTTCTTCTTCTCGATGAATAGTTCCCCCATTCGTTAAAATTCAATTCTTTCTTACCATCCTCTACGTGGCCCTCCAAAAACCAAGCTACAGGCTGAACTTTGTTGTACCAAGGATAGTTTGTGTTGTTACTATGGCAATCATAACAAGAGGTTATTAAACTATTCTCGACTGGTTTAGGTACGTTATTCACAATCATAAAATCTGTTGTGGGCACTATGTCGCTCTGATTACGAGTGGTAGACACAAACTGGATACCCACCAACACTATCAGTAAAACCCATCCTATAACCTTTGCAATCTTCATCTAATTGATCTGCTTTTGAACACTACCACAAGTCACCATTTTACTTCCGTAGTAAGGATTCTTTATTTCTTTAGTAGCACTTAACCACTGGGCTCCCTTTTTATCATTGAACATTGGGCAAAAATCTTGATACAAGGTTTTTTTCGTTCCTGTAATGCTAATAAGGTCTATGACATCCTTGCTTAGGACATCAAAGTGTTCCCGTTGATGGTCAAGATGGCTTTTGGCGATATGCTCGGCATGTTCCGTTGCGTCTTCGATGATGTCGGTTAACTCTCCCTGCTGTTCTTTATCGAATTTGCTTTTATCAAAATTTTCAAGGGAACCCACCAATTTTTCACCAACTTTCGCCGCAGCTTCTTTATTATCGGCCACGAGCGCATTCTTTAGCTCCAGATAATCCCCGACAATTTGGGAAGACCTCATGGCATTTTTGTTCATGTCCATCATCTTATCGGATAATCCCATTTTATCGTGATCCATTGTTGAGTGGTCTTGAACACCATCGTCCAAGTGCCCATTTTCTTCCATTTGTTCGGTATGGTGCGCATCTTCGTTATTATTTTCTTTTTTGGTGTCCTTACACGATGTTGCCATTAAGGCAACTACTGCCATTGCCAATATTCCTGTTGGTATCTTTAATTTGCTCATTTTCTTCAATTTATGGATTAATCAATGTCAATAATTCCTAATCGTTTTCCATTTAGTAAAAATCTTTAACCTAAAGTTTCTCGATTACATTTTCCAGTTTTGCCGTAATTTCCTGAGCAATCTCAAATAATTTCTCATTTTCCACGGCTTGCATCGAAGCCATGGGGTTTACTGCGGCAACTTCTACGCAACTTTCCTCTATTTCCTGTACGATCACATTACATGGTAACATGGTACCTATTTTGTCTTCGGCCTCCAACGCTTGATGGGCATAGGGTGGATTACAGGCACCCAGTATCCTGTACTTCTTGAAATCGACATCAAGTTTCTTTTTCAAGGTTTCCTTGACGTCGATTTCAGTTAGAATTCCAAAACCTTCATTTTTTAGTGCTGATGTAACCCTTTCGATTACACTATTAAAATCTTCATTAAGCGTTTTGTTGAAATAATATTTCATAGTCTTAATTTTTAGAATTAATAATTCGTTTTTGTTCTTCGTATTCCTCTTTGGTAATTTCACCCCTCGCAAAACGGTAGTCCAAAATATCAATAGGAGTTTCTCTATTCCTCTTATTATTTCCATTCTTTCCCATATAGTAAAAAATTACTAAAGCTATCACAGCCAAGACTATAACCCACCAGTACATCATCATAATTAATATGTTTTAAATGTTATCGTTCTCTTTTAAAAACCATTTTTCCCCTGTAAAAACCAGCACCATAAATACTGCTGCCACGATTACTACAAATACATCGCTCGATGCCTTGATCCATAAAAACGCACCCAGAACTATAAGGTCAAGAATAATGGCAGTTACGATTACCCAGGTTTTTACCTTTATTTCTTTTCTAAGGTTTCTTAAGATACCCCAGTGGATTCCGATGTCCATAACTAAATATAGTATCGCTCCTAATGAAGCAATTCTCGTTAAGTCGAATAAGGCGGTTAAGGCAATAGCCAGGACTACCGTATAAATAAGCATATGTCTTTGAATACTTCCGGACATTCCAAAATGATTGTGTGGTATGAGATTCATTTTTGTAAGCATGGCTGTCATTCTGGAAACCGCAAATACACTGGCAACAACCCCAGAAATAGTAGCGACAATGGCTATACCTACCGTAAACCAAAGACCATACTTGCCAAATGCGGGTTTGGAAGCCTCTGCCAAAGAATAATCTTTAGCTTGAATGATCTCGCTGATCGATAGGTTGGAGGAAACGGCAAAAGCAACCAATAGATATATCAACGTGCAAATGGCCAACGAAATGATGATGGCCCTACCCACATTCTTATTCGGATTTACAATCTCGCCCCCGCTATTGGTTATTGTGGTAAACCCTTTATATGCCAATATGGACAATGCCAGAGCCCCTAAATAACTTGTAACGGGATACTCCGACAAATCGTTTGATGGAATAACTTCTCCAAAAGAAAAGCCGGCGGCCCAAAGACCCCCTATAGCAAAAATAGAAATGCCCCCGATCTTCAGTATTGCCATAGCCAAGGACGATTTGCCTATAACATTGTTACCCGAAATATTTATAAGGAAGGCCACAATCAAAAGCAAAACTCCAAGAACAGGTACCCAAACACTATTCTCGCCCACATCGAACAATTGCAAAGTGTACGACCCGAAGGTACGCGCAACCAAACTCTCGTTGATGACCATTGAGAACGCCATTAACAAAGCTCCGGAAGCAGTAAGTGCCCCTTTACCATAAATTTTCTTGAGATAAGTTGCAATACCCCCGGCGGATGGGTAAGCATTCGATAATTTGATATAGGAATAAGCACTAAAACCAGATATAATGGCACCCACCAAAAACGCAATCGGAAACCATTGACCTGAAAGCTCCGCTACTTGTCCCAACAACGCAAAAATACCCGCACCAATCATTACACCGGTACCTAGGGATACGGCACCGGTCAAACTCAAGCTATTTTTTTTATATTGTCCCATATTTAAAATCTTACCAAAAGTCCGCCCCCCCAACCATATCGATTATTGTAGTTAGCTTGGATTGAAAAATTGCGCGAAAGAATGTATGCAACCCCTACCAACCATTGTGTTTCGCTTTCAAAGGATTTGTTATTCTCTAAATCATTGACCCATCCAAAATCTGCTCTGTATTCGTATTCGCCTTCCAGAAAAATTCTTGGAAAAATCAAAAGTTCTCTGTCCAAACGTATTCTTGGGCGTAGCTGATGGTCCATACTCACATCTACATTAAATCTATAAGGCGTAAAATACTTTACACCAACCAATCCTACGGTATTAAATGTATCGTAAGAATCTGGTGTTGACGTTTCGGTATTTACTCCTGCATAAACACGTACCCAATCGTTCAGATACCTATTATAACTTATTTCGGCTTCAAGATTTTGGTCGTAATCGAACTCTGCTCTCAAACCAAATTCATTTCGGATATTGCTCGACGTTAAAAAGAGTTCATTAAAATTTGAACCTGCACGACCCAATCCCCACGAATAATAATGGTCTGTCTCATCGATGAGTTTCTGAACTGGATAATCTTTCATCCTTTCATCCCTTGGGGTATCATAACTGAACACTCTTGCCATACCACCCATCATATGATACAATACGTGACAATGAAAGAACCAATCACCATACTCCTCGTTATAAAATTCGATAACTACTTTTTGCATCGGTGGCACATTAACAGTATGCTTTAACGGTGAACGCTCTCCATTTTCATTGATGACCCTGAAGTAATGCCCGTGCAAGTGCATTGGATGGTGCATCATAGTTAAGTTATTCAATGTAATTCTGGTTACCTCACCTCCTTTTATATTTATCTTGTCGGTTTCTGATAATGGTACTCCATTCATACTCCATACATATCTCTGCATATTGCCTGTTAGGTTCAATAAAACATCATTTACGGGCAAATCGGCTTCGTAGGTAGTATTTTGTTTTGCCTTTAAAAAGTCATAGTTGAAATAGGTTTTTCGCTCTTCGTAATCAAACGAGGAAGTATCATTCTGCATCATTGGCATACTGTGTCTATGACCTTTCATTTTATCTGATGCTTCATTTTGATTCATTGACATCGAGTCCTTTTTCATCTGGTCACTTTCCATTGGTTTTTTATCATCCATTTTCATATCCATTTGGTCATTCATCTTGCCATCTTTCTTAGACATCTTATCGTGCTTCCCCATAATCATCTGACCGTCGTTCATATCCATCTTCATTCCATACTTCTGCATTAAAACTTCGGGGGTATTCTTTTTTTTGTTTCCCACCATTGCAGGTGCTCCCATTTTCATATCCATTTTAGCCATTTGCTTCATCATCGCTACTTTGTCCGGTCTGTCAATTCTTTTGGCCGGATAAAGAGTGCCATTACCTAATAGTATTGAGGTATGCCCAGAGCCATCTTGTGCCGTTGCCGTGACTTCCAAAGTACCGTCAGGTATGGTTACGATTACGTCGTAGGTTTCGGCAATACCAAATAGAAATCGGCTTTTGGATACGGGTTGCACATCAATACCATCACTGGACACCACCATTGGGTTTCCGCCACCAAAATCTATCCAAAAATAAGTAGATGCAGAGGCATTGATAAAGCGAAGACGTACTTTTTCGCCTGTCGTAAATTCAGGATACTCTGCCAGTTTTCTACCATTGGATAAAAATGCGGGATAGTAAATATCTGCAATATCAGCGCCCTCCATACGGTCTCTCCAAAATTTAAATTGAGCACCAAAGGCACCTTCTGAAATGACTCTACTTAACGGAACTGCTGTGCCTTTTTTAACTTGATACCACTCGTTTCCTCTTTTGAGGTTTCTTAATGCATTCATTGGTTTTTCATTCGTCCAATCAGAAAGAACAGCGACTAAATCTCTATCATATTCCAATGTTTTTTCTTTTGGCTGAATGACTATGGCACCATAAACTCCCTTTTGCTCCTGCAACATAGTATGGGAATGATACCAGTACGTACCTGATTGGTTGATAGGAATTTTATACTGAAATGTTGTACCTGGTTTTATTGGAGGTGTTGTTAAATATGGAACGCCATCATAAAAGTTGGGCAACAACAACCCATGCCAATGTACGGATGTTTCCTCGTCCATTTTATTGGTCACGTTTATCACCGCATATTCTCCTTCGGTAAATTCCAAAACAGGACCAGGAATGCCCCCATTGATGGTCATTGCCTTAACATCCTTACCTGTAAAATTGACGGTTTCATAATCTATTGTCAAATCATATTCATGTACAGGAAGATTATCCACATTTCCTTCCACGGATTGTGCGGATATGTAACTTAGTGGTGTTATCAACAAAATAATCAGGTATTTTAAATTGTTCATTTTTAATTTTTTAAATTTATAATCAAACGAAAATAATGATCCAATTGCCCATTCCTTAACTCATTCCATCTTTTTACTAACTCTTTATACACTTTAAAATCGGAGACTTATATTTGGAATCCTTCAATAAATTCGATTGGGTTGTACCATGGTTTTAATTGCTGCCCCTGAATCTCCTGAACCTTGTTAAATTGATAGTTACCGTTTCACAACTATTGCTTGAAATCTACCCCGTATCGGCCACTTGCTGTCCCATTCTCTAATTATTCCCAACCTTATTCCCTTCTTCATAGTTATCCGTTATTGTTTCATTATCATAGGCCTGGCTTTCTGTAAAAGGCTTTGCGCTCCTAGAATGTTGACGAAGAAATCCCTGCTTTTCCCCTAGGTATAGCGAAATACCAAAGACAATTATACCAATACCCAATGCCCACCAGTACATTTACAATTAGTTTTTATTAATTAATTTTTTTCTATGTATTACCTACAACCTGAATTCATCAACACTGCATTCATTATATAAGCTCTTACATTAAAAAATAGTAATTAGCACAGCATTAATTACATTCACTACTTTAAAATCGCTATGAATATCCGCTCAACCATTCACTAAACTCAACTTTTCAATTATTTAAAGTTTCTTTATAGTTTAAAAAATTCTGCTCTGATTCAAAATATGCAACATCACCCTCATCTTTCATCAATACTATATAGGCTTCCGTTTTATCAATAGGTTTTTTGCTAAACGGATCAATACCGACACGTGCACTCTCATTATTGTTTAGTGTACCGACACACATTTCGCAACATCCATAATAGGTCTTGCCATTTACCAGAACAGGGATTTGAGGCTTGGCCATATAAGCATTGTTTACCATACATACTAAATCGTCGGGTACTTGGGAACCTACTTTATACCCCGAGGAAGGTTCTTCATTTGTTTCAACACTTGTTTCGACAATAGGTTTTTGGACCTCCATTTTTTTTGTGTCGGTTTTGCAACTCATTAGTGTAATTGTCATTAATACGCCAGTAATCAATTGTTTTTTCATTATATTTTTATTTATGGGAATGTATGGTATTTCCATTATTACGCTCCCCGGTTTTGATTTTAACACTATAATCAACACTACTCACATAGATCAGACCATCACCACTTTTGCCTGTATGGGCATGTTCCCTCAAGACATTGATGATTTTTTCTGTTTCTTGCTTGTTACATACGATTTCTATTTTTATGATGCTATGGTGTAAAAAAGGAAAGTTCAAACTTGGAAATTCAGTTTCCGGATCTATATAATCCCCTACACCCTCTCCTTCAAAAACCGTAAAACAGCAGAAGTGTTCTTTTTTAAGTCCTTTGGCTACTTTAGTTAGCATTTCTTTACGGATAAGCGCTTTGATTTCTTTCATTTTATTAACTGTTTAGATTAATAAGCTGGCTTAAAAACGACTTTAAGAATGATTTATAAACCAGCCTATTCTATACTAATTACATAGCATGAAACGTTTCTTTTACACTACCGCAGCTTGCCATGGCTTTATCCATATAAGGATTTACAATTTTACTTGAATTGGAAAACCAATACGAGCCACCATCCTTAGCCATTGGACAAAACGTTTTATATATTTCACCTTCAACAATATTACCCTTCAGTAAAGGTTCGAATGCTGTTGTAAGTGATGAAAACATAATACGCTGATCCTTGATGTTGGAGGTTGATGCCATTTCTGCCGCTACTTTTTCCGCTTCCCCAGCTTTAACATATTTCTCTAAGATCGCAACAAGCATTTTAGAGCTTTCTTTTGCTTTTTCTGAGTTGGCTTCAACCAAGGCTTTGTTGATCATTGTATAATGCATATAGGCTTTGGTAAGGTTTTTATCGTTTAACTTTACCATTTTGTCGTTATAATCCATCATTGCATGATCGTCCTGTTGCTTATTCATCTTGCTGTGATCGTGTTGTGCATGTGTGAAACTCGATACGCTAACCATAAAAGCGATCATTACTACTGATTTTAAATTTTTCATCTGTTTTTGTTTTTAAAAAGTTTTTATTATTTTATAATTACTGCTTTTGTGTCACCACAGGTTAGCATTTTAGCCCCTAAATAAGGATTTTTAATAGCTTCATCAAGGCTTAACCAATAGGCGCCATTGTTGTTGTCGGCCATAGGGCAAAATTGTTCATACACTTTTTGATTAACCCCAAATAGCTTTACTCCTTTTGATAAATGCGCTGATAAATGCTTGAAATGGCTGCGTTGTTCTACTATATCCGAAATTTCTGAAATGGAATTTGCCGATCCCAAAATTTCTTTTGAAATTGTCATCCAGTGGTTATGTGCTTTATGGTCGGTCAATTGCTTCATGTCCACCTTTTTCATGGCACTCAACAATGTTTTAGCCAATGTACTGGCAGCACCGCTATCATCACTTACAAAAGCATCTTTTAATTCAATGTAAGCGTTGAATACCTGTTCTAATTGACCTTTAAACGTATCTGTTGTTGTGATTCGCTGGTTCATATCAGTATGATCTGTTTCAGCTTCCATTGTAGTATTGCTCATATCCATTTGAGAATGATCGACACCATCTTCGCTCTCACCTTTATCCATTTTCATTCCACCATGGTTATGACCAGTATTTACCTTGCCTCCCTCAGGGTTCATCATGCTTCTTTGGCCCAATAATTGAGCAGAAGCATCTATTCTGAACACACCATTTGTGGCAACAATTTCACCTTCTTCCAAGCCGTCAGCAACACTATAAAACTGGCCCATATCCTGCCCCAGCTCTATTTCCCTATATACGAACGAAATGGTTTTGTCGTGTGGTACTTTTACGTAAACCACAGCACGTTTTCCGGTCCAAAGTACTGCCGATTTTGGTATGACAATGGCATTCTCCATATCTTTCATTTTTGCGCGAATGATACCGCTTGCATACATTTCAGGCAGGAGCTTGTTCCCAGGATTATTTACCTCAACACGTACTTTGGCAACTCGTGTGCTAGGTGATACAAAAGGATCAACGTAGGTTACTCTACCTTCAAAGGTTTTGCCTGGGATGGCCTGTATAGTAAAACTTACCTTATCATTAATGTTTATCCACGGTATATCGGCTTCATAGGCTTCGAACATGACCCAAACAGTGCTTAAGTTTGCTATATCAAATAAATTTCCACCTGCCATGACATAATCGCCAACCTCGACATTGCGCTTCATAACATAGCCCGAATGATCGGACAAAATATCAATTTGCTCCTGTACATTTCCGGTCGCTTCAATGGCATCAATTTGCTTATCGGATAGCTTCCATAATTTTAATTTATTACGTGATGCCTTATAAAGCTGTGGGTATATATCTTTAGATTTAATCGCTTCAAACAATTCTTTTTGTGCGGAAATTAATTCCGGTGAATAAATACGCACAATTTTTTGACCAGCATATACTTTTTCACCCGTAAAATTCAAGTATAATCGTTCTATACGACCAGGAATGTGGGAAACTTGAGAATACAACCGACGTTCATCAGGTTTTACCCTGCCCAGTAATCGTATTTCTTTACTAGCACTAGCTTTTTCAACTATTGTGGTTTGTATATTTGCCAACTGATACGCCTCTTCGTTCATAACGATTTCGTTGGCTGCAATGTTTTCTGAAGAACTGTCCTCTTCTACCAATGGAATGAGTTCCATCCCACAAATTGGGCAATTTCCAGGTTCTTCCAATTTAATTTGTGGGTGCATGGAACAGGTCCATAAACCTGTTTCTTTGTCTTGAACATATTCATGTTCACCATCTGCATGTGTTGGTTCTGAACTTCCCCCGGAAAACACGTTTCCTAAAATAATTCCGATAATTAAAATACCGGCTGCTATGATATAATTTTTATATTTTTTCATATTTTTTTTATTTTCCTATTAAATAATCCATAAATGCTACTGCTGCATTTTTATCAGTTAAAGCCTTTTGATATTCCAATTCGTATTTGAGCATTTGTCGTTCTATACGCAATACTTCTTCAAAATCTTTAGCGTTTGTAGAGTATGATGTAATCAATATGTCCAATACTTTTTTGGCTATTTCAGACTGCCGTTTGTTTAATGCAATTCGACGATCGCCATCGTTAAAATCTTTATTTATATTTTCATAAACTGAACTTAAGGTATTCTTTTTATCCACTTTTCTGGAAATTTCGGCTTCTTGCAAATATTGTGCTTCCTTGATCAAGGCTTTATATTTTTTACGATATAAGGGAATTGTAACACCCACAGATGGAAACATAAACGCATCTTTACCGTTTTCTGCAACCGAAGAACCTGCGTTCTCACCAACAACGGTATAACCAAGACCAATATTGAATTTTGGCAAACCTTGTTTTTTTGCGACAACTTCTTGGTTTACAAATGCATTGAGTTTATGCTCTATACTTTTTATTTGATGGTTTGATGCATAAATCTCATCGAGCATTTTTAATTGATCCAAAGGAATATCTTCCTGCCACAATACTTCCGGAATTACAATTTCGGAAGTATCATCTATATCCAGCAGGTTATTGAAGTTTACTTGTAAGGCATCCTTGGTGTCCAAAAACAGAGCTAATTGATTTTCCAGGTCGTTCAGCTCCAATTCTACACGCAGCTCGTCAACAATAGAGGCTGTTCCAGCCTCAATCTTGACCAATGATAAGCGCTTAAAGACTTCTAGGATTTCAATATTCTCTTTTGTTATTTCAATAGCCTTTTCAATAAAATAATAGTTATAATAGGCAGTTTTTACTTCAAAGAAAATATTTGATTTTGTGTTTTCAAAGTCTTCATATTTAGCTTTTGCCATTTCGGTGGCAACATCTTCCTGTGCACTCAAGAGTCCGAACCACGGAAAGCTTTGTGCTAAATTAAAAGTTGCCCTTTGCGGACCAACCCTTGTTTCCGGCGATTGGATAAAATATCCAAAGGCAACAGTTGGATCCGGTAAAGCACCCACTTGAGGCACTTTTTCC
The DNA here is from genome assembly GCF_028882255.1 of Maribacter polysaccharolyticus. Lineage (GTDB taxonomy): Bacteria > Bacteroidota > Bacteroidia > Flavobacteriales > Flavobacteriaceae > Maribacter_A > Maribacter_A polysaccharolyticus. The sequence continues at coordinate 1,061,324 of NZ_JARBUY010000001.1, forward strand.
ATAGCAGCCATATAATCGTTGAATTTTGCTTTTAGTGCAGGATTATTATTGGCTGCGATTTCCAGATAGTTATTCAGATTTTCTTGACTAAAGCTGCTTATAGTAAGCATCAAAACTAGACTCAAGAAAAGGTATTTATTAGTTTTAGTTTTCATCTTTCAAAATTTAAGCATTGCTTTGTTTTAATTGTTTTTTTAGCCCCTTTTCTTTCCACATACTGTACAGTACAGGCACCACAAACATGGTCATTACCTGTAACAGCATACCACCAAATGTAGGTATCGCCATTGGTATGACTACATCAGCACCTTTACCAGTTGCTGTTAGAACCGGGATTAGAGCAATTATAGCTGTTGCAGCAGTCATCATTGCTGGACGAACTCTTTTGGAACCTGCAATTAAAACTGAGGATCGAATACCTTCAATTGTAGTCGGTTTTTTTTCATCAAACACCTGAGTTAAATAGGTCCCCATAATAACCCCATCGTCGGTAGCAATACCAAATAAAGCTATAAACCCGACCCAAACGGCAACACTTAAATTAATTGTATGCAGTTGAAACAAGTCTCGCATATGAACTCCGAAAACTTCAAAGTTTAAGAACCAACCTTGTCCATACAACCAAATCATAAGAAAACCACCAGAAAATGCCACGAAAATTCCCGAGAATATCATTAATGAAGGAATCAACGATTTGAATTGGAAATACAAAATCAGCAGAATTAGAATCAATGAAATTGGTACAACAATCATTAAACGCTTTGAAGCCCGGATCTGATTTTCATAATTTCCTGTAAAACGATAGGTTACACCATCGGGCAAAGAAAATTCACCACTCTCCATTTTTTGCTCGATAAGGGCTTGTGCATCTTCAACCACATTGGTTTCGGCATAGCCTTCTTTCATATCAAAAATCACATATCCCGTTAAAAAGGTATCCTCACTTTTAATCACCTGTGGGCCCCTAACATATTCAATTGAAGCCAACTCACCCAGTTCTACTTGAACCCCTGCCGGGGTTGGAATCAATATCTTTTTAATATCGTCCGGATTGTCCCTAAACTCCCTAGCATATCGCACACGTACGGGGAATCGTTCCCTACCTTCAACCGTTGTGGTCAATTGTTTTCCCCCTATGGCTACCGATAGCTGCATTTGCATATCTTTAATGGTCAATCCGTAGCGCGACATGGCTTGTCGATTCAAATTTATCTCCAAGTACGGTTTCCCTACCACTCTGTCAGCAAACACTGTTGGCGGATTAACACTTGGAACTTCTTTCAAAATATTTTCCAGTTCAAACCCAACTTTCTCAATTACTTCCAAAGTCGGGCCAAACACTTTAATACCCATTGGAGCGCGCATGCCTGTTGCCAACATAATCAAACGGGTTTGAATGGGCTGCAGTTTTGGAGCGGACGTTAATCCAGGGAATTTGGCATGTTTGACAATTTCATTCCATATATCGTCTGGCTTTTTTATATGTTCACGCCATTGCCTGAAATTTTCCCCATCATCATCCGGTATGAGTTCTTCTCTGGATATTTTTCGAAACTCGTCCGTACCATATTTATAGGTTGTACCATCTTTTAATACAAAAGCATCATGCTCATTTACTTTAAACCGTACCCTGTGCCCATCTTCATCCAAAATATACTCTGGCACATAATTAATGGTATTTTCATACATAGAGGTTGGTGCAGGGTCTAATGCAGAATTTACACGCCCCCATTTCCCAACTGATGATTCAATTTCAGGAATGGTCATCACATGCCTATCGACACTGGCGATAACTTCCATGTTTTCAGAAATTCCAGAGTGCGGCATAGTGGTAGGCATTAACAAGAACGAGCCTTCATTTAAGGCAGGCATAAATTCTTTACCAATTCCCGGAAATGATTTTTCTATACTCGCCCAAGCCTTTGTGTCTTTTACAAAATCTGGCATAAAGCCAAACACATTGCCAATACCCATCCAAATAGTAACACCAAAAACAACTAAAAAAATTGGTATAGTTAAAAACTTCCATTTGTTATTCAAACACCAAACTAAAATTCTTTTATAGAAATGTACTATAGTCATTAAAAAGCCTAAAACAAGACCAATTACAACTATAACAAATATAAAGTTGACAAAAGTTGAATTTGAAACCCCTAACGGCATCCATTCAATGGTTAAAAAATAAACCAATATTATTATGGTTATGGCTATGTTTATGTAATTTCCTAATTTTTCAGAATATGGTAATTTTAATTTCCCGTTGAAGAAACTTTGCTCTTTTACTTGTGTCAATAAATTATTAACACCAAACGCTATTAATGAAATAGCTATAAGGCTTCCATATTTTATTAAAAAAACAATCCCGAAACCAATTAAAATACCATTGAATATTCTACTAGTTCTTTTTTTGTCAATTCTAATTGAAAACAAAACCTTTGCCAAGGCAGGGATAAACATAATTCCAATAAAAAGTGCAGATATTAATGCAAATGTTTTCGTCCATGCTAATGGTCTGAATAATTTTCCTTCAGAAGCCTGCATCGCAAAAACAGGAAGAAAACTTACGACTGTCGTAGCAAGGGCCGTAATAACTGCCGATGCTACCTCTACCGTTGCTACATATATAACCTGTATCAACTCTTTACCCTTAACTCCTTTGTTTTCTGGCATTTCCAAATGCCTAACTATGTTCTCGGTAAAAACGATACCGACATCGACCATTACCCCTATAGCAATAGCAATTCCGGAAAGAGCAACAATATTGGCATCTACACCAAAATACTTCATTAATATAAAGGTCATCAACACCCCTATTGGTAATAAAGTAGAAATTAATACCGAGGCTCTTAAATTTAACACGAGTATGATAACTACCAGAATACTAATCAATATTTCATGTGAAAGTGCAGATTCTAAGGTTCCCAATGTTTCCTGAATTAAACCAGAGCGATCATAGAACGGTACAATTGTTACTTTTGAAACGGTACCGTCTTCAAGTGTTTTTGATGGCAGTCCAGGTGCCACTTCCTTAATTTTAGCTTTAAGATTTTGAATTACTTCCTGCGGGTTGGCACCATAACGTGCCACGGCAACACCTCCTACAGCTTCCACACCACTTTTATCCAGACCTCCTCTACGAGTGGCAGGCCCGAATTGTATTTTAGCAACGTCCTTTAAACGTATTGGGACATTATCCCGAACCGTAACCACACTTTCCTCAAGATCACTTAAATTTTTAATATACCCCAAACCTCTTACCAGATATTCAGCTCTGTTAAACTCTAATGTACGTGCGCCAATGTCGAGATTACTGTTTTTTACAGCGTTCATTATTAATTTAACGTCCACATTGTTGGCCTTCATTGCATCAGGATCTATCTCGATCTGATACTCTTTTAGGAAGCCTCCAATGGAAGCAACTTCTGCAACACCACTTGCAGCCGTTAAATAATAACGTACATAAAAATCCTGTATGGTTCTTAATTCGTGTGGATCCCAACCTCCTGTTGGTTTGCCGGTTTTAGCGTCTCTACCTTCTAAGGTATACCAATACACTTGCCCTAAAGCTGTTGCATCCGGCCCAAGTGCTGGAGTAACTTCATTAGGTACAGTGCCTGGTGGTAGGGAATTTAATTTCTCAAGGATTCGGGTTCTACTCCAGTAAAAATCGACATCGTCTTCAAAAATGATATAAATGCTGGAAAGCCCAAAAATGGAATTACTTCTAATGGTCTTTACACTGGGTATCCCAAGTAATGCCGTGGTCAATGGGTAGGTGATTTGATCTTCAATATCTTGGGGCGATTGTCCCATCCATTCGGTAAAGACAATTTGTTGATTTTCACCAATATCCGGTATGGCATCAACTGGCACAGGGTTTCGTTCTATCAATGAGGTTTCCCAGTTAAATGGGGCTGTTATAATTCCTCCAACAATAAAGGCAAGGAGCAACATAAATGTTATCAACTTATTTTCAAGAAAATAACGGATTGTTTTATTTAGCATACTAATGATTATTAAATAATTGGAAATTCAGGTTGAAAAATCAACAAAAAAATGCCTATAACATTTATATGTTAGGCTTATGAATTCAATTATTTAATAATCAAATGAGGAAAGTCTGATCAAGGACTTGCACGTCCCTAACCAGTAGAGGTGAAGAATAATCCTTAAAAGGAACGATATTTGAATCGAGTCCCTCATAAAGATTTATGTAAGAATAAATAAAGGAAACAACAAAAAGTTGTTGTTCCATATTAAATTTTTCAAAGGAAATTTTCAGGTCGTCTTGACCATTAATGGATAAAGTTTCATTGCTACAGCAATTTTTCTGAGTAAGATCACATTCACCGGAATCGGAAGATTGCTGTACATCCATACCACAAGAATCTGCTTTACCATACAGTGATGAATCTACTAAAATATCACCACAATAATGATTTTCAATCGTAAAAGAGAACGTTGAAAGAAGCACAATAAGTGCCATTAAAAAAGATGATATTTTGGTAAAAAACTTCTTCATTAGATATGCAAAGTTATAAAAAATTTGATACAAGAAGTTCCTTTAACATTATTTTAGGGTCAAATGAAATGGTATACAATCGAATTGTCTTCCTGGATTTACTTGATGACCTGAATATTTTCCACTAGATTTTAGATGCCTTTCTGTGGGTTTTCATAGTCGAACCCTGTTGATTCGTAAACTTGCATTTTCAAAAGGATTTCAAGTTTAGTGTGAGTTGCCTATTTGACAATCGTTTCTTAGATGGAGCTTACAAATAGGGCATTCCTTTCAGGTCGAAACTATTTATTAAACTAATTTGAAGCAGGTGCTTGTACAATTTTAAAAGGAATTTTTTAAGTGACTGGATTTATGACAAAGGGTCGCATTAATTTAGAATTAAAATAATTCTGCTGATAAAAACAAGAAAATTTTAAGAAAGATTTTAAATAATTTTTTTTGTTTAAAAAGTATATTTAGGTTTGTACTTATTTTTATTAAATCTAAATAAATATAAAATGAATAAGTTCTTGTTCTGGAACATTGCCGTATTACTGGTATCCCAAGCTTGCGTATCCCAACAGAAGGAAAGGGTAAAGGATTCAGTTACAACGAAAATCGAAATGCTAAAGGAGGTGATAGTAAGTGGGAGCGTAATCCTGGGGAGTGAATTCGAGGCAAGGAACAGGACCGGATCAGCACAATTTATATCTGAAAAGGAACTACAAAGATTTGGTTACACTGATATCAATCGAACATTGAAAAGAATTCCAGGTGTTAATATATATGAGGAGGATGGCTTCGGTCTGAGACCCAATATCAGCTTAAGGGGCACATCTCCTGAAAGGAGTGCAAAAATTAACTTGATGGAAGATGGGGTACTGATTGCACCTGCTCCTTACAGTGCCCCTGCGGCCTACTACTTTCCTACTTTGGGCAGAATGCAGGCCTTGGAAATTTTAAAGGGAAGCAGTCAGATCCAATACGGCCCAAATACTACAGGGGGAGCGATCAATATGATATCTGCACGCATTCCGTCTCAATTTGGAGGCAAGGTCGCCATCTCAGCTGGTAATTTCAATTCAAGGAACACACAAGTTGTTCTCGGTAATAATTATGGAAATTTTGGATTCGTAAGTGAGTACTACAATTATAATTCCGATGGTTTTAAAAATCTGGATGGTGGGGGAAATACGGGTTTTGATAAATCGGACTACTTGGCAAAATTCAGAATAAACACAGATAAGGAAGACAAAATCTACCAATCGCTTCAATTCAAAATTCAATTTTCCGAGGAAAAGGCCAATGAAACCTATTTGGGCCTGACCGATAGTGATTTTAGGAAAAATCCATATCGAAGATATAGGGCATCTTCCGAGGATGTTATGGATACGGAGCATCGGCAGTATCAATTGACGCATTTTCTAGAACTTTTCCCTAAACTTAGTATCAGTACTACTGGATACCTTAACAAGTTTAAACGTAATTGGTATAAATTGGACGATGTTACCCTAGGAGAGCGAGTTGGAATAAATGAGGTGCTCTCGGATCCTGGAACATATGATATGGAATATGGTGCATTACTGGGAAATGATGATACAGCAGCCGATGTTTTTGGAATAAAGGCCAATAACAGGGAATACAGTTCCAAGGGAATACAGTCTATTGCCAGATTCCGTTGGGGCTCGGATTGGTTGCAAAGCCTAGAGTTTGGGGTAAGGTACCACACAGACGAGGAGGATAGATTCCAATGGATAGACAGATATGCCATTTCAAATAATGAACTTATACCTACGACTGTGGGAATCAAAGGAACCAATGCAAATCGAATCAGCAAGGCGAAAGCATTTGCGGCATACACCATGTACAAATTAAATATTGGCAGATTTACCTTAACCCCCGGACTTCGTTATGAGAACATAACTATGGGGAGATTAGATTATGGGAGCAATGATTCCGCGAGATCGGGTACGGAGCTTTCCGAGCGATCCAACAGGGTGGATGTGTGGATTCCAGGCATGGGGGCAAATTATACTTTTACCAATTATTTATCGGTTTTCGGCGGGATACACAAAGGGTTTTCTCCTCCTGGAAACATCGATGGCCAGGATGTCGAAAAAAGCATAAATTACGAATTAGGAACCCGCTTTAACCGTATGGGAATTCGGGGTGAGGTCGTTTTATATTACAATGATTACCAAAACCTATTGGGCAGTGACCTTGCCGCTAGTGGGGGAACGGGAAGTCTGGATCAATTTAACGCTGGAGCCGTAAGGGTCAGTGGAGCGGAACTGCTATTGAGTTACAATCTCCTGGAGAAAACATCTAAAAAATTAGGACTACCTTTATCCTTTACTTACACCTTGACGGATACCGAATTTCTCAGCTCCTTTGAAAGTGATAATGATATCTTTGGGGCGGTAACCGCAGGTGATGAAATACCATATATTTCTAAACACCAAATCAATTTGAACCTTGGAATGGAACATGAGAAATTTACCCTCGATTTGGGTGCACGTTACACGGATGCATTCAGAACGCTGGCCGGCACAGGTACGATCTCGCCAAATCTAAAGGTGGAATCCAATTTTGTTATCGATATATCCGCGCGATATTTTTACAATGAATACTTTGCATTCTCCATGAATATTATAAATCTATTGGATGAAGTCTACGCGGTGTCAAGGGTTCCTGCAGGCTTAAGACCTGGTCATCCTTTTGGAATCATTTTTTCAATAGCACACGAGTTTTGAGATTAGAAGAATACTCCAAGGCATTGATAGAATTTAGACTTAAACGTTAAAAGTAATCAAATTGGAAAATTTCTTAATAATTAAAAAACTACGTAACCTATGCAATCAATCAAGTATCGCACATACCTTTCGTTTGGTATCTTTCTAGTATCATATTTTTTGCCAAACGCAGTAGTGGCACAACAAGAAATTGTAACGATGGCCATCGAGGTTTCTGGGACCGCGAAATTGAAAAATGCAGAAGCCTCCTTTACCTTTCGCGATAACAGCTATAAATACAAAAGAAACAAAGGACGATTTGAATACACAAGAATCGGCAAGAAGATAGATGGCACCAAAATACGGGATGTCTATACCAACGAAGGGCTCTTCCGTTATGTGGATGACACCATGGTTGCACTTACCGAGAAAAGAAAGAAGGCCTTTACAAATTCTGTCAATTCGGTAATTTATTTTGCATTTCTTCCTTTATGGCTCAAAGACCCTGCGGTGATACTTGAAAATAAGGGAATATCGAAAATCAAAGGCAAGGAGTACCATAAAATACGCGTCACTTTCAAGCAAGAGAGTGGTGGCGATGATTTTGAGGATGTATTTTTATACTGGTTTGATGTTCATGATTACCGCATGGATTACCTTGCATATAAATATTTTACCGACAAAGGCGGAATACGGTTCCGTGAAGCTTATAACCAACGTACAGTTAACGGCGTTACTATACAGGACTATCGTAACCTACAACCCAAAATCAAAGGAAGTATTGATTTTGAACATATTGATAAAGCCTTTGAAAATGATAAATTGGAAGAACTGTCCATTATTGGATTAAAAAAAGTAAAAATAGCATCCATTCCAAAAACTTAACCTTTATTTCTTAAAAAAGAAACAGTTTTTTGGACTCAACACCATGATGTTATTCATTCAAAAACTCGAAGTATGTTTCCAGTAAGTTCTGTTTGAAATATTTTCAAGGGATTGCTTGTGATGCTGTTTAACGGTTTTCCTGTCTGGTCAAACCGTGCACCGTGCGTAGAACAGTAATAGATGCCCCCATCATTCGAAATAAATCACACTTCCTCGGTCTGTTGATGGCTACAGATTTGGCTCGCCGCTACATACTGCCCCTCCAAGTTTTTTGCCACGACCACAAATTCCTTTAAAATAAATCCCCCATTATTCTGTAATGGCACACCTTCCTGAGAGTCAAGGTAAATGGTAAAATCAATTCCGGTAGAGACAGCAAGGCCCGTTTCTGCACTGTCTTCAGAACAACCATGAACGCAGGGAAAAACTATGGCAAATGCCGCACCAGCACCCAAACTCCGCAAAAACTGTTTTCTTTCCATAACAAAAACGATTTTAAAAAAGAACATTTCAATTTCTAAAATCGTATTGCTACTTACCAATAATTTCCTAAGAAAAGCTCATTGTTAATTCTGTGTGAAAATTTTTATGAACATGACAAATATCATGTCAAGGCCTTGTTAGCTATCCTATTTTTGTAGTTGAATGCCAAAAAATACATAACTATATAACTATATATCAGATAATTATAAACCGGGAATAACTAATATTCAGAGTTAAATAATTTTTAACTAACTTTATAATGTGAAAAAGTTTTTTACCAAAATACTATCTATCAGTTTGACTTGCGCCGTGCTCTTCACATCGACGGCGTTCACGGCAGATATGCATTTCTGTTGTAATAAATTGGTAGATGTAGCCGTATTTGGTAAAGCAAAACCCTGCAAAGATAAAATTCAGAAAGCAGAAAAATATTCAAAAAAATGTTCCTTCGACCAAAAAGATTGTTGTAGTAATAAGAGTTTTGTGAAGCAGGGAAATGACAACTTAAAGAAGGTTACTTTTGAACTGGGTGCAGAAAATTATGTTTTCTTACAAGCTTTTTTATACACCTATGTGAACCTTTTTGATGGGTTCGAAAATAAATTAGTTGCCTTTGTAAACTATAATCCACCTTGGATTGAGAAGGACATTCTTGTGCTTCACGAAACTTTCTTGATTTGATTTTTATTTAAGCAGATTATTGATTTAATAATCTGTACTTCCCCTTTAGCCAGTAATTGATTATTGGCTACCTCTTGTCGTACTCGTATTCTAACGACAGCCTATTCCGACCCCTATTAAAAAAAGGGATTTAACCTCTGTTCGGCTTTAATGCCAGGGAAAATCAACATATATACTCATGGAATCCATTCGGAAATACTGGATTAAAAACATGGTTTGCAGACGGTGTCTGAAGGTCATAAAACAGGAACTTGTAGCTATCAACGTCGAAGTACTCTCCCTAGAATTGGGAAAATTAACAATACGTACTACTCCTATTAATGTTAGGCAAATCGATATTCAAATAGCAAATATTCTTTACTCAAATGGCTTTGAAATCGCCAAAAGTGAAGAAGAAATGTTGATTGAAGAAATAAAGATATCACTAATAGAACTTATAAAAGATTTGCCTATATCCATAAAGGTGAATACCTCCGAGTACTTGGCCTCGACCTTACATCGTGAATATAAAATATTGAGCAAATTGTTTTCCAAAACTGAGAAAACAACTATTGAAAAGTATTTTATAAAACTGAAAATCGAAAAGGCAAAAGAGCTAATGCAATTGCAACGATATACTTTCTCGGATATTGCTTATCTCTTGGATTATAGTAGCGTGAACCATTTATCAAGGCAGTTTAAGAATATTAGCGGAATGAGTATGACAGATTATAAAAAAACAGAAGATTGGAAGCGTAATTTCTATGACGAAATTATATAGAAATGAAAGAAAATTATACAGAAGAAAGCTATCAATATAAGATAGATTTACTAACAATGAAATATCAATAAATGAAAAATATAAAATTCTTACCAAGCACCATTACTATAACAATGTGTTTTCTGTTCATAGGGTTTAATACCCATGCACAGGATAAATGGGTTGCACCTGCTAATGCTGACAAGATTATAAACCCTCTTAAAGGAAATACCTCTGCAACGGAATCCGGTAAAAGAACCTTTAAGATGTTATGCGTTGTATGCCATGGGGCTAAAGGCAAAGGCAATGGAATAGGTGGTTCAGGATTGACCCCGAAACCATCAGATTTGACGAGTACAAGTGTACAGAACCAAACAGACGGAGCAATTTATTGGAAGCTTACTAAAGGACGGCCTCCAATGGCGTCTTATGAAACCGCAATACCTGAAAATAAAAGGTGGGAAATCATTAACTATATAAGAACCTTAAAAAAATGAAAAAGCTAATCATATTAATAATAGCAGTTGTCTTTGGCAATCAAATGAACGGTCAAACTTACAACACCTTTGAACCAAGTAAGACCCAGTTCATGATACGGGGTTATGGTCATACCGGATTCGAGTACATGAAATCGGGAGACGAAAAGGAATCAACTTTCTTAGGTTCAGCATTTGCCCCAATTTTTTTATTCAAACATTCAGATAAGCTGATGTTCGAAGCGGAATTAGAATTTGTTTTAGAAAACAATGAACTCGAAGTAGGATTGGAATATGCCGATGTTATGTATGTATTGAATAAGAACATGACCATAAGGGCAGGGAAATTTCTGCTACCCTTTGGAACGTTTATGGAAAGATTGCATCCTGCTTGGATCAATAGGCTTCCGACAAGACCATTGGGTTTTGGCCATGATGGAATTGCACCCTCCTCTGGTATCGGTGTTGAATTAAGGGGTGCTTTTGATCTAGGCGGTCCTTCCCTGAACTATTCTGTGTATTCAACAAATGGCCCTCGTTTAAAAGATGGAAGTGTAGAGCCGGAAGAGGCCGGCATGCTTATGTTCCAAAATTTTGAGGATAATAATTTGAGTAAGGCCATAGGTGGTCGTTTAGGATTATTGCCTTTTGCCGATTCTTCGACCGAAATAGGTATTTCGGCATATTCAACATCTGGTGTTGGTGAAGAGGATTCGGTATATGAAGATATAGGCGCTTTTCTTTATGCACTGGACTTTGCTTTCGTAAAACAAATACCTGCAATTAGTGGATTAGTTGATATCAAGGCCCAGTATAATAGTTCCAATGTAGATACGGCAACTTTTATAGAAACTCATGAGGATGGTGATGAAGAGGCATACAGTTTTGACAATCAAAGTGACTCCTTTTACGGACAGCTTAGTTATAGACCTACAATGGCAGATAGTGACTTTATGAAAAAGTTGGAGTTTGTTGGAAGGTATTCAGATTTCAATGCTCCCGAAGGGGCCGAATGGGAAGAGAAATCCATTCAATACGCATTTGGCATCAACTACTGGTTAACATGGCGATCAGTAATCAAAATGAGTTATCAAACGACTGAGACCGAAGGTGGTCATGACGGAGATGGAATAACCAATACGGATGGTTTTTTCCTTCATTGGGCAATAGGATTCTAATAAAACAATATATAAACAGAAAACATGAAAATAATAAAACAAATTATAGTACTGGGATTTTTCTCCGCAGGAATCATCTACGAGTTGTTATCAAAACTTTTTAAAATTATGAGCGTGAAAACAGTGCAGAAAAAGTTGTCAATAGGGATTGTTTTTTTAACCATCGGAGCAACCACAATTGCCTGTACTTCAACAAAAGGAACTAATGCTGATGACCCGACAATCGCAATAGCAGAAATTGTTGAAGAATTCAAAATAGAAAAATCGGGGGCACAAATGTGGGGGGAAACCTGTAACAGATGCCATTTGGCTCCTTCACCGGCAGATTACAACGACACTGATTGGGAAACCATTAGTCTGCATATGAGGGTAAGAGCGAATATTACTGAAAACCAAATAACGAAAATTGAGGAATTTCTTAAATCGGCCAATTAAAATGGCAAAAAACACTCCAATAGTTGCTTCGATAATACAGCGATAGAGGTAAAATAATGCCCGAATCCAAAAATGGAACAAAACAACTTAGAACTAATTTAAAATAGATGTAATGGACAAATTGCCAAAAATTGCGTTACCTGCAATATTCATAATTTTCGTGCTGGTTATTTTAATTACAAAATCTGCAGTAACGATTGGATCCGGGGAAGCCGGGGTACTCTACAAAACCTTTGGGGGCGGAGTGGTTACGGATCAGCCGCCTTTGGGCGAGGGTTTCCATATTGTGGCACCTTGGAACAAGGTTTTTATATATGAGGTTAGACAGCAAGAAGTTTTTGAAAAAATGCAGGTGCTTTCTTCCAACGGATTGGAGATAAAACTGGATGCCTCCGCTTGGTTTGAACCAAAGAGGGAATTTTTAGGGAAACTTCACCAAGAAAAAGGTACCGAATACGTTAACCGTGTACTACTGCCCACAATAAGATCTGCAGCAAGAAGCGTTGTGGGGCGCTATACCCCAGAGCAATTATATTCCAGTAAACGAGATGCAATACAGGCAGAGATTTATGAAGAGACCAAAAAAATCGTTGACGGACAGTACATTCAGCTCAATGAGATACTAGTGCGAGATGTTACTTTGCCAGGCACAATAAAGGAAGCTATAGAGCGTAAACTTAAACAAGAACAAGAGTCGTTGGAATATGAATTTCGTTTGGTTACCGCCAAAAAGGAAGCGGAAAAAGTAACCATTGAAGCACAAGGAAAGGCTGATGCGAACAAAATTTTAAGTGCTTCCCTGACCGATAAGATATTACAGGACAAGGGTATCGATGCAACATTGGAACTAGCGAAGTCACCTAACTCGAAAGTAGTCGTAGTTGGTAGTGGCGATTCTGGACTACCGTTGATACTGGGCAATAATTGATTTTTTGTTTAGCACAATGGGACTAAAAGTTTAAATGAACCCATTTAAACTTTTGGATTGAAGCGAAAATTAGGGCATAAAATGTGCCTCCGAAACTTTGGGGGCAAGTAAAAGAAAAAGTTAAAACGAATCGAGTAACTCTTAAATCAAATACAATGAAAAAAGTAACACTATTTTTTTTGACAATCGGGCTGGTAACCTTAAATGGTTGCAACCAGAAAACTGACGTTAACGCAGTTCTTGAAAATTCGGAAACAAAGACTGAAATTTTTGATGCGATTGCGAACAATCATAGTTATATGATGCAGTTTATGCAAAACATGCAAGCTAGTGATCATGCGATGCAGATGATGAAAGGCGACAATCAAATGATGGGCAAAATGATGCAAGGTGGTATGCAGATGATGATGAAAGACAGTATGATGATGATGAATATGATGCAATCCATGATGAAGGATGGAAAGATGATGGGGAACATGATGCGAATGATGCACGAAAAGGGGATGATGAGTGATGAATGCATGGAGTCTTGCAAGAACATGATGGCCGAGAAAGGAATGGACATTATAGAACAAGGCGAGTTGGAATTGAGCAAAAGCCAAAGTCATGGCGATCATCATTAAAACACTAATGTTTAACGCAAATACAGGTAAACATGAAAAGTCATTGGATATGGATGATTATCGGTTGTGGGCTACCCCTACTACTGATATTTTTCGCCCCGGCATTGGGCATCACAGGGTATAATAGCCTTTTCGGTTTTATAATCCTGATGTTCATATTGCATCTGTTTATGCCGCATGGCTCACATGGTCGCTATGGACACGATCATGCCGGACATGGCAAGGCAGGGCATGCGCATAATCATGATAAAAAAGAAACCCAAGAGGGAACAAAAGAAGAGCATAAAGGGCACCAGCACCATTAAAAAATTAGACAAATGAAACGCAAATTTCATATCGAAGGAATAAGCTGTGGTGGATGTGTGACAAGGGTCAAAAATCATTGGAAGCCCATCCTGCGGTAGATAAAACGCAGATTTCCTTACACCCAAAAGGTGCCACAATTATCGATATGAATGAAGAACTTTCAGTAGAAGATCTTCAATATCAACTCAATGAACTTAATGGTTATACAATTACGAAAATGAAATAATAGCAACCTTAAATCTAATAATATGTTTTACAGAGACGGATTTTTTTGGGGCATGCACTTTATATGGTGAGCCATATGGTTTGTGCTCCTAGTCTGGATATTCTTGGCCACATCCAGCACATCACTTCAAGAAACGGAGGAAGACAACCCCCTCTAAATGCTAAAAAGACGTTTCGCAAATGGTGAGATTACCAAGGGGGAATATGAAGAATCAAAGAAATTTTTAAAATCGGACAATTAATCCAAAAAATAAGTATTAACAACTAAAATATAAAACTATGCATTTATTTGATGGACACTACGGCGGTATGCACTTCATCTGGTGGTTCGTATGGTTGGTCCTATTGATCTGGATCTTTTTTGTGCCTTACGACCTTCCCTATACCAAAAATAGAAAGGAAGACCCTCTACGTATTCTTAAAAAGCGATTCGCCAAAGGCGAGATTACAAAAGAAGAATATGAGGAAGCAAAGAAAATTTTAGAATCTGATAATTAATTTAAAAACAAAAATCATGAATCGTATCAATATAAAAAAATTCGGTTTTGCAATGGGTCTAACAGGAGCTTTACTCTACTCGGGCTGCATGATCGTTTTGGCTACTGCTGGTCAGGAAGGAAGTATAAAATTCTTTAACAGTCTATTACATGGCTTGGACACAACTAATATAATAAGGATGGATGTGCCCATTTGGGAGGCATTGATCGGCATCGTTCAGACATTTATAATCGCATGGCTCACAGGCGCCCTTATTGCGGCTTTTTACAATGCCCAGTTAAAACTGAAAAGGTGAGTAAAAATCATGTGGAGTGGTTTAAAACATAAGATAAAAAACTATTAAATATAAAAACAATGAGAAGGATTGTATTAATTGCTATTACTGTTGTATTAACCGTTTTCGCTCTAGCAGCTTGTGAAAAATCAGAAGAACAATTTGTTAATTTGATTGAAGGAACCTATGTGGGAATTATTACCAATTCGGAGGGCTTGAAAGGCCAGGGTGCTGGGGAAACTATAGGGGATGCTAGTGCCGAAATTACCAAAATCAGAAAAGGAACAATTGAGGTCCATTTATATAATGTTGAATTGGACACAACCTTTATGTTGAATGTTTATGAGCACCAAGATAGTGTGCAAGTGTGCTTCACCGGGGATTACTTTGAAAACATGTATGGCCATAAGATGGGACAGGGCCACATCAGTGGTGGCATGATGAATGATATTCAAAATGATGAAACAGAATGGATGCATCACTTGAACGATGAGCACGAGAACAATGATGAGCATTTTGGAGTTTTTAATATGCTCAACCATACGTTTGGGTACCGATTCATTAGTATTGAAGGCGGCATATCTACCTACCTGAAATTTGAAGGCAAGAAAGAATAGGTTCAATAGACAAGGCATTTTCTGATAGTTGGGTCATTAGGGTAGTTAGCTGATTTATTTCAAATGGGAAACTATTTGTAAGTGAAGCAATTTGGAGTCAACCAAACGCGATACTATTGGTTTTTTCTAGGCCAATCAAAAGAGGGTACGAAACAACGTAACGACAAAGTGAAGGCTCGTTGCAATTAGCCATGATCCAGAAATTATCCTTTCAGCAAAAAGTTAGGAATATAGGAGGTTTTTAAATCTAGATTGCACCTATATACAATAGCTAAAATAATACAATGGGGCTAAACCATTTATCCCAAATATTGAAAATTGAAATTAATTATGAAGCCAAGAATATTGACAAAAAATTTAAAAACAATATTGATCCATGTGATTATTGGGATGGGCTTGTTCTATTTTTTGGTTCATCCTTTTACCATGGTTCTTTATTGGTTTGAGTTTAATAATACCGCCTATTCCTTTACGTTGTTCCAAGAGGTTTTGAGAGAAAGATTGGTTGAGGCCTTTACATTTAAAATGGTTGGGATGAGTGGCCTACTTACCGTTTTAGGCGGTTTTTTGGGGTTTATATCCGGTTTGATTTGGATTAACATCAAACAGAAAAAGGACTTGATCAACAAGCAGGAACGTCTTCTCCAGCGTGATATAAATGAGTTGATAGCAAGGGGAGAGGATGAGTGGGTCGAATTTAAATCCTCCATTCGATACGATTATTATCGGAAAACCACAAATCGCAGTTTGGAAGGGGTCATTGCCAAGACCATCAGTGGTTTTATGAACGCCAAAGGAGGAAAACTGATTGTTGGCGTCGATGATGATGGTCATGTTCTGGGTTTGGAGAACGATTTTAAAACCCTAAAGCACAAGAACAAAGATGGTTTTGAGCGCGAAGTTTTTAGAATCATTTCTGAATATCTAGGCCGTAAAGCCAGTTTTGGATGCCATTTGTCCTTTTATCGACATGAACAAAAGGATATATGCCTGGTAGATGTTGAGTCGTCGTTGGATCCAGTATATGTAAAAGATGGTAAAAACACCGTCTTTTATATTAGGACGGGCAATGCCACCTACCCTCTTTCAGTAGAGGAAACTGTTGAATATTTAAAAATTAAAAAAACTTAATAACTATGCAATACGTCTGGTTTATATGGTCTATTATCATTTTTGCCCTTTGGGCAGTGGTTTACTTCTTAAAAAAAGACTCTAGGAAAGAGATGCTTAAAATGAGTTGGATTACTGTGCTTTTTGGGCTTACTGAACCTTTATTCGTGCCTGAGTATTGGCACCCGCCATCTCTTTTTGATTTGGCTATAAAAACGGGCTTCGATATTGAAAGTCTCATCTTTTCGTTTGCCATTGGGGGTATTGGCACGGTATTGTACAACCTTATCTTTAAAAGGCGTTATGTCAAAATGCCTCGATCGGAGCGTAATCATGATATGCATAAACTACATATTTACATCCTTTTTGTCCCATTTTTTGTTTTTTTGGCTTTAGGTCCATTTACTCCACTAAGTCATATCTATTGTGGAATATTGGCACTGTTCTTAGGGGGACTGGCGACCACTTATTGTCGTCCAGACCTGTCTACTAAAATATGGATTAGTGGGTTCCTTTTTACACTACTATATTTAATTTATTTCGGAAGTATCCTTCCCTTCTACCCTAAATACGTAGAGCAATTTTGGAATTTAGATAATTTGACCAAATTTTTTGTTTTCGGCATTCCAATAGAAGAGTTATTATTCGCATTTACTTTCGGCATTTACTGGGCTGGGTTATATGAACATATGTACTGGAGAAAGTTAATTAAACCCACAGTGGAAAGCTGAGGTTATTGGACAATTATATTAATGTAACACTTAAAAAAAATTCATGAAAATAGTATTAGCCATAGATGGTTCGGAATATAGTAAAGTAGCGGTTGACGAATTAATGCAGATGCCATTCGCACCCGACACCGAGGTACGCATTGTATCGGTTTTTGAGAATGTTTTATTGGGCGCACCAGGACCGGTTCCGATGGGCGGTTTACCGAGCGACTATAAAAAAGCCATATTGGCGGCAAAAAAATCAGCGAAAGATACCGTTGAGCATGCCGCTCAATTATTAAAAGAAAAAAACACCCAATTAGTGGTAACCACGGCAGTTCTTAATGGTCTGCCAAAACATGCAATTCTTGAAGACGCAGAAGCCTTTAACGCTGATTTAATTGTAGTAGGGTCACAAGGTCATGGCGCGGTATCCCGGTTTCTGCTGGGATCTGTCTCCCAGTCTTTGTCGATGCATGCCGACTGCTCGATCATGATAGTACGTAAACGTAGCGCTAAGTTAAAATAACCAGTAGGAATAATCATGAGCTGTTTGAACGCCTGTATTGGAAAATATCTTAAAATGAAATCGTCATGAGCAATAATCAAATGTTAGACGATGTCGATCATGCTACCTGTAAGGTAACAATTTCAATTTGTTTGCCAAATTCAAAGCTCCCACGTGTAGTGGTGGTTGGTGGTGGCTTTGGTGGCTTGGCATTGGTAGAAGGCCTGAAAAACAAAGATGTTCAAGTAATACTGATAGACCGCAACAACTTCCATCAATTTCAGCCCTTATTTTATCAAGTGGCTACCAGTGCTCTCGAACCGGATAGCATTGTATTCCCTTTTAGGAAACAGATATCTGGATATAAAAATGTTTCATTTCGCTTGGCGGAAGTTCAGGAAGTGCAACCATCCATCAATACCATTGTTACCGATAAAGGTACGTTGACCTACGATTATCTGGTAATGGCCACGGGAACGGCCACCAACTTTTTTGGGATGGAAAACGTGGAAAGAAATAGTTTGGGCATGAAGGATATTCGGGACTCTTTGAATATCCGCCATATGATGTTGCAAAACTTGGAGCAAGCCGCGATAACCTGCGATGATGAGGAACGAGATGGCCTTACCAATTTTGTCATCGTTGGTGGCGGCCCAGCAGGAGTGGAAATGGCAGGTGCCTTGGCGGAGTTTTGCAAATTCATCCTTCCAAAGGACTATCCCGAATATCCTTCTTCCATAATGAACATTTATTTAGTGGAAGCGAATATTCAACTACTGGCAACTATGTCGGATAAAGCCTCTAAGAATACTTTAAACTATTTGAAGAAACTAGGTGTTGAAGTTCTCTTGAACGAATCGGTCAGCGATTATAATGGCAAGATCGTCCGGACAAAAAGCGGTAAAAAGTTGTTGGCCCGAAATCTTATATGGACAGCTGGGGTAAAAGGGGACTTCCCCAAGGGTATCGATCAGAAGCATGTAGTCAAGGGCAATCGCCTAAAAACCGATGCATATCTCAAAGTGGAAGGCCAAAAAGACATTTATGCCATTGGGGATATTGCTGCATTGATTTCCGAGGAAACCCCGAAAGGCCACCCACAGGTGGCCCAGGCCGCTATCCAACAAGGAAAATACCTGGCCAGGGCGTTGTTGAACATTATCAATAAAAAAACGGCGCGCCCTTTTAAATACAAGGATAAGGGGTCATTGGCCACGGTTGGAAAACGAAGGGCGGTCGCCGATCTGGGCAGATTAAAATTCGCCGGTTTTACCGCATGGCTGTTATGGTCCATTGTGCACCTTATGTCCATCAGTGGCTTCAGAAATAGATTAATGGTAGGCTTTAATTGGGCCGTAAGCTATTTTTCTTATGAGAAGAGCAATAGGGTTATTATTAGGAATTTTAAAGTGGACAAAGATAAAAAGAAAAGTTTGGTGAGGCCTCTCAACCCAATGCCAACAAATATAAATACAGATAGTTAAAACAAAAAAAAGATGAAAAACGTAGGATTAGTTGGATATGGGGTCATCGGGAAAAGAGTCACCGATGCCATAAATGTACAAGATGATATGAATCTTGTTGGGGTTTGCGATGTTATAAGCGATTGGCGTATACAAAACGCCGTAAGAAAGAATTATGACATCTATGCGGCAACTACCGAAGCCGAAAAAGAAATGAAGGTTTCAGGTATTTCAGTAACTGGTCATATGCAGGACCTTTTGAATAAGGTCGACCTCGTAGTCGATTGTACTCCGAAGAACATAGCGGCAAAGAATGTAGAAATATATAAAAAAAAGGGTATAAAATTCATTCTTCAAGGTGGTGAAAAACATCAAACGACTGGCCATTCCTTTAGTGCAGAAAATAATTATCAATCCGCTTTAAATTTAGATACAACGAGGGTGGTTTCCTGCAATACCACCTCCATTCTACGAACCCTAGGAGCTTTGAAAAGGGCAGGGTTACTTGACTATGCTCGCGGCACATTGCTTAGAAGGGCCACCGACCCTTGGGAAAGCCATTTGGGGGGTATTATGAATACAATGGTACCCGAAAAAGAAATCCCTAGTCATCAAGGTCCCGATGCACAAAGCGTAGATCCCGATTTGGATGTCATTACTACAGCAGTCAAAGTCCCCGAAACCCTTAGCCATATGCATTATTGGAACGTTAAATTAAAAAAACAAGCCACGAAGGAAGAAGTGCTGAACGCTTTTAAAACCTCTACGCGCATTAAGCTAATCCGTTATGACCAAGGCTTGGTTTCCAACAACACCATTAAGGAAATGTTCATGGATATGGGTAGACCCTGGGGAGATATGTACGAGGTGGCCCTATGGGAAGATATGCTAAAGGTAGTGGGAGATGAACTTTTTTATGCCTATGTGGTAGATAATCAGGCCATCGTAATCCCAGAGACCATAGATGCAATTCGGGCACTAACCGGTATTGAGACCTATGCCCATAAATCCATCAACAAAACCAATGAAAGTTTTGGTATCAAATAGATAAAGAGCTATGAAAACGTACGAAAATATTGTGGAACACCTAGGGGATAAAGCCTCCTTCTATCTCGAGCATGTAAGCGAAAAAATTACCCAGGATGAATTACAGTTGCCCGACAAAAATATTATGGATAAAGTTTTCATCAATAGTAATCGAAATCCACAAGTGCTTCGAAGTCTTGCCCAATTGTATGGGCATGGCAATCTGAAAGATACGGGGTATTTAAGTATACTACCCGTAGATCAAGGGATTGAGCATAGTGCCGCTTTTTCCTTTTACAAGAACCCTGATTATTTTAATCCAGAGAACATCATTAAATTAGCAATCGGTGCGGGTTGTAACGGGGTGGCCTCGACTTTTGGGGCCTTGGGCCTCCATGCTCGTAAATATGCCCATAAGATCCCGTTCATAGTCAAGATAAACCACAATGAGTTACTATCCTACCCCAATACCTATGACCAAACCTTATTCGGAAAGGTCAAGGAAGCATGGGACATGGGCGGGGTAGCGATCGGGGCCACTATCTATTTCGGATCTAAAGAAAGTAATCGACAGTTAAAAGAAATCGCCGAGGCTTTTGCCGAGGCACATAACCTTGGGATGGCCACGATCTTGTGGTGCTACACCCGTAACGACGCTTTCAAAACGGATAATGAGGACTATCATACCGCTGCGGATTTAACGGGGCAGTCGAACCACCTCGGAGTTACTATACAGGCGGACATCATCAAACAAAAATTACCCACCACAAATTTTGGCTTTAGGAATCTTCAATTTGGGAAATATAATGATGCCATGTACGAAACCCTGACGACGGAACACCCAATTGACTTATGCAGATTGCAAGTGGCTAATTGCTATATGGGTAAAATAGGATTGATCAATTCCGGCGGGGGTTCCAAAGGAGCATCCGATATGGGCGAGGCCATCACAACTGCAATCGTAAACAAACGAGCCGGAGGCTCGGGTCTGATACTGGGAAGAAAGGCCTTTCAGCGGCAGTTCAAAGAAGGCGTAGAATTGTTACATGCCATACAAAGTGTGTATTTAGAAAAGAAGATCACCATAGCCTAGTATCCTATTAATAGTATAGGGACTTTTATTCGGAAATACTTAAAACCACATACAATGAAAAATATATTAGTACCCACCGATTTCTCAGAAAACTGCAGGAAAGCAGCCGATCTTGGCATCAAAATGGCCAAACTTTATGACGCAGAGATTCATTTCTTTCATTTAATCCATACACCGGTGAATTGGGTAAAACTTGATAAACAAAAGGAAAAAAGATATCCCGAAACCCTAAGACTAATTGGGGCGGCCAAGGCTGCATTGCGGGAATTGGAAAAAAGAGCAGAAAAGGAAGGCCTAAAATGCGTGACATTTTTGGAGTATCAGGTGGAAACAACCAATATTTTAAGACATTCGGGGCATTTTGACCACGATTTTATCATCACGGGAAGTAGTGGAACCAAAGGCTTTGTGAGGGAATTGTTCGGCAGCAACGCTGAACAAATAGTACGAAAATCCAATGAGCCGGTAATTGTGGTCAAGGAGGATGCTGTTACCTTCCCGTTCAGGGATATTGTCTTTGTCTCCGATTTTTTTGAGGGTATGAGTACGGCTTTCGAACAAGTAATCTCCATAGCGGAAAAATGCGGTGCGAAAATTCACCTTTTGCACATCAACACCGAATCGGACCGTAACAGTGTAGTACTTGGTCTTAGTCCCATAAAGAAGTTTTTGGAAAAATTCCCCCAACTCAAGAACTACTCGATGAATTTGTATAACGAAAAGACAGTGGAGATTGGTATAAACACATATCTCAGACATAACAAAGGTGATCTTATCGCGATGTGCACCCATGGGAATTCCGGGTTTTTAAGCATGTTCTCCAAAAGTATAACAGAGGGTGTAGCCAATCATTCGATGCTACCAGTAATGACCTTTAGAATTTAGGGGATGAAAACAATACATATCAAAAAATATTCAGGTGAGTTAGAGGCCTTTGATGTGGACAAACTCATTAGCTCTTTGCGGAGGTCTCAGGCCGATGAAAGTCTTGTACTGCAAATCGCCCATGATGTAGAAAGTAAAATCGAGGATGGAATGACCACAAAAAAGATATATCAAATCGCTTTCAGAATGCTAAAAAGCAGAGCGAGGGTTAGTGCGTCAAGGTACAAACTTAAGAACGCCATTATGGAATTAGGCCCTACAGGTTTTCCATTTGAAAAATTTGTAGGTAAAATATTGGAATCCGAAGGTTATGATACAAAAGTCGGCGTAATTGTCCAAGGCAAATGTGTACAGCACGAAGTAGATGTGATTGCCCAGAAGGAAAACAAACATTATATGATCGAATGCAAGTACCATAGTGATCAAGGGCGGTTTTGCAATGTAAAAATTCCATTATATATCCAATCAAGATTTTTGGACGTGGCAAAAAAATGGGAAAAACAACTAGGCCACGAAACCAAATTTCACCAAGGCGGTGTTTATACCAATACCCGTTTTACAAGCGATGCCATACTATACGGAAACTGTGTCGGATTGATACTGACCAGTTGGGATTATCCCATGGGTAACGGACTAAGAGAGAGAATAGACAAATCCGGCCTACATCCACTTACATCACTTACAACACTCACTAATGCAGATAAATCAAAATTACTGGAAGAAAATATAGTCTTGTGCAGTGAGGTCGCAAATAATCCATCTCTATTGGAGAAAGTAGGTATTGACAAAAAAAGACATAAACATATACTTGAAGATTCTGAAGAATTATGTAATACCTATTAAAACAACAATATAAATACAATAACAAAAATACTTAAACAGATGAAAACAAAAGAATTGCAAAAACAGAAGAGTATCAATCTTGAGCCATTTTACCAAGCACTGGAAGATGACCCAATCTTAATGGAAAAAGCCTTTGAAATACTATTGGAAATGGTAAGCACCGAACATAAATCGGCCAAGAAAATGGCCCTTCTTATCAAAGATGACTTTCATGTTCTATATAAAGAAATAGAAGCGTTATGCAAATCGAACCAAGATAAAGGAAAAACACCTTCCTGCTGTGGGGGACACTAAAATTGGGCATATGTACAACCCCAACAACCGATTACATCCATTGAACAGGACTATCGGACTCATAGAGACAAGGGTTGTGGATGACGTGAACGGGTAAATCGAAATCATCAATAGTTCAAGGTGATGTTACTTTTTATTCAAATGACAAAAAAATTTAGGCTTTCATAAGAATTGTACAGCCGGCATTAGTGGATTTTATCAAAAACGATGGAAACAGATACAATAAAAATTCATTTTTTAGGTGCTGCGGGAACTGTTACGGGCTCGAAATACCTTTTGGACACAGGGAAAAGAAGAATATTAATCGATAGTGGTCTATTTCAAGGACTCAAGGAATTACGACTTAAAAACTGGGAATATCCACCCGTTGAAGTTCCGAAAATTGATGTCGTATTGCTAACCCACGGCCATATGGATCATACAGGCTATCTGCCAAGATTGGTAAAGCAAGGCTTCAAAGGACCTATTTACGGTACCTATCCCACCTTGGATATCACAAAGATAGTATTGAACGATAGTGCCAAAATTCAGGAACAAGAGGCCGAACGTGCCAATAAGGAAGGATATTCAAAGCATAGTCCTGCGGAACCCTTATATAATTTAAAGGATGTTGAAAAGACCATTCCATATTTCAAAGGAGTACCTCCCAACCAGTGGTTACCCTTGTTAAAAAACGTAAAAGCAAGATTTCAGTATAACGGACATATCCTGGGTGCCACCAATATTGAATTGGATGTAAATGGAAAACGCTTTGTCTTTTCGGGCGATATTGGCAGAACAAATGATTTGCTCTTATATCCCCCAGTAAAACCAAAAAGGGCGGATGTATTAATTATAGAATCCACTTATGGTGGCAGGTTCCATCCTGAAGAGAAGGAGGCCGTTCCACTATTAGAAAAATTGGTCAACGAAACCATAGAAAGGGGCGGTAGCCTGTTCGTTCCAAGTTTTTCGGTAGAACGCGCCCAATTGATGATGTTGATATTTTGGAGACTTTTAAAAGAAAAGAAAATCCCAAAAGTCCCGATGATCATGGACAGTCCCATGGGGGCCAATGTTTTGGAACTATTTCACAGAACAAGGGACTGGCACAGGTTGGAAGAGGACGAGTGCGATGAAATGTGTTCCCATTTTACCGTCGTTAGCAGTTACCGTGAAACCATGGAACTTAGAAGTGACGACAAACCCAAAATCGTTATTGCCGGTAGTGGGATGCTAACGGGTGGTAGAATGTTGAACTATTTAGAAACACAGGCACAAAACCCTAATAACACCTTACTATTTGTTGGCTACCAAGCTGAAGGTACCAGGGGAAGAAAATTATTGGAAGGGGAAAAGGAACTAAAAGTCTATGGAAAGACAGTTTCCTTCAAAATGCAAATGGCAGAGATTGAAGGGCTTTCGGCACATGGCGACCATACCGAACTCCTGGATTGGTTGAGTGATATAAAGGAAAGACCAAAAAGGATATTTATTGTCCACGGTGAAAAGGAAGGAGTGGAAGCCTTAAAACAGGGAATCAAGGAAACCTATGGATGGGATAGTGAAATTCCGACGTTGTTCAGTATTGAAGAACTAAAAATAAACTAGAAAATTATGGTCGAGCTATTGATTGGAATTGTACTAGGATTTTTAACGGTCTTTGCAGGCAAGGTGACCGGTTTTGAAATAGACCGGAGTTTTTACCCTGTTATGTTGATTGTAATAGCATTGTATTATGTGCTTTTTGCCTTTCAATCGTCCGATAAGGTTGAAATCTTATTTGAGGTTGCCATAGCCTTGTTGTTTTCCGCTTTGGCGGTGTGGGGTCATCGTAAAGGTTTGATAATAGTTGTACTTGGACTAGTACTGCATGGTATTTACGACTTGGTCCAAAGCAATATTGAACTTTCGACAGATCCTCCCGAATGGTGGACAATGTTCTGTCTAGGCTATGATTTTACCCTGGCCATGGGATTAACAGTAACTACTTACACTTTTAGAAAAAGACATTTTAGAATTTAACATGAGACGTTAAGCAAACAATATCCACGCAAATGAAAAGCTCCAGTAACATATCCGCAAATGAAGTACTAAGACCATTGAAGTTGTCAATCCTTTTTTCAGTATTGGGAGAATTGGTCATTTTTCTAATCTGGGGCGTATTATTATATCCCGATGGTAATCTGTTACACAAATTTTTGTGGACGGTTGTTTTCTGTGGTCTTGGAATGGGGTCTACAATCGGGGCTGCTATTTCCTTATTAGTAGTCGGTAAATGGAAAGGAATACAAGCAGTAATTCTTTGTGCAGAACTATCAGGATTAATACTAGGTATCTTTTGTAATTACTTGTGTTACAGTTTGGATATGAATTTTGACCATTTCGGTGGAATGGATACCCCTGTTCTAATTGTAATAACCGGTACCGTTATGGCCATTCTTGGAGGAGCACTGGTTGGTTGGCTTTGCTTTATGGAAAATGGTAAAAAGATTTTAAACAGATACAACGTATAGGATGGAAATAAAATCAAACATCCTTAAATATAAACCCCTAGGTATTTACACACAAAATGAAAATGTGGTGTATATGCGCGAGGATTGTCATGTCTGCATTTCGGAAGGGTTTGAAGCATTGACCCGAATACGGGTGTCCAACCTGACCACTTCGGTTATTGCAAGCTTACATATCATCACTTCTGATGTATTGGGACTGGGCGAAATAGGGTTGTCACGGATAGCAGCAAAAAAACTTAAAGTATCGGATGGCGAAACGTTATATGTTTCCCATTTAGAACCCATAGAATCATTGAGTTATGTGCGGGCCAAGATTTATAATCAAAAACTGGATTACAAAGCCTACAAGGAAATCATTACCGACATCATTGAGGGGGATTATTCCAATATCCATTTATCGGCATTCATTACGGCCTGTGCAGGTGACCGAATGGATATCGATGAGATTTCAAACCTCACCAAGGCGATGATAGCCTCTGGAAAGCAATTGGATTGGAATAAGGAGATAGTAGTCGATAAACATTGCATTGGCGGGTTGCCGGGCAATAGAACAACTCCTATCATAGTTGCCATTACCGCCGCTTACGGGCTGACCATGCCAAAGACCTCCTCACGGGCCATTACATCGCCAGCGGGTACAGCAGACACCATGGAAGTTCTTACGAATGTTACCCTCTCCGGCAAAGAAATCAAACGTGTCGTAAATCAGGAGGGTGGATGTTTGGTATGGGGTGGTTCCGCACAATTGAGCCCGGCGGACGATATTCTTATCAAAGTGGAAAAAGCCTTGGATATCGATAGTGAGGGCCAACTAATAGCCTCTGTTTTATCTAAAAAGGCAGCGGCGGGCTCTACGCATGTTGTTATAGACATCCCTGTTGGGGAAACGGCCAAGGTACGAAGTGAAGAGGCTGCAAAAAAACTCAAGGAACATATGGAAACCGTAGGGAAGGCCGTAGGGTTACAAATAAAAGTTGTCATTACCGATGGCTGCCAACCGGTGGGTAGGGGTATTGGTCCTAATTTAGAGGCTATAGACTTATTAGACGTATTGCAAAATAAGGGCGATGCCCCAAAAGACCTTAAAGAAAGGGCACTTTTGTTGGCAGGGAATCTCTTGGAACTATCGGAAAAAGTGGAGACGGGAAAAGGCATGGAAACCGCAAAAGAACTATTGGAATCCGGAAAGGCTTATCAAAAATTTGAGGCCATTTGCAGAGCTCAGGGAAGGTTTTCAAAAACCCTGATTGCCCCTTTTCAATTTGAGATGTACGCACCAAAACAAGGTGTTATCAAAAAAATTGATAATCGTAAGATTGCAAAACTGGCAAAACTATCGGGAGCACCACAATCCAAGTTGGCAGGTATTTGGATGAACGTCCATTTGGGGGATAAAATAGAAAAAGGCCAATTGCTTTTCACTCTTTATGCTGAATCAACTGGAGAACTGAACTATGCTATGGAATATTATAATAACCATGATGATATTATTACCATCAATTAAAAAAAAACATGAAAACGATACTATTTAGCCTTCCTGGCAATCAAGAACTTACGGAGCTTTTGGCAAAGAAAATGAATGCTGAAATCGGGGAATGTATGATACGTAAATTTCCCGACGGCGAATCCTATACTCGTATCCTTTCCGATGTGAGAGGAAAATGTGTTGTAATGGTCTGTACGCTGCACGAACCCGATGAAAAGCTTTTGCCGCTCTACTTTTTAAGCCATACGGCCAAATCATTGGGCGCAAAATGTACCTGTTTGGTGGCACCCTATTTGGCATATATGCGTCAGGATAAAGTATTCAATGAAGGTGAAGGTGTAACCTCTGGTTTCTTCGGAAAATTGATTTCAGGTTTCGCCGATAGCATTACCTCTGTTGACCCTCATTTGCACAGAATAAGTTCTTTGGGAGAAGTCTATCACATCCCAAATAAAGTGATTCACGCAGCTAACGCCATTTCTGAATGGATAAAAGAAAATATAAAAAACCCAGTCCTTATTGGCCCCGATTCTGAAAGTGAGCAATGGGTATCAGAGGTTGCTAAAAATGCAGGAGCACCCTTCACGGTATTGCAAAAAGTACGTCATGGCGATCGTGATGTAGAGGTCTCGGTTCCTGATGTCGATAAATACAAAAATTTAACACCAGTTCTAGTCGATGATATCATTTCTACGGCGCGTACAATGATTGAACCCGTGGAGCAATTAAAAAAGGCTGGAATGAAACCACCTATTTGTGTTGGTATCCACGCAGTTTTTTCAGGTAATGCTTATCAGGATTTATTAGATTCTGGAGTAAATAAGATAGTCACTTGCAATACCATTCCACACCCTTCAAATGCAATTGATTTAAGTGATATAATGGCAAAAGAAGTGCAAAAATTAATGAATCACTAATGAGAATACTAATTTTTATCTTATTCAGTATCACAATGAACGGTCAATCTGAAATGCTCATAGGGCAAATTTCAGGCAGAGTTGTTGTTCGAGAAAATTTTGATAAAGAAGGTGCTTTTCTAAATAAACAAACTTTTGAAGCTGGAGAAACAATAAATAAAAATGAGTATTATGAAATTAAGGTGGTTACAGAATTGTTCGATAAGGACAAAAAATCTACAGACAAATACACCACCACCTATCGCTGTAAGCCTGATGAAGCCAGTATAATGGTAATGGCATTTCCGTTTTCAAATCCAAAATCGAAGGCAACAGAAATTAATACCGTCTCTGAATATTTTAAAGAGTTGTATGATTTAGAAAACTTGGAAGATATAAAACTTGAAATGAGTTTTGATTCGGGCTTATTAAATTTTTTTGGTTCAAAAAGCACGATAAAGATTTTCGACCGAAAGTTAGATAGTAACAAAAATAATATTAAATCAAAAATTAATATTAAAGCCTATGCCTTGGGGATCCGAATAAAACAACTTAACTATTCAGTAATTGAAAAATTAAACAGTAACGGTTTTTTGACCTTTCAAAAATTTACTGAAGAAGACAACAGTTATTTTACAATGACTTATAAATAAAAGAACATGAAAAATTACGACACTCTTTCAGAAGCCATTAACGATTTACAGGCAAACGAATATCCTTATGATTTTAACTTAAAGCCTGAATGCTTGGAATGCGCTTCACTGAAAATTGAGCTTCGACCAGAAGATTTTAAAGTAGATAAAACCTATCGCTTCGAAGGAATGAGCAGTACAGATGACAATAGCGTTCTTTATGCCATTTCATCAAAGAATGGAGTTAAAGGACTGTTGGTAGACGCCTACGGTGTCTATGCCGAAAATATTTCAGAGGCAATGCGCAAAAAATTACGATAACACTTAAATAGAACACTATGGACAATAACAAAGACAAAAAAATGGACCACTCGAAAATGGAAAGCCCAAAATCCAACGACCACAGTAAGATGGATCACTCTAAGATGGATCACTCTAAGATGGATCACTCAAAAATGGAACATTCCGATCATGGGGGAAGTGTTCCTATGGGAATGGCAGGTCATGACCATCATAAAATGATGATAGCCGATTTTAGAAAAAGGTTTTGGGTCACTTTGATATTAACCGTACCCATTCTATTCTTTTCTCCGATGATCCAGGAATTCTTTGGATATAGTCTTCTGCTTCCGGGGAACCCCTACATCCTATTTGCCCTTTCCTCCATTGTATATTACTATGGTGGCTGGCCATTTTTAAAAGGTCTCGTTTCTGAGATTAAAAAGGGTGCTCCAGGAATGATGACCTTAATATCCATGGCTATTAGCGTCGCCTATTTTTATAGTTCAGCGACGGTTTTTGGGTTACAAGGCGTCGATTTTTTCTGGGAATTGGCTACCCTAATTGCAATTATGTTGTTGGGGCATTGGATTGAAATGAAGAGTGTTCTCGGCGCATCAAAAGCCCTACAGTTATTGGTTAGTATGATGCCTGCTGAAGCACACCGGGTAAAAGGGGATACTATTGAGGACATCAAGTTGGAAGACCTTTTAAAGGACGATGTTATTCTAATTAAACCTGGGGAAAAAGTACCTGCCGACGGAATCATTACAGAGGGCTCCAGTTACTTGAACGAATCTATGCTCACCGGAGAGTCCAAACCGGTCAAAAAGGAGTTGAACGATAAGGTAATCGGGGGTTCGGTAAATGGCAATAGTACCTTAAAAGTTAAAGTAGAGCATACAGGAAAAGACAGTTATCTCAACAAGGTAATAAAGATGGTCGAGGAAGCCCAGAAAACCAAGTCCAAGATGCAGAACCTTTCCGATAGGGCTGCAAAATGGTTGACTTACATAGCACTGGCCATTGGCTTTGGCACCTTGGCGGTTTGGTTGATTTTAGGCTTTCCGTTTGTGTATGCCTTGGAGAGAATGGTTACCGTAATGGTTATTGCCTGCCCGCATGCCCTAGGTTTGGCCATTCCCTTGGTAGTAGCCATTTCCACTGCGGTTTCCGCACAAAATGGACTGCTAATCCGTAATAGAACGGCATTCGAGGAATCCCGAAAAATATCAGCATTGCTTTTTGATAAGACGGGTACGTTGACCAAAGGGGATTTTGGAGTTACGCGTATTGAATCGGTGGATAAAAAGTACACTTCGGATGAAGTCTTACGACTGGCAAGTGCCTTGGAACAAAGTTCCGAACACCCCATTGCTGTTGGGATAATAAAAAAGGTCAAGGAGGAAAGTGTTGCAGTCCCGAAACCTGAAAGTTTCAAGTCCATTACCGGAAAAGGTGTTGAGGCTACCGTAAAAGGTAAAAAAATAAAAGTGGTAAGCCCCGGTTATTTACGGGATAAAAAAATAACCATTCCCGAAGATGCCTATAGCGATGCCGCAGAAACGGTGGTATTCGTTTTAATAGATGGGAAGTTGGCAGGTTACATTGCCCTTGCCGATGAGATCAGGGCAGAATCCGCCGAGGCCATTAGAGTATTTAAAAAGAACAATATCAAAGTGTTGATGGCTACCGGGGATAATGAAAAAACCGCTAAGGCAGTAAGCGATAAACTTGGCCTAGACGGTTATTATGCCGAAGTACTGCCCCACCAGAAAGTGGAAATCGTAGAAGAATTGCAAAATAAAGGGGAATTTGTGGCTATGACAGGAGATGGCGTAAACGATGCCCCTGCATTGGCCAAAGCAAATGTTGGTATTGCGGTGGGATCCGGCACTGATGTTGCCGCCGAGACCGCCGATATTATTCTGGTCAACAGCAACCCACAGGATATCGCCAACCTAATTTTATTCGGGAAGGCCACCTATAACAAGATGATCCAAAACCTGATTTGGGCTACGGGTTACAATGTTGTTGCCATTCCTTTGGCTGCCGGAGTATTGTATTCTTCAGGGTTTGTTTTAGGACCGGCCGTTGGAGCGGTATTTATGAGCTTATCCACCATCATAGTAGCCATCAACGCTCAATTATTAAAGAGGAAAATCGGGAAAAAATAATGAACAAAAAAGAAAAGCTTAACAAAATATTTTTGGTTTTGTTGAGCCTATTTGTGGTAATGCTGGGATATGGTATTCTGCTGCCCATTCTTCCCTACTATACGGAAAGATTGGCTTTGGAAGACAACCTGGATGCCGATCTAATCAACTTCCATATCGGAATGTTGATCAGCATTTATCCGTTATTTCAGCTCATATTCGTAATTGTATGGGGAAGACTTTCCGATAAATATGGTCGTAAACCTATAATTTTAATAGGCCTGATCGGATTTATAGTGATGAACTTATTGACGGGTCTGGCTACTTCTCTTACAATGTTATATGTAGCCCGTATCTTCGGGGGAATATTTACATCATCCGTAATTCCTGTCAGCAATGCCTATTTAAGTGATATAACCTCTGAAAAGCGAAGGACCAAGATTATGGCATGGTCCGGGGTTGCCATTAGTTCTGGCCTTATCTTTGGCCCAGTGTTGGGGGGTCTATTGTCCCAAGCCAACGTTCACTTTCAATATTCTTTTGGGGTATTCCATTTTGACCGATTTTCAGTTCCTTTTCTTTTTGCTGCAGTATTAGGGTTAATCATATTGATAGTTATTATAAAATGGTTGAAAAACACTGCCATAGTCACCAAGATTAGAGAAGAAGCGACAAAATTCAGTTTCTCCTTTAGTAGCTATTTTATGTTGCTGTTAACACTGTCTTTCGTTATGCAATTTGTTGTGACACTTTTCGAAACTGTCTTTTCAATTTATGGGAAGGATGAATTGGCGTTCGATAGTAGTCAAGTCGGTATTGGCTTTATGCTTTGCGGTTCTGTGATGGCGGTTTTACAACCTGTTTTCGCTGTTTATGGGGAAAAGATAATGTCTTCGAAGAGTCAAATTGCAATAGGTTTAACGATAACTGGACTTTCGCTTATTGTTTTTCCATTTATGGGCAATGAATTATTTGTTTACGGATTAATCGTTGTATTTGCTGCTGGAGGTGCTTTAGTAACACCAAATTTGCTATCTGCTGTTTCATTGATATCCAAGAATGACACAGGCAGGAATATTTCTATACAAAGCTCAACTAATAGTATTGGCCAGATTTTAGGACCTGTTTTAGGGACTTGGCTAATTGCAGGCGGTTTTTACTATCCATTTATAATTGCTGGTGTGGTCGTTTTGGCTGCAATAGGATTGGTTTATTATTTAAAGCAATAAGATCAATGGATTCAACTTTAAGTTGTGAATCCGATAAAATATAGATTACAATGATAGAGGGGAAAACAAAAAATATCAATGACGTACAAATCAACAGAAGATAATGCTCAAAAAGTATTTCAATATATGGACCATAATGAAGAATATATCGAGCTGGTCCATTCAGGAGATGATTATTTTCATCGGTTGGAGAAAATAATCGAAAAGGCACAAAATGAAATCCATTTACAAACCTATATTTTTGAAAATGACGGAACAGGAAATAGGAAAGCCACTTGCCTGAAGGAAGCTGCCCAAAGAAAGATGAAGGTCTATGTCTTACTGGACGCCTATGTTAGTGCAGCGCTTCCTGATAGTTTTTCCCAAGATTTGGTATATCACGGAATCTCGCT
This sequence comes from Maribacter polysaccharolyticus, assembly GCF_028882255.1. Classification (GTDB taxonomy): domain Bacteria; phylum Bacteroidota; class Bacteroidia; order Flavobacteriales; family Flavobacteriaceae; genus Maribacter_A; species Maribacter_A polysaccharolyticus. Next base: position 1,094,402 of record NZ_JARBUY010000001.1, read on the forward strand.
TTGGTTTTTTTCTCCCTTGTTCTCCAAGAACAATTTTTATCTTGGTAGGCGAATGCACCATAAAATTGTTGTGGCTGACGGAAAAACGGCATTAGTCGGTGGGATCAACATCGCTGATAAATACCACGGAACTCCTGCTTCCGAAGCTTGGCTTGATTACGCCGTGCAGTTGGATTGCCCTGCAGCGATGATTTGCAAATATTGTCGAGAGATTATTTTTTTAACAAAGGGAGCTCAAAAAAAAACAAAACCCGTCTTACATTCGGCGGGAAGGGCACTCATGGGAATCTTACAAAACGACTGGCTGAAAAACAAGACAGAAGTTTGTGACGCTTACACCAATGCCATCCTTTGTACCTAAAAGGAAATAGTAATCGCGGGTTCCTTTTATTACCTGGAAAAAATGGCAATAGCACTAAGAAAAGCTAGTAAAAGGGGTATATAAACAACAATAATCGTGGCGGGCGTTAGTGACTTACCTTTGGTGCGTCGTGCAACCACCTATTTATACTCATCTTTTCTAAGCCGTCAAATATTAATATTTGAATGGAACAAATCTGTGCTTCATGGCAAAGCCGCGGCTATTGATAACAAATGGGCCACAATTGGTTCGTTTAATTTGAATAGCCTTAGTTGCTATGATAGTATCAAGATGAATGTGCAAGTATATTCACCCGATTTTGCAGAAACCCTACGTTCCGATTTTGATCGGGTTAAAAGTAAGTGCCGAGAAGTTACCAATGAAACACTTTAACAAAGACCCAGAGTGGTTGAAAGGCTTTCAAATTGGTTTCTTATCAAATTACGCGGACAAAGATTCTTTTTCTAACCTTTTTGCCTCACCTAAGGTTTATAAAGAAATTCAGATTATAGTTGTCAGTATACTTGATACCATCAGAAAAGGAAGAGTTCTGTATTACTAGATCAAATAAGTGACTTTAGGTTCATGTCATTACCCTAGTGGTCTTGGTTTATTAATTGAACAGATCAAATTAACGATTTAACAGAAACCAAGTATTGGTATCCTGGTAAATCATATTTGTTATAATGCAATATCGTTCAGCACATTCCCACTTCATTCCATTACTCTCCATTTCGGGCAAAGCGCTTCACTAAAAAAGTCTTGGACCCAATCCCCGTTTTTGGCTTTCCACTTCGCTACCCCCTCCCCGCTTTGCTGGGAAAGAACGTTACATTCCCAAACAAAAACCGTAGATAGCGTCCTCTTCATCAAAAACTAATTTTAGCAATCACAACAATTATTATATGTAAAAAAAGCAACTCAAATCACAATCCTAATTCATCCATTTTTTCTTTTTCATATCTACTACCCTCTGCTGGATAACGCAATATATCTTTATATTGACCAGAATCTTTAGCAAGAGCATATATTAAACTTTCACCTGCAAAGTTGGTTTCAGTTTTATAAACCGGATCTTCATAAGCTACAGTTGCTGAAACAATTTCCCAACCTTTATCCTTAAACATTTTAATCAAGTCGTCTATAAATAATGCAGCAGCCAAATTATGGTGCAATAAAAGTGTATGTTTAATATGCCTTCCGTTAAGTTCTAAAGACAATTTTTCATAAAATTGCGCACGTCTCCAAATATGACTTAAATAAAATTCTCTAAAATCACTTTTATCGGCATTGGGATTGTCTCTTAACCTTTTCACTAATCTGCTATCAATGTACCAATCTGAAGCATCAATCGTAACAAAGCCGTTTTTATAATTCCGGCTTTTCAGGAAACTACGAAAAGCATCTACTTTTTCTTTGGTATTACCTTCCTTCAAATATGGGAATCTAAAAAACCTGCTATAGTTGGAATAAGACTCAATGACTTTATCGTTTTTAATGAAATCGCTTTCAAAGTCAGCAATCGTAGTCGTTATAGCACTATAATTTGAATGCGAAAACGTATGATTCGCAATTTTATGACCATCATTATTCCAACCTTCCAATAGTTTTTTCCCTTTTGCACCTGTTTTATCATTTCCTGTCACAAAAAGCATCGCTTCTATATTGGCATCCTTTAGTTTTTTTAAAAGCATTCCGTTCCATTCGTCAAAAGTGTAGTTTGGTCTATTGCCTAACGCGCCATCATCAAAGGTAAAACTTACCTTTGACTGGCTAAATACCTGAATTGTAACCAATAAAATTAGTGTTGTTATTATCTGTTTCATTTTCATGGTTTTAGTGTTATAATCTATCGTATTGTTGTCCTTTTTTGCCTTGATATCGTTTTTGATTCCATCTATAAATAAATGAAACGTTTAATTGTGGTACGCGAACCTGTGATTTTATGTTTTGCTTAAAGTTTTCACCTCTGGTTTTAATATTCCATTCCCAACTGTCAAAAATATCTTTAATGTTGATACTCAATGACGCATTATCATTTAACAGATTTTGACTCATACCAAAATCTAATCGGTATAGGGCCTTTCGTGATAATTGACCTCTGTTGTTGGCGCCTCTAAATCTATTCTGAAATTGAAACTTAAAAGAATTGGTTACCTTAAAATCAAGATGCAATCGACCACTAAATGCAAATCCATTGGTATCAAAATTTGTGGTTTCATAACTACCTCGCTGTTCATACCCATTCAAAGTAACTTCATTATAAATGCTAAACCAGTTTATTGGTTTATAGATAAAGCCCAATTCAAGTCCGTAAGAATTGTCAGTACCAATATTCACTGTTCTGGTCACAAAGACTTCTTCAATGTTTCCATTGATTGAAATGTTTTCTTTTTGAATAAAGTAATCCATATCTTGATTCGTTCTACGGAAGAATAATGTTGGCGCTAAAGTAAATTTATTGCTGAACTTTGACTCAAAAGCCAGTTCCGTAAGAATAACGTACGATGGATTTACCTCGGGATTACCCACGAAAATATTCCTGGAATCACTAAATGAGGAAAACGGAACAATATCATATCGTCTTGGTCTTTGAATTCGTCGAGATATTGAAAAACGAAGGCTTTTATCATCATTAAACTGATAATTCAGAAAACTTGAAGGAAATGCATTTGTATAGTTTCTCGATATTTTTTTTGTATTATTATTAGATGTGATGTCGATATTGGTCGTTTCTGTTCTTAACCCTATTTGAAATTTGAACTTCTTAAAACTTTTTGCATATTGTCCATAAAATGCAGTCACATTCTCGCTGTAGTTAGTCTCATCAGAAAATTCAGGGATTATAGTTGTGATGTCATCTTCTAAACGATTTCCCACATAGTCATTATCTATATTTGTAAATCTGCCTCTGCTGCCAAATTCAAGCTGTGATTTGTTCTTCAGTATATGAACATAGTCAATAGCCACCGTAAAACGTTTGTCGTCAATGTCGTTGTCAATGGCGTCATTGGCATAAATTTCCACCTGTGGAAATGTGTTTTCTTCTACAATTGTAGAGTTGCCGTCTTCAATGGATGATTGTGTTAATGCACTTAATTTTAGTAGTGAGCCTCTTTCATTCAGATTTAATTTATATTCACTTGCAATCTGAAAGAAATTGTTATTAAATTCTTCGGAATCAAAACGCTCCGAAGTTCCATATAAACTATTATTATCATAATCTTCATAAGCAATGGAATTGATCGTATTCAGATTTGCGAGTCGATAGGTAAAGTCTGCTGTAACAGAATGTTTCGAATTGAATTTATATTCGCCGCCAAGGTTATTCAAAACATAAAATTGTTTGAGTATTTTTTCGGAATTCTGGAAACTTTCCGATGGAAATGATTCAAAATCAGAAAGTGCTATTTCGCCTGTTGCTTTTGGTTCAGAATAGCCCAAGCCACTATTAATGTACCACGAGTAATTTTCGTCTGCTTTATTGATGTTTACATTGACACCAGAGTTTAAACGTACCCCAGAAAAGATCTCAAAGCTGCTACTTAACCTTTTTTTCTTACCTTTTTTTAAAATAATATTAATGATTCCACCAGAACCTTCGGCGCTATATTTTGAGGATGGATTGGTAATTACCTCTACCTTATCTATGGACGCTGCTGGAATCGTTCGCAAAAGTAATGCTGTATCTGTCAAGCCACTAATACGACCATCTATTAAGATATGCACACTTCCATTTCCCCGAATACTCATTTTACCATCAACTTCTACCTGTACAGATGGTACATTTTGCATAACATCGATTAAGCTTCCTCCACTTACCGAAAGGTCTTTAGATACATTGTAAACTTTTTTGTCCAGTTCAATTTTATAGTTTGAATCATTAGAAGTGACAACGACTTCATCTAACGAGACTTCCGTATTTATGATAATATCGCCAAGATTCTTTTTGCTTTTTGAACTTGCTAAATCGAGCGATGTAATAGTTGACGGGAAACCAATTACAGAGACTTCAAAATTATAGACTTGTTTTGGTACTTCAATTGAGAAATTTCCATTCTCGTCTGTCAAAGTTCCGAAGATGGTTTCAGGATTAACTTTAGCTATAAGTATAACATTTACATAAGGCACAGGAACATAGGCTTTATCTTTAATGGTTCCTGTAACAGTCGTATTTTGGGCTAAAATACTGTGTGAAAAGCAGAGGATATAGAATAATTGAAATATTGATTTCATAAATATTTTTATGGAAATTTGGATGTACTTGTCCTGTTCTTCTTAAAAAAGAGAACCTTAATTTGGTCAAAAGACCATATTTAAAATTTAGATAATATTTAGAGAGTGGCTACTATTCTATAAAATCCATAGGGTTTAATTGCGTACCGTTTTGCTTTACTTCGTAGTGCAGATGTGACCCAGTGGAAAGCCCCGTATTTCCAACATAACCGATAATATCTCCTTTTTCCACGGCTTGTTTTTCGCTGACATTGAACCCGTTTAAATGTGCATACCAAGTTTCGTAGCCATCTGTATGCGTCATGACTATTAAATTCCCCCAATCACCTTCCATTGAAGCTTTGGCAATTGTACCATCTGCGGTAGCAATAACCAGTGTGCCAATTTTTGCCCTAATATCGATACCAGTATGTGCTACACTTGTTTTGGTTTTTGGACGTTTACTTTTTTCTCCAAAAAAAGATGTAATGTCATTTTTTGAGGCATTCTGTATAGGAAATAGCGTAGGAGGTGTACTTGAAAACCCAGGAACTTTTATAATATTCAGGTTTTCAACAGTTTCAATACCTGATGCTATAAATGCTGTAATTAAAAATACACAAACCGGTGATAATAACATGTATTTAAGTTTTGCAAGACCATTGGATTTAGGCTTGGTCATCATTGTTATTCGTTTTTTTAAGATAGGTTCATTGAAGTAATTGTATAAATTATTTGGATTTGAAATCTCAAGGCTTTGCACTAGTAATTGTAGATATTGTGAAGTTTTGACTCCATTTTGAAGCACACCTTTATCTGCTTGAAATTCGTGCACTGCTTTTAAAGACCTTCTATAAAAACACAGTAGTGGATTAAACCAAAAGAATGCAATATAAACCTCTGTTAGAAGCACATCCCATGAATGTTTTAATTGAATATGTGCTTTTTCGTGTTCTATGATTTGTTTGTCATAGTGTTCGATTTTATCTTCTGGAATAAAAACCCAATTGAAGTATGAGAATATTTCAGGAACCTTTGATACAATTAATTCATATCCATTTTTTTGAATAATTCTAGAATGACTTCTCAATACATATAAATGCCATACTCTGGCTAAAAGTCTAATAAATAAAACGGAAAATACTAACCAATATAATGTAATTGATAGTGTGGAATAATTAAATGATGAATCAATCAAAGGTTGCTCAATAACCTGCAATTGCTTGTTAAATGTGTCTAAATTAACCTGCTCAAATAAAGGAACTTTTATAATTTTTGATCCTATGGAAGGAAATAGATTATTTGAAAAGGGAATACTAACTGAAACAGGAAGCAACAATAGTAAAACAAGCCTGTTTACATTATGAAACGTCAGTTTATTTAAAAACATGATATACAGAAGATAGAACACCGAAAAAACCGTGGCTACTTGAATGAGATATAAAATTATATTATTCATTTTTTTTCTTTAGTTTTTCGATTTTGCTTTCAAGCATTAACTTCATTTTTTCCAATTCAGTAAGGTTTAGATCTTCATTATTGGCAAAAAACAATGCAAACTTACTCGGTGAACCACTAAAGAAGTTGCCAATCACTTCCTTCATATGTCTTTTAAAGTAGGTCTCCTTTGAAACCGCCGCATAATACCGACGGATTTTACCATAGGTGTCAAATTTTAAAAACTCTTTTTTTACTAAAACCCTTACCACGGTTGATATAGTAGTATATGCAGGTTTAGGTTCTGGAAACTGTTCTACAATATCCTTAAGGAAGGCTTTTTCAAGTTTCCAAACATATTGCATCACTTGCTCTTCGGCTTTTGTTAGTTCATTCATATGGTAAATATATAAATAATATTCAAAATACGACTATAAATATAGTAATATGACTATATTCATAGTCGTATTGCATTTTGTGTCTTTTTATTAGATGTACGATTGAAGGTCATATGTGATTTTCAATAGTAATATGTATTATCTTTATCCATTGTGTAATCCCTCACAATCAACTACCTACTTTAATGAAAATCGTATTTAGTCTTATTGTTTTTCTCCTTCTAACTCAATCCTTTTTTTACTGGAAAGAAATTGTAATTTCATTTTATTGTTTATTTCAATAAATTTAAAATACAATTCGAAGGACAAAGGATAGAATTGATCTTGAGCCATTGGTAATAATTTCACTTTTGGGAAAACCGGACTGTCTGTAAATAAGGAACCATTTTCTAAATATATTCGAATGGGAAAATTGTGATTTGTTTTATATGTACCCACATATTTTTTCAGAATGCTCTCTTTTAAAATTATTGTTCTGGGTATTTTTGTTTCCCAATGCAATCCTTCAATGACTTCCATACCATTAATTAGGATTGCCTTATTAATAGTATTGGTAATACTGGCCCCGTTGTCGCTGTTCACAAAAATTACGATACCATTTTGACTTTTTGGGAATAGTATCAGCGTGGTAACCACACCTGGGTCACCACCATCGTGATTTATTATATACTCGCCATTACTCAGTTTATCATAAACCACCCAACCCAATCCTTGGTTCAATTTTTCATTTATGGCCGATTGAGGTTTTATCATCTCATCATATAGAACACCATCAACTACTTTTTTATGCATAATGGCATTCCCAAAAAGCAATAAGTCATTTACGGTTAGCAGCATATCATCTGCTGCGTTGATTTTTGTTATTTTGTAGTTTATGGAATGTAGATTTCCCCTTGTATCGTACCACTTGGCAAATCGGGAAGTATCTTTATCTGCCAACCAACCCATTTTGGCATCTTTCATTTTTAAAGGTTTAAAGACAAGAGAGTCCACAATCTTTTCCAGCCCTATTTTAAATTTGCTTTCAACAGCGTGCCTCAAATATTCCATGCCTTCACCAGAGTACTGAAATTCGGTTCCTGGTTTAAAATTGAATTTTAATTTTCCGTCTTCTTCATCCCAACGCCAGTTTTTAAATCCTGTGGTATGCGATAGGCAGTTTCTAGTTGTGATTAATTTTGCGTAGGCATCGTTAGCTACATCTGGATCTGTCCAATAATGATACAAGGGTTCGTCTAAATCCCAATCGCCATGAGCTACCAGTTTTAAAATAGCTGCCGTTACAACAGGTTTGGTAATACTGGCAACATTAAAAATAGTGTTTTGTGGTGCTTTAGAGCCTTTTTGATTTTCGCCATACACTTTTACCACTTCAATTTTACCATCTTCTATAATTCCCACGCCGACAGCTGGAGCATGATATTCAGCCATAAGTTTTGGGACAATACTATCTAATGTCTTTTTATAGTTTGGTTTAAAGATGGTTGTTTTGCTGTTTGATTTTTGCTCATTGGAACAAGCAACTAGCAATAAAAAGAACAGACAATATCCGTAGAATGATTTAGTTTTAAACAGGCTCATGATCGTAGCTTACTGTGCGTTTTATAATCCAAGAACTTTCATTTCTTTCCCAGATAATAATAAACTTTCCTCTTTGTACTTTCTTTCCATCCTCATAAAATTCATGAATGCCCATTTCTACGGCGCCATAATCGCCTAAAACATGTACTGTAGCATTAACTAATTGTCGGGTCACAGCAAAAGGTCTGGAACATCTGTCGTTAAAAGAAGCAATTTCAACATCAAAAGATGTATTAAGTCCAGAACGGTCATCGTAAAACTCTATATTGGGGGACATTATTTTCTTATAAAGTTCTAAATCGCATTTGTTGAATGCTACATTAAAAAATAAACTGTCCATTTTTAGAATCTCGTATTTTAATGATTTTTCGGTTATTGGATTATCTGCTTTTTGCGAGAAAAGAGGGTTTGAAAAGAATATAAAAAGAAGAAATGCGTAATTGAAGAATTTTATTGCTTTCATTGTTTTTATGCGTTTGATTAATATCTGATTGATGTCATCTAGACGATTTATTCATACTGTTGTTACAATGTCAATATTGTATATAAACCGGTTTTTCAAGCTGCAATACAACTTGTTCTTCAGTTTTTGTTAGTTCATTTATTGACCGAATATATTATTTTTCTTCATTTGACTATAAATATAGTCATATTACTATATTTATAGTCGTACTCTTATCGGAAATATTATAAAAAAATTATAAAGGCAAGAAAAAAGCACTGTAGTTAATAGAGTATTTCTGCACTTTTCTACCTAAAGCCTTGGCCATAATCACCGTATTTGGCTTTCCACTTCACTACCCCTCCCCGCTTTGCAGGGAAGTAACGCTTCATTACCACACCAAAACCGTGAATCAGGTCCGCTTGTAATCGGAAAGTCAAAGCCTCGATTTTATTGACAGAAGTATCAGCAAAGTCTACTATTGTCTTTTCCGATACTTCTTGAAAATCAAGTCTTCGCATTACACATTTTAAGGAGTTTATAGATAAAGCAAACACCATTTAAAATTTATTTGTGTTTAAATAAAAATTATGACCATTACATAGCAAATACCATAATTACCATATAACAAAAATTCCTTAAGCCTTTCATGGACGAAAAGACATTTGATAACCATTACGAAAAACACCATGTGGCCGATACAAACAATCTGCCGGGTTTAATAAAGTATTCTCCAATAGAAGAGAGCCGTATTGAAATCATTATTTAGAAAGGGCTTAAGGAAAATAATAATGCGCTGTTCAACAATACTGCCCAACTTTCTAAACACAGTTTCTTTTTGCATTGTCTTCGCCTGATGTCGGAAAGACTCCTGATGGGGAAATCGGAAGATTGATAACTCATGATTTCACCTGTTTTGATCAATTCAAAGAACAGTTTCTATTTCGGTCGCTAAGTTGTTTAGCTATGCATGGGTTTGGTTGTCACAGGATGAAATAAATATCTTGAAATTATTTCAATGAAAGGTGCGCATACCCCACAAACAGAAATTAAAAAACAATTCTCACTCCAGATGTTTGGGAACACTACAATACTATTGATTATCTATAAGCCCGGCCATAAATCGTAGAAGGTTTCAGCGAAATCATACTGGGATTTTTCAAACTAAAATTTGTAATTAAAATGAGTGACATCTGAATGAACCATTTAGTAAGTTATTGGCAAACGTTAACGGTCTCCTTCAATGAACTCAACCAAATCTTAAAACCATTATTATCTCCATTTACACAACATTTAATTCCCTATTCACATCTTTTATTGCGGTGAAAAATGATATTCATTTACCTTTCTGATGATTTAATACCAAAGATTATTACAAATGAAATTAAGAAGTATAATTGTAGACGATTCACATATGCAGCGGATGGCGATGAACAGATTAGTTAATAATCATCCGAACTTAGAACTAGTAGAGGAGTACAACAATGCAATTGAAGCAAAAAACGGTATCAAAAACAATGAGATCGATCTTATTTTCTTGGATGTCGAAATGCCGATTTTAAATGGTTTCGATCTTATGGAGTCATTGGTCAATCGACCACAGGTAATTTTGATTACCGGTAAACCAGAATATGCCTTTAAGGCCTTTGATTATGACGTAACGGATTATCTTCACAAACCCATCACCTTGACCCGTTTTAACGCTTCGATCAAGAGAGCAGTAGCCAAATATGAGCGGATTCACAAGGTGGACGAAAATGAGGAGCATATCTTTGTGAAAAGCAACCTGAAAAAACGCAAAGTTATACTTAACGACATTAAATGGATCGAAGCACTTGGCGACTATATTAAATTGGTGACAGTTGAAGCCAATATCATCATTCTATCAACCATGAAATCCTTTGAACAAAAGTTGCCGGAGGATAAATTCCTAAGAATCCATAAGTCCTATATTGTAAATCTGGAAAAGATCGAAAAGTTCAACAGTAAGAATGTTGAAGTTGCTGGAAGACTGATACCATTGAGTCGAAACAAAAAAACGGAATTGATGGAGGCATTGAATAGCGTTTAGGGTTTCTCGAGAGTTTAAAATGTAGTGACCTTGCCAATACAATTTTTCGTTTTAACCAAGGAATGATTTGATGGGGTCTTCTGTGGGATATTCTTTAAGTGCTGATTTATGAAATAAAAAACAGACGGGAATCCCCCTAAAAAACGTTGGCTTTATTCCAATAATAGGATTGAGATTCGGGATGAGCATGAATAGACATTATAAGCAAAGGTTTAATCAACATTGTAGCCTTACCCTTATGGGGAAACTCTAAATACAACGATTTTTCGTTACTATTCTTCGTTTTAGGGAAGAATCAACAACGTATGCCGTTTCATGTAGGCCACTTCCATACCGCCTTATTTCTTGAGCCAATAGTAATTAGCTAACTCGTCGATTCCCTATTCCCATGCAATTTCAGGCAATCAATATCCCAGTTCAATTTCTTTTAGGATTTTAATGTTCTGGCCTTCGCTAAACGTACTTTTCTTCATTTGAGAGTTAAAATCTAAAATAAATTCGAATTTTATACTGTCCGATTTATCGGGAGAAAGTCACAGGATATCCAAGAAAATTACTTTTGGTCCTATTAGATCAAACTACATCTCCTTGATTATTGTAAGGCTTTACGGATGGTTCTTAATCCAAATGTTGTTTGGTCCTAATTCCACACCTTATGACGAAAAAAACGTTCGATATTTCAACAACCAAACGACCTTTGTATCAAAACAAAACCCCTGATGCATGAAAACAATTTTACTTGTTAAGGTAATCTATTGAGGGACATTCAAGAACATTCAAAATTATGTCGCAATACACTATCTCAAAGCTTTTACATGGTTCACCTTGGCCATGTTCGCAATGGTGCTATAAGTCTTTTTATACAGACTATCTATGGACTTCCAATTTTCTAATCTCTAAACATGCATAGAAAAGGACGAGATGGGAAAGTGTTGATTATTTCCGGTGCCTTATTTGTTGGCGCTATACTCCTATTGGTCATTATCATGACCTTTGGAATATAAAGGAATTTCTATAATTATCAGTCAGTGCTACGCTTTTTGATATAAACGCCATAATAGATTCTATCGTCTCCAATGGTTTCATATTATCCCTTTAACTAAAGATTGAATCTTACTAAAGTTTTTTATTTGTCAACCCAGATTTATGTAATAAATTTGATTACTGATCCAGTATGAATATTTTGAAACTATTTTAAATATAGAATAATACTGATTTGATTTCAAACCCTAGATGAACTTTACTAGTTTCAACAAAAGGTATGGCCTGATTCACTTAATGGAGTAGTAATTCCTTTATTATAACAATAATTTTATGGTAGCTTTTTTAGTTAATGGTTAGTGTTTAAATGCTCCATAATTTAAGGGCTCCATAACTTGGGGCCCTTTTTTTAATATTTCCAATTCTACTTGTTCCATACGTATCAATCCAGGGACAATGATTTTCGCCGGAAAAATCACACCTGGATTAAAAATGTATTTAGCCCCTATTTTGGAACCATCCCCGATCAGAGATGTTCTCCCCTATTAAATGGATAGTTAAGACTTTAGGATTAAGGGCAAAAAAATGTTTGGCTTTAAATAAGCATAAACCATTGTTTCATGTTGAACGCCTATTTTTTTTCCAATTTAAAACGATTGAAAAAATGATTTGTTACGACGATTAAATCAACCCTCCAAAATGACCTTTTTAATGAACTATCATTCTTGATCATTCCCTTCTTATAAGAACTTCCTATACTTGATATCCTTTTTTAGTTTCGTCAATTGACGTCTTTTGAAACCGAAAAAAAATCTCCTTAAAATATCAACACACATTTTAATCGTATAGTTCGCTTTAAATCCTACTTGAAGAGGAAAATCTATTTTCTTGAACCATTCAGCACGTTCCCTTTCATTATATTCCAGGCAAAGAGCTTCACTAAAAAAGTCTTGGACCCAATCCCCGTTTTTAGCCTTCCTCTTCGCTACCCCTCCCCGCTCTGCCGGGCAGGAACACTGCGCTCCCTAGCCAAAACCGCGAATCAAGTCCGCTTGTAACCGGAAAGTCAAAGCCTCGATTTTCTTGACAGAACGATCGGCAAATCCGACTTCGGTCTTTGCTCGATACTTCTTGAAAATCAAGACTTCGCCTTACACATTTTAAGGGGTTTATAATGGATGAAGCCTTTTCTGTTTTTCGGGACAGCGAAAATCAGGCAGGGTATAACCAATTCTAGTTTAAACCAAGCTTCCTATTTCGCTTAACTCCCGGTACACTCAAATCGATACTGGGTTTAAAAGAATTGCTAATGCCCTTGTGGAACTTGTCAAGACTGTACAGGTTTTAGTAAAAAATAAGGTTTCTACTTCCTTGAAAATCCAAGGATTTTACGACGTCGCAGACACTCGTGATTTATTCCCTAAAAGTCTTGACAAAACCCACTTCATCCATTGTGCGGAGCACAAAAGAAAAGAACAAACACCCCTTAAAATTCAGTCTGGATTGAAAAGGGAATTATTAATCTTTAAATTTTTTATTTATGAGTACTATTAGAAACCACGTACAGTTAATTGGTAATGTTGGACAAGAGCCAACTGTTACGAACCTTGAAAGCGGTAAGAAAGTAGCCCGATTCCCATTGGCCACCAATGAAAGCTACAAAGACAATAAAGGTGAAAAGCAAACGGACACCAATTGGCACACCGTTGTTGCTTGGGGCAAGACTGCCGAAATCATCGAAAAGTATGCCGATAAAGGCAAGGAAATCGGTGTGGTCGGAAAATTAAAGTCCCGCACCTTCACCGCAAATGACGGTAACCAACGCTATGTTACCGAAGTGGTAGCCGATGAAATCCTGTTAATGGGCACTAAGTAAAAAGATAAAGAGGGTGTTCCCTTGGCAAGTAACACCCTCTTTTCATCATTAAACCCAAAAAGACGTAATAATGAAAGCACAAGTTAATGAAATACTAGAGGGATTGCAACATTTTCACGGTTCTGAAATGTACTATGAAATCCCATTGATACGAACCCGATTTACAAACGGACTGCAATATTTGGCCCAGGTAGCGGAATGCTTTTGGTTGATTACCGATACTTCGGTAATCGCCAAAAGTTTATTGGATAGAAGCTATTTTATCACCATTGATTTTAAAAGGCTATCGAAAGAAGAACAGGATTCTACAGGCTACGAGGCCGAAATAATCTACAGCGATGGAAACGGTACTATATTGGAAACGCATCGATACCACGTTACCGATTTTCCTCTGGATGAACTGCGCTTGTATTTTGTGGATGATACGCTGATGCTACCAAGTGAATATTAAAGTGGAAGACTTATGAAATCCATACAACCATAAGTAGGTTTCCCATATCCAAATAACAAAACACACCAAACGGGCCCTTTTATTATGAAGGGCTTTTTTGATGCCCAATCCCCTAATTTCCATATCTTTATAGCTTTAGAAAAGCATTGATTTTCTAGTGGTCATCACCTTGATTTTAATTTGACTTTCCTTGATGGCCATATTCGTAAAATATGATAGAGGCAACCCACGATAGTGAGGTTGTTCGGAAATTTTTGGTCCCCTTGGGACGAAAAATGGAGAAGCAAGAGGGTAACACGCTGCGCGATGTTACGACGGTTTATCTATATACAATATACTGATTTACAGCGTATTAAATGTGTTTATGAAATCGATGGCCTGGGGCTTTTACAGCAAATGACGTCAGAACACCCTTAAACAGGTACTTTTTTACAGTAAAAATGAAGGATCCGTATCAAAAATATCGTTTTTCGGCCATTAATATCAAAAAGGATGTTGCCATACGCTTTCGGAACTTTTCCCGATTGGTGTCGGATTCGCATACCCATACCTTGGAGAGGGTCATGAACTTCTTTGAATGGAACGACCTTTCACCCAACGATGATCTGGGCATCAATAACAACAGGACCAACAAGCGGATCAATGCCGTTATCGCCATACTTAAAAATATTGAAAAGCATCAGACCCTACCCACCAAGGCGATGCTGGATACCCTCTTCCAAGAGATTTCAAACATGGAAAATACCGAGGAAAAGGAGGAAGATTTTGATTTTGGGTCGCCCGAACCGCTTTCCCGGGACAACGAACTGGACCACTACCGAAACCGCTATGAAGAAATGCAACAACTCCTTGGAAATCACAAAAACAGGATGCTGGATCTTTTGAAGCGTATGACCTATGTCAAAGGAACTTTTGGGAAAGGGCATTATAAACTGGATATGGACCAACCCGAATTTGAAAAATTAAAAAAAGAACTATAATATGTACATTACCATTACCGCACAGCAAGTTGAGGGCAATTATTCCCAAAGTGCCACCGCTTTCGTGGACTATCTCGAAAAGGAAAACGAGGGGAAACCCATAGCCGAACTGGAATATTTCTTTAACCAGTATGGGGATGAAATCCCTGCCGAAGAGGTGGTCATCGAAATTGACGGGAACACGGCCAAGCTGAAAAGGACAGAGCCCAAATTCTATTCCATCACCCTGAATCCAAGTAGGCGCGAACTTAAGGCTATAGGGAATTCCCCCGAGGCCCTCAAACGCTATACCCGGGAAGCGATGAAGGACTATGTCAATGCCTTCAATAGGGACATTGACGGTAGGCCAGTAACCGTGGACGATATTAAATACTATGCCAAGGTGGAACGCCAACGCACCTTTAAGGGAAGTGATGCACAGATTATCGAAAACCAACCCTATGCCACCAAAATCCTGAACTTGAAGCAAGAGATCCGTCGTATCGAAAACGGGGAACATAGAGGGGATATCAAAAAACTGCAAAGGGAGATGGTGCGCCTGGAAAGGAAAGCCCCCCACCAATTGAACGGCAAGCGCATTGTCAGGGGAACGCCCAAACCGGGACCGCAGTGCCATATCCATATCATTGTCAGCCGTAAGGACGTCTCCAACCGGTACAGCCTCTCCCCTGGGAGCAAGTACAAGGCCTCCGTTGTTGAGATGAACGGTAAGACCGTAAAACGCGGCTTTGACAGGGATACCTTTATTACAAATGCGGAGAAGACTTTTGACCGGTTATTTCGTTTTAACCGAAACTTCGTAGAGACCTATACCGCTAGGAAGACCTTTCTAAAGAATCCGAAGCTTTATTTTTCCATAATCACAAAACTACCGACCAATGAAAAGGCCCTGGCGTTTAAACTCCTGCAAAAAGCTGGGGTCAGTACCTCCTTGTTACACCTTCCGACCAATAAGCTCCAAGTGACCGTCAAAGCGATCAATCTATTGAAAAAAGGAATCGGCAAGGCCATCGAATCAGGCTCCATTGGGTTATGAGCTGGCAGGCCGAACATATCATCCTTTATATTGTTGTACCGGTGTTATTCGTGGGTACGGTACTCTTTACACTACTGTTCGGGGAAGTGCATGAACGGACGGATAAAAAATACAAGGTTCGTTTCAAATTAAAGTACGGTAGCTTCACCGTGGATAATATCCGTAGGGGTACTTCGGTCATCGGTTCGGCAGGAAGCGGCAAGACAGAAAGCATCGTCTATAATTTCTTGCAACATTTCAGTGCGTACGGCTTCTGTGGGGTAATCCATGATTATAAGGACTTTGATCTGACCGAGATCGCCTATCCCTTGTTCAGGGAGAACAACATTCCGTTCTATACCATTGCCTTTGATGAGATCCATTTCCGGGTCAACCCCATCGCCCCTAAATATTTGCCCAACGAGGAAAGTGTCAATGAACTCTCCAGGGTACTGATGGAAAACTTGTTGGAACAGGACCTATCACAGAATAAAGGGAGCAACAAATTTTTCTCCGACGCCGTAGAGGGTCTTTTAAGCGGTATTATCTGGAAAATGAAAACCGCCTATCCGGAGTATTGCTCCCTCCCCCATATCATTGCCCTCTTCCATACGGCAAGTACCAAAAAACTGGTGGCTTTACTTAAATCGGACCTGACCTCCCAAAGTATGGCCAGTGCCTTTATCCATGGAATCGAATCCGAAAAGCAGACCGCCGGCATCAAAAGTACCCTCTCCAATGCCTTTAAAAAAATCAGTTCCAAAAAGGTGTTCTATGTGCTTTCCAAGGATGAAGTACCCCTGGACATCAACAACCCGGACAATCCGGCCGTGGTATCGCTGGTCAACAACCCTAAATACGATGCGGCCTACTCCCCTATCATTGCTATGGTCATGCATACCCTAGTCAAACAGATGAGTGTCCGTGGTATGAAACCTTCCTTTCTCTTGATGGAAGAGGCACCGACCATCAAACTACCCAATATGCACCGGATTCCCGCTACCTTGAGGAGTTACGATATTTGTACCGTTTATGTTATGCAGGATAAGGTGCAGAACGATCTGCTATATGGGGACAAGGCAAGCAAGGCCATTTTAAGCAACCTGTCCTATCAGTTCTTTGGTAAGGTCAATGACCCCGATACCGCCAAATATTACGAACGTTTTTTTGAAATCATTAAAAAGCCCACACGAAGTATCAGCAAGAACAGTGGACTCAGCTTTGAAAGCCGCATTACCAAAGGTGAAAAGGAGGTTTCCAAACGTAGGGCGGATATTTTTTTTCGATTGAAACAAGGCGAGTTCGTCGCCTTTGCAGATGGGAAGGATAAAAAAGTACAATTCAAATTACAACCTATTCGCAAAGCAATACCTGATACAAGCAAGACGTACTCCAATGAGGATATCCAATTGAACTTTGAGAGAATCCATAGGGAAATAAAGTCCTTATAAAAGTAAATAATTTCTGAAAAGTACTATAATCATAATATCCGAGCATCACCTCTCTTTAAGCTCGATTTAGTACTATTTAAAATACGATTAAGCTGATTTTCCATAATGTCAAAAATCTTTAACTGGAACTTAATTGATAAACCATAATCGCCTTGTTTTGTTATTATACCAATTGAATTATCTTTTGAGTTGTTCGTATAGGACGAATCCAATGTCACGCCGAGTGAGAGATACCTTTGCACTCTTACATAAAGTATATCATCAGCACATTATCAATGGTCCTTCATTGCACTTCGATATCACATTTGGACAACCCGAACCCATAAAAACCGCAGATGTGAATATTCTTCGTGTGTTATCAGTAAATCCTATTTTCTTTTCCTGTTTTTAACGTATTATCATGTTTTTGGATGATGCTCTGCAAACCTAAAATTAAATACCATCATTAAAACACAATGATTTCGGTTATTAAAGTATAGAATATCGTAAGAATTAATCCCGTTAAAAATAATATCACTGAAATTGTCAAAAGTCGTTGTTTTAGGGCGATGCTTTTACCCAAAAAATAGAGATCATTGATCATTTCATTATAAATGTTCTGACCACTATCCATTATACGTTCAAACTCTTTCTTGAATTCATCTAAGGTATGTGTCGAAAAGCTTTCTGCGTATAGTGTTCCTTTATAACCACTTTTTTTGAACTTAGAACCAAAATAATGATGTGGCAACATGCCTATAAGGGCAAAGATCATCGATAACATACTACTGATGACCAATATTTTGATTGCGACATTAATATTAATCTCTTGGGTTTGAAAATTTATGAATTGTACGCCGAATAAAAGGGATGTTATGATTGAATTTACGGTAAGTACTATTCTAGATTTATTATCTATCATTTTTAAAAGGTTATAATGATTTCTAGAAACTGTCCTGAATAGGGTCTGCACCCCCCGTGAATCATATTTTAGAAGCTTTTTTTTCGTTTTTGGCTTATCTTGGGTATTAGTTTTATTTTCCATATCCTACAGATTTGTTCTACATAATTGTCCCACTTCGGAGCATATTTTTTTAATCCTTTCAGGGTTTAAGTTCATTTCCCCTAAACAACGTGATTGAATTGCAAGTTCTTTTACCAAAATAATATCTTTTGCGATCAACTGCTCTTTTTCTTTTCTGGCCAATGTTGTAAGCGTGGTGATCGGGTACAAGGCGTAGGTATCTATATTGGCTTTCAGCCCCTTGTTCTTTGGGTAGTCCCAACTCAACAATGTTAGACCCACGCATTTAGCGTAGTTGATGGCATCATCGGTAAATCGGGTATTTGTGACCAACCAGCCCTGTTTTAAATGCGTTTTGTTTTTTATGTCCGAATTCCATTGTTCTTGAATGTCCAAGAATCTTGAATTGATATACAGAGGGGTTTTGACGTTACTTGAAATATCGGGTTTGGAATGGAACTTACATTCGATGGCATAGACGTTCCCGTCCTTTTTTGCCAAAACATCCACTTCATGGGTAACACATTCACCCTGTAATATTACACCGATGTCAGTTTTATATCCCTTGTGGTTCAATAATGCCCCTACCATTCGCTCAAAAGGGTATCCCGTAGGCCCCAGATCGAAGATGGCCCTTTTTAAACTGTATTTTGAAGCATACATACGGTTGTATTTCTTTAAAAGGGGAAAGACTTTTTTATGGATTTCCTCCGAAGATATACCATCGTATAGTTGTGGTTCTATAGTTTTGACCAGAATTTCGGCCTCGTCATTTTTCACACCACAATTCCGTAAGGACTCCTTGATCTTTCTTATTGAAAAAATTTCCGCATCGCCCGAACTCTTGGTAACCATATATTTGTGTTTGTCCATATCTTTATTCCTTCAATATTAAAACCGCAACAATTCGGTCATTATCCCAAACCTGATTACATCCAATCGGTGCTGAAAATAGATGTTATAATTATCCGTTCCATGATAATACCGTACAAAAAAACCAATATCTTCCAAAAACTTCGGATGGTAATAAAACGTAAGACTGGCACTGAACCGCTTGATGTCAAAGGTGTCCCAGTCGTTGATGTTATCCAAAAACCAAGTGGTCTCTGCCTTTAGGGAGAAATCGGCCTTTACCGACCCACGATGTCCCATTTTTACAGGGAGTTTGTAAGCGAAAAAAGCATTGTTCCAACGAAAGCCGCTATACTTGCCATGCAGTTCGTCAAGCATCCAACTTCTTGGGTGTACCTCAAGGGAACTTTTAAAAAATTTTGAAGCATTCAACGCTTTGCTGAACGATGTTCTTATCAGGCCCAATTCAAAGAAGTTGGTGGCAAAGTTGCCATTCAGTAAATTGATATTGCCATCCATATTATAAAAATCGCCGTCCTGACCATTGGAATGGTGTGCCAATTTACCAAAAAGTGTATAATGGTCCGTAGGATTCTTGTCCCCCATTAAATAATAGATAGTTATCTGCGGAATATAACTCGGCGTTCTGACCGGATATGATACCTCATTGAACATTCTAATAGTGATCTGCGAGGTTAGGACCGCCATTAAATTAGACTCCTTACGTTCCCTGATGACAAAACTGGGATTAACGTTGGCCTCGAACATCAAAGGTTCCAGATTACCGATATCCATGGGAAAAGTGATATAGCTGTCGCTTTGGTTGACCTGCGCTATTTTTGCAAGGTCAAGATCAGGTAGGGAGTCGTTGTTTATTTGACCAAGGATTCCCTGTGAAAAAAATTGTATTAGGATCAGTATGTAGCCATACCTTTTCATTTATAAATCATTTTTACGGAAATTGTGGTATCGGAATCCAGTTCAAAACTCGCCTTGGTGAAATTGGGACGGTTCGACAAGCCTATGCTCGTATAGTTGGAAAAACCGATACCTTCTACGGGTAATGGTAACATAATTTTTTTATCCAGTTTTCCATTGTTGTTTTCATCATGCAAAACAGCAATGGCATAACGGCCCTGCTGTAAATTTTTAAATGAGCACACTGCTTTTCCCCCTACGATTTTCACGGTTTTTTTTATATAATAATTCTTGAATTTCTCATCAGGAATTGAGCCTTCTTTGTTATAAAGAGCAAATATCGCAGACCCTTCAGAGTTTTTCAATCCGTCTATTTTCACGGTTAAGGAGTACATGTCCATGCTGGAATTTGACAGCATTGAAATAATCAATAGTAAAGTTAAAATGAATGTTTTTTCCATTGTGTTGTTTTATATTTAACATAAAAGACAAATAATAAGGTCAAGGTTATTCTAAACATCATCGCATAAATGGTTTTCGTTTCATAGTCCCCTCCCGTTTTTATATGCAAAAAAAGTCCTGATAGGGCAGCAAGCAATAACATAAGGGAGGAATTAATGGGTAGTATAGCCCATAGTTTGCGCCGTATCAACCCAAAACTTGTTATTAAGTAGAAAATGCTACAAATAAAATTCACCCAAACGATAAATAGAACATAGTTTCCTTCTTTGGCCCTTATACCAAACCAATCAAAAATCACAGAACTACTTAAAAATAAAGTGAGCAATGCGAATAATGTTAAAACAGTAATAATCAAAGTATTGATAATCTTTTTAGTTTTCATATTGTATCTTTTTTGTTTTAGTCCCCCTAAGCCACCATTTTCCCCTTACCCGGTTTTTTGTTAGTCTGAATTTTTTAATGGAATATGTTTCGATATGCATAATTAAATCCGCTACAGAGTCAGTTACAAAAAGCAGTTTCTGATCTTCGGGACTGATGCTTTCGTTTTCTGCCATTAATTGAATATGCCGGCACAATTCCTTATGGTATTCGGAATCATAAATAACCACTGGAAAATCTTGGATTATTCTAGTTTGAATTAGGGTTAAGGCCTCAAACAACTCATCTAAAGTACCTATACCGCCAGGCATGATCACAAAAGCATAAGAGTATTTTACAAGTATAACCTTGCGCAAAAAGAAATAGGGAATATTTATCCACTTGTGAAGATATGGGTTTGGTTTCTGTTCATTGGGTAAAATAATATTGCACCCAACTGAATAGCCTCCAGCCTCAAAAGCTCCTTTGTTTGCAGCTTCCATAATGCCAGGGCCACCACCTGTTAAAACCGTAAATCCTATTTTGGCCAATTCAGCCCCGATATTCTCCGCTGCTTTATAATAATCTGTATTTTTTGTAAACCTTGCAGAACCAAAAACAGTTACACATGGACCAATAAAATGCATTCTCCGAAACGAATTTATAAAATGGAAAAATACACTAAAGACAAATGTTAGTTCCTTAAAACGAGTTAATGGACCTCTAACGAATAAAGATTCATCTGTAGACAATTTTGTATGATGTTGAGATTCCATGCGAGAACTATTTAAGCCGTTTTCTTATAACTCCATACTGCCAAACCATTCATTACAATGGCATAGGCCAATGTTTTTAATGCAAGTGGCAAAATATCACTGAATCCAGATCCTTTAAGCATAACCATGCGCATTATCTCAACAAAATATTTAATGGGGTTGAATTCGGTAAGTAATTGCGCCCATTCCGGCATACTTTCAATCGGAGTGAACAACCCACTCATTAGAATAAAGATCACAACAAAAAACCAAGCGATAAACATTGCCTGCTGTTGCGTATCCGTGAAATTCGATATAAAAAGACCCATCCCTAGGATTACTAGGATATAAATAGAAGTGTACCCGTATAATAGTAGCAAACTTCCTACCATTGGAACATCAAAAATGAGTTTCGCCAGTATTAGACCTATAGTCAACAACCCCATACCTATAACCCAAAAAGGAAATAATTTCCCTATTATGAATTGACTTTTTCGAATCGGCGTGACATTCATCTGTTCGAGGGTCCCTATCTCTTTTTCTCTTACAATATTCATCCCAGACAGAAACAATGTAATCATAGATACGAGCAAGACTAAGATTCCCGGAACCATAAAAGTTTTGTAATCAAGTGTTATATTGTACCAGAAGGATGGAATACTCAATATATTTACCGGTTTTGGTGTTTTATTTGAAAGCCCTACATAAGTTACTTTCAAATCTTTATTAAAGTTTTGTACAATTTGATTAATGTAGCCACTTTCAACACCTGCAGCTGCACCATCAATTGCATTAATGGTAATCCCCAAACGGGAAGCTTTTTCTTTTATAAAATCACGTTCAAAATGTTTTGGTATTTCTAAAACCACATCAACATTTCCCAAGAGCATTGCCGAACTTGCTTTCTCATGTGATGGGAAAGTGGTCATTACATTAAAATAGGAGGAGGCATTAAACCGATCGACCAAAGCCCGGGACGTTGAACTATGATCCTGATCCACATAAGCGAATTTTATATTTTTCACCTCATAGGTAGCGGCATTTGACAAAATGACCAACTGCAAAATTGGCAGAATAAATATAATCGGTAACATCCCTTTATTTCTAAAGATCTGTTTGAATTCTTTTTGTACGATATATGCTATTGTATTCATTATTCTAAACGGATTTTATATTTCTTTATGCTTAAACCTATAAATAAGATGGTCATGCCAATTAGTATCACACTTTCTTTCCATAGAAAGGAGATGTCAACACCTTTTAACATAATTCCTTTAATAATGACAATAAACCATTTAGCGGGGATTATGTGACTAATTACCTGTAAAGGTTCCGGCATACTCGAAATCGGGAAAATAAAACCAGAAAGTAATATTACCGGAAGCATTAACCCCATCAAGGAAATCATCATTGCAGTTTGTTGGGTTTCTGATATTGTTGAAATCAATATCCCCAAGGCCAATGAAGCTATGATAAACAGTACACTTTCAGCACCTAATAAAAACAAGCTTCCTTGAACTGGCATTTTAAAAATAAATATGCTCAGAATTACAATGACAATGGCATTGATGACAGATAGAAAAATATAAGGGACCACTTTCCCTATTATTACTTGAAAAGGTTTGATAGGTGACACTAAAAGGATCTCCATCGTACCTAATTCCTTTTCCCTTGTAATGGATATCGAGGTCATCATTGCGGATACTAGCATTAGTATTATCGTCATAACCCCTGGGACAAACGTAAAGACACTCTTTAGTTCAGGGTTGTAAACCATCCGTGTTTCTGGGATAACCTGGTAATCAAGCTCTATACTTCTATTTTTAGACTGCTCATAATTCTTAAGTATGGAACTAATATAGTTGGTTATGGTATTTGCCGTATTGGGATCTGTCGCATCGGAGATAATCTGTAAGGTTGCACGCTGCTCCTTAATTAAGTTTTTACTGAAATCCTTTTCAAAATTTAATACTGCTTTTATTTTTCCTTTTTTAAAAGCATCTTCAATATCCGCTTCCCGGGTTATGAATTGTTCTATTGTAAAATATTTGGATGCGGATATCTTGTTAATAATCTCCTGTGTAGATGCATCTTTGGAATGATCCAAAATAGCTATATCCACATTGTTGATCTCATTCGTAATGGCGAAACCGAACAACAATATTTGAGCGATGGGCATACCGAACAAAATGAACAACGATCGTTTATCCCTGAAAATATGATAAAATTCTTTTTTAATAAATCCAATAAACCGTTTCATCCTCTAGCTAATTTTAAAAATACATCGTTCATGTTATCCACATTGAATTGTGCTTTGAGTTTTTTTGGCGTATCCAAGGCCTCGATTCTTCCATCTACCATTATTGAGACACGGTCACAATATTCGGCCTCATCCATGTAATGTGTTGTTACGAAAATGGTTGTGCCCTGATTCGCCGATTTATAAATCATTTCCCAAAATTGTCTGCGGGTAATAGGGTCAACACCTCCTGTGGGTTCATCCAAAAACACAATTTTCGGTTCATGTAATAGGGATACTGAAAATGATAGTTTCTGCTTCCATCCTAAAGGCAGGGAACCTACCAATTGATCGGCTATTCCATCCAAACCCAATTCCATAATCAAGTGCTTCGTTTTTTCCTTTATTCTGGCTCTAGACAAACCATAGATCCCTCCAAAAAAAGTGATGTTCTCCTTCACTGTTAAATCATCATACAATGCAAATTTCTGGCTCATATATCCTATGTTCTTCTTTATGGACTCTGCTTGTGCATACACATCGAAACCTGCTACTTTTGCTTTCCCTGATGACGGTTTTGAAATTCCGATCAACATCTTCATGGCCGTGGTTTTTCCAGCACCATTAGCGCCCAAAAAGCCAAATATCTCACCTTTCTTAACTTCGAAACTTATGGCGTTCACTGCCGTAAAAGCACCAAATTCCTTTGTTAATTCCTCAGCTTCTATAACATTGTTTTCTTTCATTTCTTTGCTAATTCCATAAACGTGTCCTCTATAGTGGGTTTAGTGGGTTCAATGCTGAAACTTTTAAGACCTTGCGCATCTAAATATTGTGCCAAATCGGCTATATTGAATGCTGGTCGTTTATCGGCATAATGAACAAACTCCCCAAAAGGGTATACGCTATATAAATGTTCATAATTATTTAAACTCCGTATCAGTTGGTACATATTGTTGGCCCCTATATTATAAAGGGCCTTAGGGAACTTATGCACAATGGATTCAGGTGTATCAATCTCTAATATCCCGCCATCCTGAATAAGAGCAATCCGATCGCACAGGGCAGCTTCATCCATGTATGGAGTAGAGACCAATATGGTTATGCCTTTCTTTTGAAGTCTTTTTAGCATTTCCCAGAATTCCTTCCTTGATACTGGGTCAACTCCTGTAGTGGGTTCATCCAAGAACAGCACTTTCGGTTTATGTATCAAAGCGCAGCTTAAAGCCAATTTCTGTTTCATCCCTCCAGATAATTGACCGGCTCGCCTCTTTTTAAAAGGCTCTATTTGAATATAGATATCTTTGATTAGATCATAATTTTCCTCTATTGTCGTACCAAAAATAGTGGCGAAAAAATTGAGGTTTTCCTCTACGGTCAAATCTTGATATAATGAAAATTTACCTGGCATATATCCAACACTCTGCCTAATATCTTTATAGTCTAACACTACATCATATCCTGCAACAGTCGCTTCTCCTTCATCAGAAAACAATAAAGTGGTAAGAATTCTAAATAAAGTTGTTTTTCCGGCTCCATCCGGTCCTATAAGACCGAACAACTCCCCTTCCTTAACATCAAATGTGATCCCTTTTAAGGCTTTTACATTTTTATAGGATTTTGATATGTCAGTAACTCTAATACCCATACATCCCATTAGATTGTAACCCTTCTGGAGAGGTTATCCCTCCTTTTAGGTTTTGTTCGCAACTATTATCGTTAATATATATATCCATATCCGTTACAATTTTATTTATTTCCTATTCGAAGTAGTTGTCATAAAAAACGATATTCTCTATTATACTATTTTTGATTTTTGATGCATTTTCAATCGTTTTTGTTTCTGAGAGTGCTTCGATTTTATGTATTAGTGGTACGAGCCAAATGTGTAAATTATCGTGGGAGCCTCCTTTCATTGTACAATTATTTACAATAAAAAAAATGTCTTCATTGAGTTGTTCGGCTAATTGATGATAATCCTCTAGTGTTTTGAGAGTTTGGACTTCGATGTTATTTTGCATTTTCAAAATAACCTCATTAGTTGTTGCGTCGGCTTTCCATTTGATACCATTGTTCATTACGATTTCTTCCGTCCATGAATTGTCATATACACTAGAAGCCCCGTTCTGCCATTCTTTGTTCGTAGATGCCAAGGCCGGTTTTGTTGTAGTGCTTGTGATGGTTTTGTCTTCTTTGTTTTTACCGTCTTTACAGCTTACTAAAGCCATTAGGCTCAATACTAAAATCAAATATTTCATTGTTGTTTTTTAGTGAATATTATCGGTTGAATTCTTAAGCCATACTTCTGCCGGCATTCCTATTTTTAAGCCACCATCATTTACCACATCAACCTTAATGGCATAAACCAATGCTACCCGCTCCTCCTTGGTTTGAATGATTTTAGGTGTGAATTCTGCTTCTGAAGCTATCCAACTGATATGTCCTGTGTACGATCTCATACTATCATCAGAATCGACCTTAACTATTACTTCCTCTCCAATGCTAATTGTAGAAAGTTGAGTTTCACTGATGTATGCACGTAATTGCATGTTGTTTAAATCCGCTATCTTATATAGGGGCTTGCCAAATGAAAACACCTCGCCTTGTTCTGCATAAGTGACTAGGACAGTGCCCTCGATAGGGTTGACGATTCTACTCTTACTTATTTGGTCATCAACTTGCTTTAACTGTACATCTATGGATTTGAGCTCATTGAGCGTTGATGCATTTTGGATCTCAATACTTCTAATTTGTTGGTTGAGTACGTTTATTTCCCCAATAATATCGTCCAATTGTTGTTGGGTCCCAGCGTTATCCTGAATTAGCTTTTCAGTTCGGACTTCATTGATTCGCGCTGTTTTAAGTTTAGCTTTTAAAACAGATATTTCAGAAAGGACACCTTTTGATTTTGAGGATATAATTTCTTTTGATGTATATAATTCTTCCCGTTTAATCGTCAGAGGAATGGTATCAATGAAGCCTATGAAAGCTTCTTTTTTGATAACATTGCCTTCTTGAACATTGAACGACATGAGTTTACCATTGTTCTCTGCCGAAATTATAATTTCAGTTGCCTCAAAGTTTCCATAACCATCCGCCCCATTGCTGTCGCCATTGCATGAAATCAAACTCAAAACAAGTAAGCTTAATACTATTAAATTTGTCTGCTGCATCTTCATTTTGTTTATTTTTAAATGTTTTTATCCTTAAGAAATGATCTTAATACTACTTTTGTTGATTGCTGATTCGTAAATAGGAATTTTGTGCTTAATTCCCTTTGATAATATTATAATTTGATTTTGCCAATTCCAGTTGAATTGTATGGGTTACTAACCGGTTTTCTTCTTCATATAAATTTGTTAATTCCGTAATGTAGATAGATGTGGTAATTACCCCGTTACGCAATTGAGACTCGGTGGCACTTAAGACTTCCCTTCTTAGAGCTATAATTTCACTATCTTTCACTAATAATTCCATTAACTTTTTAATATCGGATTCGTGCTGGTCCAGTTCGATATTCGTATTCAGTTTAAACACCTCTGTTTCATTATCCAGAATGTCCTCGTTGATTTTTAAGGCCCTGCGTTCCTTTTTGTTGGAATTCCAATCAAAGACATTCCATTTTAATTTCAAACCAACCGTATAGAAACCTTGAAATGAATTGTCAAGCATATTCAATCCTGGATTTCCAAGGCCACCATCAACAAAACCAGAGAGTTTTGGTGCATTTTCAATGGCCAACAAGGAAGTAGAAGCTTCGATTTCCTTTTTTTTGAGGTTGAATAATTCTAGTTCCGGACGTTCTATTTCAGAAGTCATGGAGGTATTGACCATAGGGGTCTCAAACACGGTATTTTCATCTAGAACTATTCCTATTATTGAAGACAAACTACTGATTAATGATGCCTTTTCTTTCAAAGTTGATTCAATATCCTGTTCTATTTTCAAAAGTTCTACTTCTATGGTCCTATCCGATGTCGGGAGAAGTGTGCCATTTGCGATACCGGACTTCACTTCTTTTAATTTGGTGGTTAACTGCTCCTGTTTTAAAAGTAAAAGTTGATGCTTTTCTTGCATTAATAATATTGAAAAATAGAATTGGTTAATCTGGGACTTTAATTGATATAGGTCAACCTCGATTTGTTTTCTACCTGTATTGTATTTAGCGTTATTTAAATCCGATTTAATATTAAGTCCCCCTCCGTATATTAATTGGTTTACGGTAAGATTGGCTCGATACTGCTCCTTGTTTAAGGATTCTACGGTGTTTCCCGTAATAGGAATCTCGATCACGTCAGATTGATACGTTCCTTGTGCGGATAGTCCAACTTGAGGTAGTTTTTTAGCATTTATGGAAGATCTTTCAAATTCTTGTTGCGAATTGAGCATTGCCGTTTGTTTTGTTAATGGATAGTTTTCATTAACAAGCTGGTAGCACTCTTCTAAAGTAAGCGCCTTTTGAGACCACGACATTGTGGTCAGTAATAAAAAAATAATTAAAATAGTAAGTCTCATTTATTTACGTTTTATTGAATTAATGATAAAATCTGCTACTTCGGTTTTTCGGGTTTTCAATATTGACTTATAAGTATTTGGATCACTGTTCGTTAGCCCTCTTATAAAGGGTTCAGCCATACAAGGGAAAATATTCAAGGATAGAATGTGTATAAATAATTGTTCTGGATTAATAGGGATTAAAATACCTGCCCGTATTTCCCTTTCAACTTGTATCTTGAACTTTTCAATATTGGGAAATTTTGGATGTGTTTTTAAGCTGTCGAAAAAGTCCCCATTTTCATTTAATTCGTGAATCACAAAATTTGATAGATGAGGATGCTTTTGTTTAAAAGCAAAATAGTTTGAAGAGAATCTTCTTATTTTATCTTCAATTGTAGATTCGTCATTGATAATATCGTCTATTTGTGGTGCCACTATGTAGAAGACATTGTTGAAAACCATCTCATAGAGTGTTTGCTTATTTTTGAAATAGTAGTGGATAAGCGATTTATTGACTTCTGCCAAATCAGCGATTTCCTGCATTCTTGAACCATGCAGGCCTTTGGCCTGGAATATCTCATTTGCAGCTCTTAAAATTTGGTCTTTTACCTTTAATGATCTCATATTCATAACTATTACGTTTAACCATTTGGTTTAACCAAATGGTTAGTTCAGGGGTGTGAAATTCCCGTCCTAATGTATTTTTTACTTAAGCCTTCTTAAATTCCTATTCTCTCAAAAAATGCCTCTTTGTAATTTTCCCCTATTGGAATTCTCTCACCATCAATAATTACCTTATTTCGTTGTAGCAGTTCGATTTTTGAAATATTAACTACATAGGATCGATGTATTCTGATAAAAAGAGTGCCAGGTAATTTAGCTTGGAAATCCCTAAAATTGGTGAGGGTCAATATCTGACCATTCGTTTGGGTAAACACTTTTAGATAATCCTTAAATCCTTGTATATATTTTATGTCACTTACCAATATTCTAATATTATCATATTCCGATTTGATAAATACGAAATCATCTTCCAAATGCACTCGATTATTACCGACCTGGGTTTGAACATTTTTATTCAATTCTGTGAATTTCAGCTGTTGTTTGGCCCGTTGAATAGCTTTTATGAATCTTGGAAAAGGTATGGGTTTGACCAAATAATCTATGGCATTTAACTCAAAGCCTTCCAAGGCATACTGCGGATAAGCCGTCGTAAAAATGAAAATAGGTCTATTGTCCTCGAGGGATTTTATAAAATCTATACCATTAATATGATGCATTTCTATATCCGAAAAAATCAGATCCACAGTATGGTCCTTTATAAAGTCAATAGCTTCCAATGCATTGGCAAAAGTACCTAGTACGGTTATGGAATCAACCGATTCACAGTAGGACTCCAAAACCTTAATGGCCATTGGTTCATCATCAATTATAATACAATTCATAGCAAATATATTTCCAAATACACATTGTAATACTCTTCTTCAACACAAGTCGTCAAACTATAATTACCTCCATATAAATACTCCAATTGGGATTTGATATTATCCATACCAATTCCTGAATTATCTATATCCTTCTTTTTTAATCCTATGATATTCCTTACTTTAAAAAAAAGAAAACCTTCATCAACAGTAATGGTAATATCAATAAAAGTTCGACCATCATGGGTAGTTCCGTGCTTAAAGGCATTCTCTATAAAGGAAATCAACAACAAAGGATAAATTTTTAGATTCCCGCAATCCTCATCAATTACCAGTTTTATGTGTTCGCTGTCGGCCAATCGTAATTTTTGTAAAGAAATATAATTGTTTATATATTCGATTTCCCTCTCCAATGACACTTTGTTCTTTCCTACTTCATACAACATATACCGCATTAGTTCCGAAAGTGTGATGACCGCCTCCGGTGCATCCTCCGATTTACTTCTTACCAAAAAATAGATACTATTTAAAGTGTTAAATAAAAAGTGGGGTTTTAATTGTGTTCTTAAAAATTGAAGCTCCATTTCCTTCTGCTCCTTAACCTTTATTTTATCATTTCTTTCACGTCTATAAAAATCATTCGCTAATCCAAAAACACCACCTAACAAGAAAAAAGATAAGGAAAAAACAGTAGGGGCGATATAGCGTATATTGTGTATTTTGAGCAAACCATTTTCCGTTTGTACGGGATGATTTAAAAACCTGAAGAACGAAACACCAAAAATACTGATTATCAAATAGTTAAAAACAAGCAACAACAATATGGAAAAAACAATGTACAACCCGATTCTTTTCTTCAATAATAAATAAGGAACCAGCAAAAGGCTATTGCTATAAAATAAGATGGGATTAAAAATCAACCTTGTAATCATTTCATTGGGCACATCTCCAATTTCAATACTCGCAACACTAATGGAAAACATGGAAAAACAAATCCAAAGTAATACATGCACTAAAACCTTCTTTATATTATTCTCTAAGACCGTCATTATTATCTATTGTCCTAATTTTTATATTCTATCCTATTTTCCTCTAAGTCCTCTGCTGTGATTATTGGTCGCTTATTGTTTTTTAACTTAGTTAAAACCAATAGCCCAATTTTTTTTGCATCCTTTTTTGTTTTAAAATACTGATTTCCAATAACTCCTGGTATTATTTCCTGTATCACTATGATTTTATTGTCTTCTAATATTTCATAGCCCCAACCATGTTCGGTTTCCTTTACGATCAATTCCAAAGAGGAATCGGATTTATTCATTTCTACTTGCCTGTAAAGAAGCATACTAAAATATGTTACAACAATGGTTATCGTAAAAAACACTAATATGTATGTAATTATTCTTTTCATGTTCAACAAAAAAATGGGTCAGGTAAAGAAATTTGTAACCTTATGCTAAACCACGATAACAATATCGATACCTGACCCACACACTAACCAACCAAAATTATTTTAACTACTCAAATATTATCCGCAATCATAGCTTTCACCATATTCAAAATATAAATCCAGTGCGCTTTTGAATTAATAATGGCCCTATCGATCAATCTTTAAAAAAGAGTCTGGTATAGGAAATTATTTTATGACACAACCAATACCAGACTCAACCATCATCATCACTCAACATTAAGCATAAACAACCAAACGACTTTATCCAAGATCATTAATCCAACTATAGAATCACATAACATCATCAAATAGAGCGAGGCATTCACGATGTTAAATTCATATATGGATCCACACCACATTACCCGACTTGTAAATACAACCAAATCATATATTGAAGGGGGTATTTATAAAAACCCAATACTAGTCAGGGACGAGTCGAGCCCTTTTTAATTATCATCTTCATCTTCCCACTCAAATGGGAAAAATTCCATAGTATCATCTAAATACAAGGTACCATTCCTGCCAAGGGATACAAATGCCCGCTCCCCATTACCAAAGGAGATGGCATCCTGCCTTGCATTTCTTTCGAATGATAATTTTTGTTCCCAAGAGTTGTTTTCAGGCCTATATTCCCAAATGGTCTTCATAGCACCAGGTCTTTCCCCACAAGCGATATAGCCTCTTCCAGCCATACTAAACCCTACAGCGCTGGCTCTCATAATATCCAAATAATCATCATCATAATCATCATGGTCCAGATTTTTAAACGAACTCCATTGCTCTGTGTTAACATCAAACACCCAAAAATCTTTTACATAAACACCATTATTCACTCCGGTACACAAGTAAACCTTATCATCTATTTTGAAAGTTGCGGCCTCTCTACGTTTATCTCCCCCAAAACCTAATAATTCAGTCCACGTATCTGTTGCTGGGTCATATTTCCAAAAATCCTTTTTATCCCCATCGCCGTCATATCCAGTCCCAACATACCCATGGCTGTTTGAACTAAACCCTACCGCACCCCTTCTGGGACCACCGCCATAATCTGCTATAGGTATCCAAGTGTTACTACCCGTATCGTACTTGTAAAAGTCACTTAATTCTTCATTTATATCCCCATTATAACCGGCTCCTACAAAACCTTCATTTCCAATTGTAAAAGAAACTGCGGAACTTCTTACCATGCCCGGATAGTCAGCCAACTGCTGCCATGCATCAATATCAAAATCATACTTCCAAAAATCCCCTAGATAATCATCCCCGTCATAACCTGTCCCCATATAACCATTATTGCCAACACTAAACGCCACAGCGTTGCTTCTAGGCTCTTCATTAAAGGAGGAACGTTTCGTCCAGTTACCCAAATCATCATCATCATCATCTGATGAGCAGCTAAAAGTTAGCGATAAAAAACCAATCATTAAAAGAATAACAAGGCTTCTGTCTAATCGTTGTTTCATTATAATGTTTTTTAATTTAGTTTATATTTAACTCCAAAGTTTATGCAAAGAGATTCGGTAGATCCAAAAGAATAGATTTCTGTATCATTGGTATCCAAAATCCTTAATTCAGTATTGGGCAAATAAGAAATTCCGAAACTCACTGCCCAATAATCATCAATTATCGAATTGTAATCCATCCTAATTACCAGCGTTTTAAACTCTAGTTTACTATTTAAGATCGTGTCCGTGCCATTTATAGAAATACCCTCAGAAGTATTTGTGTAATTACCCTCAGGGTAAATCAAAATATCAAAATCATGATATTCATTCAGGCTATACCTTAAACTGCTCAAAGGAAAACCAATAGTATAATCCCAAGATTGATTTATCATATTTGAATAAGAAACAAAAGGAAATAGCTGGGGCTCCCCGAATAAAATATCGTAATAAAGACCAAAAGCCATTTTTGCCTTTCCATTGGAAATTGAAGAGTCCCACTCTTTACCAATTTGTATGTTCCCTGCCAAAATCATATCGTCACTACCCAATTCTCTTTTAAGTGTAGCGTTTAACTGTGGTGTAAAACTCAGACCGACACTCCAATTCCCATTACATTTTTGTGTGTATGTACTTGTTAAACCTATGGAATATGAGTCTTCGAAAGACCCAAACAATCGGTTCTCCCCAATATCATTAAACCTACGATTCCAGTATTCAAGACCCACTCCAAATAGTAGGGTACCTGTAGCATATGTTTTAAATACATCCATACTTATTGATTTCTTAGTCATTTCTACATCACCAACATTAGTATACAATGAATAACCACTAGTTATTGTTGATTCGCTATTTGCTTTATTCAATGGTCCTTGAGCCTTCATAAACAGCATGCTTCCAATAAAATAAAACAAACTAAAAATCCTCTTCATGAAGCAAACCTAAAACCATAAATCCAGTTTATTAAATGAAATATACCAGGGCCTCTTAACAATCTACTAATCCATAATTATGATCTGTTAATTTTTTATAGAGTGTTTTCTGTGTTTCATAGAGCTAAACCACTGCTGTGTATAATTTAATTCTTTGGGTTGCTCCCATACTTTTTATTTGCATCTAATTAATTCTTTATAATGATGAACAAGTGTATACTAATTTCGTTATTACTTTCAATAATAACCAGTTGCTCGTCCAATATGCAAGAGATGCCAACTTTGGTCGTGGGTCAAGAATTCACAAACTCCGAAGTCAGGGTAATCAGCATTGACACCTTTGATGTAGAGTTAACAACCTTTAAGTTCGATAGCATAATTACATCCAATACCAATAGGATTTTAGTAGGACAATACGAAGATGACTATTTTGGGGAAATCAAATCATCAAGCTATTTTGAACTCAATGGTTCTAACTTCAACATCGATGATGAAGCAGTCATAGATAGTGTTGGTCTAATACTAGGTTATGACAAGTATTTTTATAATGATACGACCAGGGTAAGCACAATCAATATTCATGTATTAACGGATTTTCTAGAATCTGATGACCAAGCATTTTATAATACCAGTAACGTACCTTATAGCCAAATACCTACAACAACTTTCGAATATTATCCCGAACCGAATAGTGATTCACTTTATATACCATTGCCAATAAACTTCGGAAATAATATTTTTCAGGCAATAGTTGACGAAATTGATGATAATGATGATTTAATCCAAACATTCAAGGGGATTACCCTACAACCAGGACAACAAGATGATGCTTCCATCACTGGTTTTTCCAAACGCAGTGAAAAAACATATGTCAGGTTTTATTACAAGGTGCCTCAAGAAGATGGTTCTGACGAACGCACGTTCGATCTATACATTAACCCTAACCCCATATCGTGTTTTAATAAAATCAAGAATACGGTTCCCAATCCAGATCTTGAAGATCTTACAAATCAAGAGATAAATATAAATTCAACAGCGACCAATAATATAAGTTATTACCAATCAGGCACAGGGTATACAACACGAATCAGATTCCCTACAATTCGTAATGTATTGGATATCACTGGGGAAGGCACAGTCTTAAGTGCCTTCTTACATTTGAAACCTAAAAAATCCTCGTATTCGGATTTACTTCCAATTATTGACTCACTTTCCTTATATGTAGTTGACCAAAACAATACTATTTCTGACCAAATCACACATTCCTATGGCGGGGCATATGCAATAATAAATTCCAATAATGAAGAATTCAATGAATTGTATTACAACATACCTGTATTGCGTTACATCGACCGAAAACTCTATCAAAGTCCCCTAATCGATGATGCTTTGATTCTAATACCAAAAGACAATAACTCAACCGTTAGTCGAATTCTATTCTCAGACACATATTTAAATGAAGGCTATACAACTAAACTGATAATTACTTATGCACTCTATGAAAATGAAGACGATTAACGCTACGGTAATACTAATTGCAACTTTGGGGTTCACTAACATCCATTCACAAGCAAATAATCTAACCGGTTCCCCATATTCCCTTTTCGGATTAGGGATCGAAACCAATTCCAATGTAGGAAAGAATAGTGGTTTAGGAAAATCCGGGGTTGCTTCCGATATCTACTCCAATATCAATATTCATAATCCCGCTTTATTCGCAACCATTCCTAAAAAGCGATTTTTATTTGATGTAGGTTTCTCTGCGGAAATAGACAAAGTTTCCAATGGCAAGGATAATGAAAACAGAGGTGCAGGTAATTTTTCCAATATAGCCTTGGCATTCAATACGAATGGCAAATATGGTATTGGGCTTACCTTAATGCCTGCAACGGATGTAGGTTATGCCCTAATAGGGGTTGAAACTGAAGTTGAAGGTAGCGAACAAAGCTATATAAGTAATGTTATAG
The DNA here is from genome assembly GCF_028882255.1 of Maribacter polysaccharolyticus. GTDB lineage: Bacteria > Bacteroidota > Bacteroidia > Flavobacteriales > Flavobacteriaceae > Maribacter_A > Maribacter_A polysaccharolyticus. The sequence goes on from NZ_JARBUY010000001.1 coordinate 1,129,959, forward strand.
GGTCCGGAGGTCTAAACACTGTACGATTGGATTACGGGACAAGCATTCTTGATAGTTTAAATGTAGGCTTCAACATTTCATACTTATTTGGTAAGATTGATGAAAATGAAACCGTACGAATAAACAATAGTATGCTTAAAATTACCAAAGAAAATTACTATAGAGGTGCCCAATTCGGAGTTGGGTTTCAATTAAAACACAACAATTATAATTGGGGGTTAGTTGTTGATGCCCCCGTAATATTAAAGGCGAGTAAGGATACGGAAATAAATAAAACTTCGGATTCAGATTACATAATCGTTGAAAACGAGTACAATGAATCCATTGATGATTTTATTCTTCCCTTAAAGGTAAAACTAGGGGTAAGCGCAGTTTATAATAAAAGTCTTACACTCAATCTTGACTATAAAAGAAGCTTTTGGGATATGACAGACCAAGAAGATAATATCGGTCGTTTTTCCGATCAAGATGTTATTGCACTTGGGGTAGAATACACAATAGACAAATACGCGTTCAACTATTGGAAACGAATCGATTTTAGGGCCGGATACAACTATGATTCAGGATATTTGAGAATAAATGATAAAAAAATCCAAGCTAATTCACTCTCATTGGGCATTGGTCTACCCATTGGGTTCAAAAACAACAATACAATCAATATTTCATATACGTATGGGAAATGGGGCTCAACAGAAGATATCTTAATTGAGCAAAACTTTAATTCAATAAATTTAAATATATCCCTATCTGATATTTGGTTTATCAAGAGAAAGATAGATTAGTTTTTCATCCAAGATCGGATTTGTAGAAAATTCCCCGGTATCGATTGATTGGACAGCAGCACTTTTCCGGATTTAAAGATTTCAAATATTAACGTATTGCAATTTTTTTATCCAAAATCCTCAGGCTTCCATTCAAACTCAAAATCGAACAGTTCTTTTGGGTGGACTCCCATGCCTGTAGAAAGTTCCAATATTGTAGACATTTGAATATTTCTTTTACCTTTCTCGATTTTACCAATATCACTATAATCAATATTACAACGGGTAGCCAATTGTCGTAAACTTAGATTTTGAGAATTTCTTAACCTTTTCAAGTTGCGACCAAAAAGTAATAAAAACTTTGTACCATGCATATCAATCTCCATATAATCTCTTGAATGTACAATGTCCCCAGTTTTCAATAAAAAAACGTGGGTATAATTACCCACTATTAATTTTTTTATTATATTTACTTATAGTTACATAAATTTGCGATTCTTCGTATAGAACATATTTGAAGCTTTCGCTTAGAGTCTCTGTTAGAAAACTGGTAATTTTTGCACCTGAGATGATAAGCAGATTGCTCACGACCCGGGCGTGGGCTCTCTTATCGGTGCACGGTATACCAGTACCTCTAACAGATAAGTTGAGTTTCACGCCCAACTATTCTTAGCGCTTTTTGAAGATTTGTTTTTAAGGGTTTCGCCAAACCATCAAGGTTGAAATGGAAAATAAATTGATTGTGCTTTTTTTTAGATTAGGGGCAATACAACTGTTCCCATCCAAATATGGGAATGAAGAAACCGTATTTGATCTCCTCTTCAAGAAAAAGCCAAAAAGTCCAATTTAATCCTTGGTAGTAGTTATGGGTTTTCTACCACATTGAATTCCGGTTGACGACATCACTTTTGCCCATAGCTGACGAGAACGAATACTTCATGGTAGCCGGCCATAAAACGCATTAAATACATTTTAACATGTTCCCTATCCAAGCCTTAACAACACTTGGACCGGACAACCTATGGGTGTTATCAAAAGGAAATGCCTTGCCATATCCATTAACCTGTGGGTTCCGAAGGGAAAATCACGTCCGTCAATTCCCTTTTTCGGGACATTGTGGGATACCAATGTCTAACAAAACAACTTGAATAATGAAGAAAAAACAACGTTTAACGAACAGTCTAAGCTTACTGCTTACCGTATATGCTTTACTCTCTCCCCTATTTAGCCTTAAACTCGAGGCCAAGTATACGAATACCCTAAAAAGTATTACGAATCAAAACCGCTTACAAACCACTATTTCCGGATTAATTACCGATACCAATGGACAACCCATTGGAGGCGTGACCATACTAGTGGAACAAACGGACAAAGGGACCATATCGGAAATGGACGGTACATACAGCATTCGTGTAGCAGGCAATGGCCAACTTATCTTTTCGGCAATGGGTTTTAAGACCCTAACGGTTACCATCAATGGCAGGGAAAAAATCAATGTAACCCTACAGGAGGACATCACCCAGTTGGACGAGGTTGTCCTTAATGCCGGGTATTACACGGTCACGGAGAAAGAACGTACCGGTAGTATCACTACGATCAAGGCAATAACCATGGAAAAACAGCCAGTGGGCAATCCTCTGGCCGCCATGCAAGGGCATTTGTCCGGTGTGAACATCATCCAATCGTCAGGGGTACCGGGGGGTGGTTTTAATGTTGAAATACGTGGTCGGAATTTTATCGATGGAGCCTCCGACCCCTTATACCTTGTTGATGGTGTACCGTACAACGCCCAATCCCTTGGTTCATCCAATGTTTCCGGTCAAATCCTTGGGGGAAACATCAGTCCCTTAAATGCCCTGAACCCAAATGACATAGAAAGCATCGAGGTATTAAAGGATGCCGATGCCACCGCAATTTACGGTTCCAGGGCAGCCAATGGAGTGGTGCTCATTACCACTAAAAAAGGAAAAATAGGTAAAACACGGTTCGACGCCCATCTAAGTACTTCCCTGGGGAGGGTATCAAATTTCTTGGACCTAATGGACGCGGAACAGTATCTGGAAATACGAAGGGAAGGAATCACGAACGATGGTTTTGGTCCGTTCTTGGAAGATCCAGCATTCGATTATATTTGGCCGGATATTAAATCTTGGGACAACGACCGTTATACGGATTGGCAAAAAAAGCTTATCGGAGGCACCGCCTATAGAAACAATGCCCAACTCTCCGTCTCCGGAGGATCCTCGGATACTCAGTTTCTGGTCAGTGGGGCCTACAACAAGGAGACCACCGTATTCCTTGGGGATGCCAATTATAAAAAAGCGACCCTTCACAGCAACCTGAACCACAGCTCCAGTAACAAGCGGTTCAAATTCAATCTTTCTACCAGCTACACCAATGAGAAAAACAGGATGCCCAGAACCGATTTTACCAGTAAGGCCTACACATTGGAACCCAATGCCCCGGAACTTTATGATGCTGAAGGTAATATCAATTGGGAAAACAATACTTGGGACAATCCTTTAGCTGCCATGGATGAAAAATTAGAGGTGACCACAAATTCCCTCATCGCCAATGCACTGGTCTCCTATGAAATCATACCCGACTTGGAACTTAAATCCAGTCTGGGTTTTAACAGCTATCGCCTGGATTCCTATAGGACCTTGCCAAGTTCGGCAAGAAACCCCAATCTGGGTTTAACACCCCAAAATTATGCCTCGTTGACCACCAATGGTTCCAAAAGGAACTCTTGGATCGTGGAACCACAGTTGCATTGGAAGAAACAATGGCAAGAGCTCAAGTTGGATTTCCTGGTCGGAACGACCTTCCAAGAGGAAAACACCGAACAGTTTATTCAAAAGGGAACAGGTTTTCCCAATGACGGACTCCTGCGGAACCTGACGGCCGCCAACACCTTGGAAGTGCTTCAGGATGCTGATAGCGAATACAGGTACAATGCCCTATTCGGGCGCCTCAACCTGAAATTTCGGGATAGATATATTCTGAATTTCACCGGACGCAGGGACGGATCCTCCCGATTCGGACCCGGAAAGCAGTTCGGGAATTTTGGTTCGGTAGGCATGGCATGGCTGTTTTCGAAAGAAAACAACCTTCAAGGGAACTCCTTATTAAGCTATGGAAAGCTACGGGGTAGTTTTGGTACCACGGGAAGCGATAACATCGGGGACTATAGGTTTTTGGACACCTATAATGTCACTGGATTCGATTATAATGGTACCACAATTTTGGAGCCAACCGGGATATACAATCCTTTGTTCGGATGGGAAGAGAACAAAAAACTGGAAGCGGCCTTGGAACTCGGTTTTTTTAAAGACCGAATCTTGATCAACAGCTCCTGGTACCGAAACCGTTCGTCGAACCAACTTATCGGAATTCCATTGGCCGCAACGACCGGCTTTTCCGAACTGACCGGGAATTTTGATGCCACCGTGGAAAATTCAGGATTCGAAGTGGATATCCGAACGGTAATTTTTCAAAAAAAGAATTTTACTTGGTCGACCACACTCAATTTGACGGTACCCAAAAATAAACTGGTGGCCTTTGAAGGATTGGAAACGTCCACGTTCGCCAACCGCCTGATCATAGGCGAACCCTTGACCATCGTAAAATTGTACAATGCCTTGGGCGTGGATCCGGAAACAGGGGTCTATCAATTCGAGGATTACAATGGGGATGGGGCGATAAGCAGTTTGGAGGACAAGCAATGGGTGGAAGACTTCGGACCCAATTTTTATGGGGGTCTGGGCAATACCATCACCTTTAACCATGTAACCTTAGACTTTTTCCTTCAGTTTAAAAAACAAAAGGCATTCAATGAAATTGCTTTTGGAGCCACTCCGGGATATAGGGGTAATTCCAGTACAGCCCTATTGGATAGATGGCAACAGCCCGGGGATAAGAATCCCATCCAAAGGGCTTCCGGCGGTCTGGCATTTGGAGAGGATACCGGTGCCCTTCAGAAAAGTAGCAATGCGGCCGTTTCCGATGCCTCTTTTATTCGATTGCGGAATATTTCGATCAATTATAAAGTACCCGATTTAGGGAATGGGCTGGACCTGAACATATACGTACAAGGGCAAAACCTCTTGACCCTAACCAACTATAAGGGACCAGATCCCGAACAACCTTCCAATACCCGATTACCACAGTTGAGACAGATTACGCTCGGACTTCAATTAGGCTTTTAACCATAATCTTGATACTATGCAATACAGGACAATTATAACAATCAGTAGAACACCCGGTACGAAACACTTTTTTAAACAAACAGGTAGGATGCCACGAATTACCCTGCTCCTACTAGTACTGGGACTTTTCAGTTGCTCGGACTTTGTTGAAGTGGGACCCCCTAAAAATATTTTGGTTTCCGAAACGGTCTTCAATGATGCGGCGACAGTGGAGTCCGCTTTGGCGAATATCTATTTTAAGATGCGGGAACAGGGCATGGTTTCCGGTAATTTCGGCCTGACCACAGGGTTGGGCATCTACGGCGACGAATTGGATTATTATGGGTTCGATACCGGATATTCACAATTGTACCTTCATAACGTTTTACCTAGTAATGACGTTATCACGGGTTGGTGGAGCCAGGGGTATAACCTCATATACAGCGCCAATGATGTAATCAAAGGGGTCGAGAACTCAAGTAGGCTGACCGCAATGGAACAAGACCAATACAAGGGACAGGCGCTATTGGTTAGATGTTATATGCACAGCCTTTTAGTATTCCTATTCGGCGATATCCCCTACATCATCACCACCGACTATTTGGACAACAACATTGCGGTACGCAACACCGAGACAACGGTAATGGATAACATCCTATCCGACCTCACTTTGGCCGTGGACCTGTTGGAACGCACCGATAGTACTTCCGAAGAACGGGTGCTACCGGATCAATGGGCTGCCAAGGCCTTGTTGGCCCGGATGCACTTATATGCTGAAAACTGGGAACAAGCAGCATCGATCGCAACCGAACTCATTGACAATTTTATGTTGGAAGCGGACCTGGAGAACGTTTTCCTAAAGGAATCCCCCGAAACCATATGGCAGCTCAAAGACGGGGAGAACCCAAAGAATACCCAAGTGGCCAACCAACTGGTCATCCGATTCATTCCCGGCCAGACCTACAGTTTGACCGATGACCTATCACAGGCCTTTGAAACCGGTGATCTACGACAGACCCATTGGACCGATACCTTATCCGATACGGACAACACCGTTACCCTACGGTTTGCCCATAAATACAAGGCCACCTTGATCGAAACGGAATCCTTGGAATATTCCATTCTGTTCCGATTGGCGGAACAATACCTGATCCGTGCGGAAGCAAGGGCACGATCTGGGGATATTTCGGGTGCACTACAGGACCTGAATTCCATCAGAAATAGGGCTGGATTACCGGATACCACTGTCGGTACGGTAGCGGATGTATTGGACGCCATATTTCAAGAACGGCGTGTCGAACTTTTTACCGAGCAAGGATTACGCTGGTTCGACCTCCAAAGGACGGGTGCTGCTGGAGAAGTCCTCGGGGGTTTGAAGACGAACTGGAAACCAACGGATGTACTGCTTCCTATTCCCGAAACGGAACTGGAAATCAATCCAAATCTTTTACCACAAAACCCCGGATATTAAAATTATCCGATATCATACATACTATACGCTATAGCCTTAAAAAAGGCTACGCACTTTAAATATTCAACACAATGAAAAAAAATATAATCCTTCAACTTTTGTTCCTGTTGATCTTTTGGAATCCATCCCATTCCAGAACGAGGACCATGGACAATTTAGCCGATGCAAAACCCATTAAAAGCCTTTTTTTAAGCTCTTTTATCACGGGGGACCAACTCTACTTGAATATCCCTGAACCTATATTGGACAAACCAATGCTGTTCGTTCGATACGAAGGAAATTACAGACGCAAACACATGCAGGTGGTCTGGTCAAGGCATCAGGATAAAATAGTACTCAAGCCCCAAAGCATAAAATCCACGGCAGGAATCATCATTCCCTTTAAACGAAAAGTTCCCCTAATGGAAAATATCCTCGCCATATTCCCAGTAGAAAATAAAGAAGGTAGCCCGAATAGCTATTGCATCAACATCACTGATCTTGTATTGCACCTTGATATAGAATGGCCCCAATTCCCTGGAGGATTTTCCGGAAATGCCATTCCCCAGATTTCCCTACTTCTTGGAGCTAAGGATTTTGAGGATCAGGTCTTGATCAAGACCAGTCGTGGAACCCTGAAAGATGGGTCAAAGGTCTCCTCCCCTATTTTCTTAAGTTTCTGCGCCTTGGGGGAACCTATGAAAGCCAGACGCCATGATTATCGGATGGGGTATTATAACGAGGAAGTTTTTGGTATCGGTTACGGAATCGATACCGAAGGTACACAAAACGACATTGCCAATATTAGTCGATGGCGCCTTGAAAAGAAATATAAGGACCAAAAAATAAGTGTCCCGGTCAAACCCATCACTTTCTTGTTAGCTCCCGAAATTCCAAAAGTATGGAGACCTTATGTCATAGCTGGAATCAGGGAGTGGCTCCCGGCTTTCGAGGCCGCAGGATTCAAGGATGCCATTGTGGTCAAGGAAACCGATCGTTTAAGTGATTGGGACAGGCATAACATCCATAATAACATTGTATACTGGTCACCCAGAAAATATTTTAGGGGTAACGAAAAAGAGGATGATGCAGGTAAGGCTTCCTTTATCAAAGATTACAGAACCGGAGAAATCCTAAGGAGCGATATTATCTTAGGCGCCGCGCGCCATACCTTCGAGAACTTCTACTTTACCAGAGCCGCACCATTGGATAAAAGAGCACAAAAATTGCCGTTTCCCGACAGCCTATTAGGAGAGCTGTTCCAACAACTGACCGCACACGAAACGGGACATGCCCTAGGGATAATGGACAATAACTATGGGGAGGCCCAGTATCCCGTTAAGAAGATGAACGATATCGCTTGGCTGAAAACCATGGGGTTTACCCCAAGTGTGATGAACTCTACCAGGGCCAACAACATTCCCCAACCCGAGGATAGTATACCTCCTGACTTCCTAATATCAAAAGTGGGACCAACGGATGTATACGCGATTCAATGGGGCTACTCGGAATTTACCGAAGGATTGGATGAGAAAACCGCTTTGGAGCGCATCGTCAGACTTCAGGATTCCATTCCATGGTATCGCTACAATACCAGTCCTCTAGAAGTGGTCGGTCCCGCTAATACCAATGAAGTTGTGGAAACCAATGACCCGATTAGAAGTACACAGTTGGCCATGAAAAATTTAAAAAGGACCATTGCACTATTACCCCAAGCATGCTCCAACACAAAGGACAATGTAAGACTGGAAGACCTTTACAAAAAATGTATGGAATTATGGTATTTACAGATGCGCCAAGTAGTTTCCTTGATAGGTGGCTATGACATCCAGTACAAATCCTTGGACCAACCTGGAAAAATATACACCCCAATGGCACTGAAGTCTCAGAAAGAGGCCCTTGCCTATATCCTCACCAATGCTTTCGACCCTCCAGAATGGTTAACGAATCCGGCTTTTAGCACCAGAATCAACTATAGTAGTTATCCAGATTATATAGTATCGTACCAGCAAAAATTACTGCACGAACTCTTAAGGCCCCAAAGGTTCAAGCGTTTCGAATATTTAGAAACCGTAAATGGCTATCAGAAATCGCTGATCAACTATCTGACAGCACTGCAATCAGGGATATTCAGTGAAATACAGAAAGATCCGGTGCCTATTGGACGTAGAAAGCAGGAAATTCAAATGACCTACTTGGATAAGATAAAGGCTATACTGGAACAAGAACGAATAAACGTTGATCCTGACAGGAAAGCCATGGACTATACCGATTATTCCAAGGGGCTACTGCTACAACAATTGGTTTCCTTAAGGAAGGAAATCGAAAATCACATAAAAAAAAGTGAAAAAGTCCCTTCGTCAGGTCATTGGAAATTAAGCTTGAAAAAAATAAAGGACATATTATAACTAAACTGCCAGGCCTTTGTTCCAGGGCAGTGAAAAGTATCCATGGATCCAGAAACTAAATATTTTCTGACATGGTGATTTGTAATTTTGAATTAGCTAAAAAAGGTGCCTTTTAATGAGGCACCTTTTCTTTTGACATCTGTGTCAAACTAAGGCTCAGTCCTTACGTAATTCAGTGGTCAACGCGGGTTCCGCATACAATTGGTGCCCGTTGAATTGACATGAAATTTCACTGCCTTGCCCACATTCATTCTCAACCATGGTGGACTGCACCCCAAGGATGGGATGGTTGTAATAGGCTATTCGACTAACCGTTTCGGCTTCTGATGCAAAGGCAAAGCCAAGGGCCATGACAATGGCGAGAGCCGGTAACATGAACTTAAAAAATTTAGTTTTCATACGATAATAATTAAAGATTACTGCCTACTCTTTTTTACAGGTTTTCGGCTTATCCTGTCCCTACGTAGTATTTTTGTTTATTCTGATGCTATGTTTTTGGAATAAAAGATTCCAAGCGCTGTAAGTGCCAGTAAAGCAATATTGAATAGGATGTGATCCTTCCATCCCAAAGCGGGAATGACCCCTACACAGGAACAGGGTACAACATCACTAAAATTCAAGATCAATAGGATATAGGTGGTAAAGAGGACTATCAAGCCGAAACTGGCAAAAAGGGCCTGAAGCCTGAATGTTTTAAAGAAAAGTAAGACCGAGACTACAAGTTCGGCTACCGGTACCATCCAGGCCATGATATCTGTATAGCCCCTTAATATAGTAGGTTGGGCCAATTGTAAACTGAATTCCCGATAATTCAAAAGCTTGGTCGTAGCCGCATATAAAAACAGGGTAGCGAGTACCATGCTTATGCTATAAGCAATGGGTTGCTTGAACTTCTCTATGTGAATCATATCGTTTGTATTGATATGATAAAAATAGAGGGTCCTATTTACTCATAAAGGATCGTTTAATATCCGTTAGGTAGTAATTGGAATATTTTACAGATCAAGGGTCTTTTCTAGATATTTTCCGCAATTCACTTGGCGCATAACCATACGTTTTCTTGTAGACCCTTGAAAAATGTGGGATGCTCTTGAACCCTGTTTTATAAGCAATCGTCTTTATGGTGAAATCAGTATACTGAATCAACATTTTGGCTTTTCGAAGCCGCTCCTGTAACAAAAACCGATAGACACTGGTTCCGAAAAGCTCCTTAAAACCATATTTAAGCTTGAATTCATTAGTCCCCAATTGTAGGGCAAAATCCCGTAACGAGGGCAAATCTTTCTCAAGATTGTTAAGGATAAGATTTCTTCCTTCCCTGATTTTTCGAATATCCTCAAAACTCAATTTGGGACGGTTCTTTGTGGTCTTCCGTTCATTGCCTGAACCTGTTGTCTCCTTCTCCTTATAGGATATGATATCTTGCCTTTGAAGCTCGTCCCTTTCTTTCCGATCCTTGGAAAAAAGAACGACAGTAACCCAAATCCCATTATCCTGGTTGTGCTGGCCTTCACAGGAACCAATGTGACAGGTATGCGGCAGTAATAGGCCTTCCCTTGAAACAAACGTAAGTTCCATTGAAGTTTCATAAAACCCTTTCTTACCTATTTTTTTAAGAAATTTGGTCCATCTTTTTTTGGACTTTGCGTTGAGTAATGCATCAAAAGGTTTCTTGAGCAAATCTTCATGTAGGTAGGACAAGGTCAAACAAGTGCTTTTATTCACCCCTTTAATGACGCCTTGCATATCCAACAAAAAATTCAATTGGATCAATTGGTTTACGATACCATTCAAATTTGCATATCCTTGGTGAATCAATATTTCCTGGATTTCTTCGGCCAACATATTCAAAACAAGGATTATGGACTCCAAGCTGTCATGGTTGCCAGTGCGCTCCAATCTATAGAAAAAATTGCCACTGGCCATTTCCATCAACATCCTGTTGATCTTGTTCAGGTCCATTTTTCTCAATTTATCCATGATCGGTTTTCTGTTTTCAATGAAATGTTCACATTCCTAAACCATTTAGTTTACCCTGTCATTTTGTAAGAAGAAATAGTTTGGCAGCTTCAATATCAAAAAAGACCCTTGAAGGTATGGGTGGATTACTGATTCGTAAATAAAACGCTGATAGCGCTTTTGAAATCGTAGGCTCAACAACATAAGCTACAACGATTACCAGGACAGACCCTTCAATGGCCAAATAGTCCCTAGCGGATTTGTCCACTGCATAGAGTCCTCTTATATCACATAGGACTTTATAGGACAGACCTTCTTGTAATTTAAGGCGATCTTCTACTATACGTAGGGCTGCCGGCAAATCGATAGTCACCCCTGATTTATATACGATATACAAGATACCATCTTGAATATGGTAGGAGGCATATTCATTTTCTTTAAAAAAAGACATTGTAATAGAAAACTGGTTAATTGTCTAAAGTTAGTAAATCGTCAACTCTTTAATTGACTATAGTTTTACTATTCGTTGATTAATAAAGAATGAAATCTTATTTGTTAAGGATTAACACTTGACTCTCAAGGATTTTAAAATATCAAAAAAGGATATTTTCCTACAAATACTATTACATTTTACTTCACTTTAAAATTTAGTAGTATGGCAAAGATCAAACATCATAATTTTTTAAACACGGTCCATGAGGTATTTACGGATGCCAAACAAGAAGGCGTCTTACATTTGTACGCAGAAGGTGATTCATTTTCCGGAAGGAAGATAAAGGTCAAAAATCGGGACCTATTCCATTTTGGAACAACTGGATATCTTGGGCTTGAACAAGATCACCGACTCAAAAGAGCCGCTATTCAGGCCATTGAAAATTACGGGACACAGTTTCCTTTATCAAAATCCTATATCTCAAATCCCTTATATAAAGAACTTGAAGAGCTCGTGACGCAAATGTATCAAGCACCGATCATCATTACCAAAAACAGCACGCTTGGCCATCTAGGGGTCATTCCAAGCGCCGTCGATGATGATGACGTCATCATTTTGGACCACCAAGTACATTGGAGCGTACAGAATGCTGCCAAGATGTTAAAGACACGTAGTGTTCCTATCGAAATGATTCGGCATAACAACCTGGAAATGCTTGAGGATAAACTGAAAAAATATACACACTCCAAAAAGCATATATGGTACATGGCCGATGGAATCTATTCCATGTATGGGGACTTTGCCCCGGTCAATGATTTAATGGAACTGGGTAAAAAATATCCACAGTTACGATTCTATTTCGACGATGTCCATGGCATGAGCTGGGTCGGACAAAATGGAACAGGGTATGTTTTGAGCCAATTGGGGGAACTACCACCAAATGTCTTGCTATTTGGAACCTTGAGTAAAACTTTTGGGGCCAGCGGTGCCCTATTGGCATGTTCCGATTCGGAACTATACAAAAAGATCAAGACCTTTGGGGGTCCCTTGACATTTTCGGCCCAATTGGAACCTGCATCCGTAGCTGCAGCAATCGCATCGGCCAAAATCCATTTGTCCGCTGATATATACGTCCTACAAGATGAACTGAAAGAGCGAATCGATTACTTCAACGAATTTCTGGCTAAGACCTATCTACCACTGATAGATCATAATGAATCTCCTGTATTCTACATCGGAACAGGAATGCCAAAAACCGGATACAATTTTGTCAATCGGTTGATGAAGGAAGGATTCTATGTGAACCTAGGGATTTTTCCTGCCGTGCCCGTAAAGAATACGGGTGTCCGAATAACCATATCCAGACATAATCATAAGGAGGAAATCAAAGCATTGGTAGCTGCTATGGAATATCATTATCCTAAAGCACTAGAAGATACCCGAACGACCCCTGAGCGTGTTTTTCATGCTTTTGACCTTCAGCCAAAAGTCCTAAGTGGGAAGGTTGTGAACGTTGACCTTCAAATTGACATGATGGAAACGATCGAAGAAGTCGATAAAAACCAATGGAATAATCTAATGATAGGTAAAGGAGTCTATGACTGGGATGGATTAAAATTTCTTGAAAATGTATTCCAAGGTAATACTCGTAAAGAATTCAATTGGGACTTTCGCTATGTGTTCATCAAAGATGGAAATGACAAAATTATCTTGGCAACCTTTTTGACCCATACCTTGTGGAAAGATGATATGTTGGCCAACGAAAATGTTTCACGGGCGATAGAAGCGGAACGCAATGACGACCCGTATCATTTGACTTCCATGGTAGTCTCGATGGGATCCTTATTTACGGAAGGAGATCATATGTATTGGGACGGGAAACATCCTAAGGCCAACGCCGCTATGGATTCCTTGATCCGACTTTTGGAAGACCTACAGCACGACCTTGGCGCAAAAATGATAGTACTCCGTGATTTTGAAAGGGGAACACCCTGGCATCGAAACCTTCAGGGGAATGGCTTTGTCCGGGTCCAAATGCCAAATTCCTGTGTCGTGGACCTAAAGGGCGTAGTAAACCTCAAGGATTATCTTGCCAAGTTATCCAGTCGAAACCGAAAGCATTATCGTAAGGACATTAGGCCTAATTTGGATAAGGTTAAAGTAAATATAGCTAAGAAGGCTACTCCCTCAGAAATAGCACAGATCAAGAAGTTGTACGGCAACGTGCACAGGAACAACCAAGGACTCAATACGTTCTCATTCCCGGAAAAACTCTTTGACCATATGGACGAACATCCGCAGTGGGAATTTATTATGATACGTCCTTCTGACCAACCCGAAACTGTAATCGGCGTAATGCTTTGTTATAAGAATCCAGGACAGGTCTACGTACCTGCATTCATTGGAATGGACTACGACTACCTTACTGAATTCAGTACCTACAGACTACTGTTATTAATGACCATTGAACAGGCCATTGCGTTAGGGTACTCCAAAATTGATATGGGTATGACGGCTTCGTTCGAAAAAAAGAAATTGGGAGCCCAGGTCATCGAAAAATATGCATACTTACAGACCGCTGACAATTACAACTTGGAACTACTTGGAATAATGGAAGGTCAGTGAGAAATCCGACGACACATGAAATACCAAAAACTGCTAACGGAATTCGAGGCCCAACTGGATAAATTGGAAAATGGACAAGGGGATATACTATTCAAGGCTGAAACAGGTATTGTACAAGTAGAAAAATACATCAGAAAACTACATATGGGGATTGAGAAAAAAACTTTCACGACCCAAGAGGATGAGATCTATTTCTTTAAACATGTAAAACCCCAAATTTTTAGCAAACTCATTTATTACGGTAAGCTATTTACCATTGAAAGCAAGAGACCGAGAGGCAATAATACATCCCAGATCAAGTATTTGAAACATCAAATAGACAAGCTCCAGATATTCTTTAATGATAATCTGGAGTTTTACAATTACTACCGTCGCGGTGCCATGTCGTTAGATGAGCATTATTTCATTCGAGGCAACCGAGATTTAAGACTTCCCCTTGAATCCTTTCATTTTTTTATTGATGACCAATTCTCAACATGTCAAGATGGTACGGTAGCGACCATTATGGCCTATGATATGCTAATCGTATACTTACAGCGGGAAGTGGATCATTTGGACAAAATCATTGAAACACCTGAAAATATGCCTATGCAAAAACCATCAAAACTTTTTTGGACCGGGAGTAAGACCGATCTAATAGAGTTGCTATATGCCCTCCATGTCAGTAATTCAATCAATAGCGGAACTGTGGACATCAAGGAACTGGCCTCCCATTTCGAACATTTCTATAATGTTGACCTAGGTAATTATTACCACACCTTTATTGAAATAAGGTCAAGGAAAACCAGTAGGACGAAGTTCTTGGACAAACTCATCGAAATGCTGAACCAACGCATGGAATCTTTGGATGAATAAGCATACCATCGGTACCCAACTATGACCCAAGATGGGTTATTCTGAATTGGCCCCTCCCCCTATCCTAAAATAATGGAATGGTCGAAACAGACGATATGAATTACGGGCAAAAATCCTTAAACTAAATGACAAAAAAAACCTACCCACCTCTGTCATAGCTATGGAAATAGTTCTAAAAAACCGAAGCAGCTTTGTAGAACGAAAGTCAAATCATTGCAAAGCCGTCATCAAAAAACGATAACCCTGACGGCTTTGTTTTTAAACTTATTTCATATGGCAACAAATATTATAACTACAGACGATCTACGCGATTTCAAAATGGAATTGCTCGACGACATTAAAAACCTTCTTACCACACAGGCTTCGGGAAGAATTAAAAAATACATGAAATCATCAGAGGTCATGGATTTACTTCAAGTAAGCCCAGGAACCCTTCAAAACCTCCGTATCAATGGAACACTCCCTTACACAAAAGTGGGCGGTATCATCTACTACGATTCCGATGAAATCCAAAAAGTAATGGATGCCAACCGCATACACCATGGCTTAAATTCCTAAGCTATGAACTATATAAAGCTACTGAATACGGCTTTTGAAAAATTTTATTTTGATGAACGTCTAAACCCAACCCACATCAGCTTGTATATGGCGCTGTTCCAAGAATGGAACAGCTACCGCTTTGCAGATGTGTTTTATGTGAACCGCAGGGACTTAATGAAAGCATCAAAAATCGGTTCCAAATCAACCTATCATCGCTGTGTAAAAGACTTGGATTCTTGGCTCTACCTTTCTTATTTCCCATCCAACAATCCCTACAAAGGCAGCAAAATCAAGATGTCCATAATCGATTCAAGTGATGAACCAGATATGGACCGATACGACCCTGTATTAGAACAACTTGCGGAACAGCACTGTCCCATTCGTGAACCCGTTGTGGGACAGCACTATCCCATAAATGGACAAGCTATAAACACACACCGTCCCACCAGTGGACAAGCCTTGGTATCCAATATAAACAATATCAAACAAGAAAACCATATAAAACAACCAAAGGGCAGGCAGGCGGTTATTCGTTTTTTTGAGGAAAATGGTTTTGATCGAGATGAAGGGAAAAAGTTTTTTACGCATTATAAAACTCGAAACTGGCAAACAAGCGATGGTGAGCAAATTAGAGATTGGCGGGCTCTAGCCACAAACTGGATGGATAGAACGGATTTATTTGAATCTAAAAACAAAGAACAACCATCCCTAAACCAAGACAACTTGCGAACCACAAAAACGAAAGACTATGGACAACCCCTCTAAAATGACAGTAAGTGGTGTGGAATATTCGCTTGGGCACTTTGACGGAAAAAGCGTTCTCTACGATTTCGACAAGATTCTTATTTACCTGAATGCAAAAGGAAAATTACTTTTTGGCAAACACTTCAGGATTTACGAGGAAGACGCGATAATCATTCGTAAACTATGCCACTATTTCATCAAGGACAAAGAAAATTGTAAAAAGAACAATATAGACCCGGACAAGGGCATTCTTCTTTCAGGCCCGGTAGGATGTGGAAAGACAACTTTAATGAAACTACTACGACATATGGTACCAATGCAACGTCCCTACGAGATGATTCCTTGCCGGAATGTAACCTTCAGTTTTAATCATCTTGGTTTTAAAACCATCGAGGCATATGGAAACACGAAATTTTTCTGTTTCGATGACTTAGGTATAGAACCTCCTGGACGATTTTACGGAAAGGATCTTAATGTTATGGGCGAAGTATTGTTGTCAAGATATGAACTTTACCTGCAGACCAAACACAAAATCAAAACCCACGCCACGACAAACCTCAATGCCGAGGAATTGGAAGAACGCTATGGCAATCGGGTTCGAAGCCGCATGCGGGAACTGTTTAATTTGATTGCTTTTGATAAGGGAGCTGCGGATAAGCGTAAATAAGACGATATAAATATTAAACTTTGGCAAATTTAATATTATTTGCCCAATCTTAATTAAAGCGATTGCTTTTGACAAAGGCACTGGGGACAAGAGGAAGTAAAATTCATCCGTTATTTGGACTTTAATCGATTATAATTATCAATCAATGCTTCCGACACGATTTTGGCTTTTTCATTACTGATACAGTCAAAAGTGATTTTTTGGGTTGTTATATATTCTTGCATTAGGATTTCAACATCTTTGCTGTTCAGGTATCCATTATCCTTTAAGTTGCCAAGGATAGCACTATATCTGTCCGAACTGAACCCTTCTTCTAACATATTCTTTATTTGAACTTAATGTGACGGCAACAAGTGGCGAGTTCCCAATCTACCTTATACACCACAGTTGTTCTCCGTTTGTTATTTTAGATAAAAGGAAATCGGTTAAAATAAAAAGGGTCTCAATACATTTTTATGACCTGTTACTGCCTAAGTAGGTTCTGTGAAACAATTCCACTGTCATTCCTTGATTGGCCTCGGGAATACCTCCCCCTTGGATCCATTCATCCTCGACCAGTTTCCTTCCTGCTTTGAAGGTTAAACTCCGTTATAAGGCAAACCAAGGCTTCCCCTTTGGTTTTTTGGTCCTTTCCTTTGTATAATCCTCTAATATTGTCGATCATGGTCGGTTTTCGCTAATGCTAAATATATTCCAAATTTGGAACTATAGAAAGTTAAATCGTTGTATGGGATGATTTCTTTTGAACTCATCCATTATTTGAACTTTTCAGTAAGATAGTTAGAGTCCTCCTGAATACTAAACTCTTTGCACAGGTTGGACCGAAAAGGGAAAGCTTAAGAAAAGGAATTTTAAAAAAACTACTGACTCATTTTTTTATAAATGAAAAATCTTTCAATGTGTCACTGTTTGACTGAAACAGGTGGCACCATCACTACGAAATAGCCATTTTCAAAGTTTGCACCAGTAGCGCACCGAATCGAACTTGTATTTAATATGAACTTGTTTGTATGTAAAATTTAATTGATTGTCAAGAATCGTTATCGGAATGATTCTTAGCTATCCTAAATTCTACATGTCGTAAAGGTCAAAAAGGTAATATTACCCTAAATCTTGTGTGAGTTGTTAAAATTACTCTTATCGATTTAAAGGAGATAATTTGTGAGCAATCGTGTCCATGAATATGTCTGTCAAAATGTCCACAGACCAACTCTTTTTTGGATCCAGTTTTACCGGATGCACCGCTTGTGAAAATCTGTCTAATGCTTGAACTCTCCTGATGTAATACAGAAATTATGAGGACAAGTAAGTTTTTAGCAAACTAGCAGAGTTAAAATAAGGTAAAGGACAACGTTGTTGCGTTAAACTCAGAACCTTACTTATAAACTAATGGTGAGGTATTTTATTACTACTAGAATTGAGTTCAATCAGTAGAAACATTATGGGCATGATCTTATCCTTCAATTTTCCCCGAAGTATCCTGAATGCCTTATTCATTTGAACTTCTACGGTCCTTCTGGAAACTTTCATGAAATCCGCAATTTCAATATTAGTCAAACCCTCTTGTTTGCTTAATAAGAATGTTTGCTTACATCTTGGAGGTAGGTTTTGAACTTCGCACCGGACCAGTTCAATCTGTTTTTTTAAAAGTTCCTCATTTTCATTTTCAACGATTTGCTCCAAGGCTTCAAAATGTATTCTCTCAATAGTCAACATTCTTTTGTCCTTTCTCCATTGATCGATAAAGCCATTATAGACCGACTTGTACAAAAAACTTTTTATAGACTTTATTGATCGTATATTACGTCTTTTCTCCCATAAACTAATAAATACATTCTGAACTAGATCTTGGGCTCCCTCATAATCATTTGAAAGACTGTAGACATACAAACAAAGGGAATGATGATAGGTATTCATCAAATACACCAACGCTTGATGGTTTCCCTTTTCAAGTTCATCCTTGAGTACTCCGTCATTGGAAAAATCAGTATTCATTTTGCGAAATCTACAAATATTGTGGGGTAAATATATAAAAAACAAAAAATATTTTGCAGAAATATAAGTAATGTTCCAATGTGATTCGTCTTACTAAAAAGAGTTCCTTAATGTTGAACGACAAAATAGAGGCCATAATAATCAAATACTTTACCAAATCTGTCTCGATCCCCGAATTGATCAAGTTGACAGAATGGATGAGTGAGCCATCCAACGCTTTGATTTTTCAGGACTATGTAAAAACCAATTATCTAATAGATTCCAATATGCTTGACTTTGATACGGAAGCCGAAAAAGAAAAAATATTACAAAAAATAAGGGAGGATGAAAAAAACATCCGCAATAATAAATTTAAGGATTTGCTTAAGTATGCGGCAATATTCATTGGTGCTATTGGCCTTGGATTCTTTCTTCTGACTGATGATTTTTCTTTTACGAAAGAACAAGATATCATCACCAATATTAAAACTGAAATACAGCCTGGAAAGAACAAGGCTATCCTAACATTGGAAAACGGCTCAGATATAGATTTGGAAAACAGTGAAAACTTAAAATTGACAGGGCGTTCAATTTATGGCGAAAAACTGGTTTATGATACCAAGGCAGAAACCAAGAACAATAGTATCCAATATAATTATCTGGCGATTCCAAAGGGAGGGCAGTTTTTCGTGCAATTGTCAGATGGCACAAGGGTATGGTTGAATTCAGATTCGAAACTAAAATACCCGGTCAATTTTATTAGAGGGCAAGCAAGAAAAGTTGAATTGCTCTACGGTGAGGCCTATTTTGATGTATCACCAAGCACTGATCATAATGGGGATACCTTTCAAGTCCAAACCAGAATTCAAGAAATCGAAGTTTTAGGGACTGAGTTCAACATAAAAGCTTATCAAGATGAAAAAGAGATTGTTTCCACATTAGTTGAAGGAAGGGTAAAAATCACCAGTGGCACTGAAACAAACGTTCTCAGACCGTCGGAGCAAGCACTCCTATATACTGGGGGTCAAAGTATGACCATTCGCAAAGTCGATAAACTGTTCGATGAAATTGCCTGGAAGGATGGATACTTCAGTTTTAAACATAAGTCTATGAAGGATATTATGAAAATTTTGTCCAGATGGTACGATATGGACTATGTCTTTAAAAATTCGGAAAAAGAAAACAAGCGCTTTACAGGAGTATTGGATAGAGAAAGTACCATTAATGAAATATTAAACTATATACAAAAAACCAATGAAATAAGTTATGAGATAAAAAACAAGACCGTAATTATAGACTAAGTAAAAAGGAACAAAGTCGCTACCTCCTAAAGTGTTGACTTCATTCCCTCTACGTAAGATTAATCAAATTGATCAACTAATCCGAAATACTAATTTATGAAAATTAACTTTACCAATGTTATTCTCCATAAATGGGGAAAACTTCTACGAACCATTATGAGAACATTTATTTTTCTGTTTTTCACATCAGTCTTTAGTATTACCCCAAATAATTCGTTCTCTCAAAATGCCAAAATCAAAATCGATTCTGATATGACAATATCGGTAGCTCAGATTTTTGAACTCGTTCAGCAACAAGCCGGTTATAAATTTGTTTATAGCGACGACCTGATTGCTGATGCTCCAAAAGTTGAATTGAAGAAGGGTGTGATCCCTGCAAAAAGACTTATAAGAAAAGGATTGTCACCTATAGGATGTTCCTTCGAGTTTACTAACAACGAAACAATTATTGTAAAAAAAGATTTGAATCCACCTTTAGTGGAAAGTACCATTAGTTTGGAACAACAACGGACAATAATGGGAAACATTAAGGATGAAAATGGTGGGCCACTACCTGGTGCTTCGATTGTTGAAAAAGGTACTACCAATGGAATATCAACCGATTTTAATGGTGATTTTTCTTTGGATATTACCTCAGATCCGGCTATTCTGATAGTTTCCTATTTGGGTTTCCTAACCAAGGAAGTGGCCGTCGGTGCTTCAGATTTCGTGAGTATAACCCTTCTCCCAGATACGGAAAGCCTAGAAGAGGTTGTGGTAACCGCTTTGGGTATTAGGCGGGAGGAAAAAGCCTTGGGTTACGCCGTTCAAGAAATCTCAGGAGAAAGTTTGCAAAAGGTATCCGGCGTGGATGTCGGTACTTCACTAACCGGTAAAGTCGCAGGTCTTTTGGTCAAGAACTCAACAGATTTTAATGTTGCACCTGAAATTACCATTCGAGGTGAGGAACCCCTATTGGTGATTGATGGTATTGCTTATGCCAATAAAACGCTAAGCGACGTATCTTCAGAGGATATAGAATCAATGAGCGTATTAAAAGGAGCAACAGCTTCCTCACTTTATGGATTTCGTGGAGCAAATGGCGCAATTCTGATTACTACAAAAAATGGTAGTACTGGTAAAAGTGGATTATCTGTTGACCTAACAACCAACACAATGTTTTCTGCCGGGTTTTTAGCAATTCCTGAAAAGCAAAGTATTTATGGGCGTGGCACAAATAATACTTATGATATTAATACAGATCAATCATGGGGTCAGGTTATGGATGGATCGATACAAACGCAATGGGACCCTATTTTAAAGGAGTTTAGGGATTTTGAATACCTACCAATAGGCAAGGACAATTTCAAAAACTTTTTAGAACAAGGGTATATAACAAATAATAATGTTAATGTGGCGTATAGAGAGGGGAATGTTGCCTTAAGGAGTTCCATAAACTGGACAGAAAATAAGGGACAGTACCCAAATTCCACTTTAGACAAATACACGTATACCTTAGGCGGGGATATTGATTTGGACAAGTTTCAATTGACTTCAAATTTATCGTATGCCAGAAGAGAATCCCCGAATATGGGTTCTAACGGCTATACTTCCTATGACCCAATGTACACTTTATTGATTTGGGGACCTGTCGATTACAATGTTCTCGATTATAAAGATAATTATTGGATCATCCCGGACGTACTCCAAAACAACCATTATGGATATGATTATGAAGAAAATAGATATAGGGGAAAAAGCCAAAATAGCCCGTATTTTGACCGATATGAAAAAACAAATGAAGTATCGCGAGATATCTTTAATGCAGACCTCTCCATGAGCTATGATATAGCTGATTGGTTAAAAGCAACTGTTCGTTCAGGATTGGATTTTTATGTGGATCGCGGACAGTTAAGGGTTTCCCAAGGCTCTTATGTATCAACCGGTAACACAGCTATTCCTGGAAATCTGTATACTTGGAATGGTACTAGGACAGGAGCCTATGTAACAGGTAAAACACAAGGCTTTAGTACAAACAGTGATCTGTTGCTTACAGGTAATAAAACTTTTGACAAATTTGAAATGGAATACCTTGTTGGGGGGACAATATATTATAAAAGAGATGATAATATCAATGCCCAAACAGTAGGTGGTATTTCAATTCCCGGTTTTTTCTCTTTAAATGCATCAGTAGAACCAGCAGCTGTTTCAGAAACCACATATGCACAGCAGGTTAACTCCGCATTTGGTCGCTTTGCCTTGTCATGGAACAAATTAATATACTTTGAAGTCACTGGGAGAAATGACTGGAGCTCTACATTGGCAGGGCCCAATGTATCAGATTCAAAAAGGTCTTATTTCTACCCCTCGACTTCAAGTAGTTTAATAATTTCGGAATTGCTACCTGAATCCACTAAAAGTTGGCTTGATCTATTAAAGATCAGAAATTCTTGGACACAATCAAAAACACCTGCGGGGATCTATGAAATAAATAGCGTTTTTACTACTACAACAGGTCTCTGGAATAATGTTAATGGGGCTAGTGCCCCCAGTAGTTTATATGATTTAAATAGTATTCGACCTCAAAGTGCCGATACCTATGAGGTTGGTTTGCAAGGGATTTTGTTTAAAAAACGCCTAACATTTGATGTATCCTACTATACAAAAGACATGTACAACTTATTAAAATACGCCCCTGTAACTGCCGCTTCAGGGTATACCAGTAACTATATTAATACCGATGAGGAAAGAGCACGCAGGGGGTGGGAAGTAGCACTTACTGCTAGGCCAATTGATAAAGAGGATTGGCAATGGGATTTAAGTATGAATTGGTCAACGTATAAGGAAGTATATACAAAATTAGACCCCCTATATTCTACTGAAAAACCTTGGATAAAAGAAAATGCAAGGGTTGATGCTTATGTAGGAAAAGAATTTTTAAAAGTTCCTGAAACAGGAGAAAATATCTATAGTAATGGACGGATCCAAAGAAGTGCCTATAGTACAGTATTCGGTTATTCCGATCCTGATTGGTTATGGGGGGTGAACTCTACCTTACAATATAAAAATCTAAGTCTATTCGTTTCAATGGATGGTGTTGTCGGCGGTTTAATGAATACAAGGACAGAGAGTTATATGTGGCAATCTGGTGGCCATCCCGATTCAGTTACAGAGGAAAGAGCTTTGGACGTTGCCACACCGGGCTCAGAAAATTATATTGGAGATGGTGTAATGGTCGTATCAGGGGATGTTAGTTTCGATACGGATGGTAATATATTGGAAGATACGCGTGCTTTTGCACCAAATGATGTACCGACCACATATCTAAGAGCCGTAAAGGATTTACACAACAGTAGTGCTTGGGGAGGTTCGGGAACTACGGCCGATGCCTATGAAAAAACCTTCTTTAAGCTGCGAGAAGTATCTTTAACATATAACGTTCCAAACCGTGTGTTGGAAGGTTGGGGACCTATTAAAAATGCGTCCATTAGTTTCATAGGACAAAACGTACTGTTATGGGCAAAAGATTTTAAATATTCCGATCCAGATGGCGGTAGGGAGGATTTTTCCGATCCCTCTGTTAGATATCTCGGAGCTAATATTAAACTTTCATTTTAATAGACAAAAAACATGAAAAATTTAAAATATACTATCATAACGATCATTTCTTCCATCGTTGCATTTTCGTGCAGCAATTTTGAAGATATAAATACAGACCCGGATAAATCAACCACTGTTGCTCCGGAAATGCTTGCTACACAGGTATTGGTAAATACATATAGATTGTCAAATACTAGTGCTGATGTTTATACCCAGGTCAATCTGTTCAACAAACATACCGCAGTTCTTAAATCCAGCCCAGATCCAAACCAATACTATTTTTCATATTGGCCTTTTGGTAGTTTTGGTAAATACAAAAATCTGACCGACCTTAAAAGAATGGTTGAATTTTCTGAGGGGGCACTATATGAATCCTCATTTAAGGGCTTAGCCTTGTTTCTCAAAGCTTCTTACGGTTTTTCGGCAACATTGGATGTGGGGGATGTCCCTTATTCTGAAGCAGGAATGGCCGAAGAAGAAATTACAAGGCCAAAATATGATAAACAAGCTGAAGTATTTGCACAGATATTGCTTGACCTTCAACAAGCGGAATCATATTTTGCGGAAGGAGCTGATTTTGGGGGTGACATCATGTTTGATGGAGACGTTACCAAATGGCGTAAGCTTTGTAATGCCATGCAGCTTAAAGTTATCCAAACTATAAGTAAAAAAGCTACTACGGACCAAAAAAACCGTTTTTCCGCCATTGTAAATGCCGGTAATTTGATGGAAGGCAATGATGACAATTTAAAATTGGTTTATTCTGAAAATCCAAACGCGACATTTCCTTTTTGGAATGGTGAAAATCAAAGAATTGACGAAGGTGTATCAAAATTAGTAGTTGATGCTTTAAAGAATTTCAATGATCGAAGACTGTTTTATTTCGCTGAACCTGCTCAAGCCCAGATTGATGGGGGTCAACTGGAATCCGAGTTTGATGCCTATGTGGGGGCCCCCACAGCACTGGCAGCAGAACAACTATCTTTGAATAATCAAGCTGGTATATATTCTTTGGTAAATAAACGTTATGTGGAATTTATGGATGGTGACCCCATGCTACTTTTTACCTATTCCGAACAATGTTTTATTATTGCTGAAGCCATTGAGGAAGGTTGGGTGAGTGGTAATGCTCAGGAGTATTATGAAAAGGGGGTAAAAGCCATGTTGGAATATTATATGAACCTCAACCATACTGAAGGGTGGGTTCATGGTATGGCTATTGACCAAGAATATATCGATAATTATTTTACAGGTGCTGCTGCCTATGCGTCTACAGGTTCCAAAGAAGATCGTTTGGAGCAAATATTGACTCAAAGATGGTTGATAGATTTCTTTCAAGGGAATGGTGGCAATTACCCACAATTTCTGCGTACAGGTTATCCTGAATATCCTTTGGACCCCGCAACCAGTTTAAATCCTGATGATCCAACGGTTTATCCAAAACGATGGAAATATCCTGAAAACGAACAAACGACTAATCCTGAAAACTATCAGAAAGCCATTGATGTACAATATGGCGGTTTTGATGGAATTAACCAAGTTCCCTGGTACTTAAAGGATTAACTGAATAAAGTATTGATTATTTCATATTGTTTAAGTTGTTAGTTTAGTTGCATTGATCTAAGGGCATCTTCTGCATGCCCTTAGATTATTATTGATTTACATTATTTTCTTATTTAAAATACAAATCCATGCGTTTCTTATTTGTTATACTATTTCTTACAAGTTTAAATTCTTGTAAAAACTTAAATCCGAATGATGAAATTACATTTGCTGATAATGTTGTTATAGCCCATCGTGGTGCTTGGAAACAGCATGGTCTTCCTGAAAACTCAATAGCTTCGTTGAAACACGCTATAGCCTTAAACTGTACCGGCTCTGAATTCGATGTACGGATGACAGCCGATGATGTTTTGATCCTCAACCATGATAATGTTTACCACGAACTCCTTATAGAAGAAACCAATTACGAAGAATTGGCAAAGTTCAGACTTTCGAATGGAGAGGTATTGCCGACCTTAAGGGATTTTATACTTGCTGGGATCAAGGATAATACAACAACGGGATTGGTCTGTGAAATAAAAACATCAAAATCCAAAGAGCGGGGGCAGCTTATTGCCAAGAAAGTGGTCGAATTGGTTAATGAACTGAATGCTGGACAGTTTGTTGCTTCATATATCAGCTTTGACTATGACATTTTAAAGAGAATCATTGAATTGGAACCACAAGCGAAGACACAATACTTGAACGGTACTAAAACCCCTGAAGAATTACATGTGGATGGTATTTCTGGTTTGGATTATGAGCGCCATGTACTGCTTGACCATCCTGAATGGATACAAAGTGCTAAGGAGTTAGGTTTGACCTTAAATGTCTGGACTGTCAATAACCAAGAGGATATGGATGTATTCCTGGCAAACGGTTTTGATTTCATTTCTACCAACGAACCGGAGTTGTTATTTGAAAGAGCAAGTGCAAGTCCTCTAAACAGTGGATATAAATTAGTGTGGAGCGATGAATTCAACTATAATGGTAAGCCAGATCCTACCAAATGGACCTATGATTATGGATTTGTCGCCAATCAGGAAAAACAGTACTATGTTGATAGCTTAAAAAATGCAAGGGTCGATAATGGTCACCTGATTATTGAGGCCCATAAGGAAAAAGTGGCCAATAAGGATTATAAAAACGCAGAAATCAAAGGTTGGGTAAAATACAAGGCAGAAATTGATACTGCACAGTATACTTCTTCAAGACTAAAGACCGAAGGTCTTGTTGAATGGAAATACGGTCGCATAGAAGTAAGGGCAAAACTTCCCAAAGGTCGAGGCATGTGGCCCGCCATATGGATGTTGGGTGAAAACAGGAAAGAGATAGGATGGCCCGAATGTGGTGAAATTGATATTATGGAACATGTAGGTTATGATAATGACACCATACACGGCACCATACATACAAAGGCATACAACCATATAATCGGTACCCAAAAAGGTAAAACTATTTTCATTGAAAATCCAAATGAAGAATTTCATGTATTTGTAATAGAATGGACACCCGGGAAAATCGATTTTTTATTGGATGGCGTTGTGTATAATCACATAGAAAATGAACATAAAACTACTGCTGAATGGCCTTTTGATCAAAATTTCTATCTTATATTGAATGTTGCCGTTGGTGGTGGTTGGGGAGGTAGAAAAGGAATTGACGATAGCATTTTCCCGCAACAAATGATTGTTGATTATGTACGGGTGTATCAAAAACTGAATTAGCAATGTCCAATAGAGTCCTTTATAAAAATAGTTATATTATAGCTTTTTTCCTTTTATTCCTCTTGTCTTGCAGTGGAAGACCAGAACCATTTACTTTTGTACAAATGTGCGATACCCAATTGGGATTTGGAGGTTATGATCACGACTTGAAATCGTTCAAAACAGCTGTAAATCAAATCAACACTCTTAACCCTGATTTCGTGGTTATATGTGGTGACCTTGTTGAAGAACCTAACGATACTTCATATAAAGATTTCAAAAAGGTGATGGAAGACTTTAATATGCCATGTTATCTGGCTTCAGGGAATCATGATATTGGGAATATCCCCAATGATAGCACACTCAATTATTATAGAAATGCCATAGGTAAGGATTATTATAAATTCGAGCACAATGGATATTCATTCGTAGTCACCAATACCCAATTATGGAAAGTAGATATTGGGGGTGAATCTAAAAAACATGATAGTTGGTTTAAAAAAACGTTGAGGATTGATAAGGCTCATAATCACCAGACCTTTGTGATTGGTCATTATCCATTGTTTTTAAAAACAATAAATGAAGATGAGGAATATTTTAATTTACCTTTAACAAAAAGGAAAGAATTGATAGAACTGTTTGAACAAAACAATGTATTAGCTTACTTATCTGGCCACACACATAAGACTGTGATAAACCATTATAAAAATATCCAATTTATAAGTGGAGAGACCACTAGTAAAAATTTTGACAATAACCCTTTTGGGTTTAGGCTTTGGACAGTTGGTGATACAATAAACCAGCAGTTTGTTCCATTAATGACCAAAGATTTGAATTAATTGAAAAAGTTAATTTCTTAGTAACCTTTTAACCAGATGTTTTTTTTAATTTTTAATTTTGACATTGGTGGCATGCGGGGAGGTGAAAAAGAATTGACCATAGTTTTTACGCACAACAAATGGTTGTAGATTATGTGCGGGTTTATCAATTAGAAGAATAGTTTTTAAACCAACCTCACTACTAAGTAATTTAGCTTTTTCTTGGCGCACCATATTGGCTTGCAAGAGGTTATGTATAGGAATCGATTTGGTGAAAGAACAAAAGCAAAATTCAAAAAATATGTTTGTGAGAATTGTCCCATAAATCAACTCCAGAATTTCAATAACTATCGAAGCTAGTGGAGAAGAAACTTGCAACTAACTAATTACATCGTTTTTTTTAACTTTATTTAGAATCTAGAAGTAGCAAAACAACAACTATTACGGAAACTACCGATGAGGCTATTATCCAAAAAGAATGCACATTATTTGGATTGGATAAAAACGACCTTATTTACTTTTCCTCTTTTTCATCTCACATCAATTTTGTTTTTTAAGTAAAATACATATTTAACCTTCACATCGTAAAAGAACTGTACAGTTTATCCTTTATTTGAACTTTCAATCGTGGATTATCCTTTTGCCAATACAATTAAATCAAAAAACATAAGTCTTGTGGATAATGATGCCTCATTGGGTAAGCCTGTAAATTTTTTTTCTTGTTCTTCAGAAGAAAAAAGACTTTCGAAGCCATTTTTAGCATAATATCTTAGTGCTCTTGGCTCATTATAAGAATCAACAACAATAAACCTACAACCTGTTTTATTAGCACCATCAATAAACCAAGACTTAATGAAATCCATTAGTTGTTTCCCTGTATTATCTACTTCGCCTTCAATATTTCTATAATCTTTATGAACACCCAATCTTCCAATAAGAACAGCAGGATAGCTTCTCATGTGCTTTTGTCTTGGAATCTCTTTGATTACCTTCTTCTTTCTTGAATTTGGTAAATGTGTTGTTTTTATACTATCGTTAGAAATAGTAAATGCACATACAATCACAGCAGGGTCCTCATCTAAAGTGAAACAATATGTCTTACCCAAAAGTTCTGCAGAATAATTATCTACATCATTGGTGAAAAAATCATTTAAATCTTCATGGTCGCAATCAAAAGGATTACAACTATCTAATATTTCTTGATTATAAGGTTTTAGGGTGCAATTATCAAGTAGAAAACCCAAAGCAAATATTTATAATTTTGCCTTAGCTAAAATCTTTGAAGCAACAGAAGTTTGTTTGGAAAAATCAATAGAAGATTTCTTAGCATTATTTTCAGCTATCTTAGAGTTAAAGTGAGCTGCTGCTTTATCTTTTAATACTGGTATTGATTTAATTGTAATTGCCATTATTCTTAAATATAGAACAAAATTATATAATTTATTAAACTTAAAACAATTTTTATACCAAAAACTATATTTAGTTACTTAAATATCTTATTTAACTTAAATACTTAAACGGGTTATTCTTTTACATATTTTAAATCTTTATTTAATTGTTTCTTTTAAAAACTCATAAATCTTAACCATTGCTAAGGTATCTAATTGGCAATAGTCTAAAAGTTTTTTCTCCTAGCTTCTATATCATCCTTTATTTGAACTTTTCAGGAAGACACTAAGAGTCCCCCAAAATAATAATTTCCTTGCCAAAGATGCGCTCTGTAAAGTGTATAGATCTGATTGTTGTTAAACTACGTACTCAATTAAAACACTTACAAGCGGTTAAAATAACGGCAAGAAATATTATAGCCCTTGGAAGGAAGCAACAAGTAAAACCTAATCCCTACTAAAATGAGTAAAACCTCAAAGCTGTTAAGCTAGTTTGACATAAGAAAAATTATAGTACAAATGTATTGTGTGCAGTTTCCGTATAGCTGTGCTATTTTATATAATTGTAGATATGATTGCCTTTAGGCTCATATCGTCAACAATTATGTAAAAGGAAACCAATACGCTATACTTAAATAATTGTTCTCCATTCGTTAACTATAATTGCATTATGTAAAATATCCCAGAAGCATTTGTTTTCATTAGAATAATTGGAACTTGGGTCATTAAACTATTAAGTGGTTTGCTTCACAGCGTTTAAAAACATTTGCATCTATAATTAGCCGTTATGTAAAATAGCCGCTACTAAGCGCTCGATTGTTTTATAAAATCAAATTGCTCTGGCAATTTATTTTACACGCAATTATCCAACGCTTGCCAACGCCAAAATAAAAGCTAACTTTTTTGCTCTTATTAAAAATCGCGGATTCGATAAAATGTACGTCATAAAAAATTTTAGACGATTCTCGTAAGCTTGCCACAAGAGCATAAATTTTAAGAAAAATAAAATTCTATACACTTGTTAACTATAGAACTTCAATTAATCTTTTTTCGTGTTTCATTATCTTTTGTCTTGAAACAAAAGAAACAAAAATTCAAGGCTGCATATAATTTTGGAAACTATTAACGGCTCATTAGCTATATTTAAGGAAACATCGGAACTCGTTAAGATTGCTTTGAAATTCATTGATTAATTGAAACTCTTAAGAAACTGAATTACTAAACCCCTAAAATATGCACGCTCATTTCTCCTATTGTTTTGACCAAAATTTTATGAGGCCAAGGTAAATACCGAGATTCTAATTTACATAATATTTAAAAACTCAACTATTTGTAATTAGTCACCTTTTTTGTGCTTATGCTTTTTTAATGGTGGGTAATCTTTCTTTTTATCTGGTGAAACTCTTCTTCTTTTGTCCAGTGAACCATCATCTTTTCTCGGTTTAGGACCTGGTTTAATTGCTTCAATTGTAATCATAATATTTGTTTATTAATTTGATAATAGCATTAAAAACCAATCTAAAACTCTTCTAAAAATTGATTTTCTCACCTGTTTTGATTCTAAATCATCATAATAGGCTTTTCTTTTTCTTGCTTCTGCTTCACGTCCTGCTATGATTTCCTCTTCACTCCAATCATGTGACCATTCAATATTTCCATTAGTAATCCAATAATGTGACCTACATGGTAATTGCCAATTACCTATAGAAGGATATAAAGTTGGTTTATTTTTAACTTCTTTAAACGACCATTCGGATGGCTCAATTGGAGTCATTATTTTATTTTCACAACCACATGGGCACAAATGACCTGCAATACCAAATTCTTCAGAAACATATAAAATTCCTTGCTCAAGGACTTTTGGTAAATATTCAACTTTCAGCAATTTAATTTTTTCCATTCTCCCCTACTAAATTTACCCCATCAACATTAAATAACATATGGAAATATGAATTGTCATCCAAATAAAAACCTCTCATTTGTTTATATTTAATAACCGCTAAACAAGCATTTAAGGCATTAAGTTCTGAAATTTGAATATTACTTTTATAAACATCATCGGGAATATCACTTAATGGAGCTAGCCTTTTATTAATAGTACTTTGTGCTGATTCGACAGGGAAATATGTAGTTCGAAGTGTGCCACTTATTAAGCCAGTATCTTTGTCTAATCCCATACCTAAATCTATAAATGGTATTTTTAGTTTTACTAGTAAATCAAATATTTCACCACGAGCAGCTCCGCTATCAACACAAACAAAAGCAAAAGTTACGCCAGTCAAATCTTCTTCTGAATCACAAGTAATATAATTAGAATAAATATTTACATTATCACGGAAATTTTGATAACGATTGTTATATACTTCTGTTTTTCTTTTACCTAGTTCTTCTTCATTTAATTTTCCAGGAGAACGGAATGCATTATGAACATGATACCAATCTCCATCAAATCCTTTGATTTCTTTTACTGGAGTTTTAACTAAAAAATCTAAAAGGTATGAACCAGTCCCACCAAGTCCGATAATCGCAATTGTATCTTCTTCAAGTTTAGCACTTAACTCTCCTATTCCCGCCCTACTTGTTAACGTATCCCTAAATTTAAACACAGATTTAGTATTTTCATCAGCTACTCTAAAAGTATAAGGGTTCGCATCAAATTTATCAATTGCTGGTCCAGAAATTATAGTAATATAATTTTCAATTTTTTCGAACCAATCTTTAAATTTTCCACTTGGAGGCTTGTTAGAAAAAGACCTTTGTACAACCAAATCTTTTGAAGCCAAATGGACTGATGTTGCACCACCACCAAGATTTCTAATTGGTTTTCCGTTTAATTCATGAGGATGACTACCACAAAAGAATATTTGATGGTCTCTCATGCCCATTTTATTCTGGCTAATAAAATTTACTATTGAAACTATTGCTCCAATTTGAAGGTTTCCGTTATTGTCTAGATAAGGGATATCTCTAACAACAAGATGATTGCTATCTATTGCCAATGCATATCCCTTTTTTAATAATCTATCAATATCCTCATTATTCTCTGCTAAACTTACTATCATTTCTATTTAAGATTGTCCCGTATGTTTAACTTTAAAAATCATTCCTTCTTTTACTCTAACTTTTCCACCTGGAGATAAAATTCCAGTTGGTTTGTTTCCATTTCCTCTTTCGTAAGTAACAGAATAGGTTCTTTCTGGGTGTTGAGGAAAATCTGGAAAAGCAAGCGTAACCACTTCGTCATAAGTTATTTCATTTTTCTCTTCTTCATGAGGTGTACCATTAACTATAATAGTTACCAATTTTTTTTTGTCTTCTTTCTTAATCATGATAATTAAATTTAAATTACTATATTTGTCTCACACATAAGATTATGTTGCATCAAAGATACGTTATGTTGACTGTCTTACAAGTGAAACAATGTCTTACTTATTAACAACTTTTTAATTTTATTAACATTTAGATGAATTCTGAATTAAATACAAGCCTTTTAGCAGGCATGCTTAAAACAAAAAGAGGTAGTACTGGATTAAGAGATACAGCTGCCCAAATAGGAGATATTAGCTCCGCAACACTTTCAAGAATAGAACAAGGGAAACTTCCTGATGTAGAAACTTTTATCAAAATTTGTAAATGGCTTGAAGTAACTACAGAAACTTTTATCATTTCGAACAAAGAACAAAAAGTAACGTCCTCAAAAGACAAAATATTAGCTCATTTACGCGCTGATAGAGAATTAGACCCAGATACGATGAGAATGTTAACTCAAGTAATAGACTTGGCTTATAATAAGAAGTGATTTGGCAAAAAAGAATTATTTGAAAAGAGGTTTTAAGGCAAAAGCAGAAAGAATTTCAAATAAATTCAGAGCTGAATTAGGTCTAGAGTTTAATCAGCCATTATGTGGGTTTGAACTTGCTAAACATCTTAATATTGAAGTTATGTCTCCAGAAATTTTGGGTTTAGATAATCAACAACTTGATGTTTTAATGGGTAATAGCAAAGAAAGTTCAGGTTGGTCGGCTTTGACTATGACCAATTATAATGACAAAAAAATTATTATTCATAATACAAGAGCAAGTGAAGCCAGACAGCAAAGTGATTTAATGCATGAGTTAGCGCATATAATATGTGAGCATGAAATCGTTGTTCCAAAAGGAGTGGTCCTTCCAAGTTATATGAGATATTACGATAGAAATCAAGAAGCAGAAGCTGAATATCTTGGTTCAGCTTTACAATTACCTAGAGAGTGTTTGGTTTGGGCTTTAACTACTGGTAATATGTCTAAAAAAGAGATATCAACTAATTATTCTGCTAGCTTACAAATGGTTAATTATAGAATTAATACAACTGGTATTAGAAAACAGATAAAATATATTAGAGCTTAAGTTTGACACTACTAGAGGAATTATCAAATAAAGATTTCTTATTTGAGGCATGGAACCAATTAAAGAAAGAGAATGAAGATTCCCATGGATTATCTGGGCTTACAATAAAAGAGTTTCAAGAAAATCTTACTACTAATATTTTCAATATTAGACGCTTTCTAAAAAAAGGAAGCTATAATTTTTCCCCGAATAGAGCGGCTGTAATAAAAAAAGAAAATGGGAAGTACAGACCATTACAAATACCAGAAATTCGAGATAGAGTTGTTCTTAAAGCGTTAGCCATCCTTCTTGAAGAAAATCTCAAAGAATTACTTAAAGACAGCGAAGGCATAAGTTATGCATATCAAAAAGGGAAAGGTGTAAAGCAAGCCGTACTTCAAATGAAAAGCGTTTTTGACCAAGGAAAGCAAATAATACTTAAAGCTGATATTGTTAACTTTTTTGAAGAAGTTGATAAAGATTCACTTTTAAAGAATAAAATATTTCCGAACCTTAAAGATAAAACAATAAATTTTTTAATAATAAACGCTCTTAATCAAAAGCTTGGAGGATTAAAACGCCTTGGCAAAAAGCATAAAGAATTGTTTAAAAATGCAGGAAAAGGTATTCCTCAAGGTAATCCACTTTCTCCATTGCTCTCAAATGTTTATTTGGCGGACTTTGATAGTTACATGAAAAATGAAAACCATCCAATGGTGAGATATGCAGATGACTTCATTGTTTTGTTTGATAATCTCGAGAATGCAGAAGATGGATATAATCATATTTCTGAATACTTAACTAATGAACTTGGATTAGAAATTCATGAGTTAGATGAGAAAGATATGGGAAAAACCACTATTGTAAATCCGTTTAATCAAACTTTATCCTTTCTATCTATACGTTTTGATGGCAAAAAATTATTACCGCCACGAAATTCTATTCCATATCTAAAAAGCAAAATTGCTAAAGAAGTTAAGAGAGGTGAGCTTAATGAAGACACTTTTAATTCAGTTTATACAATTATTACAAATTGGATTGCTTTATACTCGTATTTGGAAATAGACATATATTTTGATGCGATTGATAATTATTTTGTAACAGTATTGAAGAAAAAATTTGGTTATGAAAAGATTAAAACCACTAACTGTAAGAAATTAAAAGCTAGATATTTTAAGGAAAGAAGTAAAAAAAATAAAGCTCCTTTTTGGAAAAAAATATTACCTTCTTTCTCAAACTCAAAAAGTATATAAAGTAACCATTCCACACACATTATGCTTCCCTCCTACGTCGTCGCATAAAAAGTGTTCCATTAACATTGTAGAAGAAACTTTTAGAATAATTTTTTTAAAGAAACTGTAGTAACAACTATCGCTTTTAACCAAAGCACAAGTTGCATAACGCGGTATATTATAATACATTTTGTATTATTGGTTTAGCCAGTGGCTGAAGCAATAATCAAGAAAGCTGGTGCGTTGTCATAATTTGAACAAGGTTTAATCCACCTGTAGCCTTACCCAATAATATGAGCAAGCCAAACATTTTTTTCTTCTTTTCCGACAAAACAACTTTAAGCCTATTAATTCCCGTTTTGGAGATTTCTGTTAGCATATTAAGCAATATATATTTAAATATTAACCTAAAATTACATTTAAACAGTGTTTATTTATAAAGTATTTAACAAATATTATCATTTCACACACATTACTCTTCCCTCTTATCAGCAGTCAGTTAATAAGGATTCTATTATAATTTAACCAAGAGTGCCGTTCGTTTTAATTTTTTGAATTTTCATCTTCAAGCTTTATGCTAAAGCCTCCTACAAACCTTATCGAGAAAAGGAACTGAGTGTCTGTAAGCCCTTCGACATCATTTCTACCTGCTCCACCTATCATTGGCATTGAAAACTCCGCGATAATATTGTTTAACCTAAAACCAAATGAAGGTTCAATACCACTAAAACTTGTGTCAGTCGTTCCCAAAAATTGATTTCTTATTAAATTGTTTGTTGGAGATGAGATATCACCAGTCAATTCTCTAAAAGTATAATTTAAACCCAGCCTTACACTGTATTTTCTCCTATTTTTAACATCACGAATTTTATTATTTGGCAAAAATTCGTGAAACAGTCCAAACCTTAAATTCACCGCACCTGCATATCTGCTTTTGTCTACCTCCTCATCGGCAAAGTTCCAAAGAACATTCGATGCATTAATTCTAAAATTTGCACCACTTATCCATTTTGTAATCCATCCACCCTTTACCCACAATAATTCTGGGTTAAAGTAAACATCAGAATTTATGAAAACTGATTGTTTAGAACTTACCGGGTTTAAAACATAATTGCCGAATAATCTTGTATTAGACACATTGCCATCGTCTAAGATAGCCTCAAGCGAATCAACACTTGATGCAACATTTATATAAGCTTCCATGTCTAAACTCTCAAAAAACCTTTTGAAATTCTTATCTATGGTCATATTCTTCGTTGCATTACTTATTGTAATTTTTTCTTTTTCAAGCTCTTTTTTCTCTTCTTCTAGTTCTTTTTGTCTATCTACTAAATCAGAAGAGCTATTTTCTATTTTAATTTTTTTGCCTATTTTTTCGATTTTGACCTTTAAACGTTTTAGCTCTCTTTCTAAATTATTTTTCTTTTTTAACTTTAGAAATAGTTCCTTATCCTGATAAAACAATTCCTTTTGTTCTTCACTCTTGTTTAAAAAGTATCTTTCAAAAATGACTCCCAAACCAGCCGATCCCTGAACTTCATCAGTTGCCTCGCTAAGATTTGCCTGTAAATTTGCTGTACCAACAAAATCAATATAGAATTGGTTAGGTCCGTTTGTTGGAATGGATTTTTTGTCAATCTCTGTTATATTTTCATTCAAATAACCATTTGAAGAATCTTGAAAATATGCATTGGATTGCTGAAGAGAAATAAAACTCATCAAAAACATAAGTGTGATTTTACTTTTCATAATAATAATTTTAGTTAGTCAAAATTCAATTCTAAAAACATAATGAATATCCCCCTTTTAAGGGTATATCTGAAGGCGCTTAAATTGTGGGGGGAAGTAAAATGTAGGAAGTCAATTATCTGGAGATCAACAAGTTATTAAATATATATAACAAGATAATGTACAAAAACCATATAAATTCCGAGGTTTTTCTACCATTTCATACACTTTTTCTTACAAAACTTGGTGTTTTTAAAAAAGCTGTTCAGATAAAAATTTAAATAAAAGAGAAAGGTAAAATATGCCTGCGCACCAACACGCTAAAAAAAACAAAGATTCCCAATCTTTACTTTTTATGCCGTGCCCAAAGCAAAGTGTTATAACCTAAGACATTATAGGTAATTCCACTCTATTACTAAAACATATATAGTTAACATGTTATTTCACAACTCTTTGCATTACGCCTTTCGGAAATATTTTTAAGGTTGCAATTGCAACTTCCTGCAATATGTATCAAAAAAGAAGAACTCTTTACATAATACTCTTTTTGCAAAGCGTCTTACATAATTCCAACACGATATTCTTTATGACCTTCATTATTTCAATCCCTAATTCTTTCATAACTATTTAATTTTTTAAATAAAATCCGAAAAATGACCAAGGCCAATGCTTTAAGACTTGCTGTATTTTGATAATATTCACTTTCATCATTATTACTCAAAAACCCCAATTCCAAAAGCACGGACGAACAATAATCAACTGTTTCCCGCAATACCTGAAAATTCTTGAACTTCACACCCCTACTCTCTAACCGCAGCTTCTTCTTCAAACCATCTTGTAGTTGAAAGCCTAACCAAATGGACCTGTCAGAATATTTGGTTTTCCGATGGGCCACATAAACTTCAATGCCTCTTGCATTTGGATTATCCGAATGATTACAATGTAAGGACACAAACAAATCAGCTTTAAGAGCTTTGGCCAGCTTTGTTCTATCCGATAAAGAAATAAGTGTATCGCTATATCTTGTTAAATAAATATCCAAGGGTTTATCTAATTCATTATTTAACCTTAACATCTCCATGGCAATATGCAGTACCACCTCATTTTCCTTAATTCCATTTAACCCTATGGCACCAGAATCCTTTCCTCCATGTCCTGGATCGATTACCACTACTTTTTGCTGACCAAAAATTGTTTGGCACTGGAACAGTAAAATCACCAAACATAGAGCCAGGCAAAGTCGAAATCTGACGTTTTTGGGCTTTACCCCTTTCCGAAATTTTAGAGTTATCAACATAGGCCATTCCATTTCCCATATGATTTGATGCCAATTCCCATTAAACAAAAACAATCCATATCAATTAATATTTTATTCACAATTATTTGATTATCAATATATTGAATTACAATATACAGTAATTTTCGAATAAAGAAATCAGTCTAATTTTAAATCCATTTTAACATGAAAAAATCACTGTATCCAACCCTTCTGTTTTTGCTTATTACGAATTCCATTTTTGCCCAAATCGGTGGTATCGAAGATTCGGTCAATGATGTTTCCGATACGATAAGAACCATTTTTCCCATTATTCTGGGTGTCATCTTCCTGATAGGCTTCCTGTTTAATGCAGGTCATTTCT
The DNA here is from genome assembly GCF_028882255.1 of Maribacter polysaccharolyticus. GTDB lineage: Bacteria > Bacteroidota > Bacteroidia > Flavobacteriales > Flavobacteriaceae > Maribacter_A > Maribacter_A polysaccharolyticus. Next base: position 1,167,863 of record NZ_JARBUY010000001.1, read on the forward strand.
TTGGCGAAAACGCAGACCTTAAAAAAGGAATAACCCGTGTATTGGTCTTTGTACTAATCGCAGGAGCGGTCGTTGGTATCTTCACCTATCTCATAGGCATTGTAGTATAATCCTTATGAAGAAATTCGAAGTTTATAAGAACATTAGAAAGCGGGCAATGATATTTGGGCTTCCGGTATCGTTGTTTTCCCTCATGATGGTTTCAATTGTGGCATCTCTTTTGGTCATCATCTTTTCATTTGGTCCGGGCATCATATTAGGCGCCTTCATATTGAATAGTTGTCTCTATATCGTTCTTATCCGATTGGCCAAAAATCCACAACCTATCCAGCTTACATATCCCTTTCCCAAAATTATCACCAACAAAAAAGTAACGTTATTCGACTATGAGGAAGATTAATCTGGCATCGAACCATCCTATCGCGGACATTCGCAAAAACATATTCTTTGCCAACAATGGTAATGTGGTGCTTTGCTACAAAGTGGATTTGCCCGAAATCCATTCCCTTTCAGAAAAGGATTTTGAGGATCTCCATGGTGCCTGGTTTCAGGCCATAAAATCCCTTCCTGTCGGTACCGTCGTTCACAAACAGGATATCTATCTAAAAAAACCATATACCTCTAAACAACTTCCCTCCTGTACTTTCTTGGCAAAAGCAACCTCCGAATATTTCAAAGGGAGGGAATATATGGAACATCAATGTTACCTGTTCTTTGTCCTGACCAAAAACAAGGCACTTAACAATCCTAAATATGTCAATCCGTTTAAAATAGTCCCTAATTCCTTTCCCAAGGAACTGGATGATACCCTTAACCGATTCCTTGGTGCTGTAAACGATTCTGTTTCTTTTATAAACAATAGCCGAAAAATTTTAATTACCTCTCTGGTGCCCGATGAAATACTAGGGCTTACGCATACATATTTCAATGGTTTCAATGATGGTTTTGATACCGATATTCTTCTAGATAAAGATCAAATCAATATCGGTGAAAACCATTTTGATGTTCTGGCCGTCAATAGTGAATCTTGTTTTGGCAAAAACGTACTCAGCAGTAAGACCAATGAAGGTTTTACTTCTGACGATTTTGTTTTCCATCAAGGATTTATCGACGGTCTCGGTCTGACCTTGGACGAAAACCATATCGTCAACCAAATCCTATATCTGGATAATAAACAGAAATGGCGTAAACTACTGGACAGGAAAATTGAAGAACTGAAGAAGAGCTCCAACTTCGGTTCCCAGAACAAGGTAATACTGGGAAAAACCCAGCACATACTTGATAAGATTAATGCTGATGATACCTCGCGGGTCATACGTGGTCAGCTCAATATCCTCTATTGGCATAAAGAGCCTAAAAAATTAGAGGGTATCACTTCCCGAATCAAGGCGGAGTTCAAGGAACTGGATATTATTCCTTACTACCCTAGGGGGCAAGAATGTTCAAATTATTTTTTAAATAGTTTTTGTGCCTTCTCCTCTCATTTTTCCAACGAGGATTTGTATGTCACAGACTTGAAACATGCCCTATGCCTGCTTATCAATAACACCACTTATAAATCAGACGAAAAGGGCATCATTTTTAATGATAGGGTATACAATGTACCTGTTTTAAAAGATGTTTGGGATGAGCGAAAGAGACGTATCAAGGCTAGGAACTTTGCCATTTTCGCACCCACCGGCGAAGGAAAGTCCTTTCTGGCCAACAACATCCTACGTCAATATTTCGAGAGCGGTGTACGTATGATCATTATCGACCTTGGGGGGTCCTACTCCAAATTCGCCAAACTTTATCCCAAAAAATACACCATACTCCGATATGAAAGCGGCCAGAATTTGGGCATCAACCCATTCTTCATAAGCCATAAAAATGACCTAACCCCAGAACGGTTAGAAGACTTATCGGTTTTCCTTTTAGAGCTCTTCGCTTCCGACCTGGACGTAACCAAGGCACAATCAGTCTCTATCAAGAAAATCCTACGCTACTATTACAAACAATCCGCAATTGGTCATTCGCTCAGTAGCTTTTATTTTTTCATAGAGGAACATAAGAAAACACTGCTCAAAACCCTTAAAATCCATCCCGATTACTTCAACATCACCAACTTTCTGCACATTATGTCGGAGTATGTCGGAGATGGTCTATATAGCTTTCTTTTTGACGTTAGCGAAGACCAGACCTATAAAATCGAGGACAAGCGACTTATCGTCTTTGAACTCGATGAAGTAAAGGACAACAAGGAAATCCTTTCCGTGATGTTGAAGCTTATAAAAACGGCCATTCAACGGACGATATGGAAGAACCGATCCGAAAAGGGCATTATCCTATTCGACGAGTTTGCCAAGCAACTGAAGTTCGACAACGTACTGGAGAGTGTGGAATTTTATTATCAGGCCATCCGGAAACAAAACGGTGCCATCGGCATCATTCTACAATCCATCAATCAGTTACCAAACAATTCGACTTCGGCAAGCATTCTTGAAAATACACAGGTCATCTACAGCCTAAACAACGAAAAGGGATATGACGAAATCGTGAAACGGTTGAATCTTTCCTCCCACGATCTGAATCAATTAAAATCCATTAAGAACAACTTGACCGGAACACGGAAGTACACCGAAATGTTCATTAAAATAGGTAAAGAGAGTAACATTTTCCGATTGGAAGTGCCGTCAGAAGTATATGCGGCCTACTTGACCGACGGTAAAGATAACGACGCCATAATGGCACTTTATAAAAAGACGGGCTCCATGGAAGGGGCCATCAAAGAATTTATCAAGCAGTTGTAGACTGCATTTAATATTAACAACCAAAAATCAAGAAAATGAAACACATCATTAAAAAAATAATGCTATCCGTATTAGTTGCCATTGTAGTGAATGGCCATGCTATGGCCCAAGGGATGCCGGTATATGATAATACCAATTTCATCAGTTTGACCAAATCCCTTATTGAAACTGCAAAACAGACCTCGCAACTTCTAAAGACTGTAGATTTTCTAAAACAACAAAAAGAGAACATTGACAAGGTGAACAATGTGATCAAACAATTGAAAGCGATAAGGGAACTCGCCAAGAACAACCAACGGCTATACGAAGTTGTTCAAAATGATTTAAGGCAAATCCTGAACTCCCCTTTTATAAAACCTGATGAAGTTACCCGTATATCGGATTCTTTCGATGCCATTCTTCAAAACTCTATAGAGGGTATGGAATATATCGACCAAATATTGTCCAGTGATAATTTGAAGATGACAGATGCGGAGCGTGCCGAAGTCCTTAAAGAACAGGAATTACAATCCAAGGAAATGGTAGCGGAAATTGAGGCAAAGACCAGACGCTACCGAGAGATAATTGCATTTCGAGAGATGCAACACACAATCAATAATAGAGAAACCAATTACTAACAACCATGATTTTTTTGGGTATGGGACTGGAATATGTGGACACCGTTTTTCAAACGATAAAAAACAGTGATTTCTCGCAGTACACCATTGCCGGGATGAAAACGCTGGCAGTATTGTTCTTTTTGATCAATATCCTAAAAAAATATAATGAGGGTGTTGCCAATAACGAGGGTTATACTTGGGGGCTTACGCCATCCGAGCTTGCCAAGAACTTTGCAATCGTACTATTGGTTATTTTCTCCACACAGGTTTTGGGTGTTTTCGATGCCTTGCTGGTGGCCATCGAGAGTCAATACCGGGACACGGCACCCGCACTCCTCCCATTGCAGATGATGGATATCGACATCGAACAGGATGTAGGTGCCCTGGAAGCCACAAAAAAAGCGATGGCGATGCTCTATGAGGCCCTCGTCACCCCCTTGTATGGCCTGAAGATACTCTCCTTTATCATTGGGGTTTTCCTGTGGTTATTGGATCTGTTTATCTACCCCTTGTTTCTAGCGGAACGCTTTTTCCTTTTGGGCATTATGCAGGCCTTTTTTCCGTTGGTCATCAGCTTGGCCGTCTTTGAAAGGTTCAGATCATTGGCCTATACATTTTTCAAACTCTATGCAGGGGTCTATATGTTGGTACCGGCTTTTTTTCTGGTCAATGTATTCGTGAACAATCTCTATACGGAAATCAACACCAATTTTTGGAGTGACCTTTTTGGAACGGATTGGGGGAGTAATTTATTCGCTCCGCTTTTACAATTAGGATCCATCGGATTTATCGTACTGTTGAAATTCAAACTGTACAAACGGGCAACCTCATTCACTTTTAAACTCTTTACAGGCTGAATGCCTAAAGCACATTAAGTAATAATATCGCTACATGAATATGAAAACACCCTATAAAAATATTTACATCATCTTAAAACAAAATCGCTTTATTGTATTGACGGTCATTATCGGAGCTGTCCTGACATGTATCGTTTCTGTTCTGATGGTCATAAAACTATATAAAGAAACGACCAACAATGCCTTTGTAGTCAATTCAGACGGTAGTGTAATTCCCTTGAAATTAGTGTCCCAACAAGAAAATTTAAAAGTTGAGGCATTAGCCAATCTAGAACTTTTCCACACGTATTTCTATAACATTGATGCCAGCAATTATGAAAAGAATTTGGAAAAGGCCCTATGGTTGGGTAATAGTTCTGTAGATGCTTTGTACCGCCAGAAAAAAGCTGATGGTGTTTATAACCGCTTACTGCAATATTCCCTGCTCCAGAAAGTATTGCGTATAGAATCAAAAGTAGATATACAAAATGAACCCTACAGATTTGAAACGAAAACCATTTTTGAAATCAACCGGGGTACAGTTACTGACACTTATGAATTAACTACTACGGGAAAGTTGATTCAAATCGACAGAAACTTTCCAAAGAATACCCATGGATTGTTGATTACCGATTTTTTTGAAAACACTTTAAAGAAAATCAATGATGAAAGCCCATAATGGGCAACTAAAAAAAAACAGTATGAAAATAGAAAAGAACAAATTAGTTTTTTCCATGGTATTGGCCTGTATTCTACTTTTTCTAGTAGGCTATGCAATGCTGGTATGGGGAGAGGATAAGGAACCTACTACAGACAATAATCAGATTCCCGTACCGGAACTAGAGGATAACCTAAAGGAATACGACTCTAAATTAGATGCCCTTAATGACCTTAAAGAGGTTAAGCAAACCAATGCCCCAAGTATCTATGATGAACGACTGTTGGACTCCACAGGGGTCTACGATGCCCAATTATTGGACAAGGAAAAGATGAGGGTGGTCGACAGCATCTACCAGCATGGTCAAATTCGATATTCAGGCCAATCGTATGAAAATATCAACCCGAAGGACAACACTACCAAATCCATAAAGAAAATGGCAAAAGACACCATTAAAATTGATGATAAGGAAACGGAAGTCGCTTCCAAGGAACTGGCCTTGGAGCATCAACTCTTTTTCGCTTCCCATCCCATAACAAATGAAGCTTTGAATGCGAAAAATACTGATGAATCCATCTATGTGCGTGTAGATGGAACGCAGACCCTGAAAGCTAATTATCGCTTACAGATGCGATTAACAAACGATGCTATCCTATATGGAAAACGAATACCCAAAAACACACTAATCTATGGCTTTATCAGTTTTAAGCCCAATCGCACAATCATAGACATTGAGCATATAAATCATCAACCAGTCAAACTAAAGGCTTATGATTACCAAGACGGTACGGAAGGAATTTATGTAGAGAATAGTTTCCAGGAAGAAGCAACAAGAGAAGTGCTGGATGATGTCATCAGCGATTTCAATATTCCTAGTGTTCCACAAGTGGGCGGACTTACACAAGTATTTCGGCATTCTAACCGAAGAGTAAAAGTAACCATACTGAACAATTATAAACTTATTCTAAAACCAAAATTATGAGAACCATAATCCTTATATTGATTGTGTCTATTTCTACTTTTGCTAAAGCGCAAACAAACATAGTCCTTGATACCATTTATGCAAACGACACCAAGAATGTAGCGCTATTTTTTCCAGAACCTATTCGACAGGGCATCACAGGAGCCTCTAATTTTGTATTCACATACAACCGTGAAAAAGAACAATATTTTGGATTATTACAGGCAAAGCCAGGAAAGGAAAGTAATTTACTGGTCATCAATAATTCTGGTTCGGTTTTCTCCTATATTATAAAATATAAGGAGCGGTTAGCAAAACTGAATTATTTTATCCCGATATATAGTAATATTGGGAATGAAAAACCAATTGAAACTGATTCGGTTCTGGTTAAAACTTCTGAAAAGGATATTGATTACAGAACCTATTACTATCAAAAATTCTGCACTTATCTTCTTGACAGAAAGCAACGTATTGGTAGAATTATGAAGCGATACGAAAACATTGTTCTGAGTGTGGAGAATATTGTTTTTGATAAAGGTGAACTATACTTCGTGATTCGCATTGAGAACAAATCGACACTTGATTACGATTTGAACTTCTTGAGCTTTTCGGTGGAGACCAGACAAAAGGAAAAGAAAAAATCTTTACAGAGTCTGTATCTAGAACCTATTTACAAACACCATCTGCCTTCAAAAATTGCAGAGGGTAAGATGATGCGATTCGTTTATGTGTTGCCCAAATTTTCATTATCTAATGACCGCAGGGTAATTTTGGAATTGAACGAGAAGGATGGCGAACGGATTCTAAAGCTGAATATATCCCATAGATATATCAATAACCCAAATTAATAATATGAAAAAATTAGTTATTTGCTCACTCGTACTTCAATTCATTTCTGTTCAGGAAATAAGAATATGTCCCACACAGAAACCGCAGAAATTGTTGCGAAAAGCTTTTTTTTTAAAGATGAATCAGCTCTTAAGTAGCACACTACATCAGAAGGATATGCCAGTTTGATCGCGGTTCAAAATATGCTTCCAGATTCCGATAAAGAAATCAAAGCAGAAATCCTAGATGAAGCCATTGATGGTGAAATTACTTGGGTAGGATACAAAACGTCTTATGATGGAAAGACGGGCATCTTTAAACTGGTTAAAGAGAATGACCAATGGAAAGTGACTAACAAAGGGCCGAGAGAAAAAGGGTCATTTTAATAGTTAGTCTTTCAATTCAACACTAACATAATCAAAATCGATTTTTAATTTTTTCTTTACGAAATTCAAATAATCACTTTCATCTTGGTTAGGTGGGTACTGTCCAGCAATGAACAATAATTTTGTTCTATTGTCATCGTCCTTTTGCATATATGAAATTATTTGACCTAGTCCTTCTCAAATGCAATCAGAGACAAAGGCCGATGACTTTACTTCGTAGAAATGAATTTCATTTTCTAATTTAACTTTTACATCAACGTAATTTTCCTCCAGCACAACGTTGTCCTATCCGTATTTCTTTTCTAGTCTTTTTTGTAATACCTCTTGAATCTTATTGTGTTTCTGCTCTGCAACGTAACTAGCACTTCCTTTTCTTTTTTGTTTTGTAAAGTTTCTCGAAGTGGCTCCCTTTCTCTTAGTTTTTCTCTTCTTTCCGGTATTAGTTGTTTTTCCATTATCTCGACCATATTTCTCGTACATAAAATCAGCAAACTGATATATTGATAAATGAGATGGTTTATTAGCTATAATTATTTTCTGAATTTCAGAAGCTCTGGTTTTTCTCGTAACAGTCAAGCCATAATGTTCAGCAATTTTATGTAGTACAGCTTTCTTAAAAATTGGAATTAATCTTTCGTTTGAATAGAGATAAGCAATTTTCCATTTTATAAAAAGAGTTAAGTGCAAATCATCAATTTTTTCAAAGTCTCCCTTTTCAGAATAGTCAATAATTTTTAAAACTTCAGCTTTTACATTTTCAAACGCTTCTTTTTTATTTTCTCCATAGTACCGTTGCCAGGAATAAAGGTTATCATTTATTAAGTTTTTTGGTTTTGCATTTATATCACTACGTTTATAAATACCAAACTTGCTGGAATTTATACCCTTAATACTTCCTAAAGCTCTGGTTTTGGTTTCTAGCCATTGACAAAATGTATCTTTTTTCCCAACCGAAACATATTGTTCCAATTTCATAGACTTGATTGCTTCAATATCCCATCGTCCATGAAATTCACTAAGGATTTCCCTTGACAATTCAGTATTATTTTCCAATTCAATTTATTGTATTAGTTAATTTAAATGAATGGGCTGTACTTAAAATAAGGTGATTGTAATTGCTTAGCAGAAAAAACTAAACTTCCGTTTTATATACAAAAACATTTTCGCGAATTAAATAAGCTTCAGTAGAACCCGAATCAATCATCAAACCTAAAATATGTAGATACGCATTGACTAAATCCTGCCTATTTTTAATGATACTTATATTATTAAAAAATAGCTTTTTAACCAAAGTTTTACCATCTTTCCCCATTAAGTCAGCTATATTGCCAGGGTGCTCATCAATCAATTCGTTTAAAATCAAAAGGCCTTCTGGTAGAAACACTTTTTCTCCAAATGTTGAAAAAACGGTAATAACAGAGGAAAGTTTTCTTGTACCAAAATAAGCTACCATATTAAGGTATTGTTCCTTGTAACTAAAAAACCCTTTCCAATCTTCTAGGGACTTCAAAAACCTATTATCTAATAGTAATTTATCGCTAAAATAATAACTGTCGCTCTCCTTTAGTTTATTAAATAAATACTCCCACAACTGCCAGAATCTTGTACCATATTCTTGTAATTCTTCTTCGGTATTGTCACGTACAATATCATACATTATAGTAATGCAAAAGTCTAATGTACTAGCTACGAACTTGAACAAATCTTGAATATTTTCATCTCTTTCATTAAATTCCTGTAGGAATGGCAAAACTAAAATATCTACAAATTTTTGTCCATAATCTACTTCACTACTATAAAGAAAGAGTTGCCCGAGAAATAATTGCATATCTGTCTGTATGGTGTAATCAAAACTTTGGTTACTTCTTCTCCAAGTGTCTCCTTCAACGGTAGTATGTTGACCAACAAATTCGCCTATCACTTTTATTACATAATCAACTTCTGTTGGATTACAATTCTTCGTGGACATCATTAGCATTGCTCTAACGAGAAAATGCTTTTCGTATAATAAGTAATCAATAGTCTTCGAATCAATCTCAGTAGGCGCATCCATAGATGTTCTAATGAAATATTTAAAACTCTTTTCATATGCAACTAATTCTTCTTTTGTTGCTCTATAGTAAGGACTTGGGTTTTCTTTCTCAAATTTTGCAAAGGATACCACCATCTTGGTTAAGTCAGTAGCAGTATCTGGGCAGTTCTTGATAAATTTATCTCTAAAATACATTAGAAATTGTCTTAAGTCATAATCGTCTAATGGACATAAGACCAGTCTTCCAAGAAGTATCCGACAATCAGTTTTCACTTTATCTGTAGCAGCATACTTCGGTAGTAAATGTATAGCGTGAAGAATTGTCTTTTTCTCCAATAAACTATATTTCATACTTAGATTATGGTCATTTTTGTATTTGTCCGTTATCAGCGCATCAACGGCTTTAAAAATTGTATAGAAACACCAAGAAACCTGTTGCTCGTTTAATTGAGCAGAAAATGAATCAAGTCCAATCTTAGAGAGTGATACTGGCATATCAAACATACCGTGCTGAAAATCTACTGCTGTGTAGTAATTGTAGATTTCTAGCCATTGCTCAAAAGTTATTTCTACCTCATTTTCTATCGCTTTACGCAGCATATTACTATAAGAGGCATCGAAGTGATTATCCTTAAAACCCTCTTCAATTGCAGTAATTGTTTCCGAAATTTCTTCAGAATAAGATGGCACCAACTCCACCGTACCTGCTTCTTCATTTACTTTACCCGGTTTAAGTTTACGAACATCCATTTCTGTAACCGTTTTAATCCACATATGGTCATCCGCAAAGTCTTTGTGAAATTTATCAAAAATCTTAAAAAGCTCTTCATTAAGCTTGCCATAGTTAATTTGATAATGAAACATAAAAGCCCTCAATCCTTGATGATATTTTCTGCGGTGAGGCAATGCATTGGAATCCATCCTTTCTTTTTGTGCATATGGTATTTTATTGTCTTCTGGTGCCATACTATGATACTCACTTATAGACCTCTGTAAATCCCAATCATAGAATTGTCTTAAACCAAAAATTGGTAGTATAGCATCTGTAAATGCTTTTGGGTTTGACATAAAAACACTCGCAAAAACAGAGGTTAAAGCAACATTATTGGAAAATTGAAGTATATATTTACAATGTTCTTCTAGTAGCTTTTTAGCTAAATCATTATCGACTGATGCCAACTGAAGTAAGTAACGTTCTAAAGACATCAATAACGATTCAATAAGGGTATGTACTCTAGTTGCTAAACCTCTATATGCAATCCATAAATCTAAATCACCATATTGTATTCTTTCCTTTCCGTCTTGGAATTGCAATGTCAACTTTTCCAGAGGATGCTCTTTTGCATAATCAGACTGCATAAAGAAGTCAACACTATAGTTAATAAAGTTTGTTACAAACGAAATCGCTTTAATTGGGTGGGTTGAAAACAAACCAGCAGCAAATGTTTTATAAATTCCAGAAGGGTAATAATCAAACTTTGAATCTTCTATTCCCCAAGATTCTTCTTTTTCGGGTCTTGGTTTAGGTAAAAAACTTGATATGCTTCTGCGTCCATCGATTTTCACTTCTTCGACTTCTTCCTTTGGGTGTACTTTCCAATTTTTATCTGTTAAAGAAATAAGCAATTCTGGAAATTCTTTTATAAGGCTTTGGTTTCGTATACCACCAAGTGCTATTTTAATAGCTATCTCATAGAATTGTTGTACTCTCCAAGCCACGCCGTCTTTAGAGTTTGCTCTATTAAGAAAATCTTGAAGTTCAGGTTTAGCAAAAGGTGCTAGACCAAAGAATAGGTATACCAACTCTTGTATCGTATATTTTTCACGAGAAAGCTTATTTAACCAGAAATTATCTTCAGACTCAATCTGCTGAATAAACTGGGTAACAATACTTTTACAAGCCTCAATTTCCTCATAGGATGAATTATCAGAATCGAGTAAAAATCTTAGCTCCCAATCTAATAATAACATAAAAATTGACTCACGTAAATTTGACAATGCCGTTATATTTTCTGCTATAAACACAAGTAAATCTCTCCAAACGCTACCAATAGGAAATAGTATAGATTTATTCTTTTCAGAACCAAAACCATATTCTTTACAAGCAGTTCTGGTCAACATAATGCAACGGGCTAAAAAAGAAGCATTATTAGCAATCAAATCAGCTTTAAAACTCTCAAAAAAGGGTGTCGCATCGTTAGAACGAAAAACAGCAATCAGAATCTCGTCTATCCAGTATTTTTCAATTGTATCGTTATTAATTGTACTTGCGATTATTCGCACAATAGCATCAGTATCTTCAATCAGATAATCTTCTACCCATAACCTAAAGGCTCTTCTAAAAGCAGGTTGGTTGCCTATTTGATTAAAAAAGTTTTCTATGGTTGGTGCGTCGGCTTTTAGTTTTGATAGGTGCTTTACAAGCGCCCAATCTTCAAGAATATCGTGTGAAGGTGAAAATTGATATTCATTTCTACTTTTGTACAAAATATGGTCATCAAGTAAAGCTTCTACCGCTGCTTCATCAACTCCCTCGTCTGGTTCAACAAAAAGTCGCATAGACTGTGCTCTTTTAATGGCTACATTTGAAAATGCTTTTCCTCGCTTTCTAGCCATACCACTGCCTGTCATGGTTGATTTTTCAATTATATGATTCCATAGTTTTGTTTTGAAATCGATTATAGATAAATCCTCTACTTGAAATCCGCTTACTCCAATTGTATTTACTGCAAACTGAAGATATTTAGGGCTTCTTAGTATTTCTTTTATGCCGGGGTTTTCAAAATATAGCTTTAAACTGGGGAAATGTAGTTGTGCTAAATCTAGTTCATCATTCGACATAAGTTTTACCTCTATAACTTCTAAATCTGTAAAGTGATATTTTTGAAGAATTAGGTTAACTGCATAGGCTCTTGAAGTAAAAATCACTTTTACATCTTTGAAGGATTTTATCTTAGCCAAAAATTGTTGAAAGGCATTTTCAGGATTCGCTTCTAGCAATTTCTCCAAACTATCTATTACAATCAGTTTTTCTTTCAGATACCCTATGGAATTGACAATATTACTAATGGAATGTGTGACACCAAGTTTAGTAAATACATGTGATAGTGTACTTTCATTAAATTGTTCTGCCTTGAAAACAAAAACATTTGTATTGTCGTGATATATTTCTATAAAGTCTTTTAATAATGCAGACTTACCAGCACCAGCACTTCCTGTTACTATTGTAAATTGATGTCTCTTTGATACCTCTAAAAGCTTTTCTAACGTATCCGAACGGTCCAAGTGAAAATCTTCAATAGAGCTAGTGAAAGGCTCTATTATGATATTGCTATCTTCTTTAAGTTTAGATACAGAAGTATAAGTGCTATCAAATACAGAAGGGTTAAAGCATTTGTACATATCTAATTTGATGCAGTCGTCATAAGATATTGTTCCACCATTAAGATTATAATGAGCAACTAAAGACAATAAGTTATTCCATATTTGATTGCCCGCTAGTTCACAATCTGTAGCTTTAGTTAATGTGATAATATTTAAAACATTATTATACGCAGTACTGGTCTCGGTTGTAAAGTCGTACCCAAGAAGTGCCATACACCTGAGAAACATCCAAATGTCTTTTTTGGGTACATCCTTATCATCGTTAGCCATTTTGAGTAAATTTTCAAAGATGTTAAGATGCTGCTTCTTTATAGCGATTCTTTCCACTTCTTTATAAAAGTCAACTTCATTATTATGTGTCGATGCCCAATCTAGAAGTACGTTAAAATGTTTTTTATCGTTGTTGGTCAAATTAGATTTTATCAATAAAAGCCTATCGGTACTTTTATCAAATTTGGTGTTATTGAAATCTTTCCAAAAGGCTGTTATTACTTCGTTAAAAGTTTCATTAGCTTCTGTAAGAGCTATATTATATTTGATTTGACCTAAAATCTTCTTCTTTGCCCCTGAACCTATATCTGCCTTTACCAAGAAATCATCTGTTGCATAACCTTTACTGGTTGTTTGAAAAGCGACTTCTGATATTTTGCCCTTAGTAACCAGAGGTATCTCAATCTGTAATAACATAGCAAGTAAATAAGCTGCTTGTACATTATGTTCATAGGTAGCTCCTCCACTTCCCATTGAAAATACACTTCCAGTTTTAGTCATACTTATTGTTTTTTAATTCTGTTTTAAAAGCACTAGACATCGATTCCACTTCACTTCTTTTTATTCCTATTTCTTCTGCAATACGTTTCCAATTTTTGACCACAGCCAATACTTCAGAAAGTATGGTTTCCATTTCAATTTCGCTTAACCTATAATATTCGCCAACACTTTTAGCTAAATCAAAATCGAGGGCATTATCATCCATATCTATATGTAGAGACAAACCATCTTTTTCTATCGAGGGGTTTAAATCATAGGCGGGCGATAAAATCCAACCTTTTTCGGTTAATATAAATCCGTGATTCCGCAAATGGTCATCTGTATTGGAAATCGCTATATTAAATACGATACGACGCCAAAGTTGATGTAAATTAGCTTCAACATCCACACCATAATTCTCTATGAATTCGACAATTTCAAGATAGCTCGGCGAGGTATCCCTTATTGAATCTTCAGTATTACCGGTCATTGTCATTGCCGAGGCAAAGTGTATCCGTTTATTTTTTTCCCTATCGAATCTTTTGGTCAGAAAGGTATGGTGTTGCCCACTGATTTTTTTAACTTCGGATTCCGCCATTTCTATTCCCGAAGCTATAGCCAATCGATAGGCCAAAAACTCCCAAAGAGCTTTGTCAATGGTATCGGTTTTCGATGGAAACTTGGCAATCCACAAATTCTTTTGCGAGTCGAAAACATTGGCTTTGGGCCTTGCACCACCCAAAGATGAACCAGGTGCAATTAAAACGGCGATCCATTTCCTGATAGCTTCACTTTGGTCATCCCTTTCCAGTTGTTCAGCTGCTTCCTGCAAATCCCCTAACGATGACCAAGGCGGTGTAGGGGTTTGGGCATCATTGTCTAAAAAAGACCCATCCAAATCCGTTTTAAAACGCAAGGCTCCCATACGGCTTTCGTCGAACACGCCTAGTAGATAATCAATCTCATAAAGGGTCTTCGGTTTTTCTTTATTTGCCTTTGCATCTTGTACTACCCTACGCTTCATCAAGGTTTTACCCCAAGTGTCCGGCATACTGTCAAGGAAAATTCCAAAATTCTCTTTGTTGGCAGGATATTGTGGTCCGGAATAAAATTCAATATCTGGATCCAAAAGCCGTTGTGCATCAGTTTTTAACCAATTTTTGTCATATTCAAAACTGAAGGCCTTCTTTCCCTTGGCAAAATGAGCAGATAGCGTACCTATGAGGGCCGGACTTTCCATGCCTGCCCAGTCTGCGAAAACATATATGTCAAATTTACCCTCTGCCATCATTTACAATAAATCTAAGTCTTGTAATTTTCTTCCGAATGCATCGTCATTGGCCAACTTCAAAAAATCATCCTGAAGATTCATTACCTTGAGCACATTAAAATATAGTCCAATGGCCACCCCCGGATCGCCTTTTTCTATACGGTAAAGGGTAGCTCTGTGAATGCCCGCACGTTCTGATACCTGCTCTGTCGTTAGCTTTCTTCTCTTTCGTGCCAGTTTGATATTCTCCCCTATTTGATCAAAAAACTTTTGATATTTCGGAAGTAGAATAGCTTTCTTAGTGTTCATGATGTTGCTCTTTTGCGACAAATATACAATTTTTGTTGTAAATTAGCGACATTATGGTGTTTATAGATAGGTATAACATTTTTAATCAGGATCATGAATCAACCATATAAATGGGAATTCCCAATGAGAACACCTTGAGTGGGCTCAAAGAAAAATATATATGGTTTTCAGACAGGAGTTCCCTGAATGATAAATTGGATTCTAATCCCTAATTTGTGAATTTTTCAGACAATCCCGCCGAGCTGAAATCACTTTATGATACCATATTGGAAAGTATCCTAGACCCAATAGTGAAGAACTATTTCGATTAGATTATAACTCCAAAAAACCTCCTTGAATTTGCCCCTACTAAAATAAGATCTTTCATGTCAAGCTTTGGTATTGCTTGCTTAACTCCGATATCTTTTTTCCCCTGAATATTATGGATTTCTGTTTTTATTATAGATAGTTCCATTGTTTGCTCTTTAAAGTAGGTTATACATTGTGATGGGTTTTGGAAGTTGGCTCACTTTCCAATTGATTGAAGTGGGTTCTCAACCTTTGCATATCGTCACTTACCTTACGTTCAATGACCTTGGCATAAATCTGGGTAGTGGATATTTTGGAATGGCCCAACAATTTTGAAACCGTTTCAATTGGCATTCCGTTGCTCAAGGTAACGGTGGTAGCAAATGTGTGCCTAGCTATATGGAACGTTATGTTCTTTTTAATGCCGCAGACATCGGCAATTTCCTTCAAATAGGAGTTGAGCTTTTGGTTGGATATTTTAGGGAACAACCTGCCCTGGGAAACGGCTTTCCGATTACCCTTGTATCTTTCGATAATGGCCAAAGCCTTAGGCAATAACGGTATGCGTATGGGTTTGGTCGTTTTTTCACGTCTGTAATAAATCCATAGTTCACCGTCAATACCGGTACAGATATTATCCTCGCTCAAATGGATAACATCGATATAACTTAAACTTGTATAACAACTAAAAACGAACAAATCCCTTACCTGTTGTAGTCTCACAATGGTCAGTTGCTTGTTTTCGATTTCCAGAAGTTCATCCAAACTTAAAAAGCCACGTTCCTTTTTTATGAATTTGGATCTGAAATTGATAAATGGGTCACGCTCTATCCACCCCAACTTATGTGATAAGTTAATCAGTTTCCTAAATCGTTCAATATGCTTCATCACGGTATTGTTGCCCATCGGTTTTTGATGGTCCTCCGGAATATAGTTCCGTAAATACTTCTCGAACTTTATAATGAAGTCATAATCGAGTTCCTGTAAATACTTATCGGTAGTCCTATATGATTTTTGAAGAAATTTGGAAATATAACGTTGTGTGGTAAAGTAGTTCTTTTGGGTACCCCATTTCAGCTTGCCTTCCATATCCTCATTGTGGTAGTTGATGATATCCTTAATGGAACGGTTATCGTCATCTTCACCAAAGTACCTCGCTTTGACAGCTTGTGCCGTAATCAATTTACGTTCCGCTTTTAATTCCCGATAGCACTCGAATAGAAAAGTATAGGATTCATCCAAATAGCTGTTGAGTACCCTGGATTTTTGACTGTTCCCACGAGCTCTATTTCGATGGGCATCCCAATCAGATATCAAAACCTTTCGTTTTAGACTGATGGTAGATCGTTTTCCGTTTACGGTTATTCTAGCATAGAGTGATGCTTGATTGTCATTTGCCCTGGCGAAGTCCGCCCAGAACAAAATACTGAAGGTTGAGGATGTTTTCATTTGTTTCGTCTTTTAGTTAACAACAGTTTGTTATCAGACGAAAGCCAAATCACTTATAAAGATACATTTTATTACCGAACCGAAAAGGCGATTTTAACAATTAGGTCAACACAAATGTTAAATCCGTTTTGTTATCCGATTTGTTGACTTTTGTTGACGGATTAAATCATTTCATTTGATGCCTTAAAAAACGCAAAAACCTGCTAATCATACGATTAACAGGTTTTTAGTAACAATTGATATGTTAAATTGTCGGGGTGGCAGGATTCGAACCTGCGACCTCCGCGTCCCAAACGCGGCGCGATAACCGGGCTACGCTACACCCCGAGATGGTTATCATTTCAAAAAAATTGCGGAGAGAATGGGACTCGAACCCATGCGACACTTACGCGTCGACAGATTAGCAATCTGCTCCGTTACCACTCCGGCACCTCTCCTGAATATCTTTTAATGAACTTTTGCTGTTAAGCGGTTGCAAATGTACATTTTTCCAATGCTAAAAAGCAACTATTTAATGACTTTTTTTCAATCAATTTTACAAATGCCTTATTCTGGGTATTCTACCCTTAAATGATAGATGTTCGTTAACCGTTGTTTAAAGATTTTCTTAATGGTCTCTATTTCCATAAAGGTAATGTTCGCATTCAAGAATTGATTGGAGGCCATTTGGCCACCGATGATCTTATCCACGAATTCATCCAAGACCTTAAACGTCGGATTCTTTAAACTTTTTGAAGCCGCCTCTACCGAATCCGCCATCATCAGGATGGCGGTTTCCTTGGAAAAAGGTGTGGGACCAGGATACCTAAAGTCCGCTTCATTTACCCCTTCATCCTTTTCTTTTTGTTTGGTGTAAAAATAATAGACCAAGGTGGTGCCATGGTGGCATCTAATAAAATCTATCACCCTGTCGGGTAAATTGTTCTTTCGGGCCATTTCAATCCCCTTGATCACGTGATCAATGATAATACGTGCGCTATCCTTAGGTTCCAGGTCATCGTGGGGATTCGCGTTTGTAATTTGATTTTCGGTAAAATAGGTAGGGTTCCCCAATTTCCCAATATCATGGTACAAGGCACCCACCCGCACCAACATGGCATTCGCTCCAATTTCATTGGCTGCCGCTTCCGCTAAATTCGCCACTTGTAGGGAATGGTTGAAAGTGCCCGGTGCCTTATTCGAAAGTTCTTTCAATAATTTTGAATTGGTATCCGACAATTCCAACAAGGAAACATCCGATACCAACCCGAATATCTTTTCATAGATATAGATCAGCGGTTGTACGAACAAAGTGATCATACCATTCAACAAAAATAGGCCTAAGGTCAGCCAAATGATATTATCCAAATTCCCCTCATGGATTATATGGAAGGCCAAATAGGCAACGATATATATCAAAGTGATCTGCCCCACCGAAATAAACAGGTTCGCCCTTTTGTACAACTCGGACACCGTTAGTATGGTTACGATCCCGGCAATGATTTGGATAAAGATATACTCAAAACTATTCGGGACCACAAAACCTAAGATCAATACCGTAAGTACATGTACGAAAAGCCCCAATCGCGCATCAAAAAAAGTTTTCAGGATAAGGGGAAGAATACACAATGGGACCACAAAAACATAGGCTTCATTGTATTTGACCACAATGGTGGTCACAAATACCATAACAAGTATGTTTATAAAGATAAAGGTTACCTTGGTACCGTTTTCAAAGATTTCATCCCTGTACTTTTTAAGAAAGAGAAAGAGCATCATGAGCACCAGTGCAACAAGTACCGTATATCCCGACAAGATATAATAGTAATTATTGGAGGCCCAAAGTTCCGATTCGAACTCGTCTTTCAAGGACTCCAAGATCAAATAATTCTCCGATTCGACCACCTCTCCTTTGGCAATGATCAGCTTACCTTCATCAATGGCTCCCCTTGTCAAGGATAATTTCGAAAGTTCTTCATCCAAGGCCTTTTGGGAAAGATTATCATCATAAGACACATTGGGCTTGATCAGGTCGAAAAAAAGCGACTGAAATGCGTTGGTGAACGACCCCAGGTTTTCTTTTTCCAATACCCTTTGTACAATCCCTTCAACATCGCGAACCCTATAAAGGTCATCATAGTTGATTTGATGGGCCTCGTTCTGCTTAATAAGATATACCTGTTTTCCGATATCATCGGAATTCATTTTTTCCAGGATTCCTTTTTCATAGATCCTATCGAGAAGTTCGCGTCCGGTTTTTTCCAATATGGCCAATTCCGATGCGCTATGTTCTTTTGACGGAAATGTCTTTGCGAATTCAGACTCATAATCCAGATATACGGCTTCGGCCGTTGCTTCATTAAAACGATAATAATGCAATTGACCCTCAACGATCTTTTGTTTTTCGGCTGAAATCTCCTCTTGGGTCTTTTTTACCGAAAAATCAAATGGGGCATATAGGTTCTCATATTGCCATGGTTTGCCTTTTTGGAATTCGTATTTGAACTTACCTCCTTTCGGAAAAAAGAACACAATACAAAAAACAGACACTACGTATAGGAAGTATTTATATATGAGGGATTGATTTTTGTAAATTCGGTCCAATAATCTCGTTTCTAATTCATATCTACCATCAAAAATAGAAAATATAATAGACCTTTTGCCACAACATCCCCATTGATTGCACATTAATTTATTAATTTCGCAATAATAAAAACATTTAGTTATGAACGATGTTGTCATTGTATCCGCAGTACGAACACCCATTGGTAGTTTTATGGGCGGGCTATCCACGATGCCCGCTCCCAAATTAGGTGCCATCGCCATTAAAGGGGCATTGGAAAAAATCGGTTTAGACCCCAAATTGGTAGACGAGGTTTTAATGGGCAATGTCGTTCAAGCAGGCACAGGCCAAGCCCCTGCAAGGCAAGCCGCCATATACGCGGGAATTCCCGATACCGTGCCCTGCACCACAGTGAACAAAGTTTGTGCCTCCGGAATGAAATCGGTAATGCAGGCCGCCCAAGCGATTGCTTTGGGGGATATCTCGATTGCCGTAGCGGGGGGAATGGAAAATATGAGCCTTATCCCCCATTATGCACACCTAAGGACCGGTACGAAATTCGGTCCGGTCACTTTCGTTGATGGTATGCAAAAAGACGGACTCGTAGATGCCTATGACCAAAATGCAATGGGTGTATGTGCCGATGCATGTGCCGCTGAATATAAATTCTCTCGTGAAGACCAGGACAACTTTGCCCTAAAGTCTTATAAAAGGTCGGCAGAAGCCTGGGAAACAGGTAAGTTCGAAAAGGAAGTCATCCCCGTCGAAGTGCCCCAAAGGAGAGGGGAGCCTAAAATAGTTTCGCAAGATGAGGAATTCAAAAATGTGAACTTTGATAAAATTCCCAGCTTACGTCCTGCATTTACCAAAGATGGTACGGTTACAGCCGCAAACGCATCCACCATCAATGATGGTGCCGCTGCCTTGGTGCTGATGAGTTTGGAGAAAGCCAAGGAATTGAAACTTACCCCCTTGGCAACCATAAAAAGCTATGCCGATGCCGCACAGGCCCCGGAATGGTTTACCACATCACCGGCCAAGGCCCTGCCCAAAGCCTTGGACAAAGCCGGAATCGACATTGACGATGTTGATTATTTTGAATTCAACGAAGCATTCTCCGTAGTTGGTTTGGCCAACATGAAGTTACTGGGATTAAACGATTCCAAAGTAAACATCAATGGGGGTGCCGTCTCTTTAGGGCATCCGTTAGGATGTTCCGGGGCCCGTATTTTAATAACCCTTTTAAATATCTTGGAACAGCAAAATGCCAAAATCGGGGCTGCCGCCATATGCAATGGAGGTGGCGGGGCTTCGGCCATGATTTTAGAGCGAAATTAAATTATTACCGCAATATCAACTATGCAATACGGTATTTGTCATTTAAGCATCGTTCCTATTAGATACAGTGCGGAAGAAACCTCAGAGATGGTTTCCCAATTATTATATGGTGAGCATTTCAAGGTCCTGGAAAAGCGTAAAAATTGGAGTAGAATACGTACGGCTTTTGACAAATGTGAGGGATGGATACAGAATCTACAGCTAACCTTTATCGAAGAGGGCCTCTACCGTGAATTGGAAAAAAAAGCCTATCCCCATCATTATACCACGGATTTGGTTTCCTATATCGAGACGGACAAGAATAACCTTTTACCCGTTGTACTGGGATCGGTATTCCATAAAAATCAAGAACATGTCCACGAAGGGGGGCTGATCGCATCAAAACAGGAAAAGCCGAACTTGATCGATAACGCTTTGCAGTATTTGAATACCCCTTATTTATGGGGCGGAAAAACCCCTTTTGGCATAGATGCTGCCGGGTTTACACAAATGGTATACAAAATCAATGGATACAAACTTCTTCGAAGTGCCACCCAACAAGCAACCCAGGGCACGGCATTAAGTTTTATCGAAGAGAGTGAAGCCGGGGATTTGGCCTTTTTCGATAATAATGAAGGCATCATTGACCATGTAGGCATTATCATGGACAACAATTACATCATCCACGCCTTTGGTAAAGTCCGTATAGACCGTTTGGACCATACGGGAATTTTCAATACCGATTCCAAGACCTATACCCATAAACTTAGGGTCATAAAACAGATCATATAAAAAAAGTCCTGATTTGTTATCAGGACTTTTTTTATATGATGGTAAGGGATTGATTACTCCCCTAAAAGTTTTTTCAATCTCATGAAATTCTCATTGTCTCCCATTGCCCCATAGATATTCTTCAATTGGGTTAGGATTCCTTGGTTGTCCGGATTGGTTTTCAAAGCCTCTTCCAACACATTGGCTCCTTCTTGGAACAAATCGTCTTTTTGCTTTTTCAACTCATCGTAACGGGCAATATCGGCTCTAGAGTTACCCAAGCTATTCATTTCATCGATTAGACCGTTTCCTTCGTTTACGTAGGTAGTCGAAAGGTTCAACTGGGCATTGGTGTATCCAGGATTGATTTCCAAGGCTTTTCTATAGGCCTCCCTCGCTTCTTCCAAATTACCTTGCTCCATGTTGATCACACCGATATTGTAATGTAAATCGGGATTATCAGGGGCAACCGCTGCCGCTTCGGCCATTAATTCCTTGAATTTTTCCTTGTCCCCTAATTTATAGTGTAGATTAGCTTCGTTCAAGATAAGGTTTACATCCTTAGGGTTGTTGGCACGCGCTTCCTTATAAGCTTCCAATGCCTTATCATCTTGTCCCAATTGGGTGTAGATCAAAGCAACATTTTTAACGATTTCAGCTTTTTTCGAAGGCGCCTTTTCATCAACTGGATCTTTGTAGGTTCCTGACTTTACCATCAAATCCCTTTGTACTTTATCCATTACTTCTTGTTCACCGGTGGCAACGTTCGTAGCTTTGTATTCGATGACACCTCCATCAAAATCAACTTCCTTAAGTTCGTTATAGTACGATAAGGCCTGCTCATATTCACCGCCATTTACTGCACTACTCGCAGCATAATATAGGTAAATGGTATCTTTTGGGCTGAGCTTATAACTCATATAAAGTTTTTCTCCGGCCTCTTTGAACTTCTTATTGCTGTTATCCTCCACAGCGGAATTTACCATATCACCTGCAAGGGCGGCCAATTCCTGTTCGATCATTTTACCATATTTGGGCTTGCCACTGGTGGTTTCGACCTCATTCGCTTTTTGGTAAGAGGATATCGCCGTTTCAAAAGCACTATCATCGCCTTTTTTGGCCAAGTCCGCATAGACTTTTCCTTTTAGGTAATAATATTGTGCCTGTAATTTGACATCCGCTCCGGAAATAGCCCCTGCAGCAGCCTCCAAACTAGTTTTGGCCCCTGCCGCATCACCACCTTTCAAGGCTTTCTCCGCGGCCTTTATCTCATTTTTTTGCGCAAACCCCACCATCGTAAACGACATGGCCGCAAGTATAAAAATTTTAGTCTTCATTTCGATTTAATTATAATATTTAGTGTTTATTGATTACTCTTTTGTTTCTTCGGTATCATCATTATCAATAGCCGTGCCGTTTTCAGGTTTAACCTCTATATCCATGATATCGGCCTCCTCTACGGCTTCATCGTCCTTCATCACTTTAGCTACCGCAGCAATACTATCGTTACCCTTGATGTTTATCAGTTTAACCCCTTGTGTGGCCCTACCCATGACGCGTAGGTCTTCCACACTCATTCGAATAGCGATACCGGATTTATTGATGATCATTAAGTCATCTGAATCGGAAACGTTTTTAATGGCCACAAGTCCACCGGTCTTTTCGGTAATGGATATGGTCTTGACCCCTTTACCTCCCCTATTGGTAATCCTATAGTCATCGATACTCGAACGTTTACCGTATCCGTTTTCGGATACCACGAGAATTTCCTCTTCCAAATCATGTACGGAAACCATTCCTATGACCTCATCATTATCATCGGCCAAACGAATACCCCGTACTCCGGAAGCATTCCTCCCCATAGGTCTTGTTTTTCCTTCTTCGAACCTAATGGCCTTACCCGATTTCAAACCTAAGAAAATCTGACTTGTACCCGTCGTTAATTTGGCTTCCAACAATTCGTCGCCATCTTTTATACTTATGGCATTGATCCCGTTTTGACGTGGTCTGGAATATTGCTCCAAGGATGTTTTCTTGACCGTACCTTTTTTGGTCGCCATGATCACATAATGGCTATTAACATATTCCTCATCCTTAAGATCCTGGGTACATATAAAGGCCTTGACCTTGTCATCCTGTTCTATGTTGATCAGATTCTGAATGGCCCTTCCTTTTGAAGTCCTACTACCCTCTGGGATTTCGAAAACACGCATCCAGAAACATTTTCCTTTTTGGGTAAAGAACAACATATACTGGTGGTTGGTCCCTACGAACAAATGTTCCAAGAAATCCTCATTCCGGGTTGACGAAGCTTTTTGACCCACGCCACCTCTATGTTGGGTCTTATATTCCGAAAGAGGGGTTCTTTTGATATAGCCTGCATGGGAAATGGTTATAACCACTTGCTCATCAGGAATCATGTCCTCCATACTCAAATCCCCACCGGCGAAGTTTATCTCTGAACGTCTTTCATCACCATATTTTTCCTTGACCTCTAAAAGCTCGTCCTTAATAATCTGCATTCTGCGCTCTTTGCGCTCTAGGATATCCTTTAAATCAGCAATGGTCTTGATGATTTCGTCGTATTCCGACCGTAATTTGTCCTGTTCAAGACCCGTTAGCTGACGAAGTCTCATTTCCACGATCGCCTTGGCTTGGATCTCGGTCAATTTAAAGCGTTCCATCAAGTTCTCCCTTGCCTCATCGGCATTTGAAGAAGCCCTAATGATGGCGATCACCTCATCGATATTGTCCGAGGCAATGATCAACCCTTCAAGGATATGCGCCCGATCTTCGGCTTTTTTCAGTTCGTACTTAGTTCTTCTGACCACTACTTCATGCCTATGCTCCACAAAATAATGGATCATCTCCTTAACATTAAGCATCTGTGGCCTACCATTCACCAAGGCAATGTTATTTACACTGAACGAAGACTGGAGTGGTGTATATTTATATAAGGTATTCAATACGATATTCGGAATGGCATCCCTTTTAAGGATATATACGATGCGCATTCCATTCCTATCCGATTCATCACGAATGGATGAAATTCCCTCTATTTTCTTATCATTTACCAAGTCGGCCGTCTTCTTGATCA
The DNA here is from genome assembly GCF_028882255.1 of Maribacter polysaccharolyticus. GTDB lineage: Bacteria > Bacteroidota > Bacteroidia > Flavobacteriales > Flavobacteriaceae > Maribacter_A > Maribacter_A polysaccharolyticus. The sequence goes on from NZ_JARBUY010000001.1 coordinate 1,192,129, forward strand.
TATCGGCCTTATTGACCTGGTAAGGAATCTCGGTAACGATGATACACTCCCGTCCTTGGACCTCCTCCACTCTGGCTTTTGCCCGGATTTTCACCCGTCCACGTCCCGTATGGAAGGCCTCTTTGACCCCATCATAACCGTAAATAACACCTCCCGTAGGAAAATCAGGTGCTTTTATATGGGTGATCAATTCATCAATTTCAATATCGTTGTTTTCAATATAGGCTACCGTACCATCAACAACCTCGGAAAGATTGTGTGGTGCCATATTGGTGGCCATACCAACTGCAATACCGGAAGCCCCGTTCACCAACAAATTGGGAATCCGGGTAGGCAAGACGGTAGGTTCTTGGAGGGAATCATCAAAATTCAATTGATGGTCCACCGTATCCTTATCGATATCGATAAGCATATCGTCCGCGATCTTACGCATCCTGGCTTCGGTATATCGCATGGCTGCAGGGCTATCCCCATCTATAGACCCAAAGTTACCTTGACCATCGACCAACATATAACGCAAGCTCCATTCTTGGGCCATACGCACCATGGTGTCGTAGACCGAAGTGTCGCCGTGGGGATGGTACTTACCTAGGACCTCCCCTACGATACGAGCCGATTTTTTGTGCGCACTGTTTGACCGAACCCCCAATTCATGCATACCGTAAAGTACCCTTCTGTGAACAGGTTTCAATCCATCCCTGACATCCGGCAAGGCACGTGACACAATGACCGACATTGAATAATCAATGTAGGCAGACTTCATTTCGTCTTCAATGTTGATAGGAATCAATTTTTCTCCTTCTGCCATTCTAATTTTTATCTATTTAACTTGTTTAAAAAAGCATGGCAATATACGCATTTTAACAGGTTTCAGCACGTATATCGAATACTTTATCCAATAATTTATTAACACGCTTTTATCGCTTTTCAGTTGATAATTCGATTGTTAATTATTTTGTAAATAACGGCTTTTTTCGACATTTAGACTATGTTTAACGATTATTAGGTATGGTAATTGGTCTAGATTAGGATAGTTTTACTAATTTTATTGTTGAAAGGATAATATATGGATGATAATTTCTCACCCCGGGTAAAGGATGTAATTGCGTATAGCAAGGAGGAGGCATTAAGATTAGGACACGATTTTATCGGTACCGAACACTTGATGTTGGGATTGTTGCGTGATGGTAATGGCAAGGCGATAAGTATCCTGGATGCCATGGATGTTGATTTGGACCACTTACGCAGAAAGGTCGAAATCCTCAGTCCTTCCAATCCAAACCCCAATAGGGTACAAAAGGACAAAAAGAACCTTCATTTGACAAGACAGGCAGAACGTGCCTTAAAAACGACATTTCTTGAAGCGAAACTTTTTCAAAGTTCCTCAATCAATACGGCGCACTTATTATTGTGCATTCTCAGAAATGAAAATGACCCAACCACCAAGTTACTCCATAAATTGAAAGTGGATTACGACGGTGTTAAAGAACAATTCAAATTTATGATCACAAGCGATGACGATATTGTGGATTCCCCAACCTCAGAATCCTTCCCCAGTGACTCGGACGAAACCGGCAGTGGGAAAGAAGGATCTTACGGGACCACCTCGAGCCCAAAAGGAAGCAAAAAATCCAAGACCCCGGTCTTGGACAACTTCGGCAGGGACCTGACCCTAATGGCCGAAGAAAATAAATTGGACCCTGTAGTGGGGCGTGAAAAAGAAATCGAAAGGGTATCCCAGATATTAAGTCGACGAAAAAAGAACAACCCGTTATTGATCGGGGAACCCGGAGTTGGTAAAAGTGCCATTGCCGAAGGTCTGGCCTTACGTATCATCAACAAAAAAGTATCGCGTATACTTTACAACAAAAGGGTCGTTACCTTGGATTTGGCATCCCTTGTGGCCGGAACAAAATACAGAGGCCAGTTCGAAGAACGGATGAAAGCCGTAATGAACGAGCTTGAAAAAAATGATGACGTCATTCTTTTTATAGATGAAATCCACACCATTGTAGGTGCCGGTGGGGCCACGGGAAGCCTAGATGCATCAAATATGTTCAAACCGGCATTGGCCAGGGGCGAAATACAATGTATCGGTGCAACCACATTGGATGAATACAGACAGTATATCGAAAAGGACGGCGCCTTGGAACGAAGATTCCAAAAGGTCATTGTAGAACCCACATCCGTTGACGAGACCATCGAGATCCTTCAGAACATCAAAGGAAAATATGAAGAACACCACAATGTGGAATATACCGATGAAGCGATTAAAGCCTGTGTTAAATTGACGAATCGTTACATGACCGATAGATTTTTGCCAGACAAGGCCATTGACGCCTTGGATGAAGCCGGATCTCGGGTACATATCGTAAATATGGACGTGCCCAAACAGATTCTTGAACTCGAAAAACAGTTGGAAGATGTACGGGAACTGAAGAACAGCGTGGTCAAAAAGCAGAAATACGAAGAAGCGGCCAAGTTGCGCGACGACGAGAAAAGATTGGAAAAAGAGTTGGCCAGTGCCCAAGAAAAATGGGAAGAGGACAGTAAGTTGCACAAAGAAACCGTAGATGAGGAGAATGTTGCCGATGTGGTATCGATGATGAGCGGTATTCCGGTCAATAGGATCGCCCAGACCGAGAGCAACAAATTGGCAGAACTTCCAAACCTCATAAAATCGAATGTCATAGGTCAGGATGAGGCCGTAGCGAAAGTCGCCAAAGCGATCCAAAGGAACCGGGCCGGATTAAAAGACCCCAACAAACCCATAGGCTCGTTTATATTCTTAGGACAAACCGGAGTAGGTAAAACCCAATTGGCCAAAGTACTCGCCAAGGAATTGTTCGATTCCGAAGATGCGTTGATACGTATTGACATGAGTGAATACATGGAGAAATTCGCCATTTCGAGATTGGTAGGTGCACCTCCGGGATATGTCGGGTACGAAGAAGGCGGACAATTGACCGAAAAGGTAAGACGCAAACCATATTCGGTCATCCTATTGGATGAAGTTGAAAAGGCCCACCCCGATGTATTCAACATGCTTTTACAAGTATTGGATGACGGATTCATAACGGATAGCCTTGGAAGGAAAATTGATTTCAGGAACACGATCATCATTATGACCTCGAATATCGGTGCGCGACAATTGAAAGATTTTGGACAAGGTGTCGGTTTCGGTACTGCCGCTAAAAAATCGCAGGCAAGTTCGCATCAAAAAAGTGTGATTGAAAATGCCCTGAAAAAGGCATTCGCCCCCGAATTCTTGAATAGGATCGATGACGTCATCGTCTTTAACGCCTTGGAAAGAGAGGATATACATATGATCATTGACATAGAATTGGCCAAACTTTATTCCAGGATCAAGGATATTGGCTACCACTTGAACCTAACCGATAAGGCCAAGGATTATATTGCCGAAAAAGGCTTTGACAAACAATATGGTGCCCGACCTCTAAAAAGAGCCATTCAGAAATACATTGAAGATGCCCTGGCCGAGGAGATCGTTAACTCGAAACTCGATGAAGGGGACAGCATTTTCATGGATTTGGATAAGAAGAACGAAGGCCTGACCATCAAAATAAAAAAGGCTGGAAAAATCGAAAAACCGAATTCATAAGTACAGATTGCATTAAAAAAAGGGAGTCACGAAACGTGACTCCCTTTTTTTTTGCACCCCTTGGAAAAGCAAGGGACACACCCCTCTAAATTACCGACATTGGCAGTATACACGATATTTGAGCCTTTAATCTAGTATTTTGTTTATTCAAAACGTTAAAATATACATTCGTTTCAGACACTATAAATTACATGAAATGAACGTGGGACAATCGAAAAAAACCATTATTGTTAGGGAATATAATTTAGACATAGGGGTAATACAGGTTTATGATAACTACATGGTAGCAAAATTTGAGGCAGGAGCCTCCTTGACCCTTGAAAGGGTATACCAGATCATAGGCATATCGGAAATCCATTTTAAGGGCAAACCCTTTGGATACATAAGTCTTCGCAAAAACTCCTATGCCATTGACCCCATGATCTATACGTATTTAAGGAAAATGGACAATATGAAAGCCTTTGCCATTGTTTCGGTCAAGGAAATAGATATGCACAACTTCAAAATCGAAAAGTTATTCTACAGGAAACCCATGAAGTTCTTTATTGAATACGACAACGCCTTGGTGTGGGTCAAAAAAAGAATCAAAACAGCCAAATAAACATCTAGAACACCCTCATTTTATGGTTGGGTATCATTGGAACCCGTTTCCCCTGAAGATTCGGGCATTTCAAACAAATCGATAAACGCCTTACCCAACGCTTCGATTACCTTCGACGCCGTCAACGCCTGGTACCCTGTTTGTTCCAATGCGATATCCCCCGCCCTACCGTGCAGATAGACCCCGAAAACAGCCGCATTCAAGGGCTCGTACCCTTGGGCCACCAATCCGGTGATGACCCCCGTTAAAACATCCCCGCTTCCCGCAGTTGCCATTCCAGGATTACCGGTTGTATTCACATAACCGAGGTTGCCATACACCGTAATGGTATGTGCCCCTTTAATCACAACAATAACATCATGTTCTTTCGAAAAGGCCTTTACCTTTTTTAATTTCTCAAAATCATCTTTCCAATCCCCTATCAATCGACTCAATTCCTTTGGATGGGGCGTCAAAATCGTCTTTGGTGGCAATTTTTCAAGTAAAACCTTATGCTTTGAAAGTAAATTCAATCCATCGGCATCAATAACCATGGGAACCTTTTCCTGTGTATCAAGATATTCCGAAAGGGCATCGCCCGTTACCGCGGCTACCCCCATACCTATACCTACGCCAATTACCGTTGGTTGTATATCCAATGCGATATCCTGTATATGGGCTTCATTCTTATCGGTAATCACCATCACCTCAGGTAAAGCGGTTTGAAGGGGAACATATCCACATTTGGGAACATAGGCCGTAACCAAACCACTACCAATGATCAAGGAAGCCTTGGCGGCAAGGGATACCGCTCCGATTTTCCCATAACTCCCCCCGATGATCAAAGCATGTCCATAATTTCCTTTGTGTGAGAATTTTTCACGAGGCATGTACAAGGGAAGCACTTCATTCTTACCTATCAACTCAAATTCCGTTTCCATCCCTGCAAGGAATTCCTGATCCAGCCCAATATCCAATACTTCCCATTGATTGCTGTAAACCCCTGTTTCGGGTAAGAAGAAAACCAATTTGGGCACTTGAAAACTCAATACATGGTTGGCTTTTATTGCCGCATCCTTATTTTCAAGGACCCTATCCATAAATACCCCGGAAGGGATATCGACCGACAATATGAATGCTCCCGAAGCATTCAAGTGCTGAATGAGTTCAGCTACCCATGGCTCCGGGGACCTATTGAGCCCAATGCCAAAAATCGCGTCGATAATGATATCATCCTTTCCGATTTCAACAAAATCACTGCCTTTATCCAAAAAATCCGGCCAAATCTTACGGTCTTTAAGTCGGTCTAGATTAATCAAAAAGTCCCTGGAACGTTTCTCGCTATAATCGACCACATATACCGCTATATCATAGCCATGGTCTTTTAAATGCCTTGCGAGGGCCATGCCATCCCCACCATTATTGCCTATACCACAAAAAAGATGGATTTTTACCTGCGCCCCCTGCATACGCAAATGGAGCCAATTGAACAGTTGAACGGCCGCACGTTCCATAAGTTCGTTGCTTGTAATTTGCTGTTTTTCAATGGTAGCTTTATCGGCAGCATGGATTTGCCCGGCAGTATAAAATTTCATTTCGTAAAAAATTTAAGCTATTTTGTGCGATTTCCGAAAAAATCAATAGAAACGTTTGATTAGCAGATCAAAAATACTACTTTTGACACTTACAACGAACTATGCCTTTGAACATTTCGAACATAGCGATTTTATCCTTTCCATTCTCCAATGGATGCAACACTACGATTTTGCGTACCACCCCATTGGGGTAACATGCTATATATATCCATCCGTCCATTTTTCGCGATTTTTCGCCTACAACAATCCAGTACCAGTTAATCTATTTATATAATGAAAGTTTTAAAATTCGGGGGCACCTCGGTTGCCAATGCCCAAAACATAGCCTTAGTAAAAAATATCGTATCAAATTCCGACAGTGACAAGAACATCGTCGTAGTTTCAGCCTTGGGAGGCATAACGGATCTTTTATTGAATACCGCAAATCTTGCCGCTTTACAGGACGATTCTTATAAATCGTTTCTAAAGGAAATCGAAGACAGGCATTTGGAAACCATTAAAAAACTTATTCCCATTGCTTCCCAAAGCAGGGTATTGAGTATGGTCAAAAGTGAATTGAACACTTTGGAAACCCTTTTGGAAGGTGCTTTCTTAATCGGTGAGATCACCCCTAAACTTTCGGACAAAATAGTGAGTTACGGAGAATTACTTTCTTCATACATCATAGGGGAATTCTTTAAAGAAGAAGGGTTGGACGTTGCCCATGCCGACAGCCGCAACCTCATCAAAACCAATACTGTAAACGGAAAAACGGTCGTTGACTTTAAAACGACCAATGCCCTTTGTCTCGATTATTTTTCCACAACACCCCATAAAGTAGTAGTTATGGCCGGATTCATTGCATCTGCGGAAAACGGCGATTCTACCACCTTGGGCCGTGGAGGTTCCGATTATACAGCAGCTATTGTGGCAGCCGCCGTAAATGCGGAATTATTGGAAATATGGACCGATGTAAGTGGGATGTATACCGCGAACCCAAAACTGGTAAAGCAAGCAAAGGCCATTCCGCATATCTCTTATCAGGAAGCCATGGAACTTTCCCATTTTGGCGCCAAGGTATTGTACCCCCCAACCATTCAACCCGTATTGGCAAAAGGAATTTCAATTCAAATCAAAAATACCTTTGACCCAGGGAATGAAGGTACGATCATTACCAAGAACAAAAACGAAAAAGGGAAGACCGTAAGAGGCATAACCCACGTGGAAAACATCGCCCTATTATCCCTGGAAGGCCCTGGAATGGTAGGCATACCCGGAATATCAAAACGTTTTTTCGAAGTGCTTTTCCAGTCGAACATCAGTGTCGTACTGATCACACAGGCTTCTTCCGAACATTCGATCTGCGTGGGTATTTCGGCAGATGATGTGAATTTTGCCGAACAAGCGGTCAACGATGCCTTTGAATTTGAAATGGGTAGTGGAAAAATAAATCCCGTAGTGGTTGAGAAAGATCTGGCCATTATCGCTTTGGTCGGGGACAATATGAAAAGCCATCAAGGACTGAGTGGAAAAATGTTCAGCACCCTTGGAAAAAACAATGTGAACATAAGGGCCATCGCCCAAGGAGCTTCTGAGCGGAACATTTCGGCCGTCATCAATAAGGAAGATGTAAAAAAAGCTTTGAACTCACTTCACGAAGAATTCTTTGAGGAGAACATAAAACAACTGAACCTCTTCGTAATGGGAGTGGGTAATGTAGGTGGCAAGTTCCTGAACCAAATCCATCAACAAAAAAAATACCTCAAAGAAAACCTGAAATTGAATGTCAGGGTCATAGGTATTTCCAACTCCAGAGCCATGGTTTTCGATGAAGACGGAATTCCTTTAAAAAACTGGGAAACCCTTTTAGCCAACGGGGAAAAATCGGACAAGGCCAAATTCTTCGAAATGGTGAAAAAACTGAATTATCGCAACAGTATTTTTGTAGACAATACGGCCAGTGAGGAAGTTTCGAACACCTATAGTTCCTACCTAAGCAATAGTATTTCGGTAGTTACCTGCAATAAGATCGCCTGTTCATCCAATTACTCAAATTACCTACACCTTAAACAATTGGCAAGAACTTATAACGCCCCATTCTTATTCGAAACCAATGTTGGTGCCGGGTTACCGATCATTGACACCCTTAAGCACCTCATCGCTTCAGGGGACAAAGTACTGAAAATACAGGCCGTACTTTCGGGTAGCCTGAATTTTGTATTCAATAATTTCAATGATAAGACCACCTTTCATGATGTGGTACAACAAGCCCAAAAAGAAGGGTATACCGAACCCGACCCAAAAATAGATTTAAGCGGTATCGACGTAATGCGGAAAATCCTCATACTTGCAAGGGAAAGTGGTAACCAATTGGAAATCGAGGACATACAGAACAATGCATTCTTACCCCAAGAAAGTTTGGACACGACAAACAACGAGGATTTTTATGCGACCCTGAAAACCCACGAACCTTCTTTTCAAGAGCTTTACAAAAAAGCGGTGGACCACGACAGTAGACTAAAATATGTGGCCCAATTCGAAGATGGAAAGGCGAGTGTAGGTTTGCAGGAAATTCCCAAAGGACACGATTTTTATAACCTTGAGGGCAGTGACAATATCGTATTGTTCTATACAGAGCGCTACCCCAACCAACCTTTGATCGTCAAAGGTGCGGGTGCGGGTGCGGATGTTACGGCTTCGGGTATTTTTGCCGACATAGTAAGAATCGGAAATTATTAAAGATGGAGGAACTGAAAATATTCTGTCCGGCTACCATTGCCAACATTTCCTGTGGCTTTGATGTGCTTGGAGTGGCATTGGACTCGGTAGGAGACGAAATGATCATTCGCAAAGTGGCCCATAAAGGCATCCGTATCACCAAATTGGAAGGTCAGGACCTGCCGATGGAAACCGATAAAAATGTAGCCGGGGTTGCAGGATTGGCCTTTTTGGCCGAAAGTGATTTTGACGGTGGTTTTGAGATCGAGATTTATAAAAAAATCAAAGCGGGAAGTGGTATCGGCAGCAGTGCCGCCAGTTCTACAGGTGCCGTCTGGGCCATGAACCGATTATTGGGCAACCCGTTCCCAACTTCCAAATTGGTCGAATTCGCAATGGAAGGGGAACGATTGGCCAGTGGCGTTGCCCACGCAGACAATGTAGCCCCTGCCCTTTTTGGCGGATTTACCCTGGTACGCAGTTATGAACCCTTGGACATTATTCCGATCGCTAGTCCATCGGAATTGTTCGCTACGGTAATCCATCCCCAGATAGAAATCAAGACATCCGATTCACGGAAAATCCTAAAGGCCCATATTACCTTAAAAGAAGGCATAAAACAATGGGGGAATTTAGGTGGACTTATCGCCGGACTGTTCACTGAGGATTATGACTTGATAGGCCGTTCATTGGAAGACCATATTGTAGAACCCATACGATCTATACTTATCCCCGGTTTCCAAGACGTTAAGAAAGGGGCGTTGGCTTCAGGAGCTTTGGGGTGTGGTATTTCCGGCTCCGGACCCTCGATTTTCGCATTTAGCCGAGGAGCCGAAACCGCCAAGAAAGTTGGGGATTCAATGATGGCGGTATACGAAAAAATCGGGATCGATCATGATATCCACATATCCAAAATCAATACCGAAGGAATCAGAATAATTAATTAGAATAAAATACAGCGTCTTTTCCAAAGTAAGGGAACGACCCATTTGAAAACATGGATTTTTACAGCCTAAACAAAAAAGCACCGAATGTTTCTTTTAAAGAAGCGGTAATCCAAGGAATCGCCCCGGACAAGGGACTTTACTTTCCTGAAAGCATTACCCCTTTACCAAAAAGTTTTTTTGAAAACATTGAAACGTTATCGAATGAAGAAATAGCCTTTACGGCCATTCACCAATTCGTAAATGCGGACATTCCCGATGGGGAACTACGCAAAATCATCAAGAACGTTTTGGACTTTGATTTTCCTGTTGTTGAAATCGAGGATCAAATCGCCACCTTGGAGCTTTTTCATGGGCCTACCATGGCCTTTAAAGATGTAGGGGCACGTTTTATGGCCCAATGTCTTGGCTATTTTTCAGGAAACGAAAGTAATGAGGTCACCGTTTTAGTAGCTACCTCAGGAGACACGGGTGGAGCCGTAGCCAATGGCTTTCTAGGGGTCGAGGGCGTAAAAGTGGTCATATTATATCCTAGTGGAAAGGTCAGTGACATCCAAGAAAGACAATTGACCACCTTAGGACGCAACATTACCGCATTAGAGGTTGACGGTACTTTTGATGATTGTCAAAAAATGGTAAAAACCGCATTTTTGGATGAAGGACTATTGCAAAAGATGCAATTGACATCGGCGAACTCCATTAACGTGGCCCGATGGCTACCCCAACTCTTCTATTTTCTGATCGCTTATAAACAAATAAAGTCAAAAGGTAAGGAATTGGTATTTTCGGTTCCAAGTGGCAATTTCGGGAACATTTGTGCCGGTATGGTGGCACAACGATTGGGCATGCCCGTTGACCATTTTATCGCGGCCACGAACGTAAACGATACGGTACCCGAATTCATGCAGTCCGGGGAATACAATCCAAAGCCCTCATCAGCCACTATTTCCAATGCCATGGATGTTGGGGACCCCAGTAATTTCATTCGCATAAGACATTTACACCACGACGATTTCGACAAATTAAAAGAAAACCTTAGCTCTTTCCCATTCACTGACGAAGAGACCAGGAAAGCGATGTTGCATATCTATAAAACATCGCAATATATAGCGGACCCCCATGGTGCCGTCGGATATCTAGGACTTCAAAAATATCTAAAAGACCATCCTGAAACCTATGGGGTATTTCTGGAAACCGCCCACCCCGTAAAATTCTTGGATGTCGTAGAGGACACCATTGGCCACACCTTGGAACTCCCTCCCCAGATCAAAAAAGTAATGGGTAAGGAAAAATCCTCAATCAAGATAGGTACGTATGAAGAATTGAAAAGTTATTTGCTGAAACGGGAATAATACTTTCCCAAGATCAACACCTTAGAAGGAAATCCTTCCCGTACAAACCAACAGCTTTGGAACGTTTCGGGGTGAAATAGGTTAAATAATCCCAGGGAACAGTTTTGTCCACACCCCCTGCAATATCAATATGATCGGGAAAGGGTTTTACTTTTACCCCATTTAAATTGCCCCAACACAGGCGTTAAAACCCATGTTTTGCCATTGACAATGTGTTCATAAACATGGTCATTGCCGCAATTGGAAAACAACTCCTTTTGTATCCTTAAATTATTCAATAGCTTTGCCGCTCTAAAGAGATAAGAATGAAAGATACCGCACTTACCAAAACCCACGAAGCCCTAGGGGCTAAAATGGTGCCATTCGCAGGGTACAACATGCCTGTTTCCTATGAAGGCGTTACCATTGAACACGAAACCGTCAGAAACGGGGTCGGAGTTTTTGATGTATCCCATATGGGTGAATTCCTTATCGAAGGTCCGAATGCCTTATCACTTATACAGAAAATCACCTCAAACGATGCCTCGAAACTTAGTATTGGCAAGGCCCAATACAGTTGCCTACCCAATGAAACCGGTGGCATTATCGATGATTTGATCGTATACCGTATTAAGGAAGAAACCTACCTGTTAGTGGTCAACGCTTCAAACATAGAGAAAGATTGGAACCACATCTCAAAATACAATGAAGACTTCAAGGCCGGGATGAAAGATCTTTCAGGGGATTATTCCCTTTTGGCCATACAAGGCCCTAAAGCCGTTGAAGCCATGCAAAGTTTAACATCAGTGGATTTAAACAGCATCAAATTCTACAATTTCGTTGTCGGGGATTTTGCGGGTGTGGATCATGTTATTATATCCGCTACGGGATATACCGGTTCCGGTGGTTTTGAAATCTATTGCAAGAATAGTGAAGCAAAACAAGTATGGGATAGGGTTTTTGAGGCAGGAGCCGATTTCGGTATCAAGCCCATAGGTTTGGCAGCAAGGGACACCTTGCGATTGGAAATGGGATATTGTTTATATGGAAATGATATTACCGACGAAACCTCTCCATTTGAGGCCGGTTTGGGCTGGATCACAAAATTCAACAAGGATTTTGTAAACAGTGAAGCCCTCGAAAAAGAAAAAGAACTTGGTCCCAAAAGGAAGCTTGTTGGCTTTGAATTGGATGAACGCGGTATTCCCAGACACGGATACGATATTGTGGATGCGGAAGGAAAAACCATTGGCGAAGTCACCTCGGGAACCATGTCCCCTTCATTGGGCAAAGGAATCGGTATGGGCTATGTTCCCACCCGATATTCCGAAGCAGGTAACAAGATCTTTATTCAAATACGAAAGAAAGCCGTAGCGGCGACAATAGTCAAACTGCCTTTTTATAAAAATAAATGATCGATTACCAGCACATCATAAACACGATACATTCCGAATTGAAAGGTGTTGAGGATAAAGGGAACGTCGCCTCCTACATTCCGGAATTGGCGAAAATAGACCCCAATAAACTGGGTATCCATCTTACGGATTCCATTGGGAACCATTATTCGGCCGGTAATGCCGATGAACTATTTTCCATCCAAAGTATCTCAAAAGTCCTTAGCCTCTCCCAATGTTTTGCCATGCTCGGGAATTCCATTTGGGAACGGGTGGATGTTGAACCCTCTGGTGACCCTTTCAATCATTTATCGCTTTTGGAATTTGAAAACGGTATCCCCAGGAATCCACTTATAAATGCAGGTGCCTTGGTTGTAGCCGATATGCTGGTATCCCACCTAGAAAACCCCAAGGAAGACTTCCTGGATTTTATCCGTCGGTTAACGGATGATGATACTATTGGTTTTAATGAAAAGGTGGCCAATTCAGAAAAGGAAACGGGTTATACCAATATTGCCGCAGCCAATCTGCTTAAATCCTATGGGAACCTGAAGAACGATGTTGACGAGGTACTTGATTTTTATTTCCACCAGTGCTCCATTGAAATGAACTGCAGGCAACTGGCCAATGCATTCTATATGTTCATGAACAACGGAAAGTGCCAAAAAGGAAAAAAATACTTGGATATTACCCAAGTAAAGCGAATAAATGCCCTGATGTTGACTTGTGGATTCTACGACGAGGCCGGCGAATTTGCCTTTGAGGTCGGATTGCCCGGAAAAAGTGGAGTTGGTGGTGGTATCGCCGCAGTGCTACCCAACAATTTTTCGGTAGTCACGTGGTCTCCCGGTTTGAACAAAAAAGGAAATTCCAAACTTGGAATGCAAGCCCTGGAGAAACTTACCACAAAAACCACCCAATCAATTTTTTAGAAGTTGGATTCAAAAAAGATTCTCATATTAGGTGCAAGCGGTTTTTTAGGCAATGCCTTTTATCGGGAACTTCGCTCTTATTTTGATACCTATGGCACCTATAATGCTGCCCGAAGGACTTTTGAAAGCAACCAACAGTTTCTTAAATACGATCAGGAGAGCGATGACATTTTTCAGGTTTTGGAAAAGGTACGGCCCCAAATAATAATTTCTGCCGTACGGGGAAACTTCGCTTCCCAGATACAAAGCCACCAACATTTGGTAGAATACGTAGCCGAACACAATTGCAAGATTATCTTCCTATCTTCCGCGAATGTTTTCGACGCCTATAGCAAATACCCTTCCTACGAAAATGACAAAACCCTTTCGGAAAGTATTTATGGCAGGTTAAAGATCAAGATCGAAAATATGATCATGAGGCTACCTATCCACAAATACGCAATTCTTAGGGTACCCATGGTTTTTGGCAATACTTCCCCACGAATCAAAGAAATCAAAAAACTGATTTGGAATAACGAACCCATAGAGGTTTTTCCCAATTTGATAATGAATGTGACCCATGACGATAAACTGTCACAGCAATTACATTTTCTGATCAATCGGGATAAAAGCGGTATTTTCCATTTAGGAAGCAATGATTTGGTGCACCATGAGGATTTTATCAAGGAAGTGGTAGAACGCATAGGGGAATTCAACCCGATCTACAAAAGGGTCTATACCACAAATGAGGATCGTTATTTGGCCGTACTTGCCAAAACCAATAAACTTCCCAAGAACCTACAAACCACCTATCAGGACATCATTGACCATCATCTTTTGAAATAATGTCCCCTTTATATCATTTGCTTTTATAACTTTGATAAAAACGACGTTATGGCAAAGCTCAGTGAAATCGAAATCCGACAACAACTTAAAGCATTGAAAGGCTGGGAATATATTGACGGTGCGATACAGACCACTTTCGAATTCAAGAATTTCAAGGAAACCTTTTCGATAATGACCCGCATTGCTTTTGAATGTGAGGCCCAAAACCACCATCCCGATTGGAGTAATGTGTATAACACCCTGACCATTCGGTTGAACACGCACGATGCCGGGGGGGTCACCCTAAAAGATTTTAAATTGGCCCAGAGCATTGAGGAAATTATTGAAAGCGAATAAGGATACACTACCCAAAGCGACATTTTCGAGTTTCGTAAAGGCCTTGAATATTTAGGTAACTTCGCCTAAATCAAAAACTTGGAACCCTGATCGCAATCCTTATCGGGATACACCTCCATCGATGTTTTCACCCATGAACTTATACTTGGCCAAAGCATCGTAATACTCCTAAATTTTCTTAAATTTACAGCCGTTAAAATATTTCATACATCAAATTATGGGAAGAGCTTTTGAATTCAGGAAGGCACGTAAAATGAAAAGATGGTCCGCTATGTCCAAAGCGTTCACACGTATAGGCAAAGACATTGTTATGGCCGTAAAGGAAGGTGGTCCTGACCCTGATTCCAATTCAAGGCTTAGAGCGGTAATTCAGAATGCCAAATCGGTGAATATGCCCAAGGACAATATCGAAAGGGCCATTAAAAGGGCCACCGATAAAAGTCTTGGGGATTATAAAGAAGTATTGTTCGAAGGTTACGCCCCTCATGGAATTGCCATTTTAATCGAAACCGCCACGGACAACAATACCAGGACCGTAGCGAATATCCGTAGTTATTTCAACAAATGCAATGGCAGCCTAGGCACCTCCGGATCGGTGGAATTCATGTTCGACCACACCTGTAATTTCAGGATCAATGCGGAAGGAATAGACCCCGAGGAACTCGAGCTGGAAATGATCGATTTTGGGGCCGAAGAGGTTTTTGTCGACGATGATGGCATTTTGATCTACGCACCTTTTGAAAGTTTTGGCGCCATTCAAAAAGAATTGGAACGTAAGGAAGTAGAGATATTGTCTTCAGGTTTCGAGCGCATTCCACAAGTGACCAAGAAACTTAACGAAGAGGAAGTGGCCGATGTGGAAAAATTATTGGAAAAAATCGAAGAGGACGATGATGTCCAGAACGTCTACCATACCATGGAGGAATAAACACACCTGCCCCACAAGGGTTACCTAAATTTACTTCCCGCTTTTAGTAGAACATACCCGGACAATACCCCGGAAACTTATCTTTTTACCTTGTCTTATTTTACCCTGATTGACGCAAGTCATTTAGAATAACCCTTTGCGCGGTTATTTTTAGCTAGGTCATTTAGGTAACATGGCCAACTATGTTCATCAACAAATTTAAAAATCATGAAAAACACATTGAAAACATTGGCTTTCTTCACGACACTTATCCTATTTGCGTTTATTTCCTGTGGGGAAGATGGTTCGGACCCGCTCGTAAAAGAGGGAGGACCATTTGCAATCAGTGAATTGGCCGGGAATTGGGAGGCTACTTCGGCATCTTTTACCAGTGATAGCGACAACACAAATGTGGACCTTATTGGCGATGGCGGATCATCATCCATATCCGTACAAAGCAACGGCAGATTTACATTGACCATAGAACCTGCCGATCGTTCCGCATTCACTTTGAGTGGGGAAATGTTCTGGGAAAAATGGGAAGGGGATTATTATTTCGCTATCGCATGGGATGATTATCCCGGGGATTGGGACAGCTATGGAGCAATCCTTTCCGGGGACACCTTCTCAATAAATGGAGGTGTCGATACCGGGGCATATGATTTTGACGATGATGGCACTTTCGAATCGGCCAGTATCAGTTTTACCTTCGTTAAGGTATAGGTACAAGCCGGAATCCGGCCATTCATGTTCACAAGTAGGTCATGTTCCTGAGGAAACCATCCAAAAAATATCCATAACGTAATTGTAGTACATAAAATCCAAGCTGTCAACATCAAAAATCAACATCCATGGAAAATGGACACTTGGATCATACGAACGAAGCCACCATCCCCGTTCGTTAAAACTTAGTAAATCTTAGTACAATAGCATATTATTTTTAAATTGCACCTTTTAAGACAAAATTGAAATAACAATGCTCGATTATGCTATAATTTAACTACTACATTGGATAATTAAGAGCTGATTAAACTTTTAGCCGTAAATATGAATATTCCCCCCAATTCATACTGTGCTTATTGTGATTCGTTACACACACCTTACCATGACAACAATTATTGTTCGCTTCATGGATACGAATACAACAAGGCATTTGGTAATGCATTTTACATCAAAACGGATCGACTGGAATCCGCAGACCATCACTCCAGATATACCATAAGGGCCGTCCTAAAAGGTTATCAACACTATATGGTAAACAATGAAGACATACTCCTGAACCAAAACAGGTTTTTGGTTCTTCAGGAAAATCAAGTGTTTTCTACCAAAATCGAATCCCACTACCCCACAGAAGCGGTAGTAATAGCTTATGGTACCGAGGATCTTAGAGCAATTTTGGAAAGTCTGGACACCTCTTTGAAAGATCTATTGGATAACACCCAGGGAAATTCCATTTGGGATGTGGAGTTATTGCCCAACAGCTATGAAATGTCCGATGAACTCAACCAACTTTTAATTCATTTGGCCCATGCCATTCAAATTGGTATTAAAAATGAAATGTATTATGAGGAAATGAGGTTTAACATCTTGAAGGATGTATACAGGAACCATCTGAAAATTGAAGAAAAGCTACAACACCTATCAGCAAAAAAAGATTCCACCAAAATGGAATTGTACAAGAGACTGCATAGATCCAAGGATTTTATGATGTCCCATTTAAACCAAAAACTGCATCTTGACCAAATAAGTGCACAAGCCTCCATGTCCCCTTATCATTTTTTAAGGAGTTTTAAGGAAGTTTTTGATTGTACCCCCCTACAGTTTATGGCCACCGAGCGTTTATCCGTAGCCAAGGATTTGATAATAAATTCGGATATGCCCATTTCCCACATTATCGCTGAAGTAGGTTATGACCACCCTAGCTCTTTTTCCAGGGCCTTTAAAAAGAAATACGGATTGAGCCCACTAAACTTACGTTCAAGATAGAAATAACTTCCCCAAACACCCCTTTCAAAACCTTAATATAAATTTCACAATTTTTTAACACAAAAATATTCGATAATACATTCTTTGTGCTTTTTAAAATGAATACAATAAATCCTTTCTCTTAAAATAGCATTAAAAGCACACACTTCGATTTATATTCTAGGTAGTTTAGATTTTTACTTAGTTCAATATTTTTTAACATTTCTGGCATTGAATTGGATTGTTCGACCCTACCCATGACCTAAACCCATATGGAAGTAGGAAATTCCACCTAGATCAGACGATCTCACTTCAATCTCCAAGATGCGGAAATATGGACTAAGAAAGATTTTCAAGTAAACCAACCTAATTAAAACAAAAGATTATGAGGAAAATGTTATCAGTATTACTGATATTTGGAGCCCTTGGCTTTGCCTACGGCCAGTCGATCACAGTGACCGGTAAAGTGGTTTCTTCCGACGACGGTTTAGGGGTCATTGGGGCCACCGTACTCGTTAAGGGAGGAACAACAGGAACCACAACGGACTTTGACGGAAACTATTCCATCAATGCGGATTCCAAAGGTGTATTGGTATTCCAGTACATGGGATTCAGCTCTTTGGAAGTTCCCATTAACGGTCAAAGTACCCTAAACGTAACTATGGAACCTACGGTGCAAACGTTAGGGGAAATCGTTGTTGTGGGTTATGGCCAACAGAAGAAAGAAGCCCTAACCGGTGCCATTGCCGAAATGGACAATTCCAGGATAGAGCAAGTCCCTGTCGCTTCTTTTGAACAAACCCTTCAGGGAAATATGTCTGGGGTTCAATCTAGCGGAGGCGATGGTGCTCCAGGTTCCAATTCACAGATCAGGATCAGGGGGATCGGATCCATTTCAGCATCCAGCGAACCGCTTTATGTTATAGACGGCGCCATTGTTACCGCCGGTAGTTTCGCAGGTCTTAATGATAATGGCGATCGCAGTACCAATATCATGTCTACCTTAAACCCTAACGATATAGAAAGTATCTCGGTTCTAAAAGATGCCTCCGCAACGGCAATTTATGGTGCCAGGGGTGCCAATGGGGTAATATTGATTACCACCAAAAGAGGAAAAACGGGAAAACCAAAAATCCAATTGGGTATTCAAACAGGATTCAACTCCGTTGCATCCAATAAATTATTGAAACCTTTAACAGGGGAGCAGTATAAAGACCTTTACATTTCCGGTTACACCGTCAACGGATCCATGACCTATGAGGAGGCCGAAGCGCAACTTATAGATACTTTTATCGACATGTACGACCCGGAAACAGGGGAAATGATCAGTACAGACTGGTTGGATGCCGTTACCCGAACAGGTTTAAACCAATCATACAATTTAGGGGTTTCCGGAGCAACGGAAAATGTCAGATACTATGTTTCCGGCTCTTATTTCGATCAGGAAAGCCATTTGATCGGGACCGAATTCAAGCGTCTATCATCTAGAGCGAATATTGATGTGAAAATCAATGAAAATATTACGTTGACCAATAACCTTACCGTTTCCCAAACCAAACAATTGGGTACCGTAGATGGTTCCGCCTGGGCCAACCCCCTGTACAATGCGTATTTATTATCCCCATTAATTCCAATTAAAGATGAAAATGGGAACTATTACGGAGAACACAAAAACTATTTCCCCATGGGGGGTAACAACCCTGTCGGTAGCCTAAGTGGTGATGATACCCGTGAAACTTCACAACTACGTTTGTTGGACAACATTGCCCTATCTGTTAAATTCTTACAGGATTTTACGTTCCGTTCACAATGGAACTTCGATATTTTCCAAGTGGATGAATACCAATATTATAATGCCAATTATGGTAATGGCCGTAATGTAGGTGGATATGCACAAGAAAATACCATTCAGAATTCCAACTGGTTGGGAACCCAAACATTGAGTTACAGCAAAACTTTCGGAGATCACCACTTTGATGCCTTAATTGGGTACGAGGCCCAAGAAAACAATTACAAGACCGTATACGCCTATGGGGAAAATTTCCCAAATGACAAAGTACGGAATTTGGCGAGTGCCTCAAGCTCTTATGACACTTCATCTTCCAGATCCAGTTACTCGTTTGTTTCCCTATTATCCAGGGCAAACTATGATTACAACAATAAATATTTCCTTTCTGCCAGTATCCGAAGGGACGGTTCTTCTAGATTTGGGGCCGATAGCCGATGGGGTACGTTCTACTCTGTGGGTGCAGGTTGGTCTATTCACAAGGAAGACTTTATGGAAGATATCTCTTTTATAAACAACCTGAAACTTAGAGGTTCTTACGGTAAGACAGGTAACGCCGAAATAGACAACTTTATCTCAAGGGGACTTTATGATTACTCCAATACCTATGATGGTCTTCCAGGGGGATCCCCTTATCAACTTGCAAATCCCGAACTTACATGGGAAAGCCAGACGAACTATAACATTGGTTTGGATTTTACGCTCCTCAACAACAGATTGGGCGGTTCTATAGAGTATTTCAATAAAAATTCAACCGATCTTCTATTGGATGTACCCGTATCCAGGATCACCGGTTTTGAAAACTATACCCAAAACTACGGGGAAATGGTGAACAATGGATGGGAGGCATCCATAAACGGTAGGATCTTACAAACCGATGATTTTTCATGGGATGCAGGATTCAACATCACTTTCTTGAAAAACGAGATCACCAAACTTCAAAGCGATTATACCGATGGCACCAAAAGGAGGGCTGAAGGACATGACTTTCAATCGTTTTATCTTTACGAATGGGCCGGTGTAGATCAGTCCAATGGTGATCCCTTATGGTACACGGACGAGACCAGGTCGGTAACTACCAATGATATCTCCGATGCCGAACGATTTTTTATAGGTAAAAGTGCCACCCCCGATTTTTATGGTGGTTTCAACAGTACGTTCTCCTACAAAGGATTCTCTTTGGATGGTCAATTCTCTTATTCTTGGAACCAGTATATATACGACTCCAATGAACGTTTCATTCAAGGTGACGGCGCCCTTACTCCAAGAAGTACCACGACTTATATTTATGAGAACCGCTGGCTACCTGGATCTACCGATGCCGAAACCCCCTTGTTCTATTGGGGAAACAACAGTGGAAGTAATACGGCCAACACTTCTAGATGGTTACACGATGCCTCTTATATCAGGTTGAGAAACCTAACGTTTGCCTACAACTTTGATAGCGATATCACCTCTAAGCTAGGCCTAAGTATGCTAAGGGTATATGCTAGGGGAACCAACCTATTGACCATTACACGTGACCCGGACCTGTATATTGACCCTGAACAAGGTATCAATGGTATATCCCAAGGACTTACCCCTGCTATTAAATCCATAACCCTTGGATTAGATCTTGAATTTTAAAAAAACAAATGATGAAGAATATATATACAAAGATTTTATTGGGGTTAATGTTAATAACCTCGTTTTCTTGCTCAGAAAGCTTTTTGGAAATCGACCCGGAACAGCAGGTAGCAACAGAAGATGCAATTACATCTGTTGACGATCTTGAATCATCGATAGTCGGTGTTTACGATATTATGTCGGACAATGATTACTATGGCCGCTATTTTGTAATGATCCCCGATGTAATGTCTGATGATGTAAAACAAAATAGCCAAGCCAACCGGATCAAGAACTATGCAGAGTATGTGGTAACAACTGATGACGCCCAGGCCGAAGACTTATGGGTTCGTGGTTATGAGGCCATCAATGCCGCCAATACCGTAATCCACTCCGATTTGGAATTAACCGGTGATGATGCCGATACTCGGGACATCCTGGTAGGAACGGCATATGCCCTTCGCGGTTTGGTATTTTTTGACATGGTTCGCTTATTCGGCCAACATTACACCTACACTTCGGATGCCAGCCATTTCGGCATACCTTTGCCTTTGGAATCTCCCGAGGCTACGGCCCAAATGGAAAGGAGTACCGTTGCCGAGGTTTATGCACAAGTGATCAGCGACATGACCACCGCTATTTCTTTAATGGATGATTCAACACTTTCAGGAACTACCTCAACCCTATCAGCCAACGCTGTAAAAGCCCTACTTTCCAGGGTATACCTGTATATGGAGGACTGGTCAAATGCTGAAGCAATGGCAACAGAAGTTATAGACAGTGGGGATTATACCTTATTAACGAATGCCGCCTATGCCGATTCCTTTGCATTGGATGCCAACGGCGAAACCATTTTTGAGTTTGTATATACCGATAGTGACCATTTTGGTTCGGAATCTGTAGCAGGTCTGTATTTGAGCAACTATTATGGAGACTACCTTCCTTCTGCCGATGTATTGGATTTGATCCCTGATGGCGATGCAAGGAACGACCTTTACATCGTTGATGATGGTCTGACCGGTGATTACGCACCCTTCCGTGTAAACAAATACCCTATAGCGGCGACAAGTACAAAAGTCATCAGACTGTCTGAAATTTATCTTATACGGGCCGAGGCAAGAGCAGAACTTGGTGACGATTCTGGGGCACAAGATGATGTCAACACCATAAAAACCCGTGGATTACCTTCTGCCACTTTAATTACCTCTACGGGGGATGAACTTAAAGAAGCCATCGCTACCGAGCGCCGTATAGAATTGGCTTTTGAAGGACAACGCATTTGGGATTTGACCAGAAACAAAGAAGGGGTCGAAAGAACCCAATGTACTTCTTCGGTATGTACGGTCTCTTACCCCAACGATTACTTCGTATTGCCCATACCACAAGCGGAGTTGGACGTGAACACCGAAATAACCCCCAACCCAGGTTATTGATGTGATACCCACCAAAGCGAAAATTGCTTACGGTTGATACTATAAAATGGTCATCATTCTTTTTTAGGGTGATGACCATTTTCTTTTAAATTAAAATCATAAGTGTCAGCTTTAGGCTATTGATACTATAAAAAACAAACCTCCACTAAAATTCGATCCGCAAAAAAAACTTTCGGAATCCTTTTCCTCAGTTTCTCCTTGGTCGCCCAAGAGATAAAAAAAACCAATGTCGGTCATTGACTTCCTTAATATCCCAGCAGTATCGAGTCCACGATTATCGCCGAACGGAAAGCAAATTGTGTACACCCTTTCAGAAAGTGATTGGGATGCCAATAAACAAGTGGAGCATCTATGGATCGAGAACCTTGAAAAGGGAACCTCCGATCAATTCAAGAATGATTAAGAAGGAAAATCCACACCAATATGGCCCCCTATGGGTATCGGATCGGTTTCTTGACAAAAAGAGGGGATGAAGAAACTACCCAACGCTATTTGATATCCCCACGGGTGGGGAAGCCCCAATCGGTTGCTTCACTTTTTTATGAACGAAAATCACCGTACTACCATCCATGATCCCTAGCCTACTCGACAAACCATCATTTTGGTTGCCAATGAATCAACCGACCCTACAAAGGCCCAGCTATTTCACTGACTCCCCTATCGACCGGAATGGGTTTTATATCGTTACGGTTTACGTATAAGCCGGGATTTTACCGGTAACACCTTTGAAGAATGCCTTATAGGTCTTGAAATCATCTTCAATATTCCCGGAAGGAAAATAGGGTTTTGAAAACTTCACCTGTTTCCCACCGTAATCAAAGGCCACTAGAATAATGGGTACATGGGTAGCCTTGGCTATATAGTAAAACCCTGTTTTCCAATTTTCAACCTTTTTACGGGTTCCTTCAGGGGAGAGGGCCAACCTGAAAACTTCCTTTTCCCCGAAAATTCCGGCTATCGCGGAAACGGTGTCACTGCTTTTCGATCGATCTATGGGAGCGCCCCCCATCCACCTGAAATACCAGCCAAATGGTGGTTTAAAGAGACTTTTCTTGGCGATGAAATTCATGTCCTTATTAATGACCCTTCGAACCAAGAGTCCCAAAAAAAAGTCGACCCAACTGGTATGGGGTACAACGACCAACAGGCATTTCTTAACATCGGGAAATTCCCCCACGATCTTCCAACCGAGTAACCTGAAATAAATAAACTTAGCGAGTGTATGCATAAATGGACGGCCTTAGATCTTTTCGTAGATCGATTTCAACTTGGACGGGGTGATGGTTTTTTTCCACTCCTTTCCCAGGGCATTTTCCCATAAGGGCTCCATTCCCAAAGCAACGGAAATCATGATATCCAATTCACCCTGTGATAAATCGGCACAAATGCCCATCGGGAGTTCTATTTTATGTTTCTCCTGCATACGCTTGAACAGGGCCACCCCTTCCGGATAAAACTCTTCCAAGTGATTGAAAACGATACAATTCCCTATTCCGTGCTTTACCCCTAATAAATAGGAGAGTCCGTAACTCATCGCGTGTGCAACACCGACCTGGGAATATGCGATACTCATGCCCCCATGCCAAGAGGCCATCATTAACTTATCACGGGATTCGGCTTCAGGCAAATCCCCTAAAAACACTTCCTTGCAGAGCTGAAAGGCCTTTTCCCCATAACTCTGGCTAAAGGCATTCAAAAAGGTACCGTTCAACGATTCCACACAATGGATAAAACAATCCATCCCCGTGTAAAACCATTGCTCTTTGGATACCCCAATGGTTAAATCGGGATCAAGAACGACCTGGTCAAAGGTGGTATAATCCGAATTGATCCCCAACTTCTTTTCAGGTCCCAAAAGGACCGTGGTCCGGGAAACCTCGGCTCCCGTGCCACTAATGGTAGGTATGCCCACATGGTAGATCGATGGTCGTTTGACCAAATCCCAACCTTGATATTCATAGGTACTGCCTTCATTGTTCATCATTATGGAAACGGCCTTTGCCAGATCCATGACCGTACCCCCTCCTATGCCCACGATTCCGGACGGAACCTCAGCATAATCTTCCCGGATCTTTTGTACAAGGGCATCGACCTGATGGGTCTTTGGTTCTTCATCGGCCGATATTAAGACAATGCGATCGTTAAGAATGGCAGGAATGCGATCCACCAACGCCTTGCCTTCAAAAACATCGTCCACCAAAAAAATAAACGGAGCTTCGGAATTTTTCCTTTTGGCCATTAAAATCGTCCCCAACTGATCAAAACTTCCTTTTCCGAAAACCACACGCGGTACCATGGGGAAGTTCTTATATTCCACTTTTTCTTCAGTAGGCGTATTTTTTTTAATACGCGTGTCCTTTAACTCCATAGTATTAATTCAAATAGTTTAGGATATCCTTAATCCTATTTATTTTCAGATACTTATAATCCCCGTTCTCGATAGACACCTGTTCGTGTATCCAGGTCGTATGAAAAGGGACATGTACTGCCTTTGCCCCAATGTTCAGTAAGGGCAATACATCCGATTTAAGGGAATTTCCGATCATCAGGAATTCATCGACGTCTATTTCCAAATGCTCCAATAGGTTCTTATAATTCTGTTCTTTCTTATCACTCAATACTTCCACATGGTGAAAATACCTTGAAAGACCCGACCTTTCCAACTTTCGCTCTTGATCCAATAAATCCCCTTTGGTCAACACGATCAAACGATATTTATGGTTCAAGGCTTTTAGGACCTCTTTTACCCCGTCCAATAATTCCACGGGATGGGAGATCATGTCCTTACCTAGATTCAGGATCTTTTGAATCGTTGCTTGCGAAACCTTATTATTCGAGAGTTCGAGGGCCGATTCGATCATCGAAAGCATAAAACCCTTTATACCATACCCGTAGAGTTCCAAATTGTCCATCTCCTTTTTAAAGAGTTCTTGGTCGATTTTATTTTTGGTCTCGAAACCTTCCAATAATTCGGCGAACAGTTCCTCGGTATCCCGGAAATACGTTTCGTTTACCCAAAGGGTATCATCGGCATCGAAGCCAATTACTTTTATGTTACTGAAATCTATTTCCATGCTGCTTGGGCCTTTTTTAAATCCTCAGGGGTATCTATTTCTATTCCGGTGACATGCGTTTCGACCATTTTTATCTTTTTGCCGTATTCCAAATATCGGATGGCCTCTATCTTTTCCTTGGCTTCCAAAGGCAACATGGGCAATCGCTGAAAGTCCATCAAAGCACTTTTACGAAAAGCATAAATCCCTTTGTGTTTGTAATAGATATCCTCGATGGACTTATCCCTTGGATAAGGTATTGGTGACCTTGAAAAATATAGGGCAAAATTACGATTATCGACAATAACCTTCACGGTATTCGGATTGCTGATTTCGTCCCAATCATGGATTTTCACCATTAAGGACGCCAAATCTATTTCCTTGGAAACATCATCTTGGAAAACCTTCAAAACACTTGCCAAACTTTCACGATCCGTAAAGGGTTCATCCCCTTGCACATTGACGATAATATCCACATCCATGTGGGTTACGGCCTCCGCAATACGGTCACTGCCACAATCATGCTCTTTAAGGCTCATGATCGCCTTACCCCCTGCATTCACAATGGCATCAAAAATCACCTTACTATCGGTAACGACATAGACCTCATCGAAAAGTTTTGTATTTATCGCCGCCTCATAGGTTCGTACAATAACGGGTTTACCCGATAGATCCTGCATTAATTTGGCAGGGAATCTTGATGCCGCATAACGTGCGGGTATCATTGCTATAATTTTCACTTTCTTCGCTTTAAGTTATTGATTAAGATTTTATCCTTGGTCTGAGTTTACGGTAAATCGTAAAGACGAAAACCAAAATGGCTATGACCAAAATAACGGCCAGGACAGGAGCAAAAATCGATGCCGTGGAGACCACCACGGCAGCTCCTGTTTCTACTGTGGAGACCAACGGGTTCGCCAACCCCCCGGTCGTTGCGGTCGAGGCCAAACGCGAGGAAGCTCCGGCCCCTTTTATGGCGGTGGCCGTTCCCCCACCGGCTATGATCGCCAACGACCAGGTAACCACAGGGTCTAAATTTGCCACGGTGGATACCATTACCGCAGTACCCGCTATTGCGGCCAACGGTATGGCGATACTATCCAAAAGATTATCTACCCACGGAATAAAATAACCGAACAGCTCTGTTAGAGTGGCGATACCTAGGGTTATCAAGGCAGGCATACTCCCGATCCATTCCCAATTATCATTCAAATCCCAAACCCCGAAATAAGCGGCAAGGCTAAGGGCGAACAAAGGTAGGAACACGCGAAATCCTACCGATGCCGCTAGACCTATACCCAAAAATATACTGATTATCGTCTCAGAGTCCATTTCTTATACTTTACACTAAAATAGGTTATTCCGAATCAAGAAAAAAATCGGACTTGAAGCCTATGAGATATAGTTTTTTCTTTGCCCTTGTGACGGCAGTGTACAACCAGCGCAGATATTCCTTGTCTACCCCGTTCGGCAAATAGGGTTGTTCCACAAAGACGGTATCCCACTGTCCACCCTGTGACTTATGACAGGTAATCGCATAAGAGAACTTTACCTGCAACGCATTGAAATATTTATTGTTCTTTACTCCGAGAAACTTTTTATATTTTGATTTTTCATGGGCATAATCCTTCATCACTTCCTGGTATAACCGGTTACCGTCTTCATAGGACAAGGAAGGGGTTTCCGCCTTGATCGTATCCAACAACAACACGGTCTCGAACGGTTGCTGGTTTGGATAATCGACCATTTTCACTTTAACCTCGGCAAATTTGAAACCGTACAATTCCTTGATCGAAAAGATCTCGAGAACCTCGATAATATCACCATTGGCGATAAACCCAGCCTCGGAGGTGGGCTTTAACCAAAAATAATTATTCTTTACCACCATCATATAATCCCCAACGGCAAGATCATTCTCCAAATACAGAATTCGACTACGTATGTTCTCGTTATAAAGGTTGGCCCGTTTATTGGATCGTACGATGATGGTCGTTTCTTCTTTTCCGTTTTCAGAATAAGAAGCATCGATGGCCTCCTGTATCTCATAACCATCGACCAACCTAACAATATCGGAATAGGCATCAACATCGAATTTGAATCCGTCAAAAAAGGTTCCGGCCAGCTGCTCCCTGAGAAGGGTTGCATTAACCAAAATACCTGAATCCCGGGTTTGACGTACCACCTCATCGAGCTCAAGCTTGGTCACTTCCTTATTATAGTTGAGTTCCAACTTACCTTCGTCCAAAGCCGGACTCAGGTCTAAACGCACGGGGGGCAATTGGGCCGTGTCCCCGATCAAAATCAATTTGCAATTATGACCTGAATACACGAACATCATTAAATCGTCCAAAAGGGAACCGTTCTCAAAAAGTTTTGAATCTGCCGGGGTATCCGGGATCATCGAAGCCTCATCAACAATGAAAATAGTATTCCTATGTTTATTGGGCGCCAGTACGAACTGCACCCCTCCCCCCGATTGTTTTTTGGGAAAATAAATCTTCCTATGTATGGTAAAAGCCTGAGTATTGGAATAGTTCGACATCACCTTCGCCGCCCTTCCCGTTGGAGCCATCAATACCGCTTTCATGGTCGTTCGCCATAAATTGCTTACCAAAGTCCCGACAATGGTCGTCTTCCCGGTTCCGGCAAACCCTTTCAATAAAAACAACCGTTCTTTTTCCTTCGAAAGCACAAACCCCGACAATTGTTCCAAAGCAACGGCCTGTTTTGGTGTAGGATCATGCGGAAATTTTTCCTTTAACGTAGAAAAGTAAGAAGAGACGGTAAGGGCTTTCATAGGATCCAAAGATAATCATGATAATCGGGCAAACATATACTTACCCCATTTATCTCGGAAAAACACCCCCTGAAACAGCCCCCATCCGGCTCCCTACCCATTACATTTCAAAAGGTTAAGGAACACCCCTCATTTCATCGCCCAATAGCCCTCTTAACGGGCATTCGTATAATTTTCTTAAACCTTAATAATTACCGCAATAAAATATTAGGCAGTTTGTAAAAAAATTGTAGATTTGTGGGAACCACTAAATCAAAAAATAACATTTAAGAAATGAAGACCATAATACAAATTGTACTTTGGATTGCTTGTATCGGATTAGCATACCTAATTTATAGTTCTGTTACAGGACCCATCGAATTCAAAAAGGTAAAACAAGAGCGTTTTGCGAAAGTCGTTGCCAAGTTAAAGGATATACGTAATGCACAGGAAGCCTACAAAACAGCTAATGGAACGTATGCGAACGACTTCAATAGTCTTATAAAATTCGTTGACACAGGAAAGTATACAATTACCCAACAAAGGGATTCTTCTTATATGGAGATGGATAAGACTTACGGTATTGAACTTCTAAAGGAAATCAAAATCATCGATACCTTGGGATTTGTTTCCGTTAAGGATTCACTTTTCAAAAATGACGATCGTTATAAAAGATTAATGGACGTGCCTTATGGCCAAGGCGATGCCAAATTCGAAATGAAAGCGGCTATCATCGACAAAGGCGGATACAAGGCACCTGTTTTTGAAGCCAAAGTCAAGAAAGACGTAGTACTATATGACCAACCTGCGGACTTATTAGCGAGAGAGAATGCACAAGTTAGTGTTGAAGAGGTAAATGGGCCTGTTATCAAAGTTGGTTCATTGGATCAAGTGAGCACTAGTGGAAACTGGCCTCCTATCTATGACAAAAAAGAAGATCTTTAATACAGGGGATATCCCATTGGAAAAATTCAATAAACTGTCCATTCAAGTTAGCTTGAATGGACTTTCTTTTTGTGTACTTGACACAATTTCCAAGGTTATCATAACCTCGGACCGGGTAGATTTTGACCTGACCCAAAATCCCTTTGAACTCCAGAGTAATTTAAAAGCCTTATTGGAAAAGCATCACCTACACCAAACCACCTTTTCCGAGGTAACCGTCGTGCATAACAACGGACTCTTCAGTTTTGTTCCCAAATCGATGTTCGATGAGAAAGAATTGGCCAATTATTTAAAACTGAATGCCAAGATATTCGCCAATGACCATATGGCCTACGATGTATTGGAGAACTATGATATCGTAAACACCTACGTCCCCTTCGTGAACATCAACAACTATATTTTCGAATTGTTCGGGGAGTTTGAATACAAACACAATGGTACGGTTTTGGTTGAGGCATTATTAAATAATTCGGGCCTGACAAAAGAACCGGTTTGCTATGTTTATGTAGACCGCCGACAAATGGGCATTACCGTAATTTCCCAAAAAAAACTACAACTCCATAATAGTTTTACCTATACGACCAAAGAGGATTTTATCTATTATTTACTCTTTACCATGGAGCAGTTAAAACTGGACACGGAAACCACAAAGCTTAAATTGTTCGGTAACATAGAAGAGGATGATGAAATTTACAAACTTTGTTACAGCTATATTAAGGATATCACCATCTTCATTCCTTCTGCACAATCTTATCCCATGCCCGATACCGACAAAGACACCATAGATTTCACCTTAATCAGCGCTTTATAATGCGAATAATTTCCGGATCCCATAAAGGTAAAAGAATAATGGCCCCAAAGAAGTTGCCGGTACGCCCGACTACTGATATGGCCAAGGAAGCACTGTTCAATATCCTGAACAATACCTATTATTTTGAAGACCTTACCATTCTGGATTTATTTGCCGGGACAGGGAATATCAGTTTTGAGTTCGCCTCACGGGGTACGACCGATTTGGTTGCCGTCGATGCTGATTTCGGATGTATAAGGTTTATCGATAAAATATCGAAAGAACTCGATTTTGGGATTTCGACAGTGAAAAGTGATGTTTTCCAATTTTTAGGGAAGACCGTGATCAAAGCAGACATCATTTTCGCAGACCCCCCCTATGATTTCCCTATAGAGGAATTTGCCAAATTACCGGAGTTGGTTTTCAAAAATGAACTCCTCAATGAAGACGGAATACTGATCGTAGAACATTCAAAACATACCGACCTATCCCACTTGAACCACTTTCACAAGAACAGAAGGTACGGTGGAAGTATTTTCAGTTTTTTTAAAAGAACAGGGGATTCAAGTTAGTCCATACGACCACAAAAAAAACGTATATAATGGAATTCCCGACATTGCGTCAAAATCCATTTCGATGCTAGGGTGCACCAATGGGTATTTTGATACCCTATGACTATTATACTAGGGCATTTTGAAAAAAAGCAGGTCATAAGCCGGATTCTGTATGGCTATAAAAGCCCTCCTTATCATTTATCTGGACCTTTGGTTACCCAAAGGCTCTAACCGCCTACCCTTCAGCTCGGACGTGCAGCCCTCAAACACTGATTTACATGACGTTTCACCGTATAGAGTTTACCTGATTTCACTACAGCCTTACCTGTACATTCTTTCTGTTGCACTTGTCCGTCCCCGCTAGTAGCGGGGAGACGGGTGTTACCCGCTATACTGCACTATGGTGTCCGGACTTTCCTACCTGACGACAACCGCCAGATCGATAAGGTGACCTGCTCGGTGCAAATTTACTTCAATTGTTGATAAAAAAGTGTTTAATCCATCTTAAATAAAGTGTTGTAAACCCCGCTATTTTTATATTTGTAAAATAGCCATGGCAAAACAAAATGCCTTAAAAGACTAGAGAATTGGAGCCATTTATTGTATCAGCACGTAAATATAGACCGCAAACCTTCAAGGATGTTGTTGGGCAACAGGCTATAACCAATACTTTACTCAATGCCATCGAGAACAACCACCTGGCCCAAGCCCTATTATTCTGTGGACCCAGAGGGGTCGGCAAGACCACTTGTGCCCGGATTTTGGCCAAACAGATCAATCAAGACGGTACAGAACGGGAAGATGAGGACTTCGCTTTCAATATTTTTGAGCTCGATGCGGCTTCGAACAATTCGGTAGACGACATAAGGAACTTGATCGATCAAGTCCGTATTCCACCCCAAGTCGGTAAATATAAAGTATATATCATCGATGAGGTACATATGCTTTCACAATCGGCATTCAATGCCTTTTTAAAGACTTTGGAAGAGCCTCCCAAACACGCCATTTTCATATTGGCCACTACGGAGAAACACAAAATCATCCCGACCATCCTATCACGTTGTCAAATATTTGATTTTAAACGCATTACGGTCAAAGATGCTGCTGCTTACCTAAAATACATAGCAGAAAACCAAGGTATTGAGGCAGATGATGATGCACTGCACATCATAGCCCAGAAAGCGGACGGTGCCATGCGTGACGCCCTTTCCATTTTTGATAGGGTCGTAAGTTTTTCCGGGAATAACCTGACCCGTAAGGCGGTTACCGAGAATTTGAACGTCTTGGATTATGACACTTATTTTACGGCCACTGACTTTATCATAAAACACGATATTCCAGGTTTATTACTCTTATTCAACAAAACGTTATCCCTAGGTTTTGATGGCCACCATTTTATAGCCGGACTTGCCTCCCATTTTAGGGATCTAATGGTCTGCAAACACGAACAGACCATTGAATTACTCGAAGTTGGTGAGAGTGCCAAAAAAAATTACCTGGAACAATCACGGTTAACTTCCAATAGCTTTTTACTGCAGGCCTTGAACATTGCCAACGATTGTGACCTAAAATACAAAACCAGCAAAAACCAAAGGCTCTTGGTTGAGCTTTCACTTATGAAATTGGCGTCCATTGACTTTGGAGCTGAAAAAAAAAACCCTGAATCCGTCGCTTTAGCGAATGGGACCGTCGAATTCATAGCGCCCGCCGCATTTTACAAAAACACGGGGACACCCCCTACCGATGTACCTGAAATCCGTAAGGAAATTGCCCAAACCAACGATTCCCTTGCACCGAACATTTCGCAAACAGGATCGGAACCACCAACAAAACAGAAAGTTACCGTAGGATCAACCAACATCGAAGAATCAAAAGATCCCCAGTCGGTACACCCGGAAACAGAGGAAACCACAGTTGCCGCACCCCCTCTGGACATCAAACTTAAAAAGAAGCGCATATCGGGTCTTTCCATATCAAGTCTTAAAGTAAAAAAACAACATGAAATAAATAAAATAGATGTTGTTATTGATGAAAACGACCTACCAAGAGAGGCTTTTACCGAAGAGGAAATGCAAAGGCATTGGAATGATTTCGTAAAAAAAATAGAAAATGATGGCCGTAAATTATTGGCTTCCAGTTTAAGTACCGATATTCCCAAACTGACCAATGAAAATACCATTTGGATAGAACTCCCCAATGACACCATGAAAAAAGAGGTAGAACGCGAGAAATACGACCTTATGGAGTATTTGCGAACGAACCTCAACAATCATTTCATTACCCTGAAAATCACGGTGAATGAGCAGGTGTCGAAAAAATTCGCATTCACGCCGGAAGAAAAATATGAAAAACTCAGGGAAAAGAATCCGGCCATAGACCTACTTCGCAAAACATTTGACCTGGATCTTTGATTTTTCCCTATTCTTGATCGAACTGCCAAAAAGCTTCCTCTAAAAATATTTAACACCGATCAATTCGATAAATTTAAACGGCTAATTTTGAATCGGAGGGTTTACCTACTATTTTTGAATGACAAAAAAACACCAAATATGCTCGGCTTAAAATTACCTACAGATCCTAGATGGGTCGATATCGTGGAAAAGAACATCGATGAAATCCTTACCGACCATGCCTATTGTGAACAAAAAGCGGCCAGTACGGCCATTTCGTTGATCGTATCCTTTCCTGAATACACAGAACTGGTTGAGGAAATGGTGGCCCTCTCCCGAGAGGAAATGGGGCATTTTAAGATGGTACACGATCGTATCGTAGCCAGGGGACAGACTTTAGGCAGGGATAGAAAAGACCTTTATGTCGTGGCATTGATGAAATTTTTCCCCAAGGGCGGTAGCCGTACCGATCAGTTGGTGCATCGTTTATTATACGCTGCTTTGATAGAAGCCAGAAGCTGCGAGCGATTTCGATTGTTATCGGAAGAATTACAGGATAAGGATTTGGCCTCGTTTTACCATAAACTCATGGTTAGCGAAGCAGGACATTATACCATGTTCCTGAAATTTGCGCGCCAATATGGTAATCTGGAAGCGGTAAACCAAAAATGGCAGGATCTTTTGGAGTATGAAGCCCAAATCATGAAAGACTTAGGCAAGAATGAAACCGTCCACGGGTAACAACCGCATGGGAACGCCTTTATTTTGATTCCCCAAAATAGAGGCTTTTTATGATTCCGTCGGATAACCCTATTTTGGGAACATATATTTTTTTGGCACCACTCCACTTGGTGGCCATTAAAAAAATACGGGTTGCCGGAATGATCACATCGGCACGATCCGTATTTAGGCCCAGTTCCGAAATCCTCTCCTCATAGCTTAAACTGCTCAGGAAATTATATTGCGCATTCAACCAAACATAAGACAGGTGCTGACCTTCCTTTCTTCCCGACATTTTATGCAGCTTATTGATATTACCCCCGGAACCAATAATGGAAATATGCTCGGTGTCGGCCGTATGAAGTTTTATCCAGTCCTCTAATTTTTTCCAAGTAGCCTCACCTACCATATTGTTCAATAGGCGTACCGTACCCAACTTAAAGGATTTCGAAGCCTTTATCTCACCTTCATCAAATAAAGTGAACTCCGTACTTCCACCACCAACATCGATATAGAGATAGGCTTGATCTTTCTGTATCAATTGTTTTAAATCCGTAGAAGCTATGATTTCGGCCTCGCGTTTCCCATCGATCAAATCGATTTTAATTCCCACTTCCCGACGGAC
The DNA here is from genome assembly GCF_028882255.1 of Maribacter polysaccharolyticus. GTDB lineage: Bacteria > Bacteroidota > Bacteroidia > Flavobacteriales > Flavobacteriaceae > Maribacter_A > Maribacter_A polysaccharolyticus. The sequence continues at coordinate 1,225,934 of NZ_JARBUY010000001.1, forward strand.
CTTATCAATGATTTCCATACCATTGTTGGCCTCACGCATGGCCGAAGTCGCACAGGCCATATATTTTTCTACCCTATTTACTTCCATCAAAAGCTGAAAAGCCTTCATGGATTTAATGATACGTTCCGCATTCTCCTCGGATATCTCCCCAACGGTAAATGAATCCTCACCAAGGCGGACGGGCACCCGTACCAGTTCACTTTTGGTAAAAGTGGTTTTTTTTCCTTTTTCCTCAATGACATTGTTTATGAGGAGCCTAATGGCATTAGATCCTATATCTATTGCTGCGAATTTTAATACTTTCAACCTGTAAGGAATTATGAATTTAATTTATTCTTATAATAATCGTAAATCGCAAATTGGGATCGCACCTTGGGTTTATGGTTCTTCTTATAGGCATTGTCCTGTTTCGCCGAGAACATACGGGCCTTTACGTTATCGTTCCAAGAAATCTCAAAGGTATCGATCAACTCCTGTTTTACATCCCCATCATAGATGCGACACCCGACCTCTACCCTATTATCCAAGTTTCTGGTCATCCAATCCGCCGATGAAATATAAACCTTTGGGTCATCTTCATTACAAAAAATAAATACCCTTGGATGCTCCAAGAACTTATCGACCACACTTATGGCCTCGATATTCTCACTCATTCCCTTCACCCCAGGTATCAGGCAACAAATACCCCGGATGATCAATTGGATCTTTACACCGGCATTGCTCGCCTCATATAATTTATCGACCATTTTGTACGATGTAAAACTGTTCATTTTAATCTTTATATAGGCCTGTTTACCAGCTTTTGCATTCCTGATTTCTTTATCGACCAAAGAAATGAAATAGCTTTTCGTATAGTGGGGAGAAACCACCAAATGTTTGTATTTATTGATTTTATACGTAGTGGTAAAAAAGTCGAATACCTTGTTCAATTCCTTCAATATGGGCACATGTGCCGTAAAAAGGGTGTAATCGGTATAGATTTTTGCCGTTGATTCGTTAAAATTACCCGTGCTGATGAATCCGTACCGCTTTATTTTATCGCCTTCCTCCCTTTCGATCACACATATTTTACTATGTACCTTAAGCCCTGGGATACCAAAAATAAGCTTGACCCCTTCTGCCTGCAATTGTTCTGCATATTCTATATTCGCCTGCTCGTCAAAACGCGCCCTTAGCTCGATCTGCATGGTAACCTGTTTCCCGTTCTTTACTGCATTGACCAATGAAGCTGCCACTTGCGAATTTGACGCAAGACGATACACCGTGATCTTTATACTTCGCACCTTGGGATCCAAAGCGGCTTCCCTTAAAAATTTAATGACGTAATTGAAGGTGTGGTATGGGGTGTATTGCAAGTAATCCTTTTCTGCGATCTTTTCCAAAATACTCCCCTCCAAACTAAGTCCTTTTATTGGTAATGGTTCAATGGGATCATACATTAAATCCTTTCTTCCCAAACTGGGGAACCCCATATAGTCTCGCCGGTTATGGTATCTTCCCCCCGGGATCACACTGTCGGTTTCCTCCACATCCATTTTTTCCTTAAGAAATTCCAAGGTATCCTTACCAATGCGGTTATCGTATACAAAACGTACGGGATCACTGATTTTTCTACCCTCGACACTTTGGGATAGCTTTTCTATAAAACTCTTACTTAGATCACTATCAATATCCAACTCGGCATCACGGGTTATCTTTATCATATGTGCCGTGATCGATTCATAGGAAAACATCGTAAATATGTTGCGAAGGCAATAGCGAATCATGTCATCGAGTATGATGATATAATCCTTGCCATCGATTTTCGGCAACACGATAAACCGGTCTATACCTTTTGGGATTTCAATAAGTGCATATTTTACATTTTTCCTGTTCTTTTGGGCACCTTCTTCTGGAATCAATACCATCTTTACCGCCAGATAAGCCGCAGTGTCCTTAAGTGTAGGGAATTCGGTAAGATCATTGAGGATAATGGTCATCAATACCGGACTTACCTTTTGGGCGAAATATGATTTTACGAAATCTTCATGTTCAGGTTTGATTTGGGTCTCATCGACTAGAAAAATATTTTGGGTTTCGAGCTCCTTTCGTATCTGCCTTAAAACAGTGAGACTTTTGGCCTGTTGCTTGATGACGACATTGGTGATCTCTGCCAATAGGTCTTTCGCTATTTCCCCACCCAATTCACTTTTACCTGTCTTACCGGCTTGCACAATTCGTTTTACCGTAGCGTAACGCACTTTGAAGAATTCGTCCAAATTATTTGAAAAAATCCCTATAAACCTTAGACGTTCGATCAACGGTACATTTTTATCGGCACTTTCCTGAAGTACCCTTTCATTAAAACTCAACCAACTGATCTCACGGTTTATATATTGATTTTTGATCTTTATCATTATTTCAAGTATTTAGGGAAAACAGTATTGACGGTGGAACCCATTCCCAAGGCATTCCATTCATTTATTTCAAACTTCAAGTGAACCAGTCCACTGGTCGGTACGTTATCGATATATTGGTTTCCCAAACTATTTGCAAGATGGGTAAAAGCATGGTTATGGCCGAATACCATAACCGTATTCAAGGAATCATCCAGATTCCCGATAAATTGCAGGACATCGTCTCCCGAGAAATCGTAAAGCCCTTCGGCCAATTGGAATTGGTCAAAAGGCAAATTAAGGTTCCTTAAAAAAATCATACAGGTATGCAAAGCCCTTATGGCCGGACTCGAAAATACGGCATCGGGCATTATTCCCTTTTTCCTAAAGGCCCCGGCCACCAAATGACCATCTTTGATCCCTCTTTCCATAAGGGGACGATCCTTATCATTTACGGGATATTCCCATGAGGATTTACCGTGCCGAACCAATATTAACTGTTTCATCTACCTTTTCGATTTATTACGACGCTCTTAAAATTAAACAATCATGGAAAGCATTCGTAAAAGTTATACCTATATTTAACTTAAGGGGCCAATCGTTCTATTTTCCAATCGTAATCCTCCTGTAAGGAAAATCGGATTCTATCATGAAGCCGATTGGGCCGTCCTTGCCAAAATTCGATGGAAACAGGCCGTACCAAATACCCACCCCAATAGTCCGGTCGCGGAATTTCTTTACCGGTGTATTGTTCTTGCAATCCTTTCAGACCGTCTTCCAAAACTTTCCGGGAAGGAATGACCTCACTTTGGTGCGATACAATAGCCCCCAACTTACTGCCCTCGGGTCGGGATTCAAAATAACCATCGGATAAGTTCCCCGATATTTTTTCCGCCGTTCCTTTTATGATTACCTGACGCTCCATGGAATGCCAGAAAAACGAAATGCAAACCTTCGGGTTTGCTGCGATAGCCCTACCTTTTTCACTTTCGTAATTGGTATAAAAGATAAACCCCTCATAAGTATACCTTTTTAGAAGCACCACCCGGTTTTTTGGAAAACCATCAAGGCCAATGGTCGAAACGGTCATGGTATTGGCCTCATCGACCGTATTGGACGCTTCAACTTCATAAAACCATTTTTGAAACAGTTCCATGGGGTTATCTGAAATGGCTTCTTCCGTCAGTTCGCTTTTTTCGTAGGATTTTCTATAATTACTTAAATCTTTTTCCATGCTTTCGTAATCTTTTGTCAAGATATACAAAGTTCATTAAAAGAACGGAGAAAGGGAAAGCTTAAGCCGCTTTTATTGCCAATCCATTTCATGGGATACGGATAAAAATACCACTAAAATCCTACATTCACCCTTTGCCCTCTTATTACCATGAATATTTACCGGGATAGGCGTATCGAAGTAACGATCTTACCCGAAAGGCATCGGAGTACCGGGGTGTACCCGTTCAAAGTTCGAACACCTTTCCATCTTCGGCCAACTCTACATTGGAAAACACTTCCATGGCCTCCTGCTTAAAGAAATCAATGGACTTATACCTAGTGGAATAGTGCCCCAAAATCAAAGTCCCTACCGCTGCTTTAGAAGCGATTGTCGCCGCCTCCTTTGCCGTGGAATGCTTGGTTTTGGCTGTCAGATGTGCTTCGGACTCCAAAAAGGTGGATTCATGGTATAAGGTGTGTACGTTCTTTATTTGCCCTATTATATTGGGCAGATAAATGGTATCACTACAAAAGGCATAGCTTTTGGGTTCGGGCGGATCGAAGGTCAGCAATGTATTGGGCAGTATTTTACCGTCCTCCAAAGTGATGTCTTTCCCGTTCTTTATATTCTGATAGTAACTTTTATCGATTTTATATTGGGAAACGGCTTCGATATTCAATTTTCGTTCCCCTGGCTTTTCCTTAAAAAGAAAGCCATTGGTGTACACCCTGTGGTGTAGCGGAATCGTTTCGATCGTTATTTTTTCATCCTCAAAAATCTTTTCGGGCCCCTTGGACGTCAGTTCATGAAAATGCAAGGGATAATTCGTCCAGGAATCACCTAATTTCAGCAACAATGTAATTGCCTCTTTTATGCCCTTAGGACCATATATATGCAGCTTCTTATCCCTACCCAATAAGCGAAAAGTGGAAATCAACCCCGGTAATCCAAAGAAATGGTCCCCATGCAAATGGGAAATGAAAATATGGTTGATCCTTGAAAATTTTATTTTGTGCCTGCGTAGTTGTACTTGTGTTCCCTCACCACAATCGATCAAAAACATATGGTTCTTGATTTCCAACACTTGGGAAGTAGGGTTGGTCAAAGTACGTGGCGTAGCTGCATAGCAACCAAGAATATGTAGTTTCATAAAATTGGGAATAAAATTGAAAAAAGGAAGACCTATTCGGATAGCAACTATCGATCAGAGATCAAGATCCCGTTCTATTTCTTCCATTTCAATAATATCCTTGGCTTCCTGTATGGTCGGAACCACACATAATTCCTCTGGGACTTCGTCAAAGGAGACTTTCTCGGTCACCAATACAAGCGATTTCCCTATCTCCCTATGCTTGTTCGAAATAGGCATAAACTCCAAAATATCGCCCGAGGAAAGCTTTGAAAAAGAAAATAGATTGATAATAATATTATCGTTTTTAATCTGGGGATACCCCTTTTCAAGATTCTTTAAAAATTCCTGAATGGAAATATTTTCCTGGAATACAATGGTGGTGGTACCGTCCTTATCAAATATCATAGCTATTGTTTTATTTTAGAAGCCAACAGATAAATTACCGCCATACGGATGGCAACCCCGTTTTCAACTTGGTTCAAGATAATGGATTGTTTTGAATCCGCAACATCACTGGTGATTTCAACCCCTCTATTTATCGGACCTGGGTGCATGATCACGATTTCCTTGTCCAGGGAATCCAAGAAAGCCTTGTTCACCCCAAATTGCTGGGTATATTCCCTTGTTGTCGGAAAATAACTGATATCCAAACGTTCATTCTGAATGCGCAGCATATTGGCCACATCGCACCAATTCAAGGCTTTTCTTAAATCGGTTTCCACTTCAACCCCCAATGACCCGATATGTTTGGGCATCAATGTTTTAGGTCCACATACCTTTACATGGGCCCCTTGTAACTTCAAGGCAAAGATATTGGACAGGGCCACTCTGGAATGTAAAATATCGCCAACAATCACCACCTTCTTACCGGCAACATCCCCTAGCTTTTCCCGAATCGAAAATGAATCCAATAAAGCTTGGGTCGGGTGCTCATGCGCACCATCACCGGCATTTACTATGGCCGCCTTGACATGTTTGGAAAGGAATATCCCCGCTCCGGGATTGGGGTGTCTCATGACCACCATATCCACTTTCATCGAAAGTATATTGTTGACGGTATCGATCAGGGTCTCCCCTTTCTTCACCGAAGATTGGCCTGCCGAAAAATTGATGACATCTGCGGAAAGTCGCTTTTCGGCCAATTCGAACGACAGTCTCGTTCTTGTACTATTTTCAAAAAATATATTGGCTATGGTAATGTCGCGCAGCGAAGGAACCTTTTTAATGGATCGGTTAATGACTTCCTTAAAATGGTCTGCGGTTTCAAAAATGAGCTGAATATCCTTTTCGTTAATATATTTTATCCCCAATAAGTGATTTACACTCAGTTCGCTCATTGCTTATTTATTTATCATATAAATTTGGTCCTCCCCATCATTTTCCTCCCATAATACCACAACCCTTTCATTGTTAATGGCATCGACCTGTCTTCCACGGTAAGTAGGTTGTATGGGCAAATGTCTACTGAAACGACGGTCGATCAAGGTCAATAGTTCTATTTCGGAAGGTCGCCCAAAAGATTGTATGGCCGTTAATGCCGCCCGTATGCTTCGACCCGTATACAGCACATCATCGATCAAGACCACTTTTTTATCCTCTACCAAAAAATCGATTTTGGTCTGATTGGCCTCTAGGGTCTTATCACCCCGTCTAAAATCATCCCTGTAAAAAGTAATGTCCAAAAAACCTACATCAATATGCTTAACCTTATATTCCTCCTTGAGTATCTTGGTGAGCCTTTCAGCTACGAACCTTCCCCTAGGTTGCATCCCTATCAAAACGGTTTCGGAAAAATCAAGATGGTTTTCAAGCAATTGGCAAGCCAATCTATGTAAGATGATGTTTATTTCTTTTGAGGAGAGTAGTACTTTTTGACTCATAGTAGGCCAGCAACACTTTTGTTACACAAAAATAGGGAATTCTAGTCAAACAATGGAAAAAATGAAAATTATCGGAAATGATCCTTGAGTACTTTTTTCGTACTTGAAAACACCCCTTATATACTTTTACCCATTCCCCTCTATTATGCGGTAAATAATAACCCGTTCTTTATACGCCCGAACACGTTTATTTATGAACAGACTCCTGCCCTGCCCTACTTGATATCACCATATTTTGTGAAGGTGATAGCTATATCCCGGAACAAATGGGCCCAGGTTTATAACCAAAGGACATGCTATCGCACCCTACAAAGCCGCACACGACCACAACCAATAAACCTACAAAGAAATGGTGAACGATCTATGGAAAGTTAGATTTAGCAGGTCGCCTACAGCAGACCCAAAGTTTTTACAAAATTCGTTTTTAGCCAAAATTTGATTAAAATCGGCATTTTATTTGGATTTCTGCCTAAAAATCATACGTTGTAGGGAAGAAATGTCCAAAAACAGAAAAATTCCAAAATCGAAAACCAAGGAATTTCACTATTGGAAATTTACGATCATTTAAAAAAGTTCCAAATATCCGGCCCCCGGAAAGGACCGTTTCCGATTTCATATGATAATTGCGGAGCACTCCCAATACATCAATAGACAGGCCGCACCACTATTCAAGTGACATTCGTACCCTAATCGGGTCGAAGATCATGGAACAAAATTCAATCCATTAATTTAATAAAAACAGAAGAAAGGATCTATGCTCAAAATTGAAGTAAAACAAGGGGGAAATATCGAAAGAGCCATAAAACGGTATAGGAGAAAGTACCGAAAAACCAAGGTTCTTGACCAAATCAAAGACAGGAAGCACTTCGTAAAAAATTCCCAACAACGACGCGAAACCATAATGAAGGCTGAATATCGCCAAAAATACACCGAAGAAAACATCGAATAACCATTCGTCCCAGTTGGCATGATCCCATTCGATACGCAGCGCCCAATAAGGCGCATCCTACGACTGGTATCAAAAATACCCGCCGCCAACCTGGTGTGATACACATCGTTCCGAACACACCGAAAATCAAAATAATCGAATCTTAATAATAGATAGTTGCCCAAGAAGCATATGTTATTGGGCTAACCATAAACAATCCAACATGAAGTTGCTTTATATCAAAAGAAGAACAAAAACGGAAAAACACTATAGTGCAAAAATGGGGATATTGACCACCAAGGTAACCTCCATTAAAAAATATATGGTAGGAATTCCATTAAAAACCATCCATTCTTATCGAAGAACCTACTATGGTCAAGTAAAGGCCAGTCAAGATTGTAATTTATTCATTTAAACCCAACTTATGAAAGTATTGGTAATAGGAGCAGGAAATATGGGACTGACATATGCCGAAGGCATGTCCAAATCAAAAATATTAAAAAAGCACAATATCATGGTGCTCGACAAGTCTAAGGAAAAAATGGATGAGGTTGACAAGATTGCCCATTTCGATGCAATTGACCGCTTGGAAGATTGTGTTCCAAAGGCAGACATCATCTTTGTAGCCGTAAAACCTTATCATGCGGAAGAGCTTTTCAAGAGAATGAAACCGTTGGTAAACCCCGAGCAATTGGTTATTTCCATTATGGCAGGGGTTACGATCGACTATATGAAGGATTCTTTGGGAATCGATAAGATTGTAAGGGCCATGCCCAACCTTCCCGCACAAGTCGGTAAAGGCCTTACCAGTTATGTGTCGTCGGAAGCGGTGTCACGCCTGGAGCTATTTATGATAGAAGGCCTTCTGGATACGACCGGAAAATCACTCCGGGTCAAAAATGAAAAGTTCATAGATGCTTCCACCGGAATTTCAGGTAGTGGCCCCGCCTATGTCTTCTATTTCATGCAAAGCATGATGGAGGCGGCATTACAAATGGGGTTTTCCGAAAATGTTTCCAAGGTATTGGTAAGCCAGACGTTCACAGGGGCGGTTGAACTTTTCAATCAATCGAACCTTAGCCCAGACTCCTGGATGGAAAAAGTGGCCTCCAAAGGCGGCACGACCAGGGCAGCTTTGGACTCCATGGAAGACAACAACGTCAATGAAATGATCAAAGAAGCCGCTTTTGCCGCCTTTAACCGAGCGGTGGAACTTGGTGAAGAATATTAAAAACAACCATAAATGAATAAAGAATTAGTGGTCATAAAGGTCGGGACCAATGTAATGACCAATAAAGACAACAGGATAGTAAGACCGGTACTCAATAACCTGGTACAACAGATTGCCGAACTTTACGAGCGTGACATCATGACCATTTTGGTCTCTTCGGGCTCAGTAATTGCAGGCAAGGAGGTTTTAGGCAAGGCCAATATCAAAAACAAGACCCAACGAAGACAGGTATATTCGGCCATAGGCCAGCCTCGAATGATGCGCCTTTACTACAACATTTTTCGCGATTACGGAATGAAATGCGCCCAGGTACTGCCCACAAAACGGGATTTCAACCCTGGGGTACACCGTGACAATATGATCAATTGCATTGAAGGACTCCTTTCGGAAGGTGTGGTACCCATTGCCAATGAGGACGATGCCGTTTCCGTAACGATGTCGATGTTCTCCGATAATGATGAATTGGCCACGTTAATTGCAGAATTAATGAATGCGGACAAGTTTATCGTACTGACCGATATTGATGGCCTTTATGACGGAAATCCCGACAAGGAAGAAACAAAGGTGATCCAGGACGTGGAACCCCATGAAGACCTTGGTAAATATATTTCCAAGGGAAACAAGGAAGAAGGGGAAGGTCGGGGCGGCATGGGATCCAAATTGGGCTATGCCCAAATGGCCGCTGCCAAAAATATCCCCACTTATATCGTAAATGGGAAAAAAGAAAATATCATCATTGATATCATTGAAGGAAAAAAAGTAGGAACAAAGGTTTCCCTATAAACAAAACACCTATGAAAATACTGAATACTGAAACAAAGAACAACGTTTTGGCCGAAATGGAAAAAATTTTGAATGAAAACCGGAGCGAACCGCTCCAAGCCAATCAAAAAGATTTGGATGCATTCGACCTAAAAGACCAGGCCCTTTACGATCGTTTGGTGGTCGATCATAAAAAAATCGACCAAATGATCAAGGCCATAAGGGAGGTGCGTCTGCAACCTGACCCCGTAAATCGTGAAATTTCCAAGAGGGAGCTTGACAATGGCTTAAAAATCACCAATAAGACAGCTCCTTTTGGAACGATCATGATCATCTATGAATCGCGACCCGATGTTACCGTTGAAGCTGCTGTTCTGGCTTTTAAGGCAAACAACAAAATCCTATTAAAAGGTGGGAAGGAAGCCTACCACAGCAACAAAGTTTTGGTTCGGTTTTGGCATAGGGCATTAGGTGCAAATGGGCTATTTAAAGACTACATCCAATTTTTGGAAATGGATCGTGAACAAACCCAGGAATTTTTGAGGAATCCGGACCAAGATTTGGATTTGATCGTTCCTCGAGGTGGTGAACGCCTGATTTCCTTTGTCAAAGAACATGCCCGCTGTGCCGTACTGGTGAGTGGAAGGGGTAATAATTTCCTTTATATCGATGAAAAAACCGATTGGCAACAAAGCATAAAGGTAATCTTAAATGCAAAGACCCATAAGATTTCGGCCTGCAATGCACTGGATAAAATACTGATCCATAGCGGGATCGATGACCATAAAGGCAAAATAATCGACTTGGGCAATATCCTAAAAGCAAATGGTGTCGCCCTCCTTGTTGATGAAAACATTAAGGAAGTTTTAAATGATGAGTCCCTTATTACCTCAGCATCCGTTTGGAAAGAGGAATTCCTGTCGATGAAATGTTGTATCGGTTCGGTAGCATCCCTACAAGATGCGATTGGAAAGATCAATACCTATTCGGGTGGACATTCGGCTACCATAATGACAACTGAAAGAAAAACCGCTGATATGTTCATGCAGGAGGTAGATTGCGCGGCCGTATACCACAATGCTTCAACCAGATTCACCGATGGTGGTCAAATGGGCGTGGGGGCCGAGCTTGCCATAAGTACCGATAAATTGCATCATAGGGGTCCATTGGGATTAAACCAATTGGTCACCAACAAATACCATATTTACGGTAATGGCCAAATTCGTGAATGACCTTGGCCTTACCGCCAAGTATCCAAAATGAGAATCAATTTTTATCACCATGTACGATACTTTAGAGAAAATAAACGGGGCTACCATACGTCATGGGAAGACCCACGACAGGGTCTACCTCATGCAATCCGAAGCGGATAATTGGGATACGACCCTACAGAATTTAAAGCATATAGCGGATGAAAAGGGTTATAGTAAGATTTTGGGACGCATACCCGAAGGTGCCAAGGCCCATTTCGAATCCAAGGGGTATGGCGTAGAAGCAGAAATCCCCGGAATGTTCCATGGCGTTAAGCCGGGGTTTTTTATTTCGGATTTCCCGAATCGACAACGGGCCCATTGCGATGCGTATGAATTACGGACACTACAATCCATAAAATCCATAGCATTCGCCGCGAAAAAGCCATCCGAAGATCCGCACTTACGATTACCTTCACACTATGACATCCGAGCATTGGACCCATGCGACATTCCAATTATGGTCGACTTACACAAAAAAGTGTTCAGCAACTATTCCATACCAATAAGTGAGGCCGATTATCTTTTGAAAATGACCACAAAGGATTTTAAGTTCTTCGGTCTTTTTCACCACAAGGCATTACTTATTACGGCCATCCTTAAAATCAATGAAAAGGAATCCAATATTGAAATTGTCGATTTTGCGACACATCCCGATTTCAAGGGTCAGAACCTATCCTATTACCTGGTCCAAAAAATCAAGAAATACGGTTTCGAAAACGACTACAAGCACATTTATTCGCTGGTTAGGGCAACCTCATACGGACTGAACATCACTTTTAGCAAACATGGTTTCATGTTGGGGGGCACCTTATTGAACAATACCGTGATCAGGGGCCATCTAGAAAGTATGAACGTATGGTATTTAAACAAGGATGGATCGAGGAAAGGGATATAAATTTCCCACAAAGGCGGGACCCCAGGAACAATTGGCCAATTCAGATCATAAAGAAAATAAAAAAGCCCCGACTAAAAAGTCGGGGCTTTTAAATTCCTGTTTATACGGAAAGTGTTATAAAGAAAAAACGGATTACTTTTTATCAGCTTCCATCTTATCTTTCAACGCTTGTAAGGCTTCGTTGGCATCCCCTAAAGTAGGTTTGGCCTCATCAGCACTTGCAGAAGCCCTTTTGGCAGCTGCTTTAACATTACGTTGTTCCTCTTCCCTAAAGATAGCGGTATGGCTGGCTACGACTCGTTTAAAGTCTTTATTGAATTCAATGATCTTGAATTCGGCCTCTTCGCCTTTACCTAATTTCTTGCCATCTTCTTTTTCCAAATGACGTTGTGGAACGAAAGCTGTGATGTCTTCATTGAATTCTATCGTTGCCCCTTTATCCACGATATCGGTGATGGCCGCTTTATGAACGGTACCAACGGCAAATTCACTTTCGTATTTGTCCCATGGGTTCTCGGTAGTCTGTTTGTGACCTAAACTTAATTTACGTCCTTCAACATCCAATTCCAATACTTCCACTTCCAAAGTATCCCCTACAGTTACGAATTCTGATGGGTGTTTGATTTTCTTCGTCCATGAAAGATCTGAGATATAGATCAAACCGTCGATTCCTTCTTCCAATTCCAAGAATACCCCGAAATTGGTAAAGTTCCTAACGATTCCTTTATGCCTAGACCCTACAGGGTATTTGGTCGTAATATCAGTCCATGGGTCCGGTGTCAATTGCTTAATGCCCAAGGACATTTTACGATCTTCCCGATCCAAGGTCAATACCACTGCCTCTACTTCATCACCTACTTTTACAAAGTCCTGTGCAGAGCGTAAATGGGTAGACCATGACATTTCGGAAACGTGGATCAATCCTTCTACACCTTCTACAACCTCGATAAACGCACCATAGTCGGCAATAACGACTACCTTACCTTTTACCTTGTCGCCAATTTTGATGTCTTCGCTCAAGGCATCCCAAGGATGTTTCTCCAATTGCTTAAGACCTAATTGGATCCTGGATTTGTTCTCATCAAAGTCCAAGATAACGACATTCAATTTCTGATCCAATTCAACTACCTCATTCGGGTGGTTGATCCTACTCCAGGAAAGATCGGTAATGTGTACCAAACCATCAACACCACCAAGATCGATAAAGACTCCGTATGAAGTAATGTTCTTAACGACACCTTCAAGTACCTGTCCTTTTTCCAACTGGCCGATGATTTCTTTTTTCTGTTCCTCAATATCAGCCTCGATAAGTGCTTTATGTGAAACAACGACGTTTTTGAACTCATGGTTGATCTTAACCACTTTGAATTCCATCGTTTTATTGACGTACTGATCGTAATCCCTAATAGGTTTAACATCGATCTGGGAACCTGGCAAGAAAGCTTCGATCCCGAATACATCGACGATCATACCTCCTTTGGTCCTACATTTTACGAAACCACTGACGATTTCCTCTTTATCATGTGCGGCATTCACCCTATCCCAAGCCATAATGGTCCTGGCCTTTCTGTGGGAAAGTACCAACTGACCACTTTTATCCTCACGGATATCGATCAATACCTCTACTTTATCCCCTACTTTCAAGTCTGGGTTATAGCGAAATTCGTTTAAGGAAATAACGCCTTCAGATTTGGCATTGATATCGATAATCGCCTCACGATCGGTCAAGTATACTACAGTACCCTCTACCACCTCTTCATCTGCCGTATCGACAAAATTTTCGGCGACCAATGTTTCAAACTCCTGAAGTTTGGAGTCATCTACACGTTCGATGCCTTGTTCGTACTTGTCCCAATCAAAATTTTCCAAAAACTCTTTTGGGTCTTGTACGGGAGTTTCCACCTTAGTTTCTTGAGTTGCTTCGGCAGTTTCTTCCACTGCCTTTGTTTCTTTTTCTTCAGCCATTTGCTGATTTAAATTTGTATTCCGTAGCGCTACAAGAGTTAAACAATTACTACAGAAGCTGTTATATGAATTTATGTTTTCTGCCCTTTTCCTCTCGACTCTTCGTTAAAAAGGTGTGCAAAACTACGATTTTATTATGTATTTACAAACAATCAAAGCCCCTGTTTGCCGAATATGTCGTATTCCATCCATTTTTTTCTGAAATAGGGCATTAATCCTTATCTTCACAGTAATAAATATTAACCATAATTAAAATAGAACTATGAGCGTTAAAGCAAAATACCAGCCGGTTTTGGACCTGGGCGAAGAATTGGCCATTAAGGACGGAAACGTTACTGAAGAGAATGGCGTATTGAAAATAAAAGGTACTGCCGCCACCCAATTTGAAAAAAACCTTTTATGGGATAAGATCAAGGAAATTGGCGGGGAAGCACCATCGGATTTAAAAGCGAATATTACCGTTGCCGACCAATCGGTTTTTCACAGGCACACCGTAAAAAGCGGGGAATCTTTGAGTAAGATCGCCAAGAAATATTATGGTGACCCCATGAAATACAAACAAATTTTCGAAGCCAATAAAGGCATCCTTAAGAATCCGGACATCATTCATCCCGATCAAGTTTTGGTCATTCCGAACTTATAGGACATTATTAAAAAAGACGTTCAATGAACGTCTTTTTTTTGTTTGTTCACCACCCTATTCGCAAAATCCAGAATCCTGGCAAACTGGTCTTCCAACCCCATATCACTATTATCGAATTCTATGGCATCTTTCGCTTTTTTCAAGGGTGATATTTCACGGTGCGAATCTATATAGTCCCTATCTTCAACATTCTTCAACACCTCGCTATATTTTACATCCTCCCCTTTGTCCAACAATTCCTTATACCTTCGTGTAGCCCTTTTTTCGGGTGAGGCGGTCATGAATATCTTGAGTTCGGCATCGGGAAAAACAACGGTCCCGATATCCCTTCCGTCCATTACAATACCCTTCTCTTTCCCCATCCTTTGTTGAATGGCCACCAACTTTTCCCGCACCTTTTCAACGGTCGCCACTTTGCTCACCAACCTTGACACCTCCATGGACCTGATTTCCCGTTCCACATTTTGATCATTGAGGTACATCTCGGCAAACCCCAGGGCATCATTATACACAAAACGAAGGTCGATACCATCCAAGGAAGCTATCAATCCGTCGAGATCACTGGCCGTCTCACTGATAAAACCATTACGCATGGCATATAGGGTAACCGCCCTGTACATGGCACCCGTATCCACATAAATATAATTGAGGGCCTTGGCCAATCGTTTTGCAATGGTACTCTTCCCTGTGGATGAATAGCCATCGATCGCAATGGTAATTTTTTCCATACCTTAAAATTAATCAGAAAAAAGGAAGCTTTAAAACTATTAGAGCTTTTTTGCGTTCTTAACTTTCTGTTTTGTAATGGCCAAATCGATTACCTCGCTCATATCGGTCACATAATGGAAGGTAAGTCCTTTTAGGTAATCTTCCTTAATTTCCAAAATATCCTTTCTATTGTCCTCACATAAGATGATTTCCTTGATACGGGCTCTTTTCGCTGCAAGGATTTTCTCCTTGATACCACCGACAGGAAGCACCTTACCCCTTAAGGTAATCTCCCCGGTCATAGCCAGACTCTTCTTCACCTTTCTCTGGGTAAACAAAGAAACCAAGGAGGTGAGCATGGTAATGCCCGCACTTGGGCCATCTTTCGGCGTTGCACCTTCCGGAACGTGGATATGGACATTATATTTGGCGAAAACCGAGGGATCGATCCCAAAATGATCGGCATTTGATTTTATATATTCCATGGCTATGGTCGCCGACTCTTTCATGACCTTGCCCAAGTTTCCGGTAATGTTCAACATACCTTTCCCCTTCGACAGGATTGATTCTATGAAAAGGATGTCCCCCCCAACGCTTGTCCATGCCAAACCTGTGACCACACCGGCCACTTCGTTGTTCTCGTATTTATCCCGCTCCATATGGGCAGGACCCAAAATCTTCACAATGTCCTCATTACTGATCTTGATATTGTACGCTTCCTCCATCGCAATTGATTTTGCGGCGTAACGCACCATTTTGGCTATTTGCTTTTCCAAGGACCGCACCCCTGATTCCCGGGTATAACCTTCAACGATTTTTTCCAATTGGGGTTTCCCTATTTTAAGGTCTTTTGCCGTTAGCCCATGTTCTTTCAACTGTTTGGGCAACAAATGCCTTTTGGCAATTTCCACTTTTTCCTCGATCGTATACCCTGTGACGTTGATGATTTCCATACGATCCCGTAAAGCGGGTTGAATCGTTGATAGGGTATTCGCAGTGGCAATGAACATTACCTTGGATAGATCATACCCCATTTCAAGGAAATTGTCGTGAAATGCACTGTTTTGTTCTGGATCCAATACTTCGAGCATGGCTGAGGATGGATCACCTTGATGGCTACTGGCCAATTTATCGATCTCATCGAGAATGAAAACAGGATTCGAGGTCTTTGCCTTTTTGATACTTTGGATGATCCTACCCGGCATGGCGCCTATATAGGTTTTTCTATGGCCGCGGATCTCTGCCTCATCGCGCAATCCTCCCAAAGACATACGTACATATTCCCTGCCCAAGGCTTCCGCCACGGATTTACCCAAGGAAGTCTTTCCTACCCCCGGAGGTCCATACAAACAGATTATGGGGGATTTCATATCGTTACGCAGTTTCAATACCGCCAAGTATTCGATAATCCGTCTTTTCACATCCTCAAGGCCATAGTGATCACGGTCCAGGATTTTTTGCGCCTTTTTCAAATCGAACTTATCCTCGGAAAATTCATTCCATGGTAATTCGAGGAACAGGTCCAGATAATTCCTTTGGATCGAATATTCTGCCACCTGAGGATTCATCCGCTGCAATTTGGCCAGTTCTTTCTCAAAATGATCGGCTACCTTGGCATTCCATTTTTTATCCTTTGACCTTACCCGCATTTCGTCAATCTCCTCATCATAGGAGACACCCCCCAATTCCTCTTGGATGGTCTTCATTTGCTGATGTAGGAAATATTCCCGTTGCTGTTGGTCCATATCACTCCGTACCTTGGATTGAATCACGTTCTTCAACTCCAGTTTTTGAAGCTCTACGTTCATATATTTCAAGGTAGCCAAAGCCCTTTCCTTCAAGTTGCCTATTTCCAACAACTCTTGTTTCTCTTTTACATCGAGGTTAAGGTTAGACGACACAAAATTGATCAAAAAGGAGTTGCTCTGAATATTCCGGATGGCAAAAGAAGCTTCACTAGGAATGTTCGGATTGTCTTTGATGATTTTCAGAGCCAGATCTTTCAAAGACTCGATAATGGCCAAAAACTCTTGACCGTCCTTATCCGGGCGCTCTTCCAAAGTTTCCCGAACGGTAGCGTTCATATACGGTTCTTCGGTAAGGACCTCAGCGATTTCAAAGCGTTTTTTTCCTTGAATGATCACCGTTGTATTCCCATCGGGCATTTGAAGTACCCTAAGGATACGGGCTACCGTACCTAAAGTATGCACATCATTTACACCGGGATTCTCGGTCTTTTCATCTTTTTGGGCAACCACCCCGATAACCTTAGAACCATTATTGGCATCCTTGATCAATTTTATCGACTTGTCCCTACCTGCAGTAATCGGAATGACCACCCCGGGAAACAACACCGTATTGCGTAACGGCAATATCGGTAAGGTCTCGGGCAAACCTTCATTGTTCATTTCCTCTTCATCCTCAGGGGTCAATAACGGTATTAACTCGGCATCTTGGTCAATACCTTGTAAGGACATATTGTCAAAATTTGAAAATTTAAAATCTCCCATAGCATATTATCAGCCATTCTGTCATACAATAGACAGGTATAAGCGTTTTTTTGTGTTTAACCATCGTTTCATTTCGTCCAAAGCCTTTGTTTTTAGGCTGCAGCACGCATCATTTCTACTAGTAGTAAACAATTCCCATGCCAACACGTTAAATTATTTTCGATAAACTGTAACAATGGGTAAATTAGGTCATCTTTAAAACAAATCAATCACTTTTTTGAGCCAAGTAAGAGAACATACTGATACGTTGATTTTATTGTGTCTAGAAGGGAACCAAAGTGCACAAATGGAAATTTACAATCGCTATTACAAAGCCATGTACAACACAGCTTTGCGTATTGTAAAAGATAGTGCCGAAGCCGAAGATATAATGCAGGAGTCCTTTTTGAAGGCATTTACGAAACTGCATACTTTCAAAGGCGAAGTAACTTTTGGATCTTGGCTTAAGCGCATAGTCATCAACAACAGTATTTACCACTACCGAAAGCACCAAAAGAAAAATGAGGTTGCATTGGATGGCGTACTATACAAGGTCGAAGATAATGATGGAGTTGCTTCGGATCATGTGTTTACCGAACTGAAGGCTCAAAAAGTGATGGAGACCATGAAACGATTAAAAGATAATTACAGACTTTCTTTGACCTTATATTTAATAGAAGGATATGACTATGAAGAAATCAGTGAAATAATGAATATAAGTTATGCCAATTGCAGGACAATGATTTCCAGGGCAAAGGAAAGCTTACGAAAAAAAATGATAAATGCGTAATAATGAAGGAAGAGGATAAATTAAAAGAACTGTTCAAAGGCCTTGAAGGCACTTTTGATACCGAGGGACCCCGAACCGGGCATCGAGAACGGTTTCTGGAAAAATTGAGTGATACTCCCAGGGCGACGAACCTACATAACCATGAAAAGAAAAAAAACAGGTGGAGGGTCTTTTCAATTGCCGCTTCCATCGCCGTGCTTTGCCTAATCGGAATCGGAATCAACGCCTTAAGACCATCTTTAGACGAACAGGTTGCCCAAATTTCGCCGGAAGTAAGCAATACCCAAGTCTATTTTGCCAGTCTGATCGAGGACCAGGTAAAACAACTTAAAAATGAAAGTTCCCCAGAAACACGAAAGATCATCGCCGATACTATGGACCAATTGGAAAAACTGGAAACCAATTACAAACAATTGGAAACCGACCTGATCCATGGAGGCAATGACAAGTTGATCTTGAGTGCCATGATCACCAACTTTCAAACAAGGATAGACCTCTTACAGGAAGTCATCGAGCAAATTGAAACCATCAAAAATCTAAAAAATCAGAACAATGCGAATAGTATTATATAAATATGTAGCCGTGCTATTTTTTATAGCCCCCGTGATCCTTGCTGCGAACGATGGCATCCTTAAAGGGAAGTATTCCAAGGAAAAGACCATTAGAAAAGAATTCGATGTCAATTCCAACGCCCTTTTAAAAGTCAATAACAGTTACGGCAACCTAAATATCATTTCCTGGAACGAAAACCGTATCCTGATCGAAGTACATATAAAGACCAGCGGCAATAACGAGGAAAAAGTACAAAAGAAGCTGAACGATATTACCGTTGAATTCGAAGCATCGAACAATGAGGTTTCCGCAAAGACCATATTCGATAAAAACAAAAGCAGTTGGGGCTGGAGCTGGGGAAACAACAATGTGAACATGCAGATCAACTACACCATTAAGTTGCCGGTCAAGAACAGTGTCCATCTCGACAATGATTATGGCAATATTGTTCTAGATCGTATCGATGGCCATGCAAAAATCAATTGCGATTACGGTCGATTGGAAATCGGGGAACTGCATGGGAGAAACAACTATTTGAATTTCGATTACACCTCCAAATCGAGCATAGGCTATATCAATAGTGGGGAAATCAAAGCCGATTATTCGGGGTTCACCGTTGAAAAAGCAGGCAACCTGAAAATCAATGCGGATTATACCAGCTCTACCATTTATCAGATGGATAACCTCCAATATTCCTGTGACTATGGCAATATCGAAGTAAGGGAAGTAAACAATGTGGATGGCAACGGGGATTACATCAATGTTAAATTAGGGACCGTTCACGGCAATGTGGATATAAATGCCGATTACGGGTCTTTGAGAATATCGGAAATGGCCGAAGATGCCGGCAATCTGAATATCAGCTCCGACTATACTGGAATAAAAATAGGATACGCCCCTGAGTACCATTTTGATTTTGAAATCAGGGCAGAATATGCCGGAGTCAGTGGAAAGGATGATTTTGAAATAAACATCAGTACCGAAAAATCGAGCAACCGGTACTACAAAGGATATTATGGATCATCCAATAGCGGTAATCACGTAACGATCAACAGTGAATATGGCGGTATTTCCTTTACAAGGAATTAATGGATCTTACCATGAAACAAATAACAGAAATCAAAAAACATAAAAAATGAAAAAAATAGCATTCGTCGGATTCCTCTTATTGTTTACCTACTCCGGTTCCGCACAATGGGGAAAAAAGGTCAAAGGAAACGGAAATGTGGTTACCCTGGAACGTACAACCGGGGATTACGAAGGCATATCACTCTCGGGGTGGTTTGACGTAGAACTTGTGGCAGGAAATGAAGGCGAAATTTCATTGAAAGGTGAAGAAAACCTGTTAGAGCATATTATTACCGATGTCAAGGGTGGCAAATTGATCATAAAGGTTGAAAAAGGCATGAACCTTAGTCCATCATCTTGGAAAAACGGTATATTGATCACCGTACCTATAGAAAGCATCAATAGTGTCACCCTTTCCGGTTCAGGGGATATCGTGGGCAAGACCCGTATTGAGACCGGACAATTCCATACCACCATGTCTGGCTCAGGCGATATCACCCTTGATATCAAGGCAAACGCGATCCATGCTTCCATGAGTGGTTCAGGAGACATGCTGTTACGTGGACATACCACCGATTTTGAGGCCACCATTTCCGGTAGTGGGGACATAAAGGCGTTTGATTTGGAGGCCGATAATGTCAACGCCACGGTTTCCGGTTCGGCCGACATCAGGGTAACGGCCCATAAAAGTATAAAAGCACGGGTATCGGGTTCCGGGGACATCCATTACAAAGGCAATCCTGAAAAAATAGACACCAAAACCTCCGGTTCCGGGGATATCACAAAAGCATAACCGTCGGCAGACGGTCACATCAAAAAACGAATGGCAATCATGTAAGAGGCCCCTTTATACAGGGGCTTTTTCTTTTGGGACCCGAAACAACAAAATGATACCGACCAGGAAAAATAAAAAAAGGAACAATATGGCATACCGCATGGTACTGATATGGTCTACCATCGCGAAAATCACCATTCCTATGACGATACCAATCTTTTCGGCCACATCATAAAAACTGAAATAAGAGGTTGTATCCTCCGTTTCGGGCAAAAATTTGGAATACGTGGATCTTGCCAAGGCCTGGATACCCCCCATCACCAAACCTACCAAACCCGCTGCGATATAAAATTGCAATGGGGTGACCATGAAGTACGCATAAAAGCAAAGGCATAACCAAACAAGATTCACCACGATCAAGGTCCTGATATTCCCGAATTTATCCGAGGCCCTCGAGGTCACCACCGCTCCCACAACCGCTACCAACTGTATTACCAATATGCTAATGATGAGTCCCATGGTTTTTTCTGAATCGCTGGCCCATGCAATTTCCTTCTCTCCAAAATAAACGGCCATGAGCATGATGGTCTGTACCGCCATACTGAAGACGAAAAAAGCCCCTAAATAACGCTTTAACCTTAAATTTTGCTTTAACTGCCGCCAAACGGATTGCAATTCCCTAAATCCGTTGAACAGCACGTTTTTGGTAATCTTATGTTCATTGGATACCCCTTTGGGAAGCACATAAAAGGTATATTGACTGAACAAAATCCACCATAATCCGACGGTTATAAACGAAACCTTCATCGCTTTCATCTTGGCCATTCCCAGATCTTGATCCGTAACCCCAACATCAAAGCCGAACCACCCCGGTTTCATGACCATGGCCAAATTCACCAACAATAGAAGCACACTACCAATGTACCCCAAAGAAAAACCTTTCGCACTTATGCGATCTTGCTGTTCTTCAAAAGCAATATCGGGAAGGTAGGAATTATAAAACACCAAACTGCCCCAGTACCCGATGAGGCCCATAAAATAAAAAAACAGACTACGATGTATACTTTCAAGACTGAACCAACAAAGCCCTATACACCCTAGTCCGCCTACATAACAAAAAAACTTCATAAAGCTCTTTTTGTCCCCCACATAATCCGCTATTCCAGATAAAATAGGCGATAATATCGCTACCATTAAAAACGTAAAAGCCGTAATGATCGAAATCAGAACGGTTTGCTTCATTTCAAAACCGAAAGCGGATACCAACTGATCTTTGGAAGAAAAAAGTGCTGAATAATAGATCGGAAATATGGAGGATGCTATCGTAAGGGTATAGACTGAATTTGCCCAATCATAAAAGGCCCACGCATTCAGTAGTCTTTTGCTGCCCTTTTGGGCCAATGTTCCTGTCATATATAAAAATAAAAGCTGCTCTTTACCAGAACAGCTTTCAATATACAATTATTACCTAAAACCATAAACGGTTTATTCAAAAGAAGTAACGCCGAACTTCCTGGCCTCTTCCCTGGCCGCAGCTGCCCATTCGGTCAGATTGGCGATTCTCGTATCGTTTGAGGGGTGGGTACTAAGAAATTCCGGGGTGGATTGTCCGCCACTATTCGCCTTCATCCTTTTCCACAATTCAGCCGCTTCGGAAGGATCATAACCGGCAATGGCCATTATTTGAAGTCCGATCCGATCAGCTTCCGTCTCATGGCTTCTGCTAAAAGGAAGCATTACCCCTACGGAAGAACCTATGCCATAAGCCTGATTGAACACGTTTCTTTTTTGCTCATCCTGGATAACCACATTCCCTGCCACGGCTCCTAATTGCTGCAAGGTACCGGCACTCATACGTTGCGCACCATGATCGGCCAAGGCATGGGCGACCTCATGGCCCATGACCACAGCTATTCCCCTTTCCGTCTGTGTTATAGGCAATATTCCGGTGTAAAAAACGATCTTACCCCCGGGCATACACCATGCATTAACGGTTTCATCATCAACCAAGTTATATTCCCACTTATAATCGCTCAAATAACCGGCATAGCCGTTGGAGGACAGCCATCGCTCCGCTGCGGTCGATATACGCTGTCCCACTTTGGTGATCATTCGTGCCTCAGATGTATTTTCAACTACCTTATTTTCGGTCAAAAATTGATCGTACTGGGCAAAAGATGTTGGGAAAATCTGACTGTTCGGATAAAAATTCAATACTTTTTTACCCGTAAAGGGATTAACCTTACATGCTGCCACTCCCATGAAAACAGCAAGTATCAAAAGTGTTTTTTTCATTGTTATAGTGTTTAGTACAGGGAAAATACAAAAAATTATTTTCCCCTAATCACCACTTGGGTAAAGTCCTTTGCTATCTCAATAACATCGCTCCCGTTAGGTTTTACTTGCTTTAAAGGCACCTCTTCATTATCCACCTCAATCGATTCGATGGCAAAAGGCAATCCGTGCAATGTAATCCTAAAGGAATCGTAGGAGGTAATGAATGCCCCTTCTTTGAACTGTTGAATGGCAACACTTTTCTCTTTACCGTTCAACTTGAAGTTCCTTAAGCTAAAATCTCCTTTGTCGTAGCCATAGCCGTCCTGATCATCTTCATAGACCACGGAACTTTCCGTTCCCAACATATAGTACACATCCAAATCAAGTTCCTTTATTTCCAATTCCCCGACATATTGTTGAACCGGGAACTTAGGAATAATGGCTCCTTCCTTAATAAACAAGGGCATAATGTCGATATCGGCTTCTACCCACTGTTCTTTACCTCCGGATACAACTACATCATCCCAATAATTATACCAATTTCCCCTTGGGATGTACATGCGCCTTCCCTGGGCGTTGGGTTCTTGGACCGGACAAACCAAGATATGGTCTCCGAAAATAAATTCATCGGTCCTGAAATGGGTTTGTGGATCTTCTTGATCGAAATAGACCAATGGTTTTATCATTGGCTCGCCATATTTGGAGTATTTCCAGAACATGGTATAGATATAAGGGAGGTGTTTATACCTTATTTCTATGAATTTTCGGACGATATCGGTTACATCGCCATCGAAAGACCAAGGCTCTTGATCACCGTGATCGCCACTGGAATGGACGCGACAAAAAGGATGGAAAACCCCAAGTTGGATCCAACGGGCAAAAAGTTCGCCGTTGGGTTGTTCGGCAAAGCCACCGATATCCGAGCCAATAAAAGACATTCCGCTCATACACATACGCTGCACCTGTACATTCGCCAACCATAAATGTTCCCATGTGGCTACATTATCCCCCGTCCATGTCGACGAATAACGTTGTGTACCGGCATAGGCGGCCCTTGTAATCACAAAAGGTCTTTTGGGGTACACGTATTTTTTGATCCCTTCATAGGTAGCCCTGACCATTTGCATGCCATAAACATTATGTGCCTTACGATGGGTACAGGGGTGCCCATCAAAATCATGCCTGGTATCCAATGGGGCCGTTTTTGTAGGTACCTCCATAACGGCAGGTTCATTCATATCGTTCCAAACGGCGTGAACCCCCAATTCGGACATGAACTCCTTATACAGTTCTCCCCACCATTTACGAACCTCGGGATTGGTAAAATCGGGGAAATGGCATTCCCCCGGCCATACTTTACCTTTCATATACGGACCATCGCCACGTTTACAGAAGTAGTCTTTCTCCATGGCCTCCTGAAATATCCAATAGTCCTTATCTATTTTGATCCCCGGATCGATCATTACGACGGTCTTAAAGCCATCTTCATGCAATTCGGCCATCATCCTTTTAGGATCCGGAAATTTTTTCTTGTCCCAAGTGAAACAGCGAAACCCATCCATATAATCAATATCCAGATACAATGCATCACAAGGTATCCGCAACTTCCTGAACTTCTTGGCCAAAGCCTTTACGTTGCTTTCGGGAAAATAACTCCATTTCGATTGGTGGTAACCCATGGCCCACATGGGTGGCAATTCAGGGGTTCCTGTCAGGTTGGTATAGGCATTTACGACTTTCGATATTTCGGGTCCGTAGAAGAAATAATAGTTCATTTCGCCCCCATCTGCCCAAAAGCTGGTAACATTCCTTCGTTCATGGGCAAAATCAAAATAGGTCCTAAAGGTATTATCAAAGAAAATACCATAGGCCATATTCCGATGCAATCCTATGTAGAAAGGAATCGCCTTATATAGGGGATCTTGATCCTTACCATAGGCATATTGGTCCATACACCAATTCTCGACCCTTTTACCTTTTAGGTTGGAATGTGTAGCTTTATCACCCATACCGAAATAACTTTCGGCATTTTGGGTGATCTTACTCATTTTTACCGTATTGCCGCCGTATTCATAGTTTTCTTCCCAATGAAAACCAATCTCATCCTCATTGATGATATTTCCTTCGGGATCCGCTATCTGCACCCGTAGGGTGGATTTATCGATGAGCACCCTTAGTTTGGAAGTTATGATCAGGTAGTATTCCTCTTCCTCCTCGATTTCCAGACTGTCATACCCTCTACTGGCATCCTCACTTATCGCATAGGAAAAATCAGGTTCAAAAACATTCTCTGTGGCATATCTAAAGCGCAATGCGCTGTTTCGTAGAACGGTAATTTGCAAGATGACCTCATTTTCGGTAGTAAAATAAAACTTGTCAACATCCTGCTTAAAGCTTACTATTTTATTAGGGTAAAGATTACCCTTATATTCCAGTTCTGTATTTGTAATCATATTTGTCTCTGTTAACAGCGGGCCAAAATACGCATATTACCATATAATTACGAATTGGTTAACCACCAATTGTCAACAATTACGATATAAATGAATAGAACTACTTTAAAATAATGATTCCCAAAGGCGGAATTGTTATTTCGATCGAATCTTCAAATCCGTGCCACGCCTCTTTTTCGGTGGATACGGTTATATCCGCAGAACCAGCCCCTCCATATTTCTTGGCATCACTGTTGAATACCTGATGCAAGTCACCGGTTTTCGGAACCCCTATACGGTACTTTTCCCTGGGTACCGGTGTGAAATTGGCCACGACAATCAGATCATCTTCCCGGTTGAACCCCTTTCTGATGTACGTCAAGACCGAGTTGTCGGCATCCCCGTAGTCGATCCATTGGAAGCCTTCCGAACTGAACTGTTTTTCGTATAATGCAGGGTGGGATTTGTAAATGGAATTAAGGTCTTTGATCAATTCCTGTATGCCCGAATGAAAATCATATTGGGTCAAATGCCAGTCAAGACTTTGGTTATAGTTCCACTCAGACGACTGTCCGAATTCGCCCCCCATGAATATGAGATTGGTCCCGGGATGTGTAAACATATAACCGTACAATAAACGCAGATTGGCAAATCGCTGCCATTCATCGCCGGGCATTTTGTACAATAACGATTTTTTACCATAGACTACCTCATCGTGTGAAAACGGAAGCATGAAGTTTTCCGTAAAGGCATAGGTCATACTGAATGTTAGGTCGTTCTGATGGTGTTTTCTATAGATAGGTTCCTTTTTAAAGTATTCCAACGTATCGTGCATCCAGCCCATCATCCATTTCATACCAAAACCCAATCCACCCATATTCACGGGTTTGGAAACCATGGAAAAGGCCGTGGATTCCTCGGCAATGGTCTGCACACCGGGAAAATTACCATAAACGGTTTCATTCATCTCCCGGATAAAGGAAATAGCTTCCAGGTTCTCATTGTTACCGTAGATATTGGGTTCCCACTCGCCTTCTTCCCTGGAATAATCCAAATAGAGCATCGATGCTACGGCATCCACACGAAGACCATCAATATGGAATTGATCTAACCAGAACAGTGCATTACTGATCAAAAATGCCCTGACTTCATTTCTACCGTAATTGAATATAAGGCTCTTCCAGTCGGGATGATACCCTTTTCTACGATCTGGGTGTTCATATAAATGCGATCCATCAAAAAACCCAAGACCATGGGCATCTTCCGGAAAATGTGACGGTACCCAATCCAAGATCACACCGATATCGGCCTGATGCAATTTATCGACCAGGAGTTTGAATTCCTCTGGAGATCCAAAACGCGATGACGGCGCAAAATATCCGGTAAGTTGATAGCCCCAAGAGGGATCATATGGAAATTCCATTATAGGCATGAACTCAACATGGGTAAAGCCCATTTCCTTCACATATGCCACCAATTCCTCGGCCAACTCCTTATAGCCCAGAAACTCATTGTTTTTGTCTCTTTTCCATGAACCTAGGTGTACCTCATAGACCGAATAGGGCTTGTCCAAGGCATTTTTACCTTCCCTGGAATCCATCCAGTTTCCATCATTCCAGGCATACTCGCCTTCCCATACCACAGAAGCGGTTTTTGGCGGCTGCTCACATAAGCGGGCATATGGATCCGCTTTTTCGGTGACAATTCCGAAATTATTGGAGATGATATTGTATTTATAGAGTGTACCCGGGCCAATATCCGGAATAAACCCTTCCCAGATACCACTGGCATCCCAACGCACATACAACTCATGTGACTTGCCCTGCCAATTATTGAAATCGCCAACAACCGAAACCGATTTGGCTGTCGGGGCCCATACCGCAAAATAAGTTCCTTTTTGCCCATTCAATTCCATCGGATGGGATCCCAGCTTTTCGTACAGTTTAAAGTGTTTACCTGCCTTGAATAATTCAATATCGAAATCGGAAAAAAGAGAATGTACAATAACGTCAGACATACTATTGGGTTATATTTTAAAACAAAGCTAAACAACTTTGCATTAAGTGTAGGGGATTAAAAGCTTTTCTTTCCCGTACATGGGTTGATTCTATAAAAATACTGAGAATTTAAAAAAATGGAACGCTTTTTGAATAAAAAATAAATACAACTAAAGAAACAAACAATTAATTCCATTATTATGAAAAAAATCGGCACATTGCTCGTCCCCATTCTAGCCTTATTCATTATTTCCTGTGAAGGCCCCGAAGGCCCTCCGGGGTTCGACGGCCTTGATGGCCTTGACGGGGTGAATATCCTTGGAACCGTAATCGATATTGAAGGAGACTTCGTTCCCGATGATTACAGTATTTATTATGAATTTCCGCAATCTGTTGAAGTTTTTGAAAGTGATGTCGTGTTGGTTTACATACTTTGGGACCAAACGGAAGATGGCAATGGGGATCCCGTTGACATTTGGAGATTATTGCCACAAACCCGATTATTGGACCAAGGGATATTGCAATACAATTACGACTATACCTTTTTTGATGTGAGTATATTCCTAGAGGCCGATTTTGACCCCGCCACTTTAACGGCCGGGGATACCGATAACCAAATTTTCAGGATTGCGGTTTTACCTGCAGACCTGGCACAAGGTTCAAGATTGGATCGCTCGAATGTCAATGCGGTCATGAACCTTATGGGAGTTACAGAAACGGATGTATTGAAAGTAACCTTGGACTGACCCCAAAAATGCATTGCCCCGGAAAACCGCTTTAAACAAGCGGTTTTTCTTTTTCCGGCCATTGGCAAGATTAACAAAACCTTACGACTTTCACATTATTTATCCCAATATATTTGATAAGGACACGCAATGACTATCGACTAAGAACGAAAAACATGAAAACGATTTATTTAAGTATCTTCTTGCTATTCATAGGTTGCAAAGGCAAATCACAGGAAAAACCCACCATGGAAAGTACGACTTTTGAGGTACAAAAGACCGATGCCGAATGGCGGGCGGAGCTTTCCGATTTGCAATATTATGTCTTACGGAAAGCAGGTACCGAACCCGCATGGTCCAGTGGATTATTGGAAAACAAGAAGAAAGGGGTTTATGTTTGTGCCGGCTGTAATATCGAACTATTCAAAAGTGAACATAAGTATGATTCAGGCTCTGGCTGGCCAAGTTTCGATCGTGAAATAGAAGGCAATGTAGCTTTTGATGAAGATTACAACATAGGGGTCAAACGCATTGAGGAACATTGTGCAGTCTGTGGAGGACATTTAGGCCATGTTTTTAACGACGGACCACGGGAAACCACAGGGGAAAGACATTGTATAAACGGGGCGGCCCTTAAATTCATTCCCTCCGCACAATAACGTACCGTTTAGTAACATTCCCCAATTCGCTCAAGGGATGCGACACTACTGCATTGCGGCTTAGGATACCAACCAAATCCTTCGTTTTTATCCATGTGGAATATTTCCCCAATATCCCAATGGCTTTTCAATATGTTATTTTAAAATGCAATATTAAGAAACTACCATTTGGTTTTGTATTTTTGCACCTGCTTGCCTACAAGTAAGCCTCTAATTTTAAAATAATCAAAGACTAAAAATATGAGCAATTTTGATGTTATTGTTTTGGGCAGCGGCCCAGGAGGATATGTTACTGCGATTCGTGCATCACAACTAGGATTGAAAACCGCAATTATCGAAAAGGAAAGTTTAGGTGGTATTTGTTTAAATTGGGGTTGTATTCCTACAAAAGCCCTATTGAAATCCGCCCAGGTTTTTGAATACCTACAACATGCCGGTGATTACGGACTTTCCGCTGAAGGTGTTGACAAGGATTTTAATGCCGTAGTAAAAAGAAGTCGTGGCGTTGCCGAAGGAATGAGCAAAGGCGTTCAGTTTTTGATGAAGAAAAACAAAATTGAAGTCATCAAGGGATACGGTACCCTTAAACCTGGTAAAAAAGTATCCGTAAAGGATGCAGAGGGCAAAGAAACCGAATACAGTGCCGATCATATCGTCATTGCAACGGGAGCCCGCAGCAGGGAACTCCCAAGTCTACCCCAGGATGGCAAAAAGATCATCGGTTATAGAGAGGCCATGACCTTGGAAAAACAACCCAAAAAGATGATCGTTGTAGGAAGTGGGGCCATAGGTATCGAATTTGCCTATTTCTATAATGCGATGGGTACCGAGGTAACCGTAGTGGAATACTTACCTAAAATAGTACCTGTTGAAGATGAGGATGTTTCAAAACAATTGGAACGCAGTTTCAAAAAAATAGGGGTCAAAATTAAAACCTCGGCAGAAGTCACCGGAGTCGACACCTCCGGAGAAGGCGTTAAAGCCACGGTTAAAACCGCAAAAGGTGAAGAAGTATTGGAAGCCGATATCGTCCTTTCCGCTGTAGGGATCAAAACCAACATTGAGAACATCGGTCTTGAAGATGTAGGTATCGCTACCGATCGAGATAAGATCTTGGTCAATGATTATTACCAAACCAATATACCCGGCTATTATGCCATTGGGGATGTAACCCCCGGACAGGCATTGGCACATGTTGCCTCTGCAGAAGGGATTCTTTGTGTTGAGAAAATCGCAGGAATGCATGTCGAACCTTTGGATTACGGTAACATTCCCGGCTGTACCTATTGTACTCCCGAAATCGCTTCGGTAGGCCTTACGGAACAACAGGCAAAAGATGCCGGATATGAGATCAAGGTCGGTAAATTTCCTTTCTCAGCTAGTGGAAAGGCCAAAGCAGCCGGAAATTCAGACGGATTCGTAAAAGTAATCTTCGATGCCAAATACGGTGAATGGCTAGGTTGCCATATGATCGGTGCCGGTGTAACCGATATGATCGCTGAAGCCGTTGTGGCCCGTAAATTGGAGACCACCGGACACGAAATCCTTAAAGCAGTGCACCCACACCCAACGATGAGTGAAGCGGTAATGGAAGCCGTTGCGGATGCCTATGACGAAGTGATCCATCTATAACACTGAATATTGAACCGCCCCTGCATGTCCTGAAGCGTTTCATTCCTATATTTTTAACGGAATTACGCCTCAGGTCATTCAGGGACCATCGGTTCAAAAAGCCCTGAATTTGTCCCCAGGACATTGAACCCTTACTTAATTATGCTGAAAACCTTTAGATATACGGCCATTCTCGAAGGCATTTCGTATTTGTCCCTTTTTGCCATAAGTATGCCATTGAAATACTTGGCCGGACTAGGGGAACCCAACAAATACATAGGGTATGCCCATGGTTTTTTATTCATTGCCTACATTGCACTGGCCATACTATTGACCCTATCCAAAAAATGGGGAATAAAACGATTGGCCATCCTGTTCGCGGCTTCCCTATTACCATTTGCCACCTTCTATATCGACAAGAAGTATTTCAAAGGGCAGTAGATGCTACCTTGCGGCTTCATTCCCAAAACATTCGTTCCAAAATCCCATAATACCCATACGGCACCTTCAATGGGTTTCATCCCAGTAAACTATTGAACAAAAACGGAGCGGACCACTCCATAGATTTTCTGAATAAGTTCATTTATCGCTATTGATCCCAGGCACTTTTTGTGATACTTCCTGAACATCGATGACCTCGGCGTCGCAAAAGAAGATGATGTCATTAGGCTCTTCTACATCACAATCTACCAGTTGCACCCTTGTTCCCCGACGCTCATTCAATCTTTTAAATAGATTTACCGAAAACGGTCGTTTTGCCGGCACCCCCTTTACCACTAGCAATGGCGATTTTATAGGACATATTGATGTTTTTATGCAGCTTCAACCTGCCTTGACCGAAAGGTCTGGGATTATTTCATTCAAATTCAGCGACCAGTGCAACCTTCTTCGTGTTCATGATCGCAATGATTACCTGTTAAACCCAACTTGTTGTTCACAAATTCTTGAATAAGATCGAAGGATGATATTTGGGGAGCGCCTACAAAGGCATTCACACCTCTTTGATGGAATAATTTCAAAGCCATTTGGCCCATACCCCCTGTAATCACATCGGTGACACCCTTTTCGGAAAGCCATTTGGGCAAGACCCCAGGTTCATGTGGTGGCGGTGTTATTCGGTCTTGGGCAATAATCTGGCCATTTTCCGCTGTAAAGACCATAAAGAATCTGCAATGCCCAAAATGGGCATCCAACCTCCCTGTTTCATCAACGGGTATCGCTATTTTTTTCATTTTTTACGTTTAAATCCCTGAATTATTCCCAGGGCCTGATTTATAGATTCATTCGTTTGTGATTGATGTACCACATTGTTCCATTTTCACTATTCCTAACAGGATTTATTCTTCGTTATCAATGGGTTTTGCGTGTTGTGAACCACATCGTCTTCCCATTCCTTTTCTTCTTCCCGATCCCCTGCCCGAGCGAGGGCCTTGTCCTTCTGGGCCTTTCCCATTTAATCCAGGCATGATTATTATTTTACGCTTTGAGTTTTTCAATAATTTCCTGCACGGTAACATCATTGTCCTGGACAATGACCATTTGCACATTGAACTTATCCAAGAGATCTTTGGCCTTGGGGCCAAAATCACCGGAAATGACTTTTTGGACTTTCATGGAAACGATTTGTTCCGCAACCATCGTCCCTGCCCCATTGCTTGCTCCAGCATTTGTATTTTTAATAAAAACGGACCCTTTGGTTTCTTCATCGAAAACACAAAACCAAGCCGCCCTACCGAATCTTTTATCGAATTGGGCCGAATTATTCTCCCCTGATGATGTTATTAAGGTTTTCATAATCTAATACTAAGTGTTTAAAAGTTCTATGTTCCCCGATTTGCAAAGGGGGCATTGCTGTTCCTTTATTGTTTTGGGGATGGTGAACCTGGTTTGGCAATCCCCACACACATACCAGTGCTTATCCAAAAGGGCATCGCCATAAACGGTTTTTATTTCAATCGTTTCCACAAGCGCCTTGGCGATCTTTCTTCTCGCTGTTTCATAAATCCTGGCAAAAGTCGCTCTTGATATCCCCATAAGTTGCGAGGCTTCCAAATGATTCATCAAATCATAATCCGCCAATTTTATGGCCTCATACTCTTCATACAACAAATCAACGGATTCATTGGCCTCCACATTCGTCCCATAAGGTCGATATCCTTTGAAATTAGGCGGCGCTACTACTTTCCGTAATGTTTTTGGTCTCGACATATGGTCAAATAAATTGTTGATCTAAAATATTGATCACAACAAAAGTAATGAGAATATTCTCATAATTAAATAAAATGCAAAATATTTTTAAACCAACAGTCCATAAAACTTTGTGTTTTACACGCTATGATTGACCAAATAGGGGTTTAAATGTTCTGGGGAATGAATAATAGGGACGACCAAAAAGGGTTATTTGCATAAAGAGTGATTACATTGAGCGGATATGCTTATTAGGACATCAAAAAACATGTACGCACCGCAAAAGCGCTACTCGTTGACCCCCATTTATTTATGGTACAATCTTTATTCCAAATTAGCTATTGGGCTGCTAAAACAAAGGATACAAGCTACTTTTTATAAGGCTTCAATTCCTCAAAAAAGAAATCATCATTAGGCACATCAAAATCAAAACCGAGCACCTTCAAATTATTGTCGGTCCTTAATTTAAGGGTACCGAAACTGAACCAAGCTTGTGGATGTTCCCAATGTATTTCCCACACCTCATAATGCCAATGCGTGAGTGTAGCGGATAACAACGGGTGGTTTTCAAACACCAATTTAAATGTCCCATTTACTTCCTCGATAGTAATCTTACCACATAGGTCCGAAGTATACTCCCCGACCATTTTATCCGGTGTTATGGAAGGTTTGGTACCAAGAACCCTTTTCGCCTTGCGATCCGCAATACGGGTATCGGAGGCTGCATATTTATTGGTCCTTTCCAACAAGTCGGTTGACCAATCCTTGCCGTTTTCAATTCCTAAAAAGGTATCCAAGGCATAATAGGATGCGGCCATGATCGGACTTCTTACCCCGTTGGTCAATACGACCACACCCAAATTCTCATCAGGAATCAAGTTAATGGCCGTGATAAATCCGTCATATCCCCCCGTATGGCCAACACGCATGTAACCATGGTAATCACTAAGTCCCCATCCTAGTCCGTAACCATTAAAATGCCTGCCAAAATCATTCCCGGCCGTATGGTCTACCTTGAAATTATTATGGGGGGTCCATACCATATTACGGGTAGCCTTGGTCAAAAGGGTATCCCCTTGATGAATGCCATGGTTCAAATTAAAGATCATCCATTTGGAAATATCCTCAACGCTCGAAATGAGTCCGCCCGTAGCTCCCACATATTCCCAATCTACCCAAGGAATCACATAATTTCCATCATCCTTTCGGGCATGGGGTTGGGCGTAGTTGCCCATACCGTCCAAATCCTTTAGCGAATAGATACTACGATCCATACCCAACGGTTCCAAAATGCGCTCTTTCACATTTTCGCCCCAACTTTTACCGGTCACGGATTTGATGATTTCACCAGCCGTAATATACATTAGGTTGGAATACCCATAACCCGCCCTAAAATCATAGGCCTGGGGAACATATTGTATCCTTTCAATGATTTGTTCGGCAGTACGGTTAGACTTGTACCAAATATTATCACCGCTAAAAGTACCCAAACCAACCCGGTGGCTAAGAATATCCCGAATCGTAATGTGTTCGCTTACCCAGGAATCGTACATCGCAAAATAAGGCAAATACTTCCTTACTTTATCATCCCAATCCAATTTTCCTTCCTGCACCAACATACCGATAACGGCCGAAGTAAAGGCCTTCGAATTAGAGGCGATGGCATACAGGGTCTGGGCATCGGGCTTACCCTTTTTCCCTTTCTCCAATACACCATAATTGCCCGTAAAAACCAGTTCACCATCCTTAACGACACCGATCGATGCCCCGGGCACATCCCAATCCTTCACCATTTTAGCAAAATAATCGTCCAATGCCTTTAGATCAACTTGTTTTTCCATCTGGCTATGGAGACCGAACGAAATGAGTACCGTAAAGACAAGGAAGCAAAAAATCTTTTTCATGGTTTTTAAAATTTTAGGGTTTTGGGTTCAGCTTCGATCCTATACCGAAAGGCGAATAATACCAAAGGCTACAGACGTTTTAAAATTAAGCCTTTACAATGAATTAATAGCTACCACAAAAAATCGCTTGAATCGAAAAGTTTTATGTTTTTCATTTTCCCTATAAGCTTTCTCAATGTCAAGATAACCAAACAGGATGGGATAGGTAACGAAAGTTACATTTACAGTAAGGGCAGCATGGTAATTTTACCTGTATAAAAAATAGACAAATGGAAACTTTAGAAGCAACATCAGTACAAACACAGGATTATAAGACAACGATTACCAAAGCATTAAACGCACTACTATCCGATGTGCAGATCTACACTATGAATGTCAGGGGGCTGCATTGGAACATCAAAGGAAAAAATTTCTTTTTATTGCATGAAAAATATGAAGAATTATATAATGAAGCCGATGAAATGGTCGATGAAATCGCAGAGCGGATTTTAGCCATTGGCAGCAGTCCTTTACATACCCATGGCGATTATTTGGCCAACAAGACCCTAGAGGTCGCCAAAGACGTAACAAAAGGTGAGCAAGGCGTTGCCTTGGTATTGGGTAATTTAAAGTACTTATTGCGTAAAGAGCGTGAAATTTTGGAATTGGCTTCCGAGGGCTCCGATGAAGCCACAACAAATTCAGTAAGCGATTTCATTTCGACCCAAGAGAAGCATATCTGGATGCTTGAGTCATTCTTAAGTTAGGAAAGCGAACATTTTTCACAAAAAAAAGCAAGAACCAATAAGTTCTTGCTTTTTTATTCCTTTTATCAAGGAATTCGAGGAAATAAAGGGGGCCATATAACCTCTTCAATTCATCATCAATCGTCATTATCCCGATTTCTCCTCTAAGCCCCCATATTGACAACCGTTCTTCCCTTTAATTTTCCTGCGAGCATTAGGTCGATTTTTTCATTCAATTCGTTCAAGGTAATTTCAGTGCATGTATCGGTCAAGGTTTCAGGCTTCCATTCGTTGGATAATCGATTCCATACCTCTTCCCTATAGGCCATCGGATAATTCTGCGAATCGATACCGGCCAAGGTTATGCCCCGTAAAATAAATGGGAAGACCGTTAATTCCAATTTCGGTGAGGCAACATTACCACAGGAAGTAACTACTCCCAAAGGTTGCGTCGCTTTGATGATGTTCTCTAAAATCACACCTCCTACCGTATCCACGGCCCCGGCAAAAAGAGGTCTCAACATTGGTTTTTTATCAAAACTTTCGATTTCACTCCGTAACAAAATCTCTTTTGCCCCTAATTTATGGAGGTAATCGCTTTCGGCTTCTTTTCCGGTTACAGCGACAACCTCATACCCCAATTTGCTTAAAATGGCTACACTTAAGGCTCCGACCCCACCTGTTGCCCCTGATACGACGATTTTGCCATCTTCTGGCTTGATCGATTGTGAGAGTCTTAAAATGGACATTCCGGCCGTTAATCCGGCCGTACCGATGATCATAGCTTCTTTCATGGTAAGATCGGCAGGAAGCTTAACCACCCATTCTTTCGGCACTCGAATATATTCACCAAACCCCCCATCGGTATTCATTCCCAAGTCATAACTGGTAACGATTACCTTGTCCTCTACTGCAAACTCTTCGGTTTCTGAGGCAACTACGGTACCAACGGCATCGATACCCGGGGTATGGGGGTAGTTTCTAGTCACTCCTTTATTACCGCTTGCCGATAAGGCATCTTTATAATTAAGGGAAGAATACTGTACTTTTATAAGCACATCCCCTTCGGGCAGATCGCTTATTTTCCTCGATTTAATACTCCTTTCATACGTCCCGTTCTTCTCTTCGACTACAAATGCGTTGAACACCATGCTATTTACCTCCATCTTTAGTATATTTAAAAAATCATATTTTTTGCAAATATCGACATAAAAGTATTAACTATCAACAACTTACAAATTGTTCCCCTACGAACATTTTGTGCCGAATTGAACATTTTCAACACTTTAGAGACCAAAAAAAAATGAAAAAAAGCTATTGCCCCATAGATACTTTTATAAACGTGGTCAAAGGAAAAAGAAAAGCGACCATAATCCTGTACCTTTTTCAAGGCAACAAGAGATATGGCGAACTAGCCAAACTCTTAACCGATATCAGTGAGCGGATGCTAACCAAGCAACTCAAGGAATTGGAAGAAGATGGATTGGTTGACCGAAAGGCATATCCTGAGGTTCCGCCCAGAGTGGAATACAGCTTAACCCCATTGGGTAAGGAAATACATCCTGTACTAAAGGGAATGTTCAAAGGGGGAATCCTATTTGAAAAAACGCTGGAAGAGGTCCAAGCCTAATTTCCGATTCATTACGTTCTACAAGTTCTTAAGATCAATGGGTAATATAGATCAACGAAAAAGTTGATATGAATACCCAAAGACCAATAGCCAAGAGCATCGGTTTGATTCCCGTAGCCCTTAAATCCTTTATTGAAATCGTAGTACCTACGAGAAACAAAGTCAGCACCAGTAATCGTTTCGAAAAAAGAACGATCGTTTCCGTAGTGGAAGAAGGCAAAAGATGAAAGCTATTAACGACTATGGCGATTATGAACAACAAGATAAAATAAGGGAATTTGATTTTCTCCCCTTTTGATTTAAATAGAAACATGGAAAATATGGACATTGGGATTATCCAAAGGGTTCTCGAAAGCTTAACGGTAGTGGCTATCCGCAAAGCCTCCTCTCCATAATCCAAGGCCGCACCAACGACTGAACTCGTATCGTGTATGGCCACGGCGCACCAAAGTCCAAATTGTTCTTGGGACAAATGCAACAAATGACCAATGCCCGGAAACACCAAAAGGGCCACGGAGTTCAATAAAAAAACAATACCCAAGGCCATACTGATCAATTTACCGTTTGCCTTGATTACCGGCGATATAGCAGCAATGGCACTACCGCCACAAATGGATGTCCCCGAAGTGATTAGGTGTCCCAACTTTAAATCGATGTTTAAAATCCTGGACAGTAACAGCCCTAAACCAACCGTAAGTACTATGGAGTACAATGTTAAG
Organism: Maribacter polysaccharolyticus; assembly: GCF_028882255.1. Taxonomy (GTDB): domain Bacteria; phylum Bacteroidota; class Bacteroidia; order Flavobacteriales; family Flavobacteriaceae; genus Maribacter_A; species Maribacter_A polysaccharolyticus. Next base: position 1,263,462 of record NZ_JARBUY010000001.1, read on the forward strand.
CTAAAGCCTGCTTTTCCGGTTGCCCAAGTTTCCTTGATAAACATGCCAAAACCAAGGCCTACAACCGCTATTTTCAAAAAATATTGGATGGCCTTGTGGGTGTTCGTTTTAAACGGATTCTTGAAAAACAGGCTAAAGACAAACCCGAGCAACAAAGCGGTCGCGCTATTGACCATTCCCATTACCGACACTATGACAATGCAAAAGTAAATTAGAATTGATGCAGTAGCTTTCATATCGTTATCAATCAACAACACAAAAGTAAGTCTATACAATAACCAATCTGCAAATTAATTAGCTATATGCCATAACTAAAAGTTATAGTTATCCCATATATACTTTTCCAACAATTGTATCCAGTTGGATTGAAATCCCGTTCGGGAAACAAAATAGAACCATCGCTCGATCGTCAACCCATTGACATCAATGATTTTCAAGGTATTGTCGATCAACTCTTCGGTAATCGCATGCATGGAAACAAAGGCATAATTATCGGAATGTAAAAGGTAGTTTTTTATGGCTTCGGTACTGTTCAAGGTAACCACCGTATTCAATTTTCGAATCTTGTGTTTGTTCAAATACCCGTATAAGATCTCTTTTGTCCCAGAACCCATTTCCCGTTCAATGATCGGAATTTCCGGTAACTCCCGAATTTCCATGGCGGTTTTTTTATAGGCAGGGTTCTTAGCATTGGTAACCAGGACGATTTCATCCTTGACAAACTTATTGAAGTGTAACTTTGGATTTGTATTCTTGCCTTCGGTAATCCCAAAATCCAATTCCTGATTTAAAATTAGCCCCTCGATTTCTTCAGAGTTACCACTTGTTATCTTAAAGTTCGTTTTGGGGAACTGTGTCCTGAATTTCGCAATTACCTTGGGGATGATATAATTGGCCAAGGTTGTACTGACCCCGAAGGGTATGACTTCCGGAAATTTCTCGTATTTATGTAAAAACTGATTCTCCATTTCGGCATGGATTTCCAATATCTTATTGGCATAAACCAAAAATGATTTCCCATCATTGGTCAATTCAATGGAGTTTCTCTTTCTCAAGAAAAGGGTGATACCATACGCTTCCTCCAAATTCCTGATGGATTTTGATATCGCCGGTTGCGATATGAACAACTGTTCCGCGGCCTTTGTAAAACTTAAATGGGAAGCAACGACTTTAAAAATATGTAACTTGGTTTTCATGCGTTTATTTTTGGAATCCCCGCTTTTGGATCGAATACGATCTAATAATAAGGCCCTTAATCCAAATTAAAAAAATTACGGTCGCCCGGTGCAAGCATAACGGTGGTTTCTTTTATATTTTTCCCTTTTCCCTGTTTTACCGTTATGGCCCTTTTGGAATCCCCCAATAACCGTACCTCCAGTTTGTTCCCCTGTACCAAAACATAGAGGTCCGTTTCTTGTGAAGCTGTAACGACAAGCTTTCCCATATGCACTTCCGAGATCCCAAAGAGAAATGCCCCATTCCCTTTACGGATCATGTGGGCATCGCTCCCCGTAATGGTCCATAAACCATCATTGACCACCCATCCATCGAGCATGATTTCCTGCTTTGTTTCATCTATTCGATTGTGGTATCCTTTATAAGGGTAAATGAGGGTGATAAAATCAAAGTCGTCCGGGTCGGTTTTGGAAACTACGGTCCAGTTTTTACCACGTGCACCGGAAGTAACGGCTTTATCGACCGTTTTCAATTGGAGAATATCACAACCCGTTGCATCGGGGAAAGAAGCCCTAAGAAGTCCAGGACCTGTTTCCGAGGTATAATGCCCTTGCCAAACTTGTTTGTAATCATGGCCGTTTTTGGATTGGAAGTTATCTTTTACGATCCAGAAACCGTCCTTACAATAAATGACCTGTCTGGTGTAACCTACAGCTTTATTTTCGAATCCGTCATGACTGCCTATAAAAAGATCGAAGACGTCATTGCTTTCCCAAGCAATTACTTTTGGAACCGGCAACTTTTTAAACTTACCAAAACCGCTCCCCCCTTTATTGGAAGTATATTCCTTACCCAACAACTCATCGTCGATGAGTGCCACATTCTTTACCATTGAATTCTTGAACAATTCATAATCCTCGAGGGAATACCGTACCTGATAGTTGGGCAATATAACCTTGCCGTTGGCCATGGCTTGTATCCCCAACATATCGCCATGTTGGTGATCGGGTTTGTCGGGATCCAATCCGGCACTGATGATCATCATAGGGTCATTTGGCTCCCATCCTTGCCGCATGATGTAATACTTCGTATCCTCAAAAGCCAAGGAACCATAAGATGGTCTTTTACGCTCTATATGCCTTAAGAGTTCCACTTGTGGATTGCTTAAAAACCAATACATCCGTTCATCTACCTTATCAGTGGCAAAATATCCAAATTCAGGATCGTTGAACAAAATATACCCCAGTGTCATGGCTCCCGATATGTCATTTTTCTCTGCCCAGGGAATTTCGGTATCATCTTGCAACACAGGGGCGCTTTTATCGGGATACGCGATTTTTACAAGGGTAGTGAACAAGGATTTCAATTTCCGTTCCCAGGCGGTATCCACACTGATATTATTTAGCTGTGCCAATTGATACACAAAGAAATAGTTATTGATATCGCTCATATGGTAATGTACGGACCGTTCGAACTGAAAACCATCGGGATTTATTTCTTTCTCCAAATGCTCCCCCAGCCTCATCATGGCCCTATCATACCATTTGTCGGTGCCTTTGAAATCACGAAACAGTATCGATAGCACCGCCAACCCCGACATTCCTTTGGTTTGATGGTTACCTGGCCGAAAGTTTGCATTTCTTTCATACAGGTGTTGACCGTGCTGCAATAATGTCGCTATCGTCTGCAACTGATCTGCATCGGTATATGCCGGGTCGTTTAAAAACATATTATGGATCCAAAGCCAATTAGAGATTCGGTACCCTGCCCGAAAGACCTCATATATTCCGTTACCGTCTTCTATTCTCTCATACTTATTCTCCTCAAGGGCCCTATTCAGGGATTGCATTTGGTGCACGAAATACTTTATGTATTTCGGGTCCTTTCCTTCATTGAAATACATCAAAGCAATATCGACCATTTTATGTTGCCTAGCCAAATGACGAAGGGCATAAGCATTTACCGGCTCCCCATTCCGATAGTTGAAAGGTAGGACCCATTGGGTCTTAGCAGGGTATTTATTGAGGTGGTCCAACGCCCTGTCCTTATGTTCAGTCGCATTGCCATATAGCCCATTATAGGTAGCCATACGATCATCAATGCCTTTATGGTCATAAAAGAAACGGTCGGAAAAGGCTTGCCTGAAATATTCGGCCAGGGATCCTTCCTTGATTTTCCCATCGATCTGTAATCCTTCACGGATATCGGCCTTAAGGTAATCTGCAAGCTCTTGGATACCCAATACCCGCTGATCGGGAAGTTCCTGTGCCCATGTTTTGGTATGGACCATGATCAAGATAAAAAGAAGGAAGCCTAGTCGTTGATGGTTTTTCACTTTAATATAACAAATTGAGTTTCAGATTTTCCTCTACCACTATTTTACCAGAATTGTTGATGGTATTATTGGAGTGTGTATTGTTCTTCGCTCCCCAAAGTTGGGCGACCAGCTTAACCTTATTGTCCTTGAACGTATTACCGGATATATCCACATTTACGATACCGTAGGTATTCAATAAAATCCCATTTTTCTCTTTTGCCCCACATTTTGTAAAGGTACTGTTGGCAACCACCAAGGTGCCACCCACCGTAGATTCATCATATCCCCCTCGGTAATAATCCAATACATTTTCCTGTACCCCCTCAAAATGACAATTCGTTATGCTGATATTTTCCGCATTGTACTCTCCCTTATCCTCTGTCTCCTCGGAAAGCTCCAATCCGTTTTGGCAATCCTTGACGGTGGTATTATCAAAAGTGATGTTTTCCGCAAAGGAATATTTAAAGGCTTTCAATACATAATCAAATGCCTCGATGTTACAATTCCCGACATACAAATCGTATTTACTTGACATATTCTCCTCTAAGCTTGCAAAGGCATATTGACCCATATCCCCACGAAGGTTCATACCTTTTAAGGTCAGATTCGCTTTGGGATTCATTTCGAACAGTGGAGTGTTTTTACCCCCCTTGTAAACAAGGGTTACGTCTCCATCGGATTTTCCTTTTAGGGTCAAGGTCTTATCGATCTTCAAAGAAGAACCTATTTCATAGCTACCTGCCTCAAATGCAATGATATCGCCATCCTGGGCATCGGCAATAACCGTAGCCAAGTCGGTGGTAGTATAGACTTCAAGGGTATTGGGTGCGGCCTTGGACGGCTCCGCAGTATACCAAGTAGGACCATAATCGGTTCTATCTAAAGGCGATGGGGCCACAGTGGGAGCACCTACGATCGCACCGACCATATTATTGTCTTTTCTGGATGCCCCGAACAAGTCTTGCTGAAATGCCTCAAAACCGAATCCGTCATAAACTGGAACTTCGGGAAAATCGGTAGTGGGCACCCATATATTTTCGCTTAATTCCTTAAGGGTAAATGTTTTTGATTCCAGGGCATCACTAGGTTCAAAAACCACACCTTGATTGTTGATGATATTGCTTTTGAACGTTATACCGTCGATAAGGTCATGGGCAACAATGGGGGCTTTATCCCCTTTGGTATTATAGATTAGATTATTCGCCACTATGGTTCGAATAGGTCGTGCCGACCTGATCTCTGATGCAGGCAATACATCTTTCTGGCTTACATTGGTCCCCACACCAAACTGCAAAGGTGAGGTGCAATCTATCCAAGAATTATTGGCAACAACAACATCGGTAACTTGAATGTACCTATTGAGTGGCGACTTGGGAATACCGTTCATAACGGCTAACGGACTCCTGAAATTCTGTCCCCTTAAATTATAAAAATAATTATTGGTTGCCGTATGGCCCGTGCCGATGATCCTAATCCCTCCATAATTCGCTGATTCCCCATCCCCAATGAAATAATTACCATCGATGGTGCAATAATTACCGTGTCTTGTTACCAATGAACCTTCACTTTTATAAAACACGTTGTTCCTGAATTCATTGAAGTTCGTTTTGCTGGATATGATCTCAACCTCCCCATTACACTCATCGAACAAGTTATTGGCCACCAAGGTATAACTCGGGCACATGGAGGTAAAACTGTTTCCTAATTGTATGCTTTCCGCACTCGGCCCGCCTTTTGGTGGCCTGGGACCAAAATGATTGTTGGTGATCTTATGGTAATTATTGATGTTCCGGTTTCCTGCAAGGTCTACCCGAACGGTCGGACCCCTATTTGATTTCCCCGCCAAATAAGAATGATCCAATTGGTTATGCCTGCCTTTAAAAAGCACCCATAAATCCGTCAGGTTACGTTGGGCTTTGTTGAAATCCTTGATCACACAATTCTTGACGATACTGTGATTGGCCACACTATCCGTACTTACGGCATACTCTATTACCGCATTGGAAGGGGAATGACCGTTGACAAAGTACAATCCGTCTACAATAAGATAATCGCCACCCAATTTAAGGTCAGATGCCCCCTGGATCAAAACTTCACCTGGGGTTTCTGCCCGCAGTGTGATCGGTTTATCTTCCGTACCGCTGGCTGTCATACGTATTTGAACATCTTCCCAAACGCCATTGGCAAGTACAATTTCGTCACCAGGTTTGGCATTGGCCAAAGCCGCACTAAGTCCATCCTTATTGGTGACCGTTATTGAGGGTTGCATTCCGGAATCCTTACAACCGATAAGGAGGAGAAAAAATAAAGGGATAATTACTGAATACTTCATGAATTTATACTATTGATTAGTTAGGATTTTATGCTATAAATACCATATCACTGTAAAAATCGCCCATAACTTACATGCTATCCTATCTTTCCGTAGCCCTAAAAATGACGATCGACCATTCGGCCGCCCAGAACTTGTGGGCTTTACACCAGAGCATTCGAAAAGGATTTTAATGGGACGAAACATTACATGATATACGACAGGTTAAATTGGTTAACCAATTTCGCGCGATAAATGTACAAACCATTATTTAGTTAGCCCAATCATTGGCCAATTAACTCGATGATTATTACGGAATACCTTACAAAAAGGTGAAAATGTTTACATTATCGGGCAAAAAAAAGGACCAAAATTGGGTTGGTAATTTAACGGCAATCGTGATAATGATATAAAAAATTATACCCCGAAGCACCCCTAGGGTCATTGTGTCGCAGCATACTTTAACCCATATATGATCGTCGTCCCATCCGATAAAGTGGAGGGAAATACAACAGAAATGTTCCCTAAAACGTTCCTTGGCACCAATACCCTCAATATTTCTTTACAAAACCCTATTATTCCTTAAATTTTGTTATTATTCTTCGTACATCAAAAAAAAATCATGGACTTTTCGTTGATAATATCAATAAAATGTGTGATTTTTGTATTTTTGAAAATTGGTTAACCAATCTGGATTACCAATGATAGTGGGAATCAATGTGCAGGTTCTTAAATTATCGTTTAAATATAAAGCACATCATAAATCATAAAAAATGAATAAAGAAGGTACACTAACTCCTGATCGCAACCAACAAGGCAGAAAAGATATAATCCAATATATCAACCTACAGTTATCATCACTTGGACAACCTATTTTTCATGATGATGAGGATGGCCCTGCAGAAAAATTCTGCAATCCTAAATTTCAAGAACTCACCAACGGATTGATTCAAAATTTTCGTGAAAAATCGCGATTGCTATCCACCCATCTTGCTCCCGCGGATTCAAGAATCCAAGAATTCATAAATGATTATTTAAAGGAGGAATTGAATGGGGAAGCCATACATTTACCCAATGACACGTTGGTTTTAAACCAAAAAGGCCATGCAAGGGAAGTAAGTTTACCCCCCAATGAAAACACCTTCTTTAGTGATGATATTTCTTCATACCGTATAAAGCAGGGTATCTTGAACAACCCTATTCACGATAAAAGGACCACAAAGGGTACTTTTCATATCGTAGAAGGTCCCCTACCTGTACCCTTGGACAAAAAGGAAGTACCCAAAATCGCCTTCAAGCATTTCTTAAAGGCCGCATTCAATCCTTCGGATGAGTTGAAAGTATTGCCCTTTACCTCAAACCAAAAAGAGAAGGCCAAGTTAATGGTTTCCTTTTTGATGCGCCCCATGGTGTGTCCCGAGGTCAAAGGGGTTATCTCGAAAAAAAGTTTGGAGGTGCGGTTTTTTGCCCCTGGAAGCTTAGTCAGTAATTTGGATTTTGTTGAATCTATCTTCGGAAATGCGGGAGATCCCTATTTGGCACAAAATGACGCAGCATTGGATACCGAACATTGGACCGGACATACAGGCTGTATCATTCTTGCGCCCCAATTAAAAACACTGACCAAAAAAGAAGTTGGCCTACCCCATTTTGATGCTGCTACCGAGCGCCAAAAAATTGATGGCATGTGCTGGAAAGATGAAAAGGAATTATACAATGATGGTAGTGCCTTTAAAGTAACCTGTAGGGATGACAGAGGGGTTGTAGTCACCATTATCGCGGACAACTATTTCGGATATTCGAAAAAGGAAATCAAAACACAGATCAGCTATTCGGCAAACCTATTCGGTTTGGTCGAAGAAGAACATGCCGGTGGTGCCATAGCATACCCCAGAGGGGTAATGGGCGATATCGTCGATGGTAGTGCCTTTTCGGCCAAGTTCGGAAACAAGTTCAGTTTTGAAGATGTAAAAAAATTATTGGGTGACCGTATCGAGGTACAGCCTTCGAATTATGCGATCGACAAGAAGTATCCGAATCTTATTTATATTCCGGAAAATGCCTATATCAACACCAATACCAATAGTATTACCTGGACCCATAAAAACAAACAGGAAAAACTGATCTTATCACCGGTCAAAACCTATATACACCCTACGGGTAATAAATTCAGGTTGGAAAAGCACAGGGCCATTTCGTTATGGCGTATCGTCAACACTTCACCTGAAGGGGTATTTTGCCACAAACCCTGTACGGTTTCAGGGGGTGGTAAATCGGAGATTTCCAAATCGATGTTGAACGCCATTACCTATATCCCGTTCAACGTCATAGACATTGAGGAAGACTTTAAAAAGGCGGATGAGATCATTGAATTCAATTATTCAAAACGTTGGAAAAACTATGACCCGACCTTACCTCCTTCAAGATCCTTTTTAGATAAACGGAGAACGTTGGGGTCTGCCGTAAAATTACTTACGCCATCGGACAAAAACAGTGATGAATACAATGAGTTCATATCCAATATCCCGGTACATATCCGGTCTTTGGTACTCTTTGTAAAAAGACTCTATCGTCAAGACCACAATGAACTGAATTGGAAGGATTGTATGTCGGTTCAAATCATCAACGGTCAAAAAGGAACCGAACTATGGTATTTCGACAATCCAGTAGTGGGCAGTTACGTGCGTATTGGATTCAATCAAGAAGGAAATTGGATGCTGAATAAATTAAGGTCAGACTTTGCGGCTTCCACGAAAATACAGACCGAAGATGATATTTCAGCTTCGATCACCCTACCTAGAAACAAGTTTAAGAATTTAAATCCCTTATACCAGAATAAAAGTCTAAAGGTGGTCGCGAACTGTGAATCCCATTTGTTTCAACGACCCGATGAAGCCATTGTTCGAGGGTATGACGAAGGTGCGGAACGCGACTTGGTATCAGACAATGTGTTCTTGACGAATTACGAATTACTGACCAAAAAGGATGCTATCGAAATCTATGAGGACACCATCAATTTTGATAAGTACACCCAACCTGTAAAGGATTTGATCGAAAGTATCGTGAACAGTCCCAAAGAGGAGGAATATTTTGCATTACCCTCACACACGAGAATCGTGGATGGGGAACCTACCAAAAACCCACGCTATCTAGAACGCAATCTTTTCATCAATGAAACGGAAGCCAGCTATTTAGGCGAAATAGGGGTTCGTTTGTACAGAAAGGTCAAATCCGAAGATCCCGTGGTCAATGTAGTCAATGCCATATTGCCCGGAAGAAGGAACAATCCTGTGGATAAAGAAGCAGGTATACGACCATTGGCCGTCTATAACCCGATCCACTATCAGGAAACCCCTGAATTATTCATGGATTTTATCTGTAGCCTTACCGGTAAATCCCCTTCAACGACCGGAGCCGGATCAGAAGGTGCCTTGACCAAAGGACCCTTTAATATGTTGACCCCGACAACGGATCTGAACAATGCCTTATTGTCCCATATCCTAACGGAATCCAATGCCTTTAGTACCGCTGCCGGTTATGTGGGGGCCGACAACAAAGTAGATCATGATATAAGTCTGTTGATTCCTGAAATATGGGCCCGACTCGTACCTGAGGATAGGGATCCAAAAGCCCTGATTGCCAACGGATCTTTGGAAAAAATCGATGATTTTGAATACAATGGCAAAAAAGTGTTGGCGAGTAGATTGGGCTACCGTATCACAAGCACCTTCTCTTTACGGTGTTTAAACCGCCTGTTCGATGAGCCAAATGCCGTATTCAACGAAAAAATGTTGAAACCCGAACTGCAAGGTATGGAGGATTATGTTGATGGTATCAACAACATTGTTGAGGCCCAACAAAAGGTAGCGTTACGTTATTTTGAAGACGGCAGTATCGAAGCGGCCATTCCACCTTTAAAAATATTATTGCACATCATGGCATATGGACATTTTGAGGGTAAGGAAATGAGCGATCCCGAATTGCGCGGATATTTCACTAGGGATTACGTGATCAATAGTGATTGGTATACCGATAGATTGAAATTAAAACAGCAAAAGGACATACAATTCTATACACAGCAGAAAAACTATTTGGAAAAATTCATCGCTGATTCCAACAATGCACTTTTGGTAACTGAAATGGATTTGAAAACACGTTTTCAAAATGTAGAAAACACTTTAAAGGAAGTAAGTTCGACGGACTACCTAAAAAGTTTGGAAGGTACTATCGGCGCCGACCCGCTTTGTAGAAAATAGGCCACTTTCCTGATAGGTTCAAATAAGCGTCACGACTTCACGAATGTTCATTCGTGAAGTCGTGACTTTTTTATGGCATTGGCCCGATCATATTGGAAATCGGCCGCCAAGACGTTTTTTCCCTCTTTCCCTACTTACTTAAACAAAATTAATCCCGTATCTCCCGCAAATCTCGGATACCTTTGCAAAATCCGGGGGACCAGCGGGTAGATCGGCCAGTTCTGAAAACATCAATTCTATGCCCGCCGGGAAGGCGGAAGTGATCATTTTGGCCTTTTCGGTACCCACTACCGTCCAAGCATGTGGTATGTTCTTAGGGGCAAAGGCCACATCCCCTTCATTTAAGACCGTGGCTACCCCATCGACCATTATTTCCACCTGACCTTTAACAACCCTGAAGATCTCATCTTCAAGCGTATGGATATGGGGTGGAATACCCACCCCCGGTTCCACATCGGAAACCCATTCAACAATTTGGTCACCGGTATCACTTCCTCTAAGTTTATGGGTTTGAATATCCCCTATTACGTTCAATACGCTACCTTCACCATCGCTGATGATCTTAGCCCCTACTTCCATTGATAGCCCACCAGCATCATCGGATGATTGGCATTGGATCGTTAATGGAAGTAATGTAAGCCCAATCCCTAATCCTGAAGTCCTTATAAATCTTTTTCTATCCATGATAAATGTTTTATTGCAATATAGCACAAGGACATAGGCAAGGAAATGTGAAAACCACGGTAAAACATTGGAAAATAGGAACTCTTATGATTTCCTTAATGAAGAAGGCGTAATTCCCGTTTGGGATTTAAAAAAATAACTAAAATAATCGGGGGTCGAAAAACCCAATTCAAAACTGATCTCTTTAATGGATTTGTTTGAAAATTTCAATGAATGCCGCGATCGCATAAGCAATTGTTCGATTATGATATATTTGGAACTTACGAACAGTACTTCCTTTACGCATTCATTCAAATATTTGGGGGAAATATTGAGAAGTTTGGCATAATCCGCCACTTCATGATATTCCTGTATGTGCTTATCTACCAGTTTTTTGAATTTATAGACGATGTTCGTTTTGGAATTGTTATTTGATACAATGGATTTAATGTTGCACTGTCCGTCACAATACACGAAAAAAGTATTTAAAAGGGATAGTATGGCATCATCTTTATGGTTAAGGTGGGATCCTAAAAGCTCATCGATCATTTCCAGAATTGCCTGTGTTCTTTTTTCGATTCCCGGACTTAATTTAAATAGGGGGATTTCCCCTGAATTGAAGAGTCTCACTTTATTTATGTGAAGATTGCTCAATATAGGATTGTTTAAAACCTCATCATCCAAGTATAAAATATAACCGGAGGGGACCGTCCTATCCTTTTTGATTATCTTCCATGTACATTTTGGACTGAGAAAAAAAATGGAATTCGAAACATTTTCATATAATACATGGTCAATTTCGAAACCGTCCACCTCATTTTTTATCCAACAAACCGCATATTTATCACTGTTTTGTCCAGAGGTCGTTTCCTTAATGATTTGTACTATGTTGATCGTTTCGGGTTTCATTATATCTAAATACCAAAGTTCCTTAATATCGGCCTGTTCCGGGATAAGAAGTTAGTGAATTTTATTTAGATAACAAGCCTTGGCATCCCCTACTCGATGCTTGGTGGGGTACCCCAGATAATAAGCCCGAAAACACCCGATTGTGGGAAAGACAACTTTGTTGGGAAGGGCTAGCGTACAAATACCTAAGCCCCTTCAATGCGATAGGACTTGTGGCGCTTTGTTGCTTTCGGCATTACAACCATTTTTTATTTTTAAAATACAATAGCATGGCAATGGCCACTACGATCATTACCCCCCACATGATATGATAACTATATTTATAATGCAACTCTGGCACATTATCGAAATTGGTACCGTAAATTCCTGCGATAAAGGTCAAGGGAATGAACACGACTGAAAAAACGGTCAGGAATTTCATTACATCGTTCAACTTACTACTGAGGGTGGTATGATAAATATTCAATTGATCGGATAAAATTTCCCGATAACTATCGGACACATCACTTGCCTGGCTAATATTGTCTTGCAATTCCTTAAAATGCAGATAGGTGCTTTCCGCTATAAAGTCAGTCTCCAGTTTTGCCAAGGCAAATATCATTTCCCTGGCGGGTTTTATGTTTTTGCGCAGGAAATTGAGTTCACGTTTATATTTATTGATTTCATTGATTACTTGCTGATCGGGATCGGACAGTAGGTTTTCTTCCAAATTCTCTATTTTTTCCCCCAATATGCTCACTACGTACAGGTAATTGTCTATTACGATATCCAGTAAGGCGAAGGTGAGGTAATCGGTCCCTCCATTCCTGATTCTTTTTTTTTGTTTACGTATCCGTTCACGAACCGGTTCAAAAACATCGCCTTTTCGTTCCTGAAATGATATTAAAACCTCCTTGGTCAATATTAGGCTCAGATTTTCAACCTTGATCATCCCCGTATCGTTTTCTTGCTGTAACATTTTGATCGTTATCAAGGTGCAATTATCGAATTCGATTATCCTTGGTCTTGCCTCTGTATTCAAAACTTCAGCTATGACCAGCCTATCAAAGTCAAAAACGGACGCGATTTCCTCCAAAATCAGGGTATTGTGAAGTCCATCGATATTCATCCAAGTAACCGTCTTCTCATTTTGGAAGGCTTTTATTTTATGCAGTGCCTCTACAGCATCCTCCCTAAGGTTGTTGGCATCAAAATCGATTACGCGTATGAGTACTTCCTCCTGTTTTCGTTGACCTCTAAAGATCAAATCATCAGGAGCAGCACCAATATCCAGTTTTGATTTTTTTATGAATCTTGTCATATCATTTTTAGTTTATTAAACCTATCGGTTTTACATACCCTTGGGGAATACCCTACATCACGAACGTTTTTCTCCCCTATGCGATCGTTTAAAAAGCACACCGGATATAAAGAAGAGGAACGCAAAAAAAGAACTTAATAAAAATACCCCGAAGACACTGGGGGCCCAAGAAATTTCCGATGGAGGCCAAATAATCAATGCGGTGACCGGAACGGCCATTTGTACGATAGCCATCAGGAACATGGTAATCGCCATTCCCTTCGATTTACATCTTGAAATCAAAGCACCTACCAAAAGGACGGCAAGAACAGATCGATAGAGTACATTGGCCTCTTGGTTTTCATGCCCTATCATTCCTACAGCACCATTGACCCAAAATAAAAGGAATGCCCCCAATATTCCCGTCATCCAAGCGAGCCGAAAGCGCATCCTTTGAGACCTTCGGATAACCCCTTCATAAAACAGACCAATACCGCCCAATACACTTCCCATTATGATGAAGTCGGATAAATCCCAGTTGATCTCATTGGTAAATCGCATACCAGCAAATGGGACCAATAAAGCGAAAATCACGAATCCCATCCAACCTAAAAGCCTTCTTTTGGAGTATACCATAATCCAATATAATCATTTGGTTTTATTTTTCATAACCCACCATTGTTGGGCGAAAAGACACCCAACGGTCCTGGCCTTGATCGGTTAGATGGGCCACTACTTCAATGTACACCGTACTACCAATCCGAAAATGCCAACGGATTTTATGAGGTAAGGTGTCAAACATCCTTAAGATCCGGTACATTATCGTGCCTTGTTCCTTTTAAGTTGGGATTTAACGATGGAATCCGTGATATCGATAAGCTCTTTGTCGAAAAAATCATCCCTATTGGCAAAAATGGCCAAGGTCAATGGCATGTTCAGGTATCTCCTGGTGAACGTATTAACCCCAAACCAACCCCCGCTGTGCTCTGCCAAAGTATCGGTTACGAACCACCCCATTGCATAATCATTTTTCACCCCATTTACCAGTTCGCTCGACGTTGGTTTGAATATCAGGCCATGTGCTTTTTCATTAAAAATGGACTTTTCCCTTAAGGCATTATCGTAATTGAAATAATCGTTCAAACTCGTATAGATTCCACCTGCCCCGAATAATCCGGTAAGTGGATGTCCATCCATTTTCTTCCAATCCCCTAAACTATCCTTGTGATAATAGAATGCCCTTTGCTCAATATCAACGGGATTATTTAAATCGTAAGCAACGGTCTTGGTCATTCCTGCCTTGCCAAAAACATTTTGCCGAATATAATCGGGGTACTTTTCCCCACTTACCTTTTCAACGACCAAGGGAAGTAATTCATAGGCCCCGTTATTATACTTAAAAACCTTATCGGCACTCCCGACTTTTTTGTTTTTTTCAAGGTACCAATGCAATACATCCTTATTGGTGGCAATTTTTGTGGTATCCCAATGGTCGTAAAAATATTCCTCCGCATCGTCCAATCCGGATGTGTGGTCGATCAGTTCCTGAATGGTAACATTCTTAAAGGTCTCGTAGGGCAAGAATTTAAAGAGCGTGTCTGATAAGGAGAGTTTTTGTCGATCGACCAGACTCAAGATGGCCAGGGCCGTAAATTGTTTACTTACCGAAGCCAACTCCATATTCGATGAAGCGGTCAAAGGTTTTTGGGCATCCAAATCCCCAACCCCATAACCTTTCGCGAATATTTTATGCCCATCATAGGAAACCAGTACCGCGACCCCTGGATCGTCGGCTTGGAAATTACTCTCAAACAATGAATCGAGTTGGGTTTCCAAATCGCTCCAATCCCCGGTATTGGATACGGTCTCTTTTTCTCCCGACAGTTTACAGGAAAAAATAAATAACAATCCCAGTACTGCTATATATTTCATACGTGCAATGGCCCCTTGCCGATTTTGAATTAGGGTTTCACTACTTAAAACCCAACCTGTTGATCCGTTAAGGAAACAAGATAGTAAAAGTGCAATCAATTTCCCATAGGAAAGCACAAGACAGACCACCCCATATACACTTTGGCCAATCGATTTTATTGTTTTTTGGATCCAAAGTAGCCCTTAAGTATCAATTGTATCCCCCATTTCAACAATGCTTTGGACCCTTCATTATTAAGTCCAACAACATCCTTTGATACGATAAGGGGTTCAATACCCATTAAAAGGGTCAGTAAATTCGCTAAATCCTTTTTTTCCTTCGCGGTAAATTCCGGATGGTCAAGTGCCAACTCCAAAGTTTTCTTCCGACGTGCCCCTCTTTTCAATTCGGGTGAATCGGAAGTGATCACAAGACTTAAATACTTGCGAAAAGCCTTCTCATTATCGATGGCCAACGTATTAAAGTAATCTTGGATCCCTAAAATCATCCCTTCAATCCCCTTTCCTTCCAAACTTTTGATTACCCCATCCGGACTTAGGGTGGTTATATCCAATCCTGCTTCTGCGGCAAGAATTTCCTTGTTGGAATAATATCTATAAATGGTGGCCCTTGAAATCCCCGCTTTTTTCGCAACATCCTCAAGGGAGAAATCGCGTCCTTTTTTTAACAATTCCTGGGCACTTACCAATATAAGTTCCCTTGTTTCCAGTTTCTGGTTTACGCGTCCGGTTTGAATGTAATCTTTATTCATGAGACAAATATCCCATAAACTTTGGAGGAATCAAAACAAAATCGTAAGTTTATGAGACAAAAATCTTATAACATGGAAACAAACAATTCAAAATGGGTATTAGGTCATAAAGTCACCTCCCATGACACTACCGGGGATTACGATTTAATGTTTGCAGAAACACCCCCTAAAGTCCAAGGTCCACCGCCCCATACGCATAATTCTTTTAAAGAGTCCTTTTTAATCGTGGAAGGGGAAATGGAATTTTTTATCAATGGTGAAATCAAAACCATCAAAGCCGGGGAGTCGGTTGACATACCCCCCAAGACCTTGCATACTTTCAGTAACAAAAGTGATTCGCCTTGTAAATGGGTGAATATCCACAGTCCGAAAGGGTTTAGGAAATTTTTTGATCAAATGGGCGTTCCTGCCGATGCCAAAGATGCCCAACAAAAATCCGTTGCTCCCGATATCATTCAAAAAGTAATGGAAAAAGCAGTGAATTTTGATATGATCATCAAAGCTTGAATCAAATTCCCCAGATAGACAACGGTTTTATAAAAAGGAAGCCATACCTCCGACCTTAGTTAACAGTGGTACGTTTTCCCCTAAAATACTTTCTCTGCCACCAGTATAACCTCGGGGTCTGAAACTTTCATGGAAAGGACTTTGTCGTTTTGGATGTGAAAGGAAATTTCCACCGAAGGTGCGCCATTGTAGATGAATTTATTGTTCCCGACTTTATATAAAGCACCCCCAAATTCACCGATAGGCCCTAAAGAGAGCAGCTTCCGCATATTCAACCCAATTGTAAAGCCTTCTTTTTCACCTTTTCCATACCTATAATCGCCTAAATATTTCTTTTGCGCTTCTTGTTCAACATCGAAATACTTATCCCCTCCTGCATTTCCCAACATGGTTAAATAATCAATGGTTTTTTCGACATCTGCAATTTCGGCGGTCGTCATATCCGCTTTCATGCGTTCGCCCGCATATGCGTGATCCAATAAACTTATACCATGGGGACCTGTGATTTTCTGTATGCCCGGCGAAGCTTCGATGGCCGATTTAACCACCCCATGATGTCCCAACATGGCAAAGGTAAAAAGGGTCGGTCTTGCTCCTTTACCCATCAGGTAAAGTGCTATATCCCTTCTACCCACATGTGAAGCCGCTCCTATGGCCGATTCGAAATCCCCAAAACGCCATTCCCAAACCGACCTGGAGAGTTCGGGCCTTTTATCCACTAATTCCCTAACACGATCTAAATCGAAATGCGATTTTCCTACGACTTCCGCTATAATTTCAGGGGCAATATTGGGAAAGTGTTCTGGCACCTTGTCGTTTTCGGGTAATTCCGGAAACCACTTAGGACCCTGTTCAGCAAGGGCCAAGCCGGGAATGACTAAGCCCAGCATGGCCAATGTATAGGTTTTTAGAGCCGTTCTTCTGTTCGTCTTGTCCACTTTCAATGCGATTATAACCCAATGTGACGTACTACGACAACCCGGCCGACCCGTCAGATAGGACTCTTAAGTTACTGATTTTCCTTTAAAGCAACGGACTTCGATTTTATTTAGGATCTCTTATTGGGTCGGTCATATCCATATTCCCAATTTAATTTCAGGAGGCCTTAAAACTTCGCTAAAAGGTATATATCCCCAATGGGTATAACCTTGTTGGGACTATTTACCTTACCATGGCAGGTTCAAATCCTTTACTTCGGTTTGATAGAATTTCTCCAGCGTATCGACAAGTTCTTTCGAAATGGGGTTTTTAACGCTTTCTATATTACTTTCCAATTGGGTTATGGATGCATTACCCGGGATAACCGTGGCTACTGCATCATAGGCAACACAAAACGCCAAGGCTATTTGAGCGAGGGCATGCCCTTCCGGAATAAGGTTTTTGATTTTGCCTACCAAAGCCGCTCTCGTTTTAATATCATCTTTTGACCAACGGGTCCTTATACCGTTAAATACACTATTCTCATTATATCTTCCTGAAAGCCATCCTGAATCAAGAGGGATCTTGGCAATAATACCCACTCCCTTCTCCTGGGCCATACCAAAGGCCCTTGAGGCATCTTGGTGCAGGATATTGAAGAAAGCCTCAATGACCTCACAGTTGGTGGTTTCCATAAAGAGTTTCATCTCTTTGTATGTATCCAATGAGGCGCCATAGGCCTTTATTTTTCCTTCCTCCTTTAAACGTTCAAGGATTTCATAGTGATCGTTCTTGTTACCATCAATATATTCAAAAGGCGGATTATGAATGATCAAAGAGTCAACATAATCCACTTGTAACCGCTTTAAACTTCCTTCCAAGGATTCGCGGATATAATTGGAATTATAATTCGTCTTGCCCGTATCGGTATGACCGAATTTTGTATTGATGACAATGTTACTTCTGTCGATTTGCTTCAGTGCTTTTCCGAGTCGTGATTCACTTGTTCCGTTTCCGTAATTAGGGGCGGTGTCAAAAAAATTCATCCCTAGCTCCAATGCTTTTTGGATCATTTCATTGACCTCTTTCTCCGTAAGCCCTTTCCAGCCCGAATTTACCCCAAGTTGCCAAGCTCCAAAACCGATCTCCGAAACCATGGGGGCTTCCTTAATAAATCTATTATATTTCATGTCAAACCAATAGTATATGTTTCCCCAACGAAGTTAATGAATCGACCCGAGCATTGAAATCAGAATGCCATTAAAAATAGTCGGTTCCCCCCTTTATCCAAGCACTCCTCGGCCCCCTTGCCCCCTTGCCCCCTACCTAAAACCATGGCAAATAAAACCCTTGGAACGGGATTCCTCTCCCGGTAAATAGGCTGGATTGAATGTTAACCCTCAAAACCCATAGGGAAACAGGCACATGGCATGCCCCTCTCTATTTACACAAAAACCATTTCACGACCAAACTACTGAAAACCAATACTTTTACCACTTTTACCTATACAAAAAGTTGGCGACTGTCTTTAATTTTTCAATAGCTCGAACAAACTGTTCCTATAGGTGTCACTTATGGGTATTCTTTGTATTCCCATGTTCAATTCGTTAGCGTCGAAACTTATGATTTTTTCCGTGTTCACAATATAGGATTTATGTATGCGTACAAAGTTCTTGGGCAATTTTACCAAAGCTTCCCGAATGGTTTCACGCGTCATTATTTTTTGATCTCGACAATGATAGTTCATATAATTCCCATCTTTTTCCAAATACAGAATGGAAGCCTTTTCCAACCTAAAGGTTTCAAACCCGCTTTTAACCAAAATTATATTTTTTTCGGTCGAGACAAGGGGTTGGGAATCCGGTAAGATCCTACTCATCGCTTTTGTAAACCGCTCCAGACTAATGGGTTTTAGGAGATAATCCACGGCCTGTATTTCATAGCTCTCCACGGCAAATTCCGAATAGGCCGTCGTAAAAACCACCTTTACGTTTTCAGGTAGCATCCTTGAAAGTGAGATACCCGAGATGTGCGGCATATTGATATCCAAAAAAACCAAATCCACGGGCTCCTTTGTCATGAATTCAAATGCCTTTAATCCATTTCTAAACGTAGCCAATACTTCGATACTGCTAAAATGCCGTAAATAATTCTTCAGCAGTTCTATGGCTTTTGGCTCATCGTCTACGATAATTGTTCTCATTGGGTCTGAATGGTTAGTTGAACGATAAAATCGCCCGTTTTACTTAGGGTCAATTCATGTTTGTCGGGATACATCAATCCCAGTCGCTTTTGGGTCACTGCAATGCCCGTTCCAATACCGTTGGGATTATGCAGTAACACCTTGTTCTTAATGGTAAAGCCAACGGTATGGGCTTGGGACAGGTCGAAGTGAATTTCGATCCTTGCCCGATTTTCAGGTTCTGTACCATATTTAAAGGCGTTTTCAACAAATGGGATGAACAATCCCGATTCTACCACCTGCCTCCTATGGTCACCGGTGATATGGAATGCGACATCGACCTCCCCTTCATTGAACCGTAACATTTGCAGTTCGATGTAATTTTCAAGGAAGGTGATTTCTTTTTCCATACTTATTTTTTCCGCTTTACTCCCCTCGATCACAAAACGCAAAAGTTGGGAAAGTCGCTCAATCGAATCCATCAGTTTGGGGTTGTCGGTAGGATGCACCATCGACAGTAAATTATTCAAAGCATTGAACAAAAAATGGGGTTGCAATTGGTTGCGCAACAATGATAGTTCGGCCCGGTCCTTATCGACGATCAACTGCTGTTGCCGCCGTTCGTTGAATATCGAGGATTTGACCAAGCCGTAGGCAATCGAAATCGCAAAATAAAAAATAGCGATCCCAAAAGCGATTTCCCTCGGAATGGGTAGCGAATCGTCGAAAATGGTATATTCGGTCAGTACATAGGTCAGGAATACGAGGATTCCGAAAATCGATATGGAACCCAGGATCGATTTCCTTCCTCTTTTATTCCGGTTGGCCGTAATGATCAATCCGGCGTTGCCATAAAAAGCGATACAGGACGCCACAATACATGTGACCAACTGTAGCACCCAGTCCCTATTTCTGACAATATGCACGGTTTCAATGCCGTCGACCAATTCGATTTCCTGGGCTTGAATCGAAAAACCGGAGGTAATCAGCCAGGCCGTACTGAGCCAAAAGAGAAGATGTACGATTATTTCCAGCCCCAATTTTTTCATCAAATAAAGATACGAATTGATCCGTGCCCAATGAAGGATTGTTACGAGTGCCTCCTTTTTCGTGACCAAACGGGTGTTTTAATCCATATCACAAAAGACGACCAGGACATCCCCTTGAATAGCGCTTTCATCACTTTCTGAAAAGGGTCGCTTCCAAAATAGCTATACTTGTTCTAACGTTCACTAAAAACCATCACGATGAAAACATACCTTTTGATACTGATGACAATTTTGACCACGCCCTTCATAACCGTGGTCTCCCATGCCCAGGATAACCCGTCAAACTCCCTGAACAAACAAGAGATCGGCACGAAAACCGACGCCTTGGTAAAAGCGTATATGGATCTGGACATCTTTTCCGGGGTGGTCCTGATAGCGGAGGAAGGAAACCCGATCTACCACAAGGCATTTGGGTTGGCCGATAGGGAAAAGAATGTTCCCAATACCGTAAATACCCTTTTTGATATCGGTTCTATGAATAAAACGTTTACGGCTATCGTTGTCAAGCAATTGATAGAGGAAGGCAAACTGAAGTATTCCGATAAATTGGTGGATTTCATAGACGGATTTAAAGATCCGATGGTCTCTAAAGTCACTGTGAAACACCTTTTAGAACACGAATCCGGTTTTGGCGATTATCATCGCAACGGTTATTTCGATTTGCCCAAAAACGAAAAGACCTTGGATAAAATAGTGGAAAGGTCCAAAGACGATCGATTGCTGTTTCCTCCCGGGGAAGAAAATGAATACTCCAATACGGGCTTTGTGCTCTTAGGGGCCATCATCGAAAAAGCCTCTGGGACAAGCTATTTCGACCATGTAAAGCAGAGGATCATTGATCCCTTGGGACTAAAAAACACCTATGTCGAAAACTTGGAACGCTTCAAAGATCGGGTAGCCTACGGGTATCTGTATTCCCCCCTGGGGGTTTTGGAGAAAAACGAAACGATGCAGGACTTGCCCAATCCTGATGGCGGCTTTTTGTCCACAACAAGCGACATATTGAAATTCTACCGATCGTATTATTATGACAACCTGTTACTGGATACAAAGGCGAAATCCAAGGACCCTTTCTTTCAAATGATCCGTGAATTGCCAAAAGGAAAAGCACCTATAATGGCAGGAGGATTTGAGGGATTCAATACGGCATTCCTTCAGGTATTGAGTGATGATCGATCGATAATCGTATTCGCCAATATGGACGAACCCGTTGCAGAGCATTTGGGGTTGGGAATACTCCAAATTATCAGGGGACAAGAACCTGACGAACCAAAATTGCCGGCCCTACAGCAAGTTCGAAAGGCCTATGAAGAAAAAGGGGCCGAATTCGTAAAAGCCAATTTCAAGGATTTAACCACAAACTATCACCCGGCTGACCCCAAGGATATGATCTTGAATGATTTGGGTTATGCGTATCTTTACGGCAAAGAGGATGTGGATACTGCCCTAGACCTGTTGAAACTGAATACGGAATTGTTCCCGGAAGTAGGGAATACATGGGACAGTTATGGGGAGGCATTAATGAAAAAAGGGGATAAAAAAGCTGCATTATCGGCTTACAAAAAGGCCTTGGAAATCAACCCGGATATTCCTTCGGCACGGCAAGCGGTGGAAGTATTGGAGAATCAATAAAAAGTCTTAACCGAAATAAAACGATCCATAATGGCCAAATCCATAGTTACCTTAGGGTTGATCTTTTTTATGAACATTGCGTTTTCCCAAACGTATAATGGGGATCGGGAGGAAATCGATAAAATCCTCCAAAACATTGAGCTGTTCTCTGAATCTTATACCTCGGGCGATTACGATGCCTTGGCGAACGCCTATTGTAAAGAAGGGGTGATACTTCCCCCTGGGGCACCTATCATCAAAGGGCGTGAAGCCATCAAGCAACGGTGGATAGTACCAGAGGGAATCCGGGTGCCGTACCACAAAATCACACCAACCGAAATAACCGTCATAGCCGATTGGGCCTATGACATCGGATATTATGAAGGTACTACGATCAAACGAAATGGCGACATGGTCGACTTTAACGGAAAATACCTTATCGTTTGGAAAAAGGAGGATGGGGATTGGAAAATCCATGCAGATGCATGGAATAGGGTAAATAATTAAGGAAAAGGGAAATTTGTTTTTGAACAAGGAATTGGCAATTGCATACGCCGACCTGCTGTGAAATGGTTTTCCAACTATCACAGCCCCGTTTTTTCTACCGCAATGGCCAACCGTTTTTCGTTGGTTGACCAATCCGGGGGGATACACTCCATGGGATGGTTGGTAAAATTCAATCTATTTTGTCAGGATCCATCGTAAAACTCCCCCCATAGAGGCAGGTGAATCGACGGTGGCTTCCCTCATCGGACTCCGGATAATGCAACTCATAACTTTCCGCTTCCGGCGATTCCATTTTCAACTTATTGATAAGATTATCCATGGGTCGTACATGAAAAGCTTTTAAAGGCTCCTTACTATTATTTTCAGGAATGATGAAAGCAGGGTATTTTAAAGCCAAAACGTTCCAAATAAGTCCATGCCCCTGCCCGTTTGGCAAGAGGTTCCCGGTTTTCCGTTTTTTGCCATCGAACCGCTATAGGCTTCCAGTGGAAACACCTATTCGAGAGTCAATTTATTTTGGGTTGCCATTGTGCTGAAAACACTCATTTACCCTTTAAAATTTTTTCAGTTTCAGAAATCAATCCTGTAATCTTCCCATGGACATAAGCATCGGAATGGGCAGTATTGAAAGAGCCTTTATCATTGTCAAAGTATTTACCACTACAGTTCGCGTACTTTTCCGATATGGCCAGATCATATAAAATAGCAGCGCCCTTATCTGCCGAAGCCCAATGTTGTCCAAAAGCATCTTGAACCATTTTCGTATTGAGCAAGGAACCGGGATTTACTGCTATTGTAATTATCTCCGGGTTGTTTTCGGCAAAATCAAAACTCCACATGGTCAATGCCAATTTACTTTGGGCATATGCACTTTGGGTTGAGATCGATTCGTTACCCTTTAAGGCTTTAAGGGAAACTGCTTCCTGTGCTGCCGAACTTAAATTAATAACACGTGGTGCACTGCTGTTCATTAATAGTGGGGTCAATCCATTGGTCAGCATATAAGGGGCGAAATAATTGACAACAAATCGCATATCCAAATCATCTTGATTGCGTTGGATTTCACTCTTGTAAACCCCTGCATTGTTTATCAGAACATCAATTTTGGAATTCGTATTGGCCAGGTCAGCTACCATGCTGCGGATGCTACTGAAATCGGACAAATCCGATACAAAGCCATTTATGCCATAATTATTTGATAGGGATTTGACTTCGGCAATGGTTTGCTCAAGTTTTGCACCATTTCTTCCGTGCAATAGCATTTGGCAACCTTTTTTCGCTAATTCAATGGCAGTTAATTTACCGATGCCATCTGTACTTCCCGTTATTAAAATGGTTTTCATATTTCATTGATTTTGACATCACCATTGGTTCGGATGTAAACAACAACCGCTTCGGCCGAACTATTGGAAATGTTATGGATCGTCTTATGGGTTGCACCAAAATAGCTTCCACTATCCAACACTTTCAACGCTTCACCATTGGGCATTTCATAATGTAATTCCCCTTGTATTACAACGGAATGCAAAACAGTTCCGTTTGATTCCATTGTACCGTTAAACCCTTTTGGCAATTTAACGAATAGCCCTTTATACCCTTTACTTTCCCAAAGAAAACTTATTTCAGGGTTACCCTTTTGGCCCAGCCAGTTAGACTGGTCCTTATTTAGCCAAACGACATTTGAAACATCAATATTCAAAGGTCTTTCCCCATTATCAAAAGCCTTATTGATCGGCTTGACCAGATATGGACCATTATCAATTTCCACCAGTGCCATACTTTCCCCTTTCGAAGCCGTAATATGTGACTCGCCTAATGGTTGAGTCCAAAAACTACCCGGTTTCATCCACATTTTTTCCGCTTGTGGGTCATCATTATGTATTGCCCCACTTATGACAACAGCCCTATAGGTTATATTATGGATATGCGGTGGGGAAGAAAAACCATCGGCGAATCTTACTAAAAACCCTGTCGCCTCGATTCCGTTTCTATCGCCCCAAATAGTTCCTGCCAACGGACTTTGATCCCCTCCTGCAGGATTCAGCTTTTCCCACTTCACTTCAGAACTCAACACCACTTTATTTGTCGGTTTTTCAAGCTGTTCCGATATTTTGTTTTCGGTTTTTATCCGCCTATCATTACACGAGACCGAAAGCATCAGTGTCATTGCAAGTGATACGTACAATAATCTTAAATCCATTAGGGAAGTTTTTTAATTTTCAACGACTACTTTGCCCAATGCCTTTCCACTTTCAAGGCGTGCATAGGCCCCACCCACATTTTCCAATACGAATTCCTCTTCGTCAAGTAAAGGCTTTAAAGCTCCTGTTTCGATTATATTGGTAAGCTCGTTTAAAATTTCGCCATGTTTTTCCCTTTGAAAATCGTGAAGCATTTGGATAAGCATAAATACCACGTGAAGGGACAATCCTTTGAAATGCACGGGACTTAAATCCAGTTCCAACAATGACACCGTTGTGGAAACATGGCCATTCAAAGCAGCAGCTTCAAAAGAATTCAACAAATTCTTACCGCCTACCGTATCATACACAACATCAAATCCGACATCGTTGGTATGTTTATTTACATAGTCCTGAACTGCTTCCTTTTTATAGTCAATAAAAGTGGCACCATAACTTTCTATGATCTCCTTTTTTCTTTCACCAGCCCCGGTTGAAAAAACGTTGGCACCAAGATGTTTGGCCAATTGAACTGCAACGTGACCAACACCACCAGCACCACCGTGTACCAATACCTTTTGACCCATTTGCACATTCGCCCGTATCAATCCCTCATAAGCGGTAATTCCCACTAAGGGTAGCGCAGCGGCTTCCCGCATGGTAAGGTTCTTTGGCTTGCGCGCAACTAATCTTTCATCAGCAGCTATGTATTCCGCTAAGGTTCCTTGCAAATCAGCCAAACCACCGGCACAGCCATAAACCTCATCCCCGACGGTAAAACCCGTTACATCCTTGCCGATTTCTTCAATGGTCCCGGCAAAATCCATTCCCAATATGGCCGGCGTATCAGGCGAGAAAGGTAAATCTTCACCCATATTCCTAATCATCGTATCAACGGTATTCACACTGGATGCCGAAATTTTAACAAGCACCTGGTTTTCCTTTACAAATGGTTTTTTTACCTGTGCAGGTTCGAATTTCGATTTTTCCCCGTATTCCTTTAAAAGCATTGCCTTCATATCCTCTATTATTTATGTTACTATAATTTTTATAGTTACAAACTTAATTATAGTTATTTACCTTTGCAATAACGGTCAAAAACGATAGTATGAATTTTATGGAAACAGCGGAACCAAAAATGCTCAAATTCAGGGGAAATGAATACCCTTGTTGTGCAAGTTTAACAATGGGGATCATTGGTGGGAAATGGAAAACGGTTATTCTTTATCACCTCATGAATGAAAAGCTCAGGTATAACGAATTACGAAAATCGATGCCTACCGTAACCGAAAGAACATTGAGCTTGCAACTTAAGGCCTTGGAAGAAGATGGTTTGATAAACAGAAAGGTATATACCTCAAAACCTCCATTGAAGGTAGAATATTCATTGACTGATTTCGGAAAAACGTTAATTCCGTTAATTCAAGCTATTGCAGATTGGGGTGATTATGTAGTGGAAAGTTATTCGAAGTAGCTATTTTTCCATTTTCCAACAGATCTAGCACTCCAAGAAGGGCGGTTTAAATCTACATTCGAATTTATTCCGAAAGGTTCAGTTGCCATTATCAATTTACGGGAGCATCGGCTATTGACAAACTCTTTTACGTACCTAATTACCCCCATCGTTCCCGGTTATGGATGGTTGTCAGGCTAGTTACTCCGTTTTGGGCGTACCAACAAATTCAGTTTCCAGAAACTTTTGTTTCCATTCACCGTTTTCATAAATACCTACAATAAAACCGTATGTCAATTCATTTTTATAATGCCACATTTCAGTCACAAACGTTCCTTCATAGTCATAGCTATAAATTATATTTTTCCCTTCCTTAACCACCGTTCCTTCTGTAACATTGCCAAAAACATCGAATTCCCAAAATCGCACTTTTTTTGATTTTGCATCGTATTGTCGGATTCCGTGGTTTCTTAAACCAAATTCAGTCTGTTCCATATTTGTGAATCCATAGGATTCTACCTTGACCATCTTGTTTTCCAATAAAAACTCCAAGCTTATCTCTTGCTTGAATGTGCTTCCGTCTCCCCATTTTCCTTCAGCCTTCCAGATATGATTTTCCAAGGGTTTGAAAATTGTCAATGGATTTTCTTGCGCTTTTTGTCCGATTGGAAATAATAAAAACAGCACGATTAAATATTTCATGATTTCCTTCATTTTGAATAGTAATGCCTTCTGGCCACTGTTTTTTTATGGTTAATCGGGTATGGAATACCTTAGCAAACAGATCACGGACAGCGATTTCCATCGGAATTTTCGCATGTCGGCAGTAACCCATTGATTATACCGATGGTCGGTAGCTGCCTATTTTTTCCAAACCGGACTTTCATTTCTACCTTTGGTATTTGTCAATTGAATACGTTCTTTAGTTTCAATGTTTATTTTCCAAATGTTATAATTCCCTTTACTTCCCGCAGTATAGACGAGCCATCGTCCGTCCGATGACCAATCGGGCGAATAACATTCTATGGTATCATTGGTTAAATTGTATAAATTCGTCCCATCGGAATTCATAATAAACAAATCCCAAGTACCCTCATTACTTCCATAAAATGCAATTCGTTTTCCATCGGGCGAAAATCTTGCCCCAGAATCATAACCGACTTTGTTCGTAAGTCTTTGTACGTTGGTGCCATCCGAACCCATTATGTGAATTTCCCCATTTGCAGCATGTGAAGTATCGGAAGAATCACGCAATTGCCTTGTAAATATTATTTCTTGACCGGTTGCAGACCAATTGGGACTTTCTTCATAAAATTTGTTTTGTGTTAGTGGCCTAACATTTGTACCGTCATTGTTCATTACATAAACATTTCGGGAAAGGGAATCCCGTTCACTCATGAATACAACGGTATTCCCGTCAGGTGAAACATCTGGAAGCACGTCCGGTGAATGATTATTCGTTAATCGTTTTAAATTATTTCCGTCGGATTTTATTGAATATATCTCTGCGTTACCTTCTCTTTTTGAATAGAAATAAAGGCGTTCTCCATCATAAGACCAGGAAGGACTAAAGTCCAGGGAATCATTTTTAGTGATATTTCGCAAGTTCCCTCCATTGGCGTCCATTATATATATTTCGGAGTTTCCATCCCGATCGGTCACAAATGCAATTTCTGAATTTGATAAAATCCCGTCATCAAGCTTTCCTTTCCTATGCTCTTTACAGGAAATGAAAATTAGTAGGAGTATTGAAACTTTTATTTTCCCCATGAGTATACTTTGCTTGCTGCCTACGGTTTCGTGTATGGTTTTGTCAGTGCGAAAATCCACTTGGATTTTCTGCCTGTAACCAATATAATTAATTTTCGAGGATATTCCCTTCGAAAAATCCTCGAAAATTAAATTTGGGGTAAGGCTACATTAGCACACAAACCGCTATTGCTTATATACTTTATTGTGAGAATGTGTGTGGTTATTATTTGATTTCATTTTCTGAATGCAGCAATTTCAATTCTTTATGGTAGGATTCAATTCTGGCGTGTGCAGTTCCGTCAACCCATAAGATGACTATCAGCATGGCAATCGTTGTGATGCCAATAGCCCGCCAAGTTGGTGCATTTAGAAGAAGTATTATCAATGCTGCAATAATAATCAGCATTGGAATGACCTTAAATACAACGGTGTATTCCTTTAAAGTACTTTCGGTTCGTTCAATTTCAGATTGATAAAAAGAAGGAGCATCCACGTTAAACGCTTTTTCAAATTGGGTAATCCTTGATTTGTTGGTATAAAATAAACCTAACCCAATGGTAATAAGCAATACACCTGCCACCAAGGTTGGAATAATGTATGCCTTTGCCAAATCCGTTTTTCCCAATTGCCAAAACCCAACGCCCGCAATTAAAAATAAAAGTGCGAAAAAGATGAAGAAACGGGTTGAGAACACTTCGGATTTCGCCCATTCCGTGGCTAATTTCAATAGTTCCATAGCTTAATTAAGTTTATATTTTTCCCTGTACTCAGATGGACTTATACCTTCTTTCTTTTTGAACAATCTCGAAAAATAGGGTGGATATTCAAACCCTAATTCATAAGCCACTTCTGAAATACTCTTATTGGGTTGCAATAAAATATTCTTTGCCTCGTCTATTAAATGCAAGTGTAAATGTTCCGTTGTGGTTTTACCGGTTTCTTTTTTAAGTGTATCACTTAAGTAACGTTGTGAAACCGACATTTCATCAGCGATTTGTTCTATGCTCGGAATACCCTTTTGCTGTAGTTGACCGGATTCTAAATAGGTAGCTATTTGCTTATTGAACTTTTCCAACAAATCATTTGACAGTTCTTTCCTATTTAGAAACTGTCTTTCGTAGAAACGATTGGCATATTTCAACAACGTGTCTAAATGGGAAATAATGATTTCCTTGCTAAAGGCATCGTGGTTGTTTTGATACTCAATTCCAATATTCTCCACTATCGATTCCATTTGCTTTTCTTCTTTTGGCGATAAGTGCAATGCCTCATTGGTCGAATACGAAAAGAAACCGTATTTTTTTATTCGTTGCGCAAGTTCGGTTCCTTTCAGAAAATCTTCGTGAAAGTTTATTGAAAAACCCTTTTGCTCAAAGACCACGCTGCTGTCCCATTGTAAGACTTGTCTTGGTGCAATGAAAATCAAAGCCCCATTCGTAAAATCGTATTTTGTTCGGCCATAGTTTAAATTTCCCTCTACATATTTTTTAAAACTAATGGAATAGCAATCATTTGTAATCGGTGGTGAACTTTCCCTTGGGCAAGGTAAATAGCCTTCGCCTTTTGAGTTGAACACACTCAACATAGGATGCTCTGGTCTTGGCAGTCCCAAATAATCCAAATACGATGATAATGTTTTGAAATGTTGCATACTACAAATTTAGATATTCCATTTTATACCGGTTTCTTTTTCTGAAAGTTCCCATAGTCTCTTGGCAACCGCTTTATCTTTGGCATGCGGCTCCAATTTATGTGCTCCTACGGGGCCTGTCCAATTATTTCTACCGGTGGGGCCATAAAAACCATTTTGATCAAGGTTTGGTTCTGTGGCACACATCACTTGTGGATAAGCACCTTTTTCCGCTGATTGTACCAATGGGGATAACTTCATTAATTGCCAAATAAAACGTGTCATTAAACTGCCGCTGGTCTTAATGAGCGACGTTCTGGAAGCACCCGGATGACAGGCATACACTTTTACATTGGTTTTCCCTGCTTTTTTTAATCTATCCTGCAATTCGTAAACACACATGATCTGCGCTAATTTACTTTGGCTGTATACATCATTGGGACCATAGTTCTTGTCCCAGTTCATATCATTAAACTGTATGGTTTTGATTCCTAAATTATACCCCATACTACCAACAACGACTATTCTACCTTCGGATGCTTCAATTTTCGGATAAAGCATTCCCTGTAGTAAAAAGTTGCCGTAGTGGTTTACGCCAAGCTGGCTTTCAAAACCATCAACCGTAAATGTTTGTTTCGGCACTTGGGCAATTGCAGCATTGCAAATTAGTGCATCAATCTTCGATACTGTTTTAAGAACTTCCCCAGCCGCTTTTTTAATGGAAGCTTGATCTGCCAAATCCATTTGTATAAATGTAACAGCTATGCCATTACCAAGTTCTCGTTTAAATACGGTAATAGTTTCTTCCGATTTTTTTTGGTTTCTATTAAGCATTACCACCTTTGCTCCTTTTGACAGCACTATTTTCGCTGCTTCAAATCCTGTCCCGCTTGTAGTGCCGGTAATGACATATGTTTTGCCTTTCAAATTTCCGATTCTATCGGGTGTCCACCCTTTTTTGCCAAATGTATTTGTCTGCATTATTGCCTATTTTATGTGTTTTAAAGAATAGGACAAAGATCCGACGCAACTGGTCTTAGGTACGTATACAAATTTTCGAATGTTGTATACTTTTTAGTTGCTTTTAATTAGACACGACAGGTTAGTGTATGAACGTAGTGGATATTATGCAACTGCTTTTCGGAATACAATGTAGCTTAACTAACACAAAAACGGTTCGGATTGGAACCCAAACCGCTATAGCGTATACAAATTGTACCTGTTACAAACGTAAGCGAAAAAGAGGGGCGAAAAAGCTTGCTTTGTCATTTTTAGTGGAAAACAGGTTCCATGAACCGGAAAGACAACTTGTAGGCTCCTAGAAATCCGGAGTGCCCAGTTGCCAGAAAAACAAAACCGCCTTGAAAAGCGGTTATAAAAGTCTGTATTTTGGGAATTATGGGCTTGCGCACCGGTTACCGGTGTTAGGCAACATTTTTATTTTCAAATTTTTCAATTCCGTCCAGTTCCGCTTTTTTTTCCTCCCGTTCCGTTTCGATATCAAAATCATCTTGGAGACCCAACCAAAATTTGGCTGAATTTCCAAAATATTTGCTCAGTCGCAGTGCGGTGTCCGCCGTTATTCTTCTTCGACCCTTTATAATTTCGGAAATTCTTGTCTGGGGAATTTTCAAGTCCTTTGATAGTCGGTATGCCGATATTTCCAGTGGTTCAAGAAATTCGTAAAGGAGAATTTCACCAGGATGTATGTTTGCCAATTTTTCCATTTGTTACTTTTTTAATGATAATCGATTATTTCCACCTCACTTGCGTTTCCACTGTTCCATTTGAAAATTATCCGCCATTGTTTGTTGATTCTGATGCTATAAAATTCACTAAGGTTCCCTGATAATCTTTCCAGTCGGTTAGACGGTGGCACCCTCAAGTCCATTAAGTCCTGTGAGTTGTTCAACATTCTTAGTTTTCGACGTCCAACATTTTGGATTTCAAGTGGCATTTTCTTGACCCTGAATCCGTTCCAAATCCGTTCGGTCTCTTTGGAGCCAAAAGAAACAACCATAGTTCTGTTTTACGTTACTAACGCCAAAGGTAGGTAAAATTGGAAAATCCCACAAATATTGCTTAACGGTTCGGCTCGTATGTTTACAACCATTGTACCTGTTACAAACGTAAGCGAAAAAGAGGGGCGAAAAAGCTTGCTTTGTCATTTTTATACAAAATGTTACCGTCAGTTTTCACTTCTTTATCCTTTCACGATCTATAGTTTTCCAATATTCAATTCATTGGAAAAAAAAAGACTTTATCAATCCTACTTTTAGGAAAGCTATGTACAACTTGTCTAGATTAAAGGTTCACTATTTGGCGTTAGCGGATTCCAAATAGTTAACCAATAGTTTGCGTGCAATGTCTGCCGGTCCGGCCGGTTCATTGATTGCTGGGCAGATTTCCAAAGTGGAGAGGATGATTTTTCCTTCGCCTGTGGAAACTACGCCTACAGAAGTTCCCAGACGGCATCCCATAGACTGCCAGGCTCCGGCAACGAGCTCCTCGCCTTCCATATCCAAGGCATATCGGCTTCGGCCGTTTTTAACCAAACGTTGATAAGGCCAATTGAGAGCCGTGTTGACCGGAAGGCCGTCGAACAGGTCGTGTTCACGGGCAAAGAACTGTCCGCCTCGCCAATTGATCCCAACATCAATCCGGCCGTTATATTCCACACCGGTTACTTCCTGCATCGCCTGCATCCAGTCTTCTGCATAGTCCGCAATGATAATGGTGGTACCGTCACGCTCAGCGCGTTTCAGCACATCGACCGGATCAATAGACTCCTGTCCGGGTGCTTTCCAAAGCAGATGCGTTCGTGCGCCGCCATCCCCATTGTAACTTTCCACCACAATGGAAACCGGCTTACCGCCCTCTAGTTGAATGTTGCCCGGATTCGGACCACGCTTGAGGGGAGTGTTCCAGTTGTCGATAATCTTTTGTCCGTTTACGTGCAGGCGCATTTTTTCATCGCGGCCATCGCGCAGCATCATAAATTCATATTCACCGGTGGTGGGTGGAATAATCTGCCCTTCCCAGCGAATACTGTAATCCTGGATAAGGGGTACACTTGGGTCAGGTGTCGCCCCGCGATCGGCATCAAAATACACACGTTCATCCACGCGCTCGCCAAACTTTTCGCGGAAATCGTTGCCACGATAATAGCTGACCGTTAAACCTCCGGGCTTTCCCGCTTTATCGATCAGATCATCGCGCCCCACCAGTTCCATAAAGGGTTTCGGCGGTCGGCTTATAACGAGCCAATCGAGCTTGTCCTGCGTTCCGTCATAAGCAGGGATATCCAGTCCGAATCCTTCCTTCAGAAAACGGGAGACATCCGCATTACTTTCGAATATTGCTCCATTCCCAGAGAGGGATGCTGATTCCCAATCCACCGTTACCACGGTGTCATGGCCTTTGGCCTTCACGTTTCCTTGTTTATCCAACAGGTGGGCTTCGAGCCGATACACCCCGGGCAGCCCCTCCAAGGTCATCTCCACATCACGCAACAGCAACTGGCCATAGGTATCACCACCGGCCACATCAACGGTCTGCGTTTTTGAAAACACGATTTTCCCATCCGGTGCAATGGCTTTCATTTCCAACGAATGCGGTCCCTTTAAATCCACTTCGTTGACCACATAAAAATCCACTACCGGCTTAGCAGGCAGACGGTTCACCTGACCACGTCCCTTCACTGCGATATAGAGCGGCTGATTGTAGTATGAAATGATCGACGGATCCGATTTAGGGTGTCTGAAAATATCAACCACACTAGAGTGGTTCTCAAAGGGCTGCGCCTCCCATCCATTGACGGTGTAGCCGTCGTTCAGGTCGCAGATCCGAAAGTCTTCAATTTTACGCCCTTGATGGGCAAAACTGACCTCACTAAGTGTTTTTGTGAATGCATCCACATCAGGGAACGCACTACGCAGGTTCTTGCGTGTCAGGAAACCATCCATCAAATCATACCAATGCAGGTAAATGGCTCCATCAAACCCTAACCGGGGCTCCGCTTCAAAATCCTTTTTAAGCAAAGCCATACGAGGTGGAGCGGACACCGCTCCCTCCTCTCCCCAAAAAACGATTTCAGACGCATTATCGGTATGCATAAAATGATCCTCTGGCCCGCGATAAAACCCATCGCGCCAGGTCTCCGGACCGTTGGCCCGATGGAGGTCCCACCATCCTTGAAAATGAAGCCGATCATCAAAAGGACGCATATGAAGTTTGGTGAATTGCTCGTGCTCACCGGGTTCCGACCAGGTGGAGGCAAAGGTGATAACGCGGCTGGGGTCGATGGCGTGCGCCTTAGCAATGTCTTTCTTAAACACTTCGCGCATCACCGGATCCTTGTCTGCACCAAAGAAATCCCACTGCTCGTTCACCATGTTATAGATAACCAATGATGGATGACTGCGGTCACGCTTGATCATACGGAACAGTTTTTCACGCGCCAGCTGTTGGGCAAACGGATCGGTACCTCCTGCAATATAACCGCCTGGTTCGGCATAGTAGAGCAGTCCCATTTCATCCGCTTTATCGAGCACCAATGGCTGTCCGATGCCACGATGAAAATTGAGCATATTCAGCCCCAGCTCCTGAGCAGTATGAATGTGCTGTTCCGCCAGTGCCTCGGTTGGTGTATAAACATTAACCGGCCAATATCCCCAGCTAATCGAAGTGCGGATAACAATGCGCTTACCATTCAACCTGAATAATGCATTTTTTCCGATGCCATCGACTTCAAACCAACGGAATCCAAAAGCTGTTGAAAGTCCGTCTGTTTGCTTTCTATTTTTAACCAGCTGAACATCTGCCACGTACAGATTGGGATTTTTTAAATCCCAAAGTTTAGCCGTAGGCACATCGACGTTGATTTTAACGATATGATCTCCTGGGCCAACTTGCACCGATTTCAGCGTTTCAGAGAATAACACTTTATCAGGATTGTCTTTCTTGTAAACGGAAACTTGTAAATCCGTTGAATTCGATTTATCCTTCGTATTTCGGACAGTAGCATGCACCACCACACGCTTTGGCTCTGGTGTGTTCTGAACATAAACATCTTGAAGATATACGGGGCCAACAGCTTCCAGCCTCACGTCACCAGTAATACCACCGAACGCATGACCATAGGGCAATACATAATCACCCCATTTAAATTGGCGAAAATCTTCCCAGTCATAGTTTCCACCCGGATTGGTCACTCGGACATCCAATTCAAAGGAACTTCCCGGTTTTATCAAATCCGTGATATCCACTTCAAACGGGGTATAACCGACAACATCGTAGGCGACTAGTTGCTGATTGACAAAAACTTCCGCACGCTGCCGTACCGCTTCAAATTTAAGGATGAGTCGCTTGCCTGCAAAGGATTTTGGTACCTCAACCGAGCGACTCCACCAGCTGACGCCAAGAAACTGCTCGTACAGCTTAGACGCCCGAATTTCAATTAGATCAGGATTCCTAAATGCATACTCCACCACCGTTCCGGGAACAGACACATCCAAAACATCCGTGTTCGTCAGCATATGCCAACCTCCTGTTGGAATGAATGCCGGCACCTCAGCCAAATTGACCGGAGGAGCAAAAAGTGGTTCGTTCTGCCATGCGGCTTCCTTATCTTGCCATAATTTCCATCCAGGACCACTGAGATTCAACTGATCACGGGCATTAACTGAACTGGCAATCAGTAAAGCACCCAGTAGTACAATTATAATTCTTGTCTTCATATCGCTATTTATTCTAAGAAGTTATTGTCTCACTTTTCGTAATGCACGGTAACGGTCCCTTATAACCGCCTGTTACGGGTTTATACCCGTTAATTTTCGGTTTGGCACAGACGTTGGCAATTCCGAGCGAAGCGAACAGGAAAACAAATTGCGTTTATACATTGTGCCTGTTGCACAAGTTAGCGAAAAAGAGGGGTGAAAAAGCTTGCTTTGTCATTTTTAGTGGAAAACAGGTTCCATGAACCGGAAAGATCACTTTTAGGCTCCTAGAAATCCGGAGTGCCCAGTTGCCTAAAAACAAAAACCCCCTAAAAAGGGCGAAAAAGAGGTCTCTTTTTTGCTGTTCAAGGGTTTGTGCAACGATTACCGTTGTTGGCAATGGTTATTTTTAATTTCTTATCCTTAACAATTCGATTTCTAATTCTTCCTTAGCTTTTTTTTCAATAGTATTCAGCGTCGAATTCAGAATGTTGTTTTTTTCGTACGGATCATTAATTAAGTTGTACATTTCTTCTTTTCCATTAGCAAACACTAATAATTTGTATGTACCATTGCTAATTGTCCAGGCATCCTTTTTTTCATTCTTCATTTCAGAATACTGGTACTTTCTGATTGGTTTTTTTTCAGACAAAAGCGATTTAAAGCTTTTACTATCATTGATTTCATCAATTTCCACACCTGCTATTTCGGCTATTGTAGCAAAAATATCCGTAC
The DNA here is from genome assembly GCF_028882255.1 of Maribacter polysaccharolyticus. Lineage (GTDB taxonomy): Bacteria > Bacteroidota > Bacteroidia > Flavobacteriales > Flavobacteriaceae > Maribacter_A > Maribacter_A polysaccharolyticus. The sequence goes on from NZ_JARBUY010000001.1 coordinate 1,299,298, forward strand.
TCGTAATTAAATTGTTATCCATTCCTTTTCTTTCAACCCCCTTACCGGATACAAATAATGGCATATTAATACCACCTTGATATAGACTCCTCTTTACTTGATTTGAGGTGTAGGGAGCCTGTGTTACAACGGGTTCAGTGCCATTATCACCCATAAAAATAATAAGGGTATTTTCTCTATCTTCTTTTGACATTGAATTTAAAAGTTTTCCTATTTGAAAATCCATAGCCTCAATAGAGGCCATAAAATAAGGAGTTGGGTCTACATCCTTTGTGTAAGGAGGTAAATTTCCTTGACTATGCATTTCTGCAGGAGGAATATGAAAAGGAGTATGTGGAGCATTATAGGCTAACCACATAAACCAAGGCTTTTCTTGTTTTTTAATCCAATTGGATGCTAAATCCGTAAATTTTTTGGTAGTATATTCTGTCGATATTGTTTGTTTTCCTTTTTCTGATAAAGGCCAATTATAATAATCCTTTACAGAACCTATAAATATTCCTGCGTAATAGTCGATGCCAAATTTCTCAGGATTAATAGTTGTATCATAACCAGAGATATGCCATTTGCCAACTACAGCTGTCGCATATGAATTATCAGTGTTTTTGTTAATGTATTTTTGTAATAAAATTTCACTTTCACTCAATTTTTGATTTGCCCATCTTACATTTGTTCGATATCCATATTTACCCGTAATCATTGATGCTCTAGTAGGTGAACAAGTTGGATATGTCCAGAAATTATTAAAGCTCAAACCTTCTTTTCCAATAGAATCTATATTTGGTGTATGGGGTTTTATAGTTCCTTCGGTATATCCGGCTAATGCATCTTTCCCCATATCATCTGCTATAATAAATAATATGTTCGGTTCTTTATTGGATGTTTTTTTATTGTGATTTATTTCACAACTTAAGAATAAGATTGCTATTAAAATGTACAATGTTTTTTTCATTAATATATGGGAGTGGGTTATAATTATTGCCAACGTATTTGTGTATGATTTCGTTGCGTGATTAAGCAACTTAATTAGTATATAGAAAACGAACCAGGGGAAATTCCGAAGGATTTTCCGAATAGGCGAGAATCAAGCAATTATTTTTTACAAGATGTTGGCAACTGGCATTATTCCAGTATTTTACTTAATTTTTCATTCAGTTTTCCTCCTCTTAGATTCCGACCGATTATTTCTCCGTTTTCTGAAATTAGAAAATTGTCAGGAATTCCGTTAATTCCATAAATAAGTGATGCTTCATTCCCCTGTCCTTTTAAATCACTTACATGCACCCAATTTAAACTGTCTTTTCTAATGGCTTCTATCCAACTGTATCTGTCTTCGTCTAGAGAAACCGCAAGTATTTCAAATCCTTTTGGTTTAAATTTTTCGTAAGTTTTTACAAGATTTGGATTTTCTTTTCGGCAAGGACCACACCAAGAAGACCAAAATTCCAGAAGGACGGTTTTTCCTTTGAAATTAGATAATTTTTGTGATTTACCATTTTGGTCCGTCATTTCAAAGTCTGCATATCGTTCCCCAATTTTAGGGTCTTTATTTAGCTCAATATACTTTGCAATATTCTGTCCGTAATTTGATTCTTTGATTTTTTCAGGAAAGTGATTGAAAAGTTCCATTGTTTTTTCTTTTCCCCAAGTTGTAGAATAAACTGAAAGGATTGAAGCGCTAACAACGCTATTCGGATTATTCTCAACAAATTTCATTTCCATTTCCAACTGTTCTTTTCTGGATAAATTATCGGCAATGGGATATAAAGTTTGACTTAAATTCTCTGATTCTGACCCTGAAACTTTTGCGTTGATAAAATCCGTTTTAGAAGCGTCAAAAGTCATTGGAACATTTTCTAGCCATAGAACTCTACGTTGAAACCAATCGGACGTCCGCAATGTGGCTTCCATTGGTGATTTTGATAATTTAGTCTTAAAATAAAAGGCGTTATTCCCAATCATTGTAGAGTCTGTAACGTCATCAGTATGTAGAAAAATATAAGTGCCATTTTCAATTCCATTTGTTGTACCTCTCAATGAGAATTCAGCTGTTTGCTTTTCATTACATGAAATGATGAATAATGTTATTATTCCGAATATTAATTTCTTCATGGAGGTTTGTTTTGCTTGTGCGCAACGGTCTCGGCTATGAGTAGTTGCGTGAGTTAGTACTTAACTTTGCAAGTACACACCAAACTGAAAATCCGCGAGGATTTTCAGAAGTAGGCGAGAACAAGCAATTACTTATAGCCATTGTTAGCAGCTGCCTTTTCTTTTTTGAAACTATGTAGCATCATTCCAATTATTACTAATATAATTCCAATAATTGAGAAGATATCGGGTAAATGAATCTTTAAGATTATTATTTCTCCGATCAACGCAAATAGAACTTCAGCTGATTGGGTAGCTTCTACAGAGGCTAGTGCTTTCTCATCTTTTTGAACTTTATCTGTTGCCATGAAAAACAAAACAGTAGCAATCACTCCTGAACATATAGCTACGACCAATGTTTGATAAACCTGTGATTCATTTGGTAATTCATTTATAGCAACTCCGTAGATTGATAATAAAATCCAAAAAGGCAAACTCCCTAACGTCATTCCCAATGTTCTTTGAATTGCGTTTAAATTTCCGTTAGTGACTTGCATCATTTTTCGATTCCCTAGAGGATAAGCAAAAGCAGCGATTAAAACTGGGATTGTACCAAGTAAAAGTTCAGTTGTTGAAATGGATTTTGCTTGACTTATTTGCATTATTAATATTCCTAACAATATTATTAGAGAAAAAGCGAGTGCTTGTAGAGATATTGTTTTCTTAAAACTTGTTCGGTTAATAATTGGCGAGATTAACATTCCTGCAACTATGGTAATTTGCCAAGTACTGGCAACAAGCCAAGAAGGTCCATAAGCAGCTGCGAAAGTTAAAGGGGCATAAAACACACCAAAACCAATTGTACTCCAAAGTATCCATTGCCAAGGTTTTTTTCTCATTTCGGATAACAATGGGTTTAAGTTTTTCCTAAAAAATACTAAAATCAATAGGAAAGGAATCATCCAAAAGAAACGAAGTGAAGAACTCCAAATCCAATGCCCGCCATCTACAGACATTAATCTATTCAATACAAAAGTTACTGCAAAAAATAAGGCGGATAAAACGCCTAACAAAATTGCTGAGGATTTATTTGATTTCATTTATTTATACGTGTGTTTCTTTAGGTTGCTGCTAACTTGTTTATATCCGTGTAAAACACCTCTTTATACGACCCTACCAGTAAAAAACCAATTATAGAAACTGTTCGTTAGCACCTTACAAAAAACTTTGGATGGCCAGATCATAACTCTGTAGGCCGAACCCCAAAATAACCCCTTTGGCCGCCGGGGAAATATAAGAGGTATGCCGAAAGGCCTCCCTACCGAAGGTATTTGAAATATGTACTTCGATGACCGGGGCGGTAATGCCGCGTATCGCATCCCCAATACCGATGGAGGTATGCGTATAGGCCCCTGCATTCAAAATGACCCCATCATACGAAAAACCCACTTCCTGGATCTTGGTTATGAGTTCCCCTTCGATATTCGATTGGTAATACGCCAACTCCACCGTCTTGAACTTGGACTGCAACTGTCCAAAATATTCCTCAAAAGTGGTATTCCCATATACTTCGGGTTCCCGTTTGCCCAATAGGTTCAAATTGGGACCGTTGATGATCATTAGTTTCATTGTATTTATTTTTGGGCCGATAGCCGCACAACCGATGTTCCCCCATCCTTAGCATCCCGTTGGCCGCCTTCCTGTGGCATTATTTTGTATAAATGTATACGAATTCTACCGAATAAAAAAAGGGAAGCATGATCGCTTCCCTTCCTTGTTTTATTTTTATGGGATTACCGTTTTGGGCCTAACGACTACGTTTCGATTTAAAGGTATACAAGACCCCAAGATTCAGCGTGTTCCAAGTGGCCCCATCCAACGCTACCGTGGCATATGAAAAATTGACCTCGGTACTGGGCCCCATTAAATATCCGATTATAGGCCGATAATACAACCCGCCATCATTGTCCGCATTGATCCCAACGGCATAGCCCCCTTCTACCCCAAAGGAGAACGAATTGGAGGTCCATATACGAACGGCAGCGGCCAATGGCATAAACTGCATATCGGGATAATCGGCGGCTAAGGCCTCCGAACTGAAACTTTCCGCAAAACCATGGATAAAACCCGTGGCAATCCCGACATCGATCGTTTCGTTCACGGCATACATATACCCGAGATCCAAGCCCAGGGTCAGCGTTACGGCATCATTGAAATCATCGATGGGCAGTCCCCCGTGAAATCCAAGTTTAAATCCTTCTTGGGCGTAAATCCCGCTCCCCAAAAGAAGTATGGCAAGGGCAATCAGTTTTTTTTGCATGGGTCGGTAATTGGGTATTGGTTTTTATTACCAATCAAAACGCTCCCAATGCGCATTTGTTGCAAGACAACCGACTTTATTTTCGGGAAAAAACCATCATCCCGTAGGGCAATTGCAGGTTTTACAGGATTATTTTATGGGCATAAACATGGATTTAATCCAAAATTAATGGGATTTTTGTACCATGAAATGGGAACAAGCTTTGGAAGATTACCGGCACTACCTTAAACTTGAACGTGGCCTATCTAAAAACTCCATCGACAATTACATTCTGGATGTTTCCAAATTAATAGGGTTTCTTGAGGCCAATTCCCTTCCCGTAAGTCCTATAACCATAGATAGGGAAACCGTTCAACACTTTGTTTATGAAATTGCGAAGACCGTAAACCCCCGTTCACAAGCGCGTATTATCTCGGGCTTAAAAAGTTTTTTCAACTATTTGAATTTTGAGGAGTACCGTTCCGACAACCCCATGGATCTGTTGGAATCGCCTAAAATCGGAAGAAAACTGCCCGATACCCTTTCCGAAGAGGAAATCGACGAGATCATCGGTGCCATAGACCTATCCAAACCTGAAGGGGAACGTAACCGGGCCATGTTGGAAACCTTATACGGTTGTGGGCTGCGGGTTTCCGAATTGACCAATCTACGGCTATCCGACCTGTTTTTCAAGGAAGATTTCATCAAGGTAACGGGCAAAGGGGACAAACAACGCTTTGTACCCATTAGCGACCTTAATAAAAAGTATATCACGATCTACAGCAAAGAGGTACGTGTACACCAGAACATACAAAAAGGTTTCGAAGACATCCTTTTTTTAAACCGAAGGGGCAAGCAATTGACCCGTGCCATGGTCTTTACGATCATCAAACAATTGGCGACCAAGATCGAATTGGGCAAACGCATAAGTCCGCATACGTTTCGGCATTCCTTTGCCACGCATTTATTGAAGAACGGGGCCGATCTTAGGGCCATTCAGCAAATGCTCGGGCACGAAAGCATAACCACCACCGAGGTATATGTGCATTTAGACCGTACGCATTTGACCGAGGTTATGGACAAATACCATCCAAGGAAAAAATAGGTGCTTCATTCTTGTTACCAATCACTCGCTACCCCTTACAAATTGGATGAATTCATTATCTTTAATCATCGTTTCAATCTGTAAACGCTTCTGAAAATAATCGCGCTTGCTTTTTAAGAAAAACCAATAAAAAACCTCGATATATTATGATTTCCGCATTTCAAAAAACCATCCCGGTAATTGCCTTGACCTTTTTGACCTTAACTACGGCGACCGCCCAAAAAAATACCAAGGAGGTCCTAAAAAAATTGGATGGCAAAACCGAAGCCTACAGTGAAATTGCCCAGACCATTTGGGAGTGGGCCGAAATGGGCTACCAAGAAGAAAAAAGTAGCGCCCTATTACAACAAACATTGAGTGAAAACGGATTTACCATTAAAAAAGGGGTGGCCGGTATTCCGACCGCCTTTATTGCAGAATATGGGAGCGGCACTCCGATCATAGCTGTTTTGGGCGAATATGATGCCCTTCCGGGCCTATCACAGGAACGAATGGCAGAGAAAAAATCGGCCGGTAAGGCTGCCGGCCATGCCTGTGGGCACCATTTGTTCGGTACGGCTTCGACGGCAGCTGCCATTGAGGTAAAGGATTGGATGACGGCAACAGGAACAAAAGGCACCCTCCGGTTTTACGGTACCCCGGCCGAAGAAGGAGGTTCGGGTAAAGTATATATGGTACGTGAAGGCCTTTTTGATGATGTTGATGTGGCCCTACACTGGCATCCTGGCGCACAAAATGCCGCTAGTGCCGGCGCGGCATTGGCGAACAAGTCGGCAAAATTCCGTTTTTACGGGGTATCTGCCCATGCAGCCGCAGCTCCCGATAAGGGGCGTTCGGCATTGGATGGTGTAGAGGCCATGAATAATATGGTAAATATGATGCGGGAACACGTACCGGAAAAAGCACGTATACACTACGTCATAACCCAAGGCGGAAAGGCACCCAATGTGGTTCCCGATTTTGCCGAAGTCTATTATTATGCCCGCCATGAGAAAAGGGATGTGGTCATCGATATCTTTGATCGCATGGTCAAAGCGGCCGAAGGGGCAGCCTTGGGAACGGGTACTACGATGGACTATGAGATGATCGGGGGCACGCATGAATTGCTCCCCAACCTGACCCTCCAAAAACTGATGCACGACAACCTCACCAAAGTCGGAGGCGTTACCTACACCCCTGAAGAAAAAGAATTCGCGGATAAGATCGCGAAAACTTTGGGATATGAAGAAGCCAATGTGGCCATGGCCAGTGATATACAGCCTTATAAGACGGAAGCCAAGCCCTTTGGGTCTACCGATGTTGGGGATGTCAGTTTTACCGTGCCCACCGTAGGTATGGGTTCTGCAACCTGGGTACCCGGAACTCCCGCCCATAGTTGGCAAGCCGTTGCTGCCGGAGGTACGGGTATCGGTAACAAGGGGATGATGGTAGCGGCCAAAACCATTACCTTAACCGCAATCGACCTGTTGAAAGATCCGAAAATCGTGAAAGCCGCCAAACAGGAATTCCTGGAACGACGGGGACCCGACTTTGAATATATTCCTTTATTGGGTGACAGGGCACCTGCACTTGATTACAGGAAATAAGACTACATTCGAAATCCGGACTTTTGGATTTTGGAATTCAAATACCGATCATGGGCCATTGGAATTCATCCTTTGGCCTTCGGCGTTTGGTTCTTGAATTTCATTACCCTATCCTGTTTTTTCGATCAAGGTGTAACATTCTTATAAAACCTACTACTAACTAGGTACTAACTACCGACCAACGCGTGGATAAAAAACTGGAGCATCAATTTGTGACGGAGCTTGAGAACAATCAGAACATTGTTCATAAGGTATGTACGTTGTACACCAATGACAAGCATTCGCACAACGACCTGTTCCAGGAAATAACGATACAGCTTTGGAAGGCCTACCCAAAATTCCGGGGAGAATCGAAATTCAGTACTTGGATGTACCGGGTAGCCCTGAACACGGCCATTACGTTATACCGAAAATCAAAAAAAAGAGTACAAACACAGGATTATGACTCGGTCATATATAAAATTACCGCCAATGAGTACGATCCACAGGAAGAAGAACAATTAAAGTTGATGTATGCCGCGGTAAAACAGCTGGGCGATATAGAAAAAGCTTTGGTGTTCTTATATCTTGAAGATAAGGACTATCGGGAAATCGCCAGCACATTGGGGATTACGGAAGTGAATGCCAGAGTGAAAATGAACAGGATAAAAAAGAAATTAAAAACCATATTGAACCCTTGACGATATGATTGATGAACTTGAATTATTAAAGAAAGATTGGCAAAGTAGGGAGGAACACCTTCCCAAGTTGTCCTTTGACCAAATACATAAAATGCTCTGGAAGAAATCTTCCTCGATCGTACGATGGATATGCATTATCAGTATTTTGGAATTTACGCTTCCCCATCTATTGTACCTCTTCCCCTCCTTCACCAAGAACATGGAAATCTACGATAAATTGGGATTGCATGATTATATCATAGGGATTAGCATATTCTCGTATAGCGTGGCCCTATATTTCATTTTTCAATTCTATCGTCGCTATAAGGAAATATCCGTTTTGGATAGCGCCAAGAGTTTAATGCAAAAGATCATACGAACCCGAAGAACCGTAAAACATTATATCATCTTCTCCTTATCAATGATCATGGTCATCGTTATTTTTATGATTATCGGAGTTTATCTCAATGATGACATATTTTCAACGTTTACCGAACTGCAGAAAAAAGCCGGGACCGTTTCGGCCGAAAAGATAAAAGTGAGCCTTATGGTCGCCATAGGAATAATGGGGGTCGTACTAACGGCCCTTATAGGGGGAATCTACTTTTTGCTCTACGGATTATTGTTGCGGAAATTAAAAAAGAACTACAAAGAATTGAAACAATTGGAGGTCTAGAATTTCTTTCTGTTACGAAACCTACGGAGCTCATTCTCTTCTTCCATGGCCAGTAGGTCTTTTTGGGAAATCACTTTTAAGAACGATGGGTGCTGCTCTATGGCATATTCCAACTTTTCAATGATCGCTTCGAAAGATTCGTTTTCATAATCGATATCCAAGGGTTCCTTGATCACCATATTCTGGAGAATACCCTTTTTCTTTACCCGAAGGCCTTTCTTGTCAAAAGAACGTCTAAAACCGTCAATGACTACAGGTACCACGACCGGTTTGTATTTTTTGATAATATGGGCCGTACCCTTACGTAGCGGTTTCCAAGGTGTTGTGGTCCCTTGTGGAAAGGTAATGACCCAACCATCGTCAAGCGCTTTTCCGATATTCGTAATATCGCTCATCTTTACTTGGCGGTTCACGTCTTTTCCTTCGGCACGCCATGTACGTTCAACACTGATCGATCCCGCGTAGGCAAAGATCTTCGTCAATAGACTTTTTTTCATGGTCTCTGCGGCCGCCACATAATAAACGTTCAATTTAGGATTCCATAAATAACCGACATTCTTTAGGGAATCTTCCCGACCGCTTAAACTGGCATTGAATACATGGAACATAGCCACTACATCGGCGAAATAGGTCTGGTGATTGCTGACGAAAAGCACATTGGTTTCCGGAAGGTTTCGGATAATCTCAGATCCTTCAATCTCTAAAGTATTAAAACCCTTATACCGTTGGTGGGTAACTACCCCCAAGATACGTATCAACCATTTTTTAATAAAAAGGATGTGCCCAAATGGATTTTTTTTGAATATACCCATAACGACAAAGCTACGAAATAAGCCTTATAAAACCTGCTTCAAAAGTTCCTTGATTTCATTAAGCATCATGGCTGTTGCCCCCCAAACCGTGTAACCCTTTAATTTAAAGGCGGGTACTTCGATGTTTTCGGCATAGGAAGTCGATAATTTTTGGGTAAAGACCTTTCTGTCATCCATAAAATCGTGCAAAGGTACCTCGACCAAAGCTTCAACTTCAGATTCCTGCAATACAAATGGACTTGGATTTTCCATAAGCCCCATAAACGGTTTTACCTCAAAATTACTCGGTGGAATATAGATCTCGCTCAACGATTTAATGACCGATATCCTTTCCGGGGGCACACCGACCTCCTCATACGTTTCCCGTAATGCGGTATGTAAAATATCCGGATCTTCTTTTTCGGACTTGCCCCCCGGGAATCCTATTTGGTTCGAATGCACTCCCTTATAGGTCTTGCGGAGTATCAGCAGTAGATTGGTGATGCTTTGCCGATCTGGATAAAACAAAGCCATGACAGCGGCTTTTCTCGCATTTTGCTTCTGGATCACACCGGCCTCCAACTCCTTTATTCGAATCGAGGGGGCCATTTTATAATGCGATGCACTACCCGGTAAGGGCAGATTTTTTATTTTTGAACTACATATGGCAAAATCATCAAAATTCATGGCTTTCAACAAATCCTATAATATTACAATATTACTACTTATATTTTTGGTTGCCTGCCAAGAAAAACCAAAAACAACCACTTCGGACAAAAAGGCAACAATTACCATAAAGGATTCCGTACCGCCAAAGGAAGAAATACCAAAAGAGGAAGAACCCTTTAAACTTACCGATGAAAACGCCATAGAATTCTTCTTTAACTATAATAAATCATTAAAAGATGATAAAGTAAAGATCACGACCTCTTTGGGGAGTTTCACCATCCAATTGTACGACGATGTCCCCTATCATAAGGCAAACTTCATCTACCTGACAAAACAGGGGTATTTTGACCATACCCAATTCCATCGCGTGGTCAAGAATTTTATCATTCAAGGTGGAAATTCAGACGACAAGGCCACTGCCGATAAGCGTAGGGCCATCGGCAGGTACTTATTGCCCCCTGATGCCAAGAAAGGATACAAACACCACCGAGGCACCATTTCGATGCCCAGTAGTGAAGTCAACAATCCACATATGTTGGCCTCCCCTTATGAATTCTTTATTGTTGTGACCGATCCCGGATCCTATCATTTAGATGGCGAATACACCCCGTTCGGAAAGGTCATCGAAGGTATGGACGTCGTTGACAAGATCAATGTACAACCGGTAGGTAAAGGCGATTGGCCCTTTAAGAACATCTATATTACCAAGGCGGAAGTGGTGAAGTAGACGTCGATGGACAGTTAACAATTAGCAATTATCAATGAACAATTAGGATTCTGCGATAAGCGCTGTACACAGTAATCAGTGATCAGTGTGCAGTAGGCAGTGGGCAGTGATCAGTAGACAGTGGACAGTTAACAATTAGCAATGAACAATTATCAATTAGTAATGAACAATTAGGATTCTGTGAGAAGCGAAACGCAATGAGCGGTGATCAATGGGCAGTAGGCAGTGATCAGTGGACAGTTGACAGTTCTCAATTAGCAATTAGCAATGAACAATTATCAATAAGCGTTGAGCGAGAAGCGATCAGCGATAAGCGCTGTACACAGTGGACAGTAGGCAGTGGACAGTTGACAGTTCACAATTAGCAATTAGCAATGAACAATAGGCGTTGAGCGAGAAGCGATCAGCGATAAGCGCTGTACACAGTGATCAGTGGGCAGTATTCAGTGGGCAGTTGACAATTAGCAATTAGCAATGAACGATTATCAAAAAGCGTTGAGCGAGAAGCGATAAGCGATAAGCGCTGTACACAGTGATCAGTGGGCAGTGGACAGTTAACAATTAGCAATGAACAATTATCAATGAACAATTATCAATGAACAATTATCAATTACCAATGAACAATTAGGATTCTGCGAGAAGCGATTTCCTTTTGGATATCGGTATTTCCCTTGAACTTGATTCTTGAACTTGATCCTTGAACTTGCCCCTTGAACTTGAACTTGATCCTTGAACTTGACCCTTGAACTTGATTCTTGAACTTGAACCTTGAACTTGAACCTTGAACTTGATCCTTGAACTCGACCCTTGAACTCGACCCTTGAACTTGAACCTTGAACTTGATCCTTGAACTCGACCCTTGAACTTGATTCTTGAACTTGACCCTTGAACTTGACCCTTGAACTTGATCCTTGAACTTGAATATTATTTCTTGACCCTATAGATATTCGGTAAGGTAATATGAAATTTAACGGCCAATAGTCGCAACACAATAATCAGCACGATCGCACCCATATAGGAATACACCGGCTCAATAGGAAACATACTCAATAGAAAATAGCATATACCCCCTAAAATAGAGGGCGTAGCGTAAATTTCCTTATGGAAAATCACGGGGATGTCATTGCAGAGAATATCGCGGATTACCCCCCCGAAAGAGGCCGTAATGGTCCCAAGGACAATACACATAGGGGGTATCAATTCCGCCGCAAGTCCCTTTTCGATACCTACCATCGTAAACAGCCCCAGTCCGATGGTATCGAATAAAAAGAGGGTTTTTCTGAGGTATTTCAACTGTTTCACGAATATAATCGCCAATATGACCGCCCCTAATATCGTAAAGAGATACACCGGGTTAAGCATCCAGAACACAGGGGTGTTCCCAACAAGAACATCCCTTAGGGTACCCCCACCGGTCGCGGTTACAAAGGCAATGATAAGCACTCCGAAAAAATCGAGTTTCTTATCCATGGCAACCAAAACCCCTGAAATGGCAAAGGCTGCCGCACCTAAAATATCTATGATCAAATACATCATGGCCTATTAATTTTGGTCGGCAAAAATATGGAATTGCAATGAACTATTTTCAAAAATTTTCAAGGGGTGGCACCTACTACTTTTTCTTGAAAATCAATAGGTTGGAAAACACCTTTTTTACCTACTACAGGTCTTGTGTATAATAACTATAATCCTTGATGATCTTGTCCACAAAATCGAAAGGTTTATCCGCCGTCGTAATATGGGCCACTTTTTTAACCTGCTCACTTAAAGATAGGATGATCTGATGATTCCCTTCACGGCGTGCCTGATCGTACAATTCCTTGATGGTCTGCATTTCAGGATCTTTAAAAACAGTAACCTGTGGGTATGTAGGCACATAATCTTCCGGTAGGTCACGCAACAAGGTATCCTTGATGCCAAACCGCACCTTTTCACTGATAACCGTCGTACCTGCCGCTATATCGCCAATACGCTGACCTTTCCCACGTATCAAAATCGTCAATACCGCCAAGCCTCCGGAAGTAAGGGTCACGTCGATAATGCGTAAGATCCAACGAATGAAATAACTTGAAAATCCGGGTTTGGATCCATCCAATTTTACGACACGGATCTTCATCAATGCCTTTCCGATCGTTTTCCCATCCATAAAAGTTTCCAACAACACATAATATAAGAATGCCGGTAAACCCAATACCATATACGCAGCCCACATATCACCAAAATCAATATCCATTGAAACCAACAGCCATATGATTAAAATCGTATAGGCAAGGATCACAAAACTATCGATGATATAGGCCAGCATACGATCTCCCAAGTGGGCGGTATTTTGACTTATACTTATATTTTGGGCAGTTTCTATTTGAAATTGTTCCATATTTTAGTTTCTTTGGGTAAAACCCGGGATAATGCGAGAGGCCGCCTTTGTTAAGCAAAATAAAGACAAATGGATAACTTTTGAAAATGCCCTTTCGAACAAAACGAAGATATCACCCGATGTATTGTCGGATCTATACATTGAAATAACAGATCACTTGGGTTATGCCAAAACTTTTTATGCAGGTAGCAATACGGAGTTTTATCTAAACACCCTGGCATCACAGGCCCATCAAAAAATCTACAAAACCAAAAAGGAACCCAAGAACCGTATTCTGGCATTTTGGAAAACGGAGTTCCCCACACTTTTCTATTACCATCAAAGGGAACTTTTGATCGCTTTTCTGGTATTTGCCTTCTTTTGTGCGGTCGGGGCTTTTTCTGCCGCCAACGAAGGTGATTTTGTACGCTCCATTCTTGGGGACGGCTATGTGAACATGACCTTGGACAATATTGGGAAGGGCGACCCTATGGCCGTGTATAAAAAAATGGGCGAATTCAATATGTTCATGGGTATTACCATCAACAATATCAAGGTGGCCTTAATGGCCTTTGCCTACGGTATCATGTTGGGCATTGGAACGTTATGGATCATGATGCAAAATGGAATTATGCTGGGGAGTTTTCAGTATTTCTTCTATGAAAAAGGGCTGCTTTGGGAATCTGCCCGTACGATTTGGATCCATGGTACTATTGAGATTTCGGTCATAATAGTGGCAGGGTGCGCCGGATTGGTCCTCGCCAACGGGATGCTCTTTCCCGGCACGTATACCCGGTTGGAATCCTTTAAAAGAGGGGTTAAGAACGGACTGAAGATAATGCTCAGCACCATTCCCTTTTTTATCATCGCCGGCTTTCTGGAAGGTTTCGTGACCCGACATACCGAAATGCCCGATTGGTTGGCCATTTCGATAATTACCGCCTCTTTGGCACTAATTCTATTTTATTACGTTATATATCCACACCAATTACATTTAAAAACCAATCAATAATGATTTCATTCATCCAATTTAAGAAACAACGTGAATTAGGGGAGATCCTTTCAGACACTTTTGCATTTATCAGAACGCAGTTTAAACCCTTTATGACTACCTATTTTAAGATCGTCGCCCCCTATTTGGTAGTACTCCTGATTGCCTTGGGATTCTACATGTATTCTTTTTCCACGGTATTGGATTTTAACTCCACCAATTATAATGGGGTGTTTTCAGGAGTCAGTATGCTTGTTAGTGGACTCGTTTTTATGGTAGCCATGATATTGGTCTATGCCGTCTCCCAATCTACCGTTTTACACTACATAAAATCTTATTCGGACCTCAATGGGGAAATAGATTTTGAGGGGATAAAAACAAATGTCTACGGTTCTTTATGGAGCTTTATAGGCTTAGGTATTATCGTGGTGCTATCGATCATGGCAGGCTTTATTTTCTGCATTCTTCCGGGGATATACTTGGCGGTCCCCCTTTCTTTATCCTTCAGCATCATGGTATTCATGGACAAAAGTGTGGGAGAATCATACAGTTACGGTTTTACCCTGGTCAAGGATGAATGGTGGATTACCTTCGCCACACTATTGGTCGTCGGTATCATCGTGGGGATAGCAGGGTATGCTTTCAGCCTGCCTGCCGTAATCTATCAATATGCCAGTATGGGAATATTTTCCGGGGAAATGGATGCCACCTCCTTAACCGGCAATTTCGTCGATCCCGTTTATTTGATCTTGAATATGATAGGAACCTTGGCACAGATGCTTTTGAATATCATTTCGATAATCGCAGGGGCCTTCATTTTTTTCAATTTGAACGAAAAGAAAAACTTTACCGGCACCTATGAACGCATTCAAAACCTAGGGAGTACCCCTAGGGAATAACCGGCAGAGAGAACAGACCACCATGATGCTCAACAAGCTTTTCCTTATCATACTTTTCGCCCTGAACGCAATTCCCCTGTTCGCACGGCAAGATTCGACCCAGGTGCGGTACGATAAGGAAAAGTTACAGGTTCAAACAATCACCCAAGGGGATCTTGACGTCTATAAAAACGACCCTGATTTTGACTATGCCATTGTGGAGCCCCAAATAACCTGGTGGGACAATTTCACCTCTTGGATCGGTAATCTTATTCTCCGTTTCTTTGAGTGGCTGTTCGGGTCTGAAAAAGCCCTAGGGGTATTTGCTGTTTTCCTTCGGTCATTGCCCTATATCCTAATAATCATACTACTCTTTCTGCTGGTAAAATTCTTTTTGAATGTAAACGCCAGGGGCTTATTTTATGCAAAGAACAATGAGGCATCGGTGACCTTGTCCGAAGAGGAACATATCCTTAAAAACGAGGATATAGACCAACTCATACAAAAGGCCTTAAACGAAAAGGATTACCGTTTGGCCATTCGGTATTACTACTTACTCGTTCTGAAACAATTGGGGGATCGGGGACTGATTGCATGGGAACCCCAGAAAACCAATGATGATTATATCAAGGAATTGAAAAATAAAGCATTACAAAAACCCTTCTACCATATAACACGGCTGTACGACTATATTTGGTATGGTGATTTCCCGATCGATGAAAGCCAATACCTTAAGGCCGAGGACCAATTTACCACACTGCGAAAAACCTTGGATGCCCATGGGTAAGAAAGGATCCATATACCTCATTATCGCCTTGGTCACCTTGGCCGTCCTTATGCTCTTTCAATATAGCAAACCCAAGGAAATCAATTGGTTTCCTTCCTATGTTTCCCAACATAAGATACCGTACGGCACCTATGTCCTGAATGAGATTATGGCCAAGCTTTATCAGGATAAGTTTACCCAAATACCACGACCTCCTTATGAAATGCTTCAAGCTGCCGATACCCTTCAAGGAACCTATTTCTTTGTGAACGAAGCCGTTTCTTTTGGGGAGGCCGAGTTGAACGGTCTGCTCGATTGGACTTCCAAAGGAAATACGCTTTTTATCGCCTCTAACAGCTTTGACGCGCCCTTAATGGACACCTTGAACATTAAATTGTCGCGTTTGTATCCAGAATTGGATAACGACAGGATACAGAGGCATAAATTATTGAATCCCAATTTAAACAACGGGGCCTTCAACTTCGAGAAAGACCATAGTGCCGGCTATTTCAGTGCGATAGACACCTTACATACCTCGGTCTTGGCTGAAGTGGCGTATTCCCAGGAAAACACCTCCGAAAAACCAATGTACTATAATGTAATCAAACAGGAATTCGGCCAAGGTGAAATCATACTCAGCACCTTTCCAAAAGCCTTTACCAATTATTTTATTTTAAAAGACGACCATAAGGACTATACCGCCGGACTCCTAAGCTATATCGATGGCAATAGACCCGTGTATATGGACAACTATCATAAATCGGGGAAATCATTCTATTCCTCGCCCATGTATATCTTCTTGAACAATCCTGCGTTAAAATGGGCGTATTACATAGTACTGGTTGGGGCCCTACTCTATATCATTTTTGAAGGAAAGCGCAAACAAAGGGCCATTCCCGTAATAGAACCCTTAAAAAACCAGACCTTGGCATTTACCCGGACCATCGCCGACATGTATTATGAAAAAGGGGAACAGCAAGCGATCACCCTTCATAAAATCGAATATTTCTTGGAGTACATACGGTCCCGTTTTTATCTGAATACCATTGAACAAAACGACGTGTTCTTTCACAACCTTGCCGCCCGAAGCAACCATACCTTTGATGAAGTGAAAGAGCTGTTTACCTTTATGGATGGACTTAAAATCCGTTCGGTAATTACCAATGCCGACCTAATGAAACTGAATAAAAGTATTGAACAATTTAAATCGAAAGCCGATGGAAAATAATGAGCAACCTGCCAATGACCTTGAATTTGACAATAGGATTCCGTTAGAGGAACTTAAACAAGCCGTTACGCAGGTCAAGACCGAACTGGCAAAGGTCATCATAGGACAGGAAAATTTCATTGAGTTATTGATCGTCTCCTTGTTGGTAGACGGGCATGTACTTATTGAAGGGGTTCCCGGGATTGCAAAGACCATTACGGCCAAGCTCTTTGCCAAAACCTTGAAAACCGATTTTAGCCGTATACAGTTTACCCCCGATCTAATGCCCAGTGATATCCTGGGAACATCGATATTCAACGTAAAAACCTCGGAATTCGAATTTAAGAAAGGGCCTATTTTCTCCAACATCATCCTTATTGATGAAATCAACCGGGCCCCGGCCAAAACCCAGGCCGCCATGTTCGAAACCATGGAAGAACGACAAGTAACCATGGACGGCACCACCTATGCCATGGAAACCCCATTTATGGTACTTGCCACCCAAAACCCTATTGAGCAAGAAGGCACCTACGCCCTTCCGGAAGCACAATTGGACCGATTTATTTTCAAGATAAAGGTCGATTACCCTACCCCTGAGGAAGAGGTCAGGATCCTACAAACACATCATGAACGGAAAGGAAAAAAACCACAAGAACAGATTGCGGCCGTACTGACCCCAGAACAACTGGTCGATTTCAAATCAAAGATCCAAGATGTGGTCGTCGAAGAAAAAATCATTAAATACATTGCCGAGATCATCACCAAAACCAGAAATCACCCCCATTTATATTTAGGGGGTTCCCCAAGGGCCTCGATTGCCACGTTGAATGCCGCCAAGGCTTTCGCTGCCATCCAAGGTAGGGACTTTGTGATTCCCGAAGACATCAAAAGGGCTTTGGTCCCTGTATTGAACCATAGGGTCATACTCACCCCTGAACGCGAAATGGAAGGAATGACCACGGATAATGTCGTGAACATGATCATGGAGTCTGTAGAAATCCCTAGATAGCCCTATGCAGTTTTTAAGATCGTTCTATATCCATAACACCTTTTTTAGGTATATCGCAGGGCTTGCGGCCTGTTTTACGCTATCGTTCTGGATACCTGCCCTCTACCCCATTGCATGGGTGTTGATATGGGTGTTATGGGGACTTTTTTTATTCGACATCTATTTGCTTTATTCCAATTCCAAAGGTGTTGGGGCACATCGAAATTTGCCGCAAAAGCTATCGAACAGCGATTTGAACCCCATACATATCCAATTTCAATCGTACTACCCGTTCAACGTGCATGTCTCGATAATTGACGAATTACCACCACAATTCCAAAAACGAGACTTTGAACACAGGTCCCATTTGTTGAAAAATGAAAAAAAGGAATTTGAATATACCGTACGGCCGGTAGATCGTGGGATGTATGTTTTCGGCAACCTCAACCTATATGTCTCCTCCCCCTTAAGCATCGTTAAACGGCGCCTTGTTTTCCAAAAAGACCAGATGGTTCCGGTGTATCCCAGCATTATCCAAATGCAACAATACGACTTCCTGGCCATCAGCAATAACCTGACCCAGTTCGGCCTAAAAAAAATAAGGCGCATTGGACATACCCAAGAATTTGAACAGATAAAGGAGTATGTGGCCGGAGATGATCTACGTACCGTTAACTGGAAAGCCACTGCCAAACAGAACCAATTGATGGTGAACCAATATCAGGATGAAAAATCACAACCCATCTATTCGGTCATTGATACGGGTAGGGTAATGAAAATGCCTTTTAACGGACTCAAATTACTCGACTACGCCATTAATTCAACCCTGGCATTTTCCAATGTGGCGCTCAAACGGAACGATAAGACCGGAATGATCACCTTTTCGAAAAATATAGAAACGTTTGTACCCGCTTTACAGAAAATCAGCCACCTGAATACGATCCTAGAAAAACTGTACCATATAACCACGACGTTTACCGAAGCTGATTACGGACTGCTCTATGCCCATGTGAAACGAAAAATAACACATCGGAGCCTGCTGCTTTTATATACCAATTTTGAACATATCTCGGCCCTTAAAAGGCAATTGCCCTTTTTATTGGCCATAGCAAAGAAGCATGTTTTGGTCGTTATCTTTTTTGAAAATACCGAGTTGGAAGACCTCATAGCAACCGATGCCGAAGATCTGCAGACCATTTATCACAAAACCGTTGCTGAGAAACTATCCTTAGAGAAAAGATTGATGCAAAAGGAACTCCAGCGATATGGCATTCAGACCATACTTACCAAACCCGAGGAACTCACCATCAATACCATCAACAAATATCTGGAAATAAAGGCCCGGGGACTGTTATGATCATTCCACCGATGGCAATCGAAGAATTCGTTGTGCTTGGTAGGCCGAGGTAATGTCACGGGTTTCAGAATGGGTAATATCGAAATAATCAACGTTCCCGATTCCTATTCCCGGCCTATCGAATGATCCGGCGTAGCAATTACAAGATCTGTAATTCTTTCGTTTCTTACTTTTTTTCAAAAAGAGTTCGAGTACGACCCCAGATGCGACCCCCCCAAGGACGGTGAACAAAATATCATTATTGTCCCACAACCCATATTCGGCCTTATCTATGGCTTCCTTGGTAACGCCTGCAGCCAAACTGCTACCCACAGCACCGGCCCAGGTCCAATACGGATTGCCATTGAACATATGATGTGCCGTATAGCCCCCGACGGCCCCGATCACAAAACCCGCACCAAAATGCTTGGGTTTGTCCTCGCTAATGGTGATCTGGGCATTCATGACCCCGTGAAAAACAAAGCACAATATCATTAGGTACTTCTTCATAAGAAAAGAGATCGATCGCTTAAAGCATTCTTGATTTTCCAATATTCCGTTTGGAAATTACAAAATACCCCAATACGATTACATAAGCTTACAGATTTTCATTAATTCGATATATGGTAAAATAACCCCTACAAATGACTAATCTTCAATTTTAACATCGAATATTTATCCCATCGATAAAAATTCATTCAAAACCCTATGGCCCATGAAAATGAGCGGATGTTTTCCTGTCGATTTTCTATCTTCATGGCCATACAATACATTAAAACAATACAACTTTTTTTATGAAAACCCCGAAAAGAATCCCCCTCTTAGCACTCCTGTTCCTACTTTCCATTTTTAAGATTTCGGCCCAAACCTATGCCAAAAACGGGATGGTCGTTTCTTCGAACTTGGAATCGTCAAAAGTAGGTCGCACCATTCTTCAACAAGGTGGTAATGCCATCGATGCCGCTGTTGCCACTGCCTTCTCATTGGCGGTAACCCTTCCCTCAGCAGGAAATATCGGAGGTGGCGGATTCATTGTATTCATGGATTCAATAGGGAAGACGACCACTATCGATTTTAGGGAAAAAGCACCTTTGGCCGCCACCAACGACATGTATCTAAATAAAGACGGGGAACTCGTAAAGGGAAGCAACCATACCAGTATAAAAGCGATTGGGGTACCCGGCACCGTGGCCGGACTTTATATGGCCCATAAAAAATATGGAAAACTCCCCTGGAAAGACCTGGTACAACCCGCCATTGACCAAGCCAAAAACGGATTTATCTTTAATTGGTCGCTTTATAGGGCCGCACAGCGTTTTACCAAAGAGGGGAATGACAATGCCTTTATGGACGCCTATTTCAGAAAAGAAAACGGAGCGGTGCTAGAGCCCGGGGATAACTGGAAACAACCCCAACTGGCAGCTACCCTGACAGCCATAAGGGACAAAGGCAAAGATGGGTTCTATAAAGGGGAAGTCGCCAAAAAGATAGCGCTTTGGATGAAAGAAAACGGCGGTATCATCACAAAAAAAGACCTTAAAAAGTATGAGGCCATTGAGCGTAAACCCATTGAGGGCACCTATAAGGGATATACGATTTACTCCATGCCACCACCAAGCTCCGGGGGTGTGGCATTGGTAGAAATGATGAACTTAATGGAACAGGCCGATCTTAAGGATATTGAATTCAATTCTACGGCCTATGTACACCTAGTTGCCGAAGCCATGCGCCGGGCTTTTGCCGATCGTGCCGAACATTTGGGAGATGCCGATTTCAATCTGGATATGCCTTTGGAAAAGCTGACCTCAAAAGAATTTGCAAAACAACGTTTTAAGGGCATCGACATGAAAAAGGCTTCTGTTAGTGATTCCACCAAATTCGGTCAACTATACGATGGGCAAAACACGACCCATTTCTCCGTATTGGATAAGGACGGCAATGCCGTGTCATTGACCTATACCCTTGAATATAGCTATGGGTCCAGGATGGGCTCCGAGGAACTGGGTTTTATCTTCAATAATGAAATGGGCGATTTTAACCCACAGCCCGGAATAACAAAAGGTAACGGACAAATCGGTACGGCCCCCAACTTAGTGGCCCCGGAAAAAAGAATGCTTTCCAGCATGTCCCCTACCATTGTAGCCAAGGACGGCAAACCCTATTTGGTCATCGGTAGCCCAGGAGGGCGAACGATCATCAATACCGTATTCCAAACGGTATTGGGTGTTTTGGAATATGAAATGCGCATTGACAAGGCTATTGAAGCCCTAAAAATCCACCACCAATGGCTTCCCGATATCATACGTTATGAAAAGCATTTACTCTCTCCGGATACAAGGGACGCCCTTGAATCCATGGGACACACCTTAAAACCCACGAACAATCTGGGTTCTTTGATGGGTATTACCTGGGATGCGGAAAATAAGGTAATGACAGGTGCCTCGGATTCCTCAAGCCCGGATGGTGGGGCTGCAGGCTATTGATTACTATATTTTCAAATACGAATACACATGTTCCCATGAAGAAAATCGGAATGATCGGCGGTTTAAGCTGGGAGTCGACCCAAATCTATTACCAAATCCTCAACACCAAAGTAAAAGAGACCTTGGGTGGGTTTCATTCGGCCAAATGCATTGTTGAATCCGTGGATTTTGCTGAAATTGAAAAACTCCAAAGGGCAGATGATTGGGTAGCTTTGGACAACTATATGGTCGAAGCGGCCCAAAATCTTCAAAATGCAAAGGCCGACCTTATTATCATTTGCGCCAATACCATGCATTTATGCAGTGATGCCATCGTTGAAAACGTTGATATCCCCCTGCTCCATATCGCAAGGGAGACCGGTAAAGCGATAAAAGCCTCTGGTTTGGAAAAGGTATTGTTATTGGGAACTAAATTCACCATGGAAAAAGACTTTTATAAAGCTATGCTTGCCGATGAATTCGGTATTGAGGTATTGGTCCCGAACGAGCAGGATATCAACAGCGTTCACAACGTGATTTATAAAGAACTGGTACATGGACGCGTTTTACCCGAATCCAAGGCCATATATTTGGATATTATCGCAAAAGCCGCTGCCCAGGGTGCCCAAGGGGTTATTTTAGGCTGTACGGAGATTCCGATGTTGATCAAGGCCCATGATGTTGATATCCCCATCTTCGACACAACGAAGATACATTCAGAGGCAGCTGTGGATTTCGCATTGAAGGTTTAGGGGGAACTACCAACTTATCAGGGTAAAAAAGGCGTTCGCAATTACCGATCTGTAAATAAGGTAAGGAACCTTAAAACTTTACCGAAAACCATTTAAAATACCATAATACAATAAAACTAAACGGCATCCTATTTCCTTCATAAACAACTGAATTCTTAAGTTGTAAACCTACTTCACCATTTGTATAACCCGTTATGTTTTCGATATTAAAATCGGGAACAAGCCAAAATCAAACACTGAAACTTACTAACCATAAAGGTTTTTGGACCCCCTATTAATTCCAAAAAACCTTTAGTCCGATTTTGGCTTTGCCCCCATTGATTTAAAATCAGGCAACATCAAAAAGATGAGCAATATCGTGGATATCGCTATAATGGATTTTCCAATGGTACAAAATGTACACTCAAAATAGGTCGTTGAGCATCCGGCATAATTGCTGATACAACCTACCAAGATCATAAGCATATAGTCGACCATCGCGATGACCGATAAAAAGAACAACGATTTCAAGGCTATATTTTTCATATCAATATTTTTAACTTCCCTACCTATTCATAAAGGTATATGACGATGGTCGGCCAATAAAGAAATCCCCACCATCATTTCTTCTGCTTTGAAATGGTATATTTTGCCATCAATGATGTAATTTTACATGGCATGCCCTGTAAAACAAAAAGTTAGTAAACACAATGTAAATCCCATGCCAGATTTTTTGACCCAAAAAAGCCGCCTTAGCAATGAATTCATCAGTGCAGAAGCCTGTTTAAACACGCTATCGGAACAAGAAAAACAGGAATTGATAAGCCATAAGACCGATATTGAATTTGAGGCCGGGAAATATATCGTAAAACGTGGTTTATTGGCCAATAATGTCCTCTATTTGACCGAAGGCCTCGTAAAATTGGAGTTTTTCAACGACACTAAACCATCTACCATCGCAATACTCCAACCCCATTCCTTCATCGGTATTGTTTGCTGCTTTGCCTTTAAAAAAATAGATTTTACGGCAACGGCCTTGAACAAGGCCAAAGTCAGTTTTATAAGTATGGATGTATTTGAGCGCTTCATCAAAGGTAATGGGGATTTTGCCTTAAGCCTTATCAAACATATGTCAGGCATCAGCAATCAATTAATTCATCGACTTACCTTATTGTCCCAAAAAAATGTTGACGGGGCCTTGTCTTTCATTTTATTGGACTTTAAATCGATTATGGGATCGGATGAATTTGAGCTGCCTATGACGAGGATCGAACTGGCCAATATGTTGGATTATTCCAAGGAAAGCATCATTAACACCTTATCAAAATTCAACAAAGAAGGTATCCTAAAGGTCGATGGTCGTAAGGTCAATATCCTTAAACCCCAGAATTTGGCGCAGATCTGCAAGTTGGGATGAGCCCATATTGAAATCCCTCCCACAAAATCACCTTGTGTAGGCAATTAATTTACCCAAGGTGACCTATGTTACAAAAAAAACCGGTTTTAGACCATACCTTGCAGTGTTTCAAACCCTGATCTAGTGTGATCAACCCATAAAAGAAGATATGCCATGGAACCACATCATTATAACGTAGAAGTAACCTGGAAAGAAGATCGCAAAGGGGTTATGTGCTCCCCTGAATTGAACCTTGGAGCGAACAATTGTATAGAAGTGGCCACTCCCCCGGAATTCCCTAAGGGTATGTCGGGCATATGGTCCCCCGAACATTTATTTACAGCAGCTGTGAACAGTTGTTTAATGACCACCTTTTTGGCCATCGCCGAAAATTCCAAATTGGTGTTTTCAGATTTCAGCTGTAAATCCAAAGGAACATTGGAACGTATTGAAGGTAAGTTCTTAATGACCGAAATCACCTTGGAACCATCAGTGACCATTTCAGATGAAAAATACAGGGAAAAAGCCGAAAAAATCTTGCAAAAATCGGAAGCGGCCTGTTTAATTTCAAATTCGATAACCTCGAAAATAACGATGGTACCGACAATTTTGGTCAAGGAGTCCGTCCCAAAATAAATACCGTTTATTTTAGGGATGACTGCTTCCCGAAAACTATCTACAATGGAGCTAACACCCCAAAAATGCTCCTCATAAACCAGTTGTCCGTTCGGTTGCCATTTGTACCCCAATTTTGTACCTTACCAATTCAATTCGCTTTGAGACGATCAATTCAAAACATATGGATGTCATGAAAAACAAAACAAAGTCATTTGCGGTGGCCTGCTGTACGATTTTCCTATTTTCAGTTACTTTTGGCTGCAAGAACAAAGATTCAAAACCCTCAGAAGCCGAATCCACAGAAGTTCAGGCGAAAGCCGAACCAGACTTTAAGATTTCCTTGGCCCAATGGTCCCTGCACAAAACTTTTTTTGGGGTCGAGACCATGGATTGGGAAAATTTCGGAAAAACATTAAAGGAATCACCCGATGATCTTTTAAAAGGTCCGGATCCCATGGAATTTCCCGCTATGGCAGCGTCTTATGGGATAAACACCATAGAATTGGTGAATACCTTTTACTTCAGCAAAGGAGATGACATGGCGTATTGGACCGAGTTTAAAAAGAAATGTGATGAATCTGGGGTAACAGTTGGCTTGATCATGTGCGATGCCTTGGGGCATTTAGGGGATGCTGATACCGAAAAGCGCAAGGCTACGGTTGAAAACCATTACAAATGGGTTGATGTCGCCAAGTTCCTAGGGGCACATTCCATTCGTGTGAATGCAGCCGGTGAAGGTACAGGGGAAGAAGTGGCTAAACATGCAGTGGCCGGACTTAAAAGTTTGGCGGAATACGGTGCAACCAAAGGAATCAACATCATTGTTGAAAACCATGGTGGGTATTCCTCCGATGGTAAATGGCTGAGTGGGGTCATGGCCAAAGTAGGAATGGACAATGTAGGCACGCTACCCGATTTCGGAAATTTCTGCATCGAACGTGGCCCTGACGGTTGTAAAAATGAGTATGACCGTTATCAAGGTATTAAAGAACTAATGCCCTATGCCAAAGGAGTAAGTGCTAAGTCACACGAATTTGATGCCGAAGGAAACGAGGTACATTCCGATTTCCTGAAAATCATGAAAATTGTCAAGGAATCCGGCTTTAAGGGTTATATAGGCATTGAATACGAGGGCACCCAACTTTCCGAGGATGAAGGCATAAAGGCCACCAAAGCCTTGCTTGAAAAAGTGATTGCACAACTGTAATTAAGCACCAAAATTTTTTATACAAGAACAAGGTCTAAAGGGATATGGCCCCATTGAGGCCCCATGTCTTTGTTCATCTTTCGACCTGAGCCTGTCCCAAGTGCAATTAAAAGATGCAACCTGACCCTCCACTTCGTTTTTTAGACGTTGTTACCCCTGGCCCATTGTATCATTGCCCCTCCTAGCTTTGGAATATTGTTTAAACTGCATAAACAAAGGACAACCCCAAACATTGCAATCCGTTGGTTTGAAATCACCGACCTGCCCATACCCGATGGTACATTTAACAGGCCATCACCCAAAATTAATTACGGTAAGGCCGAAGGATTTGTGCCAAATGGTCGTTGCATTGTATATTAGATGTAAAATCAGGATACTATGAACAAATCTTTAGCACATTTTAAAGCCCAAATCGGTAAAGATGCCTCCCAATCCCCCTCTCCCCTTATGCAATGGTTAAACCCGACCTTGATCAGTGCCGAAGCCGGGGAACTTGAGTTTTCATATAAGGTACGTGAGGAAATGACCAACCCTATGGGGATAATACATGGTGGCACCACGGCTGCGATAATCGATGATGCCATAGGCGCCGCTGTTTTCTCCTTAGGGGTTACCCACGTGTATACCACCGTAAGTCTTTCGGTAGATTATTTTAGTCGGGCAAAAGCAGGTGAAACGATCATCTCCAAAACCAAGATCGTAAAAAAAGGCCAACAGATCATCAATGGGGAATGCGAAGTATGGAATGCCGATAAAACCCGAATGATCGCCAAAGGGCATTCCAACTTGATAAAGACTAAATTGGAACTTTAAAACAAGTCATTGTTCATCCTTGGAATAAGGTATATCTTAAGATTTCACCCAAGGTTTATAACGTGACCATTGCGTTCGCGGGCACCCTTTTATACTTGCATAAAAATTAATTCATAAGGCCTATTAATTTCCTTAAAAAAATCCAACCTGTTGTATATTTACCCTTTTCATTCATTTTTTTACTATTTTCCAATACGATAAACCTTAAAAACACACTACCCACAAAGCAATTCCATCCTTACATAACACATAGGCACCTAAACCACTAACCATTCTTAAACCATTTGCAATGCTACGACCTAAAGACCACATCAATGAAAAAGAACGATTAGCCTCCTTAGCATCCTATTCCATCTTAGATTCACTTCCTGAAGAAGATTACGATAACTTAACGGCAATTGCGGCAGAAATATGTGCCCCCCATTAGTTTGATCAGTTTAGTGGATCATGAAAGACAATGGTTTAAATCCCATTATGGTGTCGATGCTTCTGAGATCCCATGAGAATATGCTTTCTGCGCACATGCGATCAACGCGGACGAAAACATATTCGTCGTCCAGGATGCTAGAAAAGATGAGCGCTTCCATGATAATCCCTTAGTTACGGGTGATACAAATGTTGTTTTTTATGCAGGTATCCCATCGATCTCGGATAATGGTTTGCCTTTGGGAACCTTATGTGTCATTGATCATAAGCCAAAATTACTTAGTCATAGTCAGATCGATTCCCATAAAATCAAGTACGTAACCTTTTACAACTCCGAAAGAGCAACATGCTTCTTGAAAAGAACGTTGAGGAGCTGAAAGAAAAAAATATCGCATTGGAGCGTTTTGCCTAAATCGCCGCACATGATCTAAAATCGCCCTTATATGCGATAAACACCACCGCCCAACTATTCTCCGATTGTTACGCCTCTAATTTTGATGAGGATGGAAAAAAATGCTGGGGTTCATTAAATCCTCTACGAACCAATTAAAAAGACTCATAGACGGACTTCTTGAGTACAGTAAGAGTGAATCGCTAATTCAGGAAGATGTGGCACCGATTGAAATAGAAGTGCTCAAAGATGACATTAGTGGCCTTTTTTCATATGACAATTCATTGAAACTAAAGTTCCATTCCCCACTAAAGACCATCAACACCAATAAAACGGCCCTAAACCAAATATTGATTAATCTTGTTTCCAACGCCATCAAATATAGCGACAAGGAGGAAACAGAAATGCAGATTACCGTTGATAAAAAAGGAAACCATTATGAATTTTCAGTCAAGGATAGTGGTCCTGGAATCGCCAAGGAGCATCAAGAATAAATCTTTAAGACATTCAAGGTCCTAACCCCTACCGATAAGTTTGGGGAAAGGGGAAATGGTATTGGACTTGCCACCGAAAAAAAAATCACCGAAAAAATGGGTGACAGTGTTTTTCTTGAATCGGACCTAGGAAGGATGTAAATTCAATTTTACTCTTTTAAGTACCGATTGCGAAACGGGGAAACTAAAAATGGCATAACCCTACAGCAAAAAATACCCTTCTTCAGAATAACATAATATCGAATAATGCCTTGATACATGCAAATTGTTGCGTATCTTGAAGAGAATAAATCATGTACTCATGACATCAAACTATATAAAGATATACACAGGGGAATCATTTGTCGCACAACAAATAGTAAGCCAATTGCAAGGTATGGGTATTGAGGCTATCATCAAGGACGAAGCGGAATCTGCACGCTTGGCTGGCTTTGCATCATCGATGTTGGGACAAGTGGATCTATATGTAAACAAGGACGAGGTAGAGAAGGCGACCGCAGTGGTTAAAGCGGTTTTAAAAGAATCTTAGGCCCAACAATCGACCGAGCACGTAATGCTACCCGGGTACCATATACACACGGAATAGGGCGAATTAAACGCAGTTTGGCCCAAAGTATACAGTTTATCACATTAAAGGGAGTTGCTGTACTATATTCGTTACGCATGCAGTAGACAAACATTCATTTCCAATCTGGAGGTAATTTGTGTTTCCTTGCCATTTCAATTGGGCCAATGTCCCTGAAAAACCGAGTGAATATGGAAGTCACCCTCGTATTAAAACTGATTCCGTACACCTTTCGGCATCGCCTATGGGTTTCCCTTGCGGTTATTACCCTACTGACTTTCCATGCCGCACAATCCCAAAACGTTTCAGAGACCGGTCTCCCCTATATTCAGAATTATAGTCCAGATGAATATGGAGCTTTTATCCAAAATTGGGGTGCCGTTCAAGATAGTTTGGGTATTATTTATTTTGCGAATGGAGATGGCATACTCTCCTTTAATGGGGCGAGTTGGAAATTATTGGAATTACCTGGATTAGTAAGCCCAAATGCAATAGTATCTACAAAAAAAGGGACAGTTTTTTTGGGAGGAATTGATGAAATAGGCTATTTAGATTCAGATGAAATAGGCCAACTTTCCTACGTTTCTTTACTATCTATTCTACCGGAAAAATTTCATGATTTCAATAGAATAAGATCCATATATAGTGTAGCGGATGATGTA
Source organism: Maribacter polysaccharolyticus (assembly GCF_028882255.1). Classification (GTDB taxonomy): domain Bacteria; phylum Bacteroidota; class Bacteroidia; order Flavobacteriales; family Flavobacteriaceae; genus Maribacter_A; species Maribacter_A polysaccharolyticus. The sequence continues at coordinate 1,328,188 of NZ_JARBUY010000001.1, forward strand.
TTTTTTAGTTCGGAAAAATACATTTTCAAATGGGATGGAATAAAATTTAAAATCTGGGAAAATTCTGGGGATCCTTTGCTGTTTTTAGCTCGCAACACCATATTTAAAAGAATACATGGGGAAGGGTTAACAGCTTATAATAAAGGAGATTTTGAATTGGTTTCACAAGGAGCAATGTTTGCCAATATAAAAATAAGAGCCGTTCTTCCCTATAAAAAGAACTCATATGTAATAGCAACCAATAATCAGCTATATATTTATGATGGCACCCGTTTTGAGAGATTTGAAACCAATGTTCCCGAATTCTTCAATGATAATGTCATTAGTTGTGGAATAGCTTTAAACCCCAATACTTTCGCTTTTGGATCCTTTAAAAAAGGAGTATTGATCCTAGATGACAAAGGACTGAAAAAAGTTATGCTCTCTAAAAAAGGAATATTTCAATCGAATATGGTAATTAATCTTTTCCAAGACCGATCTGACTTACTTTGGGCCTCATTAAATTCTGGAATAGCAAAAATTGAATATCCGTCTCCATTTTCCTTTTATAATGAGCTCAATAATACTCCTGGCTTAGTAATGGGTTTTCAAAGATATTATGACAAACTTTATGTGGGTACTGGGGAAGGATTATATGTGCTAAAAAATGATAATAAATCACAAGTTAATCTATTGGAACCTTTAGGTGACATGGGAATGGTTTTTGAAACCTTACTTCATAGAAACAAAATGTTAGTAGGCTCCAGAGGAGGGCTTTTTGAAATTGACAAAAAAGGAAACTCAAAAGAATTGTTAGATCTACCTAACGTTTCATCTTTGTGCGCCTCTAAAATAGATTCGAACAGGGTTTTTATTGGAACGAGTTCGGGATTGACCTCCTTATACCTAAAAAATGGCAGTTGGGCAATAGAACATATGTTTGAAGGAATAAATATTCAGGTCAGCAAAATTATTGAAGACATCAAAGGCAATTTATGGCTAACTATAAATAAAAACGAAGCAATACGAATTTCATTTGATGATATTCTGGAAACTAGGAATATAACAAATCCCATAGTAAGAACCTTCAAAGTGAAAGATGGGGTTCCTGATAATATTGGAAGGCAGTATTATATTGAAGATCAGCTTTATATTGAATCTGCTAATGAATTGTATTTGTTTGACCCACTTTCTCAGAAATTCGTCAATAATAAAAAATTACTTCAAAAACTAGGCCTTGATAACATAATAGCGAAAGTCCATTCGACCGATGATAATGGAAATATATGGTTAATAGAATATGACGGTGAAAATAGACTAGAACAATTGGCGGCCTTTGCCAAAAAAAATGGCTCCTATAAAGTGAAAGCGCTTGATGAAGAGAGAATAATGGACTTAAGAAAAAATGACATGTTTCCTGAACTGGAAGATAGTGTTATATGGTATCGGGGCAAAAAAGGGGTCGTCATTCGTCACGATTTAAAGCAAAAATTAGACAAAAGCATCCTGAATTCAAGGGCAATAATAACAGATATTTTTTGGCAAAACGACTCTCTGCTTTTTGGTGGTTATACGACTACTATTACAGCACAACTTCCCTATAAAAGCAATCAATTGCGATTTCAATACGCCAACCCGAGTTTCTACGACGAATCAAAAAATAAATTCCAGTATATCTTGGAGGGTTTTGATGAAGATTGGTCTGCATGGACCGATGAAACCAAAAAAGATTATACCAATATCCCGGCTGGGGATTATAGTTTTAAAGTCCGTTCAAAAAATATCTTTAATCAGGTTAGTTCATACGATAGCTATTCCTTTTCCATTCTACCGCCGTGGTATGGCAGTTGGTGGGCGTATGTACTCTATGGGTTGGGAGCGATCGGGATAGTGGCCCTATATTCTAAATGGAGGTCCCGGGAATTGCAACGGCAAAATGAAAATCTGGAAAATTTGGTCGCAGCACGCACTACGGAAATACGACATAAAAATGAACTTCTGAACCACCAAACGGAACAACTGGAGCAGTTGAACGAATCTAAGACACGCTTATATTCAAACATTACCCATGAATTTCGGACACCTTTGACGGTTATCCTGGGAATGGCGGAAACATTAAAAACGAATGTGCTGAACGACCGTTTTGAAGGGGCCGAAAAATCCTTGGAAATGATTCGTCGTAATGGCAAGAATCTATTGCAATTGGTCAATGAAATGTTGGATTTAGCCAAGGTGGAAAGTGGTTCCATGGAATTAAATCTGGTACAGACCGATGCCATTCCGTTTGTAAAGTATTTGAGTGAAAGTTTCCATTCCTTGGCACAGTCAAAAAATATCAACCTCACGGTATATTCAGAAATTGAATCTTTGGAGATGGATATTGACGTGAATAAAATGGCATCGATTATTTCCAATTTACTTTCAAATGCCATAAAATTCACCGGAGCCAATGGCAAAATAATCGTACACCTCAACAAAATCACGACAAAAGAGAGTGAGTTTTTCTCCATAAAAGTACAAGACAACGGTTTGGGGTTGGCAGAAGAAGATATTACCCATCTATTTGACCGCTTTTATCAAGTAGACAATGAATCGTCATCTAAACAGGAAGGGACAGGTATTGGCCTCTCCTTGGCCAAGGAATTTGTGGAATTGATGAACGGGACCATTGGCGTAGAGAGCACCCTTGGTAAAGGCAGTACTTTTACGGCACAAATACCGGTAACCCATAAGGCAGTCAAAACCTTGGATACCAAAATAACGGTTGAACCGCCCATTAAAAAAACAACGAACAGTAAAAACACGGAACCGTCAGTTTCAGAAGAGGCTTCCGCACTACCCTCTGTACTCATAATTGAGGATAATGAGGATGTGGCCCATTACTTAAAAACCTGTTTAAAAGGGAAGTACCAAACCATGCATGCCATCAATGGGGATTTGGGCATAGCAAAGGCCTTTGAAAACATACCTGATATCATTATCAGCGATGTTATGATGCCTGGTAAGGATGGTTTTGAAGTGTGTTCCATTCTTAAAACGGATGAGCGCACCGATCATATACCCATTATACTTTTGACCGCAAAAGTAACCACGGATGATCGATTGACAGGACTGGCCCATGGTGCAGATGCCTACCTTGGAAAACCTTTTAACGAGAAGGAATTGTTCATTCGATTAGATCAATTGGTATTGCTCCGCAAAAAATTCATCGATAAAATCCAAAAGGATGGCTTGAACATCTTTTTGGATAAAAAGGCTGAAGGTCCAGAAATAAAATTCCTCCAAAAAGTCATACAATCCATCAATGAAAATATGGACAATTCCGCATTTGGTTCAAGTGACCTAGCTGATAAATTACATTTAAGCGAATCACAGGTCTATAGAAAACTGAAAGCCATTACCGATAAATCCACAGCGGTCTTTATCCGTTCCGTCCGTCTTCAAAAAGCAAAAGAATTGATCCAAACTACGGATAAAACCATCTCCGAAATCGCCTATGAGTCGGGATTCAACGACCCATCCTGGTTTAGTAGGGCCTTTAAGGACGAATTTGGGTTTCCTCCCAGTGATTTATCTAAATAACTGATTACAAGCTTATTATATCTGTTAATTGCATTTTTATGCAATAATAGTACATGGATTTTCTTTCTGATTCAGAATTACTACATGGGATTGGAATAATGGTGAACCCCTTTTTTTTATTAGTACGATATCATTGTATCATATTTAATTAAATGGAATAGTTATGAAATCTACAATGAAATTTTTCACCTATGGATTAATCATTTTTTCATTAGTCATTAATTCTTGTGCTAAAGATGGAGAGGTTGGTCCGATGGGCCCAGCAGGTACAGCCGGTATTGACGGAACCAACGCGGAAGATGGTAATGCGAATGTACAAGCATTCGATATATATGTAAACAAAGAGGCTTGGAGTGAAAATCTACATTTTGGAGGGAACAATGAATATAGAAAATATACTATCCCAGCAGATAGTGTAGGAGGCGTTGAATTGAATTTTTTTTACGGTGCGGGAAATGTTATTCTTACGTATGCCAAACCATCCTATGCCTCTGGTGCTGATTACGGTACGCAGATCAATATTAAGCCACTACCCTATACATCTCTTGTTTCTGGAGTCTCGGGCAGTTTTGGCCTCCTAATAGATTATGCAGCCCAATATGGCAGCTTTACTCTTGCTAAGACTGTTAACGGGTATGAACCCGATAGAATTACAGAGGCAGAAATACCAGACACCATAGAATTTAGAATTGTCCTTATTGAGGCTTCAAATACAACTTCTAGTAAATCGATCCGTCCAGACATACTAAACGAATTGAAGTCGGCTGAAGTAGATATCAACGATTATTATGCAGTCTGTGACTATTATGGAATTTGTAAGAATTAAACTTAATGGCTTATTGGAATACTACGTACGATACTCCAATTGTCCTAGGAAGCCTTCTCTTGACTCAAAATTAAATCATATGGAAACAATAAAAACACTTTGGAAGAGCACCTACAAAATCCACCTCATCATTTACTTATTATTGGCCGTCGTGGTTACCCGGTGTAGCAAAGATGATACTAAGGAGCCTGTTGTCATAGCAACCCCAGAAGAAGAACCAGAACTAAGCGATGCCAAAGAGATCACCAGTTTTGTGTTTTTACTTACCAATAACCCCATTGACATTAATGTAGTGGCAAACATAGATGAAGACAATAAGACCGTTACGGCCGCCATGCCCCCAGATACGGACATTACAGGGCTATTGCCGGAAGTGAAAATATCTGAACTTTCAACTATTGACCATGATACAGCCCAAGACTTTACAGAGCCGATAGAGTATACCGTAACCGCAGAAGATGGTAGTACCACGGTTTATACCGTAACTATAACTAACCTGTTGACCCAACGGCAAATTTTACAGGCTATTCTAGATGCTAATCCGGGAAACATTCTCACTTGGAATCTAAATACAATCGAGAATTTAGGAGACTTAGACGGTGTAACGTTAAATACAGAAGGTGAAATTATTGAATTAAATATAGAATATGGGACTATTTCCACACTTCCTAAAGAAATAGGGCAATTAACAAGCTTGGAATCTCTAAATCTAGCTCGCAACCAACTTGCAGCAATTCCTGCAGAGATAAAGCAATTGGTTCATTTGGAATTTTTAAACGCAAGTAATAACGAACTTATGGTAATTCCTTCAGAAATAGGACAATTGACCAGTCTAATAGAATTAAACTTATTTGGATGTTATATTTCTCAAATACCCCCAGAAATTGGGCAATTGAAAAATTTAGAAAAATTGCATTTACACTGGAATAATATTACTTCGCTTCCTCCAGAAATAGGACAATTAACCAATTTGGAACTATTAAGGTTAGATGATAACGAACTTACTGAAATACCCCCAGAAATAGGACGCTTGTCAAATTTAAAAATGTTACTGATAGGAAGTAACGATTATACTGAATTACCTTCGGAAATAGGACAATTAACTAAATTAACAAGATTATCTTCAACCAATGGCCCACTAACTCACCTACCACCAGAAATAGGACAATTAAGAAATTTAACAGAATTGGAGGTTTATAATACCCAACTTACTTCCTTACCTCCAGAAATAGGCTTTCTTCGTCAATTAGAAAGGATAGAATTATTCCAAATAAATAATATATCTGTATTACCTGAGTCAATCTCTTATTTAGTCGAATTGCGAGATCTGATTGTTTTATCAGATGATATGATTACTTACGAAACTACTTCACAAAAAGATGCTCTTATTAGTATATATAGTGCCAACCCCGGTAACACCTTAGGTTGGGGAGTAGATAACTATCCTGAAGTTTCATTTGATGACAATGGCAACCCTAAGGCCATTACTATGAATAATAGAAACTTAACTAGAATACCAGGAAATATTTCGTCTTTATCAAGTTTAGAAAGCTTTAATGTAAATAGCAATAATCTGACAAGCTTACCATCTACGTTGGGCGATATAAATACATTAAGTGTAATAACAGCGGCGAGTAACAATCTAAGTACTGTCCCGTCAGAATTAGGGCAACTAAACAATTTAGCCCTATTGAGTTTGACCAACAACCCTATAAGTAGTATACCCCAAGAAGTATGTGAACTGCAAACAAATAGCGTCCCACTTACCCTACTTACAGATCCCGGTAAGGGTTGTGACTAAATACCTTTTTATCAAATTAAAAAACGCTTTAAACATATAGTTATGAAAACACGTACAACCCTTTATAAAAACATCTTTCCGATAAAGCTAATTGCCGTGCTCCTTTTAGTAACAAACACCATAGGATGTAGCAAAGATGATGACTCAGCCTCTAAGGAAATCACAAAAAGTAGCGAAAAGCAAATCACCAGTTTTGTTTTTCGATCAACCGTCACCTTTTTCCAAACCGATCTGGTGGCAACCATAGATGAAGAGAATAAAACGATCGATGTCACCGTACCACCAGATGCGGACGTTTCAAACCTGTTACCCGAAATTATGATATCAGAGGCAGCCACTATAGATAAAACCACAGCCCAAAACTTTACCCAGCCTGTTATGTACATGGTTACCGCCGAAGATGGGTCTACGGCCACATATACGATAACTGTTCATTTCCCATTAACACAACGTCAGGTTTTACAGGCCATTTTAGATTTTAACCCCGGCAATACCATAACTTGGGATTTACAAAACACCAATGATTTAAATGATCTTGATGGCGTAGTTACAAATACAGAAGACAAAATCACTCGTTTAAGCCTTGGAGAATTAGGCATAACTGCTTTACCCAAAGAAATTGGCCAATTAACCGATTTAACCTATTTATACCTTGGGGAATCCGAACTCAGGGAATTATCAAGTGAAATAGGGCAATTAACCAACTTGGAAGAATTGCATCTACATGATAACTTTCTTACCTCCTTACCCAAGGAAATTGGCAATTTAGCTTCTTTATTGTTTTTAGGTCTTGATGGAAACTCGCTGACAACATTACCTGATGAAATCAACAAGTTAAAAAACCTGGAAAAACTTTATTTAGGGGCCAACCAGCTCACCGCTATACCAGCAAATATTAGTGAAATGGTAAATCTTACACAACTTATCCTATCCAGCAACCTATTAACCGAATTACCTATTGAACTATGTTCATTGGTGAATTTGACCATATTGGATTTGAGTATCAACGATATCATATCGGTGCCCCAAGAAATAGGGCAGCTGGTTCATTTAGAAAGGTTATTCTTGGCTGGAAATGAACTTACTACGATCCCAAAGGAATTGGGGAAATTGGTAAATCTTGAAATTCTGTCATTAAACAATAATCAACTTACTTCCGTTCCTCCTGAAATAGGGTTTCTCATAAACTTAAAGACATTGCGCTTATCCGAGAACAACATAACTACTTTACCATTATCGGTTTATTATATTAAGAATTTTCATAATCCTACAATGACCATCACCCATGATCTGGTCCAATTGGGAAATGACACACCAATAGACGCGCTCATTGGAATTTACACTGCTAACCCCGAAAATACCTTGGGTTGGAGCGTGGACCACTATCCTGAGGTTACATTTCATGACAATGGTAACCCTAAAACCATTACCATGAACAATAAAAACCTGACAAGAATACCTGAAAACATCAACCGTATTAATTCCTTAGAGACTTTAAATGCAAACAACAATAATCTAGAAAGCCTACCCTCATCCCTTGGAAGTATAGAAACTTTAGCCGTTTTGACTTTGGCCAGTAACCAACTTAATACAGTTCCGCCGGAGTTAGGACAGCTAAACAATTTAGCCTTACTGAGTATAACCAACAACCCTATAAGTAGCATACCCCAAGAGGTTTGTGATCTGCAAATATCGAACGGAGGCATACTTACCATCTTAACTGATTCTGGTGAAGGTTGTGATTAAATGAAGGGACAGAATGATCTTTAAAACAATACTATTTCAAAATCATATAAATCAAAAATCATGTATACGGATATCACAGAAGGGCGTAAAAGAAATTTCATTTACTTAATTATATGTCTTTTGATATCCGTTTATCTTTCCCCTATACTCGCCCAAGATACACGCGATCATCGACCAAATAAAAAAGCCTTTGCCAGTCAAGTATTCTATTTTGATGAAGCTGATGCCATTTTTGGTAAAAGAACTGAGGTTAAAAAAGCATACCCCACATTTAAATATACGGGTAAGGTACCTACAATCAGGGTAACCCAAGCATTGAAGGACGGGGTGAATTCGATTTATGGATTGAAGTCTGGCCACACCTTATATGCCATTGTACAAAAAGGAAAGATAATTCGATTTGAAGGGGCCAATGACGGGTCCTCCAATACATTACTTTTTTCAGAAACTGACAAAAACAAATCTTGCTTTACTTGTACAGAACTCTGTTTTAATACGGCAGATGGCAGCGTACAAGATTGCTGGACGATTTGCGAAACGGTTGATTGTTCAAAAGATTACAATGCCCAAAAACAAGGACAATCGGCACCAACACCAAAATCACCCCCATTACCAGTAGGACCCATTCCCATACCCTATCCAAATAGCTCAAAGTTGGATAGCACGAACCGGTTTAACCCCAATTAAATACGTGTAGGTCAAATACCTGCATTTTGATAAGGGGACTTTATTAAAATCTTAGAACAAATAAATTTAAAGTCAAATATCATGAAGACAGCAACGATATTGAAGTTTATAAAGAACCCGATTTACCCATTTATCGTGTTTTTTACAACGGTTTGCATTTGGCCCGTTCAGGCGCAAACCGTTCGCGACCATAGAAATAAACCAAAAAAAACGGTGGTACGTGACCATAAAAACCAAACCACCTTTAAACCCTTAAACCATTATTGGAATGGTAGTAGAAAGGACAACCAGCTTACTGCAACAATCGAAGGTAAGAATGGGGCATTAGGCGCGGACTATCGTTTTGTGCGACAAGATGGATATGTCTTGGAAAAAGCTTCTAGCATAGAAGGTCAAGCAGTACCCCTCTATTTGTACTACAGCGATGCACGAAAAGACAATTTTACAACTGCTACAACTGAAGGAATCAGGGCTGCTAAAGCGGCGGGATATAAAAAAGTAAGAGTCCAAGGTTATATTCTAAAAAATGTAAAACCAAAATATCAACATTTATACAAGCCGCTTTGGTTGTATTACCATGACACACGAAAGGACAATTTCACAATTGCTACAGCAGAGGGGAGGAGCGTAGCAGAAGCAGACGGTTATAGAAAGGTACGAATTGAAGGTTATATTTTAAACGCTTTAGACAATAACCATCAAATAGAACTCACAACAGTACTAAGTGCAAGGTACTTGAACAATTATCCAAGCGACCGAGGAAATGGTTGGAGTGACAAACTACAAGGTGTTGGCCATAACGATGCCAATTGGTTTTTTACGCAAAAGAAGCGGTTGTGGAAGTTTCCTATATCACACGACCTGAACAAACATATTAGTCGAAGTAATTTGCCCTCTGGAGTCAAAACCGTATCAATTCCAAATGTATTGAGTAGTAAAGGCTACAACCATTTTGGTGATCTGGTCGAATATAAGGGCTTTTTGTTTATCCCTTTGGAAGCTGAGCACAATAGCTATGGAAAAGTAGTTAGTTATGTAGGTATTGAAGTAGACAGTCCTAAGAACGGAAAGAACCCATTAATTGCAGTATTTAGAGCCTCTGATTTATCTTATGTTGGTTCGGGTGCTTTACCAGCCCAGACCAAAGCTGGTTGGTGCGCTATTCACCCTCAAAATGGCATGTTGTATACGTCTAACAATAGTATGAATATCGACAATAAATTACTGGTCTATACCATGGACTTAGAAGCTTTGAAAGAGAATAGGAAATGGCTAAAGTATAGTGGTTCTAAAGATTTGTTGGATGAGAATGGAAACATTATTACCATAAAAGAATACATGCAGGGTGGGGAATTTTCAGATGACGGTAAATTTCTGTTCATCATAAATGGTAAAGGCACTGATTTCAATAAAAAAGATGGGGGTATATGGGTTTTCAATTTTAAAACTAGAAGAAAGGCACTAAAATCTGAAACCAGTGGAATTTTTAAATATGAATTTAATCCAGGTTATAATATGGAAGAACCGGAAGGTCTTACCTACTGGGATTTAGACAACTTAAACGCGCCAGGAATCAAGGGGAAGCTTCATGCTATCTTATTGAACAGCGATGCCACGAGTAGCGATGAATTTTGGTTTAAACATTATGATCTTAAATCAGTTAGAGTCTCTTTATATGGGAATTGAAGGCAAGAATAAAATAATTCTAAAAATTAAAGTTATGATACTAAAAACAAAATTAAAAAGAAACCTGATTTGCCTGATAATAGGCCTTTTTGTAACAGTCTATGTTTCGCCACTGCAAGCTCAAATTGTACGTGACCATAGAACAAAAAAAACAAGCGACCCTTTTACAAGGTTAAAGACCGAAGCAAAAAAAACGGCAGTACAGAAATCTAAAATGACCTCGGTTCAGATAACCGTAAACAATCCTAATTGGAAAGGAACGTCAAAGACTAAAATTGAATTCGTACCATTTAAACTTGAAGATAAAAACGGAAATCCTATTCCGCCAAATAAGAGGGTTTCATTAAAAGATGGTAGAGTAATCACGGCACAACAGTATTTGAATGAAACCAATGCACTCGAAAAAAAACTAAATAGCCAAGGTTATAGTTTAAGGAACAATGGTGAAAAGGTTGTTTCTAGAACTGTCACAAATAAAAAATTTTTAGATGGGAGAAGAGCTTTGGCACCGAAATCCATAGGTGCTTTTAAAAAAGAAGCAGAAGTTAAAAAATTCATGAGTTTAGAACAAAGGGTTAAAGTGGTTGGGGCATCGCCAAACGGTAGGTCCCCGATGATCATGCTAAAGCCATATAGTAGCTATACACAAAGAGAGCGGGAAAAGATAAATATGTATAATTTTTCTAAAAGAGCAGGAACTGTCATAGCACAAAAAACAACAAAACAGCGACCTTTTAAGGACCTGAGGCCAAAAAAAATAGGCAACCTTTCAAAACTCTATGAATTCAATAAAACGAACAGTAAAAATTGGGGGTTTGGAAATCCAGATACATTTCAAGCAAGTCTAGAAGGATCTATTACCCGTTTTGTAAAAATTTACCCTTTTGACCCACAAAATACCGACAATAACAAGTCGGAGTTTAAAGTAAAAGCAACAAGCAAAGCAACAGGCTCACTTTTAGGAAAATCCATAGATGTTCTTAATGCGAGTTGTCAATTTTACGCACCTTCCAATGTGTCCAAAAAAATGAGTGCGACAATTTCGGTAAAAGCATTGGAAATGAACCTTTTTCCTCCAAAATCAACCACTTTTTCACAGCAAGAATCATTTTCTAAAACCTATGGTAGATCTTTTGATAAATCTTTTCCTTTACAGGTGCCAATTTTGCCAGGAATAGATTTTGTAGGCCTTATTGGTGTAAAAGGGGAAGTAGGATTTGAATATGAAGCAAAAATTGAAAGAACGGTAGCCTCCGTTCATGCCAAGCCTTTAATTGATCTAAAAGTCTACGGCGAAGGCGGTCTTAATCTTATAGGGGTCTTCGAAGGCGGTGTTGAGGCAGAATTAACCTTTATCAAAGGTGAATTGGACTTAAATGCATTCGCAGGCATATTCAGTCAAAATTCTGAAAATATCGTGGTTGGCATCAATCATTATTTTGGATACGACATTGAAATCTTAAGTGGTTCAATAAGTGCCTATGGTGAAGCCTGCTCCCCCATAGATATCCCCTTTATTGATGATTGTTATCGGAAAGAACATGAATTGTTCGAATGGAGTGGCTTTATGGATTCCGGAACCATAACTGAAGGTGGATTCGAACCTTTTACATTGAAAAACATCGCAAGATATGATGAAACCCCAGTGTTCACCCAAGATTAGGAAATAATGAAAATCATCGGAAATTTAGGTACCCTACTTCTTTTATGTTCCTTTATTCATGGATGTATCGGGAGTAGAAGTACCCTTGGTCCAAACCGATCCCATTATACCTACAGTGCGGAAAATTTCGGGTATAGCGATATAAAAAAACTTTATAATCCTGATTCCGTAATTGCTGCCAATGACTTTTTCGATAGTGAATCATTACAGTATTTGGAAATGACCCTTCAGAGCGATTTAGAAAAAACAATGCTGATAAAAACTAAGGACAGTATGTTGATCTGTTATCAATTACAAAACCCGATACTGAATTTAAAGAACGAAGGAATTTCAATTGATCTACATCCGATTCTTCAAGAGTTGATAAAACCGGTATTTGTATATACCGATACTTATGGAAAAATAGGAACTATACGATTTGATTCTCAATTGTCTGAAATAACAACGGGAATATACAAAGACATACTTAGTAGAATGCAATTTGTAAGGCCCATGGAAAATGCTAAAGATTGGCGAACGACCGAAGAGAATACCCAAGGGACCTATATTGCCGAATACCAAAGCGTGGATTCCCATAATTCCAATCCAATCTACAAAAAGAATGTGCTTATTTATCTAGCCTACAAATCGGAAAATGAAAATCAAAAAATAAACACGGATAGCAATACCATTATAGAAACTGATGCTACCGGGGCAATCAAGAAAATAAATATTTCCGAAGCCCAAATCGTGGTACGGGACAATGACACTTTGAGTGTACAAGGGGCTAAAGTGTCGGTCTTTATGCTTTTTGAAAAGCAAATGGAAAATATTGACATTTCACCTCTCTTAACGCTGGAAAAATCTTCTGCCTATAATCAGAAAACAACATTGAGTGAGGCTACCTCACTAGGGGAGATCAGAAGAACGGCCTATAAAGGAACTTTAGGTTCGGATAATTGGGAGGCCTTAATTCAAAAACTGTCAAAAGTAAATACCTTGAACGAAGCTTTGAAAGAAGATTTGATTTTAAAGTTTAGGGCTCTATTTTATCTGCAGCCGGAGTATTGCAGTAAGGCTGTTTCTTTCCTCGATAATCAATTAGCCACCTCTAGTGAATTTGTCATATTAAGCAAAGCCTTAACCATTACCGAAACCCCTAGTGCCACAAATGCCTTGGCGTTGCTTATAGATAAGAACAAAAGTAACGAAGACCTAGTGGGGGCATTGATTCCCGTACTGACCACCACAAAGTACCCTACAGGCAAAGCCATTGAAGTTTTAAAGAAAATAGCCTTTAAGGAAGATGAATCCCTAGGATATTTTACAAAATCAACAGCACAACTCGCCTTAGGTGGTATGGCCAAACATCTAAGGCCTTCCGATAGTTTAGGATCCCAGGCACTGACAAATTATCTTATTGAAAAAATGAAAACCGAAAAAGATACGATGCAGCATCTAATGGTATTGGGCAATACAGGATCTCCTGCAATCTTCCCATATATAAAATCTTTATTGGAAGACAAACATCCGTCAGAGGAAATAAAACTTGAAGCCGTTTCCACCTTGGGGCCCATAGATGACATGGAAGTATCCGTTTACTTAAAAAAATTGTTGCAGCATGCGAATGTGGCTATACAAAATAAGGCTAAGGAAGTTCTTGATTTTAAGATGGACAATTAGGAATAAGCACATAGAACAGTAACACTAAAACCAAAAGCCATGAATATTGCAATGAAGTCAAAAAACACTATTATTCTACTAACAATAAGCATCTTAGCTTTGTTGTATATTGTTCCGGCGTACGCCCAAAATATCCGTGATCATCGAAAAAAGAAAACGGCAGAAAAATCGGGAGTCGAAACATTCCATCCCCAAAGTACAGAACGCATTGCAAAAAAAGTCAATGCATATTTACCTTTTCATCAAGAATCAAAACTTGTCGCTATGGAATTTGTGGATGGTATGGCGGTCATGGAAGGTGATATAGTATTGGGGCCAAGCCATCTATATTCCGGTGAAAATCAATTTGCCGTTGTCATTGATGGTGATACATATCGCTGGAGAGATGGTATAATTCCCTTTACGATTGAAAGCGGACATCCCCAACGGGAATTAATCCTACAGGCCATTCAACATATTCATGAACAAACCAATCTTAAATTAGTTTCACGCACCATTGAAAATGATTATGTCACATTCATTACAGGAGATGGTTGTTGGTCTAGAATAGGCAGATGTGGCGGAAAGCAAAGCATCAATATTGGGGCTTGTGGTTTTGGCAGTATTGTCCATGAAATTCTGCACACTGCAGGATTATGGCACGAACAGTCTCGCGAAGACCGGAATGAACATGTCACCATACTATGGGAGAATATAAAACCGGACAAAAAAAACAACTTTGAAAGACATATTTCTGATGGCATTGATATTGGACAATACGATTGTAACTCTATCATGCATTATCCGCCTTACGCTTTCAGTAAAAGTATTTTACCAACCATCACGAGTACAAAATGCACCTCTTTTGGTCAACGCAGCGGCATGAGCTCGGGAGATAAAATGGCAATCAATGAATTGTATAAAGTTACAGTGCCTGAAAATCTCACCAATAGGCCTTGGTATTTGGTGGCTAGGCATAGTGGTAAAGTAGTCAATATCCACGGGGGTCGCCTAAATCCTAAAGCCAATGTACTGCAATACGAACTCATTCATAAAGATTCCCAAAAATTCCGTCTGCTTAAAGCTGGAGGCGGATATTACTATATCCAAAATATTAGGAGTAATCTAATACTGGATATTGAGGGTGGAAATGCCTCCCCTCCTTCAAATGTTTGGCAATATCCAAAAAATGGCACCGATGCCCAAAAATGGCAATTGATAGATGCCGGGAGTGATTACTTTTATATACGTTCGAAATTGGGTGACTTGAATTTAGATGTACAAGGAGGACTTACAAACAATGGGACAAATATCAGGGTAGCGGCTATCAAAGGAGGTCCGGCACAACAGTTTAAACTTAAGGCAGCCCATAATTCCTCCCCACCAAGGGATAATTACGCCAAACCCTTAGAGCATTATTGGAACAGTAGCCGAAAAGATAACTTCACCACAGCTAGTGCCGAAGGTAAGAATAATGCCATAAACGGGAACTACAGATTTGTTCGCGTAGATGGTTATGTATTAAACAAACCTACTTCTTCCGAGGGTACGGTTGTACCCCTATACTTGTATTACAATAATTCAAGAAAGGATAATTTCACCACTGCCTCGGCCGATGGCATATGGGCTGCAGAAGCCGGGGGTTATCGCAAAGCTGGCATTGAGGGCTATGTCTTGAGATCGGTAAAGCAGAAATACAAACACTTATACAAACCACTTTGGTTGTATTATCATGACAAACGAAAGGACAATTTTACCATTGCCACACCAGAAGGAATGCGAATTGCAGAAGCAGGCGGTTACCGTAAGGTAAGGATAGAGGGCTATGTTAGGATTGATATGACTTCAAATCTTGCAACAAACCAAAATACAAAAACAAAAAATTAGTATGCTGAAGGATGTGCTTGACCAAACCCATTCACAAATACTCCTAGAAGTTGCATGAATGGTGAATGACTGTTCTTTAGTATTAAACTAGTATTGTATAAGCAAAATAATCAGTTGGGCCACAATCTCCTCCTAGCCACCCAACCCAAGCCTTTTAAAAGGCATAACCATTTATTTCAACAATCTAAAACCTAAAATCATGAAAAAAATTCTTGTTATCCTTTACGGGATTGTCGCCTATGTTATTTTTTTAATCGCATTCATATATGCCATTGGTTTTGTCGGCAATTTAGTGGTCCCAAAATCCATTGATTCGGGCGTTGAGGGGCCCTTACTGCAATCTATTTTAATTAACATTGGACTTCTTAGCATATTCGCCCTACAACATAGTGTTATGGCTCGACCTGCTTTTAAAAAATGGATCAAACGGTTTATCAATCCGGCTATTGAGAGAAGTACTTATATTCTATTATCGAGCCTTGCACTTTTACTTATTTACTGGAAATGGCAACCCATGACCACAATAGTCTGGGAAACGGATGGTACAATAGCCTTGCTATTGACCGTAGTTTTCTTTTTGGGTTGGCTGGTGGTATTCCTTTCCACCTTTATGATAAGCCATTTTGAGCTTTTTGGACTTACCCAGATCTATGAGAATTTCAAGGATCAAAAATTGACGTATCCAAAATTCCAGACGAAGTGGTTCTATAAAATCGTAAGACATCCGATTATGTTAGGCTTTATTATCGCTTTTTGGGCAACACCGACAATGTCACTTGGGCATTTGTTGTTCACAGTAGTCACTACTGCATATATTTTGATAGCGGTCAAATTTTTGGAAGAAAAGGATTTGAAAAAGATAATTGGCAAAGAATATGAAGAATATCAAAAAAAGGTACCTATGATCGTACCATTTATGAAGGCCAAAGCATAGCTAAAAAACATACAACAGGAAAACCATTTATTTGCTGACTATACGTAATCAATGACAGATCGAACGTGAATTGTTCCCTGACATACAGATTACTGATTTATTCGGATTAAAAATGTTACATTACAGCGATAACTATCTGTTTTTTAACAGCTTATTTATTATCAAACACTGCATCAACACCCCACGATCTTACTAAATACCGCAAGTAATTGCATACATAGTGGAGGTGATTCTTAGGGAAGAACATTAAAATTGTGACAATCGTATATAAAAGTGAATAACAACAATTTATGCTATTAAAAGTGTCCATTACCAAAAGTGCAGTTTAAATATTGACCATTACGCTTCCCTATCCCCACATTACCGCATGCTGGAAATAACAGCAATCGCTGTTATGAATGTTTAACTTAAAAATCATAATCATGAAAATCAAAAAAGAAGACCTTCCAACAACGATGCAGGACGGAAATTTACACATGCGCGCACAATCCGATTGCGGAGGCATAACCATAGGGTACAACGAACTACCGGCAGGGACCGATTTTACACCCCTGTTAAAAGGATTGATCAAAGACCTATGCCATTGTCCGCATTGGGGTTATGTCATAGAAGGAAAAATGCTGATTATTTACGATGACGGAAAAGAAGAATTGGTAACCAAAGGTGATGTTTACTACTGGCCCGCCGGCCATACCGCCATTGTAAAGGAAGATCTGAAATTACTTGAATTCAGTCCCACAAAGGAGCTCAACGAAGTACTCGCCAATGTGGGAAAAAGAATGGCTGAAATGACGAAGTAAGAATAACAATCCATTAACGAGTATTTTATGAGAAAAAAAGGGGAAACACCTATAGAAATCGAAAGAGAGGAATTCAAAAAATTGGGATATCAATTAGTAGATGCCTAAGCTGGATTTATGGATAATATTGACGAATATCCGGTTACTAGAGGGGAATCCCCTTTGCAAAATCTTAATGTATTAGGGGATTCCTAATTTCCCAAGCACTGAAAAACGGCTCAAGAAATAGTAACCCGATCAACTGAATTATTATTGGATCATTCCTTGTTTAACGGTCATCCGAAGTTTCTGGGTTATATTACCTCCTCACCTGCCCCTATAGGTATCCTGGCGGATATGCTTGCAGCCGCGGTAAACCAAAACCTAGGTGCCCAGATTTTAAGTCCTATGGCCACTGAAATAGAGAAACAAACCGTAAAATGGTTGGCCCAGTTCATTGGGGTATCACCGAGTTATGGGGGCATTTTGGTCAGTGGGGGCTATATGGCCAACTTTAACGCTTTTCTGGTCGCGAGGACCGCTAAGGCTTCTAAAACCCTAAATGAAGATGGACTCCTTGGCTCCAATTCAAAACTAATTGCCTATTGCTCTAAAACTACCCATACTTGTATAGAAAAAGCAGCCATATTATTTGACCATGGATCCAAACAAATTCGTTGGATTCCCACTGATGCATCAAATAAATAATGCCATTCTAGGGCAAACCATTGAAAATGATATTAAAAAAGGGTGAGTCCAAATATATAAATTAGAAAATCATATCCATTGTTTAATATTTGGCCCATGTCTCCTCGAACACAGTCGAGAAGTCAATCATCAACCATAAATTTCAGTAGGTCTCGACTGCGCTCGACCAGACATATTCTTAATTGTATGAAATTAGAATGACCATATAGATCGGAAGTAAAAACATTCCTTTCATGAATCCATTAAAAAATCACCTTCAGACACGATTCCTTTTCATAAAGTAGGCTACACAAGTGTTTTTGCTTCTATTTATGCTTCAAAGGAAATTCGCACGCTGCAGAATTCCCAACTTAACCTGTGTATTTTTCACAACCTCAATGCGAACCATAAGAGATTTTTGTTTTTCGACAATTCTATAAAAAAAGGACTGATTCCAATCCATAAACCGACGATTGAAAATGGAAAATTCGGTATCTTGAAATCATTAAAATAACCCACCATGACCCGATATTTCTTTACCTTATTGTTTACCGTAATTACGGGTGCGGTTGCCGCACAGACGAATATCATCGGATTCACTTCCGAGAACACCAAAAAACAACTAGAGCTCGAAAAGTCATTCGAATCCAAGCTCAACCCTAAAAACTTAGATGAATGGATGCAGAAAATGTCGGCCCAACCCCATTGGGTAGGTACCGAGTTTGGACGCAAGAATGCCGAGTGGATACAAAAACAATTCAAATCCTGGGGATATGATGCCAAAATCGAAACTTACCATGTGCTGTTCCCCTATCCAAAAATAAGGGTTGTGGAAATGACCGCGCCCACAACCTATACGGCAAAATTGACTGCCGTACCTGTTGATGGCGATGAATTCACCGCTCAGGGAGATGCCCTACTACCCAGCTATAATGCCTTTTCGACCGATGGGGACGTAGAAGCTGAATTGGTGTTTGTGAATTATGGCATTCCTGCAGACTATGAGGAATTGGACAAATTGGGCATTTCTGTCGAAGGGAAGATCGTTATTGCCAAATATGCCGGATCGTGGCGGGGCATAAAACCTAAATTGGCCGCAGAACATGGTGCCATCGGTTGTTTGATTTACTCAGACCCTAAAGATGATGGATATGTTCGTGGCGATGTATATCCAAAAGGCGCATTTAAAAACAAAACTGGCGTGCAACGTGGTTCCGTAATGGATATGCCAACATATCCAGGGGATGTGTTGACACCGGGCTACGGGGCAACAAAAGACGCCAAGCGCTTAAATCGCGAAGATGCCCCAACCATCACAAAAATACCGGTATTACCTATTTCTAATGAAGATGCCCAACCTTTACTACAGGCATTGGACGGCCAAGTGGTACCGAATTCTTGGAAAGGTGGATTACCTATTACCTATCATATCGGTCCGGGACCTGCCAAAGTACATCTGAAATTGGAATTTGACTGGCAACTAAAACCCGCCCACAATGTTATTGCCACCATGAAAGGCACCGATTTTCCTGACCAGTGGGTTATGCGTGGCAACCACCATGATGCTTGGGTACATGGAGCCAACGACCCTATCAGCGGTATGGTGGCCCTTATGGAAGAAGCCCGGGCGGTTGGGGAATTGGCAAAAAAAGGCCATAAGCCCAAGCGCACCTTAATCTATTGCGCATGGGATGCCGAAGAACCCGGACTTATAGGTTCTACCGAATGGGTAGAAGACCATAAGGCAGAGTTACAACAAAAGGTAGTCGCTTATATCAATACCGATGGCAATGGCCGTGGATTTTTGGGTGCCGGGGGCTCCCATTCCCTTCAGGCTATGGTAAGTGAGGTGGCCGGAACCGTAATAGATCCGCAAAAAGGCGTTTCGGTGAAAGAAAGGAAAAGTGCCTTGAACAGGGTCAATGGAGGTGAAAAGGACTTTGGTCTTTATGCTTTGGGATCGGGTTCGGACTATACCCCGTTTATCCAACATGCCGGAATTGCAGCCTTGAATTTGGGGTTTGGCGGTGAAAATGCAGGGGGAGAGTACCATACCATTTATGATACTTATCCCCATTATAAAAGATTCAAAGATCCCGAGTTCGCTTATGGGGTCGCCCTTGCCAATACCGCAGGTCGAATATCCCTACGACTGGCCAATGCCGATGTATTACCCTTTGAATATGAACAATGGCACCAAACGGTTTCGACCTATTTGCAGGAGGTTATAAATACCAGCGAAACCATGCGAAGAGAAGTTGAAAAACACAATAAAATGGTCGATGAAAATATATATGAGCTGGCTGCCGACCCTAGAAAACCATTTAAAAAACCGGTCAAAGAAGAAGAAATACCTTATTTGAATTTCGCTCCCTTGCAGAATGCGATGGCGGCCATGGAAACAAGTATAGCTGCTTTTTCTAAAATCGATATTTCCAAATTATCAGCTGCCAAACGCGATGACCTCAACAATAAACTGATGCTCGCAGAGCATGTCCTTACCTCAGAAGAAGGATTACCTAGAAGGGGTTGGTACAAACACCAAATATATGCCCCTGGTTTTTATACCGGTTATGGGGTAAAGACCTTACCGGGTGTACGGGAGGCGATAGAACAAAAAAATTGGACGGAAGCCCAGGAACAGATCAATAAGTTGGCCGACACCTTTAATGCCTTCAATACCTATATTCAAAAAATGAGCCCCTTAAATTAGCCCAATGCCCTGAACGTATTGAATGAAGTGTTCAAACCACGGGTTACGGTAATTGCCCTTATGCATTACAGTTGAAGAAGTAAAATCGACAAACGCGATCGATTTCGTTTATATAGGTTCAAAAGTATGTTCCCAATAGGCTCGTTGTTTTCAATTTTAGGGGTCTTTTGCCTAGTATTCCCTATAACCAATTCAACCTTGACCCTGAACGGGCCGATTAGGCTAAATAAATAAGCGGCGTCTTTGGGTACCGAAGAAGAAGATAAGAAGCTATTGATCGCATTGAAAGGAATATTAAAAATCCCTTACAGACCCAAGCATTCGATTTATAATTGGCTTACCTTCTTTTTTGCGGCTTCAAATTCGGCTACAATTTCGGAAACGATCTCGGCGGCCGGTTTTATATCATGTATTAAAGCGGATACCTGACCGATTTCAAGTTCCCCCTCTTCCATATCCCCCTCAAACATCCCTTTTTTGGCCCGTGCCCTACCCAAAAGTTCTTTCAACTGTTCTTTGTCCGCACCCTTTCCGTAGGCTTCCTGTACATCGTGGTAGAACTTGTTCTTGATCAATCGAACCGGTGTCAATTCTTTAAGGGTCAATTGGGTATCCCCTTCCCCGGCTTCAACCACTTTCTGTTTGAACAATTCATGGGAAGATGCTTCGCAACTGGCTACAAATCGACTCCCGATTTGCACCCCTTCCGCACCCAACACCATGCTGGCCAACATAGCCTTTCCGGTGGCAATGCCACCTGCAGCGATTACGGGAATATCGATTTTTTCCTTAACTGCAGGAATCAGTACGAGGGTAGTGGTCTCGTCGCGTCCATTATGACCACCCGCTTCAAATCCTTCGGCCACAATAGCATCTACCCCCGCCTCTTGGGCCTTTAGTGCAAATTTGACACTACTGACCACATGCACCACAGTTATGCCATGGGATTTTAAATGCCCTGTCCATGTTTTGGGATTACCAGCAGCGGTAAAGACGATTTTGACCCCCATATCAATAATGAGCTCCATTAGCTCATCAATATTGGGATACAACATGGGAATATTTACCCCAAAAGGGCGATCAGTTGCTTTTTGGCATTTTTGAATATGTTCCCGTAAAACATCGGGATACATGCTCCCGGCCCCGATCAGTCCCAAACCACCTGCATTCGAAACTGCGGAAGCCAAGCGCCAACCGCTGGCCCAAACCATTCCTGCTTGTATAATGGGATATTCAATCCCGAAAAGTTCGGTAATTCTGTTTTTCATTATAACTGGGTATATTAGCACCTCCCGATTAGGTTCGAAAGGAAATGATCAATTAAGAAATAACCCCTGAGCCGATCAACTCATCCCCATCATACCAAGCCACGAATTGTCCCTCGGTAATGGCCGATTGTTTTTCATCAAAATCCACATAAAGTCCATTCCCGACCTTATATAAGGTTGCTTTTTGCAAAGGTTGTCGATAGCGTATCCTTGCCATAACCTCCATGGTTTCCCCTTCCTGTAAAGCTAAATCCGTACGTATCCAATGCAACTCATCATTGGTAACGAACAAGGTCCTACGATATAATCCCGGATGTGATTTTCCTTGACCGGTATAGATGATATTCGCATCCACATCGGTTTCTATGACATACAATGGCTCTTTAGTGCCCCCAACATCCAAACCTTTTCGTTGGCCTTTGGTAAAATAATGCGCTCCTTGGTGTTCCCCAACGGTCTTACCGTCTTTAGCCGAATAAATAGGCTTTTTTGAATAAAACGCCAATTCATCTTCCTTTTTCGTAAACTCCGGAATCCTTTCCATATAAGGCCCCGCCGATGCATCGACTTCAACGATCACCCCCTTTTTGGGCTTTAATTTCTGCTGAAGAAATTCGGGCAACCTTACCTTACCGATAAAGCAAAGCCCTTGGGAATCTTTTTTATCGGCCGTGATCAAGTCATTGTCCGCAGCGATGCGTCGAACTTCCGGTTTTGTGAGTTCCCCGATCGGAAATAGTGTTCTAGACAACTGTTCTTGGGAAAGTTGGCATAAAAAATAGGATTGGTCCTTATTCCCATCAATACCCGACAAAAGCCGAAAGGTTTCCTTTCCATTCCCATCCATGAAGGAATCTTTACGACAGTAATGCCCTGTCGCAACATAATCGGCCCCCAATTCGATCGCGATCTTCATAAACACATCGAACTTTATTTCGCGATTACACAATACATCAGGGTTTGGGGTCCGCCCTTTTTCGTATTCATCGAACATATAATCCACGATACGTTCCTTGTACTCCTCACTCAAATCTACCGTTTGGAACGGAATTCCCAATTTATCGGCAACGATCATGGCATCATTACTATCTTCCAACCAAGGACATTCTTCTGAAATGGTCACGGAATCATCGTGCCAATTTTTCATAAAAAGGCCTATGACATCATATCCCTGTTCTTTCAATAGATATGCGGCCACACTCGAATCAACGCCTCCCGAAAGTCCTATAACTACTTTGTCCATATTTTTTTAAAAAGAGTACAAAAATACAAAATTAGGTTATGGGATGGCATAGTTGGGCATCACCATCCCATTGATCCCATTTATTTTTGTTAAACTTTTTCTAATTATAGTTAAACAAGAAGTAATCTTTCGTATAATTGTTTAATCTTTTATTGCATTTCCTAAACAAAACAATTTTTAACCTTTAAAATCTACTAGAAATGAAAACAAAATTCTTAAATCGATTTATGCTGTTGCTATTGGCAACATTTGTACTGGCCTGTTCCGATGATGATGACAATGGTGTTGATCACAATGACGATCCCGACATGATTGAATTGAACATTGTGGAAACGGCCCAAGCTACGGAAAGTGTAAGCATTTTAGTTTCTGCCTTGGCAAAGGCCGATGAAAGTTCGTCAAATGATTTAATTTCAACGCTTAGTGATGAAACCACCGATTTTACGGTTTTAGCCCCTACCAACGATGCCTTTACCGATTTATTGGAACGTTTGGACGGTTTTGACTCGCTTGATGATTTCAACGACGAACAATTACAGGATCTTCTGGCTACTATTTTAACCTATCACGTGGTTGCAGGTGCCTCAGTTACCTCGGGAGACCTTTCCGAAGGTCAGGTCATTACTACGGTTCAGGGTGAGGATTTAATGGTCAGTTTGACCGGTGGGGTATATTTTACCGATGCAGCAGGGGAATCCGCGCAAGTTACTTTAGCCGATGTGGAAACCAATAATGGCGTGATCCATTTAATAGATAAGGTTCTTTTACCACAGGCAGCCATTGATGCCTTGGCCGATGTACTACTTTATTCCATTACCGATTTGGCGATTGCCACCCCAACTTTGAGCAATCTGGTTGCGGCCCTTCAAGCGGCTGATGGTGACCTTCCTACGGTTTTGGCAGGCGACGGACCGTTTACGGTTTTTGCACCGACAGATGATGCTTTTGAAACCTTTTTATCCGATAATGGATTTGCTAGTTTAAGTGATGTGCCGGTAGACGTATTGACGCAAGTACTTTTAAACCATGTTATCAGCGGGGCGAATTTCTCCACTGATTTAACGGCAGGTTATATTTCCACCTTATCCACGGCAGGGGTAGATGGTAACAATTTGAGTATGTTGGTGGATCTTTCCAGTGGCGTTACCCTAAACGGAGTATCCTCGGTCTCAACGGCTGATGTCAAAGCCTTGAACGGAGTGGTACATATCGTGGATGCCGTAATCGGTTTACCCAATATCGTTGACCATGCGGTGGCGAATTCGGATTTGACCGAATTAGTAGGTGCCTTGACTGCTGAGGGGAATACCACCTTTACCGATTTATTGTCAGACAGTACTACTGATTTTACGGTATTTGCACCTGTTAATACAGCCTTTACCGCATTTACCAATCCTAATTCCAATGCATTGGATGCCATATTATCGAACCATGTAATCGTTGGTACCGCGGCATTCTCTGCCAGCTTGACCAATTCCTATGTAACCACGGCCGCCACGAATTCCGATGGTGATGCCCTAAGTATGTATATCAATACCGATGATGGGGTTACCCTTAATGGAGGCAGTATGGTTGCTGCCGCCGATATCGTAGCGACCAATGGGGTCATACATGCCGTAGATGCCGTAATTGACCTACCGACCATCGTGACGTTCGCCGTTGCCGATCCCACATTCAGCACTTTGGTGACCGCATTGACAGAATTGACACCTGAAACGGATTTCGCCGGAATCCTATCGCGTTCGGAAGGAGGAAACACCGACGGGATAAATCCCGATTTCACGGTTTTCGCACCCACAAATGATGCCTTTGCCGCCTTGGCCTCCATTCCGGAAGAAGATGTCTTGACCCAAGTGTTATTGCATCATGTAGTGGCCGGAGCCAATGTCCGTTCCACCGATTTAACCCAGGAGGGCGATACAATGGCCACAACGTTGGAGGGTGATAGTATGACGATAACACTTCCTGGAACCGGTACGAATATAGCCGATGTAACCGATGGATCGGGAACTACCGGAATTGGCATTATCGCAGTGGACGTACAAGCCAACAACGGTGTGATCCACGTTTTGAACCAAGTAATGATACCGGATACCACGAATTAATTTAACTTAAATAGGAAAAGTCGTCTTTATCGGCTTTTCCTTTTTTGTATGCATGCAATACCTGAACATCCGGAAGCAGGAAGACCGCAAGGGAAACGAGAAAAAAATAACCGAAAGAAGGAGGCCAATACCTTTTCGAATATGGGCTATAATGGCTTTTGACCGACATCTTAAGGTATTCTATTATGTGATCGATGAATGGGTTATTTAAACTTCCATGATTAAAATCTGAAGCTGTTTCAGATTTGGACTTGGGAGTTTTTTTATAGTCCCAATCCTTTATTCAGGAACGAACTGACGCGCTAACTACATTACACGCCCCGTTAGCATACAAAACCCCATACTTTACAACTTTTAATTCGGTAATTCACTATGATCCCCCATCTTTATAATCCCAAATCTTACCAAACTAAACCAAGCTAATGCTAAAAGCCCCGACTTCATGTCAGGGCTTTTTGTTTTATATCCATTTGGTATTCATCGGAAACCAAAATCAGCAATCCGATCTATTACGTCTAAGACACCTATCGCTTACCTGTCTTTTTCTGCTCTTCGGCCTGCTCCATCATTTCGCGCATCCTACGCTGAAATTTATTCTCTTTCTTAGGCTTCTGTTTGTTCTCCTGGATTTGGGCATGGATCTTTTCATCATCCAAGATGAATTTCTTAATCACCAACATGATTCCTATGGTAATCAAGTTCGATACAAAATAGTACAAACTTAAACCACTGGCGTAGTTATTAAAGAAGAACAGCATCATGAAAGGCATTAAGTACATAATGAATTTCATATTGGGCATTCCTGGCTGCTGCGGCATATTCTGCCCAGTGGTCATCATCATATAAAAGAAGATGGCGATAGAGGCCAAAATCGGGAATAAACTAACATGATCCCCGTAAAAAGGAATTGAAAAACCTTCCGGGAACTGATAAATGGCATCAAATGAAGAAAGGTCATCTGCCCATAGGAATGATTTTTGGCGCAATGCGAAAGATGTAGGGAAAAACATGAACAAAGCATAGAATATGGGCATCTGTAAAAATGCGGGCACACAACCACTCATGGGACTGACCCCTGCTTTGTTGTATAGCTTCATGGTCTCTTGCTGCTTTTTCATGGCATTATCCTTGTACTTCTCACCCAACTCCGTAATCTCCGGTTTCAAGACCTTCATTTTGGCTTGGGACAGATAGGACTTATAGGTGACCGGTGACATGGCCAAACGAACCAAAATCGTCATGATCACAATGGCAATCCCATAAGGGAAGTACGTACTTAAAAAGGTATAGAATGGGGTGAACACATATCTATTGATCCAACCGAAAATACCCCAACCGAAAGGAATCGAATCCGCAAGGCCCAAATCCTTATAATGCTCGAGCACGTCAACATCGGTAGGACCGTAAAACCAGTGCATGTTTTGTGAAATTTCGCCCCCTTTCAACTCCAAAGGTACCTTGGATTCGTAAACCTTTGTAAAACCAAAGGTCCTACTTTCTTCCTCTACCAAATTCTTGGAAGACAATTCGGCGGTTTTGAAATTCTCTTTGGTAGCCAGGATCGAACTGAAGAAATGTTGCCGGTACGATAACCATTTCACATCCTCTTCGGTTTCCTCATCATCACTACCTTCAGAAAGCTTACTTATTTTACCATCTTCATGGTTATAAGTCAATCGTGTATACCTATTTTCATATTGGATACTTTTTGAATGGCGTATCCCTTTTAATTTCCATTCCAATTGAACCGGCTTACTGCTATTGATAACTCCACTCAAGCCTTGGGAGCGGATCGTAAAGTCGACCAGATAATCATCGGGCTTCATTTCGTACCGGAATTCCAAAAATTTATCGGGTGCCACTTTGGCTTTCATGGAAAGGACTTGGTTTTCCCCATTTTTACCCATAGCGGGTTCAAAATAAAGATCCTTGGTGTTGAGGACCCGGTTATCTGATGTGGTAAAATCCAAACCAAAAGAAGCGTTACCATCCTTTACCAAATACACCGGTACGGAGTCATAGGTTACAAAATCCCTCATTTTGGCTTCGATAATCTGACCTCCTTTATTGTCGATCTTAAGGGTAACCAGTTCATTCTCCAATGTGGTAACACCTTCTGTCGGGGTAGTAAAACCAAATGCACCTATGGCCCCTTTATAATTCGCAATCGCCGTAGAATCCTGAAGATCAATGACATTCGAGCTTTCCTCTTCCGTTATTGATGGTGTTTCTTCCTTGGCTTGGGCCTCCACCTGTTCTTGTGCGGCTTTCTCCGCTTCAAGTTCTTCTGGAGTAGGTCTGTTTTGGTAAAACATAAAAATAAGTATCCCAAAAATCAGAACAAATCCTATTATAGAATTAATATCTAACTTCTTTTCTTCCATTTAATTATTTATCAATATTAAGTACTGCATTAAATTTTCGGCCCAACTTTCTATATTCCCAAGAGCCCAAAAAATTTATCAGTCTGCAAATATATGCCCAAATAAGTAGATTATGCCATACTGGCATTACTTTGTTCCTTTTTGTGGTTCAGTGCCGCTTTTACAAGTCCGACAAATAAAGGATGTGGATTTGCCACGGTACTTTTATACTCCGGATGGTATTGAACCCCAATAAACCAAGGATGGTCCCCGAGCTCTACAATTTCCACCAATCCGGTATCTTTATTGATTCCCGAGGTGATCAGTCCGGCTTTTTCCAATCGTTCCTTATATTTATTATTGAACTCATATCGGTGCCGATGTCTTTCTGAAATATCGGTAGCCCCCTTATACACTTGTTGTACCAAACTACCCTCTTTCAAATGGCAGTCCCAAGCCCCTAAACGCATGGTCCCTCCCATATTGGTGATGTTCTTTTGCTCTTCCATTAAACTGATAACGGGATCGGGGGTACTACCGTCCATTTCGGTAGAACTAGCCTTGGTAAGTCCGAGTACATTGCGCGCGAACTCGATCACCGCCATTTGCATACCCAAACAGATGCCCAAGAACGGAATTTTGTTTTCACGTGCATAGCGTACGGCTTCTATCTTTCCTTCGATTCCACGTTCGCCGAATCCTGGTGCAACCAAGATACCGTCGAGCCCGTCCAATGTTTTGTCCAGGCTTTTTTTCATAATATGTTCCGAATGGATGAAACGCACATTGACGCGTACTTCATTGACCGCCCCGGCATGTATAAAAGATTCCAAAATGGATTTATACGAATCCTGTAACTCCACATACTTACCGACCAAACCGATCGTCACTTCATGTTTGGGGTTTTTATGACGGTGTAAAAACTCGTCCCAATATTTTAAATCCGGTACCGTTGTATCGGACAAAGCCAACTTTTTCAACGTCACGGTATCAAGTCCTTCCTGTTGCATCAGTTTTGGAACATCGTAAATGGTGGATGCATCAATGGATTGAATCACGGCTTCCCGTCTCACATTGCAAAACAGTGCCAATTTGTTCTTTATTTCGTCTGAAATCTCATGTTCGGTCCTACAGACCAGAATATCGGCCTTAATCCCACTCTCCATCAAGGTCTTAACGGAATGCTGGGTCGGCTTGGTCTTCAATTCCCCTGCGGCCGAAAGATACGGTATCAATGTCAGGTGGATCACAATGGCATTATTATCCCCCAATTCCCAAAGTAATTGGCGTACGGCTTCTATATAGGGCAATGACTCTATATCACCTACGGTTCCCCCGATTTCGGTAATTACGATATCATATTCCCCACTTTTACCCAATATTTGAACCCTTTCCTTGATTTCATTGGTAATATGCGGTACAACCTGGACCGTCTTCCCCAAAAACTCACCACGACGTTCTTTATCGATAACACTTTGGTAAATCCTACCTGTAGTCACATTATTGGCCTGGGACGTCTTGACATTGAGAAAACGTTCGTAATGGCCCAAGTCCAAATCGGTCTCCGCCCCGTCATCCGTAACATAACATTCCCCGTGCTCATAGGGATTTAAAGTTCCGGGATCTACATTGATATAAGGATCCAATTTCTGGATGGTCGTTTTGTAACCCCGTGCTTGAAGTAATTTTGCCAAGGATGCGGCGATAATCCCTTTCCCTAGGGAAGAAGAAACCCCACCGGTTACAAAAATATATTTGGTTTGTGACATGAAGCGTTCGATTGTGTTCGTAACGCAGGCAAAAATACAAATTGCATTAAGAAATCGAAGGTATTAGCGGGGAAATTCTTTTTGAATTTTACGGATAAGGGGTTCTAAACCATTGATTTTTATCTCCAGCATCGATCGCAACAGAATCCCTAGCTTTCCTTCAGGAAAACCTTTTTGTTGAAACCACACCAAATAAGGCTCTGGCAGGTCTACCAAATAACGGTTTTTGAACTTTCCCATAGGCATTTTATAATGGGCCAATTCAATAAGTTGCTTATAATCGGGGCCAGCCTCCATCATTTAATATTTTCTAAAGTGGATATCGAATTTAAAGTATTTTCTTAGGATACCGGTACCAATACCCCTCAATTTTGCAATGCTTCCTTTATGCGGGTGTTCCATAAGGCCTGTTGCACCTTATCCCTCGAAAAATCGGTTTCCCTATCGTATTGACCTTGATACGCTTCCAGTTCCTTCAGGATTTCACGATAGATCGTTTTAACTTCTTGCTTTATATTTTGGGTAAACGTGCTTTGGGCCAAACAAGCGCCCAATTTACGGGCATAGAGTTCGGAAATATCAAAATGGAGTTGTTCATGGCTTAGAATCGTTGAATCGCATAAATGGGGGCGGTACCACGATTTATCGGGATAAAAATACGCCGAGACCTTAAAATCGACATTTAATTTACCGCTGGTATAGGAGGTGGAAAACCCGTAGGATATTCCGCTTGCCGTAACTGCTGCCGCCCTGTCATTTTGCGGGGCCCGACCTTTAAAGTCATCCCAGGATAGGCGATGATCTGGGCTCCATGCGATTTCAGGGTCTTCCTGGGCATGACCTAAGCCCATACCCACAAGGAACAACGGTAAAATATACTTTAAAGCACCCAATTGAAGGAAATCACTTTCTCAATTTCAGGATTCAGGCTGTAAAGTACCGGACAGGTTCTGGCCGTATTTTCCAAAATTTTGCGATGCTTGTCGGATAGCGTTGAAGGCAATTTTAATTCCACTTCGATTTTACCGATCCTTCGGGGGTCGGTTGCCATATGTTTGGTTACCTCAGCCGTAGTATCGCCCAAATCGATTTCCAAATCCCGCGCTTTGATCCCCATCATGGTGATCATGCAACTGGCCAAACCCGTCGCAACGGTATCGGTGGGTGAAAAAGCCGCTCCCAACCCATTGTTATCAACGGGCGCATCGGTAATAAAAGCATCTCCAGATCGTTCGTGCTCACAAATTGTCCTTAGATTTCCCGTATAGGTTACTTTTGAGGTCATACTATTTATTTGCTTGGATTACCCTTAGGCTATCGATAGCCATAATATAGGAGGCTTGGTTAAAATATCCGGAGTTTAAATCCTTTTCGTAAGAAAATTTATTCCCGGTATACTCCGTTTCCCCGATAATTTTGGAAACATCCATTAAATCGTTTTTATAGGCCAGTTTCAAAAGTAGGTCATAGGTTAAATCAAAACCTCTTACCGCGTACCGATCCGGAACATCACCAAAACGTTTCGAATAACTCTTTACAAAAGCATTGTTTTCCACTTCACGATGTACCGAAGGATAAGTGAAATGAAGGTTCGATAAATGGGTACTGGAAATAATATCATTGTCGAACGCCTTGTTCTTGTTCGTCGTGAACATACGTACTTTGACCTTTTCCTCACTCGTTTCCGAATCCAGGAAAGAGCCCTCAAAAGCATTTAAGATGGAAACCACACTGGAGGTCAATTTAAAGTTCTCGGTTTCCACAAATACCCAATTTTCGACTTCTTCCGACAACAAGGATGCCAATTTATCCCTATTGATCCCAATATTTTCTTTTTCCTCTATGACCCCGAGTACTTTCGCGTTAGGGAATTTTCGTAAAATCAAGGCCTTGGCCTCTTTACTTTTTTCATCGGCGATGATGATGATGTTCTCATTCGTTAACTTTTCTTCTACGAACGACAACATCCTTTCACGTAAAACCTCATCAGAGGTATACGAAAAATACACATTACCCAAACTCAGATCGCTATTGGCGGGTATTGGGGCAATTACGGGAACATTATAGGTCGAAGCCCGGACAGCAACTTCCTTCAGGGAAGGAAGATCCAATGGCCCCACGATCGCACTTACGTCGGCCAGGTTCTCCTTGAGCAGTATCTCTTTGGTCTTTGCAAGATCCAATTGATTGTCAAAGGTTTTTACATCGACCGAAACACCCAACTTCGCTACGGAATCAATGGCCATTAAGGCCCCTGAATACAGCCCCAAGCTATACTTTAGACTATTTCTGCCTTCAATGGTTTCCTTTACCCCTTCCTTATCCTTTAAATCCAGACGATCCAAACGAAAGGGCAACAGGAACATCAATTTCGGACGGTTTAAGGTATTGATACTGTCCAACAGGTCGATTTTATCGAGAACCAAAGAATTCCGAACTTCAAAATTACCTGTATGGTCCTTGGGCAATTTCAATACCATCCCGGCTTTTAGCCCTTCTTTTAAATCCGGGTTCAACGCCAAAAGCTCTTTATAGGTAACCCCTAATTTACGGGTCAAGGAAAATTCGGTCTGTTTTGGTTTTACCTCGTAAAAGATATAATTATCGGTATTGACTTCCCCCGGGTCGATCTTCTGCACCGGAATTCGGATGACCATTCCCTCCTTTAATCCTCCCCGTTCCGCTATTTCAGGATTCAATCGAACGATTTCGTCCGATTTTACATTGAACTGTTTTTCCAAACGGTAAAAATTCATCTTTGGAGGAACGGTATAGGACTGGAACAACTGTGTTTCCTGATCTTCGATCGTACTTCCGGGAAGCTTAGGCATCCTCAACTCCTGACCACTGGCCAAATAATCCGTAGTCTTGGAAAGTCCGGGATTCAACACCACCATACTATCTATGGTAATACCAAACTTATTGGCAATACTCCATCGTGTCTCTTTTGGAGCAACGGTATATATTTCAAAATCCTCCTCATTAAAAGTTGAACCCTCCTCGGGATCCACCCTTTTATACTTGGGTATTTTAAGCCGCATCCCTTTTTTGAGTTGGGAAGAGTACAATTCGGAATTGTATCGCTTTAAGTCATCCTCGGTAATATGATAACGCTGGGAAATTCCGTAGAGGGTTTCCCGTTTTCTAACTTTATGAACGGTAAAACCCATGGGTTTTTCCTGTACCGGTTCCGCTTTTTCAAAAAGGGCAACCGGTTTTTCCCCTTGAGGTCGTACGGTATCCCCGGGAACCCCTGCCGCTATCGGAATCACCAAAATAGTATTCTCTTTAATAGCCTCACCCCGTTTTATTTCCTTATTATAGGTAAGGATCGTGTTCGGACTAACTTCGTATTGCTTGGAAATACCCTCCAATGTCTCCCCTTTTTTCACCGCATGTGTGGTAAATTTTTGAGCCATTGCCGATCCTCCCAAAAAGATAAAAAGAAGCAATACAATACTATTCTTGAAAAACTGATTCATAACTATTCCCATTCTATGGTAGCCGGGGGTTTTGAACTTATATCATAAACCACTCTGTTCACTCCCGGAACTTTATTTATTATCTCATTAGAGATTTTTTGCAAAAACTCATAGGGTAAATCCACCCAATCGGCAGTCATCCCATCAGTACTTTCAACGGCCCGTAAAGCCACACATTTTTCATAGGTTCGTTCATCGCCCATTACCCCTACACTATTTACGGGTAAAAGCATGGCTCCGGCCTGCCAAATCTTATCATAAAGGCCCCATTCCCTCAAACCATCAATGAAAATGGCATCAACTTCCTGTAAAATGACCACTTTTTCACGGGTGACATCGCCCAAAATCCTAATGGCCAGTCCTGGACCCGGGAATGGATGCCGGCCCAAACGTTCACCGGTGATCTTTAAACTTGCCCCTACTCTACGAACTTCGTCCTTAAACAGCATTTTTAGCGGCTCTACCACTTTCAATTTCATATAATCCGGCAATCCACCAACATTGTGATGGCTCTTAATTGTTGCCGAAGGCCCTCCTGTCACTGAAACGGACTCAATGACATCGGGATATATCGTACCCTGTGCCAACCATTTGGCATCTTTGACCAAATGCGCTTCATCATCAAAAACATCGATAAAGACCTTTCCGATGATCTTTCGTTTTTTCTCGGGATCACTCTCTCCGGCCAATGCATCCAAAAAGCGTGCCGAAGCATCCACCCCTTTGACATTAAGCCCCATATTCTCATATTGATCCAATACTTCCTGGAATTCGTTTTTACGCAACAATCCATTGTTC
Organism: Maribacter polysaccharolyticus; assembly: GCF_028882255.1. Taxonomy (GTDB): domain Bacteria; phylum Bacteroidota; class Bacteroidia; order Flavobacteriales; family Flavobacteriaceae; genus Maribacter_A; species Maribacter_A polysaccharolyticus. Next base: position 1,361,827 of record NZ_JARBUY010000001.1, read on the forward strand.
ACGAAAATACAATAAAGGTTTTTTCCAATGGCTTTGTTCAATAATACGGCAGCAACGGTCGAATCCACACCCCCAGACAATCCCAGGATCACCCTATCATCACCGATCTTTTCCTTTAATTCAGAAATCGTCCTTTCCGCAAAGGCATCCGGGGTCCAGGTTTGCTCCAATCCCGCAATATGCACAAGGAAGTTCTGCAATATTATTTTACCCTGACTTGTATGGTAAACTTCCGGGTGAAACTGGATGGCATAGGTATCTTCCCCTTCAATCCTGAATGCGGCGTTTTTCACATCTATGGTATTCGCAAGGACCACGGCGTTCTTCGGCAATTCCTGGATGGTATCGCTATGGCTCATCCAAACTTGGGAGCCACCTATGATCCCATAAAAGAAGGGTTCATCCCCTTTGATGTTCGTTAACCGGGCCCGACCATACTCCCTCGTATTGGAAGGCTCTACCTTTCCGCCATTAAAATGGGCCAAGTACTGGGCACCGTAACACACCCCCAGCAAGGGGATCTTTCCTTTGATTTGGGAAAGATCAGGGTGCGGTGCTTCTTCGGATCGCACTGAAAACGGTGAACCGGATAGGATCACAGCCTTATAAATCGACAGATCTTTAGGTAATTTATTGTACGGTTTGATTTCACAGAATATATTGAGTTCCCTAACCCTCCTAGCGATGAGTTGTGTATACTGGGAACCAAAATCGAGTATTAGGACGTTATTTTGCATGGGCAAAAATAATAAAATGCAAATTTTAAGAAAGGGTCTTGGGCGGATATTTATTCAAGAATTTCAAAACTTATAAACAGATCGTACGGGACCACAACCCAAACATCAAGATTTAACCGTAAAAGCACCATGGTAAAAGTAATGAATATGGATTCGGGAAAATTCGGAAAAACCCTGATAATTCCTTTTCAGACACAAGGAATTTTACCTAAAATCCCTTATCTTTATATACACATCATCCTTTGGCAATACACCTTAATGGTTTAGTATCCAATGTATTTGAATTGAAATCGGTGCAAGGCACAAGATGCTTGTTAAGGAATTCTGCCAAGTCGGGAAGAAGACAAATTAGTTATAACTATAAAACTAAATAATATGCAGACAGAAGCAGTATATTCAAGCGACCTTAAATTCAACTTGGAGATTTGGAAAAGGGAATTGAAATTCCATTTGTCCGAGATGGACTTGTTTCAAAAAAAGCTGGAAGAAATCGCGGGCAGGGAAGATATCGACACCTCTTCGTTAGAGCTGGAAGGATTTCAGAACAGGATTTTACTGGAACGGGATGCCATAAACAAATTATTACATCGTTGTCGCTCTAAATTGGGAAATCTACATAGTGCCGACCAATACATAAACATAGACGGTCAGCTACACTACGAAAAACGTTCGTTATACGAAGACTTAAAACATTACATCAAATTACATTACGATTTTAAGGAAGAAATCATGGACTTCTTTTCCAAATGGCTATAAATCAATATCCCATTCATACGACCTATTTAAAATTAAAGCCTCGACCCTACATCGAGGCTTTTTCTTAATCAAAAATCAACCTAAACACATGAACGAATTGATTGCAATTTAAATTTTCAACTCATAGCTATTTGGGTATAGAACAACACACGCCCTAAAAACCCTACCTTTTTTTTCAAAAAAAATTTCCCGCCCGCAACGGAATTCGTTCAAAACCCTTGAAATCCGCTCATTGCACCCTAAGAATTCGATTATTATGGGGGTTTTTACAGGGTCTTTTTTTATCTTTATGAGTACGAAAACAATCATACACCCATGAAGGTCGATTTTGAGGAAATACTAACGGAATTGGAAAAAGGAGCCAAGGATAAGAAACATCCCTTCCATTATTTCACCATAGCCACGTTGGGGGTAGATAAATTCGCCCGTTTGCGGTTAGTGGCCCTTAGAAATGTGTCCAAGGATCTCAAATTGACCTTTTTCACGGATAAACGTTCGAAAAAAGTCCTTCATATAAAAGAAAATCCCAGGGTCAGTCTTTTGTTCTACCATCCGGGAAAACTCTTACAATTACGTATCGAAGCGATGGCCACCATAAATTCGGACCAGTTCCAAATTCAAAAAACCTGGGAAATGATCGATGACGAATCCCGAAAGGACTACCTTACTACCGAGGCTCCGGGAACATCGATTACACATCCGGACTCCGTGGAATATTTAAAAGAAGGGGATTACTTTTCCATCGTGGATATTGAACCTTTTCGCATAGAACGATTGCAACTTAATCCTGAAGGGCATAAAAAAATCAAATATTTCAAGCAAGACCAAAACCAAAAAGAATGGTCTAGTGAATATTTGGTTCCTTAATCCTTTTTATTCCATGGATTGCAAAATCGCGACAATATCCTCTATGGTCGTATGCGGATTGATAAAACAAAACCTTGCCACGGTTTCCGATGTACCTTGGGTTTTCCATTTCGTTGGCGTCACCAATGCAAATCCTTCCTCATGGTTTTTATAGGTCCATGACCTATAGTCATCAGGCGACCACCCTTTACGCCTAAAAAGCACACATGAGAGACTAGGTTCCCTCACCAATTCCAAATCGTCATGGTCGGCGATAAGCTCCCCGGCCAAATTCGCCAATTTTATTCCCTCTTCCACGGCCCATTTATATTTATCGGTCCCGTGCATTGCCAAGGAAAACCATAAAGGCAGTCCCCGCACCCGTCGTGTAAGTTGAATTTGATAATCGGAAGGATTGAACCCCCTGGCCCCTTCATCTTTAAAGATATCCAAATAAGAACCTTCTTGCTCATGGGCTTCTTTCGCCAATTCCGGATTCTTATATATCACTGCCCCACAATCGTAAGGGGAAAAAAGCCATTTATGCGGATCTATCGTAATACTATCGGCCTTTTCGATTCCTTTGAACAAATGCCGCGCCGAATCCGATGCCAAAGCACCCCCTCCATACGCTGCATCAACATGAAACCATAATTCTTCCTGGGCACAAACTTCGGCCACCCCTTCAAGGTCATCAATAATTCCCGCATTTGTAGTACCTCCTGTTGCGACGACAGCAAATAACCTTTTGCGCTGAGCGGGATCCAAACCGGCAATTTTCGCTTTCAACATGTCAGCGGTCATCAAATCCTCAGTCTCTACCAAAAGTACATCGGCATCGATGACTTTTGCCATCGATTTAATAGAGGAATGGGCACCTTCCGAGGTAATGACCAACGCCTTTACATTGCGGTTTTCCGGATTCTTTCTCCAATTTTCCCGGGCCGTCACCATCGCGGACAGGTTGGCCGCCGTACCTCCACTGGTAAATACACCGAATGCCCCTTTTGGCAACCCTGTAAGGGATACCAGCCATTTCATGGCCTCATTCTCACAAAATATGCCCCCTGCACCTTCCATCCAATAGGCTCCATGGATACTGGAAGCCGAGGTTACCAAGTCGAACATGATCGCAGCCCTAGTAGGCGATGCCGGAACAAAGGCCAAATGCCTGGGGTGATCTATGGGCACGGTAGCCTTTACCAATACGTCCTTAAAGAGACCAAAGGCACTTTCACCTCCTATTCCTTCGGGAGTTATGGTCTCGCCCACCAATTCGCGAAGATCCTCCTCACTTTTAGGTTTTCCCAACTCCGGTGAGGAATGGGTGATTCGACTAATGGCGTATTTCATGACATCCAAGGTCATTTCCACTACTTCAATATCTATGTTGTGCATTAAATCAAAATTAATATTTACTTTTTCGTACGGGCATGCCCGTTCCCTTTACGTTCCACTATAAATAAGGCACTCCTTTCTTTTCCGAAATCAGAAATACTATCGAGCACTTTCCGTTCTTTCACCAAATCTTTTCCCAGTACTACTTCAACACCTTTAAAATTCAGGAATTTCGATTTCGGGTAGGAAAAATCGTCTTTGGAAACAATCTCCTTTTCAGGATCCAGTAGCCTGATATTACCTCCATAGGTAACATCGGGAAGCATCCAATCCTTACCCCCATAATCTTTGCGCAAGGTATTGTAAATTGGTCCAAAATCAAAATGCACCGAAGACGGTATACCCAATACTTTTTCGGCCGGGGTCCGTACCACCTGAAAGCCGATTACGGTTAAAAAAAGGACAAAACCATAAGTCGACCATTTACTTACCGATTTGAATTCGATAGTCCGTACCAACACTATCACAAAAGGCAACACCAGAGGCATCAACCAACGTTCTTCCACTTTTTGCACATTCAGCACCACAAAGAACAGGACCAGGACCACCATTTGCGCTATAGCCATTTTTACAAACCAGTCCATTTTCAGGGTTTGCCACCGTAATTTCCTCAACAGCGTTCCCAATCCCAGGACCACTGCCAAGGGGAGTATCAACCGTAACAAATTCAAAAGCAAGGAAAACAACGGTCCGATGACGTATAGGCCATTACCGGAAACATTTTCCGTTTTTTCAGCTATGCTTTGCTGCAATTCCGTCAAATAACCTTCAGGCCCTAAAAGCCAATGAAAATGGGGGAATGAAACCGCAACCACAAGCAGCACGGTCAAAAATATCTTTTTATGGCATACGACTTTTTGAACAGGGGCATCAAAAAACATCGTAAGTCCCAAAGCGGCCAAAAAGAATGCATAATTGTATTTGGATAAGAGCCCAATACCGACAACAAGACCAAAAAGGGCGTAATTACCCCATGTTCTTCGATGCATCAACCGTTCCAAAATAAGATAAGAAGCAAGGACCGCCGCACACAATAAGGAGGTATGGGAAAGTCTTCTAAATGTAAAATCGATAAAGACCGGTAACAGCACCAACCCCAATATGGCCAGTTCGACCTTATTAGTATCCTTGATCATTTTATGGGCAAATCGCCACATCAACAGTAATATACTTGCAAAAATAGCTCCCCGTAACAATGAAAAAGATACCTTATGGCTACCGAATACCTGATTTACGCCATATTGCAACCACGTATACAATGGGGGTTGGTCATCGTAGCCCCAACGCAACCATTGGGTATAATAAGCCTGTTCCGCATCTTCAAGTTCCAATGCCGCTTTGAATAAGGTAATACCGGTGATGGCCGCAAAGGAAACCACGGAAAGAAGAACGGGTCTTTTTACAAAGAGCTTCTTTCCCCAAACCATTGCTATTCTGCAGTAAGTATGGCAAATTCCAGTTGAAGCGGATCTAGTCTTTTAAAGAGCATAGGCAGTAATGCCTCCCCGTATTCGAGATATAATTCCGAAAAATTAAGGTTTCGTTCTTGTAATGATCGTCCTGGGAAGAGTTCATCCTGTATTTGGGTCATTCGCCCCACATGATCCTTTAATTTTCTTTTTTGGGCTTTCAGCAATCGTTTTTCCAAGTGGTCCAATCCTTTCAATTGCTTTACTTCCTGGGCTTTTACCGCCCCTAAAAAAGAAGCGTCGGTTTTTGAGGCAATGTCGTACATGGATTTGAAGTGCTCTTGCAAAAAACGCCTCTGGGGAGAAAAATCTATCTCTATATTCGAGATTTCCCTTATTTTCTTATTGATGAAACTGTTTCGTTTTAAAAACAGATCAGCTATGGACACCTTCATTTTGTCCAATTTCAATTGCTGTTTTTCCGATAGGACCAAGGCCGAATTCCGTGGTAAGAGTATGGGGAAAGTAACTTCCATAGCCTCGAAAGAAGCCTTCAGTTCCAACCAATACGCAAGTTCCCCTCCACCTCCGATATAACAGAGATTGGGAAGAATGATTTCTTGATAAAGGGGTCTGGCAATTACATTGGGTGAAAACCGTTCGGGGTGGTTTTCCAATTCATTCAGAATTTCGTCCTTTGTAAAAACCATTTCGGTATCATGTACATGAAACTTACCGTTCCTGTGTACAATACGTTCCCGAAGTCCATCCTTTAAATAAAAATAGTTTATTTCCCTAGGATTGACTTGAATTTTGTACGTATCGGAAACCTCTCGCAATTGGGAAATAGACTCGGTAACCTTGTTGAACGAAACCCTATCGATGATATCCTTTTTGATATAGGGGACCAACAACTTTTTCAAACTTTCATCATCCCCATCGACAATTACGAGTCCGTATGGCCCAAACAGTTCATTGGCAAGATAGCGGGTGGCGCCTGCCAAGGTATCATGTTCCAGATACGCCTTTCTGAAAAGGGTCTTTAAGGTCTCCGCATTCGCCCCTCCTCCCAGTTCGTGGGCAAAGGTTTCATATATATCTTCCAGACCCTTGGTATGCAACCTACCTACGGCCCCGGAGGCATCCTTATTCCATTGGATTTTTTTGCTCTTAAAATTAAAGTAATTGATTTCCTCGAAATCATGGTCTTCGGTAGCCATCCAATAAATGGGCACAAAATTGAATCTTGGGTATTGTTTTTTTAAGGCAATGGTGAGGTTTATGGTCGAGATGATCTTGTATAAAAAATAGAGCGGTCCTGTAAATAAATTGAGTTGATGCCCTGTAACTATCGTAAATGTAATGGGTTCCTTAAGCTGTATCAGGTGCTCCCCCGTACTTTCGGAAACCGGGACACCTTGGTATTGTCGCTGAAGGGCCTCATATAGGATCGATCGATGCTTCTCAGGATAATTGCTCGATTTTTCCTCCAGTTGCCCCTTAAAGTTTACGATTTTCGGATATCGATTATAAAACGGCCCTAAACCTTCCTTTCCACCAATATAATCACAAATCAAATCGGAAAAATATCCCGTATCCTTAAAGGGTAAACAATCAATATCCATATAGCTATAAAAAATAGAGGTAAAGATAAAACTCTTCGATTTTCTTGTTCCTAAAAATACGTTAATTACTTCAGCCCTTGATCCCAAAAATGGACCGGTCGAAAAAAGTTAGGCCGATCTATCGTTTTTATCATTAAATTGGCTCCTGCCAAACCAAAATAAGACCATGAAGCATTTTTTTTACCTTTTCATTACGATTTTCACCTATAGTTTAACGGCCCAAGATTTAAAATCCCCGTCCGAATTTCTAGGATACGAACTTGGCACACAATTCACAAGACACCACGAGGTTGTGGATTATTACGAATATCTGGCGAATAGTGCCCCAGACCGTGTTTTGCTTCAAGAATACGGGAAGACGAACGAGCGAAGACCCCTACTTTTGGCCATCGTGTCAACTGCCGCGAATATCGGCAATCTCGAAAAAATACGGACCGAACACCTAAAAAGCACCACGGGTGAAGGTAATCCTACAAAAGCCATCGTTTGGCTGAGCTATAATGTACACGGCAATGAGAGTGTAAGTACCGAAGCTTCCATGCAAACCATTTATGAACTACTTACACAAAAAAGCGACTATCTCGAGGACACCATCGTTCTTTTGGATCCCTGTATCAATCCCGATGGCCGGGACCGATATGTAAACTGGTACAACCAATACAAGAACACTCCGAACAACATCGACCCCAATAGCAAGGAACACCATGAAGGTTGGTGGAACGGAAGAAGCAATCACTATATGTTCGACCTTAACAGGGATTGGGCATGGCTCACCCAAGTCGAAAGTCAGAATAGATTGAAGGTCTACAACAAATGGCTCCCCCACATACATGTCGATTTTCACGAGCAAAATGTTGATAGCCCTTATTATTTTGCCCCTGCGGCAGAACCCTATCATGAGGTCATTACTCCTTTCCAAAGAGAGTTTCAATCGACCATAGGTAAGAACCACGCCAAATACTTCGATGCCAATGGCTGGTTTTATTTTACCAAGGAGGTCTTTGACCTATTGTATCCAAGTTATGGGGACACCTATCCCATTTACAATGGAGGTATCGGCATGACCTACGAACAAGGAGGAAGTGGAAGGGCCGGTTTGGGCATTGAGACCCAAATTGGAGACACACTAACCCTAAAGGACAGGATCGACCACCATAGGACCACTGGCCTATCGACGGTGGAAGTCGCTTCCCAAAACATCCAAAAATTGAATGAAGAGTTCAAGAAGTTCTATACGAATAAAAATTACGTCTATAATAGCTATGTCTTGAACGGCGATCCCGACCGCATCAATGCATTGACGCAATTATTGGACAAACATGAAATCGAATATGGAAAAGTAAAACCAACTACCCTAAAAGGTTTTAAATACGGTACCAGTAAAACCGGTAACATGAATATTTCCGAAAATAATTTGGTAATCAACATGGACCAACCAAAAAGCACTTTGGTGAAGGTGTTGTTCGAACCTAGGACAAAATTAAGTGATTCGGTCACCTATGATATTACCGCCTGGTCATTGCCTTACGCCTATGGCCTGGATGCGTTGGCCACAGAGCGTATGGTCGCCAAAGTCCCTTTTGACAAGCAAAAAGACATCCAAGAACCTTTGAATCCCAATTCCTATGCCTATGTCACGGAATGGAACAGTTTTAAGGATGCAAAGTTCTTAGCCGAATTATTGGAAAACAGGATAAAGGTCCGTTATACATACAAGCCTTTTTCACTGGAAGGAAAATCCTATGACAGGGGTAGTTTGATCATAACCAATGGAGATAACAGGAACAATTCAACTTTCTTGAAGACCTTAAATAAAATAGCCTCCGATCATGGGATAAAACTGACCTCCACAACTACCGGTTTTGTGGATTCGGGAAAAGATTTTGGTTCCGATTACGTAAAAATGATCAAGGCCCCTAAGGTCGCCATACTTTCGGGAAAACCAACATCCACTTTGAAGTTCGGCGAAATCTGGCATTATTTTGAACAACAGCTCCACTATCCGATTACCGTGATCGACACGGATTATATGGGCCGTGTGGACCTTTCTTCCTATGACATCCTTATCCTGCCCGATGGTCGGGGGTACCGCTCATTCCTTGATGGGGATAAAAAGGAAGACTTGAAAAATTGGGTATCACATGGTGGTAAATTGATTGCCATGGGTGGCGCGATCGATGGCCTTACCGGAGAAAACGGTTTCAAGATCAAATCCAAGGAAGCCCCTAAAGACTCAACAATGAATCTTCAGGTATTCGATGAAACCGAAAGGGAATCGATCAAAAAGAACATCACCGGGGCCATCTTCAAAGCGAAGGTAGACAACACCCACCCTTTGGCCTATGGATACAAGAACACGTATTTCACGTTAAAAAACGGATCGGCCGCTTATGACTATCTAAAAAATGGTTCCGTTGTTTATCTAGAAGAAAACCAAAACGTTCCCATCGCCGGGTTTGCGGGCAGTGAAGCGCAAAAGAAAATAGCGAACACCTTGGTTTTCGGGGTAGAATACTTTGGCAGGGGCCAAGTAGTTTATATGGTCGACGACCCTTTGTTCAGGGGCTTTTGGGAAAATGGAAAACTATTGTTCTCCAATGCGCTCTTTATGGTGGATTGATTCAATCCACCATAAAAATGCTGAAGCCATAAATGACCATAAAGGCCGAGACCCCAAGAATCAATGTTCCCAAGGTCAAGGTTTTATTCCCTTGTTTTACATCCATACCGGTCAATTGGGTAAACACCCAAAAGAAACTATCATTGGCATGGGACACGACTAAGGAACCCGCACCAATGGCCAAAACGGTCATGGTAGCCATCGTGCTTCCGTCTAAACCCAAAGCGGGCATTATGGGAGCAATAATTGAAGCTGTCGTAATCAACGCCACGGTCGAAGAGCCTTGTGTCGTTTTCAAACAAGCTGCCAGTAAGAAAGGCAATAAGAGGCCGACGCCCATATCCGGAAAATTATCGGTAATGAGATCTGCAATACCCGAACCCTGTAACATCTTCCCAAAAATACCCCCAGCACCCGTAATCAACAGTATCGGTGCAGCAGATTTTACGGCATCCCCAAACCAACCTGTGGCCGAGTATACCTTTTCATCCAGCTTCCTTGGCAACATCAGGGAAAGGGCCACCCCTATCAACAAAGCAATTACCGGAGTGCCCAAAAAAGAAATCACGGGATAAAGGGCATTCGTTGTCAATGCGGCATCGGGATACTCAAAAACCGATTTAAGGACAATCAGGACTATAGGCACAAGAATGGATAATAACGACACCCATAGTTTGGGCCTATATTCCTTTTCTTTTACCACTTCCAATAGAATGGGTATTTTCGTTTTAGAGGCGATTTGGGTTGCAAAAAAATAACTGGGGACCAATGCGATCGAACTTACTATGACTCCCCATAAAATGACATCCCCTAAATCTGCCTTCAAAATTCCGGCAGCTGCAATAGGCCCGGGTGTTGGGGGAACCATAACATGGGTCGCGAACAGTCCCAATCCCAGGGCAACCGATGTACCTGCAAATGATTTCCCTGCCTGATCGGACAAAGCTTTGTTCAACGAATTCAACATGATAAATGCACTATCCGCAAATACCGGAATGGAAACCAGATACCCTGTAAGCAACATGGCCAAATGGATCGATTTCTCCCCGATAATCTTGATCATACGTACCGAGATTACCATGGCTCCCCCGGATTTTTCCAAAACCGTACCTATGACCACCCCAAAAAATATGATCAGGCCTATTTTGCCCATCAAGCCACCAAAACCGTCATTGATAGCACTTAAGATATCCGAAATGTCCATCCCTTTTATAAATCCGTAGGCGATGGCCGCAATAAGCAATACAAAAAACGGATGTATTTTCCATTTCACGATTCCCAATACAATAAAGGCCAAGGAAAGTACTAAAGCGAAGATATACAACATGGTAAGTGGTCGGGATTAGATAATACCTAATCCTAAAAATAGGGATTATTTTTGTTCCCGCCCTATATGATCTTCCATTTGGATTGGGTCCAACCCAAAATCGCCATGGGATATTTACTTATGAAACAGGCACACCGTATAGATCGAAATCAGCAGCTTCCACGATTTTGATCATCGCAAATTCGCCCTGTTTCAAATAAAATTGAGTAGCATCTATCAATACCTCGTTATCCACATCCGGCGAATCGAATTCGGTCCTACCCACAAAATAGTTGCCTTCTTTACGATCGATGATACATCGGAACGTTTTCCCTATTTTTTCTTGGTTCAGCTCCCATGAAATCTGTGATTGTATCTCCATGATCTCATTGGCACGTTCTTGCTTTACTTCCTCAGGAACATTATCCTCTAGATTATAGGCATGGGTATTTTCCTCATGACTGTAGGTAAAACAACCCAAGCGCTCAAAACGCATGGCTTGCACCCAATCTTTCAAGGTTTGGAAATCTTCCTCGGTTTCTCCGGGATACCCAACGATCAAGGTGGTCCTGATCGCCATATTGGGGACATACTCCCTAAAATCGGAAATAAGTTTGGTGGTTTTCTGCTGGGTAGTCCCACGACGCATACTCTTTAGAATGCTGTCCGAGATATGTTGTAATGGTATATCGAGGTAATTACAGACCTTGGGTTCTTTGTTCATAACGTCAAGAACATCCATGGGGAATCCGGTAGGAAATGCATAATGCAAACGGATCCACTCAATTCCCTCAACCTTCACCAACGCTTGGAGCAATTCGGCCAAATTCCGCTTTTTATAAATATCCAAACCGTAGTAGGTAAGGTCTTGGGCAATCAAAATCAACTCCTTGACCCCCTTTACAGCCAACTTTTCGGCTTCAATGACCAAGTCCTCAATAGGTTTGCTTTTATGCTTGCCTCGCATTAGGGGGATAGCACAAAAAGAACAAGGCCTATCACACCCCTCAGCTATTTTTAGGTAGGCATAATTTTTCGGGGTCGTCGTCAAACGTTCCCCAATCAACTCATGCTTATAATCAGCCCCTAAGGCTTTTAACAAATTGGGCAATTCACTGGTTCCGAAATAAGCATCTACATTGGGGATTTCCTTTTGAAGATCGGGCTTATACCGTTCACTTAAACACCCGGTCACAAAAACCTTGTCCACTATACCGCTCTCTTTCTTTTCGACATATTCCAATATGGTATTCACACTTTCCTCTTTGGCATTATCAATAAAGCCACAGGTATTGATGACGACCACATTGCCCTCCTCCTCATGTACAACCTCCTTCTCATTGGCCTTTAACTGCCCCATGAGCACTTCGGAATCGTACACATTTTTGGAGCAGCCCAAGGTTACTACATTGATTTTGTTCTTCTTAAGTGATTTTGTTCGCATAGCTTTTTTAATGGGATGCAAAAATACAACTTGACACAGGAACAATCGGAATTAAAGACGATTTCTTGACTTTTTTCGTTACAACATTAACTGATCTTAGCAATAAACCTTAAATCATTGGCAGAATGAGACCAATACCACTGACTTTTATTTCCTTTTTTCTTACCCTGATTATTGGGTGCAACGGCGATTCGGACGAAATTGACATTGAGAATGAAGAACCCATTCCGTTGAACATGTACTTTCCGCCATTGGAAGGCACTACCTGGGAAACGGTAACCGCGTCCCAATTACAGTGGAATACCGAAAATGAAACCGCTTTGAACGATTACCTTGAAGAAACCAACTCCAAAGGTTTCATTGTCTTAAAGAATGGGAGGATCGTCTTCGAAAAATACTTTAACGGCCATGATATCAATGCGGAATGGACCTGGTACTCCGCCGCTAAAAGTTTGACTGCGACATTCGTGGGCATCGCCCAAGATGAAGGCATCTTGGACATCAACAATAAAACTTCGGATTATTTAGGCGATGATTGGAGCCAATTGACCCCTGAAAAGCAGGATTTGATTACCGTAAGACATCATTTGACCATGACCACCGGACTTACCCCCCATTTGGGCGATTATATCCCTTGGATATGCACTTTACCGGCATGTCTTGATTATACGGCCGATGCAGGTACGAGTTGGGCCTATCATCAAGGAGCCTATATGCTGCTCCAAAATATGATAACACAAAGCTCGGGAATCTCATTTCAGGACTATTGCAAAACCAAAGTCTCCGACAAAATAGGAATGCAAGGCAATTGGACCAGCACCTTAGGACTTAATGTATACAACAGCAACACACGAAGTATGGCCCGTTTTGGCCTCTTAATATTGAATGAAGGAAAATGGGACGGTACGACAATAGTGGGTAAATCCTATTTTGATGAGATGACCAACACTTCACAGGAGATTAATGAATCCTATGGGTATTTATGGTGGTTGAACGGAAAAGAGACGGTTGTAGGTACATCCTCAACAGAAATTCTTTCTGGCCCATTGGTACCGAATGCCCCGGAAGATATGATTGCCGCCCTTGGGGCCAACGACCAAAAAATCTATGTTGTCCCCAGTCAAGAACTGGTTGTGGTACGCTGCGGTGAAAGTGCCGGGGAAATGCAATTGGGGCCTTCGAGCTTTGACAATGAATTATGGGCCAAGATCAACGCTGTTATCGACCAATAACAGCACATGGATCAAACCCGGGATTTAAGACAAGAAAAGATAAAGTGCAAATAATAGTACCGGAAGCACTACCAGCAAAGAAAGAACAATGACATTGGTCTTGAATTTCTTAAGCGTAACGGCATCAAAACCCTTCAAATCAATTGGATTGGGGTATTTGTCCATATAGTGCTTTTTCAGATACCTTATAATCCCAAAAACCAAAACCAAAAACCCAATGATAATATACCATCGGTACGGTCCAAGACTGAATTTCATTTTGATACCGGACACCGTATTGAGGACGACCAAGACAATATTCATCAGATAGAAAAACAGTACGACCATACAAGACACCAATTTATAAATAGCCGTGCCCACATGCTTTTTATGGACGATGCCTTTCTTTTGCAACCCTTCGATTACATAAAAACTTAAAAATAGTTTATCCATGGGTTTCATTTTTATTCTTCAATTTTAACGGGCGGAATTGCCTTCCAAAGCCTTATGTTTTTTTCATTCATTCGAACAAACTCGTCTTTACCTTCCTGCCTTGCGAGTTTCAATGATTTTTGGGCCGAGATGACAGCTGCCCCATAATCGCCCAAGGCCGCCTCTACCATTGATTTGACCCTATGGAAATAATACGTGTCCCCTCCAATTTCAATGGCTTTATCCAAATAAGACAAAGCCGTCTTCAATTTCACCCCTTCTTCCTGATAATACCTTGCAGCTTCATAATAGGTCTGTGCCGACGGATTTTCCTTTAATTGCCTGCCGATTTCCTCTTCCATGATACCCTGTGTATCAACTTGTATGGGGACACGGACCTGGGTATGTGCCCAATGCCAAACCATCTGCGCCGAATTATGGCCTATGCTATCGAAACCGATAAAAAAGTTCTCTTGGAAATCCGCTGATGTCACCGGTGCCACCTGCACACGTAAGGCATCTTCGGCAGGATTATAATCTTTTCGCCCATCACCCCAATGGGCAGTGTTTTTATGAAAGACCACTTCCCAACTATCGGCTTCGGGAAAAGCATAAAGGGCATAGGTCCCTTTTTGCAGGGTACTGCCATTGATGATGACATCGTTACTGAAAGTAATCTTGGTTGATTCATTGGCCCCTACACGCCAAATACGGCCATAAGGAACCAAATCGCCGAATATTTTTCTACCACGGACCGCCGGTCTGGAATATGCAACCTTGATATTGGCCAACCCCACATCCTGACTAAGGGTCGTAAACGGACTAGCTTTAGGATGTTTTATTTGTGCAGATGGGATCAGCACCGTAAATAAGCAAACAACAAAGAGGATGCCTTTAACCATTACATAGTGAAAAAGGAATCTACGAACTCGTATTTATTGAAGATTTGAAGATCTTCGATACCTTCCCCAACACCAATATATTTAACAGGAATCTGAAACTGATCCGATATTCCGATCACCACACCGCCTTTTGCGGTACCGTCCAATTTGGTTACTGCCAAGGAAGTGACCTCCGTGGCCTTGGTGAATTGTTTTGCCTGCTCAAAGGCATTTTGACCGGTTGAACCATCCAATACCAATAAAACGTCGTGCGGGGTATCGGCGACCACTTTTTGCATTACCCGTTTTACCTTGGTCAATTCATTCATTAAATTGACTTTATTATGTAACCGACCGGCGGTATCTATGATTACGACGTCTGCATCTTGGGTTACCGCCGAACTTAAGGTATCGAAGGCAACGGAAGCGGGATCGCTGCCCATTTTTTGTTTTATGATGGGGACATCCACACGATCGGCCCAAACCTGTAATTGATCGATCGCTGCCGCCCTAAACGTATCGGCCGCACCAAGGACCACTTTGAGTCCTTGTTTCTTGAATTGATAGGCCAACTTACCTATAGTAGTGGTTTTACCCACCCCATTAACACCAACGACCATGATCACATAGGGTTTTTTATCTTTTGGGATACTAAATTCGGTATCCTCCCCAACATTGGTTTCCGAAAGGAGCCCGGCGATTTCTTCCCTTAAGATCTTATTCAGCTCCTCAGTACCCATATATTTATCCTTGGCAACACGCGCTTCAATCCGATCAATGATCTTTAAGGTGGTATCAACACCCACATCCGAAGTAACCAGTACCTCCTCCAGATTATCGAGCACCTCATCATCTACCTTGGACTTGCCGGCAACGGCCTTGCTTAACTTTGAGAAAAAAGTGGTTTTGGTCTTTTCCAACCCTTTATCCAAGGATTCTTTTTTCTGAGAGGAAAATATATTTTTGAATAAACTCATAATTTCTTGACAATTTTAACCAAAGATATAAAATAAAAAAGCTCCTTTCTTTCAAAAGGAGCTTTGACGAATTGATTATCTCAATCCATTATTTTTTCGCAAGCCATTCATTGACAACTTCAGGAGCCATAACGGACTCTTGGAAAATGTATGCCCCACTCTTTGGAGACTTAACCATTTTAATTGCCTTGGTTAATCTTTTTGAACTTGTTTGTAAACTTGCTACCGTCTTCTTTGCCATGACCTTATACGTTATTTGACATTTTCACAGATTGCGAATGCCTTAATTACTTAATTTCTTTATGAACAGTCATTCTCTTAAGGATAGGATTGAATTTCTTGATTTCCATCCTTTCCGGAGTGTTCTTTTTGTTTTTCGTGGTAATATACCTAGAAGTCCCTGGTTGTCCAGATGCTTTGTGCTCTGTACACTCCAATATAACTTGAACTCTATTTCCTTTTTTTGCCATTGTAATCTATCTTTTTAGGATTATTTTACCAACCCTTGTGCTTTAGCCTCTTTTAAAACAGCAGAAATGCCTTTCTTATTTATGCTTTTCAACGCCTTGGCAGATACCTTTAGCGTAATCCAGCGGTCTTCCTCTGGAATATAAAAGCGCTTTTTAGAAAGATTCACATTAAATCTTCTCCTGGTTTTATTGATGGAAAACGATACGTTGTTTCCAAACATCGCTCTCTTTCCCGTAATTTCACAAACTTTTGACATCGCGCCTAATTTTTCATTTTAAACAGGCTGCAAATTTATATCTTTTTTATGTGATGGACAAAATTCTACTTCAGATTTTTGAAATTTCTTTTAGAATCAATTCAAACGCCTTATTTACAGCCTTTTGTACAATCCTAAAACGCTGTTTCCCAAAGACGAACTTCTCCACGATCACTTCTTTGGGGGTTGCAATGGCAATATATACCGTTCCTACCTCTGCATCCGAATCCCCTTTTGTGGGTCCGGCATTCCCTGTCGTGGCGACCGCAAAATCCGCATTCATCATCGTCTTCACATTCAAGGCCATGGCCTTTGCCACCTCGGCACTGACTACGGAATGTTTGTCGATCAGTGTTTTTGGCACATTCAGTACATTGATTTTAGTTTCGGTGGCATAACTCACGACAGTACCCTTATAATAGGCGGAAGCCCCGGGCAGGGCCGTAATTTGTTCCGCGATCTTTCCTCCCGTACAGCTTTCCGCGGTGGCCAAGGTCATTCTTTTGGCCGTAAATGATTTCGCGACCTGCTCTTCGACGGTTTCTTCATCCTCGGTACCATATAATATATCACCGATCAATAGTTGCAATTTTGCGATTTGCGCTTCCATGGCATCGACCAACATTTGCCGATCCTCCCCTTTTGCGCTTAAACGCAACCTGACTTTCCCTAAATTGGGCAAATAGGCCAATTTTATGAATGAAGGCAGATTATCTTCCCAATCCTCGATTTTTTCAGCCAAAGCACTTTCCCCCATCCCATACGTTACCAAGGTTTTGTGAATGATGTACGGCCTTTTGAATTCCTTGACGATCTTTGGTATCACCTGACCTACGATCAAGGCTTTCATTTCAAAGGGTACTCCCGGTAGGGAAACGAAAGCCACACCATCCGATTGCATCCACATTCCCGGTGCGGTGCCATTGGCATTATGCAAAACCGTCGCCTTTGCCGGCACCATGGCCTGTTGCCTATTGATCTCGGAAATAGGCGCTGCGATGACACCTTCGAAATAATGCTCTATATGCTGAAGTACCGACTTGTCCCGAACCAACTTATCTTCAAAAAATTCACAAAAAACCTCTTTTGTTATATCGTCTTTGGTGGGTCCCAACCCTCCTGTGACAATAACGATTTGAGCTCTGGACTTGGCTTCCGATAGTGCATTGAGAATATGTTGCCTATCGTCCTGTACCGAAGTAATCTGATAAACCAATACACCTATCTTATTCAGCTCTTTGGCGATAAAAGCCGAATTGGTATCAATAACCTGACCGATGAGGATCTCATCGCCAATGGTGATTATCTCTGCGAACATTACAGATTGAAATCATTTTTCAGTTCTGCAACCACTTGGTGGATATCTTTTTTCAATAAGGGAAATACAGTTCGGATCTCACTCATATTGGCAGAATTTTTACCCAAAGTTTCAATTTGAAGCGCTACCGCCCTGGTCTGTTCCATTCCCAACAAATCCACATTGGGTTTTATTTTATGGGCGAGCTGGTACACCTGTTGATGATCTTGTTCTTCCAAGGCCTTTTCAAGCCCTTCAAGATCCTGGGGGACTTCGTCAAGGAACACGGATATCACAGAATTGATGAAATCCTCATCACCCTCTGCCATTTCATTTATTTTATCAAGATTGTATATCATTATTTTATTTTTAAAGAAAAAATTTCCTGTCCCTCCAACTTACCCGAAAGATAATCATTTGCCACAATCTGACCAACCCCCGCCGGTGTTCCCGTAAACAAAACATCTCCCTTTTTCAAGGTAAAATAGGTAGAGACATAGGCAATGAGTTCATCTATCTTCCAAAGCATCAAATTCGTATTGCCCCGCTGCACGGTCTTACCGTTTTGCTCAAGGGTAAAATTCAAATTTTGAAGATCCTTAAAATCGGATTTCGGCAGCCATTTACCTATAACCGCAGAGCCATCGAAACCCTTGGCTTTTTCCCAGGGCAATCCTTTCGCTTTCAATTGCGATTGGATGTCCCGAGCCGTAAAATCGATTCCCAATCCTATTTCGTTATAATATTTATGCGCAAAGTCTACCCCGATGTGCTTACCTACCTTACATATCTTAACCAAGACCTCGACCTCATAATGTACATTTTGGGTAAAATCGGGAATGTAAAAGTCCTGTTCTTTGGATAATACCGCAGAGTCCGGTTTTATGAACACCACGGGATCTTTGGGTCGTTCATTCTCCAATTCCGCTATATGCGCCGCATAATTCCTCCCTATACAAACAATCTTCATATCGCGGTCAATCCAATTTATTGTTCAATCTGCTCAGCTTTATCTGGGTCAGGACCTTTTTAGTATAAAGGGGAAAATCGGCATTCAATATCCAACCAAAATAACCGGGTTCTTTGTCCAAAACCTCCAATACTTTTTTCCCTTTATGCTTTCCAAAAGCAAAAACCTCCTCTTCTTCTTCATCCAAGGCAATGAAACCGGCAAAATCGACCATTTTCCTGTGGGTTGAAAACTCCGCCAACTTTTTAACGTTGTTCTCCAATTCGGGGTAACGCTCCAATTGGGACAAAAGTACCTCATAAGTCGCCATAGTATCCGCCTCAGCACTATGTGCATCGGTCAGATCTTTATCGCAATAGAACTTATAGGCCGCCTCCAAGGTTCTTTTTTCCATTTTATGAAAGATGGTCTGTACATCTATCGAGACCATATTCTTCATATCAAAATCAACATCGGCACGTAACATTTCCTCCGCCAACAAAGGAATGTCAAAGCGATCGGAATTGAAGCCTCCCAGATCACTATCCTTGATCATTGCATAAATTTCCTTTGACAACTCCTTGAAAGTGGGCTCATTAGCCACTTTTTCATTGGAAATACCATGGATTTTCACGACCTCATCAGGGATCGGGACCCCAGGATTCACCAACCAGGTCTTACTTTCCTTATTGCCATTCGGATACACTTTTAAAATAGATATCTCTACGATCCTATCCTGAGCGACATTGGTTCCTGTCGTCTCCAAATCAAAAAAGCAAATCGGTCTTGTCAGTTTTAATTCCATTCCTTCTATAAATTTGAACAAAGATAAGTTTTAGGGGTCTCCAACCGAACGAATACACCCAATAATTGTCCATGGTTTTTTTTTTGATACTATTTTTAAGGTAGCCCAATCGTTGTACAGTGACCCGACAATCCTCGGTTTTAAAGTCAATAACTTCCGATGCCGTAAAAATCACCATTCCCAAATACCCTCCACGTATAGGAACCGGTCATTTTACACCTCGCGACTTACATCCCAAGCTTCTAAATAATCGGCCACGGCCTTTACGAACATACTGCCTAAAGCCCCATTCACAACCCTATGGTCATAACTATGGGAAAGATACATCTTACTTCGGACACCTATAAAATCACCTTCAGGGGTTTCTATTACCGAAGGCACTTTCCTAATAGCCCCCAAGGCCAAGATACCCACTTGGGGCTGATTGATTATGGGCGTACCGAATACACTTCCGAAAGTACCGACATTGGTAACCGTATATGTGCCATCTTGCACTTCATCGGGCTTCAATTGGTTGTTTCGTGAGCGTTCCGCAAGATCGTTGACAACCTTGGTCATCCCCACTAGGTTCAATTGATCGGCATTTTTAATGACAGGAACGATCAAATTACCATCGGGAAGGGCCGCGGCCATCCCGATATTGATATTTTTTTTCTTCAATATCGTATCGCCCTCGACCGATATATTCATCAGCGGATATTTCTTCAAAGCCTTGGCTACCGCCTCCATAAAAATTGGGGTATAGGTCAATTTCTCCCCTTCAGCGGCATAAAATACATCCTTGACCTTGTTCCTCCACTTGACGATATTGGTTACATCAACCTCAATAAAACTCTGGACATGGGCCGAAGTTGAAACACTTTCGCTCATATGTTTGGCAATGAGTTTCCCCATTCGCGACATTTCAACCACTTCAACACCATCGACCGATTCCCTCGGCATGGGCTTTGGTTTTTCAATTACAGGTGGCAAGGTATTTTCGACTACTGCGGGTTCCTTTTTTTGTACCCTAGGCTGTGCATCGGGCATACCTGAGGATTTTCTTGAGGCAACGAATTTCAAGATATCATCTTTTGTCACCCTTCCTTCCAGCCCGGTACCAAGTATGCTATCCAATTCAGACATGGAAATTCCTTCCTGTTTGGCAATATTTTTTACCAAAGGGGAATAAAACCGATCTGAGGAGCCTTGGATCTGTTTCGCACTACCCGCGGTTTCCTTGGCCAAAACTACGGTTTCCGAAATTTCTTCAACCACTTGGACCGGCACCTCGGGCACTTCTTCTTCAACAGCCCCTTCTTCAGGAGCAGCATCCATTTCCCCTTCTACTTCGATGATCGCCACCGTATCACCGACTTTGACCACATCATCAACATTGAATAATTTTTCGACCAATACACCATCCACTTCGCTAGGTACTTCAGAATCTACCTTGTCCGTAGCTATTTCAAAAACAGCTTCATCCATTTCGATGGCATCACCTACTTCTTTCAACCACGAGGTCAATGTTGCTTCGGCAACACTCTCTCCCATTCGCGGTAATTTCAATTCAAATTTTGACATATTGTTAATTTGTATACTATATTCGGTAGATTATTTGCAAAATAAATAAAAAATAAAGCAAATCAATCCATTAGTTGCAACCTTAATTTGTTTTTAATGATTTTTCAAACGGAATTCGATTCAGGATACTACGCCCCAAGGTCACCTCATCTGCATATTCCAATTCATCCCCAATGGCAATGCCACGGGCAATGGTCGATGTCGCAATTTCCAGACCTTCAAGCTGTTTGTAGATATAGAAATTGGTGGTATCCCCTTCCATCGTCGAACTTAAGGCAAAAATCAACTCTTTGATCTCTCCTTCTTTGGCCTTGTTCACCAAGGATGAAATGGTCAGCTCTTGTGGGCCGACACCCTCCATTGGTGAAATCTTTCCACCCAAAACATGATAAAGTCCATTGAACTGACCTGTATTCTCTATGGCCATTACATCGCGAATATCCTCCACCACACAAACCACGGTTTCATCACGATTGGGATTCGTGCATATTTCACAGACCTCAACGTCTGAAATATTATGGCATCGGTTACAAAATTTCACCGAGTTCCGAAGGTCTTCCAACGCAGATGCCAACCGCATGGTTTGACTATTGGGTTGTTTTAATAAATGAAGTACCAACCGCAAAGCAGTCCGTTTTCCTATACCGGGCAACTGCGACATTTCATGAACGGCGTTCTCCAAAAGTTTTGACGAAAAATCCATAACAACAAAATTACACACTATTTTTGCTTTATGTACTTTGCATTTGAATAAAATTTATATGACAGCAACCCACATTCTGCTTCTTATCGGGGCCTATTTCATTGTACTTTTATTAATATCCCATTTTACCGGCAAAAACGATTCCAATGTCGATTTCTTCAAAGCAGGCAAACAATCACCTTGGTATTTGGTCGCCTTTGGTATGATCGGGGCTTCCCTTTCAGGGGTAACTTTCATTTCCGTTCCAGGTTGGGTAGAAGCTTCCGAATTCAGTTATATGCAAGTGGTTTTCGGTTATTCCCTGGGGTATATAGTGGTTGCTTATGTACTTCTCCCCATATACTATAAGCAGAATGTTACATCGATTTATGAATACCTCGATGAACGATTTGGATTTGTCAGTTATAAAGTAGGTGCGATTTCATTTTTTGTTTCCCGTGTGTTGGGGGCTGCGTTTCGGCTTTTCTTGGTAGCCATAGTCTTGCAGCAATTCGTGTTCGACACATGGAATGTTCCTTTTGAACTTACCGTTACCCTGTCTATTTTACTTATTTGGATCTACACCTTTAAAGGAGGTATAAAAACCATTGTTTGGACAGATACCCTACAGACGTTGTTCATGTTGGTATCCGTTGGACTTTCCATCTTTTTTATCCTTAAGCAACTGGATTGGAGTTTTATGGATTTTTTATCTTCCTCCGAACTGAAACAATACAACAAAACTTGGTTCTTGGATGATTTTTCAGCAAAGAACCATTTGATAAAATCCTTTTTGGGCGGCATGTTCATTACCATTTGTATGACAGGTTTGGATCAGGACATGATGCAAAAAAACCTGACCTGCAAAACCTTGAAAGACGCACAAAAGAACATGATAAGTTTCAGCATTGTCTTGGTTGCCGTCACCTTCATTTTCATGCTACTGGGGGCTTTACTGTTTATTTTTGCCGAAAAATCGCAAATCCAAGTCCCTTTAATGGACGGCAAACCAAAACCCGACCTTCTTTTTCCAGAGATCGCCCTAAACAGCGGATTGGGTATGACCGTCGCCACAACCTTCATCCTAGGCCTTATCGCGGCGGCATATAGTAGTGCCGACAGTGCATTGACCTCATTGACCACCTCTTTTTGTGTGGACTTTTTGGGCATAGGCCACAAACCGGAAAACAAAAGAAAGAAAATACGAAAGATCACCCACATTGGCATGAGCCTTTTATTGATCCTTGTCGTTATCGCCTTTAAACATATCTTGGACACCAATGTGATCGACGGACTTTTACAAGTAGCCTCTTATACCTATGGCCCTTTACTGGGCCTATTCGCCTTTGGTATCTTTACCAAGTACCAAATCAAGGATAAATATGTGTGGATCGTCGCCTTGGTATCCGTCGCCATTTGTTATATCTTAGGAAAACTGCCACCCGAAAATCTAGGCGGATATGTCTTTGGTTATGAACTGCTCCCTTTGAACGGCCTTATTACCTTTATAGGCTTGCTGTTGCTAAGAAGGAAATGAACCTTAATACTTATCAATTGCCAAAAGCACCAAAGTACAGGCGACGGTGACCTCAATTCCGTTTTTTTCCAATAATCCATAAAATTCAGGATTTTCCGTCCCTGGATTAAAAATCACCCGCTTTGGCCGTAAGTTGATGATGTCATTGTAATATTCTTTTTGTCTTTTTGCATTTAAATACAAAGTAATCGTATGTATATTTTGGAAATCATTCAAATTGGTCTTAATTTGTACACCGTGAATTACTCCTACTTGTATTCCGTATGCTTGAGTCGCAATTTTTTTGCCAACCAGTCTTTCAATGGCTAAATTGCTGTAACGGTCAGGTTTCAATGAAGCCCCAAAAACGAGTGTGTCTTTCATATGTTAATACAGTTGACTATTTGTAAATTTTGCAATGATAATACGTCTAATATATAACATAAAGAGTATTGCAATATAATATTAGGTCGTTGATGAAGCTATATGTTTATAGTTAATGGTTAGTGTTTAGTATAGCATATCAGCGAAAAGGGCCCTGATGGAAACATCAGGGCCTATTTTTTCCCCCAACCTTTTATTCCCTAAAGATCCCCTTTTATTATCCAATAGTACCCAAAAATTGGAATAAGGATGGATCGTACTGTTTTTTTTGCGGTTTTAAGAATCTTCGAATTCTTTGTTTGTTCATGGAAACCAAAGAAGGACACTGTTTTTAAGCGCTATAGTTTAACGGTGCAAGGGAACGACCCATTTCCAGTTTCAATGTAAATCAAGTAGCTTCCACCTTGGACATCGATAGTCCTCCCTTACAATAAGTAAACGCCCATAGGACATTCCATCCGAGATAAAACATTGCCGAATGGCTTCGATGCCCTTCATCATACATATTGGTCAACTGGACAGGGCTACGGCCGGCTACGCTTAACCAAGGTGCGGCACTTGGTATTCGGCCTTGGCCATTATAAAGCTATGTAAATATGAACGGAACAAACTCCGGGATGGTTTATACTTACTTTTTTCAATTCACACAAGGTTCGGGGTTGCCCCTCACAAAGCCTTTAGTCAATTCCTTTTTAAAGCTGAAAAATAGATTCAACCCTAAACTGAAAAAAAATCACCCAAAAACGAAAAAATCCTGTTCTGGAGCATTGGTTCCAAAGTTAAAATAGTGCCTAAGTCCACTAAATTATCCTGATTGTACTCAATATTACCCCTTAATATTAAGTTAACCTACCGAAGTGATAATATACCATATAAATTAGAGAATCGTGATGTAGTAGCCGCTGTTTTGTCGCCGTATGTTTGCCCTGTAATTAGTTATTGAAAAAAAAGCGAAAAAGAAAATTAAAAATTGATTAACCCTCTAAATCTAAAAGTTATGAAAAGAATCATGAAAATCACCCTTAGCATCGCCTTCCTATTCATCAGTGCATTAGGTATGGCCAACGAAATGGATTTAAGAATCATTTCAAAAAATGAAAGCAAGACCTTATTGTTCAACTATGACAACTCCGCTACCGATGCGCAACTAAGATTCGTGGATGTTGAAGGTAACGTCATTTTTACCGAAAGCCTTGAGGACAATTCGGAATACTCCAAAAAATTCAATTTGAGTAGCCTTGAGTCCGGTATCTACTTTTTAGAAGTGGAAGATGCGGTAAAACAAACTGCCTTTACCATTAATGTAGAAGACACCAATGTGGAGATTAAAAGCAAGTCTGAAAAGACCAAGCCTTTTTTCAGAAAAAAAGATGGAATGGTTTATCTTAACCTATTGAACTTGGACAAGGAAGAAGTTACGATTTCCGTTTTTGATGGACATGAAAGAATTGTCACAAGTGAACTATTGGAAAACAAAGAAATCGTGGAAAAAGCGTTCAACTTCAAGAATGCCCACGAAGGACTTTATATCATTAAGGTAAAGAAAGGTTTCGAAACCTATTACGAAAACATTCAAATCGATTAATTCGTTTTAATTCTATTCTAGGAGAAAAGAGAGCTTTACGGCTCTCTTTTTTTTTGCCTTTCATTTGGGCTTACAAATAAGAATACGCCCAATAGATGAGTGCGAATTGAAGCGGTATCCTTAAAATCAAAATCCATCGAGGTATACCCGCTCCGGCTTTTTTACTGCTGAGCATATAAAAATGGACCAGGAAAAAAATGGTGAGCATGGCAATGATCAAGTATATGGCATATACCTTGGTAAACGAAAAACAAAGACCTACTCCCAAAAGAATCTCCGCCACACCACTTATGCCTACCAATAGTTTGGGCCAAGGTAGATATGCAGGCATAATTCGAAGATACATTTTTGGTCGGACGAAGTGCATGATACCGGCAATGACGTACATCGCAGCCATGATCAAAAGATGCCAAGGAGCTTTCATATTTTCGGATTTATTACCCTTTGATTAAAGGTACTTTCTAAACCTTTCACGTTTGTATTCGGGAAGCGCTTTGTTTTCCACAGCCAATTTAACAAGGGTAAGGTCTTTTTGTTTTGCGTATAAAAGGTTGAAAAACTGTTGTACCGTAAGTTGGTTTTCAGATTTTTCAACTAAGATCAATGGCGTATTTTCGGTTATTTCCCCCGATTCAAGTACCCGCACATAGGTGCCGGGACGACCATGGTCTATGAACTGCTTCAATATTTCTTGGGAACCAAAACGAATACCCAGCTTGTAGCAAGGCTCCCTAGGTTGCGACACCTGAACCAATGCTGAGCCAATACGGTAGATATCCCCAATGCATATTTTGGTCTCATCCAGTCCTTCAACAGTTAGGTTTTCACCGAACATACCCCAATCCCATTCTAAATTAGGGTATTTGGCCTTCCAATACGGATATTGATCCGCAGAAAACAAATAACAGGCCTTATTCGCACCTCCGTGATGCTTTCTGTCTATTACCGCATCGTTATAAACATCGGTATCCCCTAAAACAATGGCATCTTGGGTGGGATATTTATAAATCCCGGTCAGTTCTTCCCTTCCATTCCATAAAATGGTGGTGGGTTTTCCGATATTGGTTGCGATTACCTTCATACCTTAAAAATATAAAACCACTGTGGATCCACAGTGGTTTTATAAAATTATTTCCTGCCTTTGTTTAGGCTTTGTATTCAATTTGACATAAAACAGAATACCTGAAACCCCTTATTCCGTCCTTACAGATAGAACAGATTGATTTTTATGGTTTTATCTTGGGACAAGCTAATAATTGATTTTTTAAAACTGGGTATCCCTTTATGGTTGTTTGAATTGCCTACACCTTCCTTAGGCATTCCAAACCAATTGGTTTTCAGTTTATTGTCATCATCCTCATCATGAAATACCATTACGGCATAGTCCCCATTGGGGAGGTCCAAATCAATATCGGCTTCACCATTTTTAATAGGGGCCAATCCTTTTTCGATGGCTTTATCCACATCACTGGGGAAACCCGATTTATCGGAAAATATGGTATATAGTATTTTACCTTTTTCGGACTGTATGCCTTCTATCTTAATATTGAGATGTGCCTCTTGGGCAAATGAGAAGCACCCCAAAAGGAGTGCTGTCCCTAATATTACATTCTTCATCCTTCGACGTTGGTTTGACCAAATTTAACCAAACTATTTGACCATTTCGTAACTCCTCTTAATAAATTTGGTCAATTCCTCTCCTTTCAGAAGTCCTTTTGACAATCTGGCTAAATCCAACGATTGGTTGATCAACCGTTCCCGTTTTTTAGCCGTTTTGGTATTTAGGATTTCCCCGACCAACTCATGGTTGGTATTAACGATAAGATTGTACATTTCCGGCATATTGCCCATACCGAACATTCCTCCACCCCCGGTTTGTTGCATTTCTTTCATTCTACGCATGAACTCCGGTTCGGTAATGATGAATGGCGATGCATCGCTGTCCATCGCTTCCATCTGAATGGTATAACCCTTACCGGTAATGACCTCTTCCAAATTGGTTTTGAGCTTTTCCTTTTCTTCGTCTGAAAGTTTTGAAATCTGAGTATCTTCTTTTTTGATCAAGTTGTCCAAATGATCGGCATCGACCCTTGCAAATGATAGGTTTTCCTTAGAAGTTTCCAATTTTTGCATTAAGTGGGCAATGATGGGGGAGTCCATCAACAACACTTCATATCCTTTCGCTTTGGCAGCTTCAATATAGCTGTGTTGCGCTTCTTTGTCGGAAGCATAAAGTACCACCAGTTTATCGTCTTTATCGGTCTGGTTTTCCTTTAAGGCCTCTTTCAATTCATCAAAAGTGTAGTATTTACCATCAATCGTAGGGTAAAGGGCAAATTTGTCAGCTTTCTCGAAGAATTTCTCTTCGGAAAGCATACCGTATTCAATGACGATCTTAATGTCATTCCATTTCGCCTCGAATTCTTCACGATTGTTCTTGAACAGGGAATTCAATTTGTCAGCAACCTTTCTGGTAATATAGGACGATATTTTCTTAACCGCGCCATCGGCCTGTAAATAGGAACGGGAAACGTTCAATGGAATATCAGGGGAATCAATGACCCCTCTTAGCATGGTCAAGAATTCAGGAACGATACCTTCAACATTGTCAGTTACGTAAACTTGGTTTTGATACAATTGGATCCTGTCTTTCTGTATACTAAGGTCATTGGTCAATTTAGGGAAATACAGAATTCCCGTTAGATTGAAGGGATAATCAACATTCAAGTGAATGTGGAATAATGGTTCCTCAAATTGCATTGGGTACAATTCCCTGTAAAAGTTTTTGTAATCCTCATCCTTTAAATCGGCCGGTTGTTTGGTCCAAGCCGGGTTTGGATTATTAATGATATTATCCACCTCTTTCGTTGGGGCCGGATCTTCTTCTTTGGCGCCTTCCGGTTTGGGCAAGGTTTCGGTCTTTGTTCCGAATTTAATCGGAATAGGCATGAATTTATTGTACTTTTTCAACAATTCGGAAATTCTGCCTTCTTCTAAAAATTCCGTGGAATCCTCAGAAATATGAAGAATGATTTCGGTACCCCTTTCTTTTTTATCACTCTCTTGTAGTGAAAATTCGGGGGAACCGTCGCACGACCAGTGGACGGCAGGTTCCTCTTTATAACTCTTGGTAATGATCTCTACCTTATCGGCAACCATAAAAGAGGAATAAAAACCAAGTCCGAAGTGTCCTATGATACCGGCTTCCTTACCTGCATCCTTATATTTGTCCAAAAACTCTTCTGCACCTGAAAAAGCCACTTCATTGATATATTTTTTCACCTCTTCTTCGGTCATTCCAAGGCCCTGATCAATGATATGCAATTTTTTCCCCTCCTTATCAGCCTTGATTTCAATCTTGGGGTCACCGTATTCAACCTTGGCCTCACCAATCGATGTCAGGTGTTTTAATTTAAGGGTTGCATCCGTAGCATTGGAAATAAGCTCTCGTAGAAAGATTTCGTGGTCACTGTATAAAAACTTCTTTATTAAAGGAAAAATATTATCAACTGAAACATTGATTTTGCCTGTTGCCATTTTATATATTTTTTAAAATTAACAGAATATCCCTTTCAAAAAAAATACCATAGTCACAAAGGGTGACAAACTGACACTTACTGGAAATCAAACTTTAACAAAAGTTTTGTTTAATTTTTTACCAAAAACTTTAAACATGATTTATATTTGTGATGATTGGGAATTGATTTTGCTATAAAAAATCATGCATATCCAATTACTGCCAGATTCTAGTGGTTAGGTTGTTTGAAAACGTGTTTTCCCAGGAAGGCACGTTTTTTAAACATTCGCCATAACATAGGTTTGGACCGTATCAAAAACACAACTACTATGGGAGCAAAAAAAAAGAAACTTACCGAAAATGAGGTGATTACCATGTATATGGATGATGTGCTGGAGAATGGAACCACACCAAGATCCGTCTATAAATTCTGTAAAAGGCATTCGATTACCGAAGCCGATTTCTATGGGATATTTGGTTCCCTGGAAGCGATTCCGAAACGAATCTGGAATTTGTTCTATGAGAACACCGAAGATTTATTACTAAAGAACAAGGAGTTCGAAAGCTTTTCCAACAAAGATAAAATGCTGACTTTTTTCTATTCGTTTTTTGAACTTTTGACCTTAAATCGCAGTTATGTGCTGTTTGCTTTGCATCAAGAGGGAAATCCTTTAAAAAATTTAGAGCAATTGAAAGGATTGAGGAAACGGATCAAAAAATTCGCAACCGACCTAATTGCGGACGGGAATACCGGAAAAACTTTGAAAATTACCAAATTCAATCCCAAGTTGTTCTCCGAGGGCGCATGGTTTCATTTTTTGTTTTTACTCAAATTTTGGAAAGAGGATGAATCCAAAGATTTTGAAAAAACCGATATGGCCATAGAGAAGTCGGTAAATACCATTTTCGATGTTTTTGATACTACCCCTTTGGAAAACATCATTGATTTCGGGAAATTCCTTTACAAGGAAACCTCTATTTAACCCTTTACCTTAATCCGATAGCATATTGAAAACACTTGATAAAATACCCACGGGAAAGATAGAACGAGCAAGTAAGCTGGTACAAACCGGTGTAAAGATAGGGGGCAATTATGCCAAGTATTACGGAAAGAAATTGGTAAACCCCTTACATACCAAAGACGAACTTAATGAGGACAATGCAGGGGATATTTATGACGGACTGAAAAGCCTTAAGGGCAGTGCCTTGAAGGTTGCCCAAATGTTGAGTATGGAGAAAAATCTACTCCCCAGTGCCTATGTCGAAAAATTTTCGCTTTCACAGTTTTCGGTACCCCCCCTTTCGGCGCCTTTGGTACGTAAAACCTTTAAAAAATACCTGGGTAAATATCCTGAAGAACTTTTCGATACGTTCGATCGCGACTCGATTAACGCCGCAAGCATTGGACAGGTACATAAAGCCACAAAGGATGGGAAAGAATTGGCCGTAAAGATCCAGTATCCCGGTGTGGCGGAGAGTATAAGCAGTGATTTGGCCTTGGTAAAGCCCATAGCCATACGCATGTTCAACCTTCAAGGTAAGGATTCCGATAAATATTTTAAAGAGATGGAGTACAAATTGGTTGAGGAAACCGATTATTTACTGGAGTTGGAGCAGAGTATGGAAATTACCGAATCCTGTGCGTGTATCCCCAATATGGAATTTCCCGGATATTATAAAAACCTGTCCAGTGATCGTATCATTACCATGGACTGGATGCACGGTGTTCATTTAAGTGAATTTACAAAGACCGATTTTACCAAGGAACAAGGCGATAAAATCGGGCAGACCTTATGGGATTTCTATATGTTCCAAATCCATGGTTTGCGCAAGGTACATGCAGACCCCCATCCGGGAAATTTTCTGATTGGTGAAGAAAAAACCCTTATCGCTTTGGATTTTGGCTGTATAAAAGTGATTCCCGATGAATTTTACATCCCTTATTTTGAATTATCCGATAAAGAAAACATTTCAAACGATGCCATTTTTACCGAGAAGTTGTATGCGTTGGAAATCTTGACGTCTACCGATACCCAGGAAGAATTTGATTTCTTCAAGGAGTTGTTCAAGGAAATGTTGACCCTGTTCACTTCGCCCTTCAATGAGGAGGTTTTCGATTTCGGGGCAGATGCATTTTGGCAAAAAATAGCCGATTTGGGCCAACGTTATTCCACAGACCCACAAATACGTAAAATGAATGGGAATCGGGGTTCTAAACATTTCCTGTACATGAACCGAACCTTTTTTGGGTTATTCAATCTTTTACATGATTTAAAAGCTACAGTTCGGGTCAATGATTTTAGAAAATATTTGGGGTAGTTTAAAATCAAATACCTCCTTACAACTGTTGATTTAGATTTTGATTTAAAGCGGGGCAATCACTACCTTGCACCTTAATAGATCGTTGAGATCTATGCACAAACCAAAACGACTTCAAAAATGTACAATTCTAAAATTACGGGCCTCGGGTACTTTGTACCCGAAAACGTTGTCACCAATGATGATTTAGCCAAAGTAATGGACACCAATGATGAATGGATTCAAGAACGAACCGGGATCCAAGAGCGCAGACACGTTATAAAAGGAGAGGATACCACCATGAGCATGGGGGTGAAAGCTGCAAAAATAGCTATTGAAAGGGCGGGTATAGACAAAAACGATATCGATTTCATCGTCTTTGCGACGCTTAGTCCGGATTATTACTTTCCGGGGCCCGGGGTAATGGTACAGCGGGAATTGGGAATAAAAACCGTTGGAGCCTTAGATGTAAGAAACCAATGTTCCGGTTTTGTATATGGCATTTCAGTTGCCGATCAGTATATAAAGACCGGTATGTATAAAAACGTATTGGTCATCGGTTCTGAAGTACATTCAACTGGATTGGATTTCAGCACAAGGGGAAGAGGGGTCACCGTGATTTTCGGTGATGGTGCCGGTGCGGCGGTTCTTTCAAGGGAAGAAGACAATTCGAAAGGGATACTTTCAACCCATTTACATTCCGAAGGCGAACACGCCGAAGAACTTTCATTGGTTGCACCCGGTATGGGTAAAAGGTGGATTACCGATATCATCAAGGACAATAACCCGGAAGAAACCTCATATTACCCTTATATGAACGGTCAATTTGTTTTTAAAAATGCCGTTGTCCGTTTTAGTGAGGTGATCATGGAGGGTTTAATGGCCAATGGATTAACGGAAAAAGATATTGACCTATTGATCCCGCATCAGGCGAACTTGAGAATCTCACAATTCGTCCAAAGGAAGTTTGGTTTGAACGATGATCAAGTATACAACAATATCATGAAATACGGTAATACTACAGCGGCCTCCATTCCCATAGCCTTGACCGAAGCTTGGGAGCAAGGTAAGGTAAAAGATGGCGACTTGGTCGTTCTTGCTGCTTTTGGTAGTGGATTTACCTGGGGGAGTGTCATTATCAGGTGGTAATGGTTTCCCAAAGGGGAATAATAAAAAAACCCTGTCCATAACGGCAGGGTTTTTTCTTGTCAAACCTTTTTTTTGGGAAGGGAACATCAACACAATTTCCCAATAGGAATTCGCCATTTCATTAAATCGGAAATTCCCAAATAGGTACAAACAAAAAAAGAGAGCTTTTCAGCCCTCTTCTCTCCTAGAATAAAATTAAAACTAACTTAATCAATATTAATCCCTTCATAAAAGGTATCAATTCCTTTTTTAACTTTAATGGTGTACTGTCCCTTGTGGGCATCCTTAAAGTTAAATGCTTTTTTTACGATTGCCTCGTTCCCTGAAATGGTCTTCACAACAGCCCTTTCGTTGATATCGTAAACCGAAACGGTAATATCTTCTTGCTCCAAGTTCAATAAGTTTAGGTAAACCATACCTTCTTTTTCATAGAATACGGGCTTGGTCTTCTCTGACCTGCTTTTGATGGCAACCGTCGAATCTTCCAAAGTAATGGTGAACTCGGTCTCCTTGATGGCATCTTCCACTTCAAGGAAATAAACACCGGACTCAAGGCTGGCCAAATTGAATTTTTTGGAGTATTCCGAATTGTCCTCAAGGCTTTCGGTAAAAATGACGTTACCTTCACCGTCTACGAACCTTAGTTCGGCATCTGTTGTTGAATTGGTATAATTGAACAATAAGGTCTTACTTTCTTTATTAGGGCTTATTCTCAAATCCATTTCGTTGGCCATACCTATAGTGGTAAAAAATAGGAAGGCGGCACTTAGGGAAATTTTCATTATTCTTTTCATAACTTTTTGATTTAAAGGATCAATCAATTTTGATTTTCTCTTTCGCTTTTTTTTCAATAACTAATTACAGGGCAAACTTACGGCGGCTATTTAGCCCTGACTACATCAAGTTTTTCCATTTTGTATGCTATTTTACCACCCTACTGGGTTAACTAAACGTTAAGGGTTAATTTGGAATACATTTTAGGCAATTTAGTGAAGTTTGGCCTTTTTCGTCTTTCCTGAACAAGGTGAAAAAAAATAAATTCACACACGTTAACAAGCACTTGTTCGCCCGATCGGTGAAACCTGATTTAGACCTAATATTGACCATTATTGAAATACCGGATTATCTTTAGTAGGCTTAGCTCCCTTCATCGAACGATCGCTAAAACTTATAATAACCTTAAGGGTTCCGAAATAAGCCAACTCCTTTCTGACGAATTTTTTTATGATCGGTTAAATTCCATTCATAAAAAAAGAGGGCTTAAAAGCCCTCTTCTCTCCTAGAATAAAATTAAAACTAACTTAATCAACATTAATTTCTTCATAAAAGGTATCATTACCCTTCTTTACTTTAATCGTATAATGACCTCTGTGGGCTTCCTTAAAATTGAATGCTTTCTCGATAACCTGCTCGTTTTCCACAATTTTACTGGCAACCATTCTTTCATCTTCATCATATACCGCGATAGCAACATCTTCTTTTTCCAAATTCAAAAGGTTAAGATACACCATATGGTCTTTTGTCCTAAATACAGGTTTGGTCCTTTCAGACTTGTTTTTGATGGCTACGGTGTAATCTTCCAAGGTAATGGTGAATTCGGTCTCCTTGATGGCATCTTCCACCTCAAGGGTATAAACACCCGACTCAAGGTTTCCTAAATTGAACTTTTTTGAGTATTCCGAATTGTCCTCAAGGCTTTCGGTAAAAATGACATTCCCTTCACCGTCAACGAACCTAAGTTCAGCATCCGTGGAAGAATTGGTATAATTGAACAACAGGGTCTTGCTTTCCTTATCGGTAAAGATCCTTAAATCCATTTCGTTGGCCATGCCAAAAGCAGAGATAAATAAAAAAGCCGTGCTTAGGGTAAGTTTCTTAATCGTTTTCATAACATTTTGTTTTTTAGGTTAATGTAGAACGCGCTTTACTTTTCTTTTTCTTTTTCGATCTGTAATCAATTACACTACAAACTTAGCACCACCTTACCTCCCTTACTACATCAAGATTTACAGGTTTATATGTTATATTACCATTTAATTAGGTTAATTAAATGTTAAGTGGTAATTTTGCATACTATTGAGGTAATTTTACAGAGTTCAGTTAATTACACCCTTGCTAACTTTGTTCCTTGAAAAAGAAATGCTATGCTAAAACAGAAACCTACTTTTGAAGTCATTGAACCTAATTTTGGACATTCATATACGTACCAAAAATTCGATGCCAACACGAACAATAAAAACAATAAATGGCACTATCATCCCGAAATTGAACTGGTATACGTCAATGGAGGAGCCGGTAAAAGGCAAATTGGCAGCAACCTATCTTATTATACCAACGGTACCCTAATACTTGTACCCAGTAATTTACCCCATTGCGGATTTACCGATACCTTAACCGGGAATAGGAGCGAGACCGTAATACAAATGAAAACGGATTTCCTGGGGGAGAATTTTTTCCTTATTCCTGAAATGGCGAAAATCCAAAACCTTTTTGAAATGGCCAAAGGCGGTATTGTTTTCTTTGGAGAGACCAAACAAAGGCTGGGCAAGAAAATGGAAGCCCTTGAGCATCTGTCGAATTTTGAACGTTTATTGGCCATATTGGATATCCTCCACGGATTGGGAACAACGGAAGAATTCAGGATATTGAATGCCCATGGTTATTCGTTGGAAGCGGATACAAAAGACAATGATCGTATCAATATCGTCTTTAACCATGTGAAGAATAATTTCAAGGACGAAATAACCTTACAGGAAATTTCGGATATGGTAAGTATGACCATACCTTCGTTCTGCCGGTATTTTAAAAAGATAACCAATAAGACCTTTGTACAATTCGTCAATGAATATCGATTGGTACATGCCTCGAAATTATTGGCGGAACAACCTATGAGCATTACTGAGGTCTGTTTCGAATGCGGGTTCAACAATTTCTCACATTTCAACAAATCATTCAAGGCCTTTACGGGGCAAAATCCGTCAGCGTATAGAAATCAATTGAAAACGGTTTTTCAATAAGATCGGGAAATGGTATCATTACGGCTCATTGATAGTGATATTAGGTATTATCCAGGATTTATCGATGCACCAAAAGCAAATGGTTATTTTGATCGTTTACGAAATTCGGTCCCTTGGCGGCAAGATGAAATCAAGGTATTCGGAAAGATATACCCACAACCCAGATTAACGGCATTCTATGGTTGTGGGACAAAAACCTATTCGTATTCCAATATCACCATGACACCCAATCCTTTCACAAAGGAACTATTGGAAATAAAGGCTTTACTTCAACAAATCGTAGGTGTAGAATTCAATGCCTGTCTCTTAAACCTATATAGAAATGGTAAGGATAGTAATGGTTGGCATTCCGATGATGAAAAAGAACTTGGAAAGGATCCGGTCATAGCTTCAATAAGTTTGGGACAAGATCGATTTTTCCATTTACGGCACAAGAAGAACAAACATCTAAAACATAAGTTGTTATTGGAGCATGGCAGTTTATTACTTATGGGAGGCCAAACACAGCACTATTGGCACCATCAATTGCCCAAAACGGCAAAACCCATTAAGGAACGTATAAACCTTACCTTTCGGTCCTTGAAATAAAAAAAACCGGTTACGTACCCGTTACCGGTTTTTTTTATACCCTTTGACTCCTAGTCAAGCACTGCCTTTAGCGGACGGGTCACTGCACTAATGTCCTCATGCGTAACTACACTTATAGAACGTCAAATGGTATGCCAAGGTATTATTTTTCGACAAAATTCCTTTTTTAAAGGTTGTAGGGTTCAAATAATCCCCACATAATAAGGCTCCCTTTCCAACGGGATCATTTAAAAATCCCATTCAACATTCGGGCCAGTCGCAGCCCCCCTTTTTGGAGTTGTGTCTCAACCGTTGCCCACCATATATAACTATACTGGTAGGAAAGTTTTTGACCAACCTCAACAGAATCATAGAGCCTGTCGGCAATTAACTGGGATTCCTTGACCCAATCCAGAAGGGTGCCTTGCTGGATATCCTTTATTTCCTTTTTATCCAATTTAGGTAGGGAACTGGACAGTTCGGTAAAACTCATCCCATAATCGTCGATCATATTTGAATCCCACACCCGGTGTAAATTGGTTCCCCGCCCAAACCATTGCAGTTGAATATCGTTACCTCCTTTGTCCTCTACCCTACCGACATGCATGGGTTGGTGTAGATCGCCTATCAGATGAACCAACATTTTTAGATAAAAGACCCTATCCTCCTTGGGGTTATCTTCGTTTTGGATGATGTCAAGGCATTTTTGAACACCCACTACCAAATCTCCGTATTTACCGGGTTCAATATCCTTATAATCCTTACCCGGGGGAATATTCACATAATGCCACGCACTGAATTCCTTATACTTCCTGTCTGCCTTAATTTCATCCGCAAAATTTGAAACAGACGCAAGGCTTTGTCCATCCAACAATTTAAAAATGGCACGTTTCGCCTTACCTGAAAGTTCCTCCTGTGCGATTTCCCCAATTACCCTATGACCTGTTTTGGACCAAAATGGGGCATTACCGAAAGAAATTTGGGCAGTTAACAAAAGAAGGAAGGCTATTTTTTTCATTGTCTTTGTTTGGCTTAAAATTAGAAAAAGCTTTTTAATCTATTGTTAACCCTTGGCCGATTTTAAATTTTTAGTTTGATATTGCACCCCAAAAATCCAACGATTTTATTTTGAGAAAAAGAAAACATGTTTTTATCAAGCTTCTGCTAAAATTATCATTGGCAACACTGGTAATGATTTTTGCGTTCCTATTAAGTGTCCGCATGGGATTCTGGGGCCAATTACCAAGTAACCAAGAACTTTCCACCTTACATTACAACAGAGCTTCCGAAGTTTATTCGGCCGATAGCGTGTTGATCGGCAAATATTATTTGAACGACCAACAACCTATTCCCTTTGAGGATATTCCCGAACAGGTCAAAAATGCCTTGATCGCTATTGAAGATGAGCGTTTTTATGAACATTCGGGCATCGATTACCGAAGCCTTATGCGGGTAGCGGTAAAAACGATAGCAATGCAAGACCAATCCTCAGGAGGTGGCAGTACGCTAACCCAGCAATTGGCCAAAAACCTTTATCCCAGGAAAGAACGCAATAACACCAACCTTGTTGTGGACAAGGTTAAGGAAATGATAATCGCCAAGCGATTGGAAAACCTGTTCACCAAAGATGAGATACTTGTCCATTACTTAAACACCGTCTCCTTTGGAGGCAATACCTTTGGTATTGAAAGTGCTGCACTCAAGTTTTTCAATACACCTACCCGCCAACTTACCGTTGAAGAAACCGCAACCCTCATTGGAATGCTAAAAGCCACCCATAGTTATAATCCTAGATTATTCCCTAAAAAGAGTATTGCAAGAAGGAATCTAGTATTGGCCTCAATGGTTAAGAATGGTTTTCTCGATTCAATTGAAAAAGATAGCCTTTTGGCCCTACCCTTGAATTTGGATTATCGGGAATTCGATCATGACATGGGTTTAGCCCCCTATTTTAGGGAGGAAGTACGAAAAAAAATGAGAAATTGGTGTCAACTTGAAAATGAACGTGGTGCCAATTACAATCTGTATACCTCAGGTTTGAAAATTTATACCACCTTGGATTCCAAAATGCAGGCATTGGCAGAAGAAACCATGGCAGAACACATGGCCTCCCTTCAAAAAAGATTAGAACAGAGTTATGGTAAAAATGCCCCCTGGTTAAAGAATAAAGACTTGATCCATAAAATGGTGAAGAGAACGCCGGCTTACCAAAAACTCAAGAAACTCGGATGGGACGAATCCAGAATAATGGATTCGCTCAAGATAAAGAAATCGATGAATCTAGGTGATTGGACGGGAGAAAAAACCGTAAAGGCCAGTACGATCGATAGCGTACAACATTATATGAAATTTCTCAATACCGGTTCATTATCGGTCGACCCCAATACAGGAGCCGTAAAAACATGGATAGGCGGCATCGATTACAGGCATTTCAAATATGATCATATAGCACATAGCAAACGGCAGGTAGGTTCTACTTTCAAACCCATCGTGTATACGGCCGCCCTTGAAAAAGGGCTATCGCCATGCACCTATTTTTCTGCCGAGGAAGTTGCCTATGAGAACTTAAAGGGTTGGTCCCCCAGTAACTCTGGGGAAAAGGATGAGGCTTACCTCAACTATTCCATGGAGATGGCCTTGAGCCATTCGGTGAATACGGTGGCCGTAAAGGTTTTGGAAAAATCCGGTATCAATAGCGTCATCGAACAGGCCAAAAAAATGGGGATAGCATCCGAACTCCCCCGTCAGCCCTCTTTGGCCTTGGGTACTGGGGAACTTTATGTTACCGAATTGTCCCAGGCCTACACCAGTTATGTAAACGATGGCGTGGCCGTGGCACCTTTCTTTATCGAAACCATAACAAACCAAAACGATTCCATTTTGGCCCATTTTACCCCAAAAAAGACAAAAAACCGTGCTTTTTCTAAAGAAACAGGAGAGATAATGCTAGAAATGATGAAGTCTACGATTGATCAAGGTACTGCCTCGCGTATACGTACGACCTACAACTTAAAAAATGAAATTGCGGGTAAAACGGGTACGACCCAAAATAACAAGGACGCTTGGTTCGTTGCCATAACGCCCAAACTGGTACATGTGAGTTGGGTAGGCCTTGACAATCATGAAATTGGATTCAAAAATACAAGCCTAGGCCAAGGGGCAAATGCCGCCCTTCCCCTATTCGCCATTTGGTATCAAAAACTGAATGCCCGATCAAAGTACAATCGGATTACCCAAGCCAGGTTTCCGAAAACCGACAGCTCCGTACTGGAATTATTGGATTGTGAACCGATAAAACGGGATGGATTTTTCAAACGCCTTTTTAAGAATCCAAATAAAAAGCGAGTCAAAAAATTTAGGACTAAAGAATAAATCAAAGGGTTTGTGCGATAAAAAAGTCAGGATATTAATTTATTTTCATATATTTATGATATCATTTTAATATCACTAAAAAACAATAGATCATGGCACAAGAGAAAAACGCTACCCCGATAAATGGCTATATCATACTGGTAATCTTTGTTGTTTTATTCTTTGGAGGGCTCCTCGTGTTAATACAGGCCCCGAACATTTCCGCTGTTGTAGCCCTTGTCATTGCATTACTGATGGTCCCTGGTTTTGTATTGGTCAACCCAAATAGTTCAAGGGTCCTGCTTTTATTCGGCAAATATGTGGGGACCATAAAAAGCAATGGTCTTTTTTGGGTAAACCCCCTTTATTCAAAGAAAAAGATTTCATTGCGTGCCAGCAATTTCGATAGCGAACGCTTAAAGGTAAATGACAAATTGGGCAACCCGGTAATGATCAGTACCATCTTGGTTTGGCGGGTGACCGACACCTATAAAGCCGCTTTTGATGTTGATGACTATAAAAATTTCGTTAGGGTACAGACCGATGCAGCCGTTCGTAAATTGGCCAGTATGTACCCCTATGATAATTTTGCCGATGATGGCCATGATGAGGACATTACCTTACGGTCCAGTGTCAATGAAGTGAGCTTAACATTGGAAAAAGAACTGCAAGAGCGATTGTCGATGGCCGGAATCGAAGTTATGGAAGCACGTATCGGATATCTGGCCTATGCACAGGAAATCGCAAACGCCATGCTAAAACGACAACAAGCCACTGCGATTGTCGCAGCACGTCATAAAATCGTGGAAGGTGCCGTAAGTATGGTTGAAATGGCCTTGGCAGAATTAGGCAAAAAAGAATTGGTAGATTTGGATGAGGAACGAAAAGCCGCTATGGTAAGTAACTTAATGGTCGTACTCTGTTCGGACAAAGATGCTTCACCCATAGTCAATGCAGGAACATTAAACCATTAAAAAATGAGGGTATTCAATGAAACACAACGCTTCAACCAATGGTGGCTGCAATTGATCCATATAGCCTCAATAATATTTCTTATCTACGCCATTTATCACTGGTATTTCAAGAATGAAGCGGTAGGCAATGTAGCTGCCGGTGATTCGGTGGGACAATTGATCGTCATTCTATCCGTTTTACCTCTTTTGCTGGTATTCTATTTTTTAAAATTACATACGGAAATAGATGAAAATGGCATCAAATACCAATTCTCACCCTTCCATTTCACTCCCAAAAAAATAACCTGGGATGAAATCCAGCATTGTCATGTCAGAACCTATAACCCGATTTTGGAATATGGTGGATGGGGATACCGAACTTCGATAGGAAAAGGGAAAGCGTACAATGTCAAAGGAGACAAAGGCATACAAATTGAACTCAAAACAGGTAAAAAACTATTGCTGGGAACCCAAATGGAAACCGAAGCAAATCAAATAATCGCCAGGTATTTTAAAAGAGGATCATGAGCAAGAAAAAAGGCTTTGCGTTACGGTTGAATGAAGAAATGCTAAAAGCAATCGAGAAATGGGCTGCCGACGAATTCCGTAGTACCAACGGACAAATAGAATGGATGCTCATGAAAAGTCTAAAAGAAGCCAATCGTGAGCCTAAAAAGAAAAACGGATAGCTTTCCCAATCGGTTTTTAATCCTAAATTCCTTCGAAAGATACGGCTTTCATTCGGGGCAACGAAAAAGGGGACTTAAGACCTTTTTGAAGCTATCCTCCGACTCTTGACGTCAACCTTTTTATGAAATCGACAATAAACAAGGATGTTTATTAAGTTTTAACACTTCTATTTATATTGCCATAAAAATATCCATCATTCTATAGGTATTTGCCGTTACTTTCGGCATTTATATCCTAAATTTGAATACCAAGCCAGCTAAACCAACTTTCCATGTTAAAATACGCAAGTGTTCTAGCGCTTTTATGTTCCTCTTTATTACTTAACGCCCAATCGCGCCCAAAGAAATTCACCGTAAAGACCATTCCCAAGGAAACGACCATAACCCCGGATGGCATCCTTGATGAAGCTGTTTGGAAAAAGGCTGAAAGTGCCCTTGATTTTTGGCAATATTTTCCTTCAGACTCCATCTTGGCCACCAAACAGACCGACATCAAGATGCTCTTTGATGACGAAAATCTATATATCGGTGTTACCGTTTATACTTTGGGGAAAGATTTCCGTGTCGAGTCCCTAAAAAGGGACTTTAGGGCAGGAAACAGCGATAATATAACCTTGTTGTTCGATACGTTCAACGATGGTGCAAATGCCTTTTTATTCGGTATAAATCCTTATGGGGTGCGAAGGGAAGGTTTGGTTTCAGGCGGTGGCAATGACCTTACAGGTTTTACGATTTCCTGGGATACCAAATGGAAAGGGGATTCGAAAAGATATGAAGATCGCTACACTTCCGAATTGATCATTCCCCTTACGGCTTTTAAGTTCAAAGAAGGGGAAACCAAATGGCGTTTCAATTGTTATCGTTTTGACACCCAATCAAACGAAAACAGTACCTGGATGAACATCCCCCAAAATCAAAACATCTACGGCCTAACTTTTATGGGGGATATGCTTTTTGAAAGACCCTTGGGAAAATCGAGGAGTCCATTGGCGATCATACCTTATGTAAATACCATTTCCCAAAACGATTTCGAAAACGACGAAAAACTCAATAATATAAAAGTAGGCGGGGATGCCAAATTCGCTATCGGTAATAGTATGAATTTGGATATTACCGTGAATCCCGATTTTTCCCAGGTCGAAGTGGATGACCAAGTGACCAACCTCACTCGATTTGAAATTTCCCTTCCTGAAAAAAGACAGTTCTTTATCGACAATAGTGATCTTTTTTCAAGTTTTGGGGATACCAGCCAAGAAAATCCGTTTTTTTCGAGAAGGATCGGTATCGCTACCGATACAGCCGACAATTCCATTGAAAACAAGATCATAGGAGGGGTACGATTAAGTGGTAAGCTGAACAAAGGCTTACGACTTGGGTTTTTGGACATACAGACCGAAGCAGATGAGGAAAACCAAATCGCATCGAACAACAACCTGATGCTGGCCCTTCAACAACGTGTATTCGGACGATCCAATGTCAGTATGTTCCTCATTAACAGGCAAACTTTCAAGAATTATGACTTTCAGGAAGATGAGGACAGGTATAACCGCGTTCTCGGTATTGATTATGATCTTATTTCAAAAGGAAATAGGTGGAATGGCAAATTCTTCGTACATAAATCCTTTGCGCATAACAGCGGTGGCAAAGATAATTCTGCCGGAACAAAATTGGATTATAATTCAAGATATTATAACACCTTTTCAAAATTGGTGTATGTAGGGGAAGACTATAGATCTGACCTGGGTTACATTCGTAGAACCGATATATTAAAGGGCTACGTGGGCTTTGAAAAGGTCTTTTGGCCCAAAAAAGGCATCATCAATTCCCATAGTTTTCAATTCTTCCCCGTATTTATATGGAGTCCAAGTATGGACTTACAAAATACCGATTATAAGTTTCAAGGTGAATGGGAAGCCAAATTTGTCGATTCTTCCAACTTCAATCTGACTCTAAAAAACGAATACACCTTTTTGACCGATGAGTTCGAACCTACCGGAAAGGACGATGCAATAGCCTTACCCGAAAATGTTGGCTATCATTACAACAATATCCAATTGGAATATTCTTCCGATAGCAGAAAGCTTTTTTCCTATAAGATGGAAACCACATTGGGAAATTTCTATAACGGCAGACGTTATGCGTTCCAAAGTACCATGACATACCGTATACAACCCAAAGTCTATATTTCAATGCTTGTTGATTACAATAAGATCAAACTGCCACAGCCCTATGCCAGTGCCGATTTATGGTTGCTCAGTCAGAACATCAATATCACTTTCAACAAATCGCTGTTTTGGTCTACCTTGGTACAATATAGTACGCAACAGGATAATTTTGGACTCAATTCAAGATTACAATGGAGGTTCGCCCCACTATCAGATTTATATTTAGTGTATAATGATAACTATTTTGTCAATACTTTTGCACCCAGAATACGAACTATAAACCTGAAATTTACATACTGGCTAAATATATAGCATGAACCATAAAATCTTATGTTCCGATTTGGATGGCACCTTATTGTCTACCAAAAGTGATGTTTCCCCTTTTACGATTTCCGAAATACATCGAATAAAACCTAGTACGAAAATAATACTGGTATCGGCCAGAATGCCCAAATCCATGCGATACATACAGGAAAGCCTAGGTATCGTGGATGAACCTATCATATGTTATAATGGTGCCTTGGTACTCGATGGCCTTGAAGAAATACACTCCTCAATCATTCCTATGGAGACTTTGGAATCGTTATACCACCTGAGCAACGATCATGACATTAAACTTGGCCTCTATTTCAAGGATGAATGGTACGTAGAAGAAAACTCGGAACGGGTAACCAAGGAAATCAACAATACCAAGACCACTCCTGTATATCAAAAAAACGCGGAAACCCTTACCGATTGGGAAAAAAGGGATATCGGTGCCCATAAAATAATGCTTATGGGTACTTATGAAACCATTGAACGCATACAACCGAAATTAGTGTCCTCCTATTCCAATATTTTGAACATTTATCGTTCTAACGATACGTTGATCGAGCTCAGTCCAAAAGACGTCTCCAAACTATCGGCCATAGAACTGTTGATCGAAAACCGCTATTCGCTTAAAGACATCATTGCCTTTGGGGACAATTACAATGATGCCGAAATGTTAAGGCTTGCAGGTTGCGGCGTGGCCATGGGCAATGCCCGTAAAGAGGTGAAAAAAATAGCGGACCATATCACAATGGAGAATACAGAGGACGGCGTAGCCCATTTTTTAAAGCAACATTTTAAGATTTAACTATATTTGAACCTAACATCCCAATCCAGCTACAATGCATCAATTACCACTTACTGAAGATACCGTTATTCTTGGCCTGTTAAGCCTATGCTTAGGATTTGTTTTCTATACCTCATCAATAAAAAA
Source organism: Maribacter polysaccharolyticus (assembly GCF_028882255.1). Lineage (GTDB taxonomy): Bacteria > Bacteroidota > Bacteroidia > Flavobacteriales > Flavobacteriaceae > Maribacter_A > Maribacter_A polysaccharolyticus. Next base: position 1,405,926 of record NZ_JARBUY010000001.1, read on the forward strand.
AGGATTCTGGAAAAAATTCTATACCATTATCCCTACCTTGTTGATGTGCTATATGCTTCCGGCCGTTTTAACAAGTATTGGCCTGATTTCGGAAGCGGATTCCAACCTGTATTACATCGCAAGTCGCTATCTTTTACCGGCTGCATTGGTCTTGATGACCTTGAGCATCGATTTAAAAGCCATTATGAACTTAGGTTCAAAAGCCTTGATCATGTTTTTAACAGGGACTGTGGGTATTGTCATCGGGGGTCCTATTGCCATATTGATCGTCTCGATTTTCTCACCTGAAACGGTTGGTGGTGTCGGCTTCGATGCAGTTTGGCGTGGTCTGACCACCATAGCCGGTAGTTGGATCGGTGGCGGGGCCAACCAGGCTGCCATGCTCGAAGTATTCCAATTCAATCCCAAGAAATTCGGGGATATGGTACTTATTGATATTGTTGTTGCCAACATCTGGATGGCCATTATCCTATTGGGGGTAGGTAAATCGGACAAAATAGATAAATGGCTAAAAGCAGATAATTCATCCATAACGACCTTAAAGGCAAAAGTATCGGCCCATACCGAAAAGATAACAAGGGTCCCCACACTCCATGATTATATTATATTGTTGTGTTTGTCCTTTTTTGCCGTTGGTATATCCCATTTTTTGGCAGAGCATTTTGCCCAATACCTGGAAAACACTTTCGAAGTCATAAGAAATAAGGAGAAGGCATTATCCTCTTTGGGTTCCAAATTTTTATGGATGGTCGTTTTCGCTACGACCGTAGGCATTTTATTGTCGTTCACCAAAGCAAAAAATTACGAAGGTGCCGGTGCCAGTAAGATAGGCGGCTTGTTCATTTACATACTCGTAGCTACCATCGGTATGAAAATGGATCTGGGGCGATTCTTGGAAAACCCAGGCCTGATAGCCGTTGGGATCATTTGGATTTCCATTCATGCCGGACTACTGATCTTGGTCGCCAAAATGATCAAGGCACCATTTTTCTTTCTTGCGGTCGGCAGTCAGGCCAATGTAGGGGGGGCAGCCTCCGCCCCTATCGTAGCTGCGGAATTCCATCCTTCCCTAACCTCTGTGGGAATACTTTTGGCAGTCCTGGGTTACGTGGTCGGTACTGCGGGTGCCTATATTTGTGGCCTTCTCATGGAAATAGCGGCCAATGTGTAGCCCCATTTAAAATCAAACGCCCTAATTGGTAAATTTCAAACAAATTGCACTTAAAAGTTGATATTCAAACTCAATTATTTTATTGATATTTGCGGCACGGAATAAGTACGTCACATTCGGCAATTGTAGTCGCCGTAGAAATTACATTCAAATGAAACATTTTCTCTTTTTTGGCTTAATCGCCCTTTTTATCGCATCCTGCAATGAGGATACATCGAACACCATGGTCGTGACCGGAAATGTCAAGGGCCTGAAAAAAGGCACCTTGTATTTACAGCATATACCCGATTCCATTTTGGTAACCATAGATTCCCTGCAAATAGAGGGAGATGGAAATTTTACCTTTAAAACAAAACTGGAAAGTCCTGAGATTTTTTATTTGTACCTGAATAAAAAGGACTATAATGATGTTAATGATAGAATCACCTTTTTTGGCGAACCGGGCAACATTACGATCAATACGAGTTGGAACACTTTTGATTCCAATGCCAATATCGAAGGCTCTGCCACTCAAAAAAAATTGGAAGAATACCAAAAGGTCATGTCACGGTTCAACAAACGTAGCCTTGAAATCATACAGGAAACGGCAAATAGTACTGCAGCCTTCGACTCCGCCCAACTCGATTCCATTGAAAACCTATCCTATAAAAATATTCAAAAAGGGTATGCTTTCGCATTGAATTATGCCTTAAACAATAAAGATTCTTATATCGCCCCCTATATAGCATTGACCGAAGTATCCGATGCCAATATTAAATATCTGGATTCTATCAACAATTCATTGACTCCCGAAGTCGCGGATTCCAAATATGGGAAGGAACTCCAGGTGTTTCTGGAACTTAGAAAAAAGAAGCAATAAAAAAAATCCCGCCAAGGCGGGATTTTTTTTCAACTATTTTATAGTTCTTTCTTATTGCAACTTATTCAATTGATCTACCAAAGCGGTTGCTTTTTCTTCCAATTCTTGACGAACACTTTTTAAGTGGGCTTTTCTGTCCTCAACACTTTTGTCGTTTACCTTAACGATCAAACTGTCGAAAGTCTCGATAGCCTCGTCAATGATCTTGCTTCCTTCAGAGGAGTCGTTTTTACCGTTGGTACCTTCAACGATGTATACCGCTTCAATGATATCCCCTAAAACAAAATTTATATCTTTTTTTAAATCCCTTATACTTGCCATAGTCTATTTATTTTTTTGCAAAAATACTGTTTTTAGTTTTTCCTTCTTCAAGTAATCGAACTTATTTCATTTATACCGTGACCTCCAGCAATTTAGTATTCGATGTATGTATGTCGATGCTTTCCGTATCAGCAGGAACCAAAACGGTCTCCCCTTTCTGAATAGCCACGGCACCACTATTGGTTACGATCTCTGCCGACCCCCCCACACACATTAAAATCGTAAATGAAGATCTATCTGAAACATCAAGGCTCAAGTCTTTCTCCAATTGTAAAAAATTGGTTTTGAAATAAGGACAATCGACCATGGTATTTACCGCATCCGATTTTCGGTCATACGCCACCTTAAAATCGTCCTTTTTATCATAATCCATGGCATCTAGGGCCAAATCGGTATGTAACTCCCTTAAGTTCCCGTTTTTATCTTTCCTGTTGAAATCAAAAACACGATAGGTTATATCGGAGGTCTGCTGAATTTCGGCCAAAAGTACCCCGGCCCCAATAGCATGTATTTTTCCGGTATTGATGAAAAAGGTATCCCCTTCTTTTACCTGTTCATAGTTCAATAAATCCAAAAGGGTGTCATTATCCAAACTTTTGGAATATTCTTCCTTGGTCACGTTTTTATTGAAACCAACAATAAGATTGGCTCCCGGATCGGCATCCATAACATACCACATTTCGGTTTTTCCGAAAGAATCATGTCGCTTTTTGGCCAATTCATCATTGGGGTGCAATTGTATGGATAGATCCTGTTTGGCGTCTATGAACTTGATAAGGATAGGAAAGTCTTTCCCAAAACGCTCAAAAACATCCTTACCCAATAATGCTTCGGGCTGTTCATCAATGATTTCCTGGAGTGTGGTACCGGCCAAAGGGCCATTGGCCACCGTTGAAATATCACCTTGTACGGCTGAAAGCTCCCAACTTTCACCGGTAATATCACTTTCAATGGGTTTTCCCAATACTTCTTTTAATTTGGTGCCGCCCCAAAGGCGTTCTTTTAATATCGGTTGGAATTTAAATGGATAGAGGTTCATGTAATTAATTTGTATTTATATAATTCTTTCATCGATTATTCACCGGAATAGGTCACGAAATTCCTCGGGGTTTCGTAAAGGACCACTTCCAGGTCTTTAGAGGCATCTATATGTGGTCTGAGTTTGTTCCAAATAAATACCGCAATATTCTCTGCTGTCGGATTCAAATGTTTGAATTCCGGCACTTCAACATTAAGGTTTTTATGATCCAAGACATCTTCGATCTTATCCTTAATCAAGGCTTTCAGGATTTTCATATCCATCACAAAACCCGTCTCCTTATCTATATCACCATATACGCTGACCACCAAATCATAATTATGCCCGTGATAATTGGGATTATTGCATTTCCCGAAAACATCACTGTTTTTGGCATCGTCCCAATCTGGCCGAAACAACCGGTGCGCTGCGTTAAAATGCGCCTTTCTACTGACTTTAACTTTCATGGTTCGTATTATGATGCATTAAATGGTCGAAGAACTTTTCAAAAATGATCTTGAACCAAACCGTATAATCTTCCGGATTTTCGGCAATATCTTTTTGGATTTCCTCGGGGCTCATCCATTTAAAATCCGCTACTTCTTCGGGATTTATCTTTGGATCACCGCTATAGGAACCCATCATCACATGATCATATTCGTGCTCGGTAAGTCCGTTATCGAACGGAGCTTTATAAATAAAGGAAAACAATTCCCGCAAGTCCGCTGTAAAGCCCATTTCTTCCTGTAACCTTCTTCGACCAGCTTCGATATTGGTTTCACCTTCCCGTTGATGGCTACAGCAGGTATTGGTCCATAATAAGGGAGAATGATACTTGTGTGCTGCCCTTTGCTGTAGCATGATCTCCCCTTTATCATTCATGATAAAAACGGAAAATGCCCTATGTAACAAGGCTTTTTCATGGGCTTCCATTTTTGGCATGGTACCCATTTGCTCGTCTTGGGTGTTCACAAGAATCACTTCTTCTTCCTTCATACCGTAAAAATAAGACCTTTACCCAACTTTTGGGTTAAGCCAAGTGTAAAAATATAAGGATGGATGAAATAAAAGGAATAATTACTAGAAAAACCGAGGGGATTTCACAAACCCTTTGGAACTTATGAAATCATATCTGAAAATGATTTCAAAGGATCCATCATTAAAGGCGGCACTTCCCAATTCCGTAACTTCACGGTCATAAGCCAAGCCTATTAATAGGGATTCACTGACATTAAAACCGAACATTCCGCTAAAAGCCGCATCCCATCGATAAGCCCCTCCAAGAATGAATTTGTCATTGAGCAGAAAATTCGCGGAAAGATCCACTTGAAGCGGTGCGCCTTTTACCATCTTAGTGAGGATGGTAGGTTTGAATTTCAAATTAGGGTTTAAATCAAAAACGTATCCTGTAATCATATAAAAGTTCATCTCCTCGTTGGCCGTGGATAACGAAGACTCATCAAAATGGGAGGTTTCCAATATTCTTGGTACCGATAAACCGGCATAAAACCTTTCCGTATGATAGTATACCCCAGCTCCGATATTAGGGGAAAACTTGTTATCGATATCCTGTTGTAAGGTTTGATCCGTAGTATACTGGTTGAGTTCGGAAAAACGAATATCAAGCAAATGGCCACTAGCCTTCAATCCAAAACTCAATTTACCTTCGTCAGAAAGTTTTACGGTATACGAAAAGTCAATATCCAAATAGGTTTCAGAAGTAGGACCGATTTCATCATTGACGATCGACAATCCCAAACCTACCCCATTATAACCAATGGGGGAATGTATATTCAACGTTTGGGTTTTTGGCGCCCCATCCAGACCAACCCATTGCGACCTGTGAAGGGCCGCAATACTTGCATTTCCCCGAGAACCTGCATAGCCCGGATTAACACTCACGGTATTATACATATACTGGGTATACTGGGCATCTTGTTGGGCTTGTACTTTAGTGGTAAAGAACAATACCGCAATACCTATAAAACTTACTGTCTGTATTACCCCTGAAATATGTTTCATAGTTCTTGCCTTTATCATCATCTGTTAATATATATATACCCTGATAGCGTTATTATTTCACCCGTCACATTTTCATAATCAAGAATATAGAAATAGGTGCCAACAGGCAATTTATTGTCTTTATCAACGGTAACCCTACCTTGGGAGGTACCATCGAAAACATTCCCATTGGTATTGTAGGACTTGGTGGTATAAACCAAAACACCCCATCTATTATAAATTTTAAGTGTATTGTTCGGGTAATTATCCAACCCGCCTATTACCAATACATCATGTGCACCATCGCCATTTGGTGTAACGACATTGAATACCTCCACTTCCTCTTCAGGGGCATTCGGCTCAAGATAATCGGGTATTCCATTACCGTTGATATCATCATTGGAAAAATCCCCATCCCCATTCAAGTCCTCATCAATGGTCATTAATGCATCATCATCATCATTGGGATCCCTATAATCCGACTCATAATCACCATCCGTATTCGGAAGGTCCAAGAAAGGATCATTGTACTTATCATTAACATCTACGTCAATCGTGGTATCCCCTTCATAACTGTCATCCAATCCGTCATTATCCTTATCTGACCCGATCAAGAAGACATCGGCAATACCATCATGATCGAAATCATGGCCTTCAATGGCGTCAGGAACACTATCATTATCACTGTCCTCATCCAAATAATCGGGAAGACTATCCCCATCGGTGTCTACAGGGAATAGACCTAAAGCACCGACTTCATAGGCATCATCAAGACCATTGCCATTGGCATCAATTAGACTTGGTAAGATATAACCATCCGTCGTCTGTGCCTCGATATTGTCAGGAATACCGTCATTGTCACTATCAATATCCAAATAATCAGGTATACCATCACCGTCACTATCGGTCGGATTGGTCGACGGATCGCCATCACCATCCAAATCCAAATCCTCGAAACTATCAAGGATTCCGTCATCGTCCGAATCCAGATCCAATGCGTTTGAAACAACTACCGCCACATTGGCCGTACTACAATTGGATGAATTATCACAAATCGAATAGGTAAAGGTATCGTTACCGACAAAACCGTTGTTGGGCGTATAGGTTACGGCATCGTCCGAAGGATCGGTAGGTGTACCGTTATCATCATGGACCAAAGTTCCGTCTGAAGGGCTTGAAATCGTAATGGTTCCGAGGGTCGGAATGTCATTATCGTTGGCCAAAATAGCAATTTCGACGAGTATCCCCTCTTCTGTTGCTACGGTATCATCAATAGCATCAACAATGGGCAGAATATCAAGGGATACCGTTGCCGTACTGCAATCCCCGGAAGAATTACATACCGTATAATCAAAAGTATCCAAACCATTATAATCGGGATTTGGGGTGTAAGTGACCACATCATCCGACGGATTGTTCGGTGTAGCATTATCATCTATGGTAACTACCCCGTTTGTGGGATCGGTAAAGGTCAAAGCCCCTGAGGTCGGCAAATCGGAATCATTGCCGTAAATATCCACTACCAATGGCACATCTTCATCCGTAGTGACAACATCATCTACCAAATTAGCCGCCTGATCCAGACATACCACTGTAAAGTTGGGCAGATCGAAACTATTCCCAGCTTTGGTCACTGTTGCCGTATACGTCACGACACTTTGCGTTGATAATACCGTAGGACTGGTTTGATTTCCAGAAACCGAAGGGGTCCAATCAAGGGTTGCCCCAGAGGATAAATCCACATTAGCGGAAATGTCCAAAGTAACCTCGTTTTCAGGTGAATTACAATTGGTTACGATAAAATACCCTGTGGCATTTGAACCGCAAAGCGTACCATCATAAGTTGCAAAATAAATGCCCGGTGCCGTTACTTCGTAAAAAGAATCAGTACCCAAAACCGTTGTGGTATCGGAAGCCTCATACCATTGGTAGTTGTGTTCATCCGAACTGCTAGGGGCTTGTAATAAAAACTGGGCATTCGACACAAGTATCCCAAGTAGTGTAAAAACAATACTTAGGAATAACTTTTTATATGTAGGTTTAGGACTCAATCTGATCAGGGCTAATGGTTATTATCTATTTTACTACAAATACCACATTGATCAACGAATTGTAATCCGACGGCGTACCTACTACATCATATTGCATGACCCCATCAGCACTAATGCTATCAATATTCAGCACTGTTGGATCGGCATAGGTAACATAGTAATAAAGTTCCGTTTTTGTGTATGTCGGGACAACAGCTGGCGCACCTGTACTTGCCATTGTAGGGCTGCCAAATTGGTCAATATACTCTTGATATAAGTCAATGGTCGCATTATTGACGATTGTCGATGCATCAACTGCGATTGATGGTGGATAGAAAATTCTAGCTGCCTTTGAGGTAATCGGTGCAATGGCTTGAATGACATCTTCAACCGTTGCTTCCGTACTTCCATCCCCATCAACGTCCACAGGGGAGTCCGAATCGACTTCCGAGGCCACTTGATCGTCCGTATCCAGTGCACTTAAATCAACCGTTACCGGGACAGCGCCATCACCCTCCAAGGAAATGGCCAACTCACCGGTTCCAGAGTCGAAGGTCAACGCATCGACCGTCTGGTCATCGGTGCTGCCTGCGGCAAGTTCATCGATAGCCGCCTGGGTGTCCACTGCCGTCAGACCGGAGGTGGTATTGTCATAAGATACTTCAGATGCCGTTTGGTCATCCGTGCTTGCCGCTGCGAGTTCCGCCAAGGCACCTTCCACTTCCGTGGCCGTGAAGTTGCCCGCAGTATCCGTAATGTTCACCTCATTGGCGATCTGGTCGTCCGTGCCCACCAAACTGGAAAGGTCGACGCTCGTTGATGATCCACCCTCTATATCTATCTGTAGGCTGTTGCC
>NZ_JARBUY010000020.1 GCF_028882255.1 Maribacter polysaccharolyticus
TTTGCAATGTCGGTGTCGTTGGAAGTTATTGCAGTTGTGTTGGCAGCGATATCGGAATCATTTGCGGCAATCTCACTAGCATTGGTTGCAATATTCGTGGCGTTTACGGCAATCCCTGAAATGTCCTGATCTCCGGTATTCACCCCAGAGGTGTTCGCGATGATATCCGCTTGTTCGGTAGTGATACCTGTTTTGGCGGTGTTGAGTGCAATGGCGTCGTTCTGCGTAAGTTGTTCCGCTTCCAAAGCGTCGATGTCCGAAGCATTGGTTGCGATGTCGGAATCGTTGGAAGTTATTGCAGCGGTGTTGGCAGCGATATCGGAATCATTTGCAGCAATCGCAGCAACATTGGTTGTAATATTGGTAACATTGACGGCAATCCCCGAAATATCCTGATCTCCGGTGTTGATTCCGGAAGTGTTGGCGATGATATCCGCCTGTTCGGTAGTGATCCCGGTTTTGGCCGTGTTGAGCGCAATGGCATCGTTCTGGGTAAGTTGTTCCGCTTCCAAAGCATCGATATCCGTGGAATTCACAGCTATGGCCGAAGCATTGGTAGCAATGTCGGTATCGTTGGAAGTTATCGCAGCGGTGTTGGCAGCAATGTCAGTTTCATTTGCAGTAATCCCACTTGTGTTGGCACTGATTCCAACAACATTGGTTGCAATATTGGTCGCATTGACTGCAATTCCTGAAATGTCCTGATCTCCCGTATTGATTCCGGAAGTGTTGGCGATGATATCCGCCTGTTCGGTAGTGATCCCGGTTTTGGCCGTGTTGAGCGCAATGGCATCGTTTTGTGTAAGTTGTTCCGCTTCCAAGGCGTCGATGTCCGTGGCATTCACAGTTATGGCTGAAGCATTGGTGGCGATGTCGGTATCGTTGGAAGTTATCGAAGTGGTATTCGCACTGATTCCAGCAACATTGGTCGCAATATTTGCAGCATTGACTGCTATTCCCGAAATATCCTGATCTCCGGTGTTGATCCCGGAAGTGTTCGCAATGATGGCCGCCTGTTCGGTAGTGATACCTGTTTTGGCGGTGTTGAGTGCAATGGCATCGTTTTGGGTAAGCTGCTCGGCTTCCAAAGCGTCGATGTCAGAGGCATTGACTGCAATCCCTGAAATGTCCTGGTCTCCCGTATTGACTCCGGAAGTATTGGCGATGATGTCCGCTTGTTCGGTAGTGATACCGGTTTTGGCGGTGTTCAAGGCGATGGCATCGTTTTGGGTAAGTTGTTCCGCTTCCAAAGCGTCGATGTCCGTGGCATTGTTTGCAATGTCGGTGTCGTTGGAAGTTATCGCAGCGGTGTTGGCAGCGATGTCGGAATCATTTGCTGCAATTTCAGTTGCATTGGTTGTAATATTGGTAGCATTGACAGCGATCCCTGAAATATCCTGATCTCCGGTGTTGATTCCGGAGGTGTTGGCGATGATGTCCGCCTGTTCGGTAGTGATGCCGGTCTTGGCGGTGTTGATTGCAATGGCATCGTTTTGGGTAATTTGTTCCGCTTCCAAAGCATCGATGTCAGAGACATTGACAGCTATGGCCGAATCATTTGCAGCAATCTCACTTGCATTCGCACTGATTCCAGCAACATTGGTTGCAATATTTGTGGCATTAACTGCTATTCCTGAAATGTCCTGGTCTCCGGTGTTGACCCCGGAAGTGTTGGCAATGATGGCCGCCTGTTCGGTGGTGATTCCGGTTTTGGCGGTGTTCAAGGCGATGGCATCGTTTTGGGTGATTTGTTCCGCTTCCAAATCATCGATGTCCGTTGCATTAGCTGCAATCCCCGAAATATCCTGATCTCCGGTGTTAATCCCGGAAGTGTTCGCAATGATGTCCGCTTGTTCGGTAGTGATTCCGGTCTTGGCCGTGTTGATTGCAATGGCATTGTTCTGTGTGATTTGTTCCGCTTCCAAGGCGTCGATGTCCGTAGCATTGGCAGTAATGTCCGAAGCATTGTTCGCGATATCGGAATCGTTGGAAGTTATCGCAGCGGTATTGGAAGCAATATCGGAATCATTTGCAGCAATCTCACTTGCATTGGCACTGATTCCAGCAACATTGGTTGTAATATTGGTCGCATTGACCGCTATCCCTGAAATGTCCTGATCTCCGGTGTTGATTCCGGAAGTATTGGCGATGATGTCCGCTTGTTCGGTGGTGATCCCGGTCTTAGCGGTGTTGAT
>NZ_JARBUY010000021.1 GCF_028882255.1 Maribacter polysaccharolyticus
ATCATCGCCAATACTTCCGGGATCAACACCGGGGATCAGGATATTTCGGGAATAGCGGTCAATGCGACCGATATTGCCACCAATGCAAGTGAGATTACTGCAAATGATTCAGATATCGCTGCCAATGCTTCTGACATCGATGCTTTGGAATCCGAGCAACTTACGCAAAACGATGCCATAGCACTAAACACGGCCAAGACCGGAATCACCACCGAACAAGCGGACATCATTGCGAACACTTCCGGAGTGAATACGGGAGATCAGGACATTTCAGGGATTGCAGTCAATGCGACCAATATTGCAACCAATGTTGCTGGAATCAGTGCCAATGCAAGTGAGATTGCTGCAAATGATTCCGACATTGCAGCCAATGCATCGGACATCGACGCCTTGGAAACGGAGCAAATCACCCAAAACGATGCCATTGCACTCAACACGGCCAAAACCGGGATCACTACCGAACAGGCGGACATCATCGCCAATACTTCCGGAATCAACACCGGAGACCAGGACATTTCAGGGATTGCAGTCAATGCCTCTGACATTGACGCTTTGGAAGCGGAGCAACTTACACAGAACGACGCCATTGCACTCAACACGGCCAAAACAGGGATCACCACCGAACAAGCGGACATCATTGCCAATACTTCCGGGATCAATACTGGAGATCAGGATATTTCGGGGATTGCAGTCAATTCGACGAATATTGCAATCAATGCAAGTGAGATCGCTGCAAATGATTCCGATATCGCTGCGAATACCACTGCGATAACTTCCAACGACACCGATATCGCGACAAATGCTTCGGCCATAACTGTGAATGCCACGGACATCGATGCCTTGGAAGCGGAACAACTTACGCAGAACGATGCCATCGCACTCAACACTGCCAAGACCGGAATCACCACCGAACAGGCGGACATTATCGCCAACACTTCCGGAGTGAATACCGGGGATCAGGATATTTCGGGAATAGCCGTTAACGCAACGAATATTGCTGCCAATGCCACTGCGATAACTTCCAACGATACCGACATTGCAGCCAATGCCTCTGACATTGACGCTTTGGAAGCCGAACAAATCACCCAGAACGATGCCATTGCACTCAACACCGCCAAAACAGGCATCACTACCGAACAGGCGGATATCATCGCCAACACTTCCGGGGTCAACACCGGAGATCAGGATATTTCAGGGATTGCTGTCAATGCGACCAATATTGCCACCAATGCAAGTGAAATTGCAGCAAATGATTCCGATATCACTGCCAACACCGCTGCGATTACATCCAACGATACCGACATTGCTGCCAATGCCTCTGACATTGACGCCTTGGAAGCAGAACAAATCACCCAAAACGATGCCATTGCAATCAACACCGCCAAGACTGGCATCACTACCGAACAGGCGGACATCATCGCCAACACTTCCGGAATCAACACCGGAGATCAGGATATTTCCGGGATAGCGGTCAATGCCACGGACATCGACGCTTTGGAAGCAGAGCAGCTTACACAGAACGATGCCATTGCACTCAACACGGCCAAAACCGGAATCACCACCGAACAAGCGGATATCATCGCCAACACTTCCGGAGTGAATACCGGAGATCAGGATATTTCAGGGATAACTGTCAATGCCACGAATATTGCGACCAATGTTGCTGCGATAGCTGCAAATGATTCCGAAATCGCTTCTAATACAGCAGCGATAACTTCCAACGATACCGACATTGCAGCCAATGCATCGGACATCGACGCCTTGGAAACGGAGCAACTTACCCAGAACGATGCCATCGCACTCAACACCGCCAAGACCGGTATCACCACCGAACAAGCGGACATTATCGCCAATACCTCCGGAATCAACACCGGAGATCAGGATATTTCAGGAATAGCGGTCAATGCTTCGGACATCGACGCCTTGGAAGCGGAACAACTTACACAGAACGATGCCATTGCCTTGAACACGGCCAAGACCGGAATCACCACCGATCAGGCGGACATCATCGCCAATACTTCAGGAATCAATACCGGCGATCAGGACATTTCCGGGATTGCCGTCAATGCGACCGATATTGCTACCAATGTTGCTGGAATCAGTGCTAATGCAAGTGAGATTGCTGCAAATGATTCCGACATTGCAGCCAATGCATCGGA
>NZ_JARBUY010000002.1:0-12241 GCF_028882255.1 Maribacter polysaccharolyticus
ATTTTGGTTTCAAATGCAACTTAAAAAGTGTAAACGATGTTTCTATAACTCTGTAAAGGATGTTTGTATATCGTACCAACGGTATTGAAACGGATAGCCGAAAAAAATTACGATTCGAATTCTTCCATAATGGGAATAGGGCCGCCGACGATTCATCCAATGCCTATTATGTCGAATTCGGTGCTGTATACCAGCCTTTCAACGCTTTGCGTATTTCCGCTTCTCCCGAATATGGCATCAATAGGAACAAATTGCAGTATTTGGACAATATTGATGTAGACGGGCAAACCAGATATTTGAACGGTACGGTAGACCAACGAACCTTGAGTATGTCATTGCGTCTAAATTATACGATAAATCCGAATCTTACCATTCAGTATTGGGGGCAGCCTTTTATTTCCCGGGGTAGATATAGTAATTTCAAGGAAGTGGTAGATCCTTTGGCCAAAAACTTTGATGATAGGATTTCACCATTTTTAGAAAATCAGCTTTCGCTTTCAGAAGATGTATATAGCGTAGATGATGATTTGGATGGGGTTGCGGATTTTAGTTTTGAAAATCCCGATTTTTCTTTTGTACAGTTTCGTTCCAATTTGGTCTTGCGATGGGAGTATATCCCTGGTTCCGAGATTTTTCTGGTTTGGTCGCAGGATTTATCCCAATCGGGAAACCCCGGAGAGATGCTTTATAGGGATTTAAGGAATACTGTTTTCAACAAGGAAAAACCCCAGAATATCTTCTTGATCAAGGTTACCTATCGCTTCATTTTGTAATGGATCCGTCAAGGCATATAATAGATTACCTATTTTTGCGTTTTGCAATTAATGTAACGGACTAAATTATAGGATGATGCGATATATTTTAATGAGCGTGATAACGGCATGTATGTTTTTTTCATGTTCAACGGACAAGGAAAATAGTGTGTTGGATGAAGAATCGATCGTAGGGACTTGGTCGTTTACGGGGTTGAATATAGACAATGCCGATTCACCCGATGATTTGGCGTTGGCCAATGAGGTTATCGGGATTTTGATCGCTTCAGGCTGTGAAATCCTTGTATTGGATTTTAATTCGGATCAAACGGTGATGGCCACGGCCAAGGATTTTACCGAAACAGGCAACGATGTCAACGCAGCGGGTACCGGACTTTTGATAGAATGTCCTTCAGAAGTTGAGACCAGTTCCTCTGTTTGGACTTTGGAAGGTGATCAATTGACTTTTGTAGATGAAAATAACGTGGAGGAAACCATTACGATCCAATTGGACGGCAATACCCTGACATTACCGGCAGAAATCGTGGATGAGGATAATTTGACCGGGGCCGAAGCAATTTTCACTAGGCAATAAACCAAAAGACATTCCAATCTTTGAATATGCCTACACTTTAGAACAAGCTGGGCAATTATTTTTTATAAAATTTGGTCTGTACTTTTTGTTCTTGGGAAATTATGGTAACGATATAAATACCGGTATCCAAATTGGCAACAGGAATGTTTATGGCATTGTTTTTAATTTGCCATTGGTATTGTAATCGGGTGTTTCCGTAAACATCTGAAATCATGATATCGGCGCGATTACTGTTTTTAAGGCCCAGAATATTGACAACGTTGGTGGCAGGGTTGGGGAATACCTTTACTTTTTGGGTACCCGTATGCAACGATGATCCATTGCCATTATAGGAAGTATCCTGTGCCTGCCCGCCAAAGGAACACATGGCTAAAATCAAAAATATTGCTACTACCCTTCCCATCTTCTTTCGATATATGAAAAACCTATTTAATCAAGAACGATAAACTTAGGCTGTTTAGTACAAATCGATTACTAAGAAAAGGTTAAATATTCAATTGGTTCTTAGTCTTTTGTATTCGTTGGGTAAATTCCAAAATGCCGAACGAATGACAGCGGAAGTTTAAAACCTTTGCTGAATGGTCAATGCGCTTCGAGCCAATTTTGGCCAATGCCCAAATCCACGTCCAAAGGAACGGCGAGTTCATAGGCATTTTCCATTTCCGATTTGATTAGGGTCTGTAACGCTTCCAACTCGGGTTTGAATACATCAAAGACCAATTCGTCATGCACCTGTAAAAGCATTTTTGATTTGTAATTGCCTTTGGCAAGTTTTTGGTGGATGTTGATCATCGCAATTTTGATGATATCCGCCGCGCTCCCTTGAATGGGGGCGTTTACGGCATTGCGTTCCGCGGCTCCACGGACTATCGCATTACTCCCATTGATATCCTTTAAGTATCGTCTTCTTCCCAAAACGGTCTGTACGTAACCATTGTCCCTGGCAAAATCGACCTGTTCGCTAATGTAATTCCGTAATTTGGGATAGGTCTTATAATAGGTTTCGATCAACTCCTTAGCCTCGGTACGTGATAAATCGGTTTGGTTGCTCAATCCAAATGCCGATACCCCATAGATAATCCCGAAATTCACCGTTTTGGCATTGCTTCGTTGTTCCCTTGTGACTTCTTCCAATGGTACATTAAAGACCTTTGAAGCTGTGGAAGCGTGAATGTCCTCCCCGTTTTTAAACGCTTCTATCATGGTAGTTTCGTTGCTCAGTGCCGCGATAATTCGCAATTCGATCTGCGAGTAATCCGCAGCCAACAATATGTGGTTTTCGTCCCTTGGTATAAAGGCTTTCCGCACCTGTCGTCCCCGTTCGGTCCTGATGGGGATATTCTGGAGATTGGGATTGTTACTGCTCAAACGGCCTGTGGCCGCTACGGTTTGCATATAGTCGGTATGTACCCTGCCTGTAGAGGGCTCTACCTGTTCTGGTAAGGCATCGATATAGGTGCTTTTCAATTTTGAAAGTCCACGATAGTCCAATACGTTTTTGACAATCTCGTGGTCTTTGGCCAAGTAGGAAAGTACGTCTTCTGCGGTAGAGTATTGTCCGGTCTTGGTCTTTTTGGGTTTATCGACCAATTTCAATTGGTCAAATAGGATCTCGCCCAATTGTTTCGGTGATGCAATATTGAATTCCTGTCCGGCTTCCTTGTAGATTTTTTCTTGTAGATCCAGGATGTCTTTGTCTAGGTCCTTGGAAAGTGAGTGTAGGAATTCCTTATCCAGATTGATGCCTTCCAACTCCATATCGGCCAGTACATGCAATAAGGGGATTTCGATCGTAGTGAAAAGTTCCTCCGTCTTGGCATCGGCCAATTCGGGCCTGAAATGTTGTGCCAATTGAAAAGTGATATCGGCATCCTCAACGGCATATTCGGTCTGTTGTTCCAAAGGTACGTCCCGCATACTCAATTGGTTCTTGCCTTTTTTACCGATAAGTTCCGTAATTGATAAGGGGGTGTAATTCAGATAGGTTTCCGAGAGTACATCCATATTGTGTCGCATATCGGGATTGATAAGGTAGTGGGCCAACATGGTATCGAAACATTTGCCTTTGACCTGAATATCGTATTTATGCAACACCTTGATATCGTACTTCAGGTTCTGCCCGATTTTCTCTATCCCCTCGGATTCGAAAAACGGCCGTAGGATTTCGATACTTTTTTGGGCTTCATCCCTGTCGTCGGGAAAAGGGATATAAAATCCTTTTCCGGCTTCCCAAGAAAATGCGATCCCTACCAATTCTGCGGTCAAGGGGTTGAGTCCGGTTGTTTCCGTATCAAAGCAAACCGAGGGCTGTTTCATCACATTTTGCATAAAAAGTTTCATGGCCATGGGGCTGGTGACACTCTGGTAAACGTGGGGAACATCGTGTATTGTTTTTCTTCCCGATGACGTTTTTATCGTGGCAGGGGCGTTGCCTTCATTGCCGAAAAGGGAAAATTGACCGCCTCCGGCCTCGGTTGTGGCCTTTTTTGGTCTGGAAGGTCCATTGTCGATTTCATTTGTCTCCCCGGAATCTGGAGCGAATAATTTGGCAAATTGGTCCTTGAGCCGCCTAAATTCCAGCTCGTCGAAGATTTTCTGTACCTTTTCATTTTCGGGTTCAGACATTTCATAATCCTTCGCATCAAAGGTGACATCCACGGTGGTGCAAATGGTGGCCAGCTTTTTTGAAAGTAAACCGAGCTCCCGGTTTTCCGCTACTTTCTCCTTCATTTTGCCTTTAAGCTTATCGATATTATCGAGTAGCCCCTCTAGTGAACCATATTCGTTGATGAATTTTTTCGCGGTTTTATCCCCCACCCCGGGTAGACCTGGGATATTGTCACTGGCATCACCCATCATGCCGAGATAATCGATTACTTGTTCGGGCCGTTCCACCCCAAATCGTTTTTGTATTTCGGGAATTCCCCAGATCTCAATGCCGTTGCCCATTCGTGCAGGGCGGTACATGAAGATATTTTCTGAGACCAATTGACCGAAATCCTTGTCAGGGGTAACCATATACACCTTATAATCCTCTTTCTCGGCTTGTTTGGCCAAAGTACCGATGATATCGTCGGCTTCCCAACCTTCCTGGATGACCACCGGGATATGCATGGCCTTTAAAATTTCCTGGATATAGGGCACGGCGACTTTTATGGCATCAGGGGTTTCGAGACGGTTCGCCTTATAATCGGGAAACAGTTCCGAGCGTTCCGTGCTGCCCCCTTTATCGAAACACACGGCCAAATGGTCCGGTTTTTCGCGGCGAATGACATCGAACAGCGAATTGGTGAATCCCATAATGGCAGAGGTATCCATACCCTTGGAATTTATTCGTGGGTTTTTGATAAGTGCGTAATACCCACGGAAAATCAAAGCGTAAGCATCCAATAAAAAAAGTCGTTTTTGTTCTGCCATTATAGAAAATTAATTGTGCAAAGTTAAAAATACAAAGATTATAATTTTTAACGTTGTTTACTGTAGGGGTGGATGGTTTAACATATGTTGCAGGACGAATCCGTCCTCATTATAGAAAAGGTGATAGGGCATTACTTTCGTTTAATATACGAATCGGATGGGTGGTTTATATGTCCATCTTCGGAATACTGCCGATAGGTGAATCCCGGATGAATGCAGTAACTGCCTGTTTCCCCTTTTTTGTTGACGGCGATAAATCCTATTTGAAAGTCGGTGTTGTCCTTGTTTTTGGCAATGATTCGTTTTACCCCTTCCTCGCAGGCTTCTTGAGGCGATTTGCCTTGGCGCATCAACTCCACGATCAAAAAGCTGCCTACGGTGCGCACTACTTCTTCGCCTACCCCGGTTGCCGTTGCGCCCCCGACCTCATTGTCAATGAAAAGTCCGGCCCCTATAATCGGTGAGTCCCCCACACGACCGGCATATTTGTAGGCCATGCCACTAGTGGTACAGGCTCCTGAAATATCGCCGTTTTTATCGATGGCAAGCATGCCGATGGTATCGTGGTTTTCAATGTTGATGATAGGTTTGTATTGGGACGTTTTTTTCCATTCCAACCATTGTTGTTTTGATTTTTCGGTCAGCAAATCAACTTTTTCGAACCCTTTTTCATAAGCAAATTGTTCGGCTCCTTTTCCGGCCAACATCACATGGGGGGTATCTTCCATGACCTTACGTGCCACGGAAACCGGGTGGACGATGTTCTGCATCGCCAGTACGGCACCACAATTACCATCTTTATCCATGATACAGGCATCCAAGGTCACATTTCCATCTCTGTCCGGGCGGCCTCCCTTGCCTACGGTTTGATTGTTTTCATTCGCTTCCTCGACCATTACGCCTTGCTCAACGGCATCCAAAGCACTTCCTCCATTTTGCAAAACTTCCCAGGCTTTTGCTGTGGCGTTTTTGAAATTCCAAGTACATATGGCCATAGGTTTTATTGCCGTAGCCATAGGGCTTATGGTTGTTCCGTTCTTTTTGTTTTCTTGGCTAGAGGCCAATAGCGGGGCCGAAACCAATCCCGCGGTCACCATACTTGAATTTTTAAGGAACTTTCTTCGCTTCATAATTTTGTGATACTTAATTTTAAGGAGTTAAATATAAGCAATATGTTAGTAGAAGTCTGTGCCAATTCGCTGGAATCGGCCATGAATGCGGAAAAGGCGAGGGCCGATAGGATAGAGTTGTGCTCCGAGTTGGCGGTAGGGGGGATTACCCCTTCTTACGGACTGTTGAAAAGTATAAAGGAAAATCTGCAAATTCCCGTCCATGTGCTCATACGCCCCCGTAGTGGGGATTTTACATATACCGAATCGGAATTCGGAATTATGAGGCGGAATATCGCCCTTTGTGTGGAAATGGGTTTCGACGGAATTGTTTCTGGGGCATTACATGCCGATGGTACCTTGGATTTGGAACGTACCAAGACCTTGGTCGAGCTATCGGGAAATTTAAAGTTCACTTTCCATCGCGCCTTTGATTGGGTACGTGACCCCGAAAATACCTTAAGGCAATTGGAAGGATTGGGTGTGGATCATATCTTGTCATCCGGACAAGAAAAATCGGCCTTGGAGGGGATTGCTTTATTGTCCCAATTGAACAAGGTAGCTGCTTCAACGGTAATTATGCCGGGCGGGGGTATACATGCGGGCAATGTTGGTGTTTTTAAGGAAAAAGGGTTCAAGGTGGTGCACTTATCGGGGACAACCTATGAACAACGTATGGAAACGGTGCCCAAGGTATCGATGAACACCCCGTCTTTTTTACGGGATCAAGGGGTTTTTGTTTCCAATATGGAAGTAATTCGAAAAGTCTTGAAAGAAGTTAAATAAACCGAAATGGAATGAATAAGAACCTGATTATAAATATCTTTGTTTAAAATAGGACTATGTTACGTTGGATTATTTTCGTCATGTTTTATGCGGGCTTGACGTTCTATGCCTTACAGGCTTTAAAAACCATAACCAGGTACCCTTGGGTCTACTTTACTTATCTCGGGATTTCCTTGATAGTGTTGTTGAATTTCTTGTATCAATTTGCCTGGGGCGATGATACGGGAAGGGTATTGAGCCGTCCCAAAAGTTATGCCTTTGGATTTTTATTGACGATGATTACCTTTAATGTCATCACCGTGGTCTTTCTTTTTTCCGAAGATCTTTTTCGTTTTTTGAGTGGAGCCTATCAGAAGTTGTTCGGTGGTACCAAAGAATTCAGTTTTCCCGAACGCAGACGGTTTTTGAGTATGATAGCCATGGGGATAGCGGCCATTCCTTTCGGGGCATTGCTCTATGGGATGTACCGCGGAAAGTACAATTTTCAAGTGTTGAAATACCAATTGGAGTTCGATGATTTGCCCGATGCCTTCGATGGGTATCAAATAACGCAGATTTCCGATGTACACAGTGGTAGTTTTGATGATCGGAAGAAAATAGAATACGCCATCGATCTGGTAAATGCCCAAAAGAGCGATGTTATTTTGTTCACTGGGGACATGGTGAACAATAAGGCCGAGGAAATGGTGCCTTGGAAAGATACTTTTGCAAGGTTGGAAGCCGCTGATGGAAAGTTCTCGATATTGGGTAACCATGATTATGGCGATTATGTCGATTGGGATACCGAGGAGTTGAAAATGAAGAATCTCGAGGAGCTTAAGGCATTACAACTCGAAATAGGTTTCGTTCTGCTATTGAACGAAAGCAGGTATTTGAAAAAGGGGGGTGATAAGATCGCATTGGTCGGTGTAGAGAATTGGGGCCGGGGTGGATTTAAGAAAGCCGGGGATCTCTCGGTGGCTGCCAATGCCATTTCAAAAGAGGATTTTAAGATTTTAATGAGCCATGACCCGTCTCATTGGGAAGATGTGGTGATTAACGACGATTACCATTATCACTTGACATTAAGTGGCCATACCCATGGTATGCAGTTTGGGATCGAGATACCCGGGTGGGTCAAATGGAGCCCTATCCGATGGCGTTATAAATATTGGGCCGGTATATACAAAGAAATGGGGCAGTATATTAACGTGAATCGTGGGTTTGGATTTTTAGGGTATCCGGGAAGGGTCGGAATTTGGCCCGAAATTTCCGTAATAACGTTAAGGAAAAACCCATTAACATGATTTTAACGGCAAGCAAAACTTACAATTAGGTCGCAAAAACTGGTCATTTAACATTTTTTCTTACATTTGATTTGTAACCGAAAGAACTATATATGTCGAAATTTGGTGAACTAATAGATTTACCCGTTCCCGTTTTGTTGGATTTCTATGCGGAATGGAATGAACAATCAACCGCGATGCATCCGGTACTCAGGGATGTTGCAGCTGCTCTTGGTGATAAAGGTAAAGTCATAAAAATCGATGTGGATAAGAACAAGGAGTTATCCCAAGCCCTTCGTGTCAAAGGATTGCCTACCCTAATCATATACAAGAAAGGGGAAATGGTTTGGCGTCAAAGTGGGGAGCAGGATGCCAATACGCTTATCGGCATTCTGAACGAATATGTATGACCTTTACTTGGATAAAGGCATAAAGCATTTTCCCGAGGTACATAATAACATAAATGGAGGCTATCCCAGTACGATGGGTGTTCCCTTATGGTTTTAAAAAAAAGTCGTTTTGGGGCTGGAAATTATACCGAACTTCCAACCCTTTTTTTGTTTCCGCTTTCCTACTGGTTTTCTAAAGTAACGGTATCCGAAAAATCAGGATCTTCTTGTTGTAATGTTGGTTCATCCTCTAAGATCTCATCCTGGTAGAAATGGCTGAACTTGTCAATGTATTCATTAAAGATCAAGGTTTCCTTTTCCGCCATGTTCCGGTCGCTGTTCTCGATGAGCACATCGATCAACCTGCGATACGATTCCATATCGGAAATGATATCATCGATCTTGGCGTATTGTTCATTTAAAGGAATCCCTTCGTAGTACTCCAAGTGTTCTTGGTATATTTTTTTCAGCTTGGCGTATATTTCATGGGCCTTGGCGGTTTCCCCTATCTTGTAATACCCATCAATGAAAGGCAGTACAAAATGGTAGTAGTTGAAGTATTCAACGGGCATTTTTTCCATGGCCAGATCTATGATGGTCTTCGCTTTGTCGATTTTGTTCTCTTGGATCAATTTTTCCATCAATCGGGCAAGGTTACTTCGATAAGAAATGCCTTGGACCCTGGTCTGGGGGTCATGGTAAATGTCCGGGTTTCCTGAATTGCCCCAATCCCATTTGGTAACGATATCGTACATGAGTTCGGAATCTATCCTTCCCATATCGAATGAATTGCTGCGTTCGGTCTTTATTGGGACCAATTTATAGGCCATGCCGTCCAATTGAAGGTAATCTTTCATCCAAATGAATTCGGCGTCATCAAAGCTTCCACCAGAAAAATATAAGGGGCGTTTCCAATCGTTGTTGGCAACGATGTCCAACATCATCATGCTTTTCTTGGTAATGGCGCTGGGTAAGTCGATATCTATATAGTCAACGATCAGGGCAGAATCCTTTGGCTTTACCAATCCGCTCTCAAGTACATTCTTCTTATTGACGGGGATTCGTAATTTTTGGGTCGGATAGTACACTAAATTTTGGGTATTCTCGGGATATTCGTCAACATCGATGTCTTGTTTTTCCAAGAAAAATTTGAATTTGGTCTGTGGTTTGTCACTATCGATCCAGTCAATAAAGTCTTTGATGTTCCATCGGCTTTTTGATACTTCCCTATTGAACAAAGGATCTACATTTTGGAAGTACAACACATCCCTGGATCCCCATCGGTACTTGTCATGGGTAATTTGTGAAGGTATCGGGTCGCTCGAATAGGCTTTGCGTTTCATCTGGTCTACATACCAATCCGTTTCAAAAAGACTTGTACATACGACACGCACGTCGGTTCTGTAGTTTTCGATTTCCTGGGCGTACCAAAGTGGAAAGGTATCGTTGTCCCCAATGGTGAACAATAAGGCCCCGACATCCTTTTGGCAAGAATCTAGATACGCTTTGGCAGAGGATTCGGCGGTATAGCGGTTCGATCGATCGTGGTCGTCCCAGTTTTGTACGGCCATTACCGTGGGTACCGCCAATAGGCATATTAGCGTTATCGCAGGAGCCAAGACCGTTGGTTTGATCCATTTCTTGAATTCATCGAAAAGGCCATATACCCCAAGTCCGATCCAGAGCGCGAATACATAGAATGAGCCTACTAAGGAATAATCCCTTTCCCGCGGCTGGAAAATATAGGGGTTCGTGTAAAATTGTATGGCGATTCCCGTGAATAAAAAGAAAACCAACAAGACCCAAAATTGCTTTGGGTTTTTGGATACTTGGAACAAAATGCCGATAATGCCCAAAAGCAAAGGCAAAAAGAAATACGTATTGCGGGCTTTGTTGTCCTTGATGTCACTGGGAAGGTTTTTTTGACTGCCATGAAAAGCACTGTCGACAAAGGGTATGCCCGATAACCATTTCCCATTTTCATCATAACGCCCTTGGATATCGTTGTTCTTCCCAACGAAGTTCCACATAAAATAACGCCAGTACATATAACCAAATTGAAATTCGAACATGTACTTCACGTTATCCCAGATCGAAGGCGGTTGTATTTCAAGATAGTCCTCGAATCGTTTTAGAAAACTAATATATTGTTCGGCATCGATTTCGCCATTGGCAAATCCTTTTTTTACTTGGGCCACTGCTTGTCTAAGTTCATCGTTGGATTGTTTCATTTTGAAATCCAACGGCCCAAAATACTTCATGTAATTCTCGGCGTGCTGTCCGCTCCACATTCGGGGTAAAATGCCTTTGTGTTTTTCGTTGGAGTCTTGCAGGGCATTTTTATAGTAGTTGACAATGACATACTTCCCCTTTTGGTAGTCTTTTTCATACTTGGGTTTGTCATCAATTTCCTTGCCGGCGGGAGCAAAAATATCGGAGTAATACGCGCCATATACGGGACTGTCCACACCGGGGTATTGCTCCCGGTTGTAATAGGCCAATAACGATCTGGCGTCCGACGGATTGTTTTCGTTGATGACCACATTGGCATTCGCTCTAATGGGAAGCATCAACCATGTAGAGAATCCAAAGAACAGGAACATGATACTCAAGACAATGGTGTTCGCATTTCGGAAATCGTTTTTGTGGGTATACCGTAACCCCATATAAAATGCAATGATAAAAAGCAGCCCCATGATCAATGATCCTGAATTGAAAGGCAATCCAATGCTGTTTACGAAAAAGACCTCCGCCCAGCCGAATAATTTCAGTACATAGGTCAATGAAAACTTATAGACCAGCATTAGAACCGCAATGACCAAGACATTGGCTATGAGGAAGTTTTTTATGGTAGTGGTTTTGTATTTCTTGAAATAATAAAGAAGACCTATGGAAGGGATGGCCAAAAAGCCCATGAACTGCACCCCGAAGGTTAGCCCTACTACAAATGAAATAAGGATAAGCCATCGATTGCCCCGTGGTGTATCCAAGTTATCCGTCCATTTAAGTCCGAGCCAAAGCAACAGTGACATTATAAAACTTGCACTTGCGTATACCTCGGTTTCTACCGCATTGAACCAAAAACTATCGGAATAGGTAAAGGCCAAGGCACCAACGAGTCCACTCCCCAAAACGGCAATCGATTTGCTATTGGAAAGGGTTTCCTTTTCCCCGATCAATTTCCTGGTGAGATTGGTAATCGTCCAGAACATAAAAAGTATGGTAAAAGCACTACTTACCCCAGAGACGTAATTCACCATTCGGGCGATATTGTCGGGGTCGAAGGCGAACATGGCGAAAAAAGCACCGAGCATTTGCAATAAGGGGGCCCCCGGCGGATGGCCTACCTGCAATTTTGCTGAGGTAGCGATATACTCTCCGGCATCCCAAAAACTACTTGTGGGTTCTACAGTGATACTATATGTTATAAGGGCTATAAAGAAGACGACCCATCCGAGTAGGGTGTTCCATTTTTGGAAGTTCTTTGAAAACATGCAATTTGTGGTTTTACCTTGGTGGCGAATTTAGTAATTAAAATATATATGCCCGAACATTTTTGATAAACCTTTAACAGGGGTCTTTCTGATTTTTTTGATGATTGTTTTTAAAAATGTTTGCTCAAACCAAACTTTGTTTTAAATTTGCACGCTCTAAAGCGGAAATAACTTCCATCGTTTTTTGGGAAGTGGTCTTTGGATGAGGTATTGGCCTATGGTGTAATTGGCAACACAGCTGGTTTTGGTCCAGTCGTTCTAGGTTCGAGTCCTAGTAGGCCAACAAGATGAATTAAATCCCGATGTCCGTTGATGTCGGGATTTTTTCATTTAGGAACAAGTTTAGGACGAGAAGTTTATCCTGAGCGGAGTCGAAGGGAGTCCTAGTAGGCCAACAAGTTGAATTGAATCCCGATGTCCGTTGATGTCGGGAT
>NZ_JARBUY010000002.1:12341-900662 GCF_028882255.1 Maribacter polysaccharolyticus
TTTTTCATTTAGGAACAAGCTTAGGACGAGAAGTTTATCCTGAGCGGAGTCGAAGGGAGTCCTAGTAGGCCAACAAGATGAATTAAATCCCGATGTCCGTTGATGTCGGGATTTTTTCATTTAGGAACAAGCTTAGGACGAGAAGTTTATCCTGAGCGGAGTCGAAGGGAGTCCTAGTAGGCCAACAAGTTGAATTAAATCCCGATGTCCGTTGATATCGGGATTTTTTCATTTAGGAACAAGCTTAGGGCGAGAAGTTTATCCTGAGCGGCGTCGAAGGGAGTCCTAGTAGGCCAACAAGATGAATTAAATCCTGATGTCCGTTGATGTCGGGATTTTTTCATTTAGGAACAAGCTTAGGACGAGAAGTTTATCCTGAGCGGCGTCGAAGGGAGTCCTAGTAGGCCAACAAGTTGAATTGAATCCCGATGTCTTTCGATATCGGGATTTTTTTTGGATTTTTTTTCGGGAAAAACAACCGTAGTTCCTTTAATAACGTATTTTATGATGTGGTTTGTGGATTTGGGTTCCATTAGCCATGAACCGATCTTTTTTAGGTCGCAGCAGCGTCATAACGGTGTTGTGCTGTGGGGTTGCCAATCAAAGAATATCAATTGATGTAGTGACTTGGTTTCAGTAGCCGCCTTTTAATGTATGGGAATTTGGATATAGGTATGTATATGTTCCAAAGGTTGGGATAAGTATTTGTGCGGTACATTAAAGTAGAAGGTGAATTTATAGTCCGGATCTTGATAGTAAGCTTGTTGTGGATTGTAAAAATGTTGTATATTTGTGCCACTGAAAGGATATTAAAGTATTCATGAGGGGACAATTTGTCCCCTCTTTTGTTACTGAAAATTATGTTGAAGGATAAAGTTAAGGCCCTTTTGAGCGATGCCCTGGCCCAGGACGAATCACTCTTTTTGATAGATTTCACCATGGGTGCGGATAACAGTATTCATGTGGTGTTGGATGGGGACAATGGAGTCAGTGTCCAGGATTGCGTTAAAGTGAGTAGGGCCATTGAGCATAACCTGGATAGGGAAGAGGAAGATTTTTCCTTGACCGTAACCTCTTCGGGAGCGGCTTCCCCAATGGTGGATCCGCGCCAATACAAAAAGAATATTGGCCGTAAAATCAAAGTGCGGACCTTGGAAGAAGAGTATGAAGGTACACTTGCCGAGGCCAATGATGAGGGTATTGAACTCGAATGGAAAGCAAGGGAACCCAAACCCATAGGAAAAGGGAAAACAACGGTTCAGAAAAAAAAGGGGATTTTATTTTCTGAAATCAAAGAAGCAAAAGTTATATTAAAATATTAATTGTAGTTTACTGATGGAAAATATTGCGCTGATTGAATCTTTTTCGGAATTTAAGGATGATAAGTTCATTGACAGGGTTACTCTTATGGCGATCTTGGAGGATGTTTTTAGAAATGCGCTTAAGAAGAAATTCGGTTCTGATGATAATTTTGACATTATCATCAACCCGGATAAAGGGGATTTGGAGATATGGAGAAACCGGGTCGTTGTTGAAGATGGAGAGGTTGAAGAGCCCAATGAGGAGATTTCATTGTCGGAAGCGAGGAAAATCGAACCTGATTTTGAGGTCGGTGAAGATGTTTCCGAGGAAGTGAAATTGATCGATTTGGGAAGAAGGGCGATTTTGGCCTTGCGTCAAAACCTGATATCCAAGATCCATGAACACGACAATACGACCATTTATAAGCAGTTTAAGGATCTTGAAGGTGAAATTTACACGGCCGAGGTACACCATATCAGACATAAGGCGGTTATATTATTGGATGATGAGGGCAATGAGATCATTTTGCCGAAAGATCGTCAGATTCCTTCTGACTTTTTTAGAAAAGGGGATAATGTAAGGGGTATTATCGAAAGTGTTGAGCTTAAGGGAAATAAGCCGACGATCATCATGTCCAGGAGTTCCCCCCGCTTTTTGGAGCAACTTTTCTTTCAGGAAATTCCGGAGGTTTTCGATGGCTTGATTACTATTAAGAAAGCCGTACGTATTCCTGGGGAAAAAGCGAAGGTTGCCGTTGATTCCTACGATGATCGAATAGATCCTGTTGGGGCTTGTGTGGGTATGAAAGGTTCCCGTATCCATGGTATCGTTCGGGAATTGGGCAATGAAAATATTGATGTTATCAACTGGACGAACAATCCACAATTGTTGGTAACTAGGGCTTTGAGCCCTGCTAGGGTTTCTTCGGTGAAACTAAACGACGAGAAAATGACTGCACAGGTTTACTTAAGGCCAGAGGAAGTGTCCAAGGCCATAGGTAGGGGCGGTCATAACATCCGATTGGCCGGGAAGCTAACGGGTTATGAAATAGATGTGTTCCGCGAAGGAGTGGAGGAAGATGTGGAATTGACCGAATTTTCGGATGAAATCGATGCTTGGATCATCGAGGAGTTCAAGAAAATCGGTATGGATACTGCAAGAAGCGTATTGGAGCAAGATGTGGACGATCTAGTAAAAAGAACGGACTTGGAAGAGGAAACGATTTCGGAAGTTGTTCGTATACTTAAAGAAGAATTAGAAGATTAGCTATATATTAGCGGCAGTTTTAGAATAAGGAAGTAATATTTATGGCAGACAATGCAACAATTAGACTTAATAAGGTACTAAGGGAGCTCAATATCTCTTTGGACAGGGCAGTGGATTTCCTAAAGTCACAGGGTCATGAGGTTGAGGCTAGGCCCACTACAAAGATATCCGAGAAGGTACATCAAGTGCTATTGGATGAGTTCCAGACCGATATGAGCAAGAAGGTTGCCTCTAAAGAAGTCGGGGAGGAAAAAAGGAAAGAGAAGGAAGCCATAAGATTACAAGTTGAGCAAGAGCAGGAAGAGCGGCGTTTGGCTCGTGAGAAAAGGGCAGAGGCCTCTGAGCGAATCATTAAGGCCAAAGTCGAGCTTGCCGGACCTAAAACTGTAGGTAAGATAGATTTGGATCCAAAGAAAAAGAGCGGTCCCGAAATCGTGAAAAAAACCGAGGAGGTCAAGAAAGAGGAGCCCTCGGAAATTGTACCTCCAAAAGAAGAGCCTAAAAAAGAAGAGGTCGTAAAGCAAGAACCTCAGGAAGCTCAAGAGGTAGTACAGCCAAAAGAAAAGACCGAAACGGAGTCGGTCAAGGAGGTTGCGCCACAGGCAGTTGATAAGGTTGAAAAACCAAAAACGGTGGCCCCGAAAGAAGAGAAGGCCAAAGAACCCGCCCAAGCTGTAAAAAGTGAAGAGCCCAGGAAGGAAGAAAAGATAAAAACCCAATATCAAAAACTTAGCGGTCCTAAGATAATGGGTGATAAAATCGACCTTAGCCAATTCAATAGGCCAAAGAAGAAAAAAGAAGAGCCCAAGACTTCCGGGGATGCGGACAGGAAGAAAAGAAGGAAAAGGATTGTCAGTAAGCCGGGGAGTGCCCCTGGCCGTAGTTCAGTACCAAGAAGTGGAGGTCCTGGAAACAGAAAAGGGGGTAAACGTTTTGCTACCGTAAACAAGGTGGAGCCATCTGAAGAAGATGTGCAAAAACAAGTACGGGAAACCTTGGAGAAACTCCAAGGGAAATCCAAAAAAGGAAAAGGGGCAAAATACCGTAGGGATAAAAGGGATCAGCACCGTCAACAGACCGAAAAAGATCTTGAACAACAAGAACTGGAAAGCAAAACGCTTAAAGTTACCGAGTTCGTAACGGCAAGTGAAGTGGCGACCATGATGAATGTAGGTACTACGGAAATTATTTCCGCCTGTATGTCTTTGGGTATTATGGTAACGATGAATCAAAGGTTGGATGCGGAAACCTTGTCGATAGTGGCTGATGAATTTGGTTATGAGGTTGAATTCGTAACCGCGGATATCGAGGAAAGTATCGTAGAGGCCGAGGATGCACCCGAGGATTTAAAACCAAGGGCGCCGATAGTGACCGTTATGGGACACGTTGACCATGGTAAGACTTCTTTGTTGGATTATATTCGGGAAGAAAACGTTATTGCAGGTGAGAGTGGGGGCATTACCCAGCATATAGGTGCTTATGGAGTGACGCTTTCTAATGGACAAAAAATCACCTTCTTGGATACTCCGGGTCACGAGGCCTTTACGGCGATGCGTGCGCGTGGTGCTCAAGTGACCGATATTGCCATTATCGTTATTGCTGCCGATGACGACATCATGCCGCAAACCAAGGAGGCCATTAGCCATGCGCAAGCAGCTGGGGTGCCCATAGTATTTGCGATAAATAAAATAGATAGGCCAACGGCCAATCCCGATAAGATCAAGGAGGGTCTTGCCCAAATGAATTTATTGGTAGAGGATTGGGGAGGTAAGATCCAATCCCAGGATATTTCGGCCAAAGCCGGGACAGGGGTAAAAGAGCTCTTGGAAAAAGTACTGCTTGAGGCGGAATTGT
This sequence comes from Maribacter polysaccharolyticus, assembly GCF_028882255.1. GTDB lineage: Bacteria > Bacteroidota > Bacteroidia > Flavobacteriales > Flavobacteriaceae > Maribacter_A > Maribacter_A polysaccharolyticus. The sequence goes on from NZ_JARBUY010000002.1 coordinate 16,764, forward strand.
TGGAGTTGAAGGCGAATCCGGATAAATTGGCTTCAGGTACTGTTGTAGAGGCCTTTTTGGATAAAGGAAAAGGTTATGTTTCAACAATATTGGTCCAAGCGGGTACCCTGAAAATAGGGGATTATGTGTTGGCAGGTACTTGCAGTGGTAAGATTAAGGCCATGCAGGATGAACGAGGTAAAGATACCCATGAAGTAGGGCCTTCTTCCCCCATTTCAATACTTGGGTTGGATGGCGCCCCACAAGCGGGTGATAAGTTCAATGTGTTGGAAGATGAGCGTGAAGCAAAGCAAATCGCTACCAGAAGGTCCCAATTACAGCGGGAACAATCGGTGCGTACACAACGTCATATTACCTTGGACGAAATCGGTAGGCGTATTGCCCTGGGCGAGTTCAAGGAATTGAATATTATCCTAAAAGGTGATGTGGATGGTTCGGTTGAAGCTTTGACCGATTCCTTCCAGAAATTATCCACTGAGGAAATCCAAGTGAATATCATACATAAAGGTGTTGGTCCTATTACCGAGTCCGACGTACTTCTTGCTTCCGCCTCCGATGCCGTTATTATCGGATTTAACGTGAGGCCTATGGGTAATGCACGGATGGTGGCAGAAAAAGAGGAGATCGATATCCGTATGTATTCGATCATTTATGACGCCATTAATGATCTTAAGGATGCGATGGAAGGTATGCTTTCTCCGGAAATGAAGGAGGAAATTACCGGTACGGCTGAAATTCGCGAGACCTTCAAGATATCGAAGGTCGGTACCATTGCAGGTTGTATGGTGACCAATGGTAAAATATTCCGTAACTCCAATATTCGTCTTATTCGCGATGGGGTCGTAATTTATACGGGAACGTTGGCATCGTTGAAACGATTTAAGGATGATGTTAGGGAAGTGGCCAAAGGTTATGACTGTGGATTACAGGTTAAGAACTACAATGATATCAAAGAATTGGATATCATAGAGGCCTTCCAGGAAGTAGAGGTCAAGAAGAAACTGAAGTCAAAATAAGCAGGTAACAACATATCAAAAAAAAATCGACTTGATCAAGTCGATTTTTTTGGTTTTAATAACATCGCATCCGGATATTTTGCGCGGACCTCGATAAATTTACGTTCTGCCTCCAGCTTTGTTTTAAAACGTCCTACCCGAACCCGATAGGTCGGGGAATCAAAATCTATTTTGGAAAAAAGATCGGGGAAGTCGTTTTCCACATTTTCCTTAAGTTCTTGTGCTTCAGCATAAGATCCAAAACCTATTTGTATCTTGTAATATTCGTGGCTTTCATTGGATAATTTGTAAATATTCAATAATTCCCCTATCCGATGGTCTTGCTCAATTTGTATGTTGCCTTGTTGGGATAACGCAATGGTTGAAGAGAATGCCATCAGCCCTAAAATTATGAATGTCTTCATTATGATATAGTTATTGTGTTTTTTTGATTTTACAAAAGTAAATTTTTAATGATAAAGGTAGGTGCAACCCTCTTATTTAGATTAAATATAAATTAAGATTATCAATACCTTAACATTTTGCAAATAAAGTCTAATCCTTATTTTTGCCTTCATTGCAGGTACGGTTTCTTTGAATGTGTTTTCCTTTATTATAGTAATAACCGTGCCAAAATTTCGATTGAAATATTCTATATATGAAAAAGGTAACATACCGCAATCAAATTTCTAGGGTTTTTGGTTTTAGTCTAGTAGTTTTCCTACTTTTTTCCGGTACTGTTTTTGGGCAGGATGAAGCTGCCGGGGGTGATCCGGTAAAAGGTAAGGCACTCTTTAATCAGAATTGTGCAGCATGTCATGCATTGAACAGAAAAATGACGGGGCCTGCTTTGGCCAATGTTGAATCGCGATTGAGTGAGGATGAAGGCTTGGATCGGGAATGGATCTATGCTTGGGTAAAAAATAGTTCGGGGGTTATAAAATCCGGGGATGCCTATGCCAATAAGGTGTTCGGTGAGTATAACCAGGCGCTGATGACTCCTTTCCCTACATTGTCGAATACCGATATTGATGATATTTTGGCTTATACGGCTGCACCGCCACCGGCACCGGTGGTTGCTGAAACTGCCGTGGCAGAGGAGGTAAGCGGGGCGTCGTCCGGCATATCCAATGAGTTGATTTTAGGGGCGCTTGTGATTATTTTTGGGCTTTTGGTCATGATGTTGGTGTTGGTGCAAAGGACCTTAAAGCGAATTGCCGTTGCCAATGGTTTGGATTTGGAACGGGAAAAGGCGGAAAAAGGCCTGCCTTTATGGAAAGCATTTGCCCAGAATCAGTTCTTGGTTTTGGTTACCGTGGTGTTGCTGTTGCTGTCAGGGGCATATTTTGCTTATGGTTGGTTGATGCAGGTAGGTATAGATCAAGGGTATATGCCTATACAAGAGATTCATTATTCCCATAAGATACATGCGGGTGACAATAAAATAGATTGTAAGTATTGTCATTCATCGGCCCGTACTTCTAAGCATTCGGGAATACCTTCCTTGAATGTGTGTATGAATTGCCACAAATCTATTTACGAATACAAGGGTAATGCCGAAGGGCCTTCCAAAGAGGATTTGGCCAACGGGTATACGAACGAATTCTATACGGGTGAAATCAAGAAATTATACAAGGCTGTTGGTTGGGATGAAGAGAACCAAAGCTATACGGGCGAAAGTAAACCTGTAGAGTGGGTGCGGATTCATAATCTGCCCGACTTGGTTTACTTCAACCATTCACAGCACGTTTCGGTAGCGGGAATTGAGTGCCAGACCTGTCATGGTCCCGTGGAGGAAATGGAGATCATGTACCAATACGCCCCGCTGACCATGGGATGGTGTATCAACTGTCATAGGGAGACCAATGTAAAGGTTGAGGACAATGAATATTATGCGAAAATACATGAAGAGCTTTCCAAGAAATATGGGGTCGAGGAGCTTACTGCTGCCCAAATGGGTGGTTTGGAATGTGGAAAATGTCATTATTAATAAAATAAAGTAGCTAATTACAGATATAGTATGGCATCAAACAAAAAATATTGGAAAAGCGAAGCGGAGTTAAATCCAAACGATTCCATTGTTGAGGCGCTAAGACAAAACGAGTTTGTCGAGGAAATTCCTGTTGATGAATTTTTAGGGGACAAAGAGAATTTGTCTTCGACAAGTACCAATAGAAGGGATTTTTTAAAGTATGTCGGTTTTAGTACCGCTGCGGCATCCTTGGCAGCTTGTGAAGGTCCGGTAAAAAAATCCATTCCGTATGTCGTTCAGCCGGAAAGGATCATACCTGGGGTGGCGAACTATTATGCCACGACCATCGCGAATGGTTTTGACTTTGCAAGTATCTTGGTAAAAACCCGGGAGGGTAGGCCGATCAAAATAGAGAACAATACGGATGCGAAGGTCAATGGGGGTGCAAATGCCCGGGTCCAAGGGTCGGTATTGTCGCTATATGATAGTACACGTCTACAAGGACCGATGAAAGACGGGGAGCCTATAGAATGGGATTCCCTGGATGCCGATGTAAAAGCTAAATTAAATGCCTTAAAGGGTACTGGTAAGCAGATTGCTTTATTGACCCAGACTTATGCGAGTCCGTCAACTTCCAAATTGATAGCTGAATTTTCAGAAATGTACGGAGCCGTGAACCATGTGGTTTATGATGCTATTTCGGAAGATGCTGCCTTGTCGGCCTTCGAAGCCCGATATGGTGAAAGGGCTTTGGCTGATTATGATTTTGGGAAAGCGGATGTCATTGTTTCTTTCGGTGCCGATTTTCTAGGGGATTGGCAAGGAGGCGGATATGGTAGCGGGTATTCCAAAGGGCGCGTACCAAAGGATGGTAAAATGTCCAAGCATGTGCAGTTTGAGGCCAATATGTCTTTGACCGGTGCAAATGCCGATAAACGTGTGCCGTTGACCCCAATGCAACAAAAAGTGGCACTTGCCAAGTTGTACGCCAAATTAAATGGCTCTTCCGTTGGGGGTGAAATCCCAGAATATGCACAACAGGCCATTGATGGTGTTGTGGCGGAGATAGAAAAAAATAAAGGCGCTGCCGTTGTCGTTACCGGGTTGCAGGATGTAAATGCGCAAGCCGTTGTCCTGGCGATCAACGAAAGTTTGGGAAGTAAGGCTTTTGATGCCAAGGCTCCTAAATATGTACGTCAAGGTAGTGTTGAAAGTTTGGATGCCCTTGTGGCCGATATGAAAGCCGGTCGTGTTGGTGCGTTGATCATGGATGGGGTGAACCCGATGTATACCTTGCCTAATGCTGCTGATTTCGCCGAAGGACTTAGTAAAGTGGATCTGTCGGTTACCTTTACTGCCAATTGGAATGAAACTTGTGAAAGCGTGCCTTATGCCGCTGCTGCGAATCATTATTTAGAGTCATGGGGCGATACACAAATTAAAAAAGGCCACTATGGTCTTATACAGCCAACGATAAAAGAACTTTTTGATACCCGACAGTTCCAAAGTGCCTTGTTGGCTTGGATGGATAGTGATAAGGGGTATTACGATTATATAAAGGAAACATGGAATACTGAGGTGTTGAGCGGTGGTGACTGGAACCAGGCCCTGCATGATGGGGTATATGTTCCGGTTGCGGATACGATCGATGATAGTGGGGAGACCGATGTCTCTGTAGTGGATGTTTCATCAGCAGTCAATAGTCTTTCCAAATCCGTTAGTGGCGGAGGTTTGGAACTTACTTTGTATTCCAAGGTAGGTATGGGTGATGGGCAACAGGCCGGAAACCCATGGTTGCAGGAATTTCCCGATCCGATATCCAGGGTGTCCTGGGACAATTATGTAACGGTTTCCAAAGCGGATGCCGCAAACTTGGGATTGATCAATGAGCATGCCGCCAACGGAGGATTGGATGGTAGTTATGCCAAGTTGACCGTGAATGGGGTGACCTTGGATGGTGTTCCTGTTTTGATTCAGCCAGGTCAGGCTCCCGGGTCTATAGGTTTGTCTTTTGGTTATGGCCGTACGGTGGGTATGAAAGAGGAGATGAAAACCGGTGTCAATGCTTATCCCTTATATCAAGGATTCAACAATGTACAGTCAGTGACCCTTGAAAAGTCAGCTGGTATGCATGAGTTCGCATGTATCCAATTGCACAATACCCTTATGGGTAGGGGCGATATAATAAAAGAAACCACTTTGGAGATCTTTAATACAAAAGATCACGCTGAGTGGAATGAAGTTCCGATGGTCTCATTGAACCATCAAGAGGTAGAAGCTACGTCCGTGGATTTATGGGATAGCTTTGATCGTTCAATAGGACACCATTTCAACCTGTCCATCGATCTAAATGCCTGTACGGGTTGTGGGGCTTGTGTAGTGGCTTGTAGTGCAGAGAACAATGTTCCGGTCGTAGGTAAGGAAGAGGTAAGACGTTCCAGGGATATGCATTGGTTGCGTATCGATAGGTATTATTCTTCTGAAGATACTTTCGAGGCCGATAACACCAAAAAGGAAGAATTCGATGGTTTGTCCGGAGAAAAAGGATCTTTGGGCGGCTTTGGGGAATTGGAAGGTCCTGCTGCGAATCCACAAGTGGCTTTTCAGCCTGTAATGTGTCAACATTGCAACCATGCGCCTTGTGAAACCGTTTGTCCGGTTGCTGCGACATCCCATGGACGTCAGGGGCAAAACCAAATGGCATACAACAGATGTGTGGGTACAAGATATTGTGCGAACAACTGTCCGTATAAAGTTCGTAGGTTCAACTGGTTCTTGTACAATAATAATGACGAGTTCGATTTCCATATGAACAATGATTTGGGTAAAATGGTCATCAATCCGGATGTAACTGTCCGTTCAAGAGGGGTTATTGAAAAATGCTCCATGTGTATCCAAAAAACACAAAAGACCATCCTTGATGCCAAAAGGGATGGAAGGGTGATCAAAGACGGTGAGTTCCAGACAGCGTGTTCCATGGCTTGTGATAATGGGGCAATGGTATTCGGTGATGTCAATGATAAGGAGAGTAAGGTCGCTGAGTTGAAACAAAGTGATCGTATGTACCACCTTTTAGAGCATATTGGTACAAAACCAAATGTGTTCTATCACGTTAAAGTGAGAAATAACAACGAAGCGTAAAAATATTATTTAGCAAAGTAACTATAAAAGATTATGGCGTCGCATTACGAAGCACCTATACGAAAACCCTTAGTACTTGGAGACAAAGGCTATCATGATGTAACTGTTGATATAGCCGCTCCTGTAGAGGGAAGGGCCAATAAGCATTGGTGGATAGTATTCTCCATAGCTTTGACAGCATTCCTTTGGGGTATCGGTTGTATTATTTATACTATTTCTACGGGTATCGGAACCTGGGGTTTGAACAAAACCGTAAACTGGGCTTGGGATATTACCAACTTTGTTTGGTGGGTAGGGATAGGTCACGCAGGAACATTGATTTCTGCCGTTCTTTTGCTGTTTAGGCAAAAATGGAGAATGGCGATCAACCGTTCTGCAGAGGCAATGACCATATTTTCAGTGGTTCAGGCAGGTCTGTTTCCCATCATCCATATGGGGCGTCCTTGGTTGGCCTATTGGGTATTGCCCATACCAAACCAATTCGGGTCGCTTTGGGTGAACTTTAACTCCCCATTGCTATGGGATGTATTTGCGATTTCCACCTACTTATCCGTTTCATTGGTGTTCTGGTGGACAGGTCTATTACCCGATTTCGCGATGATACGTGACAGGGCCGTGTTGCCTTTCCAAAAGAAAATATACAGTTTATTGAGTTTCGGTTGGACAGGTCGTGCGAAGGACTGGCAACGTTTTGAGGAGGTTTCCCTGGTTTTGGCCGGTTTGGCGACTCCCTTGGTACTTTCGGTGCATACCATTGTATCTTTTGACTTCGCAACTTCCGTTATTCCGGGATGGCATACCACGATTTTCCCACCATATTTTGTGGCAGGGGCGGTATTCTCCGGATTTGCAATGGTAAATACCTTGTTGATCATCATGAGAAAGGTTTCCGGTTTGGAAGCGTATATCACGGTACAGCATATCGAATTGATGAACATCGTGATCATGATCACGGGTTCGATAGTCGGATGTGCCTATATCACCGAATTATTCATGGCTTGGTATTCCGGAGTGGAATATGAGCAATACGCTTTCTTGAATAGGGCCACAGGGCCTTATGCATGGGCTTATTGGGCCATGATGAGTTGTAATGTTTTCTCACCACAGTTCATGTGGTTCAAGAAGTTGCGTACAAGCATCATGTTCTCCTTCTTTATTTCGATTATCGTGAATATCGGAATGTGGTTCGAAAGGTTCGTGATTATCGTTACTTCCTTACATAGGGATTACTTGCCGTCTTCATGGAGTATGTTCTCACCTACTTTTATCGATATAGGTACGTTCATAGGTACGATAGGTTTCTTCTTTGTACTTTTCCTTTTGTATTCAAGGACCTTCCCGGTGATTGCCCAAGCAGAGGTGAAAACCATTTTGAAATCCTCAGGGGAGAAATATAAGAAGTTAAGGGAAGCAGGTAAGCCTTTGTATCAAATCAGTGCCGATACCGTTATCCGGAAAGAAGTCGTGGAAGAAGAAGCAGAAGAGGCTCCAAAGGATACAGAAAAAGATGTATCAAGTCTTTTGGACTCCCTTGGTACCTTCGATGCGACAAAGGAAAAAGCGGATGACCTTAAAAAGGTGAAAGGTATTGGCCCCCAAATGGAAAAGACCTTGAATCAAATAGGGATATTTACTTTTGCCCAGGTCAGTCGAATGACCGAGAAGGAATATGATTTATTGGATTCCATTACTGGTTCGTTTCCCGGTAGGGCACAACGTGATGATTGGGCAGGTCAAGCAAAAAAATTAAATAACAAGTAAGAAGATATGGCATCTAAAGTTATACATGCATACTACAATGATGACGACGTGCTGATGCACGCGGTCAAAAAGGTCAAGGGCGCCAAGCATCATATAGAGGAAGTGTACTGTCCTTTTCCGGTTCATGGGTTGGATAAGGCCATGGGTCTGGCACCGACCAGAATAGCCATTACTTCGTTTTTATACGGTTGTGTCGGTCTTTCCGTAGCGATACTCATGATGAATTTCATCATGATCGAGGATTGGCCACAGGACATAGGTGGTAAGCCCAGTTTCAGTTATTTGGAGAACATGCCGGCCTTTGTTCCTATCATGTTCGAATTGACGGTGTTTTTTGCCGCGCATTTAATGGTGATTACGTTTTACCTTAGAAGTAGATTGTGGCCTTTTAAAAAAGCGGAGAATCCCGATGTAAGAACGACCGATGACCATTTTGTGATGGAATTGGCCATTCATGACAACGAAAATGAATTAAAGAACTTATTGATGGATACCGGTGCGGTGGAAATCAATGTTTCAGAAAAGTAGTCCTAAGATGATGAACGATTTTATTAAAGTAGGAATAGCATTTGTAACGGTACTGTTGTTGGCCTCATGTGCCGACCAGAATAGACCTAATTATCAGTACATGCCTAACATGTATGAACCTGTTGGCTATGAGACCTATCAAGGGTTCAATGAGGAGGATGTAACAAGGATTGCTTTGTTCAAAGGGGTGTCTGAAGCCATGTTGCCACCAGACAATACGATTCCCAGAGGGTGGATGCCCTATGATTTCGAGAATACCATGGAGGGAAAAGAACTTTCAAGGTCGAATACAAGTCCGTTGGACTCCTTGAATAGCGAGGCCAACTTGGCCAAGGGAAAGGAACTTTTTGATATCTATTGTGCTATTTGCCACGGAACGAAAGGGGATGGTCAAGGTACGTTGGTAAAAAGGGAAAAGATATTGGGTGTGCCGAATTATGCCGATGCAGCCCGCGACATTACGGTCGGTAGTACGTATCATGTTATTTATTATGGTTTAAACTCCATGGGGTCTTATGCTGTACAATTGAACCATGAAGAACGTTGGCAAGTTGCCGAATACGTAATGAAATTGAAACAAGATTTATAAAATAATACATAGATTAAGATATGTACACGTTTTCAAGCAGACTAAAAATGGCTTCTTTCATAATGATGATTGTGGGCTTATTGGGTATCGGAATAGGATTTATGTCAGCCCCAAGCACGGTTGAGGAAGCTAAGGCCATTGTGGCCAGTCATGGTGATGCACATGCCGAAGAGGCATCGCATGAAATGGTAAGTGGGGAAGGGGAACATCATGCCGAGGGCCACGATGCCGCACACGATGAACATGTATTGCATCAATTGCAAAACAAGCCATGGTCAGCTTTGTATGTTGCTGCATTCTTCTTTTTCATGATTGCATTGGGGGTTTTGGCTTTTTATGCCATACAACGGGCTTCGCAGTCAGGTTGGTCGCCTTTGTTATTCAGGGTAATGGAGGGTATTACATCGTATTTGGTGCCTGGAGGTATAGTGGTCTTCGTTATCTTGGTATTATCGGTAATGCATATGAATCATCTGTTTGTTTGGATGGATGCCGATGTGGTCGCCCATGACCACCTCTTACAAGGTAAAGCAGGGTATTTGAACCCAACGTTTTTCCTGGTACGTGCCGCTGTGTTCTTGGGAGGTTGGATTTTGTATCGGGAATATTCAAGAAAGTTGTCTTTAAAGCAAGATGAATCGGATGATGACACCAACTTTAAATTGAACTTTAGGATTTCTGCTGCCTTTTTGGTGTTCTATTTGATATCCGAATCCATGATGTCCTGGGATTGGATCATGAGTGTCGATCCACATTGGTTCAGTACCCTTTTCGGTTGGTATGTTTTTGCAAGTATGTTCGTTTCGGGCATCACGGTGATAGCCATGGTTACGATTTATCTGAAATCCAAGGATTATTTGCCAGAGGTTAACAATAGCCATATTCACGATTTGGCGAAATTCATGTTCGGGATCAGTATCTTTTGGACCTACCTTTGGTTTTCACAGTTTATGCTTATCTGGTACTCCAATATACCTGAAGAGGTTACCTATTATGTGACCCGAATCCAGGATTATAAGCTTCCATTCTTTGGAATGGTCGTGATGAACTTTGTACTGCCTTTATTGTTGTTGATGAACAGTGATTTTAAAAGGGTCAATTGGTTCGTCATCCTTACGGGTATTCTTATTTTAGCAGGTCATTATATGGATATTTACAACATGATCATGCCGTCTACCGTAGGCGATCAATGGTCTATCGGTATTCCTGAAATCGGATCGGTGTTGTTCTTTGCCGGATTATTTATTTTCTGGGTGTTCACGGCATTGACCAAAGCGCCTCTTCAACCCAAGCGCAATCCGTTTATTGAAGAGAGTAGACATTTTCATTATTAATTTTAAAAGTTTGGATCCCGTACTTCCCAGTAAACACTGGGTGGTGTGGGATCAATGTTTTAACCCATTATTGGTGGGGTTTGTTTCCGCGATAGTGGGTTTCAGTTTTTTTTATTAAGTTTAGCGAAATTTTAAATAATACAATGACTACATTTTTGATTTTAGCCGTTTTGGTTTTAGTGGCAATTGCAATATGGCAAATGACCAAAATTTTCGAATTGTCACAAATTAAAGCTGTAAACTCCCAAATTGCGAACGATGCCGATAATAAATACAATGGGTATTTGTTGTTCGTGTTTCTGATATTCATTTATGGGATAACCATTTTCAGTTTTGCAAAGTATGGCAAGATGTTGTTACCCGTAGCAGCCTCTGAGCATGGGGGGGAATACGACCAATTGATGGTGGTGTCCTTTGCGATCATATTCTTTGTGCAGACGATAACCCAGGCCTTGCTGCATTATTTTGGATATAAATATAGAGGTGAGGAAGGGAAGAAAGCCCTTTTCTATGCGGATAATGATAAACTGGAGTTTATATGGACCATTATTCCGGTCATTGTTTTGGCAGGTTTGATTCTATGGGGTCTTTATACTTGGACCAATATCATGGATATCAACGATGAGGATGATCCCATTGTTGTCGAATTGTATGCGCAACAGTTCAACTGGACGGCCAGATATGCAGGTGCGGATAATGTGTTGGGAGATGCCAATGTTAGGATGATTGATATTGATAAGGCCAATATCCTGGGGGTTGATGAATCGGACAATTATGCGAATGACGACATTATCGTTAAAGAGTTGCACCTACCCGTTGGTAGAAAGGTGAACTTTAAAATGCGTTCCCAAGATGTATTGCATTCCGCTTATATGCCTCATTTTAGGGCTCAAATGAACTGTGTTCCCGGTATGATCACACAATTTTCATTTACGCCTACCATTACCACTGCGGATATGAGGAATAAACCTGAAATTATTGAAAAGGTCAAAAGAACCAATGCCATACGTGCCGAAAAGGCGGCAGCTGGAGTCGAGAATTCCGATCCCTGGGAATTCGATTATATTTTGCTTTGCAATAAGATATGCGGTAAATCCCACTATAACATGCAAATGAAGATTATTGTGGAAGAGGAGGAAGATTACAATAAATGGCTTGCTGAACAGCAAACCTTTGCACAATCAATGGCATCAGTTCAATAGAGTTAATAAAAATTTTAAAAAAAAGAAATATTTATGTCGGCCACGGTACAAGCACATATTGAAGACCACGCAGATGATCACGGGCATCAGCACAAGCAGACTTTTGTGACCAAATACATTTTTAGCCAAGACCATAAGATGATCGCAAAACAGTACCTGATAACAGGGGTATTGTTTATGGGCTTTATAGGTATTGCAATGTCTCTATTGTTTAGGATGCAACTGGCCTGGCCAGGGGAATCTTTTTCGGTTTTCGAAGCCTTATTGGGCAAATGGGCCCCAGGTGGGGTCATGGATGCCGATATCTATTTGGCCTTGGTGACCATACATGGTACCATTATGGTATTTTTCGTACTTACGGCCGGATTGAGCGGTACGTTTAGTAACCTGCTTATTCCGTTACAGATCGGGGCACGGGATATGGCCTCTGGTTTCTTGAATATGGTTTCTTATTGGTTGTTCTTTATATCCTGTGTAGTCATGCTCTCTTCATTGTTCATTGAGGCTGGGCCTGCGGCTGCAGGGTGGACGATTTACCCTCCATTGAGTGCCCTTCCGATGGCACAGCCGGGATCTGGCTTGGGGATGACCCTTTGGTTGGTGGCCATGGCCATATTCATCGCTTCGTCCCTATTGGGTTCACTGAATTATATTGTAACGGTCATCAACCTGAGAACAAAGGGGATGTCTATGACTAGATTGCCTTTGACGATTTGGGCGTTCTTTGTTACGGCCATCATCGGGGTGGTGTCATTTCCCGTACTATTGTCGGCGGCACTATTATTGATCATGGATAGAAGCTTTGGTACCTCTTTCTTCCTTTCCGATATATTTATCCAAGGAGAGGTGTTGCATTATCAAGGGGGATCACCCGTATTGTATGAGCATCTTTTTTGGTTCTTGGGTCACCCGGAAGTATATATCGTATTGTTGCCCGCTTTGGGGATTACTTCAGAGGTCATGTCAACCAATGCCCGTAAACCCATATTCGGTTATAGGGCAATGATCGCCTCTATCATAGCGATCGCCTTTTTATCGACCATTGTTTGGGGTCACCATATGTTCATATCAGGTATGAACCCGTTTTTGGGGTCTGTGTTTACCTTTACGACATTGTTGATTGCCATTCCATCAGCGGTTAAAGCTTTTAATTATATAACAACCTTATGGAAGGGGAACTTACAATTGAATCCGGCCATGTTGTTCTCCATTGGTCTGGTATCCACTTTTATTACGGGCGGACTTACCGGTATAATACTTGGGGACAGTACGTTGGATATCAATGTACATGACACCTATTTTGTCGTTGCCCACTTTCATTTGGTAATGGGTATTTCTGCACTTTACGGGGTGTTCGCCGGGGTCTACCATTGGTTCCCAAAGATGTTCGAGGGTAAGATGATGAACAAGAACCTGGGTTATGTACACTTTTGGATCACTGCCATTTGTGCTTATGGGGTTTTCTTCCCCATGCACTTTGTGGGTATGGCCGGGGTACCTAGAAGATATTATGAAAATACGGCATTCCCGATGTTCGATGAATTGACCGATGTCCAGGTTTTGATGACGGTCTTTGCATTGGTAGCCGGACTTGCCCAATTGGTTTTCTTAGGAAATTTCATCTATAGTATGTTCTATGGAAAGATAGGACCTAAAAATCCATGGAAATCGAATACGTTGGAGTGGACCACCCCACAAGAGCATATCCACGGCAACTGGCCTGGAGCCATACCCCAAGTACACCGCTGGGCTTACGATTACAGTAAGACCGGTGAAAATGGTGAATATGTTATTCCCGGACAGGATTTCATTCCACAGGATGTCCCTTTACAGGAGCATGAAGAAGAGGAAAATCATTAAGTATAAAACTTATATGTACAAAAAATGCCCGACTCCATGAGTCGGGCATTTTTTTTGATATACCCATTAAAGGGCTATTTGTCTTTTTTGTGATATATTTAATAGAACGAAAAGGACCATGACAGTATAGTCCTTGATAAAACACATACCATTGAAAATGAAGAAAATAATAACCCTTGTCGTGTTAATGGTTTGCTTTCAAACCTTCGCGCAAAGAAAACCTAAGATAAAAGGCAGTAAGAATGTCATTGAGGTGCGTGAGGAGCTCCCTTTCTTCAATGCCATTGAATTGATCGATGATTTGGAGATAGTGCTTCAGAAAGGCTCAAATGGATCCTATACCATCAATGCGGATGACAATTTGATAGATGTACTTAAATTTAAGGTAACGGATAGTGTTCTGGTAATCAGTTCATTCTACAAGATCACTTCCAAAAAGAAATTGGACATCTTGGTGAATTATACCGAATTGGAAGCCATTGCCATGAAAGATGGCCAGGTAAATATGAAAGATGTAATTTCTTCCGATCGGTTTTCGGTAGACCTTGATGGTCCTTCACGTTTGGAATTGAATGCCACTGCCCCTGTAATCGATGTACATATGAAGGGGATGAGTTCGGGGGATTTCAATCTGGCGAGCGATTCGTTGCATATTTCCTTAAAGAATCGGGTAGATGCCAGGGTCTATGCGGTAGGGTGGTCCAATACCCTCCAAATGTCTGAAAATGCAAGTGCCCGTGTAGAAGGTAGCTCAGACCATCTGAAGGTGGTGCTCAAGGGAAATGCGAACTTAAAAGCCGAAAGTATGGAGGCGATTGCCGTAACGGCTGATTTGGAGGGCTCCCCGAACACCAAATTAAGGGCTCTTGAGGAATTTAGACTGTCCTCACGAGGGTCTTCGAAAGTACAACTCTACGGCAATCCTAAAATAACCATAGATGCTTTTATGGACACTTCCCAATTGCATAAGGAAAATTAAAAGGGCGACACCTATCCGCATGAGACGCCCCTTTTAAAAAAAGAAAATCCCCATTGCCAAGGCAATGGGGATTTTAGTGTAAAAGGGTATTGGTTAGGGTTATAGTGCAACTCCGGCTTTTGGGCCTGCAGCTATAATCTCCGGATTTGTATTCGCTTCGAATTGCTTGAAGTTCTCATTGAAAAGGTTGATCAATTTCAATTTGGTGGCTTCATACTTTTCTTTGTCTTCCCAAGTATTTCTTGGAATCAATACCTCAGAGGGTACACCTGGACAACTAGTAGGGATCTGGAATCCAAAGGCTTCATCCGTCACGAATTCGACATTATCAAAATCGTGGTGGTGTATGGCATCTACCATGGCTCTGGTATATTTCAATTTCATTCTGGATCCACTACCGGTCCAACCTGTATTGATCAACCAAGCTGTTGCTTTGTGTGTTTTGATCTTTTCTGCCAATAATTCCGCATATTTGTTAGGGTGCCACATCATAAAGGCAGCTCCGAAACATGCACTGAAGTTTGGAGTAGGTTCGGTAATACCCATCTCAGTACCTGCCATCTTAGCGGTATAACCTGAGATAAAGTGGTAACTGGCTTGCTCAGGGGTAAGTTTACTTACCGGAGGCAATACACCAAAAGCGTCACAAGTAAGGAAGATGACATTTTCAGGGTGTCCGGCAACACAAGGGATCTGTACATTTTCAATGTAATTGATAGGATATGAGGCCCTGGTGTTTTCAGTGATGGAAGTGTCTGTGTAATCAACCGTTCTGGTTTCTTTGTCATAAACCACATTTTCCAAGACCGTACCAAATTTAATGGCATTGTAAATGTCCGGTTCTTTTTCGGCGGATAAATCGATTGCTTTGGCATAACATCCACCTTCAATGTTGAAGGTACCTTGGTCAGTCCAGCAATGTTCGTCATCTCCGATCAATCTACGTTTTGGATCTGCACTTAAGGTGGTCTTACCTGTACCTGAAAGACCGAATAGGATGGTTACATCGTCTTTTTCGCCAACGTTGGCAGAGCAGTGCATGGGTAATACATCCTGTAAAGGCATTAAGTAATTCATTACAGAGAAAATACCTTTCTTCATTTCACCTGCATACTCAGTACCCAAAATAACGATCTCTTTACGTTCCAAATTCAAATCAACACTTGTCTTGGAAGTCATTTCGGAAGTGTAGCGGTTCGCTGGGAACTGTCCCGCGTTGAAAATAACGTAATCGGGCTCTCCGAAATTGGCCAATTCTTCTTCTGTGGGCATGATCAACATGTTCTGCATGAACAATGCGTGGTAAGCCCTTGTACAAACGATTCGGGTTTTGATTCTATAGTTAGGGTCCCATCCGGCAAATGCGTCGACAACGTAAAGGTGTTCACGGGTATTCAAGTAATCGAGGGCCCTTTCGTGGTTGACCATGAAAGTGTGCTCATCCAATCCCATATTGATATCACCCCAATCAATGTTCTTTTCAGAATCGGGATGACGCACTATTCTTTTGTCTTTGGGACTACGTCCTGTTTTTTCTCCTGAATAGGTCATTAATGCCCCTACGTCGGAAATAGCAGTTCCTTTTTCTAAACGAAGGCCAAGTTCATATAAAACAGGAACGCTGCTGTTCCTATAGATTTTCTCGGTATCAATACCGTACTTTTTTAGATCAAATGTTTTCGACATTGTTTTCTGCTTTTAAATGGTTGTTAACTTATTTATGTTTTGATAAATCCTTTAATTAATTACCTACAAAGTTTGATATTTATCATCGGTTAAAAGATGACAATTGTCATGATTCCTACAAGTTAATCAACTATTACGATATAGTTGGTTAACTTAATGTCAAATTTAACATTTGATTTTCATTATCTTTGTTTCTATATGAATGAGTATTTGGATCCAACAACAGGCAACTTTTCCCCTGAAGAAATTGATATAGATAGAGCGCTGCGACCGGTTACTTTTGATGACTTTACGGGCCAAGAACAAGTGCTCGAAAATCTAAAGGTTTTTGTGGAGGCTGCCAACCAAAGGGAGGAGGCACTCGACCATACGTTGTTTCACGGTCCCCCTGGTCTGGGTAAGACGACATTGGCACATATATTGGCCAATGAATTGGGGGTTGGTATCAAGATCACTTCAGGGCCGGTTCTTGATAAACCCGGTGACTTGGCGGGCCTTTTGACCAACCTTTCGGAAAGGGATGTGCTGTTTATCGATGAGATCCATAGGCTTAGTCCCATCGTGGAAGAATACTTGTATTCCGCCATGGAGGATTATAAGATCGATATCATGATCGAGACCGGGCCCAATGCCCGTTCGGTACAGATCAATTTAAATCCGTTTACCCTTATCGGTGCGACGACCCGTTCGGGCCTTTTAACGGCTCCCATGAGGGCGCGTTTCGGTATTCAAAGTAGATTGCAATATTATTCCACCGAATTGTTGTCAACGATTGTTGAGCGTAGCGCCGAGATTTTGAAAGTGCCCATTTCACAGGAGGCGGCAATCGAAATAGCCGGGCGAAGTAGGGGAACACCGAGGATTTGTAATGCGTTGTTACGAAGGGTTCGTGATTTTGCGCAGATAAAAGGAAATGGCCGCATAGATATCGAAATATCACGATACGGCTTAAAAGCCCTGAATGTGGATGCCCATGGACTGGATGAAATGGACAATAAGATCTTGACGACCATAATCGATAAGTTCAAGGGAGGCCCTGTAGGGATTACCACTTTGGCCACTGCGGTATCTGAAAGTGCCGAGACCATCGAGGAGGTCTATGAGCCTTTTTTGATCCAGCAAGGGTTTATCATGCGTACGCCCAGGGGGCGGGAAGTAACGGAACTTGCCTACAAGCATTTGGGGAGGATCAAGGGAGGAACACAGCCAGGGCTGTTTTAATTTAATGCCGGGCAAGGTCTAGGTCCAATGCCAGGTAGCTATTATCCAAATTAGTTTAGGGGTCAATAGGTTGTGATGCTTCAAATGGTATAGGAATCTTGGGATGCTGTATTTTGCGGTGTGCAATGGTAATCCTTTAGGTCTTCGACATACACCGCCTTACTTGTGGATTATTTTCTGTGGAAAAGCTTGTCAATAAATAGCTTTGAAAGGAGGGAAAATGAAATGCACCCTTTTGGAACATGAAACTTTTCAACCTAAAGAAGCCATTTAAAACGGATGTAAAGGAACGATGGATAATTTACCCACTATTTCACGATTTGAGGTGTTTAAGTATCGAAATCAAATACTTAAGAACCCCTTACCCTTCCATCATAGGAATTTTCAAAAATTCGGGGATATTTTCAAAGTGCATATTGGCTTTCGAAAGTCGATCGTCTTCACTCGCAACCCGAAGCACATTAGGCAGGTGCTACAGACACAGCATAAGAAGTACCATAAATCCCCCTTACAGACGGTGGACCTTGCCAAGTACATCGGGCATGGTATCCTAACCTCCAATGGGGAGCATTGGCGTACCCATAGGAGAATGGTGCAACCCGCATTCCATAAAAAGAAGCTTGAGGGGCTTCTGGGAATGATGCGCCTGGCCATCCGAAGTGAACTAAAAAGAATCAATCCCAACGTCGAGGAAGATGTCTATCCCTTAATGGGGGATTTGGCCTTTCAAGTGGTCGCAAAATCCCTTTTTAGCCGAAGTGATATACAGGAGGATATGGCCAAACTCCAAGAAATCACTGAGGCCAACCAAAAAATGCTGATCAAGGAAATGCGCCAACCTTATCTAAAATGGTGGTTTGGGTTAAGGGGGCAAATCAAGCAGCACATCAAGCTGTCCCAAGTTGCCCGTGACCTACTGAATACCATAATTGAAGCGCGTATAGGTTCAGGGGAGGAAAAAGATGATTTGTTGGATATGTTGCTACAGGCAAGGTATGAAGACGGTTCGCCCATGTCCCGTAGACAACTGATAGACGAAGTATTGATTTTGTTCACTGCAGGGCACGAGACCACGGCCAATGCCCTAAGTTTTACGTTGTTCTTGTTGGCAAAACACAAAAAGATACAGGAGAGGGTCTTTAAGGAAGTGTCGCAAGTTGAATGGGCCAGTGATGATATCCTGCAGCACATTACACAACTGAAGTATACCAAGCAATGTATCGAGGAAGCGATGCGACTGTATCCCCCGGTGTATATCATTGATCGCATGGCCATTGAAGATGATTCCTTGGGGGAAATTGAAATACCAAAAAACACCTTGATATTACTATCGATTTACGAACTGCATAGGTACAGCGGTTTTTGGGATTCCCCGGGGGATTTTAATCCGGATCGATTTAAAGAGGATAACACAAAAAACCTTCAGGAGTATTATTACCCTTTCGGAGCGGGTCCTAGAATGTGTGTGGGGAATAATTTTGCGATGTACGAGATGGTCATGACCATTGCTGAGATCATTAAAAAGTATTCCTTGAAAACCAGTATAAACGCCGTTGAGATCAATCCCTTGATTTCATTGAAACCGAAAGCGGTACCCTTGCGATTTGTAACGCGCTGATTTCGGGGGTTGCCCCTTTACTGCTTATCTCCCGCCCATAAAAACATCATGGGTAGCCGTTTTTACTTTTGGCTTATCCCTTCTTCACTTAAGGGGTGCCTTGGTAAGATGCAGGGATGAACCTTAGCTTACCAGTTATACAAATATCGACCCGAATGATACAAAACCGGGGGTATCGTTCGGGAATTCTGGGTAAATTGAAAGATAACCATTAAAACAGGCGATATGAAGTCAACAGTTTATGGGGTACTAGTATCCCTTATCATGCTGGTAACTGCATGTGGTGAAAAGAAACCTACGGAAGCAGTTGCCGAAGAAATTCCTAAGTTGGAAACCGATATCGTGGAACATGGGGAATATTTGGTGAATATTTTGGGCTGCACGGATTGCCATACCCCAAAGAAGATGACCGAGCAGGGACCGGTTCCCGATATGGACAAGTATTTGATGGGATTCGATGCGTCCCGGCCTTTGCCTCCTATTCCCGAAAATGTTCCTTTGGGGCCATGGATCCTCTTTAGCGGGGAACTTACGGCGGCCGTAGGCCCATGGGGCACATCCTATTCCGGTAATCTTACGCCACATGAAACAGGGATAGGTACATGGAGTTTGGAGCAGTTCAAAAAAGCGTTAAGGGAAGCAAAGTTCAAGGGCTTGGATAATAGCAGGCCCATAATGCCACCTATGCCGCAGCATTATGCCTATTTGACCGATGAGGATATCGAAGCCGTTTTTGAATATTTGAAAACGATACCTCCCATAGAAAATCGGGTTCCGGCCTATGAACCTCCAACTTCGTAGGGCTCTTCCCTGAAAAATATTTTTCGCTTACCTTCGAAGCATGGGTTCAAAAAACTATGCGCAGTTGATCAAAACCGAAGCCAAACGCCTCGGTTTTTTGTCGTGTGGTATTTCAAAGGCTGCTTTTTTGGAAAATGAAGCACCCCGACTCGAAAAATGGTTGGATAAGAATATGCATGGCGAAATGCATTATATGGCGAACCATTTCGATAAGCGTTTGGATCCTACCAAATTGGTCGAAGGCTCAAAATCGGTCATTTCCTTATTGTGGAATTACTATCCCGAAAACCAACAGAACAGGGATACCTATAAAGTGTCGAAATATGCTTACGGACAGGATTACCATCATGTCCTCAAATCCAAGCTTAGGGAGCTGCAGGAATTTATGACCGAAGAAATCGGGGAGGTCCATGGGCGTGCTTTCGTAGATTCCGCTCCGGTCCTCGATAAGGCTTGGGCGGCAAAGAGCGGGTTGGGCTGGATTGGGAAGCACAGTAATCTGTTGACCCAAAAAACGGGCTCGTTTTATTTTATCGCCGAATTGATTGTCGACCTGGAGATGGATTATGACCATCCCGTGACCGATCATTGCGGGTCGTGTACGGCCTGTTTGGACGCTTGTCCCACCCAAGCCATCGTTGAACCCCATGTGGTTGATGGCAGTAAATGTATTTCCTATTTTACCATTGAGTTGAAAGATGAAATCCCTGCGACATTCAAAGGGCAGTTCAATGATTGGATGTTCGGTTGTGACGTTTGTCAGGATGTTTGTCCGTGGAACCGATTTTCAAAGGCACATAAGGAGCCCCTTTTTAACCCCCATCCCGAATTGTTGTCCTTTAGTAAAAAGGATTGGGAAGAAATTACCGAAGAAGTATTTCAGAAGATCTTTAAAAAATCTGCCGTGAAACGGACCAAATTTTCCGGTTTGAAACGGAACATCGATTTTTTGAAAAAATAACATGGCCCGACCCATGGGCGGGTTTTGACGGACTGGGTTTTTATGTAAAGGATATCTGCATCGTAAGATCGTTCGACAACAAAATACCTTTTGTGCGATTTTAGATTCACGACTTGGCATGGGCTTCATAAAGGGCCGATAATTGTTGTCACAAGACTTAAGCAAGGGATAAGTTGTTATTTCATTAACATTTGGGCAGAGAACTTATTTATTTCCATAATTTACCTTTAAATTTGACCTCCAATTAATATACCATGTCCGAAAAAAAGCAAAAGAGCGAGGCATTGAACTACCACGCCAAGCCACAACCTGGAAAAATAAAAATAATACCTTCGAAAAGCTACTCCAGTCAACGCGATTTGGCGCTGGCTTATTCCCCAGGCGTCGCGGAACCTTGTCTCGAAATCGCCAAAAATGTCGATGATGTGTACAAATACACCTCCAAGGGCAATTTGGTGGCGATCATTTCCAACGGAACCGCAGTTTTGGGATTGGGAAATATTGGGCCGGAAGCTTCTAAGCCGGTCATGGAAGGAAAAAGCTTGTTGTTTAAGATTTTTGCGGATATCGATGGTATCGATATCGAATTGGATACTACCGATGTGGAAAAGTTCATTGAAACCGTAAAGATCATTGCCCCGACCTTTGGGGGGATAAACCTAGAGGACATAAAAGCGCCGGAGGCTTTTGAAATAGAAAGGCGTTTAAAAGAGGAGCTGGATATTCCCGTAATGCACGATGATCAACATGGGACGGCCATTATTTCCTCTGCAGCCTTATTGAATGCCTTGACCATCACCAAAAAGAAGATTGAGGAGGTGCGGATCGTCATCAGTGGGGCAGGGGCCGCTGCAGTTTCTTGTACCCGTTTGTATAAGGCTTTTGGGGCCAAATCCGAAAATATCGTCATGTGCGATAGTAAGGGGGTGATCCATAAGAACCGTGAGAATATTACCCAAGAGAAACTTGAGTTTGCCACAGATAGGACTGTGGAAACCTTGGCCGAGGCCATGGTAGATGCCGATGTTTTCATTGGACTCTCCATCGCGAATATTGTGACTCCGGAAATGCTGAAAAGTATGGCCAAGGATCCCATTGTTTTTGCTTTGGCCAATCCCGACCCGGAAATATCCTATGAATTGGCTATAAAGACCAGAAAGGATATTATCATGGCTACAGGTAGGTCCGATCATCCCAACCAGGTGAATAACGTATTGGGGTTCCCTTTTATATTCAGGGGGGCACTCGATGTGAGGGCCACTAAAATTAATGAGGAAATGAAAATGGCCGCGGTAGTGGCATTGGCGGAACTGACAAAACAGACCGTACCCGAACAGGTGAATATCGCTTATTCCGAGACCAGACTAGCTTTTGGAAAGGATTACATTATCCCCAAACCTTTCGATCCCCGATTGATTTCTGAAATTCCACCGGCAATTGCCAAGGCGGCAATGGATAGTGGGGTGGCCAAAGAGCCGATCAAGGATTGGGAAAAATATAAGGAAAAATTACTGCGTCGCTCCGGTAGCGATAATAAATTGGTGCGTTTGGTTCATGAAAGGGCCAAAAGAAACCCGAAAAAAATCGTTTTTGCCGAAGCCGATCATTTGGATGTTTTAAAAGCGGCCCAAGTGGTTTATGAGGAGAAAATCGCAATTCCTATTTTATTGGGGGATGTGGAAACCATCAAGGAATTAAAGAAAGAACTGGGTTTCAAGGATGATATTACCATCATCGACCCCAAGTCCGATAAATCTTTGGAAACCAGAAACCGATATGCCGAAAAATATTGGGAAACCAGCAAAAGAAATGGGGTAACCTTGTATGGTGCCAAGACCAATTTACGCGAACGTAATTATTACGGCGCCATGATGGTCAATGAGAAAGATGCGGATGGAATGATTTCGGGGTATTCAAGGGCCTATCCAACGGTTATTAAACCGATTTTCGAATTGGTCGGTAGGGCTACCGGGGTAAAACGTGCCGCTACGGTGAATATAATGAACACGGAAAAAGGACCGTTGTTTTTGGCCGACACATCGATCAATATCGATCCGACCGCCGAGGTACTTGCCGAAATAGCCGTAATGACCGCTAACTTGGCGAGGGCATTTGGTTTTGAGCCGGTGATTGCCATGCTGTCCTACGCAAATTTTGGATCTTCGTCCCATCCAAATGCCAAAAAGGTGGCCAAAGCGGTAGAGATCTTACATGCCAACCACCCCGATTTGATTATTGACGGAGAGATACAAACCGATTTTGCCCTTAATATGGAATTGCGCCAAAGCCAATTCCCATTTTCAAAATTAGTGGGTAAAAAGGTCAATACGTTCATATTCCCTAATTTGGAATCGGCAAATATCACCTATAAATTATTGAAAGAGCTCAACGGAGCCGACTCCATAGGACCGATCATGCTGGGGTTGAAAAAACCGGTGCATGTGCTGCAACTGGGGGCCGATGTTGATGAAATGGTCAATATGACGGCTGTTGCCGTAATCGATGCCCAAGAAAGGGAAAAGAGAAAACGCAATAAAATGAAATGACCTATACCCCTACCGCCCATAAAGGGGGTAGGGTTTCCAGGGGTTCATAAGCGATGTATACCACTGAATTACCACAGAACCGAAAAACCAATATCCCCAAAGCACTTTCCTTCGTGCTTAAACGTGAAGTTGAAACCTTGTTCCCATGATACACCATCTTAACGGAAAATTAGTCGAGAAAAACCCTACCCATGTTATCATAGAGTGCGCCGGGGTGGGATATTTCGTGAATATTTCCCTAAACACCTTTTCGAATATTAAGAATCAGGAGAACATAACCTTGTTCACCCATTTACAGGTACGCGAAGACGCCCATACACTTTTTGGTTTTGCAGAGCAATCCGAACGGGAGATTTTTCGGTTGTTATTATCCGTTTCCGGCATCGGGGCGAGTACGGCCAGGACGATGCTTTCCTCATTGTCCCCGATCCAAATAAGGGATGCCATTGCCAATGGGGATGTGGCTACGATTCAGGGTATCAAGGGGATAGGTGCGAAAACGGCCCAAAGGGTCATTTTGGACCTAAGGGATAAGATTTTAAAGGTGTACGATATTGACGAAGTTTCCATCAATCCGAACAATACAAATAAAGAAGAAGCGTTATCAGCATTAGAGGTTCTTGGGTTTGTCCGAAGACAGGCCGAAAAGGTCGTGGACAAGGTAGTAAGCCAAGACCCTTCACTAAGTGTAGAGAACATTATAAAACACGCACTTAAAAATTTGTAATAAGGTTGAAAAACGGGGCAAAAAAATTTCTTAAATATTCGTTTAAGCTTATCATCTTATTCGCTTTTTTCTTTGGGATTGTAGAATATTCCTACGGTCAGGAAACCGAAGGTGAAGGCGTTGAAGGCCAGGTTCAAGACTCGGTTCAAACCGGTTTTGCCCTAGGAAGGTTAAAATTGGACAATCCCGAGAGTATCACTTCCAAATACATCTATGACCCACAACTCGATAGGTATATCTATACTGAAAAAGTGGGCGAATTCAATATCGGCTATCCTATTATCCTTACTCCGGAGCAATATTTGGAACTGGTGCGTAAAGAGGGTATAAAAGATTATTTTAAGGATAAACACGATGCCTATACAGGGAAGAAAGAAGGAAGTGAAGATGCACGGAAAAATCTTTTGCCCAATTTTTATGTCAATAACAACTTTTTTGAATCTGTATTTGGGGGGAACACCATTGAAATAATCCCACAGGGCTCGGTTGCCATGGACCTAGGGGTCATTTGGCAAAAGAATGACAATCCATCGCTTTCGCCAAGAAACCGTACCAACCTATCCTTTGATTTCGACCAGCGTATCAGCTTAAGTATGCTGGGTAAAATAGGGGAACGTCTTGAGGTGACCGCCAACTATGATACCGAGGCGACCTTTGATTTCCAGAATGTCGTAAAACTCGATTATACCCCTACGGAGGATGATATTCTTCAGAATATAGAATTGGGTAACGTAAGTATGCCCTTGAACAGTTCCTTGATCACTGGAGCCCAAAGTTTGTTCGGGGTAAAGACCGAATTGCAATTCGGTAAGACCACCGTTACGGCGGTGTACTCGGAACAAAGTTCGGAAACCAATACGGTAGTGGCCCAAGGCGGCGGTACTATAAATGACTTTTCCGTATCGGCTTTGGATTACGATGAGGACAGGCACTTTTTCCTCTCCCACTATTTTAGGGACCAATATGATGATGCCCTTACCAATTATCCGTATATACAAAGTCAAGTACAAATTACCCGATTGGAGGTATGGGTGACCAACACCAGTCAGCAAACTTCGAATGTTCGGAATGTGGTCGCCCTGCAAGATTTGGGGGAAGCCATCGAGGACAATACAAGAATAGGTCAGAACAACGGGGATCCTTCCGGTTTCTATAACAATCCCAGTAACGCGTTGCCTAGAAACGGGGCCAACGATTTTGATCCTTCGCTTATAGGGTCGGGAGGGGCATTGACATCGAGTATTAGGGATATTGCCACGGTGGAGTCGGGGTTCAATCTGTCGACTTATAAGATGAATCAAGGGTATGACTATGCGATCCTTGAAAATGCCAGGAAACTTACCGATGGGAGTGACTATGACTATAATTCACAATTGGGGTATATTTCGTTGAACCAACAATTGAGCAATGATGAAGTGTTGGCAGTTGCTTTTCAGTATACTTATAACGGAAGTGTGTACCAAGTGGGTGAGTTTGCCAATAGCAGTTCGGATGCCACCACGGTTTCCTCGGATGACGATTCCATAGTGGAGAACAATACCTTGGTATTGAAATTGTTGAAAAGTAATATCACCAATATCAGCGATCCCTTATGGGATTTGATGATGAAGAATATCTATGCCCTAGGGGCGTATAGTCTTAGTGAGGATGATTTTGTGATGAATATCCTGTATTCCGATCCATCTTCCAAAAATTATATTACCCCGGTAGCGGAAGGGGCAGGGTCTGGTTGGCCCGACGAAACAAGTGCGGACGGCCCATTGGAAGAAAGGGTGTTGTTGGAGGTCTTTAATTTTGACCGACTTAACACTTATGGTGACGTTCAATCGGGAGGGGACGGTTTTTTTGATTTCGAGTCGGGAATTACCGTTGATGCCGATAATGGGAGGATCATATTCACCAAAGTAGAGCCTTTTGGCGAATATTTATACGATTTACTCGGGGGTGGGGGCGCCTATGATAGTGAGAGTACTTATAATGATAATCAGGCGAAATATGTTTTTAAGGACATGTATGAGCTTACAAAGACGGCGGCTTTACAGGATACCGACAAGAATAAGTTCTTCCTCGATGGGTCATATAAGTCTGAAAGCAGTTCTGGTATCTCGATCGGGGCCTATAATGTGACCCAAGGTTCGGTCACCGTTACCGCCGGTGGAAGAACCTTGCAAGAAGGAATCGATTATACGGTAAATTACCAATCGGGTACGGTACAGATTTTGGATCCCAGTTTGGAAGCATCGGATACCCCTATTAATATTTCCGTAGAGAATAATGCGGTTTTCGGCCAACAAACAAAAAGGTTTGCCGGAGTCAATGTAGAACATCAGGTCAATGAGAATTTCGTTTTGGGGGCGACCCTGTTGAACTTGAATGAAAGACCCCTGACCCAAAAGTCAAATTACGGGTCCGAATCGGTGAACAATACCATTTTTGGACTTAACGGAAACTTTTCGACCGAGGTCCCCTTCTTGACACGCTTGGTGAACAAACTTCCGAACATAGATACCGATGTGCCTTCGAACCTGTCGGTACGTGGGGAAGTGGCCTGGTTAAAACCCAGCTCTCCCGATAGTTCCGATTTTGATGGGGAGACCACCGTATATTTGGATGATTTCGAAGGGGCCCAGGCTTTGATCGATATCCGCTCTTCTTTGGGGTGGTCGTTGGCCAGTACCCCATTGGAGTTCGTACCCGGCGAGAGCCTTTATGGCAGTTCCCCGGAAGATCCCGATAACCTGATAAATGGCCACGGTAGGGCGAAAATGGCATGGTATACGATAGATCCAACCTTTTATACCAGTTCAAGACCTTCCGAAATCACCGATGATGATATATCCACCAATGCGACCCGTAGGGTATATGTGGATGAGGTTTTTCCCGAAACCGATATCGCCCAAGGGGAGACTACCGTACAAAGTACCTTGGATTTGGCCTATTATCCAAACGATAAAGGGCCTTATAACACCAATGACAATTTTGACAACGAACCTGCCGAAGATAAATGGGGGGGGGTCATGAGGTCGTTGAGCAGTACGGATTTCGAGCAATCGAATGTGGAGTTTGTGCAGTTTTGGGTATTGGATCCCTATGTCGACGGTATGGCCGCCGATGCAGGGGAACTTGTGATCAACTTGGGGAATATCTCCGAGGATATTTTAAAGGATGGAAGAAAGCAGTATGAAAACGGTTTGCCGGTCGATGATGGTGATCTGACCTATGAGCCTTCATGGGGGGTCGTTCCGGCTACCCAGTCCCTGGTCTATGCCTTTGATACCGACGAGAGCCATAGGGCGCTGCAGGATTTGGGTTATGATGGTTTGGACGATGCGGCCGAGGCGGCAATATACGGTACTGGCGATGACCCGGCATTGGACAACTATGAGTATTTCCTGAATCGGGAGGGGGATGTATTGGAACGCTATTATAATTACAACAATCCGGAAGGGAACTCACCGGTAGATGTTACCGATACCGACCGGGGTTCAACGACATTGCCCGATGTCGAGGATATTGATCGCGATTTGACCATGAATACGGTCAATAGCTATTACGAATATAGGATTGCCATAAAACCGAATACCACTATCGATGATGAATATGTGACCGATATCAATGAAGGGCTTACCCCTGATCTGCCCAATGGCAGCCAATTGGATCGTAGATGGATCCAATATAAGATACCATTGAGTGATTTTACCGATGCGATAGGGGGTATTTCCGATTTTAGGTCCATCAGTTTTATGCGAATGTACCTTACGGGTTTCAGTGACGATGTTGTCCTTCGTTTTGCCACCTTGGATCTGGTACGTGGCGATTGGTTGACCTATACCAATACCCTGCAAGACGATACCGTGGATAGCGATCCGTCCGATGATGGCACTGTAGTGGATGTGACCACGGTCAGTATTGAAGAGAACAGTACCAGGACCCCAATAGCCTACGTTTTGCCTCCGGGGGTTGAACGGGAACAATTGAACAGTAACAATACCATTATACAGCAAGATGAGCAGTCTTTGTCCTTTACCGTAGAGAACTTGGAGGTTGAGGATTCGAGGGGTGTTTTCAAAAGTGTGGACATCGATATGCGGCAGTATGAAAAACTCAAGATGTTCATGCATGCCGAAAAATTAAATGATGGGGATTATTCAGACGATGAAACCCCCTTGGTGGGCTTCTTGCGGATAGGGACCGACCTGACCGAGAATTACTATCAGGTTGAATTGCCGTTGGAATTTACCTCCTATGGGGCGACCCTTGATGAGGATGTCTGGCCCGATAACAATCAGTTGGAGGTATTGTTGAGTGATTTGACGGCCGTGAAATCATATCGCATTGCCAATATTGCGGATGTTTCCCTCAGTGAGCTTCAATTTTTCGAGATGGATGATGATGAAGTGGTCGCGGTTGAGGAATTTGCCGACAGAACGGCTGGGACGGTAAGGATAGGGATGATAGGTAACCCTTCATTGGGGAGTATCAATAATATAATGATCGGTGTCAAGAACATCGATGATCTTCCTGCCCAAGGGGAGGTGTGGTTCAACGAACTACGGCTGGCCGGTATGGATGAAGATGGGGGTTGGGCGGCCCTCGCCTCTTTGGATGCGAACATTGCGGATTTTGCGAGCGTATCGGCAACAGGGAGTAAGAGTACTTCCGGATTTGGATCGATAGACCAGACATCTAGCGAAAGGTCTGTTGAGGATGCCGTCTCCTATGATTTGGTTACCAATGTGAATGTCGGTCAATTATTGCCCGAAAAGTGGGGGGTGCAAATACCGCTTACCTATAGTATATCCGAAGAGTTGATTACCCCTGAATATGATCCGGTCTATGAAGACCTGACCCTGGATGAGCGCATTGCCGCCGCTGAAACCGATGAGGAGGCCGATGCCATATTGGAGCAGGCCCAGGATTACACCAAACGTACCAGTGTGAATTTGATCGGGGTCCGTAAGAATAGGGGAGAGGATGCCGATGCCAATTTTTACGATATTGAGAATTTCACGTTTAATTATTCATATAACGAGACCGAACACCGGGATTATGAGGTGTCCAATATGCGGGATCAAAGTGTAGTGACCGGATTTGTGTACAACCACAATTTTAAACCGGTGGAAGTGGCACCGTTCGCAAATAAAGATTCGATGTTGACGGGTAAATATTGGCAATGGTTGAAAGATCTGAATTTGAATCTGTTACCGGCCAGTGTTTCGGTTACTTCGGATATTAACCGCGAATTTACCCAACAACGTTACCGCAGTGTATTCGAAGAAGGGGTCGAGTCGTTGGATTTACCCCTCCTTCAACAACGGGATTACAATTTTAATTGGCAATATTCGATTAATTACAGCCTTACGAAATCATTGAGTTTCAGTCTAACGGCCAGTAATAACAATATCGTTCGGAATTATTATACCGAGGAAGGGAATACCGACTCGGAAATCAACGAGGCCCTCGGCTTATGGGATGGTTTCTGGGATCTTGGGGAGCCCAATAGGCATTCACAACAATTGCAATTCAATTACCAATTGCCTTTTAATAAGGTGCCTGCATTGGACTTTATCAACGCCCAGTATTCCTATACCAGTGATTTTGATTGGCAACGGGGGGGAGACGCATTGGCAGAGGTGGCCAGTGAGGCCCTTGGCTATGAAACAACGATTAATACGGTGCAGAATGCCAGTACCCACAATATTACCGCATCGTTGTCTATGCAAAAGTTCTATGATTTTTTAGGATTGAAAAGGAATGACGGGAAAGCGACGACGTCCAAGGTCTCCAGAAAGGACAAACTGGGAATTGGTAAGGGCGATGAGGAAAAACCCAAAAAGAAAACAGGTGCGATTTTGGGTACGGCCATAGATGTGGTGACAATGGTCAAAAGATTTAACTTGAATTATAGTGAGAATAATGGAACCGTACTCCCTGGGTATACCCAGTCTGTAGGTTTCATTGGTACGGCCCGCCCCACCGTAGGTTTTGTTTTCGGGAGTCAGTCCGACGTGCGTTACGAAGCTGCAAAGAACGGTTGGTTGACCACGTATACCGATTTTAATGAGCAGTTCATAAAAAGGACCAATAAGCAGCTGAGTGTATCGGCAACCGCCCAACCAACGAAGGACCTGACCATTGATCTTTCGGCAGACAGGCAGTATACCAGTAGTTATCAAGAGAATTTCGAGGTTAGCGATTTGGGCAACGGCCAATATGAGTATATCGACCAATTAGGTAACGAATATGGGAATTTCAGTATTTCGACCATGATGATCGGTACGGCCTTCAGTAAAAGTGATGAAAGCAGCTCCGAGCTTTTCGAGAAGTTCAAGGAAAACCGGATTACCATTGCCAACCGGTTGGTGGCCGATCGGGGAGAGCTACCTGGGGAGCTAGACGAAGACGGATTTCCGGAGTACTATGGCAAAACGCAACAAGATGTATTGCTTCCGGCCTTCTTTGCGGCCTATACCGGTCAGGATGTCAATCGGGTCAATCTCGATGCATTTCGGGAAATACCAATCCCGAACTGGAGCATTAAGTATACCGGTTTGATGCGTAACAAATGGTTTAAAAAGAAATTCAAGCGTTTTTCCTTGAGCCATGGCTATAGGGCCTCATACAGTATCAATTCCTTCCAGACCAACCTGGAAAAGGAAAATTATGAATTCGATAGTGATACAGGGGATAGGCTGCCCGACCTTATTTTGAGTAATTTGGTATTGACGGATCAATTCAACCCCTTGGTGCGGGTCGATTTCGAAATGAAAAATTCGCTGAGTTTTACCGCGGAAGTCAGTAGTGATCGGGCATTGTCGTTGAGTTTTGACAATGATCTTTTGACCGAGATCAATGGAAAGGAATACACCCTTGGGCTGGGATATAGATTGAAGGACGTGCAATTCGTTACCAATATAGGAGGTAATAAAACCCGTTTAAAGGGGGATATGAACTTTAAAGTAGACGCCACCTTAAGGAAGAATATTACGATAATCAGGTATCTCGATATCGATAATAACCAGATAACCTCCGGGCAGGATCTGTTTTCCCTTAATTTTACCGTCGATTACGCACTAAGTAAAAACCTGAGCGCCCTGTTCTATTATGACCATTCATACTCCCAATTTGCGGTTTCCACGGCCTATCCACAAACCACGATAAGTTCGGGTTTTACCATAAAATACAACTTCGGGAATTGATTGTCGGCCCATGGGTAACGCTGCATTAAAGCCTTATCTATTTAGAAGCGCCATGAATCCACTTTTTTTTTGAATATCGGAATCAAAACATTTACATTTGTTTTTCTAACAATAAAATGTTTATGATGGATATACCTTCAGAATTGAAATACACTAAGGACCATGAATGGGTAAGGGTCGACGGGGAAATGGCAACAGTAGGAATTACGGATTTTGCCCAAGGGGAATTGGGGGATATCGTTTATGTAGAGGTTGAGACCGTGGATGAAACCATGGAAAAGGATGGTGTTTTTGGTTCTGTGGAAGCGGTCAAGACCGTTTCCGATCTATTTTTGCCATTAGGGGGCGAGATCATTGAATTCAATGAAGGACTCGAAGATGAGCCCGAGAAAGTCAATACCGATCCTTATGGTGATGGTTGGATGATCAAGGTGAAAATCGCGGATCCTGCCGAAATCGAGGAATTGTTGAGTGCTGAAGAGTACAAAGCATTGATTGGTGCGTAAAAAGCACTTGTTCGCACTGATGTTCGTAGGCTGGATGGTGTTTGTCACTTTTTCCAGTTTATATTCATTTTCAGGGAGCGACCTTCCTTCCTTTGACATCCCTTTTATGGACAAAATAGTACATTTCACATTCTATTTTGTCGGTTTTATCCTTGGATCACTGTATCTTATGGAGCTAAAGGGGGGGCGAAAGGATATTTTGAAAAAAATTAAGTTATTGGCAATTTCACTCATAATATTCGGTATGGTTATTGAGGTGATTCAAGGTACAATGACGGTGGCCCGGTCAGGGGATATTTACGATGCGATGGCCAATAGTGCCGGTGTTGCCATAGGATTTATCGCCATTTTGTCCATATTTTACGGGCAAAGAGGGTTAAAATAAAGTAATACTTGTTTTTTTGTCAATTATTTAGTTAAATTAGCGAACCTTAAAAAAAATTAAATATGGAATTAAAAAAGAACCCAAAAGCAGATTTAAGAAAAAATAGCGGCACGTACTTTGTTATAGGACTTGCGGTTGTGATGTTTTTGGTATGGAGAGGTTTGGAATGGAAAACTTATGAGAAGACCAATGAATATGATGTTTCCATGAATGTTGAGGATATGTTGGATGAGGAAGTTCCAATGACCGAACAGATTAAAACTCCACCACCACCACCACCACCAGCTGCGCCGGAAATCATCGAAATCGTTGAGGATGAGGTTGAAGTGGAAGAAACCGTTATCGAATCTACCGAAACAAGTCAAGAAGAAGAGATCATCGAAGTAGAGGATGTGGAAGTGGAAGAAATAGAGGAAGATATAGATGTACCTTTCGCCGTAATTGAGGATGTACCGATTTTTCCAGGTTGTGAATCTGAAAAAGGTAAAGGGGCAAAAGCAATGCGTGATTGTTTTCAAGAAAAAATGCAAAAGCATATCGCCAAAAATTTCCGTTATCCTGAGATTGCCCAAGAAATGGGGGTTCAAGGTAGGGTAAACGTTATGTTCGTAATCCAAAAAGACGGAAGTATCGGAGGCGTAAGAATGCGTGGACCGGATAAAAACCTCGAAAAGGAAGCAGCAAGGATTATCGGTAAGCTTCCGAAAATGACACCTGGTAAACAAAGGGGAAGGGCAGTAAGGGTTCCTTTCAGTATCCCTATTACCTTTAGGTTGCAGTAAAAAATATCATATTTAATATTTAGATCCCGAACCTTGGTTCGGGATTTTTTTTTATACCCCTCTACCATAGATCGGCATTGAATGGATCACGGCCAAATGTCATTTTTCATTCTCGGAGCAGCTCAAGGCAATTCTAGAAGGGATAAGGGGGGTGTTTCTCAAGCATTTCTCGATTTTGGGACCTAAACCATAGGTTGCTTGGCATGATAATGCGTATACGACTTTTACGATCCATTCTTTCAATGTAGCCATAGACCGTGGTAGCGACAATCTTAAGGAGTACTTGTATATCGGTTGTTGTAAAAGGGGTACAGGGAATGTGATTCCGGGTGATTTTCGGGAAAATCATAAACCTTGGCAATTGGTTGCACACTTTACCTACACCGATTATATTTGCGTTTGATAAAAAATGACAATGAAAACTGCGATTAAACCAGTGAAACATGCCACTTTGGCCATGATGTTTGCTGATTTTAAAGAAATTACAAAGGTAAGGCTCGCGGTCAGTGTTGTTTTTTCCTCCATTGCCGGTTATTTATTGGGGGCTTATGAAATTAGCGTTGTCGCCCTGCTGTTACTGGCTTTTGGTGGCTATTGCATGGTGGGGGCGTCCAATGCATACAATCAAATTATCGAAAGGGATCTTGATGCCCTGATGAAACGGACGAAGAACAGGCCCATACCTTCGGGAAGGATGTCTGTGAAACTTGGGTTGACAATCGCGATAGCAATGACTGTGCTCGGAGTGGTGTCGCTATATTTCGTAAATCCAAAAACGGCCATGTTCGGGGCCATATCCATTTTTCTGTATACCAGTATTTATACGCCCTTAAAAACGATTACCCCACTTTCGGTGTTTGTTGGGGCTTTTCCCGGAGCCATTCCCTTTATGTTGGGTTGGGTGGCCGCTACCAATGAATTTGGTATTGAACCCGGTACTTTGTTTATGATCCAGTTCTTTTGGCAATTCCCCCATTTTTGGGCCTTGGCTTGGATGTTGGATGAGGATTATAAAAAAGGGGGCTTTAAATTGCTGCCTACGGGAAAGAAGGATGGGGGAACGGCCTTGCAAATAATAATGTATACGATCTGGATGATGATCATATCGGTGGTTCCGGCATTTGGGATTACCGGTCGCCTACATCTATCGATTACAGCGGCGATCATTATTTTTATAATGGGAGCAGTTATGTTGGGGTTTGCCTTCAGGTTATATGAAAAAAGGGATAATGTATCCGCTCGGAAATTGATGTTGGCCAGTGTTACCTATATAACCTTTATGCAATTGGTTTATGTGTCCGATAAATATATCGGCCTCCTTTTTTGATCATTCAAGGCATGTATTTTCATTATGATGTTCAATAAAAATGTCAGATTGTTTTAATTTATACGAATAGGATTTTATGGATTTAACCCAAGGTACCCAAAAAGAAAAGAATGATAGGTCAAAGAAAATGATGCTGTGGTTCGGCATTGTTAGTTTGCTAATGGCCTTTGCGGGGTGGACAAGTGCTTATATCGTCAGTAGCAAAAGGGAAGATTGGTTGAGCGATATTGGAGTTCCGTCTTCTTTTTATATCAGTAGTGTGGTTATCGTCCTTAGTAGTCTAACCTATATTCTGGCAAAGAAGGCCATAAAAAAGGATGCGGTCAAATCATGTGCCAATTGGTTGCTCCTGACCCTGGGGCTCGGATTGGTTTTTATAATACTCCAATTCAATGGCTTTTCGCAAATGATCGCCCAAGGGTATTATTTTACCGGACCGACAAGTAGTGTGAAAATGTCGTATATATTCCTTATCGCGGCGGTACATGTCATTCACGTGGTTGCCGGGATTTTATCTTTGTTGGTGGTGTTGTACAATCAATATAAGGGTAAATATTCCTCAAAGGAATACTTAGGGTTGTCCCTAGGGGCTACCTTTTGGCACTTTTTGGACCTCCTTTGGGTGTATCTACTTGCATTTATGGTTTTGGTCGACTAAAATTCCTTTTTTTTTTGATTTCTTGGTCGTAGACTTTTGTATCTTCCGAAAAAATGTATTTTTGTGAAAATTCTAATTATACGATAACTGACTAATTTATGGATTCTACGGTAACAACGGGAGTGGAAGAAGGCGTTTGGAGCGGTGGTGATAACCGCCCTTTAGGTGCAAGCTACGGGAAGATGATGATGTGGTTTTTTATATTATCCGATGCATTGACATTTTCCGGATTTTTGGCTGCATACGGTTTTTCACGTTTTAAGTTCATTGAAACTTGGCCCATTGCGGATGAAGTATTTACACATGTACCCTTCTTTCATGGTAATTATCCCATGTATTATGTGGCTTTTATGACCTTTGTGTTGATCATGTCTTCCGTTACCATGGTGTTGGCTGTCGATGCAGGGCATAAGATGAAGAAGAACAGTGTAATTTGGTACATGTTCTTGACCATTATCGGTGGTGCGATCTTCGTCGGATCCCAAGCTTGGGAGTGGGCGACCTTCATTCGTGGGGATTATGGTGCCGTTGAAACCAAAGGAGGACGTATTTTACAATTCGTAAACGCAGATACCGGGGAAAGGGCTGCATTGGCCGATTTTGCCGTGACCCTTCCAGAGGAAAGAGCCATACACGAAAGAAAAAATGGGGTCTGGTTCTATAAAGAAGGATCTTTGCCAACCTATTCGGTAAACGAGGTCTTGGAAGGTTTTAAAGCAAATTCCAATATCGTCATACGTACCGAAACCATCAATGAAGCGGGGGAAAAAGAAGTACTGTCAAGGCAGGAATCTTTGGCAAAACTCCAAAATGCCACCCAGGTAGTTGAAGGGGCCAATCTGATCCATAATGAATATGGGAGCAGGTTGTTCGCCGATTTCTTTTTCTTTATTACCGGTTTTCACGGTTTCCACGTTTTTTCAGGGGTGATGTTCAACCTGATCATTTTCTTTAATGTGGCTTTGGGTACCTATGAAAAAAGAGGCCATTATGAAATGGTCGAGAAAGTTGGACTCTATTGGCACTTTGTGGATTTGGTTTGGGTATTCGTATTTACCTTCTTTTATTTGGTATAACCCGATCCTTACTGGTTTTTAGCATTTGATAACAAAAAAATAATCGACAGTTTTAGCATGGCACACGCACATAAGTTGGAAATATTCCGGGGACTATTGAAATTCAAGTCGAATACCCAAAAAATATGGGGGGTACTTGTATTCTTGACTTTGGTAACGGCAGTAGAAGTGGCTTTGGGGATTATAAAACCCCATGCGCTCACGGGCAATACGATTTTGGGAATGAAGATCTTGAATTGGATATTCATTATTTTGACACTGGTGAAGGCTTATTATATCGCGTGGGACTTTATGCATTTAAGGGACGAAAAAAGTTCACTTCGTAGGGCCGTGGTTTGGACCGCCATATTCTTGATCGCGTATTTGACCTTTATACTTTTGGTGGAAGGGAATTACATCTACAATGTATTTAAGGATGGATTTTTGACCTGGAACTTCTGATAAGATATTATTAACAAATTAAAAGACGGTTTAAGGACCGTCTTTTTTTATTTTTGTATTTGCCGGAAAACTCTCGGCATCTTTTGGTAATTTGTCGAATATTGGTGATCGGATCCCGAATGAAAAAGACCTTCGTTTTAGTAGTATTGTTTATCCTGCCTATTGTAGCCTACCTTTTTTTTGCTTCCGGCATCAATAATTTCGGCAAGCTTCCGGTCCTTACCAAGGACATTCCCGATATTTCCGAGGTTGATGCCAATTGCGTCCTTCAGGATAAAATTACCATACTTGGATTTTTAGGTCGGGATTTGGAAAACAAAAAAGGGGTTGCCTTCAATTTGAATCAGAAAATCTACAAAAGGTTCTATGAATTCAACGACTTCCAATTTGTAATGGTAGTGCCTAAAGGTTCCGAAAAAAAGGTAGAAGCCCTAAAATCCGAATTGGGAAAATTGGCCGATGTCGTGAAATGGAATTTCGCCTATGGAGAAGAAGCGGAGATACAACGTCTTTTCAAGGGACTGGAAACCGATTTGTACTTAGATGGGGATTTGGCTACGCCATACGTTTTTATCATCGATAAGGATAGGAACCTTCGCGGAAGGACCGACGACGAGGAAGAAGGTACGAAATTTGGTTTTAACGCCACATCCGTGGCCGATTTGAACAACAAGATGGAAGATGACGTAAAAATAATATTGGCGGAATATCGGTTGGCGTTGAAAAAGAACAATGCCGAACGTAAAAACCAATGATTTTAAATACGACAACTTGAAAGTTTATAGAGTGGATCGGGTTTCGATTTCAAAATAACGTCTCTTAGGGTTGCTTTCGTTGGCAAAATAGATCGGAAAAGTAAAAGTATATGAAAAACAAATACACCTATGTTTGGGTATCCTTGGTAATATTGGTCTTTGGTATCATCTTTGTTCCTAGGATCGTTGAACGTTTGGGTTCAGGAACGGTGGTTGAAAATGACCGCATCAACCTGAAGGATAATAATGCGGAGTTGGCCTATATTTATTTGGATGGGAAAAAACGTCGGGTGCCATCATTTGAATTTATAGACCAAGACAGTTTGGTGATTACCGATAAGGATTATTTGGGTAAGGTTTATGTGGTCGAATTCTTTTTTACCTCCTGCCCTTCCATTTGTCCGATAATGACCACCAATCTGGTCGATATACAGGAAGAGTTCAAAACTTCAAATAACTTTGGGGTAGCTTCCTTTACGATTACCCCAGAGTATGATACACCTATGGTACTGAAGGAATATGCTGAAAAACATGGGGTGACCAATCTTGATTGGCATTTTTTAACGGGGCCTCAAGAGGCTATTTATGAGTTGGCCAATTCAGGGTTCAATATATTCGTTTCGGAGATGCCCAATGCCCCCGGTGGATTTGAGCATGCCGGACTCTTTGCGCTCATAGACAAGAAAGGGTATATAAGGTCCAGGGTCGATGAATTCGGAAATCCCATTATTTATTATCGCGGTACCATAACCGAGGAACAAGGCGAGAATGGGGAAGGGGAGAAAGAACAGGTTTCCATCTTAAAGGAAGATATTCAAAAACTATTAAACGAGTAAAAATAACATGGGTACAGTCGATATTCGGGAAAAAAAGTTCAACAGGTTAATAACTTTGGTATCCATTGCCATTCCCATCGTGGTGGCCGTCCTGTTCGGGGTAAAGCTCCCCAATGTGGAGCCCTTGCATATGTTGCCTCCCATTTATGCCTCGATCAATGGCCTTACGGCGGTAGTGTTGGTTCTTGCCGTAGTGGCCATAAAAAACGGAAAAAGGGAACTCCATCAAAAATTGATGGTTTTTTGTATCATTCTTTCGCTATTGTTCCTGGTCATGTACGTTGCCTATCATATGACCTCCGATTCCACACCTTTCGGGGGTGAGGGAATAATTAGATATGTATACTATTTTATATTGATTACCCATATTGTCCTGTCGATTGCGATAATACCCTTGGTGCTCAAAACCTATGCAAGGGCGTATCTGAAAAAGTATGATGCCCATAGGCGGTTGGCCAAAATAACATTTCCCATTTGGTTGTACGTGGCCATAACGGGGGTAGTGGTCTATTTGATGATTTCACCCTATTATGTATTCCAATGAAAATTCAATTTACCCTTGTCATTCTAATTGTTTTCATGTTGCTGCCCCAGGACATGGGGGCACAATGCGCTATGTGTAGGGCGGTCTTGGAAAGTGAGGGCAGTACCGCTGCGGCCGAAGGCATAAATAATGGCATTGTTTATCTTATGGCAATACCCTATATATTGGTGGCCGGCGTGTTCTACTTCATTTACAGGAAGATGAAAGCGTGATTTTTATTTTTTCGGGCATTTATTTCCAAAAGTCACTGTAACAAAAGTTTGGTTTTGTAGTCTTATGATAGTACCCTACTTCAATAGGGTACGCATCAATCAAAATCAATCTATGGTATGTTCGACATTGAAAGGTGGCAGGAGATATTCGATACTATCCGTAAGAATAAATTACGGACCTTTTTAACGGGGCTGTCCGTTGCTTCCGGAATTTTTATCCTGGTTATTTTATTGGGTTTTGGGCAGGGCATGCAAAATGGTATTGCCAAAGAGTTCGAGAATGATGCCTCCAATCGTATTGCGGTTTGGACCCAAGTGACCACCAAAGCGTATAAAGGCCTTAATCCCGGTCGTTCCATTCAAATGCGCAATGGGAACTTAAACCATATCGAAACACGGTTTTCAGACCAATTGGAAGACCGGTCGGGGATGTTCAGGGTGCGTAATGCCTTGGTGAATTATAAAAAAGAATCAGTTGGGTACAGTGTACAGGGGATTCATGGGGGGTATCAGTTTATCGAGAACCAATTCATCTCCCAAGGTCGCTATATTAATTACGAAGATCATAGGAATGTTTCCAAAGTAGCCGTAATAAGTAATACCATTAAAAAGGAAATATTCAAGGATGGTACAGATCCCTTGGGGGAGTATCTGGATATTTCCGGATTGAAATTCAAGATTGTTGGGGTGTATGGCGATATGGCTGGGGAACGGGAAGAGGAACGTATTTTTATCCCCATGTCAACGGCCCAAAGGGTTTTTAATGGGGCCGACCGCGTAAATAACCTGTACTTTACACTTAAGCCTGTTGAAAATTTTGAGCAGGCAGTCGCCGAATCCATGAAGTTTTCCAAGGATATGAAAAGTTATCTGCAAGAGGCGCATACCGTATCCCCCGATGATGAAAGTGCGATCAACGTATTCAATACCTTGGAAGAAGTGAAGCGGTTTTTCAATTTGATTACCGGCATTAAAATGTTCTTTTGGTTTGTGGGTATCTGCACCATTATCGCCGGGGTCGTTGGGGTGAGTAACATTATGTTGATCGTAGTGAAGGAGCGAACCCGGGAAATAGGGGTTCGAAAGGCTCTTGGGGCAAAGCCATGGTCTATCGTGGGCATGATCCTCCATGAGGCCATTTTCGTTACCGCGATTTCGGGTTTTGCCGGATTGATTGTGAGTATGGGGCTTTTGGAAATTTTCGGACCCTATATCGAGGTGGATTATATTTTGAATCCCACCGTGAATTTCAATGTTGCTTTGACCACGGTTTTTGTGTTGATTTTCGCCGGTGCGGTGGCGGGGTTTTTCCCGGCGTGGCGTGCGGCAAATATTCAAGTCATCGATGCCTTGAGGGACGAATAGGTAAAAAAAGGAAAAATGTTCAATAAAGATCGTTGGAAAGAGATTTTGGAGGTACTTACCGGCAATTGGTTTAGGACACTCCTAACGGCATTTGGGGTATTTTGGGGTATTTTGATATTGATCGTCCTTTTGGCCGCAGGGAAAGGGTTTCAAAATGGGGTAATGGCCGATTTCGGTGATATTGCCACCAATACCATGTTCATGTGGTCAAGGAATACGACCAAGGAATATATGGGGTTGCCCAAAGGACGGCGCTATAATTTTAAACTGGATGATGTCCGGGCCATTCGGGACAAGGTGCCCAATCTGCGATTTGTTTCTCCAAGAAACCAATTGGGCGGTTTCAATGGGGCGAACAATGTGACCAGGGGGATCAATACAGGGGCATTCAATGTTTATGGTGACTATCCGGAAATCATCAATCAAGACCCGATGACCATTACCTCGGGGCGTTTTATCAATCATTCCGATATCAACGAAAAAAGAAAGGTTGCCGTTATTGGGGTCGGGGTCAAGACCGGTTTATATGGGAAGGACGAAGAGCCTATAGGCACCTATATAAAGATCCAAGGGGTCAATTTTATGGTTATCGGCACGTATAAAAAAAGAACTGGCAATGGTGACGGGGAAGAGGCCCAAAAAGAGATTTTCGTTCCCTTCACTACCTTTTCACAGGCTTTCAATCGGGCCGATAATGTGGGTTGGATGGCCATTACCGCCCAAGATGGAAGTTCCATTACCTCATTAAAGGAAAAAATCGTATCGATCGTAAAACAAAATCGAAAAATACACCCCGATGATAAGAGGGCTGTGGGTTATTTTGATCTGTATGAACAGTTTAAAAGGGTAGAGGGCCTTTTTGCCGCGTTAAGGTTCATTGCCTATTTCGTAGGAATATTGGTTTTGATTTCAGGGATCATAGGGGTCAGCAACATTATGTTGATCGTTGTTAAGGAACGTACCAAGGAGATCGGCATTCGTAGGGCCTTGGGGGAAGATCCCAGGTCAATAAAGTTACAGATTGTGATGGAATCCCTTTTTCTGACCATTATTTCAGGTATGGCCGGAATTTCCTTCGGGGCATTCGTTATCTATGGAATCAATGCCCTATTGGATGCCAACGGTCCCGTAGATATGTTTTTAAGCCCTAGTGTCAGTGTCGAAGTGGTGGTGGCCGCCTTGGGGATCCTTGTGGTTTCAGGACTGCTTGCCGGGTTCATTCCGGCCCAAAGTGCCATAAAAGTCAAGCCCATAGATGCTTTGAGAACAGAATAGATCAATCAATCATAAAACAGGATAAAGAATGAAAAAGTCAGTAACCCTAATTATTTTGTTGATACTCGTAGTGACCTTCGGAGGGGCTATGTATTATTTGTATCAAAAAAATGCGGAAGACCCCGTGGTTTATGAAACCGAAGTGCCCAGTAAAAAGAACATCATCAAGAAAACGGTGGCTACGGGAAGCATCCTACCCTTAGAGGAAGTACTTATAAAGCCGAACATCTCCGGGGTAATCGAGGAGGTTTTCGTAGAGGGAGGGGATTATGTGAAATCGGGTGACCTGTTGGCACGGATCAAAGTGGTACCCAACCTCAATGCGTTGAACGATGCCAGGAACAGTATCGATGAGGCACGAATCGGTCTTGAGGATCAAAAACGGAATTTGGATCGGCAAAAGAGCCTTTTTGAAAAAGGGGTGATTTCCAAAGTGGATCTGGAGCGGGCCCAGGTAAGTTTCGATCAGGCCCAACAGTCCTACAGAGCGGCCAATAAACGGTACGACATCATAAAGACGGGAACCACAAGTGGCTACGGCAATGCCGCAAATACCATGATAAGGGCTACGGTCAGTGGCATGGTCTTGGACGTACCCGTGGAAGTGGGCAACCAGGTCATTGAAAGCAATAATTTCAATGAGGGTACCACCATTGCGGCTATTGCAGACGTTGAGAAGATGATATTTGAAGGTAAGGTCGATGAGTCCGAAGTGGGTAAAATAGTAGAAAACCTACCCTTGGAGATCACTGTTGGGGCGATCGAGAACAAAGTTTTCGATGCTGTCCTCGATTATATAGCCCCTAAGGGGGAAGAAGAGAATGGGGCCATCCAATTTGAGATAAAAGGCACTTTGAAAAAGCAGGATTCGATATTCATAAGGGCCGGACTTAGTGCCAACGCATCCATCATCCTAGGTAGGGCCGATAGTGTTCTGGCTCTTAAGGAGGCCCTGGTACAGTTTGATCCGGATACAAAAAAACCTTTTGTGGAAATCGAAACCGGGAATCAGGAATTTGAACGAAAGGATATCGCGTTGGGAATCAGTGACGGTATTTTCGTTGAGGTAAAATCGGGCATATCGGAAGGGGATAAGATCAAGGTCTGGAATAAGATCGGTTCCGACGGTATTTCAGATTGATCCAAATACCCATAATCACTATTAAGACTTAAAATTCATTAGGTCCCGGAAGCGGTATATCAAAATTTTTAACATAATATTTGGAGTTAATGTTGTAACAATTAAACAACTTAGAAGTCCTATGGTAGTATTTCGAAAGGGACGATTCCGAACAACAAACAAACCAACATGATTGAAATTAAAGATCTTCATAAATCCTATAGAATGGGAAGTAATTCCCTTCATGTCCTCAAGGGAATAAATTTCACGGCAGAATCAGGGGAATTGGTGGCGATAATGGGCTCTTCAGGTTCAGGGAAGTCCACCTTGCTCAATATCCTTGGAATGTTGGACGAGGCAGACTCGGGGGATTACACCTTGGACGGGGTTCCCATCAAAAACCTCAATGAAACGAAAGCGGCAAAATACCGGAATAAATTTTTGGGATTCATTTTTCAATCCTTCAATTTGATCAACTACAAAAGTGCCTTGGAGAATGTGGCCCTCCCGTTATATTACCAAAGGATCCCAAGAAAGGAGCGACAAGAAAGGGCCATGAAATATTTGGGGCAAGTGGGTTTGAAAGAATGGGCCCATCATTTGCCCAGTGAGCTGTCCGGGGGGCAAAAACAACGTGTTGCGATTGCCCGTGCCATGGCTGCAGAGCCGAAAGTGCTCCTAGCGGATGAGCCGACCGGGGCATTGGACAGCACCACTTCTTATGAAGTTATGGATCTGATCCAAAAAATAAACGATCAAGGCAATACGATATTGGTAGTCACCCATGAAGATGATATCGCACACATGTGCAAACGCATTATCCATTTAAAGGACGGGGTGATCGAAAAAGATGAAAAAGTGACACAGGTAAGGGCTTCGCAATATGTTTAGCAGGGACAACTGGAAAGAAATATTCGAGACGATCCAAAAGAATAAACTCCGAACGTTCTTATCAGGGTTTACCGTCGCATTGGGGATTCTCATCTTTGTGGTGCTCTTTGGTTTTGGCAATGGGTTGATCAATACTTTTGACGACTTTTTCGGGGACGATGCCACCAATGTGTTCTACCTTTTTCCAGGAAGGACCTCCATGCCCTATAAGGGGTATAAATCCAATCGGCAGATAGAATTCGATAATGGGGATCTTGCGGATATCAATAAGAATTTTGCGCCCTTTTTGGAATATTCAACACCACGTATCTTTAGAAGTGGCTTGGTAAAGTATAAAGAGGAATCGAACAATTATTCCACACGTGCCGTGGGTCCCGATTATCAATATGCAGAGAAAACCATAATGATGAAAGGGAGGTACCTCAATAAGGAGGACATCAAGAATAAAACGAAATATGCGGTAATCGGACGATTGGTCGAGAAGGATCTGTTCGGGACCAATACGTCGATTGGGGAGTATGTCGATATTTCCGGTAGTGCTTTTAAGGTAATCGGGGTATTCCAGGATGATGGGGGTGATAATGAGGAAAGGAATATCTATATCCCATACACCACAAGGCAGTTGATCGAAAAGAACAACGATAAATTGGATCAGATCGTTTTGGCCTTTAAACCCGAATTGGGGTATGCCGGGGCCATGGCTTTTGAAAAAAGTTTGAATACCTTCTTACGGGAAAAGAAATATATAAACCCAAAAGATCAGAACGGATTGTTTATCCGAAATGTAGCGGACCAGTTAAAACAAAACCAGCAGTTTGCCAGGGTCTTGCAGCTGATCGTGGCTTTCGTGGCCTTCGGGACGATAATAGCCGGAATCATTGGGATCAGTAACATCATGGTATTCGTGGTCAAGGAACGTACCAAGGAATTGGGCATTCGAAAGGCCCTTGGTGCAACGCCAAGATCCGTAATCGGGACCATACTCTTGGAATCCATTTTCATAACGACGATCTCTGGGTTTATCGGTATGTTGATCGGAATAGGGATCTTGGGTTCGTTAGGGGAAAAACTAAAGGATTATTTCATTACCAATCCCAATATCAATTTGGGTACGGCAATTTTTGCGACCGTAGTACTTATAATTTTCGGGGCCTTGGCGGGCTATATACCGGCAAGACGCGCAGCACGAATAAAACCGATTGTAGCATTAAGGGACGAATAAGATGAATTTCATTTTTGATAAAAATACGTGGCAGGAGATTTTTGGTTCTATCGGAAAGAACAAAACCAGGACCATTATCACGGTAATCGGGGTTCTTTGGGGTATTTTTATCTACATAGC
Organism: Maribacter polysaccharolyticus; assembly: GCF_028882255.1. Classification (GTDB taxonomy): domain Bacteria; phylum Bacteroidota; class Bacteroidia; order Flavobacteriales; family Flavobacteriaceae; genus Maribacter_A; species Maribacter_A polysaccharolyticus. Next base: position 61,399 of record NZ_JARBUY010000002.1, read on the forward strand.
ACTTTCCGGTTCGGCCAAAGGCTTGGACAATGGGTTTGAAAAAGCCTTTGAAACCGTGGCCATGAACAGTATGTTCGTTTGGGCCCAACAAACCAGTATGCCCTATGAAGGGTTTAAGACCGGAAGGCAGTTACAATTGAAAATGGGCGATGTAACCGTATTGCAGAATCGGGTACCTGCCATCCAGAATATCGCTCCCCGAAATGCAAAAGGGGTGTTCGGTGATGAACCGGCCCTGGTCGTCAATGGCCAAAAATCGGGCAATTATTCGATCTATGGCGATTACCCGGTATTTACAAAGATCGCCACCAAAAAAATATACGACAGGGGTAGGTTTATCAATGATGATGATATCGATCAAACCAGGAAGGTATGTGTGATCGGTGAGCGGACACAAAGTGAGCTCTTCAACAAAGATGAGGATCCCATTGGGGCCTATATTAGGATCGATGATATTTATTTCCAAATCGTGGGTGTTCATAAATTCACCCCTGGAGGAGGCTTTGAAACCGATAGTGATATTTATATCCCATTTACAACCTATAGAAAATTGTACAACACGGGGGATAATGTCGGATGGCTGACGATCGCGGCTTATGACGATGCCGATGTGGTACAGGCCGAAGCCGATGTGAAGACCGTGCTAAAGCGGATACATCGTGTGGATCCTGGAGATGAAAGGGCCTTTGGTTCTTTTAACCTGGGGGAGGTTTTCAATAGGATCGTAGGTTTTGCCAAAGGAATGACGTTCTTGTCCTTGGTGGTAGGTATTGCCACTATTTTGGCCGGGGTCATCGGCATAGGCAACATTCTGTTGATATCGGTAAAGGAACGTACCAAGGAACTCGGCGTACGCAGGGCCTTGGGGGCAACACCCAATGAGGTAAAATCACAAATCATCCTTGAATCGGTTTTCTTGACCGTTATAGCGGGTATCATGGGAATTATCCTAGGGGCCGGTACCCTTAGTCTTATCAATGGTTTTACCGAAGGGGCCGATTTTCCTTATGCAAACCCCACCGTTCCCATACCTTATGTTTTGGGGGCATTGGTGATCATGGTGGTATTGGGCACCTTGATCGGGTTGATTCCGGCCCAACGTGCGGTAAGCATAAAACCCATTGATGCCTTACGTGAAGAATAAAAAAGAAAAATAAAATAATAAGTATATAAATAAACAACTACCAAGATGAACAAAATTTTAAAATATTCGTTGATCGGACTTCTAGTACTAGGGGCACTTTGGGCTGCGGCATTCTTTATAAAATCGAACAGCAAATCTGCCGTGACCTACGAGACTTCGAAACCGTTCATTTCCAATATTGAAAAGAAAACGGTTGCTACGGGTAAGGTGGTTCCTGAAGATGAAATCGAGATCAAGCCACAGATTTCCGGGATCATCGAAAAAATCTATATGGAAGAAGGAGCCAAAGTAAAATCGGGCGACCTCATAGCCACGATCAAGGTAGTGCCCAATGAACAATCGCTGAACCAGGCCCGCGGACGGGTACGGAATGCCGAATTGTCTTTGAACAACGTGACCATTGAATATAATAGGAACAAGGCCTTGTTCGAGAAGGGGGTTATATCCAGTCAGGATTTCAACACCCTACAATTGCAATATGATCAGGCAAAGCAGGAATTAAGTAATGCCCAGGCCGATTACCAAATTATCCAAAGGGGTTCTGCCGGAGGCTCTACGACCGCAAATACCAATATAAGGGCTACTGTTGAAGGTACCATTCTTGAAATTCCCGTAGAGGAAGGGGATCAAGTTATCCAAAGTAACAATTTTAACGATGGTACGACCATCGCGACCATTGCCGATTTGAGCAAGATGATCTTTGAAGGTAAGGTCGATGAAGGGGAAGTGGGGAAACTACAGGTAGGAACGCCTTTGAAAATAAGCCTTGGCGCTGTTGAAGGAACGGAATTGGATGCCAAATTGCGGTTTATCGCCCCTAAGGGCATCGAAGAAACAGGAGCCGTACAGTTTAAGATCGAAGGGGATGTTGAGATTAAGGAAGATGTATTCATACGGGCGGGTTATAGTGCCAACGCCTCAATGGTCTTGGAGAAAAAAGATAGTGTCCTTGTCATTCCTGAGGCTTTGTTGCAATTTGATAAGAAAACCGATAAACCCTATGTTGAAGTGGCCGTTGGTAATGTGGATGATCAAAAATTTGAACGTAAGGATATCGAAATCGGTATCTCCGATGGGGTGAATGTGGAAATCATATCCGGAATCTCTGAGGATGATCAAATAAAACAATGGAACAAGACCGAACCGATCAAAAAAGGGGAGGATGAAGATTCCGAGGAAAGTGAAGCATAAATCATCGATCAATAATCAAAAAATCAACAAATGAAATTTAAATTAACAGCAATACTTTTGGTATTGACCGTCGGGTGGGTGTCGGCCCAGCAAAAAAAATGGACCTTGGAGGAATGTGTTGCCTATGCCCTTGAAAACAACCTGAGCATTGCCCAATACGAATTGAACCTCGAAGATGTGAAAATAGATGGGAAAGATGCCTTGGGTGATTTATTGCCTTCTTTAAATGGGTCCTCATCGGTTTCGAGCAATACGGGTTTCTCGATCAACCCGACCAACAACCTTCCCACCAACAGTACGACGTTCAACTATAGTGGTAGTCTAACCGCCGGGGTCACTTTGTTCGACGGGTTACAGAGTATCCGGTCTTTGGGCCGGGCAAAATTGGCGGCCATATCGAGCCAATATCAATTGGATGATCTAAAGGATGATATTAGTTTGAACGTGGCCAATGCCTATCTTCAGGTTTTGTCGAATAAGGAAGCCCTAAAGGTGTCAAAGGCACAATATGCGGTTACCGAGCAGGATTTGAAACGTACCAAGGAGTTGGTGGAATCCGGGGTGGTGGCCAAAGGTGATCTATTGGAGATCGAAGCCACAGCGGCGAACCAGGAACAGCAGATCGTAAATAATGAGGGATTGGTATTGATTTCAAAAATCAACCTGGCCCAGCTTTTACAGATTACCGATTATGGGAATTTTGATGTGGCCGACGAAGCCTTTGAGATTCCACCGTCCGATATTTTGAACAATTCAGCAGAGACCATATTCGCCAAGGCCTTGGAGTTCCGTAACGATATCAAACTCTCCAAAACCAATGTCGAGCTAGCCGAAAAAGACCTGCAGATCGCCAAAGGGGCTTATTACCCTAGCTTGTCCGGTTTTTTTCAATACAATAACCGTTATTCCGATGCGACGGAAATCCCCAATACCGATGGGGTATATTATACGCCGGGGTTTAAGGACCAGATGTGGATTTTTGATGGTATCTCCTATGGGGCATCTTTGAGCCTGCCTATTTTCAATGGTTGGAGTACACGTAATAGTGTAAGTAGGTATAAAATCAATTTGGAGAAAACAAAATTGCAATTCGAGCAGGATAAATTGGATTTGGAAACCACGGTCAATCAGGCCTATGTGGATGTTACCACCTTTTACAAATCGTACGAAGCGGCCGAAAAAACGTTGGAAGCCCGAAGACTGGCCTATGAGTATGCCAAGGAACGGTTTAACGTCGGCCTGATGAATTCGTTTGACTACAGTCAGGCCCAAGCGAGGGTCGATAATGCCGAGGCAGAGGTGATACGGGCCAAATATGCCTATATCTTTCGATTAAAGATCCTCGAATTCTATTTTGGCATTCCTATCTCGTTGGAGTAAACCATTTTCACCGAATATATGGCCCATGATTAATTCTGATCATGGGCCTTTTTATTTTTAGGCATTAGGTATATCTTTGCGGGCTATGGCTTTGATTCTGAACTTAGAGACCGCTACGACCAATTGCTCCGTTTCCCTTGCTAAGGATGGGGAGGTGGTCGCTATTAAAGAGCATGACACCCCTAATTATTCCCATTCGGAACAGTTGCATGTTTTTATCGAAGAGGTCCTGAAAGAAGCCGGCATCGACCGGCATGCCCTAGATGCCGTGGCCGTCAGTAAAGGGCCAGGGTCTTATACGGGATTGCGCATTGGGGTATCTGCAGCTAAAGGCTTGTGTTTTGCTTTGGATCTGCCGTTGATCTCGGTGCCTACCCTCAAGAGTATGGCCGCACAGGTCGAAGGTGCTGAAGTGGATTTTATCGTTCCCATGTTGGACGCCCGCCGGATGGAAGTGTATGCGACCATTTTTGATAAGCACCTACAGGAGGTACGGGCCACCAAGGCCGAAATCATCGATGGGGATTCCTTTCACGAATACCTCAGTACGGGTAAAGTGCTTTTAGTAGGTAGTGGGGCCGAAAAATGTATAGGGGAAATAGCACACGAAAATGTGGTGTTCAATACCGAAATCGTGCCCTCTTCACGGGATATGGGAAAATTGTCCTTTAAAAAGTTCAAAGCAAGCGACTTTGAGAATGTGGCTTACTTTGAACCTTATTATCTAAAGGATTTTATGGTACAACGTAAAAAATCCTAGGATTACCCTTGATGTATGACCCTTTGTGGGAATGGAATTTCAATTCCGGCTGCATCGAACCTATTTTTCAATTCTTCCATGACATGGAAATGTGCCGCCCAGAAAACTTCGTTCTCCGCCCAAAAGCGCAGCGAAAGGTTAACCGAACTGTCCGCCAGTTCCGCAACATATACTTCCGGTGCGGGGTCTTTAAGGATGTTCTCGTTTTCCGCACAGATCTGGAGTAAAATATCCTTGGCCTGTTTGATGTTGGAACCATATCCTATCCCTACGGATATCTTGTCCCTTCGGGTGTTTTGGGCGTTGTAATTAACGATGTTGTTATTGGACAGTTGCCCGTTGGGCACTATGGCAATTTGATTTCCAAAGGTGCTTAGTTTGGTAGTGAAAATGGTGATTTCCTTTACAGTGCCTTCAACACCTTGGGCAGCGATAAAATCTCCTACCTTAAAGGGTTTGAAGACTAGGATAAGCACCCCGCCCGCAAAATTGGCCAAGGAACCTTGGAGGGCCAAACCAATGGCCAAACCCGCCGCACCGATAACAGCTACCAAGGAAGAGGACTGTACGCCCAACTGGGTAACGACCAATACGAAAAGCATGAGCTTTAGGCCAATGTTGAGAAAGCTTTGCAGGAAAGTTTCCAAAGAAGGGTCGTATTCGGTTTTACGGAAGAATCTCTTCACCATTCCGTTGATCAGTTTAATGACCCAGAGTCCGACTATTAAAATGATAGTGGCCGTAACTAGGGCGGTGATCAATCCCGGTAAGATATCCCATAGCCATTCTTGGGCTTTGACAATATTTTCTTCGTAGACTTTAAGTGTTTTCATGTACTTTAAAATTTTTTGCAAAAAAATGATAATTCCAATTCCTTGTCAAATTTAAATCACTAAACAAATGTTAATCTTGAAAGGATGTGGCAAGGGGGGCGATTTTTGCAATGGGTTAACAAAGTATAGGGTAAAAAAAACGCCCTTTTTGGGGCGTTTTGTCTTTATTCCGACCGTAGGTCGATGAACTTTATAAGTGATTTTTTCGGTCACTTATAACGTATGGGATCGGTATTGGGTCCTTAGCCGTTAAGGGCAACGACCTCATTCACTTTGTCCCCCAACATGTTCTTGAGCATGGTTTCTATACCGTTTTTCAGGGTAAAGGTGGAAGACGGACACCCGCTACAAGCCCCTTGCAGGATAACGTTTACCGTTTTGCTTTCCGATTCATAGGATTGGAAAAGGATATTGCCCCCATCGCTGGCCACCGCAGGCTTCACATATTCCTCCAGGATATCGATGATTTGTTTAGACGTTTCGTCCATGAAATCGGTGGTGGTATATGTTTTTTGGGACGCGGTTTTTGAGGCGGCGATACTGTTTTCGGAAACCACTTCATTGCCATCGGCTATGAATTCCCGTATCATGTCACGAAGTTCCATGGTAACGTCATTCCATTCGGCAACATCATACTTGGTTACCGAAACATAATTCTCATCCAGGAATACTTCCTTTACAAATGGGAATTGGAATAACCGCATGGCCAATTTAGAGTCCTTGGCCTCATCGATGTTCTTGAATTCGAAAGTAGCCGGGACAATATGCATATTACATACGAATTTCATTACCGAAGGGTTAGGGGTTACTTCGGCATACACGGTAATGGGTACTTTTTTACCGGTTTCCTCTTCGATGACCACAGGATCCCCCGAATTCAGATAATCGGCCAGCTGCTGTGCAACTTCCTCCTGAACATCGGCCCATTCGATGATGTTGTAACGTTCCAGTCCAATGAAATTCCCGGATATATACACGGTCTTGATAAAGGGCAGGTGGAACAATTGTTGGGCCAAGGGTGAATTTTTGGCCTCATCTATATTTTTAAATTCGTAATTCGTGTTCTTGGTAATGAAATGGTTGGTCTCAAATTTTAAAACCGCTGGATTATTGGTTTCTTTTACGGAGATTGAGTACGCTTTCATATAATTTTGTTTTCTGCAAAAGTACAAACTTATTGCTAGTTCAAGGAAATATAATAATGTGGCATTTCAACCGTTATAGATAGTGTTTGGTCGACTTTAATCTAGCAATTCCCATAATCCGTATGAAATTTCGCTTGCTGCTAATGATCGCTTTTATGGCTTTTGGCTTTCGGTCAATGGCACAAGAGGGTGTTCCCGTGTATTTTGACTATTTGTCGGACAATTACTATTTGGTCTATCCTTCAATGGCAGGGATCGGGGAAGGAGGTAAAATACGGGCTACCGTTAGAAAACAATGGTTTTCCGTTGATGATGCCCCCAACCTACAGACGTTGAATGCCCATTTTCGGTTAGGGGATGGCCCTAGCGGGGTAGGGGCGATATTTTTTAATGATGCCAATGGCTATCATTCCCAAACAGGTCTCAAGTTGACCTATGCCCATCATTTGAAATTGGGGGGCGATGTTCGCTATTTGAACCAATTGTCATTCGGTATGAGTGCCGGATTGTTACAGAGTAACTTGGATGAATCCGAATTTCGTTCGGTCATTCCCGATCCCATTATCACAGGCGGAAAAAATAGTGTCAGTTATTTTAATTTGGATTTGGGGATGTCTTATAGCCTTATGGAGTTCTATGCCCACTTTGCCGTTTTGAATATTCTGGGGAGTGGAAGGGATCTTTATACGGCCAATGAGTTCGATAACCTTAGGAGGTATTTGATTTCCGGGGGATATGTTTTTGGAAGGAACGAATGGCAATATGAGCCATCCATTCTTTTTCAGCTTACCGAATTTACCGAGGAAAAAACGATGGATATCAATTTCAAGGTATATAAGGATGTCGATTTTGGAAGGATCTGGGGAGGTTTGTCGTACCGTAGAAGCTTCGATGGGGCGCAGTACTTGGTCGATGGTAGTTTTGGGGAACAGCGCCTTCAATTGATTACGCCGATCGTAGGGGCGAACATCAAAAATTTTATGGTCTCTTACAATTATTCCTATCAGATGGGCGATGTCCGTTTCGATAATGGAGGGTTCCATCAGATTACCTTGGGGTACGATTTTGGGCAATCCGAGCGCAGATACGATTGTTATTGCCCGGCAGCCAATTGATCGGGACAAAAATCACCAAACGCCAACCGCCTTATCGATTATGGGATCAAGGCAGATGGCGTAAAGCAAATTCCAATAGGTTTATTCCCACTTGTATTTTTTCTTTTCAGCTTGTTTTTTTATGGCGGCCAACATGGCGTTTTCCAATTCCCCTTGGGTGTTTTCTTTTTGGTTTTCCGCAATAAAGGCGTCCCTTTTCGTATTCAATTCCCGGATTTTTTTTTGAATGGCGCTGCGTTCTTTCTTTTTGGCTTCGATATAACGCTCTATCTCGGGGGTGGACTTCTTTTGCAGTTCGGCAGGTAATTGTTCCTTTTCGAGTTTGGTAACATCAAAATCCCGGTCTTCCATGGCGTCGACCAAGTCCCAAGATGCATTATTGTACATCCTTGAACTTTTACTTACGGCCCTTTTAACGATGACCACCTCTTCAAGGGCTTTGGCATTGGCATCCTGTTGGCTTTGCATGGCCCTTTTGGAGGCCCCAAGACTACCGTACGATATGTAGGTTTGGTTTAATTTACCGTTTAATTCAATGATAAGGTTGTCATAGGGGGTGTCGATATGCACGACTTGCTTATTGTGGTCTATGGCCATGTATTCCCCTCCGGTCATCACGGCCCCTTTTTTCCAATCGGTATAAATGCCTTGTTCATAATTGCCGCAGAATATGGTATTGATGACCACCTCTTTTTCCATGGCATGGGCTACGGCATCCTTATAGTCTAATTTTCCCTGCGTAAAAGGTTCGTTGCCGGCAATGAAGATCATCTTTAGGTGGTCGGGATTCTTGCCCCAGTCCAATTGCTTTAAAGAGGTCGCTATGACCTGTCCGCAATATTCCTCCCCTCCATTGGTGGTCAGGGAAAATAGTTTCTCCGAGATTTCGTCCAGATCGCTGCTGAAATCCAATACCTGCTGTATATAGCCTTCCCTTGAAGAAAGGTTGTCATTGCCGTATTGGTAAAGGGCAATTTGTAACTTGGGTCGGGAATCGTTGCCGCATTTCGCATGGGTAAAGGTATTCACGATATCCCAGAGCTGTGACTTGGCCTGGTTGATCAACCCGTCCATACTGTTGCTGGTATCCAATAACAAGGCGATCTTGACCTTGTTGTTGTCCGTTTTCTTGGTTTCCGTGCCAAGCCTCGCTTGGGCAATGATGGGTTCGTTCTTTGGTTTTTGTGGGGTCAATCCACAACCATAAGCGGTTTGGACCGTTGCTGCCAAAAGGCAAATTCCTAGGATTCGATGTGCTTTTTTCATGATATTCGATTTTAATGTTGTTGCCACCAAAGTGGAAATCGGTTCTGCTACCGTTCTTTTTCCCTGATTGCCCCTTGATCGTCATCGTTAAGACCTGGAAAATGGTCCTGTAGATCGGTAAGGGCCTTTTTTTGTTGGTGATGAAGGTCCTTGTCAGGGTGACTCCCCGAGGGGAAATCCCATTCATGTCCTTTGGTGTTGTTTTCTGGGGTAAATGTATTTCCGGACATTTTGAAAAAAAAGGAGCAATGAGTTAAGCCACCTTCCCATTGAGTAAAGTGTCCCCTTGGTTTCGTTAAGGATGCGTTTATGCCCTCAGGAGTTTGGTTTTGGGTATTTCGGCATTTTTTATTGCCGTATAGATCCCCTAAGTTTACGGTGTATATCATAACGAATGCAAAGTTTAAACCACATCATCTTTTTGCTTTTTTTGGGGACGCTGGGGTGTTTCCCCCAAATAAGTGCTGCCCAGAATATCGTGGAGATCAAGGGGACCGTTCAAGGGTTGGAAGACAATTCGCCGATTTCGGGCGTTGAGGTTTTCACGAATTCCGGGGCATATGCCTTGACCAATGCCTTTGGGGAATTCAAGATCAAGGTCCGTTTGGGGGAAGAACTGATTTTTATGGGCCCCCAGTTCGAAACGGTACGCTATAGGGTGAATAGTGCTGAGGACGTAACGGTGAAAGTAAAAGGCTATTCGGAAATAAAGGAAAGCGACCCAAGTAGTCGAAAAAGTACCCAAAGTCGAGCCGCCTCACATGCCGCTCTTTTGGATTCTGCCAATTACTACAAGAAAACCGATATTGAAAAGAGCATGGATTACATCACCAGATCCTTGGCCCAATTGAACCAACGCGGGGATAAGGAAGCCCTTTCACGATCTTTGACGACTTTGGGGGAGGTGTATTACTACCATAAGCAATACGATCTGGCCATTTCAAGTTATCAGGACGCTTTGGAGGCCCAAAAAACCGAAAGGACTATTTTCTTATTGGGGAAGGCATATCTTGCCAATGGGGATTTTAAAGAGGCCGAAAAGACCTTGGCCCCTCTTTTGAAAGTGAATAATAAAGTGCCTTTGCAAAGGGCGGAACTCTTAGAGCATTTGGGTGATGCGTATTTGGGTATGGGAGATTTGGATAAAGCGGTGGCCTATTATCGCGAAGGATTGAAAGTGGCCGAGAAAAACCAGATTATCCCTAAGGTAACGGATCTGAATTCCAAGATCGCCGATGCCTATGCCCAGGGCAACCGTACCATTGAGGCAGAAGGGTATTACTCCAATGCCTTGAAATTGGCAAAAACCCAAGCACCCCAGCGTGCTATTCAGGAAAAGGAAAAGGTGGCGGACTTCTACAACAAAAAGAACAGGTATGATGAGGAAATCCGATTGCGGAAACAAAGTTTGGACGAACTCGGGGATTTGCCCGCCGAAGCCAACGTAAGTTTGGACAAACCCAAATCTTACGACTCCATTACCTCCCAACGGATCAATTATAAGATAGCCAATGCCTATATCGCACAGGACAATTACGATGAGGCGATACCTTACCTTCAAAAAAGTATAATTGAGGCAGACGATGGGGACGACCTGGTCGTTCAAAAGGATGCGACGCGAAAATTGTCAGAGGCATATGAATACAAAGGGGAATACAACAAGGCGCTGGAAACCTATCAAGACTATGTAGCGGTGGTCGATACCCTGTACATTCGGAAAGAGCAGGAAATAGCTCGGGCAGCAAGGTTCAATCGGGAAATCGCGGCGAAACAAAGTCGTATAAACGGCTTGGAGCAGGAACGGCAGTTGTCCGAGAGTAAGTATGATCTTGCGGTAGCCGGGCGTCAATTGCAGGAAGAAAGCAACAAAAGAAAGAACTGGGTCATTTACTCCTTACTTTTTGGCCTACTGTTGATGGGCTTGGCGGTATTCTTCTTTTACAGGAGCAACCAACAACAGAAATTGGCCAACAATCTGTTGGCCTTGAAATCCCTTCGTTCCCAAATGAACCCGCATTTTATCTTCAATGCATTGAACTCGGTCAATAGTTATATCGCCAAGAGCGATGAGCGCAGTGCCAATCGGTTTTTAAGCGAATTTTCAACCCTAATGCGGTCCGTACTCGAAAATTCGGAAGAAGATTTCATTCCATTGCCCAAGGAATTGGAATTACTACGCCTTTATATAAAGCTGGAACATTCCCGTTTTCCCGATAAATTCGATTATACCATTGATATCGATACCGCCATCGATTTGGACAGCTATCATATTCCTCCCATGTTGCTACAGCCTTATATTGAAAACGCTATCTGGCATGGACTGCGCTATAAGGAAGAAAAGGGCCATTTAGATATTCAGGTAGCGGAACAGGATAAAAACACCTTGTGCATTACCATAGCGGACGATGGAATCGGCAGGAAAAGATCGGAGGCCCTCAAGACCCAAAACCAGAAAAAACAAAAATCGAAGGGCATGGGAAATATCAAAAAAAGAATCGCCATTTTAAACGAAATGTACAAAGACAGGGTGGCCGTACAAATTACCGATTTGAATCAGGATGGCACGGGAACCAGGGTTCTTTTTACGTTAAAAAAAGATGTATGGAGTTAAAAGCACTTATCGTAGAGGACGAAGCCAATAGTAGGGAAATACTTCGGGATTATTTGTCCAAATATTGCACCGATGTAACCGTATTGGGAGAGGCGGCTTCGATAAAGGAAGCCTTGCATTTTATTCAAAAGAACACGCTCGACCTGGTTTTTTTGGATGTTGAAATGCCTTATGGCAATGCTTTTGACCTCTTGGATCAATTGCCCGATAGGACCTTCGAAACGGTCTTCGTTACGGCCTATGACCATTATGCCATGGATGCCCTGAACAATCATGCTGCCTATTATTTAATGAAACCCATCAATATAGATGAGTTGATCAATGCAGTGGCTTATGTTGCCGAAATAAAAGCAAAGGAAACCGCATTGGAAGATCAAGTGTTGAATGCCCGATTTCCGAGTGTGACCGGCAAAATTACCCTGCCCCAACAAGATGGTTTCCAGGTGTTGAACGTTAATGAGATCCTGTATTGTAAAGCCGATGATAATTATACCGAGATCTATCTGGAAAAAAAGAGGATAGTGGTGAGTAAGACCTTAAAGTATTTTGAGGAGGCACTTTCGCAATATCCCTTTGCGAGGATCCATAAATCCTTTTTGGTGAATGTAAGCGAGGTCGTTAAATACAAAAAGGGAAAAGGGGGTAGTGTGGTGGTTTCAAACGGAAAGGAACTTTTGGTTTCTGCCTCTAAAAAGAAGGAATTATTGGCGTATTTTTGAAGGAGTAATAAAATTTATACCAATGTTGATGAAATCGGTTAGGGGGAAAACCCCGATAATAGGAAAAGATTGCTTTATAGCGGAAAATGCCACCATCGTGGGTGAGGTGACCATGGGCGATCAATGTAGTGTTTGGTTCAATGCCGTATTAAGGGGCGATGTGCATTTTATAAAAATGGGGAACAAGGTAAATGTACAGGACGGTGCCGTGGTGCATTGTACGTATGAAAAGTCGCCTACGACCATCGGGAACAATGTTTCCATAGGGCACAATGCCTTGGTGCACGGCTGTACCATCAAAGACAATGTCTTGGTGGGTATGGGCAGTATCATAATGGATGATTGTGTAGTGGAAAGCAATAGTATTATTGCGGCCGGGGCCGTTCTTACCAAAGGCACCCACGTACCCGAAGGTTCTATCTTTGCCGGTATGCCCGCAAAAAAAATCAAGGATATCAGTCCTGAATTGAGTCAGGGAGAAGTAGATAGGATCGCCAATGCGTACATAAAATATGCGAGTTGGTTCAAGGAGGAATGATCCTTATGGGGCTGGTAGTCCTTTTAAGGCAACCAAGATGCGGTTGTTATTAGGATTTCACCGCTATTTATCGTAAATTATATTCGGGTCGGTGGCAAAATAACATAGTTTATGGGGTTGCCGATCAAGGGGGTATTTTTGTGTAGTGCTTAAGGCTGTGCAAGAATATTCCGTATTTTAGCTAAACAAAAACCAAACGTTTGAAATGGGTATAAACCAAATTGATTCTTTGTCTATCGACCGTGCTGATTGCATTTTTTTAAACGAACCTGCCTAGGATAGGTAGGGGCAAAGCGGTTGGTTTATAGAGGATATTATTAGGACACCCATTTAGGACCATAAAAATTTTAAATAGATGAAAGCATATATTTTCCCGGGTCAAGGGGCCCAGTTCGTAGGAATGGGAATGGATCTTTATGAGAAATACCCAATGGCACAAGAATTATTTGAAAATGCCAATGAAATTCTGGGTTTTCCGATCACCGATATCATGTTCGAAGGTGCCAATGAGGATCTAAAACAGACCAAGGTGACCCAACCTGCCATTTTTCTCCATTCGGTCATATTGAGTAAGGTCATGGGCGATGCCTTTAAACCTGAAATGGTCGCCGGTCATTCCTTGGGGGAATTTTCGGCCTTGGTCGCCAATGGGGTATTGAATTTCGAAGACGGCTTAAAATTGGTTTCCCAAAGGGCTTTGGCCATGCAAAAAGCATGTGAGTTACAACCCGGGACCATGGCGGCCGTTTTGCGGTTGGAAGATGCGGTAGTGGAAAAAATCTGTGGGGAGACCCCAGGGGTCGTGGTGGCCGCGAATTACAATTGCCCTGGGCAACTCGTAATATCCGGGGAGGTCGATGCCATCAATGCGGCCTGTGAGAGCTTAAAGGCTGCCGGTGCCCGTAGGGCCATGGTGTTGCCCGTAGGTGGGGCTTTCCATTCCCCTTTGATGAAACCGGCCGAAGAACAACTGGCATCCGCTATTGAAGCTACGGTTTTTTCGACGCCAACGTGTCCCATTTACCAAAACGTAACGACAACGGCGGTCAGTGACCCCGATGAGATCAAAAAGAACCTTATCGCACAGTTGACCTCTCCCGTACGATGGACACAAAGTGTGCGAAATATGGTAAAAGATGGGGCCACTTTGTTTACCGAAGTAGGGCCTGGAAAGGTATTGCAAGGCTTGGTCAAGAAAATAGAACCTACGGCAGAGGCTGTCTCCGCGGAAGTGTCTTAAAAGGCATTGGGTCCATACTTTGCATTTCAGCCAAAAAAGACAGTTTTAATCCTAGGAAGTAGTAGGTTAGCTGTTTTTTTTAGTATTATTGACTCCCTATTTTTTGGTTTAACATACGGGTATACCGAGCATTTCGATATCGTATGTGCAAAAAACAGTCTATGAAAAAGAAAAAAAAGTATACCATGATACTCCCCAACCTATCGCCAGTTGCAATTTTTAAAAAAACCGTATGGTTTGGGCTCTTTTTATTTTTGGGATTTAGTGGGTATGGGCAGGATATTTCTATTGCCTTTGTAAGTAACGGGGAAGAAGATGGTACTGTCAATACTATATTTAGGGTTTCTAGTGGTCCTTCGGGATATACAGGTGACATTGTTGTGACATATACTATTGGGGGTGATGCGGATGAGGGATTTGATTATGCCACCCAAACCGGTTCGGTGAATATACCTGGTAATGGTGGCTCAGAAAGTTTTGCGGATATTATTATTGTAAGTATTGATGATAATTTGGTAGAGGGGAATGAAGAAATAATCGTGACTCTTCAAACTACTGATAATGGAGTGATTACGCAACCTACGGCTTCAGCGTTTATTCTAGACGATGATGTATCCGTCGAATTTTCAGTGGCCAACAGTTCGGACAATGAGGATGATGGGGGTAATTTACCTGTGCTGTTGCTAAACGGAAGGGTGAATGCAACAAAAACGGTTACCGTTTCGGATGCGGGAACGGGAACGGCTACCGGAGCTGGAGACGATTACAGTTTTACTAGCCCAACGGAGGTAAACATAACGGCTGGGGATTATGTTGATACCACAATACCCATTCCTACCTTGGCTATAGAGACTGATGGAATTGTAGAGGATGATGAAACGCTCGATTTAATATTGAGTGACCCCGATGGTGATGTTACCTTAGGTACCCAAACAACGACTACCTATACCATAGTGAATGATGATGCGGCTACCCTATCCATAGCTGCTACTACACAGGCAGCCGAGGATGATACCGATGGGGAGTTCACGATCAGTACTACAAGTCAATTCAGTACGGATGTGACCGTCGATATATCGATAACGGGCAGTGCATTGGAAGGGGATGACTTTGAGGGTATAGGCACTACGGTGACTTTCCCTGCGAACTCTGATACGACAACTATTCCTGTAGAGGTAATATTAGATGCCGATATAGAAGGGGATGAGACGGTTGTCGTTACCATGTCAAGTACCAACAATCCGGATGTTGGCATTGGGTCGCCTGATAATGCTACGGTTACGATTACGGACGATGATAGTTATATAGCCACAATAACAGCCTCTGGTCTTACGGCATCTGAAAACCCATTGTTAGGAGGGACCTTTACGGTAAGCCTAGATGCAGTCAATACCACGGGCAGTGATATCACGGTTAACTATACGGTTGGTGGTACGGCGACTTCGGGTTCGGACTTTACGGCACTTTCAGGGACGGTAACGATAGCTGATGGACAGCAGGATAATACGATAACATTAAACCCGATTGATGATACGGAAATAGAATTGGATGAGACGGTGGTATTGACTTTAGCAACAGGATCGGATTATACGGTAGGAACAACGGCCACGGCTACGGTGACCATAAGTAGTGATGACACGGCCACGCTTTCCATAGCGGCGACCACCCAGGCGGCCGAGGACAATACCGATGGCGAGTTCACTATAACGACATCGGACCAATTTCCAACGGATACAGAGGTAACCTTTTCGGTAGGTGGTAATGCAACGGCGAATTCGGATTACACGACATTGGGCACCACGGTGACTTTCCTTGCGAACTCTGATACGACGATCATTCCTGTGGGGGTTCTAGCGGATACCGATATCGAAGGGGACGAGACGGTGGTTGTTACCCTAACGGGAACCGACAATACGAATGTTACCATTGGGGCGACCGATTCGGCCACGGTCACGATTACCGACAACGACACGGCCACGCTTTCCATAACCGCTACTACCCAGGCGGCTGAGGACAATACGGATGGCTTGTTTACCATCACCACATCGAACCAATTCCCAACGGCTACAGAGGTTACCTTTTCGGTAGGTGGTAATGCAACGGCGAATTCGGATTACACGGCATTGGGCACCACGGTGACTTTCCCAGAGGGCACTGATTCGATAACCCTGCCGGTTGAGGTATTATCGGATGCATCCATAGAAGGGGACGAGACGGTGGTTGTTACCCTAACGGGAACCGACAATACGAATGTTACCATTGGGGCGAACGATTCGGCCACGGTCACGATAACCGACAACGACACGGCCACGCTTGCCATAACCACAACAGCACAAGCGGCCGAGGACAATACCGATGGCTTGTTCACCATCACGACGACAAATCAATTCAATACGGCAGTGACCGTCGATATATCAATTACAGGCAGTGCCACGGAAGGAACAGATTACGCTGCGATTGGCACCACGGTGAACTTCCCGGCGAACACTACTTCGATAACCCTACCGGTTGAAGTGTTGGCCGATGCTTCGGTAGAAGGTGATGAAACGGTAGTTGTAACCTTGACGGATACGGACAATACGGATGTTACCATCGGGGCGTCCGATGCGGCTACGATCACGATTACCGATAACGATTTTAATGCCATCAGCATCAATAATGTCATTTCGGATGAAGGGGATTTTACCACGACCCAATTTGACTTTACCGTCAGTATAGAAGGCGGGGGTGATGCGGTCACCGATATCGGTTTTACCTATAGCACCCAAAATGGTACGGCGACCTTGGCGGACAGTGATTATGTTCAAGTGACCAATGGTAGTGGTACCATTACGGCAGGTACCTCGAGTACATTGGTAACCGTAAACGTCAACGGGGATACCAAGGTAGAGGGCGATGAAACTTTCCTTGTGAATTTAAGCGCACCGGTCAATGCGACGATAACGGATGGAGAAGGATTGGGTACGATAACCAATGACGATTCGGCAACCATAAGCATCAATGACCCCGAACCCGTAAACGAGGGCAATTCGGGTACCGCCACTTTGAATTTTATAGTGAGTATCGATGCTTCCGATTCCAGTAGTTCCATTACGGTAGATTATGAAATAGAAGGGGGCAACCAAGACGGTAATGTTGGTTCGTTGACCTTTCCTGCAGCAACCACTACTTTGTCCCAGACCATAGCGGTGACGACCGATGGGGATTCGGTGGTTGAGGACGATGAAGAAGTTAAAGTTACGTTGAGTAACCCCAGTGCTAATGCCGATATTGATAACGATAACGACGTAGGGGAAAGCAGCTTTACCGACGACGATTCCGCAGGCTTGGTGGTCAATGATATTACGGTAAGTGAGGACGGTGGTTCGGCCACCTTTACCATTACCCTTAACGGAAGTACGTTATTGGGAACCTCGGTTGATTATCAAACATCCAATAATACTGCAATTGCTGGGGATGATTATGTAAGTACTTCTGGAACGGTAATTTTTGGAACCGGGACAGATCAAACCAGGTCTGTTGAGGTAACGTTAATTGACGATGACGTATTGGAATCTACCGAAACCTTCTTTTTAGACCTATCAAATCCTACCGGTCCGTTTAGTACTATTGTTGCTGGTCGAGGCATCGCAACCGTGACCGATGATGATAACTGCGCGGCCGCCCCGGTATTGAATACCGATGTGCAAACCACCTTCTGTGGTACGTTTGGTTATGATGACGGTACCCCCCTTAGTTTGAATGATTATACCGATTCCACCGCGCCTGCCGGGATGGTATTGACATGGAGTTTTGACTCTTACCCGTTGAACGTTGATGCCCATTTGCTTCCTTCGGAAGTCAATAACATCACCACGGGAGGGTCATATTATGGTTTCTTTTACGATGCGGACAATAATTGTGCAAGTACTAGCATAGAAGTGGAGTTGACCTTAAACCCTGTTCCGGTGATTGCCGAAACCATAGGGGATGAACGTTGTGGACCCGGGGAAGTGATCCTTTCGGCCAGTGGGGCCGTGGATGTAGACACCCCACCGACATTCATTTGGTATGATAGTGCGACAAGTACGACCCCTTTTGCAACCGGGTCAACGATAACGATACCCGATCTTCAAGAAACAACGTCTTATTACGTCGAAGCTTCTGCCAACGATTGTGTATCTGAACGGGAGGAAGTGATAGCGATCATTTATCCGTTGCCTTCAGCAGGCACCCCGACAAATGCCTCGGCCTGTAATGTGGCCGCCAATGGTCCCACACTCGTGGATCTCGACGATTTGCTGACCGGGGAAGGAAGTGGGGAATGGAGTGTAACCTCCGACCCTTCCAATTCGATTTCGATAGGAATCGGTAATATCATCGATTTTGAAGGCTTGGCAGATGGGGAATATGTATTCACCTTTACTACGGACAATGGTACCCCACCGTTTTGTGAGAATGTAAGTTCGGAAGTGACGATTACCGTCAATGATTGTGATGTGGATACCGATGGGGACGGACTTTTTGATGGGGTAGAGGCTACCCTAGGTACCGATCCCACCAATGTGGATACCGATGGGGACGGTATAGAGGATGGGGTCGAAGTCGGTGGCGATACCGCCAATCCTTTGGATGAGGATGGGGACGGGATCATCGATGCCTTGGATTCCAATATCGCGGATACCGATTCGGATGGTGTCTTGGATTGGTTGGATCCCGCAAATACCAATCCGTGTTTGCCCAATCCCGATAGCGAATTTTGCTTTGCTACGGTGGATCTGGAAATAATAAAGGCTTCCAATGTCGACAATGGGTATGTGACTATTGGCGATTATGTCACTTTCACTATTACAGTAAACAATGTTTCCGATGAATTGGCAACCTCCATACAAGTGAGGGAAATATTAGATGCTATAGCTTTCGATTATGATTCCCATTTTATCGCAACGGGAGGCGGGGTCTATGATGAAACAACAGGCCTTTGGGAAATACCGGAACTGGATGCCGGAGCAAGTGTCTCTCTTATTATAAATGTCAGAACTATCGAGTTGGGTACCTTTGAAAATACGGCCACCATATCGTCGGTTGCCCCTTATGATAGTAATCCGGAAAATGATGAAGCTACCATAGCCATTGAGGTAGGACTAAGTACGAACAATGAGCCGGGCTTTGTTTTCAAGATGTTTTCCCCCAATGGGGACGGGATCAATGATTACCTGTTTATAAACGATATAACGGATCCGGAATATGCCAATAATACATTGGAAATCTATGATCGTTATGGCAATCAGGTCTTCGCAACCAAAGGTTATGACAATACTTGGGACGGCACACGTAAGAACGAACAATTACCAAAGGGCACCTATTTCTATGTTTTGGATTTGGGGGATGGGTCCGGAGTTCAAAAAGGTTGGATCCAAATCTTAAGATAATACGATGATGAACTATAGAAAGCATACTTCTTATATACAAACGATTTGTTTTGTCTTTACGTTGGCATTCTTCGTATCCTTTGGGGTACAGGCACAAAAAGAGCCCCAATATACCCAGTACATGTACAATGTAGGCAGTTTTAATCCGGCCTATGTGGGTACGGTTGAAATGCCGGAAATCGTTGGACTGTACCGGGCACAATGGATCGATGTCCCCGGGGCGCCACGGACCATGAGATTCGGGATCAATGTTCCTTTTTCGAACGAAAAAACGGGGCTGGGTTTTAATGTCGTCAACGATGAATTGGGGCCTACGACCCAAACCTATGTCGATGTGGCCTATTCCTATCAGGTGAGCCTATCCGATGCCACCAAGCTTTCTTTCGGCTTGGATGTTGGCGGATCTTTCTTGCATGTCGATTATGAGGAGGAGTATTTTTATGATTCGAACGAGCCGCTATTGGATGAACAGGTGAATAAATTTTACCCGACCATCGGGGCAGGGGCATTTTTGTATTCCGAGAATTGGTATGCCGGTATTTCCATTCCCAATTTCCTGACGAATGGTATCTATGGGGATGAAGTGGCCGTATTGGTCGAAGACAAGGTACAGTTTAATTTAATTGGGGGGTATGTCTTCGATCTATCTAAAAAACTGAAGTTCAAACCGGCATTTATGGTCAATTACCTTCAAGGCTCCCCGGTGAACGTGAATGTATCATCGAACTTTTTGATCAATGATGTATTTACCTTAGGGGCCTCTTATAGGGTCGATAATGCCGTAAGCGGTTTGGCCGGGTTTCAGATCTCGGATGGGGTCTTTATTGGTTATTCATATGATTACAATACCAATGGGTTGGGAGACTACAATAATGGTTCCCATGAGGTCATTCTTAAATTTTATCTTGGCGGTGGCGGAGCACGGAGTAGGCAGCCCAAGATCAATAATGCAAAAGGCAAGCCTAAGCAAATAGATAGTCCACGGTTCTTTTAAAAAAGGGACATGGTAGCGTCCTAAAATCTGAAAGTTAAAAAGGCGAAAGTGATTTGTGACGGGAAAAACATTGAAAAGACACACATGAAAACAAAGGCTTTATTATTATGTTGTTTTATGATCTTGGCCAATCTGTCGGCCCAAGAGGAAAAGTCGGATGCCGATAAATTGTTTTATGGCTACGACTATAAGAATGCAATCGCGGCCTACCAAAAGGAAGCTGCAAAGGTACCTTTGAAAAACAGTCAATTGCTGAATCTGGCCGACTCCCATTATAAATTGGGCAATTATAAAGAGGCTTCACAACTATATTGGGATGTTTATCAAAAAGATACCATAGCCTCTTCCCATCGGTATAATATGATGCTTCAAAGTATGGCCAAATCGACTGGTCTTGATCGGGTAAAGGGTTTTTTGGCCACTGGGCATGAAGCCTTTACCAATGAACTCCTTCAAAATGCAGAATTCAATTATAACCTGTTGGCGTCCCATGACAGTGACAATGCCGGTTTTCAGGCCATCAATATAAGTGCCAATAGTCCACAAGCCGATTTCGCCCCTGCTTTTTATAAGGATCGGCTGTTGTTCAGTAGTTCAAGACGGAAAAAATCAAAGGCGGTCTACAAGCCGACCGGGGAAGCGTATCTCGATATTTATATCGGCAGGTCGCGTTCCGATGGCAATGTATTGAATGCTGCCGCTTATATTGGAATTCCCGAAAGTGAATACCATAAGGCGACGCCCTTTTATTCCGCATCCTTGGATAAGATCTTTTATGTAACGTCGAATACTTTTGAGGGGGGATTGCGATTTGATGAAAATGGAAAAAATGCCTTGGCGATCGCCATGGTCGGTGCCGATAAGGAAATCCAGTATCTTTTAAAGGATTTTAGCACCTCCTTTTATTATCCGTTTTATGACTCCAAATCAAAACGGTTGTATTTTGCTGCCGATTTCAAGGAAGGGTACGGGGGTACCGATATTTATTATGTGCTTACCCATAATGGGCAGATCTTGGGGGAGCCGACCAATCTAGGTCCTAACATCAACACGCCGGGGAATGAAATAGCCCCCTATATTTTCAACAATAACCTGTATTTTTCTTCCGATGTTTTTTATGGATTGGGGGGCATGGATATTTACAAGGCCGCCCTGCATACCGATGGGAGTTATGGGATTCCCATTAATCTGGGAAAAGGGGTCAATACCCCTGCTGACGATTTTGGGTTGATCATTAAGGAAGATGGTTCCGAAGGTTTATTGGGTTATTTTTCATCCAATAGGGCAGGAGGCAAGGGCAACGATGATATTTATGGATTTAAGGTTAAGGAAGAACTGGGCATGAAGACCCTCTCGTTTAAAGGAAGGGTAGTCGATGTAAATGCCGATTTGGGAATCAATAGGGCGAGAGTACAGGTGGTCAATACGGCCGATAGTATATTGAAAGAGGTATATACCGATGGAGCAGGCAGATTTAGAATAGAGATTCCATGGCAAGATCAAGTTACGGTCAAAGCAACCAAAGATCGATATTCCGAATTAGCGGTACCCTATTCGGAGACCGATCATGACAAAATAGGGGAACAAGGTTTTGAAATGGGACTTTTGTTGATCGATGACCTTTTGACCGAAAAAGAAGGAAAGGAAGTCATTAAATTGCAGAAATTCTATTTTGCCGGGAGACAAACGGACATTACCTTGGCCATTGCCATGGAATTGGATAAGGTCGTTGAAGCGGTACAGCGTTTCCCACAATTAAAATTGGCCATAGAAACCTATACGAACAGCAAAGGGGGCAAAAGCACCAACCTAAGACTTTCGCAAAATAGGGCCGATGCCATAAAGACCTATCTTATGGATAAGGGTGTAGCTGCAGACAATATTGTATCGGCCAAAGGCTTTGGGGAAGAAAACTTGGTGAATAAATGTGCCGATGGGGTCTATTGTCTTGACTTTTTGCACAAACAGAATGACCGGTCGCTCATAGTGGTGACCAATGCCGATGAACTTTAGTCAAAACTTTAAGGGTTGCATACCTTGGAATTTCAAAAGACCACGATCCAAAAATAGTAAATCGAAAAAAGCCCCAAGAATACAATACCTGAATAGGTCAGTATCCGTAAGCCTTTTTTAGGCCTTAAGTGAAGGGGAATCTCATGGCTCATTACGTTTTTCAGGTTCATGAATCCAATGATCGGGGCTACCACAAAGGAGACAAAAGTGGCCAAGGCGACCAGCTTTCCCATATCGGACTGGAAACCCAATACTACGGTCAAGTTGATCAAAGACAGGAGAATGACCAATAGCGCAAAAGGCCATTTTTTGGTTCGGACATCCAGTTTCGGGGAAAGTAGCCCTATAATATCCAAACTTACCCTTGCGATGGCATCGTGGGCAGAAAGGCATGTGCTGAACATGGTGCCGAAAGCGGCCGTGGCGATAAATACATAGGCCCAAATTCCGATATGGGTCGTAAACAATTGAACCACTTGATCGGCAAAATTCACGGCATTGCCACTTAAGACGGTTTGGGTGCCGTATAAGGTAAACCACCCGATAACCATGAAGAAAATGGCCAAAATCCCGGTTAGGATATAACCGAAATTAAATTCCAGGAGCGATTCTTTAAGAGTGGGTCTAGATGAACCGTTCTTCCATTTTTCAATACTCCATAGACTTACCCAACTCGATGCTTCAACGGTGGTAGGCATCCATCCCATCAATCCGATCAGGAATAGGATACCCACCTCATTGAAAATAGGTTCTGGTGTAAAATCCGCCACGGGTATAACCTTGCCCTTCAAGAGTACCAGAACGGTCGTAACCATCAAAGCAAGGAACAATAGGGTCACAATAAGCTTCAACGATAGTTCGAGTAAACGATAACGCCCCACGATCAAGAGGGTCGATATAAAAGCAAATAGCCCCAAGGCCACCGTACTGATGGGGATATCCGTGATTTTAATAAGGTTGATGAAGAGTCCTGCGGTAACCGTATATAAGGCAGCGAGAATGGTAAATGTAGATACGAAAGTTATAAAGGCATAAAACCAAAGATACACCTTGCCCCGCTTTAAATACCCTTCGATCAAGGAGGTGTTGGTGATATTGGTGTAACGTACCCCGAATTCGAAGAAAGGATATTTAAAGATATTGGCCAAAACAATGGGGATGATCATGATCCACCCATATTGGGCACCCGCTTTGGTAGACAATACCAAATGGGAGGTTCCTATGGCCATACCGGCGAACAAAAGACCGGGACCTAGGTTTTTGATGAATAATTTTAATTGGGCCATAAGATTAATGCGTACGAAATCTATCTAAATTACGGTTTTTGGTGGTATGTTCCTTGGGGTTATTTTATTTCAATGGTATTTCCGTAGTATTTGGGTTCTGTTTTTAAAAGTAGGTCGATAAAGACCTTTACCCTGGCCAAATATTCCCTAACATGCACTTTAAGGCCTTGCTTTCCGGTAATATCCCGGGCATTGTACCCAATGGCATGCAGCCCGTATCGGTTAGCGATGTAAATGGCACGTTCATTATGGAACTTTTGGGAAATTACCGTAACGGTGTCCAAACCGAAAACGACATTGGCCCGTACCATGGAATCCAAAGTTCTGAAGCCCGCATAATCGAGAAAGATACGATCGGCAGGCAGGCCATGGGCCATAAGGTCTTTTTTCATGGTGGTGGGCTCGTTGTAATATATGGTCCCGTTGTCGCCACTGACCAATACATATTCGATTTTATTTGCCTTGAAAAGTGCAACAGCGGCCTCAATACGATGGGTGTAATAAGGATTGGGTTGGCCGCCTACCAGTTTTTGGGCCGTACCGAGTAGTAGGCCTACCCGGTTTTTGGGAACGGTAGGTAAAGTCGTGTAGGTTTTGTCTTTGGCCCCCGATTCAATAACGGTATTGCAGGTAAAAATGAGCAATACCCCCAATAAGAGGAGCACCCCTATTTTTTTTAATACCCCTTTGATGGTAACTTTTCCCATAGCCATATATAAAGGTAGCCAATTAAGAAAAAGTATAGGATTAAATTCGGGCAAAATACCAAGTCGTTCCTCCTTTTTTACGGAAACTTACCGATTGACCTTGTAGGTAGCGCTATAAGGTTTTTACACGGATCGTACCGAAAGGAAAATACGTTTGGTTAGGGCTGCCGCATTATTTTTCGACGCCCGTGTATTCCGGATATTGGATTTTCTTAAAATTAGGCGATACCCTTCATTTTCGCCTGAAGTAATTTGGCGTATAGGATTTGGTTTTCAGCTATTTTTTCCAGTTCCTCTTGGGTATATCCCGATGCGGCATAGGCTCGCACTTTTTGGGGCTGTTTTTTTTGTTGGGGGACGGTCGTTTTGTTTTTATGGAATTTAATGCCAAGTTCGGCCAGTAAAAGCTCCAAGGCATGGAATTGGGATTTGTTTTTGGTAGTTGAACTTTTGGTTAAGGTACTTGGGGCTTTTTTTGTAAAAAACATAGCATTTGGATTTGGGGTTTTTTAAACAACGTAAAAAATGGGTGTTTATTGTAATATCTTTCGTTAAAGTTAGGAAATAACTTACAAATTTATGATGTGGTAAGAATTCGGGATACGGACGAAGTTTGGTAACGTGTTGTTAGTCAATTATTCAGTGGGTAAGGTCTACGGGTTGTTGGCATAAATCGGGCCATTTTTATATTTTCACGGTGCTTAAAAAACGGGAAACATGATATAAATCATATTTGTGCTACCTTTAAAGCGAATAATACAAATGTTCCCCTAACATGAGTATTTAAGGAATCAATTGAAAGGTATTTATGAAATGGTATGTCTTATATGTAAAACCGAAATCTGAAAAAAAAGTAGCCGAATTGCTGCGGAAAATGGGGATAGAGGTGTATTGCCCATTGGTCAAGGAAGTCCGACAATGGAGCGACCGTAAGAAAACCGTTGAAAACCCCTTGTTCAAGTCCTATGTGTTCGTACGATTGAATAATAATGAGCGGCAAATGGTCTTTGCCGTTCCGGGGGTGGTCCGTTATCTTTTTTGGCTGGGAAAACCGGCCGTGGTCAGGGATGAGGAAATCCAGGCCATAGAGAACTGGTTGACCGATGATGCCATTGAGGATATTACCCTGTCCAAATTGGTGCCAGGGGACGAATTGCACCTTAAAAACGGAATCTTAAAAGACCATAAGGCGATAATCCAAAAGGTGGGCAAAAAACGGATCCGATTGGTCATCCCGGGATTGGGGATGGTCCTAAATGCCCGGATCAAGGATGTGGTATGATTTGATCGAAGTCAATTAGGGTCATTTTACTTGACTCTACGATTGAAAGAAGGGTATAATGCATTGGTATTAGGCTATTTATATTATTAAAATAACCGCCTTTTGTAACAAATACAGCGAAATAATCTGGGTTTTTTTGATTTTTAGGTAGAAAGTGAGATGTTCGCTCATGCACTTTGTCGATCTAATTGGTCAATATGTCTTTAGATTTAATATTTTATTACTATTTTCTCAATGAGAACATCTTAAATATAAATGCTAATATGTTGAATATGTTCACTCAAGGAATTTAAATATTGTATACTTCGTAATTCTTGGGAAAGATTAAAGGAAAAAATTGCTCCGATGCAATAAGCCTTCTATTTTCACGATTGTAATTTTGGGTATATACAAAAAATCCAAGGCAGGCAACTCTTAATGGAGCCATCCCAGATGGCAGATTATAAATGCCTAATAATCAGTTTGATTGTCGCTATAGTATGTAGCTGACAACGCGGAGCGCTGATTGACATTCAGATTTAAGATTAACAATTTGGAATTCCTGCCGAATTGATTTGAATCTTGCGAAATTTAATTCAACCACCTAAAACTTTATATCCGGTCTGGATAAAGAATAGGGGTTTCGGATAAGGCGATAACCATTAACAAAATATAGCATATACTATGAAAGTAGCATTTATCACCGGGGTGACCGGTCAGGACGGGGCTTATTTGAGTGAGTTCCTATTGAAAAAAGGATATGAGGTACATGGTCTTAAAAGAAGGGCCTCTTTGTTTAATACGGATCGGGTAGATCATCTGTATCAGGATCCCCATGTTGAAAACCGTAATTTTATTTTACACTATGGGGATATGACCGATAGTACGAACCTAATTCGCTTGATCCAGGAAATTCAACCCGATGAAATCTATAACTTGGCCGCAATGAGCCATGTACAAGTGTCGTTCGAGGTTCCTGAATATACAGGTAATGCCGATGGTCTGGGTACCCTTAGGATATTGGATGCGGTCCGTTTGTTGGGCTTGGAAAAGAAAACCCGTATTTATCAGGCTTCCACCTCCGAATTGTATGGTAAGGTACAGGAAGTTCCCCAGTCGGAAACAACACCTTTTTACCCCCGAAGTCCGTATGCCGTAGCAAAAATGTATGCCTATTGGATTACCGTAAATTATCGGGAAGCTTATGGAATGTATGCCTGTAACGGTATTTTGTTCAATCATGAGTCGCCCATTCGTGGAGAGACTTTCGTAACCCGGAAAATTACCCGGGCAGCGGCACGGATCGCATTGGGCCTACAGGATAAATTGTATTTGGGTAACCTTGATGCTAAAAGGGATTGGGGCCATGCCAAGGATTATGTGCGTATGATGTGGATGATCCTCCAGGCCGAGGAAGCCGAAGATTGGGTAATCGCCACTGGGAAGACCACTCCGGTCAGGGAGTTCGTCAGGATGGCTTTCGCCGAGGTCGGGATTGAACTGGAATTCAAAGGCGAAGGGGTAAATGAGAAAGGATATGTAAAAGCGTGCTCCGATCCGGAATTCCAATTGGAGGTCGGGAAAGAGGTGTTGGCTGTGGATCCCAAGTATTTCAGGCCTACCGAAGTGGATCTGTTGATCGGAGATGCCACCAAGGCGAATACCAAATTGGGCTGGATCCCTGAATATGACCTTCAAGGTCTTGTAAAGGATATGATGAAAAGCGATATCAAATTGATGCAGAAAGACCAGCATTTGAAGTATGGAGGGTATGATACGTTCAATTATTATGAGTGATGCAGTGAAACAGTGATGCAATGTGACGGCAGGTAAGAGGGGTGATGATGGATCTTTGGAAATTCAGTGAGTGACTCATGAAGATTTGGAAGTTTGGAAATTAAGCGGGCTGCGATTTCAGTGCCTTCGAATATTGCTGAGGGTGCCGGAAGAAGATCGATAAAAGAATTTTTGAGGTTTTTGGATATTGCGAATGGTTCTTTAAGTGAGTTGGAAACACAACTGATTATTATTGAAAAATTAAACTTTGCTGAGGTCGGTGATATTGTAGATAACAAGATAACTGTGATTCGTAAAATGATTTATAAGTTGAAAGGGTCATTGAATAACAAATTATAATTGCAGTGAATAGTCGTTTTACCATGTCACTTAACCGAATCACTATATCACCGAATCACTATATCACTGAATCACGGTTTTACCACTAGTACAAATCAAATGAACAATACAAAACAAGCTAAAATATACATTGCAGGCCATAGGGGTTTGGTCGGGAGTGCCATTGTAAAGAACCTAGAAGCCAAAGGGTATTCCAATTTCGTGACCCGAACCCATAAAGAGCTGGATTTGACCGATAGTACGGCCGTGGCCGATTTCTTTGCCAGTGAAAAGCCGGAGTATGTGTTTTTGGCGGCAGCCAAAGTCGGGGGTATCGTGGCCAATAACACCTATAGGGCCGATTTCATCCATGCAAACCTGATGATCCAGAACAATGTGATCCATCAGGCCTATGTGCACGGGGTAAAAAAGCTGATGTTCTTGGGGAGTACCTGTATCTATCCCAAAAACTGTCCCCAACCGATGAAGGAGGATTACCTCTTAACCGATGTTCTGGAGTATACCAATGAGCCGTATGCCATTGCCAAGATTGCCGGTATAAAAATGTGCGAGAGTTATAACCTACAGTACGGGACCAATTTCATATCGGTGATGCCCACCAACCTATACGGCCCCAACGATAATTTCGATTTGGAGAAATCCCATGTATTACCGGCCTTGATTCGAAAAATGCATTTGGGCAAGGCCTTTGAAAATGGCGAATGGGCCAGCATCCGTAAAGATCTGGACCGACTGCCCATCGAAGGTATCGATGGTTCGGCGGACAAAGATGAGATATACAGTATCCTGGATAAGTACGGGATCCAGGAAAAAGAAGATGGGGTACATCTGGAAATCTGGGGCAGCGGCAAGCCCATGCGGGAGTTTTTATGGAGCGAGGACATGGCCGATGCCTGTGTGTTCTTGATGGAGCATAGGGACTTTACCGATTGTTATTCCCCCGGGACCAAAGAAATACGCAATACCCATATCAATATCGGTACGGGAAAGGACATTTCGATAAAAGAACTGGCCCAGACCATTAAGGAAGCCATTGGTTTTAAGGGGACCCTTTTTTTCAATACCGACAAACCGGACGGTACGATGAAGAAACTCACCGACCCATCAAAACTCCATGGATTGGGCTGGAAACATACCATCGATTTGGAAGAAGGTGTGGCCAAGGTCTATCAATGGTATACCCAAAAGCAAGGGATTTTGGATCTTAGATGAATATGGAGGCTTCCTTGCGCTTCATATAATGTTTGATCGTCAACGACTTTTTTACCTTTTAAACTAAGTAAGTGCCAATATAATAATGGAAGACCCTACTTTTGTGCTGTCCCTAAAAATCGTTAAGACAATGCTATTCCCTCATTTTGTTTAACTGAATTCGGATTTTTTTAAGGATTCTTGAATGCCTGCGTTTAACAAAATACTTTAATCATATGGAAATAAGAAGTTCATATTTCATTATTCCCCTTTCTTTGGTATTTCATATTGCAACGATAAATTTAACGTTGTATATATTTACTCCCGAGACCTATTTCAATGTATTCAGTATTGTATATTTGAATACCACATGGGTGATGGTGACCCATATGTTGGACTTTTATCCTACAGCAAGAAGGGAGGGGTTCATGACCCATCTCGGAAATTTCTTTCGGCTTTTCTTTTTTTATGCCTTTGTCTATTATGCCTTATTTGCCCTGTTGGATTATAATCCGTATTCGATAGACTATCTTTTCCAAGTCTATCTATTCATATGTACCTTGTTTACCTTGTATAGGATGTTCTTCTTTTGGGCCAGGAACAAATATCGTACCCATGGGGGTAATTCGGTTAAAGTGGTGGTAATCGGTAGGGATAGGAATTTAAAAAAAATCAGGCATGTCTTCGATAATTCGAACTTTGGGTACCGCTATTTAGGGTATTTCGACAATTACAAGTCCAAAAGCCCTACCTACTTAGGGGATATAAATACCGCCTTTACCTATATTTTTGAAAATGAAATTGATGAGGTGTATTGTATGGCTTCGCGTTTGTCCAAGGAAGAATTGCAGCAATTGATGTCCATCGCCGACAATAGTTTAAAACGGATAAAGATCATTCCCGATAATAAGGAATTGATTTCAAGGGCCATGTCCATCGAACTTTATGACAGTGTTCCCGTATTGAATTTAAGGGCATCCCCTTTGGAAATGGAATATGCCACCATGGTGAAGCGTATTTTCGATATCGTGTTCTCAAGTTTTGTCATTGTATTCGTACTTTCTTGGCTTACGCCTTTGGTGCTCATTCTTTTGAAGATCGATTCCAAGGGTCCTTTGTTCTTTAAACAGAAACGGCATGGGGTCAATCGTCAAAGTTTTTGGTGTTACAAATTCCGATCCATGACACAGAGCAAGGAAAGTGATACCATGATGGCCACTAAAAACGATATGCGGATTACCCGAGTGGGTAGGATATTGCGAAAAACCAGTATTGATGAGTTACCCCAATTTTTCAATGTACTCAAGGGCGATATGAGTGTGGTAGGTCCGAGGCCGCATATGGAATTCCATACGCAGCAATTCGAGAAATCGGTGGATAAATATCTGGTGAGGCATTTTCTAAAACCGGGCATCACAGGCTTGGCCCAAATAAAAGGATACCGTGGAGAGATTGTTGAACAGTCCGATATCGTGAACAGGGTACGTTATGATATCTTTTATTTGGAAAAATGGTCGATCCTGTTGGATTTCAGGATTATATTTGACACCGTGTTCAATGCCGTCCGAGGGGAGGAAAAGGCGTATTAGTTCAAAGGTAAAAGTCTTAGGTAGCTGAATTGGAAGTTGAATGTTGAATTAATAGGGTTATACAGGTTGAAAATCACAAATCATGAATATCCCGGGATTTTTTTGTTTTGGTTATTTAGAACTACAACTTGATAAAATAATTATTTGATTGTATATGAATGAATTAAAAAATGAATTTTTAGATTCGGAAGAAAATAACCTAGGGGATATTTTCAAGAAATATCTAAAATACTGGCCACTCTTCGCCATTGGTATCATAATCGGCTTGACGGTAGCTTTTCTTCATCTTAGATATCGGGCAGAGCCCGAATATCAAATAAGCAGTACCATTTTGATCAAGAACAAGGGAGCCGGTAAAGGCATTGGTGAAATGGATGGTTTTAATAATCTTGGGTTGGTAAAAACGACTCAAAGTTTGGAGGATGAGATCGGTATCTTGACCTCCTCAGGGATAATGGAAGAGGTTATTTCCAAAAATTCATTTAACATTGATTATTTTATAGAGGGCACCATTCGGGATGTGGAAATTTATGGGGATGAAGTACCCGTACAAATTATGGTCGATGAAACCGCAGAGAATTTGGTCTATGGTTTGCCCATAAATATTCGGTTTTTAAATAGGGACACCTATGAGTTGAGTACCACCTTCAATGATAAGGAGTTGGTTTCGGAACATGCCTTCGGGGATTTGGTCGTTCTTCCTTATGGTACGATGACCATTGTGCCCAAAGCGAATTTTTCGGAAACTGGCATTTCCCGCCCCCTATTTTTTAAGATTGTGAACAAGGATCGATTGGCCATCAATTATGTTAATAGACTAAGTATTTATCCGGATAATGATACGGGTAGTTTATTAAGGCTGAATTTTGTTTTGTCCCATAGAAAAAAAGGAGAGGAAGTACTATCCAAGGTAATTGAGACTTATATTGAAAAAACCATAAAGTATGAAAACGAATTGGCCGAGAATACCATAAAGATGATCGATGATCGGTTAAAACTGCTTTCCGGGGAAATTGAGGATGTTGAAAATACGGTCGTAGATTTCAAAAGGGAAAATGTGGTGACCGATGTAGCCAGTAATGCGGATAGTTATATACAGCAAGCCAATGAGTATAAAAAACAAGTTGCGGAATATGATACCCAGATAAACGTACTGTCGAATATCGAACAATCGCTTATAGCAGGGGATATGTCATCTACCATTGGCGGATCTTATTCGATCAATGACCCTGCTTTAATGAGCCTTATCAATAAATACAATGAAGCCTTTATAAAAAAACAGGGTTTATCGCAATCCGCAGTAACCTCCAACCCCCTTATCGTAAGCTTGGATGCCAGTTTAAAGAGTTTACGGGCCTCCATATTGCAGAATGTTAAAAGCAATAAAAATGGCCTGATCATTGCCAGGGGGAATCTATATGCCAACGCAAGCCGATATGATGCGCAAATCGCCAAAGTGCCCGGTATGGAGAAAGAATTACTGGAGATTAGCCGCGATAAGAGTACCAAAGAAGGGTTATACCTGTACTTATTGCAAAAGCGGGAAGAAGAAGTGCTTTCCATGGCCGCTCCGGTGTCTTCTACAAGGATTGTAAACCTTCCTAAAGCAGGGTTGAATCCCATAAGTCCGAATAAAAAAATGTTTTATTTGAGTGGACTGCTATTGGGCGTGTTCATTCCATTTTCATTGGTTTATATGAAAGAGGCCTTGAATACCAAAGTCCGTTCAATTGAGGATTTGTCAAAATCGGTGACCGCACCGGTATTGGGTAAGATTTCAAGAAGTAAGGACAAAACAATGATTGATACGGATGAAGATAGGGATTCCCCCACGGCGGAACTTTTTCGTTTGTTACGCTTTAATTTGGATTATTTAAAACAGACGGATAGAAACCAGACCATTTTGGTGACCTCTTCGGTCAAGGGAGAGGGAAAAACCTTTATTGCCTCCAATTTAGCCGTTACCCTGGCTTCCAACGGAGAAAAAGTGGTGGTATTGGCCTTTGACCTTAGGGAACCGCAATTAATGGACGATTTTGGGTTGCCCAACTCACCGGGTATTTCTGACTTTATCCTAAAAAAAGGGATGTCCTTGGATGGGGTCATTCAGCAACACCCCAATATTGAAAATTTATCCCTAATCGGTTCGGGTATGGTAGCCTCCCACTTAGGTAGTTTAATGTTGAGTAAGCGCATTGATCTATTAATGGATGCCTTAAAAAAGGAGTACGATCGAATCATCATTGATACGGCACCCATAGGCTTGGTTTCAGATGCCTTTGCATTAAACGCATATTTGGATAGTACGATCTATGTAGTTCGGAAAGATGTAACCCAAAAAGAACATCTGAAAAACATTAATGCAATCCATAAGAGCAATAAATTGAAGAATTGCATGGTATTGTTGAACGATGATACCGAGGCGGTTGAAACCTATGGCTATGGTAAATACGGGAAATAGGTCTTGGGTTAGAGGAAGGATTTGTAACTATAATTCAATTACAAGCGGTTTAATGATAAAAACCAATAAACTCTTAAGTAAATCAAGATGACTTTAAAGAAAAGGCTGTTGAATAATGGGATTGCGTCTATTTTTCAAAAGGGAGTTCGTGTATTGGATCAATTGTTCTTAGTTCCTTTTTTTATTACAGCATGGGGGGCTGCGTACTACGGGGAGTGGTTGACCCTTACCATTATTCCCAGTGTTATTGGTTTTTCCGATTTAGGGTTTGGTACCGCTTCCGCCAATAGTTTTGTGTTGAGCTACGCAGCAGGGAATAAACAAAAAGCCGCAGATATCAATAAAACGGGTATGTACATTATCACGATTATGGTGCTGGTAGGCATGTTTGTTAGTTTGTTGACGATTTTTATATTGGATCATTTCCAAGTATTTGAAAAGTCTTTGATAGATAAACATGAGGCTATTCTGGCCGTTTCCATTCTTATTTTTGCACGTTTATTGAATTTCTACAATCAATTGATCGAATCCTATTTTAGAGCGGCCCAAAAGGCGGCTTTATGTATAAACCTCCTAACCGTAAAATCCTTATTGGGATTAGGTGCCGGCTTATTGGTGTTGCTGTTGGGTTATGGAATCGTGGAATTTGCCATATCGACTCTTGTGGTAAGCCTTTTATTCAATGTATTGTTTTGGGTAAAGGGAAAACAGGTTTTAGGCTTGTTTAATGACTATAAAGGAAAAAGGGAAAAGTCGATTCTAAATGAAATTACCAAAAAAGGGTTGGGGTATTTAATGTTTCCTGCATGGCAGGCCATCTATTTTCAAGGGACCACTTTTGTAGTACGGATTGTATTGGGCCCGGAAGCGGTTGCAATATTCAATACGGTAAGGACTTTAAGCCGGTCAGTTAACCAATTGCTGAATCTCGTAAGTTCCAGTATATTTCCGGAATTGCAATATGAAATTGGACAGGGGAATGAAGGAAAGGCCCAAAAAATATATCGGTTTTCAATCATTTCATCATTTCTTATAGCATTTTCTGGAGTTGTATTTTTAGCTTTCTTTGGGCTATGGTTCTATAATATATGGACTCAGAATGAGCTGATAGTACCCCCTTTAATGTGGTATATTTTTGTGTTCGGTGTTTTGTTTAACGCATTTTGGTGGTCTTCAGAACCCGTCTTCAGGGCCAAAAACGAACCCTATAAATTTGCGTTGGCAGGCGTTTTTTCCGCCTTTGTTTCTGTAGTATTGACATATGTATTTTCAAAATATTGGGGGTTGATCGGTGCTGCAATGGGAGCTTTGGTGTTGGATATTTTGATGGCCTTGATAATATTGCCCTTAAGCGCCAAAATGTTGAATATGACAGTTAAAGATATTTTTTCCCATGGCTTTAATGATATTAAAAATATATATACGAATATTAAGTTAAAGCTAAAGCTTTTATGAAAGTAACACAAATAACTCCAGGTAGGTTTCATCATTTTCATTTAGCACGACAAATGGAAATACATGGTTTATTGGATAAGGTTTACACTGGATACCCGAAGTTTAAACTAAAGGACGAACAGGGTATTCCCAGGGATAAAATCGATACCTTCCCATGGATCCAAACCCCATATATGAAACGGGGAAGTTTTGGATTGGATAAATTTGAATGGTTGAACAAAGAATGGACTTGGCTGAGGATCCAATCATTGGATAAATATGTAGTGGGGAGAATTAAAGAAAAAGGGGTGTTGATTGCAATGTCTTCCAATGGGTTGTATTCTGGAAAAAAAATGCAGTCTATAGGAGGAAAATATATATGTGATAGGGGATCAACCCATGTTGTTTTTCAAAATGAAATTTTAGCCGAGGAATACAATCGTTGGGGGTTTAAATGGAAAGGGATTGACGAACGTATCATCGATAAGGAGCAGCAAGAATATGAGCAGGCTGATTATATAGCAATTGCTTCGGAATTTGTTCGGAACTCTTTTATTGATAAAGGAGTAGAGGAAAGCAAATTGTTAAAAATACCCTATGGAGCTCGCTTAGAAAGATTTAGTAAAATCGGTAATCCAGTTAAGGGCAAGTTTTCCGTGTTATGGGTGGGGTCCATTAGTCTTAGAAAAGGGTTTATGTATGCTTTGGATGCATTTAATGAATTTAAGCATCCGAACAAGGAATTTGTTGTAATTGGGGCAATGACGACTGAGGTTAAATTGACATTGGATACCAGACAAGTAAAAAATGTTGTTTTTAAAGGAAATGTTCCTAATACCGAACTTATAAATTATTATAATAAAGCCGATGTATTTTTACTTCCTTCTATAGAAGATGGTTTTGGTATGGTCATGGCTGAGGCAATGGCTTGCGGATGTCCTGTAATAGCATCAACGAATACGGGGTCAAAAGAATTAATTACAAATAATAAGGACGGATTTATAATTCCAATTAGAAATCAGAATGCCATTCTGGAGAGTTTTCAAAAACTTATGGATACCCCAGACTTACGAACGGAAATGAGTGAAAATGCACTCGTTAAAGTGCGTTCTTTCGAAGGATGGGATACTTATGGTAATAATTTTAGGTCTTTAATCGATGATATAATTATTAAAAAGTAAGAATCAATGGCATCCTTTGTAAATTTTCTTGATAAGGTAATTTTTAAATTGAATTACTCTAAAATTAATATCGTAAAAACCTTGTTGTTTAATTTTAGAACAATGCCTTTTAAGGCAGCCGTTAAGTTGCCGGTATTTTTGTATGGTAATGTAGATACCTATTTATTGAAAGGGAAAGTGGTATTTCAGGACTGTGACGTAAAAAGAGGTATGGTTCGTATGGGGATGAACCAAGAGTTTTTAGGTACTGTAAAAGGGGCATCTTTGATCGTATTATATCCCAATTCAAAATTGATATTTACGGGGAATAGTGAGTTTAGTAGTAATTTTTTACTGAGAACGGGGGAAGGGGCAGAACTAAAAATCGGAAAGGATACTTTTTTTGGCTCTTCTGTAAAATTAGTATGTATCAAAAAGATTGTAATTGGACATTGTTCAAGAATTGGTTTCGAATCCCAATTAATTGATTCAAATTTTCATTATACCTACAATTTGGAAAAGAAAAATGTAAGTCCTAGGGAAGGTGAGATTAACATTGGGAATTATAATTGGATAGGGAATAGGACCACGATATCGAAAGGCACCAGTACAAATCCGTTTACAATAATAGCCAATTCCTCTATTGTGAATAGGGATTACACAACGATAGAAGATGAATATGTGGTTTTGGCAGGGCAACCGGCCAAGGTATTGGCCAAAAATATCCGTAGAATTTACGATTTGGAATTGGAGAATAGAATATTCGAAATTTTCAAAAATGATTCAGAGGTCATTGGCAAGAAAATTAAAGATGAGATAGAAATATCTTTTAATGTGCTGAAAAAACAAGTTAAATGAAGATACTTTCCGTGGGATGGTTTGGTACTGTAAGTAATACCTCATTGCATCGACATTGGGCATTGGAAAAATGTGCTGATCATGTCGATAAAGTGGATGCAGGTATTGGGAAAATGGGGTTAAGCTACAGATTGGCCTATCACCTATTTCAAAAAAACATACCAATTAGAGTACCTGATTTATCTAAAGCCAATAATCGAATAAAATTATTGGTGGAGAATAATACCTATGATGTGATTTGGATTGATAAGGGAGTAACCATTAACAGATCGACCTTACGTTTTATAAAGGAAAAATCCCCCAAAACAAAGATTGTAAGTTATTCCCCAGATAATATGGCTTTGCGGCACAATCAAAGCTTGAATTATCTGCAAAGCATTCCTTATTACGATTTTGTATTTACCAATAAGTCATACATCCTTAAAGATTTGGAACGATTGGGAGCAAACAACGTAACGTTCATCCATAATATGTATGAAGAGACCTTTCATTATCCTAGGGAGTTGTCACTTAACGATAAAGAACGATTAGGAGGGGATGTGGGTTTTGTGGGGGCTTGGGAAAAGGAACGTTGTGAAAGTATTTTGTTCCTAGTGAATAATGGGATTCAAGTAAAGGTTTTTGGGGACGGTAAATGGAACGAATATAAAAATGCCTCCCCTAATTTAACCGTATTGCCCGGTATTTTTTCAGAGGATTATTCCAAGGCACTTCAGGCCTTAAAAATTTCATTGTGCTTTTTAAGAAAGATGAACTTCGATCAACAAACAACCCGTACCATGGAAATTCCGGCTTGTGGGGGGTTTATGTTGGCGGAACGCACCCAAGAACATCTGGAATTGTTCGAAGAAGGTAAAGAAGCGGTTTATTTTTCCTCCAATGAGGAACTCTTGGAGTCATGCCGGTATTATCTTAGTCATGAAGCCGATCGAAAACGTATCGCAGCGGCAGGTTTGGAACGATGTAAAACATCGGGCTATTCCAATGAAAAGACCATAAAGAAAATGTTGGATATAGTTGTGGCCCATGGGTAGATCACCAATACATGTTTTACGACAGATTAAGAACGCCTTAAAGGTGCTTTTAATCCTTGGGGTGGTCTGTGAAATCCTGTTTTTTCCCACGCTTCCCAATCTCTATGGGTGTATGATGGCCCTAATAGCCTATTGGGTTTTTTCCTTTTTTTTAAAGGAAAAATATTTACGCATATTTCCTTTTGCGTTCTTCTTGTACCTCTCTATGTTTATGTATCGGTATTTGCCCCTAATTGCGACACTTGCGGAAGGGAAACCCATTACTTTTGGTTTTGAGCGTCCTTATGAGACTTTTTTGTACGAAACCATTCTTTTTCTGCTTTCCTCATTGGCCTTTTACCTCGCTTGTCAAAAGTCGATACGGAATCCTAAAAATAATCTGATTCAAAAAAGCCTCTTTCGACTTCGATTTTTTGAAACCACCCCGGCGATCCTTTGGGGCATGGGGATGCTAGGCCTACTTGTTAGGATCCATAATTTCAGTGCCACTGTGGAATATGGCGACGTAGGGGGGAAGTTCCTGTCCGGGTTGAACTATTTGATGTATGCCCCGTTATGCTTGATTTTCCCTTCCTTATTGCAAATGAAATACACCAATAAAAAAAGCGTATGGATTTATACTGTTTGTATTTTTATCCTAAATATTGCCTCCAACAGCAGGCAAAGTATCATTACGCCTATAGGTGTTTTGGCCATCCTATTCTTGTTGTATTTGATCAGTAACAATTTAAGGGTAACCGACTATTTATCACGTACCAAAATCGTTTTATTGGGTCTTTCGCTCTTTTTTTTGTTGAATCTTCTCTCCAATATATCTTTGGCGATGTTGCATACCCGGAAAATTAAAGCGGATATAAGTAAGATGGAATTGTTTCAAAAAACCATAGCTACGGTAGGGGATGAAACGCTTATGAGTCAACTAAAGGCGGCTAAGGATAAGGAAGAGGGCAACCAATTCATTTCATACCAACAGGGTTGGACGGAACAGTATATCGATAATTTTATGTTGGCACGTTATGCCAATATGCGCATAACCGATCAAACCTTGTATTATGCGGAGAAAAAGGGGTATGCCAATGCCCAAATGCGGAATGAGTTTGTAGGGAGGATAATCGCCCTATTTCCTACCCCGATTTTACGTTTTTTCGGTATTTTTTTCGATAAGGGTTCAATTGAATATTCCAGGGGGGATCTATTGTATGGATCGGGATTTGGAGGGTATCGCATTACGAGTCATGTAGGTGATGGCTTGGCTACCTTTGGGTTGTGGTATTTTCCCATACAGTTCTTGGCGTTTTTCGGGGTGTTTAAATTACTGAATTGTTTTGTGTATTATGGCCGAAAGGGCATCAGATACGCCCCTTTTGCCTTGATGGGCGTCTTTGGTTTCTTGGGGATGTTTCGAAATGCGCAAGGAATGATTGCGGACATTGGGTATATTTTACGGGGATTTTTACAAGGGGTGGCCACCTATGTCATAATTTTTTATTGCGTAAGGTTTGCATTATCCATTATAAATCCAAAATATATAAGGAACCAAAAATTAAAGAATGTATATAGTATCTAAAATGGTAAGAGTAAATTGGATTTGGAATAAGGTGTATTCATTTTTGATTTTCTATAATGCTTTTTCATTTAGAATTTAAAAGGACTAATTTTTTAAGATTTGGTTGATTCATTGACAAAGATATAATCCTTGTAAAATAAATTTGGTAATACTAACTATGGTCCTTATTGATAATAAATTTCCTTTTATATGTTACATTAATTTAAAGGAAGTCAGATTTTTCGCAATGACATTAAATTGTATAGAAGAATATATTTGAAGGCTTAAATTAGGATAAAACTATAAATCTTTTATTCTTAATATTCTGATTATGCGGAAAATTTTAGTTAAGAAGCAAAATGGAAGTATTGCTTTGTTAATATCTTATTCTCGATTTATATGTAATTTGGAGCCATTTGCATTCGGATAGGAGATATTCAGGAGTGACAAACTGGATTATGCACAATATTATTAGATTTAGTAATGAGGCCGATATTGGTTTTTTTCTGATATCCGGTTATTACATTGGATATCGTTTATCCCTAAAAGGAAGTATATTGCAAATATTTAAAAGAACAATTATTCTTTTTTTCTTTTTCTATAATAAATACCATTTAGCTGGTACTATCGGATAAATCATCCTTAATGAACGGAATTTTAAAAACCTTAATACTATGTGGTACTGGTATTCAGTCATCTGACTTGTCATTTTTGTATGTTATATATGTTTTTATCC
Organism: Maribacter polysaccharolyticus; assembly: GCF_028882255.1. Lineage (GTDB taxonomy): Bacteria > Bacteroidota > Bacteroidia > Flavobacteriales > Flavobacteriaceae > Maribacter_A > Maribacter_A polysaccharolyticus. The sequence goes on from NZ_JARBUY010000002.1 coordinate 101,158, forward strand.
TTTAATTTTCTTTATAAAAGAAATTGGTGATTATATGCTAATCATACTTGTACAGATATTGTTTGAGTTACTTTAATTTTTGGTCTATGCTAATCATAGCCCAAATGGAGAGTATTCATTATTTTTTCTATATGCCTTATACTTTGGGGTAACGGTCTGATTTTCTTTTCTAAGGTATAATTATCCAATTATTTTTTATTGAGTGCATTAAATTTGATTATCTCCTTTTTTGTGTTGGGATACATGATTTAAGATTTGATCATATCGCTGGTATGATGATACTAATCATGATTTTTTTGCATTTTCCATAGTGTTACTATAGTTTGATATAATAGAAATACAAAATGAGATTTTATTGAAATCATGATTTATCTGGCAATATAAATCGTTACTCTTATGATCATCAGATCTTTTCAGAATATAGATTTCTTTTACTTGAATATTCTTAAAGTTCTATTACAGATTTTTTGCAATTAAATATATGACCTGTAATTTCGAGATTATTACCCTATAGGAAGGAGATAGGAGATAGGAGATAGGGGATGGTTCACCTTTTTATAGGTTCCGAATTGTAAAGTAAATTAATATTCTTTTGGTTTTTCTTAATCATAAACGTATTTCTATGATAAATAGCAGGAATTATACGCTCGATTTAATTCGGGGAGTGAGTGCAATCATTGTAATGGCGGGGCATCTTAGGATTGCGTTGTTCAAGGATTTTTCAGAATTAGACAATGCATATGGAGCCTCTCTCATCGCAAAGGGGTTTTATTTTATTACGGGATTGGGGCATCAAGCTGTAATGGTGTTTTTTGTTTTAAGTGGTTACTTTGTTGGAGGATCGATAATAAAAGCTAAAGACAATTTTCGCTTTAAGGATTATTTGATTGCGAGATTATCTAGGTTATGGACACCATTGTTTCCTATTTTAATAGGTACCTTGCTTATAGATTATATGACAGGGTCAATTTCTCAGGATATAATTAATGGTAATCATTATATGACTTTAAATTCTGGACCTACAGTAGATTATTCCAGTTCATTTGGCACTTTTATTTCCAATCTGCTGTTTCTGCAAACAATTTTTACACCTGTATTTGGGTCAAATGGCCCGTTATGGAGCTTGGCTAATGAGTTCTGGTATTATATTCTGTTTCCATTGTTCATGTTGGTTATCGGGTATATACATGGTAATTGGATTAAGAAAATTATTTCATTTTTAGTCACTTTTTGCATTTTTAGTTTTATTTCCTTTGATATGATTCAAGGTTTCTTTATTTGGGTCATGGGTGTCGGCGTATATTTCGTTGCTGGAAAGAAATTGATTGTTCCTAAGCCTTGGTTTATAGTTTCTACTTTATCGCTATTTGTTTTTGCATTGGCAGATAGTAAGTTCAAATTTATAGGCGATACTTATGGGGATTATAGTGATATTATGGTGGGAATCTCCTTTAGTATGTTCTTAATTGGAGTTATTCGTTTACAACTACCCGATTTTAAGTTCTTAAACCTTAAAAAAATATCATTTTGGATTTCAGAAGTTTCGTATACATTGTATATATCCCATTTCCCACTAGTTTTATTGATCTATGGTCTGTTTTATTCTAATAATCAGCTAACTTTTGGGATAGGGAACAATATACAGTTTATTTGCTGGTTAATTCTGCTATTGGCGCAGAGCACTGTTTTGTGGTATGTATTCGAGAGAAATACTCCATATGTCCGAAATAAACTAAAGATTTTATTAAAAGAAAATTTTTTGGGCAGGTTGGCTTTGTTTTTAAGGAGAAGTATATAAAATATGGAGTGTTAAAATCAAGGGCTTTAGTTTATTCATATAGGTAAGTATTGACAAAAAACAAATAGGTCAACGGTGCTCACTTGAAGTTATGAAAATTATTTTTTTAAACCATCATGAAGATTTTCAGTTTTTTAGTATGGTCAGGTATGCTACCTTTCTAAGTGAGGGAATGCGGCGTAGGGGGCATGATACCGAAATTTGGGCCCCAAAACCCTTTTTGACCAACAACAACCTACCGGAAAGCATCAAAAAATGGTTACGGTATGTAGATTCCTTTGTGCTCTTTCCCCTTCGTTTTAAAATCCAAAGTAGGAAATTGCCGAAAAACACGCTTTATGTCCTTGTCGATCAAGCCTTGGGCATGTGGATGCCATTGCTCCGGAATCATAACCACGTCGTACATTGTCATGATTTTATAGCCTTGAAATCCGCTTTGGGCCAAATAAAGGAAAATCCGACCAGCAGAACAGGAAAAGCCTACCAACGATTGATCTTAAATGGATTTTCCAAAGCAGATAATTTTATTTGTATATCCCAAAACACCCAAAAGGAATTGTTGGGTTTCTTGGGTAAGGATCCCTTACGGATCGATCAGGTGTACAATGCCCTGGAACCAGCATTTAAGCCTGGGGATATAGAGGAGGCCAGGACGGTCGTGGGCAACTTTGTTCAAAGGGATTTAAAAGCGGGGTATATCCTAAATGTTGGGGGGAATGGTTTTTATAAGAACAGGATTGGCGTTATCGCTTTATATACAGCTTGGCGAGAGCAAACCCAATTGTCTTTACCGTTGTTGATGATCGGTTACCGACCGTCAGCGAATATACAAGCCCATTACGAAGCCTCCCCCTATAAAAAGGATATTCATTTTTTGGTACAGGTATCCGATGAATTGCTTTTAAAGGGATATCAGGGGGCGAGCGTATTCGTATTCCCCTCTTTGGCCGAAGGTTTTGGATGGCCCATCGCAGAAGCCCTCGCCGCAGGCTGCCCGGTTATTACCACCGATGCCGCACCAATGAACGAGGTGGGGGGTAAAGCTGCTGCTTATATCGAACGCTGTCCTAGCTATGGGGAACTGCCTATCTGGGCGACCGAATCTGCAAAAGTGTTGGAAGTAACGCTGCGGTTGGGTGCCAAAGAACGGGCCACTCTGATCCAAAAAGGATTGGACCAAGCCCATAGATTCAATGGGGAAGGGATACTGGATCGTATCGAACGGATTTATAAGGATATAATTGGGTAACCTTATGGCAACATTAAGGATGTAAATGATGAAATTGTTATTTGAAAACAAAGTAAATGGTATAATGGGGGTCTTATTTTTCATTGGGGTGTTTCTGGTATTCTTCTTAAGTTGGAAAACCGATCCCAATTTAAAGGGAACCCCACTAATTCCGGAATGGCTTTCCGATTGGACGGATAATGTGCACAATGATCGTCGACGTACGGGAGTGCCTTTTATCGGGTTGGGCCTTCTGGCCGGGATGTATTTGATATATATTAAGCGCACCAAAGTGTTCTATTGGGGACTTGTTTGGTTTGTTTTAGGGTTCGTGGTGGTCATCGCGGAGGCCGTGCAGTATTTTTTGCCTTCGAGATCTATGGATCTTAAGGATATTTTTTGGGGTGGGGTGGGATCTACCATTGGCTTGGGCCTGCCCTTTGTTGTTTGGTATAGTATTAAAACGTTTAAAAGGAATTCGCATTGGAAGTAAAAACAACAAAACGCATCTTGTTCATAGGGTATAATTTTTCCCCTGAATTAACGGGTATAGGCAAGTACTCTGGGGAAATGATGGAGTGGTTGGCCCAAAAAGGCCATGAATGTACCGTGCTTACGGCTTATCCGTATTACCCCTACTGGAAAATACAGGAACCTTATAGGCAACACCGATTTTGGTATAAAAAAGAGGTCGTAAAATATGCTTCAGGGGGGTATTTAAGGGTCATTAGATGCCCTATGTATGTACCCCGGAACCCAAGTGGTATAAAACGTATACTTTTGGATAGCTCTTTTTCGGTTACTGCAGGAATGGCCATGCTACCACTTATGTTCCAAAAGAAATTCGATTGGGTGGTTTCCGTGGCCCCATCATTTCAATTTGGGCTGTTAGGGGTCCTTTTTAAGAAGCTGAAAGGAAGTAAGCACTTACACCATATCCAAGATCTGCAAATAGAAGCTGCCCAGGATTTGGGGTTGATCAAATCCCCGAAGTTACTGAGAATCCTTTATGGGTTGGAACGTTATGTTTTTAAGCATACCGATGTGGTCAGCAGTATCTCCGAGGGAATGATGGCACGGATCGGCAAAAAGGCTCAAAAACCTATTTTGTTCTTTCCCAATTGGACAGAGACCGATAGTTTTTTCCCTATGGAAGACAAAGGGGCGTTAAAAAAGCAGTTTGGTTTTGCCCTTACCGATTGGGTCGTACTTTATTCCGGGGCCATTGGTGAAAAACAAGGGTTGGAAGCTATTTTAACGGCGGCGGACACCTTACGATCCTATCAGCAATTACAATTTGTGATCTGTGGTACCGGGCCCTATAAAGAAGTGTTAAGGAATACCGCCGAACGAATGGCATTGGATAATGTTCGGTTTATGCCATTACAGCCCAAAGAAGACTTTAATGCTTTCTTGAATATGGCAGACCTGCATTTGGTCATCCAAAAGGAAAAGGCCAGCGATTTGGTCATGCCTTCGAAATTGACCACGATATTGGCCGTGGGCGGCATGGCCTTGATCACGGCCAATAAAGAATCCACACTTCACCAAATCGTAAGTAAATATCAAATGGGGCTCTTGGTGGCGGCAGAAAATCAGAAGGCCTTGAATGGAGGGATATTAAAAGCCTTCGAAAGCCAAAATAATGCCGCCATTAAAAAGGCGGCCAGGTGTTATGCCGAACAATATTTGGCCATCGATACCGTAATGCAATCTTTTGAAGGGGAATTATACAGATGATTTTGCCCTGTTCGATGGAATTTTATCGATTAAAACAGCCGGTCAGCCTTGTTTGTTTTGAAATTCGGATACTTACGATAATTTTAAGATTTTACTTGTTAGAAAATGTTCCCAAAACCTAATCCAAATATCGACAAGGGGCAAGATTATTGTAATAGAATATTGATTTAGAATGTCCACCTACAATTAGGACAAAATAGTACCAGTTATGAAGGAAAGCCTATCAAAAGCCGTTTTTTCATTTAAAACGAAAATTTTAAACCCAAGCTTATACAAGTTACATCAAAAAACCGAAACCAATTTATTGGCAAAAGACCTGTCCGATTTCAATTTTAAGAAACGGCAAGCACTTTTTCAACATGCGATGGAACATTCCAAATTCTATAAAGGAAAATATGGGAAGTTGTCCATGGCCGAAACAGGATTATGTACTTCTGAAGATTTTTTACAATTGCCCCCACTGACAAGAGAGGATTTACGGGAAAATTTTGAGACTATAAAGGCCGATAATGTGGCATCGTCCCAATATTATAAAGCCAGTACCTCCGGGAGTACCAGTGCTCCTGTATCGGTTTTACATGATAAACGACACTTGGAAACCCCAATCCGCTGGCGTATCCTGCAGTTTTGGGGGGTGAAACCTTGGGAGAACCAGGCTTTTATCTATCGCTTTAAAAAACCTTTTTGGGAACGGGTAATGAATACCATCATGTGGTGGCCGACAAAGCGGATATTTTTGGCTGCCGCCAACCCGAGTACCATGGAGTTGGAGCATTTTGTCCGGAGCTTCAACAAAATCAAGCCTACCTTGCTCCAAGGGTATGTGGATGTGGTTTATGAGTTTGCCTTATACCTCTTGGATAATAACATTAAAATACATCCCCCTAAAATGGTATGGGTTACCTCTGCCCCCCTCTTTGAAGAACAGCGGGAATTGATGGAAAAGGCATTTGGGGCCCCGGTATGCGATCAATATGGGAATACCGAAATCATGCTGATTGCGGCCGAATGTCCTGAGCAAAATGGCCTGCACATGATGCATGATACCGTACATATCGAATTTGTGGATGAAAATAACCAACCCGTGCCCCCGAATACAACAGGTAAAATCCTTTTGACCGATTTGACCAACTACGCTTTTCCCATTATACGTTATGAAATAGGGGATGAGGGCCAATATAGGGACCATATGTGCAAATGCGGTAGTCCTTTACCCCTTATGGATAATGTACGGGGACGACAATCCATGAATATAGAAACCCCTTCCGGCCTCCGTATCAAGGGCGAACATTTGATGGCCATGTTCAAGGGGTTTATGAAATATTTCAAGGAATTGCAATTGGTACAAGAACCGGATTATTCAGTAACCATTATATATATTCCCAGGGATATTCGAAAAGCCAAGGATGCCGTACACAAAATGAAATCGAGTTTGGAAAAGCGGGCAAGAAATGAAATAAAGGTGACCATTTCCGATAAACAATGTATTATACGTAAAAATGTGAAGTCCCCTTTGATCGTAAGTAAGTTGCAAGAAAGTCATAGCCATTGAAGAAATCATAAAGGGCATTGATTAATGGTGTTTGGGGGCTTAATAAAATAAGATACCTTACACCCTTTACTGTGGTGATGTAATTCCCGAATATATAAGTGGATCTTGACTTAGTTTCTGATTTTAATACCCTAGTTTAAGAATTTTTAGGTGTGTTCAGGTACAACTATTTAAAAATTTATTTGTAAAATATTTTAAGGGAAAAAAATAAATGGATATAAAGAATTTTTTTACAATGAAAATCAGTTATTTTTTTCGACATCCAATGGTAGGATTTTCTATTCAACGAGTGTTTCAAACCGTCAATAAGGAGGTGTCGGAAACCCTTGAAATTGAGGAATTGTTCTTGCCAAGTCCAAATTCCGGGATACCATCTATTTTGAAAAATGGTTTCTTTGCAAGAAAAAAGCAAGGGGTTTTAAATCATATTACCGGGGATGCGCATTATTTACTGCTATTTCTGTCTTCAAAGAATACCATTATTACGGTTCACGACATCATGTATTACTTTTATTTGTCTGGGATAAAAAAAAAAATTTGGAAGTTGTTATTTATATATCCCCTAAAAAGGGCAAAGAAAGTGGTCTTTATTTCTGAATTTGCTAAACAACAAGTGAAGAAAGAATTGGATTTACCGGAAAATAGGTGTTGTATCATACCCAATCCAGTATCTTCAGACTATTCAATGCGAATTAAAAAATTTAATAAGCAAAAACCTAGAGTTCTTCATATTGGGGCAAGGGCAGATCGAAAAAATTTAAAGAGGACTATATTGGCCCTCGAAAAAGTACCGTGTCATCTACGGATCATTGGAAAATTGAGCAAGGAGAATATTGGTTTATTAGTTAAATGTAATATTGAATATTCAAATGCTTTTGACTTAAGTAATGCCGATATAGTAAAAGAATATGAGAAATGTGACATCGTAAATTTCCCCTCGCTTTTTGAAGGTTTTGGGATGCCAATTATTGAAGGGCAGGCTGTAGGTAGACCTGTAATAACATCCAATATTGCACCTATGAACCAAGTGGCAGGGGAAGGGGCAATTTTAGTGGATCCTATGAATTCCGATGATATCAAGTCAGCCTATATGAAAATTATCACGGATGATAATCTTCGAGAAGAAATAATTAGGAAAGGTTTAAAAAACGTAAAAAAATACCGGGTTAAGAATATTGCGAATGAATATATAAACCTATACCAAGAAATAGCATCTAAATGAAAAAGATTTTAGCATTACTGATTGTATTTTTACCCTGGAAAATTAAAAGATTCCTTTTGATCAGGATTTGGAAGTATGAAATAGATCCATCTGCAAGAATTGGACTGGCTTATGTATATCCTAAAAAATTGAAAATGGCCGAAGGTTCCAAAATCGCCCATTTTAATATTGCAATTCATCTGGATTCCATCATCCTTGGGAAAAATGCTTCAATAAATCGTTCTAATTGGATAACAGGTTTTCCTATTAATTCAAAGTCAGAACATTTTCAACATCAAAAGGATAGGGAAAGTGAATTGGTTTTAAAAGAAGAAGCATCTATCACAAAAAAACATCATATAGATTGTACGAACAAGATTATTATAGGAAAATACACCATAGTCGCTGGCTATTGTACCCAAATGTTAACACATTCGGTTAATATAAAGAAAAATATACAGGATAGTTATCCCATTACCATTGGGGATTATTGCTTTATTGGTACCAATTGTGTTATTTTAGGAGGGGCATCTTTGCCTTCTTACTCGGTACTTGGCGCTAAATCAATGTTGAATAAAAAATTTACTGAGGATTATCATTTATATGGTGGAAATCCTGCTGGTCTCATTCAACCGATTGGTGAAGATGCAAAATACTTCCACAGGAAAAGTAGATATATAATTTAGACCGATATTACTCCCCATGAAAATATTACGTATTATTCCCAGTATGGATCCCCGTCAAGGTGGGCCTTGTCAAGGAATTAGGAATGCTGTTCCCGAATTACAAAAGCTTGGGGTTTTGAATGAAATAGTATGTTTGGATGATCCAGGATCCGGGTATTTGGGAAAAGATCCATTTCAAATCCATGCGCTTGGTAAAAGTAAGAATCCTTGGAACTATAATAAAGCACTGATACCTTGGCTCCTTGCCCATTTTCATCGGTTTGATGCGGTCATCATCCATGGCTTATGGCAGTATCATAGTCATGCAACCATCAAGGCTATACTGTCATTTAGAAAGTACAGTGCAACTTCCCCAAAGGTGTATGTGATGCCCCATGGAATGTTGGATCCCTATTTTCAAAAAGCCAAGGAACGTAGGTTAAAGGCATTGCGTAATGTTATCTATTGGAAAGTGTTTGAAAATAAGGTAGTCAACGAGGCTGACGGGGTGTTGTTTACCTGTGAAGATGAATTGCTCTTGGCCCGGACCACCTTTCCAAATTATAAGCCTAAGCGAGAGGTCAATGTAGGCTACGGTATTCAACCACCTCCTGAATATCAGCCGACCATGCGGGAGGCCTTTGCTGAAAAAGTGCCCCAATGGAATGGAAAACCGTATTTCATTTTCCTCAGTAGGGTACATCCCAAAAAAGGGGTAGATCTATTGATCAAGGCTTATCTTCAATTGGAAAAAGATTTGGGGGATATTCCTCAATTGATCATTGCAGGTCCCGGGCTGGAGCAGCCCTATGGGGCGGCCATGCAAGAATTGGCGGCCGATTCCTCTAACATCCTATTTCCGGGTATGCTGGGTGGGGATGCCAAATGGGGAGCTTTTTACGAAAGTGAGGTGTTCGTACTCCCCAGTCACCAGGAAAATTTTGGGATTGCCGTGGTCGAGGCCTTGGCCTGTGCTAAACCGGTACTGATCAGTGATAAAGTCAATATTTGGCGGGAAATCGAAAAAGGAAACGGGGGTATTGTTAAAAGCGATACTAAAGTGGAAACCCATCAAGCGTTAAAAAAGTGGTTGTCGTTAGGTAAAGGGGAAAAGAAAGGCATGGCAAACGCCGCTCAAGGTGTTTATCAGGGCTATTTTACGATGGCCCAGGCGGCACTTCAATTTAAAAACGGAATTAATTCATAAGGTTTTATGGCCAATATACTTTTTATTATCGGATTATATCCGAATTATGGGGGTACCGAAAAGGTTACGACCGTTTTGGCAAATGCCTTCGTAGATCGGGGACATAAGGTTACCATAGCCTCATTCGAGCAACCACATCCTGAATTAAAGGATGAAGAATTAAACGCATCGATTCAATTGGTGGCCTTGGGTTTTCCCTTGCGCAAAAACTCGAATCTTCGTCTATTGAAGAATGTCATTGATAGTAAAAATATCGATGTAATCATCAACCAATGGTGTTTGCCCTATAAGGTGACTTCCTTGATCAACAAAGCCAGAAAGAAACGAAAATGTATCTTGATTTCCGCACTTCATGGTGTTCCTGATCAAAACAAACGCTTATTGACCATACTGCACTATAAAGACAATACGAAAAACCCCATTAAACGATTTTTTTACGGGCAAGCACATAAGGCTATGGTTTTTGTGACCGGTCTGAATCTTAACTATGTTTATAAACATACCGATCAATATGTGGTGCTGTCAAAAAGTTTTATCAAAACGTTTAAGGCACTTTCGAAAATAAAGGAAAGCGCTAAAATAAGGGCAATCGCCAACCCGGTGACCATAGAGGCACCGCAAAGTTTTGATTACCTCAACGAAAAGGGTAAAGAAAACAGCATTTTGTATGTTGGTCGTATGGATCATGCCAATAAAAGAGTACATCGGGTTGTTGAGGCATGGGAAGAAGTACATTTGAAATACCAAGATTGGAAATTGATTTTGGTCGGTGATGGTCCGGAAAAAAAAACGTTGGAGTCTTATGTGAAAACCAAAAATATTGAGCGTGTCGTATTTGAAGGCTTTAAAAAAGAGGCTCCCATAGCATTTTACCAACGGGCTTCCATATTGTTGCTAACCTCCGATTTGGAAGGTTTTGGGTTGGTTGTTATTGAAGGTATGATCTATGGGGTAGTACCTATTGTATATGGTAGTTATTCGGCTATATATGATATCATAGAAAATGGAAAATCGGGTTTTATAACGCCAACACCATATAAAAAAACCAACACCGTTCAGCAAATTGAAAAACTAATTACAGACAAGGTGTTACGTCAAAAAATGTCTGGGGCAGCCTATGACCGTGCGCAGTACTTTGCTCTCGATACGATTTTAGATGAATGGGAAAGCTTATTTGATTTTCTGAATAATTAATTGTTTTAATAAAATAATAGCGACTAATCAAGATTATATGAAAATAGGAATATTGACTTTGCCCTTCACATGGAACTATGGAGGCCTTCTTCAGGCATTTGCCCTTCAGAAAGTATTTCATAATCTAGGACATGAAGTAGTAATAATCAATAGAAGACAAAATCGGGATAATATTCTGATCCGTTTAATAGTTTGGTTGAAATGGTCTCTTATAAAAATTCTTAGAAATTTTAAAATATTTCAATTCATTCCCTTGGTTGCCGCCGAAGTTTTTAAAAAGCAAAATTTTAGATGTATCACTTCCAATATTTTTTCAGATAAGGGAGTTCGGAAAATGGCAGATAGCAATAAATTAAATGCATATGTCGTTGGTAGTGACCAAGTATGGAACTATGGCTATCCACCTCATCTTTATAATTATTTTTTAGATTTCACAGAAGGAGAAGATGTTGTGCGTCTGGCATATGCGGCTTCTTTTGGGCGAGAAGGGTGGCACTTTTCAGCGGAAGAAACATTGGCTTGTTCTAAACTAGTGAAAAAATTTGATGGAGTTTCGGTAAGGGAGAAATCGGGGGTTGAACTTTGTGAAAAACATTTAAGAGTTGATGCGCATCATCATCTTGATCCAACTTTGCTTTTGGAAAAAGAAGATTATATTGAAATTATACAAAAGTCAAAAACTTCTCCAACAAATGGCAAACTACTTTTATATATCCTTGACCGATCTGGGGAAAATGAGAAAATAATAGATAAGGTAAAAGGGATAACAGGGTTAACACCTTTTGCTGTTAAACAAGGTAAAACATCGACATTGATAAAGAATGCTCTAAAAGGCATATACCCTTCAGTAAATCAGTGGCTTAAAAGTTTTTACGATGCTGAATTTGTCATAACCGATTCATTTCATGGTACTGTTTTCTCGATTATTTTTAATAAACCTTTTATTGCAATTGGCAACCGAAAAAGAGGTTTGGCTAGATTTAATTCACTGCTTAAAATGTTTGAATTGGAAGGGCGCCTTATAGCGAATGTTACTGATATATCAGAAGAACAAATAAATACTCCGATTGATTGGCTTAAAGTAAATGAAGAAATTTATGCCCAAAAGTTAAAGGGAGTTCAATATTTAAATAAGCACCTCAAGTAGGGGTTTTAAATGGAAACTTAAGATGATAGACTATGACTTATTTTGATAAGGATTTAAAATCGGTTTTCATTTGGCTAATGGTTCATTGGATATAGAAAACATTACAGAACACAAAAGACATTGGTAAGTTGAGGTAAAATGTTGTCACAGATAACTCTTTTTTATCATTTTGTCGAAAAAGGGTTGTCATTTCCAGATTTTAGGGCAAGGTTTTGCTATTTTAAAGTTTTCATCTAGTTAATTTATTGAAAATATATTCGGAAAAATTCAAAATTAAAACAAGTAGTGCCCCGCTTAGAAGTGCCATAAGTGGATTTAAAAATTATAAAATAACTCATTCTAATGTTAATTGTGACTTGTTATGACTTGCCTAGTGAGCTAGTTGAAGCAATCGGGAATGTCCTATTGAAATATTCGGAAATTAAAAATGTATATAGTATTATTATGGTTGTTAATTACCAAGGCTATTTCAAGTAAACTATGGAAGAACTGTTATAGCAAAGGCATGGTTTAAGAAATTTAAGCTCGATGATATTCTGCAAGATTTATTGGTATTATAACAACACAATGAGCATCATCAGTATACAATAGGCAAGCTAGTAGGGGGCATATCATAAGAATTAATGAAGTTAATACATTGGCTTTAAACATTCAAGATGGTACTACTCGTTTTACCGAAAGCATGCCAATTTAATGGATTATTACTTTTTGATTTGAATAATAATTATGAATCCGATCGTAATCAAGGTTATATTGTTAGAGGTCTCTTTTCAACGGATTTAAGCAATGGATGGTTATTTAACACTATAGGTAGTCCCCTTTGCATTGGGGGATTAGTTTTAGAAGGGATAAGAAATTGAGAAACGTTGTGGATATTCCTTCTAATGAGTAATTTGTTATGTTAATTGGTCTAGGGTTAAATTAGATGAATTGAAAGTTGTTGCTTTTAATAGAAAGGAAAATGAAACCATAATACAAACACGTAATTAAAAATCTTTTAAATGTCAGAATTTGATCTTTCCAAATATAAAGAGCGTAAACCTAAATATTTTAAGCGTCTTTTATGGATGGTTGTGAACGCAACTTTTTTTAGGGTTGCCATTGGAAACAAACTCTTTTTTGTACGAACTATTCTTTTAAAAATGTTCGGTGCAAAGGTTCCTTTGCATGCCATGATATATCCTTCTTGCAAAATACATGCACCTTGGAATTTAGAAGTTGGGGTGCATTCGACTATTGGCCCTAATACAGAAATTTACAATAAAGATAGAATCGTGATAGGTTCCAATTCTGTTGTTTCCCAGGGCACCTATCTCTGTAGTGCGTCACATGATGTCTCAAATTTGCTACTTCCTCTTGTCACCAAGCCTATCATAATCGGGAGTCAGGCTTGGGTGGCAGCGGATGTTTTTGTCGGGCCCGGTGTAACCATAGGGGAGGGGGCAGTAGTTGGTGCGCGTGGTGTGGTTTTTAAGGATGTGGACCCTTGGACGGTCGTTGGGGGAAATCCTGCGAAATTTATCAAAAAGAGAATAATTGTTTAACCATAAAATACTATCCACCATGGCATCAACAGAATTATCGGTAATAATCCCAGTATATAATGCATCAGGAACAATAGAAAGATGTGTAAATAGTATCCTAAATCAATCATTTCAAAATTTTGAGTTGATATTGGTCAATGATTGCAGTAAAGACAATACCTTGGAAGTTATTCAAAACTATTCTGAAAATCATGGTTTTATACATGTTTTGAATTTAACGATAAATAAAGGGGTTGCCAATGCAAGAAATGAAGGTATGGGTATGGCGAAGGGGAAATATGTGACCTTTATTGATGCGGATGATTTCGTTCATCCTGATTATTTTAATTCGGCCATGGAAAACCATGAAAACTTTGATTTATTGATCACCGGATTGGATGTGGGTAATTTGGATAATTTTGAAACACATTTGCCCAAACCTATTTCTGCCGAAGATAGCTTGGGAATAAGGGACGCGTATGAAATGTTAAGTAGCAATAAGCAATTGATGTGGGGGCCCTATAATAAATTTTACCTTAAAGAGCTCCTATTGAAGCATAGAATATTTTTTGAAAATTATTTCGGGGAAGACACCATTTTCGTGCTGAAGTATTTTTATGGTATTAACAGCATTAAATGTATTGACTACTCAGGTTATTTTTATATTAGGGACCAAACAGTAAAGACCATATCCCGGGGAAGTGATAGGCCATTTAAAAGTTTGGATAAATTTTTATCCACTAAGGTTGAGGTGCTTAACAAAATCAACGGGAAATTCAATATGGCCCCAATCGATATGGAAGATTTCAGTGATAAACACTTACTGATTTATTTAGCAAGGTTTTTTGCCGTTTATTCAAAAAAGTACAAAATAGACCGGGGTCACAGAAAGGTGTTGGTGAAAAAATTGCGTTCGGAAAAATGGACTGAATTGTATGCCAAAAGTAATTTTAATAGAAAATATAATTTACTTAAACCCCTAATCCTGAAATTACCGGTCGGTATTGCCGATTTTTTCTTGGTAATTCTTTTCAATCAAGTCTATCGGACAAAATAAATAATTAAAACATGCAGGATATAAGCACCATTATTTTAACCTTCAATGAGGAAAAACATATAGAGCGGTGCATAACCAATGCTCAAAGGTTCTGCTCCCAGGTGTATTTGGTCGATTCGTATTCTACCGATAATACGGTGGAATTGGCAAAGCGCTTAGGGGCAAAGGTCTATCAAAACAAATGGGAGAATAATTATGCCAAACAACTTAATTGGGGATTGGAGAATATTCCCATAGCTACCGAATGGGTGTTTCGCTTGGATGCCGATGAATATCTGACGGATGATTTGATCGAGGAAATCAATGAAAAGCTTCCCGTTATCGGTAAGGGGGTTTCCGGAGTTGTCTTTGAGCGTAAAATGTATTTTTTGGATACTTTGATGACCAAAGGTATGTTGCAAATGAATATGTTGCGTTTGTTTCGATACCGGCATGGTTTCTGCGAGGAACGTTGGATGGATGAACATATCGTATTGACCCAAGGAAAAAGCATTCAATTCGATGGTTTTTTTGTAGATCACAACCTAAATTCCCTGGGTTGGTGGGTACAAAAGCATAATGGGTATTCCATTCGGGAAGCGATCGATCTTTTGAATTTGGAATATAATTTCATAATCCCAAAATCAGCGGCTGCACAACAATATGAAATGTCCGCAGATGCCCTGTCCAAAAGGGGAAAAAAGAAAAAATATGCCAATATGCCCTTATTTTGGCGTTCGTTCTTCTATTTTGTGTATCGCTATATATTTAAATTCGGATTCACCCAAGGGAAAGAGGGTTTCTTATGGCATTTTTTACAAGGTTGGTGGTACCGTACTTTGGTCGATGCCAAGGTGTATGAGGTTAAAAAGGCATGTGGCAATGATACGGAAAAAATGAAGCGATATATCTTCCAAAACTACCAAATCAAGGTGTAGGCTATCAGGACGGGATACATAAAACACAATGAAAATGAAGCGAAACGTAATAAAACCAATGATCTTTGTACTATTGGTGGGCGGTTCTCTTTTGGTGTTTTATCCTAACCGACTGACTAGATACGCTAAAAGGAAAATTCGCGCCTATACCACGGCTCCCAAAGGTACTCTCGAAGCGGTCTTGTTCCAAAAAATCGAATTAAACGAAGGGGTCAAGGGGCAGTTTACGAGTTTGGTCATGGCCCCCGATCATAAATTATATGCTAGTGCCATAGATGGAAAGATCATGCGGTTTCTGATTCTTCCTACGGGGAATTTGGTATTGGAGCATACTTTTAAACCTTTTGGGGAGGCTTCTAAGTTGACCATTGGTCTGGCTTTGGATCCCGACTCAAGACCGGATAGCTTGATCTTTTGGACCACTCATTCGGAAACTCCTACGACTTGGGTAAGCTTCCCCGATGCGCAAAAGGCATTGGATAATACCAATTGGGCAGGAAGTATCTCACGTATGCATTTAAGCAGCTCGACCGATCAGGTGTTGAAAGTTGAAGTGGTGCTCAAAGACCTGCCCCGTTTTGGCCCGAATCAGGAAAATTTCACCAATTCAATCCTATTTGGGCCCGATGGCAAGCTTTATTTTGGACAAGGGGCCAATACGGGTATGGGATGGTGCGATTGTGAAGAGAACCAACAGCCTTCCCGGGAGGCCTTATTGTCCGGCGCCATTTTATGCCTTGACCCCCATAAACTTCCCCAAGAATTACCCCTTTCGGTCAAAACCCCCGACGGAGGTGGAAGCTATGATCCCTATGGTGATTTAGCGCCACTAAAGATATATGCCACGGGTTTGAGAAATGCCTATGATCTGGTTTGGCATAGCAACGGTCAACTCTATGCGACGATCAATGGCTCTGGGGGTAATGAAAATACCCCTTCCTCAGATCCTAAGTCCCCTTATTATATCCGGCCATTTCCGGCCATTGATTATACCGGTCCAAGGGATATCCCTGCTGTTATAGGGGCCCAACCCGATCAAAATGATTTTATGGCTCGGGTAGAGCAGAATGGCTATTATGGGCACCCCAATCCGCTCAGGGCCGAGTACGTCCTGAACCATGGGGATGCGGATGTGGAGAATCATGAATACAATGGGGTGGCACCTGATGCCAATTTTAGGGGATTTAGCTATGATTTTGGCCCCCACATTGCCCCAACAGGTCTTATGGAATATAAAAGTGAAACTTTTAACGGAAGATTGAAAGGGTGCCTAATAGTAGCTCGGTTAGGGCGCAACGATTTGGTGGTTGTAAGGCCAGGGGGTGAAACATTGGATATCGAAAACGATTATGACGGTGCTACAATGGGTTTGGAAGTAGGGAGTGGACCCTTGGATGTGGTGGAAGATGAGGAATCAGGGAATCTTTATGTGTCGGAATTCGGGAATAGGACGATTACCTTATTCCATCCTATTGAAAAAGAATCTGATAGGCTTGTGCAAGATAAGATGAATAGACCAAAGGAGATAAAAGATCAGTTGGAAGAGGGGAGGGTGATTTATGAGCAAAATTGCCAGATATGCCACGGGGCAGAAGGACAAGGGGCCATTGGGCCCAATTTGATGGATGGGGAATGGATTTATGGAAAAGAAAAAATGGTTCAAACCATTGAAAATGGTTCCGGAAAAGGAACCATGCCCGCCTGGAAACATACCCTTTCGACCAATGAGATAAAATGGGTCGAAAGTTATGTTTTATCCTTGGGTAAAACAGAAGGGCTTTAAATTTGAATAGTGGAATTATTGGGGCTTATGGCTACTATACATTAAGGGTATAGGCCTTTAATGTCTGTTGATTACAAAACAAAAAAGAAAAAATGTTTGCTTTCCAAGTTCGGAGTGTTCCTTTTCTTACGGGAATCATCGGAAGGTGGTTGATCTGCCCTAACGAACTCAGCTTCCTAAGTAATTCTCCATTATGATTAGGGGGTGTATACCAAATAATAGGTGATCAAGAATCCTTAGGTATTAAATACGGGTTCTACTTGGAATTTAGGAATTTACAACCTACGTTTTGGGTGAAAATATTTCCCTAATTACCGCTGGTGATATGCCCTAAAACCAATTCAACTGAAAT
Source organism: Maribacter polysaccharolyticus (assembly GCF_028882255.1). Classification (GTDB taxonomy): domain Bacteria; phylum Bacteroidota; class Bacteroidia; order Flavobacteriales; family Flavobacteriaceae; genus Maribacter_A; species Maribacter_A polysaccharolyticus. The sequence continues at coordinate 118,522 of NZ_JARBUY010000002.1, forward strand.
TTCCCCCTGATTTTCGAAATCGTCATTGGCGACCAAATAGAGGGTTTGGTTAGACGTATGGGCGGTGGTATTACTAAAGTTTTTGGAAATGCTACCTGTACCAGTAGATACCTCGGTAAGCCAATAGTTACTGTTGGTACTGCTGCTGTTGGTAGATAAATAGACTTCCAATCCATCTTCCAAAGCCTCAAGGGTCGTTAAATTTACACTTTTCACGTAAAAATTTCTTGGGATATTGATATTCAATAATTGACTGGAACCGCTCCCTAATTCCACTTCCTCCGTACGTGTCCACGTATCCTGTTTTACCGCACTTTCCTGCTCGATCGTAAAATTGTTACTGGTGTCTACTACCTTGGCATAATTTTCATTGGAATTGGAGGCATATTGCATAAGCATACGCATAGAAAGCCCTAAGGGATCATTACTGATTTCCCGCCAACCATTGACTTCAATTTCATAGTGATTGTTTGCCCCATTGCTCAGTGTTTCATTATTATTAAAGATTATGGCTTTATAGGTATCTGTATTGTTATGGTTTTCAATGTTAAGACTTGAATTTAAAATCGTATTGTTGGATCCGCTTATACCGAAAGGTCCGTGGCTTGTTGCCCTTATTTCGTTGACATATACATGTACATTGTCCAAGGTAACGTAATCACCCGCCATAACATCCAATGGGTAGAGTTCTAATTCATCAGAATTATCTTTTATGGTCATATTACTTATCGAGACATTATTTAAAGTGCCAACGATACGCAAAGAGTTGAATCCCCAAGTCGGATTAAAGCGGTCTATTTGACTTTCAGCGTATATATTGGTGAAAACTGAATTTGTTATACCCCCCCAATCTCCTAATCCATCGGCACGATAAGATTTGTAATTATCTACCTTAACGTTTTCGACTTGCCCAACTAATTTCAATGAATGACAATACCCACTAAGTTCTTGTCTAACATCTGTAGTGCCTATCCAATCACCATAATCGATGATATTTGTCAAGGTTATATTATTGGGATATCCATCGACAACACCATCATTTAAATAAAATAAATGTGGAGGAGGAAAACGATAATCATTAGCGGCTACCCTACCACCCAAATAACTTCCGTCTTCATTTTGAAAATCAGAACATCTATATGCTTTTAAATTGTCTACCGTTAAATTCTCGACAACACCTTGCATACCCATAAGATACCCGTCAAATACGATATTGTTGAATATGATATTAGTCGGTATGTCCGTGGAATTGCCTGCGCCTTCCGTTGCAATTGTTTGGTCTGATGAATATTGTTCCTTGAACTTTATCACATACTGAGTGAATTTGTTCGCTGTTTCACCCTTTGCCTTGAAAGTAACATCTTCAAAAAGTACATTTTGTGAACCTTCAAAAGAAAAAATGGTATGAAATCCTGTAGTGCCTGCAAATGCAGGGTTCGTTGCTGAAAAAGTAATATTTCTATTGGCTGTTAAATAATCCTCAAGTTGTTGTTGGTTGAGGTGGTTATCGGTGGTTGTCTTCCAATCATAGGCGGCATCATATTCTTGGTCATATAAAAAAGTAATGTTCTTAATCGTGACATCTTCCGATAAGGCAATAAAGAAGGCTGGGGACAACAGGTTGTTGATGATTATATTCGCTTCATTCGCCCCCTCAATCCATGTTTTGTCCTCCAAGAATATTGCTTTCGTACCGGTTTCCTCCACATCAAGGAACATGTCCTTATCAACAAGGACCTTTAGCCCAAGGGATTCGGCATATGCCAAAGTCTTAACAAATGCATCCCTATCATCGGTAATCCCGTCCATAACCGCACCAAACCAATACGGCATAATATATTCATTTTCAATAGTGCCTGAAAGTGATACCGTATCTAATATTTGTGAAGAACTCTGGGAAGCAATCAGGGTTTCATTAGCTGTTAGCGTGCCATTGGTCAATAGGCCCCCATTAAAATAGAGGGTCACCCCCTCAGGTAGGGTTATACTTGCTCCTTCGAGATCGAATGATTCCGTGATTTCCCAAACGGCATTTTCATAATCTTCGGGTATATCGTTCCAGTCAAAATCAGAGGGTATGAGTAGGGCGTCTGCCAATTCCAAGCCGGTTAAATCTTCCAGGTTTTCTTCGATGATGAAATCTGTAAACAAATCAGAGTCCTTGGCACAGGAAAATTGAAAGAGAATTGCACAAATCAGTAAAACATAATGATAGGGGAAGGTGGGGTGAAATTTCATAGTACTGCTAATGGTTAAATATGCGTGGTCATTTATTTGGGGATATAAAATTATTTCAAAAATAAATATAATCGATATAAATTGGTGTTTTTTCGATAAACTGCACATTTAGTGTTACATAGAGTGCTGTTGGTCGATAAAAAATTGTTTGGGAACCAATAAAAAAAGGGTAAAATATTTCTTTTCATACCATTTTGAATAAGGTCATTACACCTTCTTTCTAAATTTTCAGAGCTTTATCATCACATGTTTTATGCCTTGATACACTATGTTTTAGAACACTGTTATTTGGTGTAAAGTAAGTTTTGGGAACTTAGGATATTTTAATAACGTAAATATATACGGTGAAGTTCTTCATAAGGATTTTTTGGGTTCACTTTTACCAATAATTTTTATTTACAAGCATTTGGATGCTGATAATGCAGTAAAAGAAACGTCAATTGTAATATTTTCAAGGATTAGATCAATCAAGAATATGCTTTGGGTCAAGAAGTTTGGAAGAAATTGGGGTGTTCCCTTTTTGGCCCTAAGGGTGGTAGCAACCATATCCAGACCCACTAGAACAATTTTATTTAGGTCGTTTGTAGTGAACTTTATGGGTTGACTCCGTTTCCCTGGATAAGCCACTGGGAATTCAGGGCTTAATTTCAGCAAGCTTACTGAATAAGTATTTTACTTAGGTATTCATTCTCTTGATTTTCTAAACTGATCAAATAAAGTCCATTGCTGATATTCGGTATTTGCAACTCAAAGGTATCTCCGTCTATTTCCAAAGTTTGGGACTTGATCAAGATACCCGATACCGTAAAAAAATGGATTTGATAAACACCTATTTCGGTTCCCGTAATCGTAACATTAGAGAAGGGTTGTGTGGGATTTGGATAAATTATAATGTCATCTTCCGGATCGCTGTCAACAATAGTGGCCTCGATCCGAAGCGCTTCTTGATTGGCCAATAGGCCTTCGTTGCTGCTTATTTCAATAGAGAATTGCTCATTTTCCTCATTAATGGTATCAGCTATGGTTTCTATATAAACTGTTTTTTCAACTTCACCCGGTTCAAATGTAACTTCTACAATAGTGGAATCATAGTCGTCTTGGTTAGCGGTGTTATTTTCGTAAATAATAGTTAAAACAATGTTTTCTTCACTCGATTTATCAAGGAATAATTTTATTTCCAAAGCCTCTCCTTCAACCGCCGATACGGTAGGGTTACCCGACAAAGTTGGTCTAATGGTTTCCGTGGGGGTAATGAAAATGGTCGCGGTATCGGTAAAACCGCCATCCACCGTGGTTACGGTGATGATGGCCGTTCCCTCTCCCATTGCGGTGACCAGACCGGAACCATCGACACTGGCCACACGGGTATCGTTAGACGACCATTCAACGGAGGTATCGGTCGCATCGGAAGGCAGAACTTCGGCAACCAACATCACGGTTTCCCCGACCATCAAAGTACTTTCGGAAGGGTCAAGTCTAATGCCCTGAACGGGTACGGGGTTACCTTCCTCGTTTATGGTTATGGTCGCCGTATCGGTAAAATTACCGTCCGCTGTGGTAGCGGTAATGGTAACGGTACCGATATCGAGGGCGGTAACGAGCCCATTTTGGTCTACGCTGGCGATGGCGGGGTCGTCCGATGACCAGGTGAGATTTTGGTTGGTCGCGTTGTTCGGGGCCACCGCCGCATTCAATTGTGCGGTTTCCCCCAAAGAAACGGAGGCACTGTTGGGGGTTACCTCGACACCGGTTACATTTACCACCGGAACCTCGACGGTTATCTCAGCAGTGTCGGTAAAACCGCCATCCACCGTGGTTACGGTGATGATGGCCGTTCCCTCTCCCATTGCGGTGACCATACCGGAACCATCGACACTGGCCACACCGGTATCGTTAGACGACCATTCAACGGAGGTATCGGTCGCATCGGAAGGCAGAACTTCGGCAACCAACATCACGGTTTCCCCGACCATCAAAGTACTTTCGGAAGGGTCAAGTCTAATGCCCTGAACGGGTACGGGGTTACCTTCCTCGTTTATGGTTATGGTCGCCGTATCGGTAAAATTACCGTCCGCTGTGGTAGCGGTAATGGTAACGGTACCGATATCGAGGGCGGTAACGAGCCCATTTTGGTCTACGCTGGCGATGGCGGGGTCGTCCGATGACCAGGTGAGATTTTGGTTGGTCGCGTTGTTCGGGGCCACCGCCGCATTCAATTGTGCGGTTTCCCCCAAAGAAACGGAGGCACTGTTGGGGGTTACCTCGACACCGGTTACATTTACCACCGGAACCTCGACGGTTATCTCAGCAGTGTCGGTAAAACCGCCATCCACCGTGGTTACGGTGATGATGGCCGTTCCCTCTCCCATTGCGGTGACCATACCGGAACCATCGACACTGGCCACACCGGTATCGTTAGAAGACCATTCAACGGAGGTATCGGTCGCATCGGAAGGAGAAACCGTATGGTTTAGTTGGAAGGTTTCGCCTATTTCCAGTATTTGGGTTTCAGGGTTTACCCCCACTCCCGTAACCGGGATGTCACTTGAAAGGGAATTTCTTTTTAAAAAAACGACCCAGCTTTGACTATCGTTATTAGGTGGGTTACCTATAGAAACAGCATTACCGGGGGCTGTACTTAAAAGTGAGCCGTTTTGGAGGCTGCCTCCGGTTTTTGGGTCAAACCATCGTATATCATAATCATCACTACCCTGTAAGTTAATGGTTGCCGATCCCCCGTTTTTCAAGAAAACAACATGGTATTCACCTAATTTCGACAGTAAGTAACCCGAACTGATGTTCTCGTTATTTGCAGACATTTCCCAAAAGGGGATTTGATTTTCCTCCAAAAACGCTTTTGCAAATCGCATTCTGTCATAATACGGGGCATAGTTGGTATAATCGGCCCCATTTACATCTCTTCCGCTACCGGCATAATAATGGATTCCTACGGATCCGGCACATATACTCGCCCATAAAGCATCGTTGGTCCAAGTTTCTATGTTGGGAAGGTCGCTGGCCGACCAAGGTTCGGTATATCTTACCACCCATTTTTTACCATCTTCATTTCCCATGTCCCGAAGATTGATTACTTCATTGTTCCCGTGGGTCGCATCGTCATAATCTCCTTGTAACGATATTGCGGTTAGGGAGTTGGTTCCCGAAAGGGCAGTTATTTGGGGGAAAATGGTAAAATCATAAGAAGGACCATTGTGTACGGTTATCAAGTCGTTGTAAGGGCTTAAATTTTCAATATAAGCAGCGGCTTCATCAATTTGGCTTGCCGAATACTGATCCACTCCTGCAGACCAATTGGCCTCTTCCCCAATATTCCAAATTACATTTAAGTATCCAAACCGGGCAATCAATTCCCTATAATATATTTTTCGACTATTGGAGAAATTACTTGATGCGATGCCTTCTTGATCTTCAAACCAATTAAGGTTTTCCGTTTCCAGTAACACAAATTCTTGGACAATGCCCTTTTCGTACATATGGTCAAAAACGATTTCCCATTGACTCAACTTTGAAACATCATAGGTGGTATATTCGGTTTTATTGGGGAAAGGATAAGCCTTTTTGCCATCACCTGTAATATTATTGGTAAGGAAATAATGTACATTCATCCCTTTGCTGGCCAAATAATTGACGGCACCTATAATTTCGGTGCCTTTTCCATCCTGCCATGAAGGGTCGTCGTTGGTGTAATAACCCGAAACGGAAGCATATTCATTATTCGTTTCCGTGGCATCGAAATCCGAATATTCCAAAAAAGTTTCAGGAGAATCTGCGCCTACTTCAAAAAAATAGTCCCCATTTGCGAATTGAGGGGCGTATTTTCCTACATAGCTTAATTTGCCCTTTGCCTGAAAATCATTACCTGTTTTATCTGTAGCGGAAACGGAAAAAGTTCCTGATTGACCATCGAATTCCCCACCGTTACCTCCACCGTTTACGGCAACATCGGATCCCGTTTTGAAGCTTACCGAATAAGTGTAATTTCCTATTTCATTAGGCACGAAGTTAATACGCCATTTAGTTCCTGAAGTTGCGGATGTTTCTGCCGCATTCCCGTCAGCGGCAAAATAACCGGGTACCGAATAATTGTTTCCCGAAGGACTTGTTACGACAACATCCATCCTGACATTCTCGTAAGTTGTTGCCGTCTCAGAATAGATTGAAGCGCTGTCGAAAGTTAAGGTCACTTTATGGTATTGTTTCAATTCACCTGAAATCGAAGCCTGGGAGAATAGGGCATTGGAACAAATCATAAAAATTGCAATACAAGTAAATATGGGTCGACTTGGGCTAGTGAACATCATAAATTGGTTATTATATATCCTTTACTTACGCAAAAAACAAAATTATGGACTATTAATTGCCTTAATTTCAGGGGTATTTTTGGTTTTCAACTACTTTTTTGACCTTTTTTCGATGAAATGCGGAATTAATTTCCCGAATTCGTATACATTTTAAGATAAAAATTGTTTGTCAATTGAAATGGATTCCAAAAAACCAACGGGAGCAAATTATTTTCATGCGTAACCAATATTGGCTATAAAGGGTTATGGTCCCGAGAATTTCATTCAGGCATAAAACGAATATGGCAACGTTATTGGTATACCATTGCATGTAGACAATAATGGTTTCCTCGGAAAGGGAAGGGTCGGGGTCTAAAACGTGGTCATGATTAAATTCCAAGCGTATATTTAAAATTACAAACTGATAAAAGCGTTCGGGACTTTTCCCCCTTCTTTCAAATGATTTCCGTTTACCCATAACCCATCTATCGATATGTATGCCATAAGAACCATCCTAGGAGACACAATACCGGCAATTAGAAAGAAAATGCAACAATCAATTCAATTTTTTCAGTAGGGTATCCGGGGTGAATAATAATCCGATGTGCTATTGAAAAAAAGATGTGGTGTTATTAATCACAAAGGATGAACACCACATCTTTGTTGTAGATATTTATTTCGATTTTATTTTAACAGTCATCTTAATCAGCTTCAATTTTATTTTTTAATGATGAGTTCATAACCAAACACGGTCCCTTTAATTGTACTGAAATTCACATGATAGACCCCGTCTTCCAATCCAGAAGCATTAACTTGGTAAAGGCCTTCCCCTATTTTCAGTGGTTTGGCATCAACTGATTTGGCCAATCTACCGTTCATGTCGAACATTAATATTTTTGAAAGTTCCACATTAGGGTCAGATAGGCTTATTTGGAACGAAGATGGAGTTGGGTTGGGATAGAGTGCGATGTCCAAATATTCGGATTCTGGATCCAATACGTCAATTTGCATTGGGAGACTTAGTTCTTCAGTGTTATTTTCTAAAAGACTGCCTTTTGAGGTACTGGCATCGGTGATAGAGAATTGCAATGTCAATGAACCGAGATTTGTTCCGGTGCCATTGCTGCCATCGTAGGCTATGGCATTGACGGTATAATTTCCGGAAGGCATTTGTCTTACATAATAATTGCCGTTGGTATCACCGAAAAATGCGTAGGGAGCTGCATTTTCCGTCCTGGAGCTATTTATTTGTCCTGATATGGACAGATAGACACTACCTACGGTTGCTGGAGTCGTATTGGCCCTAATATTCAGTCCCATCCCTTGGACATCATTGATGTCGATCTGCATTCCTTCCGTCAAATCAAATAGATCTATGTCGGTATCGGCATTAATCAAGGTAAAACCTTCAATACCGCTTTCAACGATGTCTGAGACGCCTTCCAATGGAATAATCGTTTGGTCCGTAGCACCATGGTTGATGACCAAGTTCGCCATAGCCCCATTTAGGGTGTCATTATATGCCAAAACCAAGGTATGTTGCACGTTGGATTTGAGTAGAACGTTGGTCAGCTCTCCGAATTCAATACTGAAATCACTGGCATTTGTTCCTGTAAGTTGCATTGAACGGATATATATGCCTTGATCACCACCACTAACATCCAAGTCCAGGTTTATTGAGGAATTGGCATCGATCTGAACATTTGTCGGACCATTCAGCGCACTTGGAATGATCGGAGATCCAGCAGGGCTTGAAGTTCCAAGGGATTCCATGTTCTTTTGGTTGCCTCCACCTCGGTCCGGGGAACCGGCAGTAATGAATATACCACCACCGGATATGATCGCTTGGGTCCCATGACGGTCATAATTCATATCGGCCAATCGGGTCCAAATTCCTGTTTCAGGGTTGTATTCTTCCGTGATTTTGAGGGCGTCATCAGTGTTGGTGCCATAGACCAATTCATTTTGAACTTCCCCTCCCATAACGACTAATTTACCGTTGAGATTACCCACTGAAGGAGCAGCCCTGGGTGTGGGCAAATTTTCACTTTCAGGAAGTGAGCTCCAAGTCCCTGAACTAAAATCGAATACATCCACTTCAGGGATGACAGGTTTAAAGGTTCCTCCTGTGCCTCCCGAAAGTCGACCGCCAGCAACATAAAGTTTGTTTCCGATTACTGTGGCATGGAAGTGGTCCCTTGCTCGAGGGGCATCATCCAATGCAGTCCATATTCCGGTTGCTGGGTCGTATTCATCAAACCAGGGAACATAGCCTCCATTATGGCCTATAGTATTCCCTGCCACGATATAGAATTTATCATTGTAAATGACAAGACCAGCAGCACCGCGTTTTCTTGATGATGGAATTTCGGGACCTTGAATCCATTCTTGGACAACAGGATCAAAAGCCCATATGTAATCGGCCGGGGCTTCGTTTGGATAACTGTTGTTTTTGAAGGCACCAATGACCCAAATAAGACCTTGGTATTCCGTTGCTTGGAAATGGTTGAATTCGAAGGGAGCGGAATCTGTCAATGTAGTCCAACTATTACTTTCATAATCATAGATGTCCAAAGTTTTTGCGTTTTCACGACCTCCCATCAAATAAAATTTATCCCCAGCCTGAACGAAGGAACATTCATGTCGGCCTGTATAATCCTCGTTCTCCTCCAAATCGATCCACGGGTCGGGTGCGGGTTCGACCGTCCATGTAAAGGTAATCGTTTCGGATGTTGCACCGGGTTTGTCGACCGTTACGGTCACCAAATGTTCCCCATCACCGTTGGCCCCTCCGGTGATCGCCGAGGCATCTATGGAGCCAAAGATCTGTCCATTGGTCGGTTCTATGTCGACCCCCGAAGGTTGGTCGGATATGCTATAGGTGAAGTTTTCGTTGGGATCCCCCCCGGAGGCCGCAACTGCTAGATCGACCATATCGTCGACCTGATTGATCTGGTCGGCTATGGGTTCGATTGTTATGGGCGAGTACTGTGTACCTGCCCCAATAACCTCAATGGCGGATATTTTCGGTTGGTCCTTACCACCATCACTGGAAAGTGAGGAAAAGTCGATGTTCAATTCCCCATCCGTGACCGATGTTATAAAGGAATTGGTGACCGGTGTATCGGGCCCAACATCGGCATAGATGTCATAATTGTCCAGCACCGGGGCCCCTTCGATGTCCACATCGAAAATACGTCTGCCCACTCCCCCCGAAGGGCCTCCCGTAGCCCCCCAATAGATTTCGGCAAAATGGAGGATAACGGTATAATCGCCATTGTTGACCGGTATGGCATAGGAAAGGATGCCCGATGTCCCATATCGTTCGGTTTGATACAGTTGGGGCAATGATGGGTTGGAGGTGTTTTGATGTATCAATCCCCCATCAAAGTACTGGTCGGCATCGAAGGTGTCCCCGTCGAAAGTGATCTGCTCCCCACCGGTGTTCATCTGTAAGGAATAAGTTGGGTCGGGTGTGGGTTCGACCGTCCATGTAAAGGTAATCGTTTCGAATGTCGCACCGGGTTTGTCGACCGTTACGGTCACCAAATGTTCCCCATCACCGTTGGCCCCTCCGGTGATCGCTGAGGTATCTATGGAGCCAAAGATCTGTCCGTTGGTCGGTTCTATGTCGACCCCCGAAGGTTGGTCGGATATGCTATAGGTGAAGTTTTCGTTGGGATCCCCCCCGGAGGCCGCAACCGCTAGATCGACCATATCGTCGACCTGATTGATCTGATCGGCTATGGGTTCGATCGTTATGGGCGGGTACTGTGTACCTGCCCCTATAACCTCAATGGCGGATATTTTCGGTTGGTCCTTACCACCATCACTGGAAAGTGAGGAAAAATCGATGTTCAACTCCCCGTCCGTGACCGATGTTATAAAGGATTTGGTGACCGGTGTATCGGGCCCAACATCGGCATAGATGTCATAATTGTCCAGTACCGGGGCCCCTTCGATGTCCACATCGAATACACGGTTGCCAATACCACCCACTGAGGCTCCACCCATAGCCCCCCAATAGATTTCGGCAAAATGGAGGATGACGGTATAATCGCCATTGGTGACCGGTATGGCATAGGAAAGGATGCCCGATGTCCCATATCGTTCGGTTTGATACAGTTGGGGCAAGGATGGGTTGGAGGTATTTTGATGTATCAATCCCCCAACAAAGTACTGGTCGGCATCGAAGGTATCCCCGTCGAAAGTGATCTGCTCCCCACCGGTGTTCATCTGTAAGGAATAAGTTGGGTCGGGTGTGGGTTCGACCGTCCATGTAAAGGTGGTCGTTTCGGATGTCGCACTGGGTTTGTCTACCGTTACGGTCACCAAATGTTCCCCATCACCGTTGGCCCCTCCGGTGATCGCCGAGGCATCTATGGTGCCAAAGATCTGTCCGTTGGTCGGTTCTATGTCGATTCCCGAAGGTTGGTCGGATATGCTATAGGTGAAGTTTTCGTTGGGATCCCCCCCGGAGGCCGCAACCGCTAGATCGGCCATATCGTCGACCTGATTGATTTGATCGGCTATGGGTTCGACCGTTATGGGCGGGTACTGTGTACCTGCCCCAATAACCTCAATGGCGGATATTTTCGGTTGGTCCTTACCACCATCACTGGAAAGTGAGGAAAAGTCGATGTTCAATTCCCCATCCGTGACCGATGTTTCAAAGGATTTGGTGACCGGTGTATCGGGCCCAACATCAGCATTGATATCGTAATTGTCGAGTATGAGGCTTCCCTCAAGGTCGACATCGAATACACGGTTGCCAATACCACCCACTGAGGCTCCACCCATAGCCCCCCAATAGATTTCGGCAAAATGGAGGATGACGGTATAATCCCCATTGGGAACAGGTATGTTGTAGGCAAAAGTCTTGGAAGGGTCGTTGCGTTCGGTTTGGTATATCAAGGGTAATGATGGGTTCGAAGTATTTTGGTATATTGATTCACCTACAAAATACTGGTCCTCATCAAAGATATTACCGGTATACGTCGTCTGATTACCACCGCTATTGATTCGTATTATACTATTTGTCAGTTCAGCGGTAATTGGGACAATGGTGGGGGAATTGGTGCCGGTATGGGTAATCACCATATCGGCATTCTTGGTGCCGGCAGTATTGTCCGGGGTGATATTGAGGGGCAGGGCCAATTCTGCTCCAGGACCAATTTGAACAGGTAAAGCCGTAGAAGTGCCGAATAAGGAAGAATCTGGCCCGGTAATGGTTATTTCCGTGATTTCTATGGATCCTGAAGCGGGGCTACCGGTGTTGTTGGCCGTGATATTCATCTCCGAAACACCCGAACTTACCGCAAGGGTCCCAAAGTCTATGGAATCTGGGTCTAGGGAGAGCTCCGAAGGTTGGTCGGCCGTTATATTGATGAAGTCCCAAGTAGCCGTAAATTCCGGGGCTGGTCCGGCAGAAGTGGCTATAATACCTACCGCCATGCCTTGATTGTCACTGGGGTCCAAAAAGTTGTTGGGCAATGTAATGGCCGATCCCAGCGAAAGGACGGTCGTACCTCCATTTAAGGAGTAAAAGGGTTGGGCTGAATTCGCGGTAGGGTCTATGCTGACATAAAGGTCTACAGCCGTAGCCTCTAAAAGTCCCGCTACATCAAAGGTGGTTGTGGTGGGGGTACCATTATTTTCCACGGTTACTTCAAATCCATCTATCCCATCACTGTTGGTAATGCCGTCCATGATCACGACTTTCAGGTAATTATCCTGATCCCCATTGCCTATATATATCCCAACCGACTGAAAATCTTCAGGAGGGGTTCCGGAAAATGGGTCCTCAACTTCGGCATGAACCGTAAAAGGGGGGGAGGTATTGTCAACATTCACTCCAAATTGAAAACCATTATCCTGATTGTTTAGGCTGCCTAGGGCATCCCCATCGCTTACGGCATCCAAAGTGGCTTTGCCCCCGGCACCACCAAAAGAAAGGTTGTCGGGGTCATATTGGTTTAAATAGTCGGTTGTGCCATTGGTCATCCATCCTGTGAATCCAAGTCCTGCGAATCCTGTTCCCGGGTCATTGTTCCAAAAAGGATAATTAATGGGAAGATTGGTCGTGGTGCCATTGTCTGCATCTGTAGCAAAAGCGTCCATAACATCCGGAATCCCATCGTTGTCGTCATCGGGGTCATTCAAATCGGATATAAAATCCCCATCGTTGTCATTTGGTTTCGAACCTCCTGAACAGTGATTGGTCCCGTTGTCAATTTCATCCGCATTGGTATATCCATCCAAATCGGAGTCCGCTAACGGATCGTAATCTGGGTCTCCCACTTGTGGGCAATTACCAAAATCCGTAGGTTCGAAAACCGTAATATTATCGGAACCGTAAGTCACGGCCCAAATTGTTCCCGGGAATATATCAGCATCACCTTGGGCGATGACATCCAAGGGGATATCTCCGAAACCTACAAGAAAACTATTGTCCTTGGCCTCAAGGCCATCTCCGGTTGTATTGAGTTGGTACCGATTGATCTGACCTCCAAATGATGTAGATAATATATCCCCCTGCATGGCGCCATTAAAATTTGTAGCTGTATACTCACAAATGCCATTAGTGGAGGAGCTAACTACGTCAAGAATATTAACTTGTGGGTTACCAATGTCTCCGGCTAGAAAGAATCCCTGCCTTGGGTCGTCCGGAAAATCAGCTATATTGAAAGAATTATTGAAATACCCAGAACTACCAACCAGCAAATCTTCAAAATTATAAGAGCTTTCCACAATCCAATCCGAACCGTTGAATACATGTTTGATCACTCCTGCCCGGGTTGGAAAGGAGCGAATGGGAGATGGATGCCCCCCGTAGTAGGTGCGGTTGGCATCATAGATCGTTCCTACATAGTGTAACGCATCGCCAATTGTACTACTGCCTGATTCATTTAATTCATTAGTAATATAATCGCCAGACTCCGGGTCATAAGTAGTGGTGGATTCATCGCCTTTCCTGACGTTGGCACTGGTATATATGACGGGAACTCCTCCCCAAGATGAATTTCCTCCATTATCACCCGTATAGATTTTGCCGTCAGTCGTAATGACCACATCATAAGCATTTCTGTAGCCGGGTGAAAATATTTGAACCGGGCCTCCTACTTCCACAATAGCCTGATTAAATCCGTCGTTTCCCCCGAATGGATCACCTAGGTCGATGGTGGCATTGTACATCGGATGTCCTGCAGCATAAGGGAATTCCGGATTGGTATTGTCAATGTCTTGCCGCTCGGGATCGTTCAGTGTCGGAAGGTCATAGATATATTGTACCGATCCTTGACGAGTATCAATGTATGGTCCCCCATTGGCCTGTTCCATCTGCTCCAATTGGGTAATATTGATGATTAAGAGTGCCCCTGAAAGATAGGTTTCCTGTGTACCGCCAAAATTGTTGCTGGGTGCCCCCTTATTGGTGTTGCCTCCTTGTTGTAATAAGATGTAGGTGTTTCCCCCTAATTCGAAAGAGTCCATACCGTTGGTCGCATGGTTTTCTTCACAACGGGGTAATCCGCGCACTAAATCTACCTTGTCCCAATTGCTACCTGTCCAGGTAAGTCGTGATAGTACGCCTGAATTCGTGTCCAAATTGGAGTCTGTTCCAGGGCCTCCTCCTCCTATTCTCGAATCGGATGAACTTACGTAAATTATAGGATTGGCTGAGGTTCCTGCTGTTAATAAACCTGTTACCTGGCGAGATGTAGATGAATTGATTGTGCCATCATCGTTGTGGTTGGGCACCCCTAACTTGATAAGGTCAATGACGGAACTATTGGTAATCGAATAGGTACCCGACCCCGGTGCTGCCGAATCACGAACAATACCGTATTCCAAGATAAGACCATTCTGTTGAGATACATATAGTAGATCATTGGGGCCAAACTCCATCGAAGTGGGATTGTAAATAGTTTCACCTGCGACGTTGGAGGCATTAAAACTTTGGCCAGTTCCCTTCGTGAAAAATAATAACATAAGGACCAATGTGGAATACAATGACAAAGGTCGATGCATAAAAGCGTAAAAATCCATCATATAAATAATTTTAAAAAAACAATTGGGGGATAATATTCATTTCTTAAACCATAGGCGAGCCTTAAGGAATAGATAAGGCTATAGGTTTAAAAACCAGCTTAAGTAGAAAGCAAATGAGAACAAAACTTGGGGAAGTTTTAACTGCAATGAATCAAAATTCAAACAAATGCATCGCGATGCCAAGTTGAAATTAAAATCAATAAAAAGTTTAGAGAATAACGAAGAAAAGCATGCTTGTTCACTTTCGTTTTTCTTTGCAATAAATGTATTTAAAAATAAATTTATCAACAATTAAAATGTTAAATAAAATACACTATTGTAGAATATAGTTCAATTAAATATGAATAAATGAATTTGAGGGTGGTGAAATTACAGAATATGCTAAAGTCCGCTTTTATTACCGGAATAGAACAAAAAGCAATTATCGATAAACGGTAAATATTCAGGACAAAAGGCATTTGTGAAAAATTCAACCTTATCTTTTATGATTATTCGGTTAATTACGGGATGAATTTTTTACGCTGAATCTATAATACGGGTTAAAATGCAGAAAGAGGTAGAATTTTGTAGTGATTTTTATCATAAATTTTTGTTTTCAGGTATTTAAATGCAGATAATTAAGAAAAGTAAGAGAGAATTGTAATATCTGCAAGTTTTAAAGGATTCGTAAAAATATTGCTTTTGTGGTGCCGGAAGTTTTGCTTCTTACTCGCCTCATCGGAAAAGTAAATGTATCGCCCCGAACATCTTGAAATTCTTCAAGCTCTATTTTGGGGTTTTTAAAACAATACGATCATCACCACTTTACACAATAGATTATAAGTCGAAATAATAATTTAATTTTTCGATCAGTTTGGGCCCACTACAATTGGTTACCTGAATGCGCCCTAGGCGCAATGGAGTGGAGTTTCGGGTGATTACCGCTTCCTCTGTGGTAAAACCTAAAGGTATATTGTTTTGCTTTACAACCGAAAGTGTCTCATCGTTATGATTACCGTAAGGATAGGCGATGGCATTGATCTGAGGAAATCCCATGGCAGCAAGAAAATTTTTGCTTCCGGTAATTTCTGAGGTTTGAAATTCTGTAGAATGATAGGCCAAAGCAGGATGGGTCATGGTATGTATGCCTAAACTAAATAATTCGTTTTGCGCTAAATTTTCCAATTCCCCACGGTTCATAGGATAGTTTTCAGGTCCTTGGGACGGGGTATGATCGGCCCATTTACGTATTACCTCTAAAATCCCTGATATTTCGGTAAGCGATAGGGGCTTTAAAAGTTCCCATAGTTCAAGATATGTTTTGCAACGATTGGTCGGTGGGGGTGCAGGCCAAACCCAGGATTGATGTTTTGTCCTGATTTCCTCGTTCAAAGGTTCGCCCTCAAAGTGAAATGTATACTTTTTTTTGCCTATGGAAAGTGTCAGGTTCGGAGGGAGTTTTGTTGCATGAAGGAAAATGGATTCCAATTCATCCCACCAAAACAATTCGTTTTGCCCTACAAAATGGGTGGGAATAAAGAAAGTGGCCGGACAACCATGGGTTTCCAATACCGGTTTTGCATATGTGAAATTATCCCGATAGGCATCATCAAAGGTAATGTATATGCTTTTTGGTTTGATCTTACCATCCTTGAATTGTTGCATTAGATCACTAACGGGCAATACATGAAAGTTATTCTTCAACGCCTTGATCTGCGTTTCGAAATTAGTTGGATTCACTGCCAATTGCCAAGGGTCTGTTTTAATAGTGCATACACGGTGATACATAAGGACAATGGCCTTGGGTTCCTTAGGGCGTAAATACTTTTTGATCCTTGAAATCATGCTAGCGTTCGTTATTTTACGGCACTGACCGTGATTATTACCTGATAATGTGGGTCGTGGTAGTCCAATTTTTCCTTGGGAATCTCAGGAAGTCCCATTCCATATAAAAATGCGCTGGCCACCAAAACGTTCCCATAGGTGTTGATGGAGGTTTTATCCTTCTGGAAGTGCTCCCCCATTATCTTTTGCATGGAGACATCGGTAAATGACCATAGCCAGTATTTGCCCCATTCATCTTGGCCAATATGGCTGATGCCGGGCACGGTCAATAATAAGGTTCCACCAGGTTTCAAAATCCGATAACAGGTCTCGATTGCCGCTTTATAGTCATAAATAAGGTGAAGGGTCTGGGTAAGTACGATACAGTCAAAAGTATTTGAAGGTAGGTGTGGGGCATTGCTTAAATCCCCGATATATGTGGCTTGTTCATTGGAGTCATCCACATGTAGAATATCGCTTTTGGTAATCTTACTCCCCCCAAATTCCATCGTGTACGCATTATCACCTATCTCAAGTACCCTACCTCTGATCAAAGACGAACTTTCCCTTAAAAAGTTTTCTATATAATAGCGGTCTACAGGACCACCGCGATCATAACCGAATTCCGTACTTATGGGGGTAGTCCTATTGAGACTACCCAAATTCACTTTACCTGTCGTTTGATACGTTTTCTTTATTGCGTTGAGTATACGTTTAGGGATCAGTTTTTTTATGTTATCCTTGATTTTTGGATGGATCGCCTCTTTTAGGTATTTCATTTTTCCGGTTTTTAACTTTCTGTAAAGTAGTGGGCTATTATTTTCCAAAGGCTTTATATCATTTAAGGTGAAGTCCGAATTTTTAATATCCAATTGATTGAGAACATGGTCAACTATTTTTTCGGAATAATAATTTGTCCATGATTCCACTCCAATTAAAAGTGATTTCTTTTCTTTGGATGTTTTGAGTTTTTTCCCCTGTGCCTCTAAAATTAGTAGTACATACCTCATCATCTCAGTGTAATTTGAGGACATATTATGGCCGTGCTGCCTATAAACGGCTATTAATCGGGTATGGTGTACCATAGGAAAAGACCTTGTTAATTGAAGATATAAATCATAGTCTTCACAATATCGTAAAGCGGTATTGTAAGCAAATTTTTCAAATACCCAACTTCGGTACATTACGGTGGCATGCATACCGATAAAGTTGCCTTCCAACATTTTGCAATAGTGGTTTTCGGTTACTTCTTGTTGAATGGTCTGGATTTTTCCTTCCGGCTCAAAGTAGCGTTTATGGCCACCCGACACGAATGCTGCGTTGACATTGGATTTCAAATAATTGAGATTGATTTCCAAAGCCTCATCTAAAAGCCAATCGTCAGCATCCAAAAACACGACATAATCCCCGTTAATATGTTTGGTTCCCATGTTTCTGGCGGCTGATAAACCGGCATTTTCCTGATACACATAGTTCACTTCAGGGTAATTGGAGCATACGCTCTTCGTATCATCCAAAGACCCGTCGTCAACGACAATTACTTCAAAATGTCGATAGGATTGGGCATAAACGCTTTCAATTGCCTTTGGTAAATACGTTCCATGGTTGTAGCAAGTGATGACCACTGAAACTAGGGAGGGGGTTGAGTTTAAAGGTTTTGCCATAGCGTTGGTTAGGGGGTTGATGGTGGTTTGTGTTTATGGTTATGGTAAAAACGTATCCCGGATATAAGACCTTTTATTTCGCTCCATAGGGTCTGGTACCGAAATCCATAATTCGGGAAACCGGATAGGAGTAAGGAAAGATAATAATTGGGTAGTTTAAAATACAAATATTTTTTATACCCAACTGCTTTGTTTTGGGCATGCTGTATGAGTACCGAGGCCGAATGTCCACGCATATACCCGAACAGTTGCTTGTGAAGCTGAGCCATTTCCTTTCGATGTTCGTGAAAGACATAGGCCCTAGGGTTGTAATGAATGGCCATATTGTTGGCCAACATGCGAAACCATATTTCGGAATCCCCGCTGCAACCGGCAGCACCGACATCCAATCTATCATCAAAATAATTGACCTGTTCAATGGCCTTTTTTCGAAAGGCCATATTGGCACCTGCACCAATATCCCATACTTTTGGTGCACCTGGGGCTTTAAGGATGAAATCGCCGGTAAAATGGATATCCCGATAGCCTTTGTTGAATCCCCAATGTTTTTCGAATAGCTGTTGGCTTTCGGTCTCAAGGGATGAAGCGATCACCAAACCCGTCATCGCATCGATATCTTCTTGTAAGAAAGTTTCCCAAATGCGGAAAGCCCATAAGCGGTCTACCGATACATCGTCATCGGTATAGGCCACTATGGGGAACGAGGCCAACCGTGCACCGGTATTCCTGGCTATATCCAATCCCGGCCGTGGTTCTTTATGGTAACTGACACTGGGGTATAAGGCTACGGCGGATTTTGTACTATCGTCTGAGGGAGCGTTATCAACGACAATGATTTCCCGAGGCTTACAGATTTGTTTGCTTAAACTATCGAGACATTTTTTTAAACTTTCGCTGCGGTTTCGGGTACAGATCACAACAGATACATCAACCTCATCTGGTATGTTCAAAGACCTGTAGGGAGAAAGTATTTCATCCATGACCTTTGAAAATTCTAAAAAATCCTTGGTGCTATAAGCTTGTGCGATATGGTCTATTTGTTGCTTGTCGGCTTTGTAATGGGTCAACGTGGGGATTATTACGTCCAAGATCTCCATTCCAAGATCGGCAATCCCGACTTCTTCCATATATAAATGACCGAGGGGTATTTTGTGCCACCAAAAAACATAGTAATACCTTTTGCCCGGTTCAGGAATCGGAACAAATGAAGAGCCCTTTTCTTCCAATTGTACATATTGTGTGATGTAAGGAGATCCGTTTAGCATGGAGATTGTATTATTTTGGGTGCTTTTTTTTAAATATACTTCGGTAGGGGTCGGTCCACATATGTAGCAGTAAGCGGCTTATTCTTGAAATGATATGCCAGTCTATGTGTATGCCTAATATGGTTTTGATTTGGTTATAGGCGATTTTATTGTTCCTATGGGAAAACCAAGGTACATACGTATCTTCCAGTATCCAATGCGCAAAGTTCTTTTTGGCCGTTTTAAGCATTCTTCGGCGGTCTTTTTGGGGCAGATAATTCATTATTGCCGAGGTGACTTTTGCAATATCCTTTACGTTTTGTCCTGTTTGATAACTGTGCCAAGTAATTGAATTTTTATGTTCCCTGTATTCAGCAAGGAATTCTGGGATATAAGCCGTCTCATATTCTTTGGCTATCCGTGCCCACATCTCCCAATCCTCACCATAATGTACTAAATAAAAGCTTCCTAACTTCTCATAGACTTCCCGTTTCACGGTCATGGCCACATATTGTAGACGGGGTCGCTCCGCAAGTTTATATATCCAGTTCTCCAATAGGCAAGGATAATCGGCTTCCAGATGGGATCGACGAGTGAAATTACCTTCGCCATTTATATACTCCCATGCGCAGGAAGCTGCGCCTGCCTGTGGGAATTTATTGAATATATCCGTTACGGAATGGTAATATCCTTGTTTGATCCGATCATCACCATGTAACAGGTGGATATATATACCTTTTGAACGATTGATGCAGGTTTCGAAATTTCTAAGGCTACCTAAATTCGTTTTTTGTCTATAGTAGCTTACGCGACCATTACCTATGGTTTTTACAAGGTCTTCTACATTCGCGTCGGTACTACAATCATCTATGACCTCGATCTGCATCAAATTTGGGCCCATATCCTGTTGTAATACACTCTGTATGGCCTCGGGCAAATATTGGGAACAATTGTAGGCCGGAATCATCACAGACCATAACGGGCGGGGTAATCCATCCGTAATGGGGGCGATTTTTGGCGGGGTCTGTGGTATCCTTTCCAATTTATTTCTGTATATAATTACATTTCCATTTTTAGGAATGACTTCAGTTTCGCGAGTATTTTTTTCTTGGAATTATATAAAATGGGATATTTCAAGGGGCGTAAAGCCTTTTTTACCATTAAATCTAGTTGAGGGTCTCGGATGTTGTTTTTGTCTAAATAAGACATGAACCATTCGAGATAGTATTTTCGTACTTTAGTGTAAAGGCCAGCTGAATGAACCGTTTTTACGATGGACTCTTGACGTTGGCGGTACATGTTATTGCAGGCCGATGAAATATACACGCTTTCCTTTAAATATATTTTACTTAAAAAGGCTTGGTCTTCGTACAAAGCATATTCCCGTTTAAAGGATTCCTCAAAATATCCCACATTTTCGATCGCCTTTCTTTTTGCCATTAATGAAGATGGGCAAGGAGCTGCACCGTCTCCTAAAGGATAAAGTAGGTACATTAAATGTGGGGGGTCATAAATCTTATCCGGGCTGGCACCAACTCGAATCAAGACATTGTCCAACCCGTCATCGTCCCAATTATACCAATAGGATGATGCCTCGGCCAATAAGCCAATGGATGGGTTTTTATTAAAAATAGCGACTTGTTCGCTTAATTTTGTAGGTAGCCAAATATCATCCGCGTCAAGAAAAGCTACCAAATCGCCTTTTGATTTTCTTATTCCTTCATTCCTGCTGGCACTAAGCCCCTTGTTTTTATGGTTATGATGGTCATGATAATGGATCTTGCCTTTAAATTTTTTCTCAAAATCCAAAGCTATGGAAGGGCTATTGTCGGAAGACCCATCGTCAATCAAAAAAAGTTCCCAATTTTCATAGTCTTGCTCAAGCACACTGTTTACTGCTTCTCCTAAAAATTTCTCCTCGTTTAAAAAGCAAATTATGATTGAAACTAGTGGTTGGTCTTGACTATTCATCCTTGATTTGTTGTTTTATATAAAGTTATAACCCTGAGTTTTCGTAAACTTGTTGCTTGTTTTGGTTGATAAATCCATACGGGCAATACGATTATAGTTAGTCATGAATTTCAGTTTGTCTGGTGATTACGGGGAATTTTGGGCGAACATATCCCATCCATTTTCCGTACCAATTGATATTTTCCCTAAAATCGGCCACCTCAAAAGATAAACACGCCTCGTAATAATACAATTGCTTGGAAGAATTTTCAACGAAGATGAGGGAAATATAATATGACCCATCATTTAGGAAATCTCCCGGTATATGGCATTCTCCTTCGATGATTCCTTTTTTATATAGCAGTGAATCATGGGAAACATCAAAAATACATTCACCTGAAATAGTAAAAAGGTGTACACCTACGGCCAATAGAATGTTTTCACTTGCATTATAAAAGCGAAATTTAACGGTCAGTGGGGTCCTGATGTCCACAACGGAAAGCGCATCAACAAAATGGGGTGTTAGTTCTGTATAAAGTACGCGAATGAAATCATTTCCCGGCGCTTCGTTCAATGTATGGAACTCCTTAATCCAATTTTGTTTTTGCAGTGTGCTCAAATATTGGTTCACCACCGTTTTTGCATTTCCCCTGGCGCATACACTTCCTTTGTCCAACCACAATGCCTTGGAGCAAAGATTACTTACGGCCTGTAGATTGTGGCTGACGAATATAATGGTACGACCACTTTTGCTGGACGCTTCATTCATTTTTCCTAGGCATTTCTTTTGGAATTCCGCATCACCTACGGCCAAAACTTCATCGATAATAAGGATATCCGGCTCTAAATGTGCGGCTACCGCAAAGGCCAATCTAACATACATTCCGGAAGAATACCTTTTTACCGGGGTATCGATAAATGCCTCAACTCCGGCAAAATCAACGATTTCATCAAATTTCCTGGATATCTCGGATTTTTTCATTCCAAGGATATGACCACTGATATAAATATTTTCCCTACCGGTAAGTTCCGAATGGAATCCTGTTCCCACCTCAAGCAAACTACTGATGTGGCCCCGTCCTCGAACGATACCTTCGGTAGGTTTTATGATGCGCGATAATATCTTCAATAGGGTTGATTTTCCGGCACCATTGTGACCGATAATGCCTAAGGCCTCACCTTCTTTTAGTTCAAAGTCGACATTTTTGAGGGCCCAAATGACCTCGGAAGTATCAACCTTTTTACCTCCCCTGATATACTGGTCTGGATTTTGCTTTTTTAAGACATTACGCTCCCACCACGATTGCATATCACGACGTAATGATCCGGAGCCTATGGTACCCAGTCGATATAATTTGGAAATATTTTCAGCCTGTATTACTATATCGGACATAATTTTTTATAAGATATCAATCAATTTATCACTCATTTTATTGAACAGCATAATCCCTAATAGAACAATGACCACCATAAAACTAAAACTATAAAGAAGCTGGATCGCATTTACGTTGTCGATGCCTAAAAATGCAAACCGGAAATACTCAAAGAGGGCGGATAATGGGTTGAGGTGCGCTAACCATTGAAATTTTTGGGGAACCATACTCATGGTGTAAAAAACGGGACAAATAAACATAAGCAAGCGTATAACGAGCTGTATCAACGACAAAAGGTCCCGGTATTTGGCGGTAAGGACAGAGAATATCAAACCGCCCCCAAATCCGATACCTGCAGTTATGATGATTACCGGAAAAACCAAAAGCCCTTGACCGGCATTAAAGTCGACCAGTCCACTGAAATAACAGAAAAGATAAACGGCAACAAGCAATAGTAGCTGGATACCAAATAATATCAACTGCAGCCAGAGGGTCGAAAGTGCAACTATAATTCTAGGGAAATACACTTTACTGAAAATTTCAACATTTTGGAAAAAGGTATTTGACGTTTGCATGAACGTTTCCGAAAACAGGTTCCAAAGGGTAATACCGATTAAATTAAACAAAAATGGAGGTACACCTCCCGTAGGAATGCCGATAACTTCATTGAACACAACAACATAGGTAATTACGGTTAACAGTGGTCTGATCAATGCCCAAAATGGTCCTAATAGGGTTTGTTGGTATAATCCTAAAAATTCTTTCCTGGTCAATTGCAGCAATAGATCCTTAAAGGAATAAAGTTCGGCCAAACTAATGTTCCACCATGATGTCCCGGGTTTGATCTCCCATTCCCAATTAGTAGTACCAAGGCTATTGGTTTTGTCGTTCATAGTATTTTGGATCTACTGTTCTTAATTGATTCAATCTTTTTTCCCTTCCTTAGGATGCTTTCAATTTGCTTGTATCTTAGAATATACATGGCATAAAAGCGTATTATCCAATAGAGTGTAGTAAGGTCCTTACTCATGCCCCAAGCTCCCTTAACTTGCCTCAAGGCGGCTTTTCTATGGTTTAAAAGTAGGCTGTTGGCACATTTAACGGTGTATTGGGCAGTATCTGCCAAGGCAGCTTTTTTTATTTTGGATCGCTTATGTTCAGGTAAATACTGCTGTATGATATCGATTACCTTTCCCATGTCCAAAAAATTTTGACCACTAAGAAAACTTTTCTGGGTAATGCCACTTCTGGGATCAAGCCTGTAAGAAGCAAGATGTTTAGGGGAGTAGGCTACCGGAAATTTGGAGCCTATCCTCGCATACATCTCCCAATCTTCACCGAAATGGACCGCAAAAAAACTGCCCAATGCTTCAAAAGTGGTACGCTTGATTACTATTGCTGGAGGTTGGAGAAGATTCTTTACCGCTATCTTGTCAAAAAAATCGGGAATGATTCCCGGTTGCTCTAGAATACTATCCTTTTTTTTGGCAACCAAACGGCTAGCATTATCGATAAAATTGAAATTCGTATAGGCCGCCCCTGCTTTTGGATAATCACGGAACAAAGCCGCTATTTCATCGTAAAAACCGACTTCTATCCTATCATCACCATGGAGGAGATGAATGTACTTTCCTTTTGAACGATTGATGCAGGTTTCGAAATTCCGTAAACTTCCCAGATTTTCTTTTTGTCGGTAATAACCAATTCGTCCTTTACCTATTTTCTTTACCAATTCTTCAACATCACCATCCGAACTACAATCGTCCACAACTTCAATCTGCATCAACTCCTGACCTGCATCCTGCTGTAGGACACTTTCCATCGTTTCTTTAAGATAATCCATGCAGTTGTAAACAGGGATCATTACCGACCAAAGTGGATTGTAGTCACCTGAATAGGGTTTTATAAGTGGTGGATGATCGGGAATACGTTTGAACATATACAATCTACTTTCAGCCGATATTACGCATAAAGATTAAACGCAAGTTAATTGTAAATAACTTGCAATGAATATTAAAAATAACTAAAATTTTAATTTTAGTATGTGATGATTTCACATTAATATCAGCGGTATTTTGTCATTGTCCTTTTTATCACATCTTTTGTTTTGGATATAATATCATTGCTAGTTAACTAGGGTAATGATTTTTGGCTTAATCACATTAACCTTTGTTTTAAGGAAGGACAGGTTACCATGGTAGAACACTGCTTTTTATTCTGGGATTCGCTCTGGATTTACGATTCATTCATGACTTGCCCTAGAAGATTATAGTTGTTTTATTGTTGGGGGTATTTTGCTTCAATAAGCAGAAGAGTGCCAATTAGTTGGAATTATTTGTATTTGCAGACTTCGTAAGTCCCGCCCGAACGTGTTGAAGTTGAAAAAGCACAAACTTTTAGGAATTTGGGATTACTGTTTAGAGGCAGTTGGGGCTTTGAGACGGCCTATTTTCATTTTGGTAGTAAATCAAGGAATTTCCACTTCGGCTTTGGGAATCCATCCATAAAGCATTTCACTTTAGTGAAAGGGGCCTGGATGGTGCGGCTGTGGAAAGTTAGGATACTTTGAAACTTTACTGTTGATCGACGGGCCTAGGCTACGGCTGGCCCCTCTTAACCAAGGTACACCGTACCTTGGTTGTTCGGTCCTGGTTCTTTTTATTCATCGGCTTATCCATTGTTTTTTAAACGTATTCATGAATGCTCTGCATTTGGGGCAATGCAAAAAAGAACAGGATTAAAAAAGGGAGATGGGGTGTTCTAAGGGTCTATGGAAATCACTGGGATGGGAATTGCTTCGCTTCCTTTAGTGGGTTCCACCCAAACATATTGAGAAGAAAAGGCCTGACCTTAGTGCATTGTTTTTTTAACTATAGATCCTGTTTAGGAAATCATTCATCAATAGAATGTTTATGAAAATGTGTTTCTAAGCCACTGGACCTAATGTTTCCAGTGTACGTAGAGCTTTTATGGCTTATGAATGCTGTTGGGAACAGGGAAACGGCCTATTTTTATTTTCGTAGTAAATCAAGGAGTTTTCACATGGGGCAAAGGTAGGCGCCCAAAGAGCATTTCACCCAAGTGAAAGCGGTCTGGGCGCTGCGGCTGTGGAAAGTCCGTGGATTTCAAGACAAGAAAAATCAGCCTAGCGTTTTTTGGTTCTTTTTAGGGCGATGCAAAAAAGAACAGGATTAAAAAAGGGAGATGGGGTAATCTAGGGTTTTACGTAATTCGATAGGATGGGAATTATGGTACTTCGCTCGGTGAGTCCCGCCGAATTCGATGTGGCATTGGTGGCCCGTGCCGATGGGAATTACCTCACTTTGTTCGGTGAGTCCCGCCCGAACCTATTGAAAGTGAAAAAGCCGGCATCTAATGCCGCTTTTTTGTCTTTACTTCGTTTAAGATGGTGAGAAAATAAAACGAATTTCCAATGGCGGGAATTACCTCGCTTTGCTCGGTGAGTCCCGCCCGAACATGTTGAAGTTGAAAAAGTCCTCATTCCATGAGGCTTTTTTGTTTCGTCCACCTTCACCCAAGCTAGCTTGGCTCAGTTACCGGAAACAAAAAAGTCCTGACAACCGTCAGGACTTTTTCAACTATCTGTACTCGAGGCGGGACTTGAACCCGCACGGCCTAATGGCCATTGGATTTTAAGTCCAACGTGTCTACCAATTCCACCACTCGAGCCTGTCTGCCCAAATAGGCATGACCGGATTAAAAAAAAACGCTGGCAAGCAGCGTTATTGGTGGGAAAACGGAATTTGAATACCGACTTCGAAAGTCGACATGATTCCAAATCCATTTATAAAACCCAGAGCGAAAAACGGGATTCGAATACTGACTCAAGGTCAGTACCTTGACATTCCGCAAGGCGGAATCGTCAATGGCCCGCGACCGAGGTCGCTGTAAAATGATTCGATAGCAATTACCCTTACTCTCTTTATAAAACCCAGAGCGAAAAACGGGATTCGAACCCGCGACCTCCACCTTGGCAAGGTGATGCTCTACCAACTGAGCTATTTTCGCATTTTAAAGAACTGCACATCGTTTTGGATGCGGATGCAAATTTAATACATTTCTATAAAAGGCAAAGAATTTCTTTCTAAAATATTCAAACCTTTATAATCTTTGAAATCTTCCTGTTTTCCAATGCCTCCCAAGTCTAAGAAGAGGCCTTCTTGTTCTTGCTGAGCAATCGTTTGATTTCGTTCAACTTCATCAAGGCCTCTACAGGGGTAAGGGTGTTGATGTCCAAATGGATGATTTCCTCCTTGATCTGTTCCAGTAAAGGATCGTCAAGGTTAAAGAAACTCAATTGCATGTCGTCTTCTACGGCCTGTAACTTGTCGGTCAACTCCTCACTTGAATGCGATTTTTCGAGTTTCTTTAGGATCTTATTCGCTTTGTGGATGACCTGTTGGGGCATACCGGCCATTTTTGCCACATGGATCCCGAAACTATGCTCACTTCCCCCCGGGGTCAATTTTCGTAAGAACAGCACCTTGTCTTTCAGCTCCTTTACGGATACATTGTAATTCTTGATCCGTTCAAAAGTCGATGCCATTTCATTGAGTTCATGATAGTGGGTGGCGAAAAGGGTTTTGGCACGGGCAGGATGCTCGTGGAGGTATTCCGATATGGCCCAGGCAATGGATATCCCGTCATACGTACTTGTTCCCCTTCCGATTTCGTCCAATAGGATCAGACTTCTTTCCGATAGGTTGTTGAGTATGGAGGCCGTTTCGTTCATTTCGACCATAAAAGTGGATTCGCCCATGGAAATATTGTCACTGGCACCCACCCGGGTAAAAATCTTGTCGACATACCCTATCTTAGCCGATGCCGCTGGTACGAAACTTCCC
This sequence comes from Maribacter polysaccharolyticus, assembly GCF_028882255.1. Classification (GTDB taxonomy): domain Bacteria; phylum Bacteroidota; class Bacteroidia; order Flavobacteriales; family Flavobacteriaceae; genus Maribacter_A; species Maribacter_A polysaccharolyticus. The sequence continues at coordinate 146,009 of NZ_JARBUY010000002.1, forward strand.
ATTTGGGCCAATAATACGATCAAAGCCGTCTGTCGTAAAATGGCCGATTTACCACTCATATTGGGCCCCGTGATCATGATGATCTGCTGGTTTTCCCGATTGAGTACCACATCATTCGTGATATAGGGCTCCCCTAGGGGCAATTGCTTCTCTATAACCGGATGGCGACCTCCCAGAATTTCCAGTTCGGTGGAATCATTGAGCTGTGGTTCGTTGTAATCATTGCTTTTGGCCAATTGGGTAAAACCGCAAAGGCAATCCAATTGGGCAATTTGGTGGGCATTGTTCTGTACGGGTACGATATATTCCTGCATCCATACCACGAGCTGGGCGAACAGTTGTTGTTCTAGCTGTAGAATGCGCTCTTCGGCACCGAGTATTTTGGCCTCGTATTCCTTCAGTTCCTCGGTGATATAGCGTTCGGCATTGACCAAGGTCTGCTTGCGTATCCATGTTTCGGGAACCTTGTCCTTATGGGTGTTCCTGACCTCGATATAATATCCAAATACGTTGTTCGATGCTATTTTTAAGGAGGTTATCCCCGTTTTTTCGGTCTCCCTTTCCAACATCCGGTCCAAGTATTCCTTTCCGGAAAAGGCCAGGCCCCGGAGTTCATCAAGTTCCTCCGAATACCCTTCGGCAATGGTATGGCCTTTGAGTACGTTCACGGGAGCTTCCTCATTCACCATTTCCTTGATCTTGTTGCGCAACATATCACAGGAGTGCAATTGATCCCCGATCATTCGAAGCGCCTCATTCGGACAGTTTTTCGTCAGTTGTTTTATGGGGAGAATGGCTTCCAAGGAATTTTTCAGGAGGATGACTTCCTTCGGATTTATTTTTCCGGTGGCCACCTTCGAGATCAACCGTTCAAGATCCCCCATAAGTTTTATCGGGTGGCGTAATTTTTCGAAATCGCTTTCCTCCTTGATCAAATAGGAGATCACTTGATGGCGCCTTCGTATTTTTTCGATGTTCTTCAAGGGTAAGGCCAACCAACGTTTCAACATTCTGCCTCCCATGGGCGAAACCGTATGGTCGATGACTTCCAAAAGGGTTACGGCATTGGGGTTCGGGGAATGGTAGAGTTCAAGGTTTTTGATGGTGAATCGGTCCATCCAAATATACTCTTCCTCTGCAATGCGTTTTATGGTATTGATATGTTGCAATTGCCGATGTTGGGTCTCCGACAGGTAATGCAATACGACGCCCGAAGCAATGATCCCGTTCCCCAATCGATCGACGCCGAATCCTTTTAAGGAGTTGGTCTTAAAATGATTGGTAAGGGTTTCCAGGGCATAATCTTCCTGAAACAACCAGTCTTCGGTAAAAAAGGTATGGTAACGGTTGCCGAATAGGGATTGGAATTCCGATTTATGGGATTTGGAGACCAAAATTTCATTGGGCCCCAGGTTTTGGAGCAATTTATCCACTTGTTCCTCATTGCCTTCGGCCATCAAAAATTCACCCGTGGAAATATCCAAAAAAGAAACCCCCAATACTTTTCGGCCAAAATGGACGGCACAAAGGAAATTGTTCGTTTTGGCGTTCAGGATGTCATCGTTCATCGCAACCCCTGGGGTCACTAACTCGGTAACCCCGCGTTTTACGATGCTTTTGGTGAGTTTGGGGTCTTCCAATTGGTCGCAAATGGCCACCCGTTGCCCGGCTTTTACCAATTTTGGCAGATAGGTGTTCAACGAATGGTGGGGAAAACCGGCCAATTCGGTACGGTCGCCCCCATTATTCCGATGGGTTAGGATAATACCCAATATCTTGGAAGCCTTTACGGCATCTTCCCCAAAAGTTTCATAAAAATCCCCGACCCGAAATAGCAACAAGGCATCAGGATATTTGGTCTTGATGGTGTTGTATTGTTGCATTAAAGGAGTGACCTTCTTTGTTTTTTTCTTAGCTGCCAAAAGCGAATTTATTAGTTTATTTTTGTGCCCGATCCAATAAAAACGAAATGTACGGTTTTTGATAGGGTTTGGAAATGATTGTTGATATTTTCGGAAAAGTTTTACGACCCGAACAGGGTTGTAAAGGATAAGATAGGAGAACTATGCGTAAGTTAAGGAACGAGGAATTGGACCGCTTGGATATTGAGGCTTTTAAGGAAGCGGAGAAAACCCCCTTGGTCATTGTATTGGATAATATACGGAGTTTGAACAATATTGGCTCCGTTTTCAGGACGGCAGATGCCTTTTTGGTCGAGAAGATTTATCTCTGTGGCATTACCGCCACCCCGCCACATAAAGATATTAGAAAGACGGCCTTGGGGGCCACGGAGAGTGTTTCTTGGGAGTATTGTAAGGATACCTTGCAACTGGTGGCCGCTTTGAAGGCCGATGGGTATCGGATACTTTCCGTAGAACAGGCCGAGAACGCCACCTTGCTACATCGGTTTGCGGTAGATAAAACGGCAAAATACGCCCTTGTGTTTGGCAATGAGGTAAAGGGGGTCGACCAGGAAGTCGTCAGTGCCAGTGATGGCGTTTTGGAAATCCCACAATACGGTACCAAGCATTCGTTGAACATTTCGGTAAGCGCTGGGGTCGTGATCTGGGACCTTTGGTCAAAGTTCGGAAAATAAAAGACCCTGATGGGTGCATCAGGGTCTTTCGGATATAGAGTTTGAGCTAGTCAGTTGCTGGTTAAGCGGCACTAATTAATGAAAACATAAGGTCATACACAAGTAATATGTGAAATATTTCTTAAAATTTTAAGTCCAGTGCAAAATCCTGGATTTTGGAGATAATGGTCTTATAATCTTCGGAACGGGCCACAAAATCCAATTCCCCAACATCTATGATAAGGGTATTTTGGTCCGGATAACTCTTGAAAAAGTCGAAATACCCTTTGTTGATCTTGTTCAAGTAGTTGGCTTCAATGCTTTGTTCGTAGGCCCTTCCACGTTTTTTGATGTTTTTGAGCAGTCTTTCCGTAGATTGGTAGAGGTAAATATAGATTTTAGGTTTCTGTACCTCTTTGTACATAAGGTTGAAGAGTTTGCGGTAAAGTTCGAACTCATCGTGCTGTAAGGTGACTTGGGCGAATATCAACGATTTGTAAATATCATAATCACTGACCATGAAGTTCTTGAAAAGGTCGAACTGGGAGGTATCATCGGTGAATTGTTGGTAGCGGTCGGCCAAAAATGACATTTCCAACGGAAAGGCATAACGCCCCTGGTCTTCGTAGAATTTGGGTAAAAAGGGGTTGTCTGCAAATCGCTCCAAGACCAATTTCCCATTAAAGTCCTCGGCGATTTTATGGGCCAAGGTGGTTTTTCCTGCCCCGATATTCCCTTCAATGGCCATAAAACTAAGGTCTGAGAATAACGCCTTTCTGGACTTATAGAGCTTATGGGGCGTCTTTTGTATACGGCTTTTGTCCCTACATTGCTGTATCAGGTTACGGGTATCCTTGCCAAGTACCGGATGGTAAAACTGTGGGGCAATATCGGCAAGCGGTAATAGAACGAATTTCCGTTCCTGTAGATTGGGGTGGGGAATGGTCAGGACATCGGTTTGCACGGTCTCGGCCCCGTAATAAATAATGTCGATATCAATGGTCCTCGAGGCATACCCTTCATCCACGGTACGCTTACGGCCCAATCTTTCTTCGATGGATAGGGTTTTTTCAAGGATTTGATCAGGGGCCAAATGGGATTCCACAAGGATGCAGGCATTTAGGAAATCTTCCGCATCGAATCCCCAGGACGCACTTTCATACACTTTGGAAATGGCGGGTACGGGGCCAATTTCGGAATGGATATGAAATATGGCGTTTTGTAGGTTTTGCAGGCGGTTACCGAGGTTACTGCCGATAGATATGTAGACCTTTTTAAGTTCGTTCATAATATTAGGGCAAAGTAAACAAAACAATTTCACTTTGGTTATCTTTGAAGCTTAATAATAATATGACATAAATGAAATTTTTGAGGAATCTTTTGGCGGCCATACTGGGGTGTTTGATTGCTTTCGGAATCGTGTTCATCATGTTTGTGATGTTCGTAAGCCTTGTGGGAAGTGCCGATGAAAGTGTCGTGGTCAAAGGGAATTCCGTTTTGGAATTGCAATTGCAACAACCGGTGAATGATTATGTGGGGGACAATGAGTCCGATCCGTTTGCTGGCTTTTTGGGGAAGGCACAAGGGTTGGACGAGATACTCCATGCCATTGCGGTCGCCAAGACCGACCCGGATATCAAGGGGATAAGTATCAATAATAATTTTTTGCTTACCGGACTCGCACAGACCCAGGAATTGCGTAAAGCCCTGAGCGATTTTAAGGAAAGTGGAAAGTTCATCTATAGTTATGCCGATTATTATATGCAGAAAGATTATTACTTGGCTACGGTGGCAGACTCCATATTCCTGAATCCGGTCGGGGGAATGGATTTTAAGGGACTATCTTCCGAAGTATTGTTTTATAAAGACCTGCAGGAAAAAACCGGGGTCAAGATGGAGGTCATCCGCCATGGAAAATATAAAAGTGCCGTTGAGCCCTTTTTGGCCAATGAGATGAGTGATGCCAACAGGACCCAGATCAAGGAATTGTTGAACTCTTTATGGAACACCATGGTCGCCGATATTTCCGAAGGACGTAACCTTAGTGAGGCCAATGTGAATGTCATCGCGGACACCCTAGGGGGGAGGTCCCCGAAGTATGCCAAAGCCTCCGGGTTGATAGATGGTATTCTCTTCTATGACCAATATATGGATAAACTACGGTTCGCATTGTCCTTGGGTAAAGATCAGGAGGTAAATAGGGTATCGGTAATTGATTATACCAAACGTTCGAATAAGAAGGCCATTTATAAAGGGGATGACAAAGTCGCCGTGATATACGCCCAAGGGGAAATATTATACGGGGAAGGAGGACAGGATGTGATCGGTCAAGGGATTATCACCGGAGCCTTGAATAAGGCGGTGGATGATGACAAGGTAAAGGCTATCGTACTCCGGGTCGATTCCCCGGGCGGAAGCGCCTTGACCTCCGATATTATTTGGAGGGAGATTGAGTTGGCCAAGGAGCACAAGCCCGTTGTGGTTTCAATGGGTAATGTTGCCGCATCGGGCGGTTATTATATTGCTGCCGGCGCGGATAAGGTCTTTGCCGAACCCACTACGATCACCGGTTCCATAGGGGTTTTTGGGACGATTCCGAATATCAGCGGATTGGCCGATAAAATCGGGGTCAATGCAGAGCAGGTGGGTACCAATGAAAATTCCATGGGGTATTCCGTTTTTGAACCCATGACCGATAATTTCAGGAGTTTGATAACCCATGGTATCGAAGAAACGTATGAAACCTTTTTGGATCGCGTGGCCAAAGGACGTAAAATCACCGTCGCACAAGCCGATAGTATGGCCCAAGGTCGTGTCTGGAGTGGGGTAGATGCCAAGAGATTGGGGTTGGTCGATGAATTGGGTAATTTGGATGATGCCATTGCCGCTGCTGCCGAGCTGGCCGGGGTCACGTCCTATAGGGTGAGGAAATTCCCAAAATACAAATCGGGTTTTGAACGGTTTATGGAAGATATGGCTACCGCAAAAACGAACGTCATTCAGAATATGGTAAAGGAGGAAATTGGGTTGGAGACCTACGATATCCTGAAGCAGATGAAATCTGCGATGGAACAAGAAGGAATCCAGGCCAGGATGCCTTTTGTATTGGATATAAAATAGTTTATGGTCCTGAAGGATAAAAAGCTGGCCTATAAAGTATATCTTTATTTGGGTGCCATGTTCATCACCTCTTTGGTGGTGTCTAACCTGATTTTTCAAAAGTTTTTTTATTGGAAACCGTTTGGGGACTTCAGTATATTCGGGGCGAACCTTTTTGAGATTTCGGTAGGAATTTTGCCTTATCCCATCACTTTTTTGATTACAGACCTTATTTCCGAGATTTTTGGAAAGAAAAAGGCCAATCAAATTGTTACGGCAGGCATTTTCGCTTCCTTTTTTTCCATGGGAATCGTCTTATTGGCCGATGTCGTCCCGGCCATCGAAAACTCTCCCGTGAACAATGCCACTTTCAGCAAGGTGTTCGCGCTTTCGCCCATAGCCGTATTGGCGTCGATGTTGGCCTATCTGTTTGCACAATACGTGGATATTGCCATTTACCATTTTTGGAAGCGAGTGACCCAAGGCAGGCATCTATGGCTCCGCAATAATTTTTCGACCTTTTTGTCGCAATTCATAGATACCTTTACCGTCGTAAGTCTGTTGTGTCTGTTCAAAGTATTGCCATGGAGTATGTTTTATGGCTTGGTTGTCAGTGGTTTTCTGTTTAAGGTTTTAATCGCCTTTCTCGACACCCCTTTTTTATATTTATTCGTATATCTATTAAGAAAAAGATTCGGATTGACAATTGGGCAGGAAATAAATTTGGAAGCATAAAATATTCTCTAGGTCCGTGAGTTATATTCCTAAACGATAAGCTATTGTATGATGAAAAAGAAAATCCTAAAAATATTTGGGGCTGTTATGTTGCTCTTTGTAGGTGTCCTTGTGGCTGCACCATTCATTTTAGAGGCCAAAATCGGCGACATTCTAAAGGGTAATGTCAATGATAACGTGAATGCTACCTTTGATTTTTCAGAGGCAAAATTAAGTCTGATCAAGAGCTTTCCCAATGCGGAAGTAACCTTGAACGACGTTTCTTTTGTCAATAAGGCCCCTTTTGAGGGGGATACCCTTTTTGGGGCCAAGGAAATAGCCTTGAAAATGGGAATGGGGGAACTCTTCAAGGGTTCGGGTGAAGCGATCGGCATTAAGTCCCTGACCGTTGATGGCGCCTTGGTGAATGTGAAGATAAATGCTGAGGGTAAGGCCTCCTATGATGTCGGGATGGCCGGCGAGGAGGAAGATACGTCAGGGGAATCGGCTGCCGAAAGTTTTACGCTGGACCTGCAATCCTATGAGATTACAAATTCCAAGATCATCTATGATGATCTGGCCGGGGGCATGACCTTGGTCTTAAGTGAATTTCAGCACAAAGGGTCGGGAGACTTAAGCTTGGCGAAATCGGAGTTTGATACGACTACCGAGGCTTTGGTCTCATTTTCGATGGATAGTACAAAATACCTCAACAATAATAAGGTGAAACTCGATGCTTTGATAGGGGTGGATCTTGAGGAAAATACATACACCTTTTTAAAAAACGAAGCCACGGTAAATCAATTGCCTTTGGTATTTGATGGCTTTGTAAAGCTCAACGATACCAATCAGGAGGTAGCTATCAATTTCAAGGCCCCTTCCTCGGATTTTAAAAATTTCCTGGCCTTGATCCCTGAAGAGTATTCAAAGAGTATAGAAAATGTGACCACTACCGGGGAGTGTACGGTGGAAGGGGAGTTCAAAGGTATTGTCGACGATGTTCATATTCCTGCCTTTAGGGTAGCGATAGCTTCGGAAAATGCATCGTTCAAATATCCCGACCTGCCCAAAACGGTCAAGAATATATATTTGGACATAACATTGAACAATACGACGGGTATTACGGCGGATACCTATGTGGATATCAAAAAGATATCCTTTATGATCGATGGGGATACGTTCAACCTTTCTTCGAAGATCACGGATCTTTTGGGGAATACCAAGGTTAGCGCCCATTTGGACGGTATCATGGATCTCGCCAATATATCCAAAGCATATCCCCTTCCGGAAGACATGAAGCTTTCCGGGAAGTTGAATGCCGATGTGACCACGGCCTTCGACATGGCCTCTATCGAGAATGAACAGTACGGGAACACCAAGACCTCGGGGAAAATGCAACTCAGCGATTTTGAATATAGCTCCCCGGAATTGAAGAACCCGGTGCGATTAACAACGACATCCATGACCTTTAATCCGGCTACGGTTACCTTAAACAGGTTGGAGGGCAGTACGGGACAGACCGATTTTAATGCGAAAGGGACCATTAACAACCTTTTGGGCTTTATGTTCAATGACGAAAAAGTCGAAGGTAATTTCGATGTGGCTTCGACTAAGTTCGTGGTCAGCGATTTTATGACCACTGTCGATACGCCGGAGGCCGAGGGGGGATCTGGTACGGAAGAACAATTGAAAATCCCTTCGTTTTTGGATTGCACGATCAATGCCTCGGCAGGTACGGTAATATACGATAACCTAACCTTGAAGGATGTGAAGGGTACCTTAAGGATCGCCGATGAAAAAGCAGCACTTAAGAATATGACGTCTTCACTGTTCAATGGGAAAGTATCTTTTGATGGAGAAGTGTCCACTAAGGATGAAACATCCACCTTTGCCATGAAATTGGGAATGGATCAACTGGGTATTTCCGAGAGTTTTCAATCGATGGCATTGTTGAAGGTGTTGGCCCCCATAGCGAGTGCCATTCAGGGAAAATTGAATTCCGATATCGAATTGTCCGGTTATTTGAACAGCGATTTCACCCCCGATCTGACCACCATCACCGGTAATATGTTGGCTGAATTGCTATCGACCGAGATCAATACGAGTCAGGCCCAGGTCCTTTCTGCCTTGGACAGTAAGTTCGATTTCATCAATTTGGATAAATTGGACCTTAAAGGGTTGAAAACGGCCCTTTCGTTTGAGAAGGGTATAGTAAAAGTAAAGCCGTTCACCTTGACCTATGACGATATCGCCATAAAGATAGATGGTAGCCATTCGTTTGATAAAAAGCTGAATTATACGGCCACCCTCGATGTTCCTGCCAAATATCTGGGGAGCGAGGTAAATGGGCTCATCGCCAAGATCGATGATAAGGAATTGGAAAACCTCACCATTCCGGTAATCGCTTCTATCGGAGGTAATTTCACGAGTCCTGAGGTGACTACCGATTTGACTTCCGGGGTAAAAAGCCTCACTACGAAATTGGTAGAGGTGCAAAAACAGAAGTTGGTCAACCAAGGAAAGGCCAAGGCCAATACACTGATCGGAAATATCCTAGGCGGAGGAAACGCAGCGGAAAAAGATACCGCAACAACTTCCCAAAATGGGACCCAAGAAACGGTCAAAGGGGTTTTGGGTAATGTATTGGGGAGTGGTAGTTCAAAAAACGATACCACCACCCAAAAAAGCGACACCACCGCTACAACAACCAAAAGCAAGGTGAAGGAAGCGACCAAGAATATCCTAGGGGGCTTATTGGGAGGAAAAAAGAGCACTGAAAAAGATTCGGTCAACTGATGGTTACCGAAACAAAATAGCCCTCACTGCCACGAACGTTAAAAACGGTGTTGTCGTTGAAAATGAGGTATTGTCCTTTTATACCGGTCAAAACGCCTTTGTAACTCGGCGTTTTGGTCAAATTAAGGCTTTTGACCTTGTTGGGGTATTGCAATACGGGAAACTCCATATGGGTTTCTTGGTTGTTTGCTATAAAATAGGCCTTGGCTTCCTCGGGAATATAGGGTTCCAGTTTATTGCGCCAAGTGACCAGATCCTCATCATCGACATTGTTCGTCAGCATTTTACGCCAGTTGGTCTTATCACCGATATGGTCCTTTAAGGCAACTTCGGTAATGCCGGCCAAATACCTATTGGGGACTTCGACGATTTCTATGGCCTCATGGGCGCCTTGGTCTATCCATCTGGTAGGTACTTGTGATTTTCGGGTAACCCCGACCTTGATGTTGCTCGAATTGGCCAAGTAAACAATGTGGGGCTGCAGCTGTACCTTTTTCTCATAAGCGAGATCCCGATCTTCCTTGTCGAGATGTGCCGTACTCAATTCCGGCCGCATGATCCAATCCCCTGCCGTAGGGGTTTCAAAAAAACAGGATTTGCAAAAACCTTGTCTGAAAATAGGCAAATCCTCCCCGCAATTCAAGCATTGGTATTTTAAGAAATCTATTTGGAAATTTCGGTTCAATACTTGGTTTACATTTAAGAAATTGTCTTCAAAAAGCATGTAATATTGAATGGGACGTGCCATTTCGGTCTCCATTTTTCGTAGTACTCCCTGGTAGTGCATAAAAGAAATTCTTATTCGATGTTCTATTTGAAAATGATAACTATATACGTTAATTTTAACTTGTTAAAGATACCCAAAAAATGCCGATACCACTGTTTAATTCCATTGCAAGCTGGTTGCTTAAAAAACGTTATCACCAGATAGAGCTCTTTTTGAAATACCCGGCAGAAGTGCAAGAGGAGGTGTTGCATCAATTGTTGGATATTGCCGAGGATACTGAAATCGGGAAGACCTATGATTTTGAGTCGATGACGAATTATTCGGACTTTCGGCAAAGGGTGCCCATCATCTCCTATGAGGAAATGGAACCGATGATCGAACGTACGCGAAAAGGGGAGCAAAACGTTTTCTGGCCCACCTCGATCAAATGGTTCGCAAAAAGCAGCGGCACGACAAATGCAAAAAGTAAATTCATTCCGGTAAGTTCCGAAGCTTTGGAAGATTGTCATTATAAATCGGGGAAAGATCTTTTGTGTCTTTATTTGAATAACAATGAAAACTCCCAACTGTTCACCGGAAAGAGTTTGCGGCTTGGGGGGAGTAAGGAACTGTACCAGGACAACGATTCGTTCTTTGGGGATTTGTCCGCTATCTTGATCGATAATATGCCCCTATGGGCAGAATTCAGCAGCACCCCTAGTAATAAGGTGTCGCTAATGAGTGAATGGGAAAGCAAGCTCAGGGCCATTATCCATGAAAGTTCCCAAGAGAACGTAACGAGTTTGGCGGGAGTGCCCTCATGGATGTTGGTGTTGTTGAACAATGTACTTCAGGAAACGGGGAAAGACAATCTGTTCCAGGTATGGGAGAACCTCGAGGTATATTTTCATGGAGGGGTAAGTTTTGTCCCATATAAGGAGCAGTACCAGAAATTGTTGCCGCGAAAGAATTTCAGGTATTATGAGATTTACAATGCTTCAGAAGGATTTTTTGCGATACAGGACAGGAACAATGCCAATGACCTACTGTTGATGCTCGATTACGGTATTTTTTATGAATTTATCCCGATGGAAACGCATAATACCGAAGAACAGCGGGCGATACCCCTCTGGGAGGTTGGGCTGAACAAGAATTATGCGATCGTTATTACGACCAATTCGGGACTGTGGCGCTATAAAATTGGGGATACCGTGCGGTTTACCTCTATCAACCCCTATCGTATCCGTATCACTGGGCGAACCAAGCATTTTATCAATGTTTTTGGGGAGGAGTTGATCATTGAGAATGCCGAAGAGGCCTTAAAACGTATTTGCTCCAAAACAGGAGCGGCGATCAAGGATTATACGGTGGCGCCCATTTTTATGTCGGGAAAGGAAAAAGGGGCCCATGAATGGATCATCGAATTTAGGAGGGCACCGGAGGATCTCGATTATTTTACCGAAGTATTGGATAATGCCCTCAAAGCCCTGAACTCCGATTACGAGGCAAAGCGCTATAATAACATCACCCTGAAAATGCCCAAGGTACACGCGGCTCGGGAAAATCTGTTCTACGACTGGCTGAAATCGAAAAATAAATTAGGGGGGCAACATAAAATTCCAAGATTATCGAACAAAAGGGAATATATCGAGGAATTGCTTCAAATGAACCAATAAATGAGGTTTTTACAAATGAATGGTGGAAATTGGTTAACACACAGACCTTTAACTAAACCATTTTACCACCATGGCAGAACGACTTGTGGTCATATCCGATATGTGGGGCGCCAAAAAAGGCGTTTGGGCCACTTCTTATTTAGTGTATCTTCAACAGTATTTTAATATAAGCTATTATGATAGCCAACAATTGGCCAACTTGGATGCCTGTGTCGATTGTACCGATCAAGAACTGAAGGATGGTTTTGATCATGGGGGTATTGAAACGGCAATCGGACAATTGAGGCAGAAGGAAAAAATACCGGCACGTTATCTGACGTTCGGAGTGGGAGGGGAAATCGTCTGGAAGGCCATTTTGAAAGGACTTCCCGTAAAATCATTATATGCCGTTTCTGCCCACGGTTTACCTTTTGAAGGCCAACGGCCTAAAATACCCGTTCGCTGGGTATACGGGGCTCTTGATGCGGATAAGCCATCGAGTGCACAACTTGTTCGGATGCAAAGGTATGTCGAAATCGTCCAAGGCTTTGGACAGGATTTGTATACAGACGATACGATCATCAAGAAAATCGCCAAAAATCTTTTATCCCTGGTGACGCATAAAACAAATGGAACGACAAAAGTCGTCCAAATTAAGAAACCGCTTTTAGTTTCTTAATGGTCTCAAAGGATAATTTGTTCTCGGCATAGGGCTTGGTCACCTTGAATTCAGTTTCCCCGTTACTTGGCATTTCGAACATGGCATCGGTGAATATGGCCTCACATAAAGAACGTAGGCCCCTTGCCCCCAATTTGTATTCAACGGCTTTTTTTACGATGTAATCCAAAGCCTGATCGGTTATGGTGAAGGTGATATCATCCATAGCGAACAACTTTTCATACTGCTTTATGATCGCATTTTTGGGTTCGGTCAAAATAGATCGCAGGGTTTTTTCATCCAAGGGGTTCATATAGGTCAATACGGGCAACCTACCTATAATTTCGGGGATAAGCCCAAATTCTTTTAAATCTTTAGGGATGATGTATTGAAGGATATTGTCTTCGTCTATATGTTCATCGGCTTTGGAAGCACTATAACCTACGGCTTGCATGTTCAGTCGTTTGGTTATGGCCCGCTCGATACCGTCGAAAGCCCCACCGGCAATAAAAAGGATGTTTTCGGTGTTTACCTCGATGAATTTTTGATCGGGGTGTTTTCTGCCTCCTTTAGGGGGGACATTCACTACCGTACCTTCCAATAATTTTAAGAGGCCTTGTTGTACACCTTCCCCGGAAACATCCCTGGTTATCGAAGGGTTGTCACTCTTTCGGGCAATTTTATCTATTTCATCAATAAATACGATACCGCGTTCCGCTTTTTCAAGGTTGTAATCGGCGGCCTGTAACAAACGGGTCAGGATACTTTCAACGTCCTCACCGACATAACCTGCTTCGGTAAGCACCGTGGCATCGACTATGGCTAAAGGGACGTTCAGCATTTTTGCAATTGTTTTTGCCATCAGGGTCTTTCCGGTTCCTGTTTGGCCCACCATGATGATATTACTCTTCTGGATCTCTATATCGTCTTCCTTGCTACTGGGTTGCAACAATCTTTTATAATGATTGTACACCGCAACCGACATTACTTTTTTGGTCTGTTCCTGCCCAATGATGAAGGTGTCTAGAAAATCCTTGATCTCCATAGGTTTCTTCAAAACCAATTCTGAAGACAGGTCATTGTTTTTTGCTTGATTGGACTCTTCGGCTACGATGCCATGGGCCTGTTCAATACAACGGTCACATATATGGGCATCCAAACCTGCAATCAAAAGATTTGTCTCCGGTTTTTTTCTTCCACAAAAAGAACATTCTAAATTTTCCTTCGCCATAGTAATATTTTTCTATCCAATAGAACGATAGAATTCGTGTTTTGGTTCATCGCCTATAAAACAAAGGCGCTTTTTTTAAGGGTTTGTCGCTTTTAGTTCTTTTCCCTTACTAAAATCTCGTCGATCATCCCATATTTCTGGGCTTCCTCGGCTTTCATCCAGTAGTCCCGGTCACTGTCTTCTTGGACTTTCTCCAAGGTTTGTCCGGAATGCTGGGAAATGATCTCATAAAGCTCATCCTTTAATTTAAGGATTTCCCTAGCCGTAATTTCAATATCACTGGCTTGTCCTTGCGCACCACCCATGGGTTGGTGGATCATTACGCGGGAATGGGTAAGGCCACTGCGCTTCCCTTTTTCCCCTGCACATAATAAAACCGCGCCCATTGAAGCCGCCATTCCTGTACAGATGGTCGCCACATCGGGTTTGATGAATTGCATGGTGTCATAAATGCCCAAACCTGCATAAACGCTTCCACCTGGGGAGTTGATGTAGATCTGGATGTCTTTGGAGGCATCGGCACTTTCCAAAAACAACAATTGGGCCTGTACGATGTTCGCTACCTGGTCATTGATGCCGGTTCCCAAAAAAATGATCCTATCCATCATCAATCGGGAGAATACGTCCATGGCTATGGCGTTCAATTGCCTTTCCTCAATGATATTTGGTGTCATGTTCATAGGGTACATGCTACTCATGATCTTATCATAATACATGCTATTGATTCCCTGATGGTTTATTGCGTAATTCTTGAACTCTTTTCCGTAATCCATGTGGTTCTTCTTCAATATTTTAGATAAAAAAGGTGCCGAAAACAACGCTTCGGCACCGTAAAGATACTTATTTTAATGAGACCTTTGAAGCTAAGAATTTTGCTTTTTGACCCCAATATTATCCGTAAACTTCCTTGACAAAGTTTTTATAGGTAACTTCTTTGGTCTTTAAATTGACTTTTTCCTTGTACAGGTTAAGCAATTTTTGGCTCATCAATTGCTCTGAAAGTCTTTTTACCTCATCTTGGTTCCCCAATACACGGGCAGCTATATTGTCCAATTCCTCTTCTTGTGGGTTCAATTGACCGAATTGTGCCATTTGGGTCTTGATGAATCCTTTGGCGAATTCCTTTAATTCGTCAAATTGGATTTGGATATCGTTGTCTTTGATGATTTTCCCTTCGATCAATTGGTAACGAAGTCCCTTTTCCGATTTTTCGAATTCTTCACTGGCTTGATCATCCGATAAGGGCTCTTCTCCTGTCATTTTGATCCATTTGGTCAAGAATTCGGAAGGGAGTTCGAATTTGATGTTATCAATGAAATTTTCAGTAACATCGTTCAATAGCTTTTGATCGGCTTGTTGTTCAAATTGTTTTTCGGAATCTTCCTTGATACGATCTTTCAATTCCTGTTCCGATTTGATGACATCCTTACCGAAAAGTTTGTCGAACAATTCCTGGTCAAGGGCCGCAGCTTCCCTTTCATTGATTTCCTCAATGGTGAAAGACACTTCGATATCCAAGTCTTTGGCTTTTTCCTGTGAAAGGCCCAATACACTTGATAGTAGGTAATCTTCCTTAAAAAGATCTTTGGTGGCAAGTACGACTTCATCACCGACTTTTTTGCCTATGAGGGCTTTAAGGGCTTTTTTGCTTTTGATCTTATCGAGCTCTAAAGTGGTTTTGTTTTCGATGGCTTCCGCCTCATTCTTAAACGTACCGATAACCTCGTAATCCTCGGCGATTTCCGTTTGGCTTACCAATTTGCCATATTGTTTTTGAATACGCTCTATTTGTTCGTCGACCATTTCATCATCGGCAATGATTTTGTAGTGCGTAATCGCTTTTTTGGTGTGTAAAGGAACTTCGAAAGCCGGGGCAAGTCCCAATTCAAATTCGAAATTCAATTGCTCATTGTCCCAATCGAAATTGTCCTGTTGTTTTGGTAGTGGATTGCCCAAGACATCCAATTTTTCCTCGGTAAGGTATTTGTTCAGGTTGTCTTGGATCAGTTTGTTGACCTCATCGACCAAAACCGCTTTACCATATTGTTTTTTGATCAAGCCCATGGGTACATGGCCTTTTCTGAATCCGGGGATGTTCGCCTGTTTTCTGTAATCTTTTAGGATACTTTCTACTTTGTCCTGGTAGTCTTCCTTGGTAATGGCAACCTTTACGACTGCGTTTAGATCGTCAATTTGCTCTTTCGTAATATTCATTTCTGTATCTTAATTTTGCATGCTTCCTTCCTTTTGTTCGCTTGGGCAAACGGGAAGAAGGGGATTGTTTTTTTTCATGTTCCCCCAACGAAAAAATTTATGGGGGCCTTCCTTTCGTTTTTTACCATTAATTAAAATGGGATGCAAAAGTAGTATATTTTAAACACCCGAGCAACTTTTTAAGTCCCTGTATTCCAAACGGTAAATCGTTTTTATCGGTCTTCTTTCAATAAAGAAAAAAGTATCGATTGCAAAAAGGAAAGTAGAAGACTGAATAAAAGGGCCCACCAAAGGTTGTCAACCGAAAATCCGGTGATGAGATTATCGGCCAATAATATGATGATGGCATTGATGATCAACAGGAAGAGTCCTAGGGTCAAAATGGTCACCGGAAGGGTCAATATCACCAAAATCGGTTTTACGATAAAGTTCAATAGACTCAGTACGATAGCCACGATTATGGCTGTAGTATAGGTGTCAACGTCAACTCCGGGTAATATTTTGGAAAGTATGACCACGGCCAGGGCGCTAAGGAGGATGCGTAAAATAAGTTTCATATGGTTTTTTTTTGATAAAGGTGCCGGGGCCTCCCAGCACCACTAAAAGTATAAAATTAATTTCTATTAATTATAATGTAAAGTGGGTCTTATAGGTTGTTCATCGCGACCAAAAATACGCAATGGCCATGGGTAGCTGTATAATGGTTGCCTTTGCTTAGCGTTGTCGGGGTCGGATGGAAAAGACCCAAGCCAGATTGGAATCAGGCAAATACGATCAAGTGGATGCAGGGTCAGGATTGGATAAAGTCGATCGTTTTGTTGAAAAATTGTTCCGGATTTTCGGCATGTAACCAATGTCCTGCGTTATCGACCATTTCTATTTTGGCGTTTGGAGAATGCCTTAGGATGGTCTCATTGTCGGCAGGGGTAATGTATTCCGATTTTTCGCCCCGAAGAAAAAGGGTGGGTCCGTTATATTGGTCCATGGCACTTAGATGCTCCCCGATCTCCTCCATCTTATTGCTGAGTACCTTTAAATTGCATCGGAAGGCCAATTTTCCTTTTTCGGCCCAATAAAGGTTTTTAAGTAAAAATTGCCGAATGCCGAATTCAGGGATGTATTTGCCCAATTCTTTGTCGGCTGCACCTCTTGAGGCTATTTGGTCGAAATCCAATCGATTTAGGCCATTGATGATGTATTGGTGGTGGGGCGGGTAATATTTGGGGGCAATATCCGCCACGATCAATTTGCCGAGAAGGGATGGGTAGCTCATTGCGAACTGCATGGCCGTCTTACCGCCCATCGAATGCCCTAATACAATTACTTCCTTTAAGTGGTGGTGGTCGATATATTTTTTCAGGTCTTCGGCAAGGATGTCGTAATTGAATTCTTCAGCATGGAAACTTCGTCCATGGTTGCGTTGGTCTATCAAATGTACCTGTAGGCCTTGTTTGGCGTATTGGGTACCAAGGGTTTTCCAATTATCGGACATTCCCAAAAAACCATGCAAGATCAAAAGCGGTTGTCCCGCCCCTAAAATATTGGAGTGTAAGATCGGGTTCATCGCAATTTGTTCAAATACATGTTCACAACATTTTCCAAGCCCAAGTAGAGGGCTTCGCAGATCAAGGCGTGACCGATGGAAACTTCCAAGAGGTTGGGGATGTTTTCTTTGAAATATTTGACGTTTTCCAAACTTAGGTCATGGCCGGCGTTGATGCCCAATCCCAACTTTGAGGCGGTTTCGGCGGCTTTTATAAAAGGATCAATGCCTTTAAGGTTGCCATTGGTGTAGGCCAGCGCATAACTTTCTGTGTAAAGTTCGATGCGATCCGTACCTGTTTCCGCAGCCCCTTCCACCATCTTGGTGTCGGCATCTACGAAAATAGAGGTTCTTATATTGTGTTGTTTGAAAGTCGCTATCACGTCTTTTAGGAAATTCTTGTTCGCAAGGGTGTCCCAGCCGGCGTTGGATGTAATCGCATCGGTGGCATCGGGTACCAAGGTAACTTGGGTCGGTTTTACTTCCAAAACCAAATCCATGAATTTTTGGATGGGGTTGCCTTCGATATTGAACTCCGTTGTGACTATTTTTTTCAAATCCCGGGCATCCTGATACCTGATATGTCTTTCATCGGGGCGGGGATGAATGGTTATTCCTTGGGCCCCAAAAGACTCTATGTCCTTGGTCATCTTCAGTAGATCGGGGACATTGCCACCCCTTGCATTTCTCAAAGTGGCGATTTTATTGATGTTTACGCTAAGCTTGGTCATTGCGATTTTAATGGTTTTTGCAGTGCAAAAATACAAAATAGGCATGCCTTTTGATGTATTTAATTAGTATTTTGCGTATTATTTTAAGCTATGAGGATTCAAACACACATTATTACAACGATACCCGTCTTTGAGGTCAAGGAGCCTTTGGAGAAATTGGTCCAATTTTTTATGGAGAACACGTATTCCCATGTTGCCATAATGAATGAGGGGCAGTTTTTGGGCGTGTTCAGTGAAAATGATCTGGAGCACTTTAGTGTAGACAAGAAAATAGAGGATTTTAAATATAACCTGGAATCGTTTTTTGTCCGTAAAGATACGAGCTGGTTCGATGTGCTTGAGGCCTTTGCCAGGAATGAGGCCAACTTGGTTCCTGTTCTGGGTGATAAGAACGAAGTGCTAGGATATTATGATATTACCGATATCGTGGGGGTTTTTATCGAGATGCCCTTTTTTACGGAGCCTGGAGGTATCTTGGTCATCGCCAAGGAAATCAAGGGTTATTCGTTCAGTGAAATCGTACAGATCGTTGAAAGTAACAATAGTAAGTTCATAGGGGGGTTCATTTCGGAAATGAACAATGAAGAAGTGCAGATTACGATTAAGATAAGTGGAAATAACATGACCGAGGTTCTGCAGACGTTCAGACGATATGATTATAACATCATTTTCGGGAATGTCGATGATCGGTTCATTGATGACTTAAAACAAAGGTCGGACTATCTGGACAAGTATCTGAACGTATAACGGTAACAATCGGGGCCGTCTGCCCTGGAAATCGAAAATTTCAATAAACACCTATTGAAAACAAAAGGCTACTCGATAGGGATACTTATATTTGCACAACGATAGGTCTGATTGTCGAAAATCCAATAAACAAAAAGAAATGAAAGTTGCCATTTACGGACAGGTGTATCATACTGATGTCTTGGGATATGTGGGGGAACTCCTGGATGAGCTTAAGAAGCATTCGGCAACGGTCGCCATTGAAGAACGTTTTAAAGAACATTTGTCCCAAAGTTTGGATGTCGGGAGTTATGGGGCTTATAACGAAACCCAAGGTCTTGATCGTTCTTTTGATATGTTCGTCAGTTTTGGGGGCGATGGTACCATCCTAAGGGCAACTACTTTTGTGCGTGATTTGGGAATACCTATCGTAGGGGTGAATACGGGTAGGTTGGGATTTCTTTCCACCTTTAAGAAAGAGGACGTCCGAAAAGTGGTTCAGGCATTTTTACAGGGGGAATATACCATCGTGGAAAGAAGTCTGGTCGAAGTTAGGGAAGGGGTCAAGGAAGAGGAGATCGGCGGTCTCAATTTTGCATTGAACGAAATCGCCATAAGTAGAAAGGATACGACTTCCATGATCACGATAGAAACCTATCTTAATGGGGAGTATCTGACATCGTACTGGGCCGATGGCTTGATCATTTCGACCCCTACGGGTTCCACGGGTTATTCGTTGAGTTGCGGTGGCCCGGTAATCGTTCCTACGGCAAAATCATTGGTGTTGACCCCTATTGCACCGCATAACCTCAATGCCAGGCCGTTGGTCATATCGGACGATACGATAATACGGTTAAAGGTTTCGGGTAGGGAGGACCAACACCTTGTATCGTTGGATTCCCGTATTGCGACCGTGGCCAATGGTACCGATATTGAGGTGAGAAAAGCGAACTTTACCATTAATATGATTGAGTATACTTCGGAAAGCTTTTTGAAAACCCTTCGTAATAAATTGTTGTGGGGGGAAGATAAGCGTAATTGACCCAAGTAAAACAAGCATTGGAAAACAATATTTAGCTTCAAATGTTGTTTATCATGTGGGAACATGCATATTATCCAATTGAGGTTTAGATCATAATTTGGTGTAAATTTGCAAACTTTGTAGAATTTATGAAGTATTACTTTTTTTCAATGCTTTTCTTTCTTTGTGTGGCGCTAAGTGCACAAACTTATGAAATCGGGGCTTTTGTCGGTGGCGCCAATAATATCGGCGATGTGGGTAGGACAACTTTCATAGCACCTTCGGATGTGGCCTTTGGGGGATTGTTCAAATGGAATAAAAGTAAAAGATATGCTTGGCGTGCTAGTTTAATTTATGGTAAATTTACGGCCGACGATTCAAAATCCGATATGGCTGCCAGGCAACAAAGGGGATATGTAGTGGACAACTCCATTTTTGAGGCTTCGGCAGGTTTGGAGTTTAACTTCGTGGAATATAATCTGCATAAAATAGGTCCGGCTTTTACGCCTTACCTCTACACGGGGTTTACCTATTTCAGGTATGATTATGATTATATCGATGCGGGGCAACAGTTGAGTCTTGATCAAAAAGATGGCTCTTTGGCCATTCCTATGATCGTAGGGGTTAAAATGAGATTGAATCAGTTCTTGGTTATTGGGGCAGAAGTGGGGGCGAGATATACCTTTACGGATAATTTGGATGCCAGTAATCCTGAAAAGTCGAATATCAATCAACAATTGGATGTTGATTTTGGGAATATTTTTAGTGATGATTGGTACGTTTTCTCCGGGGTAACCTTAACCTATACCTTTGGTAGGAAACCATGTTCCGATTGTTTTGAGTAAAATAAAATGGAAACAATTGAAGAAATCGATGACCAAAAAATGCCTAGGCATATCGCCATTATCATGGATGGTAATGGTAGGTGGGCCAAAAAAAAAGGCAAACTAAGGGTTTTTGGCCATGAGAATGGGGTTACGACCGTAAGGCGAACCGTTGAGAGTAGTGTAAAGATAGGTCTCGACTATCTTACCCTGTATACCTTTTCTACGGAAAATTGGAACCGACCTAAATTCGAGATAGATACCTTAATGAGGCTTTTGGTCAACTCCCTGAAAAAGGAACTTGAGACGTTCAACAAGAATAACGTACGGTTCAATACCATAGGGGATATTAAAGCCTTGCCGAAAAATGCCTATCAAGAACTTTTGGAGGTAATGGAAAAAACCAAGGAAAACACGGGTATGACCCTGACTTTGGCACTTAGTTACGGGGCTCGGGACGAAATGTTGCACGCCGTTAAACAGATTGCGACCAAAGTTAAAAATAATATAATTTCTCCCGAAAATATTGACGAAACCATTATTAATAACCATCTTTACACGCACAATTTGCCAGATGTAGACTTGCTTATCCGAACTAGTGGAGAACACCGGATAAGTAATTTTTTATTATGGCAAATAGCATACGCGGAATTATATTTCATAGATGTATTTTGGCCAGATTTTAAAGAGCATCATTTAGTAAAGGCTATAATAGATTACCAGAACAGAGAACGAAGATTTGGAAAAACTAGCGAACAACTCAACTAGCGATATGAAAAGGTTCATGTCCCTTGAACCACTGATCACTTTCTTATTACTTTTTATCGTAACAATTACCTCGGCACAAGATGTATCTTATGAAGATGGTAAAAAATATATCTTAGGCGGCCTTGAGGTTACAGGGCTCCAAAGTTATAATGAGCAGACGGTAAAAACCTATACCGGTCTGCGGGTAGGTCAACCAATTACCTTGCCAGGGGAGCAGATCAGCGCGATTATCAATAAACTTTGGGGATTGGAACTTTTCACCGACATCGACTTTTATGTCACCGATGTCCAAGACGAAAAGGTTTTCCTCGAATTGCACATTATCGAACGTCCTACTTTGTCCAAAGTTAAAATGAACGGGGTAAAGGAAAGGAAGGTCGAAGAGATCTTAAAGGATACCGATCTTAAGAGGGGGAAGAAGATTACCGAAAGTCTTATCGCCAATAGTAAGAATTACATTCAGAACCAATTCAAGAAGAAAGGATACTTGAACGCCAAAGTCAATATCATCACGGCGGTCGATACTTCGGCCACCAATGCGCGTAGTATGGTCGTAAACGTTGATAAAGGGGACAAGGTAAAAATAAAGGATATCGTTTTAGAGGGGAATGAAAAGATGAAGGCCAAAAAATTACTTAAGGCCTTAAAGAATACCAAGAAAAAGCAATTGGGTCGGTTTTGGAAAAAATCCAAGTACATTGAGGATGATTATGAGGACGACCTAACCCTCTTGGTCGATAAATATGCCGAAAATGGGTACAGGGATGCCCGTATACTTTCCGATACCATCATTAATGTGGATGAAGATAATATCAAGATAAAGATCAAGGTAGAAGAAGGAAACAAATATTATTTCGGGGATATCGATTTTGTGGGTAACAGTGTGTATCCCGACCATATATTGAGTAGGGTTTTGGGAATCAAGAAAGGGTCTACCTATAACGGGGTACTCTTGCGTGAGCGTATTGCCGATGATACCAAACCGGATGCCAATGATGTAACCAGTCTATACCAAAACAATGGATATCTTTTTTCAAGCATCAACCCGGTAGAGGTTTCGGCGGAAAATGACACGATCAATTTTGAGATTCGGATTGTCGAAGGTAAAGAGACCTTTTTGGATCATGTGACGATCAATGGGAACAGTAAAACCAATGATCACGTTATTTTCAGGGAATTACGTACCCGTCCTGGTCAAAAGTATAGTAAATCGGATATTATCAGGAGTATCCGTGAGTTGGGTCAACTTGGTTTCTTCGATGCCGAGCAGATCCAACCAGACATCATAAACCCAAAGCCCAATGAAGGTACTGTCGATTTGGAATATAGCCTTGTGGAATCGGGCTCGAGCCAAATAGAACTCCAAGGGGGTTATGGCGGTGGAGGTTTCATCGGAACTTTAGGTCTTTCGTTCAGTAATTTTTCATTGCGGAATATATTCAATAAGGAAGCTTATAAACCGGTACCTATGGGTGATGGTCAGAGTTTTGCCGTACGTGTGCAGGCCAGTAAATCCTATAGGGTGTATAGTTTGAACTTTTCAGAGCCGTGGTTGGGCGGTAAAAAACCGGTCCGTTTCAATTTGTCATTGTCCCAAACCAAACAGTTCAGCTCGAGCTATTCAAGTTCGGGGACGATAGAGGTGGATAAGGATCGTGGATTCTCGATTACGGGAGTCTCTGCCGGATTGGCCAAAAAAGTTCAATGGCCCGATGATTACTTCGTGGTTTCCCATTCGTTGGGATACCAGCGATATGAATTCAACGATTACAACTTGGGCTTGTTCAACTTTGGAAACGGAAGTTCCAATGCCATTTCCTATACCTTGGGTATTTCCAGGAATGCTACCTTGGGAGGCACCATATTTCCAAGGGGAGGTTCCAATTTTGAGATAACGGGTAAATTTACCCCGCCATATTCCTTATTCAGTAATAAGGATTATAGGGAGTTGAAGGAAGAAAGTGAGGAACTTACCGAATTGAGTTATACGGAGGGGCTAAGCAGCGAGGAGTCGGATCGTTTGGAAGAAGTGGATCAGGAACGATTCAGATGGTTGGAATATTATAAGGTAAAATTCAAAGGGGATTGGTATACGACCCTTGTTGGGGATTTGGTTCTTAGGACCAATGCCGAATTTGGTTTTCTTGGAAGTTATAACAGTTCGGTAGGTGATGTGCCTTTTGAGCGTTTCTATATTGGGGGTGACGGTATGGGGAATTATACCTTGGATGGAAGGGATGTCGTTCAGCTGCGAGGTTATGATGAGCAGGCATTGACCCCGGTAAATTCCGATTCCGGTTCGGTTGACGGGGCCTTGATTTATAATAAATTTTCCATGGAACTGCGATATCCACTTACTTTGAAACCTTCAGCCTCGATCTATGGCCTGGCATTTTTAGAAGGGGGTAATGGTTTCAACAATTTTCAGGATTTTAATCCGTTTGAAATAAAACGATCGGCTGGAGTGGGGCTGCGAATATTTATGCCTGCGTTTGGTTTGCTGGGAATTGATTTCGGTTATGGATTTGACCAAAGTTACAGTTCAAGTTCTTCAGGGCCAAGTGGATGGCAAACACACTTCATTATCGGCCAACAGTTTTAATTTAAGAATCGGACCATTGCTAAATCATTCATTTTAAAAGTTTTAGTATTTTTGGCACGATATTTTCTATGTATTAAAACGGAATAATAATGAAACCAAAAATAAAAGTTCTCTTACTAGTGGCAATCATGTTAGGTGGAGCCCGAACTTTGGCCCAACGGGGAGTTCGAATGGCCTATGTGGATATGGAATACATTTTGGAGAATGTAGAGGAATATCGCGATGCCACCGAACAGTTGGAGAACAAGGTGCAAAAATGGAAAGTGGAGATAGAGCAAAGGCAGAGTGTGATTGCTCAAATGAAGAAGGATCTAATGGCCGAAAAAGTACTTTTGACCGTTGAGTTGATCGAAGAACGTGAGGAGGAGATACAGATCCTGGAAAAAGAGATGATCGAATACCAACAAGATCGTTTTGGTCCGCAAGGGGATTTGGTTATGCAGAAAAGGCGTTTGATCCAGCCGATCCAAGATCAGGTCTTTAATGAAGTACAAAAGATAGGGGCCAATAAAAAGTATGATTTTATTTTTGATAAATCTGCGGATGTTGTAATGTTGTATTCCGAAAAAAGACATGATATCAGTGAGTTGGTTTTGCGGGGTATTGCCAGGACAAGAAAAATAAGCAAACCGAAAAAGACAAATGATAGATTGTCGAATTTCGAAGATGATGGGGAAGCTGGGGAAGAAGAGGTGAGCGATGCCTTGAAAGAAAGATTGGAATTGGCGAAACAGGCCGAAGAAGCCAGAGAGCAAACGGCGGCGGAGAAAAAGGCCGAACAGTTGAAGATCAGGGAAGAGCGGAAGAAAGCCTATGATGAAAGAAGGAAGAAACTCCTAGAAGAAAGGGAGGCGAAAAAGAAAGCGCAGGAAGAAGAGCGGAATAAGGAGTCCGAGGAAGAGGATACGGAAGAGAACGAAGAAACCGAAAATAAAGAGAATACCGAAGAAGAAACGGGAAACCAAATAATTGATACGAATATCATTAACTTAAATTAATACTCAAATATTTTAATTAGCAATCATGAAAGAAGTAAAGAAAATAGTAGTTGCCTTGGTGTTGTTTGTTGCGGCGACAAGTTTTGTTCAAGCCCAAAGTAAAATTGCACATATAGATGTTACGCAACTTTTGTCCCAAATGCCTGAAATGAAATCGGCTGAAGCCGAATTGAAGAAGTTGCAAGAAACGTACAGGGCCGATATTGAAAGTTCTATGACCGAATTGAAGAACAAATATACCCAGTATTCAAATGAGTCTTCTTCCAAATCTGAAGAGGAGAACCAAAAACGGGCCCAGGAATTACAAGTGTTCGAAAAGAACATTGGTGAGGCACAACAAAATGCACAGCAAGAGCTTCAAAAGAAACAAGCTGAATTGTTCGCTCCTATCTCGGAAAAAGCAAAGGCTGCCATTGAAAAAGTGGCTGCGGCCCTTGGGTATGACTACGTAATCGATGCTCAAGCAGGGGGTGGATTGATCGTGGCGAAAGGCAAGGACATTCTTCCTGAGGTCAAAAAGGAATTGGGCTTCTAAGGTACCCTAAGGAACAATAAAAAAAACCACTCCGATGCGCGCATCGGAGTGGTTTTTTTTATTTACGGCCGATGAGTTTTTTCTTAATTCCCCTCCATCTCAATTGGCGTATAAAGATTCCTTCTTCCGGTGAGACCATTTTGGGCAGTTGTTCCCCTTTGGCCTTAAAAAAGCCTTTCATGTTGTGGTAGAGGATTTTTGGATTTTTCTGTTTAAAGGCCATTTTGGAGGAAGCGATCAGGGCAAGCCAAAATCCATAATCCATGGCGTACATAGCTTCGCCCTGCATCAGTTTTGCTTTGGCGTTATAGGCTTTTCCCGTTGGGCGTAGGTGTTTTACCTTTAACCCCGCTATTGTTTTGATGTCAAAACCGTGGTATTGGGTGAGTAACTCATCCATGGTATCCCAGCCCATTTTATTTTTAAGTCCGCCTATGGCTTTAAAACACGCCTTGGTGTAGGCCTTAAAGGCTCCTCTAACGTGTTTTTTGTCCATGGGGTGGTTAAGGGTCCATAGGTTGTTTGCATCGAGCTCATAAACGAACCCACCGGCCAAACCTATTTTCGGGTCTTGTTGGAATACCTTGGCGATCGTTTCAAAATAGTTTTCAGGGAGTATAAGGTCGGCATCGAGTTTTACAATGAAATCATAGGAATCATCCAACAGATCATGGCCTTTTCGAAAGGCATTGATCACTTTGCTCCCTGGAAGATGTTCATCGGAAGAACTGGTGTTCAGTTTGGTGAAAAAACCATGGGTGTTGCAGTATCGGTCTATGATATTCTCCGTGCCATCGGTAGAATGGTCATTTACGATGATCGCTTTTTTGGGAAGAAGGGTTTGTGTGGTAATGGACCTTAAGGTTTCCTCCAAAAATGCTTCCTCATTATGGGCGGGTATGACGATATAGTATTCCATTAAAATCAATTAGGCTTTTAAGCTGTTCGCTCTGCATATACGATATAGTATCTTGGGGTAAAGCTGCGTAGGAGGGGTCTAATGCCTATTTTCTTAACGGGATTGCTCCATTTGGCACGGTCAATGATCTTCCATCCGGCTTTTTCCAATAGCCAATCGAATTGCCAATCCTCAAATTCATGAAAATGCCTGTCCCAAGGGTCTGTTTTACTCTGGTAGGCAGGGGCGAACCACAATCGCAAGGGAATGCTGGCTACCAGTTTCTTTGCCTTTATTTCACGTAGCACATTAAAGGGTGCTATAAGATGTTCGAATATCTCAAAAGCCGTAACGACATCGGTAGGGGTATCGGTAATGTTGGTGAAATCCAGATCTAAATCCTCACCTTGGGTATTTGCTACCGTATATCCCGTTTCTTTCATGATTTTGGAAAAGGGGTTTTCTACGCCTAAATCCAAGATCGTTTCATCTGTAGTGATATGCTTCTGTAAAAAAGCCAGGGTATTCTCAAATCGCTTATTTGGAAAAGTCTTTTCGTACATTTAAACTAGGTCGTATGGTATGGCCCCACAATCGGGGTCAATCTTTGTATATGGGGTACGAAGTTAAAAAAATATGCAGAGGCATTACCCGATACCTCTGCAATTCTTTAATTGGGATTAATTCGAAGTCCGTTATACCTCGTATACCATGGCATTGATGTTCATACCGGCGCCAACACTGGCAAATAGGACCAAATCGCCTTTTTCAATGTTATGGCCTTCTATGTTCCCTTTTCTTACCTTATCGTAAAGTGTAGGGATGGTGGCCACAGAGCTGTTTCCCAATCGCCCAATGGTCATCGGCATAATACCTTTAGGGGTTTTGAGCTTGTATAATCTGTAAAACCGTTTTAATATGGCCTCATCCATTTTTTCATTGGCTTGATGGATGAATATTTTTTTGACTTCGGAAATGTCCCTTCCCGTTTTGTCCAAGCATTCCTTCATGGCTTGGGGTACGTGTGAGATGGCGAATTCATAAATTTTTCGGCCGTACATTTTTATGTAACGCCTATCCTCATCAAGGTCTTTGTTGTACGATTCGCCAAAAAACAGATAAAAGGCCTCATCATTGGCATAAGTTGCGGTCTCATGGTTGAGGAATTGTCCTTTGCCTTCGGTTTCCTCGATAATGGCGGCACCTGCGCCATCGGCATATAGCATCGTGTCCCGGTCATAATCATCAACGACCCTGGAAAGGGTATCCGCTCCGATGACCAAACATTTTTTTGCCATTCCGGCTTTGATGAACGCATTGGCTTGTATGACCCCTTCGATCCATCCAGGACAGCCAAAAAGCACATCATAAGCGACACATTTTGGATTTTTGATGCCCAATCTGTGTTTTACACGTGTTGCAAGACTGGGAAGCGTATCGCCTTGGATTTTTCCAAGGGACACATCGCCGAAATTATGGGCAAATATGATATAGTCCAAGGTTTCTTTATCTATGCCTGCATTTTCAATGGCCTTTTCTGCGGCTAAGTACCCAAGGTCAGAGGTGTTCATCTCTTTTTTAGCGTAACGTCTTTGGCCAATACCCGTAATCGATTTGAATTTTTCTATAATGACTTCGTTCGGACCTTCGATGGAAGATCCATCGGTGTTCAAGAAAGTGTTCTTTTCGAAATCTGAGTTTTCAATGATGGTTGTTGGTCTAAAAGACCCTGTTCCGGTAATCGCTATGCTCATTGGTGCTGAAAATTTTATGCAAATTACCCAATCCCCGAATTTTTAGGGGTTTAAAAAAGGGTAACAATACGATGTTCAAGATAATTCAATATATATAAATTAATAAACAATTGACTTAAAACTGGGTCAAAAGGCTCGAGTTTATGGGGGTTTGTAATGTTATTTATATTCCATATACGCTTCAATGGGGGTGCAACTGCAAATAAGATTACGATCTCCATAGGCGTCATCGACCCTTCTTACCGTTGGCCAAAACTTGTTGTCCGATACGTAGGGCAAAGGAAAGACCGCTTCTTGTCTGCTGTATGGGAAATCCCAGTGCTCACTTGTCAACATCGACATGGTATGGGGTGCGTTTTTCAGCGGGTTGTCCGTCGGGTTGTCAACGGCCCTGTCGATCTCTTTGCGTATCGAGATCAAGGCGTCGCAAAAACGATCCAATTCCGCTTTGCTTTCGCTTTCGGTGGGTTCGATCATCAAGGTTCCTGCAACCGGAAATGATACCGTGGGTGCATGAAAACCATAGTCCATCAAACGTTTGGCTATATCGGTGACTTCAATGCCGTTTTGTTTGAAAGGTCGGCAATCTATGATCATCTCATGGGCTGCCCGGCCATTTTCCCCGGTATAGAGTACTTCGTAATTTCCACTTAACCGTTCTTTGATATAATTGGCATTCAAGATGGCCATTTTGGTGCTGTGGGTCAACCCTTGTTCCCCTAGCATTTTTATATACGCATAGGAGATCAGGCACACGAGGGAGCTGCCCCAAGGGGCTCCTGAAATAGCGGTAATGGCATTGGTGCCCCCGGTCTTTACCAATGGATTCCCGGGCAAGAATGGTTTTAATTGCTCGGCAACGCAAATAGGACCTACTCCGGGGCCACCACCGCCATGGGGAATGGCAAAGGTCTTATGTAGATTCAAATGGCAAACGTCGGCCCCGATCGTGGCAGGGTTGGTAAGCCCTACTTGGGCGTTCATATTGGCCCCATCCATATATACTTGGCCGCCATGTTCGTGTATGATCTTGGTAATATGCTTTATTGAGGATTCGAATACGCCATGTGTAGACGGATAGGTGACCATTAAAGCCGCAAGGTTATCGGAATGTAATTTGGCTTTTTCCTCCAAGTCAACAATATCGATATTTCCCCTTTCATCGGTTTTGGTTACAACGACCTTCATCCCTGCCATAACGGCTGAAGCGGGATTGGTACCATGGGCCGAAGCCGGGATAAGACAAATGTTGCGGTGTTCTTCGTTTCGCGATTTATGATAGGCACGAATCAGCATCAATCCGGCATATTCCCCTTGTGCACCGGAATTGGGTTGTAAAGAGGTACCTGCAAAACCGGTAATCGTTGTTAGGTCTTTTTCGAGACCCCGAAGTACTTCTTGATAGCCTTCGGCTTGATCTAAAGGTACAAAAGGATGTATGTTGCCCCATTCGGCCCAACTTAGCGGTAACATTTCAGTGGCCGCGTTCAATTTCATGGTACATGAGCCCAAGGAGATCATGGAGTGGTTCAACGATAGGTCTTTGCGTTCCAATTTTTTGATATAACGCATCAATTCGGTTTCTGAATGGTATGTATTGAAAACCTCATTTTCAAGAAATGGCGATTTACGGGACAGGGTGTACGGAATCACTTCATTCACCGGTTCCTTTATGGAACCGTTTTCGACTGTACTTTTCAACTCGGTAAAGCAGGAAAGAATCGTATCCAAATCGGAGACTTCGGTAGCTTCGTTTATTGAAATCGATACGGTTTGATCGTCGATATAATTAAAATTGATGCCCCTGTCCGCCGTAATATCCTTAAGGGTTTCCGCATGGGGGACATTGATTTTAAGGGTGTCGAAATATATGGTATTCAACTGTTCAAATCCTAAATTCGCAAACGCTTCACTTAACGTTCTTGTTAGGTTGTGTATTTTATCGGCAATGTATTTTAACCCTTGTGGTCCATGGTATACCGCATACATTCCTGCCATTACGGCCAAAAGTACTTGGGCCGTACAGATATTCGAAGTAGCCTTGTCCCTTTTTATGTGTTGTTCCCTGGTCTGTAGGGCCATACGCAATGCCGGTTGTCCGTCGGCATCTTTCGTGATCCCGATTATCCTACCGGGGATATTTCTTTTGTACTGCTCTTTGGTGGCAAAGAAAGCCGCATGTGGCCCTCCATATCCCAATGGAATGCCAAATCGTTGGGTGGTACCTACAACCACATCGACACCGAACTCCCCTGGAGGCGTTAATAAAACCAAACTTAGGATATCGGCAGCGACCGCCACTTTAATTTCGTTTTCCTTGGCCTTGGCTACGAAAGTGGCATAATCCTTAACCTCCCCATATTTTCCCGGATATTGCAACAATGCCCCAAAAAAGTCATTTCCAAATTCGAATTCTTCATCATTACCGATGACCAATTCTATGCCGAGGGGTTTGGATCGGGTTTGTAAAAGGGATATGGTCTGGGGTAAGACTTCGTCGGATACGAAGAACTTTGCGATTCCATCTTTCTTTTGTGGTCTGGTTCGTACTTCGAATAACATCGACATGGCCTCTGCGGCAGCGGTACTTTCGTCCAGGAGGGAGGCATTGGCCAGTTCCATCCCGGTCAAATCAATGACCATGGTCTGGAAGTTCAAAAGGGCCTCCAAACGGCCTTGGGCAATTTCGGCTTGGTAAGGGGTGTAAGCCGTATACCAACCCGGATTCTCCAAAATATTCCTTTGGATAACGGAAGGGGTGATCGATTCGTGATATCCCAACCCTATATAAGACTTGTAAAGCTTGTTTTTTAAAGATAGTTCCTTGATGTGCGAAAGGAACTCATGTTCGCTCATCGCCTTTGGTAGTGCTAGGGGTTTTGCCAACCGTATGTCAGAAGGAATGGTTTCTGTAATTATTTGGTCCAGACTCCCGGCCTTTACGGTTTGGAGCATTTGCTCAAGGTCTCCTTCATTGATTCCAATGTGGCGTGAAGCAAACAAATCGGTTCTCATAGGTACTGAATTTTGATGGGCAAAATTAGGGATTTAATCCAAGGTATTTAAGCGGATTGCCCATGTAATGGACTAAAGTTTTTAACCAAATCAAAGGGTTATAAACAGTTTGGTTACTTTTGCCCGATGAACACCATGAAACGACTGTTCGATTTTTATTTGGATGCCAGTATACATGTGTCTTTGGCAGTGGTTTCCTTGTCAATGGTCACCGCCCTTTTTTTTGATATTCCCTTAAAGGGCCATTTGGGCTATTTTATTTTTTTTGGGACGATCGTCAATTATAATTTCATCAAATATGGGGTGGAAGCCAAAAAGTACCTTTTAGTAGGGAGCCGTTACCATAAAAATATCCAATTCTTTAGTTTTGTTTGTTTTTTCCTTACCTGTTACCATGGTTGGTTCTTGGGCATGGCTTCATGGGGGGTCATTCTTATCTTAACTGGGTTGACCGGTCTTTACGCGCTTCCGGTTTTGCCGAATGCCCGGAATTTAAGGAGTCTCGGCGGACTAAAGGTTTTCATGGTGGCCATGGTATGGGCCGGGATAACCGTTGTTTTGCCTTTGGTGGAAATGCAAAAGGTACTGGTGTGGGATGTTTGGGTCGAAGTGGTACAACGGATATTGTTGGTGTTGGCTTTGTTGATCCCTTTTGAGATAAGGGATCTTGCCTATGATGCCCCTGATTTAAATACCATTCCCCAGCGTTTTGGGGTATTTCGGGCCAAGATTTTCGGGATTTTTATTGTAATCCTCTTTTTGGGGCTTACGTATGCAAAGGATTTCGTGACGGATTTGGAATTGATTTCCAAGGGGATGCTTTCTCTGGTTTTGGGTGGACTGATATTGGCAACCAAGCGCAATCAGTCCAAATATTATTCCTCTTTTTGGGTCGAGGCCGTACCTATGTTATGGGGAGGGTTGATTTGGGCCATGGTGTACTGGTTCTAAATTTTTTCCTGAAGTTCCTTTTTCATTTTTACCTTTTCTTTTTCCGGAATGGCACGTAAAGGTGCTTTGTCGCAAAGTGAGGTCAGTTGGGAGTTCTGTTTTGAGAATTTGGAACAGGTCTTACATACCATTAAATGCAGTATCAATTTGATCTTTTCGAAAAAAGTCGCCTCTTTGTATTGTTCCTTATTGCAGATTATTGCTGCTTCTTCACACGAAATCATATTAAAACCAATTTTTATTAAGACAGTCCATTAAAGCGGTTCTGGCCCTGTGGATCATTACCCAAAGATTAGACGGGTTTATTCCCAGTTCTTTACAGATGTCCTCGGTATCCATTCCCTGAATGGTCTTCATTGAAAAGACCATAGCCTGTTTTTTCGGTAATTTTGAAATGCATTCTTGAATGGTCAATCCCAGTTCCTCGTTTTCGATATCATCGTTCTCAAGGATGCTCAAGGGATCGGCAACCTGTTCTTCTAGCCAATCCCCATCAGCGTCGATTTGGCTGCTGTAGCCCATACGTACCTCGGCTTTGCCTTTATTGGAGTTGATCTTGCGATAATAATCGATCACTTTTCTTTTTAGGATGGCGATAAGCCATGTGCGTTCGGCAGCGGTACCCTTGTAATTGGATGCTGATTTTAATCCTGCGAAAAAGGTTTCCTGCACCAAATCCTTGGCGATTTCCGCGTCATTGATCCTGGCTACGGCATAATTGAAAAGATAATCCGCATAGTTGTCTACCCAGGTGTCAGGATGTAATTGATGTTGTTCCATGAATTTATTACTGGTTCCAAAAATAGATTAAATTTAAAGATTATACGTATTTTTAAATAAAAGTGGTTTTATTATGAGGTTTATGTTATTGATTGGAATACTGCTGGTTATGAATTCGGGTTGTTCAGGGATCAAGGAAAAGGATATCACCGAAATTCCACAGACGGCAATGGATGGTATTGTTTTGGTGGATGTCAGGACGCCGAAGGAATTCGAAGAAGGTCATTTGGAAAATGCCTTGAATATTGATTGGATGGGCGATGGTTTTATGTCCGAATTTGAAAAAATAGACAAGGATAAAACCATTTACCTGTATTGTCGTAGCGGAAGACGTAGTGCCAGTGCCACCAAATTCCTGGATTCCTTGGGGTATTTGAACGTGTATAACCTAAAGGGAGGTTATCTGGCCTACAAGGCTGCAAATGAATAAGTGGGGATGATAATTCGCTAGCCCTTTTTTTTGCGTATCAGGTTTGATAAGGAACTTTTGTCCGGGTTTTCTGTTTCGTTCCCATGGGCATGTGGCTATTTGGGAAGGTGATGGTACTTGGTGCGGTTATATCGGTTCCCTGGGCAGTGCCAAGGAACCGATGTTCCGATAAGGTATATTCCCTTGCGTGGGAATTGAACCCTAAACCAGACTGTCTTTTTCGTTGGTGTACGGTCAGGTTTATAACAATCCCGCTCTTTTCAATAAAGCTTCTACCTTGGGTTCCGCGCCCCTAAAGCGTTTATACAGGACCATAGGTTTTTCGGTTCCGCCTTTTGAAAGTATGTTGTCCTTGAATTTGGATGCGATCTCTTTATTGAAAATCCCTTTTTCCTTAAAATAGGCAAAGGCGTCCGCATCTAAGACTTCTGCCCATTTATAGCTGTAATAACCAGAGGAGTAGCCCCCTTGGAAAATATGTGAAAATGCCGTACTCATACAGGTTTCCGGGGTGTCAGGATAGAGTTGTGTTCCTTTGAAAGCTTCGGTTTCATGGCTTTTTACGTCTTTGATGCCCGAAGGGTCAGCGCCGTGCCATGACATGTCCAAAAGTCCAAAACTCAACTGGCGTAATGTGGCCATGCCTTCATGAAAGGTGGAGGACTCCTTTATTTTAGTGATCAGTTCCATAGGGATGGTTTCACCCGTATCGTAATGTTTGGCAAAAAGTTCCAAGGCCTCTTTTTCGTAACACCAATTCTCCATTACCTGACTGGGCAGTTCAACAAAGTCCCAATAGACCGATGTGCCCGATAAGCTGGGGTAGGTGGTGTTGGCCAGCATGCCATGTAGGCCATGACCGAATTCATGGAACAATGTGGTCACTTCATTGAAGGTCAATAAAGAGGGTTTGCTCGGGGTGGAACGGGTAAAATTGCAAACATTGGAGATGTGTGGGCGAACGTTTTCCCCATTCTTCACATATTGTGGTTTGTAAGAGGTCATCCAAGCACCCCCGCGTTTTCCTGACCTAGGGTGAAAATCGGCATAGAACAACGAGATGAAGTTTCCTTTTTCGTCGGTTACCCTGAAGGTTTTCACCTCTTCGTTGTAGGTGTCGATGTCAAAGACTTCGTTAAATCGGAGGCCGAACAATTCCCCGGCAACCTTAAAAACCCCGTCGATGACGTTTTCCAATTTAAAATAAGGCTTTAACTTTTCGTCATCCAGATCAAAAAGTTTCTGCTTTAATTTTTCGGCATAATAAGAACCGTCCCATTTTTGTAGCCGATCTATGCCGTCGAGGTCTTTGGCAAAATCTTCCAATTCCTTAAACTCCCGTTCTGCCGCGGGTTTTGCTTTTTCCAAAAGTTCGTTCAAAAACTCATGGACCTTTTCCGGGGTTTCGGCCATGCGCTCTTCCAGTACAAAATGCGCATGTGTTTCATAACCCAGTAGTACGGCCCTTTCATGGCGAAGATTGGCGATCTTAAGTACGTTTTCCTGATTGTCGAGTTCATTTTGATAAAACCCCTTGCTGCCGAAGGCCATGGAAAGCTTTTTTCGCAATTCCCTGTTTTTTGCATATTTCATAAAGGGGATATAGCTGGGGTAGTCCAAAGTGACCAACCAACCTTCCTTGTTCTTTGATTTGGCCATTTGGGCCGCTGCCTCTTTTTCGCCCTCTGGGAGTCCATCCAGGTCTTTTTCGTCGGTAAGGTGCATCTCGAATGCGTTGGTTTCGGCCAAAACATTTTCGCCGAACTTTAATTTCAGTTTCGAAAGTTCGGTGTCGATCTCGCGCAAGCGTTTCTTTTTGTCATCGGGCAAATTGGCACCATTTCGGCTAAAACTCTTATATTTTTTGTCGAGCAGGGTGTCTTGCTCCACGGTGAGGGCAAGAGCGTCTTTTTGTTCGTAAACGGCCTTGATCCTCTTGAAAAGCGCCTGGTTCAAAGTAATGTCATTACTGAATTCGGACAGCAAAGGGGATACTTCTTGGGCGATTTTCTGTATTTCCTCGTTCGTTTCCGCGGAATTCAAATTAAAGAATACACTGGAGATCCGATCCAACTGTTGTCCCGAAAATTCCAAGGCTTCGATGGTGTTTTCAAAGGTCGGGGCGTCACTGTTTTCGGTAATCGCATCGATTTCTGCACGCGCATCTTCGATGGCCTGTAAGAATGCCGGTTTAAAATGTTCGTTTTTTATTTTTGAAAAGGGTGCCCTATCAAAAGACTGAAGAAGTGGGTTGCTCATAGAAATTAATGTATTGACGTGTTGTTAGATTTTTGGTGTTTAAAATAAGTGCTGATTAGGTCGATAACAAGAAATGGTAAAGTGATTGATAAAGCGAATACGGCTCCCGTGATAAAGCTGAAATTACGGGCAGTATCCGAAATTTTGTTTTCCAGGAAAAACTCCCATCTTATAAAAACGGAAATCTGGATCACGAGGTAGATCGCAAGGAAACCGAATGCACCCCTATAAAGGCTTTTTAAGTGGGGCCTTTTAAAGCCTTTCTTGTAAACGGCTAGCAATACGATTGAAAAAAGAGCAAAAAGACTGCATATGATGGTCGGAATGTTCATGCTTGAAGCAGGTTTTGTTCGATTTTATCGTTGAATATCCGCGTTGCTTTTCTATTTGATGTTCCTTACTTCTTTCGCCCCTTCGATCACTTTTTGTTTTAAACCTTCTTTATACAGGATGATCTTGTCGAGCACGCATTTATCGGAACTACCGATGATCTGTGCGGCCAGTATACCGGCGTTTTTAGCTCCGTTCAACGCGACCGTTGCCACGGGGACACCTCCGGGCATTTGAAGAATGGATAAAACGGAATCCCATCCATCTATCGAATTGCTGCTTTTGACAGGGACTCCGATAACGGGGAGTGGGGACATCGAGGCCACCATTCCCGGTAGGTGGGCTGCCCCTCCGGCACCTGCGATGATGACCGAAATACCGTTCTTATGGGCATTTTTACTGAAATCGAAAAGTTTTTCGGGCGTGCGGTGGGCCGATACGATGTCGACCTCGACCTCAATATCGAATCCTTTTAAAATGGCAATGGCATCTTGCATTACCGGCAGGTCGCTTGTGCTTCCCATGACTATGGCTACTTTGCTCATGATGTTCTGTTTAGAATCAAAATCCTTCAGGATAGGGGTTTTGATTTTGTTTATTGCGCAGTTCGCGCTATTACTTTTATCGTTTCCTTTACTTGTTGTGCAATTTTACGGGCTTGGTCCAGATCTTTGTTTACAATGGTCACATGCCCCATTTTTCGAAACGGCCTGGTTTGTCTTTTTCCATAAATATGGGGCGTAACCCCATCCAATTGTAAAATTTCCTCGATATTTTGATAGACCACATCCCCTGTATGGCCTTCGGCGCCTACCAAATTCACCATGATTCCGGCGACTTTGCTTTCGGTATTGCCCAAGGGTAGGTTCAGTATGGCACGTATGTGTTGTTCAAATTGATTGGTGTAACTGGCCTCAATACTATAATGTCCACTATTATGGGGTCTTGGGGCCACTTCGTTTACAAGGATCTCATCTTCATGGGTCTGGAACATTTCCACGGCCAATAGTCCGACATGTTGGATACGATCGGAAACTTTCAATGCGATTTCCCGAGCTTTTTGAGCAACTTTTTCATCGATTCGGGCTGGGCATATGACATATTCCACTTGATTGGCTTCCGGGTGGAATTCCATCTCAACCACGGGATATGTAATGACTTCCCCTTTTGCACTTCGGGCAACGATGACCGCAAGTTCATGTTTGAACGGTATCATTTTCTCGGTTATGCATTCGCCGGGAGGCAGTCCTTCAAGGTCGTCGATGCTGCGGATGATTTTGACCCCTTGGCCGTCATATCCGAATTGGGCACTTTTCCATACAAAAGGAAAATCCAAGCTTTCATGTTCTATGCTTTCCTTGATTTCACTGGCATACGCAAAACGGGAGAACGGGGCCGTCGGGATATCATTGTCGATATAGAACAACTTTTGTTTGGCCTTGTTCTGTATAATGTGAAGTGCCTTGGTCGGCGGATATACTTTTATGCCTTCCTGTTCCAACTTTTCAAGGGCCGCTGTATTTACATTTTCGATTTCAATGGTAAGTACATCGACCTGTTTGCCGAAATTATAGACGGCATCAAAATCGAGAAGGTCGCCTATAGTGAAATCATTGCAGGCAATCCGCGATGGCGCATCTTTGGAAGCATCCATCACTTTGGTATGGATGTCGAATTTGCGGGTTTCATAGAGCATCATTTTGCCCAATTGACCACCGCCTAAAATTCCCAATTTAAAGTCAGAAGAAAAATAATCCATGTGTTGTTACGAGTGCTTCAGGTTCATGTTCGACGGAAAACTGCAACAAAAATACATCGAATTCTCAAAACTGTGGGGTTGACATTCAAAAAGAGAAATCAAAATGGTATCTTTGACACCTTATATAAAACAAGACCCTTGATAAAACTACACGATAAATACTTTAAGCCTTTTCTGCGGGAGGAACAGATTCTCGCTGCCGTAAAATCGATCGCCCAAAAAGTGGCTGCTGATTACAAGGATGAAGTGCCCGTTTTTGTGGGGGTGCTTAACGGATGCTTTATGTTCGTTGCCGATTTCTTAAAGGAATATCCGTATGCCTGTGAAGTTTCGTTCATAAAATTAAGTTCCTATCAGGGCTTGACCTCTACGGGAATTGTTGAGACCTTGTTGGATATACCTGATAATTTGGAAGGCAAGAGTGTGATCATCCTGGAAGATATCATAGATTCTGGCCGTACCTTAAAGGAATTGATCCACCTTTTCAACAATACCAATGTAAAGGAATATAAGGTCGCGAGCTTGTTTTATAAGTCCGAGGTGTATAATGGGGAATATGCAATAGATTATGTAGGTATCGATATCCCGGATAAGTTTATAGTAGGGTACGGACTTGATTACGATGAGTTGGGGCGTAACCTGAGAGAAGTATACCAATTAAATCAAAAACATATGATCAATCTAGTTCTTTTCGGTAAACCTGGAGCCGGAAAAGGTACCCAAGCAGCGTTCTTGAAAGAGCAATATAATTTAAAACATATTTCAACGGGGGATGTTTTTCGTTACAACATCAAAAATAGCACCGAGTTGGGCAATTTGGCCAAATCCTATATGGATAAAGGCGATTTGGTTCCCGATGAGGTCACTATAAAAATGCTGCAGGATGAGGTTGAAAAACATTCGGATGCAAGTGGTTTTATTTTTGATGGTTTTCCAAGAACCGTGGCACAAGCAAAGGCCTTGGATGAATTTTTACGTACCAAGGACATGAAAATAGACGCCACGCTCGCTTTGGATGCCAATGATGAGGTATTGATACAGCGTCTTTTGGAACGTGGTAAGGTCAGTGGTAGGACCGATGATCAAGATGAGTCCAAAATAAGGAATCGTTTTGAGGAGTACAATCAAAAAACGGCTCCATTACAGGCCTATTATGAAAGCCAAGGAAAATTCCATAGTGTTAACGGTATAGGGGAAATCGAGGATATTACCCGTCGTTTGGCCAAGGTGATCGAGGAATTGTAATTGTCCGTCAAAAGTTACTTGTCTTATACCAAGGGGCTTTCGAAAAGGATAAGGAATGGGCCAATTTGACGTGCAGGAATATCTTCAGCACCGATCAATACAAGATAAATATAGTTAAGGATGACCGAAGGTAATTTTGTTGATTACGTTAAGATCCATGCCAACTCTGGTAATGGAGGTAAGGGTTCCGTGCATTTGCATCGGGAAAAATACATTACCAAAGGGGGTCCTGATGGGGGTGATGGTGGCCGTGGCGGACATGTGATCGTTCGCGGGAACAAGAATTTATGGACCTTGGTGGGCTTTAAGTTTCAACGTCATTTCAAGGCAGGTCATGGTGGTCATGGTAGTAAGAACAGAAGTACCGGGGCCGATGGTGAGGATGTCTATATGGATGTTCCTTTGGGAACCGTGTTCCGCAACAGTGAGACCAACGAGATCCTGTTCGAAATTACCGAAGACGGGGAAGAAAGGATCCTTGCCGAAGGGGGTATGGGAGGTCGTGGTAACTGGCATTTTAAATCGGCTACGAACCAAACGCCCCGTTATGCCCAGCCTGGGATAAAAGGGCAGGAAATCGATGTTATCCTTGAATTGAAAGTCTTGGCCGATGTCGGTTTGGTCGGATTTCCCAATGCAGGTAAATCAACCTTATTGGCAGCCATAACGTCGGCCAAGCCCAAAATAGCGGATTATGAATTTACTACGCTCAAACCCAATTTGGGCATTGTCGAATATCGTGGTTTCCAGAGTTTTGTCATGGCCGATATTCCCGGTATTATCGAGGGGGCTGCGGAAGGGAAAGGTCTCGGCCATTATTTCCTTAGGCATATCGAACGCAATTCGATGTTGTTGTTTCTGATTCCGGCCGATAGTAAGGATATCAGTAAGGAATATGAAATCCTATTGGATGAACTCCGTAGGTACAATCCGGAACTCTTGGATAAAGAACGATTGGTCGCCATCTCAAAAAGTGACATGCTCGATGCGGAATTGATGGAT
This sequence comes from Maribacter polysaccharolyticus, assembly GCF_028882255.1. Lineage (GTDB taxonomy): Bacteria > Bacteroidota > Bacteroidia > Flavobacteriales > Flavobacteriaceae > Maribacter_A > Maribacter_A polysaccharolyticus. The sequence goes on from NZ_JARBUY010000002.1 coordinate 185,828, forward strand.
GAGATGAAAATTGAGCTCGATAAGGATTTCAAGGATATCCCCTATATGTTCATTTCCTCTGTATCCCAGTTTGGAATCATCGAACTGAAAGATAGACTTTGGAAGATGCTCAACAGTTAATCGAAAAATGGGACGGTTCTAAACGAAAAGTCTGATTTTTCTTTACATTTAAGAAAAGCTAAGGCGATGAAAATCATACCCTACTTATTATTGGTCCTTTTGTTTACTTCGTGTCAAGCCGTTCGTGTGCAGACCGATTATCAAAAAGGCACCGATTTTTCAAATTACGCGACCTACAATTATTACAGTGATATGGAAACGGGATTGGGTGATTTGGAAGAAAGGCGCTTTCTAAAGGTGCTCGATGCCGCTTTAAGGGGCAAAGGGTTGCTGTTATCCGAAGAGCCCGACTTTTTTATCAATATCCAAAGTGAAATCTACCAGACTCCAAATGACAATACGGTTGGATTGGGGGTAGGTGGTGGCGGAAGGAATGTCGCTGGTGGACTGTCTGTCGGAATTCCCATTGCGTCTTCAAAGGTTCAACGCGAAATCATACTCGATTTTATCGATAGTCAAAAAGAACAATTGTTTTGGCAGGCTGTAAGTAGTAGTAGTTTCCACGAAAATACATCACCTACCGAACGGGAAGCCAAACTTCAGGAAATAGTTGAAAAGGTATTGTCAAAATATCCGCCTAAAACCAAATAACGGCCAGCTGTATTTTTGACTTCCCGTATGATGGTCGTACAGCTATGTGGATTAGGGATATGCCTTAGGTCAACTTTGTTTTTCGTTCGGGATTTTACAACCCATATAAAATAAATCCGACCCTTTTTTCATACCATTTGAACAGCATGCCTTCGATTACCTACTAAAACCGATAAATGAAAAACGCTTCGCCATGGCCATTGATAAAGTGAAGGCTAAATTGGAAGCATCGAATAATGAAACGGCAGTCAACGCAGCAAGGTTGACCGGAAGCAGTCAGGTTTTCATAAAGGATGGGGAAAAGTGCCGGTTGATAAAAATCGGGGATTTTTCCCATTTGGAAGTCGTAGGCAATTATAACCGTGTGTTCTTTCGCGATGAAAGGCCCATGCTTTATAAATGGTTCAACCAAATAGAGGAAAAGCTTCCCGAAAAATACTTTTTTAGGGCAAATCGCCAACAGATTATCAATACGAATTTCATCCAGGATTTGGTGCCCTGGTTCAAGGGAAATTAAAATTGAGTATGCGCAACGGTGAAGAAGTGGAAGTGTCCCGAAGGCAATCCTATCTTTTCAAAGACCGAATGGGTCTATAAGAAGCGTCAATCAATGCTCCCCTCTTAAGCTCTAAGCAAATCTTTGTACCGGTCTTTGTAATTGTATAACATCACTATATTAAGGATAAGTAAAACCAATGCCCTTAAAATGGAACCCGGTTCCAGAAAGGCATGGAATAAGATGGTGTTTACCGATACGGTAAGGAGTACCAACATCATTAAGGCCCCATATTTGTTGACCAATAATGAAATACCTGCGAGTATTTCGATAATGGCCACTACCTTAAGGGTATTGGTGCTCATAAGAGCGGAAAAATAATCGGTTGCTGCGGCCGACATTTCGCCCATTGGCATAAAATGAAAAAACTTATCGAATCCTACGGCGAGTAAAAAAACGCCAAGGACAAAACGGAGTACTAAGAAAATCGTAGCGTTCATAATTGATTGTTTTTGAGTTGATGAACAATTAAATTATGAAAAAAAATACCAAAAAAATGAATAATTGGCAATTATTTAAGAGTTATGTTTATTCTCTGACCTTCGCTATGACTGCTGAACTCCGGGGCATACATGCTTTGAATGGTGGTGATGCCCGTACTGAAATCACCGGCATTGTTAACGTTTAGGTCATATTCGAAAACATAGATGCCTTTTGGGAGTGAATCGAAAAAGAAATCGGTGCTGGCATCTTTCGTGCTTTCATAATACCCCAACCCATCTTGCCATTTGTATTGCGATAGCACATTTATGGGTTCCAGTCCGGCTGCACGCATGTCTTTCATATGGACGAATTCCATATTCCGGTCAGCACGGAGTTCTATGCGCACCCGTACAAGATCGCCTACCTTTAAATTGGTTTTAGGGGTTATTTCCGAAATTTCCTCACCGGTATCGGTATGGGTTCTCAAGAACAGTTTCTTTTTCAGTTGTATAGGGGTCGCGGACGGGGTTATGTTGTCCAAGTCCTCAAAATACTGCCAATAAAGGGCTCCCCAAACGATACCCTCTCCTTTTTCGGTAAGTTGCACCTCACCTAGGTTTGTATTTATTTCACTGTTGTTCCACGATGTCTTAAAATATCCGGTACCGGCTTCAACCCGTATGTTTTCCATTTTGGACGGTTCTATTTTTTTACCGCCCACCAAAATATCCACGGCATCGGTAACCGAAAGCCAATCGCTTCCTTGACGCAATAGGGCGTAGACCGCATCGGTAGTGGCTTTGGTCGATTTCCATTGGTTGGTCTGTTTGTTTTTCAGCAACCATATTTTAAGTTTATCGACCGTAGTGCTATCATCTGAGATTTCCGAAAAAGCTTCAATCAGTAACGCTTGGGTCTCAACAGGGGCTTGGTACCAAGACCAAGATGGGGTGTTTTCTTTCCAGTACATGCCCATTTCCCCAGAAACAATACTGTTATCCTTTAGGGAACGTAGAATTTTACTAGCCGTTGCATTATCGTCCTTTCTATGCAGTACCAAAGCCAATATTCCCTTGGCATAAAGACTTTTTTCGATCCAATATTTCTTGGCTTGCCCTAAGTAGTAGGAAGTAATGGCATCAAGCTTTTCCGAGGTTGCTATTTCCGGGAAAAAACTGCGCATATAGAGGTAATGCATTTGCAGATACGTCAAATGGTCATTGTCGATGTTCTTCGCATGCTTGTTCATTTGCTCGTATTCCTTCATAAAGGCTTCATCCAAATAGTGAATGGCTTTAGCGGTCATGGCAGGCAGCTTGGTATCCTCATCGGTGTGTACAGACAGCTTTTTCAAATGCCCTAGGCCCGTAATGATATGTTGTGTGATAAAACGGTTTTCCCTTCCGCCTTTAAACCATGCCCAGGCCCCGTTCGACATTTGGTTTTGTTTCAATTGGTTCAGGGCTTTGGCTTGTGCCTGTTGCATTTGGTTCAGGTCGAACAATAGGGCAATACGTTTTTTCTGCTCGGTTTCCGATTGTGCATCCCGCAACCAAGGGGTTTCCTGAATGAGCAATGCTTTTAGCTCCTGGTTCTTTTCCAAATTGCTCAATAAGGCATCGCTATGGGCCCATTGGTCAAAGACCTCCTTGATCCTAGGGGAGCTATTGACAATATGACTCGCCAAGGTATTGGCGTAATATCTAGAAAATACCTGTTCGTTGCAATCATAAGGGAATTCCATGAGATAGGGCAGGGCCTGTACGGCATACCATGCCGGGTTCGAGGTGATCTCTAAAGTTAGTTTGTGGTTTTCTAGGGTCGTTGAAGCAGGGTCCTTCAATTTATCCAAAGTAAAGGTCTTGGATTGGTTACTGCCTACCCACATGGGTAAGGTTTCGGTCACCAGCATGCGGTTGGTCAAAACCGGAAGCACATTTTGTTCGCCATCACTAAAATCACCGGCTTTTGCAATGATCCTGTATTGCAGGGCCTGTAAGTTAGCCGGAATCTTCAATGTCCATGACACTTGGGTGTTTCCAAGGGCATCTGCCGAAAAGGAAATTTGTTGTGTTTCGGCAAGTAGGAGATCATTTGTGATCTGCTTTCCGGAAATCACATCGGTCAAGGTTATTTCCGCTTGCCCTGTCAGTTTTTTTTCCGTTAGGTTGGCGATTTTGGTGCTGATGGTAATTTGATCTCCTGCGCGGAGAAAACGCGGTACATTGGGTGTCACCATCAATTCCTTTTGGGTCACGGTCTCGAGCGTACTCATGGCACTTTGTAAGGACTTGGTATGTGCCAATAGCTGTAATTTCCATTGGGTCAGCGCTTCGGGTGTCGTAAAGCTAAAAGATACATGGCCCTCCTTGTCAGTATGCAATTGGGGAAAGAAGAAGGCGGTTTCCTGAAGGTTTTTGCGAATTTGGATAGGACCTTTGTCTTCTTCCGTAATTGGGGCTTTTTGCTCGTTCCCTACTTCAATACCCGTTGTGTTTTCAACAGCTACTACTAGGTTCAAAGTTTCCGGATCAGCTTCCATCGCGATCTGTTGATCGGCATTTTTCATTACCCTACTTAGGCCGCGAATATGAACGGGACTATTTCCGAACTGCAACCCAAACCAGTTAAAGGTGTTGTAATATGGGGGCTTGTACCGGTTTCTATACATTGGTTCGCTGAATGTGAAAAAATAGGAGTTCCCGAAACTTCGATCTGCATTGGTACGGAAGTTCGAATAATAGATAGGTTGGTGTAAAGGGTTAAAACCCCAAGAGTGGTCTTTAAAGGCGTCCAAAGAGGCATCATACATATTCGCCAATACTTCGGCGGCGACCTTTTCACCTTTTGGGCCTTTGATTTCAAAGCTCCATGTTTCATCGGTTCCCGGTTTTATCTTGTCCCTAAAGGTCAAGGTTTCGATCTCCAAATCGGTTTTAGGGTAAGGGATGGAGATGGGCAAGACTCCGGTATAAAAAGAGTTATATGCCGAAAAACTATAGGTAAGGGAGAACCCTCCTAAGTCTTCTTCGGTAACGGGAACAACGATTTTCTTTCCTCCGTTTCCTAGGGTGACCAATTGGGTTTGGATAATCTTACGGTCTTTTTCGACCATTACCCTTACATTCAGCATTTCCGCATTGGAGTAAAAGGTTATTACCGCTTTATCACCTATCGCATAATGGTCTTTGTCTGTCTTGATATGGAATAGCTGATTGTCGGGCAAACTATTATCCTTTTCGCTGAAAAGGGTCATATGGGTTAGGTCTTTGACGGTCTGTCCGAATTTATCCTTGGTTTCCAGGGTTATTCGGTATTTTCCGGAAACCCATTTTTTGATGCTACCAAGGTTTATGTCCATGGAAGTACCCGTATCGAAGGATGTTTCCAAAACCAATGGCCCGTTTTCCCATTGGGTTTGGTCATGCTCGTTTGCATAGGCATCGTGGGGGAAAAGCTTTCTGAATTCCCCTTCGTTAAAACCGGGATAATCCGGGGCTTCCCATGGCCTGTTTCGCAATACATGGGCAGGGGATTTCAACTTATAGATTTTTAGGGTCCCTTTAGCGGGAACAAATTGGCCGTTGAGGTTATTGGTGTATACGGTAATAGTATGGTCTTTTTTATCCTTATCCAAGGTTTCGCCAACTACGATGTTTGCGGTTAGTGCATGGTACCCTACGCGGACCGTGGTCATGGTACTATGGGTTTCCCCGTTTATATCGGTAACATCGGCACTGATTTCATAATTGAAGGTGGGCACACTTTCCTTAGCGACCGACATATCGGGAAGGGCCATGAATTTAAATTGATAGTTGCCTGAAGCATCCGTGGTCGTTTCCCCATGGGTAATTTCCTGGGGGGCGCCGTTGAAATAAGGTCGGTACCCAAAATACCATCTTGGGAAATCTACGATCCGTTTGACCCTATAGGTGACCTTGGCATCGGTAATGGCGCTTCCGGCATAGGCCATGGCCTTACCGGAGACGATGACACTATCGTTTATTTTTACGGTGGCCGTAATGGGATCGAATGAAGTCTCGAATTTGGGACGTTTATATTCCTCCACCGAGAAGTTCAGGCCCCCGTTGATATTGATGGCCTTGGAACGGACTTGCAAAGAATGACGTCCTGTAAGTCCGTTGTTGGGGAGTATGAATTCCCCTGTAAATGATCCAAATTCATTGGTCCGTAATTCTTGTGAACTCACTTCTTGGCCATTGGCATCAAGTAGGGTTACGGTTATTGCCGTATTCGGCTGTACGTTGGATCCCGATTTTTCCTGTAAAATGGCGATTCCTTTAAAATACAAAGGTTGACCGGGGCGGTATATACTTCGGTCGGTAAAAAGAAATGAGTTATAGGTTGTTTCGGTATGGTCCTCTTGGTCATACTCCTTATCGATGAAATAATCCCCAAAATAGGCGGTATCGTCACCCGCCGTAATGGTGGCCCTGACACTCGTCCATCGTTTACTGCTTAATGGGATCAAGACTTGGCCCAAGGCATCGGTGGTATAGGTTTTGGTCAAAAAGCCACGGTCGTAGTTCTCTTTATACGTTAGTTGGAGTTGGGCGCCTTTCTTGGGCTGTCCATCGTTTCTGTCTATGACTTGAAAACGGTATTCCGAAGATGTGCGGGTTTCGACCAGTGCCAAATCCGTAACTTGGATATCCGAATAGGCAAATGAAGGGTCTTGGTCCTTAGGGGTTGCCAAGATGAGATATAAGCCGTTCCCCAATGCGGGTAAAAGTACCTCGGTGCTATGGTTTTGATGATCCCCTTCGTTTTTTAAAACGGCATCCCAGGATTTGACCAATTCGAGTTTTTTGATGAAAGCGAGTTTCTTGGGTTCGGGATGGTGTTTATGCAGTTCCTTTAGGTCCTGAGGGGAAATTTTAAAGGCCGAGAATTGCAGATGGTCGTGGTTTTTATAATTGACCAATATGCGGGATGGCTGGTCGGTGGGGATGGACTTCTCTGCGGTAAGTTCAAGGTTTTTGGACAATATGGTCGCTTTAAGGTCCCTACTTTTATCGGCAGCCTTACTCTTGGGAAATTCCTTGATAATACCATCGCATAGGGCAACGGCTTCCTTTAATTTCTTTTGGTGTTCTTTTTGGGTCTTTGGATGGTAGGTATTGCCCCATTGCCGGTATAACAAAGCGGTTTCATGCCGATAAAGGGCCGATGTCGCATGGGGGGCTGTCCCTAGGGATGATTGTTGTAAAACTTTCAAATAGAACGAGTCCTTATCGGGGAATACCGCATACTGGTGTACGTATTGAAGGCGTTCGATATCGACATCGACCATGGCTTCCGGGTTATTGTTCTCGAGGTGGAAAGCCAATAATTGCTGATAGGTCGCTATGGCCTGGGCCTGTAATGATGTCTTGTCCTCCGTATCCGATTTTACCTTTATGAATTCTTGGACCTCGCCCAAAAAGGAAGGGTCATCGATTTCAAATTTATTCGCCGGTCGGGTAATGTCCGACTCTTGGGTCTTGTAAAAATCGAGGGCCGTATGGGCCAAAATATCGAATAGGGTAGGGCGATAGGTTTCAGGGCCCTTTTGCTCATTTAGGATGTCTTTATACGTATCAATGGGGATCTGTTGTAATGACTCGGGATGGGTGAGTGAATTTTTGAAACGAAGGTTTATTTCAGTGAACAGTGTCATGAGGTCCCAGGTTCTAAAATCGACCGGATCTATTTTTGTTTCGGTTTTTGTCCTATGGTAAAACTGATATCGGTTCTGCTGAAAATATTGCCAATATAAATTGGCCAAATAGCTTTCTAAGATGTTTTTGGTGGGAAATGCAGCCTTCAGGATTTCCTGTTTAAAATCATTTACAATACGCAATTGAGCGTCTTCCTCAAGGGTCAGGGCGTATTTGGAGGTGTATAAAAGGGATTTTATGATTTGACCCGTATTGTTTTCCTTATGCGCTTTTTTCGAGATTTTTTCGACCACCCCAAGTGCCGATTTGGTCAAGGCCTCCTTTTCAAATTGGGCTACATTTTCCCATAGCACTTCGTAAGATCCTTCATTTTTTTGGGAATTTGCCATTTGTGAAAATAGGATTATGGTGAGTAGGGTAATAAGATGTTTCATGGTCATGAATTTAGTACTCAAAGGTGTGCAAAACCTATGCCAATGACAACCGCTGATGAGTGAGCGGACGTATAGGGTGAGCCAATGACATTGTTGGTTGTTTGAAGTGTGATGGGTTTACCGAAAGGAAAATGGAAACGCATGACTACTGATATTCCCATGGGAAGGATCGATAAAGCCTATAACGACTTCAACAATCCGCCATCAATGGGGATTTGGGTACCCGTAATGTATGCGGCTTGATCCGAAGCCAAGAAAGTGGCAAGGAAACCATATTCCTTGGGGTCTCCAATCCTTCTGACCGGCACTTTGGTTTCCATGTCGGTAAGAACCTCATCCTCGGAAATACCGAATTGTATCGCTTTTTTGGCATTTAATTGCCTAATGCGTTCCGTATCGAAATACCCCGTAAGAATACTGTTCACCGTTATTTGGTATTGGCCGACATCATTGGCCAATGATTTGGCCCAAGTAACTACTGCCGCCCTTATGGTATTCGACAGTGCCAAATAGGACAAAGGTTCTTTTACCGATACCGAGGCCACATTGATAATACGGCCCCATTTGTTCGCGATCATATGTTTTAAAGCCAGTTCAGTGGTGAAGACGACGGTTTTAAAAAGCAAATCGAAGGCTTCTTGGTAATCGGAAGTTTTCTTTTCCAAGGCACTGCCCGCCTCAGGGCCCTGGGTGTTGTTCACCAGGATGTCGACTTGGTTGTTTTCGAAATAAGTCTCCATCGTTTTGCGATAGTTTTCAAAGTCGGTAAAATCAACGACCAAATAGCTATGGCACTGATGGGGTGCTGAAGGAAGGTCGGCTATTATTTTTTTGAGTTTGTCCGCACTGCGTGACATAAGGGTGACACTGGCACCGCTTTTGGCCAATTGTTCTGCAATGGCCCTTCCGATACCCCGGCTACTGCCGCCTACCAGTGCATTTTTGCCTTTTAATGAAATGTTCATATCGATTTATTTATATTCTTCTCTTGTCGGACTAAAGACATCCATGAGTTTACAGGGTGTCAATGCTTTTCCGCCGTGGGGAACATTCGGGGCGATAATGACCAGGTCACCGGGTCGATAAACCTTGGTGATGCCGTTCAAAGTAAATTCAAATTCCCCCTCGATGACATGCATGATCTGTTCATTTATATGGAAGTGTTCGGGTACTTCAGCATCTTTTTCCACCTCCCAAAAGGCCATCGACATATTTTCGGAATGAATCAATTTACCATGATAACCGGGCATGATTTCTCTAGTGGGGATATTTGTTAGGTTCATAGCTGATTATTTCTCTAACGAAGATATGAAGAATAGCGACAGAAATGAAAAAACCCTATGGAAGGGTCGCTCTAAAACCGGAAGTCACTCGGTGTTGCCATTGTAGGGAGGGGAAACTTATGAAATCCACCATTGATATATAAAGGCAGATCGCAATGGCGATTGCTGTTTTTTTTCGAATTTGCATTGCCTATCTTTGCGGTATAATTCAATCTTCATGCAAATACATTTTATCGCTATCGGAGGTAGTGCCATGCACAATCTTGCTTTAGCGCTTCACCATAAAGGATATGTCATTACGGGCAGTGATGATGTCATTTTTGAACCTTCAAAAACCCGACTTTCCGATAAAGGACTCCTTCCCGAGACGTTCGGCTGGTTTCCCGAAAAAATACATGCAGGTCTGGATGCCGTTATTTTGGGGATGCATGCGAAACCTGATAACCCTGAGTTGTTAAAGGCCCAGGAGTTGGGGGTCGCCATCTATTCCTACCCGGAGTTCCTTTATGAGCAATCCAAGAACAAGACCCGAGTGGTCATAGGGGGAAGCCATGGGAAAACCACCATCACCTCCATGATCTTGCATGTGCTCAGTTATCACGATATAGCGGTAGATTATATGGTGGGTGCCCAATTGGACGGATTTGATCGTATGGTCCATTTGACCGAAGAGAATGATTTTATGGTATTGGAGGGCGATGAATACCTGTCGTCACCCATAGATCGAAGACCGAAATTCCATTTGTACAAACCCAATATTGCCTTATTGAGCGGTATCGCTTGGGACCATATAAACGTATTTCCGACGTTCGAAAACTATGTAGAGCAGTTCCGGATTTTCATGGATAGTATTGTTAAAGGGGGGAGCATTACCTATAATGAAGAAGATCAGGAGGTGAAAAAAGTAGTGGAAGCCTCGGAAAATGCGATTCGTAAATTACCATATCGCACTCCTGAATATACCGTTGAAAATGGGGAAACCCTGTTGGAAACCCCCGAAGGTCCAATGCCTATTGAGGTATTTGGTAGGCATAACCTTAGTAATTTGGCGGGCGCCAAATGGATCTGTCAGAATATGGGCGTTGATGAGGAGGATTTTTACGAGGCCATTGCAACGTTTTCAGGAGCCTCCAAACGGTTAGAGAAAATTGCGGAAACCGATACGGCCGTGGTTTATAAAGATTTTGCCCATTCGCCAAGTAAGGTGATGGCGACAACGAAAGCCGTAAAGGAACAGTATCCCGATAGAAAGGTGATCGCCTGTTTGGAATTGCATACGTATAGTAGTTTCAATGCCGACTTCCTAAAGGAATATAAAGGGGCATTGGATGCTGCCGATGAGGCCGTGGTCTTCTTTTTGCCTGAATCGGTAAAGATCAAAAAATTGAAGGAAGTGACGCCCCAGCAGATCTCAGAGGCTTTCGTACGTGAGGATTTAAGGATATATACCGATTCCGGGGCCTTTAAGGAATATGTGTTCGGGCAGGACTATGAAAATGCCGTGTTACTGTTGATGAGCTCCGGTAATTATGGTGGATTGGATCTTGTGGCCTTGAAAACACTGATTCAAAAATAAACCCGAAGCGCTATACTGTTCGCGTTAGCTGCTCAAAGCGAAGGGGTTTACCGTTTAATCGTTGGGCAACTTAGGGATATTCACAATTCCTTGGTTCGCCACTATGCCGAGCCCATCAAGTGTCAATCCAGGAGCAGTTGGAATATTTGGTGGCCATAGTGGTATGGCCGGATGGCAAAAGGTCTTTTTTTGAGGGGTTTCCTTTTTGGTCTTAAACCCCGAATTGCCGTAAATGGTGGTCTAAATGTTTGTACTGTAATTGTCCCCATTGTTCCCTAGTGAAGTTGCCAAAAAGGGGATGGGGGTTCCACACTTTACGGTCCCTGATTTGATATACATCGTGGATCAGTTTTTTTAAGGTTTCCAGCTCCGTATGGAAATCCTTATCTTCCTTGGTTTTGGCCATGGGGGCTGTAGGTAGGTTCTTTCGCCATGGTGTATCATTATAGAGCGATTTTTTGAAAAACCACCTGATCAAAGGATTGCCTTTTACGGTGGTTTTTTTGTTTTCAATGGCCGTTCTTAAAGGCACTTGGCAATGCCAGACCATTTGGCCGACACTCATCTTTCCCCATTGCCCTAAGGTGTTTTCATTGAGCTGGTTGACCCGTTCCAGGGTCTCGTGGTATGCTTCTTCCTCAAAGATCGATTTCATTGTATTGGGTTTAAGAATTATAAATGAAATTTACGATAAAAATAATTGTTCATTATCTTTAGGTCATGCAAGACAAACCAACCTCATTTTCCATAAAGCATTGGTCCGATGATGATAAACCCAGGGAAAAAATGGTGCAAAAGGGAAAATCCATTTTGTCCGATGCCGAATTGATCGCCATTTTAATTGGGTCGGGAAGTCGAAATGAAAGTGCGGTAGAACTCTCCAAACGTATCTTGGCCTCGGTGAACAACAACTTGAATGAACTTGGAAAACTCTCCATAAAACAATTGATGCAGTTCAAAGGCATCGGGGAAGCCAAGGCGGTCACCATAGCCTCAGCATTGGAAATCGGCAGAAGAAGAAGGGGGGAAGAGGCCCAAAGGATTACCAAAATATCGAGTAGTAAAGACGCTTTTGAGCTTTTGCAACCGCAATTGGGCGAGTTGCCCCATGAAGAATTTTGGATCCTGTACCTGAATAATTCCAATAAGGTGATGCATATGGCCCAATTGAGCAAAGGGGGTATCACCGGTACTTTGGTAGATGTTCGTTTGGTCATGAAACAGGCCCTCGAACTTGGTGCAGTGGCCCTTATCCTTGCCCATAACCACCCTTCGGGAGGATTGAAACCGAGCAGTGCCGATAAACAGCTGACCCAAAAACTGAAAAATGGGGGTTTGGCCCTGGATATAAAAATTTTAGATCATTTGATCATTACCCAAAAGGATTACTTTAGCTTTGCCGATGAATCTATTTTATAACCCGCTACTACGTAAAGATGTTACTGATTTACACGCATAGGATAACACCACGGTTCAGTTACATCATGCGCCATATTTTCAAAAGGATTTTGGGAATAGAGGTGTCCTACACGACCAAGGTCGAAGACTTTATAAAACATACGGGGGCCAAAATCACCTATACGAAACAACCCTTACAAAATGAGTTTTTTGTACGAAGCAACGATTTGCTTTTTGAACAGGGGATCAATGACATCCAGATCAATGTTCTGGATTGGGAGGGGGTACCCTGCTTTTTTACAACCGGGGAGAATAGTGCCCTGCCTTTCGATATTTTTTCGGCAAGTTTTTACCTGCTTTCACGCTACGAGGAATACCTGCCCCACGTAAAGGATATGCACGGCAGATTTTCCCCAAAGGATAGTCTGGCTTACCAAAATGATTTTCTGATGTTGCCGGTGGTCGATATTTGGGCCAACAAATTGCTGGACAGGCTTTTGGAGCGGTTCCCGGATATGGAAGTCAAGAAACCGGTCTTCAAATACACTTCCATCTTGGATGTGACTACTTCCCATTGTTATGCCCATCGTGGATTTACGCGTAGTGTGGCCGGATTTCTGTTGGATTTGGCCCATTTAAGGATACGACGGTTGTTGGAGAGGGTCGTGGTATGGTTCAATCCGCGAAAAGACCCCTATGATAATTTCGATTTCCTAATCCAAAAAAGAAAGCAATACGACCTTGATTGTAAGTTCTTTTTTCAGTTCGCCTCCTATTCCACCTATGATAAGAATGTATCTCCCAATAACAATAACTTTCGTTATTTGATAAAGTCGATAGCCGATTATTGCAAGGTTTCTTTGGCAGCTTCCTATACTTCGTTCAATGATGTAGAGGTATTGCGAAAGGAGAAAAAGAGCCTGGCCAATGTGATCAATAGACAGGTAGATGACGTAAGGATGCGGTACAATAGGGTAGACGTGCCCCAGACCTATCGAAATTTGGTCGATGCCGAGTTTACCGATGATTATTCGATGGGGTATACCCACGAAATAGGATTTAGGGCTGGTACGTCCTTTCCGTTTTATTTATATGACATCAATTTGGAATTGCAACAACCCATAAGGGTCCATTCCTTTGCATTGCATGATTACGCCCTTCGGGATGAAGCTTCTCTTGGGGATATTATGGGGAAAGTGAAGGTGTTGTACCAAGAAGTGAAAAAAGTGAATGGCAGGTTGATAACGGTTTTCTCGAACGAACTTTTAGGTACCGAACACCATATTGACTGGAAGGATATGTATGGGCAAATAATCAAAAACTACAATGTATAGAGATCAAGTTTCGGATGTGTTTTTTGATTTAGATCATACCCTTTGGGATTTTGAAAGGAATTCGGCGCTTACTTTTGAGCGGATCTTACAAGAGAATCGGGTCGATGTCGATCTAGACGATTTCCTTGAAGTATATATCCCCGTTAACCTGGCGTTCTGGAAATTGTACCGGGAAGAGAAAGTCACTAAATCGGAATTGCGCTACCAGCGGCTGAAAACCGTATTCGACACCTTGAAATATAGGGTTTCCGATGCCGTCATCGATCAGTTGGCCATAGATTATATTGAGTATCTTTCAACGTATAACCATCTTTTTCCCAATGCCATGGAGGTCCTCGATTATTTAAAGCCGAAATACAAACTCCATATCATCACCAACGGATTTCAGGAGGTTCAGGAAAGGAAATTGAAAAATGCCCATATCCGGGGATATTTCGATCAGGTGGTGAATTCGGAAATGGCCGGGGTAAAAAAACCGAATCCCTTGATTTTTGAATTGGCATTGAACAAGGCAAAAACGACTTCCGGGAATTCGATGATGATCGGGGACAGTATTGAAGCGGATATCCTTGGGGCCCGGGCCGTAGGCATACACACCTTGCATTTCAACGCACATAACGAACCGGAACATGAAATTTGCCAGATCATTCATGATTTGGGTGAAATAAAAAAGTATTTGTAGAGTTATACATAGTATAACATTATGTGCTTTTTAGCGATAAAAAGGATTTCTACAATGAAAATCAAAAGGATAGGGACGTATGTATGGTTGATGTTTGTTTTTTCAATTCTTTTTTCCTGTGTCGAGGAACAGGATTTCAATCAGTATGATGATCTTAGTATTACCCCGACCTATGAGGCCAGTGTCCTTTATTTGGAGGTTCCCGAAAGTACGATAAATGACTTGCCGGCACCGGACACCTACTCCCGTGAATTTGAATTTGAAGCCTTTAGTGAAACCGTTTTCGCAGATCGGGTGCTGGAAGGGGTGTTGACCTATTATGTCGAAAATACGACCAGTAAACCCCTGGAATTGGAAATACGGTTTTTGGATGCGACAGGAAATGTTCTGGCTACCGAAGTATTCGAACTGGATCCGGAACCTTCTGCTGAGGTGATACGGGAAACCTATTATGGACCCTATGGGGAGGATATCGACATTATCCGTAATATTTCAAGTATTTCGGTAACCGCTACCAACAATGGGGATAATGTAAGCACTTCTTCACAAGACAATCCAATGGTCACCCTAAAGAGTAGTGGTGCATTCACGGTAAGCATTAAATGAGGATGGTAAAGAAAGCGGTTGTTATTACCATATTTTGCATCGGGTTGTTCATGCACGCCCAAAACAAGCAATTGTTGTACGATTTTACCGAAGTTCCCCAAGCTTTGATGATCAATCCAGGAATGGAAACCGATTTTTCATGGTATGCGGGCATTCCGCTATTGTCCGGAATTTCGGTACAGGCCGGTTCCAGTGGTATTACGGTCAATGATATTTTTGCCAATGACGGTCTCGATATCAATGATAAGGTTCGCGATAGGCTTATCTACGGAATGGCCACCCGGGATGAAGTGAGCAGTACGGATCAAGTAGAGATTTTTAGTGGGGGATTCAGGGGTAAGGATCCAAGTGTTTTTTATTCTTTCGGACTCTACAATGAGGTCGATGCCATAGTTTATTGGTTCAAGGATTACGCCATTCTGGGGTATGAGGGCAATGCGGATAGACTCAATGAACGTTTTGATCTAAGTGATTTGGTAACAAGGGGCGAAATGCTCAATGTGTTCCATTTCGGGATCAATAAACGAATGAACAAAGATCTTACGTTGGGGGCTAGGGGAAAAATCTATTCGAGCATATTGGATTTCAACACGGTCGATAACGATGGTTATTTTGTGACTACCGAAGGGGAGAACAATGTTTATGCCAGTACGTTGGATGCCGATCTCGAATTACGTACTTCTGGGGTAAATGCCTTGGAACGAGCATCGGATGATGATAATGTTGCCGCTACGCTAATAAAAAGAGGGTTGTTCGGAGGGAATCTGGGCTTAGGGGTCGATCTTGGTTTTACCTATTATTTGAATGGGCAAACGGTGGTAACCGGAAGTCTTTTGGATCTGGGTTTTATTTACCATGCGAACGATGTTGAGAATTATACCCTTGAGGGAAACGCTACCATTGAAGGGGTAGAGGTCATATTGCCCGATGCCCTTGACGATCCGGATCAAGACTTTTGGCAAGACTTGGTCGATGAGGTGGAGGAATTCATTCCTTTTGAAAATGATACGAAGGCCTATGTCACCTTTAGGCCAACGAAATTATATGGTTCGATCCGTTATAATTTTGGAGAGCCCATGCAGGGGTCCGCTGTTTGTGACTGTGATTACCAAAATGCCAATAGTGCCTCGAGTGCGGTCAAGTATCGGAATAGCATCGGGGGGCAGTTGTATATGATCAATAGACCAAGGGGGCCCCAAAGTGCCCTCACCGCTTTTTATCAGAGAAGGTTTGGCAATTTTATGGCCTTAAAGGCAACATATACCGTGGATAAATTTACGTTTACCAACCTTGGTTTGGGGGCGACATTTCAAGCCGGGGCGTTTAATTTCTATCTTATGGCAGATAATTTATTGGCTTACCGGAATATAGCGGATAGTCATTATTCATCTTTTCAAATCGGATTAAATATCATATCTTGGGGTGAGAAATGATAGCATGATTTTTATGAAAAAATTTATTGTATTACTTGTTGCGCTTAGTGTGAATTTTGGGTATTCCCAGAATGATTTGAACTCCTATAAATATATTATCGTCCCAAAAAAATTCGATGCTTTTAAGAAGGTTAACCAGTTTAAGACCAGTACATTGGTCAAGCATCTGTTCACCCAAGAAGGCTTTAATGCGGTTTACGATGATGCCCTTCCCGCAGAATTGGAACGTAACCGCTGTCTGGGATTGCTGGTCTTCATAAATGAAGAATCCAACATGTTCACTACGAAAACAACTTTGGTTTTGAAAGACTGTTCCTCTAGGGAGGTGTTTGCCACAAAACAGGGCGTCAGCAAAAAGAAAGATTTTGAGAGTGCTTATAAAGAAGCCTTGACCGAAGCGTTCGGGACGATCAAAGCATTGAACTACCGTTATTCGCCTTCCCATACCGCAGAAGTCTCCAAACCGGTGGCCGTTGTGCAGAGCGAAGTAAAAAAGCTTCCGAAGAACAAAGTGGAAGCTGTAGTGGTTCAACAGGAAGCAACTCCTGAAAAGCAATCCTATAAAAGTAAGGAACCTGTACCATCGACCAAGATAAAAGCAGGGATTGAAAACCCGGGAGGTGGCAATGATTGGGGTATACTATATGCCCAGGAAATCGCAAACGGGTATCAATTGGTAGACAGTTCTCCGAAGATCCGTTTAAAAATCTATCGTACTTCGATACCTGATGTCTATACGGTGACCTATGAAAAGGATGCCAACGGCATTGTGTTCAAGAAAAACGGCACATGGTATTTGGAGTATCGTTCCAACGGTCAGATAAAGACCGAGGCATTGAACATAAAATTCTAATGGTCGTATTTGCTTTTCCAGCGTTTTTTTAAAAATTCACCGATCGCATTTTCGCGTGGGTTTTTTCCGGGTTTGTAAAAACTCGTCCCCGTCAATTCCTCGGGTAAAAATTCCTCATCCACGAAGTTGTCGTCGTAGTCGTGGGCGTATTTGTATTCCTTACCATACCCCAGGTCTTTCATTAATTTGGTCGGGGCGTTGCGCAAGGGTAGGGGAACAGATAGGTTTCCGGTCTGTTTGACGGTTTGCTGGGCCGTATTGATGGCCATGTAACTCGCATTGCTTTTAGCGGAAGTGGCCAGATAAATGGCACATTGACTCAAAATGATACGTGCTTCGGGGTATCCGATGGTCGTTACCGCCTGAAACGTGTTATTGGCAATGACCAAGGCGGTGGGGTTCGCTAAGCCGATGTCCTCGGAGGCCGAAATCAACATCCTCCGTGCAATGAACTTCAAGTCTTCACCCCCTTCTATCATTCGGGCCAGCCAATAGACCGCACCATTGGGGTCGCTCCCTCGTATCGATTTGATGAATGCCGATATGATATCATAATGCTGTTCGCCGGTTTTGTCATATAAAACGGTATTGCTTTGCACTTTGCCCAAGACAAGATCATCGGTAATCGTGATGGTATCGGATTGCTCCGAATTCACGACCAATTCAAAAATGTTCAGGAGTTTTCTACCGTCTCCCCCCGATAGCCGTAATAAGGCCTCGGTTTCCTTTAGGGTTATTTTCTTCGATTTCAGATAGTCGTCCTGTTTGATGGCCCTTGCCAGTAAAGCCTCAAGATCTTCTTTGCCAAAGGCGTTCAATATATATACTTGGCAACGGGACAATAAGGCAGGGATGACCTCAAAACTCGGATTTTCGGTGGTGGCACCGATAAGGGTTACCCAACCTTTCTCAACGGCCGCCAACAATGAATCTTGTTGTGATTTGCTGAACCTATGGATCTCATCAATAAATAAAATCGGGTTTTTCGTAGTAAAGAGACCACCACTCTGTTTGGCCTTATCAATGACCTCACGGATATCCTTTACCCCACTGTTAATGGCACTAAGGATATAGAAAGGCCTTTGGCTTTCGTGGGCAATGATATTGGCCAAGGTGGTCTTGCCTGTTCCAGGAGGACCCCATAGAATCAAAGAAGGAATGATGCCTTTTTTTATTTGATGGGTCAAGGAACCCTTTTCGCCAACCAAATGGTTTTGGCTAATGTATTCCTCTAAGGTCTTAGGACGTACCCTTTCTGCCAATGGTTCATTCATGGGGTAAATTTAAAACAAAGTTACAATCGTTCCGTTTTTTATACTGTAGGATTGGGAATAAATGACGGATTCATGATTAATAAATGACAATTTATCATATTTGTGGAATATGGTAGGTTTTTTGAACACGTTGAAACGATTTTAATAGCATGTCCGAAAGCAATTATTTTAAGTTTACCCAGGCCGTGATCATCGCTCCTTTAATAGGAGTCATATTGATATGGACCGTTTTTTGGGTAGAACTCGAACTTCATACCAATTTTAATGATTATGGGGTATATCCCAGGACGTTGAAAGGATTAAGGGGTATAGTGTTCAGTCCGTTTATCCATGGGTCGGTCGAGCATTTGTATAACAATACCATTCCTCTGGCGATATTAACGGCATCCTTGTTTTATTTCTATAGGGATATCGCCCTAAAGGTATTGCTGTATGGTTTGTTGTTTTCGGGGTTGTTTACCTGGGGTGTAGGTAGGCCATCGTACCATATCGGGGCCAGTGGCATAATTTATCTGTTGGCCAGTTTTGTGTTTTTCAAGGGAGTTTTTTCAAAGTATTACCGGTTGGTGGCCTTGTCTTTGGTGGTGGTGTTCATCTATGGAAGTCTTTTGTGGTATGTATTCCCGATAAAGGATGGCATTTCCTGGGAGGGACACTTGGGAGGGTTCATTGCCGGACTGGTACTTGCCTTTTTTATGAAGGCCAAAACGCCCTCTCCGAAAAAGTTCGATTGGGAACGTGACGATTATGATGCGGAGGCCGATGAATTCCTAAGGCACTTTGATGAAGACGGTAATTTTATCGAAACAAAGCCCGAAGGGCATAAAGAAGAGGAAGGGTCCATTAAGATCACCTACCATTACCGCACGAAGGATCAAAAGGATCGCCTACCCGATTGATCCATCCATTCGCTGGCGGACCACTTCGTATAAGAATACCCCACAAGCAACGGAAACATTCAATGATCCTATTTCACCCATTAATGGCAGCTTGGCCGTTTGGTCTGCAGCTTTGATCACCGAAGGGGAAACCCCCTTGTCTTCGGCTCCCATTACAATGGCAGAAGGCCCGTTAAAGGAGGCATCATAGATGGTGCTGTTCGTTTTTTCGGTAGCCACGGTCACCGAAATGCCCGAAGCTTGGAGATAGAATACCGCATCTTTGATATGGTCCACTTTGACAATGGGCACTTTGAATGCTGCCCCGGCAGAAGTTTTAATGGTATCTGCGGTAACAGGGGCAGAACCTTTCTTTTGTATAATGATACCATCGACCCCGGTACATTCCGCGGTTCTGATAATGGCCCCAAAATTACGGACATCGGAAAGTTGGTCCAATAATAGGAAAAGGGGAGCTTTTTTGCTTTCCATGACCTGTTCTACCAAGGTTTCAAGGTCGTAGAAGGTAATGGGGGAGATGTTGGCGATAACCCCCTGGTGGTTGTTTTTGGTAAGTCGATGCAATTTCTCTGGCGGAACGTATGAAACATTTATGCCATGCTTACGGATTAGGCCCTCCAATTCCTTGGATAGGTCTCCTTTAAGCCCTTTTTGTATAAAAATCTTGTCAATGGCTTCATCGGCGTTGATCGCTTCGATGATGGCTCTGATACCATAAATTTGGGTGGGTTTTTCCATGGGGTAAAGGTAAATAAAAAAAGCCACCTCAAAAGAGATGGCTTTGGATAGATGGTTGGTTAACTTCTATCAAAAAAATATGCTAAATCAAAAACATATTTATTCCTTACAAAGGTTCAACGTGATCAAGCCTTCACTTGGAGCTTCTACATCCGCAATGACCTCGCCACTGGTAGGACCGTAAATTTGGAATGAAACTTCGGAGGTATAGGTGTCACCGGTGAAATACCACTCCATTGAGGTAGATCCTTCCGGAATGGTGATGGTGGTTTCATAGGAAGAATAAGGTCCTTCGCCCGTACTCCAATAATCAGGAATGTCTGCATATAGGACAGTAGTGCCATCTATAGTGATCATGATACCATCACCTTGCCATCCATCTCCATAGCTATCCTGCATTTTTACCAAATAGTCCCCTGCCGGAGGGGCATCGGGAATACAGACGAACTGGGACGTATAACTAAACGCGTCACTATAGTAAGTTTCCGATAAGATGCTTGTCCCGGTGTTGTCATAACCGAATATACGACCATCACTTAGTTCTATTTCGGCGTAATAGGTTAACTGGTCGCCACCCTCGGCAAGACCTAAGTCCAGATCCAACGCATCAATGGCATCGGCTGCAGCTATGGTAAAGCTTAAGGTAGGGTAGGTAGTCCCTTCCTCAAATGAATCACTGGAATACTCATAAACCAACACTTGGTCGTTAATACTGTAATCCGGATCGTCGTCATCCACAATGGTGTTATCCCTGAAAGTGGCGTAAATCCTATAATCCGTAACCAGAGAGCCGGACTCTTGATCGACAAACTCGATTTCAACATCGAAAGTTGAAGCTGAAACGTTGTTGATGTTCGCATTGGTGTCAGTGGAAATATCAATTATCCGGGCATAAGCTCCGTACTCATCCGATGCAGCCGTTTGAAGCTCGTTTACGTTGTCTGTATCACAGGAATGGAAAAAAGCTAGAAATGCCAATGCCCTTAGACCTGTTTTATATGTTAAATGTTTTGTTTTCATTTTTTGGATATTAAGATTAATCAATGAATTCCGCTGGATTGGTATCCCAGAATACCTGAACTGCATAACTCGATTTGGCAGAAATGTTCTGGTTTCTGTTCACGGCGTTTGATGCGTATGGGAAACTTCTGATAAAAGATCCCGGTTCAGCGGTAATAGCCGGTTGTAAGTTGTCTGGATACCCTGTTCTCCTGTATCCATTGTATACTTCCAATCCGTTGCCCCAGTGGCTGATCATTGCTTCAGTCATGATGATGTTGAGTTTTTCTTCGTCACTTCCGGCGCTGAATTCGTCGATAACTTCCGTTACATATGCGTCAATTTCCGCATCGGTAGGGGTATCTGCATCAGAAGGTATGGAAGAGGTGTTGAAGTTAAGTACTTTTGTAAAGGAAGCCCTAATGGCCGCCTCCAAATAGGTTGCTGGGTCACCAGTGGTTCCAAGTTCAAGGGAAGCCTCTGCAAGTACAAAGTACGTGGCGGCAACATTCCAAATAGGGTTGATACCTGCACCTTTTGCACCATCGGAGATCGATGCGGCCTCACCATCATTATTGTCATATCTTCCTCCGGCAGGATATAGGCCCCATATGGTAATTTGATCGCCATCGGGAACACCACCTTCATCGTTCATGTGGTCTCTGCCCCAATAACCATCACCTATTACACAAAATGGGTCGCTGGTAGAATAATGCAATGGTCTGGATTGCGCCAAACAAGGCAAGGTAAAGAGACCGTCATCGGTAGAGGCATCGGGGTATTCCAATGTTTGTCTGTAGAAATAATATCTGATTCTTGGGTCAGGATCCGATTTTCCATAGTATAATAGATCCAAGAAATAAGATGCTATATATTCCCCACCACCATCATAAGAATCGGTGAACTTATAATGTCTGGTATCCGGATCGTTGTCAGATGTTCCATACTCGACTTGGAAATCCAGCTCGGAGCTGAAGATCAAATCCCCTTCGGCTATCAACGCCTCGATTTCCGAAGCGGAAGACGAATTTACAAGTCGGGTGTTGTTGTAGTACCGCAACTTTAAGGTTTTTGCTAAAGTGGTCCAACTTGAAATATCCGCTCCATAATAAATGTCGTTATCGGAATCTATGGTAGATACGCTTGTTTTTTCGAAATCTGAAAGCGCATCGTTCAAAAGGGCTAGTGCGGCTTCATAAACATCGGCGTCATCATCCAATGCCGGATTCAGGTTGTCGGCATAGCTAATGGCTTCCGAATAAGGTACGTCGCCGAACATATCTACCAAGGTCATGATCGTGTAGGCTTCGATGATTTTGGCCACACCGGCATGATCGTACAATTCCAAATCCGTTGCACCTGTTATAACCGCTCTGGTATCTGCCAAGATACTTGCATAGGCATAGCTCCATTCGGTATCAAAATTGGATGGGCTTACCCCATTGTCATAGGTTGGTCCGTAAAAATGGGTCATACGAACTACCTGCATTGGGGATTCGTGTACGACTTCCATGAAGTTCTTGAAATTAACCAAGGCGCCATTTAGGAGCAAGTCGGTATCCCCGCTATCTGCTGTAGCATTGTTTGGGTCGTCCAGCAAATCAAGGTTGGTCGTTTCACAGGCACCGATCAGGGCAGTGAAACAGATTATCAGATATTTTATAATATTTTTTTTCATCATATCAATTTTTAAAATGTGGCTTTTAAAGTGAATCCATATCTTTTGGTAGCCGGACCAGCCATAAAGTCCAATCCTCTAGAGTTACTGATACCTAAACTGGATACAGAAGGGTCCATTCCTTGATGCGCATCAGGGAAATTGTATGCTTTTCTCCATAAGTTGTTTCCAAGAATGGAGATGGTTATGCTCCCGAATGGGGTTTGATCCAGATATTTCTTTGGAACATCATAACTTAAGGAGACCTCTCTTAATCGTAGTAAGGTGGCATCGTAAATTAAGGATTCATTGGCTCCGTACAGGTAGTTGTCGAAATAGTAGTCGGTTAAACTGATTTGGGTGGTATTTGTCGCTCCATCAGAAGTAACACCGGCTAAAACTACTGTTTGTCCCCTATCCACATCGGTATCTGCAGTAAGACCCCTGGCCAGTACGGTTGCTGCCGTATAGGAAATCATGTCCCCGCCTTGGGTATATTCTAGTTGGGCATTAAGGTTCCAGCTTTTATAGGTGATTCCCGTTTTCAGGGTAGCACTCCAATCTGGATTTGGATCCCCGATTACCCCTATGTCGTTCGATACCTCATAATATCCTGAATCAAGGATGAGTGGGTTTCCTGCATCGTCCCTTTCTACATAATAGCCCATGATAACGTTAAAGGGCTGTCCTTCCTTGGCAAAGTTCCCTAAGTCGGTAAATCCTGCCAAGTTGATTTGGTCAATGTCATCCGGTAAATCAACAACCGTACTTTCGTATTTTGAAAAATTGATCGATGAGGTCAAGGCGAAATCCCTTGTCTTGAGTATGGTACCGCCTATTAAAGCTTCAATACCCTCGGTTTCCAACTCTCCAAGGTTTTGAAGTGTTGATGTTGCCCCAGAAGAAGGATCTAAGTCCCTTTCGATAATCTGATCCTTGGCATTTCTCTTGTAAACGGACAAGTCAAGGTTTAAACGGTTGTTCAGGAATTTACCTTCAAGACCAAATTCAATTTCTTTTTGCAACTCAGGCTTAAGGTCTGGGTTACCTATGGAATTGCTGATACTGTTTGTGTTGATAACGGCGTCGTCGGCCCCTGCATTCAACCAGGTTTTCGTGGCAATGTTGATAACGTCCCTGGTGTTGTAGGCGTCTGCAAACCGTGCGGAAGTACCATAAGCCGCACGAAGTTTCAGATAATTAACGGCCCCAAGTTTGTCTAAGTTAAAAGCGTCCATGGGAAGGAAGGAAATACTTCCACCAGGGTAGAACAATGAATTGTTACCGGATTCATGGGTAGATGCCCAGTCGTTCCTTGCAGATAGGTTTAAGTAAAGGTAATCTTTATAACCTAATGTAGTAGTTGCGTAAACCCCTAGTTTGTTCACATCTTGGTTGTAGAAGCTTCCTGCATTTTTGTTGACAAAGTTGTCGGAGAAGAAATAACCGTAGACCAATTGGTCGGTATAGACCGCAGAGAATTGGTTGAAGGTATTCTTTTTGCCATTTGCCCCAATTAGAAAATCAAGATCAAAGTCATCATTCAGGTCTTTTTGGAATGAAATCATCAAATCGTGATTCTGGGTTCTTTCGGTATATTGGTTTTTTACGAATAGTCCAAGACCGTCATAGTTGATACCTCCTGTATTCACGGCAAAAGTTTCGTCCGTAGTATAGGAATCGAAACCGGATCTCCATGAAATGGTCATGTTTTCATTAAGAGGGTAAGAAATGGAAACCCTTCCAAAGAAACGATCGGTATCTTCTTTGTATTTTTCGTTATTAACGGTCCAGTATGGATTTTGGATACTGTTGTCCGATCGATAATACACAGATCGGTGCAAACTGTCCTCCCAGGGTAGACCGTTCAAATCTATACTTCTTGGGGTGTACATCACATTGGAGAAAACAGAAGAAGAACCGCTTGAGGCATTACTTCCGTATGATGCGGATGATGGCGGGGCTTTAAAAGTATTACTTGTAAAGTTCATACTTCCACTGATATTGATCCCGTTATCCAAGGTAGTTTGGGCATTTAACCCTATTTGGTTCTTTGTAACGGAGTTGCCTGGGGTAATACCTTCGGTACTCGTGTTCGTGTAATTTAAGCTTATGGCCGACTTTTCGGTTCCACCAGTGAAATTGACACTGTTCACTAAGTTTGTTCCGGTCCTAAAGAAGCCTTCTACGTTGTTGTATGGTTTGTAGTCATAACTGGCATCGACAAATTCCGGAAAGAAATCATCGAATGACCCTCCGCCTTGACTAGACTGATAGGAGTTTCCGCTATAAGGGTGGGTTACCGTGGTAACTTCGTCGAAATTTGCACCCCAGTTACTAAAGGCCTTGGAGGCCGAACCTTGCCAACCTACACCGTACGAGTCTTGCCATTCCGGAAGACCGGTAATTTGGCTGAAGAAAACAGAGGAGCTTACGGAAACACTTGATTTGGTTTTCCCTACTTTCCCTGTTTTGGTAGTGATCAGGATAACCCCGTTACGACCTTCTTCACCATAAAGTACCGTGGCACTCAAACCTTTCAGGACTTCCAATTTTTCAATATTGTTCATGTCAATATCTGACATCCTACTACCTGAACTGGCACCGCTATACTCATTAAAGCTACTTTGTCCATTGGCAGAAGAGCTGATAGGGACACCGTCAACGACAAATAAAGGTTGGTTACTACCGGTAATGGAGGAAAAACCACGAATGTTGATGTTTGCCCCGGATCCGTCCATAGAACCACCTGACAAGACTTCAACACCGGCAACTTGTCCCGATAGGGCCTGTGCGATATCGGCAGTTGGTTTGTTCGCCAATTCTTCGGCCCCAACGGAAGAGACCGCATAACCAAGAGCTTTCTTCTCCCTTTTGATACCTTGGGCGGTTACGACCACTTCGTCAAGCGCTTGTGCGTCATCTTGCATTTGAACATTGATCGTGTTATCGGCGCCGATGACTATACTGACGTCTTTTTGTCCCACATAGGTAAAAAGAAGGGTTTGTCCTTCTGTAGCACTAATTGAATAAAGACCGTCAAAATCGGACAAGGTTCCCGTGGTGGTACCAAGTACAACAATGTTTACTCCCGGGAGCGGCAGACCATATTGATCTGTAATCGTTCCGGAAATCGTTTTTTCCTGTGCAAATGAAATGTGCACAACCAACGCCAAAAGCAGCGTTAAGATTCCACTTAAATTTGTTTTCATTTTAAAATAATTTGAATTAGTAGGCCGCCAAAGTCATAATATTAAGTTAAAAATCCTATAAATGTTAAATAAACTTGAATGGATAACCCTATTAATTATGGTCTTGTTAAATTAAGTTTGTTGAAAATATCGTATTGAAGAAAATCGGACTTTATTTTAAAAAATAATTAAAAAGATGATAAAAAAATAGCATAAATGTTAAAATGTTGAAAAATAGACAGTTATTGGGTGTGTAGTGAATACGTTGAAAATAAGGTATTGAAAATATCGGCAGGTATAAATTGAAGTAAAAACGGCAAAAAGTTAAAAAAAAGAGATAAAGAGAATTAAGGAGCGAAATAATTAAAGATATGTGAATTTGTTGCGCATTGTGAATTTGAAAAAAAGCCGGATTTCTTAAAGGAATCTTAAGTTTGGGAATTTTTGCGTTTTTAGGGTTTTCGGTGATTAAAAGGTGTCGAAATAGTGGGGTACGGTAAAGGAATTTACCGGTTATCTTGATGTAAAGGGAGGATATTGGGTTTAAAGTAAGGTTTCCGTTCAGCTGATTACCAATGAGTGTTTGTTGAATTATTGTTGTTCGATGGAAGTAGGTATCTATGGTATGTCGTATTGTTGGGGAAAAGGGGATTTGGTAGCTCTTGATGTTGATGTAATCATTTAATAGTATGAACTACATATTTTTTGAATTAAGGAATAGATGGTTTTTTGGGAGGCTTGGATAAAAAAATAGACCCGATTTGCATCGGGTCTATTTGGTATTATAAGAATTGAAAAAATTTATCCTATTAAATCAAGGGCAATCGTTAACGTCTGAATATATTACCCCGGTGGCCGGAGTAGGGCCATCTTCATAGACCAATGTGCCACTTGCGTCGTAAATTTGGAAAGATACTTCCTCGTCAAAACTCCCGGATGTAAAGGAGATTTCAAAGGAGCTGCCATCGGGAATGCCTATGGTTTCGGTCAGTGAATCCCCATCGGCCAATTCAACTACGGTTTCCGTTCCGTCAAAACTGAAGGTTAGGAAAGCGCCATTCCATCCGTCTCCCCATGAATCCTGCATGTCTATGGTCCAAGTACAAGGTGTGCCCAATACGGTCACCTCCATAGTTTCGACTTCTGAGCTTAGGCCGTTGGATGCAATCTCATAAACGGAAATTGTGGCTGTTCCAAATTCCGTAAAACTTACGGAAATCTCTTCGGGGTAATCTTCGTCGGTCACCACAGTGGCGTCAGCCCCTGTTACCGTCCATACATATTCGGATCCCCCTCTTGGGGTAACCGAATACACGCTTTCCGTTCCAACATATGCAATGGCATCCCCATCGAAATCAAAGATGTACGGAATTACCTCTGAGGCATCGGAAGATGAATCGTCATCCGAACACGAACTGATCATCAGTCCGAAAGCCAGCAAAATGATTAGTGATATATATCTGTTATTTTTCATAATATTTTAATGTTGTTTGTTGAATATTATCTCCAGCCACCGATGGAATAATCGTAACCGGCTTCACCGGTAGTCCCTCCATAAGTATAATTGTCGGCAGGAATCGCTATCAAAGCGGAACCCGGTACAGGGAAGTGTAAAAGTGTTCCTTCCTGCAATAGGTCTTCTTTTCGCATTTCAAAGAATGTTAGACCCATGGATAAAAGGGGCATTTCTACAAGTCGCTCATAGTGGATGGCGTCGGAAACTTCGTCCGCATCCGATGCTATGGGGGGCAAACCTCCTCTGGTAACCCTTGTCCCGGCATTGATGATGCTTGCAGCGTCGGCAACATTCCCTAATTGTAAATTGGCTTCGGCAGCATAAAGATCGATCTCGGCTTTATAGATTTCCGGAGTGGTAATCGTCCATTCGGAAATATACTCATCATAACGCGCATACCGGTATGAACTGAAATGGTAATCCCCCCTTTCCAACAAGAAACTGTTGCTCGATAAGTATTCGAAATCCGATTCCAATCGGGCGTCATCACTGGTTGATGGATCCAAGATCGTAGCGCCTGTAGGCCAGTAGTCCGGAGTATTTGGGTCCATCTTGTTGATGACATACATATCTATCCTGGCCCAACCTGGATAAACCAAGTATGTTTTAAGCAGATCGTACCATGTTGTATCGTCATGCAGGATCTCAAAGTCCGAAGCAATGGCGTTATTGGTGTAATCCAAGACTTTAGACCAGTCGGTGGCCGCTTTTTCGGTTCCGTTCCTAGAGACCATAGTAAGCATCCTCGCACCATAACTGTTCATAAGCTGGGACAATTCCACGTTGGTCATTGTACTTCCAGGGAACCAAGTTTCCGGTACGCTAAAGGAACTTGAGTCGCATATCGCAATTGCTTCATCCAATTTTTCAAGGGCAAAGTCCATGGCAGTGGCATAATCCACTGCTTCCCCGTCATTTAAAGATCCGGTTTCGTCGGATAGCCATACTTGATCGAATACCAAAGCGTTATACCCAATGGTCAGGGCTTGGGCAAACTTTGCGATGGCCTGCATTAATTCGGGCTCTTCGAATTCCAATCCAGCATCGACTTGGGCAAGGATTACGTTTGCGTCACTAAGGATGGAATAATAGGCGTTGAACATATCTTCCGTAATGTCTGCATACGAGTACGAAGTGGCATTGTTGAATGCCACTCTAGGTTCACTTGAGGTATCCCTCATGGCATAGTTACCCCAAGAGCAAGTAGAAACGTCGGCCATGGTGTTCATGGCAAAACCCGTTGCTCCGGTACTGGTTGTTGCCATATACCAGTTTTGATATAGGCCTGCTGCTGTTGACTCAAGGGCAGAAGCATCAAAATATAACGTGTCCAAATCCGGATTTTCCGTATTCGCGACATCCAGATCGGTCTCAAACTCAGTACAAGATGCAAAGAACAGGAGAACCAGCATCGTTAATCTATAATATAAGGTTTGCTTTTTCATTTCTTTTTTTTAAAATTTTACTTGTATAGATAAGGTGTATGTAGTTTGAACAGGATAAACCCCATAATCCACTGCAAAATACTGTTCGGTGTCAGTATCGTAACTGTTGACTTCAGGGTCCCATCCTTTGTAATCGGTAAATGTCAACAAGTTCCTTCCGATTAAACTAAACTTAACTTCGTTAAAAAAGCCGATTTTATCAAGAGTTTGTTTGGGTAATCGATACGTTAATGAGGCTTCCCTTAGTTTTACAAAGGAGCCGTCCTCTACCCAAAAGGCATTGTTATCGTTCGTATCGTATAATTGTCCGTAATAAACCGAGGCTTTCTTTTCGTCCTCAGGTTTTCCGGCTTGATCCACAAGGTCGGATCTGGAGCTGATGGTCAGCCATTGTCTGTTTTTATTGTAGACGTCACCGCCCTGTTTCCAATCCCAAAGGGTGTACAGGTCAAAATTCTTGTAACTGAATGTTGAGTTGATGCCTACCCTAAAATCCGCATTTTGGTTACCTATTTGCTCAAAAGCAGCAGTGCCCTCTTCGTTCTCCTTGATGATTGGGGCTTCATAAATGGTGCCGATAGTGCTACGCTCAACAACAACCCCATCGGAGTTTACGGCGTAGTCGTCTATAGAAGCACCTGTAGGTAGTTGATTGGCCATGGTGGTCAGATCTTGTACGAAAGATCTTCCCCACATGGTGCCGAATTCAACATCTTCCCTCAATAGGAATAGGTCTTGGGAGCCGACTTGCTGTTCCGGAGCGTTCAGTTTCGTGATGACATTTTCCGTAGTGGAATAATTGACCCCTAGGTTCCAGTTAAAGTTGTTCGATTTGATGACATGTGCATTTATGGAAGCTTCATAGGTGTTGGCTTCCAGATCTCCTACATTTTGCCATTGGGTATTAAAACCGGAATTGGCCGGGGAGAAAAGACTGACGATCATGAACTGATCGACGGTTTTTTGATTGGCATAGGCCCCTTCGAAAGTAAGTCTGTTGTTGAACAACGAGAAGTTTATTCCCAATTCCATCTCTGTTGTTTCAGAAGGTCTTAAATCTGGGTTACCCGCAATCCTGTCCGTTGATAAACTACCATTGGAAATTTCGACCTGTTCATATTGCCAAGAATACCCTGGTCTCTGACCGGCCGTACCCAATGCGAAATTCAGTTTCAGTTCATCAACATGGGGTATTTTGAAATCTTCCGATAACCTGTAAGCTCCGGATACCCTGTAGTAATTGTTCCATTTGTGGTTTGCTCCGAATAGGGAAGATCCATCCCGTCTGAACAATCCATCAAAGATGTATCTGTCTTTATATACCAAGCCCCCGATTGCAAAGAAGTTTTGGGCCGTGACCGTTTCGGCATTGGAGCCGCTTATCAAGGTGTCCGAATCAAAGTTGTCCATACTTACGATACCAGGATATAAATAATCGACTCCTTGAGTATAGAAACTTTCAAAATCCCTGTTTTCATTTAGATAGCTCAACTTACCTTTTATCTCCAAATCGCCATACTCTTGAATGAAATTCAAAGTTGCTTGGGCCTTTTGGGCAAGTTGATTACTACTATACTTGTAAAGGCTACCTTTTGAATATCCAAAGCCTATTTCGGACCCATCAGTCGTATAGGTTTCGTATTTGTGGTTATTGGTATAGCGGTAATTGTCACTTTCAAAGGAGTATTCCAATCCCATATTCAACCAGGAGGTGAACATGACATTGAAGTTATACGATCCCAAGAACCTTTGTTGCCTAGAAGTCCTGTCGGTGGCATATAGGTCATAAAGTGGGTTGTCTATCTCACTATCCCATGGGTCGGGTTTGTAATAGTATGGTTGTCCGTCGGGGTTAGTAGCCAATAAATTGGCATCTGGGGATAACCTCATGATCACACGATATATGTCATCGTCATTGACCGGTTGGGTATCGTCTACATGTACGTATAGATTACTGGTATTGAATTTTAACCAGTCATTGATTTGGTAATCCGCATTAATGCGGTAACTGTTACGTTTGTAACCTTCTATTTCTTTCAGTACCCCTTCGTATTCGAAATCCTCAAGGGAGAAGAATACGTTGGAGTTTTCGCTTCCGCTGGCTACGGAAGTGTAGAATGTTCTTGTCAAACCTTCTTTGAAGATTTGATTTTGAAAATCATTGTAGACCCCATAGGGCTGATCGGCATATCCGTTTGAGGTTATGATTCTAGAACCTGATGTGGACGTTGAACCACTGTTGGCATAAACACTTTGGAAATTGTCTGGGTAGGTTACACCTTCAAATTTTGTGTATTGGCCTTTGTAGTCTTCCCAATCACTTGCTAACTGGTACTGGTGCGATTGGTTGGTGGTCACGAAGTTGGTTAATTTTGTGATACCGACCTCATTTCTTATGGTTACCACGGTTTTGCCCAATTGACCTTTTTTAGTGGTTATCACGATAACACCATTTCCTGCCCTAGATCCATAAAGGGAAGAAGCGGAAGCTCCTTTAACGATTTCCATACTTTCAATATCGTCGACATTGATGTCCTGTAAACCATTCTCAACGAAAACTCCATCTAAGATTACAAGGGGTTCTTGTGAACCGTAGAAGTTGGCCGATCCTCTTAGGATGATGTTGGCACCTTGACCGGGTTGTCCCAGATTGCTGACCGTGACCCCGGCAACCTTGCCTTGGAGGGCACTGGCGGCAGAGGTGGCAACTACTTCCTGAATGTCATCGGCACCTACTTTGGCCACTGTAACGGATAATTTCTTCCTGCTTGTTGCACCGGCCACACCCGTTACTACAACTTCGTCCAAGGCTTGGGCGTCTTCTTCCATTTGAACATCGATCGTATTTCCGGAGCCAACGACCCTTCTAACATCTTTTTGTCCAATATAAGTGAAAAGTAAGGTCTGTCCTTCTGATGCTTTTATAGTGTAAAGACCGTCAAAATCGGACTGGGTTCCGGTAATGGTCCCCACTACAACAATATTGACCCCCGGTAATGGTAGACCATCTTGATCTGTTATGGTACCGGAAATCGTTTTTTCTTGTGCAAACGAAATGTGCACAACAAACGCTAAAAGCAGCGTCAAGATTCCTCTTGAAATTGTTCTCATTTTAATAAAATTTGAATTAGTAGCCGGCGAAAATCTTAATATTTAGTTAATAATCCTATAAATGTTTCTTAAACTTGAATAGATGGTTTTGTTTATTGCGGTCTTATTGAATAAGGGGCAGATATAATATCAGAAGAATAAAAAATAGGCGTGATAAATACAGATAATTCAAAAAATAACTAAAATACTGAATATAATGTAAGGATATGAAAAACAGATAGTTATGAAGATTGAGGAATTCCTAATAAAAAGCACGAATAGCTAATTATAAATGGCTGTTAAGGGTAAAACCATATAAAAACGACACAAAAACAATAAATAAATGAAATATTCGTAAAAAAATGAAAAATAAAGGATTGTGGATCGTGTTTGGGGTTCCAAAAAGTTGTTCCCTTAAATTATCGTATGGGTAATCCTCAATTGAATTTTTTAAGGATCTGTCATTTTGGATGTAAGGGTAGTGAAGCGTGGTGTTTTCCTTGTAGATTGCCCTTTTGGTATTTACTTGACCATGGGGATTTGAATGAATGAAATGTAGTGGGTTATGGACTATCGGATTTGGTGATGCCTTGATATGGAGGCGGATTTCTGGAAAATCGATTTGGAATCCGTTGTTCTTCGTAAGTTAATACAAAGTAGTTGGTTTGGGTGTTTTAATGTGGTATAAAAAAGGCTAACCGAAATGGTTAGCCTTTTTTTAGTGTTAAGCTATTTTAGTACTATCAAAGGATTAATTTACATCCCAGAAAATGGTTGAACTTGCTTCGTCTCCTCCCATATTGGAAGAAGCTTCGTCATAATTGGTTCCATTGATTTTGGATTCGTCCAAAGGATAGATCATACGATTAGGATTTTCGGTTCCCGATGATTCGGCTACAGCCAATTCTGGAATACCTGTTCTTCTTGCTTCTGTCCATGCTTCATGACCGTTATGGAATAGGGCTATGTACTTTTGCATTCCGATGGATTCGTCCCAATTGGCAGAATCGTATGGGTTAAGTGCAATGTAAGCCGTTGCTTCCGTTGCGGTCAAGCCTAAATATTCAAAGGAAGCTGTAATACCGGCTGAATAATAGTCTGAGGCCGACCCGGAAATATATCCGCGTTCTACCGCTTCTGCCAGTTCAAAACAAACTGTGGCATACTCCATGATGGCAGATGGTCTAATCGAGTTTTCGGTCCAATCGGGATTGAAGTGTGTGAGTTCGGAATAGGCGTTTCCACTTGCTCCGTAAACGCCACCAACATATCCGCTATCAATATTGTCATCATAAAAGACCGCCAATCTTGGATCGGAATAAGACTCTAATAACTCTAAGAAATTTTCCGTTGCCACAAAGTCTGAAGCCCTAGCGTCTACATAAAAATAGTCATACAATGGGTTGATGTAGGGTTGGGTCCCAGACCAGGTCAATAAGGGCATATCATCATTGCTGGTAAATACCCCTCCGCTTACCGCAGCTTGGATCAATTCGCTAGCTGTTGTAGTGTCATAATTTGAAATTCTTGTTCCCAACTTCAATTGTAAACTATGTGCGAATTTCTTCCAAAGCGTCATGTCGCCACTATAGATCAAGTCGGAGGTGCCAAATGAATCTTCGGAAGTATCTATTAAACTGATGGCATTTTCCAATTCTTGAATGATCTGTTCGTAAACATATAGGTCATCATCATAGGCCGGAGTAATATTATCGATATCCAAGGCTTCTGTGTATGGAATGTCTCCAAAATTGTCTACCAAATACTGATAAGCAAATACTTTTAGTATTGATATTACGGCCAACTTATTGTTTTTGATGGGTTCTTCTGCAGAAGAGGCTTCTTCGGCTTCAATAAGCTCATAGGCAGACTGTAATTCATACAAACTGGTAGAATAGATGTTGTACCAGATATTCCCTCCTACATCCCTGTTGGACGCATCGTAATTGGATTCATTGATATAGGTGGTTTGGGTGGCATAGTTTGCCCAAAATCTACCTACGTTATTGTTGTAATTAGCATCGCAAAATTGCCATACCAACCTGTATTGGCCATAAGAGAACAAATAATCCCCATCAACACTTTCCGGGTTTTTCGGGTCAATATTATATTCTTCTATATTATCGGTACAGGAAATGGTAGCGAGTACTAATGTTAGTGCAAATAATATTTTTTTCATGACTTTTTTTTTAGAATTTAAGAGTAACATTAAAGCTAACATCTTTTGTAGAGGGGAGGGATCCATTTTGGATACCCCTATAGTTACCAGAGCTGGAGCTATATTCTGGATCTCCGTAAGGAAGGTTTTTATGGATGATCCATAAATTCCTGGCAGAAGCACTAAGGGTTAGTGCGGTAAAGGGTAGCTTTTCCATTAATCTGCTTGGGAAATCATAACCAAGGGAAACCTCCCTTAATTTAATATAGGAAGCGTCATAAACAAATTGTTTGGAGGGGGCGTAACCGCTACCTTCAGATGAACCGCCATAATAACCGAAAGGTGTGGTATAATCACTGGCATCTGCCCTGGTCGTATTGGTTGTACCGTCTGCAGTAACTCCATTTAAAAGAACACCACCGCCATCGGCAACGGCGTCCCTGATCGGATTGCCCAATTCGTTGTTTCCAGCGGTTTCTTTGTAAAGACCGGTTGCATTACCAAAGCCCATATCGACACTATAGATGTCCCCACCTTTTTGCATATCGATCAAGAATCCGAAAGTAAAGTTCTTATACTTGAAGTTGTTGTAAACACCACCGATCCAGTCTGGTTGGATGTTACCGATAATTTCATCGGAATCATCGGAATCGATGTATTTCCCGTCAGAGCCAACGATCCTTTGGTTGGTGTCGCCATAATATTGGTAGTCGGTACCTGTAATGGTACCATAGGCTTCTCCTTTGGTAGCGTTTATGGCAACATCCCAAGCGGAGTATAACAGAAGGTTTTCAGAATCACCATCCAATGAAATGACTTTATTTTTGTTTTTGGCCCAGTTTAGATTAACGTTCCATTGGAAATCATTGTTTTGTATTGGGGTGGCATTCAAGGCTATTTCGACACCCTTGTTTTCCATTTCCCCAGCGTTGATCCATTTGTAATAGAAACCTGTTGCTGTGGAAACTTGGGAACTTAGGATCTGATCGATCGTATTTTTCTTATACAACGATACTTCAAGTCCCAATCTGTTTTGTAAAAATTTCGCTTCGACCCCAGCTTCCAACTCAGTTGTTGATTCTGGTTTTAAATCGTTGTTTTGGGACGTTGCGCTTATATAATACAATGGTGTGGAGTTGAAAGAATCCGCTGCAGAAACCGTATTGTTAACGCTATATACAGGTGCGTCATTGGAAACTTCGGCATAACTCAATCGTAATTTACCAAAAGTCAACCAATCCAAATTGGTCACATTGCTAAAGATAAAGCTACTCGATACGGAAGGATAGATATAGGAGTTGTTGTCCTCGGGTAATGTTGAGGAAACGTCCCTTCGTATAGTACCGTCTAGGTATAACATGTTTTTATAGCCAAGGGAAGCTTGCGCGTATAATCCGACTTTTCTTGTTTGCCAATCGTTTTCCGATGGCGCACTCAATGAGCTGTAGGTGTTGCTAAGGGCCCATAAGCCTTCAATGACCAAGCCTCCATTGGTTTGGGCATCCGTACTGTTATATTTTTTATCCTGTAAACTAGCACCTACCAAACCTG
This sequence comes from Maribacter polysaccharolyticus, assembly GCF_028882255.1. Lineage (GTDB taxonomy): Bacteria > Bacteroidota > Bacteroidia > Flavobacteriales > Flavobacteriaceae > Maribacter_A > Maribacter_A polysaccharolyticus. The sequence continues at coordinate 221,316 of NZ_JARBUY010000002.1, forward strand.
TAAGTGTAAGGTCATCATTCAATTGTTTGTTGATGTTCAATAAGAAGTCGTAATTGTATTGTTCGTACCTACGATTTATTTTTCTATAGTACGATTGATCTACACTACCGATGTTTTTTCTTTCCTCAACCAAATCCGAATAGGTGTCCGCACCGATCCTACCTGTCGCGGTCAACCAATCGGTAACTTTGTAGTCAATATTGGCGTTACCCAAGAATCTGGTCCTGGTATCCGTTTCATAATTTTCGTACAACGTATAGTAAGGGTTGTCAAAATAGTGTGGAGATAAATCATCCGCGGAATTAGGGTTCCAGGTAATGTTTTCGCCCGTACTAAAATAGGCTTGTTTTTGTTTTTCCAAATCCACATTGGTTTGGAACCATTGACGTAACATCTGTACGACGTTTCCGCTGTCATATCCCGTACCATAACGACCTTGGCCGGAAGTTTTGGAATAGGTACCCTTGGCGGTCATTTTTAACTTGTCGCTAAGGTCAGTAGTTCCGGAAAGGGTAATGATATCCTTTCTGATTTTACTGTTGGGTAATATACCCGATCTATCATCATTGGTATATCCAAATCTAAATGCACTTTTCTCTGTACCCCCATCCAAAAAGATATTGAGTACATTGGATGTCCCGGTTTGGAATATACTGGAAGGTCCATTTTCCGGAGCTGTCCAGGAGCCTGGTTGTAGATAGGTGTCCTCAAGTTGAGGGTAAAGGTTATCCCATTGGTACACGGTTAGATTTTCATCATAGGCTCCACCAAAACTTGCGTCTTCCCCAATAGGAGCCAGAAGGTCATCAATGCCATCACCATCAACGTCGGTATCATAAAAATACCCTGTAGAACCATAATAGGCACCATAACCGGCGCCATATTCGAATTGGTACTCCGGGAAGGTGGAGAAATCCACTTTGCTAACGGATGTTGTATTGCTCACGGTAATGCCCAGACCTTTGTTCTTAGAGCCTTTTTTGGTGGTGATCAAAATCACCCCATTGGCAGCATCCGAACCGTATAGGGCAGAAGCGGTAGTACCTTTAAGAACCGAAACGCTAGCTATGTCTTCAGGATTGATATCCGAAGCGGCATTACCATAGTCATACCCTCCGCTATTGGTTGCTTGGGAACTGTCGTTGTAATTGGTGTTACTAATAGGAATACCATCTACAACAAACAAGGCTTGGTTGGAGTTCGATAAGGAACTTGACCCCCTTAAAACAACGTTTATCGAGCCTCCAATACTGTTACTCTTCTTAATGTCCAAACCGGCGACCTTACCGGAAAGTGAGCTGATAAAACTTTGTTCTTTTGAGTTGCTCAAGGCTTCTCCTGAAACTTCCTGTACCGAGTAACCTAAAGATTTTTTACTTCTTTCAATACCTAGTGCCGTAACCACAACCTCATCCAAGGCTTGGGCGTCTTCCGACATTTGGATATTAACGGTGTTTGAAGCACCAACCACTAAAATCTCATCTTTGTATCCAATGTAGGAAAACACCAAAGATTGTCCCTCAGTTGCCTTGATGGCATAATTGCCATCGAAGTCGGTTTGGGTACCCCGAGTGGTATTTTGTACTAAAATGTTGACCCCTGGTAATGGTAGACCATCTTGGTCTGTGACATTGCCTGAAATCGATTTTTCTTGTGCAAACGAAATGTGCACAATTAACGCCATTAAGAGCGTCAAGATTCCTCTTGAAATTGTTCTCATCTTATATATTTATTTGATTTAGCAAGGGTAAAAGTTATAAAAGCGTGTTAATAATCCAATAATTGTTTCTTAAACCTTAAGAAATGCTTGTGTTAATTATAACATTGTCATCGAATTATGTGGTAGGTTAATAAATTGTTATTTTGAGAACAATAAAATATTAAAAAAATAAAAAAACACCCATATAGTGGCAATATGTTAATATACTGATAATTAAAGGGTTGTTTTTTATGAATATGATAATCTGAACTTAAAGATAATTTAGGTTATTAACATAAAAAACGATTATAAAATGTTAATAAAGGTACTTTTGTTTTTGAAAAAACGGATATGCTGTTATAGTGTTGAAAAAGAAGCAAAAAATTAACAGTTTGTATTTGGTGTTTTAGTGAAAAACCGACGGATTTGGAAGGTGGTGTTAAAGCGGGAATTTCGATGGATGTCCAGTGCACATTGCAGGGCCTTGTTGTCCTGAAAACCTATAGGGGATTTCTGTGTTGATTGGATCTTGTCCGGTAGCCTTTTGTTTAAAGGTGTTTTGTTTGCTTTGTTTTGAAGGTAGGTGGGTAAATGTGGTGCTATTGGTTAAAATGGTAAAAGAGCATTATGGAATATTTGTTGCTCGATTTTTAAGATTTAAAGGTGGCTTATTATGATATATATTGGATATACTTTCCTGTTATATCCATCTTTTTTGTTTGATGGGGTAGGGTGTTGTGCCATAAAATTTTAGTAAGTAGCCCTATTTATGTTCTCGGGAATGGGGGAAGTGGTTGGAGTGGGGCATTATTTTATATCCGTTGTGTTTATAATGTTGTCCATTGTATTTAGAGGAGGTAAAAGGGTGGATAGGGTTGAAGTAAGTTATAAGGATATTGTGATGATGATGTTGAAGATTAAATTGTTAAAACGAAAAACGCCACTACCTTTTGGGTAGTGGCGTTCTGTTGGTTTGGTTTATAAGGGAGTACCTTATGTTATTTGTTTGTGCAGACTTCGAAAGGCATTTGTCCTGCAACACCTTCCCCCGCGTTTATTTTATAAACTTCTACTCCATTGGGGTCTAATATGCTCAATCCAATTTCACCCCACCAATCACCAGGGAAGTTCCATTTGACCGATTGTGCGCCTTCAGGAATGGTTACGATTGCAGTCGCCTCACTTGGGCCTTCAACACATCCGTCATATGGACTGGCTTCATATGGGGTACACATACCCACTTCGGTAATGCTGCCATCAATGGTAACTTGGATTCCGTCCCCGCCGTTTCCGGAAGTCGTCTGCCAACCATCTCCATAGGTATCGACCATGTTGATGGTGTAATCCCCGGCAAGCCAACTGCATGGGGCAGGGCGAAATAAGCTCAAGATCAATTGCGTGGCCGTGTCTGCTGCATTTTCACCGGCATCCAAATTTAAAATTAGGGTGACCGTTTCGTCTATTGGCATATTTTCAGCAACGGATGTTAAGGTAGTTGATGCCGTAACTTCCCCTGCTGGAATAACCACGGAGGTTGCCCCCAGTTCATACATGTCCGCATCTGCGGTTGAAGCGCCATCAATACTGAAATTGATGGTAGTTGCTTCGTCTAAAGGAAGGCCTAGGATTCCTATATCTATGGTGGTTTCTATTTCAACAATGTCCCCCGTTGGTGAAAAATCGGTGGAAAATGAATTTTCGGTGTTTTTAAACTGCACATAATATGTGGCATCGGGATCTGGACTATTGCCGGTGAGTGCCTCAAAATTATTTTCGTCCCAATCACAGGATACTACCAGTAGCATCGAAACCGAAATAAAGGCCAATTGTTTTATAATGTTTTTCATCATTTTTATGTTTTTAAAAGATTATTGGTCCCACCAAAGTTTGGTTAATAATGTCACACTGGGTACATTTTGGGTGTTGTAGTCCAGCTCTGCCTGAGGGTAAGGGAATCTAAGCGGGATTTCACTGATAACCGCATCGGAAGCCAAAGTGAGGCCGGGAAACCCGGTCCTTCTATAATCTGCATACGGTTGGTTGGTAGCAGCTCCATCAATATATTTCTGTGTCATTATCTTCTCTAAAGTAACGGGGTCTCCATTGATGTTGGCATCCAACCAAGCGGTATTCGCATCACCTGTGATCCTTAACATTGAGGCTGCCACAGCTTCTTCATACGCTTCTTGTGCTCCGGTTTGTCCAAGGACAAATTTTGCCTCGGCCTCAATGAACTTCAATTCGGAATAGGTCATCAATTTGGTAGGTGCATCAAAGGCGGCAAGATTGGGCCCTGGATATGAGGCGCCTGCATCCTGACTTCTAAGGGCGCTACCTGAGTAATTGCCGTCTGCATCTTCTTCCGCGTAAAAAGGCAATCTTGGATCGTCTGTGGCCAATAACAAGTCGATTAAGTAGGCTCCCATTCGAATGTCCGTTCTTTCTTCCATAAATTGGTAGATAGGGTTGCGGTTGGCGTCTTCCCATGGGACCAACATGTCATCATCATTGGAGGTGAACCCATTCTCAAGAGCCTCTAAGGCTGCAGTATATGCAGAATTTCCATTTAAGGCAGACAATTGAATGGCGTGTCTTGCCTTTAAGGAATAGGCTGCTTTTGTCCAAAGATCCAAATCCCCATCATATATAACATCACCAGAGACTGAGATGGTATTGCTACTGTTGTTTAAGTTTACGATAGCATCGTCTAGGAGTGTATTGATCATGGTGTAAATGGATTCCTGCCCGTCATATGTCGGACTTAATACATTCTCCCCGCCCTTAAAGGCTTCGGTGAATGGCATATCCCCGAACAAGTCGGTTCCGATTCCCAGGGAAGTTGCCATAAGTACTTGGGCTACCCCTTCGAAATTTGGGGATTCGATACCTTCTTCATTGGCTTTTTCGATGATAAGGGTGCAGTTCATCATCATTTCCGTGTAGATGGGGTTCCATAGGTTTCCTGTGTCCGCTGCGGTTAATTGGTACCTACCTTCGGTAAAGGATTGACGGTCGACACCTTCGAAAATTTGCATCCAGATATTGTTGGTACGTACCGAGTTGTTGCCTACAAGGTTATACCCCATGGATTGTTGAATACCGGGAAGTATCAGACTCATGGAAACATCTGACGGTTTGTCCGGATCGATATTGATGTCAGAGTCATTCCACTTCTCGCAAGATATGGTGAAAACAAGTACTGACAACAGAAGTATCAGGCTTTTATATGTTGTGATTTTGTTTTTTTTCATGATCTATTTTTTTTTAAAATGTCAATTTAAGGCCTAAGGTATAGCTGCGGGTACCCGGACTATTGAAATAGTCCATACCCTGGGCGTTGGTAGCTCCACCTAGATTGGTTTCTGGGTCGATACCTGAATACGGGGTGTCTATCCATAAGTTCCTGCCTGAGAAGTATATCTGCCCTCCTTTGATGACGTCACCTATTTCCGGTAGGTTGTAAGCAAAGGTCAAATCTCTTAACCGCACCCAATCAGCGGGCTCCATGGCTGCAGAAGATGGTCCCCCACCAAAGTTACTACCTTGGCCTGTGAACCATTCTTGGTCTTGGACTACCGGGGTCACGTTCTTGACCCCATTAGTGACTATGTCACCATTGGAATCAATATGTCCATAGACGCCATCCATCACAACCAAATTCTCTTCCGGGGTGGCATTAAAATCGATACTGCCATCGGTGTTGTAGTATACTTCGCGATTTACCGTACGCTCACTAACCCCAAAGTAGTTCATTGCAAAGGCGGTACCGTTATACATGACGCCTCCTTTCTTTATGTCTATCAAGAAAGATAGGGAGAGGTTTTTGTAGGTAATGGTATTGGTGATGTTTGCGGTCCAATCGGGATTGAAGTTTCCAATGGGTACCAATCCTTGAGCGGTATTGGTCATTGGGTAGCCATCCCTATAGCTGTCTGTTGGGTCGTCATTGATCAAAATATTCCCATTGTTGTCCCTGTACCAATCTTCTCCGAAAATGCTTCGGTATTCCTCACCTACTACGGCCCGTACTTGAGGGGTGGTAAATCCACCAAGGAAGATGTTGTCAACACCATCTGCCAAAGCGGTTACAATATTGGTGAATTGGGTGTAGTTCGCAACAAAATCCCATGAGAAATCCTCAGTTTTTATAGGATTGGCGGTCAGGCTTATTTCAACACCTTTGGATTCCATTGCCGCGGCGTTTAGGAAGACAGAGTTAAATCCTGAAGAGGGTGCAATCGGTACGGCCATTAATAGGTCGGTATTGGTATTGTTGAAATACGTGAAATCAATACCTAACCTACTTTTGAAAAATCGAAGGTCGGCACCAACTTCCCAGGTATCCTGTGTCTCGTGTTTCAAATCTGAATTCCCTAAATCATCATCAACGAAAAACGCTGTTTGATCTTGATATGGGAACTGGTAGGAAATACCATTGGCGTCACCGGTCCAACCGTCCCCTCCGTTAGCAGCTTCGTAATAGTTGCTAGTGCTATATACTGGAGCGATGTTCGCTGTGCGTGCTGCGGAAGCCCTTAATTTACCAAAACTGAAGAAATCACTTTTTAAATCCCCTAGTTCGCTAAAGACGAATCCAAGGCTGGCTGAAGGATAGAATGCCGATTTGTTTTGCTGTGGCATGGTCGTGGCCCAATCATTTCTTCCCGTAAATCCTAAAAAGATAATATCGTCATAGGATACTTGTAAGTCGGCAAAAACGGCCGAGGTCCTATAATTCGCGGTTCCGGTCTGGGTTGTATTGGCACTTGAGTTGTTCAGTTGGTAGAAATCCGGGATTTCCAAACCGGTAGCATCCCCGAATAAGAACTTGTTGTAATCTGAAAAAAAGTTGTTACCCAAGGTAATACTCATGTCCAGTTTATCCGAAATGTCTTTTCGATAGGTAAGCAATAAATCCGAATTGAAAACACTGTTGAATTCCATATATTCCCCTAAATACCCTGTTGGATTTCCTCTAGATCCGATTTTGAAACGATCCACATACTTGGTATTGTACCAATCGATACCTGTGTTGTAGTTTAAGCTCAATTCATCGGTAAATTGGATGTTGAGGTTTATGTTTCCGGTAAATCGGTTAACATCCTCTTCATAGGCAATATTGTTGGCTACCCAATAGGGGTTGTCGTACCCGCCACCGTTTCGATAGTTTCGTTGTGAGCCATCGGCAAATTCATAACCGGCGCTGTTGTCAAAAGTGGTTGCGGTTCGTAACAGACCCAACATAATACCCGAAACATTGGATCCTTTTTGAATTTGGACCGCTCTTGAATTGGTATAGGCCATATTCGCACCAAATTTGATACTTTCGGAAATTTTGGTTGAACCATTCAGGCGAACTGTGGTTCTTCCGTAAGTATTGTTGGGTATGATACCGGTTTGTTCCAAGTTGGACAAGGAGAAGAAATAATCACCTTGTTCCGTGCCATTACTTATACTGAAACGGTTGTTCAATTGATATCCATTTTGAAAAAAATCAAAAGGATCATAATATTGGGCTGGAGTGCCGTTTCCTGTTCCTTTGGCAACCAATCTGCCATTGGGGTCCCAGATATAGGAAGTGTCCCCGTCGTATTCCAAACTCGATATTTCGGGCCCCCAAGAAAATGCTGAGCCGCCTATCCAGGTTCCGGCGGATCCTTGAGCGTATTTTTTTTGCCTTGCAGGTAGATTGGAAACCACATCGACACCAATGGAAGTATGGAACTCTATTTTTCTTTGTGTTAGGTTCTTACCTGATTTAGTGGTGATGATTATGGCTCCGTTCGCAGCGCGAACTCCATAAAGAGCAGTTGCGGCACCACCTTTTAATACGGAAAGGGTCGCAATATCATCAGGGTTGATGTCAATGGTTCTGTTTGAGGTGTTGACCCCGCCGGTTCCACTGAAACCCCCACCCGAGTCGATGGGCTGGCCATTGACTACGAAAAGGGGTTGGTTGTTTCCCGTTATGGACGCCGAACCCCTAATGGTGATAAATGTAGAGGCTCCTGCTTCACCAGAGGAGTTGACGATTTGGACCCCTGATGTTGCCCCTGAAAGGGAGTTTACGAGATCGGCATTGGGTTTTACGCTAATGGCTTCAGCTTCAACACTCTGTACGTTATACCCTAGTCCTTTTTCACTTCGGGTAATACCCACGGCGGTTACTACCACCTCGTCCAAAGCTTGGGCATCGTCTTGCATTTGAACATCAATCGTATTGCCGGCACCGACCACCTTTCTGATGTCTTTTTGTCCTACATAAGTGAAGAGTAGGGTTTGGCCTTCTGATGCCCTTATGGTGTAAAGTCCATCAAAATCAGACTGGGTCCCAGTCGTGGTACCTAGTATAACAATGTTGACCCCCGGTAAAGGTAGACCGTCTTGATCTGTAATTGTACCGGAAATCGCTTTTTCCTGTGCATAAGAAATGTGCACAACAAACGCTAAAAGTAGCGTTAAGATTCCACTTAAAGTTGTTTTCATTTTCATGATGTTTGAATTAGTTCTGAGCTAAAATCTTAATATTAAGTTAATAATACAAGTTTATTTTAATAAAAAAATTAGTAATTGTTAAATATAAAACTTCAAATGTGGCGGAATACGTAGTAAAATATAGAGATACATGGCATATGCTCAAAAGTTTGAAGCAGGTAAAAAAAAGCAGTTTAGGCACATTAAACAAATAAAAACCTTTTGGTCTGGGTTGTTGGTCGCTCTTGTATGAAATAGCCTTAACTGGGTGGTATGTGAGGTGGACTATAACTTACGAAGACCCTGAATTTTGGATGACCCTGGTTTTTAATCCAATAGGATTATCACCGAGATGTTTTGAGTTAATTCTTATCTATTGGGTGGGTACTTGCAGGGGTGTCTCCAATATCAGGTGGATGGTAAGTCCATCTTCATGACCTTAACCTAGGTCTAGCCTGTAATTAATATGTAGGCATAGCTATTGAATTCATTCAAAGTATGGGGATTTAAGATGCTACGGAAAACCTCAAATAGGGGGTAGGTACTGTTTGTTCTAAAACCCGGTGATCGGAAGATATATATTTCAATGGTTCTGTCGGTGTGGGAATTCCGTAGTTCGTAATCCTGAACATAAAAGTATTATGCATGTATTACAACATTTTCGGTGTGTTATGAAAGGGAATGGGTCACTTTCCCGATATTGGTCCGTAACCAAGGGAAAGGACTCTTCAACAAAGTATGGGTGTGGGAATTTGAATTTGATTTCACAAAAAAAGCCTGTTAAATGAATAACAGGCTTTGTTACTTCAAAAACTTAAACTTAAGGGATTGGTTTACATCCCACCAAAGGTTGGTGTGTAAGTATCTGTACCTTGTATGGCTATTATGGCGTCATAATTGTCCTTGTTGTTGTCCTCTAGGGAGGATCATACGCAAGTCTAACGGGAATTCTTGGGTCGCCTGCATATTCAGAAGGAATCAAATATGGAAAATTGACATTAAAGTATCTCAATCAATATTGATGTTGAACGGTTTGCTTTGTCTTTAAATGATTGATATGGGATGTATGGGTTAAAAAAAACCATCCGTTTTTCGGATGGTTTTTTTAAAAAGTTTGATGTTTTAATTGGTATCCCAGTCGACTTTGTCGGTTAAAGTAGCAGTTGGGGTATTGGTATTGAGTTCCACTTCGGTTTGTGGGTAAAGCCACCTTGTAGGAATGGCAACCCCGTTATTGGGTTCGAGTTCCGGTATGCCAGTTCTTCTCCAATCCGTAAAAGATTCCGGATTGGCGTATAAGGCAAACCATTTTTGGGTCATAACTTCTTCTAATGTAATTGTCGCTGGCGTAACCGATGCTTGTGCAATATAGGTGTCATATTCCGCTTCAAGGCCTAGGCTTGAAAAAGAGCTTTCGATACCGGCGAGATAAGCTTCACTAATAGCTGCTTGTGAACCCCCGGTTGCTATCAAGGCTTCTGCTTTTGCGAACATAAGTTCCGTGTAGGTTGTCAGTTCTACAGCTTGGTTTATAACGAAAAATTCATGTTCATCCAAAACATCTCCAAAAAGAGATGATCCGTCGCCATCATAAATATCCAATCTTGGGTCTGAATAAGCCGCTAGGGCTTCACCAAAGGTAGTGTTGAAGCCGATATCTCCCCTATCTCTGTTAAACTGGTACCAGGGTGCTGCTGTTGTTGCTCCTGTTCCAAATTGGAAAGTCATGTCTTCGGCAGATGAATCGAATGCGGAGTTGATTGAGTTTAAAGCGGCTGTATAATTGGAATTGTTTAACAATCCTTGATGAAGATATGCCCTTGCATCAATAGCATGGGTCCCTTTTATCCATAAAGAGGTGTCTCCGGAATAGATGACATCGCCAGAAATGGATAATCCCCCATCTCCTGCTGATAAATTTGATCGGGCGGATGCCAATAAAGAATGAATTTCAGTGTAAATTGATGCTTGGCTGTCAAAGGCAGGTTGTAAGATTTCAACTCCGGTAAATGCTTCCGTGTATGGAATGCTGTTCCAGTAGTCGGTCATTAGCATTAAAGTATATGCCTTTAGGGTCTGTCCTATGCCTACATAATGATTATAACCATTTTCGGCCGAGTTTTCGATCATTATGTTGAGGTTTTCAAGTACATCCACATAGAGATTACTCCAATCAGTGTCAAAATTTGACCCGGCAAAGTTATAACTATTGAAGCCTGCCTGTTGCCTGGCAACCCCTTCAACATGCTGTACGAAAAAGCCAGACCATCTTGAAAAATTCGCTCCGTAAGTATAGGCGAGGGTCAATTCGGCCGGAGTTAACAAAGCGCTTGGAGAAACAGAAACGGGGTCGTTGGGGTTTTCATTGGTGTCTTCTAAAAAGTCTTCGCACGATAGGCTTAAGCTTAGTAGGGATAATAAAAATCCTTTAAATAATATATTTTTTTTCATCGCTTATTTTTTAGAATGTTAAATTAATGCCGAAACCATATGATTTTGTTCCAGGATTGTTGAAGTAGTCTACCCCTTGGGCATTACTTGCTGCACCTGTTAAACTTGATTCCGGGTCAACACCGGTGTAAGGTGTTGAAAGGAAAAGATTATTTCCAGTGAATGTGACACTTATATTGTCAAAAAATTCACTTTTGATAGTGTTGGTCAAATCATAACTTAAATTCAAGGTTCTTAAACGTACCCATGAGGCATCTTGGACAAAATGTTCATCAACATTTCCGAAGCCATTTAAACCGCTAGAGCGATAGAAATACTCGTTGATTTCCGCGGGTATGTCGTTGACGGATCCATCGGATTGTTTAACGCCTTCAATAATTCTTGTTGAGCCTCTATCTTCGGTAATTTTAGCGGTTCCAACCCATGTTAGTGCCCAGTCAGTACCATTCCACATATCTCCTCCTTCTTTCCATTCGAGTAAAAAGTTCAAGGTTAAGTCCTTATAGGTGAACGTGTTGTTGAATCCTAAGGTGAAGTCTGGGGTAGGGTCGCCTACTATTCTTTGTTGTGGGTCTGCTATTTGGTACCCATAATTGAGGCTTTCCGGATTGTCATCAATGATGACATTTCCATCATCGTCCCTCAAGAAAGCACCTCCGTAAATTTGTCCGAATCGTTCCCCAGGAATGTTGGATATCACAAAACCACCTAAATATTGACTTTCTACCCCTTCTGCCAAGGTATTGACAATGGTTTCGCTTTTGTCAAAATTGATGCCTAGGTTATACTTGAAATTAGGGCCATCTATGATTTTTGCGTTTAGGGTAGCTTCGTATCCATTGGTTTCCAACTCACCTGAATTTAAAAAGCTCGAATTGAACCCTGTGGAATTTGCGATTGGAACCGCAAGAATTTGATCTTCTGCGAGTCTGTGGTAATATGCAAAATCCAGTGATAACCTGTTTCTGAACAATCGTAGGTCCAAACCAATTTCTTCAGACGTAACGGTCGAGGGTTTTAGTTCGTTGTTTCCTAGATCATCGTTAATTTGGAATCCGGCCATACCGTCGAAAGGAAAGGTGATACCAGTTGTCCATCCGTCTCCTATGTCCGCTACTTCGTAGGCTGTTGAAGTTGCATATGCACTTGGCGCACCTGCTCCTACTTGTGCCCATGAAGCCCTTAACTTTCCGAAGGAAAGAAAATCGCTTGTACCTGTTACTTCACTGAAGACAAATCCCAAACTGGCAGAAGGGTAGAATAAGGATAAATTGTCCAGTTTAAAGTCATTGGGGTCTTCCAGGGTCGATAAATAATCTTGTCTGGCTGTCAGTGTTAAATAGAGGGTGCGGTCGTATTCAAAGTCAAGTTGTCCGTAAAATCCAATATTCTTCTCTCTTGAGATGTCATAATCAGATTGTATTGAAGATGCATTGGTGATATTGTTGAATCCTTTGATCCCTAATTCGTCACCTTGGACATAAGTCTCGGTTACCCTTTCGGAGTAAATGTTAGTACCTATTAAATAGCCGAAATTCAATTTATCCGATAGGTCCACATTACCGTTCAAGTTAAAATAATTGTCGGTGTGTCGGTAATTGTAATTGTCTAAAATTATGGTACCGGCAACATTGGTTCTAGAACCAATATCAAAAAACTGTACCCTATCATCTGAATAGGCATCAACACCAATGTTGCCTGCTAGGTTTAACCAATCTGTAAACTTATAATTGAAACCGACACTTCCCACAAACCGATTGACCTCGTCTGTCCTTGGGGCATTGTTGATAATCCAGTATGGGTTGTCGTAACCTCCGCCCCCGCGATAATTCCTTTGAGATCCATCCTCGAACTCATATGCAGAAACTTCGTCTACCGCATTATCAAATCCATTGCTATTATCAAATGAAGGAGGGGTTCTTAATAATCCAAGCATAAAACCGGAAATGTTACTGCCTTGTTGGATCCTATAGGCATCTGAATTGGTGTAAGTACCTGAAAGGTTTACTGAAAATCTCTCATTTATCTGAGCGGAACCTGAAAAATTCAGGGTGTTTCTTGTGAAATCATTTTTTGGTATGACCCCCTTTTCGGTCATTTTACTATATGACATTCTAAAAGTTGTGTTTTCGCCACCACCTGAAATTGACAAACTGTTTTCGGTGGTAACCCCTGTTTTAAAAACTTCAAAAACGTCGTAAGGTTCGTATTTCTTTAGATTTCCGGTTAGATTACCTTCAACAATTCTACCATTCTTGTCATAGGCATAATCCGATCCATCCCAGTAGAGGTTTTCACTACTGGGCCCCCAGCTCCCAAATGTACCTGTTTCCGGTCCGGCCCAGACGCCATTTAAACCTTGGACAAAGGTCGTTTGGAGTTCGGGGTATTTGTTGACATCGGCAAAAGTTATGTTAGAGCGAATATTTACTTTCATTTTTCCGGCCTTACCTTTTTTCGTAGTAATTACAATAACACCGTTACCACCTTCAACTCCGTAAAGAGCGGCTGCACCTGCCCCTTTCAATACGTTGATAGACTCTATATCCGCAGGGTTGATGTCCATTCCCCTGTTTGATCCGGCAACCCCGGCGACCCTATCTTCACTAGCGAATTGATCATTGTTGACACGAACACCGTCTACTATCATTAGGGCCTGGTTGTTGCCTGACAAGGAGGTTTGGCCTCTGATTACAATCCTGCTACCTGCTCCTGCAGATCCGGAGGCACTAGTGATTTGTACACCGGCTGCTTGACCGGTAAGTGCGGAAAGCGCATCTGTCGCATTGGATTGGGAAATTGTTTCCGCACCAACGGATTGTACGGCATATCCCACAGCCCTTGTTTCCTTTTGAACGCCTAGGGCGGTAACAACGACTTCTTGTAAAGCCTGGGCGTCATCTTCCATTTGTACGTTATAGGTAGTGTCGCTACCTATATTTTGTCGTACGTCTTTCTGTCCAATATAAGTGAACAGTAATGTTTGTCCTTCTGAGGCTTTTATGGAATAATTGCCGTCAAAATCGGTTTGTGAGCCACTAGTGGTCCCTAATACCACGATATTGACCCCTGGGAGCGGTAAACCGGCCTGATCCGTTACCGTACCGGAAATCGTTTTTTCCTGTGCAACCGCAACATGCACAACAAACGCTAAAAATAGCGTTAGGATTACATTTGAATGTGTTTTCATATTAGTTGAGTTTGGTTTAGTAGTTGCCAAAAAACATAAAAAAATGTTAAAGAAACAAGCGTGAAATCAACAAAAAACACAAAAAAATATAAAAAAGAGAATCTATTAACCAACGAATACTTTGATTGAGAATAATATCAATAAAAACACCAAAAAGAATGGAAATAATAATGAAAATCGCAATAAAAAATGATTAATGATAGTAAAACTATTAAAAAAATAAATAAATCTTATTTGTGTTAAATTGAGTTAGGGGACATAAATTGATTAATGGTTGTTGCTTAAAAGGGTGATGAGGGTAAATAATGGAACTTATGACATATCCGGTTGAAAAGGAATTAATGAATAGGGACCATGTAGCGCGTTTGGTTCTATAGGTTGTTAAAAAAAATTGTTTTTAACAAAAAAAGCCTGTTAAATGAATAACAGGCTTTTTTACTTAAAACTTAAACTTAAGGGTTTAGTTTACATCCCACCAAAGGTTGGTATGTAAGTCATCTGTGCCTTGTATGGCTATTATGGCGTCATAATTGTCCTTGTTGTTGTCCTCTACGGAAGAATCATACGCAAGTCTAACGGGAATTCTTGGGTCACCTGCATATTCAGAAGGAATCAAAGTAGGTGCGTCAAGTCTTCTCCATTCGGCCCATGCTTCAGGTCCGTTCAAGTATAAGGCCACCCACTTTTCGTAAGCGATATCCTCAAGGGTTGCCGATGTATGGGAACTTAAATAGTCGGTGATGTCTGCGCTGTCAACATCCCAATACTCCATAGAGGCAGTAATGGCTTCTGCAAACAAGGTTGCGGTATCCGAGCCAACGCTCCAACCTCTTAGGGCTGCCTCGGCCATAGCGAATTTGGTCTGTGCTGCTGTGTAAACCGGGGTAGGATAAACCGGATCGTAGATTATCGTTGCCGTAGGGAACGAGTAGTCAGGGGTATTACCATTTACAGCACCATCGGGTGCACCAACGTAGGCAGCATCCGATTCATCGGGCCACGCCGGATTGCTGACAATGGAATCGGTCGCGGGTTCGGCATATTTGAACAATCTTGGGTCTAAATTGGAACGTAAGGATTCTACCATTTCCTCGGAAAGGATATAGTCTTCCCTAGTTTCAAAACGATCTTCCCACGGACTGTCACTGGCGTCATCCGATGCATAGTTGAATTCTATGTTTTCATCATTGCTTTGGATGTAATTCCCGGAAGCAATAACCTCTTCGAATTTTGATTGGGCCAAAGTCGCATTTACATCGGATAGTCTTAAGGCAGCCGTCATTTTCAATGAATTGGCAAAAACAATCCATCTACTCATATCCCCATCGAACATTAGGTCGCCTTCCGGTCCGGAAGCGGTTTCGTCTATCATGGCCAGAGCCTCGTCGATTTCAGTGAATAATATGTCATAGATTTCTTCTTGGGTATTGAATGCAGGCTGTGCATTATCCACACCTTGGAAAGCTTCTTCCCATGGTAATCCACCCCAGCTATCGGTCATGTAATGTAAGATAAAGGCCCTAACAAGTTTGGCCGTTGCTATTTGGTTGTCATTATCGCCATAAGCTGAAGCTTCTTCCATGGTGGATTCGTCTTCATTCAGGGAAATGATTTCATTCAGGTTCATAATGGCACCGGTATAGTAGTCATCATAACTAAAGGTTAGGGTGGCATATCTCGAATCACCGGGATATTGACCTTGGGTAAGATGCTGCATATAAAGGATGCCAGTCGTACTGGTGGTTATCGTGGAGATGTCTTTTTGGGCTTCTGTAAGTAATTGTGAAGTTACCGCAGAAGTGGGTCCGTTCGGATTTTCGTTGGTATCACCAAAATCGACATTTTCACACGAACTATATATAGCCGTAATACATGTCAATAGGACTATTTGTTTAAATATTTTATTCATTTTATCGTATTTTTTTAAAATGTTAATTTTAAATTAAGGCCAAATGAGGAGGTCATTGGTAGGGTACCGGCTTCGGCCCAGTTGACGTCATCTCTTTTTTCCAATTCAGAAGGGTCTATCCAAGGTAGGTCGGAATGGATCAACCAAACATTGTTGCCCAACAGGGAAACCTGTGCGTCGTCCAAACCAAATTTTTTGACCAATGATTGGTTAAAGGTGTACGTTAGTTTTACGGTCCTTAATTTAAAATAGCTGGCATCGTGAACGTTGTTTTCGTAGATGTTTCCTAGGTTGCTTGAACCAAAATAAGTTTGTGCATCAACATAGGTGTCGACCACAGTACCGTCGGATGTTGGATTGCCATCGCTATCCGTACCGGTTTGGAGTACACCGACAACATGAACACCCCCGCCACTGGCAACTGGATCTCTAAGAGGGTTTCCTAAATCGTTTAGGCCTGCGGTAATGGCAGAAAGGCCGGAATGATTCATATACCTTTCCGTTCTTGAGTAGTACAATCCTCCTTTTTGTCCATCAAAGCCTAAATACAGGTCAAGGTTTTTATACTTTAAGGAAGTTGAGAGACCTCCAGTGAAATCAGGTAGTAAACTTCCTATTTTCTTGTTGCTTTGGATCGCGTAGTAGTCGGTGTCGGTCAATATGACACTTCCATCGGTATGCCTGGCAAAACCGGTACCGTAAAATAAGCCATACTCTTCACCTACACGGGCTTGTAATTTCATGTTGGTGGTGTATGTACTGATGTCATAAGAATCTACCCCAGGGTATATTTCGTCAACAACCTTGGTAAGTGTCCCGAAATTGACCCCTAAATCCCAAGAGAAGTCATCGCTTTTGAGAATGGTTCCGCTTAGGGCCATTTCCAAACCGTTTGAGGTTGTTTTTCCGGAGTTGACGGTAATATCGGTATAACCGGTCGATCCATCCAATGAAACCGATGTTGGTAGATCTTCGTCGACCCTGTTAAAGTAAGTTACGTCAAATCCAATCCTATTTTTTACAAAACGGAATTCCGCACCAACCTCAAACTCAGTCCTGGTACCTCCAACTAAACTGCTGTTGCTCTGGGTATCGGGGACGGATAAAGTTCCGTAACCTTGATATAGATCCCCGGATTCATATACGCTGGTGATGTTGTAAGGCTCTGGAAAATAAGGGGCACCTGCGTAACCGGCTCGGAATTTGGCAAAAGTAATGGCATCACTTGGTTCAATAAGCTTATGGGCCAATAAACTGGCAGAGGCACCGAAAGTTTCTACCCTGTTGTCATCTGCAGATGCGGTGGAAGACCAATCCAATCTATAGGAGCCATCCAAATAAAGCAAGTCTTTATAACCAACCGAAGCTTTGATAAAGGCACCTCTGGTCTTGCTTTTTTCATAATAGGTGGTCGTGGTAACGGCATCGACCGAACCGGACAAATTATAAAAACCTGGAATCGAAAGGCCTCCATTGGTGGTGGCATATAGGTAGTTATAGTCGTTGTTGATCAATTCGCCCCCCAAGGCAACGTTTAAGTCGATATCACCATCGGAAAATTTATCGTTATAGGTGGCCATTCCAAAATAGTGCTCTTTGGTGTTCCTATATTGGTATTCCTCATAAAATGGGGTGTCTAAGGTACTTTTTGTAGATCCCCTGTCATTTCCTGAATACGAATTGAAAGTGCTTCTGATCTCACCCAATACGCTGAATTTTTCATTGAATTCATAGGTGATCCCTACTTTACCAAAGGCATTGTTTTTATAATCGTTCCTTAAGTTTTCATCGGTTTGGAAATAGGGTGAATCCCAATATAGAGGTTGGAAATTTCTAGGTCCTCCGATATTCCACGAGAGTATGGTACCGTTTTGTTCGTATTCTTTCAATCGATCCATGCTCAACTGTCTTTGCCACCATTGGTTGAAGTTCGATCCCAAGTTTCCGTAGTTTTGATCGGGGTTGTTCAATGTGGTCCTATCCTGGTAATTGAATACGGTTTGGATCGATAGTTTTTCGGTAATGTCGTAGCCTGCATTGATGGAGGCATTCACTGTCCTTCTGTTTGAATTGGGGATAATACCGCCTTGATTGATAAGGGATAATGAAGTTCTAAGGTTGTATCCTTCCCCTCCTTTGGCAAACGCAAAGGTGGTATTTGTGGTGATGGCGGTTTCGTAAAAATCCTTGACATCACTGGTAGTAGGGGACCATTCCCTTAATTCCCCGAAATTGTCGGAACCTTCCAACCAGGAGTCCCAATGGCGCACCAATTGTCCTTCCAATTTTGGTCCCCAGGATTCATCGGCATAGTAATCAGGATACAGATGACCATCAAAATCTGCCCATGAATCGGGATCTTGGGTGGGGTCATAGGTGAAGGTATTGAAAGTTTGGCTATAACCGCCGCCATATTCGTTTTGGAAATCAGGTACGGCAGATACCGCATTGATTGTTGTTGTTTGATCGATGGAAAATACCGCTTTCCCCGATGCCGCTTTTTTAGTGGTAATGATGATTACCCCATTGCGACCGTTTGGTCCGTAGATTGCGGTTGCAGATGCGCCTTTCAATACCGACATATCTTCAACGCTTTCCATATTGATATCACTGATCGAATATACTTGAACCCCATCAACAACATATAAAGCACCGGTTTCCCCCCTTAATTTGATTTCGGAGTTTCCGAATGTTGATGACGAATTACCAACGACCTGTACACCCGATACCCTACCTGCCAAGGCATTGTTGATGTCTGTTTGTCGTCCTTTCTGTAATTCTTCCCCAGATACGGATTGTTGGGAGTACCCTAAGGATTTTTTGTCCCTTTTGATACCTAAACCGGTAACTACGACCTCTTGAAGGGCCTGTGCATCATCTTCCATTGTTACATCGATACTGCTGCCGGCACCTACAGTAATGGTCACGTCTTTTTGTCCGACGTAGGTAAATAATAAGCTTTCGCCTTCTGAGGCATTGATGGTGTAATTACCGTCAAAATCGGTAAGGGTGCCTCTAGTTGTGCCGATCACAACTATGTTGACACCTGGCAGTGGCATGTCGAACTGGTCTGTGACCGTACCGGAAATCGTTTTTTCCTGTGCAAAAGAGATATGCACAACTAATGCCATGAGCAACATTAGGATCCTACTTAAAATTCTTTTCATTTGTTTCAATAATTTAATTGGTTGGCGGCAAAAATCTTAATAGATTGTTAATAAAGCAAAATATTAATCACAATAATAGCTGGTCTGTTGCGATTAATTCAATACTCATAAAATTGACGGTATTTAAATAAGTATTATTCAATTAAAAGGGTTAAAACTGAAGAATCGGCAACATTTGAATGGGTAGGCGATAAATAATTTCGGAAAAGCAGTAAAAACATGAATTATGTTCAGCGAAACTTTTGCGTCTATCGGTGTGTTCATGGGTTGGTTAAGAATTGACGTGCAATACTTTATGGGGGGTAGGGAGAAGGGAAAATGGGTTGTGCCTTGTTAAAAATAGATTGGTTTTTTTAACATTACAAGTGTCGCCTGGTGTATTGGAAATGTCCTTTTTCCTTAAAAACGGCCGAAGTTGATTTATTGGGTGTAAAGTGTTCCCTAAGGGATTTGCTTGTGATTTTCCGTGACCTTGATAGGGGTTGCCATCCGGATCGATTACAGCCGATGGGTAGTAATGGGGCGAGGGTTTAATATCGTCCTTAAAGTAATGGAAATAAAAAGCCCCTGTAGTGCAACTACAGGGGCTTGCTATCTAAATAATAGTTCTAATTGAATCTATTCATTTACCGGCGTTGCTTCGAACAGCCCAGGGGTTGGGGAAGGTGTATTTGGGTTGTTGTCTAGTTCGGTCTGTGGGTAAAGGAACCTTTGAGGGATTTCCGTACCTGTTTTTGGAGGAATGCCCATAGCATTTTTGGTTCTGCGAACATCGTGGAACGTCTGTAGTTCTCCGATTAAAGTAATATACTTTTCTTCCAATATTTGAAGAAGTAAATCATTGCCGGTTGCAGTTGATGCAGGAAATTCCGCATCGTATTCTATGGCCAATGCGGCACGGACTGCGTTTAAGGCGGCCAATGCCGTAGGTTCGTCCCCCGTTCTATAGGCAGCTTCCGCTTCGATAAGCTTCACTTCGTAATAGGAGATCAAAGGAAAACTGTTGGATTGGGCGAAACGACCACCATCGCCGGTGTTTAATTCAAATCCATTAAAATAATGGGCAAACCTAGTGTCATCTCCCGGGGTGGTCAAAATCCTGTCCACATCATCAGAAGAATCCAATAATCGGTAAAGGTAAGAATCATCAACTGTTAAATATCCTACTCTGTTATCCACGGTAAATTGATAAAAAAGGTTTCTGTTTTCCGCAGAGGTGCCATGTTGTATTTCCAGGTCGCCTTCAACACTCGAAATACCGGCTTGAGCTTCTTCCAATGCCAAATCATATTCTTTGGTGTGCAAATAATATCTGGCCTTTAGGGAATGGGCGATAACCCCCCAAGTGGATCCACTGGCCAAACGGTTTCCGCTATAGAGGCTAGCGTCTTCGGTTCCTACATTGGTTATTCCTTGATCCAATAACGATTGTACCTCGGCGTAAACGGATTCTTGTGAATCATAATTTGGGGTGTAATAGTCGTCTACGGAATTCGCTTCGGAATAAGGAACGTCTCCCCATAAAGCAGCAACCTCGCCCATCATGGCTGCTTCTGTGATTTGGGCAACTCCGGTTAGCTGGGGGTTTCCGTTTTCTATAGCTTTCTCTTTCGTCACTTGGGCTTGGGATATGCCTTCTACATAAGCATCGTCCCACATATCGTCAAATACGGTTGAGGTTATGGAATAGACTTCAATATTAAGATATTGTCTGTCACTTCCTGTAAACTGGTTCGTAAAAATTCCGGCATACCTCGCTGAATTACTTTCTGCCAAATACATCCAACCGAGTTGGGCTTGTCCGATAATCAATTCCGGAGCGGAATCGCTAAAGGAGTTTGGGTCTGTATCCAATCCTTCCGTGTATTTCGAACAGGAACCCGCGATAAGGATAATGGATAAAATACTAAGTTTTAAAAGTTTATTTTTCATTTTGATTTTTTTTTAGAAGGATAATCTTAATGTCGTTATATAGGATTTGGTTCCAGGATTACTGAAATATTCCAATCCTCTACCTTTGGAGGCACCGGTGAGGTTGTTGTCAGGGTCAAAACCGTCTATTGCTGTCCATAAGAACAGGTTTCGTCCTGTAATTCCAAATTCTACCGAGGTGAGTCCCATTTTTTGGATAAAATTAGATGGGAGTTGATAGAACAAGGAAACTTCACGCAATCTGGTCCAGGAAGCATCTTCGATGAACTCTTCGTCAACGTCTCCAAATCCACCACCGGTTGTAGTCCACCAATCGGCATCGACAGCTACTGGGCCACCGCCATAATCAACTTCACGTCCCCTGAAGGTGGCTCCTGCAGGTATTACATAGCCTGCTGCATTCACCAAATCCTGTGAAGCCACGGTTTCCACATCGGTTTCGGGCGAAATTCCAAAAAAGGTCAAAGCGCCTCTTGTACCGTTCCAAGCATCATTTCCTTGAGAGGTTTCCAGCATGGCCGATAAAGTAAGGCCTTTCCAGGAAACACTGGTGCCCAGACCACCTCTCCAATCGGGATTGGGGTCTCCTAAATAACCGGCTTCCGTATCGGCTACTGGAAATCCGTAATCGTTCAATATCAAATCGCCATTATCGTCCCGGGCATATAACCCGCCTCTTAAAACGGCAAAGGGCTGACCTTCCGCAACACCTGAAGAAGTTCCGGCAAAACCATTGAGTAGGTAGTAGCCACTGCCGGCCATATCCTCTACTTTACTTTTGTTTTGGGTAAAGTTTGCGTTTACCGACCAGGTAACCTCGCCATTATTGATGATTCTGGCATTCAAGTCTATTTCAATCCCTTTGTTGGTGATTTCCGCAGCATTCCGCAATTCTTGTGAATAACCATTCGATGGAGCAGTGGGAAGGTCCAACAAAACGTCTTCAGATCTTCTGTTGTAATAGCTTGCCGATAAACTTAAGGCGTTATTTAAAAAACGTGTGTCAAAGCCAAATTCATACTCCTTGATGCGTTCTTCCTTTAAGTCTGGGTTGCCACGGGTAGTTGATCGGGTAAGCGGATTTCCGTACAAGGAAGCGTCAAGACCATCTCCCCAATTAGAGGCAATACCTCCGGTCGTATATACCGTTCGGGTTGAATAAGGTACGGGTTCAATACCCACTTCCCCATAAGAGGCTCTTAGTTTACCAAAAGAGATGAAGCTGTCTTCCAAATATTGTGTAAAATTCCAACCCAGTGATGTACTTGGGTAAAAAATCAACCCGGCTTCAGGTATGGAAGAAACGTATTCTGCCCTGCCTGTGACCTCTAACAAAAGTTGATCCCATAAATCAAAGTTAAGTACGGCGTACCCACCGGATTTTCTTGATTTAAGTATATAGTCTTCTGGATTTGAGTTAGCGGATGTGGCATTGCCAACATTCCAAAAATCTTCATCCGGGTTGGTAAAACCGGTTTCTTCTGCGGTTAGCCTTTTGTAATCGTTTTGATATAATTGATATCCTAAGATGAAATTCATGTTTATTTTTTCTGCTAAACCATAATTTCCATTTATAAAGAAGTTATAGTTTTCTATGGATTCCGTAATCCGGTCTTCTCGGAAAAGACCACTGCTACCGTCTCGGGCAGATCCGGCAGGCCATAAATTCATTCTGTTGTCTTGGTAGTAGTCCAAACTGTATCTTGCCGTAAGCCCTAGGTTATCGTTAACTTTATAGTTCAGTTCAGGAGCGATAATGAAACGATTTACGTTACTGATGTTTTTCTGTTCGTTAAGCGTCCATAGTGGGTTGTTGTAGGTTGGTACCGTATAGGAGAATACCCCGGATGAAGCGTCGAATGTCCTGTAGGAGCCTAGGTATCTACGGTAGCTTCTATGGGAATTTGGGGAGGGAGTGCCATTTCTGTAGTTTGTTCCCTTATAATCCCTAATGTCAAAATCAGGAGAAGAGCGTAAGTAGCCTAAATAAAGTCCGTTTACGTTAGAACCGGTCTGAACTCTGTTTGAAGAGATATTCGCATATGTTGTGGATAACCTGAATTTCAGTTGGTCTGAGAAATCCGTATCATTATTCAATTTTAATGTTGTCCTTTTGTAATCAGAGGCACCGTTGTAGATACCGTCTTGATCCCAGTTGGATAAACTCACGAATGTTGAGGATTCTTCCCCGGAATAACTAAAGCTAACCGAATTGTCGAATACAAAACCGGTTTTGAATATGGCATCCCGGTTCGATTGGTTGAAAACCTCTTGGGAATTTTTTGAGGTAATGGGATAGTATGTGGTTCCGTCATCGGCAATGAAGTACTCCGAAGAGGATGTGTTGACTTCGTCTGCCCCACCCGATCTTTGGGCTATTTTGTCCCCAAAGGAAAAACCGGAATTGGTGACATACTGCCCGCTTTCCCAATCGTCTATACCTGACCAATGGGAAGGTGTACCTTGTCCATAGGTGCCCTGTTTGGTCCATTCCCGGTTTATTTGGTCTATGGATACGGATGATTTAACGTTAACACTCCATTTTTTACCGCCTTTTGCAGCCCTTTTGGTATTTATGACCAAAACTCCGTTGGCCGCTCCGGTTCCGTAGACTGCGGCAGCGGAGGCGCCCTTAAGTACGGTTATCGATTCAATATCATCGGGGTTAAGGTCATTTAACCTGGATTGTTCGCTTACCCCTTGCGTGGTATTTAAGTTGGTGCTACTATTGGAAATAAGTGCGCCATCCAATACGATTAAAGGGGTGTTGTCACCGAGGATCGTATTCTGTCCACGAATTTGAATATAGGCTCCAGCCCCTGGATCTCCAGAAGTTCTCGTGATGTTTACACCTGAGGTTTTTCCTGACAACCCCTGTAGCACACCAGATTCCCCGGACTTTTGAAGTTGGTCCACTTTAACGATGGAAGAAGAACTCAAATCATCGTCTTTCTTTTTTTCCAGACCCAAGGCCGTTAGGACAACTTCATCCAGCGCTTGCGCATCATCTTCCATTTGGACATTGATCGTGTTGTTTGAACCAATGGTTATGGTAATGTCCTTTTGTCCGATATAGGTAAATAATAACTTTTGGCCCGCTGAAGCTTTGATGGTATAATTTCCGTCAAAATCGGTTTGGGTACCACTGGTCGTGCCCACTACGACAATGTTGACCCCGGGAAGTGGCATGTCGAATTGGTCTGTGACCGTACCTGAGATGGATTTCTCCTGTGCAAACGAAATGTGCACGATTAACGCCAGTATCAGCGTTAAGGCTCTGCTTAAACTTTTTTTCATTTTGAATAATATTTGATTGGTTTTGCTGACGAATATGGTCATATTAGGGTGAAATCACAAATGGAAATCAATGATATAAGGCAAATTATTTCAAATAACACAATTCTTATGTATCTTGTTATTTTAAGATATTTATTCTGCAAAAATCACCTATTAAAATTAAAACATCCTTAAAAATACGTGTTTTGCAAAAAATATAACTTCAGGTCTTTTGATGAAAAACCGGCGCAAAGTCGTTTGAAAGAGGGTTGGATTACAAGGTGATTTGTATTATTGTTTTCACGAAAAAAACCAAACGGATGCCAGGAGGGTAAAAAATCTTTAAAATTATTCCGCAATGGTTTGAATTATAACGAAATATTACTACATTTGCCAGCCCTTAAACGAAGGGTACAATTTTTATACATTATATATAGTATGCCAACAATTTCACAATTAGTACGAAAAGGAAGGGCCTCGATTACCAAGAAGAGTAAATCGGCTGCTTTGGATTCGTGTCCTCAAAGGAGGGGCGTATGTACGAGGGTATATACCACAACTCCTAAGAAACCAAACTCCGCAATGCGTAAAGTTGCTAGGGTAAGGTTGACCAATGGAAAGGAAGTGAACGCTTACATTCCAGGAGAAGGACACAACTTGCAAGAGCACTCGATAGTATTGGTAAGAGGCGGAAGAGTTAAAGATTTGCCAGGTGTTAGATATCATATTGTCCGAGGTGCCTTGGATACTGCTGGTGTTGCGGGAAGAACCCAACGTAGGTCTAAATATGGAGCAAAACGACCAAAGAAGTAATCTAAACTTTTTTAAAAGACAGTAATGAGAAAAAGACAGGCAAAGAAAAGACCGATATTACCAGATCCAAGGTTCAATGACCAGCTGGTGACGCGTTTTGTGAATATGATGATGTGGGATGGTAAAAAATCCGTGGCATTCAATGTATTTTATGATGCAATAGATATTGTAGAGTCGAAGAACACCGATGAGGAAAAAACGGCATTGGAGCTGTGGAAAGATGCATTATCCAATGTTATGCCCCATGTTGAGGTGAGAAGTAGGAGAGTTGGTGGGGCTACCTTCCAGATTCCTATGCAGATCAGACCGGACAGGAAAATTTCAACGGCAATGAAATGGCTTATCAGTTTTGCGCGTAAGCGTAATGAGAAAGGTATGGCCCAGAAATTGGCAGCTGAGATTTTGGCAGCTTCCAAAGAAGAAGGTGCGGCCGTGAAGAAAAGGGTCGATACGCACAAGATGGCGGAGGCAAACAAAGCATTCTCTCACTTTAGATTTTAATCAGAAATGGCAAGAGATTTAAAATATACTAGGAATATAGGTATTGCGGCGCATATTGATGCTGGGAAAACCACGACTACGGAACGTATTTTATTTTATACGGGGGTTAGTCACAAGATAGGTGAGGTGCACGATGGTGCGGCTACCATGGATTGGATGGAACAGGAGCAAGAGCGTGGTATTACCATTACTTCTGCGGCTACCACATGTGAGTGGAATTTCCCGATGAAGAATGGTAAAGTTACCGATGAAACAAAACCTTACCATTTTAATATTATAGATACCCCGGGACACGTTGATTTTACCGTTGAGGTGAATCGTTCATTGCGTGTTCTTGATGGGTTGGTTTTCTTGTTTAGTGCTGTTGATGGTGTTGAGCCTCAATCAGAGACTAACTGGAGGTTGGCCGATAATTATAAGGTACCAAGAATCGGTTTCGTTAATAAGATGGACCGTCAAGGATCTAACTTTTTAATGGTTTGTAAGCAGGTAAAAGAGATGTTGGGTTCCAATGCGGTTCCTATTGTTTTGCCTATTGGTGATGAAGCTGATTTTAGGGGAATCGTTGATTTGGCTAAGAATAGGGCCATTGTTTGGCATGATGAGAACTTCGGTTCTACGTTCGATGTGATCGATATTCCGGAAGAAATGAAGGAAGAGGTGCATGAGTATCGTGCTGCCTTGATCGAAGCCGTTGCGGAATACGATGAAGAGTTGATGGAGAAATTCTTCGAGGATGAAGACTCCATTACCGAAGAGGAAGTACATGCTGCATTAAGGGCAGCAGTTATGGATAGGGCTATCATACCTATGGTATGTGGTTCTTCTTTCAAGAATAAAGGGGTCCAATTTTTATTGGATGCCGTATGTAGGTATTTGCCTTCTCCATTGGATAAGGAAGATATCGTAGGGACTAATCCTGACACAGGTGAGGCGGAAAGCCGTAAGCCGGATGTAAAGGAACCGTTTTCTGCATTGGCGTTTAAAATCGCTACCGATCCTTTTGTGGGTCGATTGGCGTTCTTTAGAACGTATTCAGGTCGTTTGGAAGCCGGTTCTTATATTTTGAACAATAGGTCCGGTAAAAAAGAAAGGATATCGCGTATTTATCAGATGCATTCCAATAAACAGAATGCCATCGATTATATCGAGGCTGGGGATATCGGTGCAGCTGTTGGTTTTAAGGATATTAAGACCGGTGATACCATGTCTGCTGAAAAACATCCGATCGTTCTTGAGAGTATGGATTTCCCCGATCCGGTAATCGGTATCGCGGTAGAGCCCAAAACAAAGGCTGATGTGGATAAATTGGGTATGGCTTTGGCTAAATTGGCTGAGGAAGATCCAACATTCCAAGTAAAAACCGACGAGGCTTCAGGCCAAACCATTATATCCGGTATGGGTGAGCTTCACTTGGATATTATCGTGGATCGTTTGCGAAGGGAATTCAAGGTTGAGGTGAACCAAGGTGAGCCACAAGTGGAATATAAAGAGGCGTTGACCAAAACTGCAGCCCATAGGGAGGTTTACAAGAAACAATCCGGTGGTAGAGGTAAGTTTGGTGACATCGTATTTGAAATGGGTCCTGCTGATGAGGATTTCGAAGGGGATGGACTTCAGTTTGTCGATGAAATCAAAGGGGGTCGTATTCCAAAGGAATTCATACCGTCTGTAGAAAAAGGTTTCAGTGCAGCTATGAAAAACGGTCCGCTTGCAGGATATGAAATGGATACCATGAAGGTTGTACTTAAAGACGGTTCTTTCCACCCTGTGGATTCGGATGCATTGTCTTTCGAGTTGGCTGCCAAATTGGGTTATAAAGCCGCTGGTAAAGCTGCTGGTGCCGTTATCATGGAACCTATCATGAAATTGGAGGTATTGACTCCGGAAGAAAACATGGGTGACATTGTTGGGGATCTTAACCGTAGAAGGGGTACGATTTCCGATATGAGTGATCGGGCAGGTTCCAAAGTCGTAAAAGGTACCGTTCCACTTTCAGAAATGTTCGGATATGTTACTTCGTTAAGGACACTTTCGTCTGGTAGGGCAACCTCTACGATGGAATTTTCCCACTACGCGGAAACACCATCGAACATTGCAGAAGAAGTTATTAAGGCAGCAAAAGGCGTAACCGCTTAATTTTTAGAAGATGAGTCAAAAAATCAGAATAAAACTAAAGTCATACGATCACAATTTAGTGGATAAATCTGCTGAAAAAATCGTAAAAACGGTGAAGACTACCGGTGCTGTGGTTACAGGACCTATTCCTTTACCAACGCATAAAAAGATTTTTACCGTGTTGCGTTCGCCACACGTCAATAAAAAATCCAGGGAACAATTTCAATTGAGTTCTTATAAGCGTTTGTTGGATATCTATAGTTCTTCATCAAAGACCATAGACGCCTTAATGAAGTTGGAGCTTCCCAGTGGTGTTGAGGTAGAGATAAAGGTTTAATTGTAAACCGGCTTCTGTAAAGAAGTATGACCGTTTGAACAGTGTCGTGATACTGTGACGGGAACTATAGGATTGATACGGCCTTGAAGGAATTTCAGGGTAACATGTCCCAAGCTGCGTGCGAGGGAAAAACGGAAACAAAAAATAAATTCAGGGCTGAATTATTTTTGGCCCTGTTTTTTTGAAAATAATAGTAATAATTAAATAGTAATAGTATGTCTGGGTTAATAGGTAAAAAAGTAGGTATGACCAGCATCTTTGACGAGAATGGGAAGAATGTTCCTTGTACTGTCATTGAAGCAGGACCATGCGTAGTTACCCAAGTCAGAACCGAAGAGGTCGACGGGTATAATGCCCTTCAGCTTGGTTTCGATGACAAGGCAGAAAAACGTGCAATCAAGGCTGAAATAGGCCATTTTAAGAAAGCAGGTACTTCTCCCAAGAAAAAGGTCGTTGAATTCCAAGGTTTTGAAGGTGAATACAAATTAGGGGACACCGTAGGTGTTGACGTATTTGTTGAAGGAGAGTTTGTTGATGTTGTAGGAACATCAAAAGGTAAAGGTTTCCAAGGTGTTGTAAAACGACATGGCTTTGGAGGTGTTGGACAGGCCACGCACGGTCAGCACAACAGGCTTAGGGCTCCCGGTTCCATCGGTGCGGCTTCTTATCCTGCCCGTGTATTCAAGGGTATGAAGATGGCCGGTAGAATGGGTGGAGACAAAGTAACCGCCCAAAACCTTAAAGTTTTGAAAGTAGTTCCAGAAAAGAATCTTTTAGTGGTAAAAGGTTGTGTCCCTGGTCATAAAAATGCTTATGTAACCATTAAAAGGTGGGAGTAATGAAAGTAGCAGTTTTAGATATTAAAGGAAAAGAAACAGGTAGAAAGGCAGACCTTTCCGATACTGTTTTCGCCATAGAACCGAATAATCACGCGATCTATCTTGATGTTAAGCAGTATTTGGCACATCAAAGACAGGGTACACATAAGGCTAAAGAGCGTGGTGAGATTGCCGGTAGTACGCGCAAGATCAAAAAGCAAAAAGGTACCGGTACCGCAAGGGCCGGTAGTATTAAATCCCCGATTTTTAGGGGTGGTGGTCGAATTTTCGGCCCTAGACCTAAGGATTACTCACAAAAATTGAACAAGAATTTAAAACGTTTGGCCAGGAAATCCGCTTTGAGTCTTAAGACAAAAGAGAATTCCGTAATGGTTGTTGAGGATTTTGATTTCGATACGCCAAAAACGAAGGATTTTGTGCAGATTTTAAAGTCTTTGGGCTTGGAAAACAAAAAATCTTTATTTGTGTTGGGTGATTCAAATAATGGTGTATATTTGTCTTCGCGTAATTTGGAGCGCTCTGAAGTTGTAACTAACGCAGAATTAAGCACTTACAAAATATTGAACGCAAATAATATTGTATTGTTGGAAGGTTCTCTGGAAGGAATTGAATCGAACTTAAATAAATAGGAAACGATGAGTGTGTTGATAAAGCCGATTATAACGGAAAAAATGACTGCGGACAGCGAGTTGCATAATCGTTATGGTTTCATTGTGGATCCTAAAGCGAACAAAATTCAGATCAAAGATGCTGTTGAAGCAACTTACGGTGTCTCTGTCAAGAAAGTAAGAACCATGAATTATGGTCCTACCAGAAAGACGAGATATACCAAGACCGGAATTCAACATGGAAAGACAAACGCTATCAAAAAAGCGATTGTCGATGTTGTAGAAGGTGATATAATTGATTTTTACAGTAATCTATAAAGGCAAAAGATGTCAGTTAGAAAATTAAAACCAATCACTCCAGGACAGCGTTTTAGAGTAGTAAATGGGTTTGACTCCATTACTGCTGATAAGCCGGAGAAAAGCTTGCTTGCTCCGTTAAAAAAGTCGGGAGGTAGAAACAGTCAAGGAAAGATGACCATGCGCCATAGAGGTGGGGGTCACAAAAGAAGGTATCGGGTTATCGATTTTAAAAGGGACAAGCAAGATGTTGCTTCTACCGTTAAGTCGATTCAGTACGATCCCAACAGAACGGCATTTATTGCTTTGTTGGAATATGTCGATGGGGAAAAGCGATATATAATCGCTCAAAACGGTCTGCAAGTCGATCAAACCGTTGTCTCCGGTGATAATGTTGCTCCGGAAATCGGAAATGCATTGCCGCTGAAAAATATTCCGTTGGGTACCATAATTTCCTGTATAGAATTGCGTCCTGGACAAGGGGCCGTAATGGCGAGAAGTGCCGGTACTTTTGCCCAGTTGATGGCAAAGGAAGGTAAGTTCGTTACCGTTAAGATGCCTTCAGGGGAGACAAGACTTATTTTGTCCGAATGTTTGGCTACGATAGGTGCCGTATCCAATTCCGATCATCAGTTATTGGTGTCAGGTAAAGCGGGTAGAAGCAGATGGTTGGGTAGAAGACCAAGAACAAGACCAGTAGCGATGAACCCTGTCGATCACCCAATGGGTGGTGGTGAAGGTAGGGCTTCCGGTGGTCACCCAAGATCTAAAAACGGAATTCCTGCTAAAGGCTTTAGAACACGTTCTAAGACCAAGAGTACGAATAGATATATATTGGAACGTAGAAAGAAATAAAAAGATAAAGAAATGGCACGTTCATTAAAAAAAGGACCTTACGTTCATTATAGCTTGGAAAAGAAAGTCGAGCAGAGTGTATCCTCAGGTAAGAAAAGCGTTATCAAGACTTGGTCTAGGGCTTCAATGATTACACCGGATTTCGTAGGGTTGACGATAGCAGTTCATAATGGCAGACAATTTGTTCCTGTGTATGTTACAGAAAACATGGTAGGTCATAAATTAGGTGAATTTTCTCCAACACGATCTTTTAGGGGTCACGCAGGGGCAAAGAATAAAGGTAAAAAGTAAGCTATGGGAGTTCGAAAAAGACAAATGGCCGAAAGAATCAAGGCTGAGAAAAAACAATTGGCTTTTGCCAAATTGAACAACTGTCCTACATCACCTAGGAAGATGCGATTGGTGGCTGATTTAATCAGGGGTGTTGAAGTTGAGAAAGCATTGGCGATCTTGAAGTTCAACTCAAAGGAAGCTTCCGGTAAATTGGAAAAGTTGCTTTTATCGGCTTTGGCAAACTGGCAAGCCAAAAATGAGGATGCTAGTTTGGAAGATGCGGATCTTATCGTGAAAGAGGTAAGGGTCGATAGTGGTACTATGTTGAAAAGATTGCGACCAGCTCCACAGGGTAGGGCGCATAGAATACGAAAACGTTCGAACCATGTAACATTGGTTTTGGGGTCTAATAATAATACAGCAAGCTAGAATGGGACAGAAAACAAATCCAATAGGAAATCGTCTTGGTATTATCAGGGGATGGGAATCTAACTGGTATGGAGGAAATGATTATGGTGATAAGCTGGCTGAAGACGACAAAATCCGTAAGTACATACACGCTCGTCTTTCAAAGGCAAGTGTATCAAGGGTGATCATTGAAAGAACCTTGAAGTTGATCACGATAACCGTGACCACTGCTAGACCGGGTATCATTATCGGTAAAGGAGGTCAGGAAGTTGATAAGCTTAAGGAAGAGCTTAAGAAGATTACCAATAAAGAGGTCCAGATCAATATCTACGAGATCAAAAGACCGGAAGTCGATGCGAATTTAGTAGCGGCAAGTATTGCTAGGCAGATTGAAAGTAGGATTTCATTCAGAAGGGCTATCAAAATGTCGATCGCTGCTGCCATGCGTATGAATGCCGAAGGTATTAAAGTCCAGATTTCAGGACGTTTGAACGGTGCTGAAATGGCGAGGTCCGAGTCATATAAGGATGGCCGTATTCCGTTATCCACTTTTAGGGCAGACATAGATTATGCTTTACATGAGGCACATACCACCTACGGAAGGTTGGGTATCAAGGTGTGGATCATGAAAGGAGAGGTTTATGGTAAGCGTGAACTATCGCCATTGGTTGGAATGCAAAAGAGCCAAGGTGGAAAAGGTGGAAAGCAAGACGGTCAGAGAAAGCAACGTCGTAGAAAGTAATTTTTTAAAGAAGTAAAGAAATGTTACAACCTAAAAGAACCAAGTTTCGTAAAATGCAGAAAGGCCGGATGAAGGGTAACTCCGGAAGGGGTCATCAGCTTTCTAACGGTATGTTTGGCATTAAATCCTTGGATTCATCATTTTTGACTTCCCGTCAAATCGAAGCTGCGCGTATCGCTGCAACAAGGTATATGAAAAGGGAAGGGCAATTGTGGATAAAGATATTTCCAGATAAGCCTATTACAAAGAAACCTCTAGAGGTACGTATGGGTAAGGGAAAAGGTGCTCCTGAATATTTTGTTGCAGTGGTCAAACCAGGTAGAATTATGTTCGAAGTTGGTGGGGTTAGTCAGGAAATAGCGAAGGAAGCCTTGCGTTTGGCAGCTCAAAAATTACCTGTGAAAACAAAATTTATTGTTGCGAGGGATTATACAGATCAGAATTAATCGTAAGGAATCATGAAAAATTTAGAAATCAAAAAATTATCGGTCGAAGAACTTACGGAAAAGCTAGCTGAGTATAAGAAGCAGCATGCCGATTTAAAAATGGCACATTTTGTAACTCCGTTGGAGAATCCACTTCAAATCAGGAAGGTAAGAAGAACGGTTGCGAGATTGGCTACTGAATTAACTAAAAGGGAAAACCAATAATTGGTTCTGCTTTATGGAAAAAAGAAACTTAAGAAAAGAGAGAGTAGGGGTTGTTACCAGTGACAAAATGGAGAAATCCATCGTTGTGTCCGAAGTAAAAAGAGTTAAGCACCCTATGTACGGTAAGTTCGTGTTAAAGACAAAGAAATATGTTGCACACGACGAAAAGAACGATTGCAACATTGGTGATACCGTAAAAATTATGGAGACCCGTCCCATGAGTAAGACCAAATGTTGGAGGTTAGTAGAAATCCTAGAAAGAGCTAAATAATATGTTACAGCAAGAATCAAGACTAAAGGTAGCGGACAATACTGGAGCAAAAGAGGTTTTGACCATTCGTGTTTTGGGTGGTACAAAAAGAAGATATGCTTCTATTGGTGATAAAATAGTTGTTACTGTTAAAGAAGCTACACCGAATGGTGGTATCAAAAAAGGAGCAGTTTCTACCGCTGTTGTGGTTAGGACAAAAAAGGAAGTTAGAAGACCGGATGGTTCATATATTCGTTTTGATGACAATGCTTGCGTATTATTGAACCCTGCCGGTGAAATGAGAGGTACACGTGTTTTTGGACCTGTAGCAAGGGAATTGCGTGATAAGCAATTCATGAAAATCGTATCATTGGCCCCAGAGGTGCTTTAATATTTAAGACAATGAATAAGTTAAAGATAAAAACAGGAGATACCGTAAGGATCATTGCCGGAGACCATAAAGGTACCGAAGGTAAGGTGACCAAGGTGTTTATTGAGAAAAATAAGGCTATCGTTGAAGGGGCCAATATGGTTTCCAAACATGAGAAGCCCAGTGCCAATAACCCTCAAGGTGGTATAGTGAAGAAAGAAGCTCCTATCCATATTTCGAATCTATCATTGATAGATTCTAAATCCAATGAAGCTACAAAAGTAGGTTTCGAAGTTAGGGATGGTAAGAAGGTTAGGTTTTCTAAAAAATCCAATGAAGTAATTTAGTTATGGCTTACGTTGCAAGATTAAAAAAAGATTATAGTGAGCGTATCGTTGATGCGCTTAGAGAGGAATTTGGTTACAAAAATGTAATGCAAGTACCTAAATTAGAGAAAATCGTCGTGAGTAGAGGTGTTGGAGCTGCCGTGGCCGATAAGAAATTGATCGATCATGCTGTTGATGAGTTGACGTTGATCACGGGTCAAAAAGCGGTTTCCACGATGTCCAAGAAAGATGTCGCTGCATTTAAATTGCGTAAAGGTATGCCCATTGGGGCCAAAGTAACCTTGCGTGGTGAGCGGATGTACGAATTTATGGATCGTTTGGTGACTTCAGCATTGCCTAGGGTTCGTGATTTTCAAGGAATTCGTGCAACGGGCTTCGATGGTCGTGGAAATTACAGTTTGGGTATTACCGAACAAATCATTTTTCCTGAAATCAACATTGACAAGATCAATAGGATCAACGGAATGGATATTACTTTTGTTACCTCAGCGCCAACCGATAAGGAAGCAAAATCATTATTAACAGAATTAGGATTACCTTTTAAAAAGAATTAGTATGGCTAAAGAATCAATGAAGGCCCGTGAAAGAAAAAGGGCGAGAACAGTTGCTAAATATGCTGAAAAGCGTAAAGCTTTGAAAGAAGCCGGTGACTACGAAGCGCTTCAGAAATTGCCAAAAAATGCTTCTCCCGTACGTATGCACAATCGTTGCAAGCTTACAGGAAGACCTAAGGGGTATATGAGGACTTTCGGTATATCGAGGGTAACTTTTAGGGAAATGGCAAATCAAGGGTTGATTCCAGGTGTAAAAAAAGCCAGCTGGTAAATAAATATAAACTGGTTTTAGGTCCGGTAAGATTACCGGAAACCGATTCCAAAATAAATAAATATGGTAACAGATACTATAGCAGATTACTTAACTAGGGTTAGAAACGCCAGTTCAGCGGGCCACAGGGTAGTTGAAATTCCTGCTTCCAATGTTAAAAAGGAAATAACCAAGATATTGTTCGATCAAGGATATATCTTGAGTTATAAATTTGAAGAAGATAAAGTACAGGGGTCAATAAAGATCGCTTTGAAATATGACAAAGTGACGAAAGAGCCTGTAATTAAAAAAATACAACGTATTAGTAAGCCGGGTCTACGTAAATATGCCAATTCAACAGATATGCCAAGGGTATTGAATGGTTTGGGTATTGCTATCGTGTCTACGTCCCATGGGGTAATGACGAGTAAGCAGGCCAAGAAAGAGAACGTGGGCGGTGAGGTTTTATGCTATGTGTATTAATACTATATAAAGAGTAAAGAAATGTCAAGAATAGGTAATAATCCGATAGCAATTCCAGAAGGAGTGACTATAGAAGTAAAAGAGAATGTAGTTACTGTAAAAGGTAAACTGGGCGAATTGACCCAAGAGTTTTCTGGTGTGGCTATTAAGGTTGAAGACGGGCAAGCGTGGGTTACCAGACCATCTGATTCGAAAGAACACAAGGCCAAGCACGGTCTTTACAGATCACTTGTTTTAAACATGGTCGAAGGGGTATCCAATGGATGGACCAAGGAGTTGGAATTGGTAGGAGTTGGTTATAGGGCCAGCAACCAAGGACAAAAATTGGATTTGGCACTCGGTTTTTCGCACAATATCATAATGGATATTGCACCGGAAGTTAAAATCGAAACCACCTCTGAAAAAGGAAAGAACCCAATCATAAAGCTTACCTCTTTTGACAAGCAATTGGTAGGACAGGTAGCGGCTAAGATCCGTTCTTTCCGTAAGCCAGAGCCTTACAAAGGAAAAGGAATCAAGTTCGTTGGGGAACTATTAAGAAGAAAAGCAGGTAAATCAGCTTAATAATTAGTGTCATGGGATTATCAAAGACTCAGAGAAAATTTAGAATTAGAAGGAGAATCAGAAAGGTCTCTTTCGGAACCGCTGAAAGGCCGAGATTAGCTGTATTTAGAAGTAATACTGGTATCTACGTCCAAGTAATCGATGATAATGAAGGAACTACATTATGTGCTGCTTCATCAAGGGATAAGGAATTGGCATCAGCAAAAGGCAGTAAATCCGAAATCGCCGAATTGGTAGGTAAGGCCATAGCTGAGAAATGTTTGAAAGCCGGAATCGATAAAGTTGCCTTTGACAGAGGGGGTAATTTATATCACGGTAGGGTTAAATCGCTCGCTGAAGGAGCAAGGGAAGCAGGACTAAAATTTTAATAAATAGTATGTACCAGAAATACAAAAACGTAGAAACCGTTAAACCGGGAGGTTTAGAGCTAAAAGATAGGTTGGTTGGTGTACAAAGAGTAACCAAGGTGACCAAAGGTGGTAGGGCATTTGGCTTTTCCGCTATCGTAGTGGTAGGGGATGAAGCAGGTGTAGTTGGCCATGGTTTGGGTAAATCGAAAGAGGTTGCCACTGCCATTGCCAAGGCTATCGAGGATGCTAAAAAGAACCTGATAAGAATTCCTTTGGACAAACATACACTTCCCCATGAGCAAAAAGGGAAATTCGGTGGGGCCAGGGTTTACATTCAGCCTGCATCCCATGGTACAGGAGTAATTGCAGGTGGTGCGGTTAGAGCGGTATTGGAAGCAGTAGGTGTTCATGATGTATTGTCTAAATCCCAAGGTTCTTCCAATCCCCATAATGTGGTCAAAGCGACTTTTGATGCGCTTTTACAATTGAGGGGTGCCAGTACTGTTGCCCAGCAAAGAGGGGTATCATTGGATAAAGTATTTAAAGGATAAATAGAGGTAATAGGTAAATGGTTGAAGTCATGGTTTTTAATTAAAACCCGACAGTAAGGCCAAATACCAAATACTAAAAGGAAAATGGCAAAGATTAAAGTAAAACAGTTAAAGAGTAGTATTAAGCGCCCCCAAAACCAAAAAAGGACTTTGGAAGCTTTGGGACTACGTAAGATTGGCCAGATTGTAGAGCATGATGCCACGCCAAATATTCTTGGCATGATAGATAAAGTAAAACACTTAGTTTCCACAGAGGAAGCTTAATATATACCTGTGTAATGAATTTAAGTAATTTAACACCAGCTGAAGGTGCTGTCAATAGAGATGGCAAAAGGGTAGGTAGAGGTCAAGGTTCCGGTAAAGGTGGAACTGCAACAAGAGGTCATAAAGGGGCAAAGTCAAGATCTGGTTATTCTAAAAAGATCGGTTTTGAAGGAGGTCAGATGCCATTGCAAAGACGTGTACCTAAGTTTGGGTTTACCAACATCAACCGAAAAGAATATAAAGGGATCAACCTAGGCAAGCTTCAGGAATTGGTAGACAATAAAGTCTTCAAGGATGTTGTAACCTTTGATAACCTTGTTGAGGCCGGTTTGGTAAGAAAGAACGATTTAGTGAAGATTTTAGGAGGAGGGGAATTAAAAGCGCCTTTAAAAGTATCAGTGCATAAATTTACGGCTACTGCAAAAGCGGCTATTGAAGCAGCTGGCGGTGAAGCAATAAGTTTATAAGCAGACAATACACTACTATGAAGAAATTTTTCGATACACTATCCAATATTTGGAAGATTGAAGAACTAAGGAATAGGATAACGATTACCTTGGGTCTTCTTTTGGTTTACCGCTTTGGTTGTCAAATTGTCCTTCCTGGTATTGATACGGCACAATTGGCTGAATTGACCTCTAGTACCGACAGTGGTATTTTAGGTATTCTTAACGCTTTTACCGGAGGGGCTTTTGCCAATGCTTCCGTTTTTGCTTTAGGGATCATGCCATATATCTCAGCTTCGATTGTCGTACAATTGATGGGTATAGCGATTCCGTATTTACAGAAATTGCAGAAAGAAGGCGAAAGTGGTAGAAAAACGATCAACCAGATCACGAGATGGTTGACGATCGGGATATGTATTGTCCAGGCACCGGCCTATTTATATTCACTTGGCGCTTTAGGGGTTCCTGATAGTGCATTTGTTTTGGGAAAAGGTTTGGACTTCATAATTCCGGCGGTCATCATTTTGGTAACAGGTTGTGTATTTGCAATGTGGTTGGGAGAAAAGATTACCGATAAAGGTATCGGTAATGGTATTTCCTTATTGATCATGGTAGGTATTATCGCTGGGTTGCCACAATCATTCGCGCAGGAATTCATTTCAAGGACTGCGAATAACAACGGAGGATTGATGTTCATCCTTATTGAAGTAATTCTATGGTTCTTGGTAATCTTGGCCAGTATATTGTTGGTCATGGCCACAAGGCAGGTAGCTGTACAGTATGCCAGGAGAACGGCATCCGGAGGATATGAAAAGAACATAATGGGATCTAGACAGTATATCCCATTAAAATTGAATGCCTCAGGGGTGATGCCCATTATCTTTGCCCAAGCGATTATGTTCGCACCGGGTTTACTGGGAAGAACATTCAACAATACGGGCGTAGGACAATGGATGGAGGTACAATTCCAGGATATATTCGGATTGGCCTATAACATATTGTTTGCATTTTTGATCATCGTTTTTACATATTTCTATACGGCAATAACGGTACCGACGAATAAAATGGCCGATGACCTTAAGAGGAGTGGCGGATTTATTCCTGGAATCAGACCAGGTAAAGAAACGGGTGACTTTCTGGATAAGATCATGTCATTGATTACATTGCCCGGATCGGTATTCTTGGCCTTGTTGGCGGTATTACCGGCCATTATCGTCAAGGTAATGGATGTACAATCCGGTTGGGCCATGTTTTATGGTGGTACGTCCTTATTGATCATGGTAGGTGTTGCCATCGATACGGTACAACAAGTGAACGCTTATTTGTTGAACAGACATTACGATGGTTTAATGAAAACTGGTAAAAATAGGAAAGTAGCATAAGTTATGGCTAAACAAGCAGCAATAGAACAAGATGGGTCTATTATAGAGGCCCTTTCCAATGCAATGTTTCGAGTTGAACTGGAAAATGGGCATGTGGTAACAGCGCATATTTCAGGTAAGATGAGAATGCATTATATAAAATTGCTTCCTGGTGATAAGGTTAAATTGGAAATGAGCCCATATGACCTTACCAAAGCGAGAATTACATATAGATATTAAGACAGTAAGATGAAAGTTAGAGCTTCAGTAAAAAAAAGAAGTGCCGATTGCAAAATAGTACGCAGAAAAGGCAGGTTGTACGTAATCAACAAAAAGAATCCTAGATTTAAACAAAGACAAGGATAATTATGGCAAGAATTGCAGGTATAGATATACCAAAACAGAAAAGAGGGGTTATAGCCCTTACCTACATTTTTGGTATCGGAAAAAGTAGAGCTAAAGAGATTTTGGAAAAGGCACAAGTTAGTGAGGATGCTAAAGTGTCTGACTGGAATGATGATGAAATCGGTCGTATTCGTGAAGCCGTGGCTTCATACACCATTGAAGGTGAATTGCGATCAGAGACCCAATTGAACATTAAGCGATTAATGGATATTGGTTGTTACAGGGGTATTCGCCATAGAGCCGGTCTACCATTAAGGGGTCAAAGGACCAAGAACAACTCCAGAACCCGTAAAGGAAAAAGAAAAACAGTGGCCAACAAGAAAAAGGCAACTAAATAATAAGTAGCAGATTATGGCAAAGTCAAATGCAAAAACGGCCAAGAAACGTAAGGTTATAGTTGATGCTGTAGGAGAAGCTCACGTAACGGCATCTTTCAATAACATCATTATTTCATTGACCAATAAAAAGGGAGACGTTATTTCTTGGTCATCAGCTGGTAAACAAGGATTCAGAGGGTCTAAGAAGAACACTCCTTATGCTGCACAGGTAGCTGCCGAGGATTGTGCCAAAGTAGCCCATGAAGCCGGTCTAAGAAAGGTGAAGGTTTATGTAAAGGGACCTGGTAATGGTAGGGAATCCGCAATTCGTTCCATACATAATGCAGGGATCGAGGTTACCGAAATCATCGATGTTACGCCTATGCCACACAATGGCTGTAGACCTCCAAAGAGAAGAAGAGTATAATTAACAACAGTAATTCACAGGAGGTGTAGTTACGATTATCGAAGGATTAAGCCTTAATTCATAATCACATTTCCAAACAAATAGAAGATGGCAAGATATACAGGACCAAAAAGTAAAATCGCCCGTAAATTCGGTGAAGCGATTTTTGGAGACGATAAGTCTTTTGAAAAGAAAAATTATCCTCCAGGACAACACGGACAAAATAGACGTAGGGGTAAAAAATCCGAATACGCAGTTCAGTTGATGGAGAAACAAAAAGCGAAATATACCTATGGTATATTGGAACGCCAATTTAGAAATCTGTTTTCCAGTGCGAACAGAAGTAAAGGCGTTACCGGTGAGGTGCTTTTGCAATTATGTGAGTCCAGACTGGACAATGTTGTTTATAGAATGGGTATTTCCACTTCAAGAAGGGGAGCAAGACAATTGGTTTCACACAGACATATTACGGTTAACGGGGAGTTGGTGGATATTCCATCATATTCGTTAAAAGCCGGTGATGTTGTTGGGGTAAGGGAAAAATCGAAGTCGCTGCAAACCATCCAAGATTCCTTGGCGGCCAGTAATCATGTGTACGAATGGATTACCTGGAATTCTGAAAAGAAAGAGGGGACCTTTGTTTCCATTCCAGAGAGAATACAGATTCCTGAGAACATTAAGGAACAATTAATAGTCGAGTTATACTCAAAATAAAACAACACTGATCCAATTATGGCATTATTTAATTTTCAGAAACCCGATAAAGTAATAATGATCGATTCTTCAGATTTCGAAGGGAAATTTGAATTTCGACCATTGGAACCTGGCTACGGATTGACCATAGGGAATGCATTGCGAAGAGTTTTGCTTTCTTCTTTGGAAGGCCATGCGATTACTTCGGTAAGAATCGACAAAGTCGAACATGAATTCTCTGTTATACCTGGTGTTGTAGAAGATGTTACCGAGGTTATCCTAAATTTGAAACAAGTTCGTTTCAAAAAACAGATTGAGGATTCTGAAGCAGAAGTGGTATCTATTTCCGTAAGTGGTAAAGAACAGTTGACTGCAGGCGATTTTCAAAAATTCATTTCGGGATATCAAGTATTGAATCCTGA
The DNA here is from genome assembly GCF_028882255.1 of Maribacter polysaccharolyticus. Taxonomy (GTDB): domain Bacteria; phylum Bacteroidota; class Bacteroidia; order Flavobacteriales; family Flavobacteriaceae; genus Maribacter_A; species Maribacter_A polysaccharolyticus. The sequence goes on from NZ_JARBUY010000002.1 coordinate 261,888, forward strand.
TTTGGTGATTTGTAACATGGATTCCAAAGTGGCGATCAATATGGAAATCGTTATTGATAAAGGTAGGGGATATGTTCCTGCCGAGGAAAATAAGAAATCGAATGCTGCTTTGGGTACCATTGCCATCGATTCTATTTTTACACCGATCAAAAATGTAAAATACAGTATCGAGAACTTTAGGGTAGAACAGAAAACCGATTATGAAAAATTGGTTTTTGAAATCGTTACCGATGGATCTATCCATCCAAAGGATGCTTTGACAGAAGGTGCCAAGGTTTTGATTCACCATTTCATGTTGTTCTCCGACGAGCGAATTACATTGGAAGCCGATGAAATTGCTCAAACCGAAACCTATGATGAGGAATCATTGCATATGCGTCAGTTGTTGAAGACCAAATTGGTTGATATGGACCTTTCAGTACGTGCTTTGAATTGTTTGAAAGCCGCTGAAGTGGATACCTTGGGTGATTTGGTTTCCTTCAATAAGAACGATTTGATGAAGTTCAGGAATTTTGGAAAGAAATCCTTGACTGAATTGGAAGAATTGGTGATCAATAAAGGTCTTAGCTTCGGTATGGATCTTTCAAAATATAAATTAGACAAAGATTAAATAATCATATTTTGCTCCTCGGCTAATTCGGGTTTGGTAGCAAGATGATAAAATTAAGAGATGAGACACGGAAAAAAAGTTAATCATTTAGGAAGAAAGGCAGCCCATAGAAAGGCGATGTTGGCCAATATGGCCTGTTCCTTGATCGAGCACAAGAGAATCAATACCACTGTGGCCAAGGCCAAAGCCCTAAAACAGTTTGTTGAGCCTTTGATCACAAAGTCAAAAGCGGAAAACAACCAAACTGCGGATAAGGGTACGCATAACAGACGTATCGTTTTCAAATACCTAAGAAACAAATTGGCAGTTGCGGAATTGTTCAGTGAGGTATCTGAAAAAGTAGGGGATAGACCCGGTGGTTATACAAGGATCATTAAACTTGGGAACCGATTGGGGGATAATGCGGATATGGCAATGATCGAATTGGTTGATTTTAATGAGATCTACAATGCGGACAAGGCTAAGAAGAAAACTACAAGACGTAGTAGAAGAGGTAGTGGTGCTAAAAAAGAGGTTCCGCCGGTTCCTGTGGCTGATAACAAATCTGACGATTCAGAAGAATAGGATGTCATTTACCAATACAATTTACAGAAGGATAAGCTTAACGGTTTATCCTTTTTTTATATAATTAAAATGGGGATTGATATTTGGGGGTATAATGGAATATCCTACCGTATCTGAAATTGGATTATCCGGAATGGGCTTCTTGAAAGCGGAATATTGTTTATTTTTAAACAGTTGGAATATAATTGAAATTCATCGGTATATGGGAAAATTAATATCTTATGTTGTTTTATTGTCCGTAACCTTCGTTAGTCTACCGATTTTTGGCCAGACTTTACAGCTTCCCTTTGCCTCGAGTGATTATGTCGAAATTCCAGGGGGATCCACGTTAAGTTTGGTAAACAGGAAGGATATTATAAAAAATAAGACCGTCGACGGTTCCCCTTACATCTATCAAACCTGGGAAAATGATTCCAAAGTGTACTTTGAGGATAAGGTATACACTTTCAAACGCTTCAATTACAATGCATATGCGGAACGATTTGAAGCTAAGATTTCTGAGGATTCGGTTTATATCATTAATCCTAGAGGGGTCGATAAAGTCATTATACGGGATAAGGTATACAGGAGGTATTTGGATACGGAATATATGAGGAACTCTTATTTCGAAGAGATTCTGGTCGCTAACGACTTCCTTTTCTTACGAAAACATTTTATCGTTATGCGTGAGCCGAACATAAATCCATTGACGAAAGTTCCCGAAGGGTTGCCCAAATTACTTCATCAGGAAGATTATTATGTGAAAAAGGGGGCAAATGAACTGTTGGAAAAGTTGAAATTCAGGAAAAAGGATGTATTGAAATTAATATCCGAAAATAGTCTAAAGGAAGTGGAGACGTATGTGAAGAAGCATAAATTAAAATATAACAATCTTCACGATGTTGTTTCAATTCTTAAGTATTATTTAGCTATAACCACTTAATTATATATATTCAAATCCTGAAGTTTGGATGAAAGGAAATTAAATACAAGAGTAAAGCAAAATTAAAATAATTATTAATGAAATATCAATCTAAGAAAAAAGCATTGTTGTTATTGGCCGATGGAACCGTTTTTTATGGAAAATCAGTTGGAGGAAAAGAAGGAACGTCCTTTGGGGAGGTTTGTTTCAACACTGGTATGACCGGATATCAGGAGATTTTTACAGACCCTTCCTATTTTGGACAACTTATGGTCACTACCAATGCCCATATTGGCAATTATGGAACCAATGAAGATGAATCGGAATCCGATAACGTCAAGATTGCCGGGTTGATCTGTAAGAATTTCAGCTACGATTATTCCCGACCCGATGCCGACAAAAGTTTGTTGGAATTTTTGGAGGCGAACAATACCCTGGCCATTTCCGATGTGGATACAAGGGCTTTGGTGGGGTATATACGTGATCACGGTGCCATGAATGCCGTAATATCGACCGAAGTGGATGACTTGGATAAGCTGAAAGAAGCGCTTAAGGAAATGCCCGGTATGGAAGGTCTTGAGTTGGCGTCGAAAGTCTCTACCCAAGAAGCGTACTTTTTTGGGGATGAAAACGCCACTTACAAGGTTTCCGCTTTGGATATCGGAATTAAAAAGAATATCCTTAGAAACCTTGCCAAGAGGGACTGTTACATAAAAGTGTTCCCGTACGATACCTCCTTTGAGGAAATGGGTTCATGGAATCCTGACGGTTATTTCATTTCCAATGGCCCTGGTGATCCGGAACCTTTGAAAAATGCCATTCAAACCGCCAAGGATATCATTGCAAGTGATAAACCCCTCTTTGGTATCTGTTTGGGGCATCAGGTAATTGCCTTGGCAAATGGGGTGTCTACCTATAAGATGTACAACGGACATCGTGGTATAAACCATCCGGTAAAGAATTTGCTCACGGGCAAAGGGGAAATCACAAGTCAAAACCACGGTTTTGCCATCAATAGGGAAGAGACGGAGTCACACCCCGAATTGGAGATTACCCATGTACATCTCAATGATCATACCGTAGCGGGTCTGCGCATGAAAAACAAGGATGTTTTCTCTGTGCAATACCATCCGGAAGCCAGTCCGGGACCCCATGATGCGGAATATCTTTTTGATCAGTTTATTGAATTGTTGGCGAAATCGTCCAAAGTGAAACAAGAAGTTTAAACTATCGTTATTTTGATGTAAAAAGAGACCTTAAAAGCCTCTGAAAAGTAGCTCGTTTTGTATCTTTGTACCTTCAAAAATCAATACTAAAACAAATTCATATGAGTATTATTCTTAGTGTCCATGCGAGACAAATTTTAGATTCTCGGGGCAATCCAACAGTAGAGGTAGATGTAATTACGGAAAATGGTGTTATGGGGCGTGCTGCGGTGCCTTCAGGCGCTTCAACCGGTGAGCACGAGGCCGTTGAACTTCGTGATGGTGGCAGTGCTTTCATGGGTAAAGGAGTCAGCAAAGCGGTTGAAAATGTAAATACCGTCATAGCGGAAGAGATTTTGGGAATGTCTGTCTTTGAACAGAACCTTATAGATCAAACCATGATAGATTTGGATGGTACGCCAAACAAATCAAAACTCGGTGCCAATGCAATTCTAGGGGTTTCTTTGGCTACGGCAAAAGCTGCTGCCAACGAGCTTGGAATATCATTATACAGGTATGTAGGTGGTGTCAGTGCAAATACACTTCCGGTTCCTATGATGAATATCATAAACGGTGGTTCGCATTCAGATGCGCCGATCGCTTTTCAGGAATTCATGATCATGCCCGTAAAGGCCAAAAGTTTTACCCATGCCATGCAAATGGGAACTGAAATATTCCACAATCTTAAAAAAGTATTGCACGATAGAAACCTAAGTACCGCGGTTGGTGACGAAGGTGGTTTTGCACCTACTTTGGACGGTACGGAGGATGCTATTGAAACCATCGGTAAAGCAGTTGAAAATGCAGGGTATAAATTTGGTAGCGAAGTGATGATCGCTTTGGATTGCGCTTCTGCCGAATTCTACGAAAACGGAAAATACGATTATACGAAATTCGAGGGCGACAAAGGTGCTGTACGTACTTCAGAGGAACAAGCCAAGTATTTGGCCGAACTTTGTGAAAAGTACCCTATTATCTCCATTGAAGACGGTATGGATGAAAACGACTGGGACGGTTGGAAAGTCTTGACTGAAATGATCGGGGACAAAGTGCAATTGGTAGGTGATGACCTTTACGTTACCAATGTAGAGCGTTTGTCAAAAGGTATTGAAAATGGTATTGCCAATTCAATCCTAATCAAAGTAAACCAAATAGGTTCTTTGACCGAAACCATTGCTGCAGTAAACATGGCCAAGGATGCTGGATACACTTCAGTAATGTCACACCGTTCAGGTGAGACTGAAGACAATACGATCGCCGATTTGGCGGTGGCATTGAATACGGGTCAGATAAAAACCGGTTCTGCTTCACGTTCGGATAGAATGGCCAAATACAATCAATTGCTCCGCATCGAAGAGGAATTGGGAAGTACGGCATATTTTCCACAAGAGAAAGCATTTAAGGTAAACCAGTAATGTTAAAATAATTTTAAAAAGCCTTTCATTTGAAAGGCTTTTTTTTTGGCTTTGAGTCTAAGTTTAAGTAACTTCATAGCATAATGATTATTAATTAATGATTACGCTATTGCATGACTAATTTTCTTTTCGTAGCCGCGGAAAATGATGGGCTATATAAATGTAAGGCTGGGGGTATGGGCGATGTGGTCCGCGATGTGCCAAGGCAAATTTCAGAAAGGGGGGATAAAGCCCATGTCATTGTGCCGGCCTATTCCAGGCTACATAAAGGAGGGACGTTCAAAACCCTGCTTCATTTTGAGCTGCGGGGGACGATTTATACCGCCGAGTTGTATGAGGTTGTTCCCAAGAAAGAGTTTCCCAATGTCCACCACTATGTCATCCACCATCCGGAAATCGAAGCTGGGGATATAGCCCAGATTTATCACAACAACCCGGTTGAACCCTTTTATTCGGATTTCATAAAATACGTGATTTTCTGTACAGCCGTGGCCGAGGCCATAAAACAAGGCGCTTTTGGTGACTTGGATATCGTGCATATGCACGATTGGCATTCGAGTCTGGTGGTGTTTTTAAAGACCTTTCACCCAGCATACGAAGTGCTCAAGAAAATCAGATTCGTATATAGCATCCACAATTTGGCAATACAGGGCATTCGGCCTTTTGAGAATAATTATGCATCGCTACGGAATTGGTTTCGGGACATCGATTATGATACCGATCAACTGAAAGACTATAGATATCAGGATTGTATTAACCTGATGGCCGTTGGTATCCGTTTTTCAGATGCCGTACATACCGTTTCGCCGTCGTATAAGGAAGATGTACTGCTACCTAGCGCTCCGCCCGAATTCATAGGAGGGGAAGGGCTAGAGGTCGATTTACTGAAGGCGGAAAACGAAGGTAGGTTGTTCGGTATTCTAAATGGCAGTAATTATTCCAATATTAGGGTGGCCCAGAAAAACCAGATCTATGGAAATATCATTATCGCCATTTTTCAATGGCTTCAGGAAGAATCAAAAAAATATAAGGCGGACTTTTTGGCCCATACCGGGGAAAAAGTGGTTAAGTATTTAACGGCACCACCCAGTTTTGTTGTATCCAGTGTGGCACGCTTAACCGAACAGAAATTTTATTTCTTTAAACGGTCTCCAGAGGCTTTGATCGAAATATTGAGGAAGTTGGAGGAACGCAATGGCATCCTTATGATTTTAGGGACGGGAGCTCCCGAATATGAGGAGTTGCTAAGGTCCATTAGTTATCAATATTCCAACCTGATCTTTATCAATGCCCAATCGGAAGATGTTATTGATTCCATTTATTTGGAAACAGACCTGTATTTCATGCCAAGCCTCTTTGAGCCTTGTGGAATCAGTCAAATGCTTGCCATGAGAAATGGACACCCCTGTTTGGTTCATCATACAGGTGGATTAAAGGATACGGTGGAACATATGAAAACCGGATTTAGTTTTGATGGGGATACCTATGATGAAAAAATCAAGAACATGGTTGCCTCATTCGATGTTGTCCTTGATGTCTTTTATAACGATAAGGAACTTTGGAAAAAGTTACAGAGCAATGCGAAAAAAATGCGATTTACATGGAAGAAGTCCGTTGACGAATATTATAAGTCCTTATATCTGTGTAGCTCATAGCCTTTTTTTGATACATTTCCACCTAAATATTTCACTGAATTTCCTATAAGGATTATTAACAATTGCGGAATTGTTAAAATGATGCGTTTTCCTTAAATTTACCGCTTGATTTAACTCATTAAAATAAAAAAATGTCAGACAAAGCAATTCTTGAATACGATGGTAAGAGGTATGAATTCCCAGTAATAAAGGATACTGAGAATGAATTGGCCATCGACATCAAATCATTAAGGTCGTCCACAGGGATGATAACCATTGATCCGGGCTTTAAGAATACCGGTTCATGTGAGAGTGAAATAACTTTTTTGGATGGTGAAAAAGGAATGCTTAGGTATAGGGGGTATGCGATAGAGGAACTGGCCGAAAAGGCCGATTTTCTGGAAGTTGCCTATCTACTGATATTTGGTGAATTACCCAATAAAGAACAGTTGGAGACCTTTCATGAGGATATAAAAGCCGAATCCCAAGTAGATGAGGAGATGAAGAAAATTTTGGATGGTTTTCCAAAGTCGGCACACCCAATGGGGGTTTTATCTTCCTTGACAAGTGCTTTGATCGCATTTAATCCCACATCGGTGAATATCTCTTCTGAAAAGGATATGTACCATGCCATTGTAAAGATTTTAGGGAAATTCCCTGTTTTGGTGGCTTGGACCATGCGTAAAAAGAAAGGCTTGCCCCTTGATTATGGCGATGATAATTTGGGCTATGTTGAAAATCTTCATAAAATGATGTTCAAAAAGCCGAGTAAGGAATACAAAAGCAATAAGATCGTCATCGACGCCCTGGATAAATTGTTGATCCTTCATGCGGATCACGAACAAAACTGTTCTACCTCGGCGGTTCGTATCACCGGTTCATCCCACGCAGGATTATTCGTTTCATTGTCCGCAGGGATATCAGCCCTTTGGGGTCCCTTGCACGGAGGGGCCAACCAAGCGGTCATTGAAATGTTGGAAGCCATTAAGGAAGATGGTGGGGATACCCATAAATATATGGATAAAGCCAAAGACAAAAACGATGAGTTTAGGTTGATGGGATTTGGTCACCGGGTTTATAAAAACTTTGACCCAAGGGCTAGGATAATTAAAAAGGCGGCCGACGAGGTGCTAGAAGATTTGGGTATTGTAGACCCTATTTTGGATATTGCGAAGAGCTTGGAGAAAGTAGCCTTGGAGGATGAATATTTTGTAGAACGAAACTTATATCCCAATGTGGATTTTTATTCCGGAATCATTTATAGGGCCCTGGGTATTCCACGTGAAATGTTCACGGTGATGTTCGCCATGGGAAGACTTCCGGGGTGGATTGCACAATGGAGGGAAATGAGACTTCGACATGAGCCGATAGGAAGGCCAAGGCAAGTGTATATCGGGAAAACGTATAGACCTTTTAAACCTTTGGAAGAAAGGTAAACACTTTGGAAACTTGTATAGGAAACACCCTTTTTTAATTTAGATTAGGGTGTTTTTTTATGGTCAAAGATTCCGATTGTCTATATTTGGTCAAAATTTAGGCATGTTGCACCTGCATATAAATAACGAAACCTCAAAGTTGAAGGCAGTGATTTTGGGTACGGCCAAGGCAAGCGGTCCCGTTCCACTACCTGAAGAGGCCTATGACCCAAAGTCCTTGGAGCATATCCTGTTGGGCACGTATCCAAAGGAAGAGGATATGGTCAAGGAAATGGAGGCATTCGCAAAGGTTTTTGAAAAATATGGGGTACGGGTCTTTCGACCTGAAGTCATTGCCGATTGCAATCAGATATTTTCAAGGGATATAGCTTTCGTCATAGACGATAAGTTGGTCAAGGCGAATATCCTACCCGATCGGGAGGAAGAATTCGAGGCCATTCGTCATGTACTCGATATGATCAAAGAAGAAAACATCCTATATCCACCGGAGGAAGTACATATTGAAGGAGGGGATGTGATGCCTTGGGGCGATTATATCTTTATCGGTACTTATACGGGGAGCGATTATCCCGATTATATAACGGCACGGACCAATAAGGAAGGGGTTGAATATATTCAAGGGATGTTCCCGGGGAAAAAGGTCAAATCTTTCGAATTGCGAAAGTCGATCAAGAACCCCAGGGAAAATGCATTGCATTTGGATTGTTGCTTTCAGCCTGTTGGCAGGGATAAGGCGATCATACATAAGAACGGCTTTTTGATTGAAGAGGAATACGAATGGCTGGTCGCCTATTTTGGTAAGGAGAATATCTTTGAGATCACATCCGATGAGATGTATCAAATGTATAGCAATGTATTCTCGATTGCCCCGGATGTTGTTGTTTCTGAACGTAATTTCAATCGATTGAATACTTGGTTAAGGGAACAGGGCTTTACGGTCGAGGAAATTCCCTATGCCGAAATCTCTAAACAGGGAGGTTTATTGCGCTGTAGCACGATGCCCTTGGTTCGGGAACAATAAGTTCGGTATAAGTTCAAAACAATTTTACGATATAATTAAGCCATTACCCTTACCGAAAAGGTATATTTGCCATAATACATAACTTCAAGGATGCAGATTACCAATACCATATTGATGATTCGCCCGATTAACTTCAGGATGAACGAGCAAACCGCCGTGAACAATTATTTCATGGAGGAATTGGAATTGAAAAATCAGACCATAAATTCAAAAGCCCAGACCGAATTCGATGCATTTGTGAAGGCATTGAGGGATAAAGGGGTTCAAGTGATCGTTGTTGATGATACCGATGAGTTCGATACTCCGGATTCCATTTTTCCGAACAATTGGATATCATTCCATGAGAATGGGACCGTTGTCATCTATCCGATGTTCGCCGAGAACAGAAGAAATGAACGAAGGGAGGATATTTTGGATATCCTCGAGGAAAAAGGGTTCGAAATAAGGGATATTGTGGATTATACTTCGGCGGAAGGGCAAGATGTTTTCTTGGAAGGTACCGGAAGTATACTTATGGACAGGGTACACCAAAAAGTGTATTGCGCCTTGTCCGATAGGGCCCATGAGGAATTGATCATTGAATTCTGTGAGGATTTCGATTGTTTCCCTGTTATTTTTACGGCCAACCAAACGGTGGACAACCAGCGCTTACCCATTTACCATACCAATGTTATGATGGCTTTGGGGGAGGATTTTGCCGTAATCTGTTTAGATGCCATCGATGATAAGAAAGAGCGTAAGAACGTTATCGACCATCTAAAAAGGGATGGGAAGGAGATTATCGCAATTACCGAAGCACAAATGCATTTTTTTGCAGGGAATATGCTCGAAGTCCTAGGGGCCGATAATAAACGTTTTTTGGTAATGAGTTCGGCGGCATTCAATAGTCTTGATTCCGGTCAATTGGCACAAATAAGGAAACGTTGCGAGATCATCCATAGTCCGTTGGATACCATCGAGACTTGCGGTGGGGGTAGTGCACGTTGTATGATGGCAGAGGTGTTCTTGCCAAAGAAGCGCTGATGCCCCAAGGAATACTACGGGAGCTTAAAATTCTTTCTTTCCGAATTCACTCTCAATGAATTTAGACTTGTTTTTTGTCGGGTTGAATACGTATGTTAGGTTGATCGATACCATATCCACTTCATACCTGTAATTGGTGGTGGTATAAAATTCATTGGCCTTCAGGGTGGTTATGCGCTGTTCGTTCGATCGCAATAGCCCCATGTCCATATTTTGCCATTGCAAGGTCGCCGTCAATTTATTGTCGAGAAATGTTTTCCGAAAAGTAAGGTTCGGGTTGTAAAATCTTGAATCCTCCCCTTGGGCGGTATTTCTATCGGACAGGTAATTGAAAGTAAATTGTACCGAGGCATTTTCCCAAAACGAATAGGTGGAATTGACATTAAAGGAATAGACCGTAGCAGAGCTATTTACGTCATAATTTCTGGTAATACCGTCCCGGTGCCTAAAAGTAAAGGCGCCTTCAATATCATAAGAGTATACATTTGCCCCTATATAATTAGACCAGTTTTCTGTGGGTTTAAGTTGGGCGCCCACTTCCAATCCCAGCGAATTGCTTTTTCCGACGTTGGAGTATACCCGATTGATAATGCTATCCAATACTGAACCATCGGTTTCATAAGCCAAGGTATTCACTCGGTTAATGACATTGTTTACATGCCTGTAGTAGGCCGTTGCGCTTAATGAATGGCCGCCTTTGAAATTTTTGACAACCCCAAGTTCTGCCAAATCTATGAATTCCGGTTTTAATCGATTGTCCCCTTGTTCAAAAACTTCGGAATGCTCCCGCTCTGCGAAACTGTTCATTTTAAGGGTTGTAGTTCGCTCAACCCGTTTACTATAGGCCGCTTTTATTTTTGTGGATTCATTTGCGGCATAATGTAAGGATGCCGAGGGGAATAATTTAACAAAATCATACTCGTAGGTCTGTTCGGGGTCGGTTGTTTTTAAATCTTCCTTATAGGTGCGATCCATCGATTCAACACGTAGGCCACCTGCATAATCCCATTTCTCTTTTGTGCCCGTCAATTGTGCATAGCCGGAATGTAATATCCGCTCAAGACTTATGTCACTTGAAAATTCCGGAACCAGCACTCCGTCACGTTCGTAAACAAACTCCCCCTTATGGTCCAAGGCCCTGAATTGATATCCTGTTTCCAAGGTTCCTATGGACAAGGGTTTCCATTGGTAATCAATGTTGACGCGATATCCATTCAAAGGGTTGTCGTTTGTATTGTATTCCTGTTGGTAAATGATGTCCCGATCAATAAGCCCTAAATTGTCATTATAGGTAGGGCCTCCCAAAAAGGTATACTCGTATAAAAACGATGTAGCCAATTTTGATTCGTTATCGAAGGTATGGGAATAGTCAAAACTACCCAAGACAAAATCCCCTTTCCGGGTTCTTAGGTTGTGGTTGAAATATTGGAAAGTATATTCCCTGTTGTTACTGTTTATCGGGGAAACCGCATGGTTGTCGTAATAATCGATATCGGCCAAACGGTCGACGGTATGTTTTCCTGCATAAAAACCCAAAGAAAAGGTATCCGAATCATTTGGGGTAAAATCAATATTTAACCTTCCGTTGTAGTTAAGGTCGTCAAAACTGCGTTCACCATCCGAAGGTAAAAAGGTCTGCTTGTCTTCGGGTTCATTAATGACAAAAACCTCTCCTTCCCTTCTACCGGTTTTATCATTGCGTTGGTAACTGGCCCCAAACGAAAAGTTCCAATTTTCGGTTTTTTTGTTCAAGGTGGCATCGATCCCATATCTTTGGGCGGCTTCTTGGGTGTCATAAGGTTCTATGGAAGGGAATCCGCCTCGAATATTAATTTGTGCATAGGTGCCGTTCATAGCCCCTTTTTTTGTGATTATATTGATAATACCTCCTTTTCCTTCCGGGTCGTATTTAGCAGATGGTGCCGTAATCAATTCAACCGATTCTATGGCATTCGCCGGTAATTGTGCCAAGAGGGCACTGGCATCGCCCTGGGTGGGCTTCCCATTCATCAAAACGGCAAATCCTTTGCTGCCCCTTACGCTGATTTCCCCTTGAACGTCGATACTTACCGAGGGAATGTTCTTTACAATGTCAACGGCATTGCCCCCTTGGCTATTTTGAAACTTCTTCGTATCATAAACCTGACGGTCTATTTTATGGATGACCGTTGCTCGTTCGGCACTGACAATTACTTCGTTAAGTTGATTCTGGTAAATAGAGAGTGCAATGGAACCTAAATCCATGGCAGTACCCCTATGTTGAATTTGGATGGGGGAAATGGTTTCTTTTTGGAACCCTATGAACGAAGCTTCTAAATAGTAATTGCCTTTTTTCAAGTTGTTTAGGGAGAAATGGCCATCGGTATCCGTAACAACACCGGTTACCACGGTACTGTCCTGTTCATTGTAAACTACCGCTGTGGCGTATTCGATAGGGGACCCATCAGCATTGTCCACAATTCTTCCGGTCAATTGTCCGAAACTATGATTTGCAAAAAGTAAAAGGAATAAACTACTCAGGTGTTTCAACTTCAAGGTACACTGGTTTTATGGTTGTCCTGCAAACATAGGGCCAATGTTCATTTGAAAATGGTCTATTCGTAAAATTAATGGTACTTATGACACGGCTTCTTTTTTAAATTGTAATGGTGTCTGCCCAACCTGTCTCTTAAAGTACTTGATAAAATGGGAGGTATCTTTAAATTCGAGAAAAAAAGAAATTTCCGCGACCGAAAGATCGGTAAATAGAAGTAGTCGTTTTGTTTTTTGGACCATGTAGGACGCAATAACTTCGGAAGCTGTTTTTGAAAACCTTTTTTTACAGAGCAAGTTGAGGTTTTGGGCCGTAGTGTTGAGGTTTTCCGCATAAAAACGAACATTGTTTTTAGGATGTTTTTCCAAGAGCGCGATAAATTTCGTAGTCATATCGACCGAGGGGTTGGCGGTAACTTCCGCGTAGGATATTATTTTGGCCAATAGGGATTTTAAACAGCCCTCGAGGATCTCTTTTTGAACAGGGGAATTCTGTTTTATTTCTCGGGTAAGGGTTTCAAATAAGGTTTCTATGGTAGGGTCTTTGGGCACTTTTGAGACCTGAAGGTCGTGTAGCCTTGCCAATAGGGTGCCAAGACTTTTATCAAGACTTTTAGCAAGGAACGCTTCTTTTATGATGATCACATACCCCTTTGGTATCGTATCTATTTCCCAATTGTGGATTTGCTCTTTCCAAATAAAGAAGAAAATGGGGGGTGTTATTGGGTAAGGCTTTCCGTCCAAATAATGGAATCCTTCACCTTCTTGAAAATACACCAGTTCTAGATATTTATTGTGCCTATGGGGTTTCGTATATCGCTTGCTTGGGTCAAAGGGTTCTATTTTAATGGCGTCTACGGGCGAGATCTTGTTGTAAGTGACTATTTTTTTCTCCATTAATCAAATTGATTTTAATACTAGCGGCAATTTTAACCATATGCAAGAGGCAATGAAGGGCGAAAATAATACGTTCCATATAATAATACGGTCCTGAAATCCCTAAAATAACAATCCTATAGGTCACCCGTGTTTTTCTAACACCCTTTTAATGAAAATCCCGGTCGTCACGACCCCTAAAATGCCCAAACGGTAAAGCCCACGGTAAACATCATGGAACACGGTCCAATCCCAAATAAAACAACCAAAATGGCTCGGACCTTGCTTACCGGTGAACGGAATGGATATTAGGTATTGGTAATATTTCGAATCATTCCCCCAAAAATAAAATAATGAAAGGGAAGTATACTGTACCAATATAAACGACCTTTTAGGCCACGGGGCCTAAAGGTAGCCGTTTGGTGCAGGATGTCGTCGTCGTCGATTTTAAACTCCAACCAAGCCTCTCCGGGCAACTTCATTTCGGCAAAAAGCAAGAGTCTTTTGGCCTTCTTGTCCGCCAAAAGCACCCGCCAGAAATCCAAGGCATCTCCGGTGTAAATCTTATCTGGGTGGGTGCGTCCCCGTCGTAAACCTACCCCGCCACTCATTTTGTCGAGAATACCCCTTATTTTCCAAAGCCAATTGCCATAGTACCATCCGTTTTCACCCCCTATTTTCCAAATGTTCCCCAAAACGGCATCTACATCGGTAACCTTTCTTTTTTGTACATCTTTGAGGACCCCATATTTGGGTACCTGAATGTACTGTTCATAATTTTTTTGGAATCGCCCGCTGATCATACTGTCTTTCCAACTGCTGATGACCAAATTTTGTTCGATTTTTTTGAAGGCCATTGCGATGGCTTCCCTGTAGCTATGGGTTTTTATGCCCAAGATATCCTGCAGCCTTCGGTCTTTGGCAACTACCTCCATCTTCATACTGTCCACAAGGTTAACCGCCAATTTGTAAGAGGTAGAGGTAACGAAATAGAGCCAATACGAAGATAATTTAGGGGTCATGATCGGTACGGTTACGATCCAATTTTTAAACCCCCTGCACTTGGCATATTCGTGTAACATTTCTTTGTATGTCATCACATCCGGGCCCCCGATATCAAAAGAATCGTTATAGGTTTTTTCATTGCCGATAACCCCTGTCAAGAATCGTATGACGTCCCTGATGGCAATGGGTTGGGTTTTGGTCAATACCCATTTGGGGGTGATCATAAAGGGTAATTTCTCACAGAGATCGCGGATGATCTCAAAGGAAGAACTGCCCGATCCCACAATAATACCCGCCCTTAGAACGGTTAGGTTAAAGGGGCCTTGGTAAAGGGTTTCCTCAACGTTCTTACGGGATTCCAAATGTTTTGACAGCTTTTCCTCATTGACGATCCCACTCAAATAAATGACCTGTTTTACATTGGTTTCGGCCATATATGCATTAAAGGTAACGGCCGATCGAGCCTCCTTTTCATCAAAGTCGGAGGTCGATGAACTCATGGAGTGGATAAGGTAATACGCTATATCAATATCTTTCGGGACCAAATCGGGGATATATCCCTTCAAAAAATCAATTTCAATGATCTTGATCTTTTCTTTGGTCAAAGCATCAATGGAAAAGCGGTTTTTGTCCCTTACGGCACAGATAACCTCGTGGCCCAACTCCAGTAGTTGGGGAAGTAATCGCATGCCGATATAGCCATTGGCCCCGGTGAGTAGAATTTTCATAAGTCCTCGATTGAAGTGGGTTTTTGGTCTGTTTTGTAATCCAAGACCTTTCTAAAGAACTTTTGAACGGCTTTGGTATCCGATTTCACTTTTACAAAGTGGTTGTCCCTGTAGATTGAATATACGGCAGGGGCACCCTTGTAAATGGCCAATTTATAAAAGGGGATGATCAGAGCATAGGAGTCCAATAAAGAGCGGAAACCCACGATGATCCCTTTGGGGCGTAATTCAATATTGCAGCAGTCGATATTGTTGTCCAATAACAATAAATTCCTGATTTCGATACTGGCCGCTGTAATGAACAATTTAGGGGATCCAATACCGCCCATTGCCCAGCGTTCTTTAAGGGTAAAGGGCTTCCCGACTTCCCGATCGATCTTTTGGGTAATTTCACTACGGTTGTACGAAACATTGAGTAACATGTTGATTCTTTTTCGATAGCAGTACTAAAGTTAACCAATTCAAGACGATTTAGAGAATCGCGGTATTACTAAAGCCTAAAAAATGTTTAGTTTTGCAGCTCATAATCCAATAGTAAATGAACATTCAAGAAGTCCTGTCGGATAAGGTCAAAGAAGCGATTTATTCAATTTTCAATGTGGAATTGCCCCATGTGGAATTTCAACCTACACGAAAAGATTTTGAAGGGGATGTCACTGTAGTGGTATTTCCCATGCTTCGATTCGTAAAGGGGAATCCAGAGCTGATCGGCAAGCAAATCGGGGAGTTTCTTCAAAATAATGTGGATGAGGTTTCCGGTTTTAATGTGGTCAAGGGTTTTTTGAACATTGTGATCTGCGATTCTTATTATCTCAGTTTCTTCAATACGATAAAGGAATTGGCTGATTATGGACGCGTATCCGAGCCCGGGCATGAAGCGGTAATGGTGGAGTATTCCTCCCCCAATACCAATAAGCCCTTACATTTAGGCCATATTAGGAACAATTTATTGGGATATTCCGTGGCCGAGATCTTAAAGGCGGCAGGGAAAAAGGTGTACAAGACCCAGATAATAAACGATAGGGGTATCCATATCTGTAAGAGTATGTTGGCCTGGCAACGCTTCGGTAATGGGGAAACCCCGGAAAGTTCCGGCTTGAAAGGGGATAAGTTGGTAGGGAATTATTATGTGGCCTTCGATAAGGCCTATAAGGCCGAGATTGCCGAAATGATCGCTGAAGGGGTCGAAAAGGAAATCGCGGAAAAGGAAGCTCCTATTTTAAAGGAAGCACAGGAAATGCTTCGAAAATGGGAGGCCGGTGATGAAGAAGTGGTTACCCTATGGAAAAGAATGAACGGTTGGGTGTATAAAGGTTTTGATGAGACCTATAAAAACCTTGGGGTCGATTTTGACCAGTTGTATTATGAGAGCAATACCTATCTTTTAGGGAAGGATGTGGTTGCTGACGGATTGGAAAAAGGCATCTTTTATAAAAAGGGGGATGGGAGCGTTTGGATCGATCTTACCGACGAAGGCCTCGATGAAAAAATAGTCTTGCGTTCGGACGGTACGGCGGTATACATGACCCAGGATATAGGAACGGCCATACAGCGTGTCAAGGATTTTCCTGATATAACGGGAATGGTCTATACGGTAGGGAATGAGCAGGATTACCATTTTAAGGTATTGTTTTTGATCCTTAAAAAATTAGGTTTCACATGGGCGGAAAGATTACACCATTTGAGTTATGGTATGGTGGATCTTCCCAGTGGTAAAATGAAGAGTAGGGAAGGTACCGTTGTTGATGCCGATGATCTTATGGACGATATGTCCCAAACAGCGGCAACGATTTCCGAAGAATTGGGCAAGTTGGAGGAGTATACCGATACCGAAAAACAGGAGCTATTCCGAATGATCGGATTGGGTGCCCTAAAGTATTATATTCTTAAGGTAGATCCTAAAAAACGTATTTTGTTCAATCCCGAGGAATCGGTCGATTTTCAGGGGAATACCGGACCGTTCATACAGTACACTTATGCCAGGATACAGTCTATCCTAAGAAAGGCGGATAAAATCGAGATTGTTTGGTCGACTACGGTAGCTAATACTTTGGAACTTCACTTAAAAGAAAAGGAACTTTTAAAACAGTTACAATTGTTCCCGGAGACCATTCAATTGGCGGCCGAGAATTATAGTCCGGCATTGATTGCCAATTATACCTATGACCTGGTCAAGGAATTCAATTCCTTTTATCAGCAAGTCTCTATCTTGGGGGAATCCGATGAGGAAAGAAAAATACTTCGGGTTCAACTATCCAAGAAAGTGGGGGAAGTGATCCAATCCGCATTTTTGTTATTGGGCATACAGGTTCCCGAACGTATGTAATAGGGAATATGTCGGGTTCTGACGACTGAAAATTTGTCGGCATGATGGTATGCTCCCGAACCGATGCCGTTCCGGTAAAGTATCGAAGGTGCCATTAAAAGGCCACCCTGAAACTGATGTTCGGGGTAAGGCCCAAAGAGACACTTTCCACCGTTTCAATTTCATCGTTTTCATTTATTTGATAATACCTGGTCAAAATATTTTTACGGTCGGTTAAGTTCAAGACGGATGCTCCGGCCGTGGCCTTTATTTTAGGGCTTATCTTAAAATCATAAATCGCGGAGGCATCGGCCCTAAGATATTCGGGCAATCGACTACTGTTCGGTTTCTGATAGGCAATACTACTAGGGAAAAATCTGTTATCGACCGGATTTTCCGGGTCAGGTTGCGTATAGGGCTTTCCGGTCTTGTAATTCAGGCTTATTCCGAATTTAAAGTGGTTATGGGTGTAGTTTCCGGCAAAGGATATCGTGTGCCTGATATCTAAATTGTTCGGAAAGGTAGGTGGGGCGACTTCATCGAAAGTATAGTCGTTCACGTTATAGCCATAGCTGAGCCATGCACTATAATCCCTGGTTTTTTTATTGATGAGGAATTCCAAGCCTCTTGCGGTATAATTGCCGATCTCCTCATTGAATTGCCCCTCGTTCTGAAAACCTTGGGTTCTGGCACTTATTCCGGTAACCTCTTTATAAAAGCCCTCGACCCCTATATAAAGACTTTGATGGTCATAATTAAGGCCCAATGAGCCTTGCCTGCTTTTGGTAATGGGTAAAGGCAATAAGCTGTTTTCAGGGTCTGCGATATACCAACGTCGTTTTTCCACGCCTAGGAAATTTTGTTCCAGATCAACTACCTGATGGGTGGTTTGGTTTTTGAATTCGCCCTGTAGCTCGATCTTCAGGTTTTTCTGAAATTCATAATTAAGATTAAGCCTGGGTTCTATACGGTATTCCTTAAACGTGTCGAGGTTTTCATTATAGTTGAGTCTGGCACCACCACGGGCATAGAAAGTTTTGTTGGGAGACCGATACTCCAATTCAGAAAAAACGGCATGTGTCCGCATCACCACCTTTGAATTGTTGCTGTATGGGGGTTCGGTAACATCGGAAAAATTCAATACCCCGGTTTCTGTAAATTGGTACCCGTTAAGCCAATCCAATGATTCTGCCAACTTCAAGGAGGTATTGATCTTAAGACCTGTTTCAATAACTTCATTTCGCTGCGATAACAACTGGGACGAACCTTCCGAGGTATTCCTCGAATCTAGGTTGTACTTGGTATAATAGGTATTGAGTTTGGTGTTGAATTTCGTATTCCAGGTACTTTCCAGACTTCCCCCGAAAGAAATATTCGTTTGGTTTAACCGGCTTTGGGTTTTGCTGGAATCACTAAGGTTTTCCTCAATATAATTGAGATTATTGTTGATGTTGATAAAACTGACCCGAATCTTGTGGTCTGGGTGAATATCGAATAGAAACTTTCCCGTAAAGTCATAAAAGTAAAAATCCTCGGTCCTTTTGGTATCTTCAGTCTGTCCGGCATCTTCATTGATTTGACTGTCTTGGAATACGCGGGAAAAAAATTGTTTGTACGTAGGGGTATCAAAAAAATCGGTCAAAGAGCGTCTGGCGGAAAATTGGAAGGCGGTATTTCTGGTCAATGGAACGTCTCCGAATATATCCCCATTGATAAGGTTAAAGCCTGCACCACCGTAAAAATCCCCGGTAATTTCATTATTGGTTTCCATATCCAGGACACTACTCACCCCGTCGCCGTATTGGGCACTTGTACCATTTTTAATCAAGGAGACTTTTTGGGTTAAGTAGGGGTTAAAGGCTGAAATAAGCCCAAAAAAGTGCCCGGATTGGTACATTTTCATGCCGTCCCAAAGAATAAGGTTTTGGTCATTGGTGCCTCCCCGTACATTGATGTTCGATACGGTTTCATCGATGCTTTCAATGCCAGGAAGCGCTTGAATGGTTTGTAGGACATCGGGTTCGATCAAACCTGGTAGAATGCCGAAATCTTTGGAAATCATACGAATACTTCCATCGATTTCCTTGTGAAGTCCCGTGGTTAAAAATTGGGATATGATGACCTCATCGAGTTGTTCGTAATTAAGATCCAACAACAGGACCGTACAGGGGTCGTGCTTTGTTAAATCTTCGGCCGGGATGAAAATGGGTTTGAAACCGATATGCTTTATCCGTATAATCGATTTCCTGGGGATGTCCTCCAAAGAAAATCGGCCCTCACTATCCGTAATCAAGGCAATATCGGTCCCTAAAACTTCTACCGAAGAACCCATTACCGTGTTTTGGCTATAATTATCCAAGACGGTTGCACAGATAGCTATCGTAGTGCTTTTGTATAGGGAATAGTAGCGTTCATCCAGTTTTTTTATCTTTAATGGGGTCTGTTCCTCAATATCGGCAAGGATCGATTTTAGATCTTTTGTAATATCAAGGGTAAGTAAGGTGTTGTCAATATCCTCGTCAACATAGGAGAATTTTATGTTGAACCTGTTTTCCAGGTTCTTAAGTACCGATGTGAGGGGTAATGATTCGGCATTATTTTCCTGTGCCATTGTTTTTTGGGGGGTAAAAAACAACAGTAAGCCTATAATAAGTATGAAAAGTGGTTTATGGTGCACTTTCGGCATAGAACAACACTTTATTTCCTTCTGATTTATACTTTAATTGAGAAGGTACGCTAATACTTTGTAACGCCAAAGTTACATCCGTGTTGCTAAAAGTACCGGTGAAAAGTTTGTTCAAATCAATATTTTGGGTTTGTACGGTAATAGCATGTTGCCTTTGAAGTTCTTCAAATACATATTTTAGGGGAATGCTTTTGAAGGTACTTTCCTTGTTGATCCATGAAGGCAATGCCGTATTGGTTTTTTCGGTGGGGATGATTTTCCCGTCGATGACCATGAAAGAGGATCCTGCGGGTAATTTGGTTTCTTTGTCCTGATAAGTAACGCTTACCAGGCCTTCAAAGCAGGTTACTTCGAAAATACCCTTGCGATTTTCAACATTGAATTGGGTGCCAAGTACGGCTACCGTACCCTGGTCTGTTTCTACCGTGAATTTTTTACCTTTGGCGACTTTAAAGAAAGCTTCCCCTTTTAAGGCGACCTTTCTCTTTTTGTCCCACTTTTTGGCGCTGAATGAAACTTCCGAATCGGCATTCAATATTAATTTTGAAGCATCGGGAAGTGTTATTTCTTCATTTTGGGCGTATTGGGTGGTGAAGGTCTCCTCCAAGGTGTTCAAATAAAAATAAGACCCGATCATAATGACTACCACTGCGGCAGCAACTTTTAAGAACCTTCTAAAGGGTTTTAAACGAATTACTTTTGTATCGGTCAGGCTTTGTTTGTTCCTTAAGGCTTCAAGTGCGGTTTCAGTATCGAAATCCGGTGCTTCCAAAGTGTCCGAAGTTTCTATAATGCGTTGATAGGAAGCATACTCGTCAGATTTTTTGAATGCTGCGAGCTCTTCCTCGGAGAGTTCGTTATTGAGCCATTTTGCCAAGTAATTCTCTTGCATGATTTCTTGCTTTACTTTTTTATAACAATCAAGGTTGAAAAAACCCTACCTGATCGTATTATTTAATTACCTCCGCCCTAAATCCCATCAATTTGGTCCCTAAGTGATTTTAAGGCCAGGTGCATCCGTTTTTCGATGGCCTTGACACTTACCCCCTCCATTTCGGCTATTTCCGCATATTTTTTACCATCGATCCTATTTAATAAAAAGGTGGTACGTTGGTTTTCCGGTAAGCCGTTTAATGCGGTATCCAGTTTTTTCTTGAACTCATTTTCCTCCATGACATATTCCGGGGTCTCATGATTCGTGGTATTCACCCGGTCGGCATACTTTAAACGTACTTTTTCAGCCTTTAAAACATTAAGGTAAAGATTGTTCGCTATCGTGTAAACATAGGCTTTGGCTTTGGGGGGTGTTACCTTGGAACAATTTTCCCAAAGTCGGGTAAAAGCTTCCTGAACGGCATCATAGGCTTTTTCCTCATTGCCGTATTTATAATATATATAGTTGAAAACCGTTTTGGAATTGGCCCTGAAGAGTTGGCTGTACACCTCTTCATTACATACGTTATCCTTGGTATCTTTATTCACAACACTAGTTTGGGACAAAGATATTTGAAAAAAATGAATAATTGGGGTAGGGTATTTTGGAAGTGGGTTGTTTTAAAGGGGTATAAACAAAAATGCCAAACCGATATGAAAAATTTTTTCAATTACATTTTTTACGTAAGCCTGTTGGTAATGGGACTAAGTTTCACTTCGTGCCAAGATGAATTTGAATCGTTACCTGATGAAGATGGACAGACCGAATCGATATCCTCCACTTCGACCACTGCGAAGTTGATAGAGAATACTACCGCCAATGATGGTTCTTTTGATAATATCGTGGATGCGGCGAGCTGTTTTAGTATTAACTTTCCTTATACGGTGAAGGTTAACGGCGTATCATTGACCATCAATGACATCGAAGATTTGGAAAGTATAGAAGAACTTCTTGATGCTGTCGACAACAATGAGGAGCTTTTGGATATTATTTTTCCCATTACGATCACATTGTCCGATTATTCGGAGCTGACGATAGACGGAATCGATGGTTTTGAGGAAATGGTGGAAGAATGTGTGGAAGGTGGGGAAGACGATGATATAGAATGTATAGATTTTGTGTATCCGATTACCCTCTACACTTTTGACCTTAATAATGAGGCTACCGGAAATGTGACCGTGGAAAGCGACATGGAGTTTAGGCTTTTCTTCGCAGGTTTGGATGAAAATGACCTGATAAGTATAGATTTCCCGGTGACTTTGGAACTATATGATGATACTACCGTTGTAGTGGAATCAAATGCCGAATTGGCCAATGCCATCGAAAATGCCAAGGATCTTTGTGATGAAGATGATGATGATGATTATAACGATGATGATTTTACGCAAGATGAGTTGGTCGATTATTTGGCGGGATGTCCTTGGTTGGTCAAACAAGTAAAAAGGAATGATCAGGACCAGACCGAACTATATTTGGATTATGTCTTGAATTTCGAAGAAGATGGGTCGGTATCTGCAACAGATGGTGAAGGTAATGTCTATGGTGGGGCTTGGAGCACCAGGGAAACCGATTTCGCATTACTTCTCGATTTGGAATTTGAATCGCTTGAGGTCTTTAATATGGAATGGTTCATATATGAACAAGGGGAAGGATTGGTGAATTTACATGTTAGCGACGGCAATACGATTATGTTGAGTAAGGCTTGCGATTTAGTCGATGATGACCCCACAACGTTGCGGGAGGCTTTAAAGGAATGCAGTTGGATCATCAAGGAAATATACAACGACGGTGTGGATGTAAAAAGGTTGTTGGGCTATGAATTCAACTTTATGGCAGAAGGTGTTGTAACCCTCAGCAATGGCGATGTGGTTTCTGATGGGACTTGGGAAGTTTCGACCAATGCACAAGGTAGATTGGTCATGGAGATTACCATGGGTGAAGAACAAAGTGTAAGTTTTGTATGGCCGTTATCCTCTCTTGATGACGAAAGATTGGAGTTCGAGATTACCGGTACCGATTATGAGTTGGTACTTGAAAGAAACTGTGATGACGATGAAAATGATGGGGACGTAACTTGGATCAGGGACCTATTCAGCGATACGCAATGGGAGCTGGCCTTGTTCTCCCAAAATGAAGATCCATTGACCGATGCCTATAGCGATTTCACCTATGAATTCAATACCGATGGTACCATTACGGTAATGGACCAGGATTTACTTGCGATCAGTACCGGCAACTGGTATGTGTATCGAAATAGTGAAGGCTACTTGGAAATGATCATCCGTTTTGGTTCGGAAAGTAATTTCTATCCATTAGGCAATGATTATCTCATCGTTGAGGTTGTGGAAAATCGTATAGAATTGAAGCATGAGAATGAGTACGATGGGTATGAACATCTGGTTTTTGAAAAGAAATAACCTAAAGGGTTGTCCTCGGAACAGTACCAAAATGTAGAAGATGGCAGGTTCGGGATTCCGCTAATATGACCTTTGTGGAAGTATAAACTTTTTTGCCCCAAATTTTTTTGAAAGCACCCACCTAATAAGGGGTGCTTTCTTATTTCTAATTTCCAGGAAGTCAGGTAGGCTATAAATTGTAAAATCCTGAATAATCGACTATTGTTATTAACACTCCCTTGCCTAAGCACGCTATATTTCTTTACTTTGCAATCCTCCGCTAATAAGGAAAGCATATGTTTGATAATTTAAGCGAAAAGTTAGATAAGGCCCTGCACGTTCTTAAAGGACACGGGCAGATTACGGAAATTAATGTAGCAGAGACCACCAAGGAAGTCCGGCGGGCTTTATTGGATGCCGATGTCAATTTTAAGATTGCCAAGGAATTTACCAATAGGGTCAAAGAGAAAGCCTTGGGCGAGAATGTACTGACCACTTTGCAACCGGGCCAGTTAATGGTCAAGATCGTTAAGGATGAGCTTACCCAACTTATGGGGGGTGAGACGGAAGGCATCAACCTTTCAGGTGCGCCTTCGGTCATTTTAATGTCGGGTCTTCAAGGTTCGGGTAAAACTACCTTTTCGGGTAAGTTGGCCAACTATCTAAAGACGAAGAAAACCAAGAAACCTTTGTTGGTTGCATGCGATGTTTATCGTCCTGCGGCCATTGATCAGTTGCATGTCGTGGGCGACCAAATTGGGGTAGAGGTATTTTCGGACCGTGACAACAACGATCCGGTGGCCATTGCCCAAGCTGGTATTGCCCATGCCAAGGCCAATGGTTATAATGTGGTCATCATAGATACCGCAGGTCGTTTGGCGGTTGATGAGAAGATGATGACCGAGATATCGAACATCCACAATGCCATACAACCCCAGGAAACTTTGTTCGTGGTAGATGCCATGACAGGTCAAGATGCGGTGAATACGGCGAAGGCCTTTAACGATGTACTTAATTTTGATGGGGTGATCCTTACCAAATTGGATGGTGATACCCGTGGGGGTGCCGCCATTTCGATTAAATCAGTGGTCGACAAACCCATTAAGTTCATCGGTACCGGGGAAAAGATGGAAGCAATCGATGTTTTCCATCCTTCACGTATGGCCGATCGTATTTTGGGAATGGGCGATGTGATATCCTTGGTTGAAAGGGCCCAAGAACAGTTTGATGAGGAGGAGGCCAGGAAAATCCAGAAAAAGATCGCCAAGAATAAATTCGGTTTTGACGATTTCCTCAATCAGATCCAACAGATCAAAAAAATGGGGAACATCAAAGACCTTATGGGAATGATCCCCGGAGCCGGAAAGGCTTTAAAAGGGTTGGATATCGATGATGACGCCTTTAAACATATTGAAGCGATCATTCATTCGATGACGCCCGAAGAACGGTCCACTCCCTCAAAACTGAATTCGAGCAGGAAAAAACGAATTGCCAAAGGTAGTGGTCGATCCATCCAAGAGGTCAATCAATTGTTGAAGCAATTCGACCAAATGAGCAAAATGATGAAAATGATGCAAGGTGGCGGCGGTAAGAAGATGATGCAAATGATGGGTGGAATGAAAGGAATGCGACCTTAACAATAGACAATAAACAATTAATAATTAACGATAAACAATGACGGTTTACCGATAGTGGATTTGGACCAAGGGATTTCAAATGAACAAAGCGATAAGTGAAAAAGTGAAGTCCGGGAAATGGGTAAACCTTTGGTGTACATGATGAACAATACCGGTAAGTTTGGAGTCTAATCAATACTGCAAACTGCCTCTGCCAACATAATATAATATGGAAATTCTAGACGGAAAAAAAATATCAAATCAGATAAAAGAGGAAATTGCCGCCGAGGTGGCAAAAATGAGGGAAAATGGGGAGAAAGTCCCTCATTTGGCGGCCATAATCGTTGGTAATGATGGGGCTAGCCTTACTTATGTCGGCAGTAAAGTGCGTTCGTGCAAACGGGTAGGCTTTGAATCTACATTGGTTCAAATGCCGAGTACCACCTCGGAAATCGAATTGTTAAAGAAGATCGAAGAGCTGAACAAGAATGATGACATAGACGGATTTATCGTGCAGTTGCCCTTACCGGACCAAATAGATACCCAAAAGGTAATCATGGCCGTGGATCCCGATAAGGACGTCGATGGTTTCCACCCCACTAATTTTGGTAAAATGGCGTTGGATATGAGTACCTTCATTCCTGCGACACCGTTCGGGATTTTGGAATTGATTGAGCGTTATGGGGTAGAGACCCAAGGTAAGCATACCGTTGTGATCGGAAGAAGCCATATTGTGGGCCGTCCTATGAGTATCTTAATGGGGCGTAAAGGATTTCCCGGAAATTCAACCGTGACCCTAACCCACAGTAGAACAAAGAACATAACCCAAATCACTTCCCAAGCCGATATCATTATCTCCGCCTTGGGCGTACCCAAATTCTTAAAGGCCGAAATGGTCAAGGATGATGTGGTCATTATCGATGTAGGGATCACGCGAGTGCCCGATGATACCAAGGAAAAAGGATATTACATCACTGGGGATGTAGATTTTGAGAATGTCAGCAAAAAGGCCTCCTATATCACTCCTGTACCTGGTGGGGTTGGTCCAATGACCATAGCCATGTTGTTGAAAAACACCTTATTGGCGCGCGAAAGACATAGAAGTAGAAAGTAATAAAAAAAAGCCTCATTGATTTGAGGCTTTTTTTTGGACGAATTTTTAAAGTAATACAGGAAACAAATGACTACTTTGAACTACTAAATATCAAATTAAAACAAATAAGAATAGTATGAAGAGAATGAGTTTGCTCAAATATGCATCAGCCTTGGTCATTGTACTGGGTATAGGATGTAAAGGCGAAACTGAACAAAAAACTGAACAAAAAGCACTCATTTCTGGGGTTTATAAGGAGTTTATGGATACAACGATCAAACCCGGCGATGATTTCAATTCCTACGTGAATGGAGGTTGGCTAAAAACCGCGGAAATACCTGCGGACAAGTCTACTTACGGGGCTTTCAATATTTTAAACGATCAATCCGAAGAAAATGTAAAAGCCATTATCGAAGAATCGGCCGAAGGGGATTTTGAAGTAGGTTCCGATGAGCAAAAGGTAGGGGATTTGTATGCCTCCTATATGAATTTGGAGATGCGTAACAAAGTGGGCGTAGCACCTTTGAAAGCCGAGTTCGATAAAATCGATGCCATAAAGAACTACGATGATTTGGCCACTTACTTTGCGTACGCCAACAAGTACCGCTATACTGTTCCGTTAGGGTTGTTTGTTTATCAAGATTTCAAGGACCCTACGCAATATGCGGTTTATACAAGGCAATCAGGCTTGGGTTTACCAGACCGTGAATATTATTTGAAAGATGATGCGAGGACTGAGGAAATACGCGAAAAATATGTTGGGCATATTGAGAAGATGTATGGTTTGGCCGGACTTGAACATGGCAAGGATGCCGCAGGTGTTGTCATGGCCTTGGAAACAAAAATCGCAAAAGAACATTTGCCAAAAGAGAAAACAAGGGACTTGGTCAGCTTGTATAATATGTTACCCGTAGATACCTTGTCGAATATAATGCCAAGATTCAACTGGGATAATTACCTTAGTGAGGCCGGATTAAAAGATCAGAAAAAACTCGGGACACTAATGCTCGATTATTCAAAAACCCTGGATGGTATTATTGCCTCCACGGACCTCGACACCTGGAAAACATACTTGAAATGGGGAGTTATAGATGCCAATGCATCCCGTTTGAATGAAGCAATGAGTGATCAAAATTGGTCCTTTTTCAGCAAAGAACTAAGGGGGACAAAAGAACAACGTCCACTATGGAGAAGGGGTGTTACGGTAGTTAACCGTACCCTTGGGGAAGTTGTAGGTAAGGTCTACGTAAAAAAGCATTTTCCGCCAGAGGCCAAAGAACGTATGGAGGTATTGGTCGACAATTTGTTGAAAGCGTATGAAGTGAGTATCAAGGATTTGGATTGGATGGGTGAGGATACCAAAAAAGAAGCCTTGGAAAAGTTAAGTAAGTTCACACCTAAAATCGGTTATCCGGACAAATGGAAGGAATATGATCTGGAAATCAAAGCGGATGATCTCTTCGGAAACCTAAGACGTTCCGATCTCATGGAATTTAAAAGGAACTTGGCCAAATTAGGACAGCCCATCGATAAGACAGAATGGGCGATAACCCCCCAAACCGTGAACGCTTATTACAAACCCACCATGAATGAGATTGTTTTTCCGGCAGCTATTTTACAACCACCGTTTTTTAACATGGATGCCGATGATGCCGTAAATTATGGCGCTATCGGAGCCGTTATCGGACATGAGATCGGTCACGGATTCGATGATAAGGGAAGTACTTTTGATGGGGACGGTGCGATGCGAAATTGGTGGACCGATGCCGATAAAGAAGAGTTTAAAAAACGGACAGATGCCTTGGTGCAACAGTACAATGGCTATGAGGTCTTGCCGGGGTTATATGTAAATGGCGAATTTACCCTAGGGGAGAATATCGGGGATTTGGGCGGTTTAAGTATCGGTCTAAAGGCTTATAAAATGTCCTTGAATGGAAAGGAAGCCCCCGAAATGGATGGCTTTACCGGAGAACAACGGGTATTTTTGGGCTATGCACAAGTATGGCGTAAAATGGCCAGGGACGAAGCATTAAGGGTGCAGGTAAACACAAATCCACATTCCCCATCTATGTTCAGGGTAAATGGGATTGTTCGCAATGTTCCGGATTTTTATTCGGCCTTTAATGTACAGGAATCGGATTCTTTATATTTGGCACCGGAGAACAGGGTAAAAATTTGGTAACATCCTAACGGAAAATTTTACGGAAAACCCCAATTGAAAAGATTGGGGTTTTTTAATTTACCGGTTGGGGTTTTACAGCTATTGCGGCCGTGCTGTCGACGGGCGTAAGCAGATCCAGATCGTTGCTGTCATCATATTCACAACTGCCCATTCCGATGATGCCTGTCAACACCATCACTACAATCAATATTTTTTTCATATCCAGTACTATTAGTAGGGGTGATTACCGAGGTTATGCCATTCGATAACGTAAAAATCTAGGATTTGTTACCTCCTTTTGAAAGAAGGGTTGATTGGTTGGGGGTAAATCAGTACCTTTTGTTGAAAATCAACCTGAATTATGAAAAAATCAATGTTCTTCCCCTTTATCTTGCTCCTTTGCCTAACGGGATGTGGACCGGGTTCAAAAAGTACGAGCCAAATTTCGGTATCCTTCGCAGAAACCGTAAACACCGATAAATTGGATGGCCGATTATTACTGATGCTTTCGAGTAACAATGAAAAAGAACCCCGTTTTCAGATCAATGACGGACTCGATACCCAATTGATCTTTGGAATGAATGTAGCTGGGATGACCGCCGGGGAGAACGTCGTCTTCGACGATGCCGTATTCGGGTATCCTTATGCGAGTTTGGCCAATGTACCTCCAGGGGAATATCAAGTACAGGCCTTGCTCCATGTCTATGAGACCTTTGATTTATCGACAGGCCATACGGTTAAGTTACCGATGGATAATGGTGAAGGACAAAAATGGAACAGATCTCCGGGTAATTTGTATAGTAAACCTTTTAAGATCACGGTTACGGAAGCGGGTGTCAAAGATGTAAATGTGGTCATGGATGAAATTATTCCGCCAATTGAAGAACCCGTGGATACGGAGTGGATAAAACATATTAAGGTAAAATCTGAAAAGTTATCGGAATTCTGGGGTAGGGACATGTATTTGGGCGCCCATGTATTGCTGCCCAAAGGCTTTAATGAGCATCCTGAGGCCCAATACCCCCTAATGGTCTTCCATGGTCATTTTCCGTCCGATTTTGGGGGATTTAGCACGAGCCCCCCGGATCCGAACATGAAACCGGAATATTCCGGGCGTTTTGATATGGAGGGCTATAATATTGTCCAAGCACAGGAATCCTACGATTTTTACAAGCGATGGAATGAACCTGATTTTCCTCGTTTCTTGATTATCCAAATACAGCACCCAACCCCTTATTATGATGATTCGTACGCAGTGAATTCTGCCAGTCAGGGTCCTTATGGCGATGCCATTACCTATGAGCTGATTCCCGAAATCGAAAAACAATTCCGTGGCATCGGGGAAGGTTGGTCCCGATTTTTATATGGGGGCTCTACAGGGGGGTGGGAAGCCCTGGCGGTACAGGTTAAATATCCCAATGAATATAATGGTTGTTTTGCCGCTTGCCCAGATCCCATCGATTTTAGGGCCTATTGCCTAACGAATATCTATGAAGATGACAATGCGTATTACTACGACAGTGAACATAAGAAGTTGGAAGTACCTTCACATAGGGACTATTTAGGGCAAATCACATCCACACAGCGTCAAGGGAATCATTTGGAATTGGTCCTGGGCGATAAATCCAGATCGGGACAGCAATGGGACATTTGGGAGGCTACCTATTCACCCCAAGGGGATGATGGGTATCCTGTTCGGATTTGGGATAAAATGACCGGGGATATCGATCATAAAGTGGCCGAATATTGGAAAGAGAACTATGATCTCAGGTATATATTGGAGCGGGATTGGGATAAATTGGGCGACGATCTGAAAGGAAAGATCCATATTTATTGTGGTGACATGGATAATTACTATCTTAATAATGCCGTGTATCTTATGGAAGATTTTCTCGAAAGTACAACAGAGCCCTATTATGGAGGTGAAGTGGCCTATGGGGATAGGGCGGAACACTGTTGGAACGGTGACCCCGATCAGCCCAATGCCATAAGTCGTATGCGATATAATACCATGTATGTTCCAAAAATCATGAAACGAATTGCTGAAAGTGCACCCAAAGGGGCCGATTTAAAAAGTTGGCGGTATCAATAGCTTATGAAAAATACAACGAATATCGTGGCATGGATTGTTCTCGGGGTTTCGGCCGTGAGTATCGGGTTGTACCCTTTGCTGTATTTTGTTGTAGGTAGGGAGTTCGGTATTTTACCCTCCAAAGGAGAGCAATTGTTGGACAATGCGTTCTGGAACATAGGGTTTTATGGGCATATTGTTTTTGGGGGTGTGGCCTTGCTCATAGGATGGGTGCAATTCAGTGAAAAGATAAGGAATACCTATATAAAATTGCATAAGGGTATCGGCAAGCTATATGTTATTTCCGTTTTGATCAGTGCGGTGTGTGGAGGTTATATAGCATTCTTTGCGACAGGGGGGATAGTGAGTACCATAGGTTTTGCCAGTTTGGCACTTATTTGGCTTTTTTACACCTTAAGAGGGTACCTTGCCGTACGTAATAAGGATTTATCTTTGCATAAAGGATTTATGATTTATAGTTATGCAGCCACCTTTGCCGCTGTTACCCTACGCATTTGGTTGCCCATTTTACATATTTTGTTCGATGACCATATTGTAGCCTATCGAATAGTGTCCTGGTTGTGTTGGGTGCCGAATATCGTGTTCGCTTTTTTCTGGGTCAGGAAACGTGGATTGGTCATTGGGTAAATTAGCAGGCAATCATTCGCTTTTTGGCGTTGGTCGCCATTAAACGCTTTAAAGGGCTTTTGTTGTCAGGGGTGTTGCAATTTGTGTCACGGGGGTCCATTCATTTTAATATTATAGCATGAACAAGAAAAAATTATTGGTACAGGTAGTTGCGGCAATCCTATTGTACGTCGTTATTTCCCTGATATTGGAAAAAGAATACTCACAGGCCACTGTCGTAAGGGAAATCCTGGAGGGGGTCGTTTTTGGACTTTTGTATGGGGTGTTTATTTGGTTCCGCGAAAAGTACAGGAATAAAAAGGGATGATTGTTCCAGGCCCGATTTTTTCGGTCAAATCACCGAATCCGATTGTTTAACGTTGTACCCGGTGGTTATTTGGCAAATAGCTGCCCCATGTCCTTAAAAGCCTTGAACTCCAAGGCATTCCCGGCCGGGTCTAAAAAGAACATCGTAGCTTGCTCCCCCACCAAACCTTTAAAGCGAATATAGGGTTCAATGATGAAATTCACGCCCTTTGATTTCAAATCGTCCGAAAAGGTTTCAAAAACGTCCCAAGGTAAGACCACGCCATAATGGGGTACGGGAACGTCTTTACCGTCCACAGGGTTCGTATGTAGCCCTTCATCCGTTTTGCCTGTCGGTGAGGCGGGTTTTGGTTTGTAATGGATCACCAATTGATGTCCGAATAAATTGAAATCTACCCAATGGTCACTACTACGGCCTTCTTCGCAGTTCAAGGTTTCCCGATAAAACTTACGGCATTCCGCTAAATTATGAACCGGAATGGCAATGTGGAAAGGAGTTATTTGTTGCATATATAAAAGTTGTTGTCCGATGGATGGCCTTTTTGGGTGTATTGAATAGGGTGTCGATCCGTTAGGAACTGCCTGATGTCAAAAAAGCTCTTGCCGAATTAAAATTACCGTTTTCCTATGAATTTAGAAAATCCATTATATGAATGTTCACCTGATCCTGATGCATCGAATGCCCTAGGCCTTGTGTGATATAAAATTCACTGTTTTTCCATTTGGCATGTACTTTTTCCGAAGCGATAAAAGGTGCTATGGGGTCTTCCCTGTCATGTATGACCAGCCCCTTCTTGGATAAATGGCCTTTAAATTTCGAAGTTGAGAATTCTTTGATCCCAAATCCGTAGTTTTCCCTTAGGTAATCATCCAACCCCTTAAGGACTTTATCATTGAAACGCAACAGTCTTTGGTAATGGAGCATTACATCCGTCAAATCCGAAGGGGCCCCTATGGTAATGATCTTCTCAATGGCTTCGTTGGGATATTTTTCCTGGTGGTACAATGTGGTCATTCCGCCCATTGAATGTCCGATAACGAACTTAGGTTTGAACTGGTCGACAACAGCTTGGGTGCATTCGGTATATAAGGGAACATTCAAAATTTCCCCCGTGGAATATCCTTGGGCGGGGGCGTCAAAAGCTATGATGTTATAGTCTTCTTTTTTCAAATAGCCCACCAAGTTCCTCCAACGATAAACATTGCTTTCCCATCCGTGGATAAGCAGTACGGTTTCCTTGCTGCCTTTCCAATGATAGGTTTGTAGTTCCAAACCATTTGTTTTTACCCTGATGCCTTTCGCTTCATTCAAAAATCCTTGTTGTTCTGAGCGTACGCTGCCTTTTCGGGGCGTGCAAAAAAGCATAAAGGCTTTTTCCGCGGCTTTTTTCTTGGATACCAAGGAAAGGGAATTGAAATATGCCCCATAAAAAAGGGGAAGATATGTGTTTAGATATTTGCGCATTGTTTCTTTGGGGGGTTGATGTTTCCGTTAACGGCAAAATAGGAAGGGGTTTATAGCGATTATTCCCACCCGACCATCAAATATTTTATTTTGGCACCGTCGGGAACTTGTACCGCATCAATGCCTCCGTTTGATACATACCTTAGGCTTTCGGGCAGCTGACTTTTGTCTATGGTGAAATAAATGTCACTGTCCTTAACGAATATGACGATGTTGTTTATCGAGGTCACTATTTTTTGAATCTCGTAATTTTCAATGATATCCTTAAAAGTACTATTAAGACCGATACCTTTTTCCGTTAAGAATCGAGGGTCGTTTATACGGATATTCTGTACTTTGGGGATGCTATCGGAACTGGGGGTGATCGTCAGTAAGTGTTTGCCGCCCTTTTCATATATTTTTATGCTTCTGGCGCCTAGGCCCGAAGCTAATTTCATGGTGTCCCTTACAATCGAATCTTGGTAGAAAATGAGGTCCAAATCCCGGACCAAACTTATTTTTTCCAATTTACCCACACTGTCGTTGGTGATAAGGAATGAGGTGTCCTTTTCTTTTTTGCACTGTACGCAGAAAACCATGGCACAAATGCCAAAAACAATAAAAAAATTCTTCATGTTACTATTAACGCATTACTTTTTTTAACACTCCTAAAACGCCCCTGATAAAGGTGGCACTGGTCAATACTTTTACTAATGGATTTTGCCTTGTACTGCTTCGGGTGCTGGTTCTCCTACTTTTAGGTGCTTCCCGCTCTTTTTCGGCTTCTTTTTCGGCCTTTTCTATTTTTTCGTTCAATAGTTCGTAGGCACTCTCCCTATCGATCGTTTCATTGTATTTTTTTACCAGACCCGAGTTTTCGATTACCTGATCCAATTCTTTCTGGGTCAATATATCCATACGGCTCATCGGGGCCCGTAGCAATGTTGCGGCCAATGGGGTGGGTCGCCCTTTTTCGTCCAATGCCGAAATCAAAGCCTCTCCGATACCGAGCGATGTCAAGACCTCCTTGGTGTCGTAGTATGCTGAAATAGGATAATTTTCCGCAGTCAATTTGATGGCTTTTCGGTCTCTCGCGGTAAACGCCCGTAAGGCATGCTGTACTTTTAACCCCAATTGTGCCAATACCTCATTGGGTACATCCGTTGGGTTTTGTGTCACGAAATAGAGGCCAATGCCTTTAGATCGAATCAATTTAACGATGCTTTCAATTTGGTCCATCAAAGCCTTTGAAGCCTCTTTAAAGATCAAATGGGCCTCATCAATGAAGAGGATCAGTTCCGGTTTGTCACTATCGCCTTGTTCGGGGAAGGTGGCATAGATCTCTGCCAGAAGGCTCAACATGAAAGTGGAAAACAGTTTAGGGCGATCTTGGATATCCGTTAATCGCAGAATATTGATATACCCCCTGCCTTTTTCATCGATACGGGTCAAGTCGTCGACATCAAAAGATTTTTCGCCAAAAAACAGATCGGCACCTTGTTGTTCAAGTTCAATGATCTTTCGTAATATGGCACCGGTTGAACTTGTTGAAATTCGACCGTAATCTTTGGTGAATTCCTTCTTGCCGGCCCCTGTGGCGTATTGAAGTACTTTTTTAAAATCCTTTAAATCCAATAGGGGCAATTTGTTGTCGTCGCAGTATTTGAATACCACGGCAACGATACCTTCCTGGGTTTCCGATAAATCCAATATCCTGGACAATAGGGTAGGTCCGAATTCTGAAACCGTAGCCCGTAATTTGACGCCATCCTGTTCGGAGAGCGAAAGTATTTCCACGGGAAAACTTTTCGCGTCAAAGGGGATACCTATTTTGGCATGGCGCTCATCTATTTTGGGATGCCCGGGACTCGGTTGGGCGAGACCACTCAGGTCGCCTTTCAAATCCATCAATAAAACGGGTATTCCCTTATCCGATAAATTTTCTGCAAGTACCTGGAGCGTTTTCGTTTTTCCCGTCCCTGTCGCCCCTGCAATCAAACCATGGCGGTTGAGGGTTTTAAGGGGTACTTTGACAAGGGCATTGGAAACCGCTTCACCATTGAGCATCGCTGCTCCCATGATAATTGAATCCCCTTTGGTGGCGTATCCTTTTTCGATATGTGCAAAGAATTCGTCTTTGGTACTCATAAGGTCTAATTTTTGATAAAAATAGGGCATTTTTAGGCAACAATAAAACGATTGGTAAGTACTATCTTTGCCAAATGATGAAAGATGAGGTTTTAGAATTGGTCAACAAGGGGTTGATGCTTCCGTTAATGGAAGAGTTTTATACGATACAGGGCGAAGGCTTCCATAAAGGAACGGCCGCTTATTTTATTCGTGTCGGAGGTTGCGATGTAGGTTGCCATTGGTGCGATGTGAAGGAAAGTTGGAATGCCGAAACACATCCGCCCACCGATATTGCCAGTATTGTTGAAAATGCCGTGTTACATTCCGATACGATTGTCGTGACCGGAGGGGAACCTTTGACTTGGGATATGGGTCCATTGACCAAAGCTTTAAAAGACAAGAAGGTAAAAACCCACATCGAGACATCCGGTGCCTATCCGCTAAGTGGTACATGGGACTGGATCTGCCTGTCTCCCAAAAAAAACAAATTGCCTACCGGGGTCATTTATGATAAGGCCCATGAATTAAAGGTCATTGTGTTCAACAAACACGATTTTATCTTTGCCGAAGAGCAAGCAGCGAAGGTGAATGGGGATTGTATATTGTACCTGCAACCGGAATGGAGCGTTCGGGATAAAATGATGCCTTTGATCGTGGATTTTGTGATGAAACATCCAAAATGGAAGGTGTCTTTACAGACCCATAAATATTTGAATATTCCGTAATTCCTTTTTCAGTAATCAGTAATCAGTGGTCAGTAACCAGTAATCAGTGGTCAGTAACCAGTGATCAGTAACCAGTGATCAGTAATCAGTTGTCAGTGAACCGGGTGTGGTAGACGCCGATCTGCGATGTTTCCGCAGTGTACAGAACCGATTACCGACCCCCATTCGCCTGGAGGTCCAATAGACATTCCTCCCCGAGTTCGGGGATGGTGACCAATCCTTTTGAGGCCCTGTTTTCCAAAAATTTTCCCATGCTGGCACCGAATTGCAATTCCGCACGCATAAGGCATCCTTCCACATTGCAGTGGTTGTTGCCGATTTCATTGCCATCGTCATCGGTCGTGGTGTCCTCATGATCGTGCACGGGTTCGGAGCCTATATCCACGAGCCCCATCAAATGACCGAACTCATGGTTTAGGGTTGCGGTTTCCACATCGTCGATGCCAATATAGTAGCTTTTATTGGCCAGGGTCTGTACCGTCTCCTCATAGATGACCATCGATGTATTCCAATACACGGCACCTAAGGTCACCAAATCCTCCTCTTCGTTGTCATCTTCAGAAGGGGCATCGGCAAAATAAATGTAAATACCCAAGGTGGTCCCATCGTTATATACGGTTCTGTTCTCCTTTTCCAATGCGTCGATTTCCTCCAATGATAAGGTTTCTTCTTCTGGCGAAGGCAATTCGGTATAAACCAACTCAATATCCTCTTTATAGGAGTATTGCTCCAAGAACGCAACAAAGTCGGTCATGGCCGTGGTTGTTGGTTTGTAGCCGGTAACATATGCGATTTGAATCTGTAGTTTGTCGAACGTATTGTTCGATAGAATATCGTTGGCAGAAGAGCCGGAGGCTTGGTAATTTGCCGAATTGTCGATTCTGCTCTGATCGCTTTGGTCACTTGATTCTTTAGAGCAACTATTTACAAGAACCAAAAATAGAAATAGTACGGCCCAATATCGATTTTTCATAGTCGGGTTTAAAAAGGATAACGTTTAAACTGATAAATTGGTATTAGAGGTGCGTTAATCTGGCCAAATAGTCAAAATGTTCCCCCTCGGTAACCAATTCGCATTCTAAATGACATTCATGGGCCACATTTTTCAGGGTCGTAAAGTCTATATATAACCATGGGAATGGCTTGCTTTGCATCCCTTTGTACTGCATGGTGAAATCTACCTCTCCATAATAATCCCCTGAATCCAATTCCCAATCCTGAAGGTCATCTGGATCTTCATCCTTGTTTTCATCATCAAACATATAAATGATATCCGAGGAATCCAACAATATTTGCGCCTGAGGGTTCATCAGTGATTTAAAATGTTCCAAATAGGTTTTTAATTGCCCTAATTTCCCGACAATTCCGATACCGTTCATCAATAAGAGCAGGGTGTCGTATTTCATTCCTTTATGCTCCAAGATCGGCGTACATAGGGTGTTTTCGATTTCCCGTAGTTGGCAGCATTCCATGGCTCCGGCCGAATGGTCCAGTGCCGTGACCCGGATTCCTTTTTTTTGTAGGTAAAGACTATGGCTTCCCGATCCACACCCAATGTCCAGGACATGGCCGTTGCACAGATCCAACGCCTTTTGCTCAATACCGGGCATGTCTTCGTAAGTTCTGAATAGGTAGGGTACGGGGATAACATCGTCCTCGTCCAAAGAAGAATAGGTGAGGATATCTTCGCTATAATCGTCGTTTAGATAATCCAATAAAGCCTTGCCGAAAACATCGGTTTCCATAGAATTCGTACTTTGCAGGCAAAATTGGGGCTTTTCCTCCGTTTTAAAAAACCGAACATGAAGCATTTTTCAATTTCACCCTATTTGTTGGCTTGTTGCAATGGTCTTTAGCGCACAGGGTTCCGGTTCCTTAAAAGATGCCGAGCCCATTTCGGGGCATTTGGGCAACAAGCAGTGCTTGTCGTATACCTATGGCCAGCCATGGATCGGAATGGAAGGACGCCGGCCTAAAATCGATATGGACAAACAGGGGTCAACGTACTTGGAAGAAAATAAATCAAAGGTCTCCGAAAATCACTTCGATCAGGGGGCTGTAACCTTTTTAAGCTTTTTAAAGAATGGATAAGGTCTTAAAACAGCTCCCTAAAAAAGCCGCTGAAAAACAGAAGGAAAACAAGAAATTCTTTGCCAAACTAAGAAAGAAACCACCTAAGGATCTGGACTATGTAATGCAAGAATTGCATGAGGCCGAATTTGAACGAACGGATTGTTTGACCTGTGCCAATTGCTGTAAGACCACAGGGCCGCTATTTACCAATAATGACATTGAGCGTATTTCAAAGTACTTTCGAATGAAGCCCCAAAAATTCATTGAGGCATTTTTACGTGTTGATGAGGATAATGACTATGTGTTGCAGGAATTGCCCTGTACGTTTTTGGGTGAGGACAACCTTTGTGCCATATACGATGTTCGGCCCAAGGCGTGTCGGGAGTTTCCGCATACCGACCGCAAAAAATTCCAACAAATAAGCCATCTTACCCTAAAGAACATAGCCATTTGTCCTGCTGCATTCAATATCGTAGAGGAAATGAAAAAAAGGTTGCCTTAAGGGGTTTGCTTTAATCGTAGATCAGGTATTTTGCCCGAACCGCCTTGAACGACTCCAAATCGGATTGCCAGGTCGCTTTTATTTCCCCTTCCGACAGTCCATTTTCTATTTGTTGTTGTAAAAGTGCCGTTCCCGCATGTTTTGTAAAGCCTGATGTATTGAAAAATTTGGATTTGTCCGGGGTGTTTTTATAGGCATCGATAAGCCATTTTAAGGAGACTTCGTTCATGGGGGAGGTTTCTGAAAGGTCCTTGCCATAACAGATTTTTCCATTTTCTTTTGGATTTTTTGATCCGAAATTCGGTTTTGGCAGGTAGTTGAAATCGTATTGGGTGCTGTCCATGAAAGAAGCGCCATACCGTTGAAACTGAAACTCTGTTCCCCGTCCGGCATTGATATTGGTTCCTTCGAACAATCCTAAACTTGGATAAAGATTGATGGCCGTATCATTAGGGAGGTTGGGGGAAGGTCGTATGGGTAAGCTGTATTCCGAATCATGGGTATAGTGCTTTAAGGGTATGACCGTCAAATTTACCTTCACCTTATCTGTAAGCCAGCCTTCATCGTTGATCATCGTGGCATATTCCCCAATGGTCATCCCATAGACCAAGGGGATCGTGGTCATGCCCAGAAAACCGGTATGTTCCTTTTCCATGGTGGGTCCGTCTACATAATGGGCATTCGGATTGGGCCGATCCAAGACCACCACTGGGATATTGCTTTCGGCACAGGCTTCCATGACCAATTGAAGTGTAGCGATGTAGGTATAAAAACGTACCCCGACATCCTGGATGTCAAAAAGGACAAGGTCTAGGTCTTCTAGGAGTTCTGCCGAAGGTTTGCGGTTTTTTCCGTACAGTGAAATCAGGGGTAAACCCGTTTTGGCATCAAGGCCATCCTTAACCTTTTCCCCGGCATCGGCCTGTCCACGGAATCCGTGTTCCGGTGCAAATACTTTTTTGATGTCGATATCAAGGCTCAATAAGGAATCGACCAGATGGGTATGCCCGTTTTCCTTGAATATGACACTGGTGAGGTTCGCTACCACCCCGATTTTCTTTCCTTTCAAAAGTCCAATATATTCCTGGGTGCTGTTCGCCCCTACGATTATTGGTTTGTTTTCGATCACTTGGGTTTGGCCGATTCTTGGTTCTAGGCTATTTTTAGGCTGTTTTTCACTGTTTCCACAGGCAGACATAATTAAAAACCATAAGAAAACTGTACTTTTGAAACTGGACAAAAATGCCATAATTTGAATTTAGAATATTTTATCGCCAAACGACTCATCAAGGGCAAGGAGCATAAAATTAGCATATCTGCACCAATAATAAAAATAGCGATCACCGCTATTTCCATTAGTGTTTTTATGATGCTTATCGCTATTGCCACAGGGGTCGGACTAAAGTACAAAATACGCGAGAAAGTCACTGCCTTTTACGGGCACATCCAAATTTATAATTATGATAACAATACCTCCGATGTTTCGGTGGTCCCCGTTTCGAAAGAGCAGGATTTTTATCCCAACTTCACTTCGGTCACAGGGGTAGAACATGTTCAGGCCGTGGCTACCAAAGGGGGCATAATACGCACTGAGGATACGTTCGAGGGATTTATTGCCAAAGGGGTCGGTACCGATTACAATTGGGGCAATTTTAAAGAATACTTGGTGGCAGGGCATTTGCCGGATTATTCCACAGACCTGAATACGGAGGTCTTGCTGTCGCGTTTAATGGCCAATAGGTTGAAATTGACGGTAGGTGATACGTTTTCAGCGTATTTTCCCAAAGAAGAAGACCCTTTAAAGCCGAACCAAAGGCGATTTACGATAGTGGGTATTTATGACAGTGGCTTTGAGGAGATTGATGGGACCTACGTTTTTGTGGATATCCGCCATATTCAACGCATGAATAAATGGGATGAAAACCAAGTGGGCAACTTTGAGGTCTTTCTCAATGGTTTTGATGGTTTGGAAGAAAAGAACAGGGAGATTTATGGGCAGATTTTATCGACTTTGGATTCACAGACCATCACCGACAAATATTATAAGATTTTTGAATGGATCGGGTTGTTCGATTTTAATATCGCATTGATCATCGGGATCATGATCATCGTCGGTGGATTTAATATGATCACCGCCCTTTTGGTACTGATCTTGGAACGAACCCAAATGATCGGAATTTTAAAAGCTTTGGGGACGGTGAATTGGAGTATACGCAAGATATTCCTATACAATGCCGCTTACTTGATCGCCATTGGCCTTTTTTGGGGGAATGTTTTGGGATTGGGATTTATTTGGATCCAGGGCAAGTACCGTATTCTGAAGTTTCCCAATCCACAAGAGTATTATATGGAATATATACCGGTACATATTGATGTACTAACGGTCGTGCTTTTAAACCTTGGGGTATTGGTGCTTTGTTTGTTGATGTTGTTGGTGCCTTCGTATATCATCACACGGATAACCCCTGTCAAGGCGATAAAATTCGAATAGTATTATATTGATTTTTACATACACTGAAATTTAGATGGATTATGGATAAACGATTACTCAAAACCCTTGTTCTCATATTGTTTTTTTGTCATCAAGCCTCGGCACAGCAACTTTCGAGGGTCGAAAGGAAATTAGTGAAAACCGTTGAAAGGAACAATGCGGATGCTATTTCCTTTTTGGAAAAAACCGTGAACATCAATAGTGGTACCCTTAATTTGCAAGGGGTCAAAGAAGTAGGTAAGGTATTTGGCGAAGCTTTCGAGGCCATTGATTTTGAAACCACTTGGTTTGACATGCCTTCAGAAATGAATCGGGCCGGTCATTTGTTTGCCGAAACAAAGGGGAGCAAAGGCAAAAGGTTATTGTTGATCGGTCACCTGGATACCGTCTTTGAAGAAGATAGTCCGTTCCAGACTTTTGAAATGGTCAATGATAGTATAGCCCATGCACCCGGAGGTAATGATATGAAGGGAGGCGATGTCATCATCCTGTATGCGTTACGTGCCTTACATGAAAACGGTCTGTTGGATAATGCACAGATAATCGTGGCATTTACCGGGGATGAGGAAAGTAGTGGAAAACCTTTGGATATCAGTAGGAAAGACTTGGTCGATGCCGCCAAAAGGAGTGATATCGCCCTGGGTTTCGAAACATCAACGGGGTTCAATTATGCTACCGTGGCCCGGCGGGGTTCATCGGGTTGGGAGGTTGAAGTAAAAGGCAAGCGCTCGCATTCTTCCGGAATTTTCAATGATGAGGTCGGTGCAGGTGCGATT
This sequence comes from Maribacter polysaccharolyticus, assembly GCF_028882255.1. Classification (GTDB taxonomy): domain Bacteria; phylum Bacteroidota; class Bacteroidia; order Flavobacteriales; family Flavobacteriaceae; genus Maribacter_A; species Maribacter_A polysaccharolyticus. The sequence goes on from NZ_JARBUY010000002.1 coordinate 303,195, forward strand.
TTTGAGATGTCAAGGATTCTCAACCGATTTTACAATGAAGTGCGGGGGGAAGAATTCCTGACCTTCAATCCCGGGGTTATTTTAGGGGGCACGTTTATCGACTATGATGTGAAGACCGGAAAAGGGAATGCTTTTGGTAAGAGTAATGTAGTTGCCCAAACGGCTTTGGTAAAAGGAGGTTTGCGTTTTATTTCCGAGGAGCAAAAGGAAAATGCACGGAATAAAATGCGCGAGATCGTTGCCGATAACCTGCCCCATACCGCTGCAGGGATTACCTTTGAGGATAGCTATCCGGCCATGGGCCCGACCGAAGGGAACAAAGCGTTACTGAAACAATTGAACCAAGTAAGTTTGGATCTTAAGCAAGGAGAGGTCATCGCCTACGATCCCGGAAAACGGGGTGCTGCCGACACCTCATTCGTTGCGGCGTATGTAGATTGTTTGGATGGTTTGGGAACCATGGGTACAGGTGCCCATACCCCTGAGGAGACGGTAAACCTGAATACGATCGAAGCATTGACCAAAAGAACAGCGGTACTTATTTATAGACTCATTAATCAGTAGAACCATGGTAGAATTGGAATTTAATGGCCAAAAGGCAAAAATAGACGCTGGCGAATTGGTAAGTTACAGCGTCAATGAACATGAATTCATTCATCAAAAAGGGAGTCCCGGATGGCGTAATGCCGATACCGAGATGTTCCCGATTATCGGTCCGACGGCCGATGCCGGATTTGTGGTGAAAACCCCAAAAGGTGATGCCGTCCAAGACCAACATGGGCTACTTAGGGAACTCGATTATACCGTGACCGAGACTACTGGGGACTCCGTGGTTCTCGTGAAGGAATATATAGCGAATACAAAGGTGGAAAATTCGAAGTTCCCTGATAAATCCACTGCGGCCCTATTATCCTGGCCCTATGGGTTTAGGTTCAAAAAGTCCTTTGAGCTCAAAAAAGACGGTTTGTATATTGTTTTTGAAATTGAAGGTGAGCCAGGTATGCCCTTTATGTTGGGGTACCATCCTGCCTTTAAATTACAGGATGAAAATGCCTTGATCCAAGCCAATGGAAGTAAGGTGACCGTTCCCGAAATAATCAAAGTGGGGAGTAGGGCCATGCAAATACCCAACTGTGAATCGATTACCTTAAAAGATAAAGAAACCATAACGATTACCACAAAGGGGTTCGGTAATTTCATGCTTTGGACCGAGGTCGATAACATGGTTTGTATAGAACCCATAACCTTTTATCCCTATGCCGTGGAACAAAAAAACCTGCATAAGGGTTTTCTTGACTTGAATGCGGAAAATAGTGTTTTCAAGGTGATTTTACAACCGGATGTATAAAATGGAATTTTTGAAATCGTATATTGGGGTGTTGGCCATATGTATGTTCCATACCCTAAACGCCCAAGAAACCATGAAAAACGAAGTCCCTTACGCTGCGATTCCCGATGCTCCCGATGCTTATTCGGCAGGGGCTGTCATATCCAGAATGATCGATGGTTTGGGGTTTCGATATTATTGGGCAACGGAAGGGTTGTCCGACGAAAACTTCGCCTTTAGGACAAATGAAACGGGAAGGAGTATTTTCGAGACCATGGAGCATGTATATGATTTGTCGGTGCTGATCTTGAATTCTGCGAAAAAGGCATCCAACGACCTAAGGTCGGAAAATGAAAAACCTTCGAAAGACGAATTGAGGGCAACAACCTTGGTCAACTTGAAAACGGCCAGTGACCTATTCAGGTTTTCCGAGGATTTGTCGGAACATAAGATCATTTACCAAAGGGAAAAAGGTGTTACCGAGTTTCCGTTTTGGTACCAGATAAACGGGCCTATTGAGGATGCGGTCTGGCATGCAGGCCAAATAGCCATCATACGTCGGGCTGCAGGTAATCCCTTTAATGAAAAAGTAAGCTTGTTTCGAGGAAAATTAAAGGAATAGATCAAGAATGGTACGATTGGAAAGGACGGATTCGGAAAACCCCGATTTCAGGGATTTGGTCAGATCGCTCGATGCCGAATTAGTGATCCGTGATGGGGATGAACATGAATTTTATGATCAATTCAATAAAATAGACACCATAAAATATGCCGTGGTGCTGTATCAAGATGAAAAGGCCTGCGGGTGTGGGGCGCTAAAGGAAATGGCACCAAACCTCGTTGAGGTTAAACGAATGTTTGTTTTGCAGGCCTATAGAGGTAAAGGATTTGCAACAAGGATATTGAATGAACTGGAAAAGTGGGCTGTGGAATTGTCCTATGGGAAATGTATTCTCGAAACCGGTAAAAAGCAACCGGAAGCAATTCGATTATACCTCAAGAACCACTATAAGATCATTCCCAATTACGGGCAATATGCCGGTGTCGAAAATAGTGTGTGTTTCGAAAAAGTTGTGAACAGGTTGGGATAACATGACAATTATCATGTTTTTTGACCTCGGCAGGGGATAAATTTGCTTCTTTTTGGCAATTTTTCAGATGCCATAAGCGGGTTTTGCCCCCCGTTCAACTTAACAACGAATGAATTTATGAAGAAAGCACATTCTTTCCATATTCCCGTAATGGGTATTGGATTTACCATAGACAGCCCCTTGAAAGTGGCTCAATATGGGATAGACTCGGTTATTTCCCTAGTAGACGATATACTTCTTGAGAAACTTAGGAAAATGTATTGTGAGCTGCATGAAATGCCTTATAAGGAAATTACGGATAAAATAGAGGATTTTAGGGCCAAAAGGATAACGTCTTATCTTAACCTGATGAACACGTTGACCGAACGCAAATTCGAGGAACTCAAAGATACCACGATCAACAAAGGTCATGGGTTGAAACAGTATGTGAGCATGTTGCCCGATGGTAGTGCCATAAAAAAAGAGTTCAAGCACCTATCGGAAAAATTCAACATCCATGAAGCAGGAAATTGGATCAAGGATCATTTGACCCGGGGCAGCATTGATGTGAACATCATGACCAAGGTCGATAAGATAAATTATAGGAAAGGGGAGAAGCTCCCATCGGAATATAACGATGCCCATGCGGCCTTAAGGGGTTTTGCGGAAAGCGATCTTGAATCTTCCGTGATCCTATCTGCAGGAATGAACCCGAGATTATATGGGTACATCGAAAATTTCGAGGATTTTTACCCTGATGAAAACGGGGGATTGAAAAAGAAGATCGTTCTGAAAGTGAGTGATTTCAGATCGGCCATGATCCAAGGGAAGTTCTTGGCGAAAAAAGGACTTTGGGTATCCGAATACCGTATTGAATCCGGATTGAATTGCGGTGGGCATGCCTTTGCTACCGATGGGTATTTACTCGGTCCCGTTTTACAGGAATTCAAGGAAAGAAGGGATGAACTGATCGCTTCGACCCATGCCGTACTGGTGCAGTCCCTTCAAAATAAGAACAAGACGGTTCCCCAAAATGAATTGTCTTTAAAGATTACCGCTCAAGGTGGTGTCGGTACCGCTGAGGAACATCAATTCCTTATCGATACCTATGAGTTGGATTCAGTGGGTTGGGGGACCCCTTTTCTTTTGGTTCCCGAGGCCACAACGGTAGATACCGCGACGCTGGAGAAATTGATGGGAGCCAAGGAAGAAGATCTTTATTTAAGTAATATTTCGCCCTTGGGGGTTCCTTTCAATAGCTTGAGGGGAAATACCAAGGATGTGGAAAAGGCGGCATTGATCGCCAAAGGTAGACCAGGTAGTTCTTGTCCGCGAAAATACGTCTCTTTAAACCATGAGTTTACCGAAAAGGATATCTGTGTGGCTTCGCGACAGTACCAGCACCTGAAAATAAAGGAATTGGAAGGAAAAGACCTGCCCAAAGAGGAATACCGGAACCAGTACGAAAAGATCGTCGAAAAATCCTGTATCTGTGTTGGTTTGGGAACTTCGGTACTCTTGGAAAACAATATGGACACAAGGGTCGAAGGGAAAGGGGTTTCTGTTTGCCCGGGCCCAAATATGGCCTATTTTTCAAAACTGATGAGTCTCAAGCAAATTACCGACCATATTTATGGAAGGGACAATGTGATTTCCGATGTCGAGCGTCCGAATATGTTCGTAAAGGAACTTTCTCTCTATATCGATCATTTAAAGGATAAGATCGGGGAAATCAAAGAGGTCGTCAACAAAAAACAAGAGAACTACTTTGCCACTTTCGTTAAAAATCTGAATGAGGGTATCACTTATTACGAATCCCTGTTCAATGCGTCAACGGAAGTCTTTAAGGAAACCAAAGGGCAAGTTTTGGAAGAATTGGAGAATAGTAGGGGGAAATTGCAGTTTTTGGATTTCGAAATAAGAAAACTGGTATCGTTGCAAGGCGTGGTTTAATGCGCCACTAGCTTGAAGCTTTGGCAAAAGCCCCGTTATTTGCTGATTTTTGGAAATGCTGTCAATTCATATGGGATAAGTCCTGGTAGGTCTAAACAGGCCTGTTTTCAAGGTTACATGAACGATCAAGCCATTATTTGGTTTTGAAGTTGATATAATTTTCAGGAATCCTGTGTGATTTGATTAAATTTGGGCGATGCGAAAGTTTTTTCCTTTTGTGGATTGGGTTTCCGATTACAAAAAAGGCGACCTTTTAAACGATATGGTGGCCGGAGTGACCGTGGGTGTTATACTTATACCCCAGGGAATGGCGTATGCCATGGTGGCAGGGCTTCCTCCCGTTTATGGATTATATGCCTCCGTTTTTCCATTGCTGGTATATATGTTCATGGGAACTTCAAGACAGTTGGCAGTAGGCCCGGTTGCCATGGATTCCCTTTTGGTTGCCGCCGGTTTGGGGGCACTTGCCATAACCGGAATTGAAAATTATATAGCCATGGCCATTTTTTTGGCTTTTATGGTAGGGGTTATCCAGCTGTTTTTGGGGTTGTTAAGAATGGGCTTTTTGGTCAATTTTTTGTCACGGCCCGTTATCAGTGGCTTTACATCCGGTGCGGCATGTATCATTATTTTCAGTCAGTTAAAACACTTACTCGGGGTAGATATTGCACGAAGCAGTAAAATGCATGAGCTTACCTACAACATCATTCAACAGGTTGGCCATACCAATGTGTACGATTTCACGATCGGGATATTAGGAATACTTGTTATTGTTCTATTGAAAAAATGGAACAAAAATATCCCCTCGGTATTGGTTGTTGTTGTTTTGGGTGTACTGGCGGTCTATGTATTGGGATTGCAACAATTCGGGGTACGGATCGTAGGGGAGATTCCCAAAGGGTTGCCCAGTTTCCTAATACCTGATTTCGATGTCAAGAAGGGAATTGCGTTATGGCCAATGGCCTTGACTTTGGCTTTGGTCGGTTATCTCGAGACGATATCCATCGGGAAATCCTTGGAAGAAAAAAGTAAGGAAGACCGTATTGATGCCAACCAGGAACTTGTAGCTTTGGGAACTTCGAACATCGTGGGTTCGTTTTTTCAGGCCTATCCCGTAACGGCAAGTTTTTCCCGATCGGCCATCAGCGGTGGTGCTGGAGGTAAAACCAATGGTTTTGCCTTGTTCAGCGTGATATTGGTCGTGTTGACCCTTTTGTTTTTGACCCCGTTGTTCTATTATCTGCCCAACGCCGCTTTGGCCAGTATTATCATGGTCTCTGTTTTTGGATTGATAGACTTTGATTATCCGAAAACACTGTTGAAATATAGAAAGGATGAGTATGTGGTATTGATGCTGACTTTTTTGATCACTCTTTTTATCGGAATCAAGGAGGGGGTGCTCATCGGGGTGCTTTTTTCCCTTTTATTGATGGTTTATCGTATATCAAAACCCCATTTTGCCGTATTGGGAAGGGTTCGGGGCACGGAATATTATAAGAATATCAACCGGTTTGGTGAAGATATTGAAATACGTGATGACCTACTTATCGTCCGTTTTGATTCCCAATTGTTTTTCGGGAACAAGAACTATTTTAAGAAAAATTTGATGAAAGAGGTCAATGCAAAGGGTAATTCCTTAAAAGGTGTTATCTTAAATGCGGAACCGATCAATTATATAGATTCAACGGCCGCGAATATGCTCATTTCCGTTATTGAGGACTTACACCATCGAAATATCCGATTTTATATTGCGGGGGCCATAGGACCTACAAGGGACATCATCTTTAACAGTGGTATTATCGAGGTTTTGGGTAAGGAGTTCCTTTTTGTAAGGACCAAAGAAGCGGTCGCATGTTTCGATGACCCGGAAAGCATTCAGGGTACAAACCGGAAAATAGCGCATCAGCGGGAAATGTCATAGTAACCTTTGTTACAAAATAGAGACGTTTAAAGCCTTATTTTTAACAAATTTTGGATAGGAAAAAGATGAAAATAGAACAGATTTATACAGGATGTTTGGCCCAAGGGGCATATTATATTGAGAGTAATGGGGAAGCCGCGATCATAGATCCTTTGCGGGAAGTGGAACCCTATATACAAAGGGCAAAGGCCGACAATGCGAAGATCAAGTATATTTTCGAGACCCATTTCCATGCCGATTTCGTAAGCGGTCATGTTACCTTGGCCAAGGAGACTGGGGCGTCTATCGTTTACGGGCCTACGGCAAACCCGTCATTTGAGGCGATTATCGCCGTGGATGACCAAGAATTCAAATTGGGGGACCTTACTATAAAGGTGCTCCATACCCCGGGGCATACGATGGAAAGTACGACCTACCTTTTAAAGGATGCCTCAGGTAAGGACCATGCGATATTTTCAGGGGACACCTTGTTTTTAGGGGATGTCGGTCGTCCTGATTTGGCCCAAAAAGCTGCAGATATGACCCAGGAAGATTTGGCGGGCCTATTATATGACAGCCTACGCACGAAGATAATGACCTTGTCGGATGACGTCACGGTTTATCCGGCACATGGGGCCGGTTCGGCCTGTGGGAAGAACATGATGAAAGAGACCGTTGACACTCTGGGCAATCAAAAAAAGATGAATTATGCCTTACGTGCCGATATGACCAAGGAAGAGTTTATAGCGGAAGTAACCGCCGGACTGTTGCCCCCTCCCAAATATTTTCCCCTGAACGTACAGATGAACAAAGAGGGTTATGAGGATATCGGTGAGGTGTTGGAGCGTGGTAATACGGCCATGTCACCCGACGAATTTGAGGTCGCTGCCAATGGTACCGGGGCACTTGTTTTGGATGTCAGACATCAAGATGAATTTGTAAAGGGACATATTCCACGGTCGATATTCATAGGTTTGAATGGTGATTTTGCCCCATGGGTCGGTGCTTTGATTGCTGATGTAAAGCAGCCTATTTTGTTAGTGGCCCCTAAAGGCAAGGAAAAGGAAGCCGTTATCCGTTTGTCACGGGTCGGTTTTGATGGTACCTTGGGCTATTTGAAAGGGGGATTCGACGCTTGGAAAAATGAAGGCAAGGATTATGATACGATTACGGCAGTGACCGCCCATGAGGTCAGTGATGAAATTAATAAAGGGAAAATCCCGGTATTCGATGTGCGTAAAGAGAGTGAATATCGCTCCGAACATGTAGTGAATGCCCTCAACACCCCACTCGATTACCTGAACGAGCATTTGGCGGAGTTTCCTAAGGATAAATCGTTTTTAGTGCATTGTGCAGGAGGCTATCGTTCTGTAATTGCCGCTTCGATATTGAAAAGTAGGGGTATCCATAATATCATTGATATATCGGAAGGTTTCTCCGCAATAAAGGAATCCGGTATCAAAGTAACCGATTATGTTTGTCCGACCACTTTTTAAAAGGAGGGACGATGAAAAAAAAAGGCACGGCAAGGTCCTTTATAAATGGACTCTATAATAGGGGCAGGGTCATATTTGGCTTGTATAATAACCAATAATTGAAGGGTATGAAAAATATGGGGCGAACGGATAAGTTGATTCGGGTGATTATCGCCATAATTGTCGCGGTTTTGGTATATTTTGAAGTGGTTACCGATACTATGGCCTATGTACTGCTGCCAATTGCCGCAATCTTTGTGCTTACCAGTTTGGTAGGTTTTTGCCCTTTGTATGGTATTTTCGGGGTAAATACCTGTCGTAAGAAAAAATAAATTTCCACTTTTTTTGGTAGCCCGATTTCCAAGCGGCTGATTTTTATCATATTTTGGATAAGCAAAGACCGGTATTTTTAAATAGGGTTTAAATCAAAAAATATGGCATATATACTACCTTTGGTGAATTGGGGCAACGGAATCATAATGATAGGCGTTTTTGGAGCCGTCGTTTTGGGTTTGGTCGCTGCCCTATTGATTTTTATGAACAGCGGTAAGAAGGACAACAAATAATCCTTGGTCCGGTTCTTTTTTAAATAATGGTCATACGATAGTTGTTTCCGTAATTTAGGTTCGGTGATACTTTATCCAAGATTAATTGAAGGTTTTTGGCACTTCGGGCCTTCCCATATGTTTTCAATAGCTTAAATTTAAGCACATAATACATTTGAAATGCTAAAAAACTTTATTGAGCGGATCGGGAAAATGAACTGCATTCTGTTGCTTGTCGTTCTTTCCATTATCGTGGTTTCAGAAGTGATCTTTCTTACGGGGGATAAGTTAGACGCCATTTTCATTGCATTCTGGGCGCCCACGATCTTAGGTTTCATGAACTATTTTAAATATAGGAAGTAATGGAGTTCATCCTTATATACTCTATTATCGTAGCCATCTTTTTCATCGTTTGGCTCATCTTTGTCATACGCATGTACAACAAGTTGAAAGACTAAAATAAATGGGTTTTGGAAGTCGAATCGAATGCTTGAGGTTTTTGCGGGTTCCTAGTAATGTACGATGTAATGATCCTTTCGGATTCCAAGGTGTTTTTCTGGGGTATTAAGTGGTTTTCCATGTCTTCCAGTGTCGTGATCTGTATGTCCTTGTCCACAAAGCCATAACCCCTATACCTTCCACTTTCAACCAGTACGAACGCATTTTCATTATAGGTTCTGCCGCTTTCCAGGATGACGTAACTTTCGCTTTGATCGCGCATATGGCTTATGGCTTTCATGACTTTTTTATTGTAGGCTTCAACACTTTCCTGCCCTCGGCAAATGCCTTGGCATTCCGGTATGCGATAGTGCGAACAGGTGGTTACGTTTTCTTGTAAGTGACAGAATTTGGCGCATAACGAGAATGTTTTGCATATTTCTTCCAAATACAATCGACAATCGGTTGTATTGTAAAAAACCGTAATGGGATTCGGTGCCGATTTTATTTTATTGAAGGCCAAATGAAGAACACCGTTCCGATCCTCATAGGAGAAAACCCCATACCGCTGTACCGTTCTTTTTTGGGATCGGTTGTATTCGGGGTAATGGTGTTTTATGGCGGCCGATTCCATCAATAGGGCAACCAGTTCACTCCCTGATAATTCATGGTCGATGTCTGCGGTATCCGCACACATCCGTATTTCTTTGGAGGTTTTGTCATAGAAATGGCTCAATACCCTTTTTTTGATATTGATGGCCTTGCCTATGTAAATGATCTTTCCTTTTGCATTTTTGAAATAATATATACCAGGGGTGGTCGGCAACCCATCGTAAATGTGTTTTGGCAAAGCCGGGGGTAAGGTCTTTTCTTGGGAGCGGGCATTTAAAAACGTTTTGAAAACGTCTTCAGCCCCTTCGGTCCGCAGTAATTTTTGAAATAATAGGGTGGTTGCCAGGGCATCGCCTCGGGCCCTATGTCTATCGGTTAAGGGAATGTTCAAGGAAGAACACAATTTGCCTAGGCTATATGAATTGTATCCCGGAATCAACTTCCTCGACAAACGTACCGTACAGAGTTTCTTTCGTACAAAATCGATCCCCAAGGAATTGAATTCATTCTTGATTACGTTATAGTCAAAGGCAACACTATGGGCAACAAATATGGTTTCTTCCGTTATTTCCAGGATTTTATCGGCAATCTCGACCAACTTAGGGGAATCACGGACCATATCGTTGTCTATTCCGGTCAATCCTGTAATGAAATAGGGGATTGTACATTCCGGATTTACCAATGAGGTGAACTCATCCACGACCTCATAGCCATCATATTTGAAAATGGAGATTTCGGTAATTTTATTACCTTTGATTCCGTTTCCCGTGGTTTCAATATCGACTATCGTGTACAAGTAATGTGCGTATTTAAAATGGAACATTAAAGTTATGGCAAAGTTTTTAATTACGGGGCGTTCAATATGGATTTAGGGGTTTTGAAATCGTTTTTGGCCGTGATGGATCTGTATTAAGGTACAACAAAGCCAATAATTCATTATCTTCATAAAGTGAGCAATTCCCTTTTTTAACAAAACTTGGATATTCAGTACTATGGGAAAACCGAAAGGGCGATTTGTTTTGGATACTTATGGGAATATGGTGAATTTTAGGATATCTATCTTGATACTGTTGCTTTCCTTGCAGGCGTGCAATCAAACGGAGTCACCCCAAACTATAGGTCCAAAACCCACAGAACGGCAGTTGGCTTGGCAGCAGTTAGAGTACTATGCTTTCGTACATTTTAATATGAACACCTTCACGAATCGGGAATGGGGCACCGGAAGGGAAAAACCCATGCAATTCGATCCCTCGGAGCTAGACACGCGACAATGGGCCAGAGTGGCCAAGGAAGCGGGTATGAAGGGGGTGATCCTATCGGTCAAGCACCATGATGGGTTTTGCCTTTGGCCTACAAAAACAACGGAACATTCCATAAAAAATTCACCTTGGAAAGCAGGTAAGGGCGATGTGGTGAAGGATCTTTCGGAAGCCTGTAAAGCGTACGGACTTAAATTCGGGATATCGATTTCGCCTTGGGACCTAAATCAAGCTAAAGGTGGTGATCCTTCGGAATATGCTGCGGATTTTCATGAACAACTTCGGGAATTATTGACGAAATATGGCGAACTGTTCGAAGTTCGTTTCGATGTGGCCAATGGGGTCCCTGGGTTTTATGAAGACACGGATGAAACCCGGAAAATCAAGGAAACAACTTATTTTGAATGGGAAAAGACCGTTGAAATCGTGCGCAAATTCCAACCCAAAGCAGCCATTTTCAGCGATGCCGGTCCTGATGTACGGTGGGTGGGCAACGAAGAGGGTTGGGCCAATGAGACCAATTGGAGTATTATGCGTAGGAATGAAATCTATCCTGGATGGCCACGCTATGAAGAGTTGCGGTCGGGTCATGAGGATGGTACCCATTGGTTGCCGGCAGAGGCCAATGTTTCCATGCGCCCTAGTTGGTACTATCGCCCGGATGAGGATCATCAGGTAAAGACCATACCCCAGTTATTGGATATTTACTATAATTCGGTCGGAAGAAATACAGCTTTACTGCTTAATCTACCTGTAGATACCCGCGGATTGGTACATGAAAATGATGTAGACCGTTTGTTGGCCTTACGCAATCAATTGGACCTTGATTTTGGTGCCCCACTAATTGATGGGGTAAGTGCGATGGCCTCGGATGAACGCGGAAAAAACAACCAATTTGGGGCCTTGAATGTGAATGACGGGAACCCTGAAACCTATTGGGCCACCAATGATGGGGTTTCGAGTGCATCCTTGATCTTGGAATTTCAAGAACCCACGGAGGTAAACCGTATTCTATTGCAAGAATATATCCCTTTGGGACAACGGGTTAAGAATTTTATCGTATCGGCGGAAATCGATGGTAAATGGCGTGAAATCGATGGGCAAACCACTATAGGATACAAACGTATCCTTAGGTTCAAGACGGTAAAAACAGATAAGATAAAGGTGCAGATCATGGCGGCCAAAGGGCCAATAGCACTTTCCAATGTTGAAATGTATAGGGCGCCGAACCTTTTAACGATCCCGACCATTGTGCGAAGCCGGGATGGATTGGTCACCTTAAGCGTACCCGATCCCAAAGTGGATGTGTATTATACGCTGGATGGTAGTAAACCTTCAACATCAAGTATGAAGTATGAAGGCCCTTTCGTGATCAAAAAGCCTACAACCGTTTCGTATTTTGCCCATGATCCGAAAACAAATGCACGCACTGTAAATAAACGAAAGGATTTTGATATTGCCAGGGCCAATTGGGAGATCGTTTACACGACTACGGGCAATATGATCGAAGCTGAAAAATTAATAGATGACGACCCGAATACCTATTGGGCTTCGGACAAAGGGGTTTCTGCCATACAGGAAGTGATTATTGATTTGGGTAAACAGTATCCCTTAAAAGGATTCACGTATCTACCCATGCAAGAACGCAATCCCTTTGGAATAATTACCCACTTTGAGTTTTACGTAAGTACGGATAATAAACGATGGCGACGTGTGGTTCGGGGCGAATTCGATAATATCGTAGACCATCGGGTAGAACAAAAGGTCCCGTTTAAACGTACCCGTGCCAGGTATATAAAATTACGGGGCATCAAAGTTTCCGGGGACGATTATCGAACTTCTTTCGGGGAGGTAGGGGTATTGACCCGTTAGTATCCATTGTCAGCTCCTAGACGGGATTTGTTGTGTTATTTACATCTGAAGACGACCTGTCTTCAGGGGTCACGGGAATGTTGTTTTCTTCGTGTTGGGTCTTCGGGGCCTATGTGGAAACAATAGGAATTGTACCGATCAAAACACGTTTATCGGAGGGGTACGGCTTCAGGGAATCATTCATGAAAGGTATCCTGGAAGTTTGTTTTACAGTGCTGCTTATACCATCCTCCCTCCCTTCAATACTATCTACTTTTCGCATCCGGAAGAAAATCCCGGTTGTCGATTTTTTAATTATGGGCTTTTAAAATATAGAATTAATGGTATAATCGATATTTTTTAAAATATATTCAATTATTATAAAGCAACCTTAAATTTTAAATATAGTTTATTAAAATTGACTTAATTTTGCCTTTTCGGCATTTAATCAATCTTTTTTGTTAAAATAAAAGATTTGGTGTCTATAAAAAGTAAAACATACACTTAAAATGTATGATGCAATGTCGTAATCAATAAACATAAATGACCGAACGATGCAAAAGCAAAGGCAATTGGCACTAGCCACTGAAAGGGAATTTGGCATAAATACGGAAATTGAAAATGATAGGAAGGGGAGGATCACGGCGGATGATTATTCAGAAAAGGTCATTTGGAAAAATTTAAAAAACGGTGATAAGAATGCATTGGGTCTTTTGTACAATTTGCATATCGATGAACTATTCTCTTACGGTATCTGCCAATCCCAAGACCGTAATTATGTAATGGATTGTATCCATGATTTATTCGTGGATCTGTTCAAATACCGCAAAAGCATCTCAATTGTTGATGATGGTAAGTATTACCTATTTAAGTCTTTAAAGCGTAAAATAAACAGGAAATACAAGCGAAAGACCATAAACCTATCCCAAGGGTATGAATTTCTGGTTACCGATAATCCAACAAACCACACCAAATCCCACGAGGATACCATTATCAATGCCGAACATCGGGACGAAAAGAAGAAAAAGCTCGACGAGGCATTGAACCAGTTAAGTAAAAAACAAAGGGAAGGACTTTTTCTTAGATACAACCAAGAAAAAAGTTATGAAGAGATTTCCAAAATAATGGGAGTTTCCGTTGAAACTGCAAGAACAACGGTATACAGGGCCCTTAAATCCTTACGGCCCTAAAACAAACACTATATTTTTCATATTTATTACAAGATATCTGTCTATAAAAGTCAAAAGGTTTCCTTTTATAGAAAGTAGGCGCAAACATATACTCTGGAAGTATAATTGTAGAATAGATTGACAATGGACAATAATAAGTCAGATAGTAAGGTAAAATATTTACCTATAACGGATAGTGAAAAAGATGATTTGGAAAAAAGGATCTTCGTCTCACTGGCCAAAAGTTCTAAACGAAGAAGGGGATTCCGTTTCATCAGTGGCATAGCGGCATCCATTGTTTTTATTAGTGGATTGGGAATGTATTATCATTACAATGTGACCAAGTCGGACGAAGGGTCGATCATTGATTATGTGAATACCACCAACAAGGAAAATGACCCAGGACATACTGAAGAGGTTACTTTGATTCTCGGAAAAGGGAAAGAGTTGAAGATCAATGGGGAAACATCCGAAATACAGTATTCAAGTTCAGGTGAAAAGATCGTTTTGGGTGCGACCAAGACCGTCAACCAAGAAACCGTTGATAAGAATGAGGTCGTGTACAACACTTTAATGGTTCCTTTTGGTAGAAGGTTGAAGACGGAGCTGTCAGATGGTAGTGTGGTTTGGTTGAACTCTGGTTCAAAGTTGGTTTATCCCGTTGTTTTCAAAAGTGATAAAAGGGAAGTGTACTTAGAAGGTGAGGCGATTTTCGAAGTGGCCCATAACAAGAAAAAACCTTTTCATGTAATTTCTGAAAACCAGGTTGTTGAGGTTTTGGGGACCGTCTTTGCGGTTACGAATTATAAAGACGAGAATTCTATAAACACGGTGCTTAAAAGTGGAAGTGTACAAATAAGTTACCTAAGCGGTACTTCGGCCTCGGAAGTTGCCGATAAGATCAAGATCACTCCGGGTACCAAGGCAAGTTTTGATAAGGAAACCAAAGGTATCGTCTCGGAAAAAGTGGATGTCGACACCTATTTTTCATGGCGGGAAGGGTTGTTGATCTTTAAGAACAACAACTTGCCTTATATAATGAAAAGGATATCACGATACTATAATATGGAAGTTGCAATAGGTGACGAAGCCCAGAAGGAAGAGACGTTTTCTGGGTATTTGGATTTGAAGGATGACATAGGAAAGGTTATGGAAACCATTAAGGAGAGTACAGACTTGGAGTATGAGGTGAATGAAACAACTATAACAATCAAATAAATGAACAAAGTATGATGTGAAACCAGCGTATGTATTAAAGTAAAAAGCCAGAAAATGCGGCAACATCCTCTGGCAATTAAATCAACATTGCATTGTTGAACAGCAATATTAAATAACCTAAAACAAAATTATGGAAAATATCCTTAGGGGCAGAATTTTTACGATTATGAGAATATTTTTATTACTGGTTGGAATTGGACTTACTTCGGCATATGCCAATTCGGTTCTAGCGCAAGAAAAAATTCAAATAGAAGTAAGAGGCGTGTCCGTTGAAGAATTTTTTAATGAAATTCAAAAGAACAGTAACTACGTTTTTTTCTACAAAGACGATGTACTGAATACCGATAAGAAAATCTCATTGTCGGTTAAGAATGTAAAATTGTCCTTATTACTGGACAAGGCTTTTTTAAACACCGATTTGGATTATAAAATAATCGGTAAACAGGTAATCGTTAAGAAAAATGACGATACATCCTCCATTTCGTCCGAAGAGCTTGATATGGCTTATCAGGAAATTACGGTAACGGGAACCATTACCGATATGGACGGAATTCCACTTTCCGGGGCCAATGTCCTCATTAAAGGTACGGTAAAAGGAACCCAGGCCGATTTTGATGGGGTGTATGCCATTGCCGCTAAAAAGGGGGATGTCTTGGAATTCTCCTATTTGGGGATGGTCACCAAAACCGTTGTCGTAGGTAATAGAAATGTGATCAATGTGACATTAGAGGAAGATGTCGCTTCGTTGGATGAGGTGGTTGTCGTTGGTTATGGTACTCAGACCAAAGAATCGATTACAGGTTCTGTTGGAGTTGTAAAAAGCGCTGAATTGGAACAGGTTCCTTCATCTACCTTCGAACAATCCCTTAGGGGTAATTTAGCTGGTTTACAGGCCTCTGCTTCCGACGGTGCTCCTGGGGCCAATACCCAGATTAGGATCAGGGGTATTGGATCGATCAATGCATCCAGTGAGCCATTATATGTTATTGACGGTATTCCGATGCAATCGGGTAGTCAGGCCTTGAACGATAACGATGGGGCTAGTTCCAACGTTATGGCATCCATAAACCCGAACGATATTGAAACCATCAGTGTACTTAAAGATGCCGCTTCAACGGCAATTTATGGATCAAGAGGGGCCAATGGGGTTATTTTGATCACTACGAAAAGAGGGAAAACCGGTAAGGCGACCATTGAATTGAAAACCCTTACAGGATTCAACTCCCAAGCATCCAAAGATATTTTAAAGCCTTTGAATGCCGCACAGTACAAAGAGTTATTTATAGAAGGATATGTGAACCAAGGCGATACTTATGAAGAAGCGCAGGCAAGATTGGATTCCAGGTACACACAACAAATAGATCCCTCTACAGGTGAGGCAACAGATACAAACTGGTTGGATGCCATTACCCGTACCGGTGTTACCCAAAGTTATGATTTGAGTGTAAACGGTGCTACGGATAATGTTAAGTACTTTATGTCCGCGGGTTATATGGACCAAGAGGGGTATATAATCGGTTATGGCTTTAAGAGGTATAGTACCCGTGCCAATTTGGAATACAAAGCAAGTGATTACTTGACTATATCGAATAATGTATCCATTTCGGATATAAAATCCAGTACGGCTCCAGATGGCGGTTCTTGGAACAACCCATTTAAAAGCACCTTGGAATTGTCTCCGCTTATCCCGATTTATGATGAAGATGGTGAGTACAATGCGGAGCACATCAATTATTTTCCTATTGGTAGTAACCCGGTCGGAAGTTTAAGCGGTGACGATATTTGGGATACCAAGACTACAAGGGTCATAGATAACTTTGCGGTTACCGTAACGCCCATCAAGAATTTGGTGTTTAGGTCGCAATGGAACTTTGATGTATTGGATATTGATCAAACCCAATTTTATAACCGTCGTTATGGATCGGGATATGATACTAACGGGTATGCCTATGAAGGAACCGTGTCAAGTAAGACATGGGTAGGTACACAGACTGTTGATTATAACCTTACATTCAATGAGGATCATTATTTCAATGTTCTTGGGGGTTACGAAGCACAACAGACCATTAAGGAAAATAGCTGGGCTTCCGGAACCAACTTCCCGAACGATATAGTCAAAACATTGAACAGTGCTTCTTCTGAATTTGCTGTAGGGGGGTCAAAATCCGAATATACCTTTAACTCTATGTTCGTTAGGGCCAATTATAATTATGCCAGTAAATATTTCCTTTCCGGTAGTATTCGACGAGATGGTTCTTCAAGGTTTGGTGAAGAGAACAGATATGGTACTTTTTACTCTGTTGGTGCTAGCTGGAACATAAACAAGGAGGATCTTTTTGATGATCTTACGTTTATTAATATCCTTAAGTTGCGAAGTTCATTTGGTGTTACTGGTAACGCCGCTATTGGGAATTTTGCTTCCCTAGGGCTGTATACTTACGGCGAGGATTATGATGGGTCTCCAGGTGGTAGTCCTTTACAACTTGAAAATTCGGACCTTACCTGGGAAACACAAGAGAACTTCAATATCGGATTGGATTTTGGATTCTTCAACAAGGTAAATGGTACGGTTGAATACTTCAAAAGGGTTTCTTCCGACCTGATCTTGGATGTGCCTATCTCCCAAACAACCGGATTTACCGAGCTTACCCAAAATTTTGGGGAGATGACCAATTCAGGTTTGGAGCTTTCTGTTAATGCCGAGATCATCAATAAAAATGATTTTAGATGGAGCCTTGGGTTCAATACGACATTTTTGAAAAATGAAATTACCAAGTTGACCGAAGATTATACCGATGGGGCCTATAGAAGGCAGGTAGGACAGGATTTCCAGTCTTATTACATGTATGATTGGGCCGGTGTAGATCAAACCAATGGGGATCCACAATGGTACACCGATGAAACACGCACCACGATAACCAATGATATTGGGGATGCAGAACGCTTTTTGGTCGGAAAGTCGGCTACCCCGGATTTCTACGGTGGGTTCAATACCGCTTTTTCCTACAAAGGACTTAGTTTAAGTGCCAACTTCATGTACTCTTATGGTAACTACCTTTTTGATAGTAGGGCAAGGGGATCCTTGGGAGATGGAAGGTTGACTCCTAGAAGTACAGCGACTTATTTGTTCGAAAACAGATGGGTAGAAGGAAAAACCGATGCGTTGTTTCCTAAATTCGTTTGGGGCGGACAATCCGGAAGTAACCAGGCCAATCAAACAAGGTGGCTTTATGATGGTAGTTATATGCGTTTAAAGGATTTGACCATAGCCTATAATTTACCTGAAAAATTGACATCCTTGTTAAATGTCGGTTCTATTAGAATGTATGCGAGGGGCACTAATATCTTAACTTTCACAAAACATAAAGGTTTGTATATAGATCCAGAACAAGCTATAAATGGAAGCTATGTAGGAACTACTCCTGCAATGAAAACAATTTCTTTAGGGTTGGATATTAAATTGTAAACTAAAAAAAAGACTAATGAAAAAATATAATAAAATATTATTGTTGATCATGATAGGGTTTTTCTTGTCATGTTCGGAATCATTTTTAGAGGTTAGCCCACAGGATTCGGTTTCAAATGACGAAGCTTTAACGAGTTTGGAAGATCTTGAGACTTCCATAAGCGGTGTATATGACGAATTCCAAGGGGCCTATTACTATGGTCGGTATATGTTGTTGATTCCCGATGTTATGGCCGATGATGTCAAACAAAATGAACAAGCCAATAGGGTTGTTGATTTTGCACAACATGTGGTAAGTGTAGATGATTCCCAGGCAAGTGCTTTGTGGACGGGGTTGTACTATACCAATAATGCCCTTAACAATATTATCAATTCGGATATAGAAGTGACCGAGTCAACCCAGGACGAGAAGGATCATATTATGGGAGAAGCCTATGCTTTAAGGGGGTTGATCTATTTTGATTTGGTAAGATTGTTTGCAAATCATTATACCTACACGGCCGATGCAAGCCATTTGGGCGTGCCGATCATCCTTGATTTCGATTATACTTTGGAGCCGGAGAGGAATACGGTAGAAGAAGTTTATGATCAAGTGATTTCGGATATGACTACGGCATTGACTTTGATCGATGATACCTCAAGGACGGGAAATTCCAATTCGCTTTCATCCACAGCGGTCAAAGCCTTGTTGTCAAGAGTGTATTTGTATAAGGAAGACTGGTCAAATGCGGAAGCCATGGCCACTGAAGTCATTGAAGCCGGCTATAGCTTGGTCGATAATGCCGATTATTTAACGTTATGGTCCGAGGATAATAGCTCTGAATCGATCTTTGAAATATCCCAGACCGAGTCCGATAACCAAGGGGGTAACTGTTTGGGAGCCATGTATGTCGTTGATGGTTATGGGGATTATTTACCGTCCGATGACGTGGTGTCTTTGTATGATGCCGATGATGCCCGTTTACAGGTTTTTATTGAAGATGAACTTTTGGCTGGTGATTATGCCCCATATAGGATGAATAAATACCCTGATGTATTGGGGTATGACAATACAAAGGTCATTCGTCTTGCTGAAGTTTATCTGATCAGGGCTGAGGCCCGGGCCCAATTAGGTACCGATATTGCCGGTGCCCAAGAAGATTTGGACATGGTTCGCCAAAGGGCCCTGCCAACCGCAGCAAATGTTACGGCCACCGGAGATGAACTGTTGGAGGAAATAATGCTTGAAAGAAGGTTGGAACTTTGTTTTGAGGGACATAGGTTGTGGGATTTAATGAGATACAAGGAGGATATCGTAAGAAACGAGTGTACTGCCAGTATTTGCTATATACCCTACGGCGATGACACCAATATATTGCCGATACCCCAAGATGAAACAGATGTAAATCCTAACATTACACCAAATCCAGGATACTAGGTTTTGTCGTTGATACTATAGTGTTACCATATACATTGATGAAACCTTAACCGGTTTCATCAATGTTCACTATAAATCAAAGTGGTGGTTTTCAAATTTATTTAAATTAAGTGGATAACAGAAAAATGAAAAAAACACGAAGAAACCTAACCAAAATGCTATCTATGGGAGTTCTTTTCCCAGGTCAGGTGGCACAGTCCCTTTCCTCGATTTTAGAATCCATATCACCAGAGGAACATTCCTTTGATCTCTCGGTTGAGAATGGTATTAAAACCAACATTGAAAAGCTTTATAAGAACGCCATAGTCAATGATGGCCTGATCATTTCCCGAAATTGGAACGATGATTCGTTCAAGGCCCTTGCCCAATCGGGATATACGGGATTCAATGCTTCAGTGGATTCAGGAAGTTTGGAGAAAGGCATGAAAAACTTAACTCAATGGCAAACCATCATAAAGGAAAATCCCGATCGATTGATCTTGGCAACAAGTGCCAATGATTATATCAAAGCCAAGAAAGAAGGTAAAGTAGCTGTTCTACTCGGTTTTCAGAATTCCACTATGGTTGGGAATTCGATCAAAAACCTGGATACCCTCTATGATGCCGGTATGCGTTGGATGCAATTGACATACAATCAGCGTAACTTATTGGGTGACGGAAGCACCGAAAGGACAAATTGTGGCTTATCGGATTTTGGCCTCGAGGTGGTTGAGCGCATGAACGAATTGGGGATTATAATAGACCTGTCACATTGCGGTGAACAAACCACTAACGAAGGGATTGAGTTCAGTAAGACCCCAGTTTCGATAAATCACTCCATGTGTGAGGCACTGCACAGAAATCATCCAAGGGCCAAGACGGACGAACAGATCAAGGCCATGGCCGATAAAGGAGGTATCATAGGGATTATCTGTTTGGGATATATGATCGGACCGAACTTGGGTACCGATACGACCTTGGAAACCTATGTGGATCATATCGATCATGCCGTTAAGATTGGCGGAATCGATCATGTAGGGGTAGCCTCGGATTTTGCCATTCAAGGATTGGAAGCAACAGGGGCAACCCGTGAAAATTGGTATGTGCCGCGCTTAACCCGTTTTAAGCCATCGTATAAGGTACAATGGCCACCGTGGATTCCTGAACTCGATAAACCGGATCGCTATTTACAAGTCGCCAAAGTCTTGGACAAAAGGGGCTACAGTACCGGGGATATCGAAAAGATATTGGGTCAAAACTGGTTGCGCTTTTATAACGAAACGTTGAAATAGGATTCCGTTCCCGACCTTTAAAAGAATAATAACACTTACTAATTGATATGAAAAACCTAATAACCACCTCACTTTTAATTCTATTTTTGACCATTAGTTGTAAAGAAACAAACCATACAGATCCTACAGGTTCCCAAGAAGTAGTGTACGAGGTGGTTTTTCGGGAAAGCCTGGCGGGAGAATATAAAAAAACGAAAACCGGGGACCATGATTTTGAATGCTATTATACCTATACGGATAGGGGACGGGGACCGGAGTATACCGAAAAGATCACGGTTAACGATCGCAACTACATCACGGCCCAATCCATCAAAGGTGTCAATTATCGTAAGGTTCCCGTAAACGAAGTTTTTTCGATTTCGGGAACTACTGCTTCTTGGGAGAATCCCAAAGGAAAGGACCAAGGGGAAATCAAGGGGGATGCGCTGTATTTTCGATATGACGGTTCTCCTGCCATTTATGAAATCCTTGCACAACAACTATTGACATCGGAAACCGGAAAAGTGCGTCTTTTCCCTGAAGGGGAGGCCGAGTTGGTTAAAAAAATGGCATTGACCTTGGAGAATGGTACCGAACTTGATCTATTGATGATCAAAGGGTTGGATATGGTTCCTACCTATTTATGGATGAAGGGGGATCAATTGGTCTGTAGTATCGCAGGAAACCTGCATGTGGTACAAGAAGCCTATAAGTCCATGCGTTCCGAGATGAAAAAAATGCAGGACAGCGTAGAGGATGCTTATTTAATAGAGATTTCCGAAAAGCTGTCCCATGGCTTCAATAAGGCAGTGATAAGGAATGTGAACGTTTTTGGTGTAGATGGTACCCTACTGATGAACCAAGATGTTTTTGTAGACGGGGAAACCATCCAAGCGATCCAAGCAACCGGTAAAAATGCCATTCCTGAAAATGCAGAGGTAATCGATGGTACCGGTAAGACTTTAATGCCGGGTATGTTCGATATGCATACGCATAATGGCAAGTTCCGGGGAATATTGCATGTCGCCGGTGGTGTGACCTCGGTCCGGGATATGGCCAACAACAAACAACTGTATCAATTAAGGGATCAATTTGAAGCTAATGAGATCATTGGCCCGCATATCGTAACCTTTTGTGGGATAATCGATGGTCCTGGCCCCTATGCCAATCAACGTAATGTGGTGGAAACGCTGGAGGAAGGATTGGCAGAGATCCAGGATTATAAAGATTTAGGGTATCAACAGATCAAATTGTATAGTTCCATCAAACCTGAATGGGTAACCCCATTAACCGAAAAAGCACATGCACTTGGCATGCGGGTCAGTGGCCATATTCCCGCATTTATGACCGCCTCACAAGCCATCAATCAGGGTTATAATGAAATCCAACATATGAATATGTTGTTTTTGAATTTCCTGTCGGATACCATTGATACGAGAACGCCTTTGCGTTTTACCATGGTAGCGAAGCATGGGTTGGACCTTGATTTTGAATCCGAAGAATATCTCGAATTCATAGACCTCTTGAAAGCAAAGGATATTTTGATCGACCCCACAATGGGTGTTTTTGAAAATATGATCGTCGCCACTAAAGGGGAACCGAGTCCTACCTATAGCGAGATCATGGGCAGGCTTCCCATTATCAGTCAACGTCAGTTTTATGCCGGTGGACTTCCGAAAACGGAGGAAACAACGCCCATTTACAGGAAGAGCTATGATAATATGATTGCCGCCGTTTATGACCTATACAAGAAGGACGTGAAAATCGTTCCCGGTACCGATGGCATACCAGGTTTTTTATACCATCGTGAACTCGAGCTTTATGTAAAATCGGGCATTCCTGCCAATGAGGTGCTGCAATTGGCTACCATAAAATCCGCGGAAATCACTGGAGTGTCTGAATCTTACGGATCCATTGAAGCCGGTAAAAAGGCCGATCTTATTTTAGTGGACGGTAACCCTGTAGCGAACATAGGGGACATAAGAAGGGTGGAATGGACGATGAAGGGGAGCAATCTCTTCTATGCCAAGGAGCTGTACAATGCGATGGGCATAAATCATTTTAAGTAAACACGTCGCGAGGAGCTGCGTGAATCGGAATAATCATATTTAGCGGAAACAACAATGAAACAGTTACAAATTTTATTTTTTTCACTCATGGTAGCCACGGGGTATAGCCAGTCTCCCGAATTCTTTACCAGTGGTAGATTGATATTGGGTACCTATAAAGAACGTACGGCATCCATGGGGGTCGGTGATATCGATCAAGATGGGGATATGGATGTCCTAGTGGCCAACGGTAGGCATTGGGCTGGTCAAAATCGTGTATTCTTCAATAATGGAAGAGGGGTATTTACCGTGTCGCAAGTTTTGGGAGATGAGCAGGAGACCAGTTATTCCACCGAGCTTGCCGATTTTGATAACGACGGTGATTTGGATGTGGCCGTAGGGAATGATATGGCCCCGAATTATATTTTTTTGAATGATGGTCAAGGCCATTTTACCAAAGGGTCAATGTTCGGTGTGGCATATGCCCCGACAAGGAATATCGTGGTGGCCGATATTGATGGCGATGGCGATATGGATATTCTAATAACCAACCGCGGAAGGGAAAATGAGATATGCCTTAATGACGGAAAGGGCAATTTCACTAAATCCATAGGCTTCGGTTCCAAAAAAGATTCTACGATAGATGTCGAAGTGGCTGATATGGACGGTGATGGCCATAACGACCTTATTTTGGCCAATAGGGACGATCAACCCAATTTTGTTTATCTCAATGATGGCAACCTGAATTTCATCAAGGGAATACCCTACGGTACGGGTAAGGACAATACCAGATCCGTTGCTATCGCGGATATGGACGAAGATGGGTATTTGGATATTGTTACGGCCAATATCGGGGAGCCCAATGTCATTTATTTCGGGAGTAAAAATTCGGATTATAATAGGAAAATGGTTTTTGACGATAGTACGGATAAATCGTATTCTTTAAGTGTCTCGGATTTGGATATGGATGGTACGACGGATATCGTTATTGGCAACGTTAGGGGTTCCAACACCGTATTTCTGAACCAAGAGAATGGAAAAACTTGGAAAAAAATAGTGCTGAGCGATAAAAAATTCAGCACCTACGATATCATGGTCCGTGATTTGAACGGGGATGGTAAACCGGATATCATAGAAAGCAACTCTGATGAACTCAATCTATATTATTTCAACAAATATGTGCCAAAGTTCCCCTGAGTTCATCGGATTGCTTTTTAATAAAATCTAAACCATATAAAATATATTGAAAATGATTAAAAAAAATCATCCGTTTGTTGTAGTCGTAACCATGCTTTTGTTGGCGATTACTTCGTGTGCACCGGAATCTTCCCCAATGGATACCATTGAAAAAGAGGGTACGTTCATAGTACATAGAAGACAATCCCCAATAGGGGAGGAATCCTACGAAATACGTACCACCAAAGACTCCATAATCGTTACATCCCTGCAAGGTGAAAACGAACGGGGACGTGTTACCGGGGTGGTATCCGAATTGCGATTGACCAAGGATTTGGAACCGGTTTATTATAGCAGCAAAAGGATTTCCAACGATACTACCAATATTTTGGAAGTGGAGAAAACAGGTCCTAACGAAATTACCATTTGGGAAAAACATTATGACAAGATCACTAAGGAAGTGGCTTCCCATTTCTTCCCATTGCACAGTAATATTCCTGCGGGTATTGAAATGATGCTGTACCATTATTATTTTAAGCTCGGACAAAAAAGCTTGCCCACTTTCCCCAGAGGGGAGGTAACGGTTACCCATACGGGGAAAGATACCGTAACTATAGGCGGAGCGCAAAAAATCCTTGACAGGTATGTTACCACGGGTATCAACTGGGGAGGCAGAACGGTATGGTTGGATGAATCGAAAAATTTGGTTGCACTGGTCAAGGCCAATACCCAGATCAGGGAAATGATCAGAAATGAATATGAAGAAGCCTTACCGACCTTTATCCAGGGTAATGTAATGGAACAAATGGCCCAACTTTCCGAGTATACCGATAATTTGAAAGGTCCGGAATATCCTGTGATAGCTTTGGTTGGAGGTGATGTAGTGGATGGTGTCAGCGATACCGTCAAGGAAGACATGACGATAATCGTCGAAGAAGGTAAAATCGTTGAAATCGGGAAAAGGGAAGCTGTCAAGGTATCAAAAGGGGCCAAGGTAATCGATGTAACAGGAAAGACCTTGATTCCCGGGCTTTGGGATATGCATGCGCATTCGAACCAAGTACAATGGGCACCTGCCTACTTGGCCGGGGGTGTAACCACGATCAGGGATAACGGTAATGAACTTGAATTCGCAACTGCTTTTAGGGATGCCATTGCCAAAGAAGGGGCTTTGGGCCCCGATATCCTTTTGGCGGGTATGACCGATGGCCCGGGAATTAAAGGGAATGGCGTGGTCCGTGCAAGATCGGAGGAGGAAGCCAAAGAAGTCGTGGCCTTGTACCATAAGAACGGCTACAAACAGATCAAGATCTATACTTCTATAGAACCTGGGGTTTTAAAAGTATTGGCCAAAGAGGCACATAAGGTGGGGATGACCCTTACCGGTCATGTTCCGGCTGCTTTAGGCAATGCAATACCTGCCGTTGAGAGCGGTATGGATATGTTAAGCCATTACAATAGAATACTTACCCCATTGTTTCCCGGCAAAGACGTGTCCGATCTTGGTACGTACTTTATGGCCGAAAATGAAATTACCGATGAACAGATCGATAAGGCCATTGCATTTTATCTGAAACACGGGACCGTATTGGATCCTACCCTTGGACTGGGGGCTGTCCGTACAATGCCAAAAGGCGATAAAATGGAGTCTATTGAGCCCGATGCCGGTAGAATGGCCTATGAACTTTTTGAAGGAAAAAGGTTTCGAAGTGGTTTGGGTGAGGCACGTGCCAAAAAGTCAATGGACAACTTCCTGAAATCCGCAGAGGTTATCGGTAAATTTTATAAAGCAGGAATCCCCGTGGTTGCCGGTACCGACAATTTCGCACCGGGATTCGGACTTTTCTTGGAGATAGAAACCTATCAAAAATATGGTGGACTAACCCCGTTGGAAGCCATTAAAACGGCAACTATAATCCCTGCCACAGCGATGGGAATGGGCGATGTCACCGGTTCTTTGGAAGTTGGAAAAGAGGCCGATATTGCCATTTTGGATAAAAATCCATTGGAGGATATCGATAATATCAGAAGTGTATCCTCTGTAATGACCAATGGAAATTATTATGAGAGTGAAGCGCTATGGATAGCAGCGGATTTCAAACCCAATAGAGACCAATAGAATTAAGTAAGGGAAATAACAAGATATAATGAACCACATAAAGGGATTTGTATTAAAATGTTTGGTTGCATTTAGCATCTTGGCAGGGATACAAAATGGATATGGCCAAGTGCTCAAAATGAAATATTTGGGTGTCGCCGGTTGGGAAATGACAGATGGGGAAACCACCATTTTGGTCGACCCCTATATTTCCAGGGTAAAATTACAAGGGAATCCCCGTTTTTATGGTGAAGGGGATACCCGTAGCATTTTCACTGGGGATGACGTTTATGTATCGGACACCGTTGCCATTAATAAGGTAATTACAAAGGCCGATTATATTTTGGTGCACCACTCCCATGTGGATCATTTGGCAGACGTACCATATATCGCCAAAAAGACCGGGGCAGTGGTCATTGGCACCGAAACCAGTTGTACCATTTTAAGTGCTTATGGGGTTCCGCAAAAGCAATTGATCAGGGTAAAAGGAGGAGAGGATTATCAGTTTGAAAAGTTTTCGGTCCGGGTGGTGCCTTCCCTTCATTCCGCTTTGGGTGATAAGAGGTATTTCAGTTCGGAGACCTATACGGATCCAGAAGCCCTTAAAGTTCCTTTAAAAGTCAATGAATTTGTGGAAGGGGGATCCCTCATGTTCTTGGTGCGTTTCAATTCGCATAAGATCCTGACCTTCGGATCCATGAATTATATTGAAAGGGAAGTGGCCGGACTCCAACCCGATGTGCTGCTGCCGGGCATCAACCTATCTCGCTTGGAAATCTATAACTATACTGAGCGATTGTTAACCCTTACCGGTTTCCCGAAAACGGTCATCCCGACACACTGGGATAATTTTAGGTTACCGTACGGGTATTCCCAAAAAGACCCCATTGAAAAAAAAGTGATGCCCTTTATTGATGAGGTAAAAGCGGTTTCCCCTGAAACGAATGTCATAATACCAAGGCATTTGGAAACAATTACCATTGAATAATGGCAACACGATCTTAAAAAAAACAAATATTGATTTTCAAAATAAAATTAAACTAAATGGCTGAAGCAGTTCAAACCAATCCACTGTGGAGAGAAAACAAGGTTAAGAATTATTTACCCCATATGACGGTTCCTGAGGTGGAATCATTTTTGACAAGGTCCGATATGGTCATTATCCCGATAGGGGCCTTGGAACAACATTCAAGCCATCTGCCTATTGGTACCGATTTTATCAATGGGAAGGAACTTTGTAAACTCATAGCCCAGGAGCGTGATATTTTAGTGGCTCCGGTGTTGATGGCCGGGCAGTCTCCTTATCATATGGCCTTTGCCGGAAGTATTACCTTAAGTGCCGAAACGATACTTAAAGTACATATGGAAACCGTTGAATCTTTGATCAGGCATGGGTTTAGGCGTTTTGTTTTTATGAATTCCCATGGAGGGAATACGGCAATCACCACATTTTTGGTAGATCAAATAAACCAAAAGACCTCTGCCGTGGCCGTTGATTACAGTGTGGCCATAAAACCTTTTTTGAAAGTAGGGAAGAAAGAAGAAGCCACGGCATTAGACCGTCATGCCGGTACGGGCGAAACCTCCAATTCGATGTATTTAATGCCGGACTTGGTGCAATTGGATAAGGCGACAACGCCAACATTGACCCTCCCGGAGCATTTGACCAAGATGCTTCCTGAAGTCATAAAGGAGGAACCCACGGCGAAGTTATTGTTTCTTTCGGAAGGCTTGAAAGCCAAGGACACGGGCAAGAAAACCTCAACCAAGGAAATGACGACAACGGGGGTTTGGGGAACATTGAATCCCAATGAAGCTACCACGGAAAGAGGTGCGGAGAACATCAAAATCGAGGTTGAAGCCTTTATAGGTTTTATTGATAAATGGAATGAACTGGTCAAAGCTTAAGCGAAAACCTCGATTGTCCGAAAATGGCCATTAACCGGGTGTGGAATGAAATTGAAGCCAAGAGACCCGGGAAAGCAATGAAAGGGTCATGGGGCGACTATAAATGAATAATTATTGATTGAATGAGAATGAAAATATCGAAACGATTTTTAGGCTTGATTTCCGGGCCATTGGCCTTTTTCCTTATCCTTTTCTTTTTTCACCCTGAAGGGTTGAGTGATCAGGCAAATGCCGTTTTGGCTTCAGTGGCATGGATTGCCATTTGGTGGGTTACCGAGGCAATATCCATTATGGTTACGGCCTTAATGCCCATAGTACTTTTCCCTTTGACCGGAGGTTTGGCACTAAGTGCCACCACGGCATCCTACGGTCACAAATACATTTATTTATATATCGGTGGGTTTATTCTCGCCATTGCCATTGAAAAATGGAACCTGCATAAAAGAATAGCCCTTTCGATAATCAAGATCGTAGGTACGAATATCAATAGTATCATCCTTGGGTTCATGATAGCCACGGCATTATTGTCGATGTGGATTTCAAATACGGCTGCCGCCGTAATGATATTGCCCATGGCCATGGCCATAGTTACCCAGTTACGGGATAACCCGAATACCATTGAAAACGAGAACACCATTTTTGGAAAAGCATTGATGTTGGCCATTGCCTATAGTGCTTCGATCGGAGGAATTGCCACATTGATAGGTACCCCGACCAACTTGGTGTTGGCCGGTGTCGTCCAGACTACTTTCGGTAAGGATATTACCTTTTCCCAATGGTTTGTCTTTGGGTTTCCGATTGCCGTGATTTTATTGTTCATCTGTTGGAAATACCTGACGGTTTACGCATTCAAATTCAAACAAAAGGCCTTCCCCGGAGGGCGTGCGGAAATCGATGCCCAATTAAAGGCCTTGGGTAAAATGTCTTATGAGGAAAAAGCCGTCCTAGTGGTTTTCTTTTTTGCGGCCTTGGCATGGATTTCACGTTCCTTTTTGCTCCAAAAAATAATTCCGTCACTTGATGATACGATCATAAGTATTATTGCAGCGGTCGTTTTGTTCATAATACCTTCAAGTAAAAAAAGGGTAAAGTTGATTTCTTGGGAAGATGCGGTCAAGCTCCCTTGGGGAGTGGTCCTATTATTTGGAGGCGGTTTGGCATTGGCATCAGGTTTTGAAAGTAGCGGACTTGCTTTGTGGATCGGAGGTAAATTGATTGCCTTGAAGACAGTGCCTTTTATTTTCCTTTTGATCATACTCATCGCAACGGTCAATTTTTTAACAGAGATGACCTCAAATATCGCTACAACGGCCATGTTGTTGCCCGTACTCATATCTTTGGCCCCGGTATTGGGTGTCCATCCGTATTACTTGATGATCGGTGCCACGGTAGCCGCGTCTTGTGCATTTATGTTACCGGTGGCCACCCCTGCCAATGCCGTGGTTTTTGGATCGGGGTATCTTAAAATAAGCGATATGGTCAATAAGGGAATTTGGATGAACCTGATTTCCATTGTCATTTTGACCGCTTTTGTGTATTTCCTTCTTCCCTTGGTGTGGGATCTTGAAATGTAAATATACTATCCTATTGGACGAATAATGGGGGTTGTATGACGGGGTTATGCAGGATTCCCCCTACTACCGGTATGGTTCTCTGGGTGGTGGCCCTAATGCGATAGAAGGTATCGACGGCACGATATCCCAAGGTATGCTGTGGATATGCCTTTTTGCGGAAAAGGGTAACAATTAGGTGCATTGATGGGCTACAGTTAGGGTCATGCTTCGTTTTTCCATGTCTTTTTAAGGCGGTAATAACACTGTGTGCCCGTGCTATTAATCCAATTTTTTATGGGGTAGTCAGGTTCTGGATGTCACCAAGGTCGATTTCTTCGCCCTAGCAACCACCATTATTCGGCACAAGTTTTTAATTGTGAAGGCATTAAAAGATGAAAACCTTGGAATTGTTAAGGTTGGTGTTATTTTTAATGGGTGTTATTTTCTTACATTTGTTGAAAAAATACAACATACGAAAAAGACTACTTTTTAAAAAATAAGGACTAACCAAAATAGGATACACCAAATCTCCGGTATTATTTCCGCAGCGGATATGGGTTTTGTACTACTTCACGCATATCCTATAAATACATATCAATAGATTTCTGGGTGCCTTTTAGATTTTTGATAGCAATGAAGATGGATACAGTGTGTATTATTGATGATGATCCGATTTATGTATACGGGACCAAAATATTATTGAATTATAACCGTAATTTTTGTTCGAATATCGTGGTATATGAAGATGGGCACGAGGCTTTGGTGAATTTAACCTCCATGGTCAAATCGGGAAGTACGTTTCCCGAGGTGATTTTTTTAGATCTAAATATGCCCATAATGGATGGATGGGAGTTTTTGGATGAATTTATCAAATTACCTTTTAAGACCAAACCCATCGTTTATGTGGTCAGTTCCACGATTGCCGAATGGGAAATAGAAAAAGCCAAGAGTTATGACATCGTGAAGGATTTTATATCGAAGCCGCTGTCGTTTGCCGTACTTGAGGATCTTTTTCAAAACAAGTATTGATCGATTGTTCCAGAAATTTCTTTAGCGGTTACGAAGGTAGGAATATGCGTAGGTGATGACGTGGTATTTCGCTATAGGTACATTTACGTAAATACCTTTAAACATTGCGATCAGGATATTCATCGTGGGGTCCCATACATTCAAGCGCTGGTAATCAAAACTTTATTTATTTTATGTTGGGCCTTATCGGAATGGCATTATCCCTTTCATGATCTAAGACCTAGTTGAGTGAAAGCCAATGATTTATATTTTTGATTTTCCGGTTTATCCAGAGGTGGTTCCCATTTAATTTTAGGCATTGCTTACTTGTCGGCTATAGCGGTATTTTTCGGGGCTTTGGTCTAAGAGACATCGACTTGTCTTACCGTTCTTCCCTTTAGTAACATAAGTCGAATATCCTCTAACATCAAGTACAAACAAGGTACGATCACTAAGATGATCGTCGTGGCAAAAACGATTCCGAACCCCAAGGAAATGGCCATGGGGATCAAGTAGAAAGCCTGACTTGAAGTTTCCAGTATTATGGGGGCCAGGCCGCCAAAAGTGGTCATTGTCGTTAATATGATGGGCCTAAAACGGCGCAGGCCGGCCTCATGGATCGATTCGTAAATGGAGTTGCCTTCTTTTCTTTGTTTATTGGCATAATCGATCATGATCAATGAATCGTTGACCACGACCCCGGAGAGGGCAATTACGCCCATCAAACTGACCAAGGAGAGGTCATATCCCAGTAATATATGACCAATGACGGCTCCTACAATACCAAACGGAATGGCGGTCATAACGATCAAGGGCTGTGTATAACTTGAAAAAGCGACGGCCAATAGGGCATAGATCAATAACATGGCGATCGTAAAACCTGCCTTTAGGGTATTGGTACTTTCCCGCATATCGGCCTGGCTCCCTTCAAAGGTCCATGTGATTCCCGGAAAATCGGCACGCAACTGTGGCAAGGTCTCACTTTGTACCGAAGCGATTACGCGACCGACCGAATTGGCGGGCTCTACGTCCATACCTACATTCACGACCCTTCGGCCATCCCTACGGTTGATGCTGGTAAAGGCTTCCCGTTGTTCTATTTCGACCACATCCATCAACGGAACTTCGACCCCACTGGGCGTTTGTATCAAGAAATTTTCCAGGTTTTTGATGTCCTTCCGTTCTTCCAGGGGCAATTTTACGCGTACTTCGATTTCGTTCATGCCCCGTAATTGGCGTAACGCCAGGGCCCCAAAAAATCCGTCGCGCACCTGTCGGCCCACATCATCCGAGGTAAGCCCTAGATTCCTGCCATGGGGTAGCAATTTAAAATCGTACTGCATTTTGCCCTTATTATAATTGTCGGTAACATCACGTGTGTTTGAGAAACCTTTCATGCGTTCCACAAAAGCTGCACTGGCCCGTTCAAGT
The DNA here is from genome assembly GCF_028882255.1 of Maribacter polysaccharolyticus. Taxonomy (GTDB): domain Bacteria; phylum Bacteroidota; class Bacteroidia; order Flavobacteriales; family Flavobacteriaceae; genus Maribacter_A; species Maribacter_A polysaccharolyticus. Next base: position 335,367 of record NZ_JARBUY010000002.1, read on the forward strand.
ACATTGATATCCGAATGGCTTAGGTCGATACTAATGGCTTGCCTAGCCCCACCGGGGCCCCGTTCGGCTTCGAAGGTAATTTGGTCCACACCTTCAATATCACCGATATTATCACGCCATAGTGCAATTACTTCCCCTGCCGTAATGTCCCTTTGATCGGGCGGTAACATCACGATTTCCACATCGATGAAATTTTGCCCTCTAACATTCGTCTTGATACCTTCGGCCACTTCATACAGATTGTGTTCCTCGAACATTCGCTGAGTGGCATCCGAAATGGCATGGGCCACCTTAGCGGCTTGATCGGGAGTCGTACCCACGGGCAATCGCACCCCAGCTTCTATTTCATCGGCAGCGACTTCCGGCATCATGATCATTCCCATATGGCCACTATACCCGTATCCGCCAACAATTACCAAGAGGCTGATGGCGGCACTAAGGGTGATGTATCGATATTGCAAACATATGTCGAGAAATGGACGGTATTTATTTTCGATAAACCGGTCGAAAGCCCTTGCGAAAGCGCGTTGATAGCCTTCCAATTTTAGGATCACTTGATTCTTGGTGCTTTCTTTTTTGAGATGTCCCAAATGGGAAGGAAGGATAAAGAGGGCCTCGAACAGGGATACGGCCAAAATGACAATGACCACGGCAGGCAGCGGTTGCCAGAATTTTCCGGTTTCCCCCGGCATAAATAGAAGGGGGACAAAGGCGATAATGGTGGTGACAATGCTGAAAACAACGGGTTTGGAAACATCTTTCGTTCCTGCGATGGCGGCCTCCATGGGACTAAGGCCTTTTTGGCGATATTCATATACATTTTCACCCACGACGATCGCATCATCGACCACGATGCCCAAGACGACTAAAAAGCCGAACATGGAAATCATATTGACACTGATCCCAATTAGGGGCAATAAGATCATTCCCCCGATAAAGGAAACCGTCATTCCCATCATGACCCAAAAGGCAAGGCGGTACTCCAAGTACAGTGTCAGTATCAGGAGTACGATGATAATGGCGAGCAATCCGTTTTCGGTAAGTAAGGATAGACGTTCGCGATAGTCTTCCGCACGGTTGCTATCGGTTCGGAATTTTACCCCGGGGGGCAGTTGAAAGTCCTTTAGGATGGTTTCTACGGCATCGGCAATTTCCAGAGGCGATTGATCGCCAATGCGGAAAATACGCAGTTCTACATAATTCTGCTGGTTGAATTGTCCGTGAAAACCGGTTTCTTCAAAGCCATCGGTTATCGTGGCAATATCCTTTAAGGCCACACTGGCCCCTGAATCGGAAGAGACAATGGTAATATTTCCATACTCCTCGGCCCATTGTTTGCGCTCTTGCATACGTAGGAGGATCTCCCCACTTTGGGTCTGTACCGCCCCGGCAGGAACATCATTACTGCTCTGCCTGATAATATCGGCCACTTGCCCGAGTGTCAGGCCATACTTTTGTAAATTAATACGGGGTATTTCAATTCGGGTCTCATAATCGGGTACATTGCCCAATTCCACTTGGGTGATCTTCGGGTTGTTCAAGAGGATGGTACGCAGGCGTTCGGCAAGCTGTCGCAGTGTCCAAATATCGGTACTTCCGTAAAGTCCAATTTGGAGCACATCCCTTTGTCGGGACTGCAGGCTCACTTCCGGTCGTTCGATATCATCGGGAAACGTACGGATTCTATTGATGGCCTGATCGATATCCTGAAAAGCCTTCATCCGCTCCGAGCCGGCAACCAATTCAATACTGATCTGACCGGACCCTTCATTGGCCTCCGAAACGATTTCCTTGATACCTTGCACCCCGCGCACGGCTTCTTCGACCGGCTGTAATACCCCTTGTTCCACTTCGGCAGGGGAGGCACCCGGATAGGCCACGGAAACTTCAACGAAATCGAGTTGAAACTCAGGAAACACCTCTTTTTGAATAGTGAACATGGTATATAGACCACCCCCCAAAAGCACGAGCATCAAAAGGTTCGTGGCGATTGAATTTCGTGCCATATACCCTATCACGCCTTCTTTTCTAGGTGTTTTCCCCTCGTTTTTATTGCCTTCGGCCATAACCATTATTCTATTTGTTCCTTTTCACTGGTTGAGGTACGGGTACGCAATCCGATACCATTGGTCACGGTGCTTAAATCCGTGATAACGACTTTCTCCCCATGGGTTAGCCCCTTACGTATATAAGCATATTCGTCATCATTCAGAACTATATCGACCTCACGGATTTCCAGTTTTCCATCCTTCATGATCCAAACGGTTTCATTGCTTCTTACATAATCCCGTTTAAGGCGCACTACATCCGATATGGAATCGGCCTTTATTTTGACTTCCACAAAAGTGCCTATCATCAATTTTGGCCAACCTTTCATATTTTCATTTTTCGCTAAGGGGTCAGCAACCTTTACCAATACTTGCGCTAGTCTGGTTTGGGCATCGAGGGCACCTATTTGTTTATCGAGGAATCCTTCGCGGTATTCCCCGGGGGTCCATGCGGTTTGATTTTCTATACGTACCGGAGAGCCTTTTTCGGCATCATCATCAGGAAAACCCAACCATTGTAATTTTGATACGGGCACCGTGGCAACGACCCAATAGAAGTCGGTTCCGACAATACGGCCTAAGTCATCACCTGGGGACACTTGAGATCCTTGGGTCACGTTTTGGTTCAATATATGGGCATCAAAGGGGGCCCTGATAGTCGTGCGCTCAAGATTGAGCCTTGCCTGTTCTACCGAGGCCTTGGCGGCATTGATATTAGCCTTAACCGCATTCAACTGGGGTTTCCTAAGGACCAATTGGCGCTCTTCCTCAGATAGGGGGTTATCCCCAAAGAGGGAATCATCGGCAATCAGTGCCAAGTCTTGTTGTGCTATCTGTTGCCGCCCCATTTCTGTATCGAGTGTTGTTTGGGATTGTAGCAACGCGCTTTTTCGCAATTCGAGGGTATTGCGGTAGTCGGCCGGATCGATTTGTAATAACATTTCGTTTTTCTTTACAAATCCACCAGGGACGAATGCGGCTGACCTACGGATTACTTGTCCTGCTACCAACGGACTTAAGGTAACATCCTCTACCGGACGTACCGTTCCGGTTGCTACGATAACCGGCTCAAAGGTACCTTGGGTTGCCGGAAGGACATCGACCAACATGGCGGTCTCTACCGATGCGCCTTCCCTTTCGGCCTCGGGTTCGGTGGAAAAAATGAGGGTCGTCAAAACAATGCCGACCAACAGAATGCCCAAACAAATAAACAGTATTTTTTTGTTGCTCATATACGTGGTATTTCGTTCAATTTTCCAAAGTTCGGCCTGTATCGAATCCTCCGGCCAATGCCCGGTATAAGCCAATGCGAATGGCTATTCGTTGCGCCTGGGCGGCCACTTGGTCCCTGCGCAATTGTTGCTCTTGATCCAAACCTAGGAGTACATCGAGATACGGACTGAAACCGTTCAAAAATTCGATGCGCAATTGCTTGTTGCTTTTTGTGGCAAGCTCTAGTTGCCGTTCAATATTTTCCAGTCTTCGCTGTTGCATGCGATCTTGGACCAGACCGTCTTCCACCTCTTGAAAGGCTGTTAGCGTTACTTGTCCGTATTCGTAAAGACGTTGGTTTTTTAGGGCCTCGGTCCTATCGACCTCCGCATTCAGTTGTCTGCCATAGAACAAAGGGGTCAATAAACTACCGGTCAATGAATAGGCCCAATTATCGAAAAGATTGTCAAAATTATTGGATCTCAATTGTCCTCTGGTCGAAAGGGAGAGGCTTGGGTATTTGGTACGCACTGCAGATGCCATATCCCGATCGGCAGCGAGAAGCAGGGCATAGGATTGTTGGATATCCGGTCTTCGTCGAATGAGTTCCAAGGGAAGTCCGGCTTGTGGCGGTTCGGGAAGGGCAGGTAGGTCTTTTTTTTCCAATGCAATGGTTTCCTGGGGTTGTCTACCTAACAGTACGGCCAATTGATGCTCCAAAAGGCGAACGTTGCTGCCAATGAGAAGGTGTTGCTCTTTGGTACTCTCCAACAGTTGTGCCTGTCGAAGGATGTCGACTGCCCTTATTTGCCCCCCCACAAAACGCGACCGTATTAATTTGATGATATCCTCATTTGTGGTGATCTGATTCTCCGTGATTCTCAATTGCTTTTTAGCGGCCAGTAGTCGGTAATAGGTGGTCGCGATTTCGGCGGAAATGGATATGGCCGCAGCACGGTAATCGTAAAGACTGGCCTCTGCCCTGAATTTTTCGGCCTGTACGGCGGTTTTTACCCGGCCCCAAAGATCAACCTCGTAGTTTGCCGATAAACCAAGCTGGGTATTTTCTCCTCCGGCAAAATCGGGTTCGGGAAAATTCCGGGCCGTTTGTGCAGACGCTTCCATTTGGGGCCATTTGTCCGAAGTTTCCCTGGTTACCGTCGCCTTGGCCGCCAAAAAACTTTGCCAGGTCGCTGCCAGATCAAAGTTGGATGCCAAAGCGCTATCGATCAATCGGTTCAGGTTTTCATCTTCAAAAGCGGTCCACCATCGATCCTCTAAAACCACTTCTCCGGCATAAGAGAACTCCTGTATATCCTCAATGGGCAGTGCCATGTTTGAAAATTTCGGAGAACATCCGAGTAGTAGGATACAGATAAATAGCGGTGAGGGTCTTGAAAACTTGAACGAATATTTCTCAGGTCTAAAAAGCATGCTTTTTAAATTGTAAAGTTTTTAGTGCAACTAATTGATTGGTTATCAAATCGATGTCTTTAAATTAATGTTTTTAAATAATTAATTAGTGAAGAAAATCTTAATTATCAATAAGAATATCGATTTTGGAGTGATTTATTTATAAAAAGATGGATTTATGAAACTATATTATGAGAATTGTGAAATGCTGATTTTATATCCCGGGATGGGATTTTTGGGTTGAATAAGGGAGGGCTTCGTACGATGCGTGTGGGTTGTTATAATAATGGTCGTAATGGGGTATGGACCAGTTGCGCTTAATCGTGCGTATAATAGATGTCCTATGTACATTTTTTAGTTAAGGCACGAGCTGGTGCGCTGGCCTTCGACTCCCGTAGGCGCAATGAAACCGACCTTAGGAGGTATTACGAATACCGATAAAAATTCAATATAACTAAGTAATGAGTAAAAAAGCCACCAGAAGGTGGCTTTTAAAGTGGAGCCGGAGGGAATCACCAAATAAAAAACCTCAATATCTTCAAATTACCGTAAATACTCTCATAGCCCTTTAAATACAATACTTTTTGATTAATTGAAATACTCAAAGGTATTGAATAGTTTTGAATAAAATTGTATATCTTTGTATTCTACCGTACAAAAATAATACAAAAAATGGCCTCAATCAATTTTCTTTACCGTTCCACAAAGCCGGAATCTTATCTTAATTTGAGATTACTTTTTAGGATCCATTCGGATGGAATAAAGGATCATGTAATCGGAGCTAAAACAAAATTGAAAGTTTCAAAAGAATATTGGGTCAAGCAACACAATAAGAAATCAAAGGATATTGACATTATTAATAGACAAAAGGAGGTCAAGTCTGAATTAATGAAGATTGAGAGCTTTATCCTTGAGGAGTTTGAAAAAGAAAATCCTAGTCTAGTCAATAAGAAATGGCTTCAATCCAAACTTGAATTGTATTATAATCCTAAGGGTCAAAAGAGGTTCCCTAAGGATTTGGTAAGTTATATTGACTTTTATATTGAAGATCGTAAAAACGATATTTCAAAAGCCTCTGAAAAAAAGTTTAAAGTTGTTCAAAACAAAATGGAACGGTTTCAAATTGAAAGAGGCTCTACCTTATTAATAGCGGAAATAGGAGGCGATTTTAAAAATGAATTTCAAGATTACTATTTAAAGGAAAAGTACTCTCAAAATACTATGAATAGGGAATTGAAATTTATAAAAACCTTCTGCCGTCATGCTCGTTACCATGGTTTGGAGGTTCATTTCCAACTTGAAGATATGAACCTCAAAAAAGAAACTATCAAAAGTCCTTACCTATCCTTTGAAGAGATTACTCAAATTGAAAAAGCAGAACTTGAAACTGAATATCAAGAAAATGCTAGGGATTGGTTGATTATATCCTGTTTCACAGGTCAAAGGGTTTCAGACTTCTTAAGATTTGAATCCAATATGATAAGGGTTGAAGATGGTAAACAGCTTTTAGAGTTCAAACAACAAAAGACAGGGAAACTGATGACTATCCCGGTCCATTCAAAAGTAAAGGCCATACTTGAAAAGAGAGGCGGCGAGTTCCCTAGAAAAATATCCGATCAACGATACAATGAATATATCAAAGAGGTTTGTAAACTGGCCGGTATAAACGAAATGGTAACCGGAAGAAAGAAAGTTAATATCAATCCAAATAAAAAGGAACGAGCCAAATACAGGGTCATTGAAGCTGAATATCCTAAATGGGATTTGGTTTCAAGTCATATCGGACGGCGCTCCTTCTGTACTAATCACTACGGTAAAATACCTACTAGTCATTTGATGTATATTTCCGGCCATAGCACCGAAGCCTTATTTCTAGAATATATAGGTAAATCAAGCAAGGATCTTGCTCTTGAATTGGCTAATTACTTTTAAGCAAAAAAATAAAGTTATGTTTTGGGCATCATTTTCTACATTTCCTACATGGTCCAATCAATTGAGCAAAAAAATAAAGTTATGTTTTGGGCATCATTTTCTACATTTCCTACATGGCTCTAAAATTAAATCACAGTAAATCAATACATTATGAAAAACAACAAATATACCCAACTACTAGAAAAGCTTCAACTTGAAAACCTTGACCATTCAATGAAATTTTTAAGCAGATACCAAAAAGAGGTACAAGAAATTGAATTGCTGCAAGGAAGACAAAGGGCCGTCAGGGTTCAGGAACTCAAAGCAATGTTCTTTGATGAGATCCTTGAAACCTCGGCCATTTACCGAGCGGTCCCAAAAGAATACAAAGGCTTATTCAAATCTGAATTTATTTCAATACTTACTATGGAATAACCCTTGACCCTACGTTAAAAACACAAGCCCCGGCCAAATGGTCGGGGCTTTTTATTCTTGGTTGAAAACGTTAGAAAACTCATAGCACCCTAACAAGCACTTACCCCTAAGTTTGCTCCTGTAAATAGTTGCAGGCACCGCAACGGTTAACCATTTAAGAAATTAGACAATGAAAAAACTTAAAGAGCTTGACAAGAATATTTTGATTGTCCACTACGACCGGGAAAGCTTCGGGGAGCTAACCGATGTTGTGTATTGTATTTACACTTACGACGGCCAAAAAGACGAATACAGATCTTTTGAGTCGGACAACCTCAATTATACCGAATCGGATGCAATTCTGTCTTTCAAATGGGCGGTCGAGAGGGCCAAAAGGGACGGCAAGACTATTGTCCAGTGGAACCAAAACCGCCCGGAGTATGGTCCACAGCACTTGAACAATAGGTATTTACACCTGACAGGAAACCGATTAGATCTTGATTACGGTAAGGATCAAATCAATTTAGCCGGGTTGCTTTTCGATGTTTACGGGGACAAATACATCTCACACCCTAGACTGGATAACCTCGTGGCCCTAAATGAATTTGATATCCAAATTGAAGGGCCTAAACAACTATACGCGAGACTGGCGCAAATCGTAAAAATATATTGGGCCGCCAAGGACGATACTCTAAAAACAAATATCGGTTTGGTGGATGCCCTCGAGCAAAAACAGGAAGTTATCGATCGTTTGAAGGCAGAATTGAAACTTTTAAAAACCAATGAGAAGATCCTGACCCGCGCCGAGGTTTTAGAAATGCTTGATATAAGCGATCGGACTCTTAGCTACTGGACAGCCAATTTTGAAATACCATTTATAAGGATCGGGCGTCGCTTGTACTTTTTGAAATCTCAAATCCTTGAAAAACTTAACGAGCAATGAAAAAAACCATATTCACCCAAATAGATTTTGAGGAGCTAACCAAGGGCATTGCCGACGCCTTGGCGGATCGTTTCGGGTCAAATCCAAAGCCGGAAAGCGAAGAACCTGAGGAGGAACTTCTTACCCGGGAGGAGGCCGCTAAATTCTTGAAAATAGATCAATCCACCCTTTGGCACTGGACCAATAAAGGCCGGGTTACGGCCTATGCGATCGGATCAAGGAGGTATTACAAAAAAACGGAATTACTAACTAGTTTAAAACCGCTAAAATGAACCAAAACTTACTGACAGAGACAGAACAAATTAAAGCCCCGGCCAAGAAGGTCATGACCGGGGAGGATATCCTAGAGGAGCTGGGCAATAGTATTGAGGCGCTAGACTTCCTTCTGCTGGCTTTTCCCGAGAGCAGATTGACCATTGAAAAAATGGAGGAGTTAAGGCCCCGGGTAACTAACCCCGACGGGACACTTAACGAGGACAACGCCGAAGATCTAAAGGAATACCAAAAACTACAAAAGCAATTGGCGGGGTACAAGTTAACCCGCAACCATTACCTAGTTTTAGTTGTGGACCAACTCCTAAAGATTGCCGAGGCCAATGACTGGGGTTTATGTAAAAAGAACGGCTTTATTTATGTATATAACGGTTCCTTTTGGAATGAAATAAGCAAAGAAGCCTTCCAATATTTCCTTGGGAATGTAGCCTTAAAAATGGGGGTCGAGAAATTCAAAGCGAAGATCTTCGGATTTAAGGACGATCTACATAAACAATTCATGTCGGAGGCTTATCTTCCGACCCCGCCCGAGGACAATAACAAGGTATTGATCAACTTGCAAAACGGCACCTTCGAGATTGGCCCGGATGGAAAGCAATTGAGGGAATTTAAGAGAGAGGACTTTGTTACTTATCAACTCCCATTTGACTACGACCCACAGGCCAAGGCGCGATTGTTCCAAAAGTATCTAGACGAGGTTATCCCGGACAAAGGCAAGCAGAATATTTTAGCCGAATACGCCGGGTATATATTCACGAAAACCGAGGTTTTAAAACTCGAGAAAATGTTGATCCTTTACGGGTCCGGCGCCAATGGTAAGAGCGTATTCTTTGAAATTATCAACGCCTTATTAGGTTCTGAAAACGTCTCAAATTACAGCCTCCAAAGCTTGACCGATGAAAAGGGTTACCACAGAGCGAAGATTGCGAATAAGCTTGTTAACTACGCTAGCGAGATTAACGGCAAATTGGAGGTCGATATTTTTAAGCAAATGGCCAGCGGGGAACCCATTGACGCCCGCCTTCCTTATGGTGAGCCTTTCATTATAAAGGATTATGCTAAATTGATCTTCAATAGCAATGATCTACCTAAGGATGTGGAACATTCGAACGCTTTTTTTAGGCGCTTCTTGATTATAGCCTTTGACGAAACCATCCCGGAGCATAAACAGGACCGGGACCTAGCAAATAAGATCATAGCTCGTGAACTTTCCGGCGTATTCAATTGGGTATTGGCTGGCCTAGACCGAATCCTAAAGAATAGATCGTTCTCAAAATGTAAGGCGGTCGATAATGCCCGGGCATTATATGAAAAGGCCTCCGATAGTGTAAAGATGTTCATTGACGATTATAAATACAGGCCAGCGATCGACGATTATATCCCAATTAGCCAGCTTTACCCGGAGTACCGGAATTATTGCTTAGGCGACGGGTTCAGAGCTGTGAACAAATCCAACTTCATTAAGAGGTTGAACCATCATAAGATTTTCACGAAACGAATGACCGTGGGAAACGTGGCTATGGTTAGCCGTAAAAAAACCGAGGACGATGAGCAATTTTAAGTATAAATTGGACCCCGGCCCAGCAAAGCACTTTTGCCCGAATTGTGGTAAGCGGCGCTTGGTTCGGTATATTGATAGAACCACCGGGGAATATGTAGAGGACGCTGGCCTTGGCCGTTGCGATCGTGAGAGTGCTTGCGGTTATCATAAAGCGCCAAGCCTAGGCAAAAAATGCTATTTGGTCGAATGTATGGCCATACGTTCGATTAGTGAAAAGGCCTATAAGATAACTGATAAACTTGGGGTCTTTGCCTTGGTTCCAAAATCCCAAGTATTGGAGCGCCTTGGCTCCGGCCATTGCTATATTACTGAATGGTTCTTAGAACAAACCCGCCTTTTTTATAATAAGAGCGATGTCAAATATTTTAGCCAAAAAGGCAAAGCAGTCGAAATGTTTAAGCCTTTAAAGCCTGCCATTGAAAAGAAGCCCAGCTTCCATAGTTTGGAATTGGTCCAAGACTATTTCCTAGATCAACGAAATAAGGACAACCTTACTATTTTTCTTGAATCCAAGTTCCCAAAGGGCAGGGTCGAAACGGTTTGCCGGGAGTATCTTCTTTCGGTTACAAATTCATATTGGCCAGCCTCAACCGTATTTTGGCAAATTGACGAGGCCGAGAGGGTACACGCTGGCAAGATTATGAACTATGATCCAATAACGGGCAAGCGGATCAAAGAGCCATTCCCCCGGATAAATTGGATCCATAACGCTATAAAGGCCAAAGATTTCAAATTGAACCAATGTTTATTTGGCCAGCATTTACTTGCTACGGATTACGACTCGACAATCGGAATTGTAGAGAGCGAAAAAACAGCCCTCATCATGGCAATTTTGGAGCCTTCAATCCTATGGCTGGCAACAGGAAGTAAGCAGAATTTAAAGCCTTCAATGTTGAAACCCCTTAAAAATAGGGACGTGGTTCTATTTCCCGATAAAAGCGAGTTTCAAACGTGGAAAGAAAAGGCCCAAGGCATGGGCGAGGTCGGTATGACTTCAATTGCCGTTTCAACTAAATTGGAAAACAATAACGATCTGCCCGAAGGCGCTGATCTTGCAGATCTATACCTAAAGACTTTATAATATGGGACAGAAATCGAGACTACCTATAATTATCGACGAAGCGCCCCAGCTTAGGGCGGCTTTCCTGAACAAGTGCGGCTTTTTTAAAGAGGGCCATATTACCGGGGGATCCTTCGAGCTGGCCTTGAATGATGGAAATATCCTAAAGGTTCGGATCGTGGCCATATTTACAAACGGCGAATCAAAAGTCATACTTCAATATGATTGGGCCGGGCAGTCCGTTAGGGAGCAAATAGAATTGACCTCCCGCCGGTGCAATTTGGCGACCGGAGGCAATATTTATGGTTTTGTCTGCCCATATTCCGGGAAACGGGCGAGAAAGCTAATTTTTGTGCATGGTCGGTTCATGCATTTGGAATTGGTGCCGGGTGGCTTGTATAGATCACAAACGAGGTCACACAAATGGCGGGATATGGACCGCCGATATAAGTCTTATTTGGAAATGGATGAGATCCTTGCGGAACTGAAAAAACCACACTTCAAAAAATCCCATTTAGGTAAGCCAACGAAAAGATACCTCCGATTGCTTGAACGATTGCAAGAAGCTCGGGCGGTGGACCCCAACGAGGTTTTGCAAGCTGTCAAAGCATGGGGCAAAAGAAAATAAAGTAATTATTAATTCTAAACTAAATAAACATGAGTACAGTAAGCAGTATTGACAAAGCGAACAAAGAGCGCGAAAAAGCAAGGCACGCAAAAGCAAAGGAGGTTGTAAAGGCCTTAACCGCCAGCCTGCCGGAACCCGACTTTAATCCTAATTGGGATCAAGGGCCATTAAAAAATGCCATTGCCGAGGCGGCTTTTGATTCGGCCCTGGAAAATAGTGTAGTTTTTGAAATGGTCGACGAGCATAATCTTAAAGCCCATTACCAGGGCGGCGGTATCAAAATTCAACTGGCCGATCTTGAAGATGTGGCAAAAACCCTTTTTGATTGGTCCGGGGTTGCACACCGCATAGAGAACCCCGGTGCCGCTACCCTTTATCACATGATTTCATTGAAGGCCATGTTCTATAAAATGGAAAAAGGTAAACAAAAGAACTCCGCTACCTACTTAAAGGAGATGACCGCGAAGGTTATCGAAGGCGGTTTGACCATGGAGGAAGGTGCCAGCCGGGACGAACATAAAGAGCAATTTGTTCTATACTTGGTAAATGTCGCCGAGGAGCTGGGTATTCAATTTTTCCGGGATAAGAAACGCAACCTTCTTTTGAATTGTAGTGATGTGAAATTCGGGTTGAAACCTTTGGGGGAAAAAGAAGCCTTGCCCTATTTTAAGGATATGGTCGAAAACGGCCCCATGGGCGGGCGGTTGATCGGGTCCAAAGCGCCCGGACAGATTTTGGGAATGTTCACGGCCAAAATGCCATTGGTCAAATAATACTCTCTGTCATGTTTGGTTTGCCCCTTGCGCCGTTCTTAATGGTGTGAGGGGTTTTTGGTATTTATATAGTCTACTGATTTAGTAGGGTAATCAATCCCTTAAGGCTATTCGGCCCGAAAAGGTGCTTCGGGACCTATTCGCCCGGGCGGGACCCCGCGCCGGGGCCGTGGATGGACCGGGGGAGGGGGTCTAAATCTCAAATCATGTAGGAAATGCACGAAATGATGCCCGAAACATAACTTTATTTTTTTGCTCAATTGATCGGACCATGTAGGAAATGCACGAAATGATGCCCAAAACATAACTTTATTTTTTTTGCTAAGTTGATCGGACCATGTAGGAAATGTAGAAAATGATGCTCAAAACATAACTTTTATTTTTTTGCTCAATCGCAGAAATAGCCTTTAAATTCTATTACAGTACATTAATCGTACAAAACTAAAAACAAAAAAATCCTAAATAGCTATTAATAAGTCATTTAGGATTTTTTGTGGTGGAGCCGGAGGGTCTAGAACCTATCTCTGAAAACGCCTGTGTACAGGGCTTTTGGTAGTTTTTATTTTTTATACTCACCGAATAGGTGACTTTTTAATAACTCAACCAGATTTTTTACTGTAAATAATTAAAAACTGAGGCCAGATTTGCTTCTGCCCCAAGTAAACTAATAGTGCATTTTGGTACTAAAAAGTATAAGAGTTGACAGTAATTAATTATGATATCTACCATTCATAAACTTTTTATTTTAAAGGAAAATGGAGTAATTAATTAAACTGCGCTTAAAGAGATTACTCATCTCTGCCTAGTAGAACCTACAGTTATAAGATGTTGAATTTTTAAAAACAGTTTGAGTTCCGTAAAAGGTCAAATAACGAAACTAGTAAAAGAGACCACGAACAGGACAGCCTCTAAAAAGGTATTTTATATTTTAGAAATGGTACTGGAAAACGGCAATTTTAAAGAATTGTAGTTTTGAAAATGAGTTTGAAAATAAAAAGAACCCTATTCTCTATCCTATTTCCTTTTTAACTGAAGAATCAGTTCAAATTTCGAAATTCACTAGGCGAGTGCCCTACCCTTTGTTTAAAGAGCCTTGTGAAATGTTGTGGATATTTAAACCCTAATTCATATGCTATCTCACTTAAAGATTTTGATGGATCAAATACGCGTTCCTTAGCAACTTCTATCAGCTTGTTCTGGATGTACTCTTGGGCCGATTTTCCAGTTTCCTTTTTCACCAAATCTCCAAAATAGTTGGGCGAAAGGTGCAAGCGATCCGCAAAGTAACCCACAGTTGGAGTTCCATGCTTTTGTGGTTTATCGGATGAAAAGTACTGGCTCAACAAAACATCGAATCTCTCCAAAGAACCTATATTTTCTACCTCTCGTGTAATGAATTGTCTATCATAAAAACGAGTGCAATAATCCAAAAAGAGTTCAATGTTGGCTACGATCAACTTTTTACTATGCTTGTCCAAGTTTTGTTCCAACTCAAACTGTATTTTTTCAAGTAGACTTAGAATTACCTTCCGTTCTTTAGCCGAAAGGTGTAGCGCTTCATTGCTTGAATAGGAGAAAAAACTATAGCTATGTAATTTTTTGCCCAATTCCGTACCTATCAATAAATCAGGATGGAACAGTATTGCATACCCCTTGGGTACATAATCAGGGTCAAAACCACTTAATTCAATAGTTTGGCCGGGAGCCATAAATACAAGGGTTCCCTCATCATAATCATAGGGTTTACCCCCGTATCGCATTTTACATCCCTTGGCATCCTTCAAGAAAACAGCATAGCAATTATAATGAAAGGCATCATAGTTTTTGTTTTCGTAGCCTTCTTTGTTTACGTTCTCAAAATCAACGATACCCACCAAAGGGTGCAACACCTCTTGTTTTCTCAAATTAAGGTAATCTCCAACGGTATCTATGTGCAGTACATTTTTCATTGACCTCTAATTTTTGTTAAAGATAAGCCATTGATTACCAGTAATTCAAACGGTTATTATAAAATCCGTAATAGTGGTAGGTATAACCGTAATTTGGGTAAGTCTTTTTGGTTTTTGGCCCACTACTTTTGTATCAAACCAATAATAGGGAACAAGATTTCGGCCACTATCTTTATCCGTAAAGTTTAAAACATGATGAACTGATTGGGATAATCTTTAAAAAATAAAAAATGAAAACAAGAATATTAGGAAAGAATCTGAAAGTATCGGAAATCGGCCTCGGTTGTATGGGGATGAGTTTTGGATATGGCCCTGCGAAGGACGAAAAGGAAATGATTCTGTTGATCCGTAAAGCAGTTGAAATGGGGGTAACCTTTTTTGATACCGCCGAAGTGTACGGACCCTACTTTAATGAACAATTGGTAGGAAAGGCTTTAAATCCTTTTAAGAACCAAGTACAAATAGCGACAAAATTTGGTTTTGGTTATCAAGATGGAAAAGTGACGGGCTTGGATAGTAGTCCTGACACTATTCGGAATATGGTGGATGCTTCCTTACAACGTTTACAGGTAGATACTATAGATTTATTGTATCAGCATCGTGTGGATCCAAAGGTTCCCATTGAGGAGGTTGCGGGTACAGTTAAGGATTTAATAGCTGAGGGAAAAGTACACCATTTTGGACTTTCCGAAGCAGGTGTCGAAGTAATCAAAAGAGCACATTCGGAGCAACCGGTTACTGCCTTGCAGAGCGAATATTCATTGTTTTGGCGAGAGCCGGAAGAAGAAATCATGCCCGTATTGGAAGCATTGGGTATCGGTTTTGTACCTTTTAGTCCCTTGGGGAAAGGATTTTTGACAGGCAAAATAGATAGGAATGCCAGTTTTTCCGATAATGATTTTAGAAGTACCGTGCCTCGATTTTCCAAAGAGAACCTGAGGGATAATTTTGTTTTGGTAGATTTGGTTACAGCTTTTGCCAAGGAAAAAGAGGCCACTCCGGCACAAGTGGCCTTGGCTTGGATCCTTTATCAAAAACCATGGATCGTACCCATTCCCGGTACTACAAAGTCTTCAAGGCTGGAAGAAAATTTAGGGGCGACCGGTATTACTTTTACAGATGGGGAAATGCAACAAATTACAGAGGCCACCTCAAAGATTGATTTGTTGGGTGAACGCTATTCCGAAGCGAACCAGAAAATGATAAACCGCTAGTAAGTAGCGAAAAATTAAAAATAATAGTAATAGGATGAAACAGCTTATAACAATTGGTATCGCCATAGTGACTACTGCGTTTCTTGGTGTTACAAATCATGTGAATGCCCAATTCAAGGATAATACAACCGTGAATTTGGATGCTAAGCAACAATCGATCATTACCATCGCATCGCTGACCGCAAAAGGCGACCTGCAAACTTTGGAATCCGCTTTAACGGAAGGTCTGGATGCCGGATTGACAGTAAGCGAAATCAAGGAAGTTATGGTGCATCTATATGCCTATTGTGGATTTCCAAGGAGCCTGCGTGGTTTACGGACTTTTATCAAAGTTTTGGACGAACGCAAGGCCGAAGGAGTTGAAGATCAGCTAGGAGCGGAAGCTACTCCAATAGAAGATAATCGTACAAAATACGAACGGGGAAAAGTTAATTTGGAAACCTTGCTACACGCCAAATTGGATGGCCCGCCTGCCGATTATGCCCAATTCGCCCCAATCATCGAAGTCTTTTTGAAGGAGCATCTGTTTGCGGATATTTTTGATCGGGACATTTTGGATTATCAGCAAAGGGAACTGGTCACGGTTTCCGTTCTGGCAACGATCGGCGGTGTGGAACCCATGTTGCGTTCGCATATGAACATCTGTTTAATACAGGGCATCACGCCAACTCAATTACAGGAATTAGTGGATGTGGTGGGAAAAAATATAGATCATGAAAAAATCGATTCGGCCAAAAAAGTATTGAACGAATTATTGGAATCTAAAAAGTAGTAAGGAAATGAAATATATAGGATTATTCATTTTAATGAGTATGTTATCAATACATCAGTCGATTAGGGCACAAAGCGAAAAAAACCCTTTTGGATTGGTATATGAGGGAGCAATTACGGAGAATGTGGATGGAAAAGTCAACATACATCCTGTTACCTACAAACTGAACGGAATCGATATTGCGGCCAATGTTTATACACCAGCCAATTATGACCGGACAAATAAATATCCGGCAATAACAATTGCACATCCTAACGGAGGGATAAAGGAACAGACAGCAGGCCTATATGCACAGCATTTGGCAGAGGCCGGTTATATTACCATTACGGCAGATGCTGCTTATCAGGGTGCAAGTGGGGGCCAGCCGCGCCATACGGACAAACCCCAATTTCGTACCGAAGATATCCGAGGAATGGCCGATTTTATTTCACAGTATCCTGGGGTCGATAGAGAACGTTTAGGTGCTTTGGGCATTTGTGGCGGCGGAGGCTATACGTTGAAAGCGGTTCAATCGGATAAACGGTTTAAATCGGTGGCAACCCTGAGTATGTTCAATACAGGAATTGTACGAAAAAATGGCTTTTTGAATTCGCAGATTTCGACCATTCAAGAAAGGCTAAAGCAAGCTTCAAAGGCAAGAGCACAGGAGGCTGGAGGCGGCGAAATCGTTTATTCCGGTGTAGACGGTATTACCGACGAAGAACTAGCAAAAGTTTCAACGCTTTTTTATCGTCAAGGCTATGAATATTATTTTAGGACCCACGCCCACCCCAATTCGACTTTTCTTTACACCACAAGCAGTTTAATGGATTTAATGGCCTGGGATGCTACCGACGATATTGACCTCATAGACCAACCTTTATTAATGATTGCTGGCAGCAATGCCCAAACATTATATTTGACAATGGATGCTTTTCCGATAGCGACCAATTCGAAAAGCAAGGAATTGTTCCTTATCGAAGGTGCTACCCATATAGAAACCTATTGGAAGCCAGAATATGTGAATCAAGCAGTAAATAAATTAGTGGACTTTTACCAAAACCATCTTTCAACTACAGACCTATGAACAGAAAAAATCTTTTAGCGATTATATTGATGGGAACGTTTATATTTTCCTGCAAGCAAGCAGCCGAGAAAAATCAAACCGTCGATTTGAGTTCCCAACAAGAATTGATTTTTCCGAAAGGGGATAAGGTAACGAACAACAATTTCATTGGCGATGTTTGGGTACATATGCAAGTGATGGCGGATAGTGTGAACCAAAATTCAGTGGGAACGGTAACCTTTGATCCCGGGGCTAGGTCCAACTGGCATTCACATCCCAACGGACAGATAATTATGTCTTTAGATGGCGAAGGCTATTATCAGGAAAAGGGTAGTGAGAAAAGAATACTACGAAAAGGCGATGTGGTCAAATGCCCTGCAAACACACCACATTGGCACGGTGCAAGCGCAGAAAAACCGTTCATACAAATCGCTATAACAAGCAGAGTTGACGGTCCAACGGAATGGCTAGATCCTGTGACCGAAGAACAATATTTAAATGGAAATTAAGAAGTACCTCTATACTTTCAAATTAATAAAATCTTAGTGATGAAAAATATCAAGACAACATTGTTATTGCTTTTAATGGTTCAATTATTGGTAAATGATGCTTATGCTCAAAAGCAACCCGTTACCCTTGTAGAGCAAGGCAGCTTTGCAGTTGGTGGAAGCATTAAATCTAGCCCCGGTACTTTTGACCCAATTACCCATGGGGCATTCAACCCTTCCAATCAGGCTACCGAAGGACAAACCTTGCATGGAGACCATGCCACTGTTTTTTATCAAATTCCTGATAGTGCAAAAAAATTACCCTTGGTTTTTTGGCATGGGTATGGACAGAGCATGCGTACTTGGCAAACGACCCCAGATGGCAGGGAGGGGTTTCAAACGCTATTTTTAAGGCGTAATTTTCCCATATACCTTATTGACCAGCCCCGTAGAGGATTATCAGGAAGGAGCACGGAACCTACTACGATTTCAGCAGCCACGGATGATCAGTTGTGGTTTGGGATATTCAGATTGGGGACGGGAAGCACATTTTATCCAGATGTTCAGTTTTCTGATGATCCAGGGGCTTTGAACCAGTTCTTTAGGCAAATTACCCCGGATACTGGACCATTGAACATCAACCTTAACATAGAGGCGGTTTCCACTCTGTTCGATAAGATTGGACCAGGTGTTTTGGTTACCCATTCCCATAGTGGCGGCCAAGGTTGGTTGACGGCCTTAAAAAATAGGAACATCAAGGGCATTGCATCCTATGAACCCGGTAGTAATTTTGTCTTTCCGGAAGGGGAAGTCCCTGAGACCATTCCCTATGTGGGAGGAGCATTAAGTGCGAGAAGCGTACCCATGACAGCGTTTAAACGATTGACGGAAATACCCATTATTATTTATTATGGGGATTATATACCCAACGAACCTGTGGAGCATCCTGGCCAGGAACAATGGCGTGCAGCCTTGCAAATGGCAAAGCTTTGGACGGCCACGGTGAACAAGCATGGGGGTGATGCCACATTGGTACACCTTCCAGAAAAGGGCCTAAAGGGAAATACCCATTTTCCAATGTCCGACCTGAACAATGAAAAGGTGGCCGTATTGTTAGCGGAATGGCTAAAGGAAAAAGGATTGGATAAAAAATGATACTATGCTGACTAAAAAATTGGGGCTGTTATTGGTATTACTGCATCTGTCTTTAATTGGTTTGGGGCAAAGCGATGATGCCCTAAAGGCGGATACTGATCAAGGAAAAATGATGGTTCGCATTGCGGAACTTGAAATTGGGACGGACTATCTGGATGAATATTTAGAGATACTGAAAGAGGAATCGGAAGCATCACTTATGCTGGAGCCCGGGGTAATCTGTATTTACCCCATGTTTCAAAAGGAAAATCCTACACAGATACGACTTTTGGAAATTTATGCCAATAAGGAAGCTTACGAATCACATTTGAAAACACCTCATTTTCAAAAGTATAAAACAACCACAGCAGAAATGGTAAAAGATTTAAAACTGATTGATATGGAAGCTATTGATCCTGAATCGATGTCGATGGTTTTTAAAAAATACAAGTTCTAGTTCGAAATTGGCGAATAACTTTGGATGCTGGAAACTATTAGTTCAACATCCGATACTCCAGAGGGATATACCCCACCATTTTCTTAAAAAGTCTTTTGAAATGCTGTGGATATAAAAATCAAGGTCGCATGCAATTTTATTTAATGATTTATCAGGGGTCGGATATTTTTGTTTCGCTACCTGAATCAGGTTATCCTGAATGTTTTTCTTTCATCTAACTTCTTTCTGTTAAATCATGTTCACCATTCAGTGGGTACACCGCACCTAAATTTAAATTTGGAACAATAATCATCGACCCATATCTAATCTTTTGTGTTGGACAGAGAAGAAAACTGT
Organism: Maribacter polysaccharolyticus; assembly: GCF_028882255.1. Classification (GTDB taxonomy): domain Bacteria; phylum Bacteroidota; class Bacteroidia; order Flavobacteriales; family Flavobacteriaceae; genus Maribacter_A; species Maribacter_A polysaccharolyticus. Next base: position 354,998 of record NZ_JARBUY010000002.1, read on the forward strand.
TGTTCGAATTTAGTTAATGCTTTGTGAGCAAATGGTTTACACCCCTGAAATCCGTAATAATGGTAGGTAAATCCGTAATTGTGGTAAGCCTATCCTATGAATTATACCATAGCTTTGGCAAAGGTAATTTATAATCTAAATCAATTAAATAAAACAAAATGAGAGCATTATTGATAGGCTTATTTATAGGTGTGCTAAGCATATCTTCCTTTGCGCAAGAAGCTATTTTTCCGATGGGGGCAAAAGCGAAAAACATACACCATACCGGTGATATTTGGCTTACGCATGTTGTAGATGCTGATGAAACTTTTAAACATAACGTAGCCCAAGCGGTTTCAGCACCTGGAGCATTTCTCAATTGGCATTTACATCCAGACGGCCAACAATTGTTGATCACTAACGGAGTTGGTTTTTATCAGGAAAAAGGCAAGGAAGTACAAGTGATGCGCGCTGGTGATGTAATCAAATGCCTTCCCAACATAGAACATTGGCATGGTGCCACTCCTAAAAGTGCAGTAACCTATTTGGCGATAGGTGGTAGCACACCCACCAAATGGACAGACGAACTTAGTGTTGAGGATTATAACAAAATACCGCTTCCTGAAATTAACAATTCAAGTCTTGAAAATGAGATCAAGGAACTTTCCAAAGCCAAATGGAAATGGATGGCTGATAAGGATGTGGACAAGTTGGCCAATTTGTTTCATGACAAATCAAGGTTTGTACACATGAGCGGCTCCTGGAAAAAGGACAGGGAACTGGAAATCATCGAGACGGGAAGCATTTGGTATAAAAATGCCGATATACACGATGTGGTCGTGGAAACTATTGATGATAACACCGTGGTACTTTGGAATAGAATAACCCTTACGGCCCATGTCCGGGGAAATGACGTCACAACGGAATTTACCGTGACCGAATTCTATAAAAAAGAAGGCGACGATTGGAAATTATTGGACCTCACCTTTAGCAGCGTTCGTGATACTCATGAAATTGCGCATTAATACATCAGAACAAATACAATATAATGAACAAAAATATATTATTAGGCTTATTGCTTATGCTGATTACAGGACAAGTCGCCCTTGCCCAATCGACTGATTTAGAAAAGGAAATCAGGGAGCTGTCCACCCAAAAATGGCAATGGATGGCCGATAAGGATGCGGACAAATTGGAAGACCTTTTTCATGACAAGGCAAAATTTGTACACATGGGCGGTACGTGGGGGAAGGACCGCGAAGTAGACATCATTAGAGGTGGGTTTATTCACTACAAAAAGGCCGATGTCCATGAAGTCATGGTCGAAGTCTTGAATGATAATACCGTTATATTGTGGAACCAAATTACGCTGCTGGCCGTAGTCGGCAGCAATGAAGTGACCAATCCCTTCATGGTAACGGAAGTTTATGTAAAGGAGAATAACACTTGGAAATTGGCCGATCTGACCTTTAGCAAAACAATGTCTAGGGAATAACTTGAACAACGTAGTTTAATAAACACAAAAATGAAAAAACACATTTTAGGATTGGTGGTACTCCTTGGAGTTACTATTTCTGCGCAAGAAAGTGCACCCAAAGTAAAGACCGAATTAGGGGTAATTCGAGGTGTCCATGAAGATGGTGTAGCTAGTTTTAAGGGAATACCGTTTGCTGCTCCACCAGTTGGTCAGTTCCGTTGGAGGGCCCCTCAAACATTATCCCCCTGGGAAGGTGAATTGGATGCCACGGAATATGGTGCCAATTGTGCACAGTCCGGATGGGGCGGGGCACCGGGAACCATTAGTGAAGGTTCATCCGAGGATTGCCTGTACCTAAATGTGTGGAAACCCGGGGATGCAAATACGGGTGCGAACCTGCCCGTCATGGTTTGGATTCATGGTGGAGGCTTTGTCGGTGGAAGTGGTTCCGGAGCTGGAATCGCGGGTGATGAATTTGTTAAGAAGGGAGTGATTTTAATCACCATCAATTACCGTTTGGGTCGTTTGGGGCATTTTGCATTTCCAGCATTGAGTGCCGAACATCCTGAAGAACATAAAGGCAGTTATGCCTATATGGACCAAATTGCAGCACTGCAATGGGTGCAAAAGAACATTGCCGCTTTTGGTGGTAATCCTGATAACGTAACCATATTCGGCTTTTCCGCAGGTGGAGTATCTGTACACTCTTTAATGACCATTCCAGATGCGAAGGGACTTTTCCATAAGGCCATAAGTGAATCTGGTGGAGCCCGTGATGGGGTCCTTACCGGAAGGCCTATACAGGAAGAAAATGCCTCCCCTTTTTATCCAGTTTCCGCGGAGACCATTGGAATTAACTTTGCCCATAAACAGGGTATAGAAGGTACGGATGCCGATGCCTTGGCCAAGTTACGAGCATTGCCGGTGGAAAAAATTGTGGATGGCGGACAGGAAACGGATGGTGAAGGTGGTCCAAGAACGTATTCAGGACCTATTTTGGATGGTTCGTTGGTGGTAGAAACAGCTGAAAGTGCCTACAACGCTGGTAGACAAATGCAAATACCGTTGATAATCGGTTCTAACAGCGCCGAAATCGGGGGTGGCTTTGTCAACAACAGTAAGACAAAAGAAGAACTGTTTTCACTTTTTGGCGAGTTTAAGGAGGAAGCACAAGCTGCCTATGATCCTGATGGCACCAAAGATTTTGAAGAGGTGATTACCAAGTTCAATACCGATTGGGTATGGGGAGAATCGGGACGTTTTGCCGCAAGGGCTCTCGCGGAACAAGGGGAACCCACGTTTATTTACCATTTTGGTTTTGTACCCGAACTTATGAAGGAAAGAATGAAATACGGTGCCGGCCATGGTTCCGAAGTTGGCTATGTGTTTAATAATCTTGATGCACGTTGGGGTAATCCAGAGACAACTCCTGAAGATAAAAAAGTGGCGGAAATCATGAATTGGTACTGGGTAAATTTCGCCAAGAACGGAAACCCGAATGGAGATGGATTACCAAACTGGCCAGTCTATACTAAAAATGAAGGTGAAATTATGGATATACAGTTAGATGGTGAAGCCGTTGGAAAACCAGATCCAAGAAAAGCGAGATTGGATGTCATTGAAAAGGGTGTCAAATTGAGAAACGAACTACAATCACGAGGAATTTAGTCCATTTTTTGGATTTTAAAATATTACGATAACAGCATATTGGCATGGAAAAGAATAGTAATTCAGTAAACAGAAGAAATTTTATATCGAAATCTGCCCTTTTGGGAGCGGGTATAGTGGCAAGCCCACTGGCTTTTGCCAATGGGAAAAATGCACTTGATAAAATTGAGGGTTTAAAAACAGCTTCCAGCCCTGAGAAGCGAATGCTGGGCGCATTGGAAGTCTCGCCAATTGGGTTAGGTTGTATGAGCATGAAAAGTGGCAGCTACAATCCACCAAGGGATACCAAGGATATGATTCCCGTAATCCGTGGGGCTTATGATTTGGGCGTTACTTTTTTTGATACGGCCGAAGTGTACGGCCCGTTTACAGATGAGGAATTGGTTGGTGAGGCACTGCAGCCCATTAGGGACAAAGTGGTCATTGCCAGTAAATTCGGGTTTGAGCTTTCGACCGGAAGTCGTGGGGCAAGAAATAGCAGGCCAGAAAATATAAGAAAAGCGGTTGAAGGTATGCTGAAACGCCTTCGTACCGATCGTATCGATTTGTTGTACCTACATCGTTTGGACCCAAACGTTCCGATTGAGGACGTTGCCGGAATGGTCAAGGATTTGATAAAGGAAGGGAAGGCGCTCCATTTCGGACTTTCAGAAGTTTCCCCCACAACCATACGAAAGGCCCACTCCATACAGCCTGTTGCTGCTTTGCAAAGTGAATATTCTTTGATACAACGTGCTCTTGAAAATGAAGTTATTGATATCTGTGGAGAATTAGGAATTGGTTTTGTTCCTTGGGGACCGGTCTGTCGCGGATTTTTGGGCGATAAGTTCAACGAGCATAGCCGTTTTTCAAGTGATTCCCGCTTATCTCAAGTGCCCTATTTTACACCGGAAGCTATTGAAGCGCACATGGAGGTGCTCACGTTGGTACGCGAATGGGGACGAAAAAAAGATGCCACTCCGGCCCAAATAGCTTTGGCTTGGGTCATGGCACAAAAACCTTTTATTGTTCCTATTCCAGGAACTACGAAACTGCATCATGTAAAACAAAACCAAGGTGCACTGAACGTTACTTTCTCCGATACGGAATTAAAGGAATTCAGGAATGCTTTGGAGAAGATACAACTGGTAGGTGTCCGTGGCCCGGAAACTGCCTTGATAGACCAATAGAAGGACACGCCAAAAAAAACTGTAGTTATCGATTTTAAAAATATGGATTCTTCCCTCTCAACAAATCAAAAAACCTATACTCATATAGCCGAAAATTTTTTGATGCAACTGAGGGAACAATTCCCCATATCAGAGGACACACAACGCATAAAGTTGCGTAAAGCTTCAGATTTTGCGGAAATATTAAATATTCATGTAAACTCTTTGAACAGAGTTGTAAAATTATATACTGGTAAAACGACTACCCAAAATATTAATGAACGTTTCATTAAGGAAGCGAGGGGATTGCTCAAAAGAAATGACTGGTCAATTACTACCATAGCCACGGTCCTAGGCTTTATGGAAGTAAATCATTTTAGCGCCTTTTTCAAAAAACATGTAGGATATACGCCAACAGATTACAGGAAATTAAAGATCAAAAAATGATAGTGAGCCGTTGGATATTTATTGTTTTCTTGGTATCCGGATGGTGCAGTGCCCAAGGGTCCCTGAATGAAGCTGACAACATTCTTATCGTATATCTATCAAGAACGAAAAACACTAAGGTTGTGGCCGAAATGATCCATGAAAATGTGGGCGGCGATGTGGTGGCACTGGAATTAAAAAATCCTTATCCGCAAAACTACAAGTCGATTGTGGCACAAGTGGCAGAAGAAAATCGCACCGGGTTTCTTCCGCCCCTAAAAACACAGATAAATATGGACAAGTATGATACCGTTTTTTTAGGCTTCCCCACATGGGGAATGCAACTGCCTCCACCAATTAAAAGCTTTTTGACCCGGCACGACCTTAAGGATAAAACGGTCATTCCTTTTAACACTAATGCTGGGTACGGTATTGGAAGTAGCTTTAGAACGGTGGAAAGCCTTTGCTCCGATTGCAACATTTTAGAAGGGTTTTCGGTAACCGGGGGTATTGAGAGGGATGGAATTTACTTGGCCATAAAAGGGAACCGTAAAGTAGAAGTGAAAGAATTACTTGTGGAATGGCTTGAAAAGATTAAACCCCTGACTATCAAAAACTAAAAACAATTAGGATTTTGACAAAGTAGGTTAAAACTGTTTGAATTTCGTAGGCAACACCCAATATATAATCTTTATTTTTAAGTAAATTTTTTAAAAATGGCAATATTCAACTTAAATATTAACGGATCGGAACACAGTGTAGATGTTGATTCAAATACTCCAATGCTATGGGTGCTAAGAGACCATATTAAATTGGTAGGTACTAAATATGGTTGCGGTATCGCTCAATGTGGTGCCTGTACGGTGCATTTAGGTGACAATGCGGTACGTTCTTGCCAATTACCTGTTTCTGCTGTTGGGGAGCAAAAAATCACGACCATTGAAGGACTGTCGGAACATGGTGATCATCCTGTACAAAAAGCTTGGCTGGAAATCGATGTACCCCAATGCGGATATTGCCAGGCAGGGCAGATAATGTCGGCCTCGGCCTTGTTGAAAAGGAATCCCAATCCGTCGGACGAAGAAATTGAAAGCGCTATGAACGGGAATATCTGTAGGTGTGGAACGTATACGCGAATCAAAAAAGCAATAAAAACAGCCGCTAGTTCGGAAAACGTTTAATTAAAAAATTTAGGAGATGACAAAGCTAAAGACGCATATGGGACGTAGGGCCTTTATCAAGAATACAAGTTTGGCAAGTGGCGGTTTGGTACTTGGCTTTAGTATTTTAAACTCCTGCAAGTCTGAGCAGGCAAAAGAGATAGCGGTCAGGGAAATGCCCAAGGAATGGTTCGAGATGAATTCGTATTTGAAAATCGGTGATAATGGGGTTGTAACCATTTATACGCCCAATCCGGAATTCGGTCAGAATATCAGGACATCCATGCCCATGTTGGTGGCAGAAGAGTTGGATGTGGATTGGAAAGACGTGCTAGTGGAACAAGCACCCTATCATGCAGACAAATATGGATTTCAATTTACGGGGGGCAGTAGGGGAATAAGTGCCCGATGGGAGCCGCTTAGAATGGCCGGAGCAACCGCAAGGCAGATGTTGATAGCGGCGGCGGCAGAAACCTGGCAGGTACCCAAGGAAGAGATTACCGCAGAAGCAGGAGTATTACAACATGCAGCCACCAAAAAATCGGCCGGTTACGGAGAAATGGCTTCAGTTGCAGCAACACTTACCGTACCCGAAGAAGTACAACTAAAAGAGGTAAAGGATTTTAAACTGGTCAGCCGTTCGCAAAAAAATGTAGATGCAAAAAGCATTGTAACCGGTAGGCCTCTATTTGGCATGGATATTCAAGAGGAAGGAATGTTGATCGCCATGATCGAACATCCACCAGCTTTTGGTTTGACCTTAAAATCAGTGGATGGTGAAGCGGCTAAAGCCCTACCTGGAATCAAGGATGTGGTTACGATCAAGAGTTTTAAGGACGGATATGAAAAAGGCGGTTTCGACACCAACGCTTTTCCTGAATTGGTTGCGATAGTGGGCAACTCTACTTGGGAGGTGATGCAAGCTAAAAAGAAATTAAAAGTTGAATGGCAACCCATTACCGCCTATTCGGAAACAATCGCTGGGTTTGGTGGAAAACAAACGATTAACATTCCCGCAGGACTGGAATCTACCACGACCCATAAATCACAAATGGAAGCACTTGCTGCAAAACCGGGAAAAGTTGTCCGAAAAGATGGAAATCCAGAAGTAGCCTTTAAAAATGCAACAACGGTTTTGGAAAGAAGTTACTCGGCGCCTTTTCTTGCTCATAATAACATGGAGCCCTTGAATGCTTTTGCCCATGTAGCGGGTGATAAGGCGAAAATTGCAGCGCCAATACAGATTCCGTCTTTGATCATCCCTACCATTGCTAGTAGTCTGGGAATACCGAAAGAGAATATTGAGATGGACCTTCCAAGAATGGGCGGTGGTTTTGGCCGCAAGGCCTATGCCCACTTTGTAGTGGAAGCGGCCCTGATTTCACAAAAAGTCAATGCACCTATCAAGTTAGTATATAGCCGTGAAGACGATATGACCAATGGAATTTATCGCCCAACCTATCACGCAACCTATCGCGCGGCTTTTGATGAAAACAATAATTTAACGGCATTACATGTTAAAGCAGGCGGGGTGCCGGAGAGTCCATTGTTCGCCAATCGTTTTCCGGCAGGGGCCATTGATAATTATATGGCAGAAGAGTGGACCATTGATTCCAACATTACCATAGGTGCCTTTAGAGCTCCACGATCTAATTTTATGGCCGGTGCCGAACAAGCGTTCTTGGATGAAGTTGCTGAAACCATGGGCAAGGACGCCATTCAATTTCGCTTGGACCTGCTAAAACGCGCCAAGGAAAATCCTGTAGGCGAACGGAATGATTATGATGCTGATAGGTACGCCGGAGTCCTGGAATTGGTTCGTGAAAAATCGGCTTGGAAAGAAAATGATGCAACAAAACATCGAGGAGTATCGGCCTATTTTTGCCATAACTCCTATGCGGCGCATGTACTAGATTTAAAGATGGAGAATGGTAAACCTGTTGTTGAAAAAGTAGTTTGTGCCATTGATTGTGGGGTTGTGATAAATCCTGATGCGGCAACAAACATGGCCGAGGGAGCCATTACCGATGGTATTGGTAACGCCTTTTATGGGGAATTGACCTTTCAGGATGGGGTACCACAGAAAAACAATTTCCACCAATACCAAATGATCCGTATGAAAGAGGCACCGAAAGAAATCGACGTACATTTTGTGCAGAATGAAATCGACCCAACGGGTATGGGAGAACCGCCATTTCCCCCTGTTTTTGGAGCGGTGGCCAATGCATTGTACAAAGCAACGGGCCAACGGCATTATGAGCAACCTTTTGTTACTGGAAAGCAAATAGTAGGATAACCGATTATAACTAACTTAACGGTTGACCTTTAATAAACAGCTATATACAAACGTTCATTTATTGCCGGATTCATTTTTTGAAAGATGGTCTTAAGAATTGAACCTTTTTTAGGACATTACAATGAAACTATTTTCAGATGACTAGCTTTTTGGCTTTGAACTGCTTTCATTTTCTTTATAATTCAATTTTTAATTGTTAATAACTCAAAATCCTTCTGTTTTAAACATATTTCAAATTGTATCATTTGAATCGTTTTGGAACCAAATGAAATTATCCAAATTTTATTTGGTTCGATTTGTACTGATTTAACATAAGTAAATGATAATCAATATTTTGTGAATAAAAATCCATATATAATCGAGTTTTAGCACCTCCCTGCAATTACCTTTATCCATAGAATTCTACAAAGGAAAACAAAAGCGCTTTTGTTCATTTATTAATTTTAAAAAGAAACAAATGGACACTATTTTAATCTTTGAACGACTTGATCGTTTGGAAAGGCTATTAACGGCTAATAAAGAGGTACTCACCTTCGAGGAGACCTGTGACTATACCGGAATATCAAGGAGCTATCTTTACAAACTAACGGCCTCGGGAAATATTCCGCATTCAAAGCCCAACGGTAAGATGATCTTCTTCGAGAAATGCAAACTCAACGATTGGCTTCTCCAGAACAGCAGAAAGTCGCATGCCGAAATTACCGACGATACACTTAAGTACACTTTCAAAAATAGAAGGTGATGGACTCGCTAGGTAATGGCGAACAACTTTACCATGTAAAGGACGCCAAGAAAAAGACGGTCTACGACTATACCATGGAATATTTGGAGAGTAAGTATGACATTACATTTAACGAGATATCGCACGACTTCCAGATCGGGTTCAAAGCTTCCAAGGAATGGAAATATCTGAACCTGAATTCCCTGATCATCGAACTGGCGAAAGCGGGCATCGATATCCCCAATGGGAAATTGGAAACCCTGATCCGGTCGGAATGGATCCCAAAATGCAATCCCATCCGGGAATATTTTGAAAACCTCCCTAAATGGGATGGTCAGGATTATATACTAAAATTAGCCTCCTATGTACCGACCTATGAGAAGGAAGCCTTTGAATATCATTTCAAGAAATGGCTGGTACGGACGATAAAATGTGCGTTGGAGGTACACTATTTCAACAAACAGGCCTTCGTACTGTCCCATCAGGGGCAGAACTCCGGTAAATCGACCTGGTGCCGGTTCCTATGTCCCCCTGAGCTAGCAGAATATATGGCCGAGGACATTAGTAACGACAAGGATGCCAGGATACAGCTTTGCCGGAACTTTCTTTACAATCTGGACGAGCTGGCCGTACTTTCGAAAAAGGATGTGAATGCGCTAAAGTCCTTTTTCTCAAAGACCTTTATCAATGAACGATTGCCCTATGACAGAAAGAATACTACGCTACCTAGAATATGTTCCTTTGTAGGCTCTACTAATATGGCCTCATTTTTAAATGATGAGACCGGCTCCGTTCGCTGGCTCTGTTTTGAATTAAAAGGGAAAATCGATTTTGGGTATTCGAAGGAAGTTGATATTAATAGGGTTTGGTCACAGGCGTATTATCTCGCTTACACAGACCCAAACTTTAATCCTGAACTTTCCATTAAGGATATCCAAGAGAACGAGGAGCGGAACAAGAAGTACACTAAGCTCACCACGGAAGAGGAACTAGTTTCCAAATATTTTGAAAAGTCCGACAACATCGATGATTTTGTTACCGCCTCAGATGTACTGGTCAAACTCAGCTGCCTAAACCTTCGCCTGAACCAGATAAACTTGGGACGGGCATTATCCGGATTCAATTTTCAAAGGATAAAGCACCCCAAACGACAGGTGTACGGATATCTGGCCAAACCCATTTTTGGAAAGACACCTTGGGAGGTTGAACTTTAGAAAAGGCGAAAAACGAGCTACCTATTTACCTCAAGGACCTGTATCTCCACACTAGCGGGAGCTACCTTAAGGTAAGATATATAAACAACTAGTTACCTAGGTATTACCAAACCTACCTTATTCGGTAAGATGGGTAAGGTCAAATTTATACCCACCTAAGCCCTGAACGCCAATAAATACGGATGTAGGTAGTAAGGTAACCTAAATCAGATAAAAAGAGGCTGATGAAAGAAAAAAGAACAAATAGACTATCGTGTGAAAGAGCCCGAGCTTTTCCCATCGAAAAAGAGCTGGCAAAACTCGGGCACTTTCCGACCAAGGAGAACGAAAAGGAAGCTTGGTATCTGAGCCCTTTCCGCTCAGAGACCCAAGCCTCTTTCAAGGTGTCCAAGAGACTTAATAGATGGTACGACCATGGGGAAGGAACCGGTGGAAATGTTATCGACCTGGTATGTAGAATGAGACAATGCACCGTAAAAGAAGCTTTACGAATAATCGGAGAGGATAAGAACTCTTTTTTATTTCAACAGCGGCCCAATTTTAAGGTGGAACAACAGGATAAGATATCCGTAAAAGAAGTCAAGGAACTTACCCATTATGCTTTGCGGCGTTATTTAAGTTCCAGATCTATTTCAACCGCAACCGCGAAGAAATACATTAGTGAGGTCCATTATAGTTTTAAGAATAAGAACTACTTCGCCATCGGTTTTAAAAACGATTCCGGGGGATGGGAACTTCGTAACAAATATTATAAGAACTGTAGTTCGCCTAAGGACATCACCCACATCAAAAAAGGAAACGGAAAACTCATCGTTACCGAAGGCGTGTTCGACTTACTATCCCTTCTTAGCTATAATGAAATTTTTGAAGCAGAGTATGATTTTTTGGTCCTGAACTCAACTGCTTTCGTTTCAAAAGCAATGGAAATAATGAAAGGTTATTTGCAAATCGACCTTTACTTGGATAACGATCCGAATGGAAGAAGGACGACCCAACAATTAATGGCCCGTTCCACAAACTGCCTTGACATATCAATGCTTTACGAAGGGTTCAAGGATATGAACGAATGGCTGGTAAATTATGCTAAAAAGGGACTTGGTCAGGAAGCGCGAGATGTGTCTTTGTTGCCACAAAGGCAAACTCGCTTTACTCCCGATGGTCGCAAAGAAAAAGAAAAATGAAAAGGACCTATATCAAGTTCCGGTGCTCCATCTACGAGAAAAAACTGCTCAGGAAAAGAGCGGAACGGGCGGGACTTTCCCTCTCCGAATATTGCCGTAGCTCCGCTTTCGGAAATGCCGTTATCGAAAGATTGACCGAGGAACAATCGGACCATTATAAAATGCTAGTGAAGTATAAGGGGAACTTTAACCGGATCGGGAATATGTTCAGGAAACACAATCCTAAACTGGCTAGCGAGGTGGAGCAACTGGCGGAGGAAATACGCAAGCACCTTTATAATTTCAGAAGAACAAAGCAATGATAGGAAAGGGAACGTCCATAGCACATACGGGCACAAGTATCGATTACGGTTGGAACCAGGAGAAGGATGTGGAAATCGTTTTCAGCCAACATTTGGCCGGTAACAGTCCCCAAGAGATCACCGAGGAGTTCAGGTTGATACAGGAAGAGAACACCCGTTGCCAAAAGAACACCTTGAGCTTTATCCTCAGTCCGACACAAGAGGATGGTAGGAACCTTTCCAAGGAACAGTTAGGGGAACTGACCCAAAAGTTCATCAAGGAAATGGGGTTAAAGGAGCGGCAGGCCATCGCCTTTGTCCATAGGGACAAGGCACATACCCATGTTCATTTGTACGTAAACCGTATCGGTTTCGATGGCAAGGCCTACAATGACAGTTTTATAGGGAAGCGTAGCCAATTGGCCGCCGAGAACGTGGCCAAGGAAATGGGGCTGACCACGGTCAAGGAAGTACAATTGGAAAAGGAACTGGATTCCATAAAAATCCGTCTTGAAATAAAGGCCATACATCATAAAGTAATGGAGAGCGACAGGCCAAAAACATTGGACTCCTACATCAAGGCCATGCAGGAAAGGAACGTGGAGGTCATCCCGACCATTAATAAAGCGAACATGTTACAGGGATTCCGGTTCCAATATGAGGGCCATAACTTCAAGGCCAGTGAGGTACACCGCTCTATGTCCGGGGGAAGAATCATGGCACAACTTTCCCAGAACAAAGGGATTGTAAAACCAAAGGAAGTCGGAAAATTGGTCCAGCTTATGGGGAAAACCGTGGAAATGAGCACCAATCTTGTAACGAGCATCGCCAAGAACATCATCAAAAAAACCATCAAAAGGGCCATCGATACTGGAATAGGATTTTAAAAAAACAAGAAGCTATGGGATATAAAAAACTGGACGAAGTAATGGAACTGCTCACAGACGAGTTGGATGGGTTCAACAAGTCCATCGTTAGATTGGAAAGGTTGACCCAAAATACGGACAACATCAAAGTGATACCCGACACTACCGAAATCGAACGATTGCTCCAAGAGCATTTGAATTCCGAGAAGGTAAATACCGAAAGGCTTCAGGAATCCCTTCAGGTTATTACGGTGCAGATTTCAAAAGCAAGATTGGTTCCGAAAATACAACAATGGATTCAATACTCGATTTGGTTCATTTCCTTGGTCATCATAGGATACCTGGCCCTGCAGGTATCCCGAATCGAGGAAGTCCAGGAAAGGGCCTTTACCGAGGGAGGGAAAGAAGTAATCTCTGACCTGAGAGGGTATTTTGACCAGAATCCCGGGCATTACGAATCGTACCGGAAATGGTTAACGAAAAAAGATAGTGTTCCAAACCGAAAGTAGGGTGCGCCCTATGGAATTTTTGCTTTACGCTTATCTGCCGGAACACTACAAAAATTCCACAGGATCCAGGCGCAGAAAAGTTATGGTAAGATTTGGGTTTAAATGGTTACTTGATATACCTCTAGTTGAAAATGAATTTTACGATTCACTTGTTTTTTTGATGTGCTTATTATCCATATCTGCCAACTTTTCTTTTAAAATCGCCATATCATACTCTACTTTTTTGCTTATGATTTTAGCGTAATGTTGCGTGGTCCGCAAATTTTTATGACCTAACATTTTACCCACAGTCTCTATTGGCACCCCATTAGAAAGAGTAACCGTAGTAGCAAATGTATGCCGAGCGAGGTGTGTCGTTAGATTCTTTTCTATGCCACAAAGGTTCGCTATTTCCTTTAGGTAAGCATTGGATTTCTGGTTGCTCAAAACGGGAAGTACACATTCTCCATTGACAACTTTAGGATGGTTTTTATACTTTTCTAAAATAGCTTCTGCAGTGGGTAAAATTGGAATACCCAATTTCGATTTTGTTTTGGTACGCTCGGCCTGAATCCATAAACTACCATCAATATGGCGAACGATATTATCCTGATTCAACTTTTGCACATCAATATAGGAAAGTCCGGTGTAGCAACAGAATACGAACATGTCACGTACTACATTTAGACGATCGCCTTCTATTTCTTTTTCTTTTAAGTCTTGTAGTTCCTCTTTGGAAAGAAAATCACGCTCCACAGTTTTAAATTGAACCTTGTAGTTATAGAATGGATCTTTGGATATCCAGTCATTGGCGACTGCCATTCGGATGATTTTTTTAAAATTGTTGACATATTTCAAAGCCGAATTATGATTGCAGGCTTTGGTTATTTTTAAAAAGTACTCGAACCCTTTAATAAACCTTAAATTGACATCACGAACTGGAACATCGTCCTTCCGGTATTCGGTCCTTAAGAACTCTTTCACATGTTTTTCGGTGGTGTGATATCTCTTCCAAGTACCAAGGGCAAATTCAACCCCGACCAATTTTTCCATCTGCAGGTTATGTTCTTCAAAGAGCTGTACCAGCATTTTAATTTTTTCTCCTTTGCCTACGTAAAGGTTTTTTATGTCCGAAGAGTTAAAGGGTCTGCCTTCGTCAACAAGTCGAGCATGAATCTTATTTATTTTGTTTCTGACAGCATCTAAATATGAATTCAATTCGTTTGCTTCGAGGTTCGTTCCGCGGGTTTTTCCCGTTCTGGCATTCCATTTTTCAGGATCAACTTTACGGGAAATACTCAATTCGCTACGTTGCCCATTAACTGTCAAACGCAGGTATATTGGTACTTTCACGTCTTTTTCAAAATGTTTTCCTTTGAGGTAAAATAACTGTGAGAAAGAATGGCTCATTTTAAATATCTTTTTAACAGAAATAAAGGTACAAAAAAGGAAAATACAAGTTTCATAATTAACATTATATCAGTTAATTACAAGGAAATCGGTGAGTGTTTTTTTAATTAAAAAGTACTCACCGAATAGGTCACATAAAATACGGTTTCAAAACGATTTAAATGAAACCGTATAAAATGAAAAACCCTGTTAATCATACGATTACAGGGTTTTTAAATAGTTTTGGTACTATTCTAGTGGAGCCGGAGGGAGTCGAACCCTCGTCCAAACAAGCAATTACAAAGCTTTCTACATGTTTAGTTTCCAATTGGTTTTCGATATGTACCTGACCGGAAACAGCCTAATACATACTTAGCTTCTTAAGATTTTTGTGCCACTAGCGAAGCCTTAGTGGCCTTATATCGACATTTATGGTGCTCCTTATTGAATCGCCGTCGACAGAGGCTATTCAGGAACATCTCGCTTTCCCGCCTTGCGGGAACGAGGCTAAATCCTACTGTAATTCAGATTAAGCGGCAAGAGCGTAATTATTTTCGCCAATTAAAAGTGTGGAAAATGAGATTAACGAGCTGTATCCCAGCGCTCGACATGCTTACATTGCCATTGGTCTCGCTGTCAAAACCGGTCGGCCCCTTCAATGAGATAGGCTCGCTTTGCGGGCCTTGATCAAATTTATCCCACCATGGCGAGAATATTTTGAACTCAATGATTTTTTTCAAAGAACTATTCCAAACCAACCTCGAAAAGAACCTAGCTTTCAAGTGCTTTGAGAAGTTGGGCGTTACCCCTTGAAAGCTGTCGCTTTATCGGGGTCGGGCTTTCGGGGGTACACGGTACCCACCTCAATCCCTAACGCAGCCTACCGTCATTTGCATTTTGGCAGGCAAGGCAGCAAAGGTAACATTTATATGTCAATGCCCATAAAAGTTTGCGTACCCATTCTATTCGGCTTATTTTAGAACAAATTTTATACCAAATTCAAATTTATGCGATTCGGAATCATTCAAGAACGTAAAAACCCACCAGATAGGCGTGTTGTCCTCGCTCCAGAGGCCTGCCAAAAAGTCCTTGCGACCTATCCCAAAGCGGAAATAATCGTCGAACCTTCCCCCATAAGGGTGTTCGCCGATAAGGAATATCAAGAAGCCGGTATCCAAGTTGCTTCAAAAATGGAAGACTGCGATGTGCTGTTGGGGGTAAAGGAAGTGCCCATTGCGAACTTGATCCCGAACAAGAAGTATTTTTTCTTTTCCCATACGATCAAAAAGCAACCCTACAATAGAAAGTTGCTTCAGGCCATTCTTGAAAAGAATATCGAAATGTACGATCATGAAGTCATTACCAATGAAAAGGGAATGCGCTTGGTGGCCTTTGGTAGGTATGCTGGTATTGTGGGCGCTTACAATGGTTTTCGTGCATACGGACTAAAACATGGATTGTATACCATGCCCAAAGCAGCGGAATTGGCCGACCGGCAATCCCTGATAGCGGAATTGCAAAAAATACCTTTGCCCAATATCAAAATTCTGTTGACCGGAAAGGGTAGGGTTGGCAATGGTGCCCGTGAAATGTTGTTGGGCATGAACATGCGAGAGGTTGCCGTGGAGGAGTATCTCGATGGGGACTTTGAAGAACCCGTATTCTGTCAAATCGATGTATTGGATTATAACCAACGAAAAGACGGCACCTCGGGCATTGAGACCGACTTTTTTAAAAATCCGCAAGAATACAAATCCAACTTTTTTCGATTTGCCAAAGTGACCGATTTTTTTATCGCTGGCCATTTTTTTGGTGATGGTGCCCCATTTTTGTTTACTCGTGAAGATGCCAAGCATCCAAAATTCAGGATAAATACCGTGGCCGATATCAGTTGTGATATCGATGGTCCCGTAGCGTGTACCTTAAAGGCATCGACCATAGCCGATCCTATTTATGGGTACGACCCCCAATCCGAATCCGAGACCGATTATAAAGGGGACAAGGCCATTGCGGTTATGGCCGTGGATAACCTTCCGGCCGAATTGCCCCGCGATGCCAGTGGAGGGTTTGGGGAGGCTTTTGTGGCCCACGTCATACCGGCTTTCTTTAATGATGACAAAGATGGGATACTAGAGCGCGCCCGAATGACCGCAAATGGGAAATTGACGCCACGCTATGCCTATTTGCAGGATTTCGTGGATGGGAAGGAGTAATGCAGGAATCATACAGAAACCAAGGCATTGATCGATCGGCACCTTAAGAATACGTTTTACCAGTAATGGGCCTTCCCTATTTCAAGGTATTCACCGTCTTTCTAAGTAGAACTAAATTGGTCAATAGTTTTTCCAAATGATCTAAATGAAGCATATTGGCACCATCGCTCTTGGCATTTGCCGGGTCAAAATGGGTTTCCAAAAAGAGTCCATCGACTCCAGTGGCAATTCCTGCCCGGGCTATGGTTTCGATCATGTCGGGCCGTCCACCGGTTACACCGGAAGATTGGTTGGGTTGTTGTAGGGAGTGGGTTACGTCCAAGACGACCGGTGCATATTGCTTCATCGTCGGTATTCCCCTAAAATCGACGATCATATCCTGGTATCCGAACATCGTTCCCCGATCGGTAAGCATCACCTGTTCGTTTCCGGAATCCGTTACCTTTTTAACGGCATGTTGCATACTTTCCGGACTCATGAACTGTCCCTTTTTAAGGTTTACGACTTTTCCTGTTTTTGCGGCAGCAACGACCAAATCGGTCTGGCGTACCAAGAATGCCGGTATCTGGAGTACATCAACATATTCCGCAGCCATATGTGCATCTGATATTTCGTGGATATCGGTAACCGTTGGCACCTCGAAAGTCTCGGATACTTTGCGTAATATCCTCAATGCCTTTTCATCACCTATACCGGTAAAGGAGTCCACCCGGCTACGGTTCGCCTTTTTAAAACTGCCCTTGAAAATATAAGGGATTTCGAGTTTATGGGTAATCGCTACGACCTTTTCGGCTATGCGCAAGGCCATATCCTCACCTTCTATGGCGCAGGGTCCCGCAAGCAGGAAGAAATTGTCGTTGGTTGTATATTTCAATTGGGGAATCGATCCTAATTTCATGCCTTAAATATTATGGGGCAAAGATACGTGTTTTTGTTACTCGAAAATATTTCTAGAATGTTCTCAAAATCAATTCATTAAGAATTAATGTCGTTTTATGACGAACTATGGAAAATAGCAGTATCTTTGCGCGCTGCAAATGGCCGCGCATTTAAATATAAGTTATGTCGACAACAAAGAATATCGCGATAATCGCACACGTAGACCACGGTAAGACGACCTTGGTAGATAAAATTATGCACCATTGTCAATTGTTCAGGGACAATCAGGACACTGGGGAACTGATCCTGGATAATAATGATTTGGAACGTGAACGTGGAATAACCATTGTATCAAAGAACGTTTCCGTAACCTATAAGGGTACGAAAATCAATATCATCGATACTCCCGGTCACGCCGATTTCGGGGGTGAGGTAGAACGTGTTTTGAATATGGCCGATGGCGTACTCCTGTTGGTCGATGCTTTTGAAGGGCCCATGCCGCAAACACGATTCGTATTGCAAAAAGCGATAGACCTTGGCTTGAAACCCTGTGTGGTGATCAACAAGGTGGATAAGGAAAATTGTACCCCTGAGGAAGTACATGAAAAAGTATTTGATCTGATGTTCGAATTGGGCGCAGAGGAATGGCAATTGGATTTCCCAACCGTTTATGGTTCCGCAAAGAACAATTGGATGAGCGAGGATTGGAAAAACGAAACCGATTCCATTGAGCCTTTATTGGATATGGTCATTGAACATGTGCCAACCTTTGAGACTAAAGAGGGGAACACCCAAATGTTGATTACCTCGTTGGACTTCTCTTCCTTTACGGGGAGGATTGCCATCGGAAGATTGCAACGTGGAAGTCTTAAGGAAGGACAGCAAATTTCCTTGGTAAAACGCGATGGGAGTATAGTAAAATCGAAGATCAAAGAGTTGTTTACTTTTGAAGGTTTGGGAAGGATCAAGGTGAAGGAAGTGGCTACAGGGGATATCTGTGCCATAGTCGGACTTGAAGGTTTCGAGATCGGGGATACCATTGCCGATTACGAAAACCCTGAGGGTCTAAAGACCATTGCCATTGATGAGCCTACCATGAGTATGTTGTTCACCATTAACGATAGTCCGTTTTTCGGGAAGGATGGTAAATTCGTCACATCGAGACATATTAAGGAACGTCTACAAAAAGAGTTGGAAAAGAATTTGGCCTTACGGGTCGAAGAGACCGATAGCGCCGATAAATTCATGGTGTTCGGCCGGGGGGTATTGCATCTTTCCGTATTGATCGAGACCATGAGAAGGGAAGGTTATGAATTGCAGATAGGTCAGCCCCAAGTGATCATAAGGGAAATCGACGGTGTAAAATGTGAACCGGTTGAACAATTGACCATCGATTTACCCGAGGATGTTTCCGGTAAAGCCGTTGAAATGGTATCCATTCGAAAAGGGGAAATGACCAGTATGGAAGCAAGAGGTAGCCGTATGCATTGTGAGTTCATTATTCCTTCAAGAGGAATTATCGGTCTGCGAAACCAATTATTGACCGCTACGGCAGGTGAAGCCATCATGGCACATCGATTTTTTGAATATCAACCCATGAAAGGGGATGTACCCCAAAGACAGAATGGTTCTTTGGTTTCTATGGAAACTGGTAAGGCGATTCCTTATTCCATCGATAAATTACAGGATAGGGGCAAGTTTTTCGTCGATCCGGGAGAAGATATTTATGAAGGACAGGTCATCGGTGAAAATTCACGTGGCGATGATATGACCATCAACATTACGAAAACCAAAAAACTTTCAAACGTACGTTCGTCAGGAGCTGATGATAAGGCAAAAATCGTACCTGCCATCAAATTCTCTTTGGAAGAAGCCTTGGAATATATTCAGAAAGATGAATATGTTGAGGTGACCCCGAACTATTTACGACTTCGAAAAATCTACCTTAAAGAGGTAGATAGAAAACGGTATAAAATAGCTTAACGAAAAAACCCGAACATCATGTTCGGGTTTTTTTTTGTCAAAATTTGAAAGGTTCTTCGTCTTGGAACGACTGTACTTTTTCAATCTAAAATATAACGGATGAAAGTATTGATAGCAGGCTTGCTCACAACGGTAATCGTTTTGAATTCATGTAAGGAGCAACCCAAAGCCCAAAAGCAGGTGACCCAAGAAACGAACAAGGAAATGGTTAAGGATTTTAGGGTACCCGAATCATGGGTCGATAACCGTGTTTCCAAAGCGAAGGCGAAACTTGAAAAAACAGAGGCAGGCAAAATCGTTTGGGCAGCCATGGAAGCACATGGCGGATTGAAAAATTGGTATGGCAATGGGGCATTGGCTTTTCGATTCAATTACCAGCCCCTGTCCGGAAGTACACAACGGGACAGTTATCAAGTATTGGATGTGTGGCGCAATAGGGCCGTTCATACCAGCGCTACGGACCCTAGTGCTAAATATGGTTGGGATGGGGAAACAGCTTGGGTACAGGCCAAGGATTCCACTGCCTTTGCTTACGATACCAAATTTTGGGCATTGACACCTCTATATCTAATGGGCCATCCTTTTGTTTTGGATGGGGAAGGGGTTATTTTGGAATTGTTGCCAGAAACGACCTATAAAAACAAGGCCAATGATGTGGTAAAAGTAACTTTCGAGGCAGGAACGGGTGATGCTCCGGATGACTATTATATTTTACAGTTTGACAAAGAGACGCATGAATTGACGGCAACTCGATATATAGTTTCTTATCCGGAATATTTCAAGGATGGGGGGCACAATCCCGAAAAATTCATGGAAGTGGGGGAGCTGGTTGATGTAAGCGGGGTTCTATTGCCAAAAGAACTGAAAACCCATTGGACGACCAAAGAAGGAACGCAAGGTGAATATATTACACAAATCGATATTACCGATATGCATTTTGTAAAAGATATTGGGGAGGATTTCTTTGCGGTCCCTGAAAATGCAACCCTTATTGAATAAGGGCTTTCCCCAAGCCCTTTTATTTTACTTTGGTTTCCGTGATGGGATATTCCACGACAAAATCCTTGGGGGCCTTGTGCA
Organism: Maribacter polysaccharolyticus; assembly: GCF_028882255.1. Taxonomy (GTDB): domain Bacteria; phylum Bacteroidota; class Bacteroidia; order Flavobacteriales; family Flavobacteriaceae; genus Maribacter_A; species Maribacter_A polysaccharolyticus. The sequence goes on from NZ_JARBUY010000002.1 coordinate 375,447, forward strand.
TGGCGGCTGCTGCAGCACCGATAATTCCGGCCTCATTGCGTAATTCGGCTGGGATGACAGGCGTTTCAATGGTTATTCGGTGTTTGAATTGATCGTATTTTTTAGAGGTGCCACCACCCAGTATGATGAGGTCCGGGGCGGTTAGAAGTTCTACCAGTCCTAAAAATACATTAAAGCGCTTACCCCATTTATCATAACTGAGGTCTTCACGTTCCTTGGCGGCAGCGGAGGCCCAGGATTCTATTTTCATGAATTTCTTGTACGGGATATGGCCCAGTTCAATATTGGGGATAAGTTCCCCATCATAGAACGCCCCACTACCGAGGCCGGTGCCGATGGTAATCATCATGACCAATCCCATTTTACCTTTACCGGAACCATAGTTCATGGTGGCATATCCTGCAGCATCGGCATCATTGATCACGGTTACCGGAAGCCCCGTGGCGTTGCTGAACAATTCTTGTGCATTGACCCCTAACCATTTTTTGTGCAAGTTACCCGTAGATTTGCAGATTCCTTTTTTTATTACCGTTGGGAATCCTATTCCAATAGGTCCTTTGTGGTTGAAATGGTCCACGATTTCTTTCACCACTTTGGCCATTTCCTTGGGTTTTCTTGAAGGAGGGGTCGGGATCCGATGTCGTTTGGACAACATTTCACCTGTTACTGAATCTACCAAGGCCCCTTTCATTCCGGAACCTCCAATATCTATACCAAGAACTACCATGTGTGCAATTTGTGTTTCGTTCGCAAATTAATAAAAAGAATCGGCTATAGAAAAAGAGCTTTCATGTAATGTGGGCCAAATGATAGAACTACAAACAAAAAAAAGGGCTCTAAGCCCCTTTTTTCTGTTATTGGATCATTTTTAGTCCGATAATGGTATTTACGGCAAATTCCTCATCTAGTTCATCGGTCTCGGTCTCGGAAATATATTCTACACTGAATAATTTCCCTTTATACGTATCGTCGGTCAAGTCATGACTTTCAAGCGCTTCTTCGGAAACATGTTGAAATTCAATGGAAAATCCGTCGGAATCGATAAAATGGTATAGACCATCTTCATAGCCATCATAAGTAGCGGTTATTTTTTCAGATTCCTGTACGGTGGCCCCTCCGAGGCCGGTAACGATCAAAAGCAAGGTTATAAAAATTGTTTTCATGATAATAGGTATTGATTTATAATTGAACTGAATGTAACTTTAGGTCTGTATAAAGTCAGGCTCCCAACCGGTAGTCTAACTTTGTTAGAGGAATCTACCTCACCGTGTAATTAAAAAGGAAGGGGATACGAATAGGCTTATGGGCTAAAAAGGCAACTCCCAACACCCGGTTTTTTTCAATAAAACAGGGCGGTATCGAAGTGCGTAATAGACTACCTGATGATAGGTAGGATCCTATTGGTTCCATACGGTATCAAAAGCAAAATTAGTGATGCTTTTGCACAACAAATGAAATACTTTTTTTTGATTTTCAATAGTTTTTTAGCTTTTTTTTATACATTGATATAGTGTTGTAAATAATTGTAATATAGTGGGTTATTGTCTTTTTTTTGGGTGTGGGGCCTTGTTGGTGGCTTATGTGTTGAAATAGGCACTATCTTTAGGCATCTTTAATATGAACTGTATGTGCATTAAGAATTTTTGCGTTGTAATTTTTGTTCTCGGTTTGGTGAATTCCGTGTGGTCACAAAAAGAAATTCCGGTAACCAAGTTAGTCGAACAGGTAGCTCGCTATAAAGGTGATGTACGGGGGCCATATAAGGATATTCGCTGGTTTTGTGCCGATGGGAGTATCCGTGCACCAAAGGATCCATGTCCGGATAATATCGGTCCGGGGGTTCAGCATGCACGATATAAGGATGAAGTAGTGACCTTGGGAAACGAGCACCATATTTATTTGGGGCAAATCTTGGCATATACCGATGTTGATGCCTTTTGGGATGCCGATTTCAACCATTCCCGATTAAAACAGTATCAGCTTGAAAAGTACTTAAAGTCCGTCGACAATGGATGGATACTGCAAAAAGGTCAATTTTACCGGGGATCTGTACAGGTGGAAGATGAGGAAGCTTGGGGAATTGCATTTTATAAATGGCTTTTGGCGAAGGACGATGCCTTGAAACGGAATTATTTCTTAATACGCCAATCCTTGAAGGATATCCCGCATAGTGGGGACGATGACGTTGCCCAGAAAATGCGTAGCCAGTCCAAAGTGATTTCCGATGAATTTTTGCCTTTCATGGATCTAAGGGTAAAGATCCATGGGCAGCCGGAGGTTGCCGATATCGCAAAAGTGAAAAATTTCCAACAGAAATACAGGGCTGAACTTAGTTCCGGTACCAATAAAAAAATCGATGACCTCATAGCGACCATGACCATTTTTTTTAAACCGGTTGATATTGCCAAACTAGAACAAAATGCGCCTTTGTTAAAAGGTACGCCCTTGGGGAATTCCATTGAAAGGTTCATGGCCGATAATGGTTCAGGGACCCTCCCGTCAATTTTGATTTCCGATGCTTCCCAGTTGCTGTATAAGATCCGTGATGGGATTTTAAGTGAGAAACGGCCATTGGCCAGGTTGCAGTTATTGGACGTTTCATTGAAGTTGGAAGAGATCATTTTTAAAAATGCCCAGCAATGGGAGCCAAAGAGCCTAAAAGAGCAATTGGAAAAAATATGTTACTTGGGAACGGCATCTACCGGTGCAGGATATTTGGAACTATGGGAATGGGAACAGTTGGAAGAAGTCTTAAGTCAATCTGAAAAAGAATCGATGTCGCTTGCGGAATTGACCACTTTTATGGAAACGGCACGTGGTGCGGTAGAATGGAGTGCAGCCATGGTCAAGGCCAATTATCAGGAAGTGGTGAACATGTACGCCCAATTCGAACCTCTGGCCTACGGCTTTATTGATGATCGCATACGGGGCTCCATCGCTTTGCATTTAGGCAAGAGTGTTGGGGAATTGGGCGATTTCATGGCCATAGAGTCTGCCATTTCCAATGCGGTGATGGATATTCCTGGCCAAAGTACCCTACGTGGACTCAATCCAGGGTATGCTTTTGGGGAGTTGGTTGTTGTGTCCGGGTCCCCGGAAGCGGTTGAGGTTTCTTCGGATAAGATCTATGTCTTTCAAAGATCGCCGTCCGATTTGAAACCAGTGGCCGGAATTGCCACCGTCGCGGAGGGGAATATGGTCTCGCATGTACAATTGCTCGCACGCAATTTGGGAATACCCAATGCGGCCCTTTCCGATGAAAACCTACAAAGTCTTAAACGGTATAACGGACAAAAGGTTTTCTATGCGGTTTCCGGTAAAGGAAATGTGATCATAAAACCGGAGGCTCAAATGACCTCCCAAGAACAGGGACTTTTTGTGAAAAAGGAGCGAAGTAGTGAAAAGATCGAGGTACCCGTGGGGCAAATTCGTTTGGACCAAAGGCAAATATTGAACCTTCGAAATGTCGATGCCCATGATTCGGGCAAGCTATGTGGGCCAAAAGCAGCCAATTTGGGGCAGTTAAAGAAGATGTTTCCGGATAAGGTCGTAGAAGGACTGGTTATCCCTTTTGGGATTTTTCGCGAGCATATGGATCAGGAAATGCCGGGTCGATCCATTTCCTATTGGCAATTTTTGAATGATATGTTCGACCAGGCAGAGAAAATGGTTGCCAACCGAATTCCAGAGGCCGAGATCGAGAAATACCAATTGGATCAATTGGCGACCCTAAGGGAGGCGATAAAGAAAATGCCATTGAAGACAGACTTCCTCGCCCAATTAAATACGGATTTCAAAACCGTATTAGGACAACCTTTGGGTGAAATCCCCGTATTTCTTAGAAGCGATACCAATATGGAAGATCTTAAGGAATTTACGGGTGCAGGCCTTAACCTTACCTTGTTCAATGTTCTGGATAGGGAAAGGATATTGAATGGGATAAAGGATGTTTGGGCATCTCCCTATACTGAGCGAAGTTTTAAATGGCGCCAAAAATATTTATTGAATCCAGAGAACGTATTCCCGTCCATACTGGTCATTCCATCGGTAGATGTTGATTATTCCGGCGTATTGATCACAAAGGGAATCAATTCGGGCGCGGAAAAAGACCTGACCATTGCATTCAGTAGAGGGGCTGGTGGGGCCGTTGATGGCCAATCGGCAGAAACCTATACGGTATTTCATGATGGTGGTTACCGTCTTTTGGCCCCGGCAAGGGAAACCTATTATAACCGACTGCCAAATACCGGGGGCATTGGTAAAAAATCGGCCACTTTTGAAAAACCGATAATCAATGCGCGGAATATGAATGACATAAAAGAATTGGCACAGGTTATTCGTACCACCCTGCCCGAGGAAACGGAGTCCGATTATATTGGGGCCTACGATGTGGAATTGGGGTTCCAGGATGATAAACTGTGGCTTTTCCAAATCCGTCCATTCGTAGAGAACAAAAAGGCTTTGAGTTCCGAATACCTGGAATCCATAACGCCTAAAATGAATATGAATAAAGAAATCCCACTTTCAAAAAAACTCCAATGAACAAAATCATACACTTTCCACTGCTGTTTTTTTTCTGTTCCGCGTTTACCACGTTACCCTATTATCCCATTGATGGTTATGAACATACGGGTATTAAGCGATTGAAGCGTTTGGAGTTGATAAAAAGTGGGGAAATCAAAAATACGACACCACTACCTGCAGGGGCGTTCAAATCGTATAGTGAAATTCAATTGAACCTGATTTCCAGAAAACAGGATAGTGCACCGGCTTTGATGACGATCGATACCGATTTCCAAAAAGAAATAAACCAACTTTTCCGCGGTCTTGATAAAAGTTATTCCCTGACCGTTCTCGATATTTCCGATGTCGGTCATATCAGGTATGCAGAACGTAATGAAACGGCAGGTTACCAACCGGGGAGTGTGGGTAAAGTGGCGGTTCTCAACGGATTGTTCGTACAGCTGGCCAAAATATTCCCTGATTCTTGGGAAAAACGTACCGAATTATTGCGGAACAAATCGGTTAAGGCTGGGGTTTGGGGACTTACCGATGAGCATACCATCCCCATTTACAATATCGAAAAGAATACACTGGTTAAACGACAGGTTATTGCCAGTGATGTTTTTACCCTGTACGAATGGACCGATCACATGTTGTCGGTCAGTAACAATGGGGCGGCGAGTATCGTGTGGAGAGAGGTTATGTTGATGGCTGCTTTTGGCGAAAAGTATCCCGATTTGACCCAAGAGGAAAGTGATGCTTATTTTAAAGAGACCCCACGGAAAGAATTGACCGACCTGGGAAATGACGTCGTGAACCTCCCTTTACGCGATTTGGGGATTACTGCCGATGAATGGCGATTGGGTAGTTTTTTTACCCGTGGGGCCAATACCTATGTGGGTGATAAAGGAGGGAGTATCGGTACTCCTTATGGTATAATGAAATTTTTGATCCAGTTGGAGCAGGGAAATGTCGTTGATGAAGCGAGTAGTCTCGAAATGAAGCGTCTCATGTATATGACAGATCGAAGGATACGATATGCCCAAGCACCTGCCTTAAAGGAAGCAGCTGTTTATTTTAAATCGGGAAGTCTATATAAATGCGATAGGAGCAAAGGGGAGGAATGTGGAAAATATATGGGGAACGTCTCCAATTTCATGAACTCCGTCGCAATCATCGAACACCCTGATAATTGCAATTATATGGTAGTGCTGATGACCAATGTGCTACGGAAAAATTCCGCTTCGGACCATATGTATCTGGCCGGGAATATCGACAAATTGATACGGATGGATTAGCAAGCACATGGGTAATAAGGATTCAAGGATGGCGTTCCCATTATCCTTGGGCTAGTTTTTTGCCAAAGATTTCCCATTTAAGAGAACTTTTTCAACGGGTTTTACCAAATCCCGGATAATCTGCTCCCCATTGGGGTCATCGATAAGCGCTACGAGGATATAACGCCTGTTGGGATTTTCGCCCCAAACCAAAATGGAATCGGAATGAAAGGTTTTCCAAGAACCCGATTTTCGGAACAATCGGGCATTGGGGGCAATTTGATCCAAGGTGTTGACGAATTTGTGATGCAATTCCGGGTCTTCCATGATAGCAAGGATCTGCTTTGAGCGCCTTTCATTGACCAATTTCCCAAAGGCCAATAAGTAATAGTATCTGCAAACCTGTGTTACCGTGGCTGCATGACTCAGGTTTTTCAAGGGTTCTCTATGGGTGTCTCCGCCCCCGCCATAGCGTTTGCCAACCCAAAGTCCCCCGCCTTTGTTTTCATCATAAAACCCATATTTTGGATCGGTCATTACGGCTTCTATTTTTTCATAGCCTACACGGTCTATCATTCGGGTCGATGCCGCATTGTTCGATTTGCTGATCATCAGGCGCATGTCTTTCCTTACTTCGGATGTTTCTTTCAGTTCGCCTTTATCAATGGCGTCCATGGCCGATAGGAGAATGGCGATTTTCGGTAAACTGGCGGCATACATCATGTGGTTACCATTTACCCGGGCGAACCTTACCTCATCCGGATCGCGTAGGTCTACGATACCAACGGCCATTTTCTTTTGGGCAATCAGTTGGTTCCATTTGGGATGGGCCATTAATTCCTTTTCCAAATCGTGCTGCAAGGATCCTTCCAATAGACTATATAGGGGCTTTATTTTCGCATCATCACTACTAATGGGCAACTGGTTTTGGGCATTGAGGCCCATGGAGACTACAGTAAAGGATAATATAAAGAATAGCGTTTTTTTCATTGTTTTTACCATGTTTTGAAAATGTACTCAAAAGTATACAAACGACTGGTCCGTAGTGTGTTAAAATTTTGTTGATGCCAAATATTTGCAATCCGAACAAAATAGCTTATTTCCAATGGTTTTGTAAAAATGGTATGTTAAATTTTAATCGATCCTTGTGGAAATGTACTACCTATGTACCTTGTTTGCCAATGGATTTTTCATTGGATTAAAAAGAGTGGACTTAAAAAAAATACATATCTTAAATGGGTAAACCAATTCTGCCAAATGAATCTAAAAGACGGGGTAAAAACTGCTGAGAACAAGGTTTCTTCCGAGGCCGACGAATTAAGTACCTTCGTCAGGGATAAGGGAAAATCGCTGGTTGATAGGCTCGAAAGCTACGAGGATATCATCAATTTGGAAATAGGGGACACCGGGTTGAATCGGGCCAGGACCTTGGAACGCGAATTCGGGATACGACAGTTGTATATCAAATACGAAGGGGATAACCCAACAGGTACCCAAAAAGACCGTATTGCCTTTGCCCAGATCTATGACGCCTTACGAAGGGAATACGATGTAGTGTCCTTGGCCACTTGTGGTAATTATGGGGTAGCCATGGCCTTAGCGGCAAATTTGGCGGGTCTCGCCTGCAAGATTTTTATTCCGGAAAGTTACCATACCGACCGTATTGCGGAAATGGAAGACCTTGGTTCCGAAATCATAAGGCTTCCCGGAAGTTATGAGGATGTTGTTGTAAAAAGCAGTGTGATGGCCATGGAAAACAATTGGTATGATGCCAACCCTGGGGGCTCTAACACCCCCCTGCAAATCTCGGCCTATTCACAGATTGCCAATGAAATCTATGAAGATCTGGGCGATGCCCCAAAATACTGTGCGGTTCCGGTTTCGAACGGTACATTGATCGCCGGTATTTATAGGGGATTCGTAAGTTTATACAAAAGAGGGAAAACATCCCAAATCCCAAAAATGATTGCCGCTTCCTCAAGTCGAAAGAACCCCATAGTGCAATCCTTTATTTTGGGGTTGGATCATTGCAGGGATTTGAACCCAAATGCCATAAGGGAGACCAAGTATAACGAGCCATTGATCAATTGGCATAGTTTTGATGGGGAAGAGGCCCTATATGCATTGAGGGAGTCGAATGGGGAAGCCTATAATATCAGTGACAGGAAAATGAAGGAAATGACTTCCCTGTTGGGAAAAAAGGAAGGATTTAAAATACTGCCAGCGGCAACGGTCGGACTGATAGCGCTTCTTGAATTGGATGAAAAATTGAATTTTGAACCAGGCCGTTTCGTGGCGGTTTTAACGGCTAAATATTAAAGGAAAATGAATAAAACAATTGATGGTAAGGCCCTTGTTTATTGTGAAGGTGCTTTTAACACACCTAATGGAAAGACAGCCCATGGGTTGGTCCGTTTTACCGAACGCTATGAGGTCGTAGGGGTCTTGGATGCAAAATATGCCGGCCAGGATGCCGGTACCGTTTTAGATGGTAAAGCCAACGGCATTCCCATCTTTTCGAACATTGAGGAAGCTGTTGAACAACTTTCCGATGGCAATGGCCCAAAAACCCTTGTTATCGGTTTGGCCCCCGATGGGGGGCGTTTGCCCGTCGAGGCGATGGGAACCATAAAAACTGCGCTTCGGAAGGGATGGAACGTCGATAGCGGATTGCACGACTTTTTGACCAATGATCCCGATATGGTCCGTTTGGCAAAGGAGCATGGAGGTAGGATCCGCGATGTACGTAAGACCCCGGATCGGGATGAACTTCATTTTTTTACGGGGGATATCGAAAAGGTAGATTGCCTTAAACTGGCCATTTTAGGAACCGATTCCGCCTTAGGGAAACGCACCACTGCTTGGATTTTAGTCCACGCCTTTCGCAATGCGGGTCTAAAGGCCGAAATGGTGGGTACCGGGCAAACGGCTTGGATGCAAGGGGCCAAGTACAGTATGGTCATGGACAGTTGTATCAATGATTTTGTGTCTGGTGAAATAGAACACGCTGTTGTTAGTGCCTATGAAAATGAAAATCCGGATGTCATCGTTATTGAAGGGCAGGGGAGCCTTATGAACCCGGCGTATCCGGGGGGATTCGAAATATTGGCCGCCGGTCGTCCCGATTTTGTGATCATGCAACATGCCCCGAAAAGGGTTGAGTACGACGGTTTTCCAGGCTATAGACTTCATTCGCTCAAAGAACAGATCAATGCCGTTGAGGTGATATCGGGGAAAAAGGTCATTGCTGTAACGGTAAACCATGAGTTGATGGGCAGTGATGAAGAAATTAAGGAGGCCTGCAAGAATATTACCCTGGAGACCAAACTGCCCGCTTTTGATGTTTTGCGATTCGGGGCAGAACCCCTTATAGCGATCTTAAAGGAACACTTGAAATGATATCCGCTAGCGCACTTGTGGTTTTTCCCAAACTCTCGGTACACGACATCACTGTGGAACCCAAGAGGGTAAAAGCCACTTATACGATCGTAAAGCAGGATGGATCCCATGTTTCAAATGAGTTGATCTATTCCTATGACAAGGTGTATTTCGATGGGAAAAATGCCGAAGATGTTAATTTGGCATCCATGATGTTGGCACAGGTGGCCCTGAATTACGGACTCTTTTTTGAAACCATTCAGTTTGATGGCCTGTATGAAGAGGTGGATAAAAGCTTCCTTAGGGATATGATGGAGAATACCTCAAGGGAAATACTGGTCAATAAATTCCTGCATAAGAATGAATTTTTAAAACCTCCTTTCGATACCCTTCAAACGGAAAAGCTCAAGCGATATACCGCAGCACAAATCGAATTCATAAATACCCGATATGCCCCATTAAAGGTTGAAAGGAAACCCATTGAAACGGATAAAAACCGTTATGCGATTTTAAGTAGTGGGGGAAAAGACAGTCTGTTGACCTATGGGATCATAAAGGAAATCGGGGATGCCCATCCGGTATTTATCAATGAATCGGGTAGGCATTGGTTCACCGCGGTCAATTCGCATAAATATTATAAGGAAATCGAGCCCAATACGGCAAAACCTTGGTGCAATAGTGATCGCATCTTTAATTGGATGGTGAAACAGATGCCTTTTATCAAAGAAAACTTTCAGAATATCAGGGCCGATATTTATCCCATTCGTTTATGGACCGTGGCAGTTTTTCTTTTTGGGACCCTTCCAATCGTACGTAAACGCCATATCGGGAACGTACTTATCGGGAACGAGTATGATACCACGGTAAAGGGGAACCATGGGGGAATATCACATTACAATTCCTTGTATGACCAAAGTAAATATTTTGACAATGCCCTTACACGCTATTATAAGAAGAAGGGTTGGGACCTTTATCAATATTCGATCTTAAGAAGCCTATCCGAACTGCTGATATTGAAAGTGTTGGTAAAACGCTATCCCGACTTACAGGCCCATCAGGTGTCCTGTCATGCCGCCCATGAAAAAAACGGCAGGATGTTGCCTTGTGGAAATTGTGAAAAGTGTCGGCGAATCGTGGGAATGTTGAAGGCATTGGACGAAGACCCCAAACGATGTGGGTATACCCAAGAACAGATAGAAAAAGGGTTGAAGGCATTGTCGGCCCGCAGTGTAAAACAAATCGGTAGCGATGCCGCCCATCTGTATTACCTGTTGGTAGAAAAAGGGTTGATCGATAAAACCGGCCATACCCTGAAATTGGCAAAGGAGCATCCGGAAATCGTGAAGCTACGGTTTGATAATGAACGAAGTATGATGAACGATTTGCCTATGCAAATCCGTAAACCACTTTTTAAAATTTTATCAAAATATTCAGAAGGCACCGTACGGTTACATGACCGAAAATGGCATACCTTCACCCTACGGAATGAGGATTATGAAATCCCTTATTTTTTAAATAATAACGATGGAATCAAATAATAAAAGGTCTGGTTTTCTCTGGGAAGAATTTACCTGGCCAGAAATTGAAGCTTATTTAAAAACCGTTGATACGGTTATTTTACCCTGTGGGGCCATTGAACAACATGGACCGCATTTGCCTTTGGATGTTGATTATTTTGATGCCAAATACATGGCCTTTAAAGTGGCCGAAGCCTGCAGTGACCCCAAACCCCTGGTATTGCCTACGATTCCCTTTGGGGTTTCGTACCACCATGATGGGTTTAAGGGTACTTTGAGCGTGACCAATGATGCCTTGTCCAAATTCATCTATGATATCGGAATGAGCTTGGCAAAAAACGGGGTAAAGAAGATCATTATACTGAATGGCCATGGGGATAATGCCCCTACATTGAGTTATGCGGCCCAAATGATCAATCGGGATGCGAAAATCTTCGTAGGGGTAGATACGGGTGAGACCAGCGATATTGACCTGGCCGGTATGATCGTTACGCCCAATGATGCCCATGCGGGAGAAATCGAGACCAGTACTACCTTGGCAATACGTCCCGATATGGTGCAAATGGATAAGGCACAGGAGGCAACCCTCAAGTTTGGGAGTAAATACCTCGATTTTGATGATGATCGCAGTATCAGTTGGTATGTCCAAACCGATAAGATCTCTGAAAGCGGGGTTATGGGCGATGCGACTAAAGCGACCAAGGAAAAAGGGGAGAAAATGTGGGAGGTAATGATAAAAAACATGGTGCGTTTTGTCGAATCCATAAAGAATACTCCCTTGGACGAACTCTATCAAAAAAGATATTGATGCGCATTACGGCAGTTTCTTACGAACGTCTGGATAGTAAGTTATCCATACCCTATACCATTGCCTACGAGACCATCACCAAGACGACCAATTTTATACTGGCATTGGAGACCGATGGTAAATGGGTGGGCTATGGCTGTGCAGCTCCCGATAAGGTGGTGACTGGGGAATATCCCAAGGATGTTGAACGTGCGATCAACACCATTATTTCACCCTATTTGATCGGCAAGGATCCTTTTGAGTATGCCTTGGTTTTAACGGAGTTGAAAAAACTTTTGGGTAAGCGGTCTTCGGCATTGGCGATGGTCGATATGGCATTGTTCGATCTGGTTTCCAAAAAGGCGGAAGTACCATTGTATAAATTTTTGGGCGGATTCAGAAAGAGTATCCCCACCAGTATCACCATAGGCATTTTGAGCCTTGAAGATACCTTGAAACAAGCCCGGGAGTACATTCAACAGGGGTTTTCCATAATCAAGGTCAAAGGGGGCGATGATCTTCAAAGTGATGTGGAAAAAATGATCAGGCTTTATGAGAATTTTCCCAAGGTCACTTTGCGTTTTGATGGGAATCAAGGCTATTCGGTTAAAGAGTCCATTGCTTTTGTAAATGCCACAAGCCATATAGGTATAGAGATATTCGAACAACCGACCAAACTTGAGGATGAAGAACGCTTGGGGTTGGTCACGAACCAGGTCGATATCCCTATAATGGCCGATGAAAGCCTAAAAACTTTGACCGACGCTTTTCGGTTGGCACAGAACGAAAGGGTTGATATGGTGAATATCAAGCTTCAGAAAGTTGGGGGTATCATGGTGGGGATGCATATTAATTCGGTCGCCAAAGCAGCAAATCTGGAAGCCATGGTCGGTTGTATCGATGAATGTGGTATGGGTATTGCGGCGGGGTTGCATTTTGCGTTGTCGAGGCCCAATATCAAATATGCCGACCTTGATGGTCATCTAGAGTTGGAGGAAGACCCCTATAAAGCTATGTTTCGACTTGAAAAGGGTGTCTTATATCCTTTGGAAACCTACGGATTGGGATATTCCGAATAGGTAGGTGTCAATCCCTGGTGCCGACCTTCGTCGGTGATAGGTTCGGAAATCGGTCATTCGGCTCTATGTAATAATCAATGGAATCAAGGGAATGATCGGTTTCTATAAAATCGAGGATCTTGTCCATGATTTTGCCGAACCGCGATAAGGTGTTCAGGCGTTTGTTTTTGCCGATAACACTTGATATGGTTTCATCCCGATTCCCAAATCGGTAACCCCCTTTCTTGATCCAAAGTACATTCAAGAGGTGTTGCATCACCACATTGCCCAATTGATCGATCGAAATCGCGATTTGCAACAAGTATTCCCCTATACCTGGGAACCCTTTGGTGAACAGCCTGTTGAAAATACCGTAGACCAGGCCGAAGGGAGTGGTGAGTACCACCAGGACAATGGAGATAAGGAACAACAATAGCCCAATGAACGGACTTGCTTTTTGATTGGGGGCAGAGGCTTTCTTTTCTTGGATCATAATAATTAACGAACGTTGTTATCATGTCCGTTATTGCTTTTTTTTCGATTTATGCTTGTCGGTTGCCTAAAATGGACTTGAGTGGTCCGATTACTGGTTGGGCAGGGACATCCGCTGTTTTGTATTGGGGGCAATCCTTGATTTACGTTGGATAATTAAGGAATGGGGCACCATGATAGCGAAAACCCGTGTGCTTTTTGTATCTTAATACGGGCTAAGGATGGCATAAATGGATTGGGTTACTTTTTATAAACGCAGAGGAAGTTCGGTAAAGGTCGATGCACGACAAGCTTTTTGAATAGGATGAAGCATAGGGCATTTTTAGGTCGGAAACTTTTTCAAGACAAAATCAAAATGGGGTGATGTTATCCAACGATAATTCAATAGTGACAATGGAATGCAACAGAATTTTGTAAATAAAGTCCAAACCTTCGGTACGGCCCCCGTTTTTTTTACAGCCATAGCAACGATTTTGGGGGCTATAATGTTTCTGCGTTTTGGTTTTGCCGTAGGGCAAGTGGGTTTTTTGGGTGCAATTGCCATCATCTTGATCGGTCATGCGGTGACCATTCCCACAGCTATGGCCATTGCGGAAATTGCGACCAACCAGAAAGTGGAAGGGGGAGGGGAGTACTATATCATTTCCCGTTCTTTTGGATTGGTCATAGGTTCTACTATCGGTATTGCCTTATATATGTCCCAAGCCATTAGCGTTGCTTTTTATGTCATGGCCTTTTCCGAAGCGCTAACCTCGTTTTTCGATTGGTTGATTTCCGTCATATCGATGCCAGATTGGCTCCAATGGATATTAAGGCAAAAGCAGACTGTAGGTATCCCTGGTCTATTGGTACTTACGTATATCATGTTGACGAAGGGTGCTAATTTGGGGGTAAAACTCCTTTATACCGTTGTGGCCGTTCTCGCCCTTTCCTTATTTGCCTTTTTTATGGGAACCACGGAGTATAGTAAGACACGCGATTTTGATCCCATTGGGACCATAGCCGATGTCATGGAACGGCCCGAAGATCCAACCGCACACTTTCCTGCCTTGGAAAACAATGCCGATTATCGGCAAGACAGTCTAACATCGGGGGAAATAACCATAAACGACAAGCGGCCCGATATGGGCCAAGCCCGGGAAAATGAAACCAAGGATGATTCCGGTCTCCCTGAAGCCATTGGTTTTTTCATCGTTTTTTCGATCATCTTTCCGGCATTTACCGGCATGACGGCAGGGGTGGGGTTGTCAGGAGACCTGAAGAACCCCGGTAAATCAATTCCCTTGGGAACTTTGGCGGCTACCCTTTGTGGTATGTTGATGTATTTTTTGATTGCTTGGAAACTGGCCGTATCCGCGCCTCCAGAGGCATTGGCCGATACCTCCCGGTTGATAATGGCCGATATCGCTTGGCAAGGATGGTGGATCATTCCGATCGGCTTGGCCGCGGCTACGATCTCCTCGGCTTTGGGCAGTATCATGGTCGCTCCACGCACCTTACAGGCCATTGCCCGGGACGGGATATTCCCGGCCCCTAAGATCAACAATTGGCTGTCAAAGGGAAAAGGAAATAAGGATGAGCCCTATAACGCCTCGGTGATTACCATCATCATTGCGGGCTTGTTCATCCTCATGGGGGCCTTGGACAGTGTGGCCCAAATAATTTCCATGTTCTTTATGGTGACCTATGGTTCGCTTTGCCTCATTTCATTTCTTAACCATTTTGCCGCCGATCCGTCTTATCGCCCTAAGTTCAAAAGCCGCTGGTATGTCTCCTTATTCGGGGCCTTGAGCTGCTTTGCCCTTATGTTCTTTATGAATACGGCCTATGCACTATTGGCCGTTGTCTTGATTTTGGTCTTGTTTGCCTTTGTGGCCTATTTCAATCAGGATAAAAGAAACCTCGCGGTCATATTCCAAGGGGTCATCTTTCAATTAAGCCGTCAAATGCAGGTATTTCTTCAAAAAACCGATAAAGAACAATCGCAAAGCTGGCGACCTTCGACCGTGGCCATCTCGGAGGATAGTTTTAAACGATTTTCGGCCTTCCAATTACTGCGGTGGATTGCCCACCGCTACGGTTTTGGCACCTACATTCACTACATCAAGGGCTATTTATCAAAGGAAACCAACCAAGAGGCTATTCGGTGTAAGGATCAATTGATCGCCATGGCCGATGAAAGTGGGAGTAATGTCTTTGTCGATACGTTGGTTTCCCCCTCATTTACCTCGACTGTTGCCCAGATCATTCAATTGCCCGGCATTGCGGGAAAGGAAAATAATCTGCTATTGTTCGAATATCACAAGAACCACCCCGACAACCTTCTCGATATCGTGGATAATTTGGGGCTTATCAAATCGGTAAATTTCGACCTTATTATTCTGGCCAGTTCGGAAAGGGGATTTGGACTAAAGAAACAGATCCATCTCTGGATTTGCCCTTATGATTTTGAAAATGCCAACCTGATGATCTTACTGGCGTATATTTTATTGGGGCATCCCGATTGGAAAGCGGCCACCATCAATATCCATGCAATTTTCCCCGAGGAGTCCATTAATGAGGAGCGGGAACGGCTTTTCCTTCTGATCCAAACGGGACAACTACCCATTTCCCCCAAGAATATTGAGTTTATAGCCCAAAAATCGGATAAGAGTATCAAGCAAATCATCAATGAAAAATCGAAAGACGCCGATTTAACGATAGTCGGCTTTATTGAAAAAGCCGTTGAGCATTTGGGTATGAAGGCCTTTGAGGGGTATCAGGATATTGGGAATGTACTTTTTGTCAATGCGGCAGAGTCCAAGGAAATAAAATAGGATGTCTTGTCCTTTTTGTGGAATGCTTTTTTTAAACTGCTTTCTGAACCACTTCGAACACCTTACTGCCATCGCATTTCAGGGTTTTTGAAGGATATTTCAAGATCAGGGCGTAATCATGGGTGGCCATTAAAATGGTGCGTCCGGATTTGTTGATTTCCTGTAGCACTTTCATTACCTCCACACTGGTCTGGGGATCGAGATTTCCTGTCGGCTCGTCGGCCAAAATGAGTTCGGGGTCGTTCAATAGGGCCCGTGCAATGGCAATACGCTGCTGCTCGCCACCTGAAAGTTCGTGTGGGAATTTGAAACCCTTGGTTTTCATACCCACCTTGTCCAAGACCTCTTCGATCTGGGCGTTCATCTTGGCTTGGTCTTTCCAACCCGTGGCCTTTAAAACAAACAAAAGATTGTTGTTGATGTTTCTATCGGGCAGCAATTTGAAATCCTGGAATACGATGCCCAATTTTCTCCGTAAATAAGGAATGTCCTTTTCCTTAAGCTTCTTTAGGTCGAAGCCGACGATACGCCCTTCACCCTGCCGTAGGGGCAAATCCCCGTACAAGGTTTTCATAAAGCTACTTTTGCCGCTCCCGGTCTTGCCGATAAGGTAGACGAATTCGCCTTTTTTAATGTCCAGACTGATCTCTTTCAATACCAAATTTTCTTTTTGGAAAACCGAGACGTTTTGTAATGCTAAAATTGATTCCGACATAGTAACTTTGTTGATATAAAAGTAATAAGTTCTGCATGAAAACAAAGAGGGCCCCTTTAAAATATTTTACTTTGTTACAATTATGTTAAGGTTATACTTAGGTATGATATTTGCCGTTATTGTTTTTAGTTGATAAGGAGGCTGAATTTCATTGTAAGGAATTTTTTTATTTGGGTAGATCGGAAAAGTAATTGCCGCCAGGGCGGGATGCGTTTGCGGAGTTCTGGATTCTACTACGGAAATTTTAAAATAGTTAGAACACTATGTTGAAAAAAATCACCGTTTCCATTCCTGTTTTATTAGGGATGTTTTTTCTTGGGACCGCCCAGGAAACAAAAATTTACACCCACGAACAGAAAGACTATCAAGATGCATTGGCATTGTACAACAATGGACAATACCAAGCTGCACAGACCATTTTCGAAAAGGTACAGTTGTCGACCAAGGATGATGAGACCGAAGCGAACAGTGCCTATTATGCCGCAAATGCCGCAGTTCGTTTGAACCAATTGGGGGCAGATCGCCTTATGGAGGATTTCGTGGCAACCTATCCGACTTCGACCAAGCGGAATTCTGCCTTTGTGGATGTAGCGGACTATTATTTTGAAACGGGAAAATATCCGTACGCCCTAAAATGGTACAACAAGGTTGATCAAAGTGCCATGTCGCGCAAGGAAATGGATAAATTCAACTTCAATTATGGCTACTCCCTGTTCTCCTCAGGAAAGGGGGAACAGGCAGAACGATATTTGAACAAGGTGGTCGATTCCCAGGTTTATGGTTCCCAGGCAAAATATTACCTGGGATACATTGCCTACCAGCAAGATGATTACGAAGGGGCCAATGAACGTTTTGACCAGATTACCGATCCTGAACTGTTGGATGAACGATTATCGTACTATCAGGCAGATATGAATTTTAAATTGGGGAAATTCGAAGAGGCCATAGCCTTGGCCAAAAAGCAATTGCCCCAATCGGACAGGAATGAGGTTTCCGAACTCAATAAGATAATCGGGGAGAGTTATTTCAACCTGGGTCAATATGCCAACGCAATCCCCTATTTGGAGGCGTATAAAGGGAAAAGGGGAAAATGGAACAATACCGATTATTACCTCTTGGGATATTGTTTTTATAAACAGGGGGATTATGTTCATGCCATTCAGCAGTTCAATAAGATCATAGGGGGTACGAACAGTGTTTCCCAAAATGCCTATTACCATTTGGCGGAATGCTATTTGAAATTGGATAAAAAACAAGAGGCCTTGAATGCCTTTAGGAATGCATCCCAAATGGACTTCTCACAGGAAATCCAAAAGGATGCCTATGTGAACTATGCCCGTTTGAGTTATGAAATCGGGAATGCCTATGAGCCCGTTCCCCAAGTGATATTGGGTTTTTTAAAGAAATATCCCAATGATGCCCGTGCTGGGGAAATGCAAGGTTTGTTGGTAGATTCCTATATTACTTCAAAAAACTTTGAAGGGGCATTGGACCTTCTTGAAAAAAACCGGAACTATGCAAGCAAGGCCACCTATCAAAAAGTTGCTTTTTATCGAGGGGTCGAATTGTTCATCGATGGGGATTATACCGGGGCACACGATAATTTTTCAAAATCCTTGTCCAGTGCTGAAGATGCCCTTTTTAAGGCCAGGGCGAATTATTGGAATGCAGAGGCTTTATATGCCTTGAACCGTTTTGATGAAGCCCTGTCGAATTATATCGAATTTAAACAAAATGCGAGTGCACGGTTGACCCAAGAGGCTAAGGATGTGGATTACAATTTAGGGTATACCTATTTTAAATTAAGGGACTATACCCATGCGATAACTTATTTTGATGCTTTTTCCAAATCTGGTGTAACGGACCAGGATAAACTGAATGATAGTTACTTGCGATTGGGAGACAGTTATTTCGTAACCAGTAAATATTGGCCTGCCATTGAAACCTATAACAAGTCCTTGGCCCTAACAGGTCCTGAAAAAGATTATGCTGCCTTTCAAAAGGCATTGAGCTATGGTTTCGTGGGTAAAAGTGACTCCAAGATAGAGGCGCTGGACACCTTTGTTTCCAAATATCCAAACTCCACCTTAAAAGATGATGCCCTTTTTGAACTAGGGAATTCCTATATCGCTTCAGGGCAGGAAAATAAGGGATTGGTGGCTTATGATCGTCTAATCCAAGGGTATAAGGGTAGTTCTTTGGTACCACAGGCCATAATGCGTCAAGGTTTGGTGCACTATAACGCCAATAGGAATGAAAAGGCCTTGGAAAAGTTCAAGCAGGTGGTTCGTGATTTTCCCGACACCCAGGAATCCGTTCAGGCCGTGGCAACCGCTAAATTGGTCTATGTTGATTTGGGTCGTGTGGATGAATATGCGGCATGGGTACGAAACTTGGATTTTGTTGAGGTCACCGATACCGAATTGGACAATGCTACTTTTGAATCGGCGGAAAAACAGTATCGGGAAGGCAATAGCAATGCGGCCATCAGGGGGTACGAAAGTTATTTAAAACAATTCCCGAGCGGATTGCACGGTGTATCCGCGAACTTTACATTGGCCCAGTTGTATTTCGCCAAGGATGAAAAGGAAAAAGCATTGCCGTATTTTAAACGGGTTGCCGATTTGGGAGGTAGTGAGTTCTCGGAACAGGCGCTGACAAGGGTTTGTGAAATCTACATTGGGAAAAAGGAGTATTCGACCGCCTTACCCTATTTGCAACGGTTGGAAGAACAGGCCGATATTCAGCAAAACCGGACCTTCGCCCAATCGAACCTAATGAAAGGATATTATCAAAAAGGCAACTATGCGCAAACCTTGGCGTATGCCGAAAAGGTATTGGGCACACCAAGTATTGACGACCGGATAAAAAGTGACGCCCATATAATGATTGCACGCTCGGCCGTTGAGACCAATGACATGTCAAGGGCAGAAGCAGCCTATGCCGAAGTATTGAAAATCGCCAGTGGGGAAACCGCTGCAGAGGCATTGTATTACGATGCCTACTTTAAAAACCAATCCGGTCAATTCGAAGCTTCCAATACTTCGGTGCAAAAATTGGCCAAGGATTATTCCAGTTATAAAGCATGGGGCGGTAAAGGTTTGGTGTTAATGGCCAAGAACTTTTACACTTTGGAAGATGCCTACCAAGCAACGTATATTTTGGAAAGTGTAATAGCCAATTTCAGTGAATACCCCGAGCTAGTCGCAGAGGCGAAAGGTGAATTGGCCATCATTAAATCCAAGGAAGCCGAGCGGAATTCATCAGTAGACCCCAACGGAAATTAATAGCCCCATAAAGAACACATTATGATCAAGCATTTATCGCTACTAATCGTAGTTTTAGGACTTTCGCCACGGGTGTTTGCCCAGGAAGAAAAGGATAACATCGGAACAGAGACCGTTACGGTAACCAAGGCGTATTCCCCGACGATTTCCGATGCCTTTAAGATCAAATCCATTCCGGATTTGAACGATTCCATCGTTTTGCAGAAAAAGGAAATCGGGTATACTATATTTTCAGTGCCCGTGGCCTCGACCTTTACCCCTGCCAAAGGAAAGGCTTCTGCGGTACGGAAATTACCGCCCCCTGAACTATATGATTCCTATGCCTCTGCCGGATTGGGGAATCCTGGGAATTTTATGGCCAAATTTTATACCAGTAGGGCAATCAATAGGGACCAGCGCCTGGACGTGGGTTTTGATCATTATTCCGCTTTGGCAAATATCGATGGGGTTGCATTGGATAGCAAATATGCGAATACCGAAGTCGATGCATCCTACGCCAAACGCGACCGGGATACGAATTGGGGGGTCGATGTTGGACTGCAACACCAATATTACAATTGGTATGGTTTGCCAGAAGAAACCTATGATACGGAAACCATTAATGGCATAGATTCAAAACAGAATTATTTCATGGGTGAGATCGGTGCCTATGTGAATATTGAAGACGCTTATTTCAAAAATGCCGATATTGAATACAGACGGTTCGGGGATGCCGTGGAATCCGGTGAAAATCGCCTTGTCTTTGGTGCGGGATTGGAGTTTCCCGTAGGGGAAGAAGTTTTGGATGTAGCCTTGAATCTCGATTATGTCGGGGGAAGTTTCGCGAATGCGGACGTAAATAGCCCTACGAACGATGCCGGTATTGATTATGGCAATTTTCAGGTGGGGTTAAACCCATCCTTGCGCATGTTGCGCGATGACCTAACCGTTGACTTGGGGTTGAATATTGTTTATGGTATGGATATGGAAGAAAGCGGTAACAACTTTTATATCTACCCCGATGTTGCCGCATCTTACCGGTTATTGGATGAAAACGTAATCGTCTACGGTGGGGTGAAAGGGGAGTTGAAACAGAATTCCTATTACGGTTTTGTGGAAGAGAATCCTTATGTATCGCCCACCTTGACCATTCAGCCCACAGACGCTCAGTATGATGCCTATGTCGGATTTAAAGGGCAGTTACTGCCTAATCTGAGTTACAATATCAAAGGGTCGTATACCGCGGAAAACCGAAGGCCCCTATTCCATTTAAATCCACAGAATGGTTTTAGGGATGATGAAAAGGGGTATTATTATGGGAACTCCTTTCAGGTGTTTTATGATGATATGAAAACCCTAGGGTTGTTCGCGGAATTGAATGTGGATGTAAATCGTAATTTTACCTTGGGGGTCAATGCCGAAGTGTATGATTATGATACCGAAACCGATAACCCGGCCTGGAACCTGCCCAATATGAAGGGATCTCTGTTCATGGATTATCAGATCGGGGAACAATGGTATATGGGCGTAAACCTATTCTATGTAGGGGAACGGGATGATTATTCCGCAACGGTGGTAGAAGATCCCACCCCGGGGGTAACCAATGTCGCCCTGATAACATTGGATGGCTATTTTGATGCCAATGCCCATGTGGGCTATCGGGTAAACGATCGATTGTCCCTATTTATCAAAGGGGCCAATTTGACGGATAACGATTATCAAAAATGGGCGAACTTTGCCGTTCAGGGAATACAGCTACTCGGAGGTGCCACCTATAAATTTGATCTCTAAGGATAACCAGGTCCATTAAGGTGCTTCACCGGGAAATGTCCCGATGGGGTTCGGGGGATATGGCCATAAAAGAATGAATTCATTACATTAGGGCAGTAATGAATACCCAACGTCCTATTGCATACCTTTCATAAACATACCTCTTGGATAGTTTGTCTCTTTTGCATTACCATGGGATGGTCACAGAACTTGATCGTGAATCCCAGCTTCGAGATGCATAAAGGTTGCCCCAAGGCATTGGGGAATTTCAATGCGGACGTTGAAAGTTGGTCGACCCCAACCGTAGGTTCTACGGATTATTTCAACGGTTGCAGTACGGCCATGGGTACCCCCGAAAACTTCAAGGGTTCGCAACCTGCCGATTTTGGCGTGGGTTATGCGGGGTTGTACCTATATGCACCCGGGGATTACCGGGAATATATCCAGGCGGAATTGTTGGCCCCCTTGCAGCAAGGGAAAAAGTATAAAATTTCTTTTTACGTGAGTCTTGCCGAGCGATCCGACTTTGCCATAAAGGAATTCGGTCTCCTATTCTCGAAGAACAGGTTGAACTTTCCCATCCGGAAAGTGCTTTCAAAAATGCATTGGTACAAAGACATTGGGAATGAATACCACTATATGGAAATCGGGTATTCCGATTTTGTTGATGATACCAAGGATTGGATTTTGGTGCATTCACAGTTTACGGCTAAGGGGAATGAGCGGTTTTTGACTTTTGGTAATTTCAAGGATAATCAGCGGACCAGGAAGTTCACGACCAAGCACAATTCCAAACAAGGTGCGTATTATTATATTGATATGGTGTTACTGGAATCCGCGGAAGCTGGGGATTATGTCGAGGAGCCCAAAGTTTGGACAGCTGAAACGAAAACAGCTAAAGTCGTATTGGATGAAAACCATATTTTCAAAAATGTATTTTTCAATTTTGACCGATCCGAGGTGTTGCAGGGGTCCAAGGAAGAAATACAGGATATTTATAGGTTTTTGGAAAAGGATAAGACCTTGAGAATAGAAATTCACGGTCATACCGATTCCATAGGTACTGAGGAATACAACCTGGTTTTATCCGAATTGCGGGCGAAGGCCGTTGCGGAATATCTTATGGGGTTGGGACTTTCCAAAGAACGTATTTTTTGGGAGGGCCATGGCGGTACCGAACCCATAGTCAGCAATGCATCGGAAGAAGGTAGAAAACAGAATAGAAGGGTAGAGTTCATCATCTCCAAATCGATGGGCAAAACCGATTAGGCTCTTTCGGCGTTGACAATGATCCGTTGTCATTGGTTTGCTTCCCAAGGGGCCGTACAATTTCAAGACTAAAAGTAACGGGCTTTTAGGGATTTTAAAAAGGCTTTAAGGGTTGTGGTTTTTTAATGTTTTTTTAAAAAGATTTAGGGTATTTTTTTTACCACTTCCATCGTATTTGGAGTACATTCGTTCTTTATTTCCATGCCATGGCGAACCCCAACCGTTTTTCACTTGTCGATCCAGCCAAAAGCCCGGTCTTTTATGGCTATTTTATCCTCGTAGTGGGTACTTTGGGGATTTACTTCAGCATTCCCGGTCAAACGATCGGAGTGTCGGTTTTTACCGATCCGGTTAAGAATGCATTGGGGCTTTCCCGCAATCAATTCAGTAACGCCTATATGATCGGAACCATCATAAGTTCATTGTTGATCGGGCGGGCCGGAATTTGGTTCGATCGGTATGGGGCAAGATATACGGCATTCTTTGCCTCCTTGTTGTTGGCCGTTGCTTTGTTCCTCAGTTCTTGGTCGTTGCAAATAAGTGACTTGGTAAAAAATACATTGAACTTCGAATCGGCCGTGGTGCCGTTCACGATAATGACACTGCTGTTCTTTTTGATCCGCTTTTCGGGACAAGGGGTTTTGACGATGGCTTCGAGGAACATGATCATGATCTGGTTCGATAAAAACAGGGGTAAGGTAAATACTTTTAGCAGTGTGGCCATCTCCTTCGGATTTTCATCATCCCCACTATGGGTCAATTATTTGATTGAGGGGTATCATTGGGATGGGGCTTGGCGTATTATGGCCTTGGCCCTTTTGGTGTTTAGTGTACTCATACTTCAATTGTATAAGAACAGACCTGAAGAGCATGGTCTTTTGCCCGATGGAACCGATGCTTCCGGAAACACCTCGACCCAAAAGGTTACCGAAGAAAAGAAACAATATACATTGCAAGAGGCCAAAGCCACAAGGGCTTTTTGGATGTATGGGTTGATATTGGCATTCAACAGCTTTTTCATTACCGGACTTACCTTTCATGTCGTCTCGATTTTTGGAAGTGAAGGGTACTCCAAATCAGAGGCTATTTCCATTTTTTTGCCCGCTTCGGTAGTGGCAATCACTGTTTCTACCATTTTTAATTATCTAAGCGATTACGTTTCATTGAAATTGTACTTGTATTTAATGATTTTGGGAGGGATACTTGCTTCGGTCGGACTGCTACTATTGTCCTATCCTATGGGGGTTTATTTGCTGGTGGCCGGCATAGGATTGATGGGTGGGTTCTTTGCCGTATTGAACGCCATCGCTTGGCCGCGATTTTTTGGCCGCAATCATTTAGGGGCCATTACCGGGAAGATCATGGGGTTGATCGTTTTGGCGAGCGCCTTGGCACCACCTATATTCAGTCTTTGTTTTTCGACCTTCGGCGCTTACAAGTTATTGGGGTATTTAGGGCTTGCCTTTTTACTTTTCTTGGTATTCGGTTCCATAAAAGCCGATAATCCACAATAGATTTCGGTGTAAAAAGTGAACTACCGATCCTGTTGTAAAGTTATGATGGGCAGAATCCTGATTGGATTTTATTATTTAACTTGCCGTATCAACCAAAAGTTGAATTAGCCATTTTTATCCATGAAAACAAAAGTCCGTTATTTTTCATTATGTTTTCTGTTTTGCGTGGGTTGCTGGTCCCAACGGGAATACGATCCGGTTTATGAATCGGGGACCCTGAGGATTGAAAAGTTGACCGCACATACGTTTGTACACGTCTCCTATTTGGAAACCAAGGATTTTGGGAAAGTAGCGTGTAACGGGATGATCGTGATCGATGAAGGGGAAGCATTGGTTTTTGATACCCCGACATCCAATGAAACATCCACCGAATTGATGAATTGGATCGAAAACCAAAACGGTGCTCAGATCAAAGCGGTAGTGGCCACCCACTTTCATGAGGATTGTTTGGGCGGTCTCGAAGTTTTCCATCTTAGGAATATTCCCTCTTATGCTTTAGAAACAACAAGGGGTCTTGCAGCCCATAAGGAGGTAGCGGTTCCGCAAATCGGATTTCAGTCCCATCTTGAATTGAACGTCGGTAAGGAAAAAGTGCTTGTTGGGTTTCAAGGGGAGGGACATACAGTGGATAATATAATTGGTTACTTTACGACTGAAGGGGTCCTGTTCGGGGGATGTTTGGTAAAGGCCATTGGGGCTGGAAAAGGAAACCTGGCGGATGCCAACGTGCATGAATGGTCGAATACCGTGCAAAGCTTAAAAGTGAAGTACCCCAAAATACAAACCGTAATACCCGGTCATGGCGACACGGGTGGAGTGGGTTTGTTGGACTATACCATAACGTTGTTTAAAGATAAGTAGTGGATGTTGGAACCGAGGATAATCGAATTAAAAGAAAAAAAGTTGGTGGGCAAACACATGAAAATGTCCATGGCCCAAAATAGAACAAAGGAATTATGGCATATGTTCATGACCAACGTAAAGGATTTGGGAGCGACTTTGTCGAATGACAAAATCTCACTTCAGGTATATCCAAAAAATTATTTCGATGGTTTTGACCCAACCCTGGACTTCGAAAAATGGGCGACCGTGGAAGTAGCCGATTTTAACAAAGTGCCGGCAGGTTGGGATACCTTTGTATTGCCAGGGGGGGTGTATGCTGTTTTCGACCATCAAGGTGCCGATACTGGTATATTCGAATACATTTATGCAACTTGGTTGCCTAACTCGAAATATAGGTTGGATGACCGCCCTCATTTTGAATTGTTGGGCAATGAATATAAGAATGACCACCCCGATTCCAAAGAGGAAATATGGATTCCGGTACGGTTTGAATAAGGGGGAACTAGAATGCCGATATTTTAGTCATACCTTTGGAATCGCTTTAAGACGAAATCCCCACCAATATTTTTAATACTAAAAGAATAAAATAAAACTACAATGGATTTAAATATAGCAGTATTGATAGATGGGGATAATATCCCATCGGCCTATGTCAAAGAAATGATGGAGGAAATAGCGAAATACGGTAATCCGACGATCAAACGAATTTATGGGGATTGGACCAATCCCCGTTTGGGCAAG
Organism: Maribacter polysaccharolyticus; assembly: GCF_028882255.1. GTDB lineage: Bacteria > Bacteroidota > Bacteroidia > Flavobacteriales > Flavobacteriaceae > Maribacter_A > Maribacter_A polysaccharolyticus. The sequence goes on from NZ_JARBUY010000002.1 coordinate 401,393, forward strand.
TGGAAAAACGTATTGCTTGAAAACGCTATTACGCCCATTCAACAATACGGGTATACCTCGGGCAAAAATGCCACGGATTCGGCCATGATCATCGATGCCATGGATATCTTGTATTCGGGCAAGGTCAATGGATTTTGTATAGTGAGTAGCGATAGTGATTTTACCCGTTTGGCCACAAGACTCCGGGAAGCGGGGATGCAGGTGATCGGGATGGGGGAAAAGAAAACCCCCAATCCGTTTATCGTGGCTTGCGATCGGTTCATTTACATAGAGATCTTAAAAGATCGATCCGAGGAAATTTCGGATGCAAATAAGAGCAAGAACGTCCCCGAAAGCAATGTGGATAAGATCACTGCAAAAGATATTCGACTGTTCACCTCTACCATTAATGATGTTGCTGACGAAGATGGTTGGGCCTTTCTCGGTGATGTGGGAAGTCTGCTCCAAAAAAGATATCCCAATTTCGATTCCCGTAACTATGGTTTCCAGAAGTTGACGCCGTTGATGGGGGCCATTAAGAATTTCGAATTGGAACGTCGCGAGGATTCACGTGGTCGGAATAAATTGATTTATGTGAAGGTCAAGGAGAAAAATGCTTCAAAATCCCGGAAATGAGAACCCCTTGAAAATGGTCGCTAGTTCCCGTTTTAACAATTATCCTTAAATTTGAGTATCACGTGATTTGATAACCATTAACCAATACCTCTGTACTTATGAAATATCCTTTATTGCTTTTTTTGTTGTTGCTTATGGCCTGTGGCCAAAAAAAGGAAAATGTCGATCTTATCGTAATCAATTCGAACACCTATACCGTAGATGGGGATTTTTCCACGGCCGAGGCTTTTGCCGTAAACGACGGTAAGTTCGTGGCCGTTGGTACATCGGATGAAATCCAAGGGAAATACAGTGCGGAAACTATCATGGATGCCAAGGGTAAGACCATTACCCCCGGACTTATAGATGCCCATTGCCATTTTTACGGGTTGGGCCAGACCCAGCAAGTCGTCGATTTGATGGGAACCCAAAGCTATGATGAGATATTACAAAAGGTAAAGGAATTTCAAGAAAGCCATCCAAAGGACTTCATCCTTGGTCGGGGGGGGGATCAAAATGATTGGGAAGTCAAGGAGTTTCCGACCAAGGCAGCTTTGGATGAAATGTTTCCGGATACACCGGTTGCACTGCGTCGCATTGACGGACATGCCCTTTTGGTCAATCAAAAAGCCCTTGATATGGCAGGCATTGGCAAGGACACCAAGGTTGAAGGGGGTGAAATAGTCAAGGAAGATGGGGAGTTGACGGGGATCTTGATCGATAACCCCATGGATAGGGTAAATGCCATTGTACCCCCTGCAGATCGGAAAGCTCAAATCCGGGCCTTAAAGGATGCCGAACGTATTTGTTTGGATTATGGACTCACCACAGTGAATGATGCGGGGCTTGATCGCGCTACCATTGAGTTGATCGACAGCCTTCACCAAACCGGTGACCTATCCATTCGGGTATATGCCATGGTAAGCGCATCGAAAGATAATTTGGATTATTACCTAAGTCGCGAACCAATAAAAACGGAACGATTGAACGTTAGGTCGGTAAAGGTTTATGGCGATGGGGCCTTGGGATCCCGAGGTGCTGCCCTGCGAGCCCCTTATTCCGATAAGCCAGGTCATTATGGAGCCATGGTAACCCCCGTGGACAGTATTGAGGCTTTGGCCGATAAAATAGCTGCCACCGAATATCAAATGAATACCCATGCCATAGGTGATTCTGCCAATGTGGTGGTCTTAAAGGCTTATAAAAGGGCATTGGAAGGCAAAAATGATAGGCGATGGAAAGTAGAGCATGCACAGATAATCTCACCGGAAGATTTCGATTATTTTAAAGAAGGGATTATTCCTTCAGTACAACCGACCCATGCGACCAGTGATATGTATTGGGCAGGCGACCGGATTGGGGAAGAGCGTGAAAAAGGGGCTTATGCCTATAAGGCTTTGTTGGAAAAAGCGGGTACTGTTGCTTTAGGAACCGATTTTCCTGTAGAAAAAGTAAGTCCGTTCCTAACTTTCTACGCTGCAGTGGCACGAAAGGATCTGGATGATTATCCCGAAGGGGGCTATCAAATGAAAGATGCATTGACTAGGGAGGAAACATTGAAGGGAATGACCATTTGGGCGGCCTATTCCAACTTTGAAGAAGATGAGAAAGGGAGTATAGAAGTGGGTAAATTTGCCGATTTTACCCTGTATAGCGACAACCTTATGGAAGTTCCCATTGAGGATGTCCCTAAAATTGAAGCGGAACAAACTTATATAGCCGGGAAACGGGTACATTGAACATAAAAAAAACCGAAGCAAATCGCTTCGGTTTTTTTTGAATATGGGAAAATACGTTTAAAACATTATTGGAAGGGAGACCCTAACGGTTCCCCAGGCCATGACCAAATGCGTACCACCTTCAACTTCTTTAAAGGCCATTGAGAAAGCCTCCAAGGATTCGTCTTCAACGATGGTGACATCGGCTTTTACCCGTGCAACATCGGCACTTTCATCATAAGAATAGGCTCCCCATTGGTTTAGGTTTTTGTTTAGGATAACCGTCCATACCTCTTTATTGGGTATGGTAAACAAGGAATATGTACCTGCTTTAATATCGGTACCGCCAACGTTGGCATCTTTGTAGAACGTAATTTCAACGGCCTCGTTGGCCCCGGTCCTCCAAACTTCACCGGCAGGCGAAAGTTCTGAAACGGAACGACCTTTTAATTGCGGACGGCTGTAAGTGACCCGAACGGCTTTATCCGCTATTTTATAACTTGATGGGAAAGCCGTCATGTCCATAGGGCTCTTATCCAATCCACTGAATTTCTGGGCAGAAATATGGTTCGTACATACCAAGGCAAGCAATAAAAAAGAAATAGTCGTTAGTTTTTTCATAATCATAATTGTCTTTTGTCTTTGTTGTTGTTATCGATCCTGGAAACACTCCAGGATTTAGTTTTTCCAAAACTAAATAGTTTATCCAATTATTGGAGTATAAAAAGTCGTTAAAATTAGCGCAACTTACAAAATGCATGATTTTTTTCGGTTTTTTCCCGATTCGCCTATCAGTTTATAGTATTAAACACATAAATAATTTTAAATAGTAATCAATTTCAAAAAAAGGGTTTGTTGTTTGAAAGTTTAAATAGATATTTGCTTTTAAATTGATATAAATATTAAGATATGTGTGGAATTGTTTGTGCCTTTGATGTAAAGGAAAGTACAGAGGTGTTAAGGCCCCAATTATTGGAAATGTCCAAGAAGATAAGACATAGAGGACCTGACTGGAGTGGTATTTATGCGAATGAAAAAGCTATTTTGGCCCACGAAAGGTTGGCGATCGTAGACCCGGCCTCAGGGAAACAACCCCTTTTTAGCAAAGACGGTAATTTGGTCTTGGCGGCCAACGGCGAAATATACAACCATAGGGAGCTACGTAAACAATTCGAAGGGAAATATGATTTTCAAACAGAATCCGATTGCGAGGTAATCCTTGCCCTATATCAGGAAAAAGGGGTTGATTTTATAGATGAGATGAACGGTATATTCGGTTTTGCCATCTATGATGCCGCAAAAGACGAATATTTTGTGGCCCGTGACCATATGGGGATTATTCCATTGTACATAGGTTGGGACCAGAACGGGACTTTTTATGTGGCTTCTGAACTTAAGGCTTTGGAGGGTACTTGTGCAAAAATCGAGTTGTTCCCTCCAGGACATTATCTGCATAGTAGCGATGGGGAGCTCAAGAAATGGTATACCCGTGATTGGATGGAGTACGATGCCGTAAAGGAAAATGAGACCAGCATACAGGAAATCAAAGAAGCCTTGGAGGCTGCGGTCCACAGACAGTTGATGTCCGATGTACCTTATGGGGTGCTCCTTTCAGGAGGTTTGGATTCTTCGGTCACTTCGGCCATAGCTAAAAAATATGCACAAAAACGTATTGAGTCCGATGATGTGAACGAGGCATGGTGGCCCCAATTGCATTCCTTTTCCGTTGGTTTGAAAGGTTCCCCGGATTTGGCCGCTGCGCAAAAAGTCGCCGATCATATCGGTACGGTGCACCACGAGATAGTTTTTACCATCCAAGAAGGCCTTGATGCCATTAAGGATGTAGTATACAATCTAGAAACCTATGATATTACCACGATCAGGGCATCGACCCCAATGTACTTGATGGCAAGGGTCATAAAGTCAATGGGTATAAAAATGGTGTTGTCGGGAGAAGGTGCGGATGAATTGTTCGGAGGGTACCTGTATTTCCACAAAGCACCCAGTCCAAAGGATTTTCATGAAGAAACCGTCCGTAAATTGGATAAGTTGCATATGTACGATTGTCTCCGTGCCAACAAATCCTTGGCGGCATGGGGTATTGAAGGACGTGTACCGTTTTTGGACAAAGAATTCATGGATGTGGCCATGCGTATCAATCCAAAGGATAAAATGATCAATGGGGAGCGTATGGAGAAATGGGTGGTTCGAAAAGCGTTCGAGGATATGCTTCCTGAAAGTGTAGCCTGGAGGCAAAAGGAACAATTCTCGGATGGTGTAGGGTATAGTTGGATCGATACCTTGAAAGAGTTGGTGGCATCGGAGGTGACCGATGAGCAGTTGGCGAATGCCAAATTCCGCTTTCCGTTACAGACCCCCACAACGAAAGAGGAATTTTATTACCGTTCTATCTTTGAACAACATTTCCCCTCTGATGCCGCAGCCTTATGTGTGCCTCAGGAACCTTCCGTAGCCTGTAGTACAAAGATAGCCTTGGAATGGGACGAGGCGTTCAAGAACATGAACGATCCTTCGGGAAGGGCAGTGGCCAATGTACATGATGATGCCTATAAGAAATAGTCAAAATCAAAGTTTTCAAGTCCATCGAGCCTGCTTGGGAATAAAGTAGGATCGGTTTTTGGATGGGAAAGGATAAAAAGGAAGTGTCATTTATTTGACGCTTCTTTTTTGTTTGTAGGGGAACCGAATATCCGGTTCGGACGGTATTGTTTTTTCCAAATGGAAAACCAAGGCCCTAAAGCGATATTTTCCACAAATTTTGTTGATAACTTAATGGTTTAAGATAGGGCAAAGGCCTATATTTCATAGGGTATTGGTTATATTTGTAAGATTGCAAAAATTATAATGATTACAACAACTTGATTTATGAGCGAAGAAGCTAATAAAAAGAATTATTCTGCCGACAGTATCCAGGCCCTTGAGGGTATGGAACATGTTCGAATGCGTCCTTCAATGTATATTGGCGATGTTGGTGTTCGAGGATTGCATCATTTGGTGTATGAGGTCGTGGATAACTCCATTGATGAGGCCATGGGTGGCCATTGTGATACCATCGATGTGACCATTAATGAAGACAATTCGATTACAACCCGGGATAATGGTCGAGGTATTCCGGTGGATTTACATAAAAAAGAAGGGGTTTCGGCCCTTGAGGTGGTAATGACCAAGATCGGGGCGGGCGGTAAGTTCGATAAAGATTCCTATAAAGTATCCGGTGGTTTGCACGGGGTAGGGGTTTCTTGTGTCAATGCTTTGTCCGACCATTTAAAGGCAACGGTTTTTAGGGACGGTAAAATCTGGGAACAGGAATATGAAAGAGGTAAAGCGCTATATCCCGTTAAAAGTATAGGTGAAACTACCAAAAGGGGTACAGAGGTCACCTTTCATCCCGACACGACCATATTTACCCAGACCATCGAATATAGCTATGAAACCTTGGCGAATAGAATGCGGGAGCTTTCGTATTTGAACAAAGGGGTGACCATAACCATTACCGATAAAAGACAAAAAGACGAAAAAGGGGAGTTTGTTTCCGAAATCTTCTACTCCGATCAGGGGTTGAAGGAATTCGTTCGGTTCCTCGATGGCAATAGGGAGGCTTTGATCCAAAGCGTGATCGCCATGGAAGGTGAGAAAAACGGTATTCCTGTCGAGGTGGCCATGGTCTACAATACTTCCTATACCGAGAACCTCCATTCCTATGTGAACAATATCAATACCCATGAAGGGGGAACACATTTATCGGGATTCCGTAGGGGACTTACAACGACCTTGAAGAAATATGCCGATGCTTCCGGGATGTTGGATAAATTGAAGTTCGAAATCCAGGGAGATGACTTCCGGGAAGGTTTGACCGCCATTGTATCGGTAAAGGTGGCCGAACCACAATTCGAGGGTCAAACGAAAACCAAATTGGGGAACCGGGAAGTATCCTCAGCCGTTAGTCAGGCCGTGTCCGAAATGTTGACGGATTATTTGGAGGAACATCCAGATGATGCCAAGATAATCGTACAAAAGGTGATTTTGGCGGCACAGGCCAGGCATGCAGCATCTAAGGCCCGTGAAATGGTGCAACGTAAGAATGTCATGTCAGGAGGTGGTTTGCCCGGTAAACTATCGGATTGTTCAGATCAAAATCCTGAAAACTGTGAACTATACCTTGTCGAGGGTGATTCGGCAGGGGGTACGGCCAAAATGGGGAGAGATCGAAATTTCCAGGCTATCCTTCCGTTGCGAGGTAAAATCTTGAATGTTGAGAAAGCCATGCAGCACAAGGTTTTTGAGAATGAGGAAATAAAGAACATATATACGGCCTTAGGGGTTACTATCGGAACCGAGGAGGACAGTAAAGCGTTGAACCTTGAAAAACTAAGGTACCACAAAATCGTTATCATGTGTGATGCCGATGTTGATGGTAGCCACATTGAAACCCTGATTTTAACTTTCTTTTTCCGTTATATGCGTGAATTGATCGAAGGAGGTCATGTTTATATTGCGACCCCTCCTTTGTATTTGGTCAAAAAAGGAAGTAAAAAGCGATATGCGTGGTCCGATGAAGAACGCGATGAAATTGCGAAGAGTTTTAATGGTAGTGTAGGCATACAAAGGTATAAAGGTTTGGGAGAGATGAATGCGGAGCAATTGTGGGATACGACCATGAATCCCGAATTCAGGACCCTGCGCCAGATCAATATAGATAATGCTACTGAATCGGACCGTGTCTTCTCCATGTTAATGGGGGATGAAGTACCTCCGAGAAGGGAATTTATAGAGAAAAATGCCGTTTATGCCAACATTGATGCATAGGAAACGGTAGTTACACAACAAAAATCCTGACGGTTACGTCAGGATTTTTAGTTTTAGGGAAAATTTAGCAATATGAAACGAATAGTATCCCTAGTGGCACTGGTCTGTAGTTTGCAAGCTATGGCCCAATCCAATATCAATGAGGTATTGGCGGCAGGACTTGATGATGCCGAAAGATTTACGAACGATTACCTGGCCCCGGCCTCGGAAGGTTTTATGTATAGCCTTTCCAGCGGTTGGTACAATACGGCAGATGCGAAACCCTTAGGTGGGTTTGAGATTTCGATAATCGGTAACCTGGCCAATTTTAAGAATAAGGACGATAAGAAGGCCTTTGAATTGAATACGGCCGATTATGACAACTTGAAATTCGTTGATGGCAGTATTTCAAAATCGGTATCCACCTCATTGGGTGATATTGAGAATGTCATGGTGTATGTCGAGGATGAAAACGGGTTGTTCAGGGAAGAATTTGAACTTCCTACGGGATTGGCCTCCGAAGGCATCAATTTTGTGCCTTCCGGTTTCGTGCAGGCGAGTGTAGGACTTATAAAAGGTACCGAAATAAAAGCGAGGTTCTTGCCCAGTGTAAGTACCGACGATTATGAAATAGGCATGTACGGGGTCGGGATCCAACATGAGTTCACCAAACATCTTCCTGCGGATAAGCTTTTGCCCATTGCCATATCAGCGGTAATCGGGTATACGCATCTCGATGGATCCTACGACTTCACCAATACCAACATTGTGGCAGGGGAGGATCAACGGCTCGAAGTTGATGTAAACACCTGGGTGTTTCAAGCTGTGGTCGCTACCAAACTGCCCATTATCAATTTTTATGGAGGTATAGGGTATCTGACAGGTAAATCCACTACCGATGTGTTGGGTACTTACGTAGTACAGTCCGGACCTTTTCAAGAAACATATGAAGATCCGTTTTCCATTGAAAAAGATGCCAGCGGGGTTACCGCCAATATTGGGGCAAAATTGAAATTGGGCTTCTTTAGGTTGCATGCCGATTATTCCTTGGCCGAATTCAATACCTTATCCTTTGGTATTAATTTTGGCTTTAGATAATGATCCAATACATGAATTGAAATAAAAAAAGCCCTGTCATGACCGACAGGGCTTTTTGCATGGGAACTTTTGATCAGGGTATCTATTCTCTAATGGCGAGGATATTTCCGTTTGCATCAACAAGACTGGCTTGGTCCGTACTCGCATCCATGGTGACCTCATCGTCCGATTTATCGTCCAATCCGGGGTAACAAATCGTGTATACGCCGCCATCTTCCGACCAACTGAAATCGGTTGTAACGGTAATGTTACCATTTTCCTTGACGTGGTACCGTCCTAAGTAGGCATCATTGAAAATCCATTCATATTGGGTCGATACCTTAGCGGTTTCACTATCGGTCGAGATGGATGCACTTGACCAAATTCCTATCACTGGATCATCGTTTTCGGGGATTCTAGAGCAATTGCTGGCCAATATGATGCCGACAATTGCAATAAAAGAAAATAGCTTTTTCATTCGTAGGTAATTATAGATTCGGGGTTAATAATTAGAGAACGGACTTCTCGGATCGGGTATTGTTGAAAATCGATGAACGGCACTGATTTTCGAATAAATTCGTTGAAAAGTAAATTTTGTTAACATTTGTTTTATGGCGGGTATCGGGGGTGTAAATGATATAAAATATTAACTGATTTTTGTCATATTTTTTTACTGTTGATTCAGTACTTTTGTAACATTATAATTTTCAACATAAAAACAAGATAATATGAAAGTTACCGTAGTAGGTGCAGGTGCTGTAGGTGCAAGTTGTGCCGAGTATATTGCTATTAAGGATTTCGCCTCTGAAGTGGTGATATTGGACATTAAGGAAGGCTATGCCGAAGGCAAAGCGATGGACTTGATGCAAACAGCTTCTTTGAACGGATTTGATACGAAGATTACTGGAACCACCAATGATTACTCCAAAACGGCTGGTAGTGATATCGCCGTTATTACTTCAGGTATTCCGAGAAAACCGGGAATGACCCGAGAGGAATTGATCGGAATTAATGCCGGAATCGTAAAAACCGTTGCTACGAACCTTATAGAGCATTCACCGAATGTCATCTTGATCGTTGTAAGTAACCCTATGGATACCATGACCTATTTGGCCCATAAAGTTACCGGATTGCCTAAAAACAAAATCATCGGTATGGGCGGTGCCTTGGATAGTGCCCGTTTTAAATATCGATTGGCAGAAGCTTTGGAAGCCCCTATTTCCGATATTGATGGAATGGTGATCGGTGGACACAGTGACACCGGAATGGTACCATTGGCATCCCATGCCACAAGAAATAGTATTAAAGTATCCGAGTTTATCGATGCGGATCGTCTTCAACAAGTCATTGAGGATACCAAAGTAGGTGGGGCTACCTTGACCAAATTATTGGGTACAAGCGCATGGTACGCACCAGGTGCGGCAGTATCGGCACTGGTACAGGCCATCGCCTGTGACCAGAAAAAAATGTTCCCATGTTCTACCATGTTGGATGGGGAGTATGGTCTTTCCGATATTTGTATCGGCGTGCCTGTGATTTTGGGTAAAAATGGTATTGAGAAAATCGTTGATGTGCCTCTTTCCGAAGCTGAGAAAGCCAAGATGAAGGAAAGTGCGGAAGGCGTATCAAAAACCAACGGACTTTTAGACGTTTAAGACAACGTTATATATAATGTTACGAAAGGCATCCCGATCAAATAAATCGGGGTGCCTTTGTTTTTTGCAATAACTTACAAATATATTGTCAATTCTTAGGGTAAATCATATATTTGCAGGCTGTTGAGAAAAGCACACATAAAATATTCATAACCAATGCAAAATAAAGGACTTATAAAGCTTTTTGCCTTCCTATTCGGGCTAGTTAGTATTTATCAATTATCCTATACCTTCATAACCGGGAAGATTGAAAACGATGCTGAAGAATATGCAATCAATAAAATATCCGAAGCTGAGGATAATTATCTTTCTAAGCGGGAAGAGCTTGAAATCAGTTACTTAGACTCCATTGGGGGTAATCCGATTCTTGGATATACCACTTATAATGAAGCCAAAAAGAAAGAATTGAATAAAGGACTCGACCTTAAAGGGGGTATCAATGTTACCCTGCAAATATCCGTAAAGGATATCTTGAAAGGTCTTGCCGATAATTCTAAGGATCCTGTTTTCAATAAGGCATTGGCCGATGCAGATACGGCATCCAAAAGTAGTGATGACACCTATGTTGACCTCTTTTTCGATGCGTTCGATAATATCAAAGGGGATACTAAATTGGCCTCACCTGATATTTTTGCCAATAAGACATTGAGTGATGAGATAAACTTTCAAATGACCGATGATGAGGTTAAACCCATTATCCGTAGAAAAATAGATGAATCCATTGTTTCTGCATTTGAAGTCTTGCGGGAACGTATTGATGGTTTTGGGGTAACCCAACCCAATATCCAAAGGGAAGGTAATTCCGGTAGGATCTTGGTAGAGTTACCTGGGGCACGCGATATTGCTAGGGCCCAAGAGCTTTTGTCAAGTACGGCACAATTGGAGTTCTGGGAAACTTACGAACAGAACAATCCTAGTTTTGGAAACTTTATCGTAGCGGCGAACGAAAGGCTAAAGGCCATTGTTAAGACCGAAAAGGTCGAAGCGCCTGTAAAGGAAGAATCTGAATTGGATTCCCTATTGTCAGATACTTCCGATTCTTTGGATATGGCCGGTCAGGTAAATCCTTTGTACGATATATTGCTTCCGGCCAATCCGGGTACGCATGCCATGTTCCGCGCAGCTGTCAAGGATACGGCCAAGGTCGGGGAATATCTTAGAATGCCCGAAATTCAGCGTTTGTTGCCGGCAGATATCCAATATACCAAATTCTTATGGGAAAGACCTTCGTCTGATGATGTTGAGATTCTCGACTTGTATGCTTTGAAGTCCAATAGAAACGGTACTCCAAGGATAACCGGGGATGTGGTGAGTGATGCGCGTGACACCTATGACGAGTTCAATAAGCCTGCGGTATCAATGAGTATGAACTCAAGGGGTGCTAAGGAATGGCAGAAATTGACCAGCGATGCGAATGTTAACAATACGGGTATTGCGGTTGTTTTGGATAATAAAGTATATACCGCTCCCGGTTGTTCGGTCGTTGGAGGTATTTCCGGTGGTGGCACCGAGATAACGGGTTCATTTACCGTTGAGGAAACCAAGGATATTGCCAATGTGTTACGCGCAGGTAAACTTCCTGCTAAAGCGGAAATCATCCAATCGAATGTGGTAGGGCCTTCTTTGGGTCAAGAGGCTATTGATAGTGGTTTTAGCTCGTTTCTAATTGCAATGGCCATTGTGTTGGTCTGGATGGTGTTCTATTACGGTAGGGTCGGAATCTTTGCGGATATTGCCTTGTTGTTGAACATTCTTTTGATTTTTGGGGTACTGACCAGCTTAAGCGCGGTACTTACATTGCCTGGTATAGCCGGTATCGTTTTAACCATAGGTATGGCGGTTGATGCCAACGTACTTATCTTTGAACGGATCAAGGAAGAGGTAGCTAGGGGAAAAGGAAAGAGCCAAGCGGTTGCCGATGGTTTTGGCAATGCCCTTTCATCGATTCTGGATGCCAACATCACTACGGGTTTAACAGCATTGATCTTGTTCCTTTTTGGTTCAGGACCTATTAAAGGATTTGCAACTACCTTATTGATAGGTATCATAACTTCCTTGTTCACTGCAATATTCATTACCAGGTTATTGGTAGATTGGTATTTGAGTGGTAAAGAAAGAAGGTTGGACTTCTCAACGGGCTTAACGAAGAATCTATTCACAAACTTGAGTATCGATTTCTTGGCCAAGCGAAAAATCGCTTATATCATATCTTTGATTTTGATCGGTGTCAGTGTATTCTCGTTGTTCTTCGGTCAAGGATTGCAACAAGGCGTCGACTTTGTCGGTGGTCGCTCCTATCAGGTCCGTTTTGAAAAAGAGGTCAATCCTTCTGAGATAGCCTCTGAGTTGAATACTGTTTTTGGTAGTGGTACCAACGTAAAGACCTACGGTGAAGCCAATCAGATAAAAATAACAACACCTTATAAAGTGGATGTTGAAGGTGTTGAGGTTGATGATGAGATTCAGACCAAATTATATACTTCCCTTCAAAAATACCTTCCAGACGGACTTTCGAAAGATGATTTTGCCCTTGGAAGCGAAGGCAAGGCCATAGGTATCATGCAATCTGTAAAGGTAGGTCCTACCATTGCGGATGATATTAAGAAAAATGCCTTTTTGGCCATTATTGGATCCTTGGCCGTGGTTTTCTTGTATATACTATTGCGTTTTAGAAAATGGCAATTTTCATTGGGAGCCGTTTCAGCGGTATTCCATGATGTCATGATCGTATTGGGGATTTTCTCCTTAACGGGATTGATAATGCCCTTCAATATGGAAATCGACCAAGCTTTTATCGCAGCGATATTAACGGTGATAGGTTACTCCCTGAATGATACGGTGGTCGTATTTGACCGTATCCGTGAAATCACGAATGAGCGTGGTTGGCATGGAGGTGTAAATATCAACAATGCGGTGAACAGTACTTTGGGGCGTACCTTGAATACTTCTTTGACTACATTGGTGGTATTGTTGGCGATATTCATTTTCGGCGGGGAGTCCTTAAGAGGGTTTATGTTCGCCATGATCATTGGTGTCATTGTAGGTACCTATTCATCGGTGTTCATTGCAACCCCGATAATGTTCGATACATTAAAGGACAAGATGGCCGGTACCGATGGGGACGCTTAAAAGGATAAATAATATGCTATAAAAAAAGGCCGCTTTAAAGCGGCCTTTTTTTTTGATGAGCATCATCTTAGGATTGTAACAACCATTTTTTGGCCTCTTTTATTGTTGCGAAAATTTCGCATTCATAACCAAAATTACGGATGAACGTGGCCAATACTTCATATTCCAGGCGCAATTTATCATCGGTTATCACAGCGGAAAGTTTATAATCGGGTTTGAACCCGATCGCAATTAATTTATCGGCGAGCAGAAAGGAATTATCCAATTTAAGCCTTTTGTCCAAATTGGTAATTGTCAATATTTTATTTAAACCATGTTTTTCGCATAGTGGGGGTATTTCCGACCATACCCGGATCGTTTCCTCTAATTCATTATTGGAATCCCGGGTTCCGGTAAACTCGGCTTCAACAAAGTCTTTATGTGCTTTTAATTGTATGGAAATAGGCATAATTTGGGATTGTCTGTTTGTATTCAAAAAGAAAATACGGTACTTAAATAAAAAGGGTGTATGATATTTCTGTTTCTTGAGGAAAGATTACAGGGGGAGGCTTTAGGTTATTCATGGTGTTTTGATAGGTCAAGTTTAAGGTACGTTAAAGATTTAGGGAAATGAATCGACAAAAATAGCATAGAAAAGGACCAAGTTCAAAAAAAATGGGTTAATTAACTATTATGTATGAGCGTCTAAGCCTTAATGGGATATCTTTTTCCAAGGAAATGTTCGGTTATCCATCTTTGGTGGCCGGTGAATGAATCGTGGCCATGGTTACAGGTGAATTTCCCTAATAACAGTGGTTGTACAATAATGGATGATCGGTAAACCATCCGGGGTCGTTAAGGGTCGGTCATACAGGTGCTATGGTCCCGGTTGAGCCTGTAATCCCTTTTTTTAATACAAACCTGTATTGGGGGTTTAGCACAGGCTCCTCCCTATGGGAGACAAAAATGATCGTCGACATACTCTCCTTGGCGATTTTATTGACCAAGGAAACCAATAATTCGGCCGATTCATCATCCAGTCCGGCCGTAGGTTCATCCAAAATCAACAATAAGGGGTGTTTTATCATGGCTCTTATGGTCATTACCAGACGTTTTTGACCCATGGTCAAATCGTGGAAAAGGGTGTCTTTCAAATGCCACATATCTATTAGGAGCAGCCATTCTTTGGCCAATCTCAATTGGGCTTCCGTTGGTCGCACATACAATCCAATCGAATCCAAGATGCCGGAAATGATCATGTGTTCCAAGGTGTGGTATCCTGTAAATTTATCGGTCATGGCGGGTGTAAAGTAGCCGATATTCTTTTTTATGTCCCAAATACTTTCGCCACTGCCTTTTTTATGTCCAAAAAGATAGAGTTCTTGGCCGTAACCCTTTGGATTCTCGCCGGTGATCATGGAAAGTATGGTCGTCTTTCCGCTACCGTTCGGTCCACTGAGTTCCCAGAATTCACCCCTCCCGATATTCCAATTGATGTTCTTTAATATGGCCTTGTCATTATAGCTGACATGCACATCGATAAGTTGGATCAAAATGTCATCCCCATAAGGACTCGGTGCCAAAGGTGGGGGTATGTTGCCCTTAAAGGGGGTGGTCATGGCACTTGGGGGCAAGGATGCCAATGTTGGACGTTCTTCAATGGTCTGCCCTTCAAGTTTTGCATAATGGGTGATAAAAGGCAAAAGATCGTTCTTTCTACTTATGATTTGGATAATGGAAAGGTCCTTGGCAATTTGTTCAAGCTGTTTTTTGAATTCTTCCTGGAACTGTCTGTCAAGGTTGTCAAAGGGATTGTCCAACACCAAATAGTCGGGCTTCATTTGCAATAAATGATCGAGAAGTGCCCTTTTTTGTTCCCCGCTCGACATGGATTGTAGGCTTTGTTTTTCTTCGAATGATAGGCCACTATGGCCATGCCGACTTTCTTCATCTAGAAATTTCAACAAAGTCAATTTTGAGAATAAGGCGCCCTTTAAGTTGGCTAGGGATTCAAAGGTCTTAGGTGGGGATTTACTGAAAAGTGCTTGGGTAAAAGCACGGATATTTGAAGAGTTGTCAATGAAAACCGCCCAATGTTCATTGTTGTCCATATGGCAAAACAAATTTGGTTAAAGATACGATGAAACGGAGGCTTATAAAAGGTTGTGGCTTTAAGGGACTGTTTTTTCCCCAATTGGGAATTGAAAGGGGGCTTTATTGATAAATTTGTAATCTACGGGCTCGGGAATCTTTGATTTTTGGATATAATGAGGTAATTTCGGCCTTCAATCGGATGACTAAAAAAGAGCATCATTATGGAAGAAAAGACAACGCTTAGGACGGTAGAGAAAGAAAAGGGAAAGGTCTTCAAGGGCCTAAGGTTTTTACTTGATGCCTTAAATGAGGTATTGATTGAAAATGATGAAGTAGAGATAGCAAAATCCATACCCTGGATCAATGAAGATCAAAAAGAGGAAATAGCGATCACCCCCAAAACCTTACAATTGTATTCATTGGTTTTTCAGTTGGTGAACATGGTGGAAATCAATAATGCCGTACAGAACCGAAGGGCCTTGGAAGAAGCCGATCTGGCTGGGGTTAAAGGGTTATGGGCATCGAACCTTAAAGATTTGAAAACCGCAGGGATGAAGGAGGAGGATATCATTCCGGTTTTAAAAGAAATATCCATAGAACCGGTACTGACCGCCCACCCTACTGAGGCAAAAAGGGCTACGGTTTTGGAGCATCATCGCGAATTATATTTGCTTTTGGTCAAAATGGAGAATACCATGTATTCCCAACATGAAAAGGTAAATATCAGGAACACCATAAAATTGGCTTTATACCGCCTATGGAAGACGGGGGAAATATATTTGGAAAAGCCGGATGTGGAATCCGAATTGCGGAATATTGTCCACTATCTGGTAAATGTATTTCCGGAAGTCATTCCCATTGTGGATCAACGGTTGGAACAGGCTGCACAAATATTGGGGCTTGATAAGGGCGCTATCCAAAGTAATCATGCCTATCCCCAAATTACCTTTGGGAATTGGGTCGGGGGTGATCGTGACGGGCATCCTTTGGTGACTGCGGAGGTAACCCAAAAAACCTTATTGCATTTAAGGCTCAATGCCTTTGTGGTCATTAGTAGAAATTTGAACCAATTGGTGCGGCGCCTAAGTTTAAGCCTACCCTTGGAAAGTTGCTCTGAAACCTATCAGAATCGGGTTCAGGAGATGGTATCCGAATTGGGCAATCGGGGAATCCATGTATTGGAGCGAAATGTGGGGGAGGCCTTTCGACAAATGATCTCTTTGATGCTTGCAAAATTACCTGTGGATACGGAACGTGGGCATACCACAAAGTTATCCGATACCCAAGGGGCTTATATACACTCTTCCCAATTACGTTCGGATTTAAGGTTGTTGCAAAAGGAATTATTGGGTTTTGGGGCAAAGTCATTGGCCTATGAGGATATTACGTCTGCCTTGCGTATTGTAGAGGTGTTCGGTTTTCATCTTGCTGCCTTGGATATTCGTCAAAATAGTACGTTTCATGATAAGGCCATAGGGCAACTTTTGAAGGCGGCCCATTGGGAAGAAAGTTCTTTCATAGATTGGGACGAGGAAAAAAGAGTCGCTTTTTTATTGGAAGAGTTGCAACATGCCAGACCGTTTGTACATGTGAAAGTGCCGCTCGAAAGTGAAGCGAAGGCCGTTATGGAGTGTTACCGCACCATTGAGGAACATACGGCGACCTATGGTTTTAACTGTATTGGGTCGTTTATTGTGAGCATGACACGTTCTTTCTCCGACTTAATGGCCGTATATCTTTTGGCGAAGGAAGCCGGACTAACGTTTATGTCTGATGATGGTTTGGTCTCAAAAATACATGTTGTGCCCTTGTTGGAAACCATCGAGGATTTGGAGAATGGGCCTGTTATCCTAACGGAGTATTTTTCAAACCCTATTGTTCAGCGATCCTTAAAATATCAGCAAGAGCAACTCGGACTGTCCAAACCCATGCAACAGATCATGATCGGGTATAGCGATAGTAATAAGGATGGAGGTATCATGGCCAGTAATTGGCATTTGTACAAGACCCAATACGAATTGGCCCAACTGGGTGAGGAATTCAATGTCGATATACGATTTTTCCATGGTAAGGGCGGATCTATAAGTAGGGGTTCCGGGCCAACGGATTTCTTCATCAAAGCACTTCCTTTTAAGTCGCCCAACGGTAATCTTAGGTTAACGGAGCAAGGGGAGACCATAGCACAGAAATATGCTAATAAGGTTAATGCTGCTTTTAACCTTGAATTATTGGTGGCCAATACCCTGAGCAAAACATTGTTGGATAAGAAGAATGAACGTACGTATCACGATAAGGCGGAAATAATTGAATGGCTGTCCTTGGAAAGTAAAAAGCAATATACCGATCTTATTAATTCGGAAGGCTTTATTGAATATTTTAGGGCTGCAACCCCAATAGATGCCATTGAAACCAGTAAAATCGGTTCCCGCCCATCCAAAAGAACGGGAGCGAATACGTTGGCCGATTTAAGGGCCATTCCCTGGGT
Organism: Maribacter polysaccharolyticus; assembly: GCF_028882255.1. Classification (GTDB taxonomy): domain Bacteria; phylum Bacteroidota; class Bacteroidia; order Flavobacteriales; family Flavobacteriaceae; genus Maribacter_A; species Maribacter_A polysaccharolyticus. The sequence goes on from NZ_JARBUY010000002.1 coordinate 418,930, forward strand.
GTTCTCCTGGAGCCAGTCTGGCTATCATATGACCAGTTGGTACGGATTGGGTTCCGCGCTCAAAAAATTGAAATCCGAACGGCCTAACGAATATCAAGAGTTGAAACACTCCCTGGAAACCGATGCTTTCTTACAGTATGTGTTTACCAATGTCGATAGTAGTCTTGTTGCCACCGATGAGAAGACCATGAAATTGTATTCGGAAATGGTGCAGAACAGTGCCTTGAGAGATCGGTTTGTTTCGAAATTTTTGGGAGAATTGAAATTGATGCACGATCACATGGACGACCTCACGGGGAAGCCCATAGAGGAAAGGAGACAGGACCTATACCATTCCACCCAATTAAGGGCGCCGTTGATGGACAGTTTACATAAAAAACAAATTGAGCTATTGGGGAAATGGCGTGTGGAAAAATCGGAAAACCCCGAGGCTGCCCAAAAAACCCAAATAGAGCTTATGCTTACCATCAATGCGATAGCAGGGGCAATCCGTAATACGGGTTGATTTGTGATCGATATTGGATGGATGAACATAAAAAGCAATCGATTCCATTCACTGGATACCCGAAAAGGGCAACAGGGTAGGGTAGGTGTTTTTCCGTGATGTTCCATCACTCAGGATGGCCTGCCATTCGATGTGATGGGGCCTTGCCTAAATAGGTTTTAGGAGGTATTGGGGGTCAGGAAAATCTAAAGGGATGTCGTTTAAGTCTATTCCTTGGCGTACTTTACCCGGTCACCAACTTCGAGCAACCATTTTTTCGATAAACCGGCATTGATCTCCAGTGCGTATTTCACGGGTACTTGGGAAGGAAGGGATGTTTCGTCAAAGGGTTTGGCATTTTCCTGAAAACTGGCGATTTTCAAATTCTCATCGATAAAGATAATATCCAAACCGAATTCGGTGTTTTTCATGTGGAAATAATGCTGTCTAACATCGGGGAAAATAAATAACATTCCCCGGTCCTGCGCCATGCTTTTTCGATACATTAGTCCGGTTTCGGTCTCATAATCGGTTTCGGCAATCTCAATGTCCAAAGTGGTAAGTACGGAATCGGTTTGGGCTTTATAAATGGTCAACGTGCCTTCTTTGGTAAAGGCTATTTTTTCTGTTTTTATCGTTTTTTTTGGTGCTTCCTTACAGGCGACAAGCATCAGGAAAGAACTTAAAAACAGAAGTATCGACCTGCTGTGTTTTTTCATCGTTTATAGATTGGGAAACCGGTTTAATTGCACATTACGATTGTTTAGAGCTAGGCCTTAGCATAAAATAAAGGCCTATGATGATAAAAGGGATGCTCAACCATTGCCCTGTGGATAAAAGGCCCAACGATTCCTCGAAACCACCCTGGCTTTTCTTTACGTACTCCACAAAGAAACGAATGGTCCAAAGTACGACCAAGAAGAGTCCGAACAGGTATCCTAACTTGTCTTTTTTGTCGGATTTCCAATATAGGAAATACAATAGGATAAAAAGGAAAATATAGCAAACCCCCTCATATAATTGGGCGGGATGCCTATACGGAATCTGGTTAAGGTATTCAGCGAATTCGGCCTTATGCGCAATGGCATCATAAGCTGCATTGACGGTCTTTTCCTTGGTGATGGCCAATGCTTTCTGCGGGTGCATATCATCGGAATCCCTTATGAATTTAGTGGCGAAGATGAATGATTCGTCGGTCACCTTACCGTTGATTTCCGAATTGAAAAAATTCCCAAGGCGAACACAAAATGCCCCTATGGAGACGGGAATGACAATACGGTCCAAAATCCATAATAGCTTGAATTCGGGAAATTTTCTGGTATATAAATACATGCCAATAATCACCCCAATGGCCGCACCATGACTGGCCAGCCCCGTAAAACCCGTAAATTCGTAACCATTGATGATCCCGAAAAGACTGCTATCGGCACTCTCGCGAATAGGCAATAGTATTTCTGCGATATGGTTTTTGTAATAGGGCCAATCATAGAAAATAACGTGGCCCAGGCGCGCACCCAACATGGTTGCCAAAACGGTATAGATAAACAGGGAATCGAGTTGTTCGATTGACTTTTTTTCGTTCGAAAAAATTCGTTTCATAATGAACCAACCCATCGCAAAAGCGATAATCCACAATAAATTGTAATACTTTATCTGAAGGAAGCCGATTTTGAACAATGTTTCATTCGGATTCCAAATAAGGCCTAAAAAGTGCATATGTAAAATTTGAAAGGCTAAGATAAGTATTTAGTGGAAAGTACTGGGTATTCGGGCATCGGTATTTATCCATTTCGGGTACATAGTAAAATGTAGATGGCCATGGGGAATTCAGGGCACGGGGTCGTAGCCTTTGCCACCCCATGGATGACAACTGAATATCCGTTTCAAAGCTAGCCATCCGCCCTTGAACAAGCCGTGTTTTTGTAAGGCCTCCACAGTATATTGGGAGCAGGTGGGCGAGTATCTACAGGTGGCCGGGGTATAGGGGGAAATCGCATATTGGTAAAAACGCACCAATAGTACGAAAGGGGCAATCAATATTTTCTTGATGTTGATTTTCGATGCCATACCCTTAGGTGATCGTATTTTGAATTGCCGAATGTGTTCAGGAGACACTGAAAGTAGTCCCTTCCTTCCCGTCTTTAAGTTGGATCCCCATTGCCGCCAATTGGTCTCTGATCTTGTCGGAAGTTGCAAAGTCCTTATTACTGCGAGCTTCATTACGCAATTGTATCAAAAGCTCTACAACCCCTTGTAGCTTATTGGTATCGTGATTGCTTTCCGATTTATGTTCCAAGCCCAACACATCGCAGATGAAGTCGGTCATGGTTTTCAGTAATAGGGCCTTATCGGGAGCGCTGATCTTTTCTTTACCTTCTTTGATCAGATTAATGTGCTTTACGGCTTCAAAGAGATGGGCGATAAGAATCGGGGTGTTAAAGTCGTCGTTCATGGCGTCATAACACTTTTGTCGCCATTCCCGAATATCGAAGTCGGAGGTTTCGCCCGGTTCCAGGTCTTTAAGGTTGTCAAAGGCATCCATAAGTCTGTGGTATCCTTTCTCCGAGGCCAAAAGAGCATCGTTGCTAAGGTCCAAAATGCTGGTATAATGCGCCTGCATCATAAAAAACCGTACTACCGGAGGGGTAAACGGTTTACTTAGGATATCATTCTCTCCGGAGAACATCTCACCGGGAAGTATATTGTTCCCTGTGGATTTTGCCATTTTCTTACCGTTCATCGTAAGCATATTGGCATGCATCCAATAATTTACCGGCGAATGTCCATTACTGGCTTCGGCCTGGGCGATTTCACATTCATGGTGCGGGAATTTCAAATCCATTCCCCCTCCGTGAATGTCAAAGGTCTCTCCAAGATATTTGGTACTCATGGCAGTGCACTCCAAGTGCCAACCGGGAAAACCATCTCCCCAAGGTGAGGGCCAACGCATGATATGTTGGGGTTCTGCTTTTTTCCAAAGTGCGAAATCCTGGGGATTTTTTTTCTCACTCTGTGCGGCCAATTCACGGGTATTGGCGATCATATCCTCCAATTTTCTCCCGCTCAGTTTTCCGTATTCGTATTGCTCGTTGAATTTCTTCACATCGAAATATACCGAGCCGTTCACTTCATAGGCGTACCCTTTTTCAAGGATGTCCTTGATGATGGCCAGTTGTTCGATTATATGTCCTGTGGCTGTAGGCTCTATACTTGGTGGTAAAAAATTGAATTGATCCAATATGTAGTGGAAGTCCACCGTATACCGTTGAACGACCTCCATGGGTTCGATCTTTTCCAATCTCGCCTTTTTTGCAATCTTGTCCTCACCGGTATCCGCATCATCTTCCAAATGTCCGGCATCGGTGATATTACGTACATAACGCACTTTGTAGCCTAAATGCCGTAAGTATCGGAAAATCATATCAAACGACATAAAGGTCCTGCAGTTTCCCAAATGCACATTGCTATAGACCGTAGGGCCACAGACATACATGCCTACATGGCCTTCGTTGATAGGTTTGAATATTTCCTTTTTACCGGTTAGGGAATTTGTGATCTTGAGGGTTTGTTCCTGGTACAATTGCATTCTTAAGGAAGACGGTTAAAACTTTGTTTCTAGATTTAAATATTCCAAAAATTCGCTTCGGAGGGCTTCATTTTTGAATTTACCCCCGTATTCCGCGGTAACGGTACTACTTTCAATATCCCTTATACCCCTAGAGTTTACACATAAATGCTTGGCATCGATGACACAAGCCACATCCTCGGTGTTCAATACCCTTTGAAGTTCCCGAACGACCTGAATGGTCAAGCGTTCCTGAACTTGTGGCCTTTTTGCATAATAATCGACGATTCGGTTCATTTTCGAAAGTCCGACCACCGTTCCATTGGAAATATAAGCCACATGGGCCCTTCCGATAATGGGCAATAGGTGGTGCTCACAGGTAGAATACAGGGTGATGTTCTTTTCGACCAACATTTCCCCATATTTGTATTTATTGTCGAATGTAGAGGAGTTCGGTTTTTTTTGGGGATCCAGACCACTGAAAATTTCTTTTACGAACATTTTAGCGACCCGGTTTGGGGTGCCCATGAGACTGTCGTCATCCAAATCAAGTCCCAAAGTGAGCATTATCTCACGAACGTTGGCCTTAATCCGTTTTATCTTTTCATCATCACTTAATACGAACGCATCATCACGTAATGGAGTGTCCTCGGCAGAAGAAACATGATCATTTCCCATTTCTTCGAATTGCTCTTCCAATGTGCTGTCAAATTTCATTTAAAAAAACTTTAAAGAAGGGCAAAGATATACATTATATGGCACTTTATGGTTTAATTGACTGAATACACAACATAAATTAGTGTTAAGGAAGGCCATATATTATTTTCATATTCAATTAGTTCAAGCTACCGATGAAGCATAAGGGCATTTGGTTTTTTTTCTTCTTCATTTTCGGGGGGTATTTGGCGTGTGCCCAGATTGCCTCCGATTGTGGTAATGCCGTGCCTATATGCAATAATACCCCGGTTAACGGAGGCACGTTCGGATATGGGGCTGATGATTTCGGTGGGGCCACTGTCACGGGCTGTTTGGAGGCAACGACCACGGGGGCTATAGAATCGAATTCCGCTTGGTATCGGTTTCGGACCGGGGCATCGGGTCAATTGGGTTTTAATATCGGTGCCGATACTTCTGAAGATTGGGACTTCGCCTTATATAAGACCAGTGATTGCAATACGCTGGGGGAGCCTGTTCGTTGCAACTTTTATGATAATAGGGATGGGAATGCCTTTATCGGGGTTGGGGAAGATCCAACGGGATCATTGTACAACGTACAATATGAAGATTGGCTTCAAGTTGAGCCTGGGGAGGATTATTATTTGTTGGTCAATAATTTCAGTAACAGTAATTCCGGATTTTCCATACAGTTTTCAGGAAATATATTCATTACAAACCCTTATGATGCCTTGGACTGCTCCATTATAAGTAATTTGTTGGGGCCTCCCGTTGCGGCCTGTGAAAATGATACCGTAATCCTCGATGCGACGACGACTTCGGCAATAACATACGATTGGTATATTAATGATGGTTCCGGTTTCCAATCCCTGATCGGGGAACATGATCCCTTACTTGGGGTTAATTCCAGTGGCACCTACAGGGTCAATGTTTCAATGCCTGATGGGAGTTCTATTGTGAGTGATGTGCAAGTATACTATTCGGCCCTACCCGTTACGTATCCTTTGACCGATGAATTCCTGTGTTCCGGGGCAGTGATCTATGATCTTTCGGTAAAGGACGAAGAGGTTTTGGGCGGACAAGATCCAACGGAATATAACGTCAGTTACCACGATTCAATGGTCGATGCCATGAGTGGGGCAAATGCCTTGCCCGAAATGTTGGAAGCGGGAACGGGTACACAAACCATATATGCCCGGGTTTCTTCCATAATGAATCCCGGTTGTTTTGATGCTTCCCAATATTTTGAACTGACCTATATCGAAACCCCGGTAATGGATTTCGAGACCGAGGTTTTTATTTGTGAAGAAAACTCCGGGATGATCATAGGCGAAACTTCCAATCAAAATCCCAACTATACCTATGTCTGGGATACTGGGGAGAATACCTCTAGGCTTGAGGTGTTCCAAGCAGGTACGTACACGCTTACCGCGACGAATTCGCAAGACGGGATGACGTGTAGCGATTCACGGACTGTAATCGTTACGACCTCGATAACCCCGGATATCACCGATATCGTAATCGAGGATTTACAGGCCGATAATAAAGTGACTGTTTTTACCGATGATACTTCGCGTGTTGAGTTCCGATTGGATGATGGGGAGTACCAAACATCCAATGTTTTCGATAACGTGTTACCGGGAGTGCATACCGTTACCGTAAATGATACCAATGGCTGTGGCACGGTCACTGAAGAGATCGTCGTGGTGGGATTTCCCAAATTCTTCACACCAAATGGGGATGGCACGAATGATTATTGGTACATGACCGAGATTTCCGAACTTGAAAATCCTGTCGTACAGATTTATGACCGATTTGGTAAATTGGTAAAAGTGCTTGATGAAGATAACCTAGGGTGGGATGGGCGTTTTAATGGAAACCCAATGCCTTCGTCGGATTACTGGTTTAAATTGAGTTATACCGATTCGAGTGGTGCACGGTCTTTTGCCAAACACATCAATAATCATTTTGCGCTAAAAAGATAATGGCAGGCATCTTGGGCTTAGGGATGTATTTTATCGATTAACGGCTTAAAATTCCGACAAAATATAATAAAATGGGGGCGTGCGAGTTATACTAAATGTTACCGGTATAATGTTAGCCCCATTTTCTATGCGAACACTGATTCTTGTTTTTTGTTGTTTGTTTCTGGTCATCAATGGAATAAATGCCCAGAACTCTGGCGATTGTAGAACTGCGATTCCGGTTTGTGCCGACGGTCAACCCATTATGCCTTCTGTGGATGGTGGCGGGGATGTCGATGATTTCGACCCCGATTATGTTCGGCAAAGTGGTTGTTTGGAAAAAGGAAGTAATATTTCCGCCAATTTAGAAAACAACACCTCTTGGTTCGTTTTTAGGGCAGGTACCGGGGGGCAGGTAGGTTTTGATATAGAGGCATTGACCGCTACTGCGGAATGGGATTTTGCGGTTTATGGTCCTTTTGACGAATCCAGTGGCCAAAATTTCTGTTCTATTATCGGGGATGGTACTACCGAACCCATTCGATGCAATTACGAAGTAAACGATACCGATTTTACGGGTATAGGCGTGAATCCTGAAAATGGGGTCGAAGGTGGCCCTTTTGTAAAGGGAAGCCAGAATACCTATGACGAATGGTTGGAGGTCCTCCCAGGGGAAATCTATTACATATTCATCAATAATTACAATACGAATTTTGATGGGGATCCCGAGTTGTTTTCATTGACCTTTACCGGGAGTTCGGTCGATGCCGATCAGGATAATGCATTGGATTGTACCTTGCGTGATGAATTTTTAGGATTGGATATCGTGGCCTGTGAAGGGGATCCCGACATAACCTTAAGTGCCCTTAATTCACCCGCTGGATCGGATATAGACCGTGTGGAATGGTCAGTGGATTATGATGATGACGGTACCATAGACGATGATACCCTGACAGGGAGGGGCACCTATGGTGCGGAGTATGTGGTGACCAGCCCTAATTCGGGTCGTTATTTTGCTGAAATCACAACCGCCTCCGGAAGTCCGGCTACAGTCGTGGATGATGGGGGTGTCCTGATAACGTTTTACACCATACCGGTCTTGGATGAAGTGATCATCCTCGATGATCTATCGGATAGCAATACTATTGAGGTCGTGGTCGATGGCATCGGAAACTATGAATACGCCATTAATGGTGGGGAATTTCAAGAAGACCCTGTTTTTTATGATGTGCCCCCGGGAATCAATTCGGTGATCATAAATGATTTGAATGGATGTGGGACCAGTGATCCCATAGACTTTTTGGTGGTAGGGTATCCAAAGTTCTTTACCCCTAATAATGATGGGTACCATGATTATTGGAATGTTTTGGGAATAGAGACCCTGATCGATCCTGTGGTGCATGTCTTTGATCGTTATGGTAAATTGATCAAGCAATTGGATGCTACGACGATCGGATGGGATGGCACGTATAACGGGAAGGCCATGCCTTCATCGGATTATTGGTTTAAAATGGTATACTCCCGGGACGAAGATGGCATAGTGGTGGCAAGAACCTTACGCACCCATTTCACCTTGAAAAGATAAAGTAAGATAAAGAATAAGCAAAAAAGGCCTGAGAGCACAGTCAGGGCCTTTTTTGATTTTGTAAATCCCTTTAAAAGTTCAAGGTGTAACTTAAGGTCGCATTCGTATTTTTCTTGTTGATAAGTGCCGGTGTGGTTACCCCGGTATCGAACAACTGTAAATTGTAATCGCGTTCGGTCCTGTTGATTGCGAAATCCAAACGACTTCCTCCAAAGTTATATCCGATTCCCCCGGAATAAGCATTTAAATCGCCGATATTGTTACCATCGGCATACGGACTCTGTTCAAAACGGTATCCTGCCCTTAGGCTTAGGTGGCCAATTCTGTATTCCCCGCCCAATCGCATAGAGGAAACCCCGTTCAGTTCGTTCGCAATTTCGGAATTGACGACTGAAAAGCTAGCGTCACCCGTTGGCCTTAGCTCGGCCTGGGACATGTCCTGATAGTCATAATCAAAACTCAATAGTCCGTCCCTGCCAAAAACCAAAGCGATGCTACCTGTCAATTTAGCCGGGGTCTTAATGGTGTATTCCTCGAATAAATTGATGATGTCATGGTTGATATAGTTGATTTCGCTATCCGCCAGATCGGAATCGATTTGTTGTGAAAGATCATCTGTTAATTGATACCAAGTAGGGGACTGGTAGCTACCCCCAATCCGAATATTTTGATTCACCTTGGCTATGGCCCCCAAATTGAATGAGAACCCGGAACCTTCGGTATGTAGGAAGTTTGAAAAATAGGTTTGTTGAATAGGGGAGGAAGCATCATAGCCCGTTTCCCGAAATTCATCAAATTGATCGTAGAATACCGTATGGAAATTCAGCGAAGCCCCAAGGTAAAGGTTGTCTTGGTACTGTGAGGCAAAGTTTATATTGAATTTTCCGTTGTAGCCTGAAGTGTATCGGGAAAAAACCTGGTCAACGGCGCTATAAACCGTGTTACTGGTATATTCCGTGGCGGTTTCCTCATCTTCTATGGGGTCTAAAATGCCCCCGTAATATCCTAAAAAGGCCTGTTGGTCGGCAAAACCTTGAAACGCGCCAATATCCAAATACGCATTTTCGATATATTCCCCATTCTGTAAAAGAATAGAGCCGAACGGCACCCCATCGGCATAATTCAAAAAGTAATTATCAATGCCTTGATTGCTGGTTCCCGAAATCCTGAATTCATCTTCAAAGCTCTGTACTAAATCATAATTGACGGCAATGGCGATTTTCTTCCAGTTGCTATCGGTCCTGCTTTTGAAAATGAATACCCCCCCTACTTGGTTTATTTTCAAGTCGTTTTCATTGGCATTTCTCAAGGTTCCAAAATAGGTCGCTGCATTATCGGTTTGGTAATTCGTCCCTGAAATGGTAAACTGACTGTTGTTGAACACTGCGGAACTTGCCGGGTTGATGTTCAGGGCTGAGAGGTCGCCCCCCAGGGCTCCGAAAGCTCCACCCATGCCTTGGAATCGGGCTGTTCCCTGAAGGTTTTCCTGACTATAGCGTAATACATCATTAATGTTCTGGGCACTGGCCATGGTGCATGCCATCAGCACTATGAAAGTTAGATATCGTTTCATTGGAATTGATTTTTTTCAGAATTTATTTTATCGCATTAATTTCTTCTTCCGCTACTACTGGAAGACCTTGATGATGATCGTGCTGATGATGACCTGGACGAACTTGAGGAACTTGAACTGCGGTAACTACTGCTTCGTGAACTGGAGTTGCCCGAAGATTTATAACTACGGGTCCTGGGAGCCGTGCTTCGGTACGATTGGGAACTCCTTGTACTGCTGCCAGAACTTCTATATGAGCGTGAAGTTCCAGTTCGGCTACCCGAGCTTTTATAGGTTGAGCTTCTTGGGGTAGAACTCCTGTTATAGTACGAACTGGATCTGGAAGTGGAATTGTATCTAGGTGTCGCCCTTGTACTTCTGCTTGTGCGATAGGCCCTGTTTACGTCTACCCCTACGGCCCTACGTGATGTGGAACTGCTTCTATAAGTACCGGTACTTCTTGCGGTACTGCTACTTCGGACACCGCTTGTTCTTGCCGTGGTACTGCTGCTTCTATAGCGTGGGGAAGCACTTCTGGTATTTACATTGGATCGTGCGCTTAAATTTCGGGAAGCATTGACTCCTGCGACGCCATAAGTATTGTAGTATCCGCGTCTACTTCTGTTCAGGGCATAATTCCTGGGGCCATATCGCAGAAAAGGTCTATTGTAATATCTATTGCCGTAATAGCCATATCCGAAACCGTAATTCCAACCATATCCAAATCGGCCACCCCAACCCCAATAGTTCCAAGCCCATGGGTTATAGTATCCACCCCATCCATAATAACCGTAATAGCCGCCATAGCCCCAGTTGTTCCATAGCCAAGGATCATTGAATCCCCAACCATAGTAACCGCCATAACCCCAATTATTGCCATAGATGTTGATGCTGACGTCCGTGGAGTTATCTCCCCATCCGCCATAACCTACATAGTCATTTTCAGGTTGATAGTAGTCTGTCAAGTCTTCACTTTGGGGAATGCTGTCGTATGCCGATTCGCTGGAGTATCCATCAATGTCGGTAAAGACCTCACTGTCTAATATCTCACCATATTCATCGGCCTTTTGGCCAAAATAATCTTGGTAGGGGTCCGTGCTTTTTTCCTGCTCAACCTGTTGGGGAGCCCTTTCGACTACCCTTACGTTATCGCTTTCATAAATGCCATCATTATCATAGTAAGAGGCTTGCTGGTACGAACCACAGGAAACTGCCAAAATGCCCAAAAGGACAAAAAGGGATCCGGTTCGAATCTTGGAGAAGGGTTGAGCGTATATCATGGCGTCAATTTTTATTGTTGAACATGCTAAATTTAGTTAGTTTTGCCGAACTATTATAGTTTTATATAATTAACACAAGTTTTGTGCCAAACTACGCGTAATGGGTAAAAAATTGACTAAGAGAAGTGAGGACTATTCCAAATGGTATAACGAGCTCGTTGTAAAAGCTGATTTAGCTGAAAACTCGGGGGTTAGGGGCTGTATGGTCATTAAGCCTTATGGGTTTGCCATTTGGGAAAAGATGCAGGCGGCATTGGATAAGATGTTCAAGGAAACCGGACATGAAAATGCGTATTTTCCTTTGTTCATTCCCAAGTCATACCTAAGTAAGGAGGCCAGTCATGTTGAGGGATTTGCAAAGGAATGTGCGGTGGTTACGCATTATCGATTGAAAAATGCGGAAGATGGCAGTGGCATCATCGTAGATGAGGATGCGAAATTGGAGGAAGAATTGATCGTAAGGCCAACGTCGGAAACCATTATTTGGGACACCTATAGAAAGTGGATACAATCGTATCGCGATTTACCGTTGTTGATCAATCAGTGGGCCAACGTAGTACGTTGGGAAATGCGTACACGACTTTTCTTAAGGACGGCGGAGTTTTTATGGCAAGAAGGCCATACGGCCCATGCTACCGAAAAGGAGGCTATTGAAGAGGCGGAACGGATGATGAACGTGTATGCCGAGTTTGCCGAGGACTACATGGCCGTACCGGTGATCAAGGGGTTGAAAACGGAAAGTGAACGGTTCGCAGGGGCCATAGAGACCTATTGTATCGAGGCATTGATGCAAGATGGTAAGGCGCTGCAAGCGGGGACATCCCATTTTTTAGGACAGAATTTTGCCAAGGCTTTTGATGTGAAATTCGCGAACAAGGAAGGTAAACAAGAATATGTTTGGGCAACCTCTTGGGGAGTTTCCACGCGCTTGATGGGGGCATTGGTCATGACCCATAGCGATGACAATGGTCTGGTGTTGCCACCCAAATTGGCGCCCATACAAGTGGTTATCGTTCCTATTTATAAAGGTCTTGATCAATTGGATGCCATTTCGGGGAAAGTAGATCCTTTGGTTAAGGAATTACGGGCCAAAGGCATTTCGGTCAAATATGACAATAGGGATACCCATAAACCAGGGTTTAAATTCAATGAATACGAATTGAAAGGGGTTCCTGTACGTTTGGCCATTGGCCAACGGGATATGGAAAACGGTACTTATGAGGTAGCACGCCGTGATACACTCGAAAAGGAAACCGTACCTATGGATCAGGTGGTCTCCAAAATCGAATTCCTTATGGAGGATATCCAAAAGAATGTATTCGCCAAGGCATTTGATTACAGAAAGGAACATATTACCGAAGTTGATACCTATGCGGAGTTCAAAAAAGTTCTGGAAGAAAAGGGAGGGTTTATTGCAGCCCATTGGGACGGTTCAATAGCCACAGAGGATAAAATCAAAGAAGAGACCAAGGCGACGATCCGTTGCATCCCTTTGGATGGCGATACCGAAGAGGGCCGTTGTATGGTTACCGGGGAGCCTTCTCGCCGTAGGGTTTTGTTCGCTAAAGCCTATTAATGATCCCATGGACTTTAAACCTAGATCGTAAATTCGTTTTTTTGGGTGGTAAGCGTTTATTTTTGTGTGTTGAAATACTTAAATTCGTAATTCGGTAAAAAAAATATGTACAGGTGTTGCGATAGTAAAAAATAATTGTATTTTTGCATCCGCATTTTGTGCAGAGTAATGGTCCGTTCGTCTAGGGGTTAGGACGCCAGGTTTTCATCCTGGTAACAGGGGTTCGATTCCCCTACGGACTACAAGAGTTATTTGAAAAGCATTGGGGGTTGATTTAGAATTAGGTTATTCCCGATAGTAAGGTCCGTTCGTCTAGGGGTTAGGACGCCAGGTTTTCATCCTGGTAACAGGGGTTCGATTCCCCTACGGACTACCAAGTATAAAGGCAATTGTCTTAAAAACATTAATTAAAAAGAAGATGGCAAATCACAAGTCAGCATTAAAGAGAATCAGAAGAAACGAAGCGGTACGTTTACGCAACAGGTATCAGCATAAAACTACCCGTAACGCTATTAAGAAGTTACGTGGTGAAGAGAACAAGGAAGATGCTGCAAAATTGTTACCAGAGGTGGTTAGTATGATCGATAGGTTGGCAAAACGCAACATTATCCATACCAACAAAGCGGCTAACTTAAAAAGTAAGTTGGCAAAGCACGTTGCAGCCTTGTAGTCTTTGTTTTTAAAATGTATTTAAAAAGCCCAGATGGTCATCCGTCTGGGCTTTTTTGGTTTACTTGGTATACAGTCGAGTAGGGCCTTCGCATTCGAAGGAAACCGATCGTCATACTTAAGTACATTAAAGCGATCAAAAAGTGCTGTATCTTTCTAATGTGCAATTTTTGGAATAGCCCATAATCCATTTGACCAATGATTAAAAAGAAGGGGTAAAACGGATAAAATACAAGCAGGCCGATACCGATCCATATTAGGATGTCTGAATTTTTATTGGTTCTAATACTTGGTTTTTTCTGTGCCAAATAGAAAATTATACAGATTATGAGTACCATTGACCCCACCGATGATGCCCAAATTTGGGCAAAAACAAAGAAATCCTGAAAAAAGGGATTGATAATACTACTCAGGATAAACAACAGGCTACCTAAAAAAACCATTCTCTTGGATTTTTGATCCGTGATGGTATTCCAAAAGACATAATAAAAGTAAAGGAAAAATATGATGTCGAAAATATTGTATATCAGGTTGTTGTATTCGTGAAAGCCTTCGGTGTAAACGATTTGTATGTCATTATTGTTCCAAATTAAATATCCCAGTACCTCATTAATCAAGGTATAACCGATCAAAATCGGAAAGTATTTCAGAATGGTGTGGTAATACCACCGATAACTATAGATAGAGGCTATAAGCGCCAAGGCATAAAAAAACAGGAAATAGGTATTCAGTAATAAACCATTCAGCGCTAAAGTCATACAATTCATGATTCAAGGATTTTAAATAAGTCGGTACGGTCTCTTAGGGATAAATCGTGGAATAAAACAAGGGAATAGGGCTACGGTCGATGAAAATTCATTTGTTGAAGGTCGCCCTACGTAACCAGGATGATCAATAATAGCTTGGAACAAACCGGATTCCCGAAACGAATATCGTATTAGGGGCGATGATCATGGTTGTCTTATGGGTAGGGTTGCTTATTTTAAGGTGGACTATGGGTAATAGGGAACATTGTTAACGCAAGAAACCAGACTACTGGAAAAAACATCCAGTAGTGGTCACTGTTCAAAAACTTTAGGGTTTCTCGCATCATGGTATGGGGATTACCCGAAATTTCTTCTTCTTCCTTTTAAGAAACCGGTGATGAACAGGGAATACATAACAACAATAAGTACTCTGAGAACGGTTCTCAAGTTAAATTTTTTCCAGATATCATAATCCCAATAACCGATGATGAAAATGAAAGGAAATATGGTGTAGAAAATGATAAGCCCAATACTTATCCAAAAAACGAGGTTTTTGGGTTGGTATATCGTTCCTTTATCCCGCTTTTTCTCAATAAAATACAGGGCAACACAAAATAGGAGTACCCAAGACCCCAATGCGTGTGCGTAATAGAAGTCGGTGTCAAAGGGATTTTGAAATACGCAGCTGACAACATAGATCAATAAAATGGTGATCGACATCCTTTGGATCCATTGCTTATACCTTTCATTGGAGATTAATTTCCAATACACCCTATAGAAAAACCCAAAAAAGAAGAGCGAAAAGATATTGTATAGGATGAAATTATATTCGCTGTATTCCAAATTGTTGAATAATGAGAAATCGGGATAGTTCCTTATGATCACCCCCAATAATTCATTCAGGAAAGTGTATGCGATAAGGATTGGAAAAAATCTTAAGACAGTATCGAAATAGCGGTTATACCGGGCAATACTCCCAATGAATGTCAAAAAATATACTGGGATAAAATAATTTTCGGTCAATAAATCAAAAATCTCTTCTATCATGATTATTGAAAATCAGTTTTAGGAGGAGGTCCTGATCCACCATAGTTAAGGGTTAGGCTTTTACTTTCTTGTAGGTTCGCATCCATCGGGGCATTTGCAGGAACAAACCCTGCATAGGCTTTGTTTTCAGAATTGGTATATACCCCCATCCCTTTTTCCATTTGGGTTTTCCAATTGGAGATGAGTTCCGCTTTCCCGTCGGAACCGATGAAGAATCCGTAGTTCACACCTTCCATGTCCAAGGTCGGTAACATGAAAATCGAATTTTGTCGCTTGTGAACGACCTTTTTGCCGTTGGGGAATTCATCTTTATCGGGGTAATTGGCAAAATAAAGACGTAGTTTGGTTACTTTTTTTACTCCGGCTTTTTTTGCTTCCTGGTCTACATAGGCGATATAGTTTTTTAAGGAATCATAATCAAAATCCACAAAGCGGGAGGCTTCGAAGTTTTCCTGCGGTGCCCTTTCCTGTGTTTCATAACGTTCGATTACGGCAGCCCTATGTTTGGAATAGTTGGTGTAAATTGAATCGGCTTGTTCCAGTGAAATGATATTGGCTGGGGCCTTGATCTCTTGGGAGGCCTTTTCATCCGGGGCTTTTTCTTCTTCTTTCCCCTTTTTTTCTGCACAACTGTTAAAACTGGATACCAATAATATAAGCACCAAGAAACGGAACAAGGATTTATTTGTTTGGGTCATGATTAGGATATTTAGGTTATAAAATGTGCCTGCAAAAACTTTGGGGGAGAAAGGGTTTTGCTTGATAAAGATATTAAATTTTAACTAACGGCAAGGAAAGACTTTCGGAGGGGACTAATGGGTATATGCCGAGGAAGGTTTTGTAAAAAAAAATCCCTTTGGTCTAGACCAAAGGGATTTCAATGTGTTATTTGCTTTAAATGACTATTGGTTCATGGTCATTAAGAACTCATCGTTGTTCTTGGTTTGCTTAATGCGTTGTTCAATGAATTCCATGGCTTCGATAGGATTCATATCCGCTAAGTATTTGCGCAAGATCCACATACGTTGAATCGTACTTTCATCCAAAAGAAGATCGTCCCTACGGGTACTTGATGAGGTAAGGTCGATAGCCGGGAATATCCTTCGGTTACTGATCTTACGGTCTAACTGAAGTTCCATGTTACCGGTTCCTTTGAATTCCTCAAAGATGACCTCGTCCATTTTTGAACCTGTATCGGTCAAGGCCGTGGCAATGATCGATAATGATCCGCCGCCTTCAATATTACGGGCAGCCCCAAAGAATCGTTTGGGTTTATGTAAGGCGTTGGCATCCACACCACCACTCAATACTTTTCCGGAAGCCGGCTGTACGGTGTTATAGGCTCTTGCCAACCTTGTAATGGAATCCAGTAGGATGACCACATCATGGCCGCATTCGACCAAGCGCTTGGCTTTTTCGAGAACGATATTGGCTACACGAACGTGCTCGGTCGCCTCTTTGTCAAAAGTGGAGGCGATGACCTCCCCTTGTACATTGCGTTGCATATCGGTAACCTCTTCAGGTCGTTCATCAATAAGTAATACGATCAAATAGACCTCGGGGTGGTTGGCCGCTATGGCATTCGCAACATCTTTCAATAGCATCGTCTTTCCTGTTTTTGGCTGGGAGACGATCATACCTCTTTGTCCTTTTCCTATTGGGGAGAACAAGTCGATAATACGTGTCGAAATACTGCTTTGGCGTTCCGATAAATTGAATTTTTCCTGAGGGAACAAAGGCGTCAAATGTTCAAAGGATACCCGGTCACGTACGACTTGTGGGTCAATACCGTTTATTTTGTTCACTTTGATCAGTGGAAAATACTTTTCGCCTTCTTTAGGCGGACGCACATTGCCCAAAACGGTATCCCCGGTCTTAAGTCCGAACAACCTGATCTGTGATTGTGAGACATAGATATCGTCGGGTGATGAAAGGTAATTGTAATCGGAAGATCGTAAGAATCCGTAACCATCCTGCATGATGTCGAGTACCCCTTCACTGGCTATGATACTATCGAATTCAAATTCGGGTTCCTTATAGCGGTTTTTTAAATCCTTGTCGAAATTACTATTCCGTTTATCTTGCCCACTTTTTTGGTGGGGCTGTTTTTTAGGATTCGGGTTTTTGTGTGGTTGGGGGCCTTTTTTGGGATTTTGTCCCGTGTTGGCTCTGGGGTTGGGCCTTTTTGTTTCGGTCTGCGTTTTTGTTGCAGGGGTTTCGGGCTGTGTTTTCGTTGTTGGGGTTTCCGGAGCGGCAGTGGCTTCCGGTTTATTGTTTTCCGGTTTGGTTGCTTTGGTATTTTTTACAGGTGCGACCCGGGTCCTTTTGGGACGCTCTTTCTGCTTTTTCACTTCGGGTTCCCCTTCAGGTTTTTTTTCTTCGGTTGGAGCTAAGGCAATTTCTTCAGTAGCTTTTGGATTTGCGGCCTGTACATCCAAAATTTGATAAACAAGGTCCAACTTTTTCAGTGATTTGAATTTAGGTACTTTCAAACCTTTTGCGATTTCCTGCAATTCAGGAAGCTTTTTCGATTTTAAATCTGAAATCTCAAACATTAAGTGTGATATAAATTATACGTCTTTAGACAAAATTAAGAAGTGTATCGTTATTTGGGTTTACTAGGGGAAGAATCCCCGTTATGGTAAGTGATATAACTAATAACGCAACAATATTACAAATTATTTTCATTAATTCAGGGATATTTTTTAAAAGACATGTATTTTTGCCCTTTAAATTCGTTATTCGAGCAATGATTCAAAGAATACAGACCATTTATCTTGTTATTGTCGCCTTGTTGGGTGGTGTGGCACCTTTTCTGGCTTACCTTTGGTTGGATGCAAAAGGAAAAGAATTTTTTGCCCAAAACGATATTTTGGTATCTTTGGTCTTTTATGGGTCCGGTAGCTTGGCCTTGATTGCCATTTTTTTGTATAAGAAACGACAAAATCAATTTGTGATGAACAGGTTGAACATGATATTGAATCTTTTTTTACTAGGATTTTTCGTTTACCGATCGCTAAACTTATCCGGAGAAACCTTGGTTTCTGAGAAGGGTATTGGGATGTTGATTCCTGTATTTTCTATCGTTTTTTTGGTCCTTGCCAATAGGGCTATCAAAAAGGATGAGGATCTTGTAAAATCTGTTGATCGTTTGCGTTAAGCCTAACATCTTAGTAGTATTAGTGCGTAAACCCTGATGGAAGCATCAGGGTTTTTTATGCTTTCAAGGGAAGTAAAAGGAAGATGGTCCCTTGGGATTTTATCGTTTGCCCAATTCAATGACTTCCAAATCCTTGATCTCTTTCCCGTCGATTGTAAAGCGTAACAGGGTGCGTACCTGATGGAAACCGTGTTTTCCACAGGCCCCGGGGTTCATATGGAGTACCCCCAATTTCTTATCCATCATCACCTTGAGGATATGGGAATGGCCACTGATGAACAATTTGGGGGGATTTGCTTTTATCTCCTTATAAACCAAACCATTGTATTTGGGCGGGTAGCCTCCTATATGTGTTATCCAAACATCCACCCCTTCACAATGGAAACGCTGGTGTAGGGGAAATTCTTTTTGGATCATATGATCGTCGATATTGCCATAAACCCCCCGAATTGGTTTTAGGGCTTCAATTTGATCGGTAACCTTTAAGCTACCGATATCTCCCGCATGCCATACCTCGTCGGCCTGACGCACATATTTCAATATCGAATCATCCATATGGCCATGGGTGTCGGACAATAAAAGAATTTTGGTCATAAAACTTAAATTAAGCTTAAAAATAAAGGAATTGGATCTCTTTTTAGAAGGAACAAAGTATCTTTGGAATCCACAAAAATAGGCGATTCACTTGAGATATTTTATCGTTTTTTCATACTTCGGTAAGTCGTACCATGGCTGGCAAAACCAACCCAATGCCATCACGGTACAGGAAGTAATGGAAGATGCCATGTCCAAGTTGCTTCGGGAAAAAATAGCCTTGGTCGGTGCGGGCAGGACGGATGCCGGGGTGCATGCCAGGCAAATGTACGCCCATTTCGATCATGAAGGGGAAATCGATGCCGATGGTTTCATTTATCGGTTGAATGCTTTTTTGCCTCAGGATATTGCCGTTTGTGAACTGATACCGGTAGCAAACAGTGCCCATGCAAGATTCGATGCCATTGAGCGTACCTATGAATATTGGGTCGTTCAGAAGAAAGATCCTTTTCATTGGCACACGGCCCACTATGTAAAACATCCCCTTGATGTGGAGGCGATGAACGATGCCGCCAAGTTATTGTTGGACCATAGTGATTTTGAATGTTTTTCAAAATCGAATACCGATGTGCATACCTATTTATGTGATGTAAGAAAGGCGGAATGGACCGCGGCTTCCGATAAGTTGGTTTTTACGATCACCGCCGATCGTTTTCTTCGCAATATGGTCAGGGCCGTGGTGGGTACACTCATGGATGTCGGGGTTGGGAAAACCGATGTGGATCATGTGGCCCGGATCCTCAACAGTAAGAACAGGTCCTTGGCAGGGCCATCAGTGCCTGCAAAAGGATTATATTTGACCAAAATTATTTACCCAGAACCATTACGTAAAATATGAGTAAAGATTCAGGAAAAGCATTTGATACCGGTTTGTTCAAACGTTTAATGGCGTTTACCAAGCCCTATAAGCTTACTTTTTACGGGGTGGCCCTTTCCGCGATCTTACTTTCTGCATTTGCGGTAATGACACCGTATTTATTGCGCATGCTCATCGATGAGGCCATTATTCCGGCCAAAGCCGATAAACTGCTTTTACTTTCAGTGATCATGTTGGTGGTGTTACTGTTCCAGGTCACTTTTCAGTTGCTTTTCAATTATTATGCGAATTGGTTGGGGGAGTCGGTGATCAAGGATGTCCGTATTCGGCTGTTTCGGCATATGTTGGGTTTTAAAATGACCTATTTCGACAACTCGTCCTTGGGGGTTTTGGTTACCCGGGCCGTGGCCGATATGCAGCGTATTGGTGAAATCTTCAGTCAGGGCTTTTTCGTGATCATTGCCGATTTATTGAAAATGGTGGCAGCGGCCGCATTGATGGTTTATCTGAATTGGAAGCTGGCGTTGATCGTTTTTTCATTGCTGCCGATCATTCTCTATGCCACACGATTGTTCCAAAAGGCGATGAAGGTGGCCTTTATTGAGGTTAGGGCCCAAGTAGCCAATTTAAATTCCTTTGTCCAGGAAAGGATCGCGGGAATGAAAGTCGTTCAATTGTTTACCCGCGAAAAAATCGAGAGTGAAAAATTCCGGGAAATCAATGAAAAGCATAAGTTGGCCTGGTTAAAAACGGTATGGTACAACTCCATCTTTTTCCCTGTGGCTGAAATCGTCGGTTCTTTGGCCATTGGATTGGTGGTTTGGTACGGCGGACTCTTGAATGTAGCCAATATTTCAGATGGGGAGGCGGGTACCATTTTTGCCTATATCCTTTGTATCGAGATGCTTTTTAGGCCATTAAGGCAGATTGCCGATAAGTTCAATACCTTACAAATGGGTATGGTGGCGGCCAATAGGGTGTTTTTGATCTTGGACACCAAAAGCAAGATGGAGGATTTTGGATCCCATGGGGAGGCCGATGTACGGGGTGATATTGAATTTACCGATGTGCATTTTGGTTACACCCGGGACGAGGAAGTGCTTCATGGGATATCATTTCGGGCCAAGGCCGGGGAAACCATTGCCATTGTAGGGGCTACCGGTGCCGGGAAATCAACGATAATCAATCTGCTGAACCGTTTTTATGAAATTGATTCGGGGCGGATATTGATTGATGGTGTCGATAGTAAGGACTATAAGTTGGCCGAGCTGCGTTCCCATATTGCCGTGGTCTTACAGGATGTCTTTCTTTTTGCCGATACCATTTTAAACAATATTACCTTAAAGAATGAACATATAGGCCTCAATGAGGTTAGAGCGGCGGCCAAGGAGATCGGGGTAGATGAGTTTATCGAAAGCCTTCCGGGCAGTTATGGGTTCAATGTAAAGGAGCGGGGCTCCATGTTATCCAGTGGGCAACGTCAATTGATCGCCTTTCTAAGGGCTTATGTGAGTAATCCCAGTATCTTGATCTTGGATGAGGCGACTTCTTCGGTCGATACCTATTCCGAACGTCTGATCCAATGTGCCACCGATAAGATCACGGAAGGTAGGACATCCATTATCATCGCACATCGCTTGGCGACCATTAAAAAGGCCGATAGGATATTGGTGATGGAATCCGGTAAGATCGTCGAATCGGGAACCCACAGCGAACTCCTGAAAAAAGGCGGTTATTACAACAAACTTTATGAGGCCCAATTCGTGGCAGAGGAAGCGGTTTAGGACAGGTCTTCCTTGATAAGGTTGCTTAATTCGGCATAGTCACTGAACATAACGAATTCCCCATTTTTAAAATAGGAGATGTTTCCGGTTTCCTCACTGACCACTATGGCTAGGGCATCGGTTCTTTCGGTAATGCCCACTGCGGCCCTATGGCGCAATCCGAACCGAAGGGGAATACTGCGCTCATTCGATACCGGAAGGATCACACGGGTGGCCACCACATAATTGTCCTCGATCACGACGGCACCATCATGTAACGGACTGTTTTTAAAGAAAATACTCCGCAACAAGGGCTTATTGACCTCTGCATACATGCTATCCCCGGAAGATTTAATGAAATCAAGCGAATTATTTCGTTTGATGATGATTATCGCTCCGGTTTTGGTCCGTCCCATGACCTCACAGGCATCCAAAATGGCATCCACATCGATATTCGTTTTGACCCCATCGGGCCTTAAAAAACGAAACCGGCGAATGAAATTCCGCTTGTTGGCTAAATTCGTGGATCCCACCATAAGCAAGAATTTCCGGATCTCTTGTTGAAAAACGATGATCAGGGCAATAAGGCCTACCTGCATAAAGCCCCCCAACATACTACTGATCATTTCCATACGCAGCAATTCGGTAAGTTTCCAAAACCCCCAAATGATGACGATCCCAATGAAAATATTTATCGCTACAGATCCCCGAACAAGTTTGTAGATGTAATATAGCAGTACGGCGACTAAGAAAATGTCGAGAATATCGGTAATCTTAAAGTCGAGAAAATCCAAAAAATCCAATCCTAGCTTTTTTGTAAAATTAACAAAATTTGATGAACAACGATACCTCTGATGGATTAGTTGAACTGTTGGTTTAATTTAACGCATTCCACAGCGGCGGCCACATCGTGTACCCTTAAGATTTGGGCCCCTTTCTGCAAGGCGACCATATGTAGGGCGGTGGTGCCGTTCAAGGCTTCTTGTGGGGTCTTGTCAAGTACTTTGTATATCATCGATTTTCTACTTATTCCGACTAAAATGGGTAATTCCAAGATGTGGAGTAGATCGGTTTTTTTCAGCAGTTCATAATTCTGTTCCAAAGTTTTACTGAATCCGAACCCGGGATCGATAATGATATCGTTGATGTGATATTCCCTTGCTTTGGCGATCCTTTCTGAGAAATACGCCAATAATTCGGTCATCAGGTCTTTGTAATCGGTATGCTGCTGCATGTTCTGCGGGGTGCCCCGCATGTGCATCATGATGTAAGGGGCCCCGTGTTCGGAAACCACTCGGAACATATCCTCGTCTTGCAGTCCTGCGGAAATATCATTGATGATCGCAGCCCCTTCATTTAAACTGGCCAAGGCTACCTGACTGCGAAAGGTGTCTATCGAAAGTATGGTTTCCGGGAATTCACGTATTATCCGTTGTACCACGGGAATCATTCGCGACATTTCCTCTTCCAAAGATACCGGGGCAGCCCCCGGTCGGGAACTGTAGGCGCCTACATCGATAAAGGTGGCTCCCTCTTCCAACATTTTTTCGACTTGGCCCAAAATCTCGGGTTCATTCCTGTATTTTCCCCCGTCAAAAAATGAATCCGGGGTAAGGTTGAGAATGCCCATTATTTTGGGGGTAGACAAATCGATAAGCTTTCCGTTACAGTTCAAGGTCATACAACTCAATTTAGATGCAAAGTTGCCCCTCTAAAGTTTGATAAACCAACTTTAAAACACGAACTTTGGGGTTTAATTTTTTTTAGGCGAAATTTACGCAAATTAGTGATACTACATGCAGCAGACTTCCGAACAATATGACGCCGTAATTAAGATATGTAGGGATTTATTCCAGAAAAAGATGAAAGATTACGGCAGCGCTTGGCGTATTCTTCGTTTACCTTCCTTGACCGATCAAATTTTTATCAAGGCACAACGCATTCGTGGGCTTCAAGAAAATGAGGTGCGAAAAGTGGACGAGGATGAGCGTTCCGAATTCATCGGAATCATCAACTATTCGATCATGGCCCTGATCCAATTGGAAAAAGGGGTGGTCGATCAACCGGATCTGTCCGAGCCGGAAGCAGTGGCGTTGTTCGATAAGCATGCAGCGATCACAAAATCCTTAATGGAGGACAAAAACCACGATTACGGGGAAGCTTGGCGCGATATGCGTGTCAGTTCCTTGACCGATCTGATCCTTCAAAAGCTCTTACGGGTTAAACAAATCGAGGATAATAAAGGGGCGACCTTGGTGAGTGAGGGTATTGATGCCAATTATCAGGACATGGTAAACTACGCCGTTTTTGCAATGATACATTTAAAAGAAAATTCCAAATGAAATACCTAGTCGGATTCAGTAGATTATTCGTTGGTTTGTTGTTTATTTTCAGTGGTTTCGTAAAGCTTAACGACCCTGTGGGCTTTACCTTTAAATTGGAGGAATATTTTAGCGAAGCGGTCCTAAACCTTACTTTTTTAACGCCTTACGCCCTTGCCTTTGCCCTTTTTGTGGTGGTTTTTGAAATCCTATTGGGCGTGATGTTGCTGTTGGGGTACAAGACGAAGTTTACCTTGTGGAGTTTGTTCCTGATGATCGTATTCTTTGGTTTTTTGACCTTCTATTCGGCCTATTTCAACAAGGTAACCGATTGTGGTTGTTTTGGGGATGCCGTGAATTTGACGCCTTGGGGCTCATTTACCAAGGATATGGTTCTGTTGGTGTTCATCGTCGTGTTGATCCTTGGAAAAAGATATTTAACACCGATTTTCGGAATTAACATAAGAAGGGGGATCACCGCATTGGCTTTGGTGTTCTGTGTGCTCTTTGCCCATCATGTTTTAAACCACCTTCCGGTAATCGATTTTAGGCCTTATAAGATCGGGGCCAATATCCCGGAAGGAATGACAATGCCCGAGGATGCCCAAAAGCCCGTTTTTGAATACGCATGGAAATTCAACGTCGACGGGGAAGAACAGGTCGTGGTTACCAACGGCGGGTACCCATCGGTGGACGGGGATTTCGTTGATGTGGAAACCACCGAGATCGTAAAGGGGTATGAACCGCCCATACACGATTTTACCATAGAACAGGAAGGGGTCGATTTTGCAGCGGAGCTGTTGGAAGAACCCAAATTGATGATGGTCATTTCCTATAATCTACAAAGTAGTGATCTAGAGGCATTCACCCAACTGGCCCGGTTGATCCCGAAAGCAAAGGATAATGGGTATAAGGTAATAGGAATGTCGGCCTCAGGTCCTGACAAAACCGCTGAATTGGTTAAAAAGTATAATCTTGATATCGAGTTTTATTTTACCGATGAGACGGCTTTGAAAACCGTAGTGCGTTCCAATCCCGGGGTGTTGACCTTAGAGAAAGGCACCATTACGCAAAAGGTACATTATAACGATTTGGACGATTTGATTTTTTAATCGGGATACAAATGCCGGGAAAAACAATGGGAAAAGGAATCAAAAAAATTTACATACTTCTGGTCTTATCTTCTTTTATGACGATACAGGCCCAAGAGCATTCTTTTTCAAAAGCGGCATTGAACGATGTTCTGTTGGATCTGGATGGGGAAGCGGTTACTTTTAAGTCCATCATCGATGCCCATGGCGGTAAAACCGTACTTTTGGATATCTGGGCCTCATGGTGCAAGGATTGTGTCGTAGCGATGCCAAAGGTAAAGGAGTTGCAAAGGGATTTCCCCGATATGGCAGTGGTGTTCATTTCCTTGGATAAGAATGAAGCCAGTTGGAAACAGGGAATCGAAAAGTTCAAGATAGCGAAAGGAGCACATTATTGGGCCAACGATGGTTGGAAATCGGAATTGTTCCAAGACATTGATCTGGATTGGATCCCCAGATACATGGTGCTGGATCCAGAAGGTAAAATTAAATTATATAAGGCCATAAAGGCAAGTGATAAATCGATTGTAGAACAATTAAGAAACCACACAAATCATGAGAAGTAAAATAGTAGCAGGAAACTGGAAAATGAATAAGAACTTGGCAGAGACCGAAGCCTTATTGGCAGAGGTTGCCGCAAAAGTACCGGATACCACCGCAAAGGTAATGGTAGCTCCGACCTTTGTAAACTTGGCCAGTGCCGTAAGCCAATTGGAAGATTCCACCATAGAGGTGATCGCCCAGAACATGCATTTTGCGGAAAGCGGGGCCTATACGGGTGAAATTTCCGCGGATATGTTATTGAACATCGGAATCAACACCGTTATTTTAGGCCACTCGGAACGCAGGGCTTATTTTGGGGAAACCGATGAGATCTTAGCGAAAAAAGTCAAAGCGGCCCTTGCCAAGAACATGACGGTAATGTTCTGTTTTGGGGAGGAGTTGGACGACCGTAAATCGGGCAACCATTTCAAGGTCGTTGAAAGCCAGTTGAAGAATGCCCTTTTCGCATTGGATGCCAAGGCATGGGACAGCATCATATTGGCCTACGAGCCTGTTTGGGCCATTGGTACGGGTGAAACGGCCTCTCCGGAACAAGCTCAGGAAATGCACGCTTTTGTACGTAAGACCATCGCTGCCGCATTTAACCAAGAGATTGCCGATAAGGTATCCATTCTTTATGGAGGTAGTGTAAAACCGGGCAATGCTGAGGAAATTTTCTCTAAACCCGATGTCGATGGTGGTTTGATCGGTGGTGCCGCTTTGGTAGCCGATGATTTTATTGCCATTGTAAAGGCGATCTAAGCCCAAGAATATTTGTAATTTTGATGCCCCTTGAATACCTGTATTTTAAGGGGCATTCTTTTCCCAGAAACCTGTAACTATGTCAAATACCGTTTATATTGAGTACAATTTCGAAATTTCACCCCTGCAACCCACGTCAGACATTCTGATCGCCGAATTGGGGGCGATCGGTTTTGAAAGTTTCGTGGAGCACGAAACCGGGATCCAGGCCTATATCCAAAAAGAGGACTGGAATTCCGATATGTTAAAAGAGGTAGGTATTTTGACCCATCCAGACTTTACCATCTCTTATAAAATCAAAGAGATTGAACAGGAGAATTGGAATGCGACCTGGGAACGGAATTTCAATCCGATCACTGTTGACAATGCCTGTGAGGTACGGGCCCCTTTTCATGAAAAGTCCAACGTTACCTACGATATCGTCATAGAGCCTAAAATGAGTTTTGGTACGGGCCACCACGAAACCACCCATATGATGTTACAGTTTATCCTTGGGCACGATTTTGAGGGGAAAAAAGTCCTGGATATGGGATGTGGTACAGGGGTTCTGGCCATTTTGGCGGAGATGAAGGGGGCAACCGCCTTGGATGCCATAGATATAGACAATTGGTGCTATTTGAATGCCTTGGAAAATGTGGAACGCAATAATTGTAAACATATCACCGTGTACGAAGGGGATGCTTCCCTGTTGAAAGATCGAAAGTATGAGGTGATCATCGCCAATATAAACAGGAATATACTCCTCGCCGATATTCCCGAATATGCAAAATGCCTTACCGAAGGGGGCGTACTGTTCCTTAGCGGTTTTTATAAAGAGGATATTCCTAAAATCACTGGGAAATGCAGTGAATATGGACTTCGTTTCGAAAAAAATCTTGAAAAAAATAATTGGGTTGCCGTAAAATATGTAATTTAGGGATTGTTATTCCGATTTTAAATACTGGATTATGGGCACTAAAGAGAAAACTTCGGAAGAATTACTGCTTAAGGAAGAAACCGTAAAGCAAAACGAAATCGTACTTTTCAATGATGACGTAAATACCTTCGATCATGTCATCAATACCTTGATCGATGTATGTGAACATACACCCGAACAGGCCGAACAATGCTCTTTGATTGTTCATTACAATGGTAAATGTACGGTAAAGACCGGTGAATACAACGATTTGAAACCACGGTGCAGCCGTTTACTGCAGGCGGGTTTGAGTGCGGAGATCGTCTGATCGGTTTCCCCCCCCTCTTATAATACAACTTTGTTGGCAATTGCCCTTGGGGATTTCCCATATCATTTCGTAACAGATTTAGCGCACTAAAAGATTATATTGCATTAGTGGGGCCTTAAACCATTGATTATTTTTAGTCCGTAATCAATCCGATAGAACCATGTCTACTTCTGATAAGCTCTCGATCAAGGAAAAAATAGGGTATGCCCTTGGGGATGGTGCGGCGAATATCGCATGGAGGGGGGTAGCCACTTTTTTGTTCATATTCTATACCGATGTATTTGGGTTGAGCCCCGTAACTGTTGGGGTACTTATGCTTGTTGCCCGTTTTAGCGATGGTATCAGCGATGTACTAATGGGCATTATCGGCGACCGCACCACTTCAAAATACGGGAAATTCCGCCCATGGATCTTATGGACGGCCATACCTTTGGCGGTAATCCTGTCCTTATTGTTCACAAGTCCCGATTTGGGCGAGACCGGAAAAATCGTTTACGCCTATGTTACCTATATCTTTTTTACTTTGATCTATACCGCGAACAATGTGCCTTATGGGGCCTTAATGGCGGTCATGACCGGTGATGATAAAGAGCGTACCAGTTTAGGGTCTTACCGTATGGTCGGGGCCTTCGGTGGAGGTATGTTGGTACAAGGGGCACTGTTGTTCTTGGTGGCCTATTATGGCAACGTAGACCCGACCATTGCCGTAGCTCCCTTGGATGACGATAAATTCAAGGTGGTGGTTTCGGCCCCCTCCGATGTAGAAAACGTGAATATCAAAACGGATGATGGGATCGCCAATTTCACTTGGGACGATACCCAAAATGTTATTGGGGATAATACACCCACTCCCGGCAAAAGTTTTTCCATGCAGGCGAATCAAGAGTATGCCTTTATTGTTGAAGGGGAACAAAACCTGACTGCGGATAAGCTCACCATAATCGATCAGAAGAAAGGATATGGCCGGGCCATGTACCTCATGTCGGTCTTTTTGGCCCTATTCATGTTCTTGACCTTCTATACCACCAAGGAAAGGATACAACCGCCAAAAGCACAGGAGAACAACCTCAAAAAGGATTTCAAGGACTTGGTTACGAACAAGCCATGGTTGGTTTTGTTGGCCATAGGGTTATTGTTCAATGTCTATAACTCCATCAAACAGGGTATCGTTATCATTTATTTTACCCATTACCTTAACGATCAACTCTTGGGGGCCTCTTTCTTGATCGGACTCATGATAGTATCGGTATTGGGGGCCATGGCAACGGCACCTTTGGGTAAAAAATTCGGGAAACGCAATCTTTTTATAGCGGCCTTGTTGTTTTCGGGAGGGGTAAATGCCTTGTTGTTCTTTTGCGGTCCAGAAGATATTACCGCAATATTCACCATTGGTATCCTCTCGGAATTCGCTGCCGCTATTTTACCAACCTTGTTTTTTGCCATGTTGGGCGATGCCGCCGATTATTCCGAATTCAAGAATGGACGAAGGGCAACCGGACTTATCTATTCCGCGGGTTCGTTCGCCACCAAATTCGGTGGTGGAATTGCCGGGGCGATCATCGGAATGGTCCTAGGGGCATTTCAATATAACGGTCAAGATGTCGACGCCATACAAGGGGCCATCCCGGGCATAAAAATGTTGATGAGTTGGGTACCCACAGTGATCACCGTCATCGCGGCAGGGTTCATGTTCCTGTATCCTTTGACCCAAAAGAAATTGGATGCGATCACCTTGGAACTTCAGAAAAGAAGGCTGCAAGAACGTACCCATAAACAGTAATTTGGAAACTAAAGGGAAGGCACATTCGGGGTAAGGCCATGGCTGTTCCCATAAAATAACAAAGCGATTAAAAACCTTAAAATTAGCAACATGAGATTCGGATACTTTGATGATCAGCATAGGGAATATGTCATCACCAACCCCCAGACGCCATATCCATGGATCAATTATTTGGGCAATGAGGATTTCTTTTCCTTAACGTCCAATACCGGTGGGGGCTATACCTTTTATAAGGATGCCAAATTCAGACGATTGACCCGTTACCGATATAACAATGTCCCTATTGATGATGGGGGGAAATATTTATATATCAAGGATGGGGATACCACCTGGTCCCCGGGATGGAAACCCATGAAGACCCCTCTGGATAGTTATGAATGCCGCCATGGGATGAGCTATACCAAATTCAATAGTTCAAAGAACGGGGTGCAAGCCCAGATCCTTCAGTTCATACCCTTGGGATTTTGGGGCGAGCTTCAAAAAGTAACCTTAAAGAACACCGCTTCCGACACCAAAAAATTAAAACTGTTTTCTTTTATCGAGTGGTGCCTATGGAATGCCGAGGACGATATGACCAACTTTCAACGTAACTTTTCCACGGGGGAAGTAGAGATCCAGGATTCCACCATTTACCATAAAACGGAGTTCAAGGAAAGACGTAACCATTATGCCTTTTATAACGTAAATGCCCCGATAGCCGGGTATGATACCGATAGGGAATCGTTCTTGGGACTGTACAATGGTTTTGATAACCCCGATGTCGTCAATGAAGGTAGCCCGAAGAACAGCGTGGCCCATGGGTGGTCGCCCATCGCATCGCACTATTTGGAAGTGGAATTGCTTCCGGGCGAATCGCGGGATTTTATCTTTATGTTGGGCTATGTTGAGGTCGACAAGCACGATAAATGGGAAAGTAAGTTGGTGATCAATAAAAAACCGGCCAAGGCCATGATGGCCAAATTCGATACGGTTGAAAAAATCGATGCGGCTTATGATGCCTTGCGGAACTACTGGGACCAATTGTTGGGCAAGATCACCATTCAATCGGGGGATGACCGCTTGGACCGGATGGTGAATATCTGGAACCAATACCAATGTATGGTCACCTTTAATATGTCGCGCTCCGCTTCCTTCTTTGAGTCGGGTATTGGGCGTGGAATGGGCTTTAGGGACTCCAATCAGGACCTGATCGGATTTGTGCACCAGATTCCGGAACGGGCCCGGGAACGCATTTTCGATATCGCATCAACCCAGTTCGAGGACGGCTCCTGCTACCACCAATACCAACCATTGACCAAAAAAGGGAATTCGGCCATTGGGGGCGATTTTAATGACGACCCCTTATGGTTGATACTTTCTACCACGGAATACATTAAGGAAACGGGCGATTTCGCACTCTTGGATGAAATGGTGCCCTTTGATAATGATCCCTCACGTGCCAAACCCCATTTCGACCATATAAAAGCCTCTTTCTACCATGTGGTGAATAATTTGGGTCCACACGGATTGCCCCTTATCGGGCGTGCCGATTGGAACGATTGTTTAAACCTGAATTGTTTTTCCGAAGACCCCAACGAATCGTTCCAGACCACAGGGAATAAAAAAGGCAGTACGGCGGAATCGCTGATGATTGCCGGACTTTTCGTGGTCTATGGGAAGGAATATGTGAAACTGTGCAGAAGGGTAGGTAAGGATACCAAGGCCGAAGCGGCCGAAAAGCATGTGAATGCCATGATCGAAGCCGTAAAAACCTATGGGTGGGACGGGGATTGGTACCTTCGTGCCTACGATTATTACGGGAAGAGAGTAGGCTCCAATGAAAATGAGGAAGGCAAGATCTTTATAGAATCCCAAGGATGGTGTACGATGGCCGGGATCGGTCAGGAAGAAGGTATGGTGGAAAAATCATTGAATGCGGTTAAAGCGCATCTCGATTGTGAATACGGAATCGTTTTGAACAGTCCGGCCTTTACCAAATACCATATCGAATATGGGGAGATTTCCACTTATCCTGCAGGTTATAAGGAAAACGGGGGCATCTTTTGCCATAACAACCCTTGGATCATGATCGGGGAAACCGTTTTGGGTAGGGGCGACCGGGCTTACGAATATTACACCAAGATAGCCCCTAGTTTCTTGGAGGATATTTCGGAACTGCACCGGGTAGAACCGTATGTGTATTGCCAAATGATCGCCGGTAAGGAAGCGTTCAAACCCGGGGAGGCCAAAAACTCTTGGTTGTCGGGTACCGCTTCCTGGAACTTTTTTGCGATTACCCAATACATCCTCGGCATAAAGACCGATTATGATGGCTTGGTCATCGATCCCTGTATTCCTTCAAAATGGGACGGATTCAAAATGACACGGTCATTTCGCGGGGCCATTTATCATATCGAGGTGCGGAATCCCGACCATATCAGTAAAGGCGTAAAGCGCATTTTGGTGAACGGGTCGGAAATCGCTTCCAAAACGGTTCCCATTCTGGAAGCCGGACAAGCGCATTCGGTACTGGTGATCATGGGATGACCTAATGGGGTAGTTTATCCTTGATCATCCCATAAACGAAGGTGCCAAGGAGGGCCCCAAAGATCACGATGAGCATGCTGAAAACGCCTGCACCCACCAAAATATACATGGGTCCCGGACATGCCCCTGCCAGGGCCCATCCCAAACCGAAAATACTGCCCCCCACAAGGTAGCGGGTAAACCCCTTTTCTTTAGGGATAAGGGTTATCTTTTTGCCCTCGATACTTTTGAGTCCGCCCTTTTTGATCAAAGCTACCCCGATGACCCCAAGGAATACGGCAGAACCGATGATCCCATACATGTGGAAGGACTGGAACTTGAACATTTCATAGATCCGGTACCAAGACACTGCTTCGGATTTTACCAATATGATCCCGAAGACCATACCTACGAATAGATATTTCAATAATTTCATGATGCTGTAAATATTAGGGGGAGAATAAAATGGGTCATGATCAGTCCACCGATAAAAAAGCCGATGACGGCCACCAAGGACGGTTTTTGCAGGTTACTCAGTCCGGAAATGGCATGGCCCGAGGTACAGCCCCCGGCATAGCGGGTACCGAAACCTACCAAAAATCCGGCAATGATAAGTATGGACAATCCCTTCACGGTCAATACCGCATCCCAATCATATATTTCCGAGGGCAGTATTGTCGCCCCTGCATTTTGGAACCCCAAACCTTTTAAATCGGTAATGGTGTCGGGCGAAAGGGCAATGGTAGCACCGTCAGAAAGGAAGTTTACCGAAATATAGCCCCCTAAGATAGCCCCAAGGACGACCACCAGGTTCCAGCGTTTGGACCTCCAATCGAATTTAAAGAAGTCGGCATATTTACCGGCCCCCCCGATACTGCATAGGGTTCTTAGGTTCGATGACATTCCAAAGGTTTTGCCAAAGTAGAACAACAGTAGCATGACCATGGTGATCAATGGCCCCGAAACATACCACGGCCAAGGTTGAAGAAGAATTTCCATATCAAAATTTTTGTGCAAATATAGGGGAATGGTTTTATTATGGGATTTAGGATAAGGTCGAGGCTTTATCAATTGGGAAAGCCCTTAAGAATGGAGCGGTATTAAAAGGTACGGCAATATATCCCGAATTTGGGGGTAATGGGTTTGTATTGAATTACTTGTAGGTTTTTGGGAGTACCCGGCCCTATGGGTTTCCCTTTTTTAAGGCAAAAGGACCCAAAAAGGAACCCAAAGTTAAAGATTAGTTAATAATGCCTTCATCTTAGCGCTGTAATATTGTCGGGTAACTCAACAAGACTATGAAAACATCGGATGCCGATTTGCTAATGTTGGCCAAGAAGGACAATGAGATTGCTTTTAAACAATTATATGACAGACACTGGAAAAGACTGTATGTGTTTTCATTTAAGTTCCTTAAGAATGAAAGTGAGGCAAAAGATGTGGTCCAAGAGGTATTCTGTATGTTATGGTCCAAAAGACGGGATTTGGAAATAAGGGAAGTGAAGCCTTATTTGTTCGCCTCTACAAAATTCAAATGTTTGGAATATTTGAAGAAAGAAAGATTGACCGTTTTCTTGAACCAGGTAAACCTCTTCATTCAAGATGACAGCCTTGAGAAAGAAATGAGTTTTAAAGACACACAGGTAAAGTTGCAAAGAGGTATAGATTCCTTACCCGAAAAATCCAAGAGGATTTTCACGATGAGCAGGTATCAAGAGTTGTCGAATAAAGAGATCGCCCATGAATTGGATATCTCCATAAAAACCGTCGAGTATCATATTACGCAGTGTATTAAGCGGTTGCGTTTGGATTTGGCCTCTTAGTCGGGTTTGTCGAAAAAAAATCAATTTATTGTTTAGGGTTAAGGCCTTTTTTTGACTCTTACCATATAGAGTCACATTACGATGAATGAAAAAGAACTAAGGGTCCTTATGGATAAGTATCTGGAAGGAACCTGTACCGAAAAGGAGAAAGAACTGCTTGATACGGTCCTTGATTCTTACGATGATCAAGCACATTCCGATTTGCATTTGGACAGGGAGCTTGACATAAAAAATGAAATCTACGCAAACATCATATCCAAAACCGGGGCAGGTGCAAACAGGAGGAATCCCCAAAAAGCAAATCCAAAAAAATGGATGAACATCGCGGCCTCTTTTTTAATAGTGATGGGAATAGGTGCAGCCTGGTATTTGAGTAAGGTGCCCAATACATCCATAGGACATAAAATGATAACCCAAACAACGGAATGGGGACAACGTACTACCGTGAACTTGAGCGATGGCACTATGATTTTGCTCAATTCGGGAAGTACGATAGAATTTCCCGATAGTTTTCAAACAGCTTCGGTAAGGGAGGTGAAATTGAATGGGGAGGCTTTTTTTGAAGTCGCCGAAAATCCTGAAAAACCATTTGTCGTCAAGACCGAAAATGTACGCACGACCGTACTGGGGACCTCGTTCAACGTCAATTCCTATGCATTCAATACCGCGATTTCGGTTACGGTGCGAACGGGGCGGGTACGGGTAAAGACTTCCCCGGAAAATGGGGTATGTATGGCAATGGCCCTCGGGCCGAACGAAAAAATGGAATATAACCGTAAAGACGGCAGTTTCTCCAAACACTTCGCGGAAAACGAGGATTATATGGATTGGAAGAATGGCATAATACGTTTTGACGACATCGATCTTTTGGAGGTTTCCAAAACGCTCTCCCGATGGTATGGTGTTCACATCGTTTTTGTCAATGAATCGCTTCAAAATTGTCATTTGACCGCCCGATATGAAAATGCCACATTACAAGTGGTTTTAGAAAGTATAAAATATGCCATCAAGGGAATGGATTATGAATATAAGGATGAAAATACCATTCTCTTTCTAGGGAATTGTACGAATTGAACCAAGCTAAACCAATTAAATAAAAAGCCTATGACATAAAACCCCCCATAAAAAAAAGCAGCCCGTGACACTTTGGCGAGAATCTACAGGCTGCAGCGATTAACGATTAATTAAATAACCATTAAATAGTATGTGAAGTTATGAATTCACCTTCAGTTAAACAATTTATAGCGTTGACAATGAAAATCTCTTTTGTTCTTGTGATTGTTGCGCTTTTGAACCCCGTTTTTGCATCGACGGCAAGAGCACAGAAATTAGAACACGTTACCATTGATCTATCAGTGAAAAACGCCTCCATTGAAGAAGTTATTGGGGATATCGAGAAGCAAACCTCTTTTAACTTTGTATATGGTCGTAGCATTTCCAGATTAGCGAATAGATATAGTTTCGATTACAACAATGTTTCCCTAAAGTCCATATTGGAACTATTGGCGAAAGATGCCGGGTTGGCCTTTAGGCGTATCGATGGGAATATTTCCGTCGATCGGCGGCCCAAGGCTGTGGAAAAGGTCACAGAAGTTATCTTTCAGCAGATAAAAGGGAGCGTTGTTGATGAAAACGGAAATCCCTTACCGGCTGCTTCGGTTACCGAAAAAGGGACTTCCAACGGTACGGCTACCGATTTTGACGGTAATTTTACCATGGTGGTAGGGCCCGATGCGATTCTTGAAGTGTCTTTTATCGGGTATGAGACCAAATACGTTACCGTTGGGTCGCAAACCACCCTAAAGATACAGCTTCAACCATCTTCCTCCAATCTGGATGAGGTAGTCGTGGTAGGTTACGGTACCTTGGCCAAAAAGAACATAACCGGGGCTATTGCCACCGTGGCTCCCGAGGAAATAGTTTCCCAGCCCAAGGCCAATGTTGTTGAAATGCTTGATGGCCGTTTGCCGGGAGTGCAGGTCATGAGCGATAATTCTCCCGGTGGGGGCACCTCCATAAGGATAAGGGGGTTCAGTACCATAAATAGCAATGATCCATTGGTGATTATCGATGGGGTTCCTGCTTCCAATGGGCTAAATGGGGTGAATCCTGTGGATATTGAAACGATACAAGTATTGAAAGATGCCGCCTCTGCCTCTATTTATGGATCCCGGGCCGCCAATGGCGTGGTGATCATAACCACGAAAAAAGGTGCGAAAACAGGGGGTGATTACGTGGTTTCTTTCGATAGTTATGCGGGGTTACAGTCCAATTACAATGTCCCTAGGATGTTGTCGGCCCAGGAATACGGGGATCTGTTGTGGCAGGCCACGATCAATGACGGGGGAACGCCATCCAATGATATCTATGGGGATGACCCAACACAGGCGGTCATACCCGAATGGTTGAACGATGAACAGACCCTTCCCAGTGATGATGTGGATTGGGTTAAGGAAATTATGCAGACCGCTGCCATCCAGTCGTACAACGTGTCTTTGGCCAAAGGTGACGAAAAAGGCCAGCAGCTATTTTCTTTGGGATATTTCAATCAGGAAGGACTTTTGAAATATACGGGATTTGAGCGTTATTCGGCCCGTTTCAATTCCAGTTTTAATATTGGGGATTTCCTAGTGATCGGTGAAAATTTCACTGCGAATTACAAGGAGCAGGTAGCCGCTAGTACCAACAGTGCCTTAGGGGGTATAGTTTTGAATGCCATGCAATTCCCGTCTATCGTACCGGTAAAGGATATCAACGGGGAATTTGGCGGTAACCCATTGAACGATATTTCAAACCCCTTAGGGGATCTTTATAGGAACAAAGACAATAAGCAGAAAAGGATACAGGCCTTGGGGAATATATATGCCAGTCTGTTTATAAAGGATTTTACCTTTAAGACGTCTTTCGGTTTGGATTATCAAAATTATAACCTAAGGGATTTTTCACCGACCTATGATGAGATCATCCCATCGAACAACACAAGTTCGTTGACCACGTACAATAGCTTTAACTACCAATTTTCATTTACGAATACCCTGAATTACAAAAAGGATTTCGGGTTGCATAATTTGGATGTACTTCTTGGTCAGGAGGCCATAGAATACAACTATGAAGGGTTCGATGCCTCCATCGACGACTTTTTGTATGAAGACACCAATTATAGGTATTTGAGCTACGGTACCGAAAATATGCTTAACTCGGGCAGTGCATCGGGTTGGGCACTCAATTCATACTTCGGAAGGCTTAATTATAATTATGATGAAAAATACCTTTTTACGGCATCGGTTAGGCGTGATGGAAGTTCGAGGTTCAGTGGGGACAATAAATGGGGTACGTTTCCGGCCTTTTCCATGGGTTGGCGCCTGGATCGGGAAGGTTTTTTCAATAATGACGGACTTTTGACTTCTGCCATGATTCGCGGTAGCTGGGGACAGACCGGGAACCAGGAAATTTCGAGTTATGCCACGGTGGACAGTTATAGGAACAACAATGCCAACTCCAATTATGCCATAGATGGCGCACAGGAGTCCGTTTCTGTCGGACTTACACAGTCCCGTATTCCGAATGCCGACCTAAAATGGGAAACCACCACCCAGACTTCCATTGGGGTAGACTTGGGCTTTTTGGAAAATAAGTTGGGGGTAACGGCCGACTATTATATTAAAAAGACCAAGGATATTTTGGTGTACAGTACGGTGCCTTTGACTTATGGGGGTACCAACGACGGGCAATGGGTCAATGACGGAAGGATGAAAAACTCAGGTTTTGAATTGAATGTCAATTATGCCGACCGTGCCGGGGATTTTGGGTATGATGTCGGACTGAACCTTACGGGTTCAAGGAATGAACTGACCGAATTGAGCACCTCGGATTATTTGGGCATTCCCAGTTCTTCATTGCATTCGGTGAATTTTGATCAAGAGATATCGAGGAGTGCGGTTGGGCAACCTTTGGCTTCTTTTTTCGGTTATGTTGCGGAAGGCCTGTTCCAAAACCAGGCCGAAATAGACAATTATGGCCTACAGCCCAATGCCCAACCCGGTGATATCAGGTTCAAGGATGTCGATGGTGACGGGGATGTGGATGCCGACGACCGTACCTTTATAGGTTCGCCCCACCCGGATCTACTACTGGGACTTAATGTGAAATTGAATTACAAAAAATTTGACTTGAGCCTGTTTTTTAGTGGTAGTTTCGGAAACGACATCTACAATTTCACCAAATTCAAAAACCATTTTTTCAACCAAGCGGCCTACAATAAGCAAAATATATTGGTAGATGCTTGGACTGAGAGCAATACCGATTCGAGTATTCCACGTCTTTCCTTGGATGATGCCAATAACAACATCCGTCAATCGACCTATTATGTAGAGAACGGATCCTACGTACGATTGAACAATTTACAATTGGGCTATAATTTCGATAAAGACCAATTGTCGGGCGTACAGCTTAGGATATACCTTCAGGGCAGCAATTTGTTCACCATAACCGATTATAGTGGAATGAATCCGCAAGTAGGGTTACAGAACTATAGTGGCTCGAACCGTAACCTGGATATTGGCATTGATCGTGGCCTATACCCACCGAGTAGAACGTTTGTTATTGGATGCAACTTAAAATTATAATACACCATGAAAAATATATTAAGCAAATACAGCAGTTTATTTAAGATAAGTACGGCGCTATTGATATTGGTCTTGGGGGCTTGTTCCGATGACTTTTTGGAGGAAACGACTTATGGCGAAGTATCCCCTTCGGAAATGACCAAGGCCGAAAATGTGGAAAGGGCCATCATTTCGGCCTATAGTGTCCTAAACGGTCAAATAGATGATGCCAGTAACGCCTATAATTCCCCGGCCTCGAACTGGAGTTTTGGAGATGTGCTTTCCGATGATAGTTATAAAGGGGGAGGGGGTACCGGTGACCAAAGCCAGATCCATCAAATGGAATTGTACAATACCGACCCCACGACCTATGATGTGGAACGTAAATGGGTTGCCTTGTATGAAGGGGTAAAACGCGTCAATGAGGCCATGATCCTTTTAGCGACCTCGGAAGATTTCGACAGCAGTTTAAAAATACAGCGCAATGCCGAGTTGCGGTTTTTAAGGGGGCATTATTATTTTGAACTCAAAAAAATCTATGGCCAGATTCCCTATATCGATGAGACGGCGACCACGGTGGCCGACTACGAACGTTCCAATACCGAGTTTACCTCCGAGGAACTTTGGGGTAAGATAGCGGATGATTTCACTGCGGCCTATGAAGCGTTGCCCGATGCCCAGACAGCAGTGGGCAGGCCTACCAAACTTGCCGCTATGGCCTATTTGGCAAAGACCTACCTATTTCAGGAAAAATGGCAGGAAGCCTATGATGCGACGACCTTGGTCATGGGCGGGGGTTATGCACTTTTGGATGATTTCCAGGATGTGTTCCTTCCTGATAACGACAATAGCGAGGAAATTATCTTTGCCGTACAATTCTCGGTCAACGACGGTCAGGCCAACAATTATAACGGCAGTATCGGAGATCGTTTAATGGCCCCAGGGGGTCCTTATTATCCCCAGTATGGGTTCCACCGTCCTTCCCAAAACTTGGTAAATGCCTTTAAGACCGGGGATGACGGGCTTCCAGTGGCTGACAATGTAGATGTTACCGATACCGATTATGTAGATACCCGTATTGATATTACCCTTGCCAGGCCCGGAATTCCTTATAAGGATTTAGGGGTTGAATATGAGGATAGTTGGGCAAGGGATTTGGCCACTTACGGGCCTTATTCTCCCAAAAAGCGGATGTTATCGGCCAACTCATCGTATTATATTACGGTATGGCCCTATGTAAGTGCCCTTAATTACTACATTATCCGCTATGCGGAAGTGTTGCTATGGCGCGCTGAAGCCGCCGTGGAGTTGGGTAATTTGGAGGAAGCCCGATCCCTGGTCAACCAAATACGTGAACGTGCCGCCAATACTGCCCATATAACGACCTTGGAGGGTACTGCCGATGCTGCCAATTATCATGTGGGTACCTATGATACCACGTGGGCGGATGCCGATGATGCGCGGGACAAAGTGCGCCTCGAAAGTAGGTTGGAACTGGCCATGGAGGGCCACCGCTTCTTTAATCTGGTACGCTGGGGCATCGCCTCCGAAGTATTGAACGACTACATTTCGGTGGAAAAGACACAAAGAAGCCATTTGACCAATGCCTACTTTACGGCCGGAAAAAATGAATATATGCCCATTCCGCAGGAATATGTAGATGGCATGGATGAAGGCATGGTAACCCAAAACAGCGGCTATTGATCACTGACATTGACATTTTAGGGCCTCGTATCCTCGGGGCCCTTTTTTTATTGAACAAGAAAATGAAAAAATTATTCTTTTTATTGGTGTTGGGCGCTTCCATCGGATTGGTGGCCCAGAATAAGGGATCGGCACGAACATTCCCAAACGAAAGCCTGCAAAGGTTGCAGGACAAGAATTTTTACCTGTTCACAGCCATAACGGGCGACCAGGAAGTAAGCGCGATCCTGAGAAACGATACGACCCTACAAGCATTTCTAAAGCCCCTCTATTCGGAAAAAAAAGGGAACCCCGAACTCAAAAATGGGGAAGAAGTGATCCGCCCTTTTCTATGGAATGACCAAGATATAGCAACGATCGGAAAGCGATTGGTACAACTGTCCAAGAAGTACAAGGCCATGGCCAATGTAACCCGAAAACTTAAGGAATCGCATAGTTATGCCAATTTTGAAGGGTATTCCGATGATGATTTATGGTATAAGTCCTGGGAACTTTGCGCCAAAGGCATCGATACCATCCTGGAGGTATATGGTTTGGGGAAAGCGCCGTTGTACGATCAAATAGATTCGGTTTCCTTTGATGTGCATTCCAAAATGTATACCTATGGGTTGAACATCCAAAAGGATATGGTTTTGGAGCGCCCCATGGAAGAAACGCTGTTTTTTCAGCCCGGTTTAGAGCTTTCGCTTTCCCTTCTATATACCAACCATCGCGATGAGGCCGTTCGTTACGAACCCTTGGAGGAAAAGGAAAATTCCAAGGCGGTCAAGGCCATCGGAGCCCTTGATTTCTCGGACTACGAATATGCCACTATCGTCGTATTGGGGGGAGGACCCGAGAATTATCGCGATCGACTTTCGATAATGGGGAAAATAAACCTGCTCCTGGCCATTAGGGAATATCGGGAAGGGAAGGCCCCTTTTATCATTGTTTCTGGCGGGCATGTGCATCCGAATAGGACACCGTATTGTGAAGCCGTGGAGATGAAAAAAGAACTGGTACAAATCTATGGGGTACCCGAAGAACGGGTCATCATTGAGCCCCATGCCAGGCATACCACGACCAATATGCGAAATGTGACCCGCTTGATGTTGAGGTACGATATTCCCATCGACAAAAAGAGTCTGGTGGTTACGAATCCCCGACATAGCTCCTATTTGGGAAGTGATGCCTTTAAGGAGCGCTGTGCCATCGAATTGGGATATCAACCCGTAAACCTTCAGGGTCGCCTGTCTCCCTCCACGATGGAGTTTACGGGGAATAGGCAATCGCTCCATCAAAACCCATATCAACCCTTAGACCCATAAATGAGTATGAAAGTGATTTTTAAATGGGTTGTGTTTGGCCTTGTCGGCAGTATCCTAAGTTGCCAGGGGGAAAGGGCCCTGCCCGATGGGAGTGAAACGCCGAGTGACAAGGTAAATGTATTTTTGGGAACTTCGGGTGATCATGGACAGCTGTCCCCTTCGGCGGCATCACCTTTCAATATGATTTCGATAGGGCCGGTGACCCACCCACAAACCCATACGGGTTATGAACACTATGCCAAAGAATTTTTGGGTTTTGTACATACCCATATGGAAGGGGTAGGCTGTCTCGGGGGCGGAGGAAATATCCTCGTTAAACCTTTGGGTGAAGCGGGATTGGAAACCAAACTCCATAAAAAAAATGAAAAAGGCCGTCCCGGATATTATGGGGTGTCCTTTGAAAACGGCATTAAGGCCGAAATGGCGGTCGCCCATAATTATGGCGTTCATAAATACGCTTTTCCCCATAAAGACAAAAGCCTGTTCGTCGCTATATCCCATGCCTTTGTAAACCGCTTTGTGGCCGAAGAACATGTTGTAAGGGGCAATACCGTTCAAGGGTGGGTAGATACCAAGACCGTATGTGACAGGGGGCAGTACCGGCTCTATTTTTATATGGCATTCTCCAATGCGGACACGATTGAGCGTATTGGGGAACATACCCTTAGGGTACACGGTGCCGATGCCGGGGAAATGACCCTGCGTATTGGGTTTTCATCCATCAGCGAAGCCTTCGCTAAAAAAAGGGTGATGGATAATGAAGGATTCGAAACTACACGGGAAAATACTGGGGCACAATGGGATGCTGCTTTGGGAAGGGTCGTCGTTTCCGGCGAAAAAGACCGGGAATCCCTATTTTATTCGTTGTTGTACCGGGGGCTTCAGGCTCCCTTCTTGGTATCCGAACCCGATGGGAGTTTTAAGGCGGTCGATGGTTCGGTACAATACTCCGAAACCGCTATCTACAATGGTTGGGCCATTTGGGATAATTACAGGGAGCAACTGCCTTTGTTGTCTTTGATCTAT
This sequence comes from Maribacter polysaccharolyticus, assembly GCF_028882255.1. Lineage (GTDB taxonomy): Bacteria > Bacteroidota > Bacteroidia > Flavobacteriales > Flavobacteriaceae > Maribacter_A > Maribacter_A polysaccharolyticus. The sequence continues at coordinate 461,096 of NZ_JARBUY010000002.1, forward strand.
CCCGATACCTATGGCGACATCTCCCGGTCCATTGCCCAAATGTATCGTTTTGGGAAGAAGGATTGGGCTACCATGAACGAACCTTCGAATACGGTCAGGACCGAGCATGCCTTGATCGTACTCTTGGATGCGTATAAGAAGGGCCATCGACTTCCGTTGGCCACCTTAAAGGATGCTTTGGCCAAGGAAGCCGAGCGATTGGATTTTGCCGCCCCCGATAAGGCGCTCGAATCTTCCTATGACCTATGGGCCCTTTCAGAACTGATGCTTGCCATGGGGGATACGACCAAAGCCAACGAATTCCTAATGAAAGCAATGGATTATAAGACCTTTTGGAAAAAGGATTTTAAGGAGTTGGATTTGCCCGATGTGGACCAAATGGGGGCCAGGGGATTGTATCAGGGGACCCTTTGGCAGTATCGCTGGTTTGTACCCTTCGATATCGAGGGACTTAAGGAATTGGTCGGAGGGGAAGAAACTTTCGTGGCACAATTGGATGAATTTTTTGCCGAGTTCAACTACAATCACGCCAATCAGCCCGATCTTCAGGTTCCCGGACTTTACAATGCCACACAAGAACCTTGGAAATCCCAGAAATTGTTCAGGAATATCATGCTCGATACGGTGGTGCAGTTTTATTTCAACAATAACAGTAAAGGGGTAGACCCTTATATCGGACGCATCTACCAGAATCGGCCCAAGGCCTATCTGCGTACCATGGATGACGATATGGGTACCCTCTCGTCTTGGTTCGTTTTACGGGCCATGGGGCTTTCCCCGGTCAATGTGGGCGAGCCGGTATATTATGTGACGGCGCCGATATTTCAAAATGTGGGTTTGCATTGGCCTTCAGGGCGGTCCTTTAACATAACAGTGTCCAATTACCATAAGGATAATTACTATATCAAATCGGTTCGTTTGAACGGAAAGACTTTGGAACGGAATTGGCTTACCCATGAAGAGATCATGGCCGGGGGCGAGCTCCTTCTGGAAACCGATAGTGTCCCCCATAAAAAATGGGGAACCAGCGACCCCTATATTTCCAAAATCGATTCCGTTGGCCCAGGCCTTCGGGAAAACCCGGTGAATACCGTAAAAACAAAGTAAAAAGACGAGTGTTCGATAATTTGGTTTAGCTTGTAAAGGGCGCGGCTTTTTAGCTGCGCCTTTTTTATTTCTCCGGGTTGGACAAAGCTGCAGGGGGAATTACTTTCTTTTGGCGGGGCTTCCCAATTTTGGCACGTTATCCTCCAGGGCAGCCCTAGGTATTACTTGTTATAAATAGTATATTGCCCTTTTAAAGCCAAACCAATGAAGTTCCTCTTTCCCCTCTTTCTGTTGAGTAATGTATTATGCGCACAGACCAACCGTTACGAAATCTCCTTTGACAATGCCGTACACCACGAAGCGGTGGTACGCGGTACATTTCCCGACCTTAAAAACGATACCGTTGCCTTTCGGATGAGTCGCTCTTCCCCGGGTAGGTATGCCTTGCACGAATTCGCCAAGAACGTATATGGGTTTACCGCGACCGATAGTAAGGGCAAGGATTTGAAGGTCTTGCGTCCAGATCCGTACCAATGGCAGGTGGTAGGACACGATGGCACTATTGCTATTCGTTATACCCTTTTTGCCAATAGGGGTGGGGGTACGTATTCCCAGGTGGATGAATCCCATGCCCATTTGAACATCCCCGCGACCTTTATGTATGCCTCTTCCTTGAAAGACCGGAAAATAGAGGTCGATTTTAAGGTGCGAAAGGATTTGAATTGGAAGGTGGCTACCCAATTGCCTTTGGTTTCCGGGACCACCTATTGGGCCCCAGATCTGTATTATTTTATGGATAGCCCTACCGAAATCAGTAACTTTTCGGTTCGGGAATTCGAGGTGGAAGACCACGGGAAAAAACAAAACGTACGCTTTGTACTCCACCACAACGGTACCGAGGAGGAATTGGATGCCTATTTCGAAAAGGTGAAGAAGGTCGTACTTGCCGAGCGGGAAGTCTATGGAGAATTGCCCGCTTTCGATTATGGCACCTACACGTTTTTGGCCTGTTATATCCCCAATGCCTCGGGCGATGGCATGGAACACAGGAACTCCACCATCGTAACGAGTACCCGTAGCTTGGCCAACGGTGGGGCAGAACGGAATATCGGGACGGTGTCCCATGAGTTTTTCCATGCGTGGAACGTAGAGCGCATACGCCCGAAAGGGTTGGAGCCTTTTGATTTTGAAAAAGCCAATATGAGCGGTGCCCTGTGGTTTGCCGAAGGGTTCACCAGTTATTATACCAGTCTCAACCTGTGTAGGGCAGGCCTTATTTCACCTGAGGCCTATGTCGAAGGCATTACGGGCACGTTTAACTATGTTTGGAACTCCCCGGCACGCCGATTCTTCAATCCGATCGAGATGAGTTATCAGGCGCCCTTCGTAGATGCGGCTACATCGGTAGATCCGGTGAACCGGGAAAATACGTTTATCTCCTATTATTCCTACGGAAGTGTGTTGGGCCTTGCGCTGGACCTATCGCTACGGGAGGAAAAATTGAACCTCGACGATTTTATGAAATTCGTTTGGAACCGATTTGGGACATCGGAGACCCCCTATACGTTAAACAACCTTCAACAAGCGTTGGCCGACTATGCGGGTAGCGATTTTGCCGATACGTTCTTTGGCCAATACATCCATAAGAGTGGCATGCCCGATTACCATACGCTTTTGAACGCGGTGGGGGTTACCCTTAAACAAGATCCCACAGTGCCTTATTTCGGGGCCTCGGTGGCATTGAACGGGGACGGCCATGGGGAGGTCAGCTCCAACCCCAAAATGGGTACGCCCGCCTATGAGGCCGGACTGGACAAAGGGAATGAGATCACCGCTATCAACGGACAGGGCTTTCCCGACGGACAACGATTCAGTGCCTATATTCAAGGACTGAAAGTGGGCGATACCCTAAAAATCGTTTTTAACCGGTACGGCGTGCAAAAGGAGACCAGTGTCGTATTGAAGTCCGACCCCAGCTACAGCCTTTTCCTTTCGGAAAAAGAAGGGGCAAAGGTTTCTAAAAAGCAGTTGCAGCGAAGAAACGAATGGCTTAAAACCGAAGGGGAGTAACTTTATTCAAAACCATTACTCCCCAAACGTAAAGCTTGGGTCGTATTCAACACGGTTGCCCCTGCTAATGCAGACACCAAGAACTACATATTGTAGACACCCCCATTGATGTCCAATGTAGCACCGGTAATAAAACCATCGTATTCGGAGGCCAGATATACCACCGCCCGGGCTACGTCAGCGGCGTTACCTGCCCGTTGTATTGGAATGCCCGCGGTTGTTTCGGCAGCGGATTCTTTTGTGGTATGGGTATTATGAAATGAAGTCCCAAGGATAAGTCCAGGAGCGACGGCATTTACCCGTATGCCTTGAGGACCCAATTCTGAGGACAGCGCTCTTGTAAATGTTAAAATGGCCCCTTTGCTTGTCGAATAGGCCAACGACCCTGGGTGTCCCCCTTTACGCCCCGCCAATGATGCGAGATTAACGATACTGCTGTTATCGTTTTTTGCTAGGTAAGGAGATGCTGCCCGAGTCACGAACATCATGGAGGTAAGGTTAATGTCCATTACTTTCTGCCAAAATGTGGCCTCCATTTCGCTCAGCATTCTACGGGCAACAAGGGAACCCGCATTGTTGATCAATATGTCCAAGCCCCCAAACGCTTCCACGGTCTTTTCGACCAATGCATTGGCATCGGCCTCTTTGGTTAAATCCCCACTTATGGTAACCGCTTTTTGTCCTTTGCTTGTCGCGTATTCCTTTAATTGGTTGGCGGTATCGGCGCTGGAAAAATAGTGTATGGCCACATTGGCACCGCTATCAATGAAGTGCCTGGTGATCGATTCACCAATTCCTTGGGCGCCAGCGGTGATCAGAACGTTCTTTCCGGTTAATTTATTCTGGTTTTTCATATCCTTCCTGTTTTAATCGTTTTGATGATCGTGTAAATTACAAAATATTAATTCGCGCTACGTTATTTTAAAAGTATTCGATACGAACCTTGGCAATATAAGGGATAAAAATGCAACGGTGAATTATTATATTGCTGTTTGTGGCACCACCCACCTTTTTGATATGGGAATTAAAGACTTGTACTGCGGTTATTTTGGTTCGAGATCGGTTTTTCTTTCATAAGTGGTGATCACAAAAATGATCAAGGGGGCATCCCCGATATTTTTGATACCGTGAAACCCACTGCCTTTAATGCTGGTAATGTTCCCTCGTTCTACGTTATAGGTTTTTTCGGGGCTTTCCCAATTGTCCTTTTCCAAGTATTGGCCTTTCCCGGAGATGATCACATACAGCTCTTGCTCTTTTCGGGAACCGTGGGTATGGAAACCAACGGAATCCTTGGAGGTCGGTAAGATCATATAGGCGCCGATCCGGTTATTGACCAGCTCCCCTTTTTCCTCGAACATTTGCAAAAGGTACACGGTGCCATCGCCCCCGTACATCTTGGGTCTTTTGTCGTACCGTACCACCCCTCTGGGCTTTTTGCCAAAGTGGATGGTGTTGAGGTGTACATGTTCGTCGATAAGGGTGTTGAGATAGGTTTTCTCACTTTCGGATACGTCTTCTCTTTTTGATGGGGTCATGATTATAAATATGCTATGGGGTTTAAATAAAACATTTTTTTCCAACCTTGTTTGTCCGAATCCATTCTCCAGACATACGGAACCATGGTTACAATGGAATAGTGTAAATGGGGCGATTTACCGGCAGCATTGCCACTGGAACCGACGGTTCCAAGGGTTGATTTTTTATTCACGAAAGTAAATGACGAGGTTTTTAGGGCATTCATATGTGCGTAATAATGCAGTCTCCATTTGGGTCCCAGGACCAAAACGATATTTCCGCCCACGGGTATTTCCCCGGCATACAAAACCATACCGATGGTTGAAGCATGGATGTCGGTTCCTGTTGCGGCAAAGATATCCACGCCTTTGTGGGTAACGGATTTCCCCCAAGGATAAAACCAAAAGGATTTTGGGTTATAGTCCGATGTGGTGGCACCTTGAACGGGCATTTTCAATTGCTGAGGAATCAAAAAACCGAGGATCAGGAGTGTCAGTAGCATGAGCAGAACCTTTTTTCTTTTTCTCAATGGCGTCTCTGTTTTTGATTAGTGCGAACTATTTAAATAGATGGTGTATGGCATTGTAGAACATGCTGTGATTAAGCCGTTACATCGTAGTATAAAGATACTCATTTTCGGCTGTAGCACCATGCCCTTGGTGCATACAAATGGGGTGTTTTTACGATACTGTAGTGGATGAAAGAGCGAAGGATATGGGTGGTTAATAAGGGCGTTTGTTTTGAAAACCGCTATGTAATCTATTTAGAACCATGATGGCACAAGCGGGACGCTTGCGCCAGCGGGGGTGTTTTTTTATTTCCCTAACCTAAAAATCTATTTTCATTATGGAATTTTAAAAATTCACTGTCAGGTAAAAATTTTGAGGGCAAAAAAATATCTTTATTGTCATATTGGAAAAAGTATTTCTCGAGAGCATCCGATTTTTTTTGTTTCAATAAAGTATTTGATACTTTGATTTTATAATTGGGTGTTATTGTAATTAAACCACGTTCAAATGCTTTATCGTGTAGGGCATTGATTGCAATTCCGTTTCTGGGATTTAATCTGTTTTTCTCGTCAGTACTCCAAGGTTTTATATGTCCGGCGATTAATAGTTCGCTTTGGTTTAAACCAGTAATGCAGCAGGTGTTGTTATAGGACGCTAAAATAGAATTACGAAAAAATGCTTGATTAACTCTTACTTTAACTATTTGTTCCCTTGTTTTTCCATCGGGAAGATCATCTAAATCAATATTGTTGAGTTCTTCAATTGATGTATTTTCAAATTTTGATAAAAGTTTCTCGCTTTCAAAAGGCAATTCCTCCCAGTTATTGTAAAATTCATTCCAAATAACCTTATCCAATTTACTTGTATTGGAGGCACCTTTAATGCCCCTTGCTTGTAAACTTGGGTCAAGGCTAGCGAAATTACCTAATTTAAAAGCTACAGAGCTTGGAGTTCTTCCTATTAACCCTGCTAAATGTATAACTTGCGGATTTAACCTATGTAATTTTCCAAATGGTAGTTTGCAATAAAGGTTTATTGCTAAAATCAATTCATCTCTAGTCCAAAGTTTTTGACCTTTTTTCATTCAATAGCTTTTGTAATTTCTATTGTTTGTCGTTTGCAGATTTTTTAAAGCTAGTTCATAACGGTTAATATAACAATCATAGCTCCGCTAGTGTGAGCGTCAAGCTCGTACCTTTCCTGTTCTTATTATGGCTGCCACTTCCTTCAAAATTACAATAGGCCGAAGCATACAATCGTTGACTATTCTTAAAATTATATTTTCTTGTACTACTGTACTTTCAATCAATTGGCGCTGCTACAAAACCTTTTTTCTACCGAGTTATTGAAATTGTATTTTATGCTCATTTCTAATTTTTACTTTTCAATTATTTAGGCCATATTAAAATCCTTTTTACGCTTACAGGCACAAGCGTGACGCTTGCGCCAGCGGGGGGATGCTTCAATATAGCCGATTAAGGGTGGCGTGAGTTAGTAGGACCTTCATGTTTTTATTCTATAATTTGAACATTCTTTAGCTTCAATTTGGATTGATCAAATTTTAATTGGTCGGCAAAGACTAAAATTTCATTACCTACACGGTTTGAGGCTGATTGGGAAAGTCTGTAGCGTAATTTCTTTTGTTTCCCATAAAGATTTATAATGAAGTCATTATCATCGTATGATACTAACCATTTATGGTTTATTTTCTCCACCTGCTGAGCAAGCTTTTTATGGTCTTTCTTCTTGAAATAGTTCATGTACAAATCAGCACCCTTATGAACGTAAGGTGGGTCTAAGTAGATAAATGTATTTAGTTTTTTTTGATTTAATTGACGAATAAAATTTAAGCCATCATGATTTGTAAGGGAAATGCGGTGTTTAAACTTAGAAATTCTTTCAATCCGTTTTATCAAATCCGTTTTATTAAATCTTGCTGTAATTTTATACTTTCCTTTTTGCTCTAAACCACCAATTGCTCCACCTTTAATTACACCTGAAATATTTGTTCTATTAAGAAAAAAGACTGCCTGACCTAATTCAAATTGGCTAAACTCCTTTGGTTTTTTTTGTACTGATTTGTAATAGTTCCAATTGTCTATATCTACTTGAACATCTTCTACCCAATCACAAAATCGTTGATTGGATTCTAAAATAGATTTCCAAAAAGAATAAATCGAATAATCAAAGTCATTAATGTGGATATGATTTACATATTCGTTGAATAATAGTTTTAAGGCAAGTCCTGAGCCACCGGCATATGGTTCAGCATAATCAACACCAAGTAGTCCATTTTCATAAAAAAGATTTGAAATAAAAGGGAAAATACAGGCTTTGCCACCTGGATATCTAAGAGGTGATTCGAATTGGCTATGTCTTTCGCTATCTTCCATGTGTAATTGTCAAAATTTCACCAAGTATAATTGATATTGCTATTGTTTGGTCAAGGTTATTACTAGCTTGATAATTGTGCGCACCAATATGAAGAAGCTGTGTTAATGAGCCTTCGGTGACATTCTGTGTGGAAAGAGTGGTTTTGGCATCTTTATCTAAATTTTTCTTCGCATTCTTATAATTCTTTTTTAGATATTTGTCCAAAGGCAATTGATTATCAGTAGCTGCAGTTTCACCTAGTAAACGCAAAGACATTCTAACAAGACTTGGGAAATATTGGCTAAAAGTATCTTTTTTTTGCTGATAAAAGCCATATAAATCTACAATGTCACGGTAAAGATCACTTACTTGTCCCGGTTTGAGGTATAACTTACCATTAAATATTTCTGGTTCCCTTTTCTTAGTTCTAGGTGCTTGTTTTTTCTTAAGAGGTGTTATTACTCCTGTGGCATTAATATGAATCTTAGTAAGTGGTTTTTTCTTATTAGTTTCAATCAAACTTCTCGATGATTTATCAAGAACTTCAATAACCTTTCCACGATTTTTTCGAGTATGAATTACTTTAGCAGCAACTTTACTAGAAATGTCATCGAATATGGTTTTAGCTTCGGATTTCGAGTGTTTACTTTCAAGGTCGTCTTGATTAAACTCGAACCCCATTTCTTTAAGTTTTTGATTTGTAAATATTTCTTCTTTGACGAATCTTTGATTTAGGTGTGGGTTGTTGGATATTATACCGGTTGCATCTTCAATTTTTAAAAATGTGCTTTTCGGTTCATTCATATGTTTATGTAAAAAAATATCTCTATCTAAAGGAGACCAAGTACCTGAGTTGCCATGTTTTCTAAAAACATTTTTTATGGCAATCTCCTTGTCACATACATTACATGGAATTATTTTAGGGATATGAGGTAATTTTGTTTTGTCAAACTCTGGAAGCTTTACAAGGTCATGTTTTAGTTTAGCTAATATCATTCTTCTATTACCATCATAAACGACAGGTTTATTGCCATAATAAACTACCGTTGGAAGTTCACTGAAATCATAAAATTCTCTCATTTCTTTGGCTAATTTTAAAAGATTCCATTTGTCGTGGTCATCTTTCCATGCTTTGTCAGTAATATCTTGGTCGTTGCTATTAGGGTCAATTGGGTCTCTTGGATTTTCGGTCCATAAAACCAAGTCTTCAATTTTTATTTTTTCTATTTTTTGACTCATTTCTCTTTATTCTACTTATTCTGGCATGAAGTATAATGGTTGCTTGAATAATTAATAAAAACAATTTTATAATTCAAGGTTACCTTAAAATTCTTTCAAAAGTTGCAGGTAAGCAACCCTAAATAGATAAACCCAAAAAATACCCGATAAAAGGTTAAGGTTGTTAATATTAGGTTTATTCGTTCTATTTTATCTCATAAATATCCAAACAATATTTCACAAAACCTTACAGATATCTGTAATGGCCCTTCCATTTTTATGCTTACATTGATCGGTTTACTTTGTAGGTATTACGTGCCGAATACTGCCGTCTTCATTGTAGTACAGTTTGTCAAAACAGATCGATCGGCGATAGGGGTGTGGGCTCCCTTCATGCCCCCAACCAAATTTTTCCGCTACCTCGGGGTGGTTGCGGTAATAGAGATCCGAATTGTGGTAGAACATATACCATTGCCCTTTGTATTCCACGATCGAATGGTGGTTGGTGCCGCTGTTCATCTTAGGGAGTATCACTCCTTTGTATTCAAAGGGTCCCAAAGGGTCATCACTCATGCAGTACTTGATTTCCCCACTCTCCCCTACATAGGAGAGGTAATATTTGCCGTTGTGCTTATGCATCCAAATGGCTTCGAAAAAGTCATCGGTACCTTCCAACAAATGCACTTCCCCGTCATAAGAGATCATATCCTCGTTGAGTTTTATCGCATTTACGACCAATTGGCCCATATAGAGATAGGCCTGGCCATCGGTATCGATAAAAACGGCCGGGTCTATAAAATCGCGGTTACAGACCACCCCTTCCGAGTTGATGTGTATCAAGGGGGCATTTAAGGGGTCTTTAAACGGTCCGGTAGGGGAATCACCTACCGCGACTCCGATCTTACTCTGTTCCACCGGGTAATAAAAATAATACTTGCCGTTTCTTTGGATCGCATCCGGGGCCCAGGCCATTTTGTCGGCCCAGCTGAGGTCATCCAAGGAAAAAGCAACCCCATGATCGGTCCAGTTTTCCATATCGGTGGTCGAAAACACATGCCAGTCCTTCATGAAAAACCAGTTGGCATCGTCCTCATCATGGGAGGGATACACGTATAAGGTGTCGTTGAATACCCTTGCCGAAGGGTCGGCGGTATACATATGGGTGATAAACGGGTTTTGGGCAAAACATCCCGTTGCGCATATCAGGAGCAACAAGGTAGAAAAGGCATATTTCATTTGGTCTAGGTTTTAGTGGGCAGTTCGGGGCTAGGGGCAACTGGGTTCCCTAGCCTTTAGGCCTCTTAAATTTCCTACAAATAAATGAGGTGACCCAATCGATGGCGATTAACTTTTAAAATAACCGATAAAGGGTAGGGGACGAAATGGGTCTTTGGCTTTGGGATCCCTTCCGATTCCTTACTTTTGTGTACCGAAAGAGGTTTCTTAAAGCAATACACGAATGACCGATAAACTTACCATAGCCTTGGCCCAAATGAACGTGGTGCCCGGGCGGCCCCGATTGAACGTAGACAACATGCTCAATATGATCGAGCAGGCAAAGGCACAATCCGTTGATCTGATCTGCTTCCCCGAAATGTGCGTGGGCGGCTATCTATTGGGCGATAAATTCCTTGAAGATGCCTATTGCGAGGAGTTGATGGGCTATAACGAGGAACTGTTGGCGGCCAGTGATAACATCGCGATCGCCTATGGCAATATTCATGTACATAAGCCCGCCGAGGGCTATCACCCCAATAAAGATGGGCGAAGCAGAAAATACAATGCCGTATATGTGGTGCAAAACGGTGCCTATGTAGAGCGCGTTCGGGAAAACGGCATACTGCCCGTAGGGGTGCAACCCAAGACCCTGTTGCCCAACTATCGGTTTTTTGACGATGAACGTTATTTTTTCTCCTTATTCGATGTCGCCATCGATTATGGGAAGGAACTGGGCGACCTATTGTCGCCATTTTCGATTTCGAAGGGGGACCAAAAGATCCCCGTGGGCATGGAGCTGTGCGAAGACCTTTGGTGCCATGACTATAGGGCCAAAGGCGAACCCATAAACATTACCAAGATCCTTATAGAAGCCGGAGCGGAGAGCATCGTGAACCTATCGGCATCGCCATGGACCTTTATGAAGAACAATGCGAGGGACAGGCGGGTGAAATACCTAAAAGAACAATCGGAAACCTTTGTAAAGTACTTTTATGTAAACTGTGTCGGGGTACAGAACAACGGGAAGAACATGATCACCTTCGACGGGGGGTCTACGGTCTATAATGAGGCGGGGGATCCCTGCATCCTTTCCACCAAGGGCTGGCAAGAGGAGTTGATGGTCATTGATGAAACCGCTTCATTCTCATCAAAAAAGCGGGCCATAGGGAATACGATCAGGGAAAAATACCTGGCCATTTATAACGGATTGAAAAATTCAAGGAACATGTTGGGCGATGATCCCCATTTTGTCATTGGGTTGAGTGGGGGGATCGACAGCTCTTTGGTAGCGACCCTATTGGTGTTGGCCTTTGGGAAAGACAAGGTCGTTGGGGTGAATATGCCCTCCCAATACAATACCGCCAAGACCAAAGGGGCCGCCAAAACATTGGCCCAAAATTTGGGGATCGAATATCTGGTGCTTCCCATCGAGGATATGGTAAAAGCCAACAAAAGTGTTCTGGAATTGGATGGGAAACCGCTGAGCGAATTCAATTTGGAGAACGTACAGGCGAAAATACGTGGGGCTTCGATCCTTTCGAACCTGTCTGCCAAATACAGGTACTTCTTTACCAACAACGGGAACAAGGTGGAAATTGCCTTGGGGTATGCCACCCTCTATGGCGATTGGGGAGGGGCGATCGCCCCCATCGGGGATCTTACCAAAACGGAGGTCGCCGAGATGTGTCGTTACATCAACGAAGTGGTCTACGGGGAGGAGATCATTCCCGATCTGTTATTGCCCGATGCCTTATGGCGTTTTGGGGAGGAGCAGATACAACCCACCGCGGAATTGAAAAGCAATCAGGTAGATCCCATGAAATTCGGCTACCATTGTGCCTTACTGCAAGCAGCGACGAACTTTCAAAAAAAGGGCATCGAGGACATCATGGCCTGGTATGTCGAGGGGAACCTGCATGAAAAACTGGGAATCGGTTTGGAAATGATGCTGCGTTGGCATATTGATGACCCCACGGAGTTTTTAAGGGATCTAGAATGGTTTTACGATACCATACAACGAAACGTTTTTAAAAGGGTACAGAGTCCACCGATCATCCTGACCAGTAAATCGAGCTACGGTTATGACATCAGGGAATCGATCTTACCGGTATTGAAGACGAAAAGGTTCAAGGCACTTAAGGAAATAATCCAGAAGATGGACAAATACAGTCCGGCAAACCAAAACGCTTAGGGATCGTTAGGTATGGTTTGTGGCAGGGCTTACCCAAAAACGCAACGTGCCATAGGGGATGCATCCTGGCCTTCTCCTTAAACCTTCGGGAAGGCAATGTCATACGATGATTGCCAAAAGGGGTTTTGGCAATCATCGTAAACAGGCCCTTGAGGGTGTACTTTAAAGCGGTTCTGTGGCAGGTGGTTTTATCTGTCGGCCTCTTCCTTTACAGTTTTATCTTTACACCGCCATTGATGACAAAACCGTCGACGGGGGCGTAAATGTCCCTAAAGGTGGGGTCGGTGATCGTTCCGGTGTAAATGGTGTCGAATTTTGTTTGTCGTGTGTCGGTAAGGTTTTCAAAATTGATGAAGATCGAGAAATTATCCCATAGTTTTTCTACCATAAAGCCCATGAGCCAATATTGTTTTCCCGTAGCACCGTCATTGAGTTGCTGTGGACTGAAATAGTAAGCCTCCAAGCCCATTTTCAATTTCTCCTCAACTTCGTACATCAGCACATTGTTCAGGCGGTGTTTTGCCACCAACGGATAGGTCGTTGAGGTACCGTTGTAATGTTCATTGACATCGGCATAGGTGTAGCCCACGAACAGTTTAAGGTCCCCATAGGTGATTTTAGTGTTCGTTTCAACGCCTTTGGTGTCTATATAGCCATTGGGTTGTTGAAATTCATAATAATCATTTGTGGTGGTGGTTAGCACCAAGGGGTCATCGACACGGGTGTAAAAGAACAAGGCATTAATGGTGAAAATGGATTTGTCCGAGAGGGCCGTTTTATAATTGAGGTCCAGATTCCCGCCGATCGATTCTTCGGCATGGGTATTGGCCACGTCTAAAGGCAATACATTTCCGAACTGGATTTTTTCGGCATCTTCCGTAAAAACCGTGGGGGATTTATAACCAAGTCCTCCACCGATCCGCATACTCAATTTCTTGTTCAATTTGTACAAGGCGGAAATACGTGGCAAGACAAAAAAGCCGTATTCGTTTTGGTAGTCCCCCCTGAGTCCCGATTCAAGAATGAATTTTTCCGAAATGTTATAGGTGTTTTGGACAAAAGCACCTACCGTGGTATAGTTGTAATCCACGGCGTCTTCTTCGGCCACATTGCTTTGGGTGAATTTGTCCGTCCATAAGTTCAATCCACCGATCCATTCGGTCTTTTCGGTCTTGTGGTTGTAATTGGCTTCACTGAATGAGGCCAATTGGGTTCCGGAAAATTCGAAATCGGGAATTTCAATGTTCCTGTCATAGTAGCTCACACTGTTTTTGAATGCGAATTTGGATTTTTCATCCAAAATGCGGTCAAAACCCAATTGGGTACTTAGACGGTCGGTATTGTTTTTTTCGTAGTAGGAATGTATGCTGTCCCCATTACCTTCTATGTATTCGATATCGCCGCCAATACGTTCTTCCACGGTATTGTTCAACCCAAGATACAGGGTGGTTTTTTCATTGGGATAATAGTAGAATTTCGGGTTGATGGTGTATCGGTTGAATTTCGGAATGGCCGTTAGGCCAATGTCGGCGGGATCATAAGGAGTGCCTAAGTTGTAGGAGGCAAATACGGTGGTGCCCACTTTTTCGAATTTTTGTGAATAATACCCACTAAGATCCAAGCCCAATGCGGAGGTGCCGTTGATTACGAAACTTATTTCGCGTTCTTCTTCGGGCATTTTTGAGATAAGGTTTACGAGGCCCGAAATGGCTCCGCCCCCATAAAGTGTCGAAGAAGCCCCTTTGATGACTTCCACCTGTTGTAGATCCAAGGGCGCAATCTGCATTAAACTCAATCCGCCTGAAAAGCCTGAATACAAGGGGAATCCGTCCCTTAAAATCTGGGTGTATTTTCCGTCAAGGCCTTGAATGCGGATAGAGGAATTGTAACTGGTGGCCGATGTCTGCTGGGTTTGAATCCCGGTACTTTCATTCAGTAGCATCCTAATATCGCCGGGCTTCATATTTCCTTTTTCCTCCAATTCTTCGCCGGCAATCGATTCTACCCTAGTGGCAATATTGTCGATGGTACGGCTACTACGGGTCGAAGAAATAACGACTTCCTCCAAATGTTCCCCTTTACTTTCAAGCAGTATGACCAAGGGTGTCGTGGCCACAAGGGGAAAATTATAGGTTTCTTTCCGGGTTTCATAACCGATATAACTGAAAACGATGATCTGTTCGCCGTCGGGAATGTCCTTTAATTCAATGTTGCCATTGATGTCCGCAATGACGCCATTGGTGGTGCCTTGCACAACTGCCGTGGCACCCATTAAGGGTTCTTGTGTTTCGCTGTCTTTTACGACCGTTCGTAAAGTGTTCTGACCGAATACCGCTGTTAGGTTGATAAGGGCGATACACAGCATGATGGTTTTTTTCATTACTGATGATTTCGTTAATGTTGTTGAAAATGAAGCGGTGCGTGGCACCGAAAAGCAAATGGTCTGCGCCGTTAGGCAGTGGTCATCAACGAATTTGTGGGGGCTGCCAAATGGGCATCTCGAAGCCTGAAAGGAAATTACAATGATACATCGTTACCAAATCCGGTGTTATATCGGTTTGTGGGGGCAACGAAAAATGAACGGTTGTAAGGGTGAACCCCACACAGTTTCCGCAGGTAAAAAATGGGGAACAAGAACCTTTGTGTCCGTTGTTTTGATGGTTGTCCTTGTCGTGGTTGTCCACGAGTTCCGTTTGGCAGTTGTCGCTGTCGGTGCAATTATCGTCCCCACAACATGGTCTTAGGGTAAGCACCAAAGTATAAACGGCTAGTATGAAAGATACCCATTTCATGGTTTCAAAGATACGATCTTATTTGAAATTTCATGGGTCTTTGCAAAATTGTTGCCTTGGAGCGAGGTGTAATCAAAGCAGGGGATGGGGATATAAAGTGGGGTATGCATTAAAAACCGGGCCCGGGTATGCAAATGTTGGTGCCCTGCCGTATTGATGCCCCTATAAGGTGGGAAGTGGTTAGGGGTTTGAAACGCCGTTCAAGAAAGGGCTATCAGGGAAACGTTCTTGCCGGTATTTAGAAAAAAGACATGTGTTCAAGTGTAGGAAATAGGTGGGGTATCCCCCCATTACGAACAACGTGGAAGGGTAGGGTGCAATTGAATTTCGATGTTTTTGGGGTGGAAATAAAATATGATAATTGTTGCCCCAAACACTTGAATAGGAGTATTTTCTATGTTACTTTTATAGTATGAACAAAATACTAAGAACATGGCATTAACAAAAACAATTAAAGGTTCACAAACCGAAGTTACATTTACGATTGCAGCGGATGAGGCCCCAAGTGCAGCACCTATTTTGCTATTGGGCGATTTTAACGATTGGCAGACCAATGACAAAACTTGCCAAATGGATAAAAATGGGAATACGTACCAAAAACGTATAAAATTAAAAAACGGGAAAAGGTACGAATATCGATATTTAAGTGAGGATAAAGGATGGTTCAATGACCACGCGGCGGATGCTTATGTGCCTTCCCCTTATGAAGGTATAGACAATGGGGTGGTTGATTTGACCACGGTACCCGAAAAAAAGAAAGTCGCCAAGAAACCGGTGAAGAAAGCCGTAAAGAAACCGGTTGCGAAAACGGCAAAGAAAGCCACAAAGGACGATCTTAAAAAAATTGAGGGTATAGGCCCTAAAATTGCGGGCATTTTAACCGAAAAGGGGATAGGGACCTTTAAGAAGTTAAGCGAATCGCCCGTAAAAGTCCTTGAGGGGATCTTAAAGGAAGCCGGTCCCCGTTATTCCATGCACAAACCCGGTTCTTGGCCCAAGCAGGCGAAATTGGCGGATCAAGGGAAATGGGACGAATTGAAAAAATTACAGGATAAATTGGATGGGGGGAAATAGTTTCCCTATCACAGAATCTAAAGCCCCAAGAAACATCTTGGGGCTTTTGGTTTGTACCCCTTTCTTGATCTGGCACGAAAATGAAAATAGGCCGGGAAACCCTTCCATAGGTTTTAGGAACCCCATGGGGCATTCGATTGCAACGGACTTTCCATGGCATGATAGTGTATGTTTCGGGGTGGATCTTCTGCCGTAGTAATGCAAGCAAGGGAAGGGAGAACCATATCAAGGCGGAGGGCGGATTTTATTTCCGTATAAAAAACATCAATGCTTATGATGGTTTTTCCTATAGGTGAAAACATGGAGGATCAAGGCCACACTGGCCAATAACATCAATACGATAACCGCCCAATCGGGAATACTAAAGACAAAACGTTCAATTAAAAGGGTCGCGGAACAGATACCAAGTCCGATCGCCAGGAAAAGTAGATTCTTGTTTTCCATTTGCGTGCATACGATTTATGATCAGTTTCTAAAAGAATTCGGTAATGTGAACCTCTTCGTGGATAGTAGACCGTTTTGTGCAATACACCTAATTTGGGGATAAGGGATTGCACCCCATGACATTACCTCCCATAAATTTGCAATAATATTCGGAGGTAGGCAAATTTGAGGGACTTTTATTCGGAAATTATACAACGACCAAAATTCCGGGAGTTTCGGTCGTTGCGATCAGCTTAACTTTTGGATGTCTTCCCGATACCGAAATCACTGCCAATGCCAAAAAGGCAATTGGGGATGCGTATTGGCTTTTTAGCTCGGTGGATAACACAGCAATAATTTGGAGCTGCTATCCGATTTTAAGGTGACACTTTCTATGGCGGCCGAGACAAAGATCTCATCCCCTTGGGTATAGGTATATTCCTTGCCGTTGCAAAGCAATACCCCTTCCCCTTGGTATACCACGATCACATAGAAGCTTCCGTTGGCCTTTACCGTATAGGTACCATCCAAGTACAGTTCGCTCAGGCCGAAACAGTCGGTATGGGTTTTGTTGAAAATGGTGTTGAAGGTAAACTCCTCGGAAGACTCCACGAGTTGTGGCGCGACCTTCCATTTGGCCAAAGCCTCTTCGAGGGTATAGTCGTCGTAGTGAAAGCAATCGAGCATTGTTTTTTCACCTACTCCTTGATGGATCAGTTCATCGGTAATCCGGAGTCCGGCTGGCGTGGTTTTCTCTACCCGCATGGTATAATCGGTGGGTTCCTGGACTTCCATCAAAAAACATCCGCTTCCGATCGCATGGGGTACCCCTCCATAGATCATAAAGGCATCGCCCGGTTTTACCTCTATTTTATGCAGGCTGTTCAACATGCCTTCTATATCTTGATCGTAGAAATAGCCTTCCCACTGTTCCCGGGTAACCCCTTTCTTGAATCCCATATAAATGACACTTTTCTCACCATCGATTTCGCGGGTGTTCAATACGTACCAAGATTCGGTTTTTCCGAAGGATGAATTTAAAATTTCCTTGGCATAGCGTTTATCGGGATGCACTTGGATCGTTAAGCGTTCTTGGGAATCGAGCATCTTGATCAACACTCCGGTAGTACCGAATTTTTCGGCCAGCTTTTCCCCTAGGAACAATTTTTTGTTCGAATCGATCAGTTCTTTTAGCGGTAATAGGCCATTAGGGGTTTCAACCTTGGTGAGTCCTTCGTCCACGGGTCGGTTCTTGCCTCTGGCGGTAACGGTCGACATGATCCATTCTTCAGGAAAACTGTTATCGACCTCCGGAGTGTCCTTTTTCCAGTGATCGATCAAGGCACCACCTGAATAGGTGCGCCAAACCCTATTGGAAACTTGTTTTAGGGGTATATGTGCAAATTGCTGTAAATCCTTCTCCATTTTTATTGTATTAATTCCATTACTCCTTTAATTCCCGATACCGAGGTGAAAATAGCGAACAATAGGATCAGTGCCAAAATAATATTGGATCCCAAGCCTGCTTTGTGTTCCCCCATAAGATCCTTACGGTTGACCAGATAGAAGATACTTATCACGGTAAGGGGCAATATAATCGCATTCAAGGCCTGTGAGATGATCATGACGAATACGGGCTGTGCATTGAATATGGGAACGACCAAGCCCAATAAGGAGATCAAAAAGACGATAAGCCTGTATTTCGGCAAGCTCATATCGCGTTCAGATTCGTTATAGTCGCAAATGAGCCAAGGAAGCATCAAGATATTCGGAAATTGGGAGGACACTCCAGCCGAAACGATCCCTACGGCAAATATGGAGGTGGCAAAACTACCGGCCAAGGGCTGCAAAAGCTCGATCATTTGTGAGGCTTTGGATAGCTGTATCCCCTCCACGTGCAACGTTCCCGCGGCAGCGGCCATTATGGAGCCACTGATGATGAACATCAGGGTTACCGAAAAAAGGGCGTCGTTCCGTTGTTTTTTTAAATCGGCCAATTCCCAACCCGCTTCTTTTACCAAGGTGGTCCTGATAATGAAAAGACCCGAAAAAACCGTTGTTCCGATCATAGAGGCAATAATCAAAAATGGACTTTCATTACCTCTTAGCGTTTCGGGTACATTGGGGATAAGTCCTTTTAAGATTTCCAAAGGAGGGGGCATCATGATGAAAAAATTGAGAATAAAGCTGGCGGACATGATGGCCACGATGACCGCCAAGGCCCTTTCGAAAAATTCGGTTTTCCCGTTCCAGAAGATGAAATAGACCATGGTTATAAAGAACAGGGCAAAGTAGAGCGGTGAAATACCACCATCCACTATGGTTGTTGACCATTCGTAGCAGATATCCGCCACGATACCCATAACCCCCATGACACTACCACAAACCCCTACGGTAAGGGCGATGATAAAGAAAATACCCACGGCAGGGTGTATATGTTTTTTAAAGGCCTGAAGTGCTGTTTCCCCGGTCACCAAGGTAAATCGACCGTATAGGTTGATCATGAAAAATGTGGTAAGGCAAGAGGCAAGGATCGTCCAGAGCAATGTCATGCCATAGTCGGCACCTGCCTTTGCCATTGAGGTAACGCTTCCGGTCCCAATGTTTAATCCAAGTAAGAAAATTCCGGGTAAAAATAGTGCGATGTAGGCGGAGAGTTTAGATCGCCAGGTTTTTTTTTCAGATTGCATTTACGATGATGGTTTCAAAAATATTAAGCATGAGGGTTATCTAGCCAGAAGACCTGGACTACAGCTATTTTATGATTAAAGTAACCGATGTTCGAAGATAATCCTCTATGCGGAATAAAAATAATAAATCCGCTTTCTTGTACCTTTGATATCCGGCCCCATTGGGCTGCCCCTATACGGTCCGATTTAGGCTAGGGCCCAAGTTTGGGCAATTTCCCACGCCTTTTGGGAGCAAAGGACCTTGATGTTCTTTCGGGATCCTCCTATTTATTTATAATGAATATGGATTCATTGGGAGCGGATTTTTTCCCTTTCGGTTTTCGTTTTTTTTTTGGGCTTGGGGAAGGGTTTCCCTTTTCAGTTACAACCGGTTCTGAATTCCAAAGGCGATAGGTTTACCTTGCTTTTGAACAACTTGCTAAAGGATTGTGGGTGTCCGAAACCCAGTCCATAGGCGATTTCACTGACCGAAAGTTCGGTGTTCGCCAATTTTTCCTTGGCTTTGGCAATCAACTTTTCGTGAATGTGTTGTTGGGCATTCAGTCCGGTAAGCGATTTGAGCAAACTGCTCAGGTAGGAAGGTGAAAAATGCAATTTGTCTGCCAGGTACTGTACGGTAGGCAGTCCGGTATCGATCGTTTGCTCTTCATTGAAATAGGCGTCCAGCAATGCTTCGACCTTGGTCAGGACCGTATGGTTTTCTTTCTTACGGGTAATGAATTGGCGTTGGTAGTACCGGTTCGCGTATTGGAGCAAAAGTTCGATGTGCGCTATAATGATATCCTGGCTAAAGGCATCCATGTTGGTCGCGATCTCTCGTTGTATCTGCAATAAAATCCCTTCAAGGGTCGCCTCCTCCTTTTCCGACATAAAAAGGGCCTCGTTTATGGCATAACCGAAGAAATCATGCTCCCTAATGGATTTGGCCAAGGAGGTCTTCCAAAAAAAATCGGGATGGAGTAACAACAGCCATCCCGAGGGTTTCATCCGGGCCCTATGGTTCGGTACGATGCTTAAGCGTTGCCCAGGCGCGATAAAAGACAAAATTCCCCCATCAAAATCATATTCTTGTTGCCCGTAACGAAGGGTGCCCACATTTCTTTTGATGCCTACGGAATAAAAATCAAAGATCCAATGTTCCCCGATGTACTCGGGAAGGATTTTTGCTTCCCCATAATCGACCAGACTTACCAGGGGGTGCAACGGGGGTGTCAATCCCCTTACGCGGTGAAACTCACTTATGGTTTTTATCCTTCGGACCTTCATGGTTTAAAGATATTAAAGATATTGTTTATAGGAACATGCCACCCGAAACCTCGATACGTTGACCATTGATCCACCCGGCCTCTGGGGTGCAAAGGAAAGCAACCACCCCACCGATATCCCAAGCTTCCCCAATGCGGCCCAAAGCCGTTAGGTTTGCGGTTGCATTTCTTTTTTGTTCGTTCTTCTTGTTCTCGCCCCCTCCAAAGTCGGTACCGATGGCCCCGGGAGCAACGGTGTTCGCGGTTATTTTTCGGGAACCCAGTTCTTTTGCCAGATATCGGGTGAAAACCTCGACGGCTCCTTTTGCAGTCCCATAGGCCGATGAACCGGGGAAGGAAAACCGTGTAAGTCCCGATGAGATATTAATGATCCTTCCGCCATTGTTCATCAGCTTAAGGGCTTTTTGGGTCAGGAAGAACACCCCTTTTAGATGAATGCCGATCATTTCATCAAAATCATCTTCTGTTGTTTCCATAAAGGGTTTATAGATACCTGTTCCGGCATTGTTCACCAAAAAATCAAAATGTGGCGTTCCGTACTCCTTGTTCAGGTAATCCGAAACGTTGCTGAAGAACGCTTCGAATCCATCGCAGTTGGCGGTGTTCAATGGAAAAGCCTTTACTTTCCGATCGAGTGCCCCGATTTCGGCCATAACTTCATTTGCAGCGGAAAGGTTGCGGTGATAGGTGAATAGGATGTCGATCCCTTTTTGGGCAAGATTGAGGGCCATATCCCGACCGAGACCACGACTACCTCCGGTAACCAAAGCAATTTTTGTGTTTGACATGTGATTGGAATTTATTTTTGACAAAGGACCCCATAATCCGCAACGTTCGTGTAGTCAAATCCAAGGTTGTTGTAGGCAGAACCATGATTGGGTGTTGGAGTGGTATGAAGGGTGCCATGTATAACATTTCCATTTTTGACAACTTATTTGGAAATCAGGTAAACTACTTCTGCAAGAATAGTTTGATTTTTGCCGCATGGATAAAATATCGAAATTCGGAATTTTCACTTTGTTGCTCATCAGTAGTTTGACCATTATGGTGGGTACGGTAATAGCTCCTTCGCTTTCCGCGATTGCAGCAAACCAGCAATTGGGTTTTTCGCCCAGTTGGTTGATAACCCTACCTTCATTGGGGGTGGTGCTCTCGGCTACGATGATCGGTAGGTTGCTCAATACGTTGGGCTCGCTTCGGTTGTTGGTCTTCGGTCTGGTGCCCTATGCGCTTTTGGGGGTATTGGGGGCCTATATCACCAACGATTATGTGTTGATCCTAGACCGGATTTTATTGGGAACGGCAACCGTTGCAGTGCAAGTATCCGTTACCGCCTTTATGGCGGATTTATTTACGGGGGAAGATCGGTTGAAAATGATTGCCTGGCAAGGCATGTCGATCGAACTGGGGGGTGTTGTTTTTTTGGCGCTCGGCGGTGTCTTGGGCGAATGGCATTGGCAATTTCCCTTTTATATTTACCTTATCGCTTTAGTGTGTTTGGTTTTGGTGGCGGTGGCCTTACCAAAGTCCGGGCATTCAACAAAGGAAACCAAGGAAATTTCACCGGCCGGGGATACTGGTAAATCAGAGGTCAGGTTGCTGTTTTTAGCTTCCTTATTGGCCATGATGTTGTTCTTTGTGGGTTTTGTTTCCTTGCCCTTATACCTCCCGAATTCTTTTGGTTTCAGTGAGTCCCAAACAGGGTATCTTATGGCTTCCATTTCAGTGGTCGCCATTATCACCGCCAGCCAAATGCCGAAAATGGTCAAAGCCTTGGGCGGGGGTAAAACCGTGGCCCTGGGGTTCTTGTTCTTTATGATGGGCTATATGGTTTTGGCGACGACCTTAAGTGTGCCCTTTTTAGTGTTAACGGTGGTTTTCATAGGTACGGGTTTCGGATTTACCATTCCCTTATTGAACCATTTGATGATCGAGGTGAGTTCTACCCAAAATCTCGGAAAAAATTTAGGGTTGTTTTCCATGGGGGTTTTTGGGGGACAGTTCCTTTCTACATTCATTGAGTCCCTTTCCAATAATTATAAGGCCATTTATGGGGTTTCATCGGTTTTGGCTTTGTTGATAGCCTGTAGTATTTATTTTTTGTTCCAGAGAATCGTCAAAAAATAGATCTTGTTTACATTTTTTTATAAGCCATTCATAAGCGCTTATATGTATAAGTCCTCAACTATAAAAAAAAAGGCCCTTTGATAGAAAGGGTCATATGTTTTATATCCATTCCAGTATGTAGAAATTGAAGAATTGCAACTTCGGTGTTCAATATTTTACTGAGTACTTAAAATAAGATCTAAAATTTGATGATAATTCAATTATCACACCCTTTAACAGTATTTTAGTATAATGTCTCTTGTATAAAGTTAATTTTACTAAGAATTTTCCATCAAAAACCAATATTTATTGTAAAAAATTGATTATCAAGACAAAACATAGTAAATCAAGCTTTTTGGCCCTTATTTTTATGTTGGGTTTGGTACATGGTATCATGATAAAATACAGTGTTGATACGGCTATGGTTTTTGAGTTGGAACATCAGGATAATCAAGATGATCCCGAATCCGATATTGACGAGGATGTATTCGATTTCGGTCTTCCCGTTAATCACACCCTTTTGTCCAGGGATTATTCCAACGAAAACAAGTTGGGCATTGCTACGCACTTGACTCTGGGTGTACCACTACTAGGGATTTCCCAGCCCACCCCTCCCCCTGAATATTTAGGTTGATCATGTAATTGAACATTACCTTGGAACAAACGTGTCCAAGTAATCTACCATCACGAATTTCAATTATTCAGGAGCTTCCGTATGTACATATCCCGGAAGGTCTATAAACCCTTTTATTCTAAATTTTTAATTCCATGAAATTATTTAACTATTGGAAAAAGGACTTGCCTGCAAGTCTCGTTGTTTTCTTTGTCGCATTGCCATTATGCTTGGGGATTGCCCTAGCAAGTGGGGCGCCACCGTTTGCCGGACTTATCGCCGGACTGGTAGGAGGGGTGCTGGTCGGGTATCTTTCCGGATCTTCGATTGGGGTAAGTGGTCCCGCTGCCGGATTGGTGGTAATCGTTTTCAATGCCATAACCGAATTGGGGAGCTATGAACTTTTCCTTACTTCTGTAATTTTGGCAGGGATCATCCAGATTTTATTGGGGGTATTTCGGGCCGGGGTAATCGGGTATTATTTTCCTTCAGCGGTCATCAAGGGAATGCTCAGCGCCATAGGAATCATGATCTTTGTACAACAGATACCCTTGGCATTTGGGTTTAGTGGGGATGTGAACACGGATCGGATAAATCTCAGTGGCCTTCACGACCAGATTACGCCCGGTGCCATATTGATTTCGGTCATTTCATTGGGCATCCTATTGTTTTGGGATGGTGTACTGGCCAAAAAGAACAAAATATTCAAACTCGTTCCCGCCCCTTTGATCGCCGTAATCGCGGGAATCGTCATTTATGTCACTTTGGGGGCATCGGGTTACTTCGCACTTCATGAAAGTCAATTGGTGAGCGTTCCCGTGCCACAGGATGTGTCGTCTTTTTTAGGACAGTTTACGTTACCGGATTTTTCAGCTTTGTCGAATAGTGCGGTATATATCACGGCCTTCACCATTGCCATAGTTGCGAGTCTCGAGACCTTGTTGAGTGTAGAGGCCTCTGACAAACTGGATCCCTATAAGCGACAGACACCTACCAATAGGGAGCTGATTGCCCAAGGGGTCGGTACCACGGTTTCGGGATTGATCGGAGGAATACCCATAACCCAAGTAGTGGTTCGTAGTTCGGCCAACGTCATGAGTGGGGCAATGAGCAAGCTATCTTCCATTTTGCACGGTCTATTGATCTTGTTGAGCGTCATCGCCATACCAACCTTGCTCAACTTGATACCCCAAGCCGTATTGGCCAGTGTGCTGTTGGTAATCGGTTATAAACTTGCCAATCCCAAATCCTTTGTACAGATGTACAAATTGGGCAAGACGCAATTCGTTCCCTTTATCTTCACGGTAATCGGTATTGTTACTACCGATCTGTTAAAAGGTATAATGATAGGTTTGACCTTAGGGCTGATCACGGTCCTTTTAAAGTCGTACTATAATTCCCATCATCTGCTTTTAAAGGAGTACCAAGGGAAAAAGAACCTCTTCCATATCAACTTTGCCGAAGAGGTTACCTTCATCAATAAAGGACGCATCATGAAAGAGTTGGACGCCTTGGAAAAGGGTTCTTACCTGGAATTGGATTTTAGGAAAACCAAAGTGCTCGATTATGATATTTTGGAGTATCTGGATGAATTTTCCATCAAGGCCAAAAATAATGACATCCGAATCAAGATGATCGCGGAAAAGGAAACCTTGGACAATCCGGAAAGTTTCAGGAAATATTTCGGGCATCAAGTTTTTCAAGTAGGACATTGAACTTAAAACGAAAACATCATGAAATTGGATTTTTATAAAAGCTTGCTCGAAAATAATAAGGAATGGGTGCGATCTAAATTGGAGGGTGACCCGGAATTCTTCAAAAAATTGGAAAAGGGTCAACAACCGCCGTTATTGTGGATTGGCTGCTCCGACAGTCGTGTGCCTGCCAATGAGATAATCGGGGGAAAACCGGGGGAGGTTTTTGTGCATCGGAACATTGCGAATATGGTGGTACACTCCGATATGAACATGCTTAGTGTCTTGGACTATGCCGTAAACGTTCTTAAGATCAAGCATATTATCGTTTGCGGCCATTACGGGTGTGGTGGTGTCCAGGCGGCCATGGGTAACAAATCGTATGGTCTGGCCGATAATTGGATCCGCCATATAAGGGATGTTTATAGACAGCATCAGGATTCGCTGGGGGCAATAAAGGATGAATCCGAGCTTCTAGACCGTTTTGTGGAATACAACACCATGGAACAGGTGTACAATTTAGCCAAAACCTCGATTGTCCAGAATGCATGGGAAAGGGGGCAAGACCTTTATCTGCATGGTTGGGTCTATGGAGTGGGAACGGGAGTCGTCAAGGACCTGAACGTCAATTTCGAATGCAATTCCCAATTGGAGGAATTTTATAAGCTCGGGGTAGTTTAAATATAGATCCGTAGTGCATTTATGGTTGCGAGACAACCGCAAAGGGTCTATCGACTGGATGAATTAAATGCACTACGGTTAATTTCTGCTTATTTTTGTAGCCTTTGATCATACATTGAGGATGGATATCGGTAGTTGGAAAAATAAGATCCAGGTCGTTCAAAATTTTGAACGCAATAGCCCGTTGCTCTCGGGCAACTCCATGGGGATTTATTTTGAGTCCCGATCGGAGAACTCCCTAACGATCCATTTTAAGCCTTTAAATGAAGTTTTTAAAGAAGAGGTGTTCCATGCCGAGAATGGGATTTTGATCAATTTTGAACGGGATCTTATCGATGAGGACGACATAGAATATGCATTGGATGTCATGTCACTTTTCAATAAATATCCCCGATACAATTTAAATGACCCCAATGAAGTACGGCAGCTAAGGAAATCAATCGATTTGATAAAGGCGGAGTATTATGGTGATCGGGCGTCTTACATCATGCTAAAGACCTTGTTAAAGGTATTGTTGCTTCATTTGATCCGCTATCGGAATGACGGTTTTTTGGTGCAGGACTTGAATCAAAAAAGGGTTTTTCAGTTTTTGGAATTAATGGAGACCCATTTTTTGAATGAAACGAATCCCGAATTTTATGCCCATGAAATAGGGATCAGCTTAAAACGATTGAACCAGATTTTAAAAGAAAAATTGAACCTAACGGCAAAGCAGGTCATTCAACAACGACAAATTACAGAGGCAAAGCGCAGGCTGGTCAGAAGCGAGGTTTCCACTAAGGAATTGGCCTTTGAATTGGGTTTTGGTTCCTTAAGTAGTTTCTCAAGATTTTTTAAGAAAAACGTTGGGGTCAATCCTTCGGTTTACAAGAGGCAAAACTAACACGACAAGGGTACGATGCTCCCGTGGAATTTTTCGATATGGGTCGTACCACAAGGAATGCTTTCATCCGTATCGCTTTCGCCGACTTCCGGAATATCTGTTCTGCGATATTCGCCCGATCCGATGTTTTCAGGTGGACTGGTGCGTTAAAAGTACATTCGCTGCAATAGGGTCATCTGTTCAGGATTTTCTCCTTTACATCATTTATGTAACTCCGTCCTATCGTATAGCGCGTTTTGCCGATTTCTAGACTGTTGCCTTCCACGACCTGTACTTTATCGATATTGATGGTATAAGAGCGGTGAATTCGAATAAATTGGTCTATCGGCAACTCTTCGGTAAAACTGCTCAAGGTTTTGTGTACGATAAACTTGTCTGAAGTGGTTTTAATACGGATGTAGTCTTTCAAACTTTCGACCACCATTATTTCATCCAGGTAGATTTTCTGTAATTTCTTCTTATCGACCTTGACAAAAATATTGGCTTTTTCCTTATGGCCATTGTGTCCGTTCGTACTGCTCCCCTTTTTTAATTTTAAGATGCGGTTTACCGATTTCAGGAACCTGGGAAAAGGAATGGGTTTTACGAGGTAATCGATGACCTCCAATTCAAAACTCTCCAAGGCATATTCCTCGTGGGCGGTGGTAATAAGGATCATGGGGGCTTCGTTCAAGGTTTTCAAGAACTCCAAACCATCCAAAATGGGCATGTTTATATCCAAAAAAATGATATCGACTTCGTGGGACTGCAAATAGGCAGAAGCATCTACGGCATTGGGGAATGTTTTGATGAGTTGTAATTCCTTGACCTGACTTATATAATTCCTAAGTACATTGATCGCCAACGGTTCATCATCAATAATAATAGCTTTTAACTCCATCATACCTTTAACTTTAGTTCAACATGAAACATTTTTTCTTTTTCATAGATCTTGAGGTCATAGTCGTTTTGGCCATAGCCAAGTTCGAGCCGTTTTTTTACATTCGATAGCCCAATACCACTGTTTTTGGTAGAAGATTTCTTTTTCTTCCTTTTTTTGGGCATGGTGTTCGAGACCTTAAAATACAGCATGTCTTTTTCGACCTTGATCTTGATATCGATAAATATGTTCCCGATATTTTGATTGGCCCCGTGTTTAAAACAGTTTTCTATGAGTGGGACAAGCAACATGGGGGATATTTTTTTATTCTCTAAGATTCCGGATAGTTCCAGGTTCACTTCCAAAGAATCGTCAAAACGTATACGCTCCAGATCGATATAGTTCTGAATGCAATCTATTTCTTTTTTCAGGCTTTGTTTTGGCTTATTGGCAGCATATAAGAGGTAACGCATTAATTCGGATAGTTTCAAGACCACTTCAGGGGCATTATCCGATTTTTCCAAGGTCAAGGAATATATATTGTTCAACGTATTGAAAAAGAAATGGGGGGAGACCTGTGACCTTAAGAATTTCAATTCGGTCATTAATTGCCTTTTTTCCAAGTCGTGTAGCTTATTGGTTTCCCGCAGCCAATCGACCGTTATTTTTATGGCCGTAACGAATGATATTACATACAACTCGCCCAACATGGTGGTGATCGCATAATTCAACGTCATGGTATCCACCACCTCGGGAGCCTCGGGCATCACATTCGTACTGACAAAATAATAGGTGACATTGAATTTGACCAAAAGCATGATCAATAGTGATGCTAAGATCAATAGTGCATAGGAGACATATTTTCTAGTGTAAATGTATTTGGGCATTAGATAATACACATTGAAATAGGAAAGGGCAATGTGTATCGGAAACCCAACGAGGTTGGTCTTTAAGGAATATAGTAGATCATTATGCACGTGCCCCCAGCGTAACGTATTGAACATGAAATAGATAGACCAGAATATGATGTGGTGTACGTAGGAGATGTCATAGTCTTTGGACATCTTCTTTCTAAAAAATCCACTTACTCTTTCATTTAAAGGAGGCCGTTCTTGTATAGGGTTTAATTCATTTTTGATGACGTTGGGCATTGGTAGGTCGTTGTTGGTCTAAAAATGTTCGGTTTATAAGAAAAAGTGGAAATATTTATGATGTCGTAATTGCGGGGTAAGTTACTTAAATTTTAGAAATATCCTGTTAAATAAGGGTTAATAGGTAAGTGGATTCCAGATTGCAGAACCAACCATAAATATGAATAAATACGTATTATATGCTTTTACTGCAGTAGCAGTTGTTATGTCTTGTACGGATCATAAAACCGATCGGTCACAGGCAAGGAACATAGTCGATTATGTAGATCCTTTTATTGGGACCGGTGGCCATGGGCATACGTATCCCGGAGCATCCTCGCCTTTTGGCCGTATGCAGCCAAGCCCGGATAATGGGACCACTGGGTGGGATTGGTGTTCGGGTTACCATATTACGGATTCCATAATATCCGGTTTTGCCCAATTGCATTTAAGCGGTACCGGGATCGGTGATTTGGCCGATGTGCTTTTGATGCCGACCAATTCGGATATGGATCTCGGGCTTTTCGGGAAAAAAAGGGATTCCCTGCCCTATACCTCACACTTTTCCCATGAGGGAGAAGAAGCTTCACCGGGGTATTACAAAGTACATTTGAATGATCCCGATATTACCGTGGAGCTTACGGCGAATGATTATGTCGCGTATCATAGATATACCTATCAAAATGCGGTGAAACCTTCTTTTGTCGTCGATTTGGGATATGCGGTTAATTGGGACAAGCCCTTGGAAAGTAGTTTAAAGATGGAGGACAGCCGGCATATCGTCGGGTACCGTTTTAGTACAGGATGGGCCAAAAACCAAAAGGTGTTTTTTGCCATGGAAACCTCCCGCCCTATCGTTCAACAAAGGTTTATCGGTGATGCACCTACGGGCATTGCCTCAACGGAAGTTCATGGGGTAAAAGCAGGGGGTCAGTTTTTCTTTAAAGGGGATACGGACAGTGTTGAAGTGAAAATTGCCGTGTCGTCGGTGAGTATTGAAAATGCCAAAGCGAACTTAAGCTCACAGGGTAACCCCGGTTTTGGGGAAATACGGGAAAAAACCCGAGGGGATTGGGGCGATCTCTTGTCCAATATCACGGTAGAAACCCCAACGGATAGCTTAAAGACGATTTTTTATACGGCACTCTACCATGCCCAAGTGGCCCCGACCATGTTCAATGATCTCAACGGGGAATTTAGAATGCAGAACGATAGTATTGCCAAAACCGATTTTAAGATGTATTCGTCTTTATCGTTATGGGACATCTATCGTGCTGAAACCCCTTTGCTGAGTATCATCGATCCCAACCGATTGGACGATATGGTCAGATCTATGTTGGTCTATTATGACGAGAGCGGGGTTTTGCCGGTGTGGGTACTATCGGGTAATGAAACCGGAACAATGCCCGGATACCACTCGGTTTCCATAATTGCGGAAGCCATTATGAAAGGACATACTTCCTTTGATGTACAAAAGGCCTATACCGCCATGAAAGAGACCATGATGGGCGATGAACGGGGGTTGAAGGCCTATAAGGAATACGGGTATATTCCGTATGAAGTCATGGATCAGTCCGTCTCCATAAGTCTTGAGTATGCTTACAATGATTGGTGTGTGGCGCAGGTGGCCAAGAAATTGGGTTACGATGGGGACTACGCCTATTTTGATGACCGTTCAAAAGCATACCGGAATTTTTTCGATGGCGGTTCGGGATTTTTAAGGGGTAAATCGAAGGACGGAAAGAATTTCCATGAACCTTTTGATCCAAAATCCTCTAACCATATCGAAGATACCGATTATACCGAAGGCAATGCATGGCAACATAGTTGGTATGTGTTGCATGATGTCGCCGGTTTGATGGAGCTACATGGGAAGATGGATTCTTTTGCCCTAATGGTGGAGCGACTTTTTACGGAAGATTCCGATCTGAGCGGCCACAATGTATCTCCCGATATATCCGGACTTATTGGTCAATATGCCCATGGGAACGAACCGAGTCACCATATCGCCTATATGCTGAATAAGGCCGATGCCCCATGGCGTACCCAATATTGGGTTCGTAAAATAATGGATACCCAATACAGTACAAAACCAGACGGATTGAGTGGTAATGAGGATTGTGGACAAATGTCCGCATGGTATATCATGAGTGCAATGGGTATTTATCCCATGAACCCTGCTTCAGGGGAATATGAAATCGGAAGTCCGATATTCGAAAAAACCACGATAAAGTTACCCGGCGGTAAAACCTTTGTGATTTCCGCACCCGACACCTCCCAAAAGAATATTTATGTGCAATCGGTAAAACTGAACGGTGAACTTCTAGATAGAACCTACATCATGCATGGGGATATTGTTTCCGGAGGCACCTTGGAATTTGAAATGGGACCCACCCCGAATAAAGAATGGGGAGTAAAAAAACACAACTAAATAACCCTATATGGATCTAATAGATATTTCGATAATTCTTCTCTATGTTTTTCTTACCCTAGCCGTGGGCATCTGGGTATCCAAAAGGGCCTCAAAGGGGTTGAACTCTTATTTTTTAGGGGGTAACGGTATAAAATGGTACTATTTGGGACTTAGTAACGGTTCGGGCATGTTCGATGTTTCGGGTACGGCTTGGATGGTAGGGATCCTATTCCTATACGGTGTAAAGAGTTTTATGTTCATGTGGTTGTGGCCGGTATGGAACCAAATATTCATTATGATGTTCCTGGCCGTTTGGATCCGAAGGTCCAATATCATGACCGGCTCCGAATGGATGTTGACCCGTTTTGGGGATGACCGGGCGGGTAGGGCCGCCCATAGTATCGTTGCGGTATTTGCCGTAATCGCAGCCGTAGGGTTCATAGCCTATTTTTTTGAAGGTGTCGGCAAGTTCATGACCATAATACTGCCATGGGATTTTACATGGCAAGTCGGGGAATCGGTCTTACTTCTTTCCGAACAATCTTATGCTATGATCATCATAATCCTAACGACCCTATATACGGTAAAAGGAGGGATGTTCTCCGTAGTGGCGACCGAGGTGCTCCAATACTTGATCATGGTCTTGGCCGGTATTTTAGTGGCCGGATATGCCTTTTATGAATTTTCGGATCTACAGATCAATGCGATTATTACGGAAGAATGGAAGAATGTCTTTTTTGGCTGGGAATTGGGGGATCATTGGAGTGGCAAATTCGATGCTTTCAATGATCTGATCGATTCCGAAGGGTACAAAATGTTCGGGGCGTTCATTGGAATGTCGCTGTTTAAAGGATTTTTTGCCAGTATTGCCGGGCCTACCCCTGGTTTTGATATGCAGCGGATACTATCGACAAGAACCGTAAAAGAAGCTGCTTATATGAGTGGTTTTACAGCTTTGGTACTCTATATTCCCAGGTACTTGTTGATTGCCGGTATCGTGGTCATCGCTTTGGTGGTATTGGGTCCTGGAATGGCTTCCGATCCGGGATTGACAGGGGCCGAGTTGGAAATTTTATTGCCGAAAGTCATTAATTTCCATGTTCCTGTCGGAATCAAAGGGCTTTTGTTGGCAGGGTTATTGGCTGCTTTCATGAGTACTTTTTCGGCCTTTGTGAATGCAGGGCCGGCTTATATCGTAAACGATATTTATAAAAAATATTTTAAGCCTGTGGCCACCGATCGGCATTACATAAAGGTCAGCCATATTGCTTCGGTAGTTGTGGTCTTTCTAGGGGTTTTTATGGGGTTCTTTGCGGAATCCATTAATTCATTGACCCTGTGGATCACCAGTGCTTTGTTCGGGGGATATGTGGCCGCGAACTTTTTAAAATGGGTGTGGTGGCGATTTAATGGTTGGGGCTATTTCTGGGGAATGGCCTCCGGGTTGTTGATTGCTACGTTACAGTTCGTCCTGGATCAAAATAAAATCCATTTGGAAGTAGGTACATGGCTGTACGAATTGGCCCGGATACCTGCCATTTATATATTTCCCATTATTTTCTTGGTGTCATTACTGGGGTCTTTCCTAGGTACTTGGCTAACCCCGCCTACCCAAATGGAAACCTTGGGGAAATTTTATCGGAACGTGCGACCTTGGGGTTTTTGGAAACCGGTGATCACAGCCTTGGACAAGGGGGGTATCGTAGTCAATAAAAACAACGGATTCTGGAAAGATATGGCGAATTGTACCGTAGGTATTATTTGGCAATCAAGTATGATCGTATTGCCCATCTATTTTATGGTTAGGGATTACCCGAAAACCTGGGCGGCCTTGGGTATATTTATAATAACCTCGGTTATTTTGAAATACACCTGGTTGGATAAGGTCAGGAAAATCCCAAATTAGCGGAGTCAAATGAAATCGTGGAGATTGGATATATATGAGGATTCCATATACTGCGTTACATGCCATCGAAGGGGAAAAGAAGGCCTTTAAAGCTGTGACGGTAGATAGCGTTGCCACAAAATTATTTATACGTAGTTGGAAACCATTGAATTCAAGAAGAAACAGGGTTTATAAAAATGGTGTTGTTATGAATCGGTATTTTTGGTCCAAGAAAATGAAACTTCAAGAAAGAAATAAGTTAGCGCACATTATGGTAATGAATAGACAATTGAAAATCAGTATTTCCTATATGGTGGCCCTATTTTTTTTAGTGGCCTGTAGTGAGCATAAATCCCAGGAAGGTGTACATGCCGATAAAGTGGAGCAAGATCTCTTGGGGTACGTTAATCCGTTAATGGGTACCGATTCTGACTTTAGTCTATCGAACGGAAACACCTATCCGGCAATCGCCACACCTTGGGGAATGAATTTTTGGACCCCCATGACCTCAAAAATGGGCGACGGGTGGACGTACAAATACCACGACAAAAAAATACGAGGGATTAAGCAAACCCATCAACCCAGTCCGTGGATCAATGATTATGCGGCATTTTCCTTGATGGCGGTTACGGGCGATCTAAAATATCAGGAAGATGAACGGGAGTCATATTTTTCGCATAAGGCCGAGACCGTTAGACCCGATTATTACAGTGTGTATTTGGCAGATTATGACGTAGTCGCTGAGGTTTCCCCGACAGAAAGGGCGGCACACTTTAAATTTACCTTTCCCGAGGATCGATCGTATATATTGTTGGACGGTTTTTTTAAAGGTTCAATGGTCCGGATAATTCCGGAAGAACGAAAGATAATCGGGTATTGCAGAAATAACAGCGGGGGTGTTCCCGAGAATTTCCATAATTACTTCGTGGCTGAATTCGATACGGATTTCGAATTGACGCATACCTGGGGCGATAATTGGGAATTGAAAGGGAATTCAAAAGAAAATAAAGGCGACCATGTTGGGGCCATCGTTGGTTTTAATACTAAAAAAGGTCAGGAAATACATGTAAAAGTCGCCTCTTCCTTTATTAGTCCGGAGCAGGCGCAATTGAATTTGGACAGGGAAATCGGCGATGATACGTTCGAGGCCACCAGGGAAAAAGCCACCGCAGCTTGGGAAAGGGAATTAGTGAAAATCCAGATCGAAGATGATAATATAGATCATATAAGGACTTTTTATTCCTGTCTTTATCGCGTGTTGCTGTTTCCAAGAAAAATGTATGAGTTGGATGAGTCCGATGAAATAGTGCATTATAGTCCGTATAATGGCAAGGTCTTACCCGGATATATGTTCACTGATAACGGATTTTGGGACACCTTTAGAGCGGTTTTCCCGTTTTTCAATTTAATGTATCCTGAGCTTAATGGCCATATCATGGAAGGTTTGGCAAATACGTATAAAGAGTCGGGTTGGCTGCCTGAATGGGCCAGTCCGGGGCATCGGGATTGTATGATCGGCTCTAACTCATCACCCATTATTGCCGATGCCTTTTTAAAGGGGATTGCTATGGGAGATACCGAAGTTTTGCTTGAGGCCATGGTCAAGAACGCAACCACCTCGGAGAACAGGCCATTGTCCAATGGGAATGTGATCCACTCCGTAGGTAGGGAGGGATTGGAATATTATAATGAATTGGGCTATGTGCCTTACGATGTGGGCATCAACGAAAATGCCGCCCGGACATTGGAATATGCCTATGCGGATTTCACTATTGGGCAAATGGCCGAAAAAATGGGGAAAACCGAATTGGCCGATACGTTCTACAAACGTTCCATGAATTATAAAAACCTGTTTGATCCCACTACAAAATGGATGCGCGGTAAAAATAAGGACGGAACTTTTCAAAGTCCATTCAATCCCTTGAAATGGGGGGATGCCTTTACCGAAGGAAACAGTATCCATTATACCTGGTCCGTTTTCCATGATGTAAATGGATTGATCGGATTGATGGGAGGAAAAAAAGAATTTGAAAATAAATTGGATGCCGTTTTTGATATGCCCCCTGATTTCGATGATTCCTATTACGGGTTTACCATTCATGAAATACGGGAAATGCAGATCATGAACATGGGTAATTATGCGCATGGGAACCAACCCATCCAACACATGATTTATTTGTATAATTACGCCAATGTCCCATATAAGGCTCAGGAAAAGATCAGGACCGTCTTGACCAAGTTGTATGCGCCCACGCCGGATGGTTATTGTGGCGATGAGGATAACGGGCAAACGTCTGCCTGGTATGTGTTCAGTTCCCTTGGTTTTTATCCGGTTACGCCCGGCGTGGATCAGTATGTCATAGGTAGTCCGTTATTTAAAAAAGCGAGTATTTCCTTGGAAAACGGCAATCGTTTTGAAATTACGGCCCCAGGGAACGGTAAGGAAAATTTTTATATACAATCGGCAAGATTGAACGGTGTGGATTACGATAAGTCTTTTTTAAAGTATGATGACATCGTCAAAGGGGGCACATTGCAGTTTACCATGGATAAAAAACCGAATACGGAATGGGCAAGTGGCGAAGATTCGGTACCATACTCCTTAAGTAATCGAAAATAGGACATTAAAATTTTCTTTGCCAAGGAAAGCGATAGAGCAACACACTTGGTATTATGGATATTGAACAGTTTGAAACAATGAATCGGTACATCATGAAAAATAGGGCATTACGAATAATTTGGATAGTTGTTTTTGGGTTTCTTTATGCTATGGGCATGGCCCAGAAATCCCCAGTTGACTATGTGAACCCTTTTATTGGCACCTCCAATTTCGGAACCACCAATCCGGGGCCAATTGCCGTTCGTGGCATGGCGAATGTTTCCCCTTTTAACGTGGCGGGGCCTCAAAATTTACCTTTGGAGAAAGACAGTCGATGGCTTTCGACCCCTTATGTGCGCGAAAACACCTTTTTAACGGGATTTAGCCATATTAACTTAAGTGGAGTAGGTTGTCCTGAATTAGGGGTCATTTTGGCCATGCCCACCACAGGGGCCCTTGTGACCGATCATTTGGCGTATGGCAGCACGTATTCGAATGAAAAAAGCCAAGTCGGGTACTATTCCAATGTTCTGGATAAATACGATATAAAAGTCGAAGCCACGGCGACGACCAGGGTCGGGGTCAGTAAGTATACATTTCCTGCCGGGGAGTCGAATATTCTACTCAATTTGGGATTGGGGCTGACCAATGAGGAAGGTGCCAGTGTTAAAGTTGTATCGGACACGGAAATCGAAGGGGTGCGTTCCGTAGGTTCGTTCTGTTACTATAAGCCCGAAGAAGCCTATCCGGTGTATTTCGTTGCACGATTTTCCAGGGCCGCCGATGAGTTCGGGGTCTGGAAAAAACCGGGAAAATATAAAGGGGTCGAATCCGAATGGATGGGATATAATGGCAAGACGCGGTTGATGAAGGGCTTTACCAAGGAAGTGGTCGGTGATAGTATCGGTGCTTATATGCGGTATGATTTTGAACGTCCGACCGAGGTGGAAATGAAAATCGGTATATCATATGTTAGCTTGGAAAATGCCAGGGAGAATTTGGAGATGGAAACCAAGGGCAAGACGTTTGATGGGATTTTGAAGGATGCGCGAAAAGAATGGAACGATTACCTGTCCAAAATTGAGGTTGAAGGAGGTAGTGAAGATGATAAGACCATATTTTATACGGCCCTCTACCATACTTTGATCCATCCCAATACCTTGAACGACCATAACGGGGAGTATCCAAAAATGAGGACCCGGGAAACCTTAAGGACCGAAGGGACCCGTTATACGGTATTTTCCCTTTGGGATACCTATCGCAATCTGCACCAGTTGATGAGCTTGGTATATCCGAAACAGCAATCCGATATGGTAAAAAGTATGCTTCAAATCTATGATGAAAGCGGGTGGCTTCCTAAGTGGGAATTGAATGCCACGGAGACCACGACCATGGTGGGTGATCCTGCCGGAATCATCATTGCCGATACGTATTTGAAAGGCATCCGTGATTTTGATGTGGACAAAGCGTACGAGGCCATGCTGAAAAGTGCGGACCAGATAGCGGACAATCCATTGCGGCCAGGTCTTCGGGATTATATCGAGAAAGGATATCTTACCACAAGAACAACCAATAGTGGTTCGGTTTCCACGACCCAGGAGTATAACATTACGGACTATGCCATTGCCCAATTGGCAAAGGAATTAGGGAAGAAAGACGATTATAAACGTTTTGCAAAACGGTCTATATCCTATAGAAAACTGTTCGATAAGGAATTCAATCTTCTAAGGCCCAGAAACGATGATGGCACTTGGTTAACGCCTTACAATCCCGAATCCGGGGCGAATTTTGAGAAGAACCTTGGTTTTATTGAAGGCAATGCCTGGCAATATACCTTTATGGTTCCCCATGATATCAAGGGATTAATGAGATTGATGGGGGGATCTGGGCCTTTTGTGCATAGACTTCAGGATGTATTTGATAAGAATCAGTTCGATATGGCCAATGAACCTGACATTGCCTATCCGTACCTTTTCAATTACGTGAAGGGACAGGAATATAGGACCCAGGAAATGGTTTCGGATTTATTGAAGGAGCATTTTAAGAATAGTCCGGACGGTATTCCCGGCAATGACGATACGGGTACCATGTCGGCTTGGGCGGTTTTTTCCATGATGGGAATGTACCCTGTGAATCCGGCCGAACCCATATATGCCGTGACCAAGCCTAAATTCGATAAGGTCACCATACATTTGGATGGGGAATATTATAAGGGGCAGTCTTTGGTGATCAAATCCACTACATCCTCGAAGGGTGAAGCGATCAAAAACATCAGTTTGGATGGCAAGCCCTTAAAAGGGGTTTTT
The DNA here is from genome assembly GCF_028882255.1 of Maribacter polysaccharolyticus. GTDB lineage: Bacteria > Bacteroidota > Bacteroidia > Flavobacteriales > Flavobacteriaceae > Maribacter_A > Maribacter_A polysaccharolyticus. The sequence goes on from NZ_JARBUY010000002.1 coordinate 498,653, forward strand.
ATAAGGCATCAAGATCTGGTCAAGGCTTCCGAAATTTCGATAGACTAAAGGTTCGGGATACAAGAGGGGGCCATTCTTTTCGGAACAAGGTCGGATACGCAAATCATCCAAATCCAAAAGGTGATGGTTGCCTGCGCGGGAAGGGGCACAGCTGGGATTCCATATAGGACCCATATCCCGAAAATATAAGTTATTTCATTTAAAGTGTATTGGGATTTGGTAAAACATACCCATTGAACAGACTTCCCATAAATAGCGCTATTTTAACATATAATCGTGGTGTGTAGGATTTTATGCACACTTAAATTTAACGTTTTGGGGTTGTGGAGTTCCTGAAATGAATAAACTTGAAGATTTATTTCGGTCTTTGGTTATTGTAGAAGTGTTCTCTGGCTTTTCAACCTTGTTATTGGTCGAAAACATTCTAAAGATTTAGGGCGAAATTTCAACTTTATTGTGTTAACATAAACTTAAAGATATTTTATGATGATGTTAATATTTGAAGTATGAAATTATTTAATCAACAAAACATTTCTAACATGAACCAAAAATTTAATTATGTGTTGCTGTTTGTTGCCTTGCTCTTTATTCAAGGGGCCATGGCTCAAACAATTTCAGGTACGGTTACTGATAATTATGGTACGCCGGTTCCCAGTGTCAATGTCATTGAAAAAGGGACGACCAATGGTAGTACAACCGATTTTGATGGTAATTATTCCATTACCGTTTCCAGTACTTCGGGAACTTTGATCTTTTCTTCCTTGGGTTTTGTGGCCCAGGAAATTCCGGTAGGGGGTAAGTCCTCCATTAACGTCGTACTTCAAGAGGATGTAGAGCAGCTCGGGGAAGTTGTTGTAACGGCTTTGGGTATTAAAAGGGAAAAAAAGGCCTTGGGTTATTCGGTACAGGAGGTCTCAGGAGAGGATATCTCTGCTGGCGCTGACGGTAATGTGACAACGGCTTTGCAAGGTAAAGTCGCTGGTGTCAATATAACCACTACAGGGGGTATCGGAGGTAATTCGAGGATAGAGTTAAGGGGTAATAGCTCCTTGGCAGATAACAATGACGTGTTATGGGTTGTTGATGGAATTCCTTTCTCATCAGGTGATACCAGTGATGGTGGCATTTGGGGAGGTACTTCAAACGGTGGTGGCCTTTTGGACATCAATCCAGAGGATATCGCGTCCATGTCCGTACTAAAAGGAGGTAGTGCCGCAGCCCTATATGGGTCACGTGGTGCAAATGGTGTTGTTGTCATAACAACAAAAACAGGTAGTAAGGCACAAGGGCTGGGCATTTCCTATTCAGGTAGTGTTTTCGCATCAACCTCTGCTTATTTCTTGGATTTGCAAGAAGAATTCGGTCAAGGATCCGAAGGGGTATATGATGAATTCGGAACTTCCAGTTGGGGTCCAGAATTCGATGGTGTTGAAAGAGTGGCCTGGACCGGTGAACTATTGCCTTATGCTGCTGAAAAAAACCGACTTACAAATTTCACAAAAACAGGGGTAACCAGTAGACATTCCGTTTCCTTGACCAATGGAGGGGAAAAAGGGTCTTATCGAGCCACTATTTCCAAAGATTATACAGAAGGGGTTTATGAAAACCATGAGATCAAGAAAACGAATTTCGATTTAAAGGCCACGTACGAAATCAATCCTTGGCTTAATGTCGATGCCAAAGTTTCATATATAAAGACAAAAGGACAACAACGACCCGAAATAGGTTATTATAGTCTTGTTTCTTATTTTAATGCAATGCCCATGAACATCAGGCTTGAGGATTTGAGCCCAGGTTACGAGATTATTGGGGGAGAACATGTTGAGACCTTGTATACCACGGCAAACGCGAATTATCGAAATCCTTATTTCTTACAGGAACAAATCGTGAATAATGATGAGCGTAATCGGTTCTTTGGTAATCTTACCACTAATATTTCCTTTAGTGAGAACCTGAAATTACGATTGCGATACGGACTCGACAATTATAGGTATGAAACTGAAAGTGGTTATCGTTATGCGGATAACGTAAATGATCAGAAACCTAGTTATAGTACTGCAGAGAAGTTCTACTCAGAAGAGAATATGGAAATGTTGTTGACCTACAACAAGGATCTGAATGAAGATTTTAATTTAGGGGTCAGTGCAGGGGCCAATAAGATGTACCGTAATACGGATAAATTATCGGCTAGTTCAGGAAAGTTGATTTCTGAGGAGACTTACTTCTTATCAGGAGCGGAGGATTCTTCAACCATAAGTGCTTCTGAGGAATTTACGGAAAGGGAAATACAATCGGTTTATGGTTTTGTCGATTTGTCGTATAAGGATTATTTGTTCTTGAATGCAACAGCTAGAAATGACTGGTCTTCAACCTTGCCGGAAAACAACAACTCTTACTTTTACCCATCGGTAAACCTTAGTGGCTTGGTTTCTGAAATGTTCATGATGCCCGATTGGATCCAGTATTTCAAGTTGAGGGGTTCTTGGGCCCAGGTGGGTAAGGATACCGATCCCTATAACACCACCCAGGTTTATACCTTAGGTTCTGGAAGGTTTAATTTAACCACTTCCAGCGAGCCAGATCTGTTGGTGAACAGTGATCTGAAACCGGAAATTTCCACATCTTCGGAAATCGGTGCAGAGCTTCGGTTGTTCAAAGGGATTTTAGGATTCGATTTTACATACTATTCAGAAGACACGAAAAACCAAATCGTAATTGTCGATCTTGATCAAAGTACGGGATATACCGGTAAATATGATAACCTGGGTCTAGTGGTGAACCGGGGGATTGAACTTATGACCACGATCACCCCTATTAGAAGGGATGACTTCAGGTTTGATATTACCTTGAATTATGCCAAGAACAAGGGGGAAGTAAAAGAATTGGTTACCGCTGAAGATGATGATGAGTTTTATACGTTTATTACGGATAATGGAGGCGTTCAGGTAAGGGGTACCGAAGGGGAACTGATGGGTGACATTTATGGGTATGCCTATGAGCGGAGTGACGATGGTCAGATCATCATCGATGATGATGGTTTACCGGTACGGGCAGCCGAAAGACAGGTGCTTGGTAATATACAACCCGACTTTACAGGGTCTATAGGCCTTAATGTCAATTACAAAAACTTTACCGTAAATGCCTTGTTGGGTATGCAAGAAGGTGGTGATATTTACTCATTGACGGAAGCGAGTGCTGCAAGTTCAGGAAATGCCTTAAGGACGGCAGCGAACGGTAGGGTCGATTTTATCGCTGATGGTGTTCTGGCAGATGGATCTGCGTCTTCACAGTCGGTTTCCGCCCAAGAATACTGGAGTCGTGTGTCGGGTATAACCGAAGAATTCATTTACGATGCTTCCTATATGAAATTAAGGGAGATTTCCATTGGATACAATGTACCCCTTTCCATTTTCGGGGATAAAGTGTCTAGCGTTATTAAGGAGGCAAGAATTTCCTTGATAGGTCGTGATCTGTTCTATCTGTATAAGAATACGCCAGGTACGGTTCCCGATGCCAGTGCATTCAGTACTTCATATGGTGCAAGGGCTTTTGACTTTTCTCCAGTACCGGTAACAAGATCGGTAGGATGTTCAGTAAACTTTAAATTTTAATAGTTAAAGACATGAAAAAAAGAGTAATATATTTAGGAATGGTACTATTGACCTTTGCGGTTGGTTGTACCGAGGATTTTGAAGAGATGAATACGCCGAGTAATGTAATTACCAAGGTTGAGCCATCTTATGTGATCAATCGAATGTTTCAGAATCCGCTTACGAATTATCAAAGGAACATTAATCTGTACCCTGATTTTTATGCCCAATATTGGTCGAATATCGTATCGAGTTTTGAATCCCCAAGATATGAGTATGTAGATGGGTGGATCGGAAACCAATGGAATGAGTTTTATACCGGTCCATTGGCGGATTACAATGCGCAACTCGGTTTTTATGGTGATGATCCCACCTATACCAATGTACTGGCCCAAATGGAAATTTGGATGTGTGCTGAATGGCAAAGAATGACCGATACCTATGGAGATATTCCTTATTTTGGTGCAGGTACCGGGGAGTCCGTTCCTTACAATACCCAGGAAGAAATTTACAATGACCTGATCAGTAGGTTGACGGAAGCAGTGAATGCGATTGATACCGATGATGCTACCCAATATGCCTTTCCGACCAATTATGACCTTCTTTATTATGGGGATTTGGATAAATGGAAGCGCTTTGGGAATTCATTGCGATTGAGATTGGCGATGAGAATGTCAAATGTGGATCCCGATGCGGCTCAGGAAGCAGCTGCAGCTGCCGTAGCTGACGGAGTAATGGAGAGTAATGCCGATGGGGCCCATATTCCGTTGTGGAGTTCAGGTTGGTATGATTATCATCATCAAATGGCTTGGAATTGGGACAATACGAGGGCTTCAAGAACCTTTACCGATTATTTATATGGCCAATCCAGTGTAGGCGAAGATCCCAGGGCTTGGAAATGGTTTACTTATAAGGATGATTCCTATAGCCTGGATGACGAGAGTGTTATTACGGGTATTGAAAACGGTTATAATACCTTGCCCGCAGATGCAAGGGCCTATGCCACCATTAATTTGGATGGAGGTTATGTTGGTTTTGTCGGTGATGGGGCAGATATTCTAATGTACATGCCTTATATGTTTTATTCTGAAACCGTGTTTTTAAAGGCGGAAGCGGCCCTAAGGGGGTGGATAGCCGGTGATGCGAATGGCTTGTATATCGAAGGTGTCCAGGCCTCAATGGATTATGTAGGTGTAGAGGCTACAGCGGCCAGTGATTATATCAACGGATTGTCAGGCTTGACGGGATCCAATGAGGAACAACTAAAACAGTTGATCACGCAAAAGTATATTGCCAACTTCCCTAATGGATCCGAATCATGGGCAGATTTTAGAAGAACGGATTATCCCGATATTTCTTTGCCGTTAGATGGTGTAAGTGGTAGTGCCAGTGTTGCTGCCGATACGTGGGTGAAACGAATCAGGTATCCGGATAACCAACACAATCTGAACAGTGCTAGTATGCCTACATCACAAAATACCATTGATACGGATCGAATGGATATAAGACTTTGGTGGGATACGGCCGACACAAAAGATAAATCCAGCGGCTTGATGAATAGTAACTTTTAACCATTCATAAAGTTAAGGATCGCTTATAGCGGATAAACCACAAGTTGTTGTATCCACTATGATAAGCTTGGAGTAATGTAGTTGGAGTTAGTGTAAAGGAGGGCGAAAGCCCTCCTTTTTTTTGTCTACCATGGGATGTTCGGGTGTGGTGGATACACATCGAACGGGCAAGGTCCAGGATCTCGCAAGAACGCGATACACATATCGAATAGGCTTCTTAGAGGTTTGGTACGGTGCTTCTTGTCGGGAGGTCAGGACACTTTTTTTTCAGGACATCCTGTAAAAACTGCTTGTCAAGGTTTAGGCCGGCCTTTAGCTTCTTGAGTTGGGAATTCCCATCCTCCGGATTCTTGAGCCTATACAGTTCCAATACCCCAACCATTGTAAACGTCTCCCTCTGTTTAAAGGCAACGACAAGCTCTGATTCCGAATACTTGGATCCTTTCGTAATCATATGATCCATTTAAAGTAAAACATTTATTCGATCGGAATTCCCTACTTTTAAACTGTCCGGTGTAAAGGGAGGGGGGCAAAAGTAGTTGCCTTTTTTATTAATTAAATTTCTATGGAGATTATATACTCGATTAAATGAATTTATATACCATCAAACTAATAATAATTCTTGTACTATTTCCATGCATTCAATCTTGTGTAAAATCCAATGAACGCATTACGGAGTCGTTCAATCAAAATTGGAAATTTCAGAAAGGGGAAATAGGTTCTGAAAAAACAATGGATTTTGAGGATACTTCATGGCGTATTCTTGATTTACCCCATGATTGGGCAATTGAAGGTCCATTTAGCGAAGCACATAATACCAGAACAGGGGGACTTCCTATTTACGGTACGGCATGGTATCGTAAAAATTTCATAGTAGATAAAAAACATGAAGGTAAAACGGTTGCCATTGATTTTGATGGGATAATGAACTACGCTGAAATATATATAAATGGAGAAAAAGCAGGTGCCCGTCCTTATGGTTATATCGGTTTTGAAGTTGATTTAACTCCCTATATAAGATTTGGTGAAGAAAATATAATTGCGGTGCGTGTCGATCCCAAAGAGTTATCCGCAAGATGGTACCCTGGTGCAGGTATATACAGGAATGTATATTTAACTATTAAAAATCCCGTTTCCATAGCATATAACGGCACGTATATAACTACACCGAAAATTTCGGATAAAGAAGCTGAAGTTGTTATCAAAACAATTTTGGAAAACAAGACTGATATAACGGGTGAATATACATTAAGCACAACCATTAAAAGCAGTAAGGGTGAAACTGTTGCTACCAGCACGAACACACTTGATTTATCCGGTACTTCCGTGGAATTGGAAGACAAACTAGTGGTGCAAAACCCCATACTTTGGCAGTTGGATGATCCACACTTGTATACCGCAATATCCGTGCTGCTAAAAAAGGGTACGCCCATAGACAATTACAACACTACCTTCGGTATAAGGGCTATAAAATATTCACAGGAAAAAGGTTTTGAGTTGAACGGAGAACAGGTGAAATTCAAAGGTGTTTGCCTTCATCACGATTTAGGCCCCTTGGGATCGGCAGTCAATTATAGGGCAACAGAGCGTCAGTTGGAAATCATGAAGGGTATGGGGGTCAATGCGATACGTACAAGTCATAACCCTCCATCACCTGAACAATTAATATTATGTGATAAAATGGGGATACTCGTTCAGGTGGAAGCTTTTGATGAATGGAAAAAAGCAAAAGTGGAAAACGGATACCACAAGGTATGGGATGAATGGCACGAAACTGATTTGCGGGATATGATAAAACGCGATCGCAACCACCCCTCGGTGGTCATGTGGAGTATTGGTAATGAGGTGAGAGAGCAGGGGAGTAAAGAGGGAGGTCAACTTGCCCAACAGCTAACCGACATATGTCATGATGAAGACCCTACACGTCCTGTGTCTGCAGGGTTCAATCAATACCCGGCATGTATAAATAACGGTCTAGCCGATGCCATAGACCTTGTAGGGTTTAATTATAAGCCAACGTTATACGATACTATCCTAAAAAACAATCCCAATTATATTGTATATGGAGCTGAAACGGCATCAACGGTAAGCTCAAGAGGAGTTTATCATTTACCACTTCAAAATTATGATAGACACGAATCTTTACAAGTAACGGGTTATGATATCATAAGTCCATTTTGGGCGTATCCTCCAGATTTTGAAACCTATGCACAAGAAACAATGCCACATTCTTTAGGCGAATTTGTATGGACTGGGTTTGACTATTTAGGCGAACCGACACCCTATAATGGTAGAGACTTGGATACCCACGGAAAATGGGGTGGCGATTGGCCATCGCGTAGTTCGTACTTTGGTATCGTGGATTTATGTGGTTTTCCAAAAGACAGGTATTATTACTATCAAAGTAGATGGACGGATAAACCTATGGTACACATCTTACCACATTGGAATTGGGAAAATACACCGCATAAGGAAATACCGGTTTATTGTTATACCAATTGTGATGAAGCGGAATTATTTCTTAATGGAAAATCTTTAGGCAAGAAAGTAATGGGGGTGGATAAAACAACCATTCCTGCGGAATTTAACTGGTGGAGAAAACCTGAAAAGACTTGGGATTCTCCGTATAGATTACATTGGAATGTAGCCTTTGAGCCAGGCGAATTAAAAATAGTAGCTTATAAAGATGGAAAACAAGTAGCTGAAAAGACAATTGTTACTGCATCACAAGCAGCGAAAATAAAATTAACGGCAGATAGAACGGAAATCGATGCAGATGGTAACGACCTTTCCTTTATAACCGTAAGAATTGAAGATAAAGATGGGAATTTCTGCCCATTAGCAGCTGATCTTATAAACTTTGAAGTTTCTGGCCCAGGAACCATTGCGGCTGTAGGAAATGGCAATGCTGCGACAACCGAGTCATTTCAAGTCAATTATAGAAAAGCATTTAATGGCTTATGTATGGTGATCATTAAAAGCAAGAGAAATACGACAGGGGAAATTAAAATTACGGCTTCTTCGGAAAATCTAAAAAGCGCTACGATAATGATTAATTCAAAATAATGACAATATGAAATAAATTGGTTTGTCAATGCTGCTTTTTTGGATGTTTTTCCAGCATTTTGTACCATAAAGGAAGCGGATATTCCTAAAAATATTGGAGGGGTATCTGTCTATCTAACACTTCATGGCAATGCGAGTTTTATATCAGGTCATTATTCATAAAAAAGATAGGGCAGAACCGTTTCGTCATCCGAATTATGCGCATGTTTTTTTTAATCGGGATTTATCCAATGTCTTTGATGCATGTCAACAGTAAGGCCTATAAATTTGTTGCAGCTATTCGAGGAGTTTAAACATTAAATGGATAAATCATTTGAAAAATAGACTTTTTGACATATTACCCCCGTATTTGGTTGAAACGTACCCTGTATCGATCTCTTGTTTTGAATATTTTTGGTTTGTAGGTAGTGCTGGAAACTAAACGGTCTGATGACAGCTGTCTTTGCTGCTTTCAAATGAAGAACGCACATCTAAATTTACCGGCAACAAAGGTTAAATGGAATTTAATTATTGTGATGTTAAAAAAACTATATATAGTAATTGCCATTTTAGTAAGTGCCAGCAGTGCCTATGCTCAAACCAAACCAAATATTATTTGGCTAATGGCTGAAGATATAAGTCTGGATCTGGAATGTTATGGCACAAAAGCCGTTAAAACCCCTCATCTGAATAAAATGGCGGCTAATGGGGTCAGGTTTGATAATTGTTTTGTCACAAACCCTATCTGTTCCCCCAGTAGATCTGCGATGATGGTAGGTACGCATCAGTTAAAAATAAATGCAGATAATCATAGAAGCAATAGGGATGTGCCATTAAATGAAAAGTACAAACCTTTTACCTATTGGCTTCGCCGATCTGGTTACACTTGCATTCTAGGTCACCACGGTGTTATGGGGAAGGGAAGAAAAACCGATGTGAATTTTAAATCTGAAAAGATCGGTAAATGGGACGGAAAAGAAAATTTTGGCTTATTTGATAAAGTAGATCACTTTGAAAAAGAAGATCAGCCCTTTTTTATGCAAATTCAATTGGACGCAACCCATAGGGGAGATTGGTGGAATGCCGTTAGGGCAGCATCAAAACATCCCGTGAATCCAGATGAGGTAGAATTGCCGGAATATATAGCAGATCATCCGGTAACACGGTTGGATTGGGCTAAGTATTTAGATCAGGTGGAGTATATTGATGATGAAGTTGGAATGATTTTTCAAGAATTGGAAGATAAAGGAATGGCTGATAATACCATCGTTATCTTTATTGGGGACAATGGTCGTTGCAATATTCGAGGCAAAGGGTATTTACATGATTCAGGGTTGCATATTCCATTGATTATTTATAATCCTAAGAATTCAGAAGTAAATAAGGTTAGGAAAGATGTTGTTGGCGCTACGGATATTACAGCAACTATTTTGGATTTTGCAGGTGTGGAAATCCCTGAATACATGACGGGTAAGCCTATTTTTGATGAGGATTTCTCTAGGGAATTCGTTTACGCCTCACGTAGTTTATGGGATGAAGTTGAGGAGAAATCAAGAGCAATTACTTCAGGCACATGGAAATATATTAGAAATGATAAGCCAGAAATACCTTTTGATGCACATCAAGCTTATTTGGAATTCTATCGCCCGGCAGTACATATCATGCGAACCCTAAAAAATGAAAATAAGCTTTCGGAAAATCAAGGATTCTTTTTTGAAAATTCAAAGCCTAAAGAAGAATTGTATGATTTGAAAGCCGATCCAATGGAGCTGAATAATCTTGCCGATAACTTGAAATATAGCAAGGTTTTGGAAAGAATGAAAAAAAACACCCAAGATTTTGATGCCCAAATGAAGCCAAAAGACAGTATTTATTTTCCGACACATGCAATAAGTGTGGAGGTGTTGAAATGGGTAAAAAAAGAAAGACCGGTGTTGTATCAAAAAATGCTACTGGGTGAGGAGATAGGTTTTAGTGGATTGAATAAAGAATTTAAGATTTATAAATCCCAAAAAAAGTAATGGAACCTAGGGGAATGACATATGGTTTATTGGTTGTGATGGCGCTAATGTTTTTAGGATGTGAATCCCAAGAAGAAGTTTTGAGCACCCCTAATGTAATTTATATTAATGTCGATGATTTAGGTTGGAAAGATGTTGGTTTCATGGGGAGTGATTTTTATGAAACCCCAAACATCGATCAATTGGCTGCAAACGGAATGACATTTACCCAGGGCTATGCTGCAGCTGCAAATTGTGCCCCAAGTAGGGCTTGTTTGATGAGCGGGCAAAATACACCAAGACATGGGGTATACACGGTTGGGTCATCAGAAAGGGGCGATGGAAAAACAAGAAAATTGATTCCCATAGAAAATACAGATCATTTGGCTGATAGTGTTTTTACCATGGCAGACCTGTTTAAAAAAGCAGGATATACAACAGGTACTTTCGGTAAATGGCATGTGACGAAGAATCCTTTGCAGAATGGATTTGATGTCAATATAGGAGGGGATGAAAGAGGTAATCCGGGTAAAGGTGGCTATACGGCCCCGTATAATGAATTACCTAATTTGAAGGTCGCCGCCGATGGTGAAAACCTTACGGATAGGCTTACCGATGAATGCATTGCATTTATTACGGACAATAAGTCAAAACCCTTCTTCGTATACCTTCCTTATTACGCAGTACACACGCCTTTGATGGGTAAAGAAAATTTGATTGCCAAATACAAGGAAAAGCAGGGTAAAAAAGAAAAACAAAATAGCGGTTATTATGATAAAGCTGTTTATGCGGCTATGATAGAAAATGTAGACACCAATATTGGGCGTTTATTAAAAACGCTAGATCGTTTACAACTAACAAAAAATACAATGATTGTATTCACTTCCGACAATGGAGGTATCCGCGCAATTTCCCGACAAGACCCCTTACGCGCGGGAAAAGGGTCGTATTATGAAGGGGGAACAAGAGTGCCCTACATCATAAAATGGACACATAAGATAAAAGCCGGAACCAAGAATACCACCCCAATAACGAACTTGGATTTTTTGCCGACCTTCGCGGAATTAGTGAACATAGATGTTTCATCCAAGGTTTTAGATGGGGTGAATATACTGCCATTGCTAAAGGGTGAACGTATTGCTGAGCGCAATTTGTATTGGCATTTCCCGGTTTACCTTCAAGCCTATAGCAAAGGTAAAGACGGCGGTAGGGACCCATTATTCAGAACGCGACCCGGTTCCACGATTTTAGCGGATAACTGGAAATTACATCATTATTTTGAGGACAATAGTCTTGAACTTTACAATTTAAGCACTGATTTGGGAGAGCAGGATAATCTGATAACAACACATCCAAAAAAAGCGAAGGAACTTTTCCGAATGCTGGATATTTGGAGAACTAAAATGAATGCACCCATACCAAACCGAATAAATCCCAATTATGATTCAGAATTTGAATTCAGGGAAATTGAAAATTAGTATGATAAAAAAATTTATACTGAATAAAAAGTACGGTCTTTTACTCCTATTGGCCATAGGTATACTCGGTGCATGTAAAGATGGGGCTAAAGAAAAGAAAATGGTCAGTGCCGTTGGGAAAAAGGCAATACAGAAAGAAAAACCAAACATTGTTTTTATATATGCCGATGATTTAGGGTATGGGGATTTAGGTGCTTATGGAGCTACGGGACTAAAAACGCCTAACTTGGATGAATTGGCAAATGGCGGTATGCTATTTACCAATGGTTACGCTTCTTCAGCAACGTGTACGCCTAGTAGATATGCATTACTTACCGGGATGTATCCTTGGCGAAAGAAGGCATCCATACTATCAGGGTCGGCCCCTTTGATTATAGATACTGCTCAAATTACCATTCCTAAGTTGCTACGAAATCAAGGATATGCAACGGGTATTGTTGGTAAATGGCATTTAGGCTTAGGAAACGGGAATGTGAATTGGAATCAGAGGGTGTCGCCAGGACCAAATGAAGTAGGTTTTGACTACAGTTATATTATGGCTGCAACACAAGATAGGGTTCCAACAGTTTATATACAAGATGGTAATGTTGTTGGTCTAGACCCTAATGATCCCATTGAAATCAGCTATCAAAAGAATTTTGAAGGAGAACCGACAGCTATAGATAACCCAGAGCTTGTAAAATTGAAATGGCACCACGGCCATAACAATAGTATTGTGAATGGTATTCCTCGTATTGGATTTATGAAGGGTGGCGAAAGTGCGAAGTGGAAAGATGTGGATATGGCAGATACGTTTTTAAAAGAAGCGCAAGACTATGTGGTAAAACATAAAGAATCCCCGTTTTTCTTATACTATGCATTACAACAACCGCATGTTCCAAGAACGCCGCACCCTCGCTTTGTAGGTGCTTCAGGAATGGGACCCAGAGGTGATGTTATTGTCGAAGCGGATTATGTTGTTGGAGAGTTTATAAAAACTTTGGAAACTGAGGGACTGCTGGAAAACACCTTAATCATTTTTTCAAGTGATAATGGACCTGTGTTGAATGATGGCTATTATGATAATGCCGTTGAAAAACTAGGAAACCATAAGCCTGCAGGGGTTTTAAAAGGTGGTAAGTATAGCTTGTTTGAAGCGGGGACTAGAGTGCCTTTCATAGCTTATTGGAAAGGTAAGATCCAACCGGGAAAATCAGATGCCATGGTTTGTCAAATGGATCTCTTACCATCCCTTGCCAACTTATTGGGGACAGAAGTTGATGGTATGGACGGGGAACAATTAATGGATACATTTTTAGGTAAAAATCCAGAAGGAAGAAAAGATTTGATTATTGAAGCAACTGGTAGAACAGCACTTAGAAGTGGTGATTGGGTAATGATTCCGCCGTACGATGCTCCAAAGTACAATAAAAAAGTAAACATTGAAATTGGTAATGATAAAGCGTATCAGTTGTATAATTTGAAAAATGACTTAGGTCAGAAAAATAATTTGGCCAAAGTAAAGCCGAAAAAACTGAAAGAAATGATGTTAAAATTCGCTGAGCTAAGAGGGGAAGGCTATCAAAACATTAAGCAAATGGAATTAAAATAATCCATTGTTTATTTTAAGATCAAAGGAACGCTGAACATTTCCATGGCCAAATATGATTTGGCCAGTTAAAAAAATAAAGAAAGACCTACAAGAACGGGTATTGTTGAAAAGGAGCTGGCACTTGTAAAAGCAAAATGGCCTTCGGAGCTGGGCCTTGTATGTGGATTAAACCGGAATTAAAGTAAATCATGAAAAAAACAATCTCAATTGTTGCCGTATTATTTTTGTTTTTATCCTGTAAGGAAGCTGAAAAAAAAGAAGTGGTTTCAAGAAAACCCAATGTCCTTTTTATTTTAGTGGATGATTTAGGCTATGCGGATTTAAGCGTAATGGGAAGTGCATACTACGAAACCCCCAATATTGATGAAATAGCAAAATCCGGTGCGGTTTTCACAAATGGGTATGCTGCATGTACCGTTTGTAGTCCGTCTAGAGCAAGTTTAATGACGGGGCAAAATCCGGCAAGACACGGTATTACTCAATTTGAGGGGGCCAGAAATAGTGGGCAAGCATGGAAAGAACGTAAACGATATACCAAGCTACTACCCCCGGAATATAAGCATCATTTAGACTCTGGTCTTATAACAATGCCAGAAGCTTTTAAAGGACAAGGGTATGCTACTTTTTTTGCGGGCAAATGGCATTTGGGTGGCAAAGAGCAGAAATCACTACCCACAGACCATGGTTTTGATGTCAATATTGGGGGGAATGAGGCAGGAGGGCCAAAAGGGGGGTATTTCTCTCCATTTGAGAATCCGGATCTGCCAAATTTACCGGAGGAGAAAGGATTGAATTTATCGATGAAATTGGCTAAGAAGACTAGTGAATTTATAGAAACCAACAAAGATTCCCCTTTTTTTGCGTACCTCTCTTTTTACGCAGTTCATGGAGGCATACAAACAACGAAAGCGAAGTGGGCCAAATACAGGGACAAGGCAGAAAAAATGGGAATTCATGAAAACGGATTTGAAATGGAGCGTGTTTTGCCTGCTAGAAAGTACCAAGACAATCCTGTTTATGCCGGTTTAATTGAGCATGTAGACGAAGCCATTGGTACTGTAATGAAAACATTGAAAGATTTAGGCCTGGAAGAAAATACGATTATTGTTTTTACCTCAGATAATGGAGGGGTTACTTCTGGAGACAATTTTTCTACCAATCAACTTACCTTAAGAGGGGGGAAAGGATATCAATGGGAAGGAGGAATTAGAATACCATATTTTATCCATGTTCCATGGATGCGGCAAAATGGGGCACGTATCGATGTTCCGGTTTCTGGAACGGATTTATATCCTACATTAATGGATTTGGCAGGTTTGCCACTTCAACCGGAAGCACATAGGGATGGCGTTAGTTTAAAGCCGCTTTTACATGGCGGAAATATTGATGAAAGACCCTTGTATTGGCATTATCCGCATTATGGAAACCAAGGTGGGGAACCAAGTTCGACCATTAGAAAAGGAAAATGGAAGTTGATTTACTACTGGGAAGATTTGCATGCCGAATTGTATGATTTGGAAACTGATATAGGGGAACGGGACGATGTTGCAAATGATAAACCTGAAATTGCCGGACAAATGCAAATGCAATTGCTGGAATGGTTGGATTCCATGAACACACATTATGCACAAGTAGATCCTGAATGGGATGAAGAGGCCCGTAAAGAATGGTTGGAAAATCAGAAAACGAAATCCCTGCCTTGGCAAGAAAAACAGCGTAAACAAATGCTGGATCCAGATTGGCAGCCAAACGAAGATTGGTGGGGAAGTGAATTGGATAAGTGATCTTAAGCGTACTGTTTTATACCATCAATGAATATGAAAAAAAACCATCTTATTTTACTGCTGACCTTAACAATGGGGTTGTCAAGTTTTTCCCAGAAAAAAATATGGAACGAAACTGAAAAGGAAAAAACGGAGCGTATGGCTTGGTGGCAAGAAGCTAGGTTTGGCATGTTTATTCATTGGGGTTTGTACGCACAAGCCGCACGCCATGAGTGGGTAAAAAAGCGTGAACATATTTCAGATACAGACTATCAAAAATATTTTGATGTATTTAATCCAGACCTTTTTGATCCTAGGGAATGGGCAAAAAAGGCAAAAGCAGCTGGCATGAAATATGCGGTACTTACTACAAAACATCATGAAGGGTTTAGCATGTTCAAAACCGATTATTCAGATTATAATAGTACAAATACTCCTTATGGTAAAGACATTCTTAAAGAATGGGTAGAGGCTTTTCGTGCCGAAGGTTTAGGCATTGGTTTTTACTATTCATTAATTGATTGGCATCACCCGGATTTCACTATTGACAGCAGACATTCCATAAAAGTGGATAATAAAGAGGAATATGATGGGTTGAACAAAGGTCGCGATATGGCGGTCTACCGAAAATATCTCAAAAACCAAGTTCGTGAATTACTTTCCAATTATGGAAAAGTGGATTTATTATGGTTGGATTTTTCATACCCAGGGGAGTTTGGAAAAGGTAGAGACGATTGGGGCTCTGTTGAATTGATCAAGATGGTTCGTAAACTTCAACCAAAAATCTTGGTTAATGACCGATTGGATTTAAAAGAATATGCCGGTGGATGGGATTTTACGACCCCAGAGCAGTTTAAAGTAGAAAAATGGCCAGAAGTAGATGGGAAAAGAGTTCCTTGGGAAACCTGTCAAACTTTTTCCGGTTCATGGGGCTATTATCGTGATGAACACACCTGGAAAGACAATAAGCAATTATTGACTTTATTAATAGAATCGGTAAGTAAAGGAGGTAATTTGTTATTGAACGTAGGTCCAACTGCTAGAGGGACATTTGACTATCGTGCTGATCAGGCCTTGGAAGGTATGGGTGATTGGATGAGGTATAATTCCAGATCCATCTATGGTTGTACACAAGCTCCCGAAGAGTTTGTCGTACCTGCCAATTCATTATTGACCTATAATCCGAAAACAAATCGTCTATATGTGCATCTGCTCGACTATCCCATACAGAACTTTATAATGAAGGGTATACGGGATAAAATCAAGTATGCTCAATTTTTGCATGATGCATCCGAAATTAAAATGGGTAAGATGTATGGTGCTTGGGGTAAAGAAAAAATGAAAGAGGGTGATGTAAACTTGGTATTGCCTGTAAATAAACCCAATGTGGAGATTTCTGTCATCGAAATATTCTTAAAGGATTGACTTAAGGGAGGATGGACTTCGGGAAATGAAAATAAAAAACCGCACTTTACGAGTGCGGTTTCTTGCTTGATGTGACCTCGACAGGTGTGCCCGCCGTAGCCTTGGCAAAGGCAGGATTTGCTGGCGCACATCCTGACAAAGCTCCGCTTTGAAAATAGTCCAAACAAAAAAAACGCTCAAGTAAACTTGGCGTTTTTTTCTTATTGAACTATTTATTCGTGACCTCGACAGGATTCAAACCTGTAACCTTCTGAGCCGTAATCAGATGCGCTATTCAGTTGCGCCACGAGGCCGTTTATAGGGGTGCAAATATATTTCTTTTTACCTTTACAACAAAATATGTATAATCTATTTCTATGAATTTAAAATCCTTTATCAGGGATATTCCTGATTTTCCAACCAAAGGTGTCGTGTTTCGGGATATTACACCCCTGCTCAAAGACCATAATGCCATAAGATACACAGAAGAAGCTTTGTTAGATCTCGTCGGTACCCTAAAAATCGATAAAGTCGTGGGAATGGAAAGTAGGGGATTCTTTTTTGCCCCGATGTTGGCCGCTAAACTCAACGCGGGCTTTGTACCCGTTCGTAAGCCTGGAAAACTGCCTTTTACCACCATACGGCAAGACTATGACCTCGAATACGGTACAGATGCGTTGGAGATGCATGCCGATGCCCTTAAAAAAGGGGATAGGGTCTTGATCCATGATGACGTTTTGGCAACCGGGGGCACCGCAAAGGCTACCTGTGACTTGGTCGCGAAAATGGGTGGGGAAATCATTCAATGTAATTTTTTGTTGGAGCTCGATGGACTAAAGGGAAAGGAAAAGCTCAAGGACTTCGAAGTGAACTCCCTCTTGCACTATTGATCCAATGCCCTAGTGGTTATATAATAGCGCCAGCCAATAAGGGCCAATTGCAGTTTTGTGGCCTTGGATAGGTCCAATCCTTTTTTTGAATATGAAGGCAGGATTATTTTGTTGAGCTTGGCCAGTATTTTGTACATTGATGTATGTATATGTGGTCGTTCGATACGTCAAAAGTAAAAAAAACCTTGACGCAACCGTCAAGGTTTTTTTATCGGCTACTGATTTTTACTGGTAATCTCAATAACTCCGTTTTCACCTTTTTTTCCGTATTTCTTTTGGGCCGCCTCACCTTTCAACACATTGATCGAGGCAATTTTTGCGGGGTTCATGGCGCGCATTTCTTTTTCATCGGATTCCCTTCCGTCGATGAAGACCAGAGGGGGTTCGTTCACGCTATGTATTGCGATTTTCTCTTTGTTTTTGGTTGCATCGGATGCATTTTCATCCGAAATATTTATCTTGATGGTGCTTTCGGAGTCATTACCACCTGACTTTCGTATGGTACTATGTTCTTCCTGTATCCCTTCCTTTTCCTTTAGGGCATCAAATTCTTCACGGCTTATTTTCTTACCGTTGACCTTTATGGTTTCTTTGCCGTTTTCATTGGCTATTTCAATGGTTTTATGTTCCTTTTTGTCTCCTTCGGATGAAATCCATATTGCATCATCGTCATCTTCGTCTAGTTCAGGGGATATATCTTTTACGGTTTGATAATAAAGATCTTTGTTGTTGCCAATTGAAAATGAATTTGTGTCTTCATTGTAAACAATATGTATGGGCTCTATTCCCTCATTGTCACTCGAAAAATTGGAGGAACTGTTTATTTTTTTACCCTCCTTGTTGGTGGTTGTGAAGTTAACCGTAATATCGGTTATTTCATTTTTGGAATTGTGTGCTAGGGAATAGGAAAAATCAACCCCCTTTTTTAAAAGGTCTTTTTTTATTTTCCTAAGCTCCTGGTCCGTGGTGTTCTTGTTTATGGTAATTTCGATCAGTTGGTAAGGGGTCTTGGTTGAGGAGTGGTCCGAACCATCCATCTTCAATATATACACTGTTTCTGTATTGAAACTGACCAAAAAGATGGCCAGAAGCGGAAGGATCAGCATTGTTTTTAGGATTTTGCTGTTTTTCGATTTCGATTTGTTTAACATGACGATTCGTTTTTTGATTAATGAATTATAAAAATTATTGATGAGTGGGGTAGGCAGGGCATTCCCCGAAACTTTCAACAGGGTGTACTGGTAGCTTTTTACGGAAGCCATTTTATGGATGGCATGGGCATCGGCCATAAATTCCAGATTTTGTTTTATTTTGATTTGATAGTACCAACTAAAAGGGTTGATCCATAAGAAGATCGAAACGATCCTGGAGAGTAAAATATCGAAAGAGTGCCATTGTGAGCTATGGGCTTCTTCATGCCTTAGTATGGTGGATAACTCCACTTGCGTAAAGTGCTTCGGATTATAGAAAATATAGTTGAAAAACGAAAAGGGAGCTGTACCCGTACGGAGTATTACATGAAAGTACCTGCCTTTTCGTATGACCTTGTTGGTTTTTATCAATTTGACGATCGCTAAAAGCTGGAGGGCCAATTTGATCAGTAGGAACAATACGCCTGCGCTGTAAATTATAAATGATATCGTGATATAATCGATGTGGAAAATATACTCCGGGGCTTCCTTAGGTAGGTCTATTGAACCTGTTTGTGATAAGGGGGCTGTTGTGGTTTCAATATAATGGGTAAACCCCATGGAAGGCAAAATCAGGGATGCGAGGAGTCCAATTAGAAGGAAGTGACGGTTGACGGTATAAAAGGTTTCCTGTTTTAAGAACAGTTGGTAGACCGTAAGGAATAAAAAAAGTAGTCCGGAGGCCTTTAAGACGTATAGTAATAGGGGTTCCATCAGTTCTTCTTTTCAATTAGGGCTATGATTTCTTTAAGTTCTTCGACCGATATCTTGTCTTCCTTGGCAAAAAAGGAAACCATACTTTTATAGGAATTGTCGAAATATTCGGCTAGTTTGGAGTTTACGAATTGCTTGCGGTAGGCTTCAAGGGATACTAAAGGGTAGTACCTATGGGTCTTTCCAAAGGCCTCATAGCCTACGTATTTTTTTTCCACGAGATTGCGTACCATCGTTGATAAGGTATTATAGTGGGGCTTAGGGCCTTCGATTTGGGTCATTATCTCTTTTACGAACGCTTTTTCCAGGCGCCAAAGAATGATCATGACTTCTTCTTCCTTGTTCGTCAATTTTTGCATTTGTCTTCTTGTTTTTTCAAAAATAAGGGCCTTGGATCAAATATACAACTATATTAATAGTTATTTAACTATAAAAATAGTTTTAGATTGTCTTGGCCATGCTTGAGGTCAATGTTCAAACAAAATTCTTAGGCTATATTTGTCAAAACCTTCTTTTATGCAAAACTTTTTTTTTATTGTTCTTGGTCTCGTGATATTGATCGCTGGCGGAAATTGGCTTTTAAGGTCCGCAGTTGCCCTTTCCTTACGGTTGAGCATCCCGAAAATCGTTATCGGAATGACCGTCGTTTCTTTTGCGACATCGGCACCTGAGCTTATCGTAAGCATAAAAGCTGCAGTTGAAGGTTACCCCGATTTGGCACTGGGTAACGTCGTGGGGTCCAATATTGCCAATTTAGGGTTGGTATTGGGGATCATACTTTTAATGGGAAGTATAGATGTGAAAAGAAGTTTTTATACTACCGATTGGCCCATGATGATGTTGGCTTCCCTGCTTTTTTTCGGTTTTATTTTCTTTGATGGGGTCTTGGTAAGGGTTGAAGGAATTATTTTGGTGGTAGGCCTGTTTTTGTTTTTGGTCTATCTCCTCAAATATCAAAAAACGGCTGTGGTCGATGAGGCCTATGAAGATGATGTGCCCTTGCCATTGTACAAGGCGGTGTTGTTTTTGGGTATTGGGGGCCTTGCTTTATGGGGGGGCTCTGAATTATTGGTAACGGGGTCTGTAGGGCTTGCCAAAAATTATGGGGTAAGTGAACGGATCATTGGGATAACCATAGTGTCGATAGGGACCAGTATTCCTGAATTGGCAGCTTCCGTTGTCGCTATAGTAAAGAAGGAAAAGGCCATTTCTTTGGGGAATCTCGTCGGGTCCAATATTTTCAATATTATGGCCGTATTGGGTATTACCTCGCTCATTACCCCGGTAACGGTAATGGATCAAGGACTGTTGGGGAATGATATCTTTTGGATGCTGGGAATGGCCTTTTTGATTTTGCCTTTGGTGTTCTTTCCGAAAGGACTTCGGTTAGGCTGGAGGGACGGACTTGTCTTACTTTTTACCTATGGACTTTTTATTTATTTTACGATACGATAAATAAAAAGCCCTGACTGGTTCAGTCAGGGCCTGTAGGGATAAAAACAATTAACTAAATTCTTTTTCTTTATTAGATCTTTGCAGATTTAACGGTTTTGATGATTCTACCCGCAATTTTGTAAGGATCACCATTGGAAGCAGGTCGTCTGTCTTCCAACCAACCTTTGTATCCTTTTTCCACGGTAATCAATGGAATACGGATAGATGCCCCTCTATCGGAAACTCCCCAAGAGAAATCAGTAATAGCAGCGGTCTCATGCAAACCGGTCAAACGTTGGTCATTGAATTCTCCGTAAACGGCAATGTGTTCATCAACAACATCACGGAAAGCTTCACATATTGCAGCGTAAACTTCTTTGGAACCACAAGTTCTTAAAGTATTATTGGAGAAATTGGCATGCATACCTGAACCGTTCCAGTCCATATCCCTTCCAAGAGGTTTTGGGTGGTATTCGATATAGTAACCGTATTTTTCAGTCAATCGGTCCAATAAATATCTGGCGATCCATAATTCATCACCAGCTTTTTTGGCTCCTTTGGCAAATAATTGGAATTCCCACTGTCCGCAGGCCACTTCTTGGTTAATACCTTCAAAATTCAAACCGGCTTCTATACAAAGATCGGCATGCTCTTCAACCAACTGTCTTCCGTGGGTATTCAATCCGCCAACAGAGCAGTAATATAATCCTTGTGGAGCAGGATATCCTCCTCTTGGGAAACCTAAAGGTAAGTCGGTTTCCGTATCCATTATAAAATATTCTTGTTCAAAACCAAACCAGAAATCATCATCTTCATCATCGATGGTTGCCCTTCCATTGGATGTATGGGGTGTGCCATCCGCATTGTAGACTTCAGTCATGACCAACCATCCGTTGACGCGTTCAGGGTCTGGGTAGATCGCTACTGGAACCAATAAACAGTCAGAAGCATCGCCCGTAGCTTGCTTCGTGGAAGATCCGTCGAAGGACCAATTCCCTAATTCTTCTAAAGTCCCTTTAAAATCTTCATGTTCCTCGACTTTGGTTTTGCTTCTCATATTTTGGGTAGGGAAATAACCATCTAACCAAATGTATTCTAATTTAATCTTTGCCATAATGCTGGATGTTAATTTAAATTTTAAGACAAGCAAAAATATGTTTTTCTGTGAATTAATCGAATTCTTGGGGGGTTATTTAACATTATAGGTAAAATAATTTAGGATACCCCTTAATTTGAGGGGGTATTTTAATTAAAGTTAATTATTATGTCTGTTATATTATTAATTCGTTAATTCTTACTTTTGGTAAAAAAATCGGTGGTATTTATGTCGGAATTAAGGTTTAAAGCGCTGATAGACAGCCAGAAAAGGGGCGGTAAGAACGTTGAGGAGAAAGGTAGAAGGTCCGAGTATTTCGGTTCCCATGTTTTCAATGAGGACAAAATGCGACAGTTTCTGACCAAGGACGCCTACGAAAGTGTAAAAGCAGCTATTTTTTCAGGGTCTAAGATCGATCGGAAAATAGCCGATCAGGTTGCGGAAGCCATGAAGTGTTGGGCCATAAACATGGGGGCGACCCATTATACCCATTGGTTTCAACCATTAACGGGCGCCACGGCTGAAAAGCATGATGCTTTTTTTGACCTGTTCCACGATGGTAGGGCCTTGGAAAAATTCGGAGGGGGGCAATTGGTTCAACAAGAACCGGATGCTTCAAGTTTCCCCCATGGAGGGATCAGAAATACCTTTGAAGCCAGGGGGTATACCGCTTGGGATCCCACTTCCCCGGCTTTTGTATATGGGACCACGTTATGTGTTCCTACAATTTTTGTAGCCTATACGGGAGAGGCTCTTGACAATAAGGCGCCCCTGCTGAGGGCTTTGAATGCGGTCGACCTAGCGGCTACGGCGGTGGCCCGGTATTTCGATAAGAACGTATCAAAGGTGAGTGCTACTTTAGGATGGGAACAGGAATATTTTCTGATCGACAGGGCTTTGGCGATGTCCAGGCCCGATATCGTTATGACCGGGCGAACCCTCATTGGCCAGACGGCCGCCAAAGGGCAGCAATTGGACGATCATTATTTTGGGGTCATTCCCAGTAGGGTGTTGAATTTTATGCGTCATTTGGAAATGGAATGTACCCAATTGGGTATTCCGGTGAAAACCAGGCATAACGAAGTAGCCCCCAACCAATTTGAATTGGCACCTGTTTTCGAGGAGGCCAATCTGGCGGTAGATCATAACCTCCTACTCATGGATGTTATGGAAAAGGTTGCCGAAGAGCATGATTTGAAAGTATTGTTCCATGAAAAACCGTTTGCAGGGATCAATGGTTCGGGCAAGCATAACAATTGGTCCTTGGCCACGGATACCGGGGTGAATCTATTGAGTCCTGGTTCTACACCGATGAAGAACCTGCAGTTCCTGACCTTTTTCGTCAATACGATCAAGGCCGTGGATACCTATGAAGAACTTTTGCGTTCCTCCATCGCCTCTGCAAGCAATGACCACAGGTTAGGGGCCAATGAGGCGCCGCCTGCCATACTCTCCATTTTTATCGGAACACAATTGAGCAATGTGCTGGATGAACTGGAAGGGGTGTCCAAAGGTAAATTATCGCCAGAGGAAAAAACAGAACTGAAATTGAACGTGGTGGGTAAGATCCCTGAGATAATGCTCGATAACACAGACCGCAACAGAACATCACCTTTTGCGTTTACCGGGAATAAATTCGAAATGCGCGGAGTGGGCTCAAAAACCAATTGTGCCAAGCCGATGACGATTTTAAACACCATAGTGGCCAAACAATTGAATGACTTTAAAAAGGAAGTCGATGTCTTGATCGATACCAAGAACCTAAAGAAGGATGAAGCCATATTCAATGTTTTAAGGGAATATATAAAGACATCCAAACGGATCCGTTTCGATGGGGACGGGTATAGCCAGGAATGGGAAAAAGAGGCGAAGAAAAGAAAACTGAGCAATAACAAAACCACTCCGGAGGCCATTGGGATTTTGACTTCCAAAGAAAGTTCCGCCCTGTTTAAAGCCATGAATGTCATGAGTGAGGTCGAGGTAAAGGCGAGACAGGAAGTCGAACTCGAAGCCTATATCATGCATTTGCAGATAGAAGGTAGGGTATTCAACGAGCTGGTATATGGTTATGTGATTCCGGCCGCAATAGCCTATCAGAATGTTCTGTTGGCCAATGTCAGTGGGTTAAAGGACATTTATGGGGAAGGGTTTAAGCAACTTGCCGAAAGCCAAATGGCCATCATCGGTCGGATTTCTGAACATGTGGAAGCCCTGAAGACCAAGACCGATGCCATGGTGAACGAACGCAAAAAGGCAAATGTCATTACGGGCAGTAAAGCCAAGGCAGATGCCTATTGCCATAAAGTGAAGCCGTATTTTGACGAAATACGCTATCACAGCGATAAATTGGAACGATTGGTCAGTGATGCGCATTGGCCATTGACCAAGTATAGGGAGTTGCTTTTTGTAAAATAACCCCCAGTTGGGCAGATTTTTTTGTTATGTCCACGCATTAAGAATGAAAAGCTCACGAATCGTGGGCTTTTTTTTAACGAATCCATTATTTTTGCCACAAATTAAATCTCATGGGGTCATCGAACAGTGAAAGGTATAAACAGAGAGGGGTTTCGGCTTCAAAAGAAGATGTGCACAATGCCATCAAGAATATCGATAAGGGACTTTTTCCGAAAGCGTTCTGTAAAATCGTTCCGGATTACCTGACCAATGATGGGGATTATTGTTTGGTAATGCATGCCGATGGGGCAGGTACAAAATCGTCCTTGGCCTATATGTATTGGAAAGAAACCGGTGATGTGTCGGTATGGAAAGGTATAGCCCAAGACGCGCTGATCATGAATATCGATGATCTGATCTGTGTGGGTGCCACCGATAATATCCTATTGTCCTCTACCATAGGACGTAATAAGAACCTGATTCCCGGGGAAGTGATTTCCGCGATCATCAATGGCACCGAGGAATTGATCGCTGATTTGGCCAAACACGGCATGGTGATCCACTCAACGGGAGGGGAAACGGCAGACGTCGGGGATTTGGTACGGACAATCATCGTGGATTCCACAGTGACCGCCAGATTAAAACGTGAAGATGTTATCGACAATGCCAATATCAAGGCAGGGGATGTGATCGTTGGTTTGGAATCTTTTGGACAGGCCATTTACGAGAAGGCCTATAATGGGGGAATGGGCAGTAATGGACTGACCTCGGCAAGGCACGATGTTTTTGCCAAATATTTGGCCGAAAAATATCCCGAAAGTTATGATGCCTCGGTTCCCGATGAATTGGTGTATTCTGGGAAAATGAGCTTGACCGATGAAGTTGCCGATGCTCCTTTGGATGCCGGTAAATTGGTGTTGTCGCCAACGCGTACCTATGCACCGATCGTAAAAAAAATATTATCCAAGTACAATGCGGCCGATATCCATGGAATGGTGCACTGCAGTGGTGGAGCCCAAACGAAGATCCTTCACTTCATAGATGACCTTCATGTGGTAAAAGACAACTTATTTCCCATACCTCCCTTGTTCAAGTTGATCCAGGAACAATCGGGAACCGATTGGCGGGAAATGTACCAGGTCTTTAATTGTGGGCACCGTTTGGAAATTTATACCAACGAGACCGTTGCAGGGGATTTGATCGATATCTCCAAACAATTCGGCGTAGATGCCCGGATCGTGGGAAGGGTAGAGGGGCATCCCACTAAAAAACTGACCATAAAAAGCGAATACGGTACTTTTACCTATGAATGATTAACATCGGACGGAATCCTTTTACAGGCGGGTTCCACGATGGTCAAACGTTGAAATTCACCCTTAAAGTCAGTCTTTTGAATTGATTTTAAGTAAGTACTCAAGTAGTTGACCGACTTTATGATTTCTCTTATACGATTCACCTGAATGTAACGTTGATAGTACTAAAACCAATGTTATGGAAAGAAAGGAGTTTTTAAGGACATTAGGCGCCGGTGCGGCTTTCGCCCTTACGTTTCCTTGTCTGCAAGGGTGTTCCAAAGAGGATGAAAACGGGGACAAGGTCGAAGAACCTACGGGCATTGATTTTACCATTGATTTAAACTCCACAGAAGGCCAGCAATTGGCCGATAACGGCAGTTATATTTTAAAGGAATTGGTCGTTGTGGTCAAGGATTTGAGTGGTAACTTTGTTGCTGCGACCCAAGTGTGTAGTCATGAGTCCTATGATCAAGTGAGGTATCTGACCAATGATGGGGGTATTTTTTATTGTGATGTGCATGGTTCAAGATTCGCGATGGACGGAGAGCCTTTGAACCAAGTGGATAGTACTGCGGCAAAGCCTTTGAAAATATACAATACCGAACTCGACGGGGACATACTTCGGGTTTATGAATAATCTTAATACTTTTTTAGATTGAAAAAGTTGTTTTTTATTTTGTTTTTATTGGGTTCAATGGTTGTTTCGGCCCAAGAATGGCAACCGACCTATACGGATGCCGTGGAGGTCTCGTCGGAGGGGAATAAACCGATCATCCTTGTTTTTTCCGGATCCGATTGGTGTGCCCCATGTATTAAATTGGATCGGGGTATATGGCAATCCAAGGAGTTCATTGACTATTCCAATGAAAATTATGTGCTGTATCGGGCAGACTTCCCCAGAAAAAAAAGTAACCGGTTACCTGATGCTATTGCCCAACAGAACGCTAAACTGGCCGAGAGATATAATCCGAAAGGCTATTTTCCATGGGTTGTGGTGTTGGATCCAAAGCAGGAAGTGTTAGGAACGACAGGGTATCGGAATATAACCCCTAGTGCTTATATATCGTTGTTAAACGCATTTGTCAAGTGAAAAAGGCCCTACTACTTTTTTTGGTTTTCTTTGTTGTTCTTGGTTATGGACAAGAGCGTAAATACGTGACCGTTCATAAGACCTTGAAATTAATGGGGAGCCGTTTCGATATTACGGTGGTGGCTGCAAATGAGGAAATCGGATATATCAACATCGATGAGGCCATTGCCGAGATCAAGCGTATTGAAAAAATGATTTCTTCTTGGGACCCCGAATCCGAAACCGCACAGATCAATAAAAATGCAGGGATTAAGCCCGTAAAAGTGAGTTTGGAACTTTTTAAGCTCATTGAACGGGCAAAGCAGATTTCAGAGATTACCGATGGGGCTTTTGATATTTCGTATTCCTCGATGGATACGATTTGGAAATTCGATGGGAGCATGACCACCATGCCTTCACAGGAAGCGGTAAAGGAATCCATTGCCAAAGTGGGGTACGAAAAAATAATTTTGGATCCCGAGGAACTAACGGTGTTTTTAAAACATAAAGGGATGAAAATTTCCTTTGGGGCCATCGGTAAGGGCTTTGCAGCTGACAAGACCAAAGAATTGTTGGTGTCGAAACAAGTGGTCGGAGGTATCATCAATGCCTCGGGAGACTTGACCACCTGGGGAACCAAAGCCAGTGGGGAAAAATGGTTGATAGGTATCGCAAACCCTTTAAGTAAGGACAAGGTTTTTTCTTGGTTGCCGATTGTTGAATCCTCAGTTGCAACCTCCGGCAATTATGAAAAATTCGTGATGTTCAACGGTAGAAAATACACCCATATCATAGACCCGCGAACAGGGTATCCTTCCCAAGGGGTAAACAGTGTGTCGGTATTCGCCAAAAGTGCGGAACTCTGTGATGCCTTGGCCACAGCCGTTTTTATCATGGGTAAGGAAGCAGGTCTTTCGTTGATCGATCAACTGGGGGGTACCGAGGTCATTTTGGTTGATAGCGATAATAAAATACATAAGAGTAGCGGTATTTTATTTGATAATAATCCATAATTTAGTGTCATGGGAAAGGTTGTTCTTCTTTTGCTGTTCGCCGGTCTTGCCACTTCTTGCGTGGTCGTTAAGGAGTACGAAAAAGTGTACTTGAACGATGAGGAAATGGTATTGGGTGCGAAAGGTTCGGAACGTTTTGAGACCAACTTCCAGATATATCGGGAGGCTGCCTCGGGAGCCAATGGTGGCAAATCTGGAGGGGGTTGCGGTTGTAATTGATCAATTACTCTTCCTTGGGTTTGGCGTGCTGGATGGATGGCAAGGATCAGTTGGGTAATTATGACTTAAACGGATTTTATAATAAACAGTTTAATCCTATTTTTTTTGAAAAAGCTTAGTGTAGTACTTCTCTTTGTATTGGTTGCCAATTGGGGGTTTGCCCAAGAAGATGGCTCCAATAGGTATCAAAAACGTGTTTTGGAAACCGCTGAGATAGATCTACTCTTCAGTTATTACAACCAAGACGGGGAACACGCCGCCGTAACAGGAGGGGAGGGTACCGAGGAATTAACGGATGCAACATCCAGTATTGTGGTTAAAATGCCTTTGAACCCAGATGATGTCTTGACCCTTGATGTAGGTATTTCGGCCTACTCCTCCGCATCTTCGAGCAATATCGATCCTTTTGATGATACCGGTAGAACGGCGAGTCCGTTCAGCGCCTCATCAGGTGCTTCACAAAGCGATGCCTTGGTGCACTTCAATCCTACCTACGAACACAGTTCCGAAGATCGAAACGCCATATATTCCGTGCAGGCTTACATCGCGTCGGAATATGATTATTTTTCTATCGGATTCGGGGGTGGGTATACGAGACTGTTCAATGAAAAAAATACGCAGTTAAGCGCCAGCTTTCAGTTGTTTTTGGATCGCTGGAACCCGCAATATCCGGTGGAGTTAAGGGATGGGTTTAACGATTCCAGGATAACGGGTACGGGTACCTATGATCCGAACTTCGTTGCCTTTGATGATGAGACGAGGAATTCATACTCCCTTTCTTTAAGTCTTTCCCAAATTTTGGGTAAACGCATACAAGGGTCCATTTTCATGGATCTGGTGTCCCAAAAAGGCTTGTTGGGTACGCCCCATCAAAGGGTTTATTTTAGTGATGTCGATGACTTTTTTATCGAGGATTTTCAGTTGGCCGATGATGTAGAACGATTGCCCGATTCCCGATTTAAAATCCCTGTTGGGGCCCGACTTAATTATTACATGAACGATTTGATCGTACTGCGCAGTTACTACCGCTATTATTCCGATGATTGGGGTATATCGGCCCATACGGCCAGTTTGGAGGTTCCGATTAAACTGAATGATCAATTTACC
Source organism: Maribacter polysaccharolyticus (assembly GCF_028882255.1). Taxonomy (GTDB): domain Bacteria; phylum Bacteroidota; class Bacteroidia; order Flavobacteriales; family Flavobacteriaceae; genus Maribacter_A; species Maribacter_A polysaccharolyticus. Next base: position 527,516 of record NZ_JARBUY010000002.1, read on the forward strand.
TTGTACCCCAACTACCGCTACTATAGTCAAACAGCTGCGGATTATTTTTATGGGAAAGAGGCGGCGGATTCGAGCCTTGAATTCTATACTTCGGACTATGACCTGTCTGCTTTTGATTCCCATCAGTACGGAATGGGGATACGCTATAAGGATATTTTCACCAAAGCCAAGATCCTTACTTTCGGGTTAAAGGCGATCGATTTTAGAGGCAACAAATATGACCGCAGCGACGGACTCTCTTCTTACATTTTCAGTCTAGGGGCTACTTTTGTAGGGATTTAAACCCTAAGGAATAAGCTTGGAAGACCTACTTTTTTTAATGTCTTTGTTCATAAACTATTGTACCTTACGGGGATCGGGAATGGCGCAGATGTGTAAATTTATCGTAAATTCGCACCACTAGAGGAAAGAATATGATTGATAAATTAAATATAGTTAAGCAACGTTTTGATGAGGTATCCGACCTTATTATACAGCCGGATGTGATTACCGATCAAAAAAAATATGTGCAGCTTACCAAGGAATATAAGGATCTTAAGGAATTGGTGGCCAAGCGCGATCAATATATAGAACTTACGAACAACATAAAGGAAGCCGAAGAAATCATCTCGGATGGCAGTGATGCGGAGATGGTGGAAATGGCCAAAATGCAATTGGACGAAGCCAAAGGGGCGTTACCTGCTTTGGAAGAGGAAATAAAATTCATGTTGATACCCAAGGATCCTGAAGATGCAAAAGATGTGGTTGTGGAGATCCGTGCAGGTACCGGGGGTGATGAGGCCAGTATTTTTGCCGGGGACCTTTTTAGGATGTACACCAAATATTGTGAAAGCAGAGGATGGAAGACCAATGTCATCGATCTAAGTGAAGGTACCAGTGGCGGGTATAAGGAAATCCAATTCGAAGTTAACGGGGAAGATGTGTACGGTACCTTGAAATTCGAGGCTGGGGTACACCGAGTCCAACGGGTTCCACAGACCGAGACCCAAGGCCGCGTGCACACCAGTGCGGCAACGGTAATGGTTTTGCCAGAGGCTGAGGATTTTGATGTACAGATAGACCCCAAAGACGTTCGTATAGATTTTTTCTGTTCTTCGGGACCTGGAGGACAATCCGTGAACACTACCTATTCCGCTGTTCGTTTAACCCACTTACCGACCGGTTTGGTGGCCCAATGTCAAGATCAAAAATCACAGCATAAGAACAAGGAGAAGGCTTTTAAGGTATTGCGTTCCCGATTATACGATTTGGAATTGGCCAAAAAACAAGAGGAAGACGCTGCCAAAAGGAATTCTCAGGTGAGCAGTGGCGATCGTTCTGCCAAGATCAGGACCTACAATTATCCACAAGGTAGGGTTACCGATCACAGGATCGGATTAACCTTGTATGACCTGCAGAATATCATCGACGGCGATATCCAAAAGATCATCGATGAATTGAGTTTGGTCGAAAACACGGAAAAACTGAAAGAGGCTTCAGAAATATTTTAAAACCTTCAATTATAATGTCCGGTCGAATGCAGTCGGTAATTTTCAGGACTTTACTTTAAATATCAACCTCTCGACTGCATTCGAGGATATCTTTGGTTTATGACTACCCAGGAATTAATAGCGCAGATTCACAAGAAGCAATCCTTTTTATGTATTGGGTTGGATACCGATTTGGAAAAAATACCGCCCCATCTTTTAGAAGAGGAAGACCCTATTTTTGCGTTTAATAAAGCTATCATCGATGCTACACACCATTTGTGTGTCGCCTATAAGCCCAACACCGCATTCTATGAGGCGTATGGTATTAAAGGTTGGCAAGCCCTGGGTAAGACCATTTCCTATTTGAACGAAAACCATCCGGAGATTTTTACGATAGCCGATGCCAAAAGAGGGGATATCGGAAATACATCGACAAGATATGCGAAGGCCTTCTTTGAGGAATTCGGTTTCGACTCCATTACCATTGCCCCTTATATGGGCAAGGATTCCGTAGAACCGTTTTTGGCCTTTAAGGACAAACATACCATATTATTGGCGTTGACATCCAATGAAGGGGCCTATGATTTCCAAACACAAAAAGTTGACGGTGTTGCATTGTACAAGAAGGTCCTTCAAACTTCCTTAAGCTATGAAAATGCCCATAATTTAATGTATGTCGTGGGGGCTACCAAAGCAAGTTACCTAGGGGATATCCGCAAAATCATTCCCGATGGTTTTTTATTGGTACCCGGTGTAGGAGCCCAAGGAGGGAGCTTAAAGGAAGTCTGTCATTACGGAATGAACCGGAATGTCGGGTTGTTGGTAAATTCCTCCCGAGGGATCATCTATGCATCCAAAGACACGGATTTTGCATCGAAGGCGGCACTCAAAGCAGAAGAGTTACAACAACAGATGCAAGAGGAATTAAAATCCCTTGGGTAGGGAAACCTATCCGAGTTCTTCCAATGTTTTTTTGGTCTTTTTCGCTTTTTGTTCGAAAAACTCACCCAATTTCGTATTGCTATACTTAATATTGGAGGCCTTTTCCATAAAACATTGGTATTGGTATTCCAATACGGCTATTGCTTGATTACCTGCTAAAATAGATGTTACCGAACCGACTTTGCAATATTGCTTTTCCATAGTGTGTAATGTGTATATTGAATATACGTACGAATTATGATATTGGATGTTCCTAAGCTCGAATATTATGGGATTTTAAGGTAGTTTATGGTTTTGTTGATGATTGTTTAACGATGTTCTTAAAAGGGTGCGGAAATTGTTGTTAAAAAAAATGTAAAGTGGTTCTGCTATAAAAAGTTTTAATACCTTGCGGAGGACCATATAACGGGGCATTTAGAGAACGCTATTGTTAAACTATTACACATACGTACATAAAGAATCAACCACTTGGGTGACTTTTGTCCATGGAGCAGGAGGCAGTTCCTCCATTTGGTTCAAACAGGTGCGCGAATTTAAAAAGCGGTTCAATGTATTGTTGTTGGATTTGAGGGGTCATGGAAAATCAAAACCCAGCCTGAAAGATGCCTTTAACGATAAGTATACTTTTGACGCCATTACCCATGACATTGTAGAGGTGATCGATCACTTGAAAATCAATAAATCGCACTTTGTCGGAATATCGCTGGGGACCATACTGATTCGAAACCTTGCGGAGAAACACCCCCAAAGGGTCGAAAGTATGGTTATGGGCGGGGCGATCATGCAATTGGATATCCGGTCACGGATATTGATACGTTTGGGCAACTTGTTTAAATCCGTTATACCTTATTTGTGGCTCTATAAATTCTTCGCCTTTATTATCATGCCCAATAAAAACCATAGGGAATCAAGATCACTTTTTGTTCGGGAAGCCAAGAAGTTATATCAAAAGGAATTCACCAGATGGTTTAGATTGACTTCCGAGATCAACCCACTGTTGCGCTTGTTCAGGGTCGTCGATACTAAAATACCCACCTTGTATGTCATGGGAGGTGAGGATTATCTTTTTTTGCCTGCGGTCGAAAAAATCGTAAAGAACCATACGGCCAGTAATTTGTTGACCATAGATAAGTGTGGACATGTTGTTAACGTGGAGCAACCTCACATTTTCAATCGTATGGTCATAGCCTATGTGAGCGATACCAATATGCAGTTTACAGAACAGACGATATAGGGCTTGACCCTTCCGATCCGCGATTTCGGGAACAGCGTTGATTCGCAAAGCATTACCTAAAATCACATAAAGAACATTGGCTAAAAGAAGGGGTAAATTCCGAGTAGGCAATACGGCCTTGGGCCATAATCCTTCGGTTATTGGAGAAGTGAAAAAGGCATAAAAAAAACCGATGCTCCCATCGGTTTTTTAACTAACTAACTCAAAAAATTACTAACTCAAATAATTCTGTACAAAGGAACTTAAAATATAATTGCTACTTAGTTAAATAAAGATTAGCATTATGTTAAAATTGTCCTTAATTAATCAACGTAACTATTCGGTATTTAGTATAGACAAGGCTAAGTATTCCAAAATCAGTCCTGTAGGGTAAACACCTTTCGTAAAAGATCCGTGGTACGCGATCCCACATTGGTCCTTATTTCCTTTTCCTCAACGGCGATCATGGTATAGACCCCATTGAGTGCTTCATTGGTAACATAGTCGGTAAGGTCCGGATTTACTTCGTTGACGAGCGGTAGGTTATTGTATCTCGTAATGAGGTTGTTCCAAATTTGGTCGGCTCCCACTTTTTCGAACGAGCTTTTGATTATGGGATTGAATTTGGCGTATAAAGCGGTTTCGGTGGCGTTCGTTAAATACTGGGTGGCGGCATCGTCACTTCCCATCAATATGTTTTTGGCATCGTCGAATGTTATTCCTTTAACGGCATCGACGAATATGGGAGTGGCTTCGCTCACGGCATCCTCGGCGGCACGGTTCAATACTTTAAGGCCTTCGTCGGCCAAGCTGCCCAATCCTATGTTCCTAAGGGTGTTGTCGACCTTTTGCAATTCTTCGGGCAACATGATTTTTACAAGTTCGTTTTTATAAAAACCATCGGTCTGCGTTAATTTGGCCACTTGCTTTTCGATACCGAGGTTCAGGGCTTCCCGGAGACCTTCGGCAATTTCAAGGTTGCCAATGCTTGAGGTACCTTGGGGTAATTGATCGATGACTTGCTGTAATTCCCCACAGCCCAAAAGGTTTAGGGAAAGAAATAGGATAAGAATCTTTCTTTTCATGTTTATTGGTTAATGATTATGCGTGATTAATAAAATATTACGGTTTTGTTGTTAAACACCATGGTTTTACGTTTAACATGCAATTTAACGGCTCTTGAGAGCACGATTTTTTCAAGATCCCTTCCCTTGGTAATAAAATCCTGAATGGTATGACTGTGGGAAACCGCGGTTACATCCTGCTCAATGATGGGACCGGCATCGAGCTCCTCGGTGACATAATGGCTCGTTGCACCAATGATCTTGACCCCTCTCTCAAAAGCGGCATGATAAGGTTTGGCACCGGCAAATGCAGGTAGGAACGAATGGTGTATGTTAATGATCTTATTGGGGTATTCAGTGATCAAGCGACTGCTTACGATCTGCATATAACGTGCCAATACCACAAAATCTACCTGGTGTTCCTTAAGCAATTCCAATTGTTGCTTTTCGGCCTTTTCCTTGGTATCCTTGGTGACGGGAATGTGATAAAAGGGAATGTTGAATTGTTCCGCTATATGGGCCAAATCATTATGGTTACTGATGATAAAAGGTATTTCGGCCTTTAATTCCTCCGAATGATAGCGGCTCAGCAAATCGTAAAGGCAGTGGTTGTATTTGGATACGAAGATGGCCATTCTGGGCAAAACACTGTCCAGATGAAGATTCCACTCCATTTGGTAAGGAATGGCAAGGGTATTGGAGAATTCGTTTTTGAATTTTTCCAGATTCAAGGAATTGTTCTCGAAATCACTCTCCAACCGCATAAAGAACGTATTGGCACTTTTGTCGACATGTTGGTCTAGATAAATGATATTGCCACCTTTGGTGTGTATGAATCCCGTAACGGCACTTATGATCCCGGATTGATCGGGGCAATGGATAAGAATTATAGTTTTCAACCTAAATAATTTTTAAGGCTCAAAATTAGAACTAAAAAACCATCAAATTAGTATAGAAATGCTTGTTTTTTAATGAAGGTGGGATTACTAGTGGCCAAATATTACTGAAGGGTGTCGCCATTAGGCAATGAACCCGTCCATTTTTTTAAGGATTTCCTGAAACTTTTTATTTCTTGGCGGAGGAGGTTCAGGTATTCTTTTTCGTGACCATCCCGTTCCAATCCCGTACAATAGGAACTGATGTTCTTTAACATGACCCTGATAAACGAAATGTTTCTTCTTTTTTCATCGGGCGAGCAAGAGAACTCGGTTTGCGCAATTTTTTGGGGGATCAGTATCGCATCGGTCAAAAGGGCATCTGCAACAATATCCCTAAAGCTATTTGAAGTATATAGTTTTAGGAGGTCCTTGTTGAATGTGACGTAAGAGGCAATGGCCCTGCTTGTTGCGCAAAGCTCAAGTGCTTTTCTATATATAGGTATCTGACCTAGGTTTTTTTGTGACATCCTTTTGAATACTGATTGCAATGCCCTAAAGTTACATTCGATTTTTTAAATTTTAATTTAAAAACCACGGTAAAATGTTAAATTTAAATTAAAACCAAAAATAATATGAGGTTGGTACTTTAAATGGTGTAAAGGATGGAATAAAAAGCTGGGTATTGGGCTGCCTTCAAGAAAATGCAAAGGCACCTTTTACAGGTTTAGGTAAAAAAGAAGGACTTATTCCTCTCGCCGTTGCCTAAAGGGAAAGATTGATGCTTTTCCTGGAAATGTAAAAAAAAACTTTGATGGGTAATGACTATTTTAGGGTTACCGGTCATGGGAATCATGTTATGACGGAGGGTTGAAAGACCAATTTCATTTAAGGTGTTTTATGGATGAATTGATAGGGTATGGGGAGGTAAGAATGCTTATCATTCTTTCAGAGGTCGTTTCGAATGTACATCCAACCCATATGTCCCCAGGCGGTAATGGAAGTCTTACTGGGAGTGATCTTTATAATCGATAAGGCCAAACACAGGGCTTTTATAACCGTTTGGTCAAAGTCGCTTATCCTTAAGGTGTTGAAATGGGAAATAATAGGAAATAAATCCATTTTTAAAGTCCCATATTTATATCTTTGATAGGTCTATTTGGCGAGATTTTTGATATGATCTTTATTATGAAAAAAATAATCCTCTTCTTCCTTTTCTGTTCCGCATATGCAGCTACGGCTCAACAATTGACTTTTGGAAAAGGGGTTGTCATGGACTCCGTTAAGGTTCTCGATACGATTTCAGAGAGTTTTGCCCTTTATTTGCCGACAAAATTTGAAGTTACCAAACCTTCTCCGGTCGTATTCATATACGATACCGAGGGGAGGGGCGCGAACGTGGTGAGGATGCTTATGATGGCTGCGGAAAAGAACCAATTTGTCCTTGCTGCATCGAACAATGTTCGGGGTGATCAACCACTGAGTAAAAACGTGCTTATTTCAAAGCGAATGTTCCAAACGGTCTTTGATATGTTCAACATCCAAAAAGGAAGGGTGTATACGGCCGGTTTTGCCGAAGGGGCTCGTTTGGCATCCGTTATGCCCACTTTTTTCAGCCAGATAAAAGGTGTTATTTCCTGTGGGGCGGGTATCGCCAATAGCGAAGTTTTATCGAGCAATAATCCTTTTCATTTTATTGGTATTGTAGGGCTGAAGGATTACAATTATCCCGATATGCTACAAAAAGAGAATGTATTCAATTCCCTTAAATTCAAAAACCAGACCTTGGTATTCGATGGCGGGCACGAATGGCCCAATCAGGAATTGCTTTCCGAGGCGATGGAACTGTTCAATATCGGGGCAATGGTAGACAGGGTCATTCCCTTGGATACGGCTTTTATTGAGGAAACCTATAGGGGGAATTTAGGTAGGGTAAATAAATTGATTTCTGAAAACAACCCGTTATTCGCATATCGTAAACTTGAAGATATCATGAAGGTCTATAAACCTTTGATTTTCGTCGATTCGTTGAAAAATAGTTTAAAGACCTTAAGAAGAAGTTCGGGGTATAAGGCTCAAAAACGGAATGAATCCTCGGTTTTTTTCAAGGAAGCCTTGATCAAGCAAGATTATGATTATGCTTTGGAAGAAGATATCTATACCTATAACTATAACAATTTAGGTTGGTGGAAATATCAGATGGAAGAGCTTAGGAAGTACGAAAAAAACCCCAATATCTTTATGCAGCATATGGGAGTTCGACTAAGGTCTTATTTGGAAGCCTTGATTGCCGATCATATGGATATGATCCGGTCGGATTCCCCGGTTGATGAAGAAGCCTTGAATTTTTTATGGATGTTGAAGACCATTACCGCTCCCGAGGTGTACGATAATTATCTGAAAGTGATTTCCATAAATTCCAAATTTGAGGATTTTGGGACGGCTCTGTTCTATCTTGAAGAATTGCTGAAAATCGGTTATGATGATGTAGATAGGCTTTATGCTTTGGAACATACGGCCCTTTTAAGGATTACGCCCGAATTTAATCAGTTAATCGATGAATACCTTAAAAAAGCCCGTTACGATATCATTGAGGAATAAGGTGGGGCACTTGGGTAATATCCCAATCAATGACCAGTCCTTTGGCCAATGATTCGGCAATTTCCTTCCCGTACAACAATTCACATAAATAAAGGGATGCTTCAAAACTTTTCGCGCCCCCTGCGGAGGTAATGTATTTGTCGTCGTGGACGAACAGCACACTATCGGCTATTTTTAGGTGGGGAAAGGTCTTGCGGTAAATTTCGATGTCGCTTGGAAATGTTGTGGATACCACGTTATCGAGTACCCCGGATTTTGCCAAAACAAAGGCCCCATCGCAATGGGATGTCATGAATAAGGCATCTTTATCGATCTTTCGGATAAAGTTCAATAATACCGTATCCTTTAAATCGGTATCCAAATGATGTTCTGCACTGGGGACCACCAAGATATCAATCTTAGGGATTGTGTCCCGGGTGTAATCAAAATCGGGTAAAATACGCACCCCTTCAAAGGTGGTTATCGGGTCTATGGTCTTTGCTACCGTAAAAGTGTTCATGGCTTTAATTCCTTTTCGGAATCGAGTGTGTTGAAAAATATCAAAAGGCGCCGTGAATTCCGTATTGTAAGTGCCGTCCATTATTAAAAAAGCCACATTATAGTTGTTGGGGTCTAAATGGGGGAGGTGCCTTAGCTGTTCCGTAGTGGGCCGGTTTTCCGGTATTTTTTGGGTACATGCGGTGGCGATCAGACATAGGCCTATAAAGGGGTAGAGGAATCTCATTCAGGTTTGATTAGGTTGTAAAAGTAAATTCTTTAAAATCAAAAGTAGTATTATTCCCAAGATACAAACCACGGTAATCCCGTACCAGGTAATTTCATATCCGAAGTGGGCGATACTTTGCATGCCCGAATTATGCCCGAAAACGTGGGCCATTGAAAATGAAATGCTATAAAGGGCCATATATTCACCTTGGTTTCCCCTTTTTGCACGTTCCATCGCAAATGCATTTGAAAAAGGGAAAGCGATCATTTCACCAATGGTCATCAATAGCATTCCTATTGTCAAAACACCGATCCAAGAGGTTAAATTCAATATCAAAAAACTAAAAGCGGTCAAGGCCAGGCCAAAAATGACATTTGATATTTTTGACCAGGAACGGGTCTCCATAAATTTGATCAAGGGCATTTCAAAAACAAAAATGAAAAGACCGTTGAGGGCAAGGAGCATGCCTATTTCAAATTCGCTCAATGCATGTACCGCACTATAGTATACGGGCATTGTCGAAAAGTATTGCACAAAGGTAAAACCGAAAAGTACCATGGCGGCTATGAACACGAGAAAGCGTGAGTCTTTATAGGCTGATTTTGGCGATGGGTGGCTTATCGTATCCAGTACTTTTGATTTTTTCGGATGTAGTACCACAAACAAAAGTGTACCTGCAATCATACAGGTGATCCCATCGACCCAAAAAAGTCCACCATATCCCAAAGAGGCAATGATAAGTCCGCCCAATGCCGGTCCAGCTGAAAAACCCAAGTTGATGGCCAAACGGATCAAAGTGACCGATCGGGTTATATTTTCCGGTTTACTGTAGGTACTTAAGGCGACGAATACGGCAGGTCGAAAAGCATCGGCTATGACCATTAAAAAAAATATACCGATGCATATCGGCCAAAATCCTTCGAGAAATTGGACCCCTATGAACAACACGCCTGTGGCCAACAGGCTGACAAGCATTACTTTGTAAAATCCCAATGTATCGGTCAATTTACCTCCGATCCAAGTGCCTGCCAGTGATCCCAAGCCGAAACTGGTCATAATACTCCCGACATTTTCCAAACTGAATCCCAAACTTTGGGTCAAGTATAAGGATAGGAACGGGATGACCATGGTGCCGGCTCTGTTCACCAAGGTGATCAGGGCCAACCACCAGACTTCCTTTGATAACCCTTTGAAGGAGGAGATATAATGGATGTATAGTTTTTTCATGGTTTGAAGGCTAAAAAAAAAGCCCCGATGGTATCATCAGGGCTTTATATTGTTTGTTATTATCGTTTGTTCGATTTTATACCTAGCAGCACTGGACCCATTTTGATGGAGATAGTTTCACGTAATAATAAATCGAAGTTTGTCGCACGGATTTTTATTTCATTTGAACGGTAAATCTAATTAAAAAAATGATATGTTGTATTTTTGGTCATAAATTGAACCATTATGAGGTATACTTTTCTAGGGGTATTTTTTATTTTGACCGTGTTGGGTTGTAAACAAGGTAAGACGTATCATGATGAAAACAAGGTGGAAATAACCCAAGGGGCTAATGATGCAGTGAAGGATATACTGAAGTTTCAACATGAATTGAACGAAGAATTCAAAAATCCGGAGACATCGCCATTGCCTGATCGTTATCGAAAGGATTTTACAAAGCTCGATTTTTTTGAACCCGATACGAACTATATCGTTGAGGCCAAGTTGGTGTTGACCCCCGATGCTTTACCTTTTTTGATGCCTACCACTACGGAAAGGGAAACAGAGGAGACTGTTTACGGTGTCGCCCATTTTCAACTCAATGGAAAGGAACATCGATTGGAGGTGTATCAAAATACCGAATTAATGCTTGAAGAAGGTTTTGAGGAGTATCTTTTTCTGCCATTTACCGATGGTACGAATGGGAAAGAAACATATGCAGGGGGCAGGTATATTGATTTGACCATTCCTGAAGGGGATGTGATAACCATTGATTTCAACAGGGCATATAATCCTTACTGTGCCTACAATAAGAAATTTTCATGCCCGATCGTACCTAGTGTGAATACATTGGATACAAAGGTTTTGGCGGGGGTAAAGGATTTTAAGAAAGGTAAGGGGAAATCATAAAGAATCCCCCTTTAGGGTAACTTTTTTTGCACGGAATAGGGGGTGGAATCAAGTGATGGCACCCGTATCACGAATTGTTGTGAAATGGAAGATGGTCGAAACCAATACTCCCCGTGGTTATCGATCTGCAGTTTAATTTATTCCCGCGTGGCCGCTTTCTTTGGTTCGGATCCGGTAGGCTTCGGTAATTTCCGAAACGAATAGTTTGCCATCGCCCACCTTGCCCGTGTATGCAGATTCAAAAATAGCTTCTACGGTTTTGTCCAAGAAGTCGTCCGATACCACCATGGAAAGGTACCTTCTTTGTATATAGGAAGTGCTATATGAAATTCCCCTATAGACATGCCCTTGTTTTTCATTCCCCACACCGGTGACATCCCAGTAGCTGAAAAAATTAACACCAATGGCATGCAGGGCCTTTTTTACGTCATCAAATTTTGATTTGCGTATGATCGCTTCGATTTTTTTCATAAGTGCATTGTTTTAATCTGGATATTACTATTAAAGATAACAAGATCGTGGTAATAATAAACACAAACCCCGACATTTCTGCCAGGGTTGTGTATCAACTTAAACTATAATAAAATCAATCAACTATTTTTTAGAAAGAGTAGACCGCTGCTATTAGAAATGATGATAAGCTTTTTGAAGCTGCACCATCCGCATCAAAATAAGGTTCAAAATCGCTACCCCAAGAATCCAATCTGATTTCTGGTTTAATGGTCAGGTTTTCAACCGTATAGCTACCTGTAATGGTAGCGGCAAAAACACTTGGGTCATCAGATACAAAATCAGATCGGGTGGCAAAATATTCACCTCTTAGCCCAATGGTAAAATCATCTGATGTGGCCAATTGTGGGTAAAGTGCCACACCTGAGAAACCTTCTCCTTCGTTATCGGCGTATGCGGCATTTATACCTAAAAAGAAATCATCGGACAAATCAAATCCTCCGGTGTAGTCTATTTCAAAGCCCAAAACTTCACCGCCATCATAGTAAAGGTTCAGGTATTGCCCGGCGTATCCCAATTGGGCACCTGCAGAGTAAACACCTGTAAGGTTATTGTTTGTATCGGTGACATTCATTAGGGCCAACATTAAACTAAAATCATCGGAAAGGGCAAAATCGGCCTTTAATCCAACGTGTGAGAAAGGTCCACTGGAAAAAAGATAGGAGGTGCTATAGTTGAAATTTCCAACCGGTGATATTACCTCATAGCCCAAGAATGTGTTGAACCGACCCATGGTCAATGTAGTGGCATCGGAAACATTCCAGTAGGCATATAATTGGTTAAGGTTGTATCCACCTGTAGCAGAGTCGCCTCTTGGCCCGAAAGTAACATCGGCAACTGCGCCGGTTTTTTCGCCTTCATAAGTGGCAATGATATTGGCCATTCCCAATGCAAATCCCAATTCGTCGGCGAATGATGTCCCGAATGATTGGGCTTCGGTATCCGAAGCGCTTAAATTGGTTTGGTAGTAGGCATCTACACTACCACTGATAGAAACTTTTTTGGCCTCTTCTTCTTGTGCGAAAGTTGTAGTTGCCGAGAATAGGATAGCAAGGATTGCTAAACTTTTGAAATAATTTTGAGTTGTTTTCATGCTCTAGAGTTTATAATACCCCATGGAGTTTGCATGGGATATCCGTTGTTTGATTATTTTCTCGGGGGAATTTTATATAACGGAGTGTACTGGGTACACTCCGTTTATGCACTGTTCTTAGTGGGAGTTCAATCTAAAGTCAGGGTAGGCTTCAGATCCGTGTTCGTGAATGTCCAATCCGTCCATTTCAACTTCTTTGGGCACCCTTAATCCGATGGTTTTCTTTAAGATGATCAATACGACGAACGTACCGAAAGCAGCCCAAGCTATGTAGGCTAGGGAACCATAGGTCTGTACCCATAAAAGGCTGGCACCACCACCGTAAAGCAATCCGCCATCCAAGGCAAATACACCTACTAGTACCGTACCTATGAAACCACATACACCGTGTACCGATATGGCACCTACTGGATCGTCTACATGAAGTTTTTTGTCAATGAATTCAATGGATAAAACAACCATTATTCCGCAAACCAACCCTATGGCCAAAGCACCCCATGCGCTTACGGCCCCACAACCGGCGGTAATTCCTACCAGTCCGGCCAATGCACCGTTCAAGGTCATTGATACATCGGGCTTTCCGTATTTCAGCCAAGTTAGAAGTAAGGCGGAAATCGCTCCAATGGCAGCGGCAAGGTTGGTGTTGATGATAACACTACCGGCGGCGATGGTATCATCACCTCCCCAAGCCAATTGGGAACCTCCGTTAAAACCGAACCATCCTAGCCATAAGATCATGACACCGATCGCCCCGAAAGGGATATTGTGGCCGGGGATGGCAATAGCCTCACCATCTACATATTTTCCTATTCTGGGGCCTATCATTATAGCGGCGACCATTGCCGCACCGCCACCAACAGCGTGTACTACGGATGAACCAGCGAAATCGATGAAACCAGCGGTGTTCAGCCAAGCATCATCATCGAAAGGCCAGTACCAACTTCCTGAGATAGGATAAATCAATGTTGTTAAAACCGCGGATAAGATCAAGTAGGTAGAAAATTTTGTTCTACCGGCTACCGCTCCTGAAACGATGGTAGCTGCGGTGGCGCAGAATACGGTTTGGAAAAATAAATTATACCAATCCGAGGCGCTAAAAAAGAAATAACCTTGGTCAGCGGGGCTACTTCTAAAGAAGCCTCCCAAAACCAGGTCGCTACCGTACATAATACCGTATCCTACAGCCCAAAACATAATGGAACCGATACAAAGGTCCATAATGTTCTTCATTACGATATTCCCTGCGTTCTTACTTCTGGTAAATCCTATTTCTACCAAGGTAAAACCTGCTTGCATAAAGAAAACCAGCACGGCGGCTATAGTAATCCATAATGCACCCATATCGCCATTGATACTTTCAACAGCCTTATCCAATGCTTCTTGTTGTATTTCTGTCATAATTTTTTGATTTAGTTGTAAGAGTTAATTTAGTTGATGCCGGCGTGTCCGCTTTCTTTGGTCCTTATCCTATACGCTTCGACTACTTCTGAAACGAAAATTTTACCATCCCCGACATTACCCGTATAGGCTGCATCCAATAGGGTTTCTACCGTTCTTTCTGCAAACTCATCGGAAACCACGATGGATAAATATCTTCTCTGGATGTCGCTTGTACTATAGGAAATGCCTCGATAGACATGCCCTTGTTTTTCATTGCCAACCCCAGTTACATCCCAGTAACTAAAAAAATTGACCTCAATTTGATGCAATGCTTTCTTCACTTCATCAAATTTTGATTTTCTAATAATTGCTTCGATTTGCTTCATAATTTGTTGTTTATGGCGCTAAATGTATATTATTTCATTCTACACCCCTAAAAAATGAGGGGTATATTGCAAAAAATTATGATTATAATAAATTATACCCTAAAAATTAGAGGTATTCGTCAAAAAAAAATAAATTTTTCTAAACGTCTTGTTAAAAATAAGCTTGGGATTGGATACAACGGTAAGGCCCAAAAAGGGGTCGAAAACTTCTTGAATTAAGGTAATGGGTTGAAGTTGTGGTACTAATGGATGAGCTTTGCCAGCCAAAAACCGAGGGCAACAGCTAAAATACCAATGGTAATACTGGAAATGGTGTAAATTGAAAATTGTATGATTTCCTCTGCTTTTAGCATCGCATGGTTTTCAAAAGCAAAGGTGGAGAAGGTAGTGAAGCCCCCACAAAAGCCGGTTCCCAATAGAAGGGTTTGGTTTTGGGTCAGCAAATTGTTCTTTATTGAGAGGCCGAATACCAGCCCGATAATGAGGCAACCTATAATATTCGCTAAAAAGGTGCCCAGGTAAAAATGTTGATAGTAATCGTTGAAAGTCCTTGATATGATATACCGTAGCATGCTTCCGATACCTCCACCCAAAAAAACAAGCAACAGTTGTTTCATTTGTTTTTTACATTCAAAATTATAGCCCTAGTACTATATGCAGCGTTCAATGACCATCCACCAAGGTTTTGTGTCCCTTTAAAAAGTAAAACTAAACGGCTTTTTTATAATCCGTGGTCAAAACATTCAAAGGGTGGATGTTTGAAGTACTCGATTCCGTAATGCTTTGCTTTGATGAATCTTTACTTTTTTTGACACTGTATAGGCTGGTAAGTATCATTCCTACATTAATACAAATCAATATAGAAACCAAAGTTAAAAATGTAATCATAAGTTGAGTGCTTTGTTAGTGTAACGTAAAATTAATTCGTTTGGTATGATATACGTAAAAAAATACCTCTAATGTTCTAAAAGCGAGCATTTTTATGATATGGACAAATATACTATTGGTTTTTGAGTAAATACTTAATTAGGAATAGGATTGTTAAAAAGATTATGAAGACAATTCCTACCCATTTGACGCCTTTGTAATATTTTCTATGGAGTTTTATGTCTCTTTTATAGGTGCTTGCAATAATTATGGCGAAAACGATTATAAAAAGAATGGCAAAAATCAATTGTCCTGTGCTGAACATAATTTATAGGGTGATTGGTTATTGTTTTATTAAAATGATGCGTTTTGGGTTAGGTAAAACATTAGTACCGACTTGTTTCGTTTCATTGTGGATAAAATCATTGAGAAAATCATCTTTTCTTTTATAATTTTAGGCAAAGCTAATCTAAATTCAGGGATATGAAGCATAAAATAGGAGCTGTGGAACAGTTCCATAATTCATTCGGTTTGGGGGTGTCGCCTACCATGAAGGCCGATTTGGGTAAAAAGAAGAATAAGTTGCGATTTGATTTGATGGATGAGGAAAATAGGGAATATCTTGAGGCGGCCAATAATAACGATCTCGTGGAGGTGGCCGATGCCTTGGGTGATATGCTCTATATATTATGCGGTACCATTTTGGAACATGGCATGCAGCATAAAATTGAAGAGGTCTTTGAAGAAATACAAAGAAGTAATATGAGTAAGTTGGGGGCCGATGGCAAACCTATTTATAGGGATGATGGTAAAGTGCTCAAGGGGCCAAAATATTTTAAACCTGATATTGAACGTATTTTAAATAAATAAGTGGGTTCGACCTTGTTTGGCCGTAGTTGTGAACGATGGTCGATAATCCTATTGGTTTGGCCGAATATACCGGACCATTTCTTTTTCGTATCCATTTTGGTTCTTCCTTCCTGTGGAAGAGGTAATTGAAATGGAATCGTTCCAATGATCTAGAAGCTGAAAAGTGTTATTTACTCGAGGGTTTAAAAAAATCGTTGGGCTCAAGATTGCAGGTTTCGATCATTTCAATGGCATAGTCCAATGTGCCTAAATTCCTATCTGCATTATTGGTGCCCATACTGAATTTTACCCCTGCCGCTTTCGCTTTTTTTATAAAAGTGGCCGAAGGTATTTTATAGCGGGCGTTTATTTCTATGGCAATGTGGTTTTCGACAGCGGCATCAATCACTTTTTGCATGCGCCCATCGGTCCATAAGGCATCATACTGGGGTTGGAGGATATCAGGAAGGTAGGTTGGGTTTACATAGAGGTCGATAGGTTCGTTTTGCATGACCCCGACGATCTTAGCGACCAATTGATCCATGAAATCTTCTTTGTCGTCCACAAAAACTTCTTCGGGCATCCAAAGGCGCATTCTCCTCCCTTTGCGGTCGGTCCAGGTCATGGCATCGGTAAAGACGTAATCGAAGGTGGCAATATTTTCCTTGGAGAACATATTTACCCATTCCCTACCTTCGGCCTGCATGGCCATATAAACCGGGTAGTCCTTGTACTTTCTGTAATTCGCCAAAAGCGTCGAATCATCGGTTATCGGAAAACCGACCCCGGAATTGAAGGCCACTCCATAAGCAATACCTGTTTCCTTGGAATGTTCCAATAACTCCTCCATGGTAAGACCGCCCTTTAAATGGGCGTGGTAATCAACGATGTCGTACCCTGCTTTCTTTAACTCGGCTATTTTCGCTAGAGTGGGGTTTTGGGTTGTTTCCCCTTCGGTCGCCTTTGGTTCGGCTTTCTTGCTTTTTGTGTTGCAAGCCATTATACTTAGGCCAAATAGGATAAGAACGATGAGGACAGTTGTTTTTTTTCATAGGTAGGTCAATTGAAATTTGTTAACTACTTGTTTATGAAAGTAAGAAATAAATATCGATGTCCAAGGGCAATGCCATTTTGGTACAATTGTCCCTACCATTGAATAACAATAATCGCCATCAGGGAAGGTTTCCTTCGACTAAAGCTTTACCCGCCAGCCAAATTTGTCCTCAGCCCTATTGTATTGGATATCGGTAATCCTATTTTTTAGCATGGTTGCATAGTTATCGGAAAGTTCGGGTAGATCATAATCCACATCACGGAAACCAAAAGTGGAAATGGGTGAAATCACGGCAGCGGTACCGGCCCCGAACATTTCTTTTAGGGAGCCGTTATTGGCAGCTTCGATGATCTCGGCCACGGTGATTTTCCGTTCTTCGACCGCAATACCTTCGTCTTGGGCTATTTTAAGGATACTCTTACGGGTTATACCATCTAAGATTCGATCACTTGTAGGGGCGGTTAACAAGGTGTCGTTAATCCGAACGAAAATATTCATTGCCCCGGCTTCTTCGATATACTCATGGGTATTGTCGTCTGTCCAGATGACTTGGTTGTACCCTTTCTCAAGGGCAAGTTGGGTAGGGTAGAACTGTCCGGCATAATTACCGCCTGCCTTGGCAAATCCTACGCCGCCGTTGGCGGATCTTGAATATTTCTCTTCAATCAACACCTTTACCTTTCCGGAGAAATAGGCTCCTGAAGGGGCGAAGGCTATGATGAATTTATATTCATCGGCCGGTGAAGCATGGAAACCTGTTCCGGACGCAAAGATAAATGGACGGATGTATAAGGAACTTCCCGGGGTTTGGGGTATCCAATCCTTTTCCAACTTCAATAGGGCCATAAGTCCTTCCATGAAATAATCTTCAGGAATTTCAGGTATCGCCATTCTCTTGGCCGAGATGTTCAAACGTTTGCAATTGTCCGTAGGGCGGAAAAGGAATACATCACCTTTCTCGTCTTTATAGGCTTTCATGCCTTCGAAAATCGACTGCCCATAATGGAATATCTTGGCAGAGGGGTCAAGGCTTATCGGTTGGTAAGGGATGATTTCCGGAACCTTCCAGGAGCCCTCTTTATAATCACAGACCAACATATGGTCTGTGAAAACATTTCCGAATGCCAGATTGTTAAAATCTACCTGATTTATTTTAGAGGTTTTTGCCTTTTCAATTTTTATGTTCATCATCTTGGTCTCCATGGGATAATTTTTACCGAATAAAATTAGAAAATTATCGCATGGGAATCTTCCTTTTTTCTTTAAAATTGATCAATTTTACCCTTCTAATCCTAAAATTGGCAATTACGAAAGGTTTTAACACGTTTGTTGTATTATCCTTATTCCTTGTGGTGGGTTATGCCCAGGATAGGAAAACGGAAATGTCCTCATTCGGGGATGGGATACAGGCCAAGGGTAGCATTTCCGATTTGGAAATGTCCCGTAAGTATGCTTCCATGCAATTGAACGATACCATTCAGGTAAAATTTAACGGGGTTGTCAAAGAAGTTTGTCAGGCCAAAGGCTGTTGGATGAAGGTGGCATTGAATGATGGGGAAGAAGTTATGGTGCGATTTAAGGATTACGCATTTTTTATGCCCAAGGATATCGCCGGTAAAGAAGTGGTCGTCAATGGTTTGGCGTTTATTGAGGAGATGGGTGTTGAGGAGCAAAAACATTATCTTGAAGATGCCGGAAGGCCAGCGGCCGAGATCGAAAAGATCGCCGAGGTAAAGAGGACTTTGGGCTTCGAGGCCGACGGGGTTTTGTTGAAAGGAAAAAAGAATTGATGCAAAGGGAGATCATAACTACGGCGGATGGTTCAACGACCATTCAGATAAAGGATTGGAACGAACAGTACCATTCCAAACATGGGGCCATACAGGAGGCATATCACGTTTTCATTAAACATGGCCTGGACCTATTCCGGGATAAAAAGGAAAAGGTACAGCTATTGGAAATCGGTTTTGGTACCGGTTTAAACGCCTTGATAACACTGATCGAAGCTTCGAAATCGGGTATGGGGATAGATTATTACGGTGTTGAGGCGTTTCCCGTTTCAAAGGAGGAATTGTCCCAATTGAACTACATAAGGGAATTGGATGCATTGGATTTCGAAGAGCGATTCAATCGGATGCACAGTGGGCCTTGGGAAGCGCCCTTGGGGATTTCAAATGGTTTTTCACTGTGTAAGAAACAATGTGATTTTAGGCAAATAACTTTTGAAAATTGCATAGATCTTATTTATTACGATGCATTTGGGGCTAGGGTGCAACCCGAATTGTGGACAGTGGATGTTTTTGAGCTAATGTTCAAGGCCCTTAAAAAGAACGGGGTATTGGTTACCTATGCAGCTAAAGGAAGCGTGCGAAGGGCCATGCAAGATGTTGGTTTTCAGGTGGAACGATTGCCAGGGCCACCGGGAAAAAGGGAGATGTTGAGGGCAGTAAAAGGTTAATGGTTTGCCATAAATCTTAATTTTTTCTGAATTTCATCCATAATCGGAATCCTACATCGATAATACTGTTAAATCCAAACTAAAATAGTACTTCGCCGTTTTAAGATCCCATACCTTTAAATTATGAAATTATTGATTACCGGAGCGACAGGATTAGTTGGTAGGGCCATTGTTGAATTGAGCAATAAGCATGGGATTCCTGTAAATTACTTGACCACGAGTAAGGATAAAATTGTGTCGAACGAGAATTTTCAAGGCTTTTATTGGAATCCGGAGAAGAATAAGATCGATTTGGATTGTTTTGAAGGGGTGACCTCGATTATCAATCTTGCAGGTTCGAACATTGCCGAAAGATGGACAGCGGAGTATAAGAACCAAATCCTCTATAGCAGGATAAATAGTTTAAAGACACTCAACTATGCTTTGGGTAAAATAGACACCCAAGAAATAACAACTTTCGTATCGGCATCCGCAATAGGGGTCTACCCGAGTTCCCTAGATCATTTATATACCGAGGAAGACAAGGTTGTTGACGATAGTTTCATAGGTGAGGTGGTCCAGAAGTGGGAAGAAGAAGTCGATGCACTATCCCATTTTGGTTTTCCGGTCGCGAAAATCAGGATTGGTTTGGTATTGTCCAAAGATGGGGGCATGCTTCCCAAATTATCCCGACCGATCAAATCGTTTGTCGGGACGACGTTTGGTAAGGGTAAACAGTGGCAGTCCTGGATCCATATCGGTGACTTGGCAAAACTCTTCCTATTCGTTGTTGAAAATAAATTGGAAGGCATCTATAATGGGGTGGCCCCCAATCCCGTGACCCATAAAAAGATGGTACGTGAATTGGCAAAAGTCTTTAAAGTGCCTCTTATTTTGCCTCGTATCCCCCGATTTACCATGAAATTGATCCTTGGCGAAATGTCCGATCTATTATTTGCCAGTCAGCGGGTAAGTAGTAAAAAAATTTCCGAAGAAGGATTTGTATTCGATTATCCGAATATCGGGAATGCCCTCGATTTTTTTTACAAAGGGGATTGAAGTTTTCCTTTCCACCCATGTACTATCCCTGAAAATCTTTCCTGAATATCTTCTTTTGGCTTTTTTGTAACCATACCGTTGGCGTAAAAATGGTAAAGTTTGGTGACATTTTGACATTTTTAAATAAATGGCAGTACTTTTGCCGTCATACGAAAAGAGTTTTAAAACTGAATCCGAAAATGAGTGATAAAAATAAGACCGAAGAGGTTAACGAGACCATTCCCGATGAACAAGCGGTAAACGATACCGGGAAGGAACAAGAAGAAGTACCGACCGAAAAAGAGGAGCAGTCTGTGGAAGAACAGCTTCAAGACGCCTTGGCCAAGGAGAAAGATAAGTTCCTCCGGTTGTTCGCCGAATTCGAGAATTATAAAAAACGAACTTCCAAGGAACGAATGGATCTGTTCAAAACGGCAGGACAAGAGGTCATCGTATCCTTACTTCCTGTTTTGGATGATTTTGAACGGGCCTTAAAGGAATTGTCAAAATCCGAGGATAAGGAAATGTTCAAAGGTGTTGAATTGATCAACGGAAAATTCAGGGATACTTTGAAATCGAAAGGCATGGAGGAAATGGATGTTAAACAAGGGGATGCCTTTGATGCCGAAATACATGATGCGATTACACAGATACCCGCTCCCGATAAAAAGCTAAAAGGAAAGATTGTTGATATTGTTGAACGGGGGTATAAATTGGGCGACAAAATAATACGCCATCCTAAAGTAGTGGTAGGTAATTAAAATTGGAGTATGAAGGAAGATTATTACGAAGTACTCGGCATAAGTAAAAATGCCACGGCAGCGGAAATAAAAAAGGCCTATAGAAAAAAGGCCTTGGAATATCACCCCGACAAAAATCCCGGGGACACCAAAGCAGAAGAACTTTTTAAAAAATCGGCGGAAGCGTACGAAGTACTGAGTAACCCGGATAAAAAGGCGCGTTACGATCAGTATGGCCATGCGGCTTTTGAAGGTGCCGGTGGTTTTGGCGGCGGCGGAATGAACATGGACGACATTTTCAGTCAGTTCGGGGATATTTTCGGTGGCGCATTCGGCGGTGGATTTGGTGGTTTCAGTGGTTTCGGCGGTGGCGGTGGCCAACGGCGGGTCAAAGGCAGTAACCTTAGGATAAGGGTTAAATTGACCTTGGACGAAGTGGCCAATGGTGTTGAGAAGAAAGTGAAAGTAAGGCGTAAGCTGCAGGCACCGGGCGTAACCTATAAAACGTGTAGTACTTGTGGGGGCCATGGTCAGGTGACCAAAATAACGAATACCATTCTGGGTAGAATGCAAACAGCCGTCGCATGTTCAACATGCGGGGGAAGTGGTCAAATCATCGATAAAAGGCCAAGTAATGCGGATGCCCAAGGCCTTGTGGTCAAGGAGGAAACCGTTTCCATAAAAATCCCAGCCGGGGTTGAGGATGGTATGCAATTGAAAGTTCCGGGTAAAGGAAACGAGGCGCCAGGTAACGGAATTCCGGGAGACCTTTTGGTGGCCATAGAGACCCTTGATCACGAAACCCTGAAACGGGAAGGTGATAACCTGCATTATGATCTATATATAAGTTTTCCAGAGGCTGTTTTGGGTACATCCAAAGAGATAGATGCAGTAGGTGGAAAAGTACGTATAAAATTGGAATCGGGAATACAATCCGGCAAGATCTTGCGATTAAGGGGGAAAGGTATTTCCAGCTTAAACGGATATGGTAGCGGTGACCTTTTGGTACATGTGAACGTATGGACGCCTAAAGAACTCAATAAGGAGCAAAAGGAGTTTTTTGAGCGTATGGACGGTAATGAAAACTTTGTGCCAAAACCGGAAAAATCCGACAAATCCTTCTTTGAAAAAGTGAAAGATATGTTCTCTTAAGGATAATGATTTGAGAATTAAATAAAAAACGTATATTTGATTCGATATTGGATTACCAATATTAATTTTCTTTTTCATAGCAATTTTTTTCCCATCCTTGATTCATTTAAGGGTGGGTTTTGTTTTTATACGACTTTTGGTTCGGTTCATCCTTGCTGCCGGGAGAACGTAGATGTAAGTCTAGGGGGGTTTAAGGAAAGTTCCTTCCCGATAGATCCCAGTGTTTGCACATATCCTAGGTATTAACGGGAATCATGGTCCATAACGGTATTTGTGCAAAAATGGTTGGCGAACCCAAAAGGAGGGTTCCCATCAACCCCTACGTCAAGTGGTGTATCAAAAAAAAAGTCGATCGGCGATTTTTACCCCTCCAATTTTTTCCCAGGAAATTCCATTGGTTGCTCTATGTTTTCGTGAATCTGCGATTTCAAGCATGTCCTATGAAACCCAATAAGGGGTTCGTTAAGGTCGTTTTCAAAAGTATGCAGGACAGCAATAAAACGAAACCGAAGCTTCACATATCCAGGTTTACGTTACTGCAAATCATGGGCCAAACGAGCGGGTAGGGCAGGTGTTCGACATTGCCTAAACAGCATCGACCCCAAACTATTGGTGAGGATCCTTAGATTCATTTTGTTTTAAGGTTTTTAACGATTTTTGAAGCCATTGTCCCGATGTTTAATTCTTAGTATAATTGGAATTATCGAAGGGTCTTTTAAAGCAATTCTATATCTTTGGCAAAATTGCTTTCATGGATAATATTTTGGTCACTAAGGAGGTTACCAAACGGTTTGGGGAACACATTGCATTGAATAAAGTTTCCTTGGAAATACCTAAAAATAGCATTTACGGACTCTTAGGTCCCAATGGTGCGGGAAAGACCACCTTGATCCGTATTATAAACCAAATCACCTTTCCGGATAAAGGCGAAGTGTTTTTTGATGGGGAACCTTTAAAGCCGCGGCATATTTCCTTGATCGGTTATTTACCGGAGGAAAGAGGGTTGTACAAGGGTATGAAAGTAGGTGAGCAGGCCCTGTATTTGGCCCAGTTGAAAGGAATGCATAAAGCAGAGGCCAAACAACGCTTAAAGTATTGGTTCGATCGCTTGGATATCGGTGATTGGTGGAATAAGAAAGTCCAGGAACTGTCTAAGGGAATGGCCCAAAAAATCCAATTTATCGTAACCGTCCTACATGAGCCCAAATTGCTCATATTCGATGAGCCTTTCAGTGGTTTTGATCCTATAAATGCCAATATCATTAAAGACGAGATACTTCAATTGAAGGAAAATGGCACATCGATTATTTTTTCAACCCATCGGATGGAATCTGTCGAGGAACTCTGTGAATATATCGCCTTGATCCATCAATCGGAAAAGATATTGGATGGTAAATTGTCGGATATAAAAAAGGCGTATAAAAACAATATATTCAAAGTAGGACTTCAGGCAAATAATGTAAACGAACTGTTGGGGGTGATATCCGATAAATTCAATATTATCGGCCCAATGATCGATCCACTGGAAAATCAATTGGATTTTAAAATTCAAATTCCTGAGGATGAATCCGGGGAATTTTTGGCTTATTTGGCACAGCAAGCCAACATACATCAATTTACCGAGATCATTCCTTCCGCGAACGAGATTTTTATTCGAACCATACACAATAAGGATGCAAATGAATAAGCTGCCCATTATTATCCGAAGGGAGTATTTAGCCAAAGTACGGAACAAGTCATTCATTATCATGACCTTTCTTAGCCCGATTCTTTTGGTAGGGATGGTGGTGCTTATTGCCTATTTGACCAAGATCAATGACAATCAAAAACACATCATCGGGGTTTTTAACGAAAGTGATTATTTCCCCAACGATTTTAAGATCACGAAGAGTACTTCCTACGTGATGTTCAATGAGATTTCCCTCCAAGAAGCCAAGGATTCAACTTTGCAAATGGGGTATTATGGACTTTTGCACATACCGAAAGGGGATGGACTTGAAAAGGTGGCGCAGCAGTCCCATTTTTATACCAAGGAAACTCCGAGTTCTTCCGTGTTGGGTCAGTTGGAAAATATATTTCAGGCAAGATTAAGGGAAAGGCGGTTACAGGAAATGGGTGTTTCCTCACAGGAGTTTGGTCAATTGGACAAGAAATTTGAGATCAATACGGAAACCTTTGATGGCGTACAGAACCTTAAGGGGATCAATGAGATCAAAGCCATCATCGGAGGTGGGTTCGGATATTTGATCATGATGTTCATTATTATATATGGCGGTTTTGTAATGCGAAGTGTCATCGAAGAGAAAACCAGTAGAATTATCGAGGTGATCATTTCATCGGTAAAACCTTTTCAATTGATGATGGGGAAGATTATAGGCACTTCCTTGGCAGGGATTACGCAATTCGCTATTTGGATAGTCTCGGCGTCCTTACTGTTGTTTGTTTCCTTTGCGGTTTTCGATATCGACCCTTCAACGTTGAACAATGGGGTCGAAGCATCCCATATGGCTGGTGAAATGGGGTATGCCGTTCCTACGGCGAACCAGACCGTACAGGCATATGCACAGGAACTTTTTAAGATTCCTTGGGCCATGTTGATCTGTTCATTCGTTGTTTATTTTACCCTAGGGTATTTGATCTACAGTTCCATTTATGCTGCCATTGGGGCCGCTGTCGATAATGAAACCGATACGCAACAGTTTATTTTTCCGATCATCCTTCCCTTGATGTTGGCCATATATGTTGGCTTCTTTTCCGTTTTCAGTAATCCCCACGGACCCATCGCAGTTGGTTTTTCCCTTTTTCCTTTGACATCGCCAATTGTAATGTTGATGCGTTTGCCCGGGGGTATAGGGGAAGGTGGGGTGCCTGTTTGGGAATTGGTGACTTCCATCCTATTATTGATAGTGACATTTTTGGGAATTGTTTGGTTTGCCGCCAAAATCTATAGGGTGGGTATATTGATGTATGGAAAGAAACCGACCTATAAGGAATTGCTAAAATGGATAAAGTATTGATCATGGCACAGGAAACCGATAAATTGGAAGAAATCATAAAAGAGGATATCTGGGGTTCGATCCAGGATTTCCTTAATTGGGGATTTCATATGACTATAGGCGATAAATCATTGCATGTGACCATTGGGTTGTTGATAATGATCACGATCGCGTTTATGGCAACGGCCTTCATTCTAAAATGGATTCGGAAAATCATAACCCGTAAGATGGTAAAAGAAGACGAACTTAAGTTTGTCAGTGTTTTCAAGTTCATTAATTATGGGGCATATTTGGCGGTAGTCCTGATCATATTGAGTATGGCGGGTATCGATATTACCATTCTATTGACCGCTTCAGCCGTACTTTTCGTTGGTTTGGGCTTGGCCTTACAGGATCTTTTCCAGGATATTATCGGAGGAATATTGATCATTCTTGATAAATCGTTGAATGTGGGGGATATTATTGAGTTGGAAGGTAAGGTCGGAAAGGTCTATGAGATCAAGCTCCGCACCACCAGGGCCATTACCAGGGATGACAAGGTAATCATTGTTCCCAACCATAAATTTATAAGTGATACCATATATAACCATACCCAAAACCATAAAACGACAAGGGAAAGGGTACAAATAGGGGTAGCTTACGGTAGTGATGTAGCTTTGGTGACAAGGATACTTGAGGAAATAGCAAAAAATGAAAAAGGAATCCTGCAAAACCCCAAACCCTTTGTTTTGTTTGAGGATTTTGGAGATTCGGCCCTGTTGTTCTCCATTTACTACTTTACGAATGATAGTTTTGCCGATACCAGGGTTAAGAGCAAGGTGCGTTATGCCATCGATGCCAAATTCAGGCAACATAATATCTCGATACCCTTTCCCCAAAGGGATGTACACCTTATACAACCTACGAAAAAAATATGAAAAATAGTTCGCTAAGGACGACTATACGAATGGTTCTCCTGCTTTTGTGGGGTGGGGCCAACGGTCTGGTATACGCCCAATCCCCTGATGTTTTCAGATTGGAATATATGATCATGCCAAAAAATAAGGCTGATGCCCAGCTTTCACGTTATAAGTTGGTAGCCAATATGCCCTTAAAGGTCAGGGAAGCCGACAATGTCATCGTCGGGGCGGAATATAATTATTTGGCCTATAAACTTGGGGGTAATGAATATTTCGACAGTGAGGGTTTGGAAAATCTTCATGTGGTCGATTTAAACCTGGCCTATGTCTACAAACACAATGATAATTGGCGATTCATTGGGGTCCTTACCCCGAGATTGTCTTCTACCCTTACCAACCCACTTGAAAATGGGGACGTTTCGATAAATGTTACCGTCGGTGCTTTTAAAGAGCGACAGGACATTGATAAGCCGATGCGTTTGGTGTTGGGTTTAGCCTATAATTCAACGGTATCATTACGGATCCCTTTGCCCTTTGTGTATTATGAAAAAAGATTCCATCCCAATTGGTCCTATGTGGTCGGAGCACCCAAAACCGGATTCAAATACCATATTGATGACAACCATTTGATCCAGACCGAATTTATCCTGGATGGGTATTTTGTAAACCTTCAAAATAACATCATTTTACCCAATACGGGTTTTGCATCATCGGTTTCCTCGTCGGCCGCCTTGTTAACAATCGGGTATCAATATAACATATCAAAAATTATGTCGTTCTACGGTTATATCGGTCATACTGTTTTCCAGGATGGGGTACTACGTGATGAGGATAGGAACGATGTTTATACCTTGAACGACGAACCTAGTCTGTATTTCAGGACGGGATTTAGAATAGGAATATAAAAAAATACAATATGTCAAAGATTTTGGTAGTGGAAGATGAATCGGCAATACGGAGGGTGTTGGTGAAAATTCTTTCCGAAGAGAACGAAACCTATCAAGTAGAAGAGGCCGAGGACGGTTTAAAAGGATTGGAGGCGGTTAAGAACAATGATTACGATTTGGTATTGTGCGATATCAAAATGCCAAAAATGGACGGGGTTGAGGTACTCGAAGCGGCCCGAAAGATTAAACCGGAGGTTCCTTTTATTATGATTTCGGGACACGGGGACCTGGATACCGCGGTGAATACCATGCGAATCGGGGCATTTGACTATATTTCGAAACCACCGGATTTAAACCGTCTTTTGACCACCGTAAGAAATGCTTTGGATAGAAAGGAATTGGTGGTAGAGAATAAGAAATTGAAGAAAAAGGTCAGTAAGAACTATGAAATGATCGGTAATAGTAAGGAAATCAACGCTATTAAGGATATCATTGAAAAGGTGGCTCCTACTGATGCCCGGGTATTGGTAACGGGGGCAAACGGTACGGGAAAGGAATTGGTTGCCCATTGGATCCATGAAAAAAGTCCAAGAAGTTCCGCCCCTTTTATCGAAGTGAATTGTGCGGCCATTCCCTCTGAATTGATAGAAAGTGAGCTTTTCGGTCATGTGAAAGGGGCATTTACCTCTGCCGTTAAGGATAGGGCGGGCAAGTTCGAGGCTGCCAACAAAGGAACCATATTTTTGGATGAAATTGGGGATATGAGCCTCTCGGCCCAAGCAAAGGTGCTGCGCGCCTTACAGGAGAATAAAATCTCTAGGGTCGGCTCTGATAAGGACATTAAAGTGGATGTTAGGGTCATTGCCGCTACGAACAAAGACCTTGCCGAAGAAATCAGGGAAAATAGATTCAGGGAAGATCTTTATCATCGCTTGGCGGTGATATTGATCAAGGTACCCGCCCTAAATGATCGGAGGGAAGATATTCCCTTGCTGATCGATTATTTTGCGGATAAGATCGCCGGTGAACAGGGTATTACCCCAAAAGCCTTTTCAAAAGGAGCCATTAAACTCCTGAAAAGTTACGATTGGACCGGTAACATCCGGGAATTGCGTAATGTGGTGGAACGTCTAATCATTTTGGGAGGTCAGGAAGTGACCGAGGAAGACGTGAGGCTCTTTGCCAGTAAATAAGGTTTTTTAGTTACAGGAATCAAGCCTTTCCATGGCTTCGGCCGTTATTTGTTTTGTTTTGAAATTATAGTATTTCTTGCCTTCTGAAAGGTTTGGGATCAATAGTTGTTGTTCGCAATGTGAATAAATGTTTTTGGCAAAGGCCTTGGCCGAGGCGCAATCAACCGAATTGATGATATTCTCAAGGGATTCCCGATATTTTTCCAATGAAGCATCGATTTTTCGCTCCAGTTCCTTTTCGTTGGGGATGGGCTTCGCTATTTTTTCTGTTTTTGGGATAATGGTATTCAGGGCCAACAAGTCGGTCCCATATTTGCTTTCATGAAGACCATGATCCCCTAGTGATTCAATACCTTCCTTAAGGTGTTCCAAAGCCCTGTTCAATAGAATACGTGTGCTGTTCAGGGAAGTTGCCCTGGTGGCTAAAATCAAGTCATATTTACCGTCCTCGATACTACTTTCCGCATAGACGCAACCACAATCCTGAATGTTTTGTTTGGATTTTTCTATGGCGTTGATCGCTTTGTAGGCATAATATTTTGCCTGATTGATATCATCGACCCCAATCGATTTTTCGATTTGGGATTTTGAATAGTTCATATTGGAACTGGCATACTCACATGTTTTGTCGACAAGAAAGGAAGAAAACAAAATCAATGATGCAACCGCAACTAAGGAATGGTTCTTCATAATATAAGTCTTAGGTTCGTTGTAAAATTTGGGAATATTACATGGTAAAGCTACATAGGGAACGTGCTATCACCATATTTATTCGATAGAATGTATGAAGTTTCCCATAAGTGGGGCATAGGGGCACAAAGCAAGGCCAAATAATCATGTTTTCAACCTCTTGGGTAGTTCAACCATAAAATATAATTATATTCAAGGCATGGATAATATTGATATGAATACATATAGGGTAAATTCGACCACGGATTTGGCGAATACCCCCACTTTTGAAAATTTCGGGATGACCGATAAGCAATTGAAAAAAAAACTGGTAAAGGTCCGTAGGGAACTGGCAGACTTTCAAGATATCCTTTATGCCCATGGTAAGTACAGTGTACTGATCTGTCTACAGGGTATGGATACTTCCGGGAAGGATAGCCTTGCCCGGGAGGTGTTCAAGGATTTCAATGTTCGTGGTGTGGTAGCACATAGTTTTAAGGTCCCTACCCCCTTGGAATTAAAACACGATTACCTCTGGCGCCATTATATTGCATTGCCCGCACGGGGCAAATTCGGGATTTTTAACCGAACCCATTATGAGAATGTGTTGGTTACCCGGGTGCACCCGGAATATATCCTGGGCGAGAATATACCCGGAATAGAACAGGTTTCCGATATAGACCAGAATTTTTGGGATACAAGATTCGAACAAATCAATAATTTCGAAAAGCACTTGGTCCAAAACGGTACCCTGATCTTTAAATTTTATCTACATCTTTCCAAAGAAGAGCAGCGGCAAAGACTCCTACGTAGGTTGCGTTTAAAACGAAAGAACTGGAAATTTTCTCCCGATGACCTAAAAGAGCGGAAGTTATGGGCAGACTATCAGCGCTGTTATGAAGAGGCAATTCAAAGGACATCGAAGCCCAAAGCCCCATGGTTTATTGTGCCTGCGGATAGTAAAAAGGCGGCTCGGCTCATAGTCGCTGAAATTTTAATGCAAGAGTTAAAAAAATACAAAGATATAGTCGCTCCTGTACTCGATGATAAAATAAAGGCTAATTTAGACGACTATAAACAACAATTGGAAAGGGAATGAGGTATTTGAAATTTATCGTATTGTGCGTACTGCTAACTTGGCAAGGGTATTCACAATCTGAAGATGAAAAACAGATCAAGACCATTTATAAAACCGCTTTGACCCAAAGTAAATCCTATGATTGGCTTAATTATCTCTCGAATCAAATAGGGGGCAGGCTATCGGGGTCGATTCAGGCACAACAGGCCGTGGATTATACCAAGGCACAATTGGATTCCTTAGGTTTGGACCGTGTATGGCTTCAGCCCGTCATGGTGCCCAAATGGGTGAGGGGCACTCCTGAATTCGCTTATGTGGAAACCGCTCCAGGAATAACCACGAACCTTCCGATTTGTGCCCTTGGCGGCTCAGTGGCTACCCCTTTGCAAGGTGTAAAAGCCGGTATGGTCGAGGTTAATGGTATTGAGGAATTGGAGCTTTTGGGGAAAGAAAAAATTGAAGGTAAAATCGTCTTTTTCAATAAGCCCATGGATCCGACCCTGATCAATACGTACGAGTCGTATATGGGTTGTGTCGACCAACGCTATGCCGGAGCCAAGGAGGCAGCTAAATATGGAGCGGTAGGTGTTATCGTTCGGTCCTTGAACTTAAGGCTTGACGATTATCCGCATACGGGTTCCATGGGGTATGGGGATACCGAATCCGCACAAAGGATTCCTGCGGCAGCGATCAGTACGAACGGTGCCGATTTCTTAAGCACAACGCTTAAACTGAGTCCCAATGCCAATTTCTATTTTAAACAATCCTGTAAGGTTTATGATGATGTACAGTCGTACAATGTTATCGGGGAAATTCGGGGGAGTACCTATCCGGATGAGATCATTGTGGTCGGGGGACATTTGGATTCCTGGGATTTAGGGGATGGCTCACATGACGATGGTGCCGGTTGTGTTCAAAGTATGGATGTATTGCGGCTTTTGAAAGAAAGTGGATACAAACCCAAAAGAACGATTAGGGTTGTATTGTTCATGAATGAGGAAAATGGTTTACGTGGAGGGAAAAAATATGCCGAAGTGGCAAAAAGTAAGCAAGAAAACCATATCGTCGCCTTGGAGAGCGATTCCGGGGGCTTCACACCGAGAGGGTTTTCATTTGACTGTTCAGAAGCCAATTATGGGCAAGTGAAAAGTTGGGGGTCGTTATTTGAACCTTACTTGATACATATGCTAATAAAAGGCCATGGTGGCGCCGATATCGGTCCCTTAAAGGATAGTGATATGGTATTGGCGGGATTACGACCGGATTCACAACGGTATTTTGACCATCATCATTCAGCCTATGATACCTTTGAGCATGTGAATAAAAGGGAACTGGAACTCGGAGCCGCTGCCATGACCAGCTTGGTATACCTTTTTGATACTTACGGGGTCGTAAAATAAGGTCAACCTTTTAATTGGGGTGTTTTCCGCTCCCCATCCGTTTAACATACCGAACGGAAGAAAAGACCTAAGTTCTTTTCCCTAACTAATTTGTATATCTTTGCAGCTCATTAAAAAAAGCGAAAAATGCAAGACGGAATCTACGCAAAATTCAACACTTCGAAAGGAGAGATACTTGTCAAACTCACGTATGATAAAACGCCCGGAACGGTGGGTAACTTCGTTGCCTTGGCAGAAGGGAAAATGGAGAATAGGGCCAAGGCCCTTGGGGAGCCTTATTATGACGGATTGAAATTCCATAGGGTAATCCCCGATTTCATGATTCAAGGTGGTTGTCCTTCAGGGACGGGTACCGGTGATCCTGGATACAAATTCGACGATGAATTCCATCCGGAATTGATCCATGATACCCCAGGGGTACTTTCCATGGCAAATGCAGGCCCAGGAACCAATGGAAGTCAATTTTTCATTACCCATGTGGCTACCCCCTGGTTAGATAACAAGCATACGGTTTTTGGTCGAGTGGAAACCGGTCAGGAAGTAGTTGATTCCATAGCACAAGCAGATACGATTGAAAGTTTGGAGATCATAAGGGTAGGTAGTGAGGCCGAGAATTGGGACGCCTTGGGGGCTTTTAAGTCCTTTGAAAGTTCAAAGGAAAAAAGACTTGCTGAGGAAAAGGCCAAACAGGCTGCGGAATTGGACAAGGTAGCTGCCGGTTTTGATGAGACAGGGAGTGGACTTCGCTATAAGATCATTCAAAAAGGAAGTGGGGCAAAGGCGGAAGCCGGACAAACGGTTTCAGTGCATTACGAAGGTTCTTTGTTGAACGGGCAGGTTTTCGATTCCTCATACAAGAGAAACCAACCTATCGATTTTAAATTGGGTGTCGGACAAGTAATCCCTGGATGGGATGAAGGTATAGCACTACTGCAGGTAGGGGACAAGGCACGTTTCGTAATACCATCCAATTTGGCCTATGGCAGCGCAGGTGCCGGAGGGGTCATACCACCGAATGCGACGTTGCTCTTCGATGTGGAATTGATGGAAGTGAAATAGACATCAAGCCATGATGAATATAGGGCCTCGGTTATTGACCGGGGCCTTTTTTTGTTTTTATCTTGTGCGCTGTTGAATCATGCTCGCTAACAGCATTACAATATTGATCAACACTAAAATGCCAATAACAATGATAAAGGTAGACATGGTTTAATAATTTAAATGGTTCGTTTTATGGTATAACAACGATAACTTCTTAAACCCTACTTTGTTTTGTTGAAAATGTTGAAAATATTTTTTGTACTTGCAATGCTCATTAATATAAGAGCAATATTGATAATGAGTAATGCGAGTAAAATGGTGATAAAGGTGGTCATGGTCAATGGTTTTTTTTAGTTAAGTGTTTTTTGGGGGAGAGTGTGTTTAAAGCATGATGCAGAAAACGGAGGGGGGTTGCGTTAATTGCAAAGCAAAAATAAGAAAATGTAGATAATAAGTAAGAATTTACGCAAATAAAAACCCCCGATGCAAAACATCGGGGGTATATAAAAAAGTTAAAATCGTTACCTAGTCAATTACCTTCACATTAACGGCGTTTAATCCTTTTTTACCTTGTTGTAGTTCAAATTCCACAACATCACCTTCACGAACTTCGTCGATTAAGCCAGAAATGTGTACAAAATGATCTTCGTTCGAACCATCTTCAGTGATAAAACCATAACCTTTGGAATCATTGAAGAATTTAACTGTTCCTTTACTCATAATAAAATTATTAAATATTAATTAAAGTGCAAATGTAGGATTAATATATTTAATTGTATGATATTTTGGAAGTTATCTTTGTATTAACACATGCTTAAATTAATGGGACGACTTCCCGATCGTACGGAAAAGGTAGTGGTGTGGGCCTTGAAACCCCTATTTAAGCCGTAGGGTCAGGGGTCATTCTTAGGTATGGTTTTACTTCTTCAACCCCTTTGGCAAACAATTCCCTTGCCTCATCGGTAGGTATGGCGGGACTAACAACGACATCTTGGCCGTGCTCCCAGTTGGCCGGGGTGGCTACTTTGTGATTTGCGGTCAATTGTAGCGAATCGATTACCCTTAATAGTTCATAAAAGTTACGCCCTGTTGAAGCCGGATACGTCAAGGTAAATTTAATGGTCTTGTCAGGGGCAATAATGAATACCGACCGTACCGTTAAGGTGCTATCGGCATTTGGATGTATCATATCGTATAGATCGGATACCTTTCTGTCCTCATCGGCAATTATAGGGAAGTTAACAGTGGTTTGCTGTACTTCATTGATATCCTTTATCCATTCGATATGGGATGCTTTCCCATCAACACTCAAAGCCAACATTTTTACGTTTCGCTTGTCGAATTCACCCTTAAAGTTAGCCGCAGTGCCCAATTCCGTTGTACATACAGGAGTGAAATCAGCAGGATGGGAAAATAGGATTCCCCAGCTGTCCCCTAAATAATCGTAAAGATCAATTGTTCCCATGGAACTTTCCGCTTTAAAGTTCGGGGCTTTGTCCCCCAATCGTAATGATGCCATTTTGGTTGTATTTAAATTATTAAACTATTTACCCGATAAAAGTAGTAGATATTTAAATCCCTGTCCATTTTAGAAGGGTTAAAACTGTATTAAATTTTATAATTTTAGAAAATGGAAAATGAAGCACTGGAAACATTGAGATATCCTATCGGCCATTTTAGGTACGACCCTGAAGTTTCGGGTAAAACCGTTGAAGGTTGGATAGCGATTTTAGAGGAATTGCCCACGGTATTGGAACAATTGGTACAACCATTGACCCAGGAACAATTGGAAACCCCTTATAGGCCCGGTGGCTGGACAGTAAGGCAATTGGTGCACCATATTGCCGATAGCCATCACCATAGTTATACGCGGTTTAAATGGGCCTTGACGGAGGAGGAACCGGTGATAAAGGCGTATGAGGAAAAAAATTGGAGTGGATTGTTTGATGCCAAAAAAGCACCCATTGAACTTTCATTGGCCTATTTAAAAGCGTTGCATGCCAAATTGGTTTTTCTTCTAAAAGGCCTACAAGCCGAAGATTTCGAAAGATCATACATACACCCCGAGGACCATGGTAAGATTTCGGTTAAGGAGAATATCGGCAAGTACGCTTGGCATAGCCGACATCATTGTGCCCACATCCAAAGGTTGTTGGAAAGGAAAGGCTGGTAGATTGGGGGTAAGCGACGGTTTAGTTCCCTTTACATTCCCATTGGAACGCTTCGTATAGTTGTTGCGGTACTGTTTTTACCGTAGTTTTTTATATCGTACATTCCTTTAAAAACTTTGACGGATTATTATGGACGAAATTATAAGTTGGAACGATTTCACTAAAGTGGACATGCGGGTAGGAACGATCATCGAGGTACGTGATTTTCCTGAAGCCCGGAATCCGGCCTATCAAGTGAAAATCGATTTTGGCCAAGAGGTTGGGGTTAGAAAATCTTCCGCCCAGATAACGGCATTGTACGCTAAGGAAGAACTATTGGGGAAGCAGGTCATTGCGGTAATCAATTTTCCCAAGAAACAGATTGCGAATTTCAGCAGCGAATGTCTTATCCTAGGGGCAGTTGACGGTAAGGATGTCATTTTGCTCAAACCAGATTCATCGGTCCCTAACGGACTAAAGATAGGTTGATTGGCGCGGATAATATAACTGTAGGCCAAAGGTAATGTGCAAATGGGTAACCGGTGATACGACCAAAGATAAAGTAAGTGCGGTTTAATTGGAAAAGCTGTTTACAGGGTAATGGAAATAAAAACGGCCCGCATTTTTTGCGGGCCGTTTTTATTTCCAAACATCAGAATCCTAAATGTCATCAAAACTGATATTGGTAAAATTTTCTGTGGTTGTCATTTCACCATTTTGATGGAATTCTTCTTTTTTGAAATCCTTTTGGTGTCTTTCTGAAATAACCTCAGTACCCTTTTCTTTTATGATGAAGTCCATCATTTCGTCTACATTTTCCTTAAAAGCGGCAAAATCTTCTTTATATAGATAGATTTTATGCTTTTTGTAATGAAACGATCCATCATCATGGGTGAATTTTTTACTTTCGGTTATGGTCAGATAATAATCTCCTGCTTTGGTGCTCCTTACATCAAAGAAATACGTTCTTCTTCCAGCTCGCAATACCTTGGAATGTATCTCTTCCTGCTCTAAAGATTCTTTGTCGCTCATTTTTCAAGTTTATGGTTAAGAAATTAGTGTCGAATCCTCAAAATTGAAGAAAAAAAATGTAGATCGCAACAATATTGTTAGTTTTCTTTCTCAGAAAGTTGATGTAAATGAAGTTCTTTGTAGTAGCCTTTGATATTGTTCAGTTCTTCGTGTGTGCCGATCTGTAACAACTCACCCTCATTAAGTACCAGTATTTTATCCGCATTTTTTGCAGAAGATACCCTATGGCTGACAATAATGGTGGTTTTGGCTCTTGAGGCTTTCTGAAGATTGTTGAGGATGGTTTCTTCGGTTTCGGTATCGACAGCCGAAAGGCAATCATCGAATAAATATATTTCCGGATCTTTCAAAAGGGCCCTGGCAATGGAAATCCGTTGTTTTTGACCGCCACTTAACGTAATGCCACGTTCTCCCAAAACCGTATCGTATTGTTTTTTGAATTCCATGATGTTTTCATGTACCACGGCGTTTTTCGCCATTTGGATCACTTCTTCATCCGAGGCTTTGAAGTTGCCGAATTTTATATTGTTTTTAATGGTGTCCGAAAAAAGGAACGCATCTTGGGGAACGGCCCCGATGGCATTTCGTAGACTATGAAGGTTCAGTTTTTTGATCGGGGTGTCATCGATGCGAATTTCCCCTGAGGTAACATCATAAAGCCGTGCGATCAAATCCAGTATGGTGGACTTGCCTGAACCTGTTTTGCCCAGAATGGCAACCGTTTCCCCCTCTTCAATGGTGAATGATATATTTTTTAGGGCTACGATATTGGTGTCCTCGTAGGTGTAACTGACATTCTTGAATTCAATTTTCCCATTTATGGGAGTCTCTTTTTCAACTTCATTGATTATTTCCGGTTTTTCGTTCAGGAATTGGTTTATTCTTTTTTGGGAGGCTTCGGCCCGTTGAACGATTGAAGTCAACCACCCAACAACGGCTACGGGCCAGGTCAACATGTTTACATATAAAACAAATTCGGCAATTACACCGACAGAGGTAATCTCCCCTTTGATATATTGTTGCCCTCCGATATAGATGACGAAAATATTACTGATTCCGATGAGGAGGATCATTAGCGGGAAGAACCAGGCATTTACTTTTGCCAGATCCATGCTCTTTTGTTTTCCTTCCAAAGCCAGGACCTTTAATTCCTCATTGATCTTTGGTTCGATGGCATATGCTTTGATGACCGATACCCCGGAAAAAACCTCTTGCGTAAATGTGGAAAGGGTTGATAGGTATTCCTGCACAACCGTACTGCGTTTATGGATGATCTTGCTTATTTGATAAATGAGTACCGAAAGAATGGGTAGGGGAATAAGGGTATATGCGGCCAAGGTCGGGGCCGTAATGAACATTATGGGTATGATACAGGCAAATAGGGTAATGGTGTTCAAACCGTACATAAGTGCAGGACCTGTGTACATTCGCACCTGACTGACATCTTCACTGATGCGGTTCATAAGATCACCCGTCCTGTTTTTTTTGTAAAAGTTCAGACTCAGGAATTGATAATGGTCAAAGATCTCATTTTTGAGGTCGTATTCAATATAGCGGGAAACATAAATAATCGTTTGCCGCATAAGGAATGTGAAAAAACCGGAAAGCAAAGCGGCACCGATGATGATCAGGATATACTCCAATAGGCCGTCCTTGGCCACTTCTTGGGTAATTTCCCCTTTGATGAAATCTTCAACGGTGGATATCGATTTTTGGACATAGGAAGGCATGACCAATTGAAAAATCTTTGCAACAATGGTGATTGCCATTCCTGCAAGGAGTTTCAACCAATATTTTTTAAAGTATTTGTTTAGATGTTTAAGTTCTTTCATATAGCCGGTCAGCTGAGTGGGTTTGTTATTGGCAAACCATTCGCCAAAGATAGAAGTTTGACATAAAAACAGCTGTTATAAAATTTATAAATAAGAGAATAGTTGTAATAGGGACCATAGATTGAAAAATGATTTCTATTTTTGCGGCTCAGAATGTAAATCAATTATAAAAAAAGTTCTTCGAAATGCTTACAAGAAGGCACATACGCGTAAAAGTGATGCAATGTATATATGCATTGATCCAATCTAAGGACGGTTCCCTTGAAAAACAAGAGAAATTTTTAAGAGTAAGCATTGAGAACATGTATACGCTCTACTTGGTGATGCTGAGTTTGTTGATGGAGATTCGACAATTGGCAGATGAGAAAGTAAAGTTATCCTCCAAAAAGTATATGGCGAACGAAGCCGATACCTTCCCCGACAACCATAAGTTCGTGAATAACAAATTGCTTTTGCAATTGGCCAATAACGAAAGGCTAAAAGAGACCTTGGAGAAGCGAAAACTGCAGAATTGGTATTTGAACGAAGAGTATGTAAAACTCATTTACAAAGAAATCATAGGGAGCAGTGCATATCTTGAGTATATGAAAATACCGTCTAGAACCTATAAGGAGGATAAGGAGCTGATCGCGGTTTTGTTCAAAGAGATCATCGCCCCCAATGAGAAGATATATGAATACCTTGAGGATGATAAATTGACCTGGGTAGATGATATTCCCATTGTGAACACTTTTATCCTTAAGCAATTGAAAAAAGTCAAGGAAGATCATCCCGAATCCTATTTCTTGCCAAAGCTTTTGAAAGATGATGGGGATATGGTTTTTGCAAAAGATCTTTTGGCCAAAACCTTATTGAAGAATAGTTCGTTGGAAAAGGAAATTGAGGGTAAGACCCCCAATTGGGATAAGGACCGTATTGCGGATATAGATTCGATATTATTGAAAATGGCCATATGTGAATTACTTAATTTCCCCTCAATACCGGCCAAGGTGACCATAAATGAGTTTTTGGAAATTGCCAAGGAATATTCAACGCCAAAGAGCAGTATTTTCATTAACGGTATTCTCGATAAATTGGTAAAAGAATACAAGGAGGAAGGCAAACTTAATAAGGTGGGCCGAGGACTATTATAAATTAATTCTTTAATTTTGGGTCGAATTAAAAAATATAATCAATGAAAAGAGCTATTTTAGGATTAGGTCTGATTGCGATGTTAGGGTTTGTTTCCTGTAAGGAAAAGGCCACTAGTAAAGTAAAGACCGATAATGTGGCAGTTGCTGCTGAACGTGATGAGGCCGCTAAACTTGTACCCGTAATGGAATTTGAAAAGGTTGAGCATGATTTTGGGACAATTACCCAAGGGACGCCTCAGGAAACTGTTTTTAAATTCACCAATACAGGGAATGCCCCATTGGTGATCACCAAAGCCACCAGTAGTTGTGGATGTACGGTGCCCAATCCCCCAAAAGAGCCGATCGCACCGGGAGCACAAGGTGAGTTGAAGGTCAAGTTCAACGGTTCAGGAAGAAACCAAGTGACAAAGACCATAACCGTAGTGGCCAATACAGTAAAAGGATCCGAAATGTTGAAAATAAAGGCTTTCGTGAATCCTAAAGATGCAGCTCCGTTAGGGCCTGTAAAATAAATTAAATTTAAATAGATAGCATGGGAAGTGGCAGTTTGATGGATTTTCTACCGATGATCCTAATTTTTGTGGTGGCATATTTTTTTATGATCCGTCCGCAAATGAAGAGACAAAAGGATGAAAAAAAATTCGCCTCGGAATTAAAAAGAGGAGATCGTATTATTACAAAAAGTGGATTGCACGGCAAAGTGGTTGAATTGAATGATAAGGATTCTTCATGTGTCATTGAAACAATGGCAGGTAAATTGAAGTTCGATCGTTCGGCAATTTCAATGGAAATGAGCAAAAAATTGAATACCCCGGCCACGACCAAATAAAATTGGAATAGTATTGTGAAAGAAAGAGCTGATGGATTCCCATCGGCTTTTTTTATGACTTCATGTTTATAAGGTGTCGCTTGGCATTTCGCCGATTGCCGTTATTAAGGGTGGTTTCGGTGTTCTTCGGCCCAAGGGGCTTGGCTTGTTATGGGCGGTACTTATCGTTGAGCCCTTTACCGGCACGGATCATGGGGAGGATCTTTTGTAGTCGCGATCGTTTTGTTTTCTCCTGCTTGGCCTCGGAAATAAACTCAATATATTCCCGCTGTTTGTATGGGGTAAGTTGATTAAAGGCCTCCTTGATATGAGGGTGTTCCCCAAAAGCCTCTGCCAATGTCTTAGGCAGGCCGGGGTGTGGTTTTTGCCCTTTGTCGGGACTTAATTGCAATCCCTTTTCCTGGTTGTCAAGCGCTTCGTTCATAAAGGCCGATACACTCACGGAATCTATCTGTTCAATTGAGGTGAATTTCAGATGCCTCATGGCTTGTGTTTTACCTTCTTGGGCATTGATCAATAATTCTTTTGGGTCCTTTAAAAAAATACCATTGAAAAATCCGATTCCAAAATGGTTTTTAAAGCGTGCTATCCAAAAAACGTTTTTCCCGTCCAGACAGTATACCGGGGATTGCCATTTAAAGGTTTCTTCGGCCTCGGTCCTTAAGGCCAAGGCCCTCAATAATAAAATCCCTTCTTTGAAAGGGTGTTCGTGTTCGTAGTACGCTTCTATTTTTAAAGCAGCATCCATGTGTCAAACCTTTTTTGTGGTCAACTCGCAGATCTTGATGATTACGGCAACGGCCTTGACCATGCTTTCAACAGGTACGTATTCGTACTTTCCGTGGAAGTTGTGGCCGCCTGCGAATATATTCGGACAAGGAAGTCCCATAAAACTTAATTGGGAACCATCGGTTCCCCCGCGTATCGGTTTGATGATCGGGGAAATCCCGATTTCTTCCATTGCGGCTTTCGCTATTTCAACAATATGGAAAACAGGGGTTACTTTTTCCCGCATATTGAAATATTGATCTTCTATGTCCAAGGTTATGCAAGGGCCATGTAAGGCATTTAGTTTGGTGGTTATTTTTTTCAATAGTTCTTTTCTTTCCTCGAACTGTTCCCGGTCATGATCCCTGATGATCAATTCAAATTCGGTATGTTCAATTTCGCCCTTTATATGGTGAACATGAAAAAAACCTTCCCTCCCACTGGTGTTCTGGGGGGTTTCCTCCGGAGGGAGGATACTGATAAATTCATTGGCGATACTGATGGCATTGATCATCTTGCCCTTGGCATAGCCGGGATGCACGCTTTTTCCCGAAACGATGACCTTTGCTTTGGCTGCATTGAAATTTTCATATTCCAATTCCCCGACTTGGCTACCGTCCATGGTGTAGGCCCAATCGGCACCGAACTTTTTTACATCGAATTTATGGGCCCCCCGCCCAATTTCCTCATCCGGCGTAAAGGCCACCCTAATTTTACCGTGTTTTATTTCGGGATGTTTTATCAAATATTCCATGGCCGTTACGATTTCCGCAATTCCGGCCTTGTCGTCGGCTCCAAGTAGGGTGGTGCCATCGGTTGTGATCAAGGTTTGACCCTTGTACTGCAATAGGTCTTCGAAATAATCAGGGGATAATACGATATTCTTCTCTTGGTTCAGGATTATGTCCTTGCCATCATAATCTTTGATGATTTGCGGATTTACCTCGGTTCCACTAAAATCCGGTGAAGTATCGAAGTGGGATATAAAACCTATTACGGGGACCTCTTT
The DNA here is from genome assembly GCF_028882255.1 of Maribacter polysaccharolyticus. Classification (GTDB taxonomy): domain Bacteria; phylum Bacteroidota; class Bacteroidia; order Flavobacteriales; family Flavobacteriaceae; genus Maribacter_A; species Maribacter_A polysaccharolyticus. The sequence goes on from NZ_JARBUY010000002.1 coordinate 568,923, forward strand.
TTCGATATTGCTCGGTAAGGTCGCCATAATATAGGCATTGTCATCAATGGTTACGTCTTTCATGCCGATACGTTCCAGTTCATAGGCCAATTCCGTAGCCAAATTCCATTGTTTTTCAGTGCTCGGAGTGGTTTTCGAATTGGGATTGCTTTGTGTATCTATTTGAACATATTCCAAAAAACGGTCGATCAGTTGTTGCATAAGCCAGTTGTTTTTTCAAAAGTACGATTTTGGGGAAATGACAATGCATTTTTCGCAGTAATTTAAATCGTCAAATTATTGATTAGTAATTAATTATGGTAAAATTCCTATCTTATGGTAAATAAATTAACTTAAATGACACTATTATGAAAAAAATCCACTTGATTTTTATGGTATTTCTATTAGGGACCATGAGTTTTGTCAGTGCACAAATTTCCGGAACCGTAGTAGATGAAAATGGGGTGCCTCTTGGTGGCGCTTCCATAGTTATCAAAGGTACCACAACAGGTACTACAACCGATTTTGACGGTAACTTTAGCATTGATGCCAGTTTGGGGGACACTTTGGTCGTTACCTATATTGGCTTTGAGAAAAAACAAGTTGTAATAAATTCTTCGGTAATGAACATCACATTGACATCTGGCATACAGTTGGCCGAGGCAGTTGTTATCGGATCGCGTAACCCCAATAGAACGGCTCTTGAAAGCGCGGTACCCGTAGATGTTATTGATGTTAAAGAGCTCAATAATGTAGCCCCACAGGTAAATTTAAATCAAATCCTTAATTATGTGGCTCCGTCTTTCACTTCGAATACACAGACTATTTCCGATGGTACCGATCATATCGATCCTGCATCCTTACGAGGTTTGGGGCCTGATCAGGTTTTGGTGTTGATTAATGGAAAAAGGCGGCACAATTCTTCGTTGGTCAACGTAAATGGAACGTTCGGTAGAGGAAGTGTCGGTACGGATTTGAATGCAATACCTTCGGCTTCAATAAAGCGATTGGAAGTGTTACGTGATGGAGCCGCGGCACAATATGGTTCCGATGCGATTGCCGGAGTCATAAATATCGTATTGAACGATAATGTTAATGAACTGAGTTTTAAAGTGACGACTGGCGCGAATTTCAGTAAAAATGCAAATGGCCAAACCGGAGGGGTCGATGGTGAAACGGTTAATGTTAGTGCCAATTATGGTTTGCCCATAGGGGATAACGGTGGTTTTATCAATTTTACTGGGGATTTCGACTATCGGGAAGATTATAACCGAATGAAAGAGTGGGAAGGGGATGTCTTTAATCTTTATAATACGGTAGAAAGATTTGCCTTGAATGATGGCTATAATTTGGCCGACCTGTTAGACGATGATGTAGATGATGTTATAACATATGGGAACCAAGCCGGTTTAGGACTTAGTCCGACCGCTACCAAAGAAGAATTACAGGGAATCCTTTCTGCGGATAATACGGAAGCCGAAATATCGGCCAGAGGCCTCCAAAGGAGTGACTTTAATATGCGGGTTGGTCAATCGGCCTTGAGAGGAGGGCGTTTCTTTGCTAATTTTTCATTGCCTTTGGACGATAATGGTACCGAAATGTATTCTTTTGCGGGTATTAGTTCAAGAACCGGGAATTCAGCAGGTTTTTACAGGTTGCCTAACCAAAGTAGGACATATACACCGGCGTATTTCAATGGATTTTTACCTGAAATAAATTCCCAAATAACCGATAAGTCCATTGCTGTGGGAATACGAGGTATGATTTCTGATTGGAACATCGATTTTAGCAACACCTACGGTAAGAATGCGTTTCTTTATATCATAGGGAATACGTTCAATGCATCGCTTCAAAATGCATCACCCACAACATTTGACGCTGGAGGGTTTAACTTTAAGCAAAATACGGTCAACCTGGATATTTCGAAATTCCATGACGATATTATGTCAGGGCTCAATATTGCTTTTGGTGTGGAGTATCGTTTGGAAAATTATGAGATCGAAGCCGGGGAAGAGGCTTCCTATTCCAGATATACGGCAGAAGGGGAGGTTATCACCTTGGCTTCGCAAAGTGCTTCTGAAGACTTCTTTGGAAATTCAAGACCTGGTGGTTCTCAAGTTTTTCCTGGCTTTAGTCCGGATAATGAACTCTCAAGGGGTAGAAGCAGTATAGCCGGTTATTTTGATGTGGAAGCGGACATAAGCGATACCTTCCTGGCAAGTTTTGCAACTCGTTTTGAAGATTATTCCGATTTTGGTTCAACGATTAATTTTAAATTGGCCACTCTGATAAAAGCAACCGAAAACCTGAATCTTAGAGCTGCCTTGAATACCGGTTTTAGGGCGCCATCCTTACATCAATTGAACTTTAATTCCACTTCGACCATTTTCGACCAAAGTGGAAACCCCGTGGAGGTAGGTACTTTCGCCAACGACAGTAGGGCGGCACAGTTGCTCGGGATACCTCAATTAAAAGAAGAAACTTCAAAGAGTATAAGTGTGGGGTTGACCACAAAGTTCCCAGAATCCAATATTACGATTTCCTTGGATGGATATTTTGTAGCCATAGACGACAGGGTGGTTTATACGGGACAGTTCTCTGGTCCGGGTACTGGAACGGAACTGGATAATCTGTTGATCCAGGCCAATGCATCGGCGGCTTCCTTTTTCGCCAATGCGATTGACACGGAATCAAGGGGGATCGATGCCGTTGTTACTTGGGATCTGGCCGTAGGCAATGCCCATAAATTGATGAATACCTTATCCGCTACTTTTTCAAAGACTAAAAAAGTAGGGGACATAAATGCTTCCCAGGTTTTGGAAGATGCGGGATTAGTGGATACATATTTCGCTGAAGATAGTAGGGTTTATCTCGAAGAAGCAGTCCCAAGGACCAAGATTAATCTGTCCCATATGTTGAATGTGGATAATTTGAATTTCTTTTTAAGGAATGTTTTTTTTGGTAAAGTTACCGAGGCTACTACCAATGTGGGATTGCAACAAGAATTTGGTACAAAAATAGTGACGGATTTATCTGTGGGCTATAATTTATCCGAAAGTAGTACGATTACCATAGGTGCCAATAACCTATTGGATATTTATCCTGATAGGGCCAAGGAATCCATTACGTATGTAGATGAAAACGGGATTACCCAAACAGGAACGAATAGGAGTGGGGGAAGATTTGATTGGTCCCGAAGGGCACAACAATTTGGTATTGGAGGCAGATTTTTATTTGCAAGATTGAGTTTCACGCTGAAATGATTATAAATTACCTCATGACCCATTAAAGGCCTCCATTTATAGGAGGCCTTTTTCTTAATGGATTTGGGTGCCTCGATTACGGTATTACTCATCTTGTTTTAATCAGGAAGAAGTGTCTTTTTCAATAGAAAGGTTTTCAGGATCGAATTTGAAAATGGCCAAAAGGTTATTTCAGAAGCCTGTTTTTAAAATGCAGATAATAATTAGTATTTTACTCCCGCTTTTTAAGGATAGACGTACCCTACATGAAAAAAGGATTGTTTGGTTTCATTTTTATGTTTTTGGCATTTATCCCCCAAGGGATACATGCACAGGAAGATTGTATTCTAGGGGTTGGGATTACCCCGGATTCTACCTTGGTCAGGGTTTTTCAACTCAATGGGGAACAGGCCGAAAAAATCAGGAATTGGAGTGCCGAGTTGAAATATAGGAATGAACTGTTGACCAATGAAGCCGACAATCTATTGAAACGCCACCCACAAAATTCTCCTGCCGAACTCGTCGTTTTGGCCGAAAAGTACAAGGCGATAAGTGATAGTTTGGTCACGATTCAGCGCATGATCGATATGCGCACCTTGAAATTATTGAACGGCAAACAGTATGGGCTGTATTTGGAACTTTGTGAAAAAGCCTTTCGCCAACCTTATCGAGTTATACCTATGAAATACCAAGACAGTATATCCGAGAAATGATATTAACCTAAATGTGTTGACAAAATTGGGATATTAAGTCTGAATACTGGAGGCGAGTTCGTATTTTTGTTAAAATTTCCGAGTAATCCATGTATAAAATACTAGTTCGCCCAATTCTTTTTTTAATGGATCCCGAAAGGGTACATCACCTTACCTTTTCAATCATCCGTTGTTTGGGTAAGTTAGGTATTACGAACCTATATAAATCGGTCTTTGCGATTGAGGATAAATCGTTGGAAAAAGAAGTTTTCGGACTAAAATTCAAAAATCCTGTTGGACTTGCCGCAGGTTTTGACAAGGAGGCCAATTTGTACAATGAGCTGTCGGACTTTGGTTTCGGGTTCATAGAAATAGGGACCCTAACCCCGAAGCCCCAAAGTGGGAACCCGAAGAAACGGATTTTTAGGCTTAAGGCCGATGAAGCCCTGATCAATCGTATGGGATTTAATAACAAGGGGGTTTTTGATGCTGTTGATCGATTGAAAAAGCAGCATAAGGTTATCATCGGGGGTAATATTGGAAAGAACAAAGTGACACCGAATGCGGATGCCATAAAGGATTACCTCATTTGTTTTGATGCCCTTTTCCCCCATGTGGATTACTTTGTGGTCAACGTTAGTTCTCCCAATACACCTGGATTGAGGGAGCTTCAGGATAAAGAGCCTTTGACGGCCCTTTTAAAGGAGCTTAAGCATGAGAATGCCAAAATAGCCAAGGCCCATTCAGGGGTATCGGAAAAGCCTATTTTGTTGAAAATAGCCCCGGATTTGACCAATGACCAATTGTTGGATATTATCAACATTGTGGAAAGCACAAAGATAGATGGTATTATCGCGACCAATACCACCATAGCCCGGGAAGGACTCAACTCTCCTTTGTTGTTGTCTGAGGAAAAAGGGGGGTTAAGTGGTAAACCCTTGAAGGATAGGAGTACCGAAGTGATTCGATTTTTAGCCAATAAGAGCAATAAGGCATTTCCTATTATTGGGGTAGGGGGTATCCATTCTGCCGAGGATGCCATTGAAAAACTGGAAGCCGGTGCGGATTTGGTCCAATTGTATACCGGTTTTATCTATGAAGGTCCCGCCTTGGTCAGGCGAATAAACAAAGCCTTATTGTCCAAAGGGTAAATCTGTTGAAATGTCCTTCAGGATCTGTTTTTTGATGGTTCAATGACCGAAGGAAGGAAATCCGTAGTTTTTAACACTAATAGCTTGCAGTATTGGATTACAATATTCTTTCAACGTTTATAATGGCTTCTGCTGCCTTGGCCATAGCTCCTGGACCCGATAATATATATGTGTTGACACAGAGCATCGTCAACGGGAAGAAACAGGGTATGGCCACCGTTATCGGTTTGGTTTCGGGCTGTTTGGTACATACGACCTTTTTGGCCTTTGGGGTGTCTTTGCTTATTGCGGAAAGCGACCTTGTTTTTTTGTTGATCAAGCTTTTCGGGGCCCTCTATTTGTTTTATTTGGCGTATAAGGTATTTCGGAGTGATGGGCGATTGCAATTGTCAAGCGATCGATTGCCGAAAAACGGGTTCTTCACACTATTTAAACAGGGTTTCTTGATGAACGTCTTGAACCCGAAAGTCGCGATTTTCTATTTGGCCTTTTTTCCGGGTTTCCTTTTTAGTGATTCTTTGAGTACCATAATCCAGTTTTATATATTGGGCCTGGTCTTTATGTTGGTGGCATTCGTGATATTCAGTCTTATCGCCGTTCTTTCCGGTACGATTTCAAAATATATAAAAGGACATTCCAATCTTGGTGTCCTATTGAAATGGCTTCAGGTTTTTGTATTTATCGGGATAGGATTGTTTATCCTATTATCAAATAAATAATGGTAATTTTATAAAGCGTCCAAAGCGAAGAATATGACCGATAAGGTGAAAATAATCGAATGTCCACGGGATGCCATGCAGGGTATCAAGGACTTTATTCCAACGGAGAAAAAGGTTAAATACATTCAATCTTTATTAGGGTGCGGTTTTGATACGTTGGATTTCGGGAGTTTCGTTTCACCCAAGGCCATACCGCAAATGGCCGATACCGCTGAGGTTTTGGCCGGGCTCGACCTTTCCCGTACTACCAGTAAATTGCTGGCCATTGTCGCTAATGTCAGGGGTGCCGAAGCAGCCGTGGAGCATGGAAGAATAGATTATCTCGGGTATCCGTTTTCGATCTCCGAAAATTTTCAAATGCGTAATACGCATAAGACCATCGCGCAATCGGTAGAAACCTTGAGGGAAATATTGCATATTGCAAATGCGAATGGTAAGGAAGTGGTTACCTATATATCCATGGGGTTTGGAAATCCGTACGGTGATCCATGGAATGTGGATATCGTGGGGGATTGGACCGAACAATTGGCCGAAATGGGAGCGCGGATTTTATCCCTTTCCGATACCGTGGGTACTTCGACCCCGGAGAATATCGAATACCTGTTTTCCGATCTAATCCCGAAATACCGGGATATTGAATTCGGGGCACATCTACATACGACCCCTTTAAAATGGCATGAAAAAATCGATGCGGCATTTAGATCGGGTTGCAGAAGGTTCGATGGTGCCATTCAGGGTTTTGGGGGGTGTCCCATGGCCAAGGATGAATTGACGGGTAATATGCCCACTGAAAAAATACTTTCCTATTTTACGGCGAAAAAGGTCGATACCAATGTACATTGGATGACCTTTGAGGCTGCTTATAATAAAGCCTTGGAGCTTTTTCCCCATTATCGATGAACAAGAGTTGTGATATTTTTTAAAGGCTTCTTGTTGGCTCGAACTGCTTTTATTAAGACTTAATTTAAATAAATTTTGTGATAAGCAATTCACAGGGTATATTTGCGCTCAGATTTTTAATAAACTAAACTAAGTCTAAATAAAGATAATAAACAATGAAAAATCCCATACTCTTGCTAGCGATTCTTTTCTGTGCGACGATGTCCGGACAGACCAAGACCGATTCAATTACCCTTAATCCACAAAAACAATTGAATGCCGCACAGCGATTATTGTCCGGAAACTACGCTTCGGCGGTTACTATGGGGGCCTATGGTGAAATGTTGTATAACCAACCAGAAGGTGACAACGGGGAATTGGATGTACAAAGGTTGGTGTTGCTAATGGGTTACCGTTTTAATGATAAAACACAGTTCGTTACTGAAATAGAATTCGAACACGTAGAGGAGGTTTTTGTGGAACAGGCCTTTGTAAACTACAATGTGGCCGATAATGTCAACTTAAGGGGAGGTTTGATGTTGGTGCCAATGGGGATCATTAATGAGTTTCATGAACCCACCACATTCAATGGTACGGAAAGACCTGCGATGGACAATGCGATCGTTCCTACCACATGGAGAGAACTCGGGGTAGGTGTAAGTGGGCGCTTCAATAGTCTGTCATTAGGATACCAAGCTTATTTGTTCAATGGGTTCAAATCTACTGTTGCCGATGATGACGGTGGTGTTTCCGGTGTCCTGAAAGGGTCTAACGGCTTACGTGGTGGTCGTCAAAAGGGAATACAATCCACAATAGACAGTCCGACCCTCTCAACAAAACTGGACTATTATGGGATACCTGGTTTGCGATTGGGCTTCTCCACTTATTTCGGAAAAACACAAGCCGAGGATGATATTGAGACCATTGATGGTGCGAATATCGGTATTTCGATGGTTGGATTGGATGCCCGATATGCCTATGATCGTTTTACGGCACGTGGCCAATTCATCCATGCCTCACTCTCCGATACCGAAGCCTACAATGCCTTGACAGGTAATGATTTGGGAAGTGCCTTGCAAGGTTGGTATGTTGAAGGGGCCTTCAATTTACTACCGGTACAAAACGATCAGAAATTATTTGTTTTCACTCGTTATGAAAGGTACGATACCCATGCTTCCACTGCTGGTTCCTTAGTCAAAAACGAGGCTTATGACCGTACCGATGTTACATCGGGGCTTACCTACCATATTGCCCCTGGTGTTGTCTTAAAAGGGGATTATCAGTTTAGAAGTAATGCCGCCGATAACAGTGAAGTCCAAAATAGGCTGAATTTTGGTATAGGCGTTTGGTTCTAATTCCTTCATCCTTAAGGGTACTATAAAAAAATAAAAGTACAATACTATTGAGAGTCATTCTAAATTAATATTTTTACGTTATGCGTAAGTCAAATCGTTTTTACGGATTATCCATAGTATTATGTTTTTTATTGATGGGCTATGGTTTGCCCAAAAATATTGAGAAGAAAGTACATAAAGAACTTGAGAAGGTTTTCTTGGAGACCGGTATTCAATTGAATGCCATAAAGGTAGGGGATGTGTTGAATGCGAAACTGCCTAAGAAGCTAAATGGGGATAATTTTTTCAAGGTTTACAAAGATAGCACTGATTTAGGGTATGTTTTTGTGGATAAAGCGCCAAGTAAAACGGCCCAGTTCGATTATATGGTGGTTTTTAATGCGGAATTGAAGATCGTTCACACCAAGGTATTGGTCTACAGGGAAGAGTATGGTGGCGAGATCGGTAGTAAACGTTGGTTGAAACAGTTTCTGGGTAAAACGGCCGGGGATCGTGTAGATCACGAAAGAAATATTGACGGCATTGCCGGGGCGACCATTTCGGTGCGATCGATGACTTCTGCCATGGATCAAATCCTGCAAACGATAGGTGTGTTGAAAGCAAAGAACGTATTGTAATGCAATTAAACGGACTTCTTTCCACTTTGTCAAAAGAGATAAGGGTTTTTATAGCTGCCTTTGTGGTCGTGCTTTCCATTGGTTTTTATACAGGCTTGCTCTTTATCAATGAGACCCGTTCAACTTCCATAGGTGGAATCGAGGAAAATTATTTGGGTAACGAGGAGGATGAGGATGCGGAGGTCATGAAATTCAAGAAAAGTGATCGTGAAATGCTGACCATTGTCCATACCCATATTCTTTCGATGTCCATGATTTTTTTCCTTCTTGGGAGTTTGGTTTGGATGACCGATATTTCCAGGAACTATAAGTTATTTTTGACCGTAGAGCCATTTTTATCGGTGATATTGACTTTCGGGGGAATTTATTTTTTATGGACCGGGGTCGATTGGATGAAATATATTGTCCTGTTTTCCGGTGTTTTGATGACAGTGACCTTTATGGTTTCCTCTCTCGTGGTCCTTTATAAACTGACCCAAAGTACGGCTCCTGTCCATTAAATGCGATGGTTGTAATGAATTCATATTAAAAGTAGTATATTTGCACGCAATTAATCCTTAATTGCATGGAAGCTCACCAAAATAAAATTCTCGGGGAAGGTTTAACGTATGATGACGTATTGCTTGTACCTGCATTTTCAGAAATACTGCCTCGCGAGGTAAGTATCAAGACCAAATTCACTAGAAACATTACCATCAATGTGCCCATAGTTTCTGCGGCCATGGATACGGTTACCGAATCCAGAATGGCCATTGCCATTGCCCAAGAGGGGGGGGTAGGTGTTTTGCACAAGAACATGACCATAGAGCAACAGGCGATGAAAGTCCGAAAGGTAAAACGTGCCGAAAGCGGAATGATCATAGATCCGGTGACCTTGCCTTCCACGGCCTTGGTCAAAGATGCCAAAGCCAGTATGGAGGAGTACAGTATTGGTGGGATTCCGATCATTGACGATGAAGGTATATTGATCGGTATTGTTACGAATCGCGATCTTCGGTTCGAGAAAAACAATGAAAGGCCGATTGCAGAGGTTATGACTTCCGAGAATTTGGTTACCGTAAGCGAAGGTACATCCTTGGAACAGGCGGAAGACATTTTACAGGAATATAAAATCGAAAAACTCCCGGTAGTTGGGCCCAACAATAAATTGATAGGGCTGATCACTTTTCGGGATATTACCAAGTTGACCCAAAAACCCAGTGCGAACAAAGATCAATTTGGTCGACTTCGGGTTGCCGCGGCCTTAGGGGTAACTGCGGATGCCGTCGATCGTGCCGAAGCATTGGTCAACGCAGGTGTCGATGCCGTTGTCATTGATACGGCCCATGGCCATACCAAAGGGGTGGTCAATGTACTTAAGGAAGTAAAAAAGAAATTCCCGAAATTGGAAGTCATTGTGGGTAATATCGCCACTGGGGAGGCTGCCAAATATTTGGTGGAAGCAGGTGCGGATGCGGTAAAAGTCGGAATCGGACCGGGGTCTATTTGTACTACCAGGGTAGTGGCAGGGGTCGGTTTTCCGCAATTTTCGGCAGTTCTTGAAGTTGCTGCGGCGATAAAAGGCAGTGGGGTTCCCGTAATTGCCGATGGGGGTATCCGATATACGGGGGATATACCCAAAGCCATTGCAGCAGGGGCTGATACGGTTATGTTGGGTTCATTGTTGGCCGGTACCAAGGAATCCCCGGGTGAAACCATTATTTATGAAGGCAGGAAATTCAAATCCTACCGTGGTATGGGTTCTGTCGAAGCCATGAAAAAAGGATCGAAAGACCGATATTTTCAAGATGTTGAAGATGACATTAAAAAATTGGTTCCGGAAGGAATCGTGGGTCGTGTACCTTATAAGGGAGAACTCTATGAAAGCATCCATCAGTTTGTAGGTGGTCTACGGGCAGGTATGGGGTATTGCGGTGCCAAGGATATCGAGACATTAAAGGAAAACGGACGATTTGTTAAGATTACCGCTAGTGGGATCAATGAAAGTCACCCCCATGATGTAACCATTACAAAGGAATCCCCGAATTATAGTCGATAAAAAATCCTTACCGAATGATAATCGGAAGATAAAAAAAAGAGCTGTTTCTTAGAAACAGCTCTTTTTTTTTTTTGTTTGTGTTGAATAGCTTTATTTGCTTTGGCCACTATAGGTCTGCCAATCTTTTTCCAAATAAATATTGTCCCCGAAATACCTTGCAATGTTTAGGAAGGGTTCGGGTTTTTGGTACCCGGGTACTGGGGAAAGCATGTTCATTTGCTCATCAAGGAATATGGTGGTCGGATAACTTAAACGGCCTTGCATTAAGGCAGCGGCAAATTCATGGTATCCTTTTCTTCCCGAGGGTACAAAATTGTACGTCTGTCCCCTGAATTCAATAGGTTCCTTACCTTCACCATCCAATTTCACCATATAAAACGTTGAGGCCATATAAGCGGCTACATCGGGATGCTGAAAAGTATCCTTGTCCATTTTTTTACACCATCCACACCAGTCCGTATACACATCAATGAACATCTTTTTGGGATTTTCATCGGTTTGGGCCCGTTCTACGGCTTGATCCCAACTCAACCATTCGACTTCTTGGGCATTTCCGATTAAGGATAATAATCCAATGAACAGGAATAAGGGAAATTTATTTAAAGGGTTTATACTTGATTTCATACTGATTAGTTTTGCGATTTAGTCGAACCGACTCCACAAAGCTAACGATTATTTATAACCTTTATTTTGCAACTGCTTCCTCTTTGATGGGGGAAAACAGATCTTTTGGGTCTGTTTGGTTTTTGATAAGGTCATCAAAAGTCTCCCTTTCCCGAATTAAAATGGCCTTTCCTTTGTGCCAAAGTACTTCTGCTGGCCTGTATCTGGAATTATAGTTGCTGGCCATGGTAAAACAATAGGCACCTGCATTTTTAAAACAAAGGATGTCCCCTTCGGTTATCTCATTGATCCGACGGTTATTGCCGAAAGTGTCGGTTTCACAGATGTAACCTACCACAGAGTAGTAGCGTTCCCTGCCTTCGGGATTCGAGATGTTTTCGATACTGTGGTTGGCCCCGTACAACATGGGACGGATCAAATGGTTGAAACCGGAATCGACACTGGCAAAGACCGTAGAGGTCGTTTGTTTTACAACATTTACTTTAGCCAAGAAGAATCCAGCTTCACTGACCAAAAACTTGCCGGGCTCAAAGGCCAAAGTGAGTTGCTTGCCGTACTCCTTGCAAAAAGCATTGAACCTATCGGTCAATTTTTTACCTAATTCCTCAACATTGGTTTCAATATCACCTTCTTTGTAGGGGACTTTAAAGCCGCTTCCAAAATCGATGAAATTCAAGTTCTTGAAATTTTTGGCCGTTTCGAAAAGGATTTCGGAGGCATAAAGGAACACGTCGATATCCAAAATGTCACTACCGGTATGCATATGAATACCATTGATGTTCATTTGGGTCAATTCAACAATGCGTAACAAATGCGGGATTTGATGAATGCTGATTCCGAATTTTGAATCGATATGCCCTACGGAGATGTTTGAATTGCCTCCGGCCATTACATGGGGATTGATACGGATACAAACAGGGATGTCCGGATGCTTGCTTCCAAATTGTTCCAGTACCGACAAATTGTCGATATTGATCTGTACCCCTAATTTTGCCGCCTCCTCGATTTCTTCCAAGGAAACGCCATTAGGTGTATATATGATGGATTCCGGTTTAAAACCGGCCAATAGTCCGAGTTGTACTTCCTGAATCGAAACCGTATCCAACCCACTGCCCAAACTGTTCATTAAACGCAATATGGAAATATTGGAAAGGGCTTTGGCGGCATAGTTCAATCGCAAATGCTTGACCCCTTTAAAGGCATTCGTCAACCTATTGAATTGGGAAATGATTTTTTCGGAATCATAAACATACACTGGGTTACCGTATGTTTTGGCGATTTTTAATAAATCAGCATTCTTCATTGTTATCCTTTTGATTTTGAGCAAAACTAGGATTCTATTTCGATTTGGACAAAAAAATCCAACTTTAAATAATAAATAAAACAAAATGTTGTAAATATAACATTTTAAAGGGGGTGCTGTATTTGTTACAATCGATAGGGAGTTGTATTTTTAAACAAAAGAATGTCATGTTGCTACCTTTATTTCCTTTAAAATCCATCTTTTTTCCAGGGGAGACCGTACCGCTCCATATTTTTGAGGAACGGTATAAGCAACTGATAAGGGATTGTCGCAACGAGGCGCTTACCTTCGGTATTCCTGTCTATATCCATAAGCAGATAGCTTATGGTACCGAGGTGCAGCTGGTAGAGGTCGTGAATACATATAAAGGAGGTGAGATGGATGTGGTATGTGTGGGCCGTCAGGTATTCAAGGTATTGTCTTTTCAAAATCAATTGCCCTATAAATTATATGCAGGGGGTGAGGTGGAATTTTTGGAAGATATACGTAATGCCTCCGATGAACTGAAAGTTGGTGTTCTGGGTAAGATAAAAGTCCTCTATGGTCTTATGGATGTCCCATTTAGGGCCGATCCGGTCGAAAAATTCAATATTTACCGATTGATCCATAAAATCGGTCTTTCCTTTGAACAGGAATATCAACTGTTGCAAATGCAGACCGAAAAGGAGCGATTGGAGTATATCAACAGGCATTTGTCAACGACCATAGGCGTATTGAAGGAGGTCGATAGAACTAAGGGGGCCATTAAAATGAACGGTGATTTCAAAAATTTCGATCCCTTGGATTTTGAGGATTTCAAAATTCGCTAAAACCGCGGAAAATCATTAGGGTAGATCCTGTGCGTTTCCTATTTTTGTTTTCAAACATATAACAAATCCATATGAACCTTCACGAATATCAAGGAAAAGAAATCTTAGAAAGTTTTGGTGTACGCATACAAAGGGGTATCGTAGCACATAGTCCCAAGGAAGCTGTTGCGGCGGCAAAGCAATTAACCGCGGAAACGGGAACGGGTTGGCATGTCATTAAAGCGCAAGTGCACGCCGGTGGTCGTGGAAAAGGTGGTGGAGTAAAACTGGCCAAAAACCTTCAGGAGGTTGAAGATATTGCTGGGCAGATCATCGGGATGAACCTAATTACCCCCCAGACCTCTGCGGAAGGTAAGAAAGTCCATCAAGTTTTGATAGCGGAAGACGTATATTACCCAGGCGAAAGTGAAACAAGTGAATTTTACATGTCCGTATTATTGGATCGTAGTAAGGGTCGTAATATGATCATGTATTCCACGGAGGGTGGAATGGATATCGAGGAAGTAGCGGAAAAAACCCCCCATTTGATATTTACGGAGGAAATAGATCCGGCAACGGGAATATTGCCTTTTCAAGCGCGTAAGATCGCGTTCAATTTAGGGCTTTCGGGTACGGCCTTCAAGGAAATGACCAAATTCGTAACCTCGTTATATAAGGCTTATGTGGAAAGTGATTCGAACATGTTCGAAATCAATCCGGTATTAAAGACGTCCGATAATTTGATCATGGCGGTAGATGCTAAGGTTTCCATTGATGACAATGCTTTGTATCGTAGAAAGCAATATGCCGAGATGCGTGATTTAAGGGAAGAAAATCCAATTGAGGTAGAAGCGAGGTCCGTTGGACTGAGTTATGTTGATTTGGATGGGAATGTAGGTTGTATGGTCAATGGTGCCGGTTTGGCCATGGCTACCATGGACCTTATTAAAATGGCCGGGGGTGAGCCTGCCAACTTTTTGGATGTCGGGGGTACCGCGGATGCCAAAAGGGTTGAGGAAGCTTTCCGTATCATATTGAAAGACCCAGCCGTAAAAGCGATATTGATCAATATTTTCGGTGGTATCGTGCGTTGTGATCGCGTCGCTCAGGGCGTTGTTGATGCCTATAAGAACATGGGGGATGCCATTAAGGTGCCGATTATTGTCCGTTTACAGGGGACCAATGCGGAATTGGCGAAAGAGATCATCGATACTTCAGGATTGGCGGTGCATTCAGCAGTGCAATTTCAGGAAGCTGCCGATAAAGTTAAAGAGGTATTGAGCTAGAGCTACCCTATTCTGAGTTAAGGATATAAAGGGCGACGCAGCAATGTGTCGCCCTTTTTTTGTGTCATTGAAAGTTTCCTGAATGTTATGGGTTTTAAGTTATGGTTAAACCTTTGGGCGACCTGTCCGTAATTGGTAAATCTTGTTTTTCTTTGCCCAAGAATTAAGGATATCATTATTTAAATTTATGTTAAATGAGAATATCGTTGTAACAAACTCGATTCTAAGGCGTCTTTTAAACAATCATCAATTATTCATCAATCATTAAACGAACAAATCATGAGAAAATTAAGTTTAGTATTTGTAGCTGCGATGTTACTAATGACCGGTAGTAGTTTTGCCAATAACCCCGTAAATGAAAATCCGGTAAAGCAATTATCAACTCAGATCGGTGAGCTCTTGGATAGCGAAGCCTTACCTGCTGAGTTCGTTGATTTAACGGCACAGGTTAGGTTTACCTTGAACAAAAAAGGGGAGATCGTGGTATTGTCCGTGGATTCGGACCATCAAAAACTCGAAACCTTTGTGAAGTCAAGATTAAACTACAAGAAAGTTGAAGTGGGGGAATTTAAAGAAGGTGCACTGTATACCGTTCCTGTAAGGTTCGCAGGTGTATAATACTTCAAAAAGTTGATTGGATCCTGAAATCTGGCCTGTGCCGATTTCAGGATTTTTTTTTGCCTTTCGATTGGGAAGGCTTGTTTTTGTATTTTACCGGTGAGATATCCGGTTTAAACGCTTTGGGTTTGCCGGTTTTAAAATCCTTTTTCTTTGGTGACTGTGCCGGTTTTGAAGTCTTTGCCTTTAATAGTACTTCTCCCGGGCTTTTGGGGTTCTCCTTGGTGCCCCTCAAATGGATGACAAGGCCATTTAAAAAATTGCGAAGGATTTGATCTCCACATTCCATATACTTCGGATGGTCCTCATTTCTGAAAAAAGCCCCTAGTTCACTTTTCGATATATTGAAATCCACTAATTTAAGGATCTCCACAATGTCATCGTCCCTCAACATTAGGGCTACGCGAAGTTTTTTGAAGATATCGTTGTTCGTCATGTTTCCGATTTTTTGGAATAGGGCTGCAAATTAAGGATAGCCAGTGGTATTTCAACGGAAAATAGCAATTTATTATACGAAAGCGGGGTAATATCAGTTATAGCATAGATTGGTTATTAGTCGGTTTATCGGAAATAAAGCTGTAAAGAGGTGAAGAATACTTGCTTTTTTGTAACTAGGATTGATTGCCAAAAGAATTACAGCGATCCATACTTGTTTTTCCAATTGGGTTATTTTGATTAGGTCGTCAACGACGATTACCGGTAGTCCCAATTATGAAAGAACTTTAAAAAGGGGATGATTATGCCTACAAGCAAAGAAAAACTTAGTATACTCTCGGAAATGATCGCCTTTGCAAAGGTGAAAAACAACGTCAAACCCGAAGAGTACGCTTTTTTGAACCGTATTGCCGAACAACTGGGTGTGGGGCAGGAAACCTTCGAGTCCCTTTTTCATAAGGAGGTGGAGTATGTCATTCCGAAATCGGAAGCGGATCGTATTCTTCAGTTCCATAGGTTGGTCCTGTTAATGAACGTGGATAAGAAACAAGACCAAAACGAAATCGATCAAATCCACAATATCGGATTGGGAATGGGATTGCCACCGGCAGCCATAGAAAGCGTGTTAACGGTAATGCACCAATATCCCGATAAAATCATTCCTCCCAATGTATTGATCGATATTTTCAAGACGTATTACAATTAGGGCGCTAATGCCATTTTAGCCTTGATTTCCATATTCACAATGCGTACTATTAGTAAAAATGTCAAATTGACACCTGTTTTGGTGTTAAAAATGTCATAATGACATCTTTTTTTGGTTGGTATGGCTTTTGTCTTTTATTGTTTGATTTGAAATTAAAATTTAACCTTAAAAAATAAAAGTTATGAGCTTAATAAAGAGAAACGATGTTTTATTCCCATCATTTATGAATGAAATATTAAAGCCTGATTGGTTTGGTGGATTGGAAAATTTCAATACCAATGTTGTACCTGCAGTCAATATCAAGGAAAATGAAACCGATTTTGAACTGGAATTAGCTGTTCCCGGTAGGGATAAAGAGGATTTTAAAATTGAGGTCGATGATAATGTATTGACAATTTCCTCAGAAACAAGTGCTACGGAAAATGAGGAAAAAGAGAATTATACACGAAGGGAATTTTCCTTTACATCTTTCAAACGCGCATTTACACTGCCCGAGACCATAGATGAGGAAAATATCAAGGCAACGTACGAAAATGGTATTTTGAAATTCAATTTACCAAAAAGGGAAGAGGCTTTACCAAAGCCTAAAAGAATGATCGAATTGTCGTAATGGCTTTAAGAAACTTATGCAATGTCCTTTCCGGGCATTGCATATTGGTTGGTTTAGTTGGTTTGGACTGATGGCCTGTAGGTAGGCATCAGGTTGCCGTAAGTCTTTCCTTCTCAGGGAAGAGTCGGCATGGAGGAGCGTCCTAAGTAATTGGGACGCTTTTTCTTTGGTTGATGTATGGTTATGCCACCGGTTCAATGGAATAGGGGGCTGTCAATCTTGCTTTTGCAACATTTTTATTTCGTCACGAAGTTTGGCCGCCTGCATAAAATCCAATTCCTTGGCAGCCTTTTCCATGGCTTTTCGTTTTTCCCGAATCAATTTCGCTATCTGTTCTTTGGTCAGATAATCCAGATCCGGTTCCGCGGCCCGTAACTCTTCTTTTTCAAAATGGTAGGTAGAAACCGAATTCTTGGCCAATACGCTGTCAAGTCCCTTGTTCAAAGCTTTAGGGGTTAAATTGTGGGCAGTGTTGTAAGCAATCTGCTTTTCGCGACGGTAATTGGTGCCGTCAATGGTCTTTTGCATGCTGTCCGTAATTTTGTCCGCATACATAATGGCTTTCCCATTCAGGTGTCTTGCCGCCCTTCCAACAGTTTGGGTCAATGATCGGTTACTGCGCAGAAAGCCCTCCTTATCGGCGTCCAAAATGGCCACGAGGGATACTTCGGGTAAATCCAATCCTTCCCTTAAAAGGTTTACCCCGATCAGTACATCAAAAATGCCTTTACGTAAATCTTGCATGATCTCGACCCGTTCCAAGGTGTCCACATCACTATGGATGTATCTACAACGCACATTTATACGTGTCAAATACTTGGTCAATTCCTCAGCCATCCGTTTGGTAAGGGTGGTGACCAAGGTCCGTTCATCCTTTTCAACCCTTTGTTGGATTTCCTCGATCAGGTCATCGATTTGGTTAAGGCTGGGCCTTACCTCGATAATGGGATCCAATAACCCTGTAGGACGGATGACTTGTTCCACATATACCCCTTGGCAAAGTTGCAATTCGTAATCTGCGGGAGTGGCACTCACATAGATCACTTGGTTCTGTAGCGCTTCGAATTCCTCGAACTTTAAGGGTCTGTTATCCATTGCTGCAGGTAACCGGAATCCGTAATCCACCAAGTTTTCCTTTCGGGAACGGTCCCCTCCATACATGGCATGTACCTGCGGTATGGTCACATGGCTTTCATCGATTACCATAAGGTAATCGTCCGGAAAATAATCCAACAGACAGAATGGACGTGTTCCTGGTTCGCGACCGTCCAAATAGCGGGAATAGTTTTCTATACCTGAACAATATCCCAATTCCCGAATCATTTCAAGGTCGAAATTCGTACGCTCTTCCAATCGTTTTGCCTCCAAAGGTTTTCCGATTTCCTTAAAATAATCGATTTGGTGCACTAAGTCGTCCTGGATTGAATGAATGGCATTTTGCAGAATATCGGGGGAGGTTACGAACATGTTCGCCGGATAGATATTCAAATTATCATATACCTCGATCACGGAATTGTTAAAGGGGTCAAAGGCTTCGATTTCTTCAATTTCATCCCCGAAGAAATGGATTCTAAAGGCGTGGTCCGCATAACTGGGGAAAATATCCACCACATCCCCTTTTACCCTGAAATTTCCATTGCGAAAATCGGCAGTGGTCCTGGAGTACAGGCTTTGTACCAACATGTGCAATAGTTTGGTACGTGCTATGACCTGATCTTTATGTATGCTAATGACGTTTTTTTGGAATTCCACCGGATTTCCGATACCATATAAACAAGACACCGATGCCACGACAAGTGCGTCCCTTCTGCCTGAAAGTAAGGAGGAGGTGGCACTTAAACGCAGTTTTTCGATATCCTCATTAATCGATAGGTCCTTTTCTATATATAGTCCGGAGGAGGGGATATAGGCTTCCGGTTGATAGTAATCATAATAGGAAACAAAATATTCCACTGCATTATCCGGAAAGAACTGTTTGAATTCCGAATATAACTGGGCGGCCAAAGTTTTATTATGGGCAAGGACCAATGTTGGGCGTTGAACCGCTTCGATCACATTCGCCACGGTAAAGGTTTTACCCGAACCCGTTACACCCAATAGCGTTTGGTAGGGTTCTTGGGTTTCTATTCCGTTGACCAATTGTCTTATGGCCTCCGGTTGATCACCTGTGGGCTTGAATTCGGAAACGACCTTGAATTTCATTTTTTAAAAATACAAAAGCACGGGGATTATTAGGGGAAAGGTTTTCTTAAAATTCACACTGTGGTACATAGTGAAACCCTTCAATCTACTTTTTTCGTCAAAACCGATGGCCTTGGTATGATCCCACCTGCGGCCCTGGTTTACGCAATCCCCAGTTTACGGGATACGGATCGCCTATAAATCCCTCTTTTTCAGTAGGGCGTAGGAGAAATAAATAAATAGGGATGTCCATGCCAATACGATCAAGATCTCGTACCCATGTACCCCATAATCCATGTCGAATTTTTCACCGATTTGATCGGCCACAGATTGTACGGCACCCAATCGGGTGAAGGGTTCATCGATCAGTTTCCACATGGCATTCAAGGGGAAAAAGCCCATGATAAAATCCGTGGTTTCCCCATCAAAAAGTTTCCATCGTATCATTCCCCGCACGAATCCCTCAAAAACCTGCCATAAGATCAAGAATCCTAGGGCAAAAGCGGAACGCTTTACCAAGATGCCCAGAAAAAGACAGAAAGCGAAGAATCCCATTAGTTTCACAAAGTAGGCTAACAGAAATTCCATATCGGAAAAAATGATACTTAGTTCATTGTAGTCGGAATAGATGAGTCCTAAGATCAAGGAGACCGAAAAAACAAAGAAGGTCGATATGAGGGAAAAGGATACTACGGTCAAAAATTTGGAAAGAATGAATTCTTTTTTCGAAAGTCCGTCGATCAAATTCTGTTTTATGGTCTTATTGCTGTATTCGTTGGCCATCATGGATACTATGACAATCGCCAGGAACAATTTAAAAAAGGCGGTAATGAAGGTGTTGAAATGCCAGATATATGGAAAATTGAAAATACCCTGCTCGGCCAAATGGAATTTTATCGGACCGATATCGAATTTAATGGCAGCGACCAAGGCGATTGAAGTAAGGAGCACAAAATAGGAAATGATCAATATTTTACTCGATCTATTGTTCCAAAGTTTGATGAATTCTATGTGTAATAATCTCAACATGTTTTTTTCGGATTTAGTTGGCTTGGGAGTTGGTCAAGGTAAGGAACTGTTCTTCAAGGCTTGCCTTTCTTTTGACCAAATGGGAAAGTACGATTCCCGCTTCCATAAGACTCCTGTTCAAAACTTCGGCATCCATTTCTTTATTGAGGAAAGCGGTAATGAGTCCGTTTTCCTGGGTTACCTTACTGAAACCGTTGTTGTTTTTCAGGAACTGCAATAAGGCCTCGGTATGGGTTGTTTGTAGTTCGAAAAAACCATGGCTGGCCATCATGTCATCGACCCGGCCAGCATACAATTTTTGTCCCTTTCTAAGGATGACCACATGGGAACAGACTTTCTCCACTTCATCCAAAAGGTGGGAGGCCAATAGGATCGTGGTACCTTGGGAGGCCACTTTTTTAATGATTTCCCTGATTTGATGGATACCTTGGGGGTCGAGGCCATTGGTGGGTTCATCGAGAATAAGGATTTCCGGATCATTCAAAAGGGCAGAGGCAATGGCCAAGCGTTGTTTCATGCCCAAGGAATAGGTTCGGAATTTACTGTTCTTGCGATTCAATAATCCGACCAGTTCCAATTTTTCTTCGATCTTATCCTCGGGAACCTCCTTGATTTTACAAACCAAACGTAAATTTTGGATAGCGGTCATATACGGATAGAAATTGGGACGTTCGATAATGGCACCGACTTTTTTCAGGGCCTCGTGGGTCGACATGTTTCCATCGAACCAAGAGAAATCCCCGCTGGTCCTGTTCACTACGTTCAGGACGATTCCCAAGGTGGTGGACTTGCCACTTCCGTTGGGTCCGAGTATGCCATATACATTGCCTTTTTCTATGGTAAAGCTGAGGTCCTTGACTGCGGTTAAATAGCCGAATTTTTTTGTCAGGTTGCTAACGGTGAGAATGGTGCTCAAGTCAAGTGATTTTGAAGGGTTATATACTACTTGACGATAAAGCCGGACTTATGTTACAATTTAATATTATTTTCTGTTCACCCGATGGGTGATCCTTCTGTTGGTAATTATGGTCGTTGTTTTAATTCTGTTTACGGTTACCGTTTCCGAAGGGTCATCCGTGGTCGTGTTCGAGTCGGTTTGATCCTGACTGTTGGTGACCGTATTGGTGTAGTCTGTAGAGGATAGGTAAATATTGTTCAGACTGGCTTTCGTGACCAAGGTCAAGGTCTCCAAGTCCCCGGAATCCATATCGCCGATGGTCCAATCGGGATAAGAAAAAGTCCCTTTGGAAATGGATGTGGAAACCAACTCCAATCCTGCCGGTAGCACATCGGTCAACACCAGATTGGATACCGGGTCGACCCCTAAACTTTCGACGGTTATGTAAAAGGTTACGGTGTCCCCCTCATTGACGGTATTCTGGTCGGCGTCTTTGTTGAGGACAATATCGGGTTCGCAATAGTAGGCCGCCAATGATTGTGAGTCATAGGTACAGCCCCCTTTGGTAACACGGACATAAAAATCCCCGGCACCGGACGGTGTATAGGACGAACTGTTGGCGCCAGCGACCAAGGTGCCATTTTCGTACCATTGGTAATCATCGAAATTGGGATCAACCACCTCTACCTGTGCATCGGGTAGGCAACCCCCACCGGTTACCTGCAAGTCTACATCGGGAACGGTATCAAATCCGGAAAAATACCCGGCAATTCCACGGGCACCATTGTATCCGAAAAAACCGACAGCAATGGGACCGGTGGATGCGACGCTGACATTACCGGTCAACCCAGGGATATAAAAAGTTTTCCATAAGCTCGTTCCTGCCACGGTCTGGGCAGTCGTAAGGGCTACCGCCCCAGTGTCGTCCGTAACTTGGATATTTTCATCAGGGGTCGACGTTGAGGCGATTATCGTAACCCCACCGGAAAGTGTGGTTCCGGCAACATCGGTTATTTGGGGTATGTTGTCCATGGTGTCCGGTAATAAACAGTTTACCGGAGCTACAAAATTCAGGCCTTGGGTGTAAATAGAACTGGAACCCGCCATACATTGGTACGCATAGGCATCTTTGGATGTTGTGACAAACATGTTCGCCCCTACTGAATTGGAGGAATAATAGCTGCTGGGGATTTCGAAGTAATCCCCTTTGTTGATCGTAGCAATGGCCGTTGTGGAGCCGTTGACATAAATTTCCGTATTGTTTTGGGTGCCGATGATTATCGGAAATTCCGTGGCGCCATTTGTGCCCCCACGTCCCCTAACAAAAACATATTCCTTCCCCAATTTGTTTTCGGGAACGGGTTGGTCGATCCCGGCATCCCTATTGGATGAATTAGCTTGTCGACCAAAATTCATTGAACCGTTGCTGATTACGATATCCTTGTCCGAAACTACGGAAGCACCTATC
Source organism: Maribacter polysaccharolyticus (assembly GCF_028882255.1). GTDB lineage: Bacteria > Bacteroidota > Bacteroidia > Flavobacteriales > Flavobacteriaceae > Maribacter_A > Maribacter_A polysaccharolyticus. Next base: position 591,541 of record NZ_JARBUY010000002.1, read on the forward strand.
CAGCCTTGACTTTGTGCGGTACTGAACGTGTTGCCCATGTAGGCCTCAAATACAAAGGATTCATTGGCATCCAATGTAATTTGATAGGAGTCGGCCGTTATCCCCGCTTTATCACTGCCCAACCGAAATACACAATCTGTATCATAACCGGATAAAGTAACAGTGGTATTGTCTTCCGTGGCCATGATTCCCAAGGTATTGGATTTGGATACGTGGGTACCCAAGTTGGGAACACCGCCCCATTTAAAGCTGGTACCCATGGCAGCTCTACCTTTTGATGTTAATGATGCGCCTTGAGAGGTTGAAACCCCTCTATAATTGACATAAAACTCTTTCCCACTAGGGGCTTCAAAACGCAGTCCACTACTCGTCAATTTAACCCCTGTGTTGCTATTGTCTACAAGTGTTATATTATTATCCCCTTCTGAGAGGTTATAGGTTGCAGGAGTGGTTTTTGATATTGAAAAAGTAGTAAGCGGAGTAGTGGAGGTGCCCAAATAAGCGTTTACCGTAAAAGCCGTTGTTTCCGGTGTGGATAAATAGATGGCCTGTTGTTGGATGGCTTGGTTGTTCGACCCTTGTTTTAAAGGGGGGAGGTAGTGCAAGTCACTTAATTGAGCGTAACCCATATGCGTAAACGCCATTAATAAAAGGGGAACAAGAAACCGGAGTTTCTTTCTAATATGCTTCAATACCTTAATTTTTGAATTATTCCATATACAAATTAAAGATGCTTTTATGTAGAAGGCAATTGTATGTTGTGAAAGGGGTTATTGCCGTTGTCAAAGGCCTTTGGTAGGCGATCCCAAGGACAAACCCAAAGGAGTAGGTACTCCTTTGGGTCATTGCCTGGAAATCGTGATTTAGCGGTACAGTGTAAAATGGCCTACAAATTCCCTTTCGTCGGTTTCACCGTTTAATTTGATGATGTACCAATAATCCCCGGTAGGTAATTCGGTGTTGTTGTAGAAGCCGTCCCAACCGTCTTGATTGTCCTTGAATCGGTAAATGATCCGACCGTATCGGTCATAGATCTTAATAAAGATATCAGGATAAATTTCCATGTTGATCGGGGTCCAAACATCGTTATTTCCATCCCCATCGGGAGTAAAGAAATTCGGTATCTCAATATCGATGAATTCCATGTAAATGGTCGAAATCGCTTCACAACCGTTTTCATCCACCACACGAACCTCGTAAGTATCGGTACGATCAATGGTATAGGTACTGTCGTTCCCATTATCTACTCCATCAAAATAATAGGTGTATCCTTCTTTTCCACCTGTTACAATGGCCGTGATCTCATTGATGTTTTCCTGGGTTGTACTCAGTGACAAGGCCGTGTAATCGATAACCTCGAAATCAAAAGTGCGGATGCAACCATTGGCATGGGCAATCGTAACATAGTGGGGGCCAGCGGACATGTCGGAGAAATCAGGGTCAAGAACAAGGTCATTGGCATCGGTCGAATCCAACGCATAAAGTACATCCGCACCTACACTTTCATCCTCTAACGCAATACTAAGGCTATTGTTCGGGGTGTCGCCCGTACATTCATAGATTACCTCGGTCGTAGCATTAAGGTTTACACCAACTTCAACCGTAATCAAGTCATTTATGGTACACCCATTCGCATCTTTGACATAAATGCCATAATAGCCGGCCGATAGGTTTTCAAACAGCAATCTATCTTGGACAAAGTCATTGGCATCATCGGAATTGATACTCGTATAGTAGGGGGCCGTACCTCCGGTAATCTCCAAGGTAATGGCACCATCACTGCTATCGTAGCAGATTTCATCCTGTACGGTTACGGTCATTTCCAAGGTGGAAGGTTCGGTTATCGTAAATTCGATGACCTCATAACAACCTAAGCTATCTTGGGCAATTACGGTATAATCCCCAGGTGCCAACCCATCAAAGGTATTGTCTTCCACGAATTGGTTTAGGTTAGGGGAGATGGCATACATATAATCTCCCGAGCCACCACTGAGGTTAATGACAATACTTCCATCATCCTCACCATTACAGGTAATATCCGTTATCTCATAATCGATGGTCAATGGGGTAGGCGCTTCAATGACGATCGCCTCGGAAACCAATTCACAATCCCTGCTTTGTACCCGTACATAATACGTTCCGCTCGAAAGGTCGGTAAAAGTGCCATCGGTTTGGTTGGGTACTACCTCAGTGGTCAAGGTCGCATCCGCAAATAAAGCATATTCATAGCTACCGAGTCCGCCATCGGCATCCGCAATAATTACGGCGGTAGTATCCCCTGAACAATTGATTTTCGCGGCCGAGGTATCCAAAGTAAGTGTCAATTCCCCAATAGCATTAATGGTTACTTCATTGGAGATAATGGAAACACAATTGTAGTCATCCCTTACGTAATACGTATACGTACCTTCGGTCACATTTTGGAATAAATGGGTGTCGGTACCATTGGTTTCGTTCATGCTGTTGAAGGTAACACCGTCCTCACTCCAGGTGTAGGGGGCGGTACCTCCGGAAGCGACCAGTAATAACTCGGCCCCAACCTGGCAACTCATAGGACTTTCCGTGATCAAAATGGCATCGACCTCGGTTGGGTCCTCAATTTCCACGATATTCGTTTCATAGGTACAACCGATATCATCGGTAATACTTATACTATAGAAGCCGGCACCCAGATTGTAAAAATCAGGGCTTGTCTGGGCAGCAGCGTTTCGGAGTAGTGTTGTCCCTAAAGCGTCATCATAGGTATTCAGACTATAGCTGTAATTTGGGGCCACATTTCTCGTATCGGGAACAAATGAAATCGACGCATCCGTATCACCTTCACATACCAACTCCGTTTGGGTAACGGTTCCGGTTATCGGGTCTGGGGCGATCAAAGTAAACGCACTGGTAAATACTTGGGTACACCCAAGGGCATCCGTTACAATGATATTATAAGTACCGGCTTCCAAGCTTTGGAAGAGGTTGGCATTTACTTGCGTAACACTATAATCCGTAGCTGTGGTGGTATTGGTCAAAACAATGTCATAAGCCCCTTTCCCACCAAGCGGTGCGATATTGGCCGTACCTTCGCCATTGGAGCAACCTACATTAGAGGTTTCTATGGTATCCAAGGTGATGGCGGCTTCCGGGGTAGTAATCGTAAAGGCGCGTTCTTGGCTACATTCCGGGAAGGCATCCTGAACGACCCGTACGATATAGTTTCCCGCTGCAACCGGAATGGTGGCAGTAGTCCCTGTACCCGTATAGGTTCCTGCATCATCCGTTCTGGTGGTCGATGTGCCGTCTGAATGTAAAACTTCCCATTCAAAATTTCCGGTATACGTAGCATCGGAGAAGGTAATCTGAATGCTACCATCGTCACCATAACAAACGACATCGGACAGTACGTCAACGGTTATATCGAACGTATTGGGTTCTTCTACGATATGGGTCAGCTGGATTTCACAACCGGTCGTAATATTCTTAATGCCGAAAGTATGGGTGCCTATCGCTAAGTCCGTGAATTGGTTCGAAGCTTGATAAGTAGTCGACGGTAGTTGCCTGAATTCATAATTTGCAGGAGCTGTGGTGTAGGTCGTAAGCGTTCCTGTTACATCAATACTGATGTCTTCTCCGGCATTGATACAGTCGATATTTTCATCAATGTTAATTGAGGCGCTTTCCAAGACATCAAATGGGTCAATGGTAACGGTGTGTTCTGCGTAACATCCGGCAGAATCATAGACCCTTACATTGACTACCCCACCGACTTGATCTGTATAGCTATAGGTGGTGCTTGATCCGTCCTGTAAGGTAGTGCCTGTGGTATCATCGATAAAAACGAATCGATTATAGGTACCTGTTCCTCCTGAAACCGAGGAGCCATCTATAGGGATCAGGGCATTGTTGGATGTGTTGCCCGATGTACAACCAAATTGCGTAACAATCGGAAAGTCAAAGGTGATGGCCGGGTTTTCGTTTACAATAACAGGCAATGGCGTTGAAGTACATCCATTCGGACCTGTACCCGTGATTTCATAGGTTCCCCCTGGGAGATTGATATAGGATTGCGTTGTGCCATCCCAACTGGCACCGCTAGGTAGTACATCTATGCTGTAGGTAAGAGGGTTGTTCCCATTGTTTACCTGGATCAATTCGATTACGCCATCTTGGGAACCGGAACACGAAACATCGGTGACGTTTGCTGAAAAATCCGGTTGAATGGCAGTGGGTACTGTTATAGAGAATGTCCTAAAGCACTCTGGGTTCGATGTGCCGGTATCATATACATTAACCGTGTAGGTATCTGCCGTATCTATGGTGACATTTTGGGAGTTCGAGGGGTCCAAGGCCTGTCTGGGCACTTTATTGCCCAAAGCACTGTCCAATATCTCAAATTCATAGGTTCCTGAACCCGATGAAACTTCTATTTTGATCTCAGCCTCATTGCCTGTACCGCATCCTAATTGTTGGTCGAGACTGGCTGTGGCTTGGAGCGTAGGATATATATCGATATTTAAGGTATCCGTACAACCGGTTTCGTCTTTAACTAGAATATCATAGTTGCCAGCAGGGATATTATCAAAAGTATTTGATGTTTGAAAACTGATTCCATTATCAATAGAGTATAATACCGTACCTGTATAGGAAACCATATTGATAGTGATTTTGGCATTGGCATCACAATTTTCAATAGCCACGTTGTCAATTACTGGTGCAGCCATAAAATTCATAGGTACATCAGCTAAGAAATAACTACAGCCATATTGATCTTCTACCGATACACTATAGGTGCCGGCCGGTGAATCGGCAGGAATTTCAATAGGATTATCATCGGTTGCCGTGATGGTTGTAAATGGGGATGGTCCTGTAATGGTGTAGTAATAGGTTCCCCCGCCACCGGTGATGTCAGGAATTTCAATAATTCCAGGGTTTTCGCACGAAATGTCCTGTATTGATGCAGGTGTGCCTGAAATTATATCCAATTCGCTTAATATGGCATTCTCACTCGCACTGATACATTTGGTGTTGCCACTGCCATCGACCTCTTCTACCACAATATAGTATTCATTTGCGGCAAGATTCGCCACACTAATAGTGTCATCGGTGGAGGTATTTGTTCCAGAATCTATAGGAATTCCATTAATATCGTAAAGCGTCCAATTTCTATCAAATCCCGAAGGAGCAAAGTTTGAAGATATGGTATACTCAATGATTCCATTTGAAGCTGAATTGCAGGAAGGTGAAATATCTGCGGTAATATCCATGGGGTTTGTGACAATATCATTGACATTAACACTACTTTCCCTTACACAGCCTACAGCATCCCTTACATAAAATGTATACGTTCTACCTGGTATTAACAGTGGGAAGGTATGTGTAACTCCAGAGGGATATTGAGTGGTCCATGCATTTGCAGGGGTTACGGGATCAAAATTAGCTGAGTCTTCAGAATAGGTATATTCATAAGGTGCAGTACCATTTTGTCCCCGGACACTTACCTGTAGTTCATCGCAATTCACGATGATAGGTAATACGGTAATATCCAAATCATCCAAAGGATAAGGGATTGTATATCTTTCCAAATCCGTTTGACAAATAGTATTACCACTACCATCGATTGTACGTATGGAGGGGGCTACCTCGTCTCCTGAGGTATATCCTCTAAATTCATTCGAAGTTTGCCATGTTAGCCCACCATTACTACTAAATTCAATAGTACCTAAAGATGTAGGATAGTTTTCAAAATCAAAACCAAATTCACTAGGGATTCCTGTACAATTGGCGGGAGTAATTCCTTTAATGTCGGCAGTAAGTTCAACCGGCTCATCTACTAATATGTTGGATTCAGTAACTGAACAACCGGCAGCATCCGTGATTTTGACATCATAGGTACCGGCAGGTAGATTGTAATAAGTTTTAGTATTACTTATTAGGTCATTTTGTGTTTGGTCTTCGGTACCATTGGTTACATCAATCAATTCAAAGTCATAAGGACCTGAACCATTGGTTATTTCCACAATAATACGACCTGTTCCACCATTACATTCGGCATCTGTTGGCGTGGCCGTAAACATTAAAGTTGGAATGGCTTCCACTTCTTCAGTGATCATTGTGCCACAATAATCCGCATTGCCTGCATTGTCCCTGACATATACATCATAATTGCCGGCCTCCGCAAGGGTTACCGTATATGTATTGATAGCCGAAAAATCTGTATCAGCGACCGTATTCCCATTGGGTATAAAAGCATAGACGTAATTTCCATCCCCGCCTACAGCTGTGGCTGTTAATGTGCCATCACCACAGGCACTGGCATGGGTGACTTCTACAGAAAGGGTCAATTCTGGGGCGATGTTTATTGTTTTTATGTCCGATGGACATCCATACGCATCGCTTACTTCCACATCATAACTTCCGTTCGATAAACCGGAAAAGGTATAGGTGGTATCCGTTGATGGTGTGGGGGTCTGCCAGGCCCCACCATTGATCCTAAAGGTATATCCCCCATTACCGGAAGTTACGTCAACTGTAATGGTGGCATCGTTCGCTCCATCATAACAGGTTGTGAACGTTGTGTCAAAAGCTATGGTTTCCGGGGCGTCGACCGTTACCGTAGCTGTTGATAGTACTTCACAACCATTGGTGTCCCTGACACGAATTAGGTAGTCGCCGTCGGCCACGTTGTTAAAGATGGTACTGGTTTGATAGCTTACGATCGGGGTGCCCGACGTATCCTCCAATTGATATTCATACCCCGGCGTACCTCCCGTTGCCGAAGCCTCTAAAGTGGCCCCAGTATTATAACAGGTATATTCAGCTTTTTGCTGTAGATCGGGAACTATGGCCGTTGGTGCGGTCAGTGTTACCGTCGTTGGGGAAGTTGCCATACAGGTATTGTCACTTACCTTTTGGACCATGATAGCATAGGTGCCGTCCGCCAATGTTGATGGGGTGGTAACAATGGCCCCTGTTTCGGTGGTCCAATTCGCACCTCCATCCGTTGAATATTCATAACCTGTTGCCGTGTCGAAATTCTTCACTTCGAAACGGATGCTACCATCCGCATTACCGTTACACGTTGGGTTGGTACTGCTTAAAATAGCTACGCTAAATTCTTGGTTGTCTTCCACTATAACGGTAAGATCTTGGGATTGCTCACAAATCTCGGGGGTTTGGGAAGCTTGAATGTCATCCAAAACCAGGAAGTTTCCGTCATCACTGTCCAAATTGGTTCGTAGCACGACACCGACCATCGTATTTGCGCCGGGATTAAAGGTCACTTCCCTTAAATGCCAATCATCGGCATCGTTGTTTTGGGGAATCGCCGTTGTTGCCAAACTGTTGATCACCGTACCCGAGGCATCGACAAGCTCTACAAGTACCTCAGGGTCGTTGCCCGAAGCACCATCAACCAATAAATTGTAGGCATAAAAGGAAATCGTAATATCTTGGTCTGCCAAAACTTCCAAATCGTTTCTTGACCATAATATATTGTTGTTACCCGCTGAGGTACTGACTCCAATGGCCATGAATCTACCATTGGTTAAGCCTGTATGGTCGTTAGGGGTTCTCCATGACGTATTAGGGTTGGTAACCGTATTGGTCACGGCGTATTCCCCATTGACCAAAATACCGGCAGGACCGAGGTTGCAATCCGTGTCCGTGCCATCTTGGGGTTCGTAACAATACCCTGGGCCTATCTCACCGATTTGCGTGGTGCTACCCGTTCCGAAATTCTCAAGGAACAAGGTGCTTTCATTGGGACTGACCGTACTACTATAACCTACGGTAATTTGGTAAGTGCCGGGTGCGATATTGCTGAATGCATTCGAGTCTTCAGGACTGTTCAAGGTGCCGTCCAGACTATAGGTATATGTGAAATCGGTGGTGTTGTCGGAAGTTATCGTTATTGTGCCATTCCCATCACAGTCATAAGTGACATCGCTATCTAAATTGGGGTCCACAGGGGTACTGGGTACCGTTAATTCCATGTCATAGGTACAACCCAGATTGTCTTTTATGCTTAAGGAATACGTGCCTGCCGTTAACCGTTGTTCGTTAACCCCACTATAATTGGATCCACCATCAAAACTGTATAAATAGGTGCCCCCACCGCCATTGGCATTCAATATTTTGACCAGTGCGCCGGCAGGATCGCATGATGCATCTTCCACTATGGCGGCAGATGCTGTTAATCGATAGGGTTGGTCTATTTCATAGGTGATCGATTCACTACAACGAGAGGTGGTCGTTCCACTGGAGTCCCTAACGGTAATGGTATATTCCCCAGCACTCATATTGGTGAAGACATTCGTGGATTGATAGGTCGTACCTCCATCCACACTGTATTCATAGGGGGCGGTCCCACCACTGGCAGTAATGGTCAAGGTGGCCGTTGAAGAATCCGCACATACAATAGCCGTATGGCTGGCAGAAACAACGACTGGGCCTAAATCACTGATCGTTACACTATTGGAAAGGGTGCTGCATCCATTGTCGTCAAAAACAATGAAAACATATTCCCCTACATCCGAACTGTCCAAGAACAAGAAATCGTTCGTGGTCTGTAGGGCCGTATCCGGTACATCATCGGCAGTGGCATAAAGGGCGACTCCATCTTTACTCCATATGGCCATGTCATAGTCCGGATCCGGATTTCCGCCGGTGGGTGAAAGGGTAATCATACCGGCATTACAGGTAATGTTTTCGGTCAGGCTGGCAGACAAGTTTAATTCGGGATATTCATCTACCGTAATGTTTTGTGTATCCGTACAACCGTCTTCGGTCGTGGTTATTACGATGTAATCTCCAGGGGGGACACTGTTGAACGTATAATTATTATCGTCTATGGCAACCATTTCTTGGAAAAAAGTCCCTGCCCCACTATTGGTGCCGTCATCCAATCGAATTTCGTAGTTATAATCGGGCAATGCGTTCGAGGCTTGAATCGAAATCGTACCAAAACCACTACAATCAGCTGTAGTTGTTGATATGTTTACTTCATAGTTCTTTTCAAGGATCCCGATTTCTTCGGTCTCAAATACACAGGCATTAGCTATGGGGTCTCCCGTAAGCGGATTAAGGGTGGTTATCTGTACCTTGTAGGTACCGCTGGTGGTAATATCAAAATTTGGCCCATTGTCGTCGGAGAAGGGGACAACGATGGTATCCGTGCTTGCATCCACCAATTGGAATCCGTAATCCGTATTGGGATTCGTAATTCTGATGTTTCCTGAAGTGTCGCATAAAATATCGGACGAAATATAGGCTATATCCAGCGTATTCTTAAAAACATTGAAGTAAAAACGACTGAAACACCCGCCACTATAGTTTATGACTACCCTATACTTGCCACTATCGGTAATGGTATAATTGTCTTGTACGGCAAGATCTGTCCATGTACATGAGGCATTGGTGTTCGCACAATCATCCCCCGCATCGGAACAACTGGTTTCATCCAATTGTTGCCATACAATACTGGCGGCATCGGTTATGCCTAATTGTATGGTAGCTTCATCGTTTTCACCACATAAGAATATTTGTGGCAATTCACTACCGTCGATAGAACAGTTTACTATTTCACCTTGTAGGTCATTATCCGTATTCGTATCTGAATTTACTTGATTGAAGTAGGTGATTATAGGGTTGGTCTGTGTGGTTCCAAAACGTTCTACCGTAATCAGTTCGACTAAATCCGCGCAATCTGTAGCCCCGCTTTTTTCAACGATGTAATCCCCAATATCAGTAACCAATAAGGTACTGGGGTCCCCATCTGGATCCCCATCGTCCAATAGGGTGTCGGTATCGTCTATTTCGCCGTTTCCATTGGTATCCAATGCCCAGTTATAGGTGGTGAACCCTGTGCCGGCACTTAAAATAGCGTCATCACCGCATAATTGTACCGTTCTGGCTACATTACAATTTTCCAGAGCGGATAGCAGGCTATTTGTCGCTACCGTTGCACCTTCACTACAAACCGGGGTCAGTGTCGATCCCGGTTCATCGCTGAACGTATTGGTATTTGCAACGCCCTCATAGGTGGAATAGGCTAGGTTTTCTATGGTTTCCGAACATGCGTTCACAAATTCCGAACAGGTGGAAGATAGGGTGACTGTAATTCGAATCGTATACTCCGAATCTCCCGATTCTACCAAGCTGTCCGGAATTTCAAAGGTAATGATATTGGTCACGGCATCGTGGCTATAGGTGGTTCCGGTCGCGCCGGACACATCCATATCGTCTACCGCTACATTGGCAGGCAATACATCCCTGATGGTATATGAGGTGGCGTCATCATCTCCCGTATTTTGGAAACGGAGTACATAGTCAAAGGTGTCTCCAAGACTTAATTCCTGGCCGTTGATATCACTACCGCCCAAATCTTCAGAAGTATTTTCCAGGATGATATTCGGGGCCTGGACAAAAGTGTATGAAGCACCGATAACGGCTCCTGTATCTGGGTCTACCGCCGGAGTATCGGTCCCGTATTCCCCACCGTCACCACCATCGGCGGTATTGTCTTTATAGAATTCATTGGCATCGGAACAGCCGTCATTATCGCTATCGAGATCGATGTTGTTCGGATACCCATCCCCATCGGAGTCGATGCACGTCTCGGGAACGGCTATCGTTATTTTGACATCATCGATGAAATTGCCACTGCTTGCACTACCTGAGGCCGTGGATACCGCCTCAAAAACGAAAACCGTATTGGATTGGCCGACCGGTACGGTATAGGTTCCGGAATACAGCGTCCAAGCGGTATTGTCGCTTGCCATGGTTTGTTGTACGGTAGCACTAGCCAAGTCCGCACCGATCTTTAATTGGATTTCATCGACCCCATCCCTTCCCCGGTGTCGAAATGACCAGTTCATGACCGTACCCGGTGTTAGGCATAGGTTTTGGTAAAGGGCTCCGTAAAGGTTGGCGTTGATTTCGGCATGCTGGTTGCCATTGTACGAATTTACACCCATAAAACCGGATTCCCACAGTTCTATTTTTTGGTCCGTAGCGGTGGTGTTCCATCCGGGTACGGTACTTTCGTCCACAATTGAAAAACCTGAAACGGTAGGAGCTTCAAAACTTTCATTGACAATCGATTCATAACAAAAGGCGCCTTCGCATTCATCGCTGTCATATATACCATCATTGTCGTCATCGACATCCACGATATCCGCAACACCGTCCTTATCAAAATCGTTATGTACGATGATGGATGCCGATAGGATATCTTCCGTGATATTCGTGTCCTCTTGGTCTTGTGTATGCGAAATCGTATTGGTAATATTCACCAAGGGATCTATATCGATTTCATCCCCTTGGACCTCCAATTCCAGAAATACGGGTTCTCCAGGTTCCAAGGTGCCAATATTCCATACAGAACCGTTCCAAGTCCCTGTGGTGGTGGAAGCACTGATCAGGGTAAGTCCGTCCGGAATATTGTCGGTAATTTGAAGGTTGGTAACAGGTTCAAAGTTCAAATTTTCGACACGTATCGTAAAAGTAGCCGTTTCCCCTTCCATGATTTCGGGATTGTCCACGGTTTTATTAACGACCAGATCTCCTTCGCAGTAGTAAATGGTTATGGGCTGGGAGTCGTAGGTACAAGGGCCTTTGGTACCCCTGACATAATAATCCCCGGCAATTGTTGCCGCATATTCGAATGAATTGGCCCCTTCGATGAGTTCACCATCAAAGAACCATTGATAGGCGTCAAAATTATCATCCGAGGCCTCAAAAATACTTGAGCCAGAGAAACAATCCCCTGATGGTCCCCCATTAATTTCAAGAACGATTTCCGGTACGGTGTCAAAACCCGAAAAATACCCGGCAACACCTTGTGCCCCATTATAGCCAAAAAAACCGACCGCCATGGGTCCGGTAGATTCCACCTTGATATCCCCGTCGAGATTGGCGATAAAAAAGGTTTTCCAATCCGAGGAACCTGCCACTGCATCGGATGCCGGCATGGTTACGGCTACGTTATCTTCGTATACTTGAATATTTTCGTCTGGGGTATTGACCGAGGCGACGATCGTTAAACCCCCTGTAACGGTGGTCCCTGCAATGTTCCTGATGTCGGGTATATTGTCCATTGCATCGGGCAATAAACAGTTTACGGGAGCCACGAAATTCAGTCCTTGGGTATACAGGTTACTGGATCCGGCCATGGACTGATAGGCATATACATCCTTGGAGGTTTTTACCAGCATATTGGCCCCGACCGTGTTTGAGGAATAATAACTACTCGGTATTTTATAGTACTCCCCATCGTCGATCGTGGCTATGGGTGTTGTGCCGCCATTGACGAATATTTGGGTGTTGTCCGCGATGGCAATGACCAACGGAAATTCGGTTAACCCATTCGTATTCCCATTCCCCCTTACAAAAACATATTCTTTGCCCAGCCTGTTTTCGGGTACCGGCTGATCGATACCGGCATCCCTGTGACTTTGACCGGATTCACTTCCAAAGTTGATCATACCGTTACTGATGACGATATCCTTATCCGAATCGATCGATGCCCCAATCCAGCCGTCTTCATGGGCTTGGGTGGGTGAATTTCCTATATAGGTCTCAAATACAAAGGATTCATTGGCATCGAGGGTTATGGTGTAAATATTATCGGTTATTCCGGCCCTATTGCTACCTACCCTAAATTCACAGTCCGAGTCGTATCCGGATAGGGTTACGGTGGTGTTGTCTTCCGTGGCCATGATGCCCAAGGTGTTTGATTTGGAGCTATGACTACCTAAGTTCGGTACCCCTCCCCATTTAAAACTGGTCCCCATGGCTTGTCGTCCCTTGGCCGTCAAAGAAGCAGCTTGTGAACCCGATTTACCTCTATAGTTCACATAAAATTCCTTGCCGCTCGGCGACTCAAAACGCAGTCCACTGTTGGTAAGTACGACACCCGTATTGCTGTTGTTGACCAAGGTAATGTTGTTGTCACCATTGCCCAACGTCCAAACCGCCGGATTGAGATTATCGATACTGAAAGTTTGTACAGGGGTTGTATTCGTGCCTTGATAGGCATTTACCGTAAATGCCGTTGTTTCCGGAGTAGACAAATAGATGGCCTGGTTTTGGATGCCTTGATTGTTCTGCCCTTGTTTTAATGGCGGCAAATAATGTAAGTCGCTTAATTGCGCAGATACCTTTATCCCCGTAAAAAGGACGATAAGTGTCAATAAGATACTCCTTAGGTGATTTGGTTTGGTTTTTAGGTCGGTGTCCACAGGTAAATAATTAATTATACTTAACAACGAAAAAAGCATCTTTTATCGTGATTTGCAGATATTTGTTGCCAATCAAAAAAAACTATAGGTAAACACTATGGACCACGTGGTGTTGGGTTTTTATACGGCCCTTGTTTTTTGGGTTTAAACCCGTATTTGTTTTTTGTATCTTTAGACAAAAGAAAGGAATGGAAGAAGAAAGGTTAATGTTGAAGAAGAAGCCGACCTATCCGGTCAGTGATGCGTTGGATACTTATTTGAAAAAGTACAGTAGAAAAATAGAAATGCCTATTTTATATGATGACCTGTTGCGTTTTATAGGTTCCGTGGCGGTTTACGATGACAATGATGAGGACACCCTTTGGGTGAGGGTCTATTACAATGAATATGACCGAAAGGAAATAGATACCAGTCTTAAGCGGGTGTATTCCTTATTGCTTTCAGATGGAAGTGCCCATATTGACCAATATTTGAATGTTGATTCGATCGACTACTGTACCTTCGGTAATTCAAAACCTTTTCGTGTCAAAGTACGGAATGTTTTAAACGATAATTTTACCAATTTCTATGTAAAGAAAGCCGATGCCTCAAGGATATATGGTTTGGAATTGGAGCATATGCTTTCCCCGTATAACCTCAACTTCATGGTGTATAAGGACACCTTGATCGAAGAACATATCGCCGGTATACCGGGTGATGTGTTCATTAAGGAGATGTTGCCCAAATGTACCGAATCCGAGAAGTCCCAATTGGCAAAGGAATTTGTTAAGTTCAATGAACGTTGTATGATCAGGTTGTTGGGCGATATGCGTTCGTACAATTACGTGATCGTCGCGACCCACGATTTTGACCATGTGGTCTATAGGATAAGGGCCATAGATTTTGACCAACAGTCTTTTGAAGGTAGGCTGAAGCTATATCGACCGCAGTTTTTCAAAGAGAATTTTCAAATGGTCGAACTGGTACGGAAAAAATTACTGAAAGACTCCATAGATCAATATAAACTTGAGGAAAGGTCGATTGTTGCCAAGCGGATAATAAGTTCGGGAAACCGGATTAAATTACTCGATAAGGTTTGTAGAAAAGATACCATATCCTTACCGGAAAATGTGGAAATGCTAAAGGGGGAAATTTTTGAATTGACCAAGGATGTCAAATTCAAAAACTGTACCACCATGGGGGAGATCATAAACATTGCCTTGGATTTTGTGAAGCGTAATTACAAGGGGGTCAGCATGAAACAGATCCTTGAGCACAATATCAAATTGTGACCGGCGTAAGGGGAACATACGGTAAAATGGCAATTCCCCCTACATTTCTACGGTTCATCCCTGCGATGATTGAATGTTAGTTTTTCTCCTCTTTGTTGAAATACACGAGGTAATAATACATCTGACGTTCTTCATCCCATCCTTTTTCCACGAATTTTTGGGCCGACTCAGGATTGATAAAATCCATTTTTATCTGGATATTGGTATCTAGATTAATGACATTTTTTATTTTTTTCCTGGCATCGGAGACGGCTTTGTTGGCAATATCGAAATTGGATACGTCCTCAATACTGTATTTGGGCCCTTTTTCAACTTTATAATGTTTGAATTCGGGAATGAGTTCGGGATTTTCCATGACCTCATTCAGGAAACTGGTTTCCTCAAAAGAATCATTTTTGGCAAAATGATTGACGGCCTTGTTCATGAACAGTACTTCCTGTTGCTTGTCTTCGGCAGGTAGTACCACGTCCTTGGCAAAATTCTGACAGAATTTAAGATAGTTCTTCGTGTAAAAATTCTCATCGGCGAGCGGATCAACATCCAAGAAATTCTCAAGCCAATATTTGGCATCATAACGGTTACTGTCTACAGAAAGTACTTTATACCCTTCTTCTTTGTTCACATTGAATACCAAGCAACCTTTATCCAATTTGTTGATATTGATCCCTTGTTGAATGACAAGGTCCAAATTGCTTCCTTTTTCTTCGAATTGAAGAAAATCCTGTTTCAATTCGCTTTTGAAAATACCGACGGCATCCACTTTTTTGTTGTCTAGCACCACATCGGATAAATAAGCCACATAGACTTCCCCACTTTTTATATGGGGGTGGTTGGATTGGTCGAAGAGGTGGGTCGCTATCTTTTTGGATTGGTCGTGTACACAAGCCGGATCGTTGAAGATCTCGGTAACGATTTTATGGAGTTCATTGAACTCAACATCGACCTCATTGGTAAACTTAAAATAATTCTCTTCCTTTTCCCGAAAGGGCTTAAAAAAGTATTCTTTCAGCAGTCCTGTCGTCTCATCATTAAGAATGAAAGGTTGGGACGATAAAAATATACCTTCATTTTTGTTCTTATTGCCTACTCGGTGCAATGAAATACTTTCGATATGGGTAGGGTATAGGTTTATCATGGTAATTAGGTGTTATGGGTGAAAAGAATTGTCAATAGAGCGAATCCCTGTAATTGGAAGTTCGGAACTAGTTCCAATTTTCATCAAAATCAAGGTCGTCATAGTTTTCAAAAGTATCGTCAAAATCGAAGGCCGTATTTTCGGCTTCGAATTTTTTCTCAGGAGGCGATTCCGGCAATTCCCCAAAACTGAAAAGTACGTTTGGATATGCGCGTCCGGATTCCTTCTCCGTTATGTCCGCCAATTCGACAAAGAACGTCCACATATTCAAAAAATCATAAACATAAATAAGTTTGGGGGTGTTTTCGGTTAAGATATCCTCTAAAAAGGTTTCGTTCATCAATCGAACCTCACCAACACTTTCGCTCATATCAAAAAGAGCGATTTCCTCATCTTGTTGCCAGTTTTCATCGCAGGTATAAAATGAAGCCATTTCATTGCCCAGGAACCCGAAGGATTGGGAAATTACATTGTGTAATTCTTCCATTGAGTTTTGTGCCTCGATTTCAATATCCCTGAAGATATCCTCATCGGCATCCAAGATAATCCGGATTTTATATATCATTTCCTATTTTTTGAAGGAGTGCAAAGTTACAAAGTTTTATGACTTCTTTTCGCATTGTATGCTTCCAAAACCAAATAGAACTGTATACCGAACAAAAGTGAGGCCAATACCAGGTGTATCGTTTGGCTCATAAACGGGAAATCCCAATAGAACATGGCCATCCCGGTAATGACTTCGATAAGAAGAATGGACAGCACCCAATTTATCTTCGTAAGGCCCAAATTCAAATTATAGATCCTATAGGCCAAATAAAGGTTGAATAACACCACCACGATTGAAAATGTACGGTGAATATAAAAGGAAGTGATGGGTTGGTGCAACCAGAGGTGTTTGGCCGTTTCACCTACGATATCGATTTGTTCGTCCACAAACTGCCTTACTTGCGTACCCATAACAATTTGAATGAGTGTCAAACCGAAAACCACGATAAGCAAACCCATTGTCCTGGAGTCAAAAGTGTAATTTTTTCTTTTTTCCTTCGCAAGGTAGACCACATATAGCAGCATGGCCACGATCAATAAGGCCATAACCATATGCAAGGTGATCCTAATGGGTTCAAGTACCGAATATACGACTGTTGCACCCAGCCATGCCTGAAAACCCATACCGAAAACCACCAACCAGGACAAGACGGTAATCCTTTTATCCTTTTTCCAATAACCGAGGGAGATGATGGCCAATACGAGCGTGCCCAAACCTGCCAAGGCCCCAAAAAGACGATTTATGAACTCTATCCAAGTATGCCACGGATTGAATTCCGCATAGTCATGTTTCGTATAGGGTTCCCAACGTTCCAAATCCAGATTCCCGCCACTTGTAAATTCTTCCTTTGCGACCTGTAGTGATTCGTTTAGAATGATCACCTGTCCCTTTTTATAGACTTCACCGGGTTGCCATTGCAATTGGGACTCATCGGTAGGAGGGATGAGGTGGCCAAAACACTTCGGCCAATCGGGACACCCCATACCGCTTCCCGTCATGCGCACCACTGCTCCCGCAATGATGACCAAATAAACCAAAACCACAGCAATTTTAGCAATCGTATGGAATTTTTTTGACATATAAAGTATGTATTTACGAAGAACAAAATTACTACTCTTTTCGAATAATCGCATGTTTATCGAGGAATTAACCTATAAAAAAAGGAATGATGGATGCGTTACTTTTTAAGGTAAGGGGTTATCCCATGATGACGGATCGGGATGGCAATCGGTTTCGGTACCATTCCTTAAGGTCTTTGATATTTGTTTGTAAGGAAAATGTCGTTGGGAAAAGAAAAGTCACATTGCTACCCGTCTTTTATGCATTTCAACTACATTAATTCAAAGAATGGTTCAATTTTTTATTGGGGTCAACCCTATTTCCTTTGCCTTTTGGAGCATAAATTCTTTTGCCGCTGTATGCTCATTGGGAATTTCACCTTCGAGGATCGCTTCTTTTATGGCGGCCTTTAGGATGCCGATTTCCTTGGAAGGCTTTAGATTGAAGGTCTGCATTATTTCTTCCCCTGAGATAGGAGGCTGGAAGTTCCTTACATGATCTCGCTCCTCGACCTCAATAAGTTTTTCACGGACAATTTTAAAGTTGTTTTTATATTTTTTCCGTTTTTTGGCATTTTTGGTCGTAATATCAGCCTCACACAACGTCATAAGGTCGTCAACATACTCACCTGCATCGAAAATGAGTCTTCTCACTGCCGAGTCCGTAGCGAATTCTTCTGCGAGTACAATGGGACGGGAGCTCATCAACACCAATTTTTGAACATATTTCATCTTATCGTTCAAAGGTAAACGGAGTCTTTTGAATAGTTTGTAGACCATTTTCGAACCTACAAATTCATGGGCATGAAAAGTCCAGCCGATTTTTTTATCGAATTTTTTTGTTGGGGCCTTTCCGATATCGTGTAAAAGGGCGGCCCAACGCAACCAAAGGTTGTCCGTTGTTTTGGCAATGTTGTCAACGACCTCCAAGGTATGCCAAAAATTATCTTTATGGCGCTGACCCTCAACTTCTTCAATGCCTTGCAATGCGGTTAATTCGGGTAGGATGAAATCGAGAAGTCCGGTTTTATGCAATAGGGATAATCCAATGGAGGGTTTTTTACTCCCTATTATTTTATGAAGTTCATCCACGATGCGTTCTTTCGAAACGATCTGTATCCGTTCCTTGTTTTCAGTAATGGCCTGTAGTGATTTCAATTCGATGATAAAATCCAATTGGGAGGCAAAGCGAATGGCGCGCATCATGCGCAAGGGATCATCCGAATAGGTGATGCCGGGCTCCAAAGGGGTTCTTATTATGTTGTTTTCCAAGTCGGAAATTCCATTGAATGGGTCAAGGAGTTCTCCGAAATTCTCACTCGAAAGGGATAAGGCCAAGGCGTTTATCGTAAAATCACGCCGTTCTTGGTCTTCCTGCAACGTGCCATCCTCTACATGGGGTTTTCGACTATTGCGATCGTAACTTTCTTTCCGTGCCCCAACGAATTCCAACTCCAGGTCATGATGCCTTATCATGGCCGTTCCAAAGTTCTTGAAAATGGATATTTTAGGGTTTCCCGGAAGTTTTCGGGCTACTTTTTTCGCCAATTCAATGCCACTTCCGACGGCCACGATATCAATATCTTTCGGATTGCCCCGTTTAAGAAAATAGTCGCGTACAAAACCGCCGATTACATAGCTTTCCACTCCAAGTTCATCCGATGCTTCAGAAAGGATTTTGAATATCGGTAAATGCAGTGCTTCTTTGTGGTTGCTTTGTGTCATTTTATTTTAAAAAGAAAAAGCTTCCTTAATTTGGAGAGAAGCTTTTTTGAACGTGATTAATTATTCCCGAATTATTTTTACGGTACCGTCATTGCCCAATTTGATTATGGATGAAGGGGGTCCGTTTTTTTTTTCGTGCTGCAAATTTACGACATAGTCGACACCTTTTAAAATAAGGTCGCTTATTTCATGAAAACCCCTTGGAGTGGGCTCCCCAGCGATATTGGCCGAGGTGGAGATTATGGGTTTCTTGAATTTGTTGATCAGGTATTGGCAAAATTTGTCCGAAGCGACCCTTATGGCGATCGTATTGTCCTGGGCAATGGCATTTTTGGCCAATCCTATTGGCTTGTCATAAATGATGGTCGTTGGTTTGGTCGCCAAATCCAAAATATCGTAAGCTACCTCAGGCACTTTTTCCACGTGCCTTTCCAACATGGCGTCATTGGCTACCAAGCAGATCAGTGCTTTTGAGTCGTTGCGCTTTTTTAAATCATACACTTTTTCAACGGCAGCCGCATTGGTGGCATCACAGCCTATGCCCCAGACCGTATCGGTAGGGTAGAGGATAAGTCCGCCGTTCGAAAGTATTTCAATACAGTTGTTTATTTCGGTCGTCATTCTTTAAAAGATAAATTAAAATGTGCGGTCAGATTTTGCCATTGTTTCCGATTGAGGTCTTTTCCGATATTCTGCTTTTTCAAGGAAATCGTTTGGCTCCCCATGATGGGAATAGGGTGTTTGGGTCGGTTTTCGGCTTGTAGGGAGGTTGTTCCCTGTAAGAGCGACATGGCCTTGAACCAAAGATCGTCGGCCTTTGGAGCCAATTGTTCTATTAAGGCCATATCGGTGACTTTTTCGAAAAGTGAATTCGGGGGGTATAACGCACCTGCAGACCCGATCGGTAAGATCCTATCGGTTTTTATATCGGGGTCGTAATTCGTTGGCCATTGCTTATACGGTAAAATAGTATTGTCGTCGCCGTGGGTTATGACCCGTGTTTGGTTGGCAATAATACAATCTTGGTGTTTTAAATGTTCCCCGTACAATTTTTCCAACCATGTCGTATCATAAATCAAGTCGTCGTCAGAGGTGATGATAATATCATCCGGGTATTTTTGAAGCGATAGTATCAATTTCATGTGGGAGCAGTCCAAAGGCGTAAAGGCAATCTCGAAAATGTTGCCCTTTAATCTTTCCAGGCTTTCGGGGATTTGATTTCGAAGGGATTCATGCACCCATAAGACCACCTTTTTCGGTTTCGCGGTCTGTGAGAGGATACTTCGTATCGTTATATGCACTTTAGTTAACCTCGAAGGTATCGTGGTTAGGGAGACGACTACCGGAATTGTATTTTCATTGCCTTTTAATTGGGCCAAGGAAGTGTATTTTAGCCTCAGCATCCAGTATATTGATTTGGGTATTTCCTTGATTTTCATTGTTAATTCATTTGAGGGCTGAATAATAGGTGTTCGGTTTCCGAGACCATTCGTTCCATGGAAAAATTGTGCTGTATCCAATCTTGTAATTCTTCGGGATGGAACGTTTTATTATTGTTGTAAATATCAAGGATTCCTTGGGCCATGGCCGAAACATCGTCAATGTCGGTCAATATCCCGTACGTACCATGGTCCAGAAGTTCCTCGCTACCGTCTACCCGGGTAGAGACAACGGGAACGCCATGGCTTAAGGCTTCGTTGACCACATTGGCCATTCCTTCATACCTTGAACAAAGCAAAAAGGCATCCATGGCCCTGTACACGGGATTTACATTATCCTTTTGACCTAAAAAATGGATTCTTTCGGTCACATTGGAACTGCTGGCCATTTTTTTGATTTCTTCTTCCAAGGCGCCAGTGCCCACATGGACCATATGGACGTTTTTGGGTAATTGTTCCAAAATCCGGGGTAATTGATCATATCCTTTTTGAACACTCATCCGTCCGACAGATCCTACAATAAACGAATCTTCAGGTAAGTTGAATTGCTTTTTGACAGGAAAGATCTCTTTGCTTTCCGGGATTTGGAATCCGTTATAGATCCTAAAAAGGTTTTCCGCATCGAAAAAACGGGTCGATTCCAGTAAATGTCGTTTTAGGGAATCACTGTTCACGAGTACGATGGCTTTGAACGTATTGAAGACCAACTTATATTTCAGACTGTTCTTTATTTTTCTCTTGATCCCCAAATAGAGGATGGTCCTGGGTACACTGCTCAGATAAGCGGACAAGGAAACCAACCACCAATCTTTCTTTAAGGCGGAAAAAACAACATCGGGTGCTATGCGTTTAAGCAATTTCACATAAGTGGCCACAACAAGGACATTGATGTCCCCTCCTCGGCT
Organism: Maribacter polysaccharolyticus; assembly: GCF_028882255.1. Lineage (GTDB taxonomy): Bacteria > Bacteroidota > Bacteroidia > Flavobacteriales > Flavobacteriaceae > Maribacter_A > Maribacter_A polysaccharolyticus. The sequence goes on from NZ_JARBUY010000002.1 coordinate 612,844, forward strand.
ATTAACATTGATGACCGACACATTTTTCACATCCTTGAATTTTTCCTGGAATTTGCCCTTAAGCAGGACCACCCATATCCGGTACCCTTTATCGGCAAGGAATTTACAGCGCAAAAGCACATTCTTTTCCACGCCGCCCCAGGTATCCGTAGGACAGAAGAACATTATTTTCTTGTTATCTTTGGGTTCATCAAAAGGCATAGCAATATAATTATAGGGTCAAATAGGTGTGTTTTCTTTTATTGTTAGGTATCTAAGCTTTAACTTTGCACCTTCGCCCGAATGCGACATAGGTTAAATTTGATATGGTCGTGTAAATTCAAAGTTCAAAAATAGGATTTTATTATTCTAAATTGGTGTATGGAAGGAACAAGTATTTCTGTAATCATAAGTACCTACAATTCCGAGGAATGGCTTCAAAAGGTGCTCTGGGGGTTTAATTGCCAAACATTCAGGAATTTTGAGGTAGTGATAGCCGATGATGGTTCGGGGCCAAAGACCAAGGCGTTGATCGATAGCATGTCCAAGGAAGTGTTTTATCCCATTGTACATGTTTGGCAAGAAGATGAAGGGTTCCAGAAATCACGTATATTGAACAAGGCCGTTGTGGCGTGTAATTCCGACTATATCATTATGACCGATGGGGATTGTATCCCTAGGGAAGATTTCGTTCAAGTACATTACATCAATAAAGAGCCCGGGTATTTTATTTCCGGGGGATATTATATGTTGCCAATGAATATTTCCAAAGCGATCACTAAAGAGGATATAGAAAATCAGAATTGTTTCAATATACATTGGTTAAAGGAAAAAGGGATTCCAAAGACCTTTAAGAACAATAAGCTCACGGCAAAAGGATTCCTGTCAAAGATATTCAACACGTTTACCCCCACCAATGCCAGTTGGAACGGGCATAATTCTTCCGGTTGGAAGAAAGATATCGTTAATGTCAATGGATTTGATGAGCGGATGCAATATGGGGGACAGGATAGGGAACTGGGAGAGCGCTTATTTAATTTTGGGATAAAATCCAAGCAATTACGATATAGTGCCGTCTGTGTGCATTTGGATCATAAAAGGGGATACAAAACCCCGGAATCCATTGCTAAAAATATGGAAATACGGAAAGAGACCAAAAGTAAAAAGCTGGTTTGGGCCCATCATGGCATTACCAAATAGTAGGCCAATTCGTTCTTTTTCTCCAGTCGTTTGAGTTCCTTGCAATATTCCAAAACGCCCAATGCGTTCAATTGGCTGATCGTAAATCCTTTTTTACCATCCAAAAAGCCCAATCGTATAATATAGTGGTTAAAAAACTTCCAAGAGGGTTTGGCCAGTAGCAGCAAGTAATTGAATTTTTTTTCGCGATAAAAGGCTTCTTTTGCCTTTAACCTTCCGTAGTTCAGCATTTTTGCTTTGTAATCCTCATGGTTTTTATAACAATAATGCGTGAGTTTTTCCTTGAAGATTCCTGAGGTGCCATTGACAACCAAGGTTTCATGCACTATTTTTTTGTCTGAAAACCGGGCCTTGCTTTTTCTGAACAGTCGGTAGTTTTTGTCCGTTTGCCATCCACTATAGCGCAATGGCTCATTTTGAAACATAAAGTCCCTATAAAACCAATAGGCGGCAATATCCGAATCCCCCGCAACCGTATCCAAGATCTCATTCTTCAGGTTTTCGGAAACCACTTCATCGGCATCCAGAAACAGTATCCAATCATTGTTGGCCTGTTTTAAGGTAAACGATTTTTGGGAAGTGAAATTCGAAAATGGATGTTGAATCACCTTTACCTTAGGGTGGTTTAAAAGGTATTCATAGGTGCCATCCGTACTATAGGAATCGACAACGATGATCTCATCAGCAAAAGAAACGGATTCAATACATTTTTCAATGTACCCCATTTCGTTGTAGGTAATCACTAAAGCGGTTACTTTTTCTTTGGCTTTTGGCATTGTCTAGTTTTCATTGGGTGGTTAGACCAATCGGTACTTTAAATAACAGAAAAAAAACGAAAAAAGTATGCGTGCTACTTAAAATTCCTACATTTTTTCTATCTGAAACCAAAAGTACATATTTTTTATTTCCACGTTAATCAATTGAATGTGAATTAATCACTTTAGTTATAAACAATCGGTAAAACAAAAACCCTACTATGGAGTAGGGTTTTTTGTCGGTTATTTGAAAATGGCAGTTTTAAACCGCAACATCGTATTCGCGAAGTGCGTCGTTCAAAGATGTCTTTTTGTTCGTGCTTTCCTTTCGTTGTCCAATGATCAATGCGCAGGGTACTTGATAGTCGCCTGCGGGGAATTTTTTGGTGTAGCTTCCGGGTATTACGACCGACCTCGCAGGTACCAGACCTTTTCGTTCCACAGGGCTATCACCGGTTACATCTATGATTTTGGTAGAAGCGGTAAGGACCACATTGGCACCCAATACGGCTTCTTTTTCAACACGGACACCTTCCACTACGATACATCGGGAACCTACGAATACGTTGTCCTCTATGATTACCGGAGCAGCCTGTAGGGGTTCTAGGACCCCGCCAATGCCAACACCGCCACTTAAATGTACATTCTTGCCAATTTGGGCACAACTACCAACGGTAGCCCAAGTATCGACCATGGTGCCTTCATCGACATAAGCACCGATATTCACATAACTGGGCATTAAGATAGTGCCAGCGGAAATATAAGCGCCGTGTCTGGCTACGGCATGGGGTACCACCCGAATGCCTTTTTCTTTATACCCCTTTTTTAAAGGAATCTTGTCATGGTATTCAAAAATCCCAGCTTCAAGGGTTTCCATTTTTTGAATGGGGAAATACAGGACTACACCTTTTTTTACCCATTCATTGATCTGCCAACCATCGGCACCGGGTTCGGCACAACGCAGTTTTCCGGCATCCAATAAATCGATTACTTCCCTAATGGCTTTTTGGGTCGCGGCTTCTTTCAATAGTGCCCTATCTTCCCATGCTTTTTCTATGATCTGTCTTAGTTCTGTCATTTTGCTTCTTAAAATTTTGACAAATATAAGGGCAGAATCCTGAATTGATCCTGTGTTTTTATAGTTATAACAATTTATGGTTTATTTTTGCCAAAAACTAGGATTTGGGTAGGATCGTTGCTTTGGATTATGGTAAAAAACGCACTGGAATCGCAATCACGGATGAATTGCAGATCATTGCTTCAGGGCTGACTACCGTAAATACCCCGGAACTCATTGCTTTTTTAAAGAAGTATGTGGCCGAGGAAAATGTTGAGCGTTTTGTGGTAGGGGAACCCAAACAGATGGATTATACTCCCTCCCAGGCAGAGGAGTTGATAACCCCTTTCCTAAAGCATTTGGGCAGGACATTTCCTGACATACCCATTGAAAGACAAGATGAGCGTTTTACCTCAAAAATGGCATTCCAGTCCATGATCGATGGTGGAATCAAAAAGAAACAACGCAGGAATAAGGCGTTGATAGATGAAATAAGTGCAACCCTGATTTTACAGGCTTATATAAATAAAAGATAAATGGTATTACCTATTGTCGCTTATGGTGACCCCGTGTTACGAAAAGTAGGAAAGGAGATTGAAAAGGATTTTCCCAAATTGGATGAATTGATAGCTAATATGTGGGAGACCATGTACAAGGCCAGTGGGGTGGGCTTGGCGGCCCCACAGATAGGGCTTCCCTTACGGCTTTTCGTCGTTGATGCGACCCCTTTTGCGGATGATGAAGAACTGACCGAAGCTGAACAGAAAACCATTAAAGGATTTAAGAAAGTATTCATAAATGCCAAGATAGCGAAGGAGACCGGTAAGGAATGGGCGTTTAATGAAGGCTGTCTTAGTATCCCCGATATCCGTGAGGATGTTTTGAGAAAAGACACGATCAACATCTCCTATGTGGATGAGAACTTCAACGAACATACCGAAACCTATGACGGGGTTTTGGCCAGGGTGATCCAGCATGAATACGATCATATCGAAGGTATCCTGTTCACCGATAAATTATCTTCTTTGAAAAAGCGCTTGCTTAAGGGCCGATTGGTCAATATAACCAAAGGGAAAGTAGATGTGGACTATCGCATGAGATTTCCGAACATTAAAAAAGCCAGATAATTTAACGTAGTTATTTATTGAAAAGTAGCATCTTTGCAGCTGAAATTTTTTAAGGAATGAGTTTAGAAAAAATATTGTCGATAGGAGGGAAACCGGGACTTTATCAATTACTGACCCAAACCCGTTCAGGTTTTGTGGCCGAATCCTTGTTGGATAAGAAACGTGTTACCGTGAGTGCACATAGCAATGTGAGCGTATTGTCAGAGATCGCTATTTACACTTTGGATGAAGAAATTCCCTTGGGGGAAGTATTCCAAAAAATACTGCTAAAGGAAAAAGGGGGGAAAACCGCCATAGGGCATAAGGAAGACAAACTTAAATTGGAGGAGTACTTTTTCGAAGTATTGCCCAATTATGATGAGGACCGTGTGTACCCCAGTGATATCAAAAAAGTCATTCAATGGTATAACATCCTTCACGAGAACGGCATTACCGAATTTGTAAAGGATTCGGATTCCGAAAATGCCTTGGAGGAAGAATAAATTCCCGATACGGAAAGCAAATAAAAAAAAGCCCTGACTTGGTCAGGGCTTTTTTTATTTTACGGGGTCACGAAGCATTGCGTGTTTATGTTTATTCGCGCAAGGGGCAAGGTCATTCATCTTGTGGTTCATTCCCGTTGGTGTTTTCGTTTTTTTTCCAATCGATAAGGGGAGAAGCATAAAAGTTCACCTTATGGCGGTCTAAATAAGGGGTTTGGTTGGCCAGGCGTACCTTGTAATTTTCCCAGTCCCGATTTTCCTTGGTCGTCCATCCAAGTTCGGAATATCCGATAATACGGGGAAACGCCAAATATTCCAATTCCCCGATATTGCTTATGGTTTCGGACCATAAAGGGGCTTCGATACCTAGGATATTGTCCATGGGGATGCCTTCATATTCCTCCGGTGTCCATATATAGGCCGAATCGACCGGGATATAGGCGGCCCAATGCAGGCCATGTTTTGACAGGGAATCATATTGCATATCCAGATAGGCTTTTTTTGCTGGGGAAAGTATGATCTTCATTCCCCTTTTTACCGCTTTTTGGGCGTTTTTACCATTCGACCAATATTGTGAGATCGAGGTAGTGTCGACCTTGGCGGAAGCAATTTCATCCCATCCGATCATCCGTTTGCCGTGTTTTTGCACGATTTTCTCCACTTTTTCGACAAAATGGATATAATCGTTTTTTTTGGTCACGTGGCTTTCATCCCCTCCGATATGAAAATAAGGCCCAGGGGTTATGGCGGAAATCTCCCGTACCACATCATCGATAAAGGCGTAAACGGTATCTTTTCTTGTGTCAAATGTGCTAAAGCCGACATGGGTGCCTTCATAAGGCTTTACGATTTTGCCATTTCCGTTCAGAAAAGGATAGGAGACCGATGCCGCATTGGTATGTCCGGGCATATCCACCTCCGGTATAATGGTCATATGGTGTCTTGCCGCATAGGCAACGATTTCCTTATAGTCTTCTTGGGTGTAGAACCCACCGGATTCCCCACCGACTTCCGTGGCTCCCCCGATTTCGGTCAATTTCGGCCATGATTTGATTTCAATTCGCCAGCCTTGGTCATCGGTCAAGTGTAAATGAAGTACGTTTATTTTATAGTAGGCCAAAAGATCGATATACTTCTTTACATCGGCAACACTAAAGAAGTGTCGGGCCACATCGAGCATGGCTCCGCGAAACCCGAACGTAGGTCGGTCGATGATCTTACCCGATGGTATTGGCCATATACGTTGCTCGGCCAGGGTGTCGTTGCCCACTTCCGGAATTATCTGGCGTAAGGTCTGTATCCCCCTGAAAGCACCTACTGCCGTATTCGAGTTTATAATGATCGAATCCTGGGTAATGTAAAGTTGGTAAGATTCCGGGGCTTTAAGTTCCAGACTGTCTGACTGATTGATATAGATAATACGCTCGATAGGATTGGTTCCTTCTTCATTGACAGGAATATCCAAATCTATTTTAGCCTTGATCTTATCGGCTAAATAGTGTCCTATTTCGGCGAAGCCTTCATCTTTTTGGTTGGTATGGATAGCCGTGTAACGGTCTAATCCAAAGGCTTTGTTCGTTGGGATTACCTTGAGCGGTTTTGGAATCATGTTCCCTTCGGCCAAATCGGTAGGGGGGAATTCAATAGGTTTCCGCTCTTCTTGACAGGCCGTAATCAAAGCAATGATACAGAGCATGGACAAGATTCTTGTTACAATGGGTTTAATCATGGTTAATTGGCTTAAGCGATTGTTGATTTAATTGTCAATGAATGGTTCTAAGGCAGAATGCCAAATGTCATATCCTTTGGCGTTCATGTGAAGGCCGTCTTCGATGAATAAGTCCGGAATCAATTTCCTTCCATCTAACATGGGGCTCCAAATGTCTGCATAGGATATGAGCTTATCGGTTTTGCAAAACTTTTTGAATTTGCGATTCAGGCGTTGGTATTTGCGTCTTAACTTCCAGCGGGCCAAACTTGGTTTGGTAGAAATAAGGATGATTGCCGTGGTCGATGAATTAGTGCGTATTTTATCAATGAGTTGTTGTATCGTAGTTAAGATGGCCTTTGTTTTTTTTCCCGAAGCGACATCATTGTCACCTTCATAAATAAAAACCTTGCTGGGATTATACCTTAGGATCAAGTCATCGGAATATGCCAAAAGGTCTGTTGCTTGCGAACCACCAAAACCTGAATTGATGATTTGGTGATCGGGAAATCTCTCTTGTAGGTCGTGCCACATGCGTATACTTGAACTTCCCGTAAAAACGATTGTTTCGGTGTCGGTATGCGATAAGGGGGCGTACTTTTTTTTAATTTGCGCCACTTCATTTTCAAAGGGTGTCGGATTTTGGGAATACCCTAGAAGGGCCATAAAAAATACGAAAGCGGGTATATAAAATCTCATTCCGAATATTTGCTTTTAAATATACTCCTAATCTTTTGAAATTTGAAAACTTGTCAGGTTTCAATTCCCCATAGCATGCATAATTCACAAAATTGGGATTAAGCGGTAACGCTGGGATCCGGTTGTAAAGGGCACTACTTGACCAATTGATCGGATTCTTACCCTAGGGATAGGTACGTGCGTCTTTTGACCGCCTTTTGTTTTTGAATGAAATAACGGTCATTTGAAATTTAACGTCTTACCTTGCTTTTTCTCATCCTTTTTGGACCGTACCAAAGCCAAAATCCCGTAATCGTAAAAATGAGTAGGGCAATGGCCATTATAGAGGTGTAAACCACTTTTATCTGACCGTCCGAGGTATTGAAATACTTATCGAGGATAGAACCATCGTGGATGTTCTCGATAACGTCGCTATACCTTTTGTCTACATGCAAGACTTCTCCTGTGGCTCCATCGAGTTGAATGCCCCAAAAGTGCTCGTCAAAAACAAATTTTACCGTACCTTTTCCCTTACGTACATCAATACGATCGAGTTTGGTGGAAAGGCTAGGGGAGACGGAATCATGTAAGACAGCAATAGCTTTTATATGCAAACTGTCCAGGGGTAACCATTGCTTAAGATCTGTTGAGGAACCTACATAGGTTTCGGGCAATAAAACCCCGTTGCTGTGTTTTTTCCAACCTAAGAGTAAGGCGGTTATCGATACAAAAAAGAAGAAGATGAAAAGTGCTGCACCGGTGAGACGATGGATTTTTCGAAATATCCTTAACGTCTGGGCTTGTTTGATCCTTTTGTTGGGTTTTGTCATCCTCGTTTGAAATAATCAACTTGAAACTGTCCAATACATATCATCCACATAATTTTTTTTATCGAAACAATTCCATTCCTTGGTTTGGGTAGTCAAAGAAACAAAAATATCCTTTTAACCGAATCTAAAAAAAACACTGACTTAAAAATCAGTGTTTTTTTAGATGGTATTCCATTTTAAGGCCTTAGGCAATCGCTTTTTTATAATATTTTTTACGGAGCCAAAAAGCTATCCTAACCAATAAAATGAGGGCAGGTACTTCGACCAAAGGTCCTATGACCCCTGTAAATGCCTGTCCGGAATTAAGGCCGAATACGGCAATGGCAACGGCAATTGCCAATTCAAAATTATTACCGGCAGCAGTGAATGCTACGGCAGCGGTTTTGTCATATTCCGCTCCCATGGCTTTGGTAAAGAAGAATCCAATGAAGAACATGAGGCTGAAATATACCAGAAGCGGTACGGCTATGATAAGGACATCCATAGGGATTTGAACGATCAATTCACCTTTTAGGGAGAACATCACAATGATGGTGAACAACAGAGCGATCAAGGTCAAAGGAGAAATGGTAGGGATGAATTTCTTCGTGTACCATTCTTCCCCCTTGAGTTTTACCAATAGCAACCTACTTAAAATGCCCAACAAGAAAGGTATGCCTAAATAGATGGCCACGCTTTCAGCGATAGTACCTATGGATATGTCGACGATGGCACCTTCAAAACCAAAATAAGGAGGCAGTACGGTAATGAATATCCACGCGTAGAAGCTATAGGCGAATACTTGGAAAATACTGTTCAGCGCCACTAAACCTGCTCCATACTCGCTACTACCTTCGGCCAGATCATTCCATACAAGGACCATGGCTATACAACGTGCCAAACCTATCAATATGAGTCCTACCATATATTCGGGATAATCCCTTAAAAAAGTAATTGCCAAAATGAACATTAAAACAGGGCCGACGATCCAATTCAAAATAAGTGAGATGGATAAAATCTTGGTGTTCCGAAATACTTTTGGCAAGAGTGCATAGTTGACCTTCGCCAAAGGAGGGTACATCATTAAGATCAATCCGATTGCTATGGGGATGTTCGTGGTTCCGCTACTGAATGAATTGATGATGTCAGGAAATGAAGGAATAAAATAACCGATACCGACCCCCAAAGCCATTGCAATGAAAATCCAAAGGGTAAGGTAGCTGTCCAAGAAACTTAATTTTTTAATCGTTGCCATTTTTAAGAATTGATTTGGGAGAAAACATAGAATAATTCAGTAGCGATCTGTAGACTTCTTTCGCTGTATTTAGCTGCTTGTAGCGGCGTATTGTCAAAAGCCTTGGGATCTTCAAAAGTTATGGGAATCCTTTTTTCGGCCCCAACAATGAACGGACAGCCGCCATCTGCCTGTGAGCACGTCATGATAGCCGCAAATCCTGACGCCGGATTGAATGCACTGTCCAGTTTTTTGGAAAAACCAATGACAGGGTGTTCATTCTCCCCATATTTGATGCTATAGACCGGGTTTGTCCCTTCGGAAAGTTTTTCGATTTGAAATCCGGAATCCTGTAGGGTCTGTACCACCATCGGAAAAAGGGCCGTTGCCTCGGTGCCTCCGGAATAACAGCGAACGTTGGGGATGTTAAAGTGATGGGCCAAGGTCTGCGCCCAAATTTGCGATAAATGGCTTCGCCTCGAATTGTGGGTGCAGATAAAGTTTATCCTGATGTCTTTTTTATCATTTACCTTTGATTGTATAAAGTCGATCAACGGTTGAAGGGTTTCTTTACGCTCGTTGGATATTGTTTCTGTTTTGAGCGTGGAAACAATGTTCCCTATTTTTTCAAACAAGCAATCTGTGGTTGTCATTTTCTTTTTTATTTAAATTTAACAGCACCCGCTATTTGGGTTACATGATGATTCCGGTTTTATTTCGGAAAGTGTGATTTTTTCTTTTTCCATTGCTGTTCCCGGTTTTTCCGCATAAACCGTGATACTGAATATTCCTGTTTCCCCTTTATTGAAAGTCTTTACTTCCTCCGGACTAAGGTATTTGATAAGGATGTCCTCAGGAATCACGATGGGTTTTTCTTTTTGGATCTTTAAGTTTTTAAATCCACGCCCTATCATTATTTGTAGGTAATCCTCTTTTTGGATGGCACCTGCGACACAGCCGGCGTACATTTCGGCATCCTCCCGAAGGGAATCGGGTAATTCGCCTACCAAAACAATATCGGAAACACTAAAATGTCCACCAGGTTTCAACACCCGGTACATTTCGGAAATAACTTTTTCCTTATTGGGGACGAGGTTCAACACACAGTTGCTTACCACAACATCGGCGACATTATCATTAACGGGCATGTCATCAATATCTCCCAACCTGAACTCTACGTTGTTATAACCCAGTTTTTCGGCATTGTTTCGGGCCTTAGTTATCATATTGGGGGTAAAGTCTATTCCGATGACCTTCCCTTCACTTCCGGTTTCGTGTCGGGCTACAAAACAGTCGTTACCGGCTCCGGAGCCCAAATCAATGACCGTATCCCCTTTATGAATGTCGGCGAATTGTGTAGGTAGTCCACATCCCAATCCTAAATCGGCTTCTTCGGCATAACCCTTGGTGTCGGTATAATCATCCATCATGATGTTATATACTTTATTGGATGGAGTGGTGGCCCCGCAACATGAGGAGGCGTTTTCAACTTTTCCCTGTTCTGCGATTTTTGCGTATTTTTCTTTAACGATGTTCTTCAGTTCTTGTTCTTTTTCCATAGTTTATACATGTTTCGTTAATAGCTTCAAAATGAAAATATCAGCAACATTTTCCGGTCGTGATGTCCTGGTCCAAAAAGTCAAGCATGATTTTTTTCATTTTCGACCAATTTTCAACATCGATGCAATAGCAGATACTTGTCCCTTCCACATTGCCCTTAATCAATCCCAATTGTTTCAATTCTTTCAAATGTTGTGAAATTGTAGGTTGGGCCAATCCTATTTCTTCCACCAAGTCACCACAGATACAACCTTCTATTCTGAACAAGTGTTGTAAAATGGCAACTCTTGCAGGGTGTCCAAAGGCTTTTGAAAACAGCGCTATTTCATTCTGAAGATCGGTGAACATTTCGGTTTTTGTAAGTCCCATTTTGTTTTTTTATAAATTCATTGCAATATTACGATGAATTCTCGGAAAGGCAAAAGAATTCCATCTTTTTGTTTCGTAGTATTAGGTTGGGCCATCGGGATGGCGAATGCATGTTATGTGAACCTTTCTGCCATTCGTTTTAGGATGATATTAGACATCGGTTTCGAGGTGGAATTGCTTTTAGTAACTAGGCTATTCAGTGCGGGACATTTGTAGGGGCAGGTTTTGGAGTCGCCAAAAAGGACCGTGCCATGGGGTACCGGATCATAAGTTCCCTTTAGGCCTGCCAATGCGGAAAAGTTAACGGTAGTCCTATGGGCAGAGGGGCTTTTTTTCTTCTAAGGTTATCGACACTTCCGCATTTCCAAAAGGTTCCGCAAAGGTATTGGAGATCGTCCTGCCATTATGGACTAAGGGCCAATTGCCCCAACAAGCCCCTGTAAAGGGAGGTCCCTATCGAATATATCATCGAATAGGGTGGTAATAAAGGCTTCAGTGTGCTTTTGAACAGTGCTTTTGCAATCGAATGTGTTTTACAACGTTTAAAGTTAAACCCGCAACACGTTAAGTGCTTTGAACTCACTTTCTGCGGTTTCATCTACAGGACGAAGCATTAAAATAAATGACTTTTTCAATGGGCCCCCGTTACATTCATATCCAGAATGTACACCGAATTCATAGCGGTGATGAAGAGTTTGTTGTGTTCTTTGCCTCCGAAGGTGACATTTGCCGTCCATTTCCGATCAATGGGAATATGATGTATTTGTTCCCCTCTATTATTGAAAACAGTAACCCCATCCCCTGTAAGATATACATTTCCTTTACTATCCAATGTCATTCCGTCGGAACCCATGGCGGCAAAAAGTTTTTTATTGGTTAGAGCATTGTTCTCGGTAATCGAATAGGAATAGGTCTTATCATCTCCGATGTCGGCAATATAAAGGGTTTTCCCATCAGGGCTACCGATAATTCCATTTGGGCGGACAAAACCATCGGCAACTATTCTAAGGTTTTTTTTGTCCGGGGTCAGGTAGTAAACCCGGCTCGCTGCTTGTTCCGGTTCCTCATGTTCCCACCATGGTCTTTTGTAAAAAGGATCTGTGAGGTATATCCCGCCTTTCGAATCGATCCATAGGTCATTGGGGCCATTCATTTTTTTATTGTCAAAACCATCAACCAGGATAGTTATATTCTTTTGTTTGTCAATGAGCCATAATTCGTTCTTTTCGTCGGCACAGGCGATGAGATTACCATCATTGTCGAAATAGAGCCCATTGGAACGTCCTGAGGGTTTTAAGAAAATTTCCAAGGTGTTGTCACTTGCAGACCATTTGACGATTTGGTCATTGGGCTGGTCGGTAAAATAGACATTGCCCTCCTTGTCGGCAGCTGGTCCCTCGGTGAATTCATACGCCGATGCGATTAAAACCGGTTCAGCATTCTCGGGTATGATCGAATTTTCTTGGGAAGTGGCGTAAAAGCATGTACCGACAAGAAAAAGTAATCCGTTAAACATACGGGAAGAAAAGATTTTAAAGGGGTTCATTGTTTTTTATTTAACAGGGTGATAACTCACAAAAGCCAATTTTTTACTATCAGGTGACCAAGAGGGTACATTGATGGTTCCTTGACCTCCGAACAATTTTGCCAAAACGGTCACTTCTTTTGTTTTTAAATCCATTAGCCGCAGCATGACGTCTTTATTGGGAGGGTGTGCACCTGCAGGCACGTCGGTACCGAAAGTAACATAAGCTATCCATTTTCCATCGGGGGAAGGGTGGGCAAACCAATCGTTATAGGCATCCGTGGTAACCTGTTCCTGATCCGTACCGTCAGGCTTCATCCGCCATATTTGCATCGTTCCCGTTCGCGTGGAATTAAAGTAGATGTATTGGCCATCAGGGGAATAATCCGGGCCGTCATCGAGTCCTTTGGCTGAGGTAAGGCGTATTTCTTTGCCCCCTTCAAAAGGAATGGTGTAAATATCGTAATTGCCACGACGTTCCGCACAATAGGCCAAAGTTTTACCGTCTGGTGACCAACCATGCCAGTAAGAAGGGGCTTTGGAGGTGATTTTTTTGGGGTCCCCTCCTTCGATCGGAAGGGAATAGATCATTGAATTCCCGGTTTCAGTTTCATCGCTGATCACTATTTGTGTCCCATCCGGTGATAGTCCGTGGTCATTGTTGATCCTATGGGCAAAACCGGTAGGGATTTGTTCTTGTACACCGTTTGCAATATTCATTTTATACAGCAGGCCTTCACTATTGTAGATTAAATATTTGCCATCGGGGGTCCAATTGGGGGCTTCGATATGGCTTTGGGTATGGTAAACCTCACTGCGGTCCAAGGAAACGATATCAAGGATTTCCAGACTGCTTTCGACCTTGGTGACGGTGTTGATTGGTGCTAAGTTCCGCTCAAATACCACGTTCTTGAATTTCATGGTTTCAAGAACCTCCCTATTATGCGAACAAACCCCAAGACCAATATAAAAAGGGGATTTTAATGGCAGGCGCAAAGAACCTCCGGCAATCTCCATTTTATTTTGCGAATAACCGGTATACATGGTATAATAATCCCCAACTTTCCGTATTTGGATTTTGTCCGGTGCCCGATCCTTACATCGTATTTCACGCGACAATCCGCCTTTGGTTTCCCTGAATTGCATGGCGGTGAGTCCGTTTCCTTGTAATGTGACATTGACATATGGGGCATCCGGTTCCAGGTTTTGACGAATCATTAAACTGGCCTTTCGGTGGGGGTCGGTATCCTCACCCATCATTTCAATAAGTGCCGACAGGGATATATTTCCCGATGTTTTTTTCCAAATAAAATGGAATTCATCGGTACGGGACCCTATGTCCGTGCCGCTTCCCGAGACGGTATAGGTGTTGTCCTGGGCATCATAACTGGCCCAACCTTTGTGTTGGACCTGGCCGATATCATTGTGGTTGTCAAAAATGCCCAAGCTACTGGATTTTGGGGGTTGTCCAGAAACCACTGTCGTCATAACAGCTATAAGTACCATATGGACAGGTTGAATTTTCATTGCTTTTCAATGATGTTTTTAGGAGATATAAGGTAATTAAAAAATGTGTGATAAAGCCTTTAGAAATAAACTAATTGTATTCGTACTTTTGCCAAAAGCATATCCATGGATTCTAGAGCACTTCAGTTAAAGGCATTCGATCGTTTATTGACCATTATGGATGAACTACGGGAACAGTGCCCGTGGGACAAAAAACAGACCATGCAGACCTTAAGGCATTTAACCATCGAGGAGACCTATGAATTGGGGGATGCCATTCTTGAAAATGATTTGGTCGAGGTCAAAAAGGAGTTGGGCGATTTATTGCTCCATATCGTTTTTTATGCAAAAATAGGTTCTGAAACCCGTGATTTCGATATCGCCGATGTCTGTAACGGTATCTGTGAGAAATTGATCCATAGGCACCCGCATATTTACGGAGACGTAAAGGTGAAGGACGAAGAGGAAGTAAAAAGGAATTGGGAGAATATTAAGCTGAAAGAAGGTAAAAAAAGTGTTTTGGAAGGCGTGCCTAAGGGCTTGCCTGCCTTAGTAAAAGCCAATCGTGTCCAGGATAAGGTGGCCGGGGTGGGATTCGATTGGGAAGAACCCCAGCAGGTATTCGAGAAATTGAAAGAGGAACTTGGCGAATTGCAGGATGAAATAAAGGCCGGGAACTCCGATAAAATGGAAGCGGAGTTCGGCGATGTCTTGTTTTCGATGATCAACTATGCCCGTTTCCTCAACATTAACCCTGAGAATGCCTTGGAACGGACCAATAAGAAGTTCATAGATCGGTTCCAATATTTGGAAACCAAAGCAAGGGAAGCCGGAAAATCCTTGAAAGAAATGACCCTCGGGGAAATGGATGTCTATTGGGAAGAGGCCAAAACCCTGTCGGAATAGTCAATAGGTGCCATGGATCTTTTTGAGGGAATTTACGCCCGCTTCGGCAAGATTCGCACGGGTCCAACAGGGCCATTGCCTGGGATTCGATGATCCATAAATTACCAACGTAAAAATAACAGTACAATAAACCGATAATACATAACCTTTCAGCGCCTTGTTTCAACAATATACCAAAGAATTTAGATATAACATTAGATTATCCGTTCCCGTGATACTCGGTATGTTAGGACATACTTTTGTGGCCCTTGCCGATAATATCATGGTGGGGCAATTGGGAACCGCGGAATTGGCGGCCGTTTCCTTAGGGAACAGTTTCGTGTTCATTGCAATGTCTTTGGGTATCGGTTTTTCCACTGCGATTACCCCCTTGGTGGCAGAAGCTGATGGGGGGGGCAACAAGGCCGATGCCAAAAACGCTTTAAAGCATGGACTGGTATTATGTACCGTTTTGGGATTGACTTTGTTCGGGATCATATTATTGCTTAAGCCCATAATGTATTTAATGAAGCAACCACCCGAGGTAGTAACCTTGGCCATGCCCTATCTGGATCTTGTGGCTTTTTCCTTGGTACCCTTGATCGTTTTCCAGGCCTTCAAACAGTTTTCCGAAGGGTTGTCCCAGACCAAATATCCCATGTATGCCACCGTCATTGCGAATGTGGTGAACATTGTATTGAATTATTTGTTGATATTCGGTTCTTTCGGATTCCCTAAATTGGGTATCGTAGGCGCTGCCATTGGGACGTTGGTCTCCCGATGTTTGATGGTATTGTACATCTGGTACTTATTGAAAAGGAAAAAGAAATTCCAAGATTATGTTACCGGATTCAACTTTGGGCAGATTGAGAAAAAGGTAATTCGAAAGATCATGGGTCTTGGGTTTCCATCGGCCTTGCAAATGTTATTTGAAGTGGCCATTTTCACCGCTGCGGTTTGGTTGAGTGGGGTGTTGGGTAAAAATGCACAGGCGGCCAACCAAATAGCCTTGAACCTGAGCAGTATGACCTTTATGTTCGGTACGGGACTCGGTGTTGCGGCCATGATTCGAGTGGGTAATCAAAAAGGCCTGCGTAATTTCCAGGAGCTTCGACGTATCGCCCGATCTATATTCTTGTTGACCTTAATCATCGAGATCGGCTTTGCCATATTGTTTTTATGGGGTAGACATTGGTTCCCTACAATTTATTTGGATGTTGATGATGTCCGGAATATGGCGGATAATACCGAGGTGATCCTTGTGGCGGCACAATTGTTGTTGGTGGCGGCTTTCTTTCAGATTTCCGACGGTATTCAGGTTGTGGTATTAGGGGCTTTACGTGGACTGCAAGACGTGAAGGTACCTACCTTGATCACATTTATTGCATATTGGGTCATAGGGTTCCCCATATCGTTTTATTGTGGATTGTATACGGATCTTAAGAGTGCTGGAATTTGGATAGGATTGCTTACGGGATTGAGCGCATCGGCGATTATGTTGTATCTTCGATTTAATTATTTGACCAAAAAGTTGATTGTGGATTAATTTTACTATTTATATGGAACTACCAAAATTCATTTTAGGCGATAATACCGATCTGCCCAATGCCATTTTCATCATACATACCGAGTATCCTAGGTTTATCATCAATCTAGAGGATGATGAGGTGGAGTGGTTTGAGGATTTTACCAAGGAGGATGAAAAAGAACTTGAATCGGAGGCGGAAAGTCTTATCGAAGCAGCCACCGCTTTTTACGATAGGGAAGTTTCTCGATACGAAGATTGATCCCTATGCTCGAAGAACTTGTTCAGCTCGATAAGGAACTGTTTTTATTTCTCAATGGTCTGGGAAATCCCACTTGGGATGGTTTTTGGATGTTCGTTACCAATAAATTAAGTTCAATTCCCATCTATCTTATCGTACTTGTTTTGTCGTATCGGCTTATGGGACTGCGTAAGATGTTGGTTGTATTGGTTACTGTGGCCCTATTGATTTTGGTTACCGATCAATTGGCCAATTTCTTTAAATATGGTGTACAGCGTTTAAGGCCATGTCATGATCCAGGGGTACGTCCTTTGATGCGCTTGGTCAAAGGATGGTGTGGGGGTCAATTCGGTTATTTCTCGGCCCATGCGGCCAATTCATTCGCGATTGCCACCTTTTTCACATTTTTATTAAAGCCAAAATTCAAACGCATAGGGGCGCTATTGTTCCTATGGGCCCTTTTCGTTGCCTATAGTCGTATTTATATCGGGGTACACTTTCCTTTGGATGTGTTGACCGGCATTTTAATTGGTTCGGGTTTGGGCTGGTTATTTACAAAGTTATTTATCTTTTCACTTCATAAATTTCATCTATGATTTCAAATACCCGGTATTGGTTTTTGTTGATACTTGTCGTGCTGGTGTATGTCGCTGGAATGTTCGTGACCCTTTTCGAGAATGATTCGGCCCAGTTCGCGGTGATGGCCATGCGGATGGTACAGGAAAATGATTTTATAAACCTTTTTAAGGGTCCGGCGGAATATTTGGACAAACCCCATATGCATTATTGGTTGGCGGCCTTATCGTTCAAGATTTTCGGACTGCACGATTGGGCCTACCGCATTCCCGGAATACTCGCTACCTTATTAGGGGCTTATGGATGTTTTGGATTGGGCAGATTACTTTATAATACGGAAGTAGGTAAAATTGCCGCATTGATTTTCATGAGCAGCCAAACGATTGTCTTGGGGGCCATTGATGTTCGCACCGATGCGGTATTGACGGGATTCGCTATTTTTTCCATTTGGCATTTGGCGGCCTATATTGAGAAAAACTCCCTGAAACATATGGTTCTCGGAACCTTTGGGGCGGGAATTGCTTTTTCGACCAAGGGACAAATTGCCCTTTTGGTCATTGGGTTGCCCATACTTTGTCACTTGGCCTACTCCCGAAAATGGAAAATGTTCCTGAACTGGAGGGTAATGGTCGGATTATTGGTTTTTGCCGTGGTCATTACGCCCATGTTGTATGCCTATTACCACCAATTTGATTTGCATCCGGAAAAGATCATACGGGGAAAAGGCAATAGAAGTGGAATCTTCTTTATATTTTGGGAACAGAGTTTTGAGCGCCTAAGTGGGGAAGGGGTAGGTAAGAACAGCAGTGATTACTTTTTCTTTTTCCATACGTTCCTATGGGTGTTTCTTCCCTGGACGGTAATTGGTCTTATGGCTTATGGACAAAAGGTCAAGGCGTTGATAAAATCGAAAATCAGTTACGAACCCCAGCAGGAGTTTTTGACGTTGGGAGGAATAACTTTGATCTTTATCATCATCAGTTTTGCCCAGTTTAAACTGCCCCATTACCTTAATATCACCATACCCTTGTTCGCAGTGCTTTCCGCGGGGTATTTATACGGTTTATATACCGAAAGGAAGGATAGGTTGAAAAAGGTCTTATTGGGATTCCAATATTTCATTCTGGCGGTGGTGTTCATCGCTGTGACTTTCATTTGTTTTTTCGTTTTTAAAACCGAGACCTATTACAGTTATATCTGGAAGGCCGTCTTGGGTATCTTTATCATTTACTATTGCCTGAAACATGAGAATTATTTCTATAAGATCATTACCATTGGGGCAATAAGTTCCGTTTTGTTGAATGGGGTCCTGAATACCCATTTTTATCCCTCATTATTGGAATATCAGGCAGGATCTACCATGGCAAAGACGATTCAACAAAACAATATAGCTACGGATAATATTTATAAGATTTCCGGGAACCATACTTGGGCGTTGGATTTTTACAACCGAAGACCGGTTAAGATCACCACGGTGGACGATATAAAGTATAAAAAGAATATTTGGGTATATGCCAGTGATAAGGAATTGGAGGTATTGAAAAATTCCGGTATGGATTGGGACCGACAGCTGACCGAAAAGCAATTTCGAATAACCCGATTACAAGGAAAGTTCCTGAACCCGAATACGAGAAAAAAAGTCCTTGGAAAAATGCATTTGGTACATATTCACTAAAGCGCTGTTTTCAGTTTTATCTTTTTGAAGTGATAGATGACCCCCAACAGGGATACCAATGCGGTAATCAGGAAGAAGACCATACTTATACCGATCGATGTGTTTTCGTCCAAAGCCAAAAGTGTAGCCCCATAAAAGAAGGTCACTTCGCGGCTCCCGATACCTCCGATGGTCAATGGTAGGACCGAAACGATGGATGAAATCAAGAAGATAAAGAGATAGGAAATGTTGTTCGTGTCGATTTTTAAGGCGAATAAGATAAAAACCACACAAATCAATTGACAAAGCTGTACTAAGGCAGAAAAGCCAAAAGATCGCCAAAAAATGGGCAGTACGAAATGAAAAAAGCGTTTGTTCAGAAACCAAAATACGATTACGGCCAATAGGGCCAGGATACCGATAGGTGTGTCGTAGGGGTTTAACCATGGGGTATCTAAAAGTATTCCCAAGATACAGGCGTAAATAAAAAGCAATAACAAGCCGCTTAACCTATCGAGTACCAATACCGAAACGACCTTTTTGGTACTTACCTCGAATTCTTTTTTGATAAGGTATCCTTTATAGGCATCCCCGCCGATTCCGCCGGGTAAAAAGAGATTGTAGAACATGCCCAATAGATAGAGTTGCAGATTGCTTTTTTGGGTGAGTTTTACCTGGAGTCCATGAAAATAAAGGTTGAGCCTTACCGATGCCAAGACCTTTGAACCTATAAAAAACAAGATGGCGGCCATCAGGTAAAACGGATTCGATTTCCTTACGGTTTGGACTACCTCTTTAAAATCGACCTTGGTAAATATAAAATAGATTAAAATCGCACTAATGGCAATTTTGGCTATTGTTACCAGTTTTTTACGCAACCTTTTATCCAATCGTTACTTTTTTAATTCGATAAGGCCTTTTCTTCTGTGACTCGTAATAGGTCCTGATCAGGAGTTCCATGACAATACCGATGGTAAAGACCTGAATACCTGCCAAGATGAACATTAGACCGAAGATCAATAACGGACGTGTGCCGATATCCTCTCCAAAACCGAATTTTACGATTAGGAGGTATATGTTGATGAACACGCCCAATAAGATCATCAAAAAGCCAAAGATGCCGAAAAGGTGAATGGGCCGTTGAAAATATTTTCGAATGAAAAGCAACAGCATCATGTCGGCAACGACCTTAAAGACACGTTCCAATCCGTATTTGGAAACCCCGGCATGTCGTGCATGGTGTTTTACGGGAACCTGTTTTATCTGTGCTCCTTCCAAATGGGCGAGCAAGGTTATAAAACGATGCATTTCACCGTAAAGGTTCAAATCTTTGGCAATATCCTTGGTAAAGACCTTTAAGGCACAGCCATTATCCTTAATATCGAGTTTGGTAACCCTTCGAACCAAAAAATTAGCAATCTTCGAAGGAATTTTTTTGACCAATGAATCCTTCCGTTTTTGTCGTATTCCGGTAATCACATCGTATTCCTCGTTTACGGCATAAGCCAACATTTGGGGAATATCACTGGGGTCATTTTGTAGATCGCCGTCCATGGTAATGATATATTCCCCTTCGGCATAGTCCAAACCGGCCGCCAAGGCCAAACTCTGTCCGTAATTCTTCTTGAGCTCTATAAGGTGTACCTTATCATCTTTCATGTCCTTGACCACCTTTCGGGTACCGTCCTTTGAAAAGTCGTCTATATAGATGATTTGGTATTGGTAACCAACTAGACTTTCATGGATTTTTTGGGTCAATAAGACTACATTTTCCTCTTCATTGTAAAGGGGAACAACAATTGAAAGTAATGATTCTGTGATAGGTTGCATGCCGTAAAATTATAGTGGCGCAAATTTATGCTTTTTATTAGTGAAACACTATTCCCGACATGGATCTTCAAAAAGGCAGTGAAAATGGCTGCCTTCAATCGTTGTACCGTATTTTGGGATTTAGGGATATCAGCTGCCTTATTTTTTATTGAGGGGTACTTTTATTTTGGTATGATCCCAAGAAAGCACAAGGTACAATTGCCCGTCATCCTCGAAATTTAAGGTAAGTTGTTCTTGTACGGAAGCGATTTGTCCCGAGGGCACTTCGACCGTTATGACATCGGCTTCAGGGTTTCTTGTGGTTTCTTTACCGCCACTGAGAATGGTAACGCCCCAATCGGGTATTTCACTATTGAAAATCACCTTCCAACTGGTTTCACCCGGTACGGTCCAAAAAGAATAGGAGCCGGCAGGTAGCGGTTTGTCGATGATTTTTATGGCATTTGCCGTAGCAAAGATCGTGGGCTCGTTGGCCCCGGTACGCCAGACCCTATCATAGGGGACAAGCTCCCCAAATATCACACGGTCTTTTTTAAACGGTGCGGAATAATTGATCGATAGGTCGAAGCCGTTTTGGTTGTAATTTTTCGTGACTTCCGGACTGATTTTCTTGGTCTGTTTTTTTAGGTAGGGCATGCCTACAAAAATGAACAAGGCCACCAAAGCGACCAAACTTAGGATGATCCATTTAATTTTTTTCATAATGTTTTTTGTTGGTTTTCCCCTAAGTTACTAAATCGAACTTAAAGATAGACGCATTGCGATAGGTTTCATTGGGACGCAACACGCTGCTTGGGAAATGGGGATGGTTCGGGGCATCGGGGAAATTTTGGGTCTCGAAACATATGGCTGGGAAACCTTTAGGGGTATATACGACCATTCCCCGCTGATTCGTATGGACTTCCATGGAAATACCCGATCTTTTTGAATATACCATGGCCGCAAAACTACTGTCGTCATCGGTCGCAAAAGGGGTGTCAAAACGGGTTTTTCCAATTTGACGTGCCGACTTAAAATCATATTCGGTACCCGAAACCGGGGTCAATTTTCCTGTAGGGAGCAGGTTTTTATCGGTTTCTACCTTTTTTGGGCAATTCAATTTTAAAAAATAGTGGTCAATGCTGTTTTCATTGTCCAACTTAAAATAAGAATGGTTGGTCAAATTCACCACTGTTGATAAATCGGTAGTCGCCTCATGGATAATGTAAAGCTCGTTATTCCTGATCTTATAGGTTACAGTGGCTTTTAAGTTACCAGGATAGCCTTCTTCCAGATGTTTGCTGAAATAGGATAATCGAACAAATGGTTCATCGCCATGGTTTACCTCTTCGATGGTCCAATGTTTTTTGCCAAAACCTTGATTGCCTCCGTGTAAATGAATGCCGTTGACGGTCGGTAGGGTGTAATTCTTGAAATCAAGATTAAAGCCTCCATTGGAAATACGCCCGGCATACCTTCCCACACAAGCCCCTAAAGAAGCCGTGTCACTGGGATATTGACTGGGGTAGTTGTAGCCTACGACTACATTCATATACCTTCCCTCATCGTCCTTTACCAATAATTTTTGGATAACCGCACCGTAATCGAGTACGATCAAAGTGATGAAAGGGTTGCTTATCGTAACTTGTTTCAAGAAAAATGAATTTTAAAGGGCAAAATTAACTGTTTTTGCAACATTGACCTATTATTATCGTCCTTAGGGAAACAGAACGACCAAAACAACACCGAGACCTGAAATGTTTCAAATTGATGTGGTAGAAAAATGCAAGGCCAACGACCGTAAGGCCCAAATGCAACTTTACAAACAATATTGTGAAGGGATGTTCTGTGTGGCCATGCGCTATGTGCAAGATGCCAACGATGCCGAGGATGTGATTCAAGAGGCATTCATCAAGGCTTTTCAGAAGATCCATCAATTTAAGGGTGAGGTCACTTTCGGGGCTTGGTTGAAACGGATCGTCATCAATAAGAGTATCGATTTTTTGAAAGGGAAAAAACAGCATTTGGTAGCCTTGGATGAGAATTATCTGCAGGTTTCCGATGATGATGATTGGACGGTTGACCATGGGGTCACTATAGATCATGTAAAATCGGCAATAGAAAAACTGCCGGAAAAGTATAAATATGTGGTAATGATGTTCTTGATCGAAGGGTACGACCATAAAGAAATAGCACAGGTCTTGAAACTGACCGAAACGGCAAGCAGGACCCGGTTATTACGGGGTAAAAGTTATTTAAAGGAAGTATTAAAGGAAAAGAAATATGGCACAGGATCTTAGGGGTTTGTTCGAAAAGGAAAAATGTAACGAAAAGTTCACCATGAACCATGGGCATGAAAAACGATTTGCGGATCGTTTGGCAAGTGAACTTCCCCAAAAAAGGAAATCTTCATTCTTTATCGTAAGGATTGCCGCAACCATTCTTGTTCTTATCGGAGTGATAACCTTCTTTGTTTTGGAAAGGGATAGACCGGAGATTCCGACCACTGTGGTCGATAAGCATATCCTGAAGGAGGGTAAGATCGGAATCTCTTTGGGAGACCTTTCGCCCGATTTGAAAAAAGTGGAGAGTTATTATGTGGCCAATATCAACCTGGAGTTGGCAAAATTGGATGTGTCCGTTGAAAACAGGGAGGTGGTGGATGGTTATATGGAACGTTTGGCGGATTTGAACAAGGAGTATAAAAACCTTACCGCCGAACTTAATCAAATCGGCCCCAATGATCAAACCATTTCAGCTTTGATAAAAAACCTACAGTTACGATTGCAACTGTTACAGCAATTAAAAATGAAGTTAAGGGAAGTACAATCATCAAAAAACGAAGAATATGGAACGAATGCGATTTAAATCGATTGCCTTGACCGTTTTCCTAATAACGATAGGGATGTATGGTCAGGAAAAACATAAGACCTATAATGAGGTTTTCAATGTGAATGCGGAAACCATTCTCGATATCAATACCAGTAATGTGGATATTGAATTTGAGACATGGGGAAAAAACCAGATTACCGTAGAGGCGAATATTGACCTGGAGGGGGCCACCGATGAAGAAGCGGCGGCGTATTTTGAACATAGGGGTATTGAAATCGTTGGCAATAGTGAAAAAGTATCGATTACAACAGGTAGTGAAAACGCATGGGTTTTTAAACATGCCACCGGGGGGTTGGAACATTTCAATATCTCAATACCCGATTTTGATTTTGATTTCGAAATGCCCATAATGCCAGAGGTACCTGAATTGGATTTAGCGGAGTTACACCTAGACTTGTCCGACATGCCCATGCCCCCGGTACCTGAAGTCGAATTTGACTACGAAGCGTATCAAAAAGAAGGGGAAAAATACCTGAAAAAATGGCAAAAGAAGTTTGATAAAGGTTTCGATAAGGAATATGAGGAAAAAATGGAAGCCTGGGGTGCTAAAATGGAGGCTAGGCAAGAAGCTTTGCGCAAACGTAGGGAGGAAATGATGGAGCAAAGAATGGAAGCCCAAGAAAAACGCATGGAGGCCAAGGCCGGGGCCAGGGAGAAACGTGCGGATATCATCGAGAAGAAAGCCAAGGAAATGGAAGAACGACGGGAGCAGATCTTTGAAATGCGTGAAAGGCATGAAAATGAACCCAACATTTTTTATTATTCCACTGACGGGGAGAATAAACGCTTCAAGGTGAAAAAGACCATTAAGGTCAAAATGCCAAAAAGTATCAAAATACAAATGAACGTTCGTCATGGTGCGGTCAAATTGGCCGAAACCACCAAAAACATCAATGCAAGACTATCCTATTCCACTCTTTCGGCAATGACCATAGATGGGGAAGAAACCACGATAATGACATCGTATTCGCCAGTGCAGGTAGAACGATGGAATTATGGGGCATTGCAAACTTCGTATTCCGAAAAAGTCGATTTGAACGAAGTGCTTGACTTAAGGTTGAGTGCCACCTCTTCCGATGTTACGATCCATCGCCTTTTGGAAAGCGCAATAATAGACAATAAAATGGGGCCGCTGAAAATCAATTCCGTTTCGGACGGATTTAGGGATATCGATATATCGCTTCAAAATGCCGAAATGACCTGCAACCTACCGGAAACCGATTTTGTCATTGCGGTGAAAAGCAACCTGTCCAAGGTAGCATATCCCCAAAACCTGGAGCTGCAAACAACAAAACAAAATAATACCGTGTTATACAAAGGTTTTCAAGGCGACGGCAGTAGTTCCCGATCCATCAATATCAATTCAAAATATAGCGATGTCGTCTTGAAATAGAAATATGGCCCATATCCCCTAGAACATCACTTCAATACCGGGAATCAGTAGTCAGTACTACATCACATAAGGGTATTACCGATAGTACCGGTTGACCTGAGGGAGTTTGATCGGAATTCATTTTCCCCGTTTTCACAGCTTCCCGTACGGGTACATTCAATGGCCTCCTTTTTTCAATAATTCAGGATATTTGGCTTTAAACCTGTTGTATCTTGGAATGGAGATGTTGATAATGTAGGGATTGTTCGGATTCAATTTTTCATAATCCTGATGATAATCCTCGGCATCATGGAATGTTGTAAATTTTTGGACTTGGGTAACTATCGGGTCCCGATAGACTTTATCTTTTTCCAATTGCTTCATGTAATCTTCAATGATCTTTTTTTCGGCTGCATTGGAATAAAATGCAATGGATCGGTATTGGGCACCATGATCAGGGCCTTGACGGTTAAGGGTGGTAGGGTCATGGGATCCAAAGAAAACCTTTACCAAGGTTGTAAAATCGACCTCTTTGGGGTCATAATACACCTTTACAGCTTCTGCATGGGAGGTGAGTCCCCGAGCTACCTGTTCATAAGTTGGGTTTGTTTCCGTACCTCCGGCGTAACCTGAAATCACTTCCTTGACACCGATCACATCCTCATAAATGGCCTCGACACACCAAAAACAACCACTGGCAAAATAAGCGACTTTGTAATCTTGCAATTCACTGGGAGCAATTTTAGTGGTCGGTTCGATAGGGGAATCGGTCGATACTTGTTTCCCGTTCTTTACTTTGGATTCGCAATTCAAAGAGAGCAATAGTGTAAATGCCAAAAAGATTGATTTATGCATGAAAGTTGTTTTTATGGATTTAGTAGACTTATTTGATCTTAACTTACAAGTTGAATGATAAAACACCTATGCCGGGTAGGGGTCAATCAAAGATTTCCTTAAGAAAATAGCACATTGAATGCCAAGAGCGCTTATTTGAACGAGGTTCAAAAAACAATCCCTTGTCTCGAAATTTAGCTTTGGGGTTGGTGAAGGCGTGTCCGGCATGCCCGTATATATTTACGTTCCAATCGGCATTATATTGGTTCATTTCATGGGCAAGCTTAACCATGGCATCGGGTAAGGCCATGGGGTCTTCCCAACCGTGAAGCACAAGTACCGCACTTTTGATTTCTTTCTTGGGATGTGGGGTTGGAGGGTCCAATAAGCCATGAAAACTCACCACTCCCTTAATGTCGGCTCCTGATCGGGCAAGATCCAAAACACATTTCCCACCAAAACAAAATCCAATGGCCCCGATTTTCATGGCATTCACCGCTTTGTGCTTTTTCAAAGTTTCCACGGCCAATACCATACGCGATAGTAATAACGGCCGATCATGGTCCAGGACGTCCATGAGTTTTTGTGCCTCTTCAGGATGGTTGGCCCTAAGCCCTTTCCCATAATTGTCAATGGCAAATCCTACATAGCCTAATTTGGCTAATTCAGTGGCTTTGTCCACCTCAAATTCCGATTGTCCACTCCACATATGGGAGACTAAAATACCCGGTTTTTGTCCGGTGTGGGAGTCATCCCAAACCACAACGCCCTCAAATTGTTTTTTTGAAGCGTCCTCATAAATGATTTTCTCTTTAATGATCATGGTTCTGCGCTTTTTGCTTCAAGAATACGAAGTTTTTCCATTGCTGTAAATTTCTAAATAATTGGGTATTCTTCTAAAATTAGGGCCCTTTAATAGGATTTTCGGAACCGATTATGTTATAACTATCTTAAAATTATGATAAATGCGGCTATTGTTGATGAATAATTAATAACTATTTTGGTAATTGCGATGCTTTAGCTATTTTTTGCTGTAGGTTCGGCTTTTGTTTTACGACTTCTATACTACGGTAGCATTGGAATGGAAAAAGAGAACACTTACATTAACTTAGAATAGAATTAATATTATGGGAAGACCGGCAACGAAACCGACTGAATTAAGGGACGGATTTTATATAGAAATCAGGAATAGAGGTTCCAAGACAGGAGTGAAAATCCGACGCGATACCAAGGAACAAATGCTTATGGCCATCGATGAGTATGAAGCCACCAAGGATGTCGTTGTTATTGGCGAGGTAAGTAAAGGGAAGATTTTGGATAATGTGGTAAAATAATTTGCCATTACCATCCGCTACTTTGGGTTTTTTTAAATCCGATTCCACAACTTTTCAAGAGGATTGCTTAAAGCGATAATCCCAATTAATACACAATTTTCATATAAACCCATGCTTTTGGTGCTTGGATGTTCTTCGGACAGTTTCAGTACTGAATGGTTATGGTTGCCATTGCCCTGAAAAAGGGGGTTGGCTATGTGCACCTTAATGGCGACTGTTTTCATCGATGATCATCAGTGGCCGCAAGGTCTCCCATATCGTATTCGCTATGATCTGGTGCCCTTCCTTTGTAGGGTGTATGCCATCTTCTTGGTTCAAGGCAGGAATCCCGGCAACATCCTTTAGTAAAAAGGGAATGAGGCCGGTATCGTTTTTCTCTGCCAATTCAGGAAAAATATTCTTGAATTCCGTGGTATAGGCTTCTCCCATATTCGGGGGGATCTGCATCCCTGCCAATACTATTTCCGCATTGGGATTTTTGGAGCGTACGTAATCAATGATAAATTGTAGGTTATTTCGAGTTTCGGATAAAGGAATGCCCCTTAAGCCATCATTGGCGCCAAGTTCCAATACGAAAATGTCCACTTTCTGGTTTAGGACCCAATCCAATCTATTCCTGCCGCTGGCGGTAGTCTCTCCGCTAAGGCCGGCGTTGATGACTTTATAGGCCATTTGCAGGGTGTCCAGTTTGTCCTGTATCAATGCGGGGAAGGCCTCATTAGGATCTAATCCCATGCCCGCCGTTAGACTATTGCCGAAGAATACAATGACCTTACTTTCAGTACTTTTAAGGGTGTTGGTTTGTGTGTTTGTCGCATCCGGACTTTCGGTTCCTTGTCTGGACTTGTTTTCGCCACAGGAAAAGGATAGGAACAGAATGAAAAAATAACTAAACTTTATGAGGGTCTTCATGATGCAATGGGTATTATTCAAATCCATTTTCTTATTTTGTCCCTTTCAAAGCAAGGGATTCCTATTAGCGTACTATGACAAAGATATTAAACGTTCGTAACCTAAAGAAAACTTATAATAATGGAGCGAATACCATCACCGTTTTGGATGGTATTTCCTTTGAAATCGAGAAAGGGGAAACCTTTGCCATAGTAGGTCCTTCCGGTAGTGGTAAGACCACTTTGTTGGGGCTATGTGCAGGATTGGATCAACCTGAAAATGGTAGTATTGAACTCTGTGGTGTTGAATTGGGTGCATTGGATGAAGACGAACGGGCGGTACTTCGAAACAGGAATGTCGGATTCATTTTTCAGGATTTTCAATTACTTCCCACTTTAACCGCATTGGAGAATGTTAGTGTACCCTTGGAATTACAGGGTTCTAAAAATGCCGGTAGGGTGGCCAAGGAACTGTTGGATAAGGTCGGATTGGCCAAACGTTATCATCATTATCCTTCCCAATTGTCCGGAGGGGAACAACAACGGGTAGCCCTAGCGCGGGCCTTTAGCAATAACCCCTCGATTCTTTTCGCGGATGAACCTACGGGGAACCTTGATGATGAGACCGGGGAAAAAGTTATACAATTGCTCTTTGAATTGAATAAGGATGCGGGGACCACCTTGGTCATAGTCACCCATGACCTTGATTTGGCCAAACGAAATAACCGTATTTTAAGATTGAAAGGCGGGAAGATTATTGCGAACGAAAAGACCGTACAATCTTGAAGGATCAAAGGGATTATAGGAAAACGACCCGGATAGGATGGCTTCTCAAGATGGCATGGCGGGATGGCAAGGCCAGTAGTAGAAGATTGGTGCTTTTTATGGCATCGATTGTCCTGGGTATCGCCGCCGTGGTATCGATACAATCTTTCAGTGATAATCTCCAACGAAATATTACCACCCAATCCAAAGAACTCATGGGGGCCGACTATCTTATCGATAGCAATGATTTGCCCAATGGCAAAGTGCAGGCGATCATCGATTCTTTGGGGGGTGAAGCGGGCAGGGAAGTCAAATTTGCTTCAATGGCCACCTTTTCGAAAGGTAAAGCGACCAAATTGGTCCAGATTAGGGGTATTGAAGGGGATTACCCGTTATATGGTACCTTGGAAACAGAACCGGTCAAGGTTGCGAACGATTACCAAGAGGAGGGTGCGGCACTGGTCGATGCTACCCTAATGCTTCAGTTCGATCTTCACCCTGGGGACAGTGTCAAGGTAGGGAATTTGACCTTCCCAATAGCCGGGGCCTTACTATCGGCACCTGGGAGTTCCGCAATTTCAAGCACGGTTGCACCGCCCATTATCATTCCGTTTCGCTTTGTTGAGGAAACGGGCTTACTGCAAAAAGGGAGCAGGATCGAGTACGATTATTATTTCCTTGCTGATGGGAAGACTGATTTAGAAGAATTGAATAAGGTGGTAGACCCCTTGCTAGATGCCCAGAATGCGGATTTGGATACCCATATCGATACAAGTCGACGATTGGGTAGACGCTATGAAAATATGGGCAAATTCCTGAATATGGTGGCATTTATCGCACTGCTGTTGGGTTGTTTGGGTATTGCCAGTTCGGTGCACATTTATATCAAGGAAAAATTGCGGGCTTTGGCCATACTTAAATGTTTAGGGGCGACGGGAAAGCAGACCTTTTTGATCTATCTGATACAGATTGCGGGAATGGGTTTTGTGGGCGGACTTCTAGGTACGGCATTGGGGATAGGGTTGCAATTTGTTTTTCCCATGTTCCTCCAAGATTTCCTGCCTTTTGAAATAGAGATCTCCCTAGCGTTAAAACCCATACTTACGGGGTTGTTCTTGGGGATCTTTATGTCGGTTTTATTTGCCCTTTCCCCTTTATTGGTTACCTGGTATGTTTCCCCATTGGTCGTTTTACGGATCGGGGAGGTAGACAATTCCAAATCCGTAAAAGCCATGGCGATAGTGGGTATGGTCATCCTTATTTCCGTGTTGTTCCTTGCATATGGACTTTTACAGCGTTGGACCTATGCCTTGGCGTTCGTACTGGGTATTGTTTTGACCTTTGGGATCTTGGCCGGTTTTGCAAAGTTGTCGATGGGATTGATAAAAAAATACTTTCCCTTATCATGGGGTTTTACGGCCCGCCAAAGCTTGTTGAATTTATTTAGGCCCAACAACCAGACCATGGTCTTGATTTTGGCGATAGGGGTGGGGTCTTTTTTGGTAAGCACCTTATATTTTACCAAGGAAATTTTATTGTCGAAGACCACATTGGAAAATAGATCGGGGAATCCGAATATCATATTGTTCGATGTACAGACCGAACAGAAAGATGAGGTTGCAAACAGTATAACCTCGAGAGATCTGCGGCTCATAGATAATATCCCGATCGTTACCATGAGGGTCCAAAGTATCAACGGTAGGCCCGTGAACGATATTCGATTGGATAGTACGTCCCAGGTACACCAATGGATTTTGAACCACGAGTTTCGGGTAACCTATCGTGATTCCCTTATGGCCTCCGAACAATTGCTTGAGGGCGAGTGGATGCCGAAGATGCACAGCGAGGGGCCCATACCCATATCCATATCGGACAATGTCGCCAGGGATGCCAAAGTAGGTGTCGGTGATACCTTGGAATTCAATGTACAGGGGGTGTTGATGGAAACGGTAGTAGGGAATATCCGTGCTGTCGACTGGGGACAAATGCAATTGAACTTTTCCATTGTTTTTCCTAAAGGGGTGTTGGAAAATGCACCCCAATTTCATGTGCTGACCACCAATGTGCCCGATACCGAAGGTTCGGCTAGGTTGCAAAAGGAAATGGTAAGTAGGTTCCCGAATGTTTCCATTATCGATCTACGTCAGGTCATTGGGGTCATTGAAGGTATATTGGACAAGATTTCTTGGGCCATAAACTTTATGGCGTTTTTTAGCATCCTCACAGGGGTCATTGTTTTGATAGGGGCTGTGCGCAACAGTAAGTATCAAAGAATTAGGGATAATGTATTATTACGTACGTTAGGGGCCCGAAGTATTCAAATACTTAGGATTACCGCTTTGGAGTATTTGTATTTAGGCCTATTGGGTAGTGGAATCGGCATAGTACTTTCCTTATTGGGGAGTGGACTCATGGCGGTATTTGTTTTTGAAACCCCTTTTATTCCTACTATGGAACCTTTCCTTGTTCTTGTTCCCGGTATTACCTTATTGGTTTTAAGCATTGGGTTATTCAACAGTAGGGGGGTCATTAGTAGTCCTCCATTACAGGTGTTGCGTAAGGAAGTTCGTTGAAAGGTGACGATAAATCGGATTTCGAAAAATAATAGCCTCTTTATCTGATAAAATGATAAAAAGCGGGATTTAATGACCATAAATTCGTAATGGATGCTATTTGTGTATCGATAAAAAGTAAGAAAACATCGATGAAATGCATTTTCAATAGTTGGGTTAAGCGGTTGAAATACTGTAGTTTATCGATAAAATTACACTTCATCCGTGAAATGATACCTTTTATCGAATAATTGGGTTGGAAAATTAGGTCGTGGGGTTTTAAGGTAACCAAACTAACCATGAACTATGCGAACCTTTTTCTTAGTTACCTTTTTTTTATTTACGGGCTTTATATCCTTTGCCCATTGTATTGGTCCTGATAAACAGATGGAAACTATTGGGAAGGGTTCGTTACTAACGTTAACGGTGTTGCCCGTACGCCCGGATCTTAAGTTGGCGAAGAACCATACCGGATTATTGAGTCCATGGCCAAGTAATGCGGTAAGTATTTATGTTTTTAGGGACACGAAGGTGAAAAGGGCCCTGGAATTCAAGGCAAAGAAAGATAAACCTTTATGGGGGTAAACCTATGATAATGTTATAATAGCAATTGATTACCGGTGCGAGGCAAACGTAACAGTAAAACAATTTCCGGAAACACCACGGCACTTCAATTTTTCACGACGTATCGTTTAGCCAAGAACTACCCCATACTTTTTTTTGCCAACCATCGATCTTCCTAATCAAACGACGAATGGGTAAATTTTTGGTAAGTACCGGTCAAATCCGATAAACATCCAGGAACGATTACATTGAGAGACCTCACAGTGTAGACATTTCATAATATTACCCTTGGTTTAAAAAAAAAGGTGGTTTCATGGGAGGTGTGGGGCATTAAAACCATTACATCCATATAAGGATTTTGGGATATCTTTTCTTCTATCACAACTGTTTTGGGTATATTTAAATGACGATATCAAACGGGGAAATCAAATCAACGGATAAAAAAATCCAATGGTTCCGGTTTTTCAAATGGTGTATGTTCTTTTGTCCCTTTGGATGATAGTAGCGGTAGGTATCAATCAACCATTTGAAACACTATTGGTTTTTTAATTTGAATTTTCTTACTTCTTTGTGGACGGATAAGTGGAATGGTAAATTAAAAATGAAATACATGGCAAAATTATATTTAACCTTTTTAGGAACCTTGTTAACCTGTGTTTTGGCATTTTCGCAGCACAAACCCGATCAAAAAAACGCGTCGAAGGACAGTACGGAAACTGCCAACGAATATATGCACCGATCCCATACCGATGATTTGATCGAACGTTTTGAATCGCCAGAACGGGATGCCTACCAGAAACCTGAAAAGGTTCTGGACTATTTAGGAAATGTATTAAATAAAAAAATCATGGATATCGGGGCGGGCTCGGGTTATTTTTCCGTGAAATTGGCCGATAGAGGAGCGAAGGTAATTGCTGCGGACGTGAGTGATGAATTCCAAAATGCGTTAAAAAAACGTATCGAGGTACAGGGGATCAAAAATATTGAACTGCGTAAAATTCCTTATGACGATCCAAATTTACATGATCATGAAGTGGATATTGCATTAATTGTCAATACCTATCACCATATAGAAGACAGAAGCACGTATTTTTCAAAAGTGAAGAAAGGAACTAAGGGGAAAGGCGAATTGGTGATTATTGATTTCTTTAAAACAGAGGTTCCCGTAGGTCCGCCAACCGGCCATAAAATTTCAATAGATCAAGTAATAGCAGAGCTAAAAGAGGCCGGCTATTCCCAATTTGAGGTAAACGTTGATCTCTTACCATATCAATACATCATAAAAGCCAAATAGTCAATTAAAGATTTTTGGAACGAAAGATATGGAGGGAAAATGTTTAAAATGTCTCCCAACCAATGCTTTAATGAAAAACTTGGACGGGTCCTTTGACGTAAGGAGGGTGCGGTTATACTTAAAAGGGGCATCCGATTCACATTTCAACCCTTTTTTTCCAAGTGACAACATGGCGACTACCGTTGCATCCTTTCGGTAAATTACCATAACTTTAGGGCTGACGGTCCACGCGCCGGAAGCCGGTAGGCATTTCCCAAGAGGGAGCCATGGTCGTGTGGTCATTGGTGGCGACCATATCGTAACTCAAAAAATAAGTACCTGATTTAGACTGTACAAGAAAATGAAATATACATTACTATCAATTTGCCTTTTGATTTTACCTTTATCGCTATTTGCAGCAAACGTGGATACCTTAGTGGTTTACAGTAAATCCATGAAGAAAAACACCAAAACCTGTGTGATTACTCCTGACAATTATAAAAAAACCGGGGAATCCTATCCAGTTCTGTATTTATTGCATGGATATAGCGGGAATTATGCGTCATGGGTAAAGGATTTTCCTCAGCTCAAACACTTTTCCGACCGGTATAATTTAATCATTGTGGGGGTTGATGGTGACTTTTCGAGCTGGTATTTCGATAGTCCGGTCGATTCCACCATGAGATATGAGACCTATGTGACAAAGGAGTTGATAGACTTTATCGATAATAGGTATAACTCCATTAAAAGTAGGGAAGGTCGTGCAGTTACGGGTTTGAGCATGGGTGGACATGGCGCATTGTATTTGGCCATACGGCATCAAGATATTTTTGGGGCTTCAGGAAGTATGAGTGGCGGGGTTGATATTCGACCCTTCCCACAAAATTGGGATTTGGCAAAAAGACTGGGTGATAAGGCCACACATCCTGAAAATTGGGAAAAACACACGGTAATAAATCAATTGTACCTGCTTGAAGATGATCGATTGGCACTAATTATCGATTGTGGTATAGATGATTTTTTTATCGATGTCAACCGTCATCTACATGAAAAGCTACTTTATTTTAATATACCGCATGATTATATAGAACGACCTGGAGGACATACTTTAGCCTATTGGGATAATGCATTGCAATATCAAATCCTGTATTTCGACAACTTCTTTAGAACAAACAATTCGAAAAAAGCAGTACACACCAAGTAACTACAAAATAGGTGGAAAAATGGCGGCTTCACAGGCAGGAGTCAGCTGAAATACTTTATGGGTTCGACAAGATTAAGGCCCAGACCAGCCCTTAATTTAAAAAAAGACAATAGGGTATTTACTGGTGGGGTCGATTTTTAATGAGCCCTGATAGAATGAAAATAATGACACTTGTGGCAAAAATGATCGATATAGGCGCGATATAGTATATAAGTGAATCCATGGGTTGTTGTTTTTAAATTCTAGACAATTCTTATATAGGGGGGAGGGCGTAATTTTTATGTTAAATTAGTAACTGATCCTTGATTTCAGGGGTGTAATTGTATAAAGTGTCGTCCTTTTTGTATGAAATGTAGGAAAATCAACATATTTTCTGATAACCGTTTGGTCAAAATCGATATGGTTTTGAGTGGTCATGTTCAAAATAAGGCTCTCTTTTTCCCTGTGTTTGAAATTGGGAACCACCTAACAAAAGAGGGTAAGGCTTTTTTGTTTTAGCCAATTACGGTAACATCTTCCAAATTAGGAAGGGGTTCTTTCCACCTCTTTCATTCCACTTCCTTTTAAAATTGGCATCTAAGAATACCGATAAAAAGACCATTTGCCCGTTAAGTGGTATTTGGTGTTGAAAACGTTTATCGGACAAACAGTACGCTTTGTCCAATCTTTTCCCGATAGCCGAAAAATAAGGGCTCTTCACCGTTTTAAGGACCTCCCCCAGTATCGTTTGGAGTTAAATTTATGTAACCCAAGTCGATATTATGAAAGCAATTTTCACCTTTATTTTCGCTCTTTTTTTAAGTACCGCCGCCTTTGCCCAAAATGCAGATACCAATGATACCGTGGAGCCAATTAAAATGGATTTTGTTTTGGATAGTGGGGTTGTCACTTTTACTCCTGCTCAGGAAACTAAAATCATTTCAGGAAAAAGTGTTGCACGTTTATACAAGTTCAAAAACTCTAGAGTAAAGAAAGCTTTGGCTTTTACCACTAAAAAGGATAAACCAAAATTGTCTTGATCCGTAGTGTTTTTTAAGAATAATGAAAAGTCCCCCTTTTTTTTAATCTAAAATATACGCCATATGATACTTTTCTTTCTTTTGCTTCCGGTTGCTTTGTTGGTTTTGAATAGCCTAATATTCCCCAAAACAAACGGTTTTTTACAACCTTTGAAAGTACGGGTCAAAAAATAATTTGAAAGATTCCGAATGATACTGGTCTGTGGGAGGACAATGGGAATCGGCCATCGATTGCCATGGGTCTCCCATTTGCCATTCATTCATTCATTTATTCCGGGTTGTTTGATTTGGTATCCCGTTTTTTGCTTTTCGGCAGCTACCATGTCTTTCACTTCCTTTAAAAGTGCGGGGGCATCATAGATAATACCGTCTTTAATGGTGTATTTTACCCCTCCGACCCGAACTACTTCATTAGCTTCGGTTAAACGGATAGCTCCTGTACCGTAGAGTACTTTTAGATTTTTTAGAGGGTTTTCCCCAACAACCACGAAATCGGCTAATTTACCGACAGAGACACTGCCTATTTTATCGTCCATACCTAAAGCTTCAGCCCCATTGAGGGTAGCCGATTTAATGATCTCAAGTGGATGGAATCCGGCTTCCCGTAATAACTCCAGTTCACGGATATAGGCAAATCCATAAAGTTGAAAAATGAATCCTGAATCGGAACCCGCAGTAACACGGCCCCCGCGATTTTTATATTCGTTTACAAAAGTCATCCAGAGTCTATAGTTTTCTTTCCAAGCGACTTCTTGTTCGGTACCCCAGTCATGCCAATACGAACCATGGGAGACCTTGCTGGGTTGGTAAAACTCCCAAAGCGATGGTAGGGTATACTCCTCGTGCCATTCTGCCCTTCTCGCCCGTTGTAGGTCACGACTGGCTTCGTAAATATTGAAGGTGGGGTCAATGGTGAAATCCAGGGCCAAAAGCTCATCCATAACCGCATTCCAATGTTCCGAATATGGCTCGGCGGCCTGTTTCCAAAGTCGACCGGCTTCTTCAAACCTGTCCTGTTCGTTGTTATAGTTATAATCGAGCGGATACGCTTGTACCGTCCGATCTTCGAAAAGGGCTTCCGGCAACCCATACCAATGTTCCATGCTGGTCAATCCGGCCCGGGCCGAATGCAGTACATTCCAGCGGGCAACATTCATCTGTGCATGGTGACAGGCGGAACGCAACCCCAATTTTTTATTTTCCTGTAAGGCTGCATCCATGATTTCGGGCTCGGCCCCGAAAAATTTCACTCCATCGGCACCCTTTTTCGCATTGTTCCTTACCCATTCCCTAGCCATTTCCGGGCTGGTTATGGGGCCATCATTACCTTGGCCAAATCTTGTATAGGCCAAAATTCGGGGTGCAACGATCTCATTATGGGCACTTTTTTGTTTTAGGTCGAGTGTAAAGTCCACCCCACGGCCGCTAGGTTCGCGAACGGTGGTCACCCCATGTGCCATCCACAACCTGAAAACATAGTTGGGTTCCGCACCTTGGGCCTTTCCGCCAATGTGGCCATGCATGTCTATAAATCCGGGCATTAAAAACATATCGGTACAATCGAGTTCTTTTCCTCCGGCTTTTAATTTTGGTCGGTTTTCATCCTTTATGGGCACCCCGGGATAACCAACCACCTGTATTTTCTTGATGACATTCCCTTCAACCACAATATCAACAGGACCTTGTGGGGGAGCGCCATTACCATTGATCAACATGACCCCTCTAATGATCAATTGGTTGTAGGGTCCGTCTCCAGAGGCACTTTGGCCCCAACTGTTTGAATTCGATAAGAGAAGTGCGATTAAGGCTATAAGGGTTTTTTTCATAGGATATTTTTCTGTGGTTTGGTCAATTTTGTTCCCGAGGTTTTTGGTAATCACCTTGATTTTACCTTCTAAAAATAAGGCTTTCAAAGATAAACCGTAATGGTCTTGTCCAAAATGACATGCATTTGAACACGGGGATGACGGTGTCATGCTTATCGGAAGGGTAGTGGTGGGCCAAAGCCATGGGTGTCTTGGCACCGAAAAAAAGGTCTAAATGACTAAGGAATTATAGGATGGGGATTCCAAATTTAGTTTAAGCGACGGCATTGAAATGTTTGCCAACTTCATGGAATTTTATAATATAGTTGGTGCCTTTTTTCGTTGGGTCCTTGTGGATGCTACCCTTAAGTTGACGTGCTAGGTTGTGGATCAACTTCAAACCAAGTGAATTCGTTGTTTTATAATCAATGGTATCCGGGAAACCAATGCCATTGTCCCCGATACGCAGCTCATAAGCATTATCCCCATCTTGTTGTATGGAAATACTTATTTCCCCCTCCTTTTGATTGGGGAAGCCATATTTCAATGCATTGGTAATCGCTTCATTGATCAAAAGTCCCAATGGTATTGCCGTATCTATCCCTAATTTGATGTCCGGAATATCGATATCGAGTTTTACTTTGTTGTCGGAACCTTTTATGGATCGGACCAGAAATTCGCTTAATTCCTTGACGTAGGATTTATACTCGATTTTAGAAAGATCTTCATCCCGCATATATAGCATTTCATGGACCATGGCCATTGAAACAACCCTATTCTGACTGCTTTTGATGATGGTTTTCATTTTCTCGTCTTTGATGTTCCTCGATTGTAGGCTTAAAAGACTTGATACGGTTTGTAGATTGTTTTTTACCCGATGATGGACTTCCCGTAATAAGGTTTCCTTTTCTTTGATCCGCTTTTCAATTTCGTTTCGCGATTTGTAAAGGTTGTGGTGGGCCTTTAAGAGGTTTTTACCCAATACCCCTCCTAAAAGGTATACCGAAAATAGGATACTGAATAAGCTAAAAAGATCACGGGATGCTTCCGGTACGGCGTTGAAGGCCACACGGTAAGCAGGAAGGCTTTCGAGGTATAAAAGACATACAATGGTCAGGTTTATGTAAAGGTAAACCTTCCCGTACAGTTTTGTGGTTACATAGCCCGTAAATACGATCAGTGCAAGAACAAAGATAAACGGACTGTTTATGCCGCCGCTAAATAAAGTAATGATGGTGCTACATAATAATCCGAGAACTGAGGTAATGTTATAGGTTACCGTTAGATTCGAATGCGATTTAAAGGCGAAAGTATTTAAAAGGTTGATAACCCCGTACGCAAAAAAAGCATAGGGAAGAATTTCATGGATATCGAGTGCGTATATGCATAGAAACCCAAATATAATGGCAAGTACCGAGGAAAAATAATTTACCCTCAATGTTAATTTGACCTTGTCCTCTAAGCGATATTCATCTTTTACGGGCGTTTCCATTGTCGAAATATTTGGCACTTTAATAGCGAATCCCAATTTGGTAATGAAAGGCGATTTCCTATTATTAGGGTTATTCGTGGTAAATCTAAATATGTTTTGGTATTAAATCAACTTCAAACACAAAAATAAAGTCCGTTCGGTTATATTTTATGCATAGCTATTGATCTATTCCATTTTACGAAGCCGTGTTATGGTGTTTTGTTGAACCGTAAATCTAAAGGTAGGTCTTTTTTGAAACTTCCATAGCTTGGTTTGGGGCAAATATGGATTTGGTTCCCGATTATATTCATGGATGGTGATGGGGAGCCTTTTTTTGGTGTTTGATGTTCCTTGGAAAAGGAGATAAACGGACATAAAAAAAAAGCGACCGGGAAAGGTCGCTTTTTTTTATCTATCGAATTTCGGTTCAATCTTCCGTCAATACCCATTCTCCCTTATCAATCAAGGGTTCGGCCTGTTTGTACTTGACGGTTTTGCTTTCCCCGGACATCACATTTTTGATTGTCACACGCTCGTTACGACCTATTTTCGGACGTTCTCGCACTATGGTTTCCGTTATCTGTGGTCTTTGTCCTTGGGATTGGCCAACAGCCCTATTTTGGGCCGCCAATTCATCGCTATTCGGAATCTCCTCTTTGCTGGTCTGTATGTTTTCTTTGGGTCTTCTTATGTTACCGGCATTTTGTATTTGGTTGGGATTCTCTGTGGGTAGTTCCCCTTTGAACAAGAACGATACCACTTCTTTGTTCACCTTATCGATCATACTTTTGAAAAGTTCAAAGGCCTCGAATTTGTAGATCAATAAAGGGTCCTTTTGTTCATGAACGGCCAATTGCACCGATTGCTTCAATTCATCCATTTTTCGCAAATGGGTTTTCCAAGCATCATCAATGATCGCCAAGGTAATGTTCTTTTCAAAATCGGTGACCAACTGTTTTCCATCGGATTCATAGGCATCCTTAAGGTTGGTAACCACGTTCAGGCTTTTTATGCCGTCGGTAAATGGAACTACGATACGTTCGAATGAGTTTGAATTGTCCTCATAAACTTTTTTAATGACCGGGAAAGCCGTGGCGGCATTCCTTTCCATTTTTTCTTTATAGAATTCATAGCCTGAGGTATAAATGGCATTGGTGATCTCAGGAACGCTCATTTTACCGAATTCGGCTTCGTTTATCGGTGAGGTGATCGAGAAGAACTTAATCAATTCGAATTCGAAGTTCTTATAGTCCATCGCACCTTTATTGGTTTCGGCAATTGATTCACATGTATCATAGATCATGTTGGCAATATCCACCTTAAGACGTTCCCCTTGTAGGGCATGTCGCCTCCTTTTGTACACGACTTCACGTTGGGCGTTCATCACGTCATCATATTCCAAGAGACGTTTACGGACACCAAAGTTGTTTTCCTCAACTTTTTTCTGTGCGCGTTCGATGGACTTTGTCATCATGGAATGCTGAATGACCTCCCCATCTTCCAAGCCCATCTTGTCCATCATCTTGGCGACTCGGTCAGAACCGAATAGACGCATTAGGTTATCTTCCAACGATACATAAAATTGCGAGCTTCCTGGATCTCCTTGACGCCCTGAACGACCCCTTAACTGTCTGTCGACACGTCGGGAATCGTGGCGTTCCGTACCGATTATCGCCAATCCGCCAGCTTTTTTGACTTCATCGCTCAATTTGATATCCGTACCACGACCTGCCATGTTGGTTGCTATGGTGACCACACCCGGTTTACCGGCTTCCGCGACCACATCGGCTTCTTTTTTATGCAATTTCGCGTTCAATACATTATGGGGTACTTTTCGAATGTTCAACATTCGGGAAAGTAATTCTGAAATTTCCACAGAGGTGGTACCGATCAAAACCGGCCTACCGGCTTGGGATAATTTGGTAACCTCTTCGATTATGGCGTTGTATTTTTCGCGCTTTGTTTTATAGATCAAATCATGCCGGTCTTCCCGGGCAATGGGACGGTTGGTAGGAATCTCCATAACGTCCAATTTGTAAATTTCCCAAAATTCCCCGGCTTCTGTAATGGCTGTACCCGTCATACCCGACAGTTTTTTGTACATCCTAAAATAGTTCTGAAGGGTAACCGTGGCGAACGTCTGTGTCAGTGCTTCGATCTTTACGTTTTCCTTGGCTTCAATGGCTTGGTGCAATCCGTCGGAATAACGACGGCCATCCATAATACGGCCGGTTTGCTCATCAACGATCATTACTTTATTGTCGATGACCACATACTCCACATCCTTTTCAAAAAGGGTATAAGCCTTTAACAATTGGCTCAAGGTATGTATGCGCTCGCTTTTTATGGTAAAATCCTTGAAAAGTTCCTCTTTAAGCTCGGCCTCTTTTTCAATATCGAGATTTTGACTTTCTATCTTAGCGATTTCCCCACCAATGTCGGGCATGACAAAGAAATCCCTGTTTTGTTCCCCGGAGATGTAATCGACCCCTTTCTCGGTCAATTCTATCTGATTGTTTTTCTCATCGATCACGAACAACAGGTCTTCATCTACCTTCGGCATTTCCCTATTGTTATCCTGCATGTAGAAGTTCTCGGTTTTCTGCAATAGTTGCTTGATCCCTTCTTCACTTAGATATTTGATCAATGCCTTGTTTTTGGGTAACCCCCTAAATACGCGTAGTAATAAAAATCCGCCTTCTTTCGTGTCACCGGCAGCTATGGCTTTTTTGGCTTCGGCCAATACTCCGGTCAAATGTTGTCTTTGTTTTTGCACGATATCATTGACCTTGGGTTTAAGCTCGTTGAATTCGTGCCGATCGCCTTCGGGTACCGGTCCTGAAATGATCAAAGGGGTACGGGCATCATCGACCAAAACGGAATCGACCTCATCGACAATGGCATAATGATGCGGTCTTTGGACCAAATCAGCAGGGGTATGCGCCATGTTGTCCCTCAGGTAATCAAATCCGAATTCGTTATTGGTGCCATAGGTGATATCGGCATTGTAGGCAGCCCTACGACCTTCCGAATTGGGTTTGTGATGATCGATACAGTCTACCGAAAGACCATGGAATTCGAAAATCGGTGCCATCCAAGCACTATCCCTTTTGGCTAGATAATCGTTGACCGTTACCAAATGGGCGCCATGGCCAGAAAGTGCATTTAGGTACATAGGAAGTGTGGCGACCAAAGTTTTACCTTCACCCGTTTGCATTTCGGCTATTTTACCTTGATGTAAGGCAATACCACCGATCAACTGTACATCGTAATGTACCATGTCCCAAGTAACAGCTTTCCCTGCAGCGTCCCAGGAGTTTTTCCAGATGGCCTTATCCCCATCCAAAGAAACATAATCCTTACTTCCCGATATTTTCCTGTCGAATTCCGAGGCGGTAACTTCCATGGTTTCGTTGGCGACAAATCGCTTAGCGGTTTCCTTTACAACGGCAAAGGCTTCCGGTAGGATGTCGTTCAAGGTGTTTTCCGATATCTTATAGGCTTCTTCCTGTAGTTTGTCGATCTCCGCATATATATCCTCATTCTTGTCGATATCGGATGAGGCGTGTACTTGCTCGGTCAGTTCAGCTATCTTATCGTCCAACTCTTGGCGGTCGGCCTTGATCCTTGCCTTGAACTCCGCCGTTTTGGCCCTTAGTTCATCAAGGCTTAAACCTTCCAAGGCAGATTCAAATGACTTTATTTGTTTGAGAATGGGTTGTAGTTCTTTTACGTCTTTCTTTGATTTGTCACCGACAAATGCCTTCAGTACTGAATTTAATAAACTCATAATTCTATTTATTATCGTATTGAAAGTGACGGGAAGCGTCTTCTTTCTATATTCTTATCTCCTTTATATTTAAAAACCCTTCAATGGGTTATCGCAGGGATATCGCAAAAGGTGTTCCAGTTTTTGTTCTTATGGGTGAAGACCTGATTTACTGCCAAATTTACCGAGAAAATTCCCTGTGGATCCTATTTCACTGCGAAGTTAACATTTTGGATGCTATTTTCTTCCTTTTTATCCGGGCAGTGATGATAATATAATCATAAAAAAAAGTCTCCGAAGAGACCTTTTAATACATTTTAACTTATCTAATATTCATCCTCGTTCCAGAGGTAATCTTCTTCAGTAGGGTAATCTGGCCAAATTTCTTCGATGGACTCGTAAATTTCACCACCCTCTTCTTCCATTGATTGTAAATTTTCTACAACCTCCAAAGGGGCACCTGTTCTAATGGAATAATCGATTAGTTCGTCTTTGGTAGCCGGCCAAGGTGCATCACTTAAATATGACGCTAGTTCTAAAGTCCAATACATTTTAAAAGATGGTTTTAAATTTTTGCAAAAATAATTTTAATCTTGAAATAGCCAAGGGTTTTTGCAATTATTTATGCGATAATTGTTTGATAACGAAGAAAATCGAAATTTATTGGTCCTTTTTTTCTGGAATCCATTTGATTTCCTTCGCATTAAGGTCCTTCGACAATTTTCGTGCCAAGACAAAAAGGAAGTCCGAGAGGCGATTTATATAGGACATTACGTTTTCTTCAAAGGGTTCCTTTTCGAAAAGTTCCGTGGCCATTCTTTCGGCCCTACGACAAACTGTACGTGCAATATGACAGTATGACACCGTGGTATGTCCGCCAGGCAGTATAAAATGGGTCATGGGTGGCAGGGATTCATTCATGACATCCATTTCGTTCTCCAATAATTCAATGTCCGATGCATCGATCTTGGGGATGTTCAATCGTTCCCTTCCGTTTTTTAGGATGGCTTTTTTAGGGTCGGTAGCCAAAATGGCACCCAAAGTAAAAAGTTTATGCTGTATAAGGGTAAGGAGGTTTTTGGTATAGGCATCCATTTCCTGATCGCGGATAAGGCCGATCCAGGCATTCAGCTCGTCAATGGTGCCGTAACTGTCTATTCTGATATGGTTTTTTGAGACTCGGGTACCTCCGAAAAGGGCCGTAGTTCCTTTGTCACCTGTCTTAGTGTATATTTTCATGAATGAAATGAGTAATGTTGTTAGGTTTATTCTTAGTTCTTTTTTTTGTCTTCACGGCGATAATTTTCCATGAATTTTTTGGATTTTCTTCTTTTGGACTTGTTCCTGTTGAAAATCAAAAAAAACAAATAAATGATAATGAGTACCCCTAACACCGTATAAATTGGATATTCCATAATTTCTCGACTTAGATTTCCCTTTGGGGATTATTTTTTTCGTATTCCACATCGCTCGGCATCGTGGTGATGCCATGTATTAAAGTTACGGGTTTATATTCGAATCTTAAAATGTTCCTTTGCTTGTTCTTTTCTGAAAAATAGCGCCCCACAGCTGAACATATCTACGGAGACGGTTACTTTTTCATGTTGTTTGAAAGCTTCCCACTCTTGGGTATTTTTCTTGTTTCCATAAATCTTATCGATGAGGAGTATGGTATCGTTATGATACGATTTGCCTTTTAGGATTTGGGTAAATTGGGTTGCACATGGGGTGCCCATATAGATAAGGTCTGATGGGGCATTGAATTTGGTTTGGGGGAATGATTCCCGAATCAGTTCGATCAGGGTGCCGTCTTCAGGGAGGACACTTATGTGCACTGCGTTGAAATAGGTGATGCTTTTTAAAAGGGTTTTAATCGTTTTCCGACCTTTGTACTTGGATTTTCCGTACAGGCATTTAGTGATGAAATTATAGATGAAAGGCGAATGCACACCGTGTTGGTTGGTCGAACTGAAAATAAAACCGATATAGGAAATAAAGCGGTACAACATGTTTTTATTGATGTGTTACTGATTTTTATTCCATCATGGCAGAAAGTTCAAACCAACGTTCGGTTTTCGTTTCTATCGCTTCCGTTATTTCTTTCAGTTCAATGGAAAGGGCGTCTATTTCCTCTCCCGTTAGGCCACTATCGGTAAAACGGTGTTGGACTTTTTCTTTTTGCTCCTCTAAGCGATGTATTTCCCGCTCCAAGGATTTAAACTCTTTTT
This sequence comes from Maribacter polysaccharolyticus, assembly GCF_028882255.1. GTDB lineage: Bacteria > Bacteroidota > Bacteroidia > Flavobacteriales > Flavobacteriaceae > Maribacter_A > Maribacter_A polysaccharolyticus. The sequence continues at coordinate 657,495 of NZ_JARBUY010000002.1, forward strand.
GTTCCAAATAGGACAATTTTGTTCCACTACTTTCTTCTTTCCACGAATTCTTGGTGGTATTGTTTTCACTGCCCTTGTTTTTTTCAGATCTGTTTTCGGCCACCTGACTGTCTTCATAGGCCCTGTAATCGGAGTAATTGCCCGGAAAGTCTTCGATAACGGCATCGCCCCTGAACACAAAGAGGTGATCCACGATCTTATCCATAAAGTAGCGATCGTGGGATACGACCATAAGGCAGCCCGGAAAATCCAACAGGAAACTTTCCAATACGTTCAGGGTCATGATGTCCAGGTCGTTGGTAGGTTCGTCCAAAATGAGAAAGTTGGGGTTCTGGATCAAAACGGTACATAAATACAGGCGCTTGCGTTCGCCCCCACTTAGTTTCTCGACAAAATCATATTGTTTTTTGCGATCGAACAGAAATCGTTCCAACAGCTGCTGGGCAGAAATTTGTTTGCCTTTTTTCAAAGGGATGTAATCCCCGAACTCCCGGATGACATCGATGACCTTTTGGCCTTGTTTTATGGTAATGCCTTTCTGGGTATAGTATCCTATTTTAATGGTATCGCCGATAACCACTTTTCCGCCGTCTGCTTTTTCCGTTCCCGAGAGGATATTCAGGAATGTTGATTTCCCGGTGCCGTTCTTGCCGATAATCCCGACACGTTCCCCTTTGGTAAACGTATAATCGAACTGGTCTAGAATAGGCTTCCCCGGAAAGGATTTGGAGATTTTGTGCAACTCCAAGATCTTGCTGCCGATTCTTTCCATATTGATTTCCAGTTGTACCTCATGTTCATTGCGACGTTGATGCGCTTTTTCTTTAATGGCTTGGAAATCATCGATCCTTGACTTCGATTTAGTTGTCCTGGCCTTAGGTTGCCTACGCATCCAGCTCAACTCCTTTTTAAAGAGCAACTTGGATTTATGCTGTTCTACGGCTTCCTGTTCCAATCGGGCTTCCTTTTTTTCCAGATAGTACGAATAATTCCCCTTGTAAGGGTATAGTTTTCCGCCATCAAGTTCGATGATTTCGTTGCAGACACGCTCTAGGAAATAACGGTCGTGGGTAACCATGAACAAGGTTATGTTTTCCTTGGAGAAATACTGTTCTAGCCATTCGATCATTTCCAGGTCCAAATGGTTGGTGGGCTCATCTAGGATCAGGAGGTCGGGTTTGTTTATAAGTGCATTGGCCAAGGCCAAACGTTTTTTTTGTCCTCCGGAGAGGAGTCCAACCTTGGCGTGTATGTCCTCTAATTTAAGTTTAAAGAGTATTTGCTTGTATTGGGTTTCAAAGTCCCAAGCATCGTTGCGGTCCATGGCTTCGAAGGCCTTTTGGTAGGCTTCTTCGTCTTCCGGGTTTTCCAAGGCCTTTTCATAAGCAAGGATGACTTTCAATATATCGTTATCCGAAGCGAAAATGGTTTCTTCGATCGTCAGGTCCGGATTCATGTCAGGTTCCTGTTCCAAAAAGGAAACACGGGTCCCTTTGCGGTAGTTTACCAAGCCTGAGTCCGGTACATCTTTCCCCGATAAAATGTTCAATATCGAGGTTTTGCCATCACCATTCTTCGCGATCAAAGCAATTTTTTGGTCTTTGTTCACCCCAAAGGAGATGTCATCGAAGAGTACCAGCTCGCCGTAGGATTTGGCTATATTTTCAACAGAAAGTAGGTTCATGCTATGGATTGGGTTTTTTGTTTGTGATTATGAACGTATAGAAACGAATATCGAATGCCCAAAGCCAATAGAATTGGGATAAGCACAGGGGAAAAAATCTGGACCTCTAAGACCCATAAGGGAACAACGGCCATTAATAGCGCCAATACCATCAGTAAGTATTTGTTTGTCCACCAAGGGAGTGATTGTTTTCGGCCAATGAAAAAAGCGGTAATCAAATTAAATGGAAAGGCCCAAAGGATGTTGAAATTGTTGGCGGTTGCCGTATGATCCGTTATAAACCAAAGGAAAAAAATGACCATACCGGCGATGCCCGTTAAAAGGAACAGGGCAAGATCGACTCCTTTTGTTCTTCGGTTGTTCCTATGATCCGAAAAAGTAAAGATGATAACCAAGAGCAGTAAACCCAAGGCCCAAAATAATGGGGATCCCAGGAAATTGCTTTTGGGTTCTTGGGGTTGGGGCTTGTATATGGTTTTTAAGGTACGCAACAAGGGTTTTGTCCCAAGTTTCGCTTTATTTATCTCCTTCATGATGTATATGGGCAAGAACATATGTTCTTTAGGGGTGGCGATATCATCGATAACCGCTCCAAGGGCTAGATCTATGCCAAATGCCGACCATGAATTGAGTGGCATATTAAGCCGGATAAGTTCGCGGTGCGTATATTGTTTTTCAAGATAATCTTCGTCGAACACCAATTTTTCGGGAAAGACCGTATCGAGTACGTCCCAAATTTTCGTGGCACAGTTGTTATAAAAGAAATCGTATGGGTAGGTACTGTTTTCGGGAAGGGCATTGTTCTCTAAAAATCGGAACAATTCATTTTTTTCGGATTGGGATAACTGTAAGACCTGTTCATTTACCCATCTATTGTCGTATTTGTATTCCCTGATAAAATTGGAGTAACGCTGGCGTGCGAGTTTATAATCCAATTTGCCTTTGGCAAAATTCACATAAAAATTATCCGAATAAAAGTCAAAAACCCCATAATTGTAGATGATATCCAAACCTATTGCCGGGTCTTTTACCCTAAAGGCGCTATGGCCAAAGGTAGCATAGAGCTCTTCACCAGGACCACAGGTCATGACACTGATTTTGGATAATGGGGATAAATCCGGAATCTGGGAATGCCCTACCATTGAAAGGGCAAATAAAAGGAATGTGGTCAACCTTTTTAGCGGCATACTTTTTTATTGGAAAATTTTCAGTGGCAAATATCTGAATAAATTGTTTAGAAGGGGGGTTATTGTTAATGGTTCTTAAAAGGGATCCTTTTTTGGTCGTGTTGAGGGGTGGGATCGGAGGCTTTATTTTATGCCGGGATAACGAATTTCCCTTTTGCCATCTTAATTTTTTTGCTTGAAAAGTACCCTGCAACCCCTGCTTCGTAATATTTGTATTATTTTTACGTAAACATTTTTATATGAAACGCCATATACCCAATTTCCTTACTTTGATGAATGTTTTTTGTGGAAGTGTGGCCACGGTCTTCGCTGTTTTGAACCAGTTGGAACTTGCCGCATTTTTTGTCTTTCTAGGGATTATCTTTGACTTTTTTGACGGAATGGCAGCCCGTATTTTAAATGTGAAAAGTGAATTGGGATTGCAATTGGACTCATTGGCCGATGTAATTACCAGTGGACTTGTTCCTGGTATCGTTATGTTTCAATTATTGGGCATGTCGATGAGTGGGGGGTGGAATGTGAATCTTTCTTCCGAAATTGCCCACGATACTTTTTGGGTCGGATTGAAGGTTGCTCCATTGCCCTTTTTGGGATTTTTGATTACCATGGCCTCTGCATACCGTTTGGCCAAATTCAATATAGATGAAAACCAGACAAGCTCCTTTATAGGTTTGCCGACCCCGGCCAATGCCTTATTGATCTTATCCCTACCGTTGATATTATTATATCAGGGTAATGATATTTTAAACAGTGTTATCCTTAACCAGTGGTTTTTGATCGGGATCACCTTGTTAAGTACCTATTTATTGAATGCGAAAATCGAATTGTTCGCCTTGAAATTCAAGACATGGAATTTCAAGGATAATTCGCAGCGTTATATTTTCCTTATCGTTAGTTTGGTGTTGCTGATGACCATGAAGTATTTGGCCATTCCGGCGATAATCGTTTTTTATGTCCTTAGTTCGTTGGTGGGGCGTTTACAGTCCTGACGTATCCCCTTCTTTGGGCCCCTTTGGGCTTTTAATGACGTGATTACTGCTTTTTCACAAAAAATGTCCCATTAATTCCACTCCTGGCATTCCAGATCCCAGCCCATTAGGGCCATCAGGAATACGGATCTTCTTTAAGGTAATCGCTCCTTTTCATCATGTCGGTAATCTGGTCGTAGCGCTATCGGGTTGACCTGCCCATTAAGGGCTACTTTCGTATGGGTATATGGGTCATTGCCTAATGGAGAACTATTGAACGGACAGGAAATTAGGGTGCGAACAATAGGTTGATGCCTTACTGGGACCTATAAAGTGTAAGGATGGGAATATATGCGCAACGGAATCCACGCGGGAAAACGGACAAAATTAAAAAGGGTTGCCGTTGGTTGCTTAAAAATCCAACTTCTTTTTACGCAGTTCAAAGTTTTGCCCCAGGTATACCTTACGCACCATTTCATCGGCTGCAAGATCTTCGGGAATACCTGATTTTAGGATACCCCCTTCGAACATCAAATAGGAGCGCTCGGTAATCGCCAAGGTTTCCTGAACATTATGGTCGGTAATCAAGATACCGATATTCTTATCTTTTAAATGGGCCACGATCCGTTGGATATCCTCAACGGCCACGGGGTCGACCCCTGCAAAGGGCTCATCCAACAGAATGAATTTAGGGTCGGTGGCAAGGGCCCTGGCAATCTCGGTCCTTCGTCGTTCCCCTCCGGAAAGTAGATCGCCCCTGTTTTTTCGAATATGCCCAAGACCGAATTCCTCTATGAGCGATTCCATTTTCATGCGTTGTTCTTTTTTGCTCAGGCTTGTGAGTTGCAGAACGCTTAGGATATTCTTTTCAATGCTCAATTTGCGAAAGACCGAAGCTTCCTGTGCCAAATAGCCAATACCGTTTTGGGCCCTTTTGTACATCGGGAAGTTGGTTATTTCCATGTCATCCAGATAGATGTTTCCACTATTGGGTTTAATAAGCCCGACGATCATGTAGAACGAAGTCGTTTTTCCAGCTCCATTGGGCCCAAGGAGTCCAACGATTTCCCCTTGGTTGACTTCCAGTGAAATGCCTTTAACAACCTGTCGCCCTCGATAGGCTTTCATAATATTATCTGCTCTGAGCTTCATATATGGCTTTGGATAAAATCAAACATAACATCCATCAAATCTAAATCTAAATACTGGGAGATGTCGTTTTATTCATGGTTTTTTAACCTTTTTTAGTATTCTTGGCGGCCATCCTGGCTTCTTTTTTGGCTTCGGACTTCAAGACCATTTTTGAAATATAGATGCTTACTTGGTATAAAATAAGAACGGGAACGGCTACGATTATTTGACTCGCGACATCCGGAGGGGTAATTACAGCCGATAAAATAAGGACGATGACCAAAGCGATTTTTCGATATTTCTTCATCAAATCGGGAGTGACCAATCCTATTTTGGTTAAAAAGTATATCAGGATAGGTAGTTCAAATAGGATGCCACATGCGATTACCGAAGAACGTACGGTAGCGATATAGGATCCTATGTCAAACTCGTTCAGTACCAATTCACTGACTTGATAGGTGCCCAGGAAATTGATCGATAGTGGCGCAACGACGTAATAGCCGAAGAGTACCCCGATAAAAAACAGAAAAGAAGCGATAAGGATGAAACCACGGGAGTTTCTCCGTTCCTTTTCGTACAGACCCGGACTGATGAACTTCCATAATTCGTAGAGAACATAAGGGAATCCCAAGATGAAACCTGCCCAAATAGAGGTCCAGATATGGGCTGAAAATTGCCCCGACATTAAACGGCTCTGTATGGTAAACGGTAATTTTTCGGCACAAAATGCCGAGTCGAAACCTAAGGAGGTCGCTATCTCACAAAACAGGCGATAGGTAGGGAAGTCCATTTTTGAAGGCCCGAAAATGACGGTGTCAAAAATAAAGCCTCTCATAAGAAAAGCTACGGCCCCAATAATGACAATCGCCAGGGTAGCGCGTATCAGATGCCATCGCAATTCCTCTAGATGATCAAGAAAAGACATTTCGTCCGGACTTTTTGCTTCGGTTTTTGCCATTATAATATGCCTTCGTTAATTAAGTTGTGTAAATGGACGATACCTTTATAAACCCCTTTTTCAACTGCCAATAACTGGGAAATCTCATTTTCTTGCATCAGTTCAAGGGCCGTAATGGCCAGTTTTTTGGTTTCAATGGTCTTGGGGGAAAGGGTCATGATGTCCTTGGCCTTTAATCCATTGATGTTTTCATATTTATTCAACATTCTACGAATATCCCCATCCGTGACCACTCCTACAAGTTTTTTTTCATGTATGACGGCGGCCACACCCAACATTTTTTCGGAAATCTCGACGATGACCTTGCGAATATCGGTATCTATGTCAACTTGGGGTTTCATGTTGGTTTGTACAATGTCGCCTACGGTAAGGTACAAGCGTTTGCCCAAGGAGCCACCTGGATGGTATTTGGCAAAATCCTTGCTGCTGAATCCCTTTGATTCCAATAAACAAATGGCCAATGCGTCGCCCATGACCAATTGCGCCGATGTGCTGGTCGTAGGTGCGAGATTGTTGGGACAGGCCTCTTTCTCTACAAAGGTGTTCAATACGTGGTGGGCTTGTTGGGCCAGGAACGAATCGGTATTTCCGGTCATCGCGATCAGGATATTTTTACCTCTTTTGATCAAAGGAACCAGCATTTTGATCTCTGGAGTATTGCCGCTTTTGGAAATGCATATCACGACGTCATCGTCCTGTATGGTTCCCAAATCACCATGTATGGCGTCACCTGCGTGCATGAATACGGCCGGTGTCCCCGTAGAATTCAACGTGGCCACTATTTTGGTGGCGATTATGGCGCTTTTACCGATCCCCGTGATAATGACACGTCCTTTGGAATTTAAGATCCGATTTACCGTTAATGCAAAATCCTCATTTAGGAGGTTTGCCAAATTACCTATGGCCTTACTTTCGGTTTCAATGGTTTTTCTGGCTAATTGAAGTATGGTATCTGAATTGTTCAATGTATATTTGAGGTTAAGGATTGTAATCCTAATAAAGAATGTATTATATTTAAGTTTACAAAATTACATAAACTTACTATTATACAATAGTTAAGTTTTAAAGGATATTAAGGTGCAATTTGTATAGTAGGATAAAACACCTTATCTTGAATGAATATTGGTTGATGACCTAGGTCATTGAATATGAAGAACAGATGGCAAAAAAGGAGATGGGGCTAAATGATATGGATATACATGCCTCGTTAAAAAAGTATTTCGGATTTTCCCGATTCAAGGGACTACAGGAAGAAGTAATCACAAACATTGTTAAGGGCAATAACACTTTCGTCATAATGCCGACGGGCGGCGGTAAGTCACTTTGCTACCAATTACCGGCCTTAATGAAGCAGGGTACGGCCATTATCGTATCCCCTTTGATTGCTTTGATGAAAAACCAGGTCGATGCAATACGCGGCATTTCGGATAACCATGGCGTTGCCCATGTGCTTAATTCCTCATTGAACAAAACTGAAGTTAAGAAAGTAAAGAGCGATATCTCGAAAGGGGTGACCAAGCTGCTTTATGTTGCTCCGGAATCGCTTACAAAGGAAGAGTATGTCGATTTTTTGAAAACACAGGAAATTTCTTTCGTGGCGGTTGATGAGGCGCATTGTATTTCGGAATGGGGGCACGATTTTAGACCGGAATATAGAAACCTGCGTACCATTGTGGGTCGATTGGGTGAAAATATACCGATCATCGGTTTGACGGCAACGGCTACCCCAAAAGTGCAGGAGGACATTATCAAGAATTTAGGGATCAATGATGCCAAGGTTTTTAAGGCTTCGTTCAATAGGCCCAATCTATTCTATGAAATTCGACCTAAAACGGCGAATGTCGACGCGGATATTATTCGGTTTGTCAAGCAAAATCAAGGTAAATCGGGCATTATCTATTGCTTGAGCAGAAAACGGGTAGAGGAATTGGCACAGGTTTTACAGGTAAACGGGATCAGTGCGGTTCCTTATCATGCCGGTTTTGATGCCAAGACGCGATCAAAGTATCAGGATATGTTTCTTATGGAAGATGTTGATGTTGTGGTCGCGACCATAGCTTTTGGTATGGGTATCGACAAACCCGATGTTCGTTTTGTCATTCACCACGATATTCCAAAAAGCATCGAAAGTTATTATCAGGAAACCGGTCGCGCCGGTCGGGATGACGGGGAAGGGCATTGTTTGGCCTTCTATTCCTATAAGGATATCGAGAAACTCGAAAAATTCATGTCCGGGAAGCCTGTTGCGGAACAAGAGATCGGAAATGCCCTGTTGCAAGAAGTCGTCGCCTATGCGGAAACCTCCATGTCCCGAAGAAAATTCATGCTTCACTACTTTGGGGAAGAATTTGATGAGGTGAATGGGGAAGGTGCCGATATGGATGACAATGCACGTAATCCGAAGGAAAAACAGGAAGCAAAAGACGATGTCGTTAAAATATTGCGCACCGTTGAGGAAACCAGTGGCAAATTTAAATCCAAGGAAATCGTAAAAACCATTATCGGGCAGGTGAATGCCTTGATATCTTCCCATAAGGCCAATGAAAAATCGGTTTTTGGGATAGGTTCGGACAAAAGTGAGAATCATTGGATGGCCTTGATACGGCAAATGTTGGTCGCCGGTCTTTTGAAGAAAGAAATAGAGTCGTACGGTGTCCTTCATGTTACCGAAAGCGGAAAGGCCTTCCTTGCCCATCCCACATCGTTCATGATGACCAAGGATCATGAGTACAGCAAAGAAAGGGATGAAGCCATTGTAAGCGCCTCAAAAGGTGGTGTTGCCGATGAGAAACTCTTGAAGCTCCTGAAATCGCTTCGAAAAAAACAGGCCGACGCACTAGGTGTGCCTCCTTTTGTAGTGTTCCAGGACCCCTCTTTACAGGATATGGCTTTAAAATACCCCATTACCATGGAAGAGATGTTGAACATCTATGGGGTAGGAGAGGGTAAGGCCAAAAAGTATGGAAAACCCTTCCTTAAGGCCATTGCAGAATATGTGGAAGGGAATGACATTATTCGGCCAGACGACCTTGTCGTCAAAAGTACAGGCGCAAATTCAGGGCTTAAACTCTATATTATCCAGAATGTGGATCGCAAACTGGATCTGGAGGATATTGCCTCGGCCAAAGGACTTGAAATTTCTGAGCTCATCAAGGAAATGGAGCAAATAGTCTATAGCGGTACAAAATTGAATATCGGTTATTATATCGATGAGGTTTTGGATGAAGATCAACAGGAAGAGATCCATGACTATTTCTTGGAGGCCGAGACCGATGATCTTGAGGAGGCCATGCAAGAGTTCGATGGGGAATATGAAGAAGAAGACCTTAGGTTGTATCGGCTTAAATTCATTAGTGAAGTGGCCAATTGATCGAATCCATTATTACGGAATAAAAAGAAACGTCCTGAAATATCATCAGGACGTTTCTATTCTATGTCCCTATCGGTTTTAAGGAGCTGTACTTCCCTCGTTGGTATTCGACTTTTTAAGTTGGCGTTGTATTTTCTTTATTGCCGACTCTATCGATTTTTCCGGTTCGATGATGTTGTATTCGCCCCAGAAATCGGGGTCTGAAAATCCTACCGCCTCGTCTTCCAAAATAATGGAGGCCTTGATCCGTTCCCTGGCCTTGGGCATATCGTCGGTTAGGTTCTTTTCCCAATCGGTAACGGCCATTTCGCAAGATAGGCTATAGACCGAGTTGAAGAGTTTTTTATCCCAATCGATTTTGAATTCCAACAGTACATTGCTGTATCCATAATACCATTTATTGTCTTTTTCCCGATAGTCTACCCGGTAGGCGACCTTGGTGGGCCATACCCTTGCATTGGCGGGTTTTTTACGAACGAATAATTTAGCGGCCTCGTACTTGTTGGTAATGTTCAGTTCGTAAATCGCACTGGTAAGTATCTTACGTTCCGGATCAATGAATAATTGACCTGTGTATAATTGGTGGGTGATATTGGGTTTTTGGTTGAACTTGATCACGTAAATCTGTCGGTTGTCGATCCGGGTGGAGCGTTCGAATTTAAAATCATAGTAATCCAAGGCATTTTCATGGAAAATATACTCCGGGTACTTCATGACGTCTACATGGAGGGTATTGAAGGGCCCTCCTTGTAATTTGAGCGCAATGGTATCCAATTTGCTGTAATCGGTGCTTTTGCGTGCTTTGTATAAGGTGATCCCATCATTTTTACTTGAATTATAGGGGGCTTTATAGATATTGACCACAGCTTCGGAAAGGGAGACGTTTTTCTTTCTTTTTTTTATGGTTTCCCTATAAAAGGCGGTCATTAAGGTGGGGTCGTTAAAATAGTTCTGTCCTTTTCTGTTCAGGGTTTCACGCACCAATTCCTCAGCATCCTTGGGAATACTTAAACTGACTTCGCTTAGGGCTTCCACAAAAACATCCATATAGATTTTGTTCTTATCTTCACTGAATTCTGAAAGCGGGATCGTTTTGGTCCTGTAGCCCAAGAAAGTGACCGTAACGTTGCCCGATTCCATAGTGGACGGAACCTTTAGCACGAATTCGCCATCCGTATTGGAAATTATGCTAATGTTCGTGTTTTCAACTGAAAGGGTGGCAAAAACCAAGGGATTTTTGGTGTCGGCATCCATGATTTTACCCTTGTACTGCTTGTATTCCATTTCTTGCTCTTGGATATCTTGGAAAAAAGCGAATGCTTTGGGTGTGCCTATCAATCCTATGAACAAGAAGGCGAACAGTAGGATTTTGCAGGTCTTTATGGACGGTTGTCGGATTTTATTTCTCATGATCGAATTTTAAATGTTGAGTAGCTTATATGCCTTAAACAAGTTAGTGATTTTTAGTTGAATAAGTTGTTAAATTTAACTTATAAACCCGTCAGATGCTTGCTGCTCCGGAATCTCTAAATCGCTTAAAGATCCCAATTCGTTCGTGATTTGGCAATGATTTATATCAGCGTGTATTCGACTACCCGTAAAATCGTCTTGGGGTGTTATCGAAGCTTTCCTTGGCGCTGTTAAGGGGGTGTTGGTGATATCAGGAAATATCATCATGGGTTTTGGAAGAGGTCGCTACAAGCCGGTTTATTTCGGCCAATTCCGCTGGGGTAAGATCCCTCCACTTCCCAACGGGAACGTCTAACTTAACATTCATGATACGAATGCGCTTCAGTTTTTTAACGTTGTATCCCAAATATTCGCACATACGACGTATTTGTCGGTTTAAGCCTTGGGTAAGGATGATCTTGAATTGGTATTTGCCAAGGCTTTCAACCTCGCATTTTCGTGTAACGGTATCCAAAATGGGAACCCCATTACGCATTTTTTCTAAAAAATCTTGGGTAATCGGTCTGTCAACGGTGACTAAATATTCTTTTTCATGGTGGTTTCTCGCACGGAGTATCTTATTTACGATATCACCATCATTGGTTAAGAAAATGAGTCCTTCACTGGGCTTATCCAATCTTCCGATCGGGAAAATACGTTTCGGATAATTGATGAAATCGACGATATTGTCTTTCTCGACCCTTGTGTCCGTGGTGCAGACAATGCCAATGGGTTTGTTGAATGCGAGATATACGGGTTTCTCTTTAGGTTCGGATATGAGTTCTCCATCCACGCGAACCTCGTCCCCTGGAACGATTTTAGTTCCCATTTCGGGAACGGAGCCATTGATGGTCACCCTACCTTGATCGATTAATTTATCGGCCGCTCTACGGGAGCAATAACCAACTTCACTTAGGTATTTATTGATTCGGGTTTGTTTGGGTGCTGACATTCGGGACGTTTCTTGGTGTGACTGCAAATTTACGGTTTTCCATCTCAAAAATCAGGATTCCTTTTTTGACATCATTTTAAGGGTGAATCCACCCAAAACAAAAATGATGGTCCCTAGGATGCCCCAAAGCCAAAGTTTGTTTTTGAACAAGGGGGTAGGTTGCGCTTTCTTTTTCTTTGGAATGCGTATTTCATTTCCCAATCCGACATTGTCCAAAGTTTCGGGGATGTTCTTACTGGTATATGCAATGTCGTAATTTGGAGTGTGGGCATTGGCATTTCCATAGACCAAAAAGTAATCCCGATTTTCGGAAAACCGGGTTATTAACCAGTGAACATAGCCTTTAACCTGTACATTCTTAATGTTGAGGGGTTGGTTATCATGGTCTTCGATTATGATCTTCAGTTTCCGGGCCATAACGGAATTGAACCTGAATCCGTTCTTTTCAATCGAATTGAGTGTACCTCGGTAAAGGGTTCGGTAACCGTAGTGTGTCCCTTTTTCGGTATTCGTACTGTCCAGGGCATATTGAATTTGGAAGGATCGATAATAATCGAATCCATTTTCGATATCCAGGTTGAGAAAGCTTATGGGGGCCCTTTGGTCCATGTCTATGTCCAGAATGGTTTGTTTTAGATCCTTGTCCCTTGAAATCCCAACATGGGCAATGTCCATGCTTTTATATTGGGCTTCAATATCCTGGTTCAAAAAAATATGTGCACCTTGTAATTCAGGAGCTATCCCGCTTTTGAATGATATGCGATAATATCGGAATTTTGCATTGGGGAAGTTCAAATGGGTAAACCGGTAATCGGTTTGCTCGTTTTTTACGGATAGGATTCGGGAATCCCTTAAAATCGTAAACCAATCGGACTGATCTTGACTGCCCTCCAAAGTAACTTTCCAGTCAAAGTTTTCAGTGGCGAAATCCAAAATGATTTCGTTTAAGCTTTCATGGGTAGGGACTTCGAAAGTAAAGTAATGCACCTTGTTTTTCTTGGAAACATTGATTAATTCAAAAGGAAGTTCATGTTGTACACGTTCCGCTTTTCCCACCTTCAAAAGGTAAGGGGCTTCTATAGTGTCGTTTGGGGATATTCCGAATATCCGAATATCGGAAAGGTCGTTCGATACCCCATTGAAGACAGCAGTGGGCAGTTCCAGGGCATGCCACTGTTCCGTGATGCCCACAATTTTCCTTTTGGCACTATATTCGCCCATTTGGGCATAAGATCGTAGACCGAAAACGAGTAAAATAAAAAGAAGGGGGCTATACACGATCTTCATCCGATATTCTTTTTTTGTATTTGTTGTACAGAAAGGAGATGATCAATAACAGCATTCCCAACGATACGAAGACAATGGTTTTTGAAATCGTATTGAGGGAGGCAATGTCATAGAAAAATAATTTGATCAAGGTGGTCGCGAAAAGGATCAAGGCCAATACCCGTAGTATTTTCATACCGTGCCAAATTCCCAAAATCACCAATAAAAGGGCGTATGATCCCCAAAGGATACTGAGGCCGAGCTTGTAACTCTGGTGCGAACCGGCTATATCCATCCAATGCAGTAATTCGCTGCTGGAAACCCAGATGATCGTCATATGGAGTATAACCACGAAGGGGATGTTGGGTTTTGTTTTAAGGAAGGGTTGTCGGATCAATTGGTAAAGGCTTGCGATTAATAGGGCTAGGAAACCAAAGCATACGTATCGAACGATCAAATTAAAAGACCCAATCCCATAATATTGCGCCAAGGGCTGGTCTAAATAACTTTCCCTTAACTCGCTCAAAATATACAGGCCCATTGTCAAAAAGGCAAAAAGTGTAAAAAGGGCCGCAGCGATGGTACCGATGCCCAATACCCGATGGTGTAATTTTTTAATGTTAATGAAGTTCAATAGGGATACGAATACCAAGGAATAATTGAGCAACCAGATATGCCCCATATATTTAAGATCTTGGTTATAGGTAGAGCGGTCAAGGCCATTTTCTTCAACCAGCGCAACTTTAGAGCCTTCATACAAGGTGTCCCAATAGTAGTATATTTCCAGAAAGAAGCCCATGTAGAGTACGAAAAGCAATATGCTCGGAATTAGAAAGGACACGATGCCGTATAGGGTGTTTTTCGCTGTTGTTGCATCTGTTTTTCCTGTTCTTGTGTGGGTCCATTGAATAAAGCCAAAAGCGGCTGCCAGCAATAGTGAGGTTAGGAAAGTTGTGTTTAGGACGGGATTCATTCGTATGGCATTGGAAGGGAAGGAGGTATAACCCATGATCCAATCGTGACATAGACTAAAAAGTGCTAGAACCATTAAGGGGTAGGATAGGTTTTCGTACACCGTAACATTTCTTTTTCGGCCTATCCAAAATAGCAAGGCAGCTTCAAAGCCCCAAAGTAAGGTGACCCAATTACCATCCAACTGAATGGGAATGGAGATGGTCAGGAATACCAAAACCAATCCGGAAACCAAATTATACAGGTTTTGGTCTGCCAATTTTCTTTTGTGGACGATCACACTTACTATAAAATGCACTACCGCATTGCCCAAGGTATAAACCCCGAAAAGTTGTGCTCCGGTCTCACTTTCCGAAAGTAGACCATAGCCCAAACCGAAAAATATGAAAGAGTTGCTCAATAGCAGGGTTATATCCGATTTTTTGAATTTTTCAGTGGCTTTCAGTTTATAGGACAAAAAAGTGGCATAGAAAATCAGGAAGAAAATCAAGCAGAACAGTAAGGCCGTGGTGTAATATTCTTCATAAGCATAGGAGAACGCCAGCCAACTGCCAAAAATCAACCAAGTAATTATGAATGATGAAAAATAGAGGGGGCTCCAATATTTTTTATAAGCGATAACAAGGATTCCGATATTGATGATGCCCATATAACTGAATAGGGTGTCTGGGCTACCGGTGTCGTTACTTAGGAGAAAAGGAACCGCATAGGCACCCACAAGTCCTATGTGGGCAATGAGTTGATTGTCGTAATGGAGTGCCGCAACGACACCAAAAACGGTAAAAATGAGCATAAGACCAAAGGCGGTGGCCTGTGGAAAGAGTCCATAAAAACCATAGGCGGCAAAGGTTATGAAATAAAGGGTGGCAAGGGCACCACTAACCAGAACGGCACTGTAATTGGTATACTTGGTTTTTAGCTTTATTCCAAGACCGAGTAAACATAAGCCCGCCAGGTACCCCAGTATGATCCGGGTCAATGGACTTATCAAATTGTTGTCTATCGAATATTTGGCCCCGATGGCAATACCCAAGACCGTAATGATGATCCCAATTTTATTGATCAGGTTCTCTCCTATGAATTTTTCCCAATTCGATTTGATCTTTGGTTTTCGAAGAACCTTTGTCGGTGGTTGTGGTGTTGTTTGCGGTGGAACGATCGGTTCCTTTTCGGCATCATTTACCCCTTTTGCTTTGCTGATTTCAAGGGGTGGCAATTGGTTTTTGTCCCGCTTGGGAAGTGGGGGACTTGCTGTTTGGGCATCCCCATTTTCCCTTTTTTCCAAAGCTTTGATTTCTTGATGCAGGGACATTAGTTCTTTGGCAAAACCCTCTTGCTTGCTTAAAAGTGCCTCTAATTTTTGCTTGAGCTCCTCAATACGGTTTTCATGTTCCAACATATAATCGGTTAACTGTCAATTAAAGAATTTAAAATCAGGTTTTAGTTCTAGGGGCATCAATTTAACGGTTATATCCCAGATTTATTGATTTTGTGAGAGCCAAAGTATGGGTAAACAGTAATGGCGGTCTATTCTTGTCGTGTTGAACGTAATTCATAGGTGTAGATCTCTTGCCCCAAGGCGGATAAAAAAGGAATGCCGATAGTATCATATTCATAAGTGTTGTCATTGAAGATGTGGTTGTCGTTGACCAGGATCGTTGCCGTAAGTAGGAACTCCACTTTGTTTGTGGTGTCCTTGATATAGGCACAATCGGTTAAAGTACCGTATGCATAGCCCACTTTGTTAAATATTTGGATGTGTGCCGGAAGGTCTTCATTACTGTCGCCGAACATAAAGAATTTCACATAGCTGTCATAATATTCAGGGGTAGGGTATCCTGCTTCTTTGGGCAGCATCCTCATGGTCTCAAGAAGAAAATTCCGCTGTGCCGTTGTTAGCTTGAAGCGTTCATTTTTATGAAAACCATCCGGAAAAATGAGCCTTTTCATCACACGGTGTTGGGCGTTGATAGGGTAGTGGTTCTTTAAACCGAAATCGAAGGGTTCGTCGATCACTATATCATCTTCATAATACCCCGTTCCCTTGCGTATTTTGTTTAATTCCAATGGAACGGCAGGGGTGTTGATGGTGTTCTTCAGCATGGTTGTGGTACTGTCATTCAAGTACACTATCAATGGTTTGGTCGTAAGTTCATAGGGGTTCTCGGTTGACAGTCGGTGGGAAATACGAACCGAATCGATCCCTTTTTCCCGTAAGGTGTTATTGATGGCATCCTGCCCCAGGAACTCGAATAAACGGTTGTTGGCTTCATTGTCACTGACCACGAAAATTTTTGTGATATCGGAAGCAAAAGTGGTTTCCACCGAATCGCCTTCTACGTAAAATCGGGTATCTTTGTCAAGGGAATCCAATACGTTCAATTTTTCCAGGGCCAGTACGGCTATGGGCAGTTTTACGGTACTGGCGGGGTAGAAATAATTAGTGCTATTGACCTGAAAATCATAGTCCTTAAAAAAAATACTGTCCTTATCCCGTAGGATTTTGCTGTATTTTATTTGCACCTCATAAGGAGGCAAACTGTCCATGATCCGTTTTATCCTGGGATCTTTGGAAGCCAGGGCGTAATCAAGGGCATTGTTGGCTTGTGGTTCTTTTTTGCAGGCCCCTAGAAAACACATCGAACATAGGAACAAAATTATTTTTTTTGTCATTTTGTTAAGGTTGGTCATTCTTGGTACACTTCCCCACGATGGGGTTTTAAAGCATCCCGAACCTTAAGCATGTCTTTTTCCTCAACGACCATATAGGCCAGACAATACATGTCATTGACCACTTGGTGTCCCGTGATTTTGGGTTCAAAATCTTCCAATAAAAGATATTCCTTTAAGTGTTTTTCGTGATGTTCGGCCGTCTTGGCTGCAGCCGGACCCCTAAAGTCCCAGATAAGTTTTATTTTTCTGTTCATGGCGTTCCTCGATCTTTCCATTTCGATAGGTCTAAAATACTTCTTTTTGGAGAGTTCGACGATGATTCCCGTTTTTAAGTGTAAACGGGTTTTGGCTTTTTCATTGTAGGTGATCGGGTTACGGGTAATTTATTTTGCAAAGTGGCATAGGTTGCTTTTATTATGTGGGCAACTCTCCGTATGCATTGAAGGATTGTGTTAATGAAAGTTTATATAGCTTGTTTTACAGGGAGTATTTATTATTTTTGCGGGATGCTTTTTAATTTAAAAAATACAGGCCTTTTAAGATGTTCCTGTTTTATTTTGGTCCTGTTCTTGGTGTCGTGCGATTCACTATGGAAAGAAAGCCATGACGGGGACCCCATTGCAAGGGTAGGGGAATTGTATTTGTACAAAGATGAAATCGCCCCACTTTTGACAGCGAATATGAGTCAGGCGGATAGTGCCTCGTTTGTGACGGACTATATCAATAATTGGGCCTCCAAGCAACTCTTGCTTTCAAAAGCCAAAATAAATCTGTCCGAAGAAAAACTTGCGGAATTCGATGCTTTGGTGGAAACCTATAAGACCGATCTTTATACCCGTGCCTATAAAGAGGCACTGGTGCAACAGAGCAGTGATTCGGTAATTAGCCGATCGCAAATGGAGGCGTTCTATGAGAAGGAAAAAGAGAATTTTAAAATAAGGGAAAAATTGGTCAGCCTGAGGTTTATCCATTTACCGCTTCAATTCATGGATAAGGAAACGGTTATTGAAAAATTAAAGGATTTTAAGGAAGAGGATGTCCGGTATTTGGATTCCATAGGCGTGCAGTTCAAAAAATTGAATTTTAACGATTCGATATGGGTTAGCGTCTCAAGGGTTCGGGAAGAAATTCCGCCCTTGACCCTTGAAAATCAAGATAGATACTTAAAAAAATCACAATTTTTTGAATTGCAGGATTCATTAGGGGTATATTTGGCAAAGATTACGGGGGTCTTGGAAATCAATGACATTGCTCCCTTGTCCTATATAGAGCCATCCATTCGACAGGTACTTCTAAATCGCAGGAAATTGGACTATATTCGAAAATTGGAAACAGAAATAATAGATGAAGCTATTAAAGAAAAAGAATTCGAAGTCTATGTACAAGACAACTAAAATCACCCTTTTATTATCCGTATTGTTCATTTCAGGAAATGCCATTGCCCAAGCATCCGGTGAAACTCCCGATACCCAAATTGAACCCCCACAACCCGAATTGCAGGCCGATAAAGGTTACGTAAAGGATTCGGTCCCAAAGTTCAAAAAAGTGAAATTGGATGGTATCGCCGCAGTTGTCGGCGATTATGTGATATTGGAATCCGATATAGAAAAGACCCTGATCGATCTTAAAAATCAAGGTGCGATGACAGAGGATATTACCCGATGCAGTTTGTTGGGTAAATTAATGGAAGATCGCTTATACGCCCATCAAGCGGTACAGGATAGTTTGCTTGTCTCCGACGATGAGGTGGAAATGACCACCGAAAGACAGATCCAATCCTTTGTGGCCCAAATGGGATCCATGAAAAAATTGCTGAAATTCTACAGGAAGGAAAGTGAGGCGAGTTTAAGGGAAGATATCAATAAGATCAATAAATTAAGGATGCTTTCTGAAAAAATGCAGAACAACATCATTTCTGAAATTGAGATCACCCCTGAAGAAGTCCGTCAGTTCTTCAATAAGATACCCGAGGATGAGCGTCCCGTATTCGGGGCGGAAATGGAGATTTCCCAAATAATAAAACAGCCGGTGGCAACGGATGCCGAAAAGCAAAAGGTCATAGATAAACTGAACACCATCAAGGCCGATGTTGAGGATAATGGTGCGAAATTCAGCGTAAAGGCGATATTATATTCCCAAGACCCCGGTTCTAAATCCAAAGGTGGTTTTTACAGCATCACCAAAGACACCGGTTTCGATAAAACCTTTAAAGATGTCGCGTTTAGCCTTCAGGAAGGTGAAGTTTCCGAACCTTTTGAGACCCAGTTCGGTTTCCATTTGATCTACATTGAAAAAATCAGGGGACAAGAATTGGATTTACGCCATATCCTGATTACCCCGGAGATTTCCCAAGAGTCGTTGGATGAGGCTAAGGCCGAATTGGACAGCATACGTCGTCAGGTCATGGAGGGTAAATATTCCTTTGCGGAAGCTGCCCGTAATTTTTCGGATGAAAAAGAAACCAAGTTCGATGGGGGATTATTGAGGAATCCCATTGATTACAGTTCCAGGTTCGAATTGACCAAGATGGATCCCACACTTTATAATCAAGTCCGGAACCTGAAAGATGACGAGATCTCATATCCCATATTGGAACAAGACCCTAGGGGTGGTGGACCCAAATACAAGATATTGAAAGTAACCAATAGGTACGATGAGCATGTAGCCGATTTTGCAAAGGATTATATTAGGATCCAGCAGCTTGCCTTGACCGAAAAGCAGTATGAGGCCATAAAGGAATGGATGGCCGAGCATATTGACGAAACGTATATCAGTGTCAATGATGCCAACAAGGACTGTAAGTTTGCGAATAATTGGGTTAAGGAATAATACTGATGTCGGACGTAGCCGCTATAAACAATCTGGTACAAAAACATGCTGCCCTTAAAAAGGAAATAGCAAAGATCATTATTGGGCAAGAAGATGTCATAGACCTGATCCTCTTATCGGTTTATACGGGAGGGCATTCCTTGTTGATCGGAGTTCCCGGCTTGGCAAAGACCTTAATGGTGAATACCATAGCCCAAACCTTGGGACTGGACTTTAAACGGATACAATTTACTCCCGATTTAATGCCCAGCGATATTTTGGGCAGTGAGATTTTAGATCAAAATCGAAATTTCAAATTCATAAAGGGACCTGTTTTCTCCAATATCATCTTGGCCGATGAGATAAATAGGACGCCACCGAAAACGCAGGCCGCATTGTTGGAAGCGATGCAGGAAAGGGCTGTGACCATAGCGGGCCAGCAGCATAAACTGGAACTACCTTATTTTGTACTGGCGACCCAAAACCCCATTGAGCAAGAAGGGACCTATCCGTTGCCCGAAGCACAATTGGACCGCTTTATGTTTGCCATTGAATTGAAATATCCGTCCATAGCGGAGGAAATCGCCGTCGTTAAGGCGACGACTTCGGATGAGACCGTAAAAATAGATGCACTTTTTAATGCAGAACAGATTTTGGAGGTGCAACATCTGATACGCCGTATACCCGTACCCGACAATGTGGTCAAATATGCGGTGACCCTTGTGAATAAAACAAGGCCCAACCTTGATACCGCCCCAGGCTTCATTAAACAATATCTTGATTGGGGAGCAGGCCCAAGGGCTTCACAGAATTTGATTTTGGGAGCAAAGGCCCACGCTGCCGTCAATGGGAAGTTTTCGCCCGATATTGAGGATGTACAGGCCGTGGCCATGGGAATTCTTCGGCATAGGGTCATCAAGAATTATAAGGCGGAAGCCGAGGGTATATCGGAAGAGGATATCATCAGAAAACTTTTTTGATAAAGGTTTTTTCCGCGTTCCCGTTAATTGAATACTTTTCAATGATTTTACCATAAAGTTGTAATTGTCTTCGACTCCTGATAAAAATCATAGTAATCCTTGAATAAAAATTTTATTAGCGACTCGGATTTTAGTAATTTCGCTTAACTAGTACGTTAATTCTAAATTTTCAATATAATGGCATTTGATATCGAAATGATCAAGAGTGTTTACTCCAACATGGCTGAACGGGTTGACAAGGCCCGCGAAATTGTCGGTAAACCCCTTACCCTATCTGAAAAAATATTGTACTCCCATTTGTGGGATGGCGAGCCTACCACGGCTTTTGTACGCGGTAAGGATTATGTGGATTTCGCCCCGGATCGTATTGCTTGCCAGGATGCGACCGCACAGATGGCGCTATTGCAGTTTATGCAGGCCGGTAAACCAAAAGTGGCGGTTCCTACCACGGTGCACTGTGATCACTTGATCCAAGCAAAAAGTGGTGCTACTGCAGATTTAAAGGTTGCCAATACCACCAGTGCCGAAGTTTTCGATTTCTTGGAATCGGTTTCGAATAAATACGGAATCGGATTTTGGAAACCGGGAGCAGGGATTATCCACCAAGTGGTTTTGGAAAATTATGCTTTTCCGGGAGGAATGATGATCGGTACCGATTCACACACCGTGAATGCTGGCGGATTGGGTATGGTTGCCATCGGAGTCGGTGGGGCGGATGCCGTTGATGTAATGGCCGGTATGGCCTGGGAGTTGAAATTCCCTAAATTGATCGGGGTTAAGTTAACCGGAAATATTTCCGGGTGGACGTCTGCCAAGGATGTAATTTTAAAAGTAGCCGGTATACTTACTGTTAAAGGTGGTACAGGGGCGATTATCGAATATTTTGGGGAAGGGGCAAAGAACCTTTCCTGTACGGGTAAAGGAACCATCTGTAATATGGGTGCGGAAGTAGGGGCAACTACCTCTACTTTTGGTTATGATGATTCTATGGAGCGCTATCTTAGGGCTACCGATAGAAACGATGTAGCCGATGCGGCCAATGAAGTCAAGGAATATTTGACCGCTGATCCAGAGGTCTATGCCAATCCCGAAAAATACTTTGATGAGATCATTGAGATTGATCTGAACAAATTGAAACCACATTTGAATGGGCCTTTTACCCCGGATTTGGCAACCCCGGTGGGTGAATTGGGCAAAAAAGCCAAAGAGAACGATTGGCCAATCGATGTGGATTGGGGACTGATCGGTTCCTGTACAAACTCTTCCTATGAGGATTTATCCCGTGCGGCATCGATTGCCAAACAAGCGGTGGCCAAGAATATAAAACCAAAATCGGATTTCGGGATCAACCCGGGGTCGGAACAAATCAGGTATACGGCAGAACGTGACGGACTGCTAAAGACTTTCGAGGATTTAGGGGCAACCATATTCACCAATGCCTGTGGACCATGTATCGGTCAGTGGGACCGTAGTGACCTTAAAGGGGAAGAAAAGAATACGATCGTACATTCATTTAACCGTAACTTCTCTAAAAGGGCCGACGGTAATCCCAATACCCATGCATTCGTGGGTTCTCCGGAAATGGTCGCAGCTATAGCCATTTCAGGTAGGTTGGACTTCGATCCAATGAATGACACGTTGGTCAATGAGGATGGAGAGGAAGTGAAATTGGATGAGCCTATGGGTATTGAACTTCCGCCTCAAGGTTTTGCGGTTGAGGATGCCGGTTATTTGGAGCCCGATGAAGATGGTTCAGGGGTAGAGGTCAAGGTGAGTCCTACTTCGGAAAGACTTCAATTATTGGACTCTTTCGAGCCGATTACGCCAGATCAATTGCAAGGGGTTAAATTGCTGATCAAGGCCTTCGGTAAATGTACTACAGATCACATTTCCATGGCAGGTCCATGGTTGCGTTTCCGTGGACATTTGGACAATATCGCAAACAATACGTTGATAGGTGCCGTGAATGCCTTCAACAAGAAAACCAACTTTGTCAAAAATCAGTTGACAGGGGAATATGGCGGAGTTCCCGATACCCAAAGGGCTTATAAAGCTGCCGGTATTAAGTCCATAGTCGTGGGTGACCATAACTACGGAGAAGGTTCTTCAAGGGAACATGCGGCCATGCAGCCAAGACATTTGGGTGTCGCAGCTGTTTTGGTCAAATCATTCGCAAGGATCCATGAGACCAACCTTAAAAAACAAGGTATGTTGGGATTGACGTTTGCCAATGAAAATGATTATGATCTGATTCAGGAAGATGATACCTTCAACTTTATCGATATTGCTGAAT
Organism: Maribacter polysaccharolyticus; assembly: GCF_028882255.1. Lineage (GTDB taxonomy): Bacteria > Bacteroidota > Bacteroidia > Flavobacteriales > Flavobacteriaceae > Maribacter_A > Maribacter_A polysaccharolyticus. The sequence goes on from NZ_JARBUY010000002.1 coordinate 680,186, forward strand.
TCGCCCCAGGTAAACCTTTGACCATCGAAGTGGTCCATGCTGATGGTTCCAAAGATACCATAATGGCAAACCATACCTATAACGAATCACAGATCGGTTGGTTTAATGAAGGTTCTGCCTTGAATGTTATCAAAAGGGAGAATGCCGCTTAATCATTTTGCTGAAAATGGTACAAGGGTATTATTCTGAAAAATAATATTTTTATTGATAAAAACTCCCGGTTTTGGCCGGGAGTTTTTTAGTTTTGGATAAATTGCCTACCAATGAAGATCAAAAGAAAAACGGTCCTTAATATTGTATTGATCGCCATAGTCCTGTCGTTTTTTGTAACTCCATTGGGGTACTATGGAAAGGTTTTCCTTAATCGACTTTTAGCTGCTACCCCCGATATCATCAGGGAAGATTCCAGAGAACGGCTCCCCTCTTACGACTGGACACTTAAAGATGCCAATTGGGATTTTTTCAGTTTCGAAAGGTCAAAGGGAAAAGTGGTTTTCATAAACTTTTGGGCCTCTTGGAAATTACCGTCCGAAGCGGAATTCAAAGGGATACAAAAGCTTTATGATGCCTATGGGGACCAGGTTGATTTTTATGTGATCACCAATGAGGAAAGGCCTCCGGTAGAGGAGTTCATGCAGCTTAAAAACTTTACGTTTCCAATTACCTATCTAATTATTGGGGATCCGGCCCCCTTGGAAATATTGGATCCACCGGGCTCCTATATCATTGATAAGGATGGTTATATCGTAGTAAAGGAAAATGATATCGCGGATTGGGATTCAAGGAAAATCCGGGATTTGTTGGACCAATTGGTAAAGTGATGCGCAGCACCCCATAAGTCAATGACGTACTTCCGGTAAGGATGTATTCATTTCCTTTTGAAATATTTAAAAGGAACGAACAACATACCGAAACATTCACCATCCTCTTTTCCTAAATGTTTATGATGCATTTTATGCGCCCTGCGTACCCCTCGGGAGTACCAATTATTGGCATTCCTGAATATTTTGAAACGTTGGTGTATAAAGATGTCATGCACCAGGAAGTAGGCGGCCCCATAGGCCATGATGCCAAATCCAATGGGCCAGCCATACCAAAACCCGGTATTGGCACCCGCATAAAAGAAAGCGATGCTCACAACGGCATAGAAAATAAAAAAGGCATCATTGCGCTCGAACCAAGAAGCGTGGTCTTTTTTATGATGGTCTTTATGAAGACTCCATAAGAAGCCATGCATAATGTATTTATGGGTAAACCATGCCATAAACTCCATAAAGCAGAATACAAGTATAAAGATCAGTATGCCTATTGCGATATCCATTCTAAAACATATTTAATTTAAAATTGACATAGGACTTGGCCAATAGTCCCAATTTTTGATAATCGGGCACTCGGATCCTGGCCTTTCGTATCAAGGAGGACGGGGTCTTCTCTAATTTGCCCAATAATCTATTATAATATTTATAGGCCGTATATACCCCTAATTTCGCTTCTCTGGGCAACTGCTTGATGCCCGTGTAACTTCGTTGAAAATCGTCCTTTATTTCCTCGATAATCCGTTTTTTGGATTCCTCATCCAACTCATTTACATTGGTGTTCGGAAAATAGGAGCGGTGCAATACCTCAAAATCGGCCTTCAGGTCCCTTAAAAAATTAACTTTTTGAAAAGCCGATCCCAAAGACATGGCCGAATCTTTCAATTGTTCGTATTTCTCTTTGTCCCCTTTTACGAAAACCATTAAGCACATAAGGCCCACCACATCGGCAGAACCGTAAATATATTCCTGGTATTCCTTTTCACTGTAATAGGTGCTCTTGGTTAGGTCCATTCTCATACTCTTCATAAAAGACGCTACCAAATGATAGGGAATGTCATATTTGTGAAAGGTATGTTGAAATGAATTCAATATCGGGTTCAAACTGATTTTATCGGCAAGGGCCGCTTCAAGGCTTTTTTCAAAATCGTCCAAAAGCTGTTCTCTTTGGTAATCATGGAAACTATCCACGATTTCATCCGCAAAACGGACAAAACCATAAATATTATAGATATCGGGGCGTATCGAAGCCCCCAACATTTTTGTGGCAAGCGCAAATGAAGTGCTGTAGGTCTGTGTGACGATCTTGCTGCAATCATAGGATACCTTATCGAATAGTGCCTTCATTATCTTACGTTATTTTTTATTAGCGATTAATTCAGAAACCAACTTGCCAGATATCAGTGAAGGGGGCACTCCTGGGCCGGGAACGGTCAATTGACCTGTAAAATACAAATTTTTTACTTTTTTACTTTTTAATTTAGGCCGTAAGAAAGCGGTTTGGGTTAAAGTATTGGCCATACCATAGGCATTGCCCTTATAGGAATTGTACTTGGCCATGAAATCATTGATACAGAACGATTCATGAAACAAGATACTGTCTTTTACTTTTTGGCCCGTCCTGGTTTCCAACCTTTCCATGATAAGGTCAAAGTATTGTTTTCTGAGTTCCGGTGTATCTTCCAATCCAGGGGCTATGGGTATTAGGAAAAAACCTGTTTCACAATCTGCCGGCGCCATGGTCGAATCTGTTATGGAAGGAAAATTCGCATAGAACAAAGGAGCTTTCGGCCAATTGGGTTCATCGTAAATATCGTAGGTATGTTGCTCAAAATCGGTGTCGAAGAATAGATTGTGGTGCTCTACGTTTGTTAATTTCTTATTGAAACCTACATAGAATAAGAGCGATGAAGGGGCAAATGTGCGTTGATCCCAATATTTTTCACTGTATTGTCTGTGTTGTTCCTCGAGTAAGGTTTCCGAGTGATGGTAATCGGCTCCACTCAGTACGATATCGGCATGAATGTCATTTCCTTGGACCGATATACCCAAAGCGTTTCCCTTGTCGTCAACCCGGATGCGTTCCACCGGACTGTTGACATGGAATTTTACACCCAATTCCTTGGCCAAAGAATGCATGGCTTTTATGATCTCATACATTCCACCTTCTGGATGCCACGTACCCAACCCAAAATCCGCAAAGTTCATAAAACTATAAAACGAAGGTGTATTACTGGGTTTGGCACCTAGAAAAAGAACGGGGAATTCCAAGGTAGAGATCAGTTTTGGATTTTTGAATTTTTTCCTGACCTCCCCACTTATGGTCTTAAAGAATTGGTCTACCTTTAAAATGGTGTCTTTCGTAATTAGTTCAAAAGGTGACAACCCGGGTTTTAAGACTACCTTGTTTATGGCAATATCATAGTTTTCCTGGGCACTTGATATGAATTTTCTCAAAGGAATGGAGCTTCCTTTCTCGATCCGTTCAAATTCGGTACAGATTTTTTCCATGGTATCCCCGATGGAAATAGAATCTTGTTCAAAGAAGATTTTATAGGCCGGGTCCAATTTGTGCAAAGTGTAATAGTCGCGGGTCTTTTTGCCAAAATCCGAAAAGAAATTGTCAAAGATATCGGGCATCCAATACCAACTTGGTCCGAGGTCAAAAGTAAATCCTTCCTTGATCATTTGACCGGCCCTGCCCCCAATGGAAGCGTTTTTTTCATAAACGGAAACGTCATAACCCCCTTTGGCCAGATAGCAAGCAGCTGAAAGTGACGAAAACCCAGAACCGATTATGACAACTTTTTTTCCCATTTTGATTTTTGGTGTAAGGATTATTAATGTTCGATCTGTTCTATCAACTTTGTAATGGAGCTGAATATCGTTATGTTCGGGGCAAGGTTATCACTAGCTAAATATTGGGTTTGCCTACCTAACAACCACACCTCGTTTCCTGAATGCAAGACCTGCGAAAGTTCCTCCATATACTTCTTGATTTTGTCCTTGGCAGGGGCTACCGTAAAGTAAGATATGAAAATAATGTTTTCAATGAATCCTGTCAGCTCTTCTAAATTTTCCAACGGAATGGACTGGCCTAGGTAAATTGCTTTGTAACCCTGTAGGGAAACCTCATAATTCAGGTACAATAAACCTATTTCATGTATCTCATTTTCGGGAAGATATAAAACAAAGGTTTTGTCTTTTTTTGTGGGTTCGTTGAGTTGTAACTTTTCGATATTGACCTGGATCTTTTGTTTGATCAACCCCGTTATAAAATGTTCGTGGGCCGGGGTGATGGTGTCGGTTTGCCACAAAAGTCCGAGTTCGTGAAGTAAGGGAATGAAATAGTTTTTGAAAATTTCCCGGAAGGAGTGTTCGGTCAACAAACCATTGTAGGTATTGGCAAATAGTGTTTGGTCAAAATTGATCATGGCCATCTTAAAAGCGTTCAGGATATGACTTTGACTATTTTCAACGGCGACTATTTCTTGGACCTTTACGGGGATTTCAGCCTCTTTCAATTTGGCGATCTTCGATATCTTAAGCCCATTGTTGTACAATAGGGTGATATTCAAAAGTTTTTGTAAGCTCTGAAGGCTGTATGTTCTAATGTTGGTCGTTGTCCTTTCAGGGGAAAGTAAATTGTATCTTTTTTCCCAGATGCGTATGGTATGTGCTTTTATACCGGAAAGGTTTTCCAGGTCACGGATACTGAAATTCTTTTTTACATTGTTCATCTTTTACTTAAAAAGTTTAAACAAATATAGAATTTATTTTTTACGGTTATATAAAAGGAAAGTTAAAATCGGAAATTGTCCACGGATACGGAGCAAAAAAAAAGCTTCCCTTTTTACGGGGAAGCTTAAGTGCCCACGACTGGAGTCGAATGCTGACGCTTTGGTCGGCATTCTGATTTTAGCAAGCTAAACATCAGAACCAGCATCTTCGTTATATTTTATAATGAATTCCTTGGTGCGTTCTTTAGAGAGGTTTTTAAGTTTTCTTTCAAGGGCCATGGCATCGGCCCTACTTTTCTTTTTGGTGAACCAAACAAGTTTCCATGGTCGATAGCGCGCCGTGGCTTTTTCCTTTCCAGAATTATGGCGGTGGAATCGTTCAAATACATTTTTTGTCTGTCCTTTATAGAAGGTGTCAAAGGCTTCTGAATATAATATGTAAGTGTAGTATTTCATAAACGAAAAAAGCTTCCCTTTTTACGGGGAAGCTTAAGTGCCCACGACTGGAGTCGAATGCTGACGCTTTGGTCAGCATTCTGATTTTAGCAAGCTAAACATCAGAACCAGCATCTTCGTTATATTTTATAATGAATTCCTTGGTGCGTTCTTTAGAGAGGTTTTTAAGTTTTCTTTCAAGGGCCATGGCATCGGCCCTACTTTTCTTTTTGGTGAACCAAACAAGTTTCCATGGTCGATAGCGCGCCGTGGCTTTTTCCTTTCCAGAATTATGGCGGTGGAATCGTTCAAATACATTTTTTGTCTGTCCTTTATAGAAGGTGTCAAAGGCTTCTGAATATAATATGTAAGTGTAGTATTTCATAAACGAAAAAAGCTTCCCTTTTTACGGGGAAGCTTAAGTGCCCACGACTGGAGTCGAACCAGCACGTCCTTACGAACACTACCCCCTCAAGGTAGCGTGTCTACCAATTCCACCACGTGGGCATGAAATCGGTCTGCAAATATAGGAAGGTGTGATAGAAGATAAAATTTATTGGCATATTTATTTTACGGTACCCAGCCTTACGGATTCCTATGGTATACATCAGGTAAGATGATAATCGAGTCATTTGCCGTGGTTATTTGTAGATCATAACGAATTCGGAGAGGGGTGCCAATAGGGCACTGGTAATAAATGACCCAGGCATCACTTTCCTTTACCCCGATGCAACCGTTGGAGTATGCTTTTCCCAAGGTCTTGGGATTTGTGGTAGGGTGAATTAACTGTCCGTTCATGGCGCCGTTTATTTCCGTTAGTATCCATGGTATTTGGGGCATCAGGGTCAATTGACCATCATCCCTTGTCGTATAATGGAACGGCTTGCCCGTAACGGGATCATAGAAGTCGGGATCTCTTTGAAAACCTGAGATATGTCCTTCCCCGGTCAAGGTCCTTAAATTGGTGATACGATCTCCCATTTTCAGATACTTGCTTTTATTTTGGCCTATCCTTATGGGCATGGTGTACAAAGGGATGGAATCTCGATAGATTCTTAGTTTATATTCAGGCAGATTAACATCGATATTCGTTTTTGAAAATAAGGTGTTGATGGTTACGGCTTCCAAGGAGTCGGGAATCTTAAGGGTGTTCTTGGGATAAAAAACAATCATTTTCCGTTGGTCGAACACAAAGGAGTCCCTTTGGATCATATGATAGTAATCCGTATGGGCCAAGGTATCTATGATCCATGGGTTTGCGTTCACCAATAGGTGTTCGGTAAGCCGATAATTTGTTAAAGGGTCATACTGGGAGACCAAAGAGTCGATATAATTAAAATAACCTGCAATATGGATGGTGTCTTCAACAATAAGGGGGGCAATGGTTTTTGGGTAGCTTGTGGCTACCTCATCCACGATCTTTTTCTCCGGTATCGGAGCCGAATGGATCTCTAAGAATTTGGCGATCGTGATGGTGATCATTAAGAGCAATAGCAACGAGAGGGTATAGGCCAGACTTTTAGACATAAGGTTGATGGTGTTGTGTTCAGGGTTTTATGTTTTTATTCAAATGATGGGAATCGTTCACTACATAATATCCCATCGAAAACAATTCTTTCCTGACCATTTCCAGAACGGGATGTTGCTGATAATCAAATGAGATCAATCCGTTTTTATCATCAACGTCGATATTCCAAATATTTTTAAGCGTAAGGAGTCTTTCTACGATTTCCTTGTCTTTCAATGTATGGGACGTGTGTTGTATTTCAAAAGTCGTTCTCATGGATATCGGATTCTTAAACCAAGTTATTTTAAATTAAGATTCCTTCAAATGAGTTAAATCAGTTGCGGTCCGATTTCAATTTAATCAGCCCGGGCTATGACCGTGGTCATTTAATAGCCGCAGGATTAAAGGTACATTTGGGAAGTACTTTAAAGAACATCAACTGAAATGGCATATGCTTATCGTACAACCGAAAAGTTAAAACAGTTCTTTGTTGAAGTGGGGGAGTTGGCCTATTTTGCGATGCGGTATTTCAAAGAAGTATTGAAACCGCCATTGGAATTCAAGGAGCTGTTACGACAATGTTACCATATGGGTAATAGGTCAATTATACTTGTTGGGGTAACCGGTTTCATAATAGGGTTGGTACTGACCCTTCAATCCCGCCCTACTTTAATGGAATTCGGTGCCGTTTCGTGGATGCCCAATATGGTAGGGATATCCATAGTTCGGGAAATAGGGCCGGTAATAACCGCCTTGATCTGTGCGGGACGGATTGCCTCGGGTATCGGGGCCGAATTGGGTTCTATGCGGGTAACCGAGCAGATTGATGCCATGGAGGTATCGGGTACCAATCCGTTCAAATATTTGGTGGTCACACGAATAACGGCCACTACCTTGATGCTTCCGATATTGGTCGTCTTTGGGGATACGATTGCCCTTTATGGTTCGGCCTTGGTCGAGAACCTGAAAGGGGATGTGTCTTTTCAGCTGTATTTCAATACCGTTTTCGACGCTTTGGAGTTCGGGGATTTAATACCTGCCACTGTCAAGTCTTTTTTCTTCGGATTTACGATTGGTCTGGTCGGATGTTACAAAGGGTACTATAGTAAAAAAGGAACGGCAGGGGTGGGTATTGCGGCAAATACTGCAGTAGTAACGGCTTCCCTCCTTCTTTTTGTGGTCGATTTCATCGCGGTATTCGTATCGGATATATTTTATGATCTATGATGGATATGAAAGGACAATATCAAATGGTCAAGCAAGACAGCCTGCGAGGTACGGGCGAAGTGGTAATAGAGATCCGAGATTTGCGAAAAAGTTTTGGCGATAACCATGTTTTGAACGGATTTTCAATGACACTTTATAAAGGGGAGAATCTGGTCGTCATGGGGAAGTCGGGATCGGGGAAGTCGGTGATGATCAAATGTTTGGTAGGGTTAATGCTCGCCGATAGCGGGTTTTTGGCCGTTATGGGGAAGGAAATAAAAACATTGGATCGAAAAACATTGGATGCCTTGCGATCCGATATCGGGTTTTTGTTTCAAGGGAGCGCTCTTTATGATTCCATGACGGTTCGGGAGAATTTGGAATTTCCCTTGCGGAGGCATAAAGAAAAGTTGGGCGAAATAAAAGATACCCTGCCGTTGGTGCAAGAGGCTTTGGAAAATGTGGGATTGGCACATACGATGGATCTCATGCCCTCCGAACTTTCAGGAGGAATGAAACGGCGTGTGGCCTTGGCAAGGACCTTGATCTTAAAACCAAAGATCATATTATATGATGAGCCGACCAGTGGGTTGGATCCCATAACCTCCAAAGAGATTATCCAACTCATGAGGAATATACAGAAAATGTACGGCACTTCCTCGTTGATCATTACACACGATGTGGATTGTGCACGGGTAATTTCGGAACGGATGGTGCTTTTGGTAGATGGTGTGAATTATGCGGAAGGTACTTATGAGGAACTATCCAAGTCGACCGATCCAAAAGTAGAAGCATTCTTTAAAAAGTAACGACATGGCAAAAACAACATTGGAAAACTTACGATTGGGGATTTTTGTGGTAATAGGCACCGCTTTACTGGTCGTTGCCTCCTACTTGATCGGAAATCGACAGAATATGTTCGGTAAGACCCTTACCATAAGTGCCATATTCAATAATGCCAACGGACTCCAGCTTGGAAATAATGTACGGTTTTCAGGTATTCAAGTCGGTACGGTAAAGGCTATAGAAATGCTGAATGATACAACGATACAAGTTTATATGATTATTGACCGTAAAGTTCAGCGGCATATCAAAAAAGATGCCGTGGCAACTATCGGTTCCGATGGGCTGGTAGGCAGTATGATCCTCAATATCCTTCCGGGGAAAGGAACCGATGCTACGATTGAAGAGGGAGATATATTAAAATCTTACAGTAGGATCGCCTCCCAGGATATGTTGAGTACATTGAACACCACAAATGAGAACGCGGCCATTTTAACATCGAATTTGGTACATGTGACCGAAGCATTGACCAATGGTAAAGGGACCATGGGCCTGTTGTTGAACGATACGCTTATGGCAAGCGATTTAACACAGACGATCAACCATTTGAAAAATGCCAGTAGCAATGCCGATCATACCCTACGAAAATTAAATTCCTTATTGGATCGTATCGATATGGAAAAAAGTGCGGCCGGAATTCTTTTGAACGATTCGGTAAACGGCATAAAAATACAAAACATGATCGCCAATTTGGAGCGCTCGAGTATGGAGATGGCCAAAATGACCGAAAATTTAAATTTGGTTGTCGATGATGTCAAGGAAGGGGAAGGGGTCGTCCACTATCTGGCCAATGATACGGTTCTGGTGAATACTTTGGACAATACCTTAAAAAATATAGAGGAAGGGTCCGTTAAATTCAATGAGAACATGGAAGCCTTGAAGCATAATTTTCTTACCAGAAGGTATTTCAGGAAATTGGAGAAAAAGGAAAAAAAACAAAACAACGAAGAATAGCGGATTCAATACGAATTTTAAGAACACAAAAGCACATACAAATGGACTATTACTTTAATAAGACGTTTACGGAATCAACTTTTGAAAACGTCATCGAGAAAACAACGGAAGCCTTGAAGAAAGAGGGCTTTGGGATACTTACCGAAATTGATATCAAAGCTACGTTTAAGAAAAAATTGGATGTCGATTTCCCTAAGTATATGATTTTGGGTGCCTGCAATCCGGGGTTTGCCCATAAGGCCCTACAGGCCGAGAACAAGATCGGTACCATGCTTCCCTGCAATGTTATTGTTAGGGAAACCGATAATGGGGAAATCGAGGTAGCTGCGGTTGATCCCATGGCTTCAATGATGGGGGTAGAGAATATTGCTTTAGCGGAAATCGCGGAGGAAGTAAGGAGTAAGCTGAAGAAAGCGGTCGATAGCCTTTGATTTTTTGTTCCCGATAGGATATTGGTTCAGGATTCCTGTAGGCCTGATGCAGATCATTACACATTTTGACCATACGATGTATTTTTAGTATTCGTCGAAATCAACGATACACTGCATGGAAACCTTACAACAAGATGGGTTGATATCCTTGGATATCCATTTGCCGATTTGGGAACGCTTCTTTACGATTGCGCCCTTGGTGGTTATCGGGACCAAAGAGGGAAATGGGTATGATCTTGCCCCAAAGCACATGGTCACCCCTTTGGGGTTCAAGAATTATTTTGGGTTTGTTTGTACACCACGTCATGGTACGTACCAAAATATAAGGCGTGAGAAAGAATTTACAGTAAGCTTTCCGAAACCGGAACAGATCATCACCACTTCTTTAAGTGCTGCCCCGCGTAATGAACAAATTTCGAAATCAAAGGGGGTTATTGCTTCCTTGCCCATTGCAAAGGCCATTACGATGGATGCCCCTTTGATTAAAGACGCCTATCTATATTTTGAATGTTCCCTGTATAGGTTCATAGACGGATTCGATGATTACAGTCTTATTACAGGTGCCATAGATGCCGCCCATGTTCATAAGGATTATTTAAGGGTTTCCGATGGGGATGAGCAAGAGCAACTAAATAGAAATCCGTTATTGGCCTATATTGCACAAGGGCGTTTTGCCGAGATTAAAGCGTCCTATAATTTTCCATTCCCAAAAGGCTTTAAAATATGATTGCTGAGGGGGCACATATTGCAGGGAGTATCTTGGATCATCTCCAAAATAATAAAAATGGGATGATCGATTTTCTTGAAAAAATGGTATCCATGGAATCCCCTTCCAAAGATATGCCTTCCCAGACCGTGGTGTTGGACTTTCTTGGGGATGCCTTGCGCGATTTGGATTTTTATGTGCTTCCGATACCTGGGAAGCATACCGGGGGATATCTCTATGCCCGCCCCAATGATAGGGACAAGACCAAGCCTTTACAACTGTTATTGGGTCATTGTGATACCGTATGGGATAAGGAAACCTTGAAAACCATGCCGATTACCCAATCCGAGGGTAAGATGACAGGTCCGGGTATATACGATATGAAGGCCGGTCTTACCCAAATGGTCTTTGCCTTGAAAACGATCAAGGAATCGTCACTTTCCATGCCATTGTCACCCGTGATACTGATAAATACGGATGAGGAAATTGGAAGTAAGGAATCCACGGCAGCTATCAAACGGCTTGCAAAAATCGCAGTTAGGACCTTTGTCATGGAGCCGCCTTTGGGTCTCGAAGGAAAACTTAAAACAGCCAGAAAAGGCTTGGGCCGTTTTACCATTACCGTAAAGGGTAAGGCCGCCCATGCGGGATTGGATCCGGGTAAAGGAGTAAACGCGATTGTGGAACTTTCCCATCAAGTACAGGCACTCTATGCCATGAACGATTTAGATAAGGGCATAACCGTGAATGTCGGTACCATTCAAGGGGGTATCTCCCCCAACGTCGTGGCACCGGAAAGTAAAGCAGTGGTTGATGTAAGGGTTTTGGATAATGAAGATGGAAAAAGAATCACAGAGAAGATCTATGCACTTCAACCAACCATTCCGAATGTTGAGGTACATGTTGAAGGTGGGATGGGGCGCCCGCCCATGCAACGTACACCAAGGAATCAAAAATTATGGAAGTTGGCAAAATCAAAGGCGCTTCTTTTGGGATTGGAGCTACAGGAGGCAACGGCAGGTGGGGGGTCTGATGGCAATACGACCAGTATGTATACCGCTACCTTGGATGGACTGGGGACAACCGGTGATGGTGCACATGCGGTTCATGAGTTTATTTATCTGGATCAATTATTGCAAAGAACGGCCTTGTTGGCCCTATTGATCATTTCAAATGAAAAAGACACCTAAGGTATGAACAGCCATAAGTACATATTCACTTCCTTGACCCGGATTACCGATTTGGCAGAACGGACATTCGATTTAAAGAAAATGGATTTTGGCCAATGGGCAACAGGGGATTATGTGGTTACCGAAATTGTAGATCCCGGTAGCAACACTTTGTTGCTGGAACTTCCCAATGGTCGCATGCGTGGGGTTATCGGTGGGGAGATGGTCATTGGGGCCCTGGGCGAACGTTTTGCAACCTTAGAGGCTACCGGTACCTGGAAGAAGGTGGGTGAGGACCTAAAAATGAATGTGTTGACCGGAGCTGGACTTTTGGGTAAACTTACTTCAAAATCGGCATTCATCCCGAATATGATGGAGGTGTTATACAAAGGCCATGTGGTAAGGAATGATAGTAAACTTACGATGCAGGGGTTTATAGAACCCATTGTGGATATTCCTTTCAATACCCCTGTGGTATTGTTTGTAGGTACATCAATGTCTGCGGGTAAGACCACTTCGGCACGTATTGTAACCAATTTGTTCAAGTTGGCAGGATATAAGGTCGTAGGGGCCAAATTGACCGGAGCCGGCCGGTATAAGGATATTTTGGCCATAAAGGATGTTGGGGCCGATGTGGTGATGGATTTTGTGGATGCCGGACTCCCTTCGTCTATCTATCCCAAGGAAAAATATAAGGAAATATTAAAGCATTTGCTCAGTCGAATAGCGCTTCAAAAAGCGGATGTGGCCATCATTGAGATCGGGGCATCCCCTTTGGAACCCTATAATGGTGATTGTGCCATTGAAGCCATTCGGGATCATGTGAGATGTACGATACTGGCAGCATCCGACCCTTATGCGGTTTACGGACTGATGAAGGCTTTTGATATTGTTCCGGATATCGTAACGGGTATTGCATCCAATACCTTGGCGGGTATTGAAATGGTGGAAAAACTGTGTAAGGTGAAAGCATTGAATTTAATAGATGCGTCAACGACCGGGGCATTGAAAAATCTACTCTCCAAAAAGACGGGATTACCGTTGTGAGCTTCAGGGGGAAGACCTTATGTTTCATAGGGTGATCGAGTTTGATTTTGTTGCGTATAATGTATTGTGATTATTAACTTAAAACTGAAAACATGAATCCAATTTTTCTATTTACGACTGTCCTCGGTCTTTTTCTTTTGGCCGGAATACGTATAATATTCGAATATAAAAGAGCTTTGAAATTCCGGTTCGGGAAGTATGTCAAAACCCTACAACCTGGTTTCAGATGGGTTATCCCGCTTGTAGAGACCATTCAGGTGGTCGATATACGGGTAATTACCATCAATATCATCTCCCAAGAGGTTATGACCGAGGACAATGTGCCTTGTAGCATTGACGGAGTGGTCTTTTTTAAGATCGATAATCCGGAAAAGGCCGTTCTCGAAGTCGAGGAGTATAACTTTGCCATTACCCAACTCGCCCAAGCCGCCTTACGTGATGTCTGCGGGAAAGTGGAGCTGGATACCATTCTGTCCAAAAGGGAAGAAATGGGAAAAAACATCAAAGCGATAGTTGAGAACGAGACCCATCATTGGGGGATCGAAATAATCGATGTAAAGATCAAGGATATCCAACTTCCTGAAAATATGAGGCGTATGATGGCCAATCAGGCCGAGGCTGAGCGATCAAGAAGGGCACGGGTCATTTTGGCGGAAGCCGAAAACCAAGCGGCAGCAAAACTTCTTGAGGCCGGCCTACAGATCGATAAATCACCATCGGCCATAAAACTGAGGTTGTACCAAACCCTATCGAATATAGCGGCGGAAAAGAATTCGACCATTTTATTCCCATTTCCCGAAGAAGTTTTACCTAGGAAAAATAAAAAGGAAAATAAAAAGGGAAAATCATAAAGGGGGCAAGCCCAAAGCGTTTTCTTTGGGTACATCATGTCAGCTGAAGTCCAAGGTTCATCATTTGCATACTTCCCTTGGTAAGGGTGAACCTTATTTTTGAACATTTATTGATAACGTGGCTCCCTTTTCATCTCCCATGAGCATCACGACCAAGTTGTCCTTTTCTGCAGCAAAATGGATGCCTCGGCCTGCCTTGGTTGTAAAGTTTATATTGAAATTTTCGTCTTCCAATTGCTTTTTGTAATCTTCGAAGGCCTCTTGGGACACCTCCTCGAATATAACCACCCAATTGTTGCCATCGGTCATTTCCTGGATATTTACCATGACGATCTTACCTTCAGTGAATTCAGGGATTTCATCGGGTATTTCACTGGGCCAATCGTGTTGGGTCGCGTCTGTCGTAAAGGTACCCTCTTCGGTTTTGATCACCACTTTTTCATCGTCGATATCCACCTCCGCATTGTCGCCTATGGATTGCTCGATTAATTTTTCCTGGGTTTTTTCCACTGCTTTTTTACAAGAATGGTTCAATCCAAAAATCGTAAGAAAGGCGAATAGCGTGATGAGGGGTTTCGTTGCATTTACATATAAATTTTTCATCGTATTATCTTTAAAATTAGTGTCAGGGTGTATCCTTTTAAAATTTCGATTCGTGTAGGCGTTTTGGTTTCAATTTGTTCATCATGTGACTTTAGGGGCGGTCATCGTTTAATTCAACTTCGCAAACAATACCATATAATTATGTCCGGCTTCCTTCGCACATTTTGGACAATAGGCATAGTGCACATAGTAATCGTTGACCTTTATGCCCGATTCGACGAATTTGTTGTCCATTTGTTTGATGAATTTTGGAAGCTCTTTGTAGTCGACCTCGAATACCTTACCCATGAATGTACCGGTCAGGGAGGTGTTTTGGGCATCGGGAACTACATCGGTGACCGACAAATAGAGTTCTGTTCTAAACGGATTCGGGTCTGTGAACAACAATAGAATTTCCTTCTTCTCAGGATGTAGCCTATGCGCATCTTCGGCCATCTTCATCATTTGTGTTATTTTCTTATCTAACATGGGGGTAAATGGGATATGGAACAGGGTAGGGACCGATGCCTTTATAAATTTCTTGTTGTTCCAGTGGTGCGTTTTTCCATCCCATTTTTCCGGATGGAAAAGAGGGCAACATTCTTTGGTAAGTTGTGTAGTGTCTTGGTCGATTATTGTTTCCATGATTCCATTTTCCTTTGTTTTTTCGGAAATTCCTTTATACGGATTTTTAGGGTCTTTTTTTTGTATAAAGGGCAACTTGACCCTTAGGGCGTATTCCATTGATCCGTGCATAAGGGTTTCATCGGGCAGCTTATGAAATAAGACCGGTTATCCCGAAATACATCCATATCCCCTTGTAAAACAAAACTATTCCTGCTTGGTTGTTTTTGCAATGATGTAAGTCATTGGGGTTGGGACAAGGAGAAGGGAATGGAGCTTTGGATCACGGTCAAAAAACAATTTCAGCGTGTAGTTTTTTTCCGATTTCCTTAAGCGGGGGACCCAAGACAAATCGATCTTTATCGGAGTAATCGTTCAGAGCTGGGTGTACCTTCCGTTCTTTAAAGAGCCCAAGAATCTTAGATGGAATTTCCATTGAAAGTTGGCGATGGATCAAGAGGTTATCATGCCCCCATCGATGACGTAGGTGCTACCGGTAATGAACTTGCTCTCATTTGAAGCAAGGAATAATACCAAATCGGCAATTTCTTCCACCTCGGCATAGCGGCCAAAGGGTACGCCTGCCTCAAAACCTTTTTTTGCTTTTTGGGCATTGTCGGGTGAAATTTCCTTTTCTATGGAGCGCATCATTCTCGTATTGACGGGTCCTGGGTGTATGGTGTTTACCCGAATATTCCTTACTGCAGATTCCAGGGCGGCGACACGCATGATGCCAATGACCCCATGTTTACTGGTCGTATAGGCACCCAAGCCCGAAAAACCCTTTAAACCTGCAACGGAAGAGGTGATGATCACACTGCCACCTTCACTCATTCTGGGAATGGCATATTTACATCCTAACCAAACCCCTTTTAGGTTGATGGCGATCACGGAATCGAACATTTCTTCGGGATAATCCGCTATGGGTCTAAAAGGCCCTTCAATACCTGCATTGGCAAACAGCACATCGATCTTTCCAAAGCGATCCATGGTTTGCTGAATGTAGCGTATGGTATCTGCCGATTTTGATACATCGGCAACGGCATACGCTACATTTTCGCTATTCAAATCGGTTACGGCTTTTCTTAAGGTGCTTTCGGTACGGCCTACAAGCATTACCTTGGCCCCTTCCTTTAAAAACGATCGGCATGTGGCAAGCCCTATTCCACCCGCACCACCGGTGATAATGGCAACCTTGTTTTTTAGTCGTTCCATGGTCTTGGATTTATTATAGATATTGATTCAACTTTTTGATTTCCCACTTATTGTCGTCTCTCTTGAACATAAGTAAGTCATCATGAAGCAATTTGGCCCTTAATTCAGGGGTTTTGTACCTTCTTTTGTCGGTTAGGGCATGTTCCCGTTCATGTATGGGCCAAATAATTTCTCCATTAATGTCCAAAACCACTTCCGTAAAGATATAATCGACGATACTTAGTTTGATTTCGTTCTGCCCTTGCATTGCTTGCCGTACAAAGATGCCAATTGCGACTTTTTTATCGAATTCCGTAATATTCAAATACTCCGGTGCGATGACGGTTTCACCTTTTTTATCGATGAATCCATAGAAGGGTATGTCATTCACCTTTAACTCTTGGATCATACATCTTCCGTTCTTGAATTGTGGGTATGGAATTCCTAGAACACCTTGTTTTTTGGTGTCGGCATTTTTGGTCCATACCAAGTCGTTCCTAAAGTCGATCACCAATTCGGCATTTTCATTTATAAAGCCCCATCGGTCCCCGATACGCACGGCTGCCAAGCCTTCACTAAAAGGGGCGATCTCATCGTAGGAGACGTTTTCCGTTTGGGCGTTTGCCGCTATGGGAAAGACCAAGAGCAGCATAAGGAAGGTTCTGATTATTTTCATAGTGATGTTTTTAATTGAATTCCTAGAACATGATATTGGAATAGATCATGGTTTTCAGATCTTTGGGCAACCCGTCCCTTATATCTTCCATTTCACCTAGGGATATGTATTTTCGCAATAGGATAAAAGTGGTATCGATATACTGTTCGGCCACATCATCGCTATATTCAAAATCGTTGAC
Source organism: Maribacter polysaccharolyticus (assembly GCF_028882255.1). Taxonomy (GTDB): domain Bacteria; phylum Bacteroidota; class Bacteroidia; order Flavobacteriales; family Flavobacteriaceae; genus Maribacter_A; species Maribacter_A polysaccharolyticus. The sequence continues at coordinate 697,147 of NZ_JARBUY010000002.1, forward strand.
GGCCGAAACGCCGTCATGTTTTCTGACCAAATCGATAAAATCGGCCATTTTTTTAATTTTTGGCCGTTCTTTTTTTATAGACCATCCGTTTACGTAAACCGCTTTTAAGAACATGGGGAATTGCGCGATGAGCTGCAACGATTCCTCAATAGGGATGATATCCCTAAGGGCATGTAAAATTGAAGATAATATTCTGCCCCCTTTATCGGTGTTTTCACCAAGGTTCATTTCCTTGGCATAATTTTTAAGGAAGGCATTGCCTTCCGCTGCATATTGATTGAAATTAAGTGCCATAACTTTGCTTTTTAGGATTGCTTAAAGTTGGCAACTAATAGGGGAACCGGAAATGACCTAGGTCATTTCCGTATGGATGTGGTCAGGGGGAATTAATTGGTTTTGTGGTGTTTAGGTGATGTTCAATGCAATCTCGACCATTTCGTTGAATGAGGATTCCCTTTCGACCGCTGTTGACTGTTCGCCGGTAACCAAGGAATCTGAAATGGTCAATATGGCCAAGGCCTTTACGTTGTGTTTAGCGGCAATGGTATAGAGTCCGGCTGCTTCCATCTCGACACATAAAACGCCATATTTGGCCCAAAGTTTATAATTGTCTTTGTCATCTTCATAAAATTCATCGGCAGAAAGCACATTGCCGGCCTTGATATCGATGCCTTTGTTTCGGGCATATAGGCATGCATTCATGAAGAGTTCGGAGTCGGCAGTGGGGGAGTAATCCGCATTTACAAAACGGGAATTGTTTATTCCTGAGGTAGTCGAAGCTGCCATGGCCAAAACGATGTCCCGTACCTTTATGTCTTTTTGGTACGAACCTGCCGAACCTACCCTGATCAGGTTTTTGGCCCCAAACTCATTGATCAGTTCATGATAATAGATCATGGCCGAGGGTATGCCCATACCGCTGCCTTGGACGGAAATCCTTTTCCCTTGATATATACCGGTATACCCTAACATACCGCGCACTTGGTTATAACACACCGCATCCTCCAAATAGGTCTCTGCGATCCATTTGGCACGTAAGGGGTCTCCCGGCATTAATACTGTTTCCGCTATATCTCCTTTTTTAGCTTCGATGTGTACGCTCATACTTGGTATTATTTGGTTGTTGCAATTGCTATCCCGGATGAGGTACCGATTCTTGAAACCCCCAAAGAAATATATTTCAGGGCGGTAACCCTATCCTTTACCCCTCCGGAAGCTTTGATTTTTGCTTTGTTGCCAACGACTTCCTTCATCAACTTTACATCTTCAAAGGTGGCACCACCCGTGCCAAAACCGGTAGAGGTCTTAACGTAATCCGCTTTTGCCTCAACGGCCAATTCACAAGCCTTTCTCTTTTCCTCTTGGGTCAAATAACAGGTTTCGATGATGACCTTTAGGACTTTGTCCCCAATGGCGTTTTTTATTTTGGATATTTCTTGTTTAACCAGTTCCAATTGACCGGATTTCAACCAGCCGACATTGATTACCATATCAATTTCATCCGCTCCGTCCTTTATGGCGTCACCCGCCTCAAAAACTTTTGCAGCCGTACTCATGGCCCCTAACGGAAAACCGATGACCACGGCCAATTGGACCGGGCTGTTCTTTAACCGATCCTTGGCCAATTTGGTATAACAACCATTTACACAGATCGCCTTGAATTTATGGTTTATGGCCTCTTGACACAGTTTTTCGATGTCCGAAGGCTCGGCGGTTGCCTTTAATATGGTATGGTCTATATAATCTTGGATTTGCATAGGAATCTGTAAATGGTTAACACTTTTACCCAATAGGGGTATTCAGGCCAAAGATACGAATACACTTAAGATGATTTTCATGACAATGGTCATTAAATATACCAAAGTGGGGGCTGATCGATATCATGGTCAATTCGTGATTTTGGCCATATTTTTATGATATTAATGGTTTCGTTATGAAGACAATACTCATTCCTACCGATTTTTCAAAAAATGCATGGAATACCATTGCTTTTGCGATGGAGTTCTTGAAAGAAGAGCGTTGTACATTTTATTTCTTACATACGTATACCCCTGCATTCTATCGGATGGATTATATGCTAGGCGGTCCTGAATTCAGTGCAATACCCGATAAGGGGGTAGATGCTTCCATACAAGGGTTGGAAAAGACATTGGACGCCGTAAAGGTCGAATTCAACAATCCGAAACATATATATGAAACCATTTCCGCATTTAATGAACTGACCGATGAGATTATCGACCTCAGTAAGAAAAAAAATGTGGACCTGATCATAATGGGTACGCAGGGGGCAACAGGTGTAAAGGAGATTTTCTTAGGGACCAATACGGTGCATGTGCTCCGAAAGGCCAAAGTGCCTGTCCTTGTGATTCCTTCCGGGTATTCGTACCGGCGCATTCAACGGATCCTGTTGACGGCAGACTATATTTCCGATTACGACAGGAATCAATTATACATAGCCATTGAAATCGCAAAAATGTACGGAGCTGAAATTACCGTGTTGCATATTAAGGAAGAGTATGACCTAACGAAAGCCCAAGAAGGGAACAAAGCGCTTTTAGGTCTTTATCTGGCACAAATATCCCATGATTTCAAAGAAGAAAAGGGGACATATATGCCAGAGGCCATTATCGATTATTTAGATAAAAACAATTATGAGCTATTGGTGATGATGAGCAGAAAACATTCTTTTTTTGAACGTATGATGAAAAGACAAAATGTGGATCACGTGGGTTTTCATGTTCAAATACCTTTCTTGGTCATTCCCGACGTCAAAAAAAAACAGTAAAAAAACGTAAAGATGAAAACAGTTCTTTTGCCCACCGATTTTTCAGATGATGCCTGGAATGCCATTTTTACAGCCCTTAAAATGTTCGAGACCGCCGATTGCAATTTTGTGCTCTTAAATTCCTTTGAGCCTAAAATCACGAATTTGCTGGGGAATAAAAGCAAGGAAAGATTGGGGTTCATTTATGATTCCTTGTCCAAAAACTCAAAAGACCAATTAAAGAAAACCATCGATTACCTAAAGGTAAACCACGCACGTGACAATCATGTTTTTGAGTCTGTTTCCATATCCAGTAACCTGGAAAGTGCCATTAAACAGATCGTCGGCCAAATGGATGTGGATTTTATTGTTATGGGTACTAAAGGGGCCACCGGGGCCAAAGAGGTATTTATGGGAAGTAATACCGTAAGGGTCATTAAGAAGGTTAGGAATCGTCCCATTATTGCGGTTCCCAGGGGTTATGACTTCAAGAATCTCAAGAAAGTGGTCTTTCCTACCGATTTTTCGCGAACCTATGATAAACGGGAATTACGGCAATTGTTGGATTTGGTCGGTTTATGGAAAGCTGAAATAACCATTCTTCAAGTGACCCAAAAACATGAATTGAATGAAGATAAAACAGAACATAAAAAAAAGCTGTCGAGATACTTGAAAGGTGTGGACCATAGTTTCCATGAGGTCGGGATGGGGATCAATGTTGCGAAAGCCATAACCGGATTCGCTGAAGAAAACGATGCGGATTTGATTGCCTTGATCCATTATGAACATACGTTTATGGAGAAATTGACCCGGGAACCGGTGATCAAGAAAATGGGGTTCCATGCTACACTTCCAATCCTCATCTTACCAGATGTTTAGGATGGTAATATTAGGGATGCTTTCTTGTGGTTTTAGTTAAAATTGGCGTGTATTTCTATAAAATTGTTTAAAATCCATTTAAATGTGCCCTACTTTAGTTAATAATATCCATAAATTTCGTCAAAGCCTAAGGAAGTGTTAAATTTGCGCAAAATTTATAATATTGCCGATGAGCAAAGCGATTTATATTGCCACTACGGAGCCGAATAGTGGTAAATCAATAGTTTCCTTAGGCTTAATGCAAATGCTTTTGGGGAAAGCAGCAAAAGTAGGTTACTTTAGGCCTATAATCGAAGACTATCCTGAAGGGGTTAAAGACAATCATATTACGACAGTGATTTCCCATTTCAATATTCCAATGGAATATGGGGAGGCCTATGCGCTCACTCGGAGCGAGGTCAATGATAAGAACAACCAGAACAAGGAAGACGAAGTCTTGGATACGATCATAGAGAAGTTCAAGGCAATAGAGAAGCGTTTTGATTTCGTCTTGGTTGAGGGGACCGACTTTTCAAGTGAAGGTTCGATTACGGAATGGGACATAAATGTCCTAGTGGCCAAAAACCTTGGTATACCCACAATAATTTTAGGGAGTGGTGTAGGCAAGACCCTTGGGGAATTGGTGAATAACATTTACATGGCGTACGATTCTTTTAGGAATAAAGGCGTCGAAGTCCTCATGGTAGTGGCCAATAAGGTACAGCCAGAGAATATCGGTATCGTCAAGGAAGGTCTTGAAGCCCAATTGCCCGGGAATATATTGATCGGGGTAGTTCCAATGAACCCGGTTTTAAAGAATCCTACCATAAAGGAAATCGTAGAGGTATTGGACGGGAAAGTACTTTTCGGTGAAGAATACCTGAATAACCAAGCCGGTCATTTTGGTGTTGGGGCCATGCAGCTTAGAAATTATTTGACCCATCTTAAAAAAGACGGGCTGGTCATAACCCCCGGAGATAGGGCCGATATCATACTTGGTGCACTCCAGGCAAATCTTTCGGCGAATTATCCGAATGTTTCGGGGGTGATCCTTACCGGTAACCTTGTGCCCGAGGATTCCATAATCAAATTAATTGAAGGACTTTCGGATATCGTTCCCATCGTATCGGTTAGTCAAGGGACTTTTTCGATTACCAATAGGATCGGAGCCATTCGACCACGGATTTACGCTGAGAACATACAGAAGATAACCGCTTCTATCAATGATTTTTCATATCATGTTCCCGAAGAGGAGCTCGCAGAGCGTTTGATTACCTTTAAAGCTAAAGGGATTTCCCCAAGGATGTTCCAATACAATTTGCTGAACAGGGCCAAAGCCGACGTAAGGCATATCGTTCTTGCCGAAGGTATGGACGAGCGTATTTTGCAGGCCACCAAGCTTTTGATAGATTCCAATGCGGTTAAGATCACCCTTTTGGGCGATCCGGTGAAGATTGAGGAAAAGGTTTCCCAAATGGACCTTGATTTGGATTTGAGTAAGGTCAATATTGAAGATCCTACCGCTTCCGAACATTTTGCGGAATATACCCAAGAGTTGTATGAGCTTAGAAAGCATAAGGGCGTTAATTTGGCCATGGCAGAGGATTTGATGGAAGATGTTTCCCATTTTGGTACGATGATGGTGCATAAAGGACATGCCGATGGTATGGTCTCGGGAGCCGTACATACCACAAAACAAACCATTCTCCCAGCCTTACAGATAATCAAGACGCGGCCGGATGTATCGGTGGTTTCCTCGGTATTTTTCATGTGTCTTGAAAACCGTGTTATGGTTTACGGCGATTGCGCCATCAATCCTAACCCGACTGCGGAACAATTGGCAGAGATCGCTATTTCTTCGGCAGTGACCAGTAAGGCCTTCGGGATCGAACCCAAAATAGCCATGCTTTCGTATTCCTCTGGTGATTCAGGGGTTGGGGAAGATGTGGAACGCGTTCGTACAGCCACCAAATTGGCCAAAGAAAGAAATCCTGAATTGATTTTGGAAGGCCCTATACAATACGATGCTGCGGTAGATGCCAAAGTAGGGGAGGTGAAGTTGCCTGATTCCAAAGTAGCCGGTGAAGCGACCGTATTTATCTTTCCGGATTTAAATACCGGTAACAATACCTATAAGGCCGTACAGCGGGAAACAGGGGCCTTGGCCATCGGACCGGTACTACAAGGACTTAATAAACCGGTAAACGATTTAAGTAGGGGATGTACCGTGGATGATATTTTCAATACGGTAATAATAACCGCCATTCAAGCACAAGATCAAACCAGTAAAAAATAAAAATGAAAGTTTTAATATTGAATTCGGGAAGTTCGTCAATAAAATTCCAATTGATAGCGATGCCGGAAGAAAAAGTAATCTGTTCTGGCCTTGTTGAAAGGATCGGATTGAACGATGCGGTTATCACTTATAAGACCGATGTGGATGAGTATTCGGAAACCCTGGCCATTGAAAACCATCAAATAGGCCTTAAAATGGTCGCCTCATACATTATGGATCCCGAAAAAGGTGTCGTTAAGGAGGCTAGTGAAATTGAAGCCGTTGGCCATAGGGTGGTCCATGGTGGTGATGCCTTTTCGGATACCACTTTGGTTACCGGTGAAGTAAAGGAAAAAATCAAGGAATTCATGAATTTGGCCCCACTCCACAATCCCCATAACTTAAAGGGAATCGATATTGCGGAGCAGATTTTTCCGGAAGCAAAGCAAATAGCCGTTTTTGATACGGCCTTTTTACAGACCATACCGGTCAAAGCCCGTAAATATGCCATCCCGAATAAATTCTATTCGGAGCACGGTATAAAAATGTATGGTTTTCACGGCACCAGTCATAAATATGTGAGTGAAAAAACTACGGAATATTTAAACACCTCCTCTAGTAAGGTCATCTCTATACATTTAGGGAATGGTTGCAGTATGACTGCCTTGAAAGATGGAAAAAGTATCGACCATACTCTCGGATTCGCTCCCAGTAACGGACTCATTATGGGGTCACGTAGTGGGGACATAGATCACTCCCTTATCTTTTATTTGGTGAACGATCTTGGGTATGATTTGGAGACGGTCAATAAACTCCTTATCAATGAAAGTGGTATGTTGGGGCTTACGGGTTATAGCGATTTAAGGGATATTGAAGCCGAAGCCGAAAAAGGGAATAGCGATTGTAAATTGGCCCTTGACATGAATACCTACCGTATCAAGAAATATATAGGGGCTTATACCGCCGCTTTAAACGGTTTGGATGCCATAGTTTTTACAGCCGGTATCGGTGAGAATTCCAGTTATATAAGAGGCCAAGTATGTAAGGATATGGACTTTTTCGGTATTGAGTTGAATGAGGCTGAAAATGAAATCAGGTCAAAAGAGATCAGGGAAATCAATACGCCCGAATCCCGGGTCAAGATTTTGGTCATTCCAACCAATGAGGAACTTGAAATAGCCAAACAGAGTTATGAACTCTTGCATGCTTAAGTACTAAGCGCGCAATTTCCATAAAATCGAAATACCCCCAGGAGCCTTAATTGCTTTTGGGGGTATTTTTATTGCTTCTTCCACGATCGGCATTATGCGCTTCGTGATACCGTTTGATATTGTCTTCACGGTAATTCCTTACCCGTTCATAACGGTGCCGGTTCAAGTCCAAGTTTTGGTATCGTGGGGGAAGATTACGGTGTCTTACCCAAATGCCTCCATCAAGATACAGGTAGGCATGGCTTGATAGGTCGTAGTAAAAATTGAATTCGGGAAAATACACATAACGGACCAACTCCAAGCGATTTGGATAAAACCACTTAGGGGGATGATAGTCCATTCCCGTGGTTATGACCAATGGGCCACAACCGAACATCAGCAGTAATCCTGCAACAATGATTGCCTTTTTCATGATCATGTGTTTTTATAGGACAAAATAATCGGATCGATGGAAATAAAAGAATGACCTTGGTCATGGGCAAACCCGTTGTGGTCCGGAGACCTATTTTGGATGTTTGTGAATGATTTAAATCATTCCGAATGGTTTGCCTTAGCACTACCTTGGTATAAGAATTTAGTATTCACCTAAAATATTTATATCATGACAAACGATAGTGGAAACATCATGTTGGCCTTACTGGCAGGAGCTGCTATAGGAGCAGGTTTCGGTATCCTTTATGCACCGGACAAAGGCGTCAAAACCAGGGAAAAAATCAAAGAAAAAGCGTTGGATGCCAAAAACGAGATAACAGAACGCATATCACACGCCAAAGATGAGCTTACCAAGACGGCTGAAGAAAAGAAAGTTGAGTTTGAACAAAAATTGGAAGATACCTTGTCCAATATGAGTTATAAGGCCGATGACATTATTGCGTCCTTGGAACGTAAATTGGAGGAATTGAAAAAGAAAAACGCACAACTTCAGAAATAGGACCATATGGCAATTGATGATTTAAAGAAGGATCTAATTGAGGCCGATGCCGATATTAGATCCTATCTAAAGCATAGTGAGGAGTATTTTAAACTTAAAGTCTTTAAGGCCTTGATGCGGGCCATAACTTCCTTTAGCCATTTTTTTGTATTAGGGGCCATTTTGTTAATGGGGATGTTTTTCATATCCATTGCCGTAAGTTATGTCATCGGTGATGCCATGGGGAATGCCCTATACGGTTTTCTTATTGTTGGTGGCTTCTATGTGATACTTGCTGTGTTGTGCTATATCTTTCGCGAAAGACTGGATCGCCCTTTACTCCGTAAATTTTCCAAATATTATTATGAATGAGGGGAATGCGTTCGTGCAGATGATGGTAAGGAACCATTTTAGCGGTAAAATTCCAGTGGCTACCACGAGATGTATTTAAGAGATAAAAGCAAATTTGAACCCATGAAAGAATTCAGCTCTTTTGATGAAATAGATAGGCAGTTGAAGGTATTGAGCCTTCAGCGCGAGATAAATTTACAGCAATTTAAATTGAACCTGAATCATTTTAAATCAGAATTGCATCCCACGCAACTGTTAGGTGGATTCAAAGGGATCATACAAAAAGCGGTGATTACATTTATATTACAGAAATTACGTAAAAGAAGGCAATCGAAACAGGACCGCGAATAGGCCCTGGAAATGCCCTTCCGTCCTTCTTACGGACCGATTATCCAAATTAAGTATTGACATTGTATCATTACAGCCGTATCTTTAGACCTCTGGCTAAATAAATGGTTGTTACATGAATATTGGTTTAGCGCTTTCCGGAGGTGGTGTTCGCGGTATTGCCCATATTGGCGTAATAAAAGCATTGGAGGAACATGGCATTTTTCCCAACTACATCGCAGGTACAAGTGCCGGTGCCATTGTAGGTGCGCTTTATGCAAATGGTAATTCTTGCCAAGAAATCCTTGATTTCTTTAAGTTGACTGACGTTTTCAGTATCAATAAGTTTGCCCTGGGCAAGCCCGGTATCATAGATACCGAGAAGCTTTATGATAGTTTTATGGGCATTTTGGGTACCGATGATTTTAGCGTGTTGAAAAAGCATCTTTATGTTACGGCAACCAATATCATAGACGGCACCCTACATGTTTTCAGTAAAGGGGAACTTATTCGGCCAATTTTGGCCTCGGCTGCTTTTCCTGCCATTTTTACCCCCATCCAAATAGGTGATGACCATTTTATTGATGGCGGAACCTTGAATAATTTTCCGGTGGATTTGATTACCGAACTATGTGACAAAATAATTGGGGTGTACGTAAATCCTTTCGAGAAGAAAAGCATTAAGGATCTAAAACACTCGTTGAGTGTTTTGGATAGGGCTTATAAGATCAGGTCGGCCTATGATTCGATAATAAAGTTCAAGGACTGTGATATTGTTATCAGTCCGAAGGAATTAAAGAAGGTCGGTACGTTTACCGTAAGGGATATGGATGCGGTATTTAATTTGGGCTATGGAGCGGCCAAGGCAAAATTGACCGATGAAAAAGTCAAGGCTTTCCTAAACGAAACGACTTAAAGCGTTTATAAACCCCATAAGCACCCATGCCAACGTTCAGGATACCAAGAAGTAAGGCGCATAAAAGAGTGGGTATTTTCGAAAGGGCTATCATATCCCAATCCACTGGTTTTAGGTGCTTGACCCATACGGTTTAATTCTATAACCGTAATTTTCTTTTTTTTGGGTGATGAACCAAACTGTGTCGAAAAGTGGAAGATCGGCTCCTATTTCTATTTCTTTCCAAAATCCATTCCCCATTGGTCTTTGGGGCAAAAATGTGCTCTCAAGATATACTTTATATTGGGGAAACCAATGGTGACAAGGTGGCGTAAAGGTTCCTTTATTGAATATTTTAAAGATGTCGGAATACTTATTAGGTTCCCTGATTCACTGCATTTAGGAAGGTGGGAACTTAAAAGGAATACTTCACGTAGGTCAGGAAAGGGTCTTTAATACTGATCTTTATCATTTTAATCGACGGTAAATGATGGTAGATTTAAGAAAGTGAAAAATGTATTGTTAATTTTAAAGACATAGCATCATGTTAGTAAAACAATTGGCCCAGCATAAAGAAGAGAACGATTTTGAACAATTTTATAACAAAATAACGACATTGGAACCCGATTTAAGGAAATTCATGTCAAGGAGCTTAAAGGCCGCAGAGAACCAAGGTGCGATTGATAGGGGGTTTTATAAGGCGGAAGAACTTTTGGATGAGATATACCTCGAAATCTTTAAGGAATTTAAGGATTACATGGATGCGGATAAGATCAAGACCATCCTTTTTTCAAAGGCCATTCAAAAAATAGAGGAGAAAAAAATAATTGAGCAGGAAACTCCGGATTACGTGAGTACCGAAAAGATGCTCAAGGAAGAAATGAATGCCCTGAATGAGAACTTCACCTCACAGGCCGACGGGGATTTGATACTCAATACAGAGCTCGATGATATCTCTTACAAACAATCCAGGGAATGGTCGGATAACATTATATTGGATTCCACTTTGGAAGAACAATTGATCAAAAAAATGGATATGAGCGATACCCTACTACCGTCAATCGAACGCCGTAAGCTATTTGGGGTATTATTCAATACCATTCCCCCGAGAAGTAAAACGGTTTTGGAGCTATATGCCTTTGGTAATAGGGCCGAAAGCGAAATTTCCGAAATCCTGGAAGTTCCAGAAACCATTGTTAGCGGTATTGTCGAAAAACTCAAGGAACGCTTTAGACTTCTAAAATGAGTGGTTCCCTTGGGGTTTAAAGGACCAAGCCATAAAACCGAATCTGGAATTCAAAAAGGGAGGGGCCGCATCTCCCTTTTTGAATTTTTATCCGCTTTCCAATGCAATCGATATCATCCATGTACTTTGTCATTTATCATTGTTTGCAAAGGTTATAACACCTTGCGTAAACGAAAAAATAAGTGCTGCTTCCGTATGGTCTGGCGATGCCCAGAACAGTGAATGGGCCTAGGGCTCTTTGCCCTGCACGAATTTCTTGGGAAATGGTTACCTCTAAAAAAGAAATATATTAACTTGTCCCTATTCAAAATTTTTAAGACCGATTTGAAAATTAAAGTACCTTGTTATGGATAAAGCCTTACAATCAATGATCGATAATATGCCTGAAAAAACAGGGAAATCTTTAGAGGAATGGGTTGGAATCTTGAAAGGGAAATCGTTTTCAAAACATTCAGAAGCTGTAAATTACCTCAAATCGGAACATAACGTTACCCATGGTTATGCAAACACCATCGTAACACTTTCCAAAAACGATACTTCATCTGAAGACGATTTGGTAGCGACACAATACCAGGGAAAGGAAGTCCTTTTGCCTATTTACCATGCATTGATCGCTTATGTAAAAACCCTTGGGGAAGATGTGACGATAACGCCTAAAAAGGGGAGTGTAAGCATAATCCGAAAAAGGCAGTTCGTATTGATCAAGCCTGCAACCAAGACAAGGGTTGATTTAGGGTTGAAATTAAAGGACAAACCGACTACCGATAGATTGGGGAACTCAGGGCCCTTTGGTACCATGTGTACGCACAGGGTTCAACTCACCGATGTGAAAGAAGTCGATGCCGAGTTAAAGCATTGGATAAAAGAAGCCTACTCAAAATCCATTTAAACCGACTTGAATGGTATTTAGACTGCAATAAGCGCACTTTGGTGGAGACCAAACAAAATAATTATGAAGAGAAGACCATTTTTAAAGACAGCGGCTATAGGGGCTACGGCAATTTTCGCTACCCCACATGTAGCGGCAAATCCTGCGTTAGGAGGTAAAAAGAACCGGACGATCAAACCCAAAAGGCTTAGGCCGGGAGATGGTATTACATTGATCGCTCCGGGAGGGCCCGTAAACGACGAAAAGATAGCACTTGCCATAAAGAACATTGAGGATTTGGGGCTTAAACCTAAATTGTCTAGAAATTTACGGGCCAAAAGAGGTTATATGGCCGGTACCGATACCCAAAGACTGCATGATTTCCACAACGCCTTTGCCGATACGGAAACAAAGGCCATATGGTGTGTTAGGGGAGGGGACGGCTGTAATAGGTTGTTGCCTTCTATCGACTATGACTTGATTAAGGAAAATCCAAAGGCATTGATCGGTTTCAGCGATATCACGGCACTCATCAATGCCATTTACAGGAAAACGGGATTGGTCGGCCTTCATGGTCCGATAGCGGCATGGGATTTTACCGATTTCAATACAAAGCACTTGAAAGCCGTTTTGTTTCATGGAGGGGCTGGACATACCGTATATGGAACTGAAAAAACGGAAACATTGGTAAATGGGAAAGTTACCGGAAAATTGATGGGGGGCAACCTTAGTTTGTTGTCTGCTTTATCGGGAACAGGTTTTGATAACGACTTTAAGGATAAAATCGTTTTTATCGAAGATGTTGGGGAAAAACCTCGTAAAGTGGATCGAATGTTGACCCAACTAAGACAAGCAAATGGTCTTGAAAGGGCGAAAGGGATTATTTTGGGTGAATTTGACGATTGTGAGCCGGGGGAAGGTGAGGATTCCCTTAGTTTGATTGAGGCATTGAAAGATAGGTTGTCGGGTTTGAATATTCCAATGGTATATAACTTTCCATTTGGGCATGACAAAAATTTATGCACATTTCCCGTTGGTATCCAGGTAGCACTCGACGCTTCAAACAAAAGCATCACATTCAGGGAAGATACCACCTTGTAATATTGCCTGAATCGTCCGATGGAAATTCCCCGGTATTGGCGGGTTTGTTCCGCAAGGCAACCATTTTGTTTTAGGAGCCAATGGTGCGATTCAATATATTTGAATATCCATCGTAAAGGGCAGGTTTCTAAAGAAGACCAAACGTACGTTGGTTGCAATTCATGCGTTCCCTTTAAAACCGATCTATGAAGTAGTATAAGAAGACTTGACACACCTTATGGATTGATCAATCCATGATACTTGAAAGACTGAGGATAAAGGTTCGATGTATCAGCCGTTAACATAAATCTTATCAATTAAAACGAAAATATATGATATCTAGGCGAATTATGGTTTTTATTTTTTTCATGGCTTACTTTCCTCTTTTTGCCCAAACCTACATTACCCACGTGACTGTAGTGGATGTGGAGGAACAAAGATTGGTGCCTGATCGAACTGTGGTAATCACAAATGGTCTGATATCGAAAATCGATAAAAGCAATAAGATAAATATCCCTGATAATGCTACCATAATAAATGGTTCCAAGAAATATCTCATTCCGGGATTGGTCGATGCGCACATTCATTTCTTCCAAAATGGCGGAGTATATACACGTCCTGATATCATCGATTTACAAAAATACACTAGTTATCGGCAAGAAATTGAGTTGGCCAAAGTGGACATGGAAACCAAATTGAAGCGATACCTTCAAAATGGGATCACCACGGTGATAGATGTAGGTGCCAGTTATAATTTACTCCGACAACGATACGATTTTACGGATAAAAATTATTCCCCGACGATATTCATGACAGGGCCTTTGTTAACTACTTATGAGCCAAAAGTGTATGAAAATCTAGGGAATGACGAACCTTTTATTTTGACCAAATCCATAGCGGATGGCATAAATGGGGTTAGACAACAGCTTCCTTATAACCCGGATTTCATAAAAATTTGGTATATCGCTGGGGCAGATGGATTGAGTATAGCGGAAAGCGCACGTAAAAACCTTCCGATCGTTAAAGCCATTATAGAGGAAGCCCATAAAAACCATCTGAAAATAGCAGTACATGCGACACAACGGATTACCGCTCAATTGGCAGTTGAAAATGGTGCGGACTTTTTAGTACATAGTGTTAAGGATGAAATTTTAAAGGAGGATTTTATTCAATTGATGAAAAAGAAGGGAACTGTTCTTTGTCCTACGTTGAAAGTCAATAGTGGGTATAAAAATACGTTTGGTCAAAATCTATCTTTGAGCAATTATGAATTACAAAAAGCCGATCCCTTTCAATTAGGCTCCTTGTTGGATTTAAAACATTTACCGGATACGGTGTTGGTTGGGAAATACAAAGAAAATGCCACCTCGGTAAAAAGTATTTCCAACCTAAACAATGATAGCGCGATAAGAATGGAAAATCTGAAAAAACTGTCAGATGCCGGGGTCTTGATCGCCACAGGCACTGATGCGGGTAATATAGGAACCTTGCACGCTTCTTCCTATTTGGCAGAACTGAAAGCAATGCATGAAAGTGGTATGAATAATTGGCAAATTATAAAAGCTTCGACAATCAATGGGGCTAAAATCCTAAATAAAGAAAAGGAATTTGGATCTATTGGGGTCGGCAAGAAGGCCAATCTCATCCTTTTGGATGCAAATCCAACCGAAAATATAGAAAACATTACCAAAATCAATACCATAATTAATAAAGGAGTGGGCTTTAAACCAAAAGACCTGCTCCAAGATTCACCGGCTGATTTGGCACAAAGACAATTGAATGCCTATAACTTCAGGAATATCGAAGCCTTTTTAGCGCCTTATGCCGATGATGTGGAGGTCTATGATTTTCCGGATCGATTAAGGTATAAGGGCAAGGAGACAATGAGAAAGGTATATGCGGAAAAATTCAAAAATACAACGAACTTACATTGTGAAGTAAAAGAAAGAATTGTGCAAGGTAATATCGTTATTGATAAGGAACGGGTCAGATCCGGAAATAAAATCAATGAAGCAGTGGCCATCTACCATATTGAGGACCATAAAATACAAAAGGTCTATTTTGTTCGATAGGAAGGAAAAAATCGTATGCTTAATAAATTTGTTGTAGAAAGGGAGAAGTTCGTGGCTTAAAAGCTAACACCCGATTATCACTTTGACCAAAATCGACGGCCGTCGAAAAGCGGGCATTCCAGATAACCTGTAATTCATTTTGCAATTTTTATGCCTTTGTATTTTTTAGAATCGGGATCGGCCATGTTGGGGATAGGGTTGGTATTTTTATACTTGTATTTAAGTATATTTACAATAAAAACACTTTCTTTGTTCATAAATGCAGTATTTTTTTATATTTATAGAAAAAAATAAAGGATATTTTTCTTTGAATATATGTAATAATTATTTGTTTTCAATAAATTGTACCATTATTATCAATAGTTTGGATATTTTGTAACGTAATTCTTTTAAATTGATAATTTTTACAATGAAAATGAATGATTTGGTTTTATTTCATAAATTCGAAGCCGTGAAAAATGCGCGTTGTACAAGCACTTACTTTTTGACAATTCATTAACCTGTCCTGGAGTATTTCTGAAGTATTTGAGAATGAGATTAGATGTAATAGTTGTTTTTTTAACCTTGTTGTTTTCTTTTTCATGCAAGGATGTTAAAAGTGATAAAGAGGTACTTGTTGCGGGAATGGTCTGGGTCCCTTCGGATACCTATTCCATGGGCTCTGATGACCAAAGGGCATATTCTCCGGAAACGCCATCCCATAAAGTCACTACCAAGGGGTTTTGGATTGATGAAACCGAGGTGACCAACCTACAGTATAAAGAATTTGTAGAAGCTACGGACTATATTACGGTAGCTGAACGGGAATTGGATTGGGAAGAATTGAAGCAACAACTACCCCAAGATATGGTCAAACCACCTGATAGTTTACTGGTGCCGGGGTCCATTGTCTTTATCCAACCTAAAGAGCAGGTTAACCCAACAAATCCATCATTGTGGTTCAAATGGGTTGCAGGTGCCAATTGGCGGCATCCAGAGGGGCCTGAAAGTAATTTGGAGAATCGTTGGGACCACCCGGTCGTACACATTGCCTATGAAGATGCCGAGGCATATGCGGATTGGAAAGGGAAGCGTTTGCCTACGGAAGCTGAATGGGAACTGGCTGCACAATCGAACATCGGCACTGACCCATGGAGTAATGTAGGCGAGAAAGTTTTGGCCAATACTTTCCAGGGAATTTTTCCTTATAAAAATTCCAATGAAGACGGTTTTTCGAAGACATCGCCAATAAAAAGCTTTCCCCCCAATGAATTGGGTATTTATGATATGATCGGTAATGTGTGGGAATGGACAACGGATTGGTATAATACCTCTTACTATAAAGAGCTTGATGCATCAAGAACAATGATGAATCCCGTTGGTGCATCTTCGTTTTACGACCCCGACGAGCCATATACCCCCAAAAAAGTGATAAAAGGGGGGTCATTCCTATGTGCTTCGAATTATTGTTCCAATTATAGGACCAGTGCCCGGATTGGCTCCGCTATTGATACTGGATTATCCCATGTGGGCTTTAGATGTGTAAAAAGTGAAATAACCAATTAAATTTATATAACCCTATGAAAGTTTCCCTTGATCCCATTAAATTTTTAGTGCTCTTTCTTTGTTTGTTTTCAAAGATCCAAGGGCAGGACAGGCCAAACATTATATTGATATTTCCAGATAACCTCGGTGTCGGTGAGGTAGGTACTTATGGTAGTGCGAGAGGTATAGAAACACCGAATATCGATCGTATTGGAAATGAAGGGATAAAACTGACCAATTTTAATGTTGAGTATTCCTGTGCTGTTTCCAGGATTGCATTGCTTACAGGAAGGTATGCCGTGCGTACCGGTAAAGGTGATGCTCGAAATGGGATGACACTTTGGGAAAAAACCATTCCGGAGAATTTGAAAACCGTTGGGTATTCAACGGCACTTTACGGTAAATGGCACATAGGCGGTGAAAATTGGGAAGGCCAAAGGGAACCTACCCACCAAGGGTTTGATGAATGGTATGGTATTCCTGGTACAAGTTACCCTGCCCAGTTCACCTCTTTTGAAAACTATGACTCCGATAAATTAGGGGAGCCTTATATCTGGGAAGGGAAATCGGGGGAAACCGGTAAAAAAGTGAAGCCCTATAATATGGAAACAAGGAAAACCATAGATCGGGAATGTGCCCTAAAGGGTGTGGAATTCATAAAAAAGAACGCTAAGAAAAAGAACCCTTTTTTCCTTTACTACCCAATGACCCAAATTCATTTCCCGACCCTAACACATCCTGATAAAGAAGGAGCTACAGGGGCTGGTGATTTGGCAGATGCCATGGCCGATGTGGATTACAATGTTGGGTTGCTATTGGCGGAGATAGAACGATTGGGGATCGAAGAAAATACCCTGGTAATATGGTGTACGGATAATGGTGCGGAATTAAGACGTCCGTGGAGGGGGACTTCAGGTCCATGGAGAGGTTATTACAATTCTTTATTGGAAGGAGGTATAAGAACCCCGTTCGTAGCTAAATGGCCAAAAAAGATCAAGCCCGGTCAAGTCTCGAATCAATTAGTCCATGAAATCGATGTTTTTCCTACGCTTATGGCAGCAGCCGGAGTCACGGATTATTTAACGGACGATCGTGTTTTTGATGGTGTGAACCAGCTTCCTTTTCTTGAAGGTGAACAAGGGAAATCGAACAGGGAAAGTATTACTTTTGTGGCAAGGGAAGGAAATATGATGGCCGTAAAGTGGCATGATTGGAAACTTTGGTATTATTATAAAACCCCACTTGAAACCGAATCAAAAAATCTTGTACGCCTATTCGATCTTAACGTTGATCCAAGGGAAGAAATAGATGTGAAGGATTTCTATCCTTGGGTGATTCCGATCATGGACAGTATCGTGGCCGATTATGAATCATCGTTGATTACATACCCACGGGTGCCTTATTATATCAATGATCCTTATACGCCGCCCAAACGCAATACGGGAAGTCCTGTGGTAACTTATA
This sequence comes from Maribacter polysaccharolyticus, assembly GCF_028882255.1. GTDB lineage: Bacteria > Bacteroidota > Bacteroidia > Flavobacteriales > Flavobacteriaceae > Maribacter_A > Maribacter_A polysaccharolyticus. Next base: position 714,992 of record NZ_JARBUY010000002.1, read on the forward strand.
CCCGGACCGATAGGGCCAAACTTGGGGAGCGTTCAGACGCATTGCCAAATCCCAATTTCTCAGGAGCTTGGACAACAACGCCCATGATAAAACCGCTGCTTCGAAAAGAACCTAAACAGGAATTTGTCCCAACATTGGGTAGTGGTTGGGGTGATGAAATTACGATTGTCCAAAACGATGAGCTGTTGGAAGTCGAAAGAATATTCTATGAGCCCAACGATTTACAACCCCCTGTGCGTTATCGTTATGCCCTGGATGGATCGGAGACTAAGAATTTACCGCCTGTTGGGCGTACTTGGCCAGCCCCCGTTTCTACCACTAAATGGGAGGGTGATCGTATGGTCATTACTACAAATTACCCGTTTAGACACCCTGGTACAGGGGAATGGATGACGGGTAAAACTGTCCAAACCTTATGGTTGGATAAAGGCAATCGTCCCCCCTGGGAACCCCAATTGGTGGTAGAAACCACTAGGTTCGGGGTTTTAGGTGGAATTACATCGACGAATCGTACGGTATATACAAGAGGATTCCAATAGTCGTAACCCGTTTAACGGATAAGCCGATTTGAGATCGAATGGGAGGGCAAAACGGAATCCGGATTTGCACGATAACCTCCTATTTTCTCAAATCAGCTTTGTTTGTAAATGCTATCTTGTATCTTTCCTTAAATAAACTATTCATGAAAAGAACCGTTAAATTTTATTTCCTTTTTCTCCCATTGTTGGCCACGGCACAGGAACATGGTTTTTTTTCGAGAAATGATATGGGCGTTGATGAGCCGAGTTTCAGTTTCGGTACGGTAAAACAAAGAAGTGCCTCTATTAGTCTGGGTGACGTCAATAATGACGGGAAACTTGATGCAGTCACCGCCAATGGTCGGCATTGGCCCGAAACCAACTTTGTCTTCTACAATTCAGGTAAAGGTTTTAATTCCATGCGTCGATTGGATCCGCTAAGTTCAACCAGCTATGCGGCGGAATTGGTGGACTTGGATAATGATGGGGATTTGGATATTATCGAAATAAACGATGATGCACCACATGTCATTTATACAAACGATGGTTTGGGACACTTCAAGTTTCATTCGGAAGTGGCCGAAAGCTCCAATGCCAGAAATGTGGCATTGGATGATCTTGACAATAATGGATATGTCGATTTTATTATAACCAATAGAAGGCAGCAGAACGTGGTCTGTTATAACAATGGGGGATTAAGCTTCGATTGTAGTAAATTGGAAACCCAGCGGAATTCCACGATTGATATAGCCATAAAAGATATGGACAATGATGGCCTGCCCGATTTGATCCTTGCCAACCGCGATAATATCCCAAATGAGATTTATATGAATAAAGGTAACAGGCAATTTACTAAAAAACTTGACTTTGGGTCGGGAACCTTCGAAACCCGTTCTGTTGCCGTTGCCGATATGGACAATGATGGATATTTGGACATTGTAACCGGGAATATCAACAGTGCCAATATCATCTATTTTGGAAACGAGAATTTTGAATTCAAGGAAACCATGGCATTTGGTGTTGGGAATACCGATACCTATAGTATCGCCCTGGCCGATTTCAACAAGGATGGTTTTATTGATATCGTAACGGCCAATTACCAGAAGCCCAATACGGTTTTCATGAGTATTGGGGGTGATTCTTTCGAGCAAATCAACTTGACGGATATGGCATCCAGGACATACGACGTGGTTGTGGGGGATATAGATGCTGATGGTTGGATGGATATTGCCATAGCCAATTCCGATGCCCTTAACCTATACTATTTGAATGTTTTCAATAAAGATCGGTGAATTAAACCCCGAACAAGCATCTAAAGGTATTTTTTGAAAGTAAATAGCCCGATATTCCACTTTTCGCAGGAGGGTACGTAAGGTGGAAACTGTTATATTTATGACCGAATAATTCATGGTTCGTAAACAAATGGACCAAACTGTCAACTTTGGGTAACACCAACCAAAAAACAACCAATATACCAATGATGAAATTCTTAAAAAAAACCGGAGTACGATTACAGGCCGAAAGCGGGTTGTGTATACCCGATTCTGTCAAAACCTTGGGAAGGCGGAAACTATTGAACTTAATTGTAATTGCTTTTTTCTTTTTGGGTAATACCCTTATGGCTCAGGGCGATGTTCTGAAAGAACTTCAGGAAATTGCCATCGTGGACCAAAAGGTAATGGTGCCGATGCGCGATGGTATTCGCTTGGCTACCGATATCTATCGTCCCAAAACAGATCAGAAAGTCCCTATTATTTTTTCGCGTACGCCATATAATTTCAATTCATGGGGAGATGGGGAGCAAAAAACACGAACCGCCCAAAGAGCATTGGCGGTTGTTAAGAGGGGATATGCCTATGTGGTGCAGAATGAACGCGGAAGGTATTTTTCGGAAGGGGAATGGGATATTTTGGGAGTGCCGTTGACCGATGGCTATGATGCATTTACCTGGATGAAAAATCAATCTTGGTCCAATGGTAAGATCGGTACTTTAGGTTGTTCTTCGACTGCCGAATGGCAAATGGCAGTAGCCGCTTTGGACCATCCCTCCCATGCTGCTATGGTTCCCCAAGGTTTTGGGGCAGGTGTAGGTCGGGTCGGCACTATCAATGAACAAGGTAACTGGTACCGTGGAGGTGCGGAACAGATGTTGTTCTTTGCTTGGTTATATCGTGTTGAGCAAGATAAATTCAAACCGCGGATCCCCGAAGGGGCAACCCAGGAAGATTTAATCAGGATTTCAAGATTTTACGATCTGGATCCTGAAAGTCCGCCGGTGGATATGGCTGAAGCTCTGAATCATTTACCGATTCAGGACATATTGAAGAATATAAATGGAAAACGTGAGATCTTTGATAAAATGATACGCCGTAAACCCAATGATGAAGCTTGGTTTAAAGGGGGTATTTATCATGACAATATGGAAATCGGGGTCCCTAGTTTTTGGTTTGCATCATGGTACGATGTTTCCATAACCCCAAATCTGGCTTTGTTCAATCATGTCAGGAATAATGCGAAGGATGCAACGGTTAGGGATAACCAATACTTGGTCATTGCTCCGACCTTGCATTGTGCTTATACCCGGGCAACTGAAAATACCATTGTTGGCGAACGAAGTGTCGGCGATGCCAGACTTAATTATGATGAGCAGATTTATGCTTGGTTCGATTTATGGCTCAAAGGGGAGCAAAACGATTTTAAGGAGAAAACGCCTAGGGTGCAATATTATACCATGGGAAGCAATAAATGGCAGGCATCGGAGACTTGGCCTCCTAAGGAAGCAAAATTGACAACGTATTATTTGAACAGTGAAGGTGGGGCCAATAGCTTTTTCGGAGATGGAAAGTTGACCACGTCAAAGGCGGGTTCCGATAATCCGGATGGTTTCACCTATGACCCGATGCTTCCCGTACCTTCGCATGGGGGGAATGTTTGTTGTACCGGGAATGCCGTTCAAGGAGGGGCTTTCGACCAGCAACAAATGGAGACTAGAAATGATATTTTGGTCTATACCACCGATGTGTTGCAAAAAGGTGTTGAGGTTTCCGGTTTTATCGAATCTTCATTATATGTATCTTCCGATGTAAAAGATACTGATTTTACCATTAAACTTATCGATGTCTATCCTGATGGGAGAGCTTACAATTTGGATGAAACCATTCAGCGTGTAAGATATCGTGAGGGTTATGATAAAGAAGTATTCATGGAAAAGGATAAAGTCTATAAGGTAGATTTGACCCCTATGTCGACCAGCAATTATTTTGGGAAAGGACATCGTATACGTATTGAAATATCCAGTAGTAATTTCCCTCGTTTTGCACGTAATCTAAATACTGGTGGTAATAATTATGACGAAAAGGAAGGTGTGATTGCCCATAATAAGGTGCACCATTCCTCAGACTACCCGTCACAAATACGATTGCCCATGATTTTCGATTAGAAAAAAAAGGGGATTACTTTAGGATAGGGAATCAATTGAGCCGACTTGGATTGAATGTAATGCCGATTTGTTTTCGGGTCGATCGAAACGGTTCCTGTTCCACCTAAAGACTTTGCAATTCATAGGAATTGGAATATCGAAAAACGCTTCGGGGAAGATATCTACCCTGAAGCGTTTTTTATGGGCCCTTAGTCGACTTTTCCGTGGTTGTGTGGTGCCTTGTCATGCAGGTCCCTCTAAACTCCTTTTGGTCTCATTCAGAAGCTTACTGTGTGGGGGGTAGCAGTACTTTGTGATTGAAGCTCGTGTATTAACCGTTTAAAAAGGTCCGGTAGAAGGTAAAATATAGATCAGGGAAACATCACAAAAAGCTATACTAACCGTCAATTTTGCGCCTATTTCAATTGGGTCGCTTCTTTTGTGTTTCAATCGATTTAAATTATTGGATAGTAGTGGTTTGTGTTTTTGCAAATTGCGATAATTCATTACATTTAATGGGTGTAAAAGGTAAGAGGAGGGACAAATTTTTTTATAAGGAAATAGTGGGCGGATAAATAAGGATTTTCATGGCATTTTCACGAAACAGCTTCGGCAAATTGGTCGATGCGGAAACCGCACGGATGTTGGATAAAGCGAGTGCCTCGTCCAAGGGGATGGTATCTGGACAAATGCTTTCGAACTTGCCGTCCATCATTCAAAAATGGCTTTTGAATAGTGGTATCGTTGGTCGTGAACCGGTTCACAGTGTCTATTTGGAGCAAGATCTAAAGATGTTGCTAAAACCAAGTCAAAAGAAGTGGGCCAATGCCAAGGCAAAGCAGTATTTCACTGTTGAACCTCCAGCATTTAATTGGTCGGTGCGCATGAAAATGAATCCGTTGATGCCCGTGGTGGGAAGGGACAAATTTGAAAACGGACAAGGGGAAATGACGATTAAATTGTTTTCACGCTTTGCGCTCGCCGATGCCAAAAATAATGAAAAGCTGAATCAGGCTACCTTACAACGCTATTTGGCTGAAACGGTTTGGTTTCCTTCCGCAGCCCTAAGTCCGTATATCACATGGCAAAAAGTAGATGTCAATTCGGCAAAGGCGACCATGGAGTATTGCGGAACCAAAGGTTCGGGGGTATTCCACTTTGACGAAAATGGAACCTTCAAGAAATTCGTAGCGCTGCGGTATAAGGACGTAAACGATGCGACACCTACGGAGTGGGTGGTTACGGCCATCAAAACGGAATTACGTAATGGCATAAAAATACCCGTTGGGTTGAAAGCGGATTGGAAATTGGATTCGTCCTATTGGACGTGGTTAAAATTAAAAATAACCGCCATTGATTATAATGTAAAAGGACTTCCGGAATGGCGGATAAGATCGGTCGATGTCCGATAATTTTCGGGAATGGGCCATTGTAAATTGATGGGGAATGGGTATTTGAATACCTTTGTGGTATTAAATAGGAAAGTATGGGAATTATCCTGAAAAGAAGTATCCTAGGTTTTATCGTCATGGCTTTTACTTTGTTGGCTTGTGATTCCCCGGCCTATATTTCCGGTAGATTGGAAGGTGCGGAAGGAAAGGACATAAAGCTGTATCTGATCCAACCGGAAAACTTACGGGAGGTAGGGGCATCTTATTTCGGAAAGGTCCTGGATTCGGCGGTGGTTGGACCTGATGGTAATTTTGAATTCACTAATCCGCCACAGACCCAAGGCCCCGTGCTCTTGGAGTTGGCTTTGGGGCAATCCGGGAAATACCCCAATTATTTGAAAACCGATGATGTTGTCCGTTCCAATTATATGCCTTTTTTATGGCAAGCGGGAGCGTTTTTGGAAATAACAGCTGATGGGGATGCATTTCAAAATAGTTTTTCGATAGAAAATCCTTCAGAGAACAATAAGGCTTTATTGTACTTAAGGGATGTCGGCCAAAAAGCCTATAAAACTTATCTAGAAGGCAAACAATGGCAATTGGAGGAAGGGAGTCAATTGTTGGATAAGGAGCATGCGATTTTGCAATACCAGACCGAACTGATCAAGTTTGCGGATAGTAGCCAACTCCTAATGCCGGCACTGGTGGCATTTAGATGGGTTAGTCCGGAAGATGATTATGAACGTGTGCCTGAATTTTTGGTACGTCAATGCGAAAAATGGAAGGAAAAACAACCAGGTCATCCTTGGGTAAAACAACTGTGTGAACGGAGTGAGCCCGCTAATTTGCCGGTTTTGGTAGGGGACGGATTTCCAAATCTTACCTTGCCCACGATTACAAAGGATACCTTCGACCTAAAGGATGTTTTGGGTGATAAACTCACGTTGATTGATTTGTGGGCATCTTGGTGTGCCCCTTGTCGCTTGGAAAACCGGGAGGTTTTAGTGCCCCTGTGGGATACATATCACGATAAGGGTTTACAGATTATCGCTTATGGTTTGGAAAGTAATGCTTCGGCCTGGAAAACGGCCATGGTAAGGGATGGGGCAGATCGATGGCTGCAAGCTTCTGATTTGGAGGGAGACGATGCGCCCTTCTTGAAAAAAATCCGTGTGCAGACCATTCCGGCCAATTTTATATTGGATGACCAAGGGGTGGTCGTCGCTAAAAATATCCACGGAAAAGCCTTAATGACTTGGGTGGAAAATTATCTGGGAAAGGAATAGGATATTGCCTTCGATCGTCACGGGGCATTTAGGGGTTTTGGATTTATTCGCTTTAAAAATAGGACGGGTGCGTATCTATTTAAAGTGTCGTGGGGGTACGGACGGTTATATGCCTAAACTGGAAAAGAACTGTGCCTTATGGCTATCGCCAATAGGTATGCGAATCTCATCGATTACGATACGGTTTCGTTGAACGGAGCGAATAAAATCAACATTGACCACATAGGATTTATGTACGCGGAGAAATTGGTTTGGGGGAAGTTTTTCCATCAAATCCTTAAAACTCAACAATGTCAATATGGTTTTATTCGAGTCTGCAATATGTATTTTTAAGTAATCTTTCAGCCCTTGGATATATTTTATTTCATCAAGGTTTATTTTTACACTCTCATGTTCGGACTTGACAAAAATGAATTTTTGGTTTTCGATTACTGCTTCTCCATTCGAGGGAAAAACATTGGCTGAAATGGGTTGCTCTTTCAGGGACATAAGTTCTTTTACCCGGGAAACAGCTTTTATAAAACGATGGTAAGGAATGGGTTTTACCAGATAATCCACGGCATTCAGTTCGAAACCTTCTACGGCATACTGTGAATAGGCTGTGGTAAATATGAAAAAAGGTCGGTTTTCCAGTGCACTTATGAATTCCAATCCACTTAATTGTGGCATTTCAATGTCACAAAAAATAAGATCAACCTTTTGCTCTTTAATGACCGTAATGGCATCCAAAGGGTTGGTGAAGCTGCCTATTTCCTCAATAAATCCCAGTTTTTTACAATAGCCGGATAATACTTCTATGGCCAAGGGTTCGTCATCGATGATTATACAGTTCATGATTAAAGATTTATTTTCAGATCAACATTATACGTCTCCCCATCGTCGGTTATCACTAATTCGTGGGAATTGGGATAGAGGTACTTAAGCCTGCTTTTTATATTTTCGAGACCTAGACCACTGCTATTGGTTTTTGGTTTTTGGTTGCCTATACTGTTCACGACATTGAAATGTATGGAATCTTGTAGGATCAGAAAATTAATTTGCACCTTCGTTTTTCCAAAATAATCGGTCCCGTATTTAAAGGCATTTTCAATAAATGATATAAACAATAGGGGTGGTACATATTTTTTATGATCGTCCCCTGTAATTTTTAAATTCACGTTCTCACTGTTCGCAAGCCGTAGCCGTTGTAAGGCCACATAGCTTTTAATGTATTCTATTTCCTTGTCTAGAGGTACTTTGTCCTTATCGGCTTCATAAAGCATATACCGCATTAATTCCGATAGGTTGATGATGGCCTCGGAGGTGTCGTTCGATTTTTTTACCGATAAGGAGTAAATAGTATTCAGGGAGTTAAAAAGAAAATGGGGGTTCAATTGTGCCTTTAAAAACTGAAGCTCCGACTGTACCTTCTCTTTTTCTATCGATTTTCTTAGGTCTTCGTTCTTTTGCCACCCTGTATAGACCCTTAACATGGTTGAAAAAAGCAAAGGTACGCCAAAATTAATTATTGGCATCAGGGGCAATCGGAATCTCAGTAAGTCATTTTGGAATGGCTCTGGCGGTAGGGTGTTCAGATATTCCCCCTCTTGAAACGGGGGGTACAAATTATGCATCAATAAGATGACAAACCCCAATAGGGATAGCGTTACTAGGAGGAATGAAAGTCTTTTGCCGTTCAGTAAAAGATGGGGTACAAGAAAAAAATAATTGATGTAGAACAGCAGGGTTGCTGTCATTATCTTGATAAGTAAACCGCTGGGTAACGGACGGGAAAGGGCGAAAAAAGGATATAGAAGCAAGCCATAAAGTGCAAACCATAAAAAAACGTGCACCAAGACTTGTGGTATGTTCTTCTTTTGAAGGGTCATTCAATGGATTTTTTTACTACGGGAATGTCAATTTCCAAATGTTCAAGATCTGAGAGTGATAGTCTGGGGTCCTCTCCGTTCAATATTTTGGAAATGACCATTTCAGCCGTTTTTTCAGCATCTTCAGCAGTAGTAAAAGGATGGTTACCTTGTATTGCGGGAATGTTGCCTTGTTGGATCAACACCTTATTGGCATGGTTTAAGATTCGATATCCAAAACCTTCCTCCACAGGATAAACTTCTGACCGTATGCCCTTTTTCTGGTCCGTACAGCTTCCAAAGAAAAGGACACCACTTAATAGGCATACTATGATCCCTATAAAGGCCAATTTGTTTTTTAATGTGGTTTTCATATTCATATAATTTTGCAATGGGGCGATACTTACGAAAAGCACCGCCCCATTACTAAACTTATTCAACTGTCACTCAGCAAATAATTTGCAAGCTAGTCCTCGTCATCATATTCGTCAAAGGGATACAACTCATAAAGGTCATCCAAATAAAGACTGCTCGTACGGCCTAGTCCGACAAATGCACGTGAGCCGTTAGAGAAGGCGATTGGGTCTTGTCTTGAAGTACCTTCAAAACTGGTTCTGGTTTCCCAAGTATCATCGCTTGGATCATATTTCCAAACTGTAGTCAATGTTCCTCCTGAAGTACCACAAGCGATATATCCGTATCCATCTATGGTGAATCCTGCGGCATTACTTCTTGTGATGCTATAATCATCTTCTTCATCCAATGGCAATTTTTCGGTCCAGGATTCCGTAGAAGGGTCGAATACCCAGAAATCATCTACGTAAACACCGTTGGAAACCCCTGTTCCTAGATAAACAAGGTCATCTATGATAAAGTTTGTGGCAGACCTTCTTTTGTCTCCACCAAAGCCGACCATTTCGGTCCATGTGTCAGAGCTGGGGTCATATTTCCAAAAATCCTTACGGTCGTTTTCACCATCGTATCCTGTGCCGAAATATCCGTAACCATTAATGCCGAATGCTGTAGCACTACGTCTTGGGGATGATATGGAGGCAATTTGTGACCATGTGTTCGAGCTTGGGTTGTAGGCATAAAAATCGGTCAATTCATCAAGACCGTCATATCCTGAACCAATATATCCCGTACCATCGACCTGGAAACCTGCGGCCGCATTTCTGGCACTTCCAGGGAAATCGGCTTTTTGAACCCAATAATCGCCATCGATATCATAAGACCAAAAAGAGGTAAGGTAATCGTCACCATCATAACCCGTACCCATATAACCTATATCGCCGATGGTAAATCCGGCGACACCACTACGGGCTACGCCATCAAAAACAGATCTTTCTATCCAGTTTCCTTCATAGTCATCATCATCACTCGAACAACTAGATAGCGTAAATAATACAACGCCCATCATGGCTATATGTTTAAAGTGGTATTGCAGTAAGTTTTTCATAATGTCTTTTTGTTTTCCTTCTCTTTAATGGTTTTCCTACTCTTTAATTAAAATTTTGTTCAAAACTAGCGCAGTATACCTATGATTGAAACTGAAATAGATGAATGCGCTCTTTTAACGTATGAACCATGTAATTTAGTCGACGAAATCGATAACATGTTTAATCGTCTAAATTACTGTATTGGTCTAATAACTATCGGGTTTGGTCTATTGTGGTTTTTGTCTTACTATAGTGGTTATACTTTTGCGACCAAATTAATTTTTTTATGAAGAATATCCTATTACTAATTTGTTGCCTTGTTTTGTTCGCTTCCTGTAGCGACGATTCGATCAACGATTCTGATTTTCTGGCCGGGGAAACTTTCACCGATAGCAATGTGCGTGTACTGCTGCTTGATAGTCTTACGGTGAAGTTGTCTACCATGAAATTTGACAGTATCGTGACTTCCGATGGTAGTAGGATGTTGGTGGGGGAATACACCGATCCCGTATTTGGAACGATAAAGAGTTCAAGCTTTATAGAAATGGTGCCTTCTTCGTATGATATTGATGAGGATGCTTATTATGACAGTATCGTTTTCATACTCCGTTACGACAATTATTATTATAACGATACCATAGCCGAAAATACTTACCATATCAAGGAATTGAGTGAGGCTTTGAGTCCTGATTCGGAAGATGATTATTTTTATAACACCAGTAGTGTTGATTATTATGAAGATGACCTGGGGTCGATCACCGTTGCCCCCAGACCTATAGGGAGGGACTCGATATACATTAAGTTAGACGATACCTTTGGGTTGGATTTGTTCCAAAAACTGCAGGATGAGGACTTGACCGATTATGATGAATTTGTCGATTACTTTAAAGGTTTTGTCATTCAGCCCGATGACACTGCCAATGGCACCGTTTTGGGATTCTCGTTGTCCTCCGATATGCGCCTTTATTATAGTATAGCAGGGGAAACGGATACTGAGGATTATTATACCTCTTTTACGATAAATACCACTAGTTCTCCGGTTCCTTTTTTCAATCAGATTTCCGCGGCCGATCCCATTTCCTATCTATCGGGCTTAACCGATAATGAGGTCAATCTCTATAGCGAGGATGCGCAAGATCAAAGTTTTGTGCAGTCGGGTATAGGAATAACCACTAGGATAGAGATCCCGTATTTAAAATCGCTGGGCGATATCCAAGGGCAGGGTACCTTACTCAGTGCAACATTGCGTATAAAACCCCAGGCGAACTCTTATAACGATTATTTGATGCTTCAGGATACCCTAGGGGTTTATGTGGTCGATCAAAACAATGATCTATCGTACCAAACATCCATGGAGGCCATTTTAAATACGGATAACGAAGAATTCGATGATATCTATTATGAAGTGTCTTTAAGTAGTTATTTGGAAGACATATTGGAGACCGATTTGGATAATACGGATGCCTTGATCCTGTTACCTAGCGACTACACTTCCAAAGTGGACCGAGTGATCTTGGATGCGAATTTGGACTCGGAGAGCCCACAACTAGAAATAATATATGCCATTTACGATGAAGATGAATAAAACCCCTTACTTTATACTCGCTGTCATTCTTTTGGCATTAAATTCCATAACGGCCCAATCCGAGGCGTTGACAAGTTCTCCCTATTCTTTATATGGGTTAGGGGTCATCAACCAGTCCAGTATCGGTTTTACCAATGGTTTGGGATATACCGGTATAGGTATAGGTACAGATACCCAAATCAACAATTTGAATGCCGCAAATTATGGTTTGATACCCGCAAATTCATTTTACTATGATGTCGGAATACGAGGGGGGTACAATACCTATAGTAGCTCAACCGATAACGAATCCAAAACAACCTTGAACTTTGCCGACTTGGCCGTGGCATTCCGTATTACGGAAGGACTGGGGATGGGTATTACCATGGTACCTTATACCGATGTAGGTTATACTTTGGTAGGTTTGGAAACGAATATTGAAGGTTCGACCGAAACTTTTGAAAGTAATGTTTCAGGTCTTGGTGGACTTAGTGACCTTAAATTGAACATAGGTTACGCAGTTACCGATATCTTACGGTTCGGTCTAAGTACTTCGTTTTTGTTCGGTAACATAGAGGAACAAGAGTATTTTGTGATAAGTAGTAGTGCTCTAAGTACTTCGGAGGAAACCAATTATTCAGGTTTTAGAGTCGGACTTGGAATGCAATTCGATATTACGGATAAAATCACCATGGGAAGTACAATGCAACTTCCTTCAAGTTTAAAAGGTAATCTTACCCGTACGGTAGTAAAGTATTTGGATGGTTCGGAAATAACCGTTGAGGATGACGAAAGTGATACGGTCGATGATTTTGATATGCCCTTGGAAGTAGGGATCGGTTTCAGTGCTAGGGTAATGGAGTCATTGACATTGAGTGCGGATTATAAAAAGAACTATTGGAGTAAGACCGGACAGGAAGAAAATCTGGGCAAGTATGAAGACCAGGATATTGTGTCCTTTGGAGCCGAATATGTGAATAACCCCACTAGTTTTAAATATGCCGATCGTATCCGCTACCGTGCAGGATTCAATTATGACAACGGATATTTGGCCGTCAACGGCATAAAGGTAGATAGCTATAATATTACCGCGGGTATAGGCTTGCCCATTGGCCAAGGCCTACGATCTTTGATGAACCTCTCGTACAGTTATGGTGCAAAAGGGCAGATAGAAAATATACTCGTAAAGGAAAACTATCATTTACTTACCTTGAATTTGAGCTTCGCCGATCTTTGGTTCCAAAAACGATTGATCAATTGATGGTATTTTTTAAGCAGTAGGCTATTTAAAATAGTGTTAATTACAAATATCAAATTAAACCTATTGTAAAAAGCTGGGTCAAAATGACATTAAAAAGCTAATAATTAAAATTCCATTATTATGAAAAAGGCAATTATTTTAATGTTAGGAGTTGTACTGTCAACAGCTTTTATAAACGAAGCAAATGCACAAAGAAGAACCAGTAAGGTAGCCACTACTTCCAAGGTCGTAAGGGTGCCGAGAACCAAGGTGACCTATAAAAAACCTAGGGCTAAGGTACTTGCGGTTCGGACAATACCGAATAAGAGAACGATCGTTTCGACAAGAGGTGAAAAATACTTTTTCTCGAACAATAGGTATTATAGGTATTACAATGGTAGGTATATTCACGTTGCCCCTCGGGTTGGCTTGCGAATAGGCATCTTACCTCCAGGTTTTAGAACCATTGTATTCGCCGGAAGGAGTTATTTTTATTTCGATGGGGTATATTATGAGCCCAGCGGTGATGAATACGAAGTGGTTTACCCTGAACTAGGCACTGTAATCTATGAGTTGCCCGATAACTATGAGAAGGTAGAGTATGATGGCGATTTACTGTATGAAGCCAATGGGGTGCTGTATGAAAAAGTTCAAGTGGATGGTACCAGGGCTTATGAAGTCGTGGGTATCATAGAGGACTAGAAAAAAACTGGAATACGTCGAGTATCAGTATAAAAAAAAGCAGGGTAAGGGTTTGGGTCGATTGGCCCTGGTCGTTACCCTGTTTTTTCGATTTATGTAGGCGGGAAGGTAACTGTCCAATTATAATTTTGTTCGGAATTGGATTTAATAAAAATGGGAATGTATAAAAAGTGGTTGCTCCTGGTTTTCCTTTGTATTGGCATAGCCTCCTATGCCCAGCAAAACGATTTTGAAAAGATCGGTTCCACGAATTTCAAAAGGCTGTACCGTTTGAACGATTCCATGTTCCGGTCCGAGCAGCCCAGTAAAAAAGGGTTTAAAGAACTCCAATCGCTTGGGGTTAAAACCGTCCTTAATTTAAGGCGACAGAAAAAGGACGATAGGAAAGTCGTGGGTACCGAATTACAGGTGGTGAATTTACCATTGAAAGCGGCAGAACTTGATGAAACTAAAATAATAACGGTTTTAAAGGCCATCGGGGTAGCCGAAAGTCCGGTATTGATTCACTGTTGGCATGGATCGGATCGTACGGGGGCCATTGCGGCAGCGTACCGGATGGTATTTGAAAAGTGGCCTAAGGAAAAGGCCATTGCCGAATTCAGGTACAGGGATTTTGGGTATCATGAAAAAATGTACCCTAATCTGGTAACGTTGTTGTTGAATTTGGATATAGTGCGGATCCAAAAAGAAATAGGCATATAGTCCCATCCCCTTTGGATCTGGGTTGAACCATTTAAGATGAAATCAATCCAAGCTGTTTTTAGCGATATAGGCCAAAAATTCCGGTTTATAATTTTCCGAAACGGTAATCCGTTGATCTCCGATAATGATTTGACTCCGTTCTATGACATCGATGGCCTCTAAGGAAACAATAAATGAACGGTGTATGCGCATGAACTTATCAGGAGGAAGTTCTTCCTGGAGGCTTTTAAGGCTCATCAGGGTCAATATGGGTCTTGGCCGGTCTTTGAGCCAAATCTTGATATAGTCCTTTAAACCTTCAAAATAAAGAACATTATCCAAGTAGATCTTCAATTGTTTATAGTCCGATTTAACGAATAGGAATTCTTTGTCTTTGGTAGCGGCCTTCTGTGTTTTGCCCCTGACCAAGGCAAACCAGTCTTTGGCTTTGTTTGCGGCCGATAAAAATTCGGCATAATCAAAGGGTTTCAACAAATAATCCAAAGCCTCGACTTTAAAACCTTCCAACGCATATTCTGAAAATGCCGTGGTGAAGATGACACGGGTTTTTTTGGAAATCAACTTGGAAAGATCTATCCCTGTAAGATCGGGCATCTGAATGTCCAGGAAAATCAAATCGACCGGCTCATTTTCCATAAAGGTCAGTGCCTCCAGGGCACTTTCACATTTTTCCTTAAGGACTAAAAAGGGGGTTTTCAATACATAGCCTTCTATAAGTTGTAAGGCCATGGGTTCATCATCTACAACGATACAGCTAATGGGATTGGGCTTCATTTACGATCAAGTTTCTAAGGTCAGAATGGCTATAAAGATACCATCTTCCACCTTATAAACGAAATGATGCTGATCGGGATATAATAATCGTAACCGTTTTTCCAAATTTTCCAAACCTATTCCTGAGCCACTTTTATCATTGGTGTTCTTCGGTAAATTGGGATTGGTGGCGGTAAAGGTCAATTTGGTCGCTTCAATCTCCAATTTAAAGTCCAGGTTCGAGGGTCTGCCTGCAGATACACCGTGCTTAAAGGCATTCTCTACCAAGGTAATGAACAGAAGGGGTACTACTTTTATATTGGGGACCATTTTGGGGAACGAGTAGGATATTTTGATCTTATCCGTAAACCGTAGTTTCATGAGTTCAATATATTGGGTCATGAAATCCAGTTCTTTTTGTAAGGGTACTTTTTCGGTTTCGGTATCGTATAACAGGTACCGCATGAGTTTACCCAAGCTGTGAATGGTTTTTTTGGCACTTACCGGATTGAGGTCTACCAGCGAATAAATATTGTTCAGCGCATTGAAGAAGAAATGGGGTTGCAATTGATATTTTAGATGTTGGATCTCGGATTGCAATTGGACGTTCTTTGCCTCCTTGCGTTCGGTCTCGGTCTTTTTCCATCTTTCGGTGGTCTTTAAGGCGATGGAGAAAGCGAGGGGGACAAGGGAGGCGAAAAAGTCAAGATACCAGAATATCTTTCTTGGGGGCTTGTTCTCAGGATTATCAATCAGGATGAAAATGTTGGAAAGAAAACCCCTCAGTTCGTGGTTCGCCCAAACCAAGACTGTGATCAATACGATATTGATGATAAAAAAGAGAACTATCCTTTTGCCAAAAAAGAATCTATCAATCAAAAAGAGGTAATTGATGTAGAAAATGAAGGCATAAAAAAACAAAGGAACCCAAGTGTGTATCAATGATCGGGTCACTACTTGGGAATTTTGGTTTTGTCCTTGCGACAACAAATAGGGCATGCTGAACAATAGCAACCATGCCAGAACATGCAACAAGGGAAATAAATATTTTTTACGGTTCAATTCCATCTTTTCTTATTTACTCATAGCGCAAAGCCGTGATCGGATCTAATGCCGCTGCTTTCTTTGCAGGATACCATCCAAAGAATATACCTGTAACGGCACAAACGGCGAACGATATGATAATCGAATACATAGCGACACTGGTGGGCCAATGTAAGAATTTCTCGATAAAAATCGTAGATCCTAGCCCTAAGGTTACACCTATAAGTCCACCGGTGATACTGATTAAAATGGCTTCGATCAAAAACTGCATCAAGATATCGGAACCTTTGCCGCCAACGGCCATTCGCAAACCGATTTCCTTAGTGCGTTCTTTTACCGATACGTACATGATATTCATGATGCCTATACCGCCGATCAATAACGAGATACCGGCTACGGCCACTAAGAGTACGGTCAACATTTCGCTGGTAGAACTGAATGTTGAAATCAATTCTTCCATAGAACGTACCGTAAAATCATCATTTTCATTATCCAATAATTTGTGTCGGGAGCGTAATATTTCGGTAACTTGTGTTACGGCTTCCGGGGCATCGTCTTCACTTGTTGCCGATGCCATGATTTGGTTTAAATAGTCAATGGCCAAAATACGCTTTTGAACGGTAGAAAAAGGTGCTATGACCACGTCATCCTGATCTTGGCCAAAGGTGTTTTCCCCTTTTTCTTCCAATACCCCGATAACTTTAAACGGAATACTGTTAAAGCGGACCAGTTTGCCAATAGGGTCTTCGCCATCCGGGAATACATTGTCGACAACCGTCTGACCTAATAAAACAACCTTGGAAGCGGCTTGTACTTCGGCATCGGTAAACATACTTCCACTTTGAAGGCCGACCACTTTAATGTCCAGGTATTCGGGATTTACACCAAAAATGGTAGATGGCCAGTTATTGGCTCCGTTGATTACTTGTCCACTGCCATTTACAACAGGTGTAATGTAATTTAATAAGGTAGTTTTCCCTTTTATCTCCTCGTAATCTTTATAGGTCAATGTTTGCACATCGCCACCACTTCCTCTTGCTGGACCTCTATCATCTTCCCCGGGTCTAATGGTAATCATATTCGATCCCATGCTCGAGATGGTACTCCGTATGCTTTGCTTTGAACCTTCCCCTATGGCCAACATGGCAATTACGGCTGCTACTCCTATGATGATGCCCAACATGGTGAGAAGGGTTCTGATCTTGTTGAGGACAATGGCCTTAAAGGCAATTTTAAATAAATTCAATAGTCTCATAATTAATGGTCTTCTACAGGTAATGAGGCTAATTCAGTAGCCGCTGATTGAATATCTTTATTGAGGTAGTCCTTAATGATGTTGCCATCTTTCAAGACAATGGTTCTACTGCTAAAGGTCGCAATGTCTGGCTCGTGGGTCACGAAGGTAATCGTGATACCCTTTTCATTCAACTCTTGGAATAAGGACATGATTTCGTAAGAAGTGCGAGTGTCCAGGTTTCCGGTTGCTTCATCCGCTAAGATCATAACTGGGTTGTTGACCAAAGACCTTGCAATGGCCACCCTTTGCTGTTGCCCCCCGGAAAGCTGTGAAGGGGTGTGGTCCATACGGTCGCCCAAACCTACCATTTCCAAAGCCTTAAAGGCTCGTTCTTTACGTTCGTCGGTAGAAACCTTACTGTTGTATAGCAGGGGTAATTCTACATTTTCCAATGCAGATGTCCGTGCCAGTAAATTATAGGATTGAAAAATGAACCCTATTTTTTCATTTCTAATTGTTGCCAATTGATTTCTGTTCAAATCTTTTACGCTAACCCCATCAATTTGGTATAATCCCGATGTTGGCTGATCTAAACACCCTAAAATATTAAGCATGGTACTTTTTCCCGAACCACTAGATCCCATGATGGTAACGAACTCCCCTTCGGAAATGGTAAACGAAATACCCTTTAACGCATGGACAATCTCGTTACCCATCGTAAACTCCCGTTTTAAATTCTCTATTTTTATGATATCCTTATTCATGCTCGCTTACTTTTTTTTACTCGATCCTGGTCGCTTAGGCATAAACGGACTCTCATCAGGTCCTCCACTGGCTTGTTCGATAGGATTTTCCGATTTAAGGCTGTATACCAATTTGTCACCCTCTTCGACACCGTCCAATAGCTGTACATTGACGCCGTTACTGGCACCAAGGGTTACTTCTTTAGGGGAAATGGCCCCATTGTCCTCTAAAACCCACACTTGTGTTGTTCCTTCTTCATCTGGCATAGGCCCTCCTTTTGGAGGTTCGAATCCTATATTGTGTTGCTCGTTGTAGGCCATTAGAATCGGTGGGGTTGGTTTAAAATTAATGGCTTTGGCCTCTGTGGTCAAGACATCCTTGAGCTCTAAGGTATAGATTGAAATGGTGGCCGTAAGACCTGGTTTAAGCTTAAGATCGGGATTGTCTGCCTTTATCACCACCGTATAGGTAATGACATTGGATGTTTCCGTATAATCCAAACGAACTTGTGTTACGGTACCTTCAAAAGTTTCCCCTAAATAGGCATCCACGGTGAAAGTCACCCTTTGACCTTCTTTGACACCGCCTATATCGGCTTCATCCACATCGGCCTCAACCTGCATTTCCTTTAAATCCTGGGCAATGGTAAAAAGGGTAGGAGTGCTATAACTTGCTGCCACCGTTTGGCCTTCATCGATATCCCTAGACAATACGACGCCATTAATGGGGGAGTAGATGTTCGCATAACCCAAGTTGGTCTTTGCTTCTTGCAAGTCTGATAACCGTTGGGTAACCGTACCTTTGGCTGTTTCATAATTGTAGAGGGCGTCATCATAATCCGATTTGCTAATGACTTTATTTTCATACAATGTTTTTTGCCGTTCAAAAATGGTCTGCATGTAGTTTCTTTGACTAATGGCATTGTCATAGGATGCCTGTGCCTGCATTAGGGCAGCCCTTAGATTCGTTTTATCCAGTTCCGCGATCAATTGACCTTCCTTGACGATACTGTTGTAGTCCACATAGATTTTTTTGACCACCCCGGAAACCTGCGTACCGACATCTACTTGATTGGTGGGTTCTATGGTGCCGGTGGCCGTTACCATGGTGGTTACATCCCCTTTTTTGACTGTAAGGGTCTGTGCCTCAATGACGGCGTCGTCATCGCTCTTTAAAAAGCTGTACCCAATTAAGGCAATTATCAATACAGCTATACCGCCTATTATTAATTTCTTTTTGTTTTTCATTTGATTAAAGTTTAATGTCGTTTCCTTGATAAAATTGTAATAATTGGGTGTAAAGCAGGCTAAGGTATTTGGCCTGTAAATAATTCTGTTCCGCGTTGGTATACGTATTTTGGCTCACTACAAGGTCGGTGGTACTCAATGCCCCTAACTCATATTGTTTTTGGGCCAATCGGTACGATTCCCCTGCGGCGTTCTTCGCCACTTCCGCTGCCGACATTTGGCCTTGTGCCGCAAGGGCATTTTGCCAAGCCGACTCTATTTTTTGATAAAGATCTTTTTCTTCTTGGGCGAGATCCAGTTTTGCGATTTCAATATCTATTTTGGCGTTTTCAACATCCGTTTTAGTTTGGTTTCTGTTGAAAATAGGCACGCTTAACGAGAGTCCGACCCTTTGGTTGAAGTTTAGATCCAACTGATCTGAAAAATTATAATCCTGTGTAGACGTATATCCCGAGCCAAGGCTTCCCGATAGGGAAAGGGTAGGTAAATACCCTCCTTTGGCAATATCGAGTTCCTTTTCGAAAACCGAAACATTTACCTTACCCGCATTGATTTCCGGTAGGTTCTCTAGGGCCTTTTCATAGACTAAATTCAAATCGGGGACCAATTCCTTTCCATTGCCGTCAACTTCCGCTATTTGGAACGAGGTACCGATCGGAAGCTCCAAGAGCTGTTTAAGGGTCAATAGCTGTGTGGCATAATCATTTTTGGCAGTTATGAGGTTATAGGCGTTGGTAGCCGTATTCGATTGGGCGTCGGTATAATCCTTCATGGCTATGGAACCTGCATCCAAGCGGGCCTTGGCCTGCTCCTCTTCTTTTTGGGAAGCGATGAGGTTGTTTTCGGCTATGGTTATGTTTTCTTTACCGTAAAGTAATTGGATATAACTTTCGGTAATGCTCAAGATGATATTGTTTTTGGCTTCTTCTTCATATAAGGAATATTGGTCGACCAATAATTTGTTTTGTTTTATTTCATTGGAAATCTGATTGCCTTGAAAAAGGGTAACCGAGGAATTGAGTCCCAAACTGGTAGCATTGATCTGTTGTGAAACAAAATCACTGGTTATCGGGTCAATCGAATTACCATTGGTAAAGTTTTGTGAAGCAGAACCGTAAAGATTCGGTAATCGGGCCGATTTAGCTTCCTTAAAGTCCTGAAGCGTACCGTTCTTTTCCAAAACAGCTTGTTTTACGGTAATATTATGTTCTAAGGCGTATGAGATACATTCATCCAGGGTCCAAATTTTATCCACGGGTTCGATAGATTGCTGTCCCTGTGTAAATTGGACGATAAGTGCAAGCAGAATAATTATTGATTTTTTCATGTTGTATCCTGATTTTATTGAAATACGGTCCAAAGATGTAAATTAATGTAGGCCGTTACCATCGAAATAGATAAAGCAAGGGATTGACTAGATTAAAACGAAGATTTTATCGATTGGATTTTACAGGTGATCGTAAATGGGACGGGAAATAAACGTGTATTCCCTATGTGCATTCGTCAAATTTGTACGGCTCGTAGATGTGATTTACGGTTTTATTGATTTGATTTCTTTTTTGGGGATTTTTTATGGTTTTTTGGTTCATGATGATAAAAAAACGGGTTATTGGGGCATCAAAGCAAACAGTAGGGCCCAGGCCATGGGTAAAGACCCTTAAAAATTCGAGGTTCCTTCTTATGGGGATACTGTTAGTGGTTGGTGTCCAATCGTGCGGTCATGAAAGTAATGGGGATACTGTGGACGAGGTAATCGATGGGGGTGATGGTGATATAGTGGACGGTAATTTACCCGATATTACCGGTTTTCCCATCGTCGATACCGGTCAAACCGATTTCTATGATAATTCAACGGTAATGTCGCCCCCTTCATCCGGGGATGATTTTTACGGGCAAGATGCGGCATATGATGGCAACCAGCCTTCATATACAAGTAATGGTGACGGTACGGTTACCGATAATGTTACCGGTCTCATGTGGCAAAATTCATGGGATCACAATGGGGATGGTACCATTGACTACGATGATAAGCTTACCTATGATGGGCTCCTGGCCTTGATTGAAGCGGGGTATGCCTATGCGGGGTATACAGACTGGCGTTTGCCCAGTATAAAGGAATTGTACTCCTTGATCTTGTTCAGTGGCATGGATATTAGCGGATATGAAGGGGCAGCTACCGATGGTTTAACCCCATTTATCAATACCGATTATTTTGAATTTGCGTATGGCGATCTCGACGCTGGTGAACGTTTGATCGATGTGCAATGTGCTTCAAAAAATCGATATGTCGGTGGTTCGATGGAAATGGTTTTCGGGGTCAACTTTGCGGATGGACGTATAAAAGGGTATGGTACGACCAATTCCGGAGAGGAAAAGGCATTCAATTACCTTATGGTAAGGGGAAATGATACGTATGGGGAGAATGAGTTCACCGATAATGGTGACGGTACCATTACCGATGCCGCCACAGGGTTGATGTGGATGCAGGATGACAATGGGGAAGGCCTTTATTGGAAAGAGGCGTTAAGTTATGCGGCGCACTATGAATTTGCCGGGTACTCCGATTGGCGCTTGCCGAACGTTAAGGAGCTTCAGGGTATCGTGGACTATACACGGTCTCCGGAAACTACCGGTTCAGCGGCTATCGATCCGCTTTTCAATAGTGACCAAATTACCAATGAAGCTGGTGAGGAAGATTATCCCTACTATTGGAGTGGTACCACACATGCCAATTGGACCACCTCAGGGAATAATGGGGCGTGGGGGGCATATGTCGCTTTTGGAAGGGCCATGGGGTATATAACGGGGTGGACGGATGTTCACGGAGCCGGGGCGCAACGCAGCGACCCCAAAAACGGTGATCCCAGTGATTAACCGACCGGTAACGGACCCCAGGGCGACGCTATCAGGGTCTACAATTATGTAAGATTGGTAAGGGATATAAATTAAGGTACTATGAATCGATTCTATATTAAAATTTGTGTAGGTATTTGGGTTGTTTTACCCATTTGGGGTTTTTCACAAAACTACCCCATCGTTGGTACGGGCCAAACTGTTTTTTACGATGATCAAAACGAAATTGCAGCTCCCTCTAAAGGGGAGCCTTTTTACGGGCAGGATGCAAACTTCCCCGGAAATGTTCCTTCCTATATCAATAATGGTGATGGTACGGTTACCGATAATGTAACCGGACTTATGTGGCAACAGACTTTCGATCATAATGGTGATGGTAAGATCAATGTCAAGGATAAACTAACCTATAAAGAAATCATTGAAAAATTTGGGGACGGTGGCGTTACTTTCGCCGGATATGATGACTGGCGATTGCCGACCATCAAGGAAATGTATTCCTTGATTTTATTCAGTGGTAGGGATATCTCACCACAGAGCAACGCTGCAGAAGGCCATACCCCTTTTATTGCCAATGACATTTTTGAATTTGCCTATGGCGATTTGGAGGAGGGGGAAAGGTTGATAGATATGCAATGTGCCACGACTACGGTATATGTGAGTGATGAAGTGTCGCCTACCGTGTTCGGGGTGAATTTCGCCGATGGGCGAATAAAGGGGTACGGTCTGGGCATACCGGGTAGAGGGGCCAAGACGTTTAATTATTTGCTTGTGCGCGGCAATACCTCCTATGGGGAAAACCACTTTGTCGATACTAAAGATGGTACGATTACCGATGGGGCGACCGGACTCATGTGGATGCAGAACGACAATGGGGAAGGATTGAATTGGCAAGAGGCCCTAAAGTATGCCGATAATGCGGATTTTGCCGGCTATTCCGATTGGCGTTTGCCCAATGCCAAGGAATTACAAAGTATAGTAGACTATTCACGCTCACCGGCTACCACAAAATCGGCAGCTATAGCCCCTCTTTTTAACTGTACGCAGATTACGAACGAGGACGGAGAGGTAGATTACCCCTGGTATTGGAGTAGCACTACACATGCACGTGAAGGTAAAAACGGTGGCACGGCCGCAGTTTATGTTGCTTTTGGAAAATCATTGGGTAATATGCCTGCACGACCTTCAAGGGGGATGCCCGGGATAAAAAGTAGGGAAGGGGCAAGGCCCGTTGGTCTACCTGAGCAAGGTGAGCGGAGGGGTAGTGAAAGTGAATCCCCTAATTGGGTCGATATCCATGGCGCTGGTAGCCAAAGGAGCGATCCAAAATCAGGAAATCCCGATCATTACAAGAATGGTCGAGGCCCACAGGGAGATGCCATAAGAATATATAATTATGTGCGATTGGTGCGGAATGTAAATTAACCCCTTAGGGTTGGATAATCCCTGTTGGGCCCTTAAGGTCAAAGCACGTTTGTTGTTAAGCAACTTACGTGCTTTTTTATTTGGACAAAAAGTAATCGACCGGTAAAACGGGCAAAGCTGTTGGTCGATTTTGAATTTAAGGGGCATTGGGTGTTGGGCTTTATACCCGATCCCCCTGGGAAAAGATGGGGTGATGGCGATTGGGAACCATGGGCCGACCACGGATCGACGTATGCCTTAGGGAAAATAAGTAGGGGTGCCATTGCCTATGATATTTATTTAATCCCCCACTATAATAAGGGTTTATGGTCCTTGTGATTAAGGGCTTTTTGGGTCCCAACAGGTAATATCACAAGTTTGTAGATGAAATCATCCCGTTTGTTGATTTTGCTTTTAACAGCCCCGAAACATCTGTTACTTTGACGTGTAAATAGTAAAACAAAATGCAAAAGGCTAAAGACGTAATAGGGGTAAAGATCTTGAATGGTGTCCGGTGGCTTTTTGTTGTAACATCGGTAATGGCAGTGTTGTCCTGCGGACAAAAAAAAACGCAGGGGCAAAGAGGATTCGAACAGGTTCCGCCACCAATGCCGACAACGGAACAAATAGAAAAGAATATAAGTGATTTAGTGGCCGAAATATCGTTGAGCAATGAACAGGAAGTTGAGTTGTTGGAAATTTATTCGGAACACTATAAACAAGTTGGGGATCGTCTGAAATTCGGTCGTCCGGATAGAAGGGAAATGGAAGCCTTGAGAAACGGATTGGAAAACCAAATAAAAGGACTGTTGACAAAAGAACAACTTGAATCATACACGGCTTACAAAAAGAAGATTGAGTCGCTTGGCTTAAAAGAATGACCGATTTTAATATTAACCATTGGTCTATAAATTGGAATAAACAAGAAAATCATGAAAACAACATTTAGAAAGATTACGGGCGTTGCACTTTTGTTAGGTGCATTATTATTATCAGGAACCACTTTTGCCCAACGGGGAGGACAAGGCGGGGGACAACAAGGACCACCTCCGATGCCGACCGATGATGAGATCGTGGAAATGGTGAGTGAATTGGCCGATGGTATTTCATTGGATGAACTACAGGAAGCTGGAATATTGCAATTGTATCAGGACCATTTTGAAGAAGTGGAAAGTAAAATGAAATCAGGTAGACCAGATCGTGAGGAGATGGAGGCCTTGAAGAGCGACTTAGAGGATGGTGTGAATGCCCTTTTGAACGAGGAACAACAGGAATTGTATAAAACATACCTGAAAAACAAACAGAAAAATGACCGAAGATAACTTCGGTCGGGCAAGGGAAGCTAGGATTTTTTGGAACGGGAAAAAGGATGGGGACATATAGGCGGAAAATATGGTTGACGAATCCGGGAACCATGGATAAAAGTTCGGGAAGTACTTGCCCAACAATTGAAAAGTTTAATAAGAACAAATAAAAAACAATAAAATGAAAACAACAGTAAGAAAGATTACCAATGCAGCACTTTTACTATGTGCTTTGATGATTACAGGAACCACTTTTGCCCAAAGAGGTGGACAAGGCGGGGGACAACAAGGACCACCTCCTATGCCTTCCGATGATGAGATCGTGGAAATGGTAAGTGATCTGGCCGATGAGATTTCATTGGATGAGGGACAAGAAGCCGAAATTTTGGAATTGTACCAGGCACATTTTGAGGAAATGGAAAGTAAAATGGAATCCGGTAGGCCCGATCGTGACGAGATGGAGGCATTAATGAGCGATTTCGAGGAAGATGTGAATGCCGTTTTGACCGATGAACAACAGAAACTGTATAAAAAATACCTCAAAAACAATAGACCTCAAGGCAGGAACTAAAGGTGCCTTGAAACAATGTTAAGGAATCAATACCCGAATAGTGGCAATTATGGAACATGGAAGATGGAATGAAAGGATTGGGCTATCGGGTATTTCAATGATATTTCTGCTCTTACTTCATTTGCCTATGGGCTGTAGTGAGGATGAAAAGGAAAATTCCGATAAGCTACAAATAGCTATAGGTCGGGATGGAATATCCGATCAAGCGGCTGTCGTTTTTGAAGCAGCCAAAGATAGGAGGAGTCCAGTTAATGATGATACGGGGAATGAATAAAAATATAAGCATGGCAATACCTATAAATTGATTGCGTATGGTAGAAAAATAGTTGTTTGGTTGAGTTAGTTTAGTTAAAGGCACGTTGGTTTCGAAAGAACCAGCGTGTTTTTTTTTGTTCTAAAAACCCTGCATCCATGAAGTATCCATATTCGTAGATAAAATCTTCCAATTCGTTGATTTTGCTTTTTTTCGATGGCAAACTTCAGTTACTTAGAGTCAATATTAAAAAGCAATAGGTATGAAATCCTTTATGGGAAAAATGGGAAGATCAATGCTGGTCTTACTGGTGGTCACCTCGGTAGCATGCCGGCAACAAAAGGGGCAAGAAGGTAGACAACAAGGACCTCCGCCAATGCCAAACGATGCTGAAATAGTTGAAATGGTAGGGGAGTTGTCCAAGAGCATCTCACTCGACGAAAGTCAGGAAACTCGAGTATTGGAGCTGTACCAGGAGCATTTTAAGGAAATGGAAAGTAAAATGGAATCCGGTAGGCCCGATCGGGATGAAATGGAAGCTCTAAAGAGCAAGTTCGAGAATGCCGTGAATGCGGTTTTGACCGAGGAACAACAAGGTTTGTTCAAGGATTACCAAAAGAACATTCGAAGAAAAGAACGAAGATAGCCTTTTCGGATTTTGAGGAAGGCAATATTAAAAGGGCCGGTATTTATATGCCGATGTCATTGACATAAGCTTAAAGACGTTCAGACAATCGAAAGTACGGAACGTTAGAAGAATTTAATAAGATTGATAATTAATTTTAATTGTGTGCCTATGGTTGAATAATAGTTGTTTGGTTGAGTTAGTTTAGTTAAAAGCACGCCGGTTTTATTAGAACTGGCGTGCTTTTTTTGTATCCGAAATCGAAGGATGTTGTCGATTCCTGAATTGGTTGATGAAATCCCCCAGTTTGTTGATTATAATTTAACCTTAACATAACCTTTCGTTAATTGGTCTATTATTTAAAAGACCATGAATCAGATAATCAACGCTTTTGACAGTATTTCCCTCGAAGAGATGAATAACGTTGCTTTGATGAAAAGGACCGATACAAAATTCATTGTGCATAAAAAAGAATTGATTTCGGTTTTAAAGAAAATCATTCAAGATTACAAAGTCCTCGAGATAAAGGGTAATAGGATCATGACCTATGCCTCGCTTTACTTTGATACCCCTGCCAAGAAATTCTATTATGACCATCATAACGGAAAGGTGAATAGGACTAAGGTCAGGATGCGTAAATATGTGGAATCGGATATTTGTTTTCTAGAGGTAAAACAAAAAGACGGTAGGGGGAAAACAAAAAAGACCAGGACCTCGATAAATGATTTTGAAATGGATTTATCCGATACGTCTATTGATTTTATCCAGAATGTAACCCATGAATCCTATGATCTGGAACCCATTATCTGGAATAAATTCAATCGGATCACCCTTGTGAATAAAACGGCCAAGGAGCGTTTGACCATAGACTTGAACGTTTCCTTCAAAATAAACAACACCTTCAAGACCTATGATAATTTGGTGATTATCGAAGTGAAACAGGAACGGTTCAATAGAACCTCTCCGGTAGTCAGACAGTTGAAAGAGCATCAGACAAACCCTTACGGCCTTAGTAAGTACTGTATCGGAATGATCAGTGTTTACGAGGATTTAAAGTACAATCGATTTAAGAGAAAAATATTAAAAATAAATAAGATAACAGCTTAACGACCTATGGAATTTTTAGATATCCCCCTTTTTGACGATGATTTTTTTAAAATGATGTTCAGGTTTGTCCTAAACTTCACCTTCTTGACCGTGATCATTCGTTTTGTGTATTATCCTTTTTCCAAACGAAAGGATTATGTTTTTACCTATTACCTGATAAGTCTTATCGTATTTTTTCTCTGTTTCACCTTGAAAAAATATAATCTCGATATAGGAATGGCCCTTGGGTTGTTCGCCATCTTCGGAATTATACGTTATAGGACCGATCCCATCGATATTAAGGAAATGACCTATTTGTTCGTGGTTATCGGGGTATCGGTGATCAATTCTTTGGCGAACAAGAAAATGAGCTATTCCGAGATCATAGCCGCCAACGTACTCATCATAGTCGTTTTAGTCGCCATAGAGCGATATTGGGCCTTAAAACAGGAAGAATCCAAATCGATCATCTACGAAAATATCGAGAATATCAAACCTGAGAATTATGGGGTGCTCAAAAGCGATCTTGAACAGCGGACAGGGCTGTCGATCAACAAAATCAATATCGGTAAGATAGATTTTTTAAAGGACACTGCGGAAGTGACCATATTCTATTTTAAGAACAGCTAACGAACAAAAATATACCCTATGGAATTGATACATAGTAAAAACCTCCAATATGTTGCCTTGATAGTTGCTCTAATGATAGGGGTTTCCGGTTTTTCCCAAACGGAGGATACCGATGATCTTCAAAGTTGGACGGCAATAAGTCTCAAATATAAATTGAATAAAAAATGGTCTTTCGAATTGGAGGAGCAATTGCGATTGGATGCGAATATTTCGGAAGTGAGCGAATATTTCACCGAGATCGATGCGGAATACTCCATTTCAAAAAGCTTTGATATCGGAGGTGGATTGCGGTATGTACGGGAGAATGATAATGAAGGCAATGTTCAAGGGTATGAAAACCACCTGAGGTTTCATATAGATGCCTCATACAAACATAAGATAAATGCATTTTCACTTAAATACAGATTGCGCTATCAGAACAAGAATGAATTGGGTGTGGATGCTTCCGAAGGTGATTATGCGAAACAGAATATTCGTTTCAAAACTTCTGTTGGATACGATTTTAAGAACTGGAAGTTGGATCCTGAATTCTCCGCTGAAATATTCAATCACTTTGAAGAAGGTGAGGACAATGGCTTCAGTAAATACAGATTGACCTTAGGCACTGATTATAAAATAAAAAAGTATGGCAAAATCGGCCTTTTTTATAGAATGGAAAAGGAATTGAATGTCGATTTGCCCGAAACGGCCCATATTATCGGGTTAAAATACGCTTATACTATTAAAAACAAGTAAAATGAAAGTAAGAAATCTAAACATACCATCCCTTTTAGGCATGTTGTTGTTCGCAACACTCACCTTTCAAGGTTGTTCCGATGATGAAGACACTGTTTATGATACCGATTCCACTTATTCGGAGAGTACGGAGGATACTGCTACCGATGACGACATTACGATTGCGGAAGTAGGGGAGACCCATGAAGAAGATAGCGACTATGTGTGGGACGCTTCCAGCGTGGTTTATATTACCTTGAACGGTTCTTCGATTACCGTTGATGGTGATGGGGCGACGGTTGATGGTAGCGAGGTGACGATAGGCTCGGCCGGTAATTATGAAATTACAGGGACCTTATCCGATGGTCAGATTACCGTGGATACCGACGATGAAGAAACCGTACGTCTTATTTTGAACAGCGTTGATATAACCAACACTTCAGGTTCCCCTATAAACATTGCCAGTTCGGAAAAAACAATCGTTATACTCTCCGAGAATACGATCAACGAATTGACCGATACGAACAACTATGTTTATGATGAGGATGAAGATGAGCCCAATGCCACACTTTTCAGTGACGATGACCTCACCATATACGGGGAGGGTGCCCTCATCGTCAATGCAAATTACAATGATGGTATTGCCAGTAAGGACGGTTTGGTGATCGCGAGTGGTAACCTAACGGTGAATGCCGTGGATGACGGTATTCGTGGTAAGGATTATTTATATGTAAAAGATGGGTACATCGTGGTAAATGCAGAAGGTGATGGGTTGATATCGGACAATGATGAAGATACGAACACCGGATGGGTACTTATCGATGGGGGTGCCTTCGTGATCACGGCCGATGGGGATGGTATTTTTGCCGAATCGGTGGTGGAGATTACCTACGGTGATTTCACTATAGTGACCGGTGGGGGCCATACAAGCTCATTAGGTACCGATGATTCGGCCAAAGGAATTAAGTCCGGCGGGAATATCCTTATCGAAGACGGTATTTTCGATATCGATTCTGCAGATGATAATTTACATGCAAGTTATGATATTACCATTACTACGGGAACCTTTACCTTGGCTACCGGGGATGATTCCATCCATGCGGATGACGCGGTGGAAATCGATGGGGGGACATTTGATATCACCGATGCCGTAGAGGGTATTGAAGCACCCGATATTATCATCAGTGATGGGGAAATATATATCAATAGCAGTGATGATGCCATTAATGCAGCAGGCAATACAAACAATTTCCTTTATATAAATGGGGGGTATATCGTTATTACCAGTAGTGGTGATGGCTTGGACGCCAACGGCGATATAGAAATGACAGGCGGTACGGTAATTGTCAACGGCCCAACTTCCCAAAGTAATAGTCCGATAGATTACGATGGTACCTTTTATCTGAATGGGGGCTTCCTGGTCGCCTCTGGCTATGGATCTAATATGGATGAGGCAGGAAGTAATGTATCGGACCAAAATTCCTTACTCGTGAAATTATCGTCGACACAATCGGCCGGAAAGCTATTTCATATCGAGAATGGTTCCGGAGAGGAAATTTTAACCTTTGCCCCGGAAAAAGCCTATAAGTCGATCGTGTTCTCTTCATCCGAATTAAGTACCGGAAGCTATACGATTTATTTGGGAGGAAGCTCAACAGGGACGGTAACCGATGGGGTCTATGAAGGTGGAACCTATACCCCGGGAACCCAATATGATACTTTTAGCGTATCGGGTACGGTGACAACAGTCGATTAAAATATTAACCGATAAATACTCAATCCATGAAAAAATCAGTTTTTAGAATGCCAACCCTGGTCGGTGTCACGCTAATGGGATCCTTACTGTTCTTGAATTGTTCGGATAATGATTCCGCTACCTATGGCGATAGTACGGGCTCTTCGGATTCCGATACCACCGTAGTTATCGATGATACGGATTTTGATCCGGTCGATTGGACGACCGAGACGCATAGCAACGATGTGGATCCTAATTTCGATGAGGTTTTTGATGATACGGAAGTAAAGCGATTCGATTTTGTTATTTCAGAAGAGAACTGGGCAGCTATGTTGGCCGATATGACCGACATGTATGGGACCTTTGGCCGTTCAAGTGGTGGACTATCCGATTTTTCCGATGAGGATCCCATATTCGTGCCGGGATCGGTTTTCTATAACGGTATCGAATGGTATAAAGTGGGCTTGCGGTTCAAAGGAAATTCCAGTCTCCAAAGTGCTTGGCAATCCGGGGTCCTTAAATTGGCCTTTAAAATGGATTTTGATGAGTATGAGGATGATTATCCCCAGATAAAAAACCAACGCTTTTACGGGTTTAAAAAGTTTAGCTTAAAGAATAACTATAATGACAGCTCTTTTTTAAGGGAAAAAGTAGCCGCCGAAGTGTTTGAAAATTCCGGATTGGCGGTTTCCCATACCGGTTTTTATACGCTTTATGTAGATCATGGGGACGGCCCCGAGTATTTCGGATTGTACACTTTGGTCGAGGAAGTCGATAATACGGTTATAGATACCCAATTCACCAGTGATGACGGTAACCTATATAAACCCGAGGATTATGGGGCAAGTTTTGAGGAAGGTACATTTAATGAGGATGGATTTGTAAAAAAGACCAATGAGGATGAGGCCGATTGGAGTGATGTCGAAAGCGTGTTTACCGCCTTGCATTCCGCTACAAGAACCACGGATCCCGAAGCATGGCGTACAGGTTTGGAAGCCGTTTTCGATGTGGATACTTTTTTGAATTATTTGGCTGTAAATACGGTCATCCAAAACTGGGATACCTATGGTAGAATGGAACATAATTATTATCTGTACAATAATCCGGACAATAGTTTACTGACCTGGATTCCTTGGGATAACAACGAAGCCCTTCAAGAGGGGAATATGGGGGGTTCCTTGAGTTTGGATTTTTCAGATCTTTCCAGTAGTTCCGACTGGCCATTGATTGGGTATTTGTATGAAGATGAGGTGTATAAGGCCAAGTATGATGCTTATGTCGAGGCGGTTATAGGAGGCCCTTTTGAAACCACTTATATCCAAGGGGTTTACGATACTTATTCCAGTTTGGTGGAACCTTATGCGACTTCGGAAGAAAGCGGATACACCTTTTTAAACAGTAGTAGTTCGTTTTATTCCGCTATTTCAACACTTAAATCCCATGCCTCAAGTCGGGCATCGGCAGTAAGCAGCTATCTGTCGAAACAATAGTTCAAATGGCAAGAAAACTGTAATTTTGAAGGTTTTAAAATAATGGGCAGCTTTAAACTTTTTGGGTTTAAAGCTGTCTAAGGTATAGGTTAAAAATAAAGATATGAAACGTACGAAATCAATAAGCTTTTATATGCGGATTTTTCATCGCTATTTAGGTTTTTTCTTGGCAGGGATTATGGCGGTTTACGCCTTTAGTGGCATTATTCTCATATTTCGGGAAACCGATTTTTTGAAAAGTGAGAAAAGGGTTGAGAAGAAAATAGCGGTCGGGCTGACTTCCGAAACATTGGGTAGGGCTTTGCATATGAAAAAATTACAAGTTGCCAAGGAAGAAGGTAATGTGCTGTATTTCAATGACGGAACCTATAACAGCGTGACGGGAGATGTAAAATACACCTCAAATGATCTGCCGGCGGTAATCATGAAACTCAATCAATTACATAAGGCAAGCACCAACCAGCCCTTGTTTTGGTTGAACATCTTTTTTGGAGTATCATTGTTCTTCTTCGTCGTTTCTTCATTCTTAATGTTCAAACCGAAAAACAAAACCTTAAAAGAAGGGGTTTATGTCTCCGTGGTTGGGGTCGCATTAACGATTTTATTGGTGTTTTTGTCATAAATAAAAGGAGGTAGGATTTATAGGTATAAAACCGAAATAGCCCTTAATTCAGTTGCAGGCTGTTTTGTTTTTTTACTGTGCCATTCAGTGATCGATCGGTTCTTGGATCGAAGATCGCTTTATGGTTTTTTTTTGTTTTTGAAATGTGATCCGGAACGTATGTTGATTTACTAAGGCGAAGGGTCTTAGTGTCTTTCCTTGCCCTTGTTCAAAGGTGGTTTTTCTTAAATGTCATTCCCGTGGTATCCCTTGGTATTCCCTTCATTTCCAATTCCCCATTTTTTTTGTAGTTGTGATATGCCATTTGGTTGATAAAGTCTTTTTGCCCGTCGATTCCAGTTTCAAATAATAGGGATGTGCTGTTACTTTGATAAGGAAATAGTAATAGATCTTGATTATGGCAATAGAAAGTATTAACGGATGCATAGGTTGTGAGGAGTGCATTAAAAGCTGCCCGACCGATGTTATTCGACTGGATCAAAAAACAAAGAAGGCGATAATTACCTTTCCGGAGGACTGTCAAATATGTCATTTGTGCCGGTTGTATTGTCCGGTCGATGCCATAACGATCACGCCGGAGAAATCAATTCCTGTAATCGTATCATGGGGCTAGTTATGAAAAAAGAAAGAAAAATTTATCAGTATTTGCCGCTCGTTTTGGCGTTTATCGTGTTGCCATTGCTACTATGGTTTTTAAGCGATTTTCCCGAAAGGTCCTTGCAAATGAATGCCCTTTCCCTATTGACCATTTTGGCCTTTAGTTTATTGTTGGCACAATTCTTTTTGTCAAGGACGAATAGGGACATGGTTAAAAAAGTGAAAATGTCCAATGTTCTTAAAATACACAAGTTCATCGGTTATGTATTTATCGGCATTATCATGTTGCATCCTTTCTTTATACTGGTACCTAAATTTTTGGATGATGCCGTATCCCCAAAAGATGCCTTTATAAGAGTTATCACCAGCTTCGATAATATCGGACTTGTTTTGGGCCTAGTGGCCTATTCGGCAATGTTGGTGATCATGATAACCTCGTTTTTCCGTTTTAAACTGCATATGAAATACAGGACCTGGAGAACCTTCCATGCCTATTTGACCACGATTTTCATCGTTGCTGCCATCTGGCATGCCATTACCTTGGGGCGCCATAGCAATGGCGCATTCACTTTGTTCTATGTGATTACCGGGGCAAGTGGAATCTTTTTTCTAATACGGATGTATGTGTTGAAACCTTCTAAAAAACCGATTAAAAATGTCTAGTTCTAAAGAAAATGGTAAGATTTCCCGACGAAGTTTTATAGCCCTTGCTGGCGGAGCGGCGGGTGCAATGGCATTGGCCTCAATGGGTATGCCTATGGGTTGGGCCGAGAATAACCCCGAGATCGATGTTGATGCCTTGGGTCTTGATAAGTTCAATACCGACGTACTGGTCATAGGAAGTGGAATGGCAGGTTTGTTCGCGGCCGTAAAAGCCCACGATGCCGGGGCTAAGGTAATGATGGTTTCCAAAGGTCGACTTGGTTCTTCGGGCCAGACACCTTTTGCGAAAGGGATATTCGCTTTTGATCCGGAAAAGGAAGAATTGAGTATTGATGAATTCGTTGCCAAAATTTCCCGTTCGGCCATGGGAAGTAATAATGAGGCATATACCCGGCAAATGGCAGAACATTCATTGGATCGGGTAAACGAACTCAAGTCGTGGGGCTTCTTCGATTCGGCAATCTATAACAAGAGTTTCAGTAAGCCCATAAATGAGCGTAACATACCCGTTCATGAACGTATAGTGGTGACCCATCTGATCAAGGAGGATGAAAAAATAGTGGGTGCGGCAGGCTTTAGTGTAGATGAACAAAAGGTATTGATTTACGAAGCCAAGAGCGTTATCCTTTGTACTGGGGCCGGCGGATTTAAACCCAATGGTTTCCCTATTGGGGACCTTACCCATGATGGTACGATAATGGCCTATGATATAGGGGCTAAGGTTACAGGTAAGGAGTGGAACGATGGCCACCCCGGTAGGGCTGAAAATCCCGCCGCATGTTATGATGGGTGGGGCGATATGTTTGAAAACAAACCCAGTACCGTCAGTGTTGAAGTACACCATGACCTTGGGGTCGACCTAAACTATATGGTCTATGCCAGTGGTAACTCGGTAACCATGGGACGTCCTGGAGAAGGGGATATGAATGCCGTTTCGGGCGGACCTTTTACCCCTGAAGAATTTAAAAGGCAGGAAACCGGAAGGAGACCCGGGCCCCAATCGGATGAAGGTAGGCCGCCCAGAGGGGAAGGTAAACCACCAGGTGGAGGGAAACCCCCAAAAGATGGAGGAGGTGGGCCTCCGGGTATGAGTGGCACTCCAGTAGGGGGGTCATCGGCAGGAATGGCCATACACAAATCAGAGGGATTGGTGCCGATCAATGAACGATGCGAATCGAATATCCCTGGTCTTTATGCGGCCGGTGATGCATTGGGCTCCTATATGTCGGGAGGTATTTATACCCAAATCGGTTCGTCCTTGGCCGGATCCGCAGTCCAAGGTGGCGTTGCTGGGGAAGCTGCGGCCAAATACAGTAAAACGGTCGGATCGGTTTCCATCTCGGATGCTAAGATCAAAGATGTTGAAGAAGAGATCTTGGCACCATTGAAAAGGGAAGCCGGGTATAGTCCGGCATGGGTAACCCAGACCCTACAGGGGATCATGATCCCCAATTTTATCCTTTATGTAAAAAAGGAAAATTTAATGAAAGGGGCCTTGGCCTATATTGAGGAATTGAGAGATCAGCACATGGGTCATTTGAGGGCGGCCAATTTGCATGATTTGCGATTGGCCCATGAGACCCGCAATATGATCGTAAGTGCCGAAATGAAATTGAGGGCGTCCTTGATGCGTAAAGAGAGCAGATGTAGTCATTACCGTTTGGATTATCCGGAAATGGATGATGAAAACTGGAGGGCTTGGATCAATATTTATAAAGGGGAAGATGGTACCATGCAGCTTGAAAAACAGCCGTTCGGCCAATGGCCGAACCAAGGTGCCGAAATTGTTTAAAGGCTGGGAGGTCGGTACCTTTTGATAGGGGTTCCGACGATAACCCCAAAACACAAATAGCAGTAATAGAAGTAAGCTAGGAAATAATTCTGATTTCAATTTATATAGCCTATAGGAAATCATTATATTCGAATAACAGTACATCATACATGAGCGATAGTCATCAAAACAAGGCATTAATAAAAAGAATCAGCCTTCTCGAACCTTTTGTTATTTTTATCTTTTGGTTCGTTTTGTTCGCCTCACCCTTATTGTTCGGTCAATTTGGGGAGAATATAGACTGGACCCATGTCTTTGAGGTTTGGAAAAGCCATATACCGCTACTTGCGATGTTCTTGGTGCATCGGTTTTTACTGATGCCTTTATTGTTCTTTAAGGGCAAAAAGATCTTCTATTTTGGTTTTGTCGTAATTTTGCTAATCGCGGGTACGGCTATCATCTATGCGATTGAGAGGCCAAATCCCCAAGGATTGCCTCCTCCACCGGTAAGAAGTGAAAGGCCGATGGGAGATTTGCCGGATCGGGGTTTTGAGGGTAATATGCCGCCTCGGGAACATAACGTAGGAAATACGAAGGGGCCAATACCTTCCTATGCCAATTTTTTGATGTTGTCGATACTTCTCATGGGTTTTGATGCAGGATTGCAGATATCCATGCGGTGGGCCAACTTGGAACAGGAAAAATTCAGACTGCAAAAGGAAAATGTGGAAAATCAATTGGCTTTTTTAAGAAATCAGATCAGTCCCCACTTCTTTATGAATACGCTCAATAACATCCATGCTTTGGTGGATATCGACGCGGATGAGGCAAAGGATTCGATCATCAAACTTTCCAATTTAATGCGACATCTACTCTATGATTCCGAGGAAAAGCAAACGACAATAAGTAAAGAGGTCGGTTTTATCAAGAGTTATATTGAACTCATGCGCTTGCGGTTTACCGATAAAGTGGTGATCGATGTGGATATCCCCACAGTGATCCCCGATAAATCAATTCCGCCATTATTGTTTACGTCATTGTTGGAAAATGCTTTTAAGCACGGTATAAGTTATGATAAGGAATCGTTCATTCATGTAGAAATATCCTTTACAGAGAACCGATTGACGTTCGGAATTGAAAATAGCAATCATTCCAAAAAAGCGGATGGTCATTCGGGAATTGGAATAGAGAATATTAGAAAACGTTTGGATCTACTGTATGATAAGGCATATAGCCTCGATATCGTGGATGATGGCGGTAGATTTATGGTAACCTTAAAAATCCCTTTATGATTCGTTGTATCGCCATAGATGATGAGCCCTTGGCCTTAAAGCAAATTGCCAATTATATAGAAAAAACCCCTTTTCTTTCTTTGGAAAACCAGTTTGAGAGCGCCATACAGGCGATTTCATTCCTTGAGGAAAATGAGGTCGACTTGATGTTCGTTGATATCAATATGCCCGATTTGAACGGGTTGGATTTTGTGAAGTCGTTGAGCAATGCACCTAAGGTGATCTTTACCACGGCCTATAGCGAGTATGCTATTGAGGGCTTTCGGGTCGATGCCATCGATTACCTGTTGAAACCTATTGGGTATAGCGAATTCTTAAAGGCGGCCGTTAAGGCCAAGGAAAGGTTGCAGCCTAAAATCGAGGAGAATACGGAGGTTCATGGCAACGATAAGTTTTTGTTCATTAAATCGGAATACAAAATATTGCGGATAAATCTGTCCGATATTCGATTTATTGAAGGCATGCGCGAATATTTACGTATCCATTTGCAATCGGAAAAACCGATCATGACCTTAATGAGTATGAAGAAGATGGAGCAATTTCTTTCCCCAGACCATTTTATGAGGGTACATCGCTCCTATATCGTTAATCTGGACAAGATCTCCACCGTGGAGCGAAATCGGATCGTTTTTGATAAAAACATCTATATTCCCATAAGTGAGCAGTATAAGCTGAAGTTCCAAAAATACTTGGACGACAATTTTTTGGTTTAAGGAGTGCGTATTGCCGATTTGCGGGGAACATTGGGTTCCGGATTGTCGACCGGGGACTCATGAATGCTTCAATTCATTGTGTTGTGGACATAGGTCTTCATCCATGGTCAAATTAGGTGTCCGTTCCAAGGAGTATCCCAAAAAAAACCTTACCATTACCGTTAATATTTTTGTTTATGAAGTAACTTGATTATGGGGGGAATTGTTTTGATAGAGGGAATAAAAAACAATTGCAACTCATAATACTTTCTTAAAACTACGGTAAAAAACATACTACATAGTATATGTTTTTTACATTTGGGGTATGGATCAACGGCAAAAGTCGGAACATACCCGTCAATCGATCATCAACGAATCGTTCAAACTGTTCTATGAAAATGGTTTTCGGACAACGAGCGTGGATAAGATCATGAAGGCTACCCAATTGACCAAAGGTGCTTTTTACCACCATTTCAAGAATAAGGAGGAATTGGGACTTGCAGTAATCTCCCAGAAATTACAAAAGAGGGTTTATGAAAGTATGATCGCTCCTTTATACGGGCCAGGATCTCCAATGGAAATACTGAATACCGTATTTATTGGGCGTTTGAAGACGTTTACGGTATATGAGAAGCAACACGGCTGCCCTACCAATAATTTTATCAATGAAATCGGTGACCAGGAATTGGCCTATCAAAATGCTTTGAAGCGAATTGTTGAGGAGTGGAAGTCTGCCTTGGTATATGTATTGGAGCGCGGGAAAACGGAGGGGGCCATTAAAGAAAGTATATGTAGTAAATCGGTAGCGGTTTATTTAATAAGTGCCTTTGAAGGTATCCGGGGACTTCGGAAAATATATGATAATGATTTGATCCTGGATGAATATATTGCCGGACTTTCATTGTATATAGATCAAATAAAGGCGTAATTTTTTTACAAAAAAAACATACTAAAAGGTATGTTTTTAAAATAAAATTTGGAACATGGAAAATAACAGAAGGGATTTTATTAAAAAGTCCGTTGCACTAGGTGCACTCGGGGCAACATTACCGCAATTCGGTTTTTCAGCCGTCAAATCGAATCAGGAAGTCCCACCAAGGCCAAAAGTCTTGTTTTTTGATGTAAATGAAACGTTACTGGACCTTACCGCCATGAAGGCCAGTGTGGGCCAAGCGTTGAACGGCAGAAGTGATTTATTGCCCCTATGGTTCACCACCATGCTACACTATTCTTTGGTTTCCACGGTTGGTGGACAGTATAACGATTTCGGGGTTATCGGGGTTGCTGCACTGCAAATGGTAGCGAAAAACCATGGAATCGATTTATCGGAAAATGCCGCCAAAGAAGCCATATTGGGACCCTTACGTTCATTACCCGCCCATCCGGAAGTGAAAGGGGCTTTGGAAAACTTGAAAACAGCCGGTTATTCCTTGGTGTCGTTTACGAATTCATCGAACATAGGGGTCGAGACACAATTCAAAAATGCGGGTTTAACCGATTATTTTGACCAAAGGTTAAGTGTTGAGGATGTCGGGAAATTCAAACCCCATACCCATGCCTATGAATGGGCTGCCCGAAAAATGGGGGTAAAACCCAATGAATGCCTTATGGTTGCTGCACATGGATGGGATATCGCAGGTGCGCTTTGGGCCAATTGGAGAGCGGCCTTCGTTCAGCGACCCGGGGCACAATTATATCCCTTGGCGCCGATGCCTGAAATCAATGAAGAAAATTTGCAGCAGATTGCAGCTCGTTTGATAAACTTAAAATAAATCCTTTGAAAATCAGTATCGATCGTTCAATCAATGTCATCTCCATTGTGGCCATGACCTATTTTGCCATCCCAAAATTACTGGGAATGCCTCAAAGTATTGCGGGGTTCGAACAATTTGAAAAAGCGATTCACGTGGATGCGGATTTTTTTAGAATGGTTACGGGTATTTCAGAATTGGGTTTGGCTGCTTTATTGCTGGTTTTTGCTATCGGTAAGCATAGGATTATCGGAAAAATGGCATTTTCAATGTTACTGATGGTCATGTTGACTGCTTTGGGAATGGAGTTTTTTGCCCGGCCCAAACCGGTACCCATGCTCGTGGCAATAGCCCTTGTTCTTTCCTTTTTCTCGGTTTACAGGTTACAGTCCATAAAATCTAATCCAAAAATTGCACAAGTATGATATTGGAAAACAAAATCGTTATCGTTACAGGAGCTTCAAGGGGTATCGGAAGGGAAATCGCCCTCCTCTTGGCAGAAAATGGGGCAAAGGTCGTTGTAAACCACTCCAATAGTGAAGCGGGTGCCAAAGAGACCGTGGCAGCCATTGTTGACAAAGGGGGAACCGCCTTTAGTATAAAAGCCGATGTAAGCAACCGGGCAGAAGTGACCCACTTGTTCGATGAGACCATAGCGCGATACGGGAAAGTTGACGTGCTGATAAATAATGCAGGGGTAATGGTTTCCAAAGCCATAAGGGAGAATACCCAGGAAGATTTCGATAAACAATTCGATGTGAACGTAAGGGGGGTGTTCAACACCCTTCAGGAAGCCGACGGTAAATTGGCCGATAACGGGAATATCATAAACGTATCCTCGAGTACGGTTAAACTCATGTTTCCCACTTACGGACTTTATTCGGCATCAAAAGCAGCGGTTGAGCAAATGACACGCGTGTTCTCAAAGGAAATAGGGAGGGGTGTTTCGGTCAATGCAATTGCCCCGGGAGCTACCGAAACCGAATTGTTCTTAAAAGGTAAGACACAGGAATTTATAGATAAGCTGAGTGGTATGAACGCATTTAATCGTTTGGCCAAACCTTTGGATATTGCAAAGGTGGTATTGTTTTTGGCCAGCGATGATTCAAAATGGATTTCGGGTCAGGTAATAGGCGCCAATGGGGCTTTGGTATAAATTGGCAATTAAGTGTTGAATGATAAAAAACAAAGATTGAAATGAAAAATAAGCTTGTATTATTTGTATTGCTTATCGGTTTTATGGGGTACTCACAAAATGGCAAGACCCCATGGTTGGATGTTATGTTGAGCAACTACGAATATCCTTATCCCGTGGATTATATAACCATAAATGCCCAGCAACAAGAATTGAAAATGGCCTATATGGATGTTAAGCCCGAAAAGGCCAACGGCAAGACCATTATGCTATTGCATGGGAAGAACTTCAATGGCGCCTATTGGGAAACGACCATCAATGGGTTGACGGCCGATGGGTACCGTGTAATTGTACCCGATCAGATCGGTTTTGGAAAATCATCCAAGCCCGATAATTATCAATATTCCTTTCAGGCATTGGCAAAGAACACCAAAGCCATTTTAGATACCTTGAAAGTGACGAAAACGGCAGTTTTGGGACATTCCATGGGTGGGATGTTGGCAACCCGATTTGCTTTGATGTATCCCGAAACCACGGAAAAACTTATTTTGGAGAACCCTATCGGACTCGAAGATTGGAAATTGGTAGTGCCCTACCAAACAATCGATCAATGGTATGCGGCGGAGTTGCAAAAGACCGCTGAAAAAATCAAAGCGTACCAATTGAAGTACTACTACGATGGGAAATGGAAGAGCGAATACGATCAATGGGTCGAATTGTTGGCGGGTTGGACCCTGAATTCCGATTACCCAAAAGTTGCCTGGAACGCGGCATTGACCTATGATATGATCTTTAACCAGCCGGTGCTTTATGAATTCGAGCACATTACGTGTCCTACCTTATTGATTATCGGCACCCGGGACAGGACAGCTTTGGGAAAAGCTTTTGTACCTGAAGAAGTAAGGCAAACCATGGGGCTGTACAATAAATTGGGGAAAGCAACACAGCAAAGTATCCCGAACAGTGAATTGGTTGAAATACCGAATATCGGCCATTTGCCCCATATTGAAAGTTTTCAGGCTTTTATAACACCTTTAAAATCATTTTTAACGAAATAAACCAACTCAAAAAAAACAATATCCATGAAAATTAAACAGTTATCGTTGATCATCTTCGGATGCCTTTTGGTGTCTTGCAATAATGGCAAAAAAACCAAGTCTGTCTCCCCCGAAAAAACAACAGAGGCCCTTACTTCACCTACATTCGAGAATCAAGGCCATCAGTTGGTATACGATATGGTACAGAAGGTCGGTGATTATAAAAGTTTACGCAAGTTAAAGGATGTGGTATATACCTATACCTACCAAACCCCGGATGGTAAGTCCGACGTTTCCACCGAAAAATACCTTTTTAATGGCGAATTGTCCTATGGGGCGTATCACCGACACGAAAGGACGCTTCCCGATTTTGAAGGATTGATCGAGCAGGGATATGATGGTAGTACGTATTGGTTAAAACACAATGGGGTGGCTTTACAGGATGAAAAGCTCTTAAAAAGGGTAGCCTTTAATAGACCTACCAATTTTTATTGGTTTACCATGATGCAAAAATTATTGGATCCAGGGGTCAACTATGAATACGTAAAGGAAGAAACCATTGATGGGACGGGCTATAATGTCGTAAAGATTTCCTTTACCTCCGAAGGGGACAAACCCACCGACATTTATCAACTTTATATCAATGCAAAAACGGGGTTGGTTGACCAGTTCCTCTTCACGGTAGCTGATTTTGGGGTTATGGAGACTCCCAATTTGATGAAGCTTCAATATGAGGAAGTGGATGGGTTGTTGTTGCCGACAAAACGCTTATACAAGAAATCGACTTGGAATGCCGATGTAAGCGATGCCCCATGGATAAAGGTTACTTGGTCGGATATTAAGTTCGATAATGGTTTGACAATAGAAGATTTCAAGTAATATGTTGGAAAATAAGGAAACAACAAGTCTCAAATCCCTTTTGGAAGCGAAAAAGGCAGATTTTGAACTGAATGCCGATGCGCATAAAAAAACGGTCTATAAAGAGGGTATTGATGCCGTACGTAAAAGTGGTGTCGTCGGGAAAGCAAAGCAAGTAGGGGAGGAGGCACCCGATTTTGTCCTGAAAAATGCCTTGGGCAATAATGTGGCATTAAAGGATTACCTGAAAAAGGGGAAAGTGGTTTTGACCTGGTATCGAGGAGGTTGGTGTCCGTATTGCAATATAACCTTACAGAAATTGCTGCAGGAAGTACCTAATTTTAAAGCGAATGGGGCACATTTACTCGCCCTTACGCCAGAGTTGCCCGATCGATCGATGGATACGGCTGAAAAACATGGACTTCAATTCGAGGTGTTAAGTGATGTTGGGAATGAAGTTGCCAAATTATATGGCATCGTTTTTAAACTTACGGATGAGGTAGCGGATATTT
Source organism: Maribacter polysaccharolyticus (assembly GCF_028882255.1). Lineage (GTDB taxonomy): Bacteria > Bacteroidota > Bacteroidia > Flavobacteriales > Flavobacteriaceae > Maribacter_A > Maribacter_A polysaccharolyticus. Next base: position 757,716 of record NZ_JARBUY010000002.1, read on the forward strand.
ATGATAAATCATTCGGAATGGGTAACTACAATGGCGATAATTCCCAAGAACTGCCTTTGGCCGCTACCTACATCATAGATGGGGAAGGGAAGATTCAATATGCTTTTTTGGATGCTGATTATCGCAATAGGGCAGAACCTGCGGAACTCGTCCGTTTTTTAAAGGACCTTAAATAAGGGCTGGGACGGTCCGATGTGGTCTTCCCGTATTGTAAATTCCACTTCCGTTGGAATCTTTAAATGATTTAGTTCGTAACCTATTTTAAGATATAAATTCATGAATTCTAAAACCGCTTATTTATTGGTCAGGGTAGCCGTAGGGGTGAGTATGTTCGGTCACGGATTGGTTCGTCTTCCGAAATTGGGCTTGTTCAGTGATTGGATGCTGAAATCGTTTGAAAAATCGATGCTTCCAGAGCTATTGGTGTTGCCATTTAGTTATTTTTTGCCAGTTGCTGAATTGATATTGGGGATATTCCTGGTATTGGGATTGTTTACCCGCTTAGCTTCGATAGGTTCCGCGATCCTGATGATCATGCTCATTTTCGGCTCTACGCTGATTGAAAATTGGGGAGCTTTGACACCCCAGTTCATTCATTTGGCATTTCTTGTTTATGTCCTTCAAGAAATAACCCATAACCGGTATTCCATCGATTATCGCTTGAAAAAGTATTGCTTTTACATGAATAACAAATAATACGGGTAGTTGGGGAGAGCGGATGTTCAACGTATTCGGTCAAGACCATCCCTAAAAAGTCCAACTATGGTCGCCCCTTACCAAGAATCAACGGCAATGGTTCATACGGCCGGTACTTTTTTGGTGGGTTCCCCTTAGAAAAGAAAAGAAGCATGCCCAAGCCGTCCTTAGGGGTCGGTCCTGGGCATGTCTTGGGCTAAATGCCGAAAGTCTTATTTCGCATGGGACTAAAATGAAAACCCGATCGAGAATTCCCCATAAAAAGGGTCGATGAAATCATAGGCGTCCCTATAATCCCTGATCGCCCCATTAATGGCCCCGGAACTGGGGGTTGTATCCCAATCTTCATGGGATATTCCGTATCCCAAGGCAAAGGTTAGGTTAAATCCACTTTTCCAAACCCACTTTTTACCTGCATTGAAGCCATAGCTTATGTCGGGCATGGTAAATTCAAAAGGGGTATCATCGATCATACCCTCACCTTCAAACTGTCTATATCGGGCATAGGCACCCACAAAAAATGAATTCATACGATTATTGAAGTGATAACGATAGTTCAATAAGAAAGAATACCCACTTGATTCGATATTGGCATTGGTATAGGTTTTGGGTATGGCCTCATAGTCAAATCGGGCCACCATTCCGTGTTTTTGATTATGCAGATACTCATAGTTGATCGAGTAGATGCCAAACACCACGGCTACAGGGCAGGCACTTATCGAATGTTTAAAATCTTTTTGAAAGCCGAGCGGTTCATTCGGGGCTTCTTGGGCATGCATGGCAATACCGGCCATGACTAAAAAGAGAAAGGTTTTGATTGATTTTTTCATGATTTTTCGATTTTTGATGAAACAAAGGTGAATTTAAGTGCCTTATCAATCGTCCTGATTTATAATTTAGGACGAAGTTGAAATTGCACTGACCCATATGCTGTGGTGCCCGTTTATAATAAATGTGCCCACTGGGGAATGTCATAAGTAGGGCCGATCAAAAATGGAAAAGGATAAATACGAGATCAATTTCCCAAACAGGTATTATGGTTTATGGATGCTCGAATCTGGAAAAGTTTTTTAAAATCATGGAAATTAAAAGTACATTTAAAATCATATGATATGTTTCAAATTATAAATTGGAACGACTGAACCACAGATTCATAACATCTTTGTAGCGATAAAATATGCATTATGAAGAAAATCTTAAAAACCATCTTGAAACTCATAACAGGTTTATTCTTGTTGATCATTGTTCTAGTCCTAAGCGTACTCTTGATCGACCTGGGAAATGTTGGCTATCTGAAAATAACGAACCATCCTGAAGCGGAAAACCGCAGTTATCTTATCCGCAACGTAAATATTTTGCCAATGACCATGGATACCGTTTTACGCAACAAATCCGTTTGGATAAAAAATGGGGTCATCAGTAAAATTGCCGAAGATATTGATGCGGGGGATATGGCCGTTGTCGACGGCAACAACAAATATTTACTGCCGGGTCTTACCGATATGCACGTACATGTATGGGATGATTACGAATTGGGACTCTATTTGTCCAATGGGGTTACGGCCGTACGGAATGTTTGGGGGCAACCCATGCATCTTCGAATGAAGGCGGCCATTACCCAAGATAAGATTCTTGCTCCAATGTTTTTTACCAGTGGTCCCAAGTTGACGGGTCCGGAATTCCTAGGAGACGATAACCAACAACTTTTTAGTGTGGGGGAAGCAAAGGATATGGTGGTCAAAATAAAAAACAAGGGATACGATTTCATAAAAACATATTATGGTCTGCCCCAGGATTATTTTGATGCCATTCTGGAAGAGGCTAAAAAGAGCGATTTGGATATAGCGGCACATCCGTCCAATAAGGTGCCTTATGAATATCATTTTAGATCGGGGATCGCTACGGTTGAACATGCTGAGGACATCGTGCAACAACCATTGGATTATAAGTTGGACACCTTAAAATTGAATGAAGTAGTGGCTGCATTCGGTAAAGCCCATGAAACTTCCTTCTGTCCGACTTTGACCGTATTCCATAATATTTATAATATGTTGGAGGATGATGATATCCTTAATTCAAGCTCTTTGGGTCAAATGAACCCCATGATCCGGAAAATGGACAGCAAGGCTCAGTTTGACCGCTGGTACGGCACTAAAATGGAAGATCCCGGTGTGGTAGATCGGATCAAAAACCAACATATGTTTCATTTATTGGCCCTAAAAAAGCTACACCGGGCAGGGGTCAATATCGTATGTGGAACCGATGCGGGTATCGGGGTTACGGTTCCGGGAGCTTCCATACATAGGGAATTGGAATTATATCGGGAGGCCGGACTGTCGAATTACGAAGTATTGAAAACGGCGACCGTCAACCCTTCAAAAGTACATGGGTTTATGAAAGATTTCGGAACCGTCGAAAATGGTAAGATGGCCAATTTGATTCTTGTTAACGGCAATCCGTTACAGGATTTAGCCGTATTGCAAAATCCCGAAATGGTATTCATCAAAGGGAGGAAACTGGACAGGAAAACCTTGGATGAATTTAAGACGGCGGCAACTGACCGTAGCAACCTTTTGGCCTCTTTTTTACGATATGCGGAGTTTTTGGTTTCCAAATGAAATAATCGAGGCTTGATCTAACCGGGTCTGGGCCTGATTATAGTTGTCGGCCCTTTCCGTTTCCCCTTTACTATCGAAACTGTCTGTATAACTTATGAAAAAGGAAGAATATAGAATCGGGCGCATTGTACCCTATCATTGCATGATTGGTTGTCGCTTTCCGGATATAAATGGACTCATGCCTCCTTTAAGGAAACGGGTTCGCCATTAGGGGTTTGGGTCATATCCCCACAATGAATATATGATATGGCCATACTTTAGGTGGCACCGAAATTCAATTCGGGTGCATAATTATTCCTATGGGGTATAAATAATAAAAGGGGCAACCAGGGATTGGGATATATCTTTTAACCCATTTTTATACCCTAATTCCTTTGGTTGGGAGTAACCGTTTATCCCTGGAATTTACGTTTTATCCTAAGGCATTAATAGACTGGGACTGAAATTTATTCAAGATCTTATGGGGGCTTGTGGTTCAAATTCCAGTTGGCTCCATTTTGTTCACTTTTATCGAAAAATTATCCCTGTTTTTTTAAACCGAACAACCTTTGCAATAAATCAAAACCCCCATAATATGAAGACATTTGTACTTGTTAGAGAAATTTATCTGGAAAGATTCAGAAACATTCAAAACTACCTTTTGAAATATAGTTTTAAAGCTTTTACATGGTTCACTATCGCCATGTTCGCAGTGGTTTTATACGCATTTTTATATAGGTTGTCCACAGACTTTCAATTTTCCAATTTATAATTATGGGCGAACAAAGTAACGGAAAGAAAGTGTTTTTTATTTCCGGTCTTTTGTTTGTTCTTGCTTTACTGTTATTGGTTATGATTTTAACCTTTAGATTATAGCGATTGTGTTGGGGTATTTCTAAAATAGCCCGGCAGGCGGGATTGCAATAAAAAGGTGATACGTACGGTTTTGCCCGGTAAGGGATAAGGAATGGCCCTTAGGGAAACAGCGAATTCCATTTTCCCTCCGCGCCATTTTCGGAAATCGGAAATGACAGATCATTCATTATTTTATTGGACAGTCAAATCAATTTATGGTAAGGCTATCGATTAATGAACTTTTTACATACCTTTGGGCAAATCGGGTAATTGTTCGCAATTGCCGATTGACAGGGTCGTATTCTGTGTATTGAAGGCATTTTGTAAAAGTGGATTATTGAAGCACAATCCAAAAGGGGATGAAAACAAACGTCTTTGGGTACCCAATCCTTAGATGTAAAATGAACTTATGGTAGCTGATTTTATAGTTAATGGTTAGTGTTTATAAAGCACCATAGGTCATAGGGCTCCACGCAGTGGAGCCCTTTTCTTTTGGGAAAAGGTTTGGACTCACAAACTGTATAAATGCACGGCAGTACGGCTTCTGTAGGAAGGGTACACTTAAAACGGTAAAGGCGGTAGATAAGAAAAAGGATACCTATGGCTATTGGGGCAGGGTAGTGTTGTTTATTTACGCTTTAATGCGGAATAATATAATTGATATAGTGCCAGATATTGTCGTACCAATGCCAATTCGTTTTGCCATTTGTCTTTGTCGGTATTTGTGGCCATGGCGTTGATCGCATGTATCTTCAACCTGACGTTGGCCCGGTATAATTTGTAGAAAGCGAATAATCGTTCATCGGTTTTATTCGCAATGCAGTGTATTTTGGATAGATAGTGATCAAGGAACAGTTTGGATAAATCGAAACGATCGAATCGTTCCAAGTCCATACACAAAAAAGCAATTTCATTCAGCAGATCCAATTTCCGGAAATCATCGTTAAACTCAATGCAATCAAAAATAACGGGATCTTCCAAAAGAAAGATGTTCCGGGTATGTAGGTCCCCATGGCCTTCAATGACGAAGCCCTGTTCGTTGCGCTCCTGGATCCGTTCTTTCGTTTGGTTTAAAAATCGATAGGCCCATCGGTTCACTTCTTCCAGGAATTGTCCTGTTTCTTTTCCGAAATTCCGTTCCAAAAAATCCTTTATGCTCGATATATCCTCGAACTCCCCGTAAAGTTCCTTCCAGTCTTCCCCTTCGGGAACAATGGTCGCCTCTTGATGAAAACGGGCCAATACCTCTGCCAACTTTACGATCGATCCCGATTTGACCGCGCCTTGTTCCAAAAGCATGTCCATTTGTTTTGTTTCATCCATCCGCTTCATTAAGACCGCATAGTCGATTATCGTGCCTTCGCTTCCAAGTATCCTGTAATTCCCGTTGTTTTCTGTTATGGGAATCACCTTAAGGTACATTTCAGGGGCCAGCCGCTTGTTCAGTTGTACCTCTTTTTCACAATAGACTTTGCGCTTTTCCAAGGTTGAAAAATCCAAAAAGCTGAACCTGATCGGTTTTTTTATTTTATAGACATATCGATCGGTAAGTATGACCCAAGAAATATGGGTCACGATCAGTTTGATGCCATCCGTAGGATAAGGAAAAGCTTTGTTGTCGATAATATGGTTGACCTGATCATGAGTCATTGTTCCAGGAACTTGATGACTTTATCGACCAAATCGGGGAATTCTTCCCGATCGGTAAATACTTGCAGGTATTCCTCTTCCATAGGGTCGAATTGTTCTTTTATCTTTTGATAAACAGGGTAATCGGCTTCACTGTACAGTCGCTTTTTCGATATGCGTTTTTTTACGCTCTCCGCTTCGGCGCAAACTTCGATCCATTTCACGATAAAGCCAAATTCCTTGGCCAGGTCTTTGAATTTTTCTCTCAGTTCCCGTTTATAAAACGTTGCATCCACAATTGTGCTTTTACCCCTATCAAGTTCCAACCTTGTCAGGCGTAGCATCTCATTGTAAATCAATATTTTATTTTGGTCATCGTATTTATGGGACTTTCCCCTAAAACTTCTAATGATATCGGTATTGTAATGTTTGATCCCCAAATGGCTGGCCAAAAAAGAAGCAAAGGTGGTCTTCCCCGTACCGGGAAGTCCGAAAACGGCAATCAATATGGGGCGTTTTAAAACCATATCCAAAATAAATTAATTTTGGGCATTGACGCACTGATCGATATCATGTCAGTTGCCCCATAGGGGCGCTATTTTTATTCCTGGCATTTGCCTAGGATTGCCGGTTACACTTATTGGGTTCGTTTTAAGGGGGGGGGGATAAATCGGTAGTTACTTAGGTAATACGTTTGGGGTGTTGATGACCGTTGCCATAAAATCAAAAAGATTTTGGGTATGGTCAATTTATGTTGACTGAAGACAGAAAATCACAAGCAAATACTTTTCGATCATGATGAAGAACTACCTTGAACTATCCATAAAAGCCGCTATTGCGGCAGGAAAATCCATTATGGAGGTATATAGGAATAGGGAGATTGAAGTGGAACTCAAAAAAGACCGATCCCCTTTGACAAAAGCCGACAAGCTTTCGAATTCCGTGATTCATGAATTTTTGCAACTTACACACCTACCAATTATCAGTGAGGAAAATAAGGAAATTGATTATAGTGTCCGACAGCATTGGGAAAAATTATGGATTGTCGATCCCTTGGATGGGACCAAGGAGTTTGTGGATAGGAACGGTGAGTTTACGGTGAATATAGCACTTATAGGGCAGGGGAAGCCGCTATTGGGCGTCATTTTCATACCGGTCTCCCGAACACTTTACTATGCCGATGTTACACAAAAGAAAGCTTATAAAGTTGTGCTCGACGAAAATTTCACCCCTTTGGAAAATTGGTTTCTAAATGCACTGAGTTTAAAACCTGCAAAAAGGAAGACAAGGGAAACCATAATCGTCGGGAGTAGGTCCCACATGAATAAGGAAACCGAGGATTATATTGGACAATTGCGGGAACGATATGGTCCCATCGAATTTGTTTCTAAAGGAAGCTCCCTTAAGTTTTGTATGGTGGCCGAGGGGGGAGCGGATTTTTATCCCCGGTTCGGTCCTACCATGGAATGGGATACCGCCGCTGGGCAAGCCATATGTGAAGCTGTTGGCCTTAGTGTCATTTCCCAGGAGACCTTACAAGGCCTTACCTACAACAAACCCAATGTATTGAATGGCCCTTTTATCGTTCAAAGGCAGTGATCGGTTACGGTACCACCGACCATTCCTTCAAATCGTGTTTTCTGTAGGATACAGGTGGTTTTGGTTCTTTCCCTAGGATGTTGGGAATAAACCGGCCCATACCCAGTAGGGCATGGCACTCCTTTAATCGGGACTGTTTTTGACTTTCTGCCCGTTACCAATAAAAAAGGGCCCCATTAGATGGGACCCTTTACCTTATGGAGGATTCAAAACACTAACCATTAACTAAAAAATCAGCTGCCATAAGTATGTTTTATGCCAATTGGCATATAGGAACTATTCACTACCACCCTGGGTTTTGGGTAAGGTTGGGGTTAAGTATCAGTTCATCCAACGGTATCGGTTGTAAATAAGCTTTACTTTCGTCAAAATTGTAATTGCCCGTACTGGCAAATGGTAAAATAAATCCTTCAGAGTCCAAACTGGCATCCTCGGCACTCAATGTCTGGTTTACAATACCATCTTCCAAATAAGCACCTCTTGGCTGATCGCCATCAAACAGGCTGTGGGCCCTCCATCTATATAGGTCATCGGCCCTAAATCCTTCGGCCATCAACTCTACAGAACGTTCCCTACGTATTTCATACAAAACATCGGTCAACGTATAACCATAATTTGGCCAATCCTTATCAAAGGTAATGCTACCTAAATTCATATGGGGCATGCCTACCCTGTCCCTTAATAAATTAATGGAAATGTCCAGATCTGATTGTGTTATTGTACCTAACTCTGCTTTAGCTTCGGCAAAGATCAATAAGGCTTCGGCATATCTGAAGATGATCCTTGAAGTATCTTCGGTGAAATCACCATAATCCGAATCGTATTCCACATTCCTGTATTTTTCGGACTCATAACCGGTTAAACTGGTATTCGTACCATTGAAATCGGGGTATTCCCAATAATCCTCATCCCCATTGGCATCAATTTCGATCAAATCACCGGGAACCATTAGGGTTGCTGCCAATCTCGGATCTCTATTCGTTTCTATTTTTGATAAGTCCGTGTTGCCTTGATATCTTGTACTTGCTGAAATCGGATCACCATCATCACATAAATAACTGTCTATGGCAAATTTGGTATACCCACAACGGTTAGGCCATTGTTGTTGTAAAACGTTGGCAATACTTAACGTGATCGAGTTGTAGTCCCTCCAAAGCATGACCTCACTATTTCCACTATAACCTACTTGGTTGAATAAAGTTTGGTAATCGCTGTATAAGGAGAATACACCACCGTTCATTACATCTTCGGCAGCATCGGCCGCTATTTGCAAGAATGAAGAACCATCTGAACCATCAACACCGAAATCGGTACCACTATGATATCTTTCCCATGTTCCTTCATAAAGGGCAACCCTAGCTTTGAACAGTTGGGCTACTTCTTTACTTATCCTAGGATGACCGGATATGTCCGGGAAGGATTGCAATAATGAAATCGCGGTGTCCAAATCGGAAATGATGAATTCGGCAACTTCATCCCTGGAATTCCTTGCAGCATAAATATATTCTTCATCGGTATTGTCAAAATACTCTGGGAAAATGGGGAGGTCCCCATAACTTTGCAATAAATTGAAATAATAATAGGATCTAAAAAAATAGGCTTCCCCGGTATATTGATCGATAAGGGTTTCATCCCCTTCAGCTTGATCGACATGATCCAATAACCAGTTAGACTCCCTTACTTCATCCCAACTCCAAATGGAAGAGGTAGCCGAAGTGGGAACTTCATAGCTTAAGCCACTCAATCGATTACTGGGTTCCTGTGCGGTTCCCATATCGGAATACATATCGGGTAAAATGTTAAATCCTATGGAAAGGGCTGACCAACCTGGCAAATCGTTGTAAAAGCCATTTACTGCGGCCTGTAGATCTGAAGGCGTACTGTAGAAGGTAACTTCAGAAACTGAATCTAAGGGAGTTCTATCCAAGTAATCTTCACATGAAGTTGAAAATAGAATCGTTCCTAGAATAAATATTTTAAATATATTTTTCATGATTATTTAATTTTTTATTTAGAATGATAGATTTACACCCAAAGAAAGTATCCTTGATAATGGGTAGGATTGTGCACTACCTGTCAATCCTGATGTATTCGTTTCAGGATCGAAGAACATCAAATCGGTAAAGGTGAATAGGTTTTCCCCTGTAGCAAAAATCCTTAGTTTATCTACACCGAACCTATTGGTAACATCATTCGGGATGGTAAAACCGACCTGTAGGCTTTTTAACCTTGTATAAGCGGCATTTTGCATCAATCGATCCGTACTATAGCTATAGTTCTTGTTATTTCTACCTCCACCATTCAAATAAGGGGTAGGAAAATAACCATCGGTGTTTGCCCCTAAAGGACTGGTAGTATCTTCCGGTCTGAAATAATCCAAGTGACCTTCCCATACAAAGGCGTGGAACGGACCGTTGGCAGGACCTCTAAAACGTTGCTGGCTACCAAAAGACAAATCGCGTTTACCGACACCCTGTACCAAGGCATTGAAATCCCAGTTTTTGTAATTCATACCTAGGGTTACCGAATATTGGTAGCGTGGTGTTGAGTTACCGATCACGCCGTAATCCCCAGTATCACCGTACACATAATTACCTCGGTCTATGACATTGTCCCCGTTAAGGTCTTTGTACTGGATATCCCCTGCAACACGTGACCAGCCGGTTATGAACGAATAGTCGATATTTGAAGTGACTTCCGTAGCTGCTTCATCCGTTAAGAACAGACCTTCGGTCTGGAATCCCCAGATATCTCCCAAGTCCTGACCTTCAAAATAGTTGGTCAAGGCTTTTGTGTCATTGGGGTATTCTACGATAGATCGTTTATAGTCACTTAAAACGGCTCTTATACTATATCCGAAATCACCTAATTTTTGTCTCCAAGTAGTTTCTACTTCCCATCCTTGTACCCTTGATGTTCCAATATTCGTTAAAGGGGCTGAGGTACCTAATTGAGCGGGTAAATCGGCTCCTTGGGCCGCCATACCTTCAATATCGGTACGGTACCAAGAGAAACCTAGATCAAGTTTACCGGTAAAAGCAGTTAGATCAAATCCAATATCGGTTGTTTTAACTTTTTCCCAAGTTAAATTCTCACTGGATATGTCCGGTGTTTGTGAAAAGGTCAAGCGTTCCCCATCAAATAGGTAAGAGGTTCCGGCCGTGTTCAACTCTATGGTCGAAAGGTATAGGTAATTATCAACATTTTGGTTACCCAGCGTACCATATGAACCTCTTAGTTTAAATGTACTGATGGCATCAATAGGCCAAAATTCCTCTTTGGCAACATTGTATCCTGCGGAGAAACTTGGGAATCCTGCCCATCGGTTATCCGGTTCAAATCTGGAAGAACCATCCCTACGGTAACTGAATTCAAATAAATACTTCTCTTGATAGTTATATCTAAACCTACTGAATACACCTACGGTTGACCAATGGGATATAGCTTCACTTACCGTTTGATCATCATCCAATGATGCGTTAAGTGAAATAATGTTATTACTGATCAAATAGTCCGATGAGGCGCCAAGGGCATAGTAATTGTTGACCTCACTTTGAAAACCTACCGTAGCATGTAGATTATGGTCGTTAATCGATTTGTCATAGGTTGCGAAAATATTAGGGGAAAAGTATTCGTTGATCGCAACGGTCGGACTGTATGAAGTTGATGCTTGTGATACTTTGTCGACAAGGCCATTAGGGACGACGGTCTGACTGGCCAAGATATTTATCTCTTGGAAGTTGTTGTCCCTTTTGTAATTGAAATTGGCATTTATCCTAAGTCCGTCGAAAGGCTCGATAATGATCCTTGGTGAAAGAACGATTTGATCGTTTTCCGTTTTAACACGCTGATAATCCCAAAATGGATAGTAGGTGTGTTGTAGTAATTCCAAACCATAAATGGGGTCGTACTGTGGTAAGGTGGGTTTGATTTTCGTAATCAGATCCAATACCCTTGATTTGTTCCAAAATGTAGTGTTACTGTTAGCTTCAGTTGGGAAATCGGTATAACTTTTCCTGTATTTACTCAATAATTCCAAGGTTAACCAATCATTAACCTTACCGGATATCTTGGCATCTAAATTATACCTTTGATAAGATTCATCCCCAACCTTTAACAATCCGTCTTCATCATAAATACCGGCGGACAAATAAAAATTCATTTTTTCAGTTCCTCCGGTTATATTTACGCTATGTTTTACTCTTTGCGCCCATTTTTTCATGATGATCTCATCCCAATCGGTCGCAGCAGTACCTTCAATACCGATGGTGCCATAATCCCAACCATTTCCTGAAGCGTTGGATACTATTGTCTGTGCACTGCCTGGACTTTCCATATTGGCCATGATGTTGGCTAAATCCGTTTCATCATAATAGGCCGATTGGTTGTTGTTCGTTCGGGCATCATTGATGGTATAGGCAAAATCTATGGGGCTGGCACTTTCTGGCCATATCGATGGTTGGGTGATCGAATAGCTACTGTTGTAGTTCACTTTGATCTGCCCTTGTGAATTTTTACCACTTCGAGTGGTTACGATAATCGCACCAGCAGCGGCCTGGGAACCATAAATAGAGGCTGCGGCAGCATCTTTCAGAACGGAAACCGATTGAATATCCTCTGGGTCGATGTCATTTAAACTCATTTCAATTCCATCGATAAGTACCAATGGCTCGGCATCGCCGATACTCCCTGTACCACCACTTGTGACAAAACCACGAATATTGATATCCGAAGAAGCACCAGGCTCACCACCAGAAGAAGAGTTGGATATTACAAGGCCGGGGGTTGTACCTTGTAACGATCTAAAAGCATTTGCAGTAGGTCTGTTTTCAAAAACCTCTGAACCTACTTGGGAAACCGCTGCTGTTAGGTTGATCTTCTTTTGAGTACCATAACCTACAACAACGACCTCATCCAACATGGCAACATCTTCTTCTAGTTGAACCTTAATGGTAGACTGGCCTTTAACACTGACTTCTTTTGTGATAAAGCCGATGTAGGATACTACCAAAACTGCGTTGGGGGAACTTAATTGCATGGTGAAATTACCGTCAAAGTCAGTAGTAATACCATTGGTGGTTCCTTTTTCCACCACACTGGCGCCAGGTAAAGGCATACCATCCAAGGTGGTTACGGTACCACTGATCTGTTGTTGTTGAACAATGTCAACAGCGTTCTCAAATGCCAGTACGGGATTTGCGGTTAAACCAAATGTAACTGCACAGCAAAAATAAATAAGAGCTCGCACGGAGGGAATTTTAGTCCTTTTTTTTGTATGAAAAAGACTCGATAATTTGATTTTCATAAGATTGTGAGTTTAGTATTTTACTTGAATAAAACGTTTGTAATTTCTTGTCATTAGTTGCATTTTCATTGACTCTCGTTGGTTTTAATTGGTTCCTAATTTGATGCTATTGTTATATGTTGCTAATTTTTAGTTAAAGAAATTGGGTTTGAGCCCGTTTTTTTAACAATTTTTTAAACTTATAAATTTCCTCTACTCGAAAAATTAAAATTTCGACCAATAGCACCTGCCCTTCGATAAATAATGGATTTTGTCGTTTATCGCAATAATCGAATTTAAAGGGAATTGTTTCCTGATGCTCCGTGGTGTTCAATAAGTTGTTGTTTATGAGGTACTTTGGGGTTAACTGGAAGTGTGTGGTGTTTAGGGATTTGTCTAAGGCCTATGGTTGTTGGTCGAAATTTTAGGTTTGGAAAGAAGTGTAAAAGATATTTTTAACTATCAAATAAATCTAAAAGGAATCTTAATGGGTGCAGAACTAATAAAATACACGGCAGCAGGTAAAATTGAAGAAACGCGTTTTGAGAAAATCCATAATGTTATTTTCGAATCATCGGATGAGGCTTCTTTGGTCGTGGCCCGGGAAATTGCCGATTTGATCAAGGAAAAGCAAGCTTTGGGCAAACCATGTGTTCTGGGTCTGGCAACAGGTTCTTCCCCGGTAAAGGTTTATGAGGAATTGGTAAGGATGCATAAGGAAGAAGGTTTGGGGTTTTCCAACGTGATCACTTTCAATCTTGATGAGTATTATCCAATGCAACGGGATAACATTCATAGTTATTACTATTTCATGCATGAGCACCTTTTCAACCATGTGGATATTTTACCCGAAAATATCAATATACCCAGTGGTATAGTGAGCAGTGAGGATCTATATCAATATTGTATCAACTATGAAAATAAAATAAAATTACTCGGTGGATTCGATTTTCAGTTACTGGGGATAGGGCGAACAGGTCATATAGGTTTTAATGAGCCCGGTTCCCATTTTAATTCAGGTACCAGAAGTATTACGCTTGACCATATGACCAGGGTCGATGCCGCCCCGGCTTTCTTGGGTATTGAAAATGTGCCTCGCAAAGCCATTACAATGGGCGTCGGAACGGTAAGAAGTGCCAAAAGGATCGTATTGCTCGCATGGGGGATCAGCAAGGCCGATATTCTTAAAAAAACGATCGAAGGGGAAATTTCCTCCCATGTGCCCGCAACGTATTTGCAAGAACATGATAATACGACTTTTGTGTTGGATGAAGGGGCTTCATCGGAGCTTACAAGAATAAAGACCCCTTGGCTTGTAGGGTCTTGTAAATGGACGGAATCCTTAAAGTTAAAAGCCGTTGTTTGGTTAAGTGAAATGACGGGAAAACCATTTTTGAAGTTAACCGATAAGGATTACAATGATCACGGAATGTCCGATTTGTTGTCACTGGAAGGAACTGCTTATGATTTGAACATAAAAATGTTCAATGAAATGCAGCACACCATTACGGGATGGCCCGGAGGGAAACCCAGGGCAGATGATACCTATCGTCCTGAAAGGGCAGAGCCCGAAAAGAAAAGGGTCATCATATTCAGTCCTCATCCCGATGATGATGTGATTTCCATGGGTGGTACTTTCGATAGATTGATCCAGCAAGGTCATGAAGTACACGTGGCCTACCAGACTTCCGGGAATATTGCCGTTTCCGATGTCGAAGCTTTAAAGTTTGCTGAAGTGGCCAATGTATTGGGTGCAAAACTCAAGGAGGCAAAAACCATTATCGATAAGCTCGCCGTGAAGACCGGGAATGAGATCGATTCCATTGAGGTACGCCAATTAAAAGGGTTGATCAGAAGGAGTGAGTCCTTGGCCGCAACACGTTATTTGGGTCTAAAGGATAAAAACGTACACTTTTTGGATTTGCCTTTTTATGAAACAGGGACTATAAAAAAGGGCAATCTCTCTGGCGCGGATATCGAAATTATGTGTAATATAATTGAAGAGATAAAACCACATCAAATCTACGCGGCGGGCGATTTGGCAGATCCACACGGGACCCATAAGGTGTGTTTGGATGCGTTATTCAAGGCTTTGGATGTCCTTAAATATGATGAGACGCATAAGTTTATGGAAGATTGTTGGGTCTGGTTGTACCGTGGGGCTTGGCACGAGTGGGAATCCTATGAAATTGATATGGCGGTTCCCATGAGTCCGGATCAAGTGCTTAAAAAACGACATGCCATATTCTGTCATCAGTCCCAAAAAGATGGTGTCATGTTCCAAGGGGATGACAGCAGGGAGTTTTGGGTAAGGGCCGAGGATAGGAATCGATTGACCGCTAAGAAATACAACGCCTTAGGCTTGGCAAATTATGAAGCCATTGAGGCTTTTAAACGATATCATTATTAATAACCTACTATCTATATGGTCTACGGCACTATGATTTTTAATCTTATATTGATGAATCGAGTATTTTTTGCTTTACTTCATCAATATAGGATTTGCCTATGACATATCTCAGACCTTCGATTTCCACGCTATTGCCTTCAACGGCATCTATTTTATTGATAGCTACGGTATACGATCTATGTATGCGTATAAAATCTTCGCTGGGCAAAAGGTCCGTGAAATTTGTTAAAGTGCTATGGATGATATACCTGCCTGTGGTAGTGTTTATTTTTAAATAGTCTTTTAGCGATTCCACGGTCAATATTTCGTCCAAAAAAATCTTCTTCATTTTCTTTTTGTCTATTTTCACGAAAATGAACGGACGCTTTTCGGCCTTGCCCAAGGAGGTGTTCGTATTTTTGAGTCTTCTGTTGACTTTATTGAGGGCTTTCATGAACCTTGGGAACTCAAAAGGTTTCACCAAGTAATCGATTACGTCCAATTCGTAGGTTTCCAAGGCAAACTCGTCATAAGCGGTGGTAACGATCAAAAGTGGGGGGTCTTCCAAGCTCTTTATAAAATTTATACCATCCAATACGGGCATGTTGATATCCAAAAAAATGACATCGACGGTGTTGCTTTTTAGAAAGTTCAGGGCATCTACCGCATTATTGAACGTTTCCGATATTTCAAAATCGTCCAATTGATCCAAGTAGTTTTTTATAACGTTGATTGCAAGGGGCTCATCATCGACTATCAGACATTTTATCTTCATGACACCTTTATTTTAAGTTTTACGACAAACATGCCGTTTTTGTTTCTCATCATCAATTTATAATCACTGGGTTGGTATCCCAGTTCCAATCTTTTCTTTACATTTTCCAAACCGATTCCACCGTATTGATCGGAAATGTTTTCTTTGTTCTCGGGTTGTTTTGGGAGTGGGTTGGTGATGGTAAAATATAGCCAATCTTTCTTGATTTCGAAATCAATGGTGATCTTTACTTCCCCGATGTTCTTGCGTACACCGTGTTTAAAGGCATTTTCCACAAATGATAACAGGAGAATGGGCGCTATTTTCTTGCCTTGGATATCTCCGGAAATCGACATTTCAATCTCTAATTCATCGTTGTGGCGAACCCGCTCCAGATCCAAATAATTTTGGATGCAGAGGATTTCATTTTGCAAGGATTGCTTTTTGCCTTTTGTCTCGTAGAGCAGGTACCTCATCAATTCCGAAAGTTTTAAAATGATTTTCGGGGTCTTTTTGGATTGTACTACGGCAAGGGAGTAAATGTTGTTAAGGGTATTGAAGAAAAAATGGGGGGAAATCTGGGTCTTTAAAAAAAGCAATTCGGTTTCCAGTTGGGCCTTTTCAAGATTGGCGACCCGTTGATTTTCCTGCAAAAAATCCATCGTTATTTTTATGGCGGTCACGAAGGTTATTACATAGATCTCGCCGATCATCATGTCAATGATGTAATTAATGGTGATACGGTCTATTTCCCTTACTTCTGGCCAGACATTCGTGCTGATCAAATAGTAGGTCAGGTTGAATTTCACGACAACCATCAGAAAGAT
Source organism: Maribacter polysaccharolyticus (assembly GCF_028882255.1). Lineage (GTDB taxonomy): Bacteria > Bacteroidota > Bacteroidia > Flavobacteriales > Flavobacteriaceae > Maribacter_A > Maribacter_A polysaccharolyticus. Next base: position 774,346 of record NZ_JARBUY010000002.1, read on the forward strand.
GGTCGATAGTGTTGCCACGATATAGGTGAAGTACTTTTTCTTAAAGGCCAATTTGGGCATTAATACATAAATGTTCAGATAAGCCAAGAACATATGGATGGGGAAACCCAATAAGGTGGTTTTCAGGGAGTATAAATAGTCTCCATGAATTCCTCCCCAACGTATTACCGTAATGACAAAGTAGACCAACCAGAAAATGACATGGTGTCTGGGTAAAATGCGATATAGGCGATTGGATTCAAAATTCATTTTCCGAATAAGGTTGTTTTTTTGGTGTTTAGCTATGTTTAGCCTACGTCGGTCTAAATTACTTTCAATACTTATTTAATATATGAATTTTTAAGTTAGATAACTTAACTAACATGTATTTTATGAGATACTTTGCGCTATTTTTCTTTTTGGCGGTTTATATGGTTGGCTGTAAAGAAAGGGCTTTCGACAAAAGTACGGAACAGGAATTACTGACACAATATATTGACCCTTTTATCGGGACTGGAGGCCATGGGCATACTTATCCCGGGGCCACCGTTCCCTTTGGTATGCTGCAGGTCAGCCCGGTAAACGGAATAAGTGATTGGGATTGGTGTTCCGGGTACCATTATTCGGATTCAGTAGCCGTGGGCTTTAGTCATTTGAGTTTGAGCGGAACGGGTATTGGGGATTTGGCGGATATCATCTTTATGCCGATAAACAGAAAGGTTGACTTATTGCCAATGCCGAAATCCCGGGATTCCTTATCGTATAGGTCTTCCTATTCCCATAAGAACGAAGAAGCGATTCCAGGGTACTATCAAGTTTATTTGGAAGACCACGATGTCAATGTCGAATTGACCACATCTTTACGTACGGCCTACCATAAATATACTTTTAAAGCGGATGATGAACAATCCGTTGTGGTCGATTTGGGTTTTGCGATCAATTGGGATAAGGCGGTGGGCGCTTCATTGCAAATAGAGGATCCATATACCATAAGTGGATACCGTTTTAGTACCGGTTGGGCAAAAAATCAAAAAGTGTTTTTTACGGCCAAATTTTCCAAACCGATCACTGAATATGATATCGTTTCGGATAAAAAATCGGTGGAAGGCGATCTTGGGCAAGGGGTAAGGACCGCAGCCCAATTGTTTTTTGAAGCGGGGGATGCCGATGAATTGTTGGTTAAGGTAGCGTTATCGTCTGTAAGTATCGCCAATGCCAAGGAGAACTTGGAAGAGGGGGCTTTTGATTTCGAAGGGACCAAAAAGAAGGCCAATGATTCTTGGGAAGACGCCTTGTCCAAAATTAAAGTCGAAACTACTGCAGATTCGTTAAAGACCATATTTTATACCGCCATGTACCACACCCAAGTGGCCCCGGTTACCTACAGTGATAAAAACGGACAGTTTAGAAAAGAAAATGACAGCATTGTAAGCGCAGAAAACTTTACGGCCTATTCCACGCTTTCGTTATGGGATACTTTTAGGGCAGAGCAACCATTACTCACTTTGATCGCTCCCGAGAAAGTTTCGGATATCATCAACAGTATGCTGGCGTATTATGAAACCAAGCATATTCTACCTGTTTGGACCCTTTATGCCAATGAAACCAATACGATGACCGGGTACCATTCGATCCCTGTTATCGTCGAAGCTTATTTAAAGGGTATAACGGGATTTGATGCGGAAAAGGCATACGAGGCCATGAAGGTGACCATGATGCAGGATGAACGCGGATTGGCCCCTTATAAAAAGTATGGTTACATCCCCTATGACGAATTGGATGAGTCGGTTACCATTACTTTGGAATTCGCCTATGATGATTGGTGTGTCGCCCAAATGGCAAAGGCCTTGGGGCAGGAAGAGGATTACCGATTCTTTATGGATCGTTCTAAGGCCTATGAACATTTGTTTGATGGCGATACGGGTTTTATGAGGGGGAAATCCAAAGATGGCAAGACTTGGAACGAACCTTTTGATCCCAAATATTCGAATCACAGGGAGCATACCGATTATACCGAAGGTAATGCATGGCAGCATAGCTGGTTCGTTCCCCACGCGGTTGAGGATTTGGCCCAACTGCACGGTGGGAATGATGTGTTTACCCAAAGATTGGAGCAATTGTTTACCGAGAGTTCCGAGATTACAGGTAGTAATGTTTCGGCAGATATCTCGGGTTTGATCGGTCAGTACGCCCATGGAAACGAGCCTAGTCACCACATAGCCTATATGTTCAACCATGCCGATAAGCCTTGGCGAACCCAATACTGGTCGAGATACATATTGGATACACAATACAACACAAGCCCGAATGGTTTGAGTGGAAATGAGGATTGTGGCCAAATGAGCGCTTGGTATGTTTTTAGTGCCATCGGTTTATATCCTATGAACCCGTCTTCTACCTACTACGAAATAGGGAGTCCGATCTTTGAAAGATCGACCATCGAAATTCCGGGCGGAAAAACTTTTACGGTGGAAGCCGAGAATGTTTCGGATACCAACATTTATATCCAATCGGCAGCATTGAACGGTGAACCCTTCAACACTACCTCAATTTCACACCAAACCCTATTGGACGGGGGCGTGCTTCATTTTGTTATGGGGGATACACCTAATAAGGAATGGGGAACTGACTAATACGGTTAAGGAGAGCATTAATGGATAGCATAGACGTTTTAATCATAGTATTGTATATCGTATTGACCCTTGGGGTTGGTATCTGGGTATCTAAAAGGGCCTCCAAAGGGTTGGATTCTTATTTTTTGGGGGGTAAGAGTATTAAATGGTACTATTTAGGGTTAAGTAATGGATCGGGAATGTTCGATGTTTCCGGTACGGCCTGGATGGTCGGACTTTTGTTCCTCTATGGGGCGAAGAGCTTTATGTTCATGTGGATGTGGCCCATTTGGAACCAAGTGTTCATTATGGTCTTTTTGGCGATTTGGATCAGGCGTTCCAATATTATGACCGGATCGGAATGGATATTGACACGATTTGGGGATGATAAAGCAGGAAGGGCATCACATTTGATAGTCGCGATATTTGCCGTTATCGCTTCGATTGGTTTTATCGCGTATTTTTTTGAAGGCGTAGGGAAATTCATGACGGTAATTTTGCCGTGGGATGCCACCTTGACCATTAACGACTTTATGTTGTTGACTTCCAGTCAGTCGTATGCATTGTTGATCATCTTTTTGACGACTATTTATACTATAAAAGGCGGTATGTTCTCCGTGGTCGCCACTGAGGTTTTACAGTACCTGATCATGGTAATTGCCGGAATCCTGATTGCTATATATGCTTTTGTGACCGTAACCGATGTTGAAATACATTCCATTATTTCAACGGAATGGAGTACTATTTTCTTCGGAAATACCCTCGAAGGTTCTTGGCAAGGGAAATTCGAGGCTTTTAATGACCTTGTCGATACCCAAGGGTATAAAATGTTCGGTGCCTTTATAGGAATGTGTCTGTTTAAAGGATTTTTTGCGAGTGTGGCGGGACCCACGCCGAGTTATGATATGCAACGGATCCTATCCACTAGATCTGTAAAGGAAGCCGCTTATATGAGCGGCTTTACCAATCTTATATTATTCATTCCGAGGTATTTGTTGATTACCGGTATCGTAGTACTCGCTTTGGTGTATTTGGCTCCGGAAATGGCGGTTTCTTCGGATTTGGGCTTGGGGGATCTTGAAATTATTTTGCCCAATGTCATCAATAACCATGTGCCGGTCGGTATTAAGGGACTTTTGTTGGCTGGATTGTTGGCTGCATTCATGTCTACTTTTTCCGCATTTGTGAATTCCGGGCCGGCTTATATCGTCAACGATATTTATAAAAAGTATTTTAAATCCGATGCCCAACCAAAACACTATATTCGGGCAAGCCATATCGCTTCTTTCGCCATCGTGATTTTGGGGGTTACCATGGGCTTTTTTGCCGATTCGATAAACTCCATTACCTTATGGATAACCAGTGCGCTTTACGGGGGGTACGTTGCGGCTAACTTTTTGAAGTGGATATGGTGGCGTTTTAATGGCTGGGGATATTTCTGGGGAATGACTTCCGGACTTATCATCGCCACGTTACAGTTCTTGTTGGATCAGAACAAAGGCAATTTTGAAGTGGGGACCATGCTATATGATTTGGCTAAAATTCCGGCTATTTACATCTTCCCGATCATATTTTTTGTTTCCCTGGCAGGTTCCTTCTTGGGAACGCTATTGACGCCGGCAACGAATATGAAAGTGTTGAAGGCGTTCTACCATAATGTTCGCCCATGGGGTTGGTGGGATCCCGTTTACAGAGAATTGAAAACCGAAAATAATGCTACGGTCAAGAACACCGGTTTTTGGATGGATATGTTCAACTGTACCATAGGTATTATTTGGCAATCCAGTATGATATTGTTGCCCATATACTTCATGATCAGGGACTATCCCAAAACATACGTCACCTTAGGGGTGTTTATGGCAACGACCCTTATATTGAAATACACGTGGCTCGATAAAGTAAAAAAGATTCAGGACTAACAATTAAATGATGATAATGAAAAACATACCTTGGCAAGATAAGCCGAACGATTGCACTGATGTAATGTGGAGATATAGCGAGAACCCCATAATCAATCGCTATGATATTCCTTCTTCAAATAGTATTTTCAATAGTGCGGTAGTACCCTATAAAGATGGTTTTGCAGGCGTATTCAGATGTGATAATAAAGCGGTGCAGATGAATATTTTTGCGGGCTTCAGCAAAAATGGCATTGATTGGGACATTGATCATGAACCGATCAAAATGAAGGCCGGGAACACCCAAATGATAGATTCCGATTACAAATATGACCCCAGGGTCGTTTTCATAGAGGATAGGTATTGGATTACTTGGTGTAATGGGTACCATGGCCCAACGATAGGGATAGCTTATACGTTTGATTTTAAAGAATTTTTCCAATGTGAAAATGCTTTTTTACCTTTCAATAGGAATGGGGTGTTGTTTCCAAAGAAGATAAACGGAAAGTATGCCATGTTGAGTAGGCCTAGTGATAATGGGCATACGCCTTTTGGTGACATATATGTCAGTTATAGCCCGGATATGAAATATTGGGGAGAGCACAGATGCGTGATGAAAGCGACCAATTTTGTGGATAGTGCTTGGCAGTGTACCAAGATCGGCGCCGGACCGATTCCTATTTTAACCAAAGAAGGTTGGTTGATGTTTTACCACGGGGTAATCAATACCTGTAATGGTTTTAGATATGCCATGGGTGCGGCAATCATGGAAGAGGATGCGCCCGATAAGGTAAAATACAGGACACAACCCTATCTTTTGGGGCCGGCAGTATCCTATGAGCTGACCGGGGATGTGCCGAATGTGGTTTTCCCTTGTGCGGCCTTACATGATGAAGCCGAAGACAAGGTAGCCGTATATTATGGTGCCGCGGATACCGTAGTTGCCTTGGCTTTTGGAAAACTTAGCGAGATAGTGGAATTCACAAAGAACAATAGTTTATAATATTCATGGACTCGAAGGTTTTATGTTTGTTGGTTTTGATAGGCGTGTCCTTTTTGGGATGCGCACAGAACCGTGATGCTCCTATTGTTCCTGAATCTTACGTCGCCTATAAAACACCCGAACCCCTTATCATCGATGGAGAGGATGCTGATGAGGCATGGGGTCGGGTAGCATGGACGGAACCTTTTGTTGATATTGAGGGCATAAAAAAGCCCAAGTACAAAACCCGGGTGAAAATGCTTTGGGATGATACGTATTTCTATATTTTGGCCCACCTCGAGGAGCCCCATGTGTGGGGCAATTTGGTGAAAAGGGATACCATTATCTTTCATAATAACGACTTTGAGGTTTTTATAGATCCCGATAGTGATACGTACAATTACTATGAATTGGAGGTCAATGCGTTGAATACCCCTTGGGATTTGTTCTTGAGTAAGCCATATCGGGATGGGAACGTGGTGTTGAATGATTGGAATATTACCGGCTTGAAATCGGCCGTTAAGGTAAACGGAACGATCAATGATCCCACTGATGTCGATAAAGGTTGGGTTTTGGAAATGGCCATTCCGTGGGAAGCGTATAAAAAGGGATACTATCACAATAACGTGCCCAAGGATACATTCTGGAGGGTGAACTTCTCAAGGGTCAATTGGGATTTTGAGCTGGTTGATGGTGAATATCAAAGAAAGAAAAATGATCAAGGTAGACTTTTGCACGAATACAATTGGGTATGGTCTGCCATGGGGGTCATCAATATGCATGAACCCGAAAAATGGGGCTATGTGTATTTTTCTTCCAAGGAACCTGGGGATAAGGAAGTTTTCGCTATTCCGAGCGATGAGAAAATAAAATGGAAATTATTCGAATTGTATCGTGCACAAAAGGCCTATTTCGAAACGAATGGGAAATGGGCCGATTCCTTGGATGACCTACAGATCGGAAATAGGGTAATTGAAGGTAAGGTTATTTCACCAACGCTTGAAAATCATAGCCAAGGTTGGAACATAATGGTTGATAGCCCTTTTTCGGGAAAGCGACTTATAGTGAAAGAAGATGGTGAATTCATTGAAAAATAAGGAAATTATGAGGTTTTTAAAGGTATTGTCCATTATGGTTTTTATGTGTTTAACGGCATGTAATGTTAAGGATAAAAAGGAGGGGAACGCCCAAGAAACCCCAAAAGAAAGTTCAAGCCCGAAATACAAATATTGGAGTTGGATGAGCGTAGGGCATAAAAAATCGGATTCGGCGTATACCGCACATTTCAATAAACTGAAAAATAATGGGTTTGATGCCGTGCTTTTGAACACAGGCGCGGATCCCAAGTTGTTGGAACGCCTGACCCCCATTGCATCAAAGGCCGGTTTGGAAGTCCATGCTTGGATGTTTACGACAAATAGGCCCGGGGACACCACAGCCTTAAAGCATCCTGAATGGTACATGGTCAGTAGAAGTGGTAAATCGTGCTTCAAGAAAGAGGAAAGGCCTTATGTGGGTTATTACCAATGGTTGTCGCCAAGTCATCCGGAAGCTAAAAAACACATCTTGAGTTTAGTCGAAGGTTTGGCAAAAGTAGAGGGAGTGGCCAGTGTGCATTTGGATTATATACGCTATCCGGATGTGTATTTGCCAATCGGTCTACTACCAAAGTACGGTATAAAACAAGAGGAGGAACTACCGGATTACGATTTCGATTATTCCGATGCCAGTGTAAACAAGTTTATTGCACTTCATCATAAAGATCCAAGGAAAATGGAAAATCCAGCCATTGATATCGAGTGGAAAAATTTCCGATTGAATGAGATTAGGTCATTGGTCAATGATGCCTATGACATCGTACATAAGCATGATAAAAAACTGAGTGCAGCGGTTTTTCCATATCCCGAAATGGCCGACCATATGGTACGCCAGCGTTGGGATAAATGGAAAATCGACATGGTGCTTCCCATGATTTATTATAATTTTTATAACGAAGAATTGGATTGGATCGGATACGCCACGGCACAAGGTGTCCAAGATTTGGAGGATAAGCCGGTAGAATTACATACAGGTTTATTTACACCAAAATTAACCCCTGACGATCTAAAGGTGGCCATAAAGGAGGCCAAGGAAAATGGAGCAAAAGGGGTCGCCTTTTTCGATGATTACTCCATGACCGAGGCACAATTGGAAGTCATAAAAAACTCCAAGGAATAAGTAATATTCGGTTATATCGGGCTTATGGCCCTTGGAAGGTGAAAAGGGTTATGCGATATGGCTTAAGGTAAGGATTTAGGTATGCCGCTTATGATGATGAAATGATATATGATGGTGAAAATGATGGTGGAATGGAAAAAGCGGCATTCTAAAAAAGTTAAAATGATAAATCAAAATACAGGACAATGACTAGAGTGTTCCCCCGAAACTTTATCGTAGTGTTACTTTTTTTAATTGTGTGTTCGGCTTGTAAGGACAAATCGAACAAGGTTTACCAAGAATCGGATATACAAATAATCCCAAAGGTAAACCAATTGGCCCTTACCTCCGGAACATTTCGATTTGATGAAAATACCAGCTTCGTGGTCTCGGAAAAGGGTCAAGAAATAGCTGCCCGGTTATTGAGGGATAAATTTCAGGTGGCTTCCAACTGGGAGCTACAAATCGTAACGGAGGCACCACATTCAAATTATGTCCTTTTCCAAGTTGTCGATAGCTTGGAAAACGAAGCTTATAACTTAAACGTAAGTACAAGCCATATAACGATCGAAGCTTCCGACAACTCCGGGTTTTTGTACGGTATACAGAGTCTGAGGCAATTATTGCCCGTTGAGATCGAAAGCAAGACTCCTGTCGAAAACCTGAATTGGGAAATCCCTTGTTTGGAGATAATGGATGGCCCGCGATTCAAGTGGCGGGGACTGATGCTCGACTTATCGCGTCATTTCTTTGATAAGGAATATATCAAAGAAACCATAGATGCCCTGTCTTTACATAAAATGAACATATTACATCTGCATTTAGTAGATGATCAGGGGTGGCGTATCGAGATAAAAAAGTACCCCAAATTAACCCAAATTGGGGCTTGGAGGGTAGATCAAGAACACCTTCCTTGGAATGACAGGACAACCAACAGCCCTGAAGAAAAAGGGACTTATGGGGGATTTCTGACACAAGAAGATATAAAGGATATTGTAGCGTATGCCTCCCTAAAAGGCGTGGAAGTGGTTCCTGAAATAGAAATGCCCGCACACGTATCAAGTGCTATTGCGGCCTATCCCGGGTTGTCATGCCATGAACGGCCCATTGCCGTTCCTTCCGGGGCATTATGGCCCATAACGGATATTTATTGTGCCGGTAAAGAAAGTACTTTTGAGTTTTTGGAAAACGTCCTTTTGGAGGTCATGGAATTGTTCCCTTCCAAGTATATACATATCGGGGGGGATGAGGCCACGAAAACGAACTGGGAAACATGTCCACATTGTAAAAAACGAATTGTAGCGGAAGGACTCGATAATGTGGAGGAGCTTCAAAGCTATTTCATTAAAAGGATGGAGCGGTTTATCAACTCAAAAGGAAAAAAACTCATAGGTTGGGATGAAATTCTGGAGGGGGGATTGGCCCCTGAGGCAACCGTAATGAGTTGGAGGGGTGTAAAAGGCGGTGTTGAGGCGGCAAAACACGGGAATGATGCTATAATGACTCCCGTGGGATATTGTTATTTTGATTACTATCAAGGTCCGCCAGAGTATGAACCGGCCGCAGGGGGTTCGGTAACTACGGTGAGTAAAGTATATCAATTCGATCCCATTGTCGAAACGTTGACAGAAGAAGAAACAAAACGTGTTTTAGGGGGGCAGGCCAATGTTTGGGCAGAGCATATTCCTACGGAGGACCATTCCCAATACATGATTTTTCCGAGATTGACGGCTTTGTCAGAAATCCTTTGGAGTCCTAAGGATTCCAGAAACTGGGAGGATTTTTCAGGGCGATTGAAACGAATGTTTGAACGCTATCGGCTTTTGGATATCAACTATGCCAAAAGTGCATATCTGATTACATCGGATGTAAAGACAGCCATTGAAAGCAAATCAATTTCCTTGTCGTTACATAATGAATTCCCCGATTCGGATATCAGGTTCGCTTTGGATAATGAGGTGTTGGATTCAGGTTCGACAAAGTTTACAGAACCGATAACCATTACGAAAACGACTGCTGTAAAAGCCGCTCTTTTTGAAGGTGATGATCCCGTGGGTAGGGTTTTTGAAGACACCATCAAGTTTCATAAAGGAGTGGCGGGCAAAGTTACTTACCTGACCGATTATGATAAGAGGTATCAAGGTTCCGGTGCGTTCAATTCGGTTAATACCTTAAGGGGTACCAAGAACTTTCGCGATGGCAGATGGCAGGCGTGGTTGAATGAAAATGCCGAAATGACCATAGCTTTGGGTAATGGGGAAAACATAGGTCAGGTTGTTGTAGGAAGTATGGTAAACCAAAAAAACGGCATTTATTACCCTACTGAAATCGAGGTGTCCGTTTCTGTTGATGGAAAAGTATTTACCCAAGTGGGCAAAGTCGAAAATCCTTATGAGGTCGATAACCGGGCTGCTTTAAAAGATTTTGTGGTCAACTTTGAAGAACAGGAAGTCAACTATGTTAAGGTGAAAGCCTCGTTTGCTGAAAAGGATAGTGATCTTGACGAGGTTTGGCTTTTTATAGATGAAGTATTGGTTAACTGATTAAAGGGGCGATAGGGATCGTGCTACACTGAAAATAGTTTAAAATGAAAAAGAACTTACTGGCTTTATTTCTGATTTCATGTTCTTTGGTCACGGCACAATCGGCTTTTGAGAAGACCGTATTCAGGGATCAAAAAATAAATTATGGGAAACCTGACAGCACCAATGTAGATCCCGATGTCATCAGGTTGTTGGGGGGCAGGTTGGTCTTGAAAAAGGTGACCGTTCTAAAATTCAAAAAGGGAACCGATGTTCATTTGGAATTGAAGTTAAGGTCCAATGGGGATAAATGGGATAAGTCCGGCTCTTGTTTCGTGATTACCGATCCGGAACAAATATCCATTCTTGATGTCGCCAAGGGGGAAGCCGAATTTCCAAGTGCTTCCTATGTAGGCACCAAGCACGGAGGGGTGCTTCCTGCTGAAAATTACCAACCGGTAGTTGAATTGTTGCGTTTTATGACCCCTTTCGGTGTTGGGCATTACAGCAATGATGAGCGTAAATATTCAAAGCCTGTTTATGTGCCCAAATGGGAAAAAGAAGTCGTATGGAACCAAGATATTTCTGAACTTGAGGATATTACTACGGGCACTTTTTATATTGGGGTCTGGATCGATTCTTGGACGAAAACAGGATATCGGATAGATTTAAGTTTATCCTATTCGGGTCGACCTAAAAAGGGTAGGAAGGTGATGCCGTTGTTCAATGCCGTAAAATATGTAAAAGGGCAAGCTTTACCGGATTTCTTCGCCGAGGGTCCACTTGAATATGGATTGAAAGTGGGTGCTGACCTAAAAAACGTACGGCTGCATTATATTACAACGGGGCATGGCGGTCATAGCGGAGGGGATGAATTTATCAAAATAAGGAATAGCGTTTATTTTGATAATGAATTGGTGCTTGATACCATCCCATGGCGTGATGATTGTGCTTCTTTTAGAAGGTTTAACCCAACTTCCGGTGTTTGGTTAAGGAAAGATTCCGCCTATTACAGAAATCCTGCCACTCGGGAACGTGCCATAAAGCAAATAGAAGAGCGCTTGGCTTCATCGGATTTATCCCGATCCAATTGGTGTCCCGGTTCAAAAGTGGTCCCCATTCAGGTATCTTTAGGGGATTTGAAAAAAGGGGAGCACAGGCTTAAAGTGCTTATTCCGGCCACTAAAGCGGAAAAAGGAAAGGCCAATCACTGGCTGGTTTCCGCCTACCTCACTTATGACGACTAAATTTTTACCTCTATCTGTCCAGATTTGGTGTTGGTCGAAGTAATTACCATCCATATCTTTTTTATTATTTATTTGTTAATAGTAGATCAAGTTTGAGTTAGTTTTAGTTTTGTGGGAGGGGATTATTCAATTCTCCTCCCATTTTTAGCGAAATAATTTATTTAAATACGGCTTTATGGTGTCTTTAAGCACGGTGGATTATATTTTAATTGCCCTTTTTTTCTCAATCACTTTATCAATAGGGATAATTCTTTCCAAAAAATCCGGGAAAAGTTCCTCTGAGTTCTTCCTTTCGGGAAGAACAATGCCTTGGTGGCTTTTGGGGGTTTCCATGGTGGCTACGACATTTTCCACGGATACGCCCAATTTAGTGACGGATATCGTCAGGACCAATGGGGTTTCAGGGAATTGGGTCTGGTGGGCTTTTTTGATTACGGGCTTATTGACGGTGTTTGTATACGCCAAATTGTGGCGAAAATCGAATGTGAACACCGATATCGAGTTTTATGAATTTAGATATGGGGGTAAACCCGCTACGTTTTTAAGAAAATTCAGGGCCATATACTTGGGGGTTGTTTTCAATATCATAACCATGTCCGCCGTAACCTTGGCCGCCATTAAAATCGGCGGTATCATGCTTGGTTTGGAACCCTGGCAAACGGTCGTCAGCGCGGGATTGATTACTGTGGTCTTTAGTGCTTTAGGAGGATTTAAAGGAGTGGTATATACCGATTTCATACTCTTTTTTGTTGCTATGGGGGGAGCCATTGGCGCTGCCTATTATTTGGTGAATTTGCCCGAAGTAGGGGGTATGGCATCACTGATGGCCAATGAAAATGTTGCGGATAAATTGACCATATTACCCGATTTCAGCGATGCGAATGCTTTGATCACGCTTCTTGTCATTCCCTTGGCCGTACAATGGTGGAGTTCTTGGTATCCGGGAGCGGAGCCTGGTGGCGGGGGGTATATTGCACAACGTATGTTGGCGGCTAAAGATGAGAACCATGCCATAGGAGCTACATTTTTCTTTAATATAATGCACTATGCCTTGCGTCCTTGGCCATGGATCTTGGTGGCTTTGGCCTCATTGGTGGTATTTCCCGATTTAGCCAGTATAAAAGAAGCTTTTCCCAATATCGCGGATGATAAACTGGGTCATGATTTAGCGTATTCCGCCATGCTTACTAAATTGCCGAGTGGGTTGTTGGGGTTGGTTCTGGCCTCTTTGATAGCAGCCTATATGAGTACGATTTCCACACAATTGAATTGGGGGTCCTCCTATATCGTTTATGATTTTTACAAGCAACAGATAAATCCAAAGGCCTCGGAAAAAAGATTGGTCGCCGTCGGTAGGTTGTCCACGGTAACCTTGATGGTATGTAGTGCACTGTTGGCATTATTGTTGCAAAATGCACTGCAGTTGTTTGAGTTGTTGTTGGTTTTTGGAGCAGGGACCGGATTGATATTCATCTTGAGGTGGTTTTGGTGGCGTATCAATGCTTGGAGTGAAATCACGGCCATGTTCGCCTCCGGTATTATATCGATCTTATTGAAATTGACCCCGCTTGGGGATTACCTGTTCAGGTCGCAAAACAGTGTTTTTGAAAGCTATTGGGAATATCCTTTCGTGGTGTTGGTAACTACGGCCATATGGCTTACCGCAACTTTTATCGCCAAGCCCGAGAGTAAAGAGGTGTTACAAGGCTTTTACAAAAAAATACAGCCAGGGGGTCCTGGTTGGGCAAAAGTCATAGCGGAAGCCGATGCCGAAGGTGTGGTCTTGAAAGATTCGGAGGAAGCTTGGAGCGTACCGGCGGGTATTTTGGCCATGCTTTTGGGGTGTGTATTGATCTATAGCTCCATGTTCGCTACGGGATATTGGATCTATGGGGATTACAACTATGCGGTTCCGATCACCATCCTTGCCATTGTCGCGGCTTTCCTTCTAAAAAGGACTTGGAAAAAAATCAAATCAAATATTCTATAGCATGAGAGGGTATTCCACTAAAGTTCATAATAATATGTATTCAAGAGTTGTAAGCGGTTGTTTGCTTGTATTGTTTTTGTTGGGTTGTAAAAATGAAAAGAATGACAAAGTTGCTGAAGAGGGAATAAAGCAACCCAACATTATTTTTATCATGAGTGATGATCACGCGTATCAAGCCATAAGTGCTTATGGGCACGGGTTGAACAATACCCCTAATATCGATAGGATAGCCAACGAGGGGGCGATTTTCAATAGCGGATTCGTAAACAACTCCATTTGTGCCCCAAGCCGGGCGGCCATGCTCACCGGTAAACATAGTTTTGTCAATGGTAAGGTCGATAATATCCGTGCCTATGATTGGGATCAGGAGAACTTTGCCAAGACTTTGCAAAGAAACGGTTACCAAACGGCTTTGGTAGGTAAAATACATTTGGACGGTTTGCCCCAAGGCTTTGATTACTCGAACGTACTACCGGGTCAAGGGCATTATTATGCCCCGGATTTTATAGAAAATGGGGTAAAAAAAACGTATCCGGGATATGTGACCCACGTAACCACGGATATCGCTTTGGATTGGTTGGACAATAAAAGGGAAAAGGATAGGCCTTTCCTATTGCTCTATCATCAAAAAGCACCTCATAGAACATGGATGCCGGAAGAGAAATATTTCACCCTGTTTGATGATGAAACCTTTACACCCCCATCGAATTTCTTTGATGAATACGAAGGTAGACCGGCTGCTGCAAAACATGAGATGGGCATTTATAAGGATATGGATGTGGTGTACGATCTGAAAATGCTCGATAAGGAAAAGGAAATCAAGACGAAGTACAGGGGCATGTTCCAAAGACAGTACAATCGGATGACCGAGGAGCAAAAAGCAGCTTGGGATGCTTATTACGACCCTATCATAAAAGAATTCAAAGCCAAAAAACCCCAAGGGAAAGACTTGGCACTTTGGAAGTATAATAGATATATGAAAGATTACTTACGCACCATACAATCAGTGGATGACGGCGTTGGGCAAGTACTGGATTATTTAAAGGAAAATGGTTTGGAGGAGAATACGATCGTAGTGTATACCTCAGACCAAGGGTTTTACTTAGGGGAACATGGTTGGTTCGACAAGCGCTTTATGTACGAAGAGTCTTTTAGAACGCCTATCCTGATGAAGTACCCTAAAGAGATCAAGCCAGGTACGGTTGTTGATGGTTTGGTCCAGAATATTGACTTTGCGCCAACATTCCTGGATTATGCAGGGGTCGATATCGATGAAAGCATACAAGGGGAGTCCTTAAGGAAATTGGTAAAAGGCGAAGCCAGTGAATGGAGGGATGCCCTTTACTACACGTATTATGAATTTCCGGGAGAGCATCATGTAAAACGTCATTACGGGGTTAGAACGGATAGGTATAAGCTCATACATTTTTATTACGATTTGGATGAATGGGAACTCTATGATTTGGAAAAGGATCCTTCCGAGATGCATAATGTTTACAACGATCCGGCATATGCCGAGGTACGGGAAGAAATGCATGTGCAATTGGAAGCCATGCGGACAAAATATGGGGATAGTGATGTATTGAACCAAGAACACCTAGATCGTTTTTTAAAAGCCAAAGGCTTAAGTAAATAACCAAATCACAATAGAAAATTCGCAGAAGAATGAGGGCAATAAAAGAAATAATAGGAGTATTGGTGGTGTTGTTGATGGTAGCGACACTGGGTAGCTGTAAGCAAAAAGCACCGGAACAAAAGGAGTTGGTGAACTATTTGGAAGAATCGGAAGAAGATTTTGATGAACGGATGAAATGGTTTACCGATGCCAAATACGGTATGTTCATCCATTTTGGACTTTACAGTCAGTTGGGCGGAATTTACAAGGGGAATGAGGAAGGTCGCTATGCCGAATGGATCCAAGGGAACCAGAACATTCCGTCAGAGGAATACGTAAAACTGTTGGACACCTGGAACCCTGTGGATTTTGATGCCGATAAAATCGTAAAGTTGGCCAAGGATGCCGAAATGAAGTATTTGGTGATCACTACCAAACACCATGAGGGCTTTTGTCTGTACGATTCCAAATACACCGATTTCGATATTGCGAATACGCCAATGAAAGGCAGGGATTTCGTTCAGGAATTGGCCGATGCCTGTAAAAGGGAAGGCATCGTTTTTGGAACCTATTATAGTATTACCGATTGGCACCAAGGTTCACAATACGTGGAAGAAGGAAAAGGTTGGGGCATGATGAAAATGCATGAAGGCCAAAAAGAGAAATACGTAACCTATATGAAAAATCAAATCAAGGAATTGATCGAGAATTACGATTCCAATATCATTTGGTTTGATGGGGATTGGGTCGATTGGTGGACCGTTGAGGACGGAAATGACCTGTACCAATATATCAGGGAGTTAAAACCCAGTATCATTATCAATAACCGTGTTTCAAAACGAAAACTGTTCAAAAAGGATTTTGGGACACCGGAGCAATTCCATTTGGATTCCATTGTAAAGTATTACTGGGAGGCATGTTATACCATGAACGATTCCTGGGGGTACAAAAAGAAGGATACCTTATGGAAATCCCCTGTGGAAGTCTATGAAAAATTAAAGGACATCAATGGAAAAGGAGGGAATTTCCTGCTTAACGTAGGGCCCGATGGCAATGGGGTCGTACCCGAGGAATCGGCAAAGATTTTGTTGGAAGTAGGGAAGATGATCAGAGAGGAAAATTCTAAATAAGATTAGCAATCAATAAACCGGGAAATAAAAATGGGGAATTTGCATAAGTATTCAATCAAGATCGTAGCTGCATTGGTAGTGGTATTGTCTTTTGGATGTAAAGAAAAGACAGTGGTGGAAAAGGAGGCGGAAAAGCCGAACATCCTCTTCCTGTTTACCGATGACCAACGTGGTGGGACCATTGGGGCCTTGGATAAATATGATGTCGAAACGCCAAATATGGATGCCTTGGTCCAAAGGGGTACGTCTTTTACCAACTCATACATTTTAGGGGCCACAACCGCTGCCGTATGTTCCCCAAGTAGGGCCATGTTAATGACCGGACGGCACTATTTCAATATAGAACCTAACGTATATGCTCAATTTGCTTTTAACCAGGAAGATAAAGGTAAGAGCGATAAATTAACCTTTCCGGAGTATTTTAAAGCGAATGGGTATACCACGTTCGCAACAGGAAAGCAACATAACGGTGAACCTTGGGTAGAACGTGGATTTACCAAGGTGAAATCCGCATTCTTAGGCGGAATGACAACACATTTCGGTACTAAAGTAAAGGACTATAGCCCGGAAACAGGATGGTCCGAACCGTATAAAAATGAAGAAAAATTCAGTAGCGAGGTCTTTGCCGATGCCGCTGTGGGTTTCTTGGATACTTACGAAAACAAAGATCCCTTCTTGATGTATGTGGCCTTTACCGCACCCCACGATCCACGTACGGCCCCCAAAGAGTTTGAAGATAAGTATGCGGCAAGCGATATTGCGTTGCCCGAAAACTTTATGCCCGAACACCCTTTTGAAATTGCCGATGATAGGATAAGGGACGAAGTATTGGCCCCGTTCCCAAGAACGGAGGAAATTATCCAAAAAGAAATTTCGGACTATTATGCCATGATATCCGCTACTGATGCCCAAATCGGCAGGATCTTAAAAGCATTGGAAGCTTCTGGCAAAGCGGACAATACCATTATTGTTTTGGCAGGTGATAACGGTTTGGCATTGGGTCAACACGGTTTATTGGGTAAACAGAACGTGTACGAGCATAGTATTAGTGTCCCAATGGTTTTTTGCGGACCGAATATCCCTGAAAACCGGAAAAATGATGCTATGGTATATTTACACGATATCTTCCCGACCCTTTGTGGTTTGACCGGTCTGGAAATCCCTGAATCGGTCCAAACCGAAAATTTGGCACCTGTCTTAAAAGGTGAGTCCAATGCAGTAAGGAACAGTATGCTTTATGCTTATAACTCTTGGCCGGGTGATTTGTTGGGCAAGAACAGAAACCACAATCCCGGAGGTGGACATAGGGCGGTTAGAAAAGGGGATTATAAATTGATAGTAAGTGCAAAGCATGAAGTGTTCACCTATCAATTGTTCGATTTGAAAAATGACCCATGGGAGCTGGTCAATTTAAGTGAGAATGAAAATTATGCATCGGTCAAGGAGGACTTGATGAACGAATTGGAAATCCTTATCAAGGAAACCGGGGATCCGGCTAAATTGGACAAAAACGAATTCGGTTTGTTCGATAACCCGGAAGATTACAATTTCAAGAAAAATTCAAAAAAGTAAAATAAAACCGATGAAACGTTTTAAAGTATTTAGTTTCCTTCTTTTTATAACCGTTTCAAGTATGGTCATGGCCCAGGATACGGAATTGTCTTGGGATGAATTGGCAAATCAATACGAATGCCCGGAATGGTTCAGGGATGCCAAATTCGGTATTTGGTTCCATTGGGGACCACAAGCCGTTCCAGAGCAAGGGGGCGGTTGGTACGCCCGCCATATGTATATGCAGGATGTAGGCCGCCAAAAGTTCGGTAAAATGGCTTATCCTTATCACTTACAAACCTACGGCCATCCTTCCGAATTTGGCTTTAAGGATGTAATCAACGAATGGAAAGCCGAAAATTTCGATGCGCAAGCCTTAATCGATTTTTCAAAAGAAAACGGAGCTAAATATATTGTGGCTTTGGCGAACCACCATGATCATTTCGATTTGTTCGATTCTTCGCACCACCCATGGAACTCCGTGGATGTGGGTCCTAAAAAAGACATTATCGGGGAGTTTGAGGCGGCAACCCGAAAAGCCGGTTTGAAATTCGGGGTTACCAGTCACGATGATCGTTTTCTGAATTGGTGGAAACCGGCATTCGGTTCGGATAAGGATGGGGACAAAGCAGGCGTGCCATACGACGGGCGTTTGACCAAGGAAGACGGTAAAGGCAAATGGTGGGAAGGCTTGGACCCGAAAGATTTATATGGTCCGGCACCGGAAGACCGCACTCCCGAAATTATTGAGGACATCAAGAAAAACTGGTTGGAACGCCATATTGAATTGGTTACGAATTACAAACCCGATTTGCTGTATAACGATGGATTTAACTTCACCTATGGGGAATATGGGCAAGAAGTAGCACGGGAATTATATAGTAACAGTCTGGAGGAAAACGGAACCATAGATGCCGTAATGCTTTTAAAGCGAAAAGAAAAAGGTACGGTCAATGAGGTGGAATCGGGAGGTAGTAATACCTTGAGGGAAGACCCATGGCAATCTGAAATTACGTTTACCGATTGGTTTTATAAAAAAGACCGCCATTTAACACACAATGCACGCACCATTTTGGAAATGCTCATTGAAGCCGTAAGTAAAAATGGTAACTTGCTTTTAAGTATGGAATTAAAGCCTGATGGAACCATTCCCCACGAAATTAAAAAGAGCGTTAAAATTGTTGGCGATTGGTTGAAAATCAATGGGGAAGCCATTTATGGCACACGCCCATGGAAGGTTTTCGGTGACGGGAAAAGTGTTAGGGGAGAGGAAGTGGAAACCGTTGAAGGGGAACTTAGGAATGCGACAGCTAACCAGAAACACGGCGAGCATTTTAACCAACGAACAACGGCCACACCGGCTTTTGCCCATGATGAAGTTCGCTACACCACTAAAGGAGACGATTTTTACATTATCGTAATGAACCCTAAAGGAGGGAAATTCGTTATTCCATCATTCGGAAAATCCAGCGAAGTCAATCCAGGAACTTTAAAAGGTTTAACCCAATTATACGATGGCAGGAAAATAGACTTTAAGCAAACCAATGAAGGTTTGACCATTGCCATGCCGGCCGTAAATGGTGACAGTTATCCAGTGGTATTAAAGGCGAAATTCAAAAATTAAATACGGGGATATGGGAAAATTTGTTTTTACGGTAATAACGGTTTTTATAATATCACTTTCAATCAACGCCCAAAACAAGGCTAAGGTTTATTATGTTGAGCTTGTTGAAGGTCAGGACATAGCTGCCAATCCCATAAAGGAAATGGAGGCCAGGTCTGAAGGAAAAGGTATTTCGGTTCGTATTTATCCTGATATTTCGTTTCAAACCATTGAAGGTATCGGTGGGGCGTTCAATGAAATCGGAGGGGAAGCATTGATGTCGTTAAGTGAAGATCAACAAAACGACATCATGAAAAACCTGTTCGATAAAAATGGTGCCAATTTCACGGTTTGTAGAACGGCCATCGGAGCCAGCGACTTTGGAATTAACGCCTATAGCTACAGCGAAGTGCCGAATGACTTTGAAATGAAGGGGTTTTCCATTGAGCGGGAAAGGACAAGCGTGATCCCTTACCTTAAGATGGCTTACAAGTATAACCCTGATATGGTATTGTTCGCTTCCCCTTGGAGCCCTCCGGGTTGGATGAAGGAATCCGGTTTAATGGATAGGGGGGAAGAATTCCCGGAGAAGAATGTCTTGAAAGACGACTCCAAGATCTATAAGGCCTATGCACAATATTTTTCAAAATATGTTGAGGCTTATGCTAAAGAAGGTATATCGGTCAATAGAATCGTCATTCAAAACGAGCAGGACATATCCACTAAATACCCTTCTTGTAACATGCCCCCAAAACAAATGGGCGAATTCGTAATCGATTATTTGCGTCCCCAATTTGAAAAGGACAATACACCGGCCGAAATCTGGGCAGGTTCTTTCCGTACCGCCAAGCGATTGGATGGATTGGAGTATGTGGCCAACAAAAGTTGGAGGGAAGCCGTTGATGGTATCGGGGTGCAGTATATGAACTCAAGGCAGATTGAAAACATGCAGGCAATTTATCCGGAAATCAAATTCTTGCATACCGAGGGCAATTGCTATGGTGGAAAAAACAGTATCGACCAGGCATTTTCCCGATTTAATGAAGTTGCGGCATATATTAACCATGGTGTACCCAACTTCTGTTATTGGAACATGATCTTAAATGAAGATTCCTCTAGCGGTTGGGGTTGGAAGCAGAACAGCCTAATTAAAATAAACCGACAAGAAAAAACGGTAACATACAATCCAGATTACGCCGCAATGGCGCTTTTTGGTAGGTTTATGAAACCAGGAATGAAACGTGTAGCTTCAGCTTCTTGGTATGGGGATACCATTACCCTTGCCGATGATAAAAACGTGTACCTGTTCATTAAAAACGATTCGGATGACGTAAAGACCTTCGACCTTTGGTTAAAAGATGACCACGCACAAGTTGTGGATATTCCTGCAAATACCATTTCGGTAGTGGCAGTGAATTATGAATAGTACGGACAAACGCAAAAAGATTCAATTCGAGTAAAATGATAGCCTTAAAAATGAAAACTTCAACAGTAGTTAGTTTTGTGGTAATGACGGTATGGTCATTAGGTCTCAATGCCCAACAGACGCAGTACCCTTTTTTGGATGAGAGCCTCGATATCGGGGAACGGGTCGATGATCTGGTATCCAGGATGTCTTTGGAGGAAAAAGTAGGACAGATGATGAACGATGCCCCTGCCATTCCCCGTTTGAATGTTCCTGCACACGAATATTGGAATGAGTGTTTGCATGGGGTGGCCCGTGCCGGCAAAGCAACCGTTTTTCCCCAAGCTATTGGTTTGGCCGCTACCTTCGATACCGACCTAATTTACAATTCGGCCGTAGTGATATCCGATGAAGCAAGGGCAAAGCACCATGAAGCGTTACGAAACAATTCCTTTGAACGCTATGAGGGATTGACCTACTGGACCCCAAACGTTAATATTTTTCGGGACCCTCGTTGGGGTCGTGGACAGGAAACCTATGGTGAAGATCCATATTTAACCGCTCGTATGGGGGTCAATTTTGTGAAAGGGTTACAAGGGGACGACCCAAAATATTTGAAATTGGTCGCTACACCCAAACATTTTGCCGTACACAGCGGTCCCGAACCTGAGCGGCATTTTTTTGATGCCACGACTACGGAACGTGATTTGTACGATACCTATCTACCGGCTTTTGAAGCTACTGTGGTTGAAGGAAAAGCGTATTCGATAATGGCGGCCTATAATAGGTATATGGGTAAGCCTTGTTGTGCAAGCCATCAATTACTTGATGAGATCCTAAGGAAAGATTGGGGTTTTGAAGGATTTGTTGTTTCGGATTGTAATGCGATAAGGGATATTCATGATTACCACAATTATGTGGACTCCAAAGAAGAAGCAGCTGCAGTTGCTGTTAAGGCGGGCTGTGATTTAAATTGTGGTTCACGTTATTCTTATTTAATTAGCGCCGTTGAAAGGGGTGATATTACTGAGGATGAGATCGATGTGTCTTTAAAAAGGATATTCAAGGCACGATTTAAATTGGGAATGTTCGATGCTCCGGAGTCCGTGCCCTATGCAAGTATTCCCATGAGCGTGGTAAGTTCGGAAAAACACAGGGCATTAGCCTTGGAAACCGCCCGAAAATCCATGGTACTTTTAAAGAACGACAATAATACCCTACCCCTTAAGAAAGATTTGAAATCCATTGCGGTCATAGGTCCCAATGCCAATGATCTGGAAGTGCTATTAGGAAACTACAACGGCTTCCCGTCACAATATTTTACCCCCTTGGTAGGGATTCAAAATAAGGTTTCCAAAAACACACAAGTGTATTACGAAGCGGGTACGGAATTGATTTCCAAAGCGCCGGCCATGTCATTGATCCCTGCCGCATACCTAAGCTTTGAAAGTAAAAAAGGATTACAAGCCAAGTATTTTAACAATCACGATTTTTCAGGGACTCCAGTTGTCACCAGAGTGGAGGAAGGTATCAATTCAAATTGGAACCTTTACCCCATTGAAGGATTGAACGAAGCTAAATTTGCCGTCGAATATACAGGCACCCTTCAAGTGGATGTCTCCGGGGAATACGACCTAGGGCTACAAAGCAGTAGGGGATATACTTTGGCCATTGATGGTAAGGTGCTAGTGGATAATACCGAGGATTTAAAAAGAAGGGTCGTAAAAGAAACCGTTCAATTGGAAAAAGGGAAACCGTATCAAGTTAAAATTCAGTATTTCCATGAAGGGTATCCTGTTAAATTGAAGTTCTTATGGGCTTCACCCGATAAAACTTCCTTTGAAAAAGCAATTGCATTGGCTGAAAAATCCGAAGTGGTAGTATTTGTTGGGGGGATATCGCCAGGTGTGGAAGGTGAGCAAATGCCGGTCAACTCCAAAGGGTTTGATGGAGGGGACAAAACCGATATAGAATTGCCAGAGGTTCAAAAAGAACTTTTAAAGGCACTACATGCAACAGGCAAACCCGTTGTTTTGGTATTATTGAACGGTAGTGCGTTGGCGGTTAACTGGGAGAATGAAAACCTACCTGCCATTGTAGAGGCTTGGTATCCTGGGGAACTTGGAGGTACCGCAATAGCGGATGTGCTTTTTGGGGATTACAACCCGTCCGGTAGGTTGCCGGTTACTTTTTATAAAACGGTCAAAGAATTGTCACCGTTTGTCAATTATAGCATGAAAGGAAGGACATACAGGTATTTTGAAGGGGAGGCTCTTTATCCTTTTGGGTACGGATTGAGCTACACCGATTTCAGTTATGGCACATTAAAATTGGCAAAGGATAAAATCAATGCAACGGGTACGACCACAGTATCGGTTAAAGTAACCAATGTAGGCAAATACAAGGGGGATGAAGTAGTTCAGCTTTATATCAAGGATGTTGAAAGTTCGGTGAAGAGACCCTTGAAAAGTTTAAGGGGAATCAAAAGAATCTCCTTAAAGCCCAAAAAGTCAACTACGGTAAGTTTTGAGATCACCCCAGAGGATTTATCCTTTTTTGATACGGTAAAACATGAAAAAGTTGTTGAACCTGGAATATTTGAAATCGGTATCGGTGCCGCATCGGACAACTTTGAGACAGTTAAATTGGAAGTAACGGAATAAATTTATAATAAATAATGAAAACATTGGTAAGGCTTTATACTTTAGTGCTTTTGGTTTCTTTTACGGCAACAAGTTGTAAAAGTAAAACAGAAGCGAAATCGGAAGCAAAAGAACAAGAAAGACCTAATATCCTATTCATCATGGCCGATGACCATACCTCACAGGCATGGGGGATATATGGGGGTATTTTGGAGGATTATGTACATACGCCGAACCTTCATCGTCTCGCCGACGAAGGCACCGTTTTGAATAATTGCTTGGTTTCAAATTCAATCTGTACCCCTAGTCGGGCCACCATACTTACCGGCCAATACAGCCATGTAAATGGGGTCAGGATATTGGATGCGGGCTTGTCCCCACAGTATAACAATATTGCCAAGGAAATGCAAAAAGGGGGGTATCAAACCTCTATCATCGGCAAGTGGCACTTAAAGCAAGAGCCGGCCGGTTTCGATTACTATTGTGTGCTTCCGGGTCAAGGGGAGTACCACGACCCTATAATGAAAACCAAGGAGAATTGGGAAGATTATTACGGCGGTGGTAAACAATACAAAGGCTATAGTACCGATATCATTGCGGATATGACCATTGATTGGATTGAAAACCGGGATAAGGAAAAACCTTTTATGGCCATGTGCCATTTTAAGGCCACACACGAACCCTACGATTATCCGGAACGTTTTGCGCATTTATACAAAGATGAGGAAATTCCTGTTCCCGAATCTTTCTATGACAATAGCGCTGCCACAACGGGACGTTCGTTTTTGGGTCAGTCTATGGATAACCTTAAAAAACGTTATTTGGATGCTACTGCAAACCCTGAGTTGAGAAAGGATTTCATGAATTATCCGGGGTTGCCTTTTTCCGTGGAAGGATTGACCCAAGAAGAAGCAAGGTATAAGACGTATCAAAAAATGGTGAAGGACTTTATGCGTTCGGGTGCGGCCGTGGATGATAATATCGGTAAGCTTTTGGATTATTTGGAAGCATCCGGACTGGCAGAAAATACCGTGGTCATCTACACCGCGGACCAAGGCTATTTCTTGGGGGAACATGGCTGGTTTGATAAACGCCTGATTTTTGAAGAATCCATTCATATGCCATTTGTGATCCGATACCCAAAAGAAGTTAGGGCCGGTGCCAGAAATAAGGACCTTATTGAAAATGTCGATTTTTCGGCCCTGTTTGCCGATTATGCGCAGATTGATTATCCAAAGACCATGCAAGGACGCAGTTTCCGTGAGAATTTAAAAGGAAATACTCCAGACGATTGGAGGGATTATGGTTATTACCGGTACTGGGACCATTCGAAAGACAGACCGGGGCATTTCGGTATCCGTGGCCAGCGTTACAAATTGGCATTCTTCTATGGCAACGGATTTAAAGGGGCCGCACAAGATCAATTCTGGGATTTCTATGATTTACAAGAAGATCCCCATGAGTTGCATAACGCCTATAACGACCCAAAATACAAAGACATCATTGCCGAAATGAAATCCGAGATTTTAAAACAACGTGAAACCTTGGGCGATACGGATCTTGATAATCCGGAAATATTGGCGATTGTTGAAAAACATTGGAACGATTGATTTAAGCTGAACTATTTTCTAAAACCGTTATGATCGATAAACTTATCAAACTTCCCATCCTTTTCCTTTTTGCATTGGCAATGACCCATTGTACGGCTCAAAAACAGGAAAAACCGAATATCATCATTATTATGGCCGATGATATGGGGTATGGCGATTTATCATGTTACGGGAGTACATTGATCAATACGCCCAACTTGGATAATATGGCGGCCGAAGGGGTCAGGTTTACCGACTTTCATGCCAACGGATCCGTTTGTAGTCCTACACGGGCAGCCCTATTGACAGGGAAATATCAACAACGCGTTGGTATAGATGGAGTCGTGACGGCCAAACATCATCGTGACAAAGGTTTGGATCCCAGTGAAAAAACGTTTGCTGAAGCGATAAAAGAAGCGGGGTATGTTACCGGCATGTTCGGGAAATGGCATGTTGGGTATCAAACCAAATTCAACCCCATACAGCAAGGCTTCGATGAGTATATCGGTTATGTTTCGGGTAATGTGGATTATCATTCCCATATCGATCAGGAAGGATACGAAGATTGGTGGGTAGGGGATACCATAAAAAATGAAAAAGGGTATTCAACAGATTTGATCACGAAACATTCCGTGGATTTTATTGAACGCCATAAAGACGAACCTTTTTTACTTTACATTCCCCATGAAGCACCTCACGGTCCGTTTCAAGGGCGTAAATCGGAAGCAGAACGCTATGTGGGATGGAAAGACGGAGCCAAACAGAAAAAGAAAGTATCCGAAGAAGAACTTAACGCCATTTATAAAGAAATGGTCGAAGTTATGGATGAAGGCATTGGTGAGGTTATGGAAACCTTAAAAAAACTGAAGCTTGATAAAAACACTTTGGTGTTCTTTTGTTCGGATAACGGTGCTTCAAGAAAAGTCGGTAGCAATGGCGGTTTAAGAGGCTACAAATCCACCTTATGGGAAGGCGGACATCGGGTATCCGCCATGGCATGGTATCCGGGTAGAATCGCCCCAAATCAGGTTAATGATGAGACCATTTTAACCATGGATCTTTTCCCCACCATTATGGATTTGGTCGGAGCTGAAATCCCAAAAGGATTGGATGGTATTAGTGTCAAGAATAACCTCCTTGTAGGGGAAGCCTTGCCACAACGGGATTTATTTTGGGGATATGCCGGTAGAAAAGCCATACGACAAGGCGACTGGAAACTCATTTTACAAAAAAAGGATGCAGAGCCTTTATTGTACAACCTAAAGGAAGATATCGGGGAGAACGATAATGTAGCGGGACAACATCCTGAAAGGGTTGGAACAATGCTCGGAAAATTAAACGACTGGAGTGAAGATGTTTATGCAACCAAAACAAAATAAGTAATCATGAAACGATTCATTTACACAAACCTATTGGTTTTACTATTGGTTCTGGCCAGTTGTTCACAACCCAAAAAAGCTGACGAAACGACTAAGCCCAATGTTATTTTGATCATTACCGATGATCAAGGTTTTGGCGATTTGGGCTATTATGGGAACCCCAATATCAAAACCCCTGTTTTGGATAGTTTGGCAGCGCGTAGTGTACGTTTTGATGAGTTTTTGGTAAATCCGGTTTGTGCCCCTACCCGCTCTGCGATTATGACCGGTAAATACTGTATGAGTACAGGGGTCCATGATACCTATATGGGTGGGGCCATGATGGCACCTTCAGAAGTTACGATAGCAGAGCTTTTAAAAGAAGCTGACTATAAAACGGGTATGATCGGCAAATGGCATTTAGGGGACAATTATCCCATGCGTCCCCAGGATCAAGGTTTCGATTATACGTTTAATCATCTCTCTGGTGGAATAGGTCAATACGGGGATTGGCCCAATACCTTAAAAAGGGATAGCAGTTATTTTGATCCCATCCTTTGGGAAAACGGGAAGCAGGTACAGACGAAGGGGTATTGTACCGATGTGTTGACAGAAGCTGCACTGGATTATGTCGAAGAAAATAAAAGTAATCCGTTCTTCCTGTATTTATCATACAACGCTCCTCACGGGCCGTTACAATTACCGCAAGAATACTATGACATGTATAAGGATACGGATCCCGATGCGGGGCTGATAGACCAAGGCATGCCATATCCGGAAGTAACGGAACACAGTCGTGAAAATGCTAGGAAGGTTTACGGTATGGTTACCAATATCGATGACAACCTACGTTTGCTCTTCAATAAATTGGAAACCCTGGGGCTAGAGGAGAATACGCTGGTCATTTTTATGACCGACAATGGTCCACAGCACCCAAGATATGTAGCCGGTATGCGTGGTAGAAAAGGTTCTGTGTTCCAAGGTGGGGTACGGGTACCGAGTTTTTGGTACTATCCAAAAGCATTTAAAGAAGCCAGGGACATAAAGACCCCTGCCGCCCATTACGATATTTTGCCAACCATAGCAGAATTGACCGGCGCCAAGATACCGACCGATTTGGATATAGAAGGAAGGAGTCTAATGCCTTTATTGACCAAGTCTACAGAAGATCTATCAGAACGGTACATCAGTAGGTATTGGGCGAGGGCAGCTCCGGTAAGGTACCGAAACGTATCCACCAGAAAAGGAGATCTAAAACTTGTAGGTGTAGGTAAGGACGATGAGGGTAATGATAAGTTCGAATTGTTCGATTTGAGTAAAGATCCCTTTGAAAGAAATGATATTTCTGAAAACAACCGTGGGATGGTGACCGAACTAAAATCGGAAATGGACAAATGGCTCGATTCCATGGAGTCTTCCGAGCATATACTAAATTCCCCTAAGCCTATCATAGGTACGGAGTACGAGAATCCCGTGATGTTAAATCAAAACGATGCACACTTTATAAAACAAGAAGGTAAAAAAGAACAATTGATGTATTGGGATGTCGAAGTCGATGCCTCCAAATCTTTTGATATTACGGTTCATTTAGATCGTGGATTGGATACCAATGGCACATTGGAATTGATCATAGGGGACGAGACCAAAACCATCGATTTTGAGGGTGAAGGCCAGACCAGCCTGCAATTTCCCAATGTAAAATTGAACAAAGGCACATTGACCATCATGCCGAAATTGTATCTAGCACAAAAAGGGGAATTAAAATTCACATATCCATTCTATATGGAGATAAAAGGATAATAACCAAGGGGTCGACACAATGAAAACAGAAATGAACAACATGATTAATAAGTTATGGGTACTGCTTTTAGGTGTAACCTTGACTTTTTGTGCAAACCCCAAGGATGGGGGGCAACAAAAAGAAGGCTTTGGTCTTCAATACACTCAAGCAGCTGAAAAATGGACGGAAGCCCTACCAATTGGAAATGGTAGTTTGGGCGCAATGATCTACGGTGGTGTGGCCCAGGAACATATCCAGTTTAATGAAGAAACCCTTTGGCGTGGACAGCCCCATGATTATGCCCACGAAGGTGCAGGCGAATATCTCGGGGAAATCAGGGAATTATTAACTGAGGGTAAACAGCTTGAAGCTCAAAAATTGGCTCAGGACCATTTTATGAGTGATCCCATAAAACAAATTCATTATCAGCCGTTTGGTGATATTTATATCGATTTTAAAGATCATGACAACTTCAAAAACTATAAACGCGAACTAAATTTAAATAATGCCGTTGGTTCGGTATCATATACGGTTAACGATGTGGATTATAAGCGGGAGGTATTCTCCAGTTTTCCTGATCAAGTTATTGCCATACACTTAACGGCGAGTAAAGCCAAAGCCCTTAATTTCGACTTGTGGTTGGATGCCATCCATGAAGACAAATCCGTAGTGACATCAAACGATTCGCAAACCTTGGTGGTAAAGGTGAAGGATGGTGTTTTAAGAGGTGTTTCAACCTTGAAGATAGTAACCGACGGGAATATTGAAAACACCGAAGGGAAACTTCAAATAACCAAAGCTTCAAAAGCGACGGTCTATTTGACCGCTGCAACGAATTATATCGATTTTGAAGATGTGTCGGGCAACCCTGAAAAAATAGTTCCGGAAACCTTGGCCAAGGTTTCGAATACCGATTACGAAGCCGTTAAGTCGAAACACATTGCGGATTATCAATCGTTATTCAACCGTTTTGAGATCAGTTTTGGGGATAACGGTAAATCGGCAAATCCGACCAATCAAAGGATTTACGATTTCTGGAAAGATCCCAATGATCCGCAATTGGTGGCCTTGTATGTGGAGTACGCACGCTATTTGACCATTGCCAGTAGTCGTCCGGGAACAAAACCGGCTACACTTCAGGGTATTTGGAATGATCAATTAACCCCCCCATGGTTTAGTAGTTACACCACGAATATTAATTTGGAAATGAACTACTGGCCGGTAGAAATGTATAACTTAAGTGAATGCCACGAACCCTTGTTCGATTTAATTGAAGACCTATCGATTACGGGGGCAAAGGTTGCTAAGGCGCATTACAATGCCGACGGTTGGATCGCACACCATAATGTGGATATCTGGCGTGGTGCGGCCCCGGTCAATGCTTCACACCATGGTATTTGGTTGGGAGGGGCAGGTTGGCTGAGCACCCATATTTGGGAGCACTATCTGTTTACACAGGACAAAGGGTTTCTAAAAGAAAGATATCCGCTTATTCGGGAGGCGGCCTTGTTCTATTCCCAATATTTATACAAAGACCCACAAACAGGATATTTAATAAGTTCCCCATCCAATTCCCCGGAAATAGGAGGTTTGGTAGCCGGGCCGACCATGGACCATCAGATTATAAGGGCCTTGTTCGATATCACTATTGAGGCAGCTGCTATTTTAGGCGAGGACGCCGATTTTACAGCCGAATTGAAAACCCTTATTCCACAAATAGCGCCAAACCAAATTGGTAAACATGGGCAGTTACAAGAGTGGTTGGAAGATAAGGACGATCCCGAGGTACATCATAGGCATGTATCCCATTTATGGGGGGTTCACCCTTGGAATGAAATCAACTATGAGGATACTCCCGAATTCATGGAGGCCGCAAAACAATCCTTAAGATTCAGAGGGGATAATGGCACCGGATGGAGTTTGGCTTGGAAAATCAATTTCTGGTCGAGGTTTAAAGATGGGGATCATGCTTATGAACTATTGCATAAACTACTGAGTCCTGCCGAAAAACCGGATGGTAAAGTCGGGGGTGGCTCGTATTCCAATTTGTTCGATGCACATCCACCGTTTCAAATCGACGGGAATTTCGGAGGGGCTTCGGGTATCTTGGAAATGCTTATTCAAAGTCAATTGGGGAAGATAGAACTACTACCGGCTTTACCGCAGGCACTACCACAGGGAAGTATTTCCGGCGTTTGCGCCCGAGGTGGTTTTGAGTTGGATTTCACTTGGGAAGATTCGCGGCTGACCGGCGTCAAGGTATTATCGAAAGCTGGTGGCAAGTGTATTTTGGTATATGAGGATAAGCAAATGGAATTTGAAACTGAAAAGGGCGGAACATATTCTTTTGATGGCACATTACAATCATTATAAAATAGCAGACATGAAAAAATTAGCAATCCTTTTGACCCTTGTTTTTGGTTGGAGCCATTTGGTCTTGGCCCAAAAGAAAACAGAAAAACCCAACGTGATACTGATCTTCACCGACGATCAAGGCTATCAGGATGTCGGGGTTTTTGGGTCCCCTTTGATCAGTACGCCAAACTTGGATACGATGGCATCAAACGGGATGAAGTTTACCGATTTTTATTCGGCATCCTCAGTATGTTCACCCTCGAGGGCGGCGTTGTTAACAGGGGCATACCCTCCCCGTATCGGAGTGCCCGAAGTGCTATGGCCCAACAAACCCGGGGGATTGTCGAATGAGGAGTATACGATAGCCGATATGCTGAAAACCCAAGAGTATGCCACGGCTTGTATCGGGAAATGGCATTTAGGGGATAAGGATCAATATATGCCGACCGCCCAAGGATTCGATATGTATTATGGTATTCCATATAGCAACGATATGTCGGTTTATCCAGAAGCAAAGGTCTCAAAACACATTTTATTCAGGGAAGGGATGACCATGGATAGCCTTAGGCAAAAGAAATGGAGGAAAGGTAAAGTTCCGTTAACCGAGCAAAACGAAATCATCGAATATCCCGTAGATCAAAACACATTGACCCAGCGCTATACCAAAAAGGCATTGGAGTTTATTGAAGAGCATAAAGAAGGCCCTTTCTTTTTATACCTGGCACACTCAATGCCCCATATTCCATTACATGCCTCAGAAGCATTTAAAGGAAAGAGTAAACGAGGTCTGTATGGGGACGTGATCGAGGAAATTGATTGGAGTGTAGGTGAAATTTTAAAAACCTTGGACACTTTAGGCTTGGACGACAATACTTTGGTGATCTTTACTTCGGATAACGGACCGTGGAATTTAAAGAACGGACATGGCGGTAGCGCCTATCCATTGCGGGGTTATAAGTTCGACACCTATGAAGGCGGCATGCGTGAGCCCATGATCGCACAATGGAAGGGGAAAATACCGGCGAATACCGTTTGCAACGAGCTTGCTTCAACGATTGATATCTTACCCACATTAGCCTATTTGACCCATAGTGCATTACCCGAAAAACCTATCGATGGCAAGAATATCTGGAAATTGTTGTCCGGTAAGAAAAGTAAATCACCCCATTACAAGGAAGGGTTTTATTACTATAAGGAATCAACCTTGGAAGCCGTGCGAAAAGGCGATTGGAAATTAAGGGTTACCACAGACGGGGTCGCTTTATATAACCTGAAGGAAGACATTTCAGAAAGTAGGAATATAGCCTCCGAACACCCTAAAATCGTTGAAAAATTGCAAAAAATGATGGAAGGGTTTGATAAGGAGCTACAAGGGAACAAAAGGAATAAGGAACATTTATTAAAGAAATAATGTCAATACAATCGATTCTGAAAATAGCAGTACTCAGTGTTGTACTATGCTCGTGCAAGTCAAAAAAGGAGCCAGTACAACCCAACATCATTTATATATTGGCTGATGATTTGGGGTATGGCGATGTTTCATCGTATAATGAGAATTCCAAGATAAAGACACAGTACATCGATAACCTGGCTTCAGAAGGCGTCATGTTCACCGATGCGCATACCAGTTCTTCGGTTTGTACGCCCACCCGTTATGGTGTTTTGACAGGACGTTATAATTGGCGTACCACCCTTAAAAAAGGGGTGTTAAGCGGGTATTCCAAATCACTCATACAACAAGAGGAAACGACGGTTGCCGATTTTTTGAATGAAAATGGGTACGCTACGGCATATATCGGAAAATGGCACTTAGGGTGGGATTGGGCCTTGGAAAATACCGATTCATTGGATATTGACCATCTAAAGGCCCGTCCCGCGGTAGATTATACCATACCGGTTAAAAACGGACCGAATACCCACGGATTCGATTATAGTTATGGCTTTTGTGGTTCTTTGGATATGCCCCCTTATGTATGGGTTGAAAATGGCATGCCAACTAGGGTGCCGACAGATACCACCAAGGGCAAAAAAGGTCAGGCAACCTGGAGAAAAGGACCGACATCCAAAGATTTTTCCCATGAAGAGGCCCTGCCGGAGATTACGGAACGCACGGTGAATTTTATTGCTGAAAATGCCAATAAGGATAAACCGTTTTTCATTTATATGCCATTACCTGCACCGCATACCCCTATTCTTCCCACCAAGGAGTTTCAAGGGAAAAGTGGCTTGGATAACCCATATGGGGATTTTGTTTTAATGGTTGATTGGGTGGTTGGTGAAGTCACAAAGGCATTGGAACAAAATGGGATTTCCGAAAACACATTGATCGTTTTTACCAGTGATAACGGTTGTTCCCCCGCTGCCAATTATAAACAACTAAAGGCCAAAGGGCATAATCCAAGTTATGTCTTTAGGGGTTTTAAATCCGATATTTATGAAGGAGGCCATCGCGTACCGTATATCATGAGTTGGAAAGGAACCATTGAACCCACCAAATCGGATCAGTTGGTTTGTACTACGGATTTGTTTGCGACCGTAGCCGATTTAATAGGGGTCGATTATGCCGATGATGTAGCTGTTGATAGCTATAGTCACCTTGCGGCAACGAACATAAAATCGCAAAAACCTTTAAGGAAAAGTATTGTACACCATTCCGTTGATGGGGAGTTCGCCTATAGAAAAGGAGACTATAAAGTCAATTTTTGTTTCGGTTCCGGTGGTTGGAGCTACCCAAGTAAGAATGTAAAGAAAGCGATTTTGGACACTTTACCCAAAGTGCAGCTCTATAATGTAAAAGTGGATATGGCAGAACAAAACAACCTCCAAGCCGAATTTCCGGAAGTAATCGCCGAATATAGGACCGATTTACTGCAAATCATCAATAACGGTAGAAGTACCGAGGGGGAAAAGCAAAAGAATGACGCCGTTGAGGATTGGCCACAATTGGAGCACATAAAATAAAGTCAACATGAATTTAAAAGTATACAAGTTGAAATACTTACGAAGAATAACACTGATTGCCCTTACTGGAATATGTATTTGGTCATGTTCCCAAAATCGGGACGATGAAAATCCGGCTTATAAGGATCCCAACCTTTCTGTCGATGAACGTGTTGAAGATTTATTGGGTCGAATGACATTGGAAGAAAAGTTCTGGCAAATGTTCATGATTCCCGGGGATTTAAGCATTGGAAAAGATAAGTTGAAGCATGGTATTTTCGGTTTCCAGATTTCATCCAAAGGAAAGAATGACAATGCCGCTGAACAAATTATGGACTACGGTTCAACGGGAAGTGCCAAACAAATGGCAGAGGAAATTAATGAAATACAACGTTACTTTATAGAGGAGTCGCGTTTGGGCATTCCTATCATCCCGTTTAATGAAGCCTTGCATGGTTTGGCCCGTGATGGAGCCACGGCTTATCCACAGGCTATCGCTTTGGCCGCGACCTGGGATACCACTTTAGTGGGGAATGTGGCCAAAGCGATTACAAAAGAAACCAAAACCAGGGGTATTAGACAAATACTTTCACCTGTTCTGAATATCGCCAGGGATGTACGTTGGGGGCGTGTTGAGGAGACCTATGGGGAGGATCCCTATTTGACCACACAAATGGCATCTGCTTTTATAGGGGCCTTTGAACGTGAGGATGTCATTACCACGCCAAAACATTTTGTGGCCAATGTGGGCGCAGGAGGCAGGGACAGTTACCCTATTAGTTTTAACGAACGCCTGTTGGAGGAAATCTATTTTCCGGCATTTAAAACCGTATTTCAAAAAACCGGGGCAAGGTCTGTAATGACGGCCTATAATTCTGTTGATGGTAGTCCGTCTACCTCAAACGAATGGTTGCTTCGAAAAAAGTTGAAAGAAGAATGGGGCTTTGACGGGTTTGTGATTTCTGATGCGGGAGCAACGGGAGGGGCCAATGTGTTGCATTTTACTGCGGCAAACTACGCAGAATCCACCGAAGACGCCGTTGAAGCGGGATTGGATGTCATGTTTCAAACCAATTACAATCACTATCCACTTTTCTGGGAAGCCTATGAAAAAGGGATGGTTGACTTAGCCGCCATAGACGAAGCGGTAAGTCGTATCCTAAAGGCAAAATTCGAATTGGGATTGTTCGAGGATCCATATGTCGATGCAAAGGAAGCTGCACTTTGGAACGGTCACAAAGACCATAGGGAGTTGGCCCGGACAGCAGCGGCCAAATCCATGGTATTGTTAAAGAATCAAGATCAAGTGTTGCCGTTGAAAAAGGCGGCCAAAGTGGCCCTTATCGGGTATGATGCCAAGGCTGCCCGTTTAGGGGGGTATAGCGGTCCCGGTAACGACAAAGTCTCCATATATGATGGGGTCGTCAATAAAATTGGGGAGGCCAATGTTTCCTATGCAGAAGGAGTTACCTTTAAAGAAGAATCCTATAAAGTGGTTGCCCCAGAATTCCTTTCTACCGTTGAAGATGGAGAAAAAAAGGCCGGCCTAAGTGCATCGTATTTTGATAATATCAAACTTAGCGGTACGCCAAAAGTGGAGCGAATCGATAAAAAGATCCAATTTGGATGGACCCTCTTTTCCCCGCATGAGGATTTACCCTACGATTGGTTTTCTGCACGATGGACAGGGAAATTAAAGGCGCCCAAATCAGGT
This sequence comes from Maribacter polysaccharolyticus, assembly GCF_028882255.1. GTDB lineage: Bacteria > Bacteroidota > Bacteroidia > Flavobacteriales > Flavobacteriaceae > Maribacter_A > Maribacter_A polysaccharolyticus. The sequence continues at coordinate 809,454 of NZ_JARBUY010000002.1, forward strand.
TTGGTCCATATCGGTATTGAAGGAAATGACGGGTATCGATTTTACTTGGACGGGGAATTGATTATCGACAATTGGCAGAAACAATCCTATAACACCGTAGTAAAACCGTTCAGGTTCCAAGCAGGTAGGGAATATGATATAAAATTGGAGTATTTTGAATCCGCAGGGAATGCCAAGTTCAAGATGATATGGGATCATGGTGTAGTGGACAATTTGGACAAACAAATTTCAGATGCAGTTTCAGCAGCTAAAAAAAGCGATGTGGCTGTAGTGGTTGCCGGTATACATGAGGGCGAATTCAGGGACAGGGCCCTATTGGATTTACCGGAAAATCAAGAAAGATTAATTAACGCCGTTGCTAAAACAGGTAAACCCACGGTAGTTATACTCGTTGGGGGTAGTGCCATTACCATGGCCGATTGGAAACCAAATGTCGATGGAATATTGATGGCTTGGTATCCGGGCGAAAACGGTGGTAATGGCTTGGCCGATGTGTTGTTCGGGGATGTGAGTCCGGCAGGGCGTTTACCCATTACCTTCCCTGTTGATGCGGCCCAATGTCCGTTGTATTATAACAATAAACCCACGGGAAGGGGCGATAATTACCATAACCTTACCGGGCAACCTTTGTTTCCTTTCGGTTACGGGTTGAGCTATTCGTCTTTCGAATATACCGACCTTGAGTTCAGTAAAAACAATATCGCCAAGAATGATACCGTCCAAGTTTCCTGTACAGTGGAGAATACCGGTCAATTTGACGGGGATGAAGTGGTTCAACTGTATATCAGGGATGAATTGGCTTCAGTGTCAAGACCTATAAAGGAATTGAAAGGGTTTCAACGTATTTCATTGAAAGCGGGGGAGAAAAAGCAAGTCACATTTGAGCTGGATCCGGAAAAATTATCCATGCTGGATAAAGATTTGAACCGGGTAGTGGAATCCGGGGATTTTAGGGTCATGATCGGAGCGTCATCAAAGGATATTCGTCTAAGAGGTATATTAAACGTAAAATAGTAAGTAATGAAAGTATTAAAAGGAATAGCAGTTATAGCTTTGGCATTGTTTTCTTCCTGTACGCAGGAGCCTGATGTACAGGTGAATTGGATAAGTTCTACCAACGATAAGCCTTGGGAGACCAAAGTCTATACCGGAAACACCGAGGGGGCGGTGGCCAAAATTTCCATCGATTTGGATCTAAGCAAAAAGCAACAGACCATTGATGGATTCGGAGGTTGTTTCAATGAATTGGGTTGGGAAGCCTTAGGTATGGTCACTGCCGAAGAAAAGCAAGATATCCTAAACGACTTGTTCAACACTGATTCGGGCTGCAAATTCAATCTTTGTAGAATGCCGATAGGGGCCAATGACTATGCGGTTAACTGGTATAGCCATAACGAAACCGAGGGGGATTTCGCTATGGAAAACTTCAGTATCGATAGGGATAAGGAACGGTTGATCCCATACATCAAGGAAGCACAAAAGTTAAATCCGAACGTACAGGTTTGGGCCTCTCCATGGTGTCCACCTTCTTGGATGAAGCACAGTAAGCATTATGCCTGCAAGTCGAACCCCGAGTTTAACGATCTACCGGAAGAATGGAGCTCAACCGAAGAGTTGGTATCCCGTTTTATTACAGAACCGGAATATTTTGAAGCGTATGCATTGTACTTTGCGAAGTTTGTAAAAGCTTACGAAGAAGCAGGTATCGATATTAGTGCGGTACATGTTCAAAACGAATACAATTCTGCACAAAACTTTCCATCCTGTGTTTGGAACCCTCAAGATTTAGGGATTTTCATTGCAGATTATTTAGGGCCCAAATTCGAATCGGAGAACTTGGATACGGAGATTTGGTTGGGTACCGTAGAGCGTCCACAATTGGAAAGGGTAACCGATGTTATTGAGTATAAGAATGCAAAAGAGTATGTAGATGGAATCGGTTTTCAGTGGGCCGGTAAAGGGGCGATAGAAGCGGTTCATGCCACTTATCCCGAAATGCGATTGATGCAGACCGAAACCGAATGCGGAGATGGGTCCAACGATTGGAAAGCGGCTGAACATACCTTCGGCTTAATGAAGCATTATTTTGAAAACGGCGCGAATTCGTACATGTATTGGAATATGGTATTGGATGAAACGGGCAAAAGCCAATGGGGTTGGAAACAAAATTCAATGATCTCTATCGACAGTAAGACCAAGGCCATCGTGTACAATCCTGAATTCTACTTAATGAAACATTTGAGCGCTTATGTGGCACCAGGCTCTGTAAAGTTATTGGCTGCCGGGGATGTCGACAATACCATTGCTTTTTACAATGAAGCCGATAAAACCGTAGTCCTTTTGACGTATAACGATACGGATGAAAAGCAAGAACTCAATGTTACCATAGGGGAGGAAGTCGTAAAGGCAGCCATTGAGGGTAAATCGTTCAACACCTTGGTGGTTTCGATTTAATATGCTTAAGCCTTAAATGGAAATTAAAGGGTTATGAATGTATTTGGGGTGCACTCATTTTATGGGGTGTAAATCAAAAGGGTAAAGATTATAGTTCGATCATGAATAAGATATATAAGTTGTTGGTGGTAATGCTCCTTCCCCTAATGATAGGGTGTAAGCAGATGGAGGTACCTCAAAGACCCAACTTTGTATTTATCATGGTCGATGATCTGGGGAAAGAATGGATAGAATCGTATGGGGCAACGGAAATCGAAACCCCTAACATCAATAAGTTGGCAGAAACGGGAATTACATTCGACAATGCCTACTCCATGCCACAGTGTACACCCAGTCGGGTGGCCTTGATTACAGGACAATATCCGTTTGCCAATGGGTGGATAAACCATTATGATGTACCCCGTTGGGGGCATGGGGTGAATTTTGATGCCGATAAAAATCCAAGTTTTGCCAAAGCCTTGCAAAATGACGGATATGCCACCTGTATAGCGGGAAAGTGGCAGATCAATGATTTTAGGATCGAACCCAAAGCCATGGAAAATGCGGGTTTTCAGGAATATTGTATGTGGACGGGGTACGAGTCGGGTAATAAACCCAGTGAAAATCGGTATTGGGACCCTTATATCTTCACGAAAAATGGCAGCAAGACCTATGAAGGTGAATTTGGACCCGATATTTTTTCGGATTTTATCATCGACTTTATGTCAAAGAACAAGGATAAGCCCCTTTGTGTTTATTATCCAATGGTTTTAACACATGCCCCTTTTGTGCATACACCCCACGAACCTGAGGCAAAAACCAAATACCAAAAGCATCAGGCGATGGTACGTTATACCGATTTCATTATCGGGAAAATAGTGAAGTCATTGGAAGATAATGGTTTGCTGGATAATACATACCTCCTATTCACCACCGATAATGGCACCTCCAATGGCATCATAGGAAAAAGGGATGAGGTTTATGTTCGGGGAGGGAAATCGTTTTTAACCGAAAACGGGATCAATGCGCCCTTTTTGGTCTTGACCCCCGATAAGATGCATTTTACGACCGATGCCCTTATCGACTTTACCGACATATACCCGACATTACTTGATTTGGCGAATGTCGGGAATAAGGCCGAAACGAACGGCTACTCATTTGCGGATGTATTGAAAGGGGAGCGTGTAATCGGCAAGCGGGATTGGATATTGGCTATGGGAGGACTATCGGCAAAAATAGGTGAGGACGATCGAATGGAAAATTGGTTCCAATTTAGGGACCGTGTGCTTCGCGATAGGCGATATAAGGTGTATACCGATACTTTAAAACGCATTGTAAGGGTGTTCGATTTACAGTCAGACCCTTATGAAACCCATAATCTGATTGGAGAAGGGGCATCGGCCCAGGTACTTGAAAAATTCGAAGGTATATTGAATGGTCTTCCTGATCGGGATGCACAGCCTGTTTATACCAAAACAGTGGATAGCCTATACAATGTGCCTATTGAAAAATTGAATTGTTGCGGTGGGCCGAAAGGAGCTAGAAAAACGAATATGTTGCCTCTGGCGACCGAAGAGGCATTTTTAAAATTAAGTAGTAAGGAATAAACACATAACGGAATTAAATTGGAAAGAAGGAAATTTTTAAAGTATGTAGGGGCCACCTCCATTTATATTGGGGTTTCTTCCTGCGCATCGACAGGTTTTTTTAGAAGGAAGTACGATGAAGGGGTATGTAGGGAAGCATGGGGCAAGCTTGCGAACAAGGGTGAAGCCTTTGCATATGTAAATCCGGATAAGAAACTTCCCAATGTGTTTATTTATGGCGATTCCATTTCAATAGGCTATACCCCAACCGTAAGAACCGAATTGGAAGGAAAAGCCAATGTGTTTAGGTTTCATAAAAACGGACAATCAAGTAATAAGTTCATCCCTTTTATGGAAAAAATGAAAACGACCATGTTTCAGCCTTACTTGAAAGGTGGTTGGGATTTCGATTGGGATGTTATTCATTTTAATGTCGGGTTGCACGATTTAAAATATGTAAAAAACGGTAAGCTCGATTTAGAGAACGGAAAGCAGGTAAACACCATTGAAAAGTATAAGGAAAACCTACATGGGATTTGTGAATATCTGATGAAGGAATATCCAAAAGCAAAATTGATTTTTGCTACGACCACCGCAGTTCCTGATGAAGGTGCCGATGGCAGGGTTGCAGGCGATAGTGTAAAGTACAACAAAGCGGCTTTGGAGGTTTTGGCCGGTTATCCATCAATTGCCATTAACGATTTATACAGCTTTACCAAACCCAATGCCAAGGACTGGTACATAAAACCCCATAACGTACATTATAACGATTTAGGTAAAAAAGAACAGGGGAAAGAAGTTGCGAAAATTATTGCTGAAAACTTGTAATCATGAACAGAATAGTACTCATTATATCATTATTTCTTATTTCCATAACCGGGGAGGCACAAAAGAATTCCCCGAATTTCATTCCACAGCCCGAATCCGTTCAGTTTTCCGATGGCGTGTTTGTTCTCGACCAGATCACTAAGGTAATCGTTCCCAAAAAATTCAGGGAACAACTCATACCTTATGTCGCTGAAAAGATACAATCCGATTTAGGTCTCAACCTCGTGTATTCCTATAACGGGCCCGATAAAGGGGAAAAACACATTCTATTTAAATTGGAAAAAAAGGCTTCGTTAAAAGAAGAAGGCTATCACCTTATTATTGGCCCCGAATCGATTGTGGTCATGGCAAAAGACTATGCCGGACTATTCAATGGCTTTCAGACCTTACGGCAAACATTCCCATTGGAAAGTACCGGGGAAGTCCGTATACCCGCTATGGAGGTTAAGGACAATCCCAGGTTTCAATGGCGTGGAATCATGTTGGATGTTTCCAGACATTTTCAACCCAAGGAATTTATCCTAAAACAAATAGACGTACTTTCTTCCTACAAGGTGAACAAATTCCACTGGCATTTAACAGATGACCAAGGGTGGCGTATCGAAATCAAAAAGTATCCCAAGCTAACGGAAAAAGGAGCTTGGAGAGCGGATAGAAGTGGCATTGCATGGTGGGAAAGGGAAAAAGCCACAGCGGAAGAGCCCAAAACCGTTGGAGGGTTTTATACCCAAGAGGAAATCAAGGAAGTTATCGCCTATGCCAAGGTAAGGAATGTCGAGATCATTCCTGAAATAGATGTGCCCGGCCATAGTAAAGCACTTGTGGCATCCTATCCTGAACTGTTTTGCTATGATGATCCAGAAGCCGATTTTGAAGTGGCCGTTGGCGGTAAAGCCCCTGACAATACGGTTTGTCCAGGTAAGGAATATTCCTATGGATTCCTGAACGACGTCATTAAGGAAGTCGCTGCATTGTTCCCTTCCCAATATTTGCATATCGGCGGTGATGAGTGCAATAAAAAGAACTGGAAAAAGTGTCCGTATTGCCAAAAGGCAAAATTGGATAACGGATTGGAGGATGAGGAAGAATTACAAAGTTATTTTATCCAGCGTATTCACGAATTGGTTAAAAAACAAAAGAAGACCATGATCGGTTGGGATGAGATTTTGAGTGGAAATGGAGCCCCGGGAGCTACGATCATGGCTTGGAGAAGAGGAAAATACACACCACAGATCACGGCCCCCCAAGAAGGTTACCCTACGATTATGACATCCTATAAATATTCTTATATTAGTCAGGTACAGGGACCTACCATTACAGAACCGGAAGGACCAAAGGTCGTTTTACCGCTTTCAAAGGTTTATGGCCATGAGCCGGTCGCAGCCGAACTTACTGAAGCCCAAAAAGAATTGGTACTGGGTAACCAAGCAAGTTTATGGGGGGAGTTTACACCTACCCAAGAACATTGCGAGTATATGCTATACCCTAGGGCAATAGCCAGTGCTGAGGTTTCATGGAGTTTGCCCGAAACCAAGAATTGGGAACGTTTTCAAACCGCTTTGGAAGATTACCATTTTGACAAATTGGAGCGTAAAGGTATTAACGTCTCTAAAAGTTTGTACAGTGTATACCCGTCCTACACGATTGACGAATTGCATGGTGAAGCCATCGTCTACTTACAGACCGAGAGTGTAGGGTATGAGATCAGGTACACCTTGGATGGCTCGGAACCTGATATTGATAGTGCGGTATATACCAAGGCGTTTAGGGCAGAACCCAAAAGCCTACTTAAAGCCGCCTTGTTCAATGACAAAGGGGAACAAAAAGGAAAAACCTTGGAATTAAGATTGAAATAAAAAAGGGATTATGAAAAAATATGGAATCTTACCGATACTGTTCTTTTGTCTTCAGTTACTTACGGCCCAAGAAAGACCCAATATCGTTTACATCATCTGTGATGATTTAGGGTATGGGGATGTACAGGCCTTAAACCCTGAAAAAGGAAAAATCCTAACCCCGAAAATAGATGCGTTCGCTAAAGAAGCGATGACATTTACCGATGCACACTCGGCCTCTGCCGTATGTACACCATCCCGATATGCCATTTTAACCGGGCGATATTCATGGCGTTCAAGATTACAAAAAGGTGTTTTGGCAAGTGGAGATGAATTGGAACCTTTAATTGATGCCGATAGGATGACGGTGCCAAAAATGCTCAAGGAAGTGGGCTATAAAACAACCGCCATTGGCAAATGGCACCTTGGGTTTAAGTTTGTTGACGATGAAGGTAATCCAGTTCAGGTTTATGATGGTAAAAAAGTTGTTGGACCGGCAATCGGATCAACGGTTCCAAACGGACCTATTACACGTGGTTTTGATTCCTATGTAGGATTTCACCATTCAAGGGTTATGAAAACAGTTATAAAGGATGATAAAGTGGTCGATATGATGCCTCCCATTGAAATGTTACAATTTTTAGCCGAAAATGCTGAAAATTATATCGCAGAGGAGGCTAAGGACGATACGCCGTTTTTTATGTATTTGGCTTTGAATTCACCCCATAGCCCTGTAGTGCCATCAGAGGCCTGGCAAGGTAAAAGTGGTATGGGCGCTTATGCCGATTTCGTGATGGAAACCGATGATGTGGTGGGTCGTGTACTTGAAGCCTTGGAGAAAAACGGTATTGCGGATAATACGTTGGTTTTCTTTACCAGCGACAATGGTTGTTCGGCCCCGGTTGCCAAAGCAGGGAAATTGGAAAAAGAATTCGGTCATTACCCCAGTGCGGATTTTAGGGGATACAAATCAGATATTTGGGAAGGTGGCCATCGGATCCCGTTTATCGTCAAATGGCCCGGGAAGATCAAACCCAATACAACCAATAGCCAGCTTATCTGCCAGACGAGTTTAATGGCAACCTGTGCAGCGATCACCGGTGCGGATTTGGATGCCGATGATGGTGTGGATTCGTACAGTATTCTTCCGTTATTGAAAGACAATAAGGCCAAAACGGATTATGAATTGGTGGTGCACCATTCCATTAATGGGAAATTCTCCATTAGAAATAAAAAATGGAAATTGGAATTGACTCCAGGTTCCGGAGGATGGAGTGCCCCAACAGATAAAAAAGCCATAATGGAGGGTTTGCCCCAGATACAGCTGTATAACATGAAAAAGGATTGGAGGGAAACCACGAATGTGTATAAAAAGCATCCAAGAATTGTAAATCGATTGACGGCGGAATTAATTCGGATTGTTGATAACGGGAGAACAACGGTAGGTACGTCACAGAAAAATGATGTGCCGATAGATATCTATAAAACCGGGAATAGCGAAGCAGGAACAACACATTGATACCACTTTAAAGAACAAGGATTTTATGTTAATAGGAAAAAGAAAAATAGCGGTTACGATTTGTTTTGTACTAGGCGTTCTAGTCATGGTTTCTTGTTCCACGGCAAAACCGACAAACGAAAAAGTACAACAGGAAAAGCAACCGGTAGATTATATAGACCCTATTATTGGAGCCATTACCTATGGGAAAAAATCCAAAGATGCCCATGGTTTTGGAAAAACATTTCCGGGTGCCGCAACCCCTTTTGGCTTGGTACAATTAAGTCCGGATACTTTTACGGGTGGTGATAATGGTTCGGGCTATTCGTACGAGCATCCAACACTCGAAGGTTTCAGTTTTACACATATGAGCGGTGTAGGTTGGTTTGGCGATTTGGGCAACTTTTTAGTGACGCCCACAACCGGTAAATTACATACGAATAGAGGTGTTCCTGAAAACCCGGAAGATGGTTACCGATCTCGGTTTTCACATGATACCGAGGTAACCAAAGCAGGCTATTACGCAGTGACTTTAGCCGATTATAAAGTAAAGGCGGAATTGACGGCGGCACCAAGGGCAGGAATAATCAGATTCACTTATCCGGAAAATGACAGTTCACGAATTCAAATCGATTTATCACGTCGCGTTGGTGGTACATCAACGGAACAATACATCAGGGTAGTTGACGAAAACACGATTGAAGGCTGGATGAAATGTCCCCCGGAAGGTGGTGGCTGGGGCGCTGGGGCCGGTAACGCCGATTACGTGGTGTATTTCCATTGCCAATTTAGCAAGCCGTTAAAAGACTACGGAATATGGAGTGCCGATATTCCTGACGTGCCTAGAAAGATGCGTTTTATCAGAAGGGATAATTATCAGGATGCAGTTAAAAATGCCGAAATTTTTAAAGGTAGAAATGAAATGCAAGGCAAGCATTTAGGGTTTTATACCGATTTCAGCACAAAAGAAGGTGAACAGGTGTTGGTGAAAAGCGGCATTTCATTCGTGAGTATCGCAGGTGCCAAGGAAAATCTCGAGCACGATATCGATCATTGGGATTTCGACAAAACCAGGCAAGAAGCACGTGACTTATGGAGTACGGCCATTTCAAACATAGCGGTATCCGGTGCAACCGATAGGGAAAAAACCATTTTTTACACCGCACTTTATCATACCTTAATCGATCCTCGGGCTTTTTCAGACGTAAACGGAAACTATATAGGGGCCGATAAACAAGTGCACCAAACCGATAATTTTACTTACCGTACTATTTTTAGTGGTTGGGATGTGTTTCGTTCACAATTTCCGTTGCAAACCATTATCAATCCTGCATTGGTCGATGATGAAATCAATTCCCTATTACAAATGGCAGCGTTAAGTGGTCGCGAATATTTACCACGCTGGGAAATGCTGAATTCCTATTCGGGCGTAATGTTGGGGAATCCGGCAGTTTCGGTAATTAACGATGCTTACCAAAAAGGAATTCGTAACTACGATGTGGAAAAAGCCTTTGAGTATTCATTGAACACGGTGAACAACACAGGAAATGGTGAGTTAGGGTATTCACACAAGCACATTTCCAAAACCTTGGAGTATGCCTATTCCGATTGGGCGTTGGCAACCTTTGCACAAGCGTTGGGCAAAAATGGGATTGCCGAAACCTATTTCGAAAAAAGTAAAAATTATAAGAATATCTGGAACGATGAAGTCAACTGGTTTAGGGCTAAGGACAGTACCGGAACTTGGTTGGAATGGAAAGGGAAAACCGTTCATGGCCAAGGGTGTATTGAAAGTAATCCGTTTCAACAAGGTTGGTTTGTGCCCCACGATATCGATGGGTTAAAGACTTTGATGGGTGGTGAAGAAGCTTTTAAAAATGAATTGATCACTTTTTTTGAAAACACGCCCGAAGACTTTCTTTGGAATAACTATTACAACCATGCCAATGAACCTGTGCATCATGTACCGTTTATGTTCAATGAAGCCGGTGTACCGCACTTGACCCAAAAATATACCCGTAAAATTTGTGATAAGGCTTACGGTATCGATGCTTACGGATTATGCGGTAATGAGGATGTAGGTCAAATGTCTGCGTGGTATGTGTTGGCTTCCATTGGTATTCATCCCATAAATCCGGGGGATAATAAATACCAAATCACGAGTCCGGTTTTCAATGATGTCGAAATTAAATTGGACAGCAACTATTATTCAGGAAAAACATTCAGGATTATCGCCCATAACAATTCAAAAGAAAATATTTATATACAAACAATCAAATTGAATGGAAAACCATTGGATCGCTTTTGGATTTCTCACGAAGAAATCACCAAAGGTGGTGTTTTGGAATTTGAAATGGGTCCAGAACCAAAGATATAAAAGGGATAATGATGACACCAATCCCATTGAAGTCCATAAAACAAATGAAGAGTAAAATAGTGTGCTCATCGCTGGTTTTGTTATGTATGGCTTGTGAACAACCGAAAAGCAAACGCTTTTTATAAAGATCTAGAAAACAATAAAAGACCCGTAGGGGAAATTAAGGCATAAAAGAATGAATGAATTGATGCTGAATAACAATAAATTACTATCAATCAGTTCGGTAGTATTCATATTGCTGATATTGGTCGGTGGTGTTTCAGCCCAAAGTCAGCAACCTCCTAACATCATACTTATAAATGCAGACGATTTAGGTTATGGAGACCTCAGTAGCTATGGTGCAAGTTTACTGAATACCCCAAATATTGATCGGTTGGCTAAAGAAGGACGCAGATTTACAGATGCACATTCGGCTTCAGCGGTATGTACACCATCTCGCTATGCGCTTCTAACAGGGGAATATCCTATTAGGCATGGAAACTTAAATGCGCCCGTTTTTCTTAAAAGCAAGTTGGTTATAGATACTCAAAAAGAAACAATTGCCTCTTTGCTAAAAAAAGCAGGCTATTCCACAGCTTGTATTGGTAAGTGGCACCTAGGTTTTGGAGAAACCGAGCCTGTAGATTGGAATAAGCCTTTAACACCTGGACCTAATGAGCTTGGGTTCGATTATTACTATGGTGTTCCTGTTGTAAATAGTCACCCTCCCTTTGTATATGTTGAAAACCATCATGTAGTAGGTTTCGTTGAAGATGATCCTTTCATTTATGGTAAAAAAGCAAAAACACAGGAAGTTTTTGAAAAAATGAAACTCGATGCTATCGGAGGAGCGGATAAGGCACATGGTTTGTATATAGACGAACAAGTTGGCACCCGTTTAACAGAAAAAGCCTTGAGTTGGATGAAGCAGCAAATAGACAAACCGTTTTTTCTGTATTTGGCAACAACGAATATCCATCATCCGTTTACGCCGGCACCCCAATTTGTAGGAACAAGCAATTGCGGTATTTATGGCGATTTTGTTCATGAATTGGATTGGATAGTCGGTGAGGTTATGAAAACGGTTAAGGAGATGGGAGAAGATGAAAATACGCTGGTAATTTTTACCAGTGATAATGGAGGCATGTTTAATGCCACAGGACAAAGAACATGGCAACAAGGGCACAAACCCAATGGTGAATTGTTAGGGTTTAAATTTGATGTCTGGGAAGGCGGGCATCGTGTGCCGTTTATTGCACATTGGCCGGGAAAAATTAAGGCCGGAGAGGTGTCGGGCCAACTCATTTGTAATGTTGATATGCTGTCTACTTTTTCGGCTCTGACAGGACAGCAGTTTGATGAAAACCAAGGAAGGGATAGTATTGATATGTTAGATGTTATCCTAGGGAATACGGATGCACAAATACGGGAAGAAGTGCTACTCGCTCCTCTTAAAAAATCGCATCTGTCCGTTAGAAAAGGAAAATGGATGTTTATAGGGGCAAGAGGTGCAGGCGGGTTTAGTAGTGGAAAATACGGTGCACATGCTTTTGGAGGGCCAAAGGCTATAGAATTTGCAGGACAAATTAATAGTGATATTGAAAACGGAAAAATAAAAAAAGATGCGCCTCCTGCTCAATTGTACGATCTTGAAAACGATCCCCATCAAACAACGAATGTGTACAATAAGTTTCCTGAAATAGCAATCGGGATGGAAGAACTTTTAAAATCGTACAAAAATTAAATTAAAAACAGTCAAAAAGTAAAATAGATGGATCTATTGTTAAAACATTTTAAGTCTGTAATTATAATTACAATTAGTGTTGTGATGTTAAGTTCTTGTGCTTCAGCGAACAAAGAAGAATTGGTATCAATAGAGTCTCTATTGCTTGAAATGATAGATCGTGAAGCGATATCGAGATTCCCCAAGCATGATTTTCGCTTAAAACAAGAAAGTAGTTACAACAGAGCTTCAAAAACACCGAATGATACGGTGGGATGGTTTTTCAATGAAGATTTCAATTCAAAGAAAATCACAGGGAATTTTGTTCGGGTTGAAGAGAATAATGGCGAAAAAGAATGGGTATTAATGGATCATAAAGGTCCGGGAGCTATCGTTCGTACATGGATGCCTTTCTTAAATCCCAAAGAACCAAATACAACCAATATCATTAGAATTTATTTGGATGGCGCTGAAGAACCTGTTTTGGAAGGCAATATGCTTGGGCTTTTAAACGGAACCGGCTTGTTCCCATTTCCTTTTGCACATAAATCGTTACGCTCTTCGGTATCTTTTTTCCCTATAGCCTATGCCAAAAGCTGTAAAATAACCGTAACCGAACAACCATTTTTCTATCAATTCACCTATCGTGCCTATGCCGAGGGAACTGAAATAAAAACGTTTACTTTAGAAGATTTCAATAAAGAAACCGAATTGATAAAAAAGGTCGGCGAGGCTTTATTATCCCCTAAAGGTGCAGAAAAAGGGGAAACTCTTCAATTAAAAGAAACTTTAAAACAGGGAGAGGAAAAATTGCTAAAGCTGCCTGAAGGTACAAAAGCAATAAGGGATTTAGCATTAAAGTTAGGGAGTTATAAAGACTCTACCGTTACACGTTCTGTGGTATTGAAAATGGAGTTTGATGGGAAAGAAACCGTTTGGTGCCCAATTGGGGATTTTTTTGGTAGTGGTATAGGATTAAATCCGTTTCAAGGATGGTATAGAACAGTTGCTAACGATGGTACCATGTCTAGCAGATGGGTAATGCCCTATCAAAAGGCGGGAAAAATTTCCATTCTCAACCTCGGCACCCAACCTGTGGAGGTAAAGCTAAAAGCAGTAGTAGGGGATTATGACTGGGACGATCGTAGTATGTACTTTAATGCGGCATGGAGAGGGGAATATCCTGTATCCACAAGACCGTTTTCCGATTGGAATTATGTTACACTAAAAGGAAGGGGTGTTTACGTTGGGGATGCATTGACCATTTGGAATCCTGTAAAAAGATGGTGGGGAGAAGGCGATGAAAAAATTTGGGTCGATGGGGAAGATTTCCCATCCATTTTTGGAACGGGAACAGAAGACTACTATGGGTATTCTTGGGGAGGAATGAGCAACGATTTCTATGAGCATCCATTCCATGCGCAACCCAATTCCAATGTTTACAATAAGAACCATAGGAAAACCGAAGCTGAGTTTGGTACCCGAAATACCCAAAAATACAGCACGGAAACCCGTACGCGTTCTTTGGATGGCATGCCTTTTGGTAGCTCCCTTCAATTGGATATGGAAATTTGGAGTTGGACAAAATGTGATATGGAATATGGTGTGGGGGTCTATTGGTATGGTGATGCCAATACAATTTCCAATCGTAAAGCAGATCCGGAAGCGGTGACGGATTTATTACGTACGACCAAGGAAATAATCGATTAGGAAAGGCTAAGGCATTTTAAAGGGTTGTCCCACGCTATGGAAGGATGGCTAACATAAGGTTTAATAAAAAATAAATTAAGGAATGATCAAAAATCAAATTAACTATAAGAAGATGAAGAAGATATTTTCAATACTACTACTAAGTGCCTTTGTTACAGGTGTAAGTGCGCAAAAACACTATGATTTCCCAATGCCGGATTATACCCCCACCGAAGGTAATTTACAGGCCCGAAAGGAATTTCAGGACATGAAGTTCGGGATGTTCATCCACTGGGGCGTGTACAGCGTTTTGGCAGATGGGGAATGGGTCATGTTCCTTAAAAAGATCCAAGCGGATAACTATGAGCGTTTGGCTGATTTTTTCAATCCGCAGGATTATGATCCCGAAGAGTGGGTAAAGTTGGCCAAGGCCGCCGGAATGAAATATATTACGATTACCACTAGACACCATGATAGCTTTAGTATGTTCGATACCGATGCGAGCGATTTTAACATTGTGGATGCTTCGCCTTACGGAAAAGACCCGTTAAAAGCATTGGCAGAGGCCTGTAAAAAGGAAGGTATCAAGCTGAATTTCTATTATTCCTTGTTGGATTGGAAACGTGATGATTATAAAAAGGGTAAAAAAGGCGATGCTGAAGCTTGGAACGAATACATAGATTTCATGAAGGCCCAATTGACGGAATTGTTGACCAATTATGGGGAGATAGGTCTTATTTGGTTTGATGGCCATTGGGACCAAAAACAAGCGGATTGGAAGTATAATGAAATCTATAGTTTGATCCATGAGCTGAGTCCGAATACCCTTATCGCCAACAACCACCATATACAACCCATTGCCGGGGAAGATGTACAGACCTTTGAACGTGATCTGCCAGGGGAAAACCACGGCGGTTACAGTGATGGGGTACAGGTTAGCCAATTGCCCTTGGAGTCCTGTGCTACCATGGCCGGGAAATGGGGGTATAGCATCTATGACAAAAAGTTCAAGAGCACGAAAAAATTGATCCACTTTCTGGTCAATGCGGCGGGTAAAAACGGTAACTTACTGTTAAACGTAGGTCCCATGCCAAACGGTAAAATACAACCGGAATTTGTTGATACCTTAAGTGAAATCGGGGAATGGACCGGTACTTATGGTGAAAGTATCTATGGCACCAGAGGAGGGGTCATCAACTCACAGGAATGGGGTACCATTACCAAAAAGGACAAGACCTTGTATGTGCACGTGCTGGATGCCCCTACCGAACCCTATGTTTTTATTCCCGAGCTCAAGGAGAAGGTTAAATCGGTGACCAGTTTCGATGGGGGGACCAAAATCAGGTTCAAGCAAGTAAAAGAAGGACTTTTTCTATATACCGGTGCATTGGATGCAGACCGTATAGATACCATTTATAAGATGGAAACCAGATAATAAGCTACCAAGAATGGGATTTAGGTTTCTAATTTTATTCATTTTAATTTCCAATTTCCTTAATGCCCAGGTAAGGTTCTACGTTTCCCCCTTAGGGGCCGATGGTAATCCGGGAACCGAAACGCATCCGTTTGCGACCTTGAATGCCGCCAGGGATGCCATTAGGGCCCACAAGGCGGCAATGGGGCAACCCCAATCCTATACCGTAGTTGTACAGGATGGTTATTATGTGATGAAGGAACCTTTTGAACTTGGCCCGGAGGATAGTGGGACACAGGAACATCCCATAACCTATACGGCGGCAGAAGGTGCCAGTCCCCTATTTAGTGGCGGTAAAAAGATCACGGGATTCAAAGTTTTGGGGAACGGGGTTTGGCAAGCAAAGATTCCCGAAGCCGGTTATTACAAATGGCGTTTCGATCAATTGTATGTCAATGGTAAGCGGGCGACCCTGGCGCGAACCCCCAATAAAGGGTTCCTGAAATTGGACACCGTTACCCAAACCACTTGGGTAAAGGGCAGTCCCTATCCTGCAAAGGCGCAGCAAGAACTGTTTTTCACAGCGGAAAGCTTTGAGCCTTTAAAAAAAGTTACCGTAGCGGATATGCCTTTTATTCGCTTTAAGGCATACCATAAATGGGATTATACGCTAAGGCATATTTCCGATATCGATATAGACAGCTTTAAAGTGGTCTCTTCCGGTAGGGGAATGAAACCGTGGAATGAACTTAAAAAGGGAAAAAGGGTGGTTTTTGAAAATTACAAGGCGGCCCTTGATGCTCCCGGAGAGTGGTTTTTAAGTAAGGAAGGGGTGCTCTCTTACATCCCCTTAAAAGGGGAAACTTTGGAAAATACCACCTTTATAGCCCCGGTATTGGAGAATTTGGTACGTATGGTCGGGGATGTGGAATCGGAAAGCTTCGTTGCCCATATCAAAATAAAAGGACTCAGGTTCATGCATTGTCATTATGGGATTCCTTTGACCGGTTACGAGCCTACGCAGGCCGCAGCGAGTATCAATGCTGCCATTTATACGGAAGGGGCCCACCATATTGCAATAACCGATTGTGAGGTGGCCAATATCGGTCAGCATGCCATTTGGTTGGGAGAGGGGACCCATTCTAGCAAAGTACGACACAATTACCTACATGATCTTGGGGGGGGAGGTGTTTATTTGGGGTCTTTCAAAGCCTTGGAAGGTAAATACCATACCCACCACATAACGGTAGACAATAATATCATACTACATGGCGGACAGGAATTTCCGCCGGCCGTAGGGGTATGGGTAGGGCATAGTTCCGACAATGAAATAACCCATAATGATATCGCTGATTTTTACTATACGGGTATTTCCGTAGGTTGGGTTTGGGGCTATAAACCCAGTTTGGCCAAGAGGAATACCATTGCCTATAATCATCTGCACCATATTGGATGGAATTTATTGAGTGATATGGCCGGTATATACACCCTGGGTCCATCCGAAGGCACTACCGTAACGAACAACAGGGTACACCATATCCATGCGTATTCTTATGGAGGATGGGGACTCTATGCGGATGAGGGCACTACCGGTGTCACTTTCAAGGATAATTTGGTTTACAATACCAAAACCGGTGGATTTCAGCAAAATTATGGAAAGGATAATGTGGTGGAAAACAATATATTGGCCTTTGCCCATAAATATCAAATGCAATGCACGGTAGCCGAAGAACATAAGTCGTTCACTTTTACGAATAACATTGTTATATTCAAGGAAGGCATGGTCGCCAAAGGCGCATGGGATGAAGTAAATGCCCATTTGGACAAGAATATCTATTGGAATGTATCTGGAAATCAGTACGATTTTAATGGAAAGGATTACACAGCGTGGAAGAACCTGGGATTCGACCGTAACAGTAAAATAACGGATCCGAAGTTCGTGGATACTGCTGGCTTTGATTTTCGATTTACATCGAAATCGGCTATAAGGAAAATTCATTTCAAGCCTTTTGATTATGCAAAGGCGGGGGTTTACGGTAGTGAAGAATGGCATGCCAAGGCAGACATACCGCAAGCCATGAAGGAGGCTTTTGATGCTACCGTGGAAAAAAACTTAAAACTTAATATACAGCGATAACTAGAGCAAATGAAAAAATCAATCACTTCAACAGTAAGAATG
The DNA here is from genome assembly GCF_028882255.1 of Maribacter polysaccharolyticus. Classification (GTDB taxonomy): domain Bacteria; phylum Bacteroidota; class Bacteroidia; order Flavobacteriales; family Flavobacteriaceae; genus Maribacter_A; species Maribacter_A polysaccharolyticus. The sequence continues at coordinate 826,995 of NZ_JARBUY010000002.1, forward strand.
GCGCAAAGGTTACTGCCCCTATGGGTAACGATCCTTATAATTTCCTGTAACACCCCAAACCCGGGTTTTACGGAAGATGACATTGCCATTATTCCCAAACCCTTGAATTTTACCTTAGGAGAGGGTTCCTTTGAAATAAGTGCGAAAACACCATTGGCACAATCGGACGGTATTTCGGATAAGGCCGTAGGTTTTCTCAACGGGCTGTTAGGGAAAGCAGCTGGTTTTACACTGGAAAAAAGTTCGGGAATCCTGGAAAAAGGAATCGTTTTCATTACCAAGGAAGGTTTTAAGAATGGCGGATATGGTTTACATGTGAATCCGGATAAAATCACTATTGAAGCCACTGAAGCATCGGGTTTCTTCAATGCGGTACAAACCATAAGGCAACTCTTGCCGAAGGAAATTGAGCAAAATGGGGTAGTTGATACGGATTGGTATGTTCCCAGTGTCGACATACAGGACGAACCTAGGTTTGAATGGCGCGGAATGCATACCGATTTTAGCCGCCATTTCTTTGATGTGGATGAAGTGAAGCAATTCTTGGATTATTTGGCGCTTTATAAAATGAACACCTACCATATGCACCTTACCGATGATCAAGGATGGCGTATGGAGATAAAAAAGTATCCCCTATTGACCGAAAAAGGGGCATGGAGAATTCCCAACAATCAGGATACGATTTGCAATACCAGGGCAGTGGAAAACGATCTGTACACCATTGATCCGGCAAAATTCAAGGAAGTGGATGGGGAACGCAAGTATGGCGGATTTTTTACCCAAGAAGAATTAAAGGATATTGTGGCTTATGCCGATGATAGATGCATTACCATAATACCGGAAATAGATATGCCAGGTCATTTTAAATCGGCCATAGATAACTATCCTTTCCTGTCGTGCGATGGAAAATCGGGATGGGACACGGTTTTTACCTACCCGGCTTGTTTGGGTAAAGAATCCACCTATGAATTCATGAAGGATATCTTGACCGAAGTGGTGGATATTTTCCCAGCGGAGTATGTGCATATTGGGGGTGATGAGGTCAACATCAAATCTTGGGAAAAATGTCCGTTATGCCAAAAGGCCATCAACGATAATGGATTGAAGGACGAGCACGAATTACAATCGCATTTCAATAGGGATATTGAACGGTTTTTACATTCCAAAGGGAAAAAACTTATGGGATGGGATGAAATCGTAGAAGGTGGCCTTACCAAAGACGCTACCATAATGTGGTGGAGGGGTTGGCGCCCAGAGGCTCCCAAAAAAGCTGCGGAGCAAGGCAATGATGTGGTCCTTACAACTACGGATGCCTATTATTTCGATTATTTGAACGATGGGAATCCGTTGGAGAAAATCTATAACTATGAGCCCGTGCCAAAAAGTTTTACAGCAAAGGAGGAAGCCAATGTCCTGGGCATACAGGCCAACCTTTGGTCCGAATGGATACCCAGTTTTAAGCGGTTGCAATACCAAGCTTTTCCCAGAATGATCGCAGTGGCGGAAAATGCCTGGGCGCAAAAGATAAACAAGGATTTTGACGCGTTCAACACCAGGGTTGAAAAACAGTACCCCAGATTGGAGGAACTTGGGGTTTATTATTACATCCCTATTGTTAAGGGACTGGATAAGGACTTGGCGCTTGTAGATAGTATCAAGGTTAAATTGGATCTTGCCTATCCGTTGGAAGGCGTGGAGATTTTTTACAGCACTGACGGGTCTGTACCCACAAAAGGATCATTGCGATATTCGGGGCCATTCGCGGTATCCGATACCGTTGAAATCAAAGCGAGGGCCTATAAAGGGGATATTTATAACGACATCAAGAAAACGAAAGTGATCCAAAAATCGTATTTGGATCCTGTCGGGGTAATGCCAACAGAAAAGGGATTGAAAAGATTTATCCTTAAAGGGAAATACAAGAAGGTGGCCGACTTGAAATTAAATAAGGGTCAGGCTTGGCAAAAGGTCGATAGTGTCGATCTGGCCGACTATAAGGAAGGTAAAAAGTTCAATATGGTATTTTCCGGGTATTTCCATGCCGAGGAGGATGGAATTTATGAGTTTGAAACCCGATCGGATGGTGGTGATCATTTATTTATCGGTGATACGTTGGTAGTGGATAATAGTGGATGGCACGGTCCAAGAAAACGGTATGGAAAGGTAGCCTTGAAAAAAGGTTGGCATCCCATAACCATAAAATACAGACCTAGCGATAACCCAAGGGTGATAAATGCGTGGTATGGTTTACAAGGGGAAGAACTACAGTCCATTAATTCAGAAATTACAGGTTTTTAATTATCAATATTAAGAGAATAAAAATGAGTAGACAGGGAATAGGGAAATGTGCGGCACTGTTAATTTTAATATGTATGGCTTTTGTGGGTGAGCATGTTTATGGTCAGACCCAAAATATGGATTTTGGGCCTTTGGTCTTGGATATGGTGCACCATAATCCGGGAGAGGCCCCATATCAGTCCGTTTATAACGACCCAAAAGTAATCAAGGAAATGGGCTACAACGGGAAGGTTTATTTCCTTTTCGAATCCCCTGCCTTGGCAATTGATTGGGAATCGGTAGATCCCGATATTTTACCCAAAGGTTCGGAAGATCGGAAATGGGTAGACGCAAAGGCGAAACAGATAAAACAAATGCATAAGGCCTGTAGAGCACAGGATATGAAGATTTTTGCGATGTCCGATTTGGTTTTGTTTCCGAAGCGATTAATAGCAAAATACGGTATCGAGGAAACCTTTGGGAATCCTAATGACCCTTTGACCGAAAAGTTGATACGGGCCCAAATCAATGAAATGTTCGATCAATTTCCGGATTTGGACGGCTTGGTAGTGCGTATCGGTGAAACGTATTTGCATGATGCCCCCTACCATTTAGGCGCTATAGCTAATAAAAAAAGCCCTGAAAAAACGATCATTCCATTAATGCAGCTCCTTAAGGAAGAAATTTGTGAAAAAAGGGACAAGCAGTTGATCTTTAGGACTTGGGGTGCGTTCGATGTGAATTTGGAAGATTACCTAAAAGTAAGTGATGCCATAGCTCCCCATAAAAATTTGATTATCAGTGTTAAGCACTGTGAAGGTGATTTTCATAGATCCAATGCCTTCAGTAAGGTAATCGGTCAAGGGCGCCATCCCCAAATCATAGAAGTACAATCCGCTCGCGAATACGAAGGAAAAGGGGCCTACCCCAACTATATCGCCAATGGTGTTATCGAAGGTTTTGAAGAGCATGCAAGAATGCCCGAAGGGCAAATCAATAGTATTGAGGAGTTTGTTGAAACAAAACCTGGATTATATGCCGGTGTCTGGACATGGTCGAGGGGCGGAGGATGGAATGGTCCTTACATCAAAGATGAAATGTGGTGCGATTTGAATTCTTGGGTAATGGCACAATGGGCTTTACATACCGATAAAAGTGAGGAGTTTGTTTTCAACAGGTATGCAACTGAACGGTTACATCTAAAGGGAGATGATATCGCTAAATTCAGAAAATTGGCTTTGCTTTCTGCCGAAGCAGTGGTAAGGGGAAGGAACAGTACGTTCAGGGATATGAACCCTTGGTGGACACGAGATCAAGGCATTGCCTGGCCAATGGTGGTAAAAGGGGAATTACAACAAAAAAGGAACCTGGAGCAAAAAGACGAATCCGTAGCCAAATGGAAAGAAATAGTCAAGTTGGCCAAATCGATTGATTGGCAAAATGAGGCTACGAAAAACCATGCCATCGGATCGGCTGAGTACGGCTTAAGATTGTACACCATTTATAGAACCCTTGTTTATATGCAACATGCCGAAGCCAATGGTAATGGTAAAGAAGTTAAAAAGTGGATCAAAGCGTATGATAAGGCTTGGGCAAACTACAATAAACTGGCAGGGGAATATAGTAGCATAGCCACGTTATATACCCAGGATTATGATAGGCATATTGCCAATAACGCGCACGATAAGGTAAACGAATTGAGAAATGAATAATTGATAAACGATTGGTTGGATCATTTGAAATCAACCGATTAAATCCAAAATAGAAAATGAAGTATCACGGTTATTTTTTTATATTAATAGGGTTAGGAGTTCTTTCATGTAAGCAGGAAACGGTAAAGGAAAAAGAAGTTTCGGCGGAAAAATTGACCAGTTATGTAAACACCTTTACAGGAACGGATGGTCCGGGAAACACCTATCCTGGGGCTGTGGCCCCTTTTGGAATGGTACAGTTGAGTCCGGACAACGGTTTACCGGGCTGGGACAGGATTGCAGGTTATTTTTATCCGGATTCTACCATCGCAGGTTTTAGCCATACCCACCTTTCGGGAACCGGGGCAGGGGATATGTACGATTTATTGGTCATGCCCTTAAACAGCAGGTTCAATGAAAGTTTGACCCCAGAAGGAGCGTACAGGCCGTACTCCAAATTCTCCCATGATAGGGAGGAAGCCGGTCCGGGATACTATGCGGTAGATCTTTTAAGTTCGGGTATAAAAGCCGAATTGACCACGACTTCTCGTGTGGGGTTTCATCAATACACCTTTCCGAAGGACGATAAAAGTCAAATCATTCTCGATTTAGGTTATAGTTTAAATTGGGACAAGCCCATGGATACCAAAATCACGATTGAAGATAACCAAACCATTTCGGGGTATAGAAAATCAAAAGGATGGGCCAACGACCAGCGCGTCTATTTTGTGATGCAATTTTCAAAACCTTTTGACAGTGGGCAATTGTTCAAAGATTCAAAAGAAATCCAAGGGCAATCGGTTAGCGGTCAGTTTACCAAGATCGTGGCGAATTACAAAACCGGCGATGGCGAAAAAATCAAGGTTAAGGTAGCCTTGTCATCAGCAAGTATAGACGGGGCCAGGAAAAATTTGGAAGCGGAATTGCCACATTGGGATTTTGAAAAAACGGTTAAGGAAATCGATGGGGTTTGGGAGAAATTCCTGTCCAAAATCACTATTGAAGGCACCGAAGCCCAAAAAGAATTGTTCTACACCAATTTATACCATGTATTCTTGACGCCCTCGTTACATAGTGATATCGATGGGGCTTACAAAGGAGCCGATGGCAAAAACCACATAGCGGAAGGCTATAACAAGTACGATACTTTTTCATTGTGGGATACCTTTAGGGCAACACATCCTTTATATACCCTTTTAGCCCCTAAGGAAACCGAGGATATGATAAAGTCCTTTTTATCGCATTACGACGAAACCGGTTTGTTGCCCGTGTGGTCTTTGGCAGGTAATGAAACCAATATGATGATAGGTTACCATGCGGTCCCCGTAATCGTAGATGCGTATTTCAAGGGCATTCCCATGGATGCGGAAAAGGCATTGGAAGCTTGTGTAGCCTCCGCCAATGAAGATGGCAGGCAAATAGATCTGTATAAGCGATTAGGGTATGTGCCAACAGGGGAGCATCATGAAAACTGGTCGGTTTCCAAAACTTTGGAATACGCATACAACGATTGGTGTATCGCCCAATTGGCCAAGGATTTGGGAAAGGATGAAATCGCTGTGACCTTTACCGAAAGAGCCGATAATTGGAAAAATCTATACGATCCCGAATCTTCTTTTTTCCGGCCTAAGGATGAAAAAGGGAAATTCATCAGTCCGTTTTCACCAAAAGAATACACCAAGGAGTTTTGCGAAAGTAATGCTTGGCAGTATTTCTGGTTTGTACCTCACGATATCGATGGTTTGGAACAAGCGGTAGGTAAGGAAGAGTTTGCTGTAAAGTTAGACTCCATGTTTACGTATTATCCGGAAGCGAACGATAAGTTGCCGATTTTCAGTACAGGGATGATCGGGCAATATGCACATGGGAACGAACCAAGCCATCATGTGGCCTTTTTATACAATAACATAGGGAAGCCATGGAAAACCCAAGAAATGGTGCGTAAGATCATTGAAACACAATATAGCACCAAACCCGATGGGTATTGTGGCAATGAGGATTGCGGACAAATGTCGGCTTGGTTGGTATTGTCTTCAATGGGTATATACCCAATAAACCCAGCAAAAGGGGTATATAGCATTACTTCACCATTCGTTGAAGCAGCTACCATTAATTTGGAAGGAGGAAAACAGTTCGTAATAAGTACGGAAAACCAGTCCAAAGAAAATTGCTACATCCAATCCATTACCCTGAACGGTAAACCCTATGACAAACTTACAATAACCCATGAGGATATAGTACAGGGAGGTGAGCTGCATTTTGTACTGGGCAATAAGCCCAATAAGGAACTGTAGGCTAGAGGGATGTAAGAATGGAATGCTTCATGGGACAAGGGCTATGCTACAAGCGATTGGGTGCCCGACCCCATGGGGGATTCCATTTTAATTTTATCCGTATTATTGGGAACGTATAAGCAACGATCGAAACCGGAAAGTACGGTCTTACTAAGTTTTAGAGATCAATTTCTTGATCAGTTCTTCTTTCCGTCGTACGGCCACTTCGATTTTTGTTCCGTCATTCAATGTGATGTAGCCTCCTTTGCCTTTGACATAAGTTTCCACATAAGATAAATTTACAAGATGGGATTTGTGTACCCTGAAAAAGTTTCGGTGCGCTAAAATTTCCTCAAAATATTTTATGGTCTTTGAGGCCGTGATCTTGTTATTGGACTTTAAATGGATATGGGAATAATTGGCATCGGATTGAAACCTGATAATATCCCTGGTATCTACCATGGTATATCCTTCCAATGTGGGAATGGCGATTCTTTCCGATGACGTATTGTTTTCTTTGATATTGGATAATAATACCTCTATTTTTTTAGATGTATCCCTTAGGTTTCTGTAACGTTTCAATTTTTGGATGGCATGGGATAGATCCGATCGGTCAATAGGTTTCAATAGGAAATCCAAGGCGGAGAATTTAATGGCCTTTAATGCATATTTATCATAGGAAGTAGTGAATATCACCTCAATATCAGTATAATTGATTTGGGATAACAGATCAAACCCCGTATCCCTTCCAAGTTGTACATCCAAGAATAAAATGTCGGGGGATTGTAAGGATATTTCACTTTTGGCCCCTTCTATGGTCTTGCAACGTGCAACGATTTCAATATCCGGTGCGTTTTTACGTAACAATCCTTCCAATCGATTGATACAGTGCTGTTCGTCATCTATAAGTATGGCTTTGAGCATATGGTGGTTAGAATTTAATTTCCAGGGGTATTAACACTTCAACACGTACCCCTTCCTTTTTATCAAGTAATTTAATGGAGCCATCGGTGTTTTTGATTTTATTGATGATTTCGATACGGTTGGCCGTGATTTTGAGACCCAATGGGTTTTTCTTTATTCCATTGGGCGATGTTTTAGGTCGACCGATTCCATTATCTTCTACCACGCACAATAGCATGTTTCCCTTTTTTTGAATGATAATGTCGATTTTGCCATTGGAGTTTTTAGGGGCTATGCCATGCCAAATGCTATTTTCAATGAAAGGCTGCAGCATGAGGGGCGGTATCAGGGTATTATCAGGGTCAATGGATTCGCTTACCGCTATCCTATACGTTAATTTATTTACCAATCGAAGGGTTTCAATCTGCATATAAAGTTCCATCAATTCAAGGTCCTCTTCCAAGGTAATCCATTTTTTTTCCGAATTCTCTAGAATGGAACGTGTTAGTTTTGCAAACTTCACGAGATAGTCATCTGCTTGTTCCATATCGTTTCTTGATATAAAATCGCTGATGGCATTGAGCGAATTGAAAATAAAATGGGGATTCATTTGGGAACGCAGGGCCTTTAGCTCTGTCTCGGCAACTTTGGCGTTGAATTCAGCGACTTTCCTTTCTTCCATGGCATCCCGTCTGCGTTTATAAAGAACATATGCGATGATGGAAATCAACGCCAAAAAAATGGCCCCGACCAAATAGCCATTTTTGACAAATTGTTGCCGTTTTATTTCCTCAAGGGCCATGGCTTCCTGTCTTTCCATCTGAAATTGCATTTCCTTTCGGGTCAATTCAGATTTCTTTTCCTCACTCAGCACACTGTCCTTTAATTGTACATGTTCTTTATAGGCCTTTAGGGCTTCGGCGTTTTTACCATAGTGCTCATATACTTGACTAAGTACTTGCCATGAATCGGATTCCCATTCGATTGCCCCGATTTCTTTTGAAAGGGAAAGCGCCTTGTTCGCATTTTTTTCGGCAACGCTGAATTTTTTCAACAGGACATTTATTTTTCCGATACTGTTCAAGGCCGACGCCTCAATATATTTGTTGTCTATCCCTTGGGCTAAATCAACCGCTTCCTTATAGAACCTAAGAGCTTTTTCTTGCTGGCCTGAATTTTTATAGGCCAAGGCAAGATTGTTGGTAATGGCAGCTATGAATAAATCGTTCCCTTCAAGCTTGGCCAGGGCCAGGGCCTTCTCGAGGAAGGAAACACCCTCATCAAATTTTCCGGTGTCGTTGTAAATGATGGCAATATTGGAAAGGGCTTTGATTTCATCTGCCCTACTGCCCAAAGTTTGCGCTGTTGCCAAGTAGGCACGGTAATTATTCAAGGCCTGGTCATATTCCTTTAAATCGGCATGAATGTTCCCTAAATTGCCCAAAAGGCCCGATTCAAGTTGTTTGTTTGAAGTCATTTGACTGAGTACCAATGCCTTTTGGTACATGTCCAATGCCTTTAGGTTATCTGCCAAAACATAAAAAAGATTGCCTTTTTGTCGGTAGGACATAGCTTTCCCTTCAATCCATTTTTCTTTTGATGAAATAGTGATGGCTTCTTCTATATACCGGAAAGCTTCATTAGGGCTGGAATACGTCATATTTTCCGCCAATTTTATAAGCAATGCAGCCCTCAACGTATCATTTTCAGTATGTTTTCCCAGTTCATTTTTAAGGGAATCGATTGATTTTTCCTGTGCAAAACCCAGTATTGGAGCACAGAAAATCAGGAAAAGAACAATGGTTTTTTTGATGTTCAATGGCGTTGTTTTGGTTGGTAAAACTCAAATTTAAAATTTTTGGTTAAGTAATCCACTGTTTTTCCATGCATTACGCTTATTTAAGGAACAGCTACGCTAAACTATCAAAAGTGTGCGTAAAATAATTGGCTATGGTATTAGGGCATCGGAATCCATAGTTTAGGGTTAAAGAAAGACACTAACCATTGATTACTATGAACTACAAAACCGGAATCTTACCATACTGTGCGATCTTATTAATGATTTTAAGTTGTAGTGACAACAACGGAAATGGGGCTGATGATGACTTTTCCAATGAGGTACAGGGCACCATAACATTGTCTGGTGAGGAAACATCGGAACTCGGAACATCGTTGACGATCGGAAACATTGAAATCGCCAATGCAACCTTGACAGGAACCGATAAATCTGTGATACTCTTGTCGGAGAATATTTCCGTGGTCGATGACGAACTTGTTTATGATGACGACCAAAATGGATTTGTAATCGTGGGGGCGGATTTTTCAACAGGGGGGTCGTCCGATATTGATAAAAGTATTTCCATGGTGATCGTAAAAAATGGGGATGAGTTCCGGCATGCCTGTGCTTCACCCAACCAAAACTTTTTTACTGCCTGTGGCGATGGATTTGGAATCGATTTCGAAACCAAAGAAGTCACTTTTCAAAATACAACGGTAATCAATACCGAAGATGATGCCATTTTGATATTGGATGGTACCATTACCTGGGATTAATGACTAAAAAATAGGTTTATGGTAAGATTGGGTTTATGTATTGTTTTTTGTTTTTGGGGAGTGTTCCATAGTTATGCACAGGCCGTAGGTGATAAAGAAACGCTGGTTTACCAAGTACCTTCTGATGCGTATGTTTCCATTACATTACAAACACATCAGGGCTTGCCCCGTTTTGGGGTTCCGAATAGGTATCAGGGGCAAGTTGCCGGACAAAGACAGGGAATGCGGTCCGTTAGAACGGTCCGTGGCAGCGGAAATCCTGAAACTATTGAAAAAAATAGGAATGTTACTTCGGGCAAAATCAATTTCTCCCTATTGGTCGGCTTAAAGTATTTACGGCCGTTTATGGGAGATTTGGATAGGGAACGTTTAACCACATTGACCTCGAATATGTCTGAAAAAGAAGCAAATTCCGCTTTTCTGCAACGGTTTTTGTTGCATAAGTTCGCCCCCAATTTATGTTTGGCCGAAGAATGCAAAAATGCCAACCAAGGCAAGAACGAATTTGAACGGCTTCGTAACTACCGATCATTTGTGGACCACTTTTTAGATCCACTTTTGGATTGGAGTGAAAATATAATGGAGGGTGATGAATTGGTCGCATACCACGTTTCTATACTGAACATTGGCAATAATTATGATTTTGATAAAAAAGGATATACCGTATATCATTCTTTAGCACTCAACAATATTTTTACCATGAAGCAGGGTATCTTAAATCAAGTGGTGTTCAAACCCGTGAAACCGTTCGAGGTTGCGCTTCAAAACTCCGTAGATAGGAGCAAGACCATTGAATTTTTGCTTCAGCTGGATGAACCAACGGCAGAACGATTTCAAAAAGAGGGCATAAGACGCTTGTATGTAGTAAAAAAAATAAAGGTAAAACGGTCGAATAAGCCCATGGATTCGGCCTCTGCGGTCATAGAATTCAATTATGCGCACGAAAGTGCCGATTTGGAAATTTATACGGACGAAGCGCTAAAACAACATTTTAAGACCTTGTCCTTGGCGGACCTAACCAATTAAATTATGAAACAGTTCCTATTTATTATAATTACACTTGTGTTCCATTTTACGATTTGGGGTCAAGGAAAAGAAAAAGTTTTTGATGCGCCTTCTTCAAACTTTATAGACCTATCACTACAGACCCACAAGGGTAAGTTACGTTTTGGATTCCAAGATGGGTATTTTTTAAAATCGGATGGCAGCTATGTAAAAGCCAATGAAGCGTCCTACTTTGAAATGGATAAGCGATTCAGCCACAACAATGCCAGTAGACATGCCTTTACCGAGCTTTTAAAAATTCGGTTCAAAGAAGATATGTTTGCGGCAATGGATAAAGATTATTTCACCGAGCGCACTCAAAACATGTACGACAAGGAACTGAAATCCTATACCGCACAGCAGCATGTGCTCACCCTGGCGAATGCCCTTTGCACAACGGATCGGGCCATTACGTTTTTTTGCAACTCCAAAGAAGAGGATTGTATCAAGGTGTTTCCACAGCAGGGGTATTACAATGAACCGCGAAACATAAGGCCTTGGGGAGGAAGGGGGGCTTCGGAGTTTCAAAAGTTGAGGGCGTACACCTCGTTTGTGAAAAATGATTTTCCCTTGGCTGAAAAATGGTCAAAAACCTTGTATCCCGATAATAAAATTACCGGATATTACGTGGCCAAAACGAATTTGGGTACCTATGATTTTAAGGAAGGTGGCTATTGGTTGCATACCCATCAATTTCATAATCAAGGCTTTTTGTTGAGGTGGTTCGGTCTTCAGCCCAGTAATTCGTCGGAAAGAAAATTGGTGCATCCCAACGGTTCATCCATCCTGTTGAAAATGTCCCCTGAAAAAGCGGAGACCTTTTCGGAAAACTATCGGCAAATGTTCTTGGTTTTTGAGGTGACCGCATATGTGAACGGACTTGAAAACTATAGGGCCGACCAGCTTAAAAGCACATTTAGCCTAAACAGTCCCATTATTGAAATTTATTCCGATGATGGACTCACGAATAGGGTAGCCGAAATCGACATCAATACCATGGTATCCAAAACCAGATAATAGAAAAGCGATGAAAATCAAAAACACAAAAGCAGGTCTCATTCTACTTTTTGCCATAATGGGTTTCTTAATCCCAAACTCCGTTAACGCCCAATTTTTTAAAAAATTAAAAAAGAATGTTGAGGACAAGGTGGTGGGGGTTGCCAGTGAAAAATCGGACCAATTTTTAAACGGAGAAACGGAAACTACCGTAAATGATAATGTAAAAACAGGAACCGCTACCAAAACAACACAAACCGGAACATTGGTCAAAAGGGAAGAACCGAGCCTTGAAGATCAAAATGTTTTAAGGTTCAAGGCACCATCCAAAGACTTCAGGGATGTTGTAATACAGGCATATAACGGCTTGCCAAGATATGGTGAACTCCACTTTCAAAGGGGTACAAATACCTTGTTTACCAATAAGGCCTATAAAGCCCTTTTAGAGTTGAAATTTTTAGAGGATACTTTTAAGGATATGGATCGGTCGAAACTGACCGAACATCAAAATATGACAGGTGACCTTAGCAAAAAGAATTCTGAATTTGCCCAGAATCTTTTATTGACCCTTGGGAGGGAAACCTTATCGGATGAAAAACTCCACGAATATTTTTGTGATTCCGAAGAAAAATCACCCTGTAATTTTTATAATCCGTCAGGGGAGCGAATACATGTTTCGTATTGGGGAGGTACAAGAAATAATGCGTTTGCGCAAAATCGCAGCTATACTACCTTCATAAAAAACCATTATGGAACGCTCAAGGAATGGAGCAAGACCTTTTATAAGAATGGTAGTGAAGTTGCCTATTTGGTAACCAAGGCTACGGTAGCCGATAAGTACGACTTTAAAAACAAAGGGTATTGGATTGGTAATATTCTCAAAATTGGAGGTAATTATATGCTTCATGATTCGAACTTTTTGGCCTACACGGAGAATGAAAAAAAATTAAAAAACGCTTATAAGAAGATTTTTTTGCCCATGGATGCCAATAGGGCCAAGACCTACAACTTAATGAACCGTTCACCGGTCTTTGTAGTATTTAAAGTGAGGGTTACCCCAAAAGTAAGTGCGTCAACGCAGATCTTATGGGAATTTGAGTTGGAAAGCACTACCGTTGAATTGTACAAAGACATTGCACTTGGCGATAAGTTGGGCGAAGTGGATATAAGAACCGTAACGTTTAAAAATTAAGAAATGGGATTTATTTGGACCAAAAGTATGGTATGGGCAATAACCGGTGTTTTGTTGTTGGGGTTTTCCCAACCGATCAGGGGGCAGTTTTTTAAAAAGCTAAAACAACAAGCTGAAGAAAAACTTCTTGACAAAGCCAGTGACGAAGTAGATGATATATTCAAAGGAAACAAGAATCCGGAGATGGAAGGGGATGTAGAAGAGACGGGTACGATTATAGGTAATGAAGTTAAATCCGGGCAACATACTTCTGTACAGGAAACCATAGCCACCTACAATGAAGCGGATTACCTGGTATATAAATCGCCAGATCCAGCCTTTCATGATATTTACATTCAAAAATACGAGGGGTTACCACGATTTGGGTCTTGTGATTTTTATTCCATGCCCAGCAATCCCAAAAGGCCCGAGATGACTCCCGAGGCCAATGAAAAAAGGAAAAAAATGCAATTGGGTTATGCCGCATTTATGCAATTGGTGCGAATACATACGCTAAAGGACCATTTTGAGGTAATGGATAGAACAGCACTTACGCCCATAAGTAAACCCTTGGTAGAGGAAGAGGTTAAATCAAATCAAGCTCAAAAAATCCTGTTGGATTTTGCATTCTTAATGGGTACGGATGCCTTGAAAAAGGAGTATTTTATGAACGATTGGACCGGGACCGGTAATAGTGCCATTGTGCCCAAATGGGGTGGTCAAAATTCCGATGATTTTACCGAGAATGAAAAATATGTGGCGTTTGTAGAAAAATACCTGGATAAAATACTGCAGTGGAGCCGAACATTTTTTAATAAAGGATCAGAGGATTTTCAGTTTGTGGTACCCTTGGAATTCAAAGGCCAGTATGATTTTGATAATAACGGATTTTGGGTGCAACTTCCCACAAAAAGGCGGTTTAGTTACGGCATGGATTATGGTAGTACGGGAAACAATTATTTTTTTGAGTTTCATCCTAAAACGGCTTACGGGCAACAAATCTTAAATAAAACACAACAGGTTGAACATATTAACGCAGAGGTGCTATTTAAAATAGATCCATCCACAGCCGAGGGGTTGATAAACGATAAAACAAAGAACCCACAAATGGTAATTAAGGTACAGGTTGTTTTTGAAGGGTTTCAACCCGGGAATCCCACGATTTATGCCCCTAAATACACCTATCGTTTATTGGACCCTATTATGGAACTCTATTCCGATGTAAGGTTAACTTCAAAAATTGGTGAAATAGATTTAAACAATCTCGTTTACAAGGAACAGTAGACCTCCCTATGTGATAAATTACCAGGCGTAGTTCGTACAAAGGAAGCAGGATTGCACAACCAAAATACGGATGGATCTTAAAAGATTCACAATCAAATCACTTAGTCATGATCTGTAATGGATACTTGGAAAGAGTTCTTTCGCTACTGATGGTTTTTGATAAGTAATAGAAACAGTTTGGACAAAAAAATACCGCATGTAAAGTTTTTGGGATTTTCTTAGTTGATGACCTGGCTGGGGCGCTAACGAAATTTTTCCTCCGCAATGAGAATAAGGCAATTCCTGATTATGAATTCCCATGTTGACGATTTGTGAGCTACTTATGATATAACTTGTTATAAAAGCTTTCATTTTATGAACATTTTTCTAAAAATCCAGATAGTTATCTGGAGCATATTTGTCCAAATAAAAGAAAGGAATAGGGAATAATATTGTTGTATTTTAGTAACACCCCTTTTATAGGATTAAGGAAGAGTATTTACCATTTTTCCGAGGACGAGCATTCAATACAATCAAGCGGCTATAAGCTTTTAAGATGGAAGTTTTTCAATTGCCAATAATTATAGGCTTACAGAAAGTCGAGAACATTGGATGGTGATCAATGAAGTTTAGCATGTTACTGTATCGGAAACAGCCCGTCAATGTTAAATGATAGCGGAATTATAGAGGGAGGTAGGCGGGCATATTTAATGATCAAATACGTTCACCATTGCAACCGTAATGGGATAACGGAAAATCCTCATGCCGATTTTGGACTTCCACTATTGGTTTATGGTAATATTTTATAAAATAACATTGTGGATTATGCTCCACTAAACCGAGTGAATACTTAAGTTTCCAAATCAGGTGTACAACCCAATAACCTATACATAGTATACCCAGTCGATTCAACTTCAACAAACAAGTATTCCGGAATTATCTTTTTAAGCAAATCTTAAGAAAGTCCTAAGTAAATTCTAAATTTAAAGTGTAACTTTTGTATCATGCATATTTTAATAGTGGAAGACGAACCGGGCATTTTTAATTTTCTCAAACAAGGTTTGGAAGAAGAGTCGTATATGGTCACTATCGCAGAAGACGGTCACAAAGGTTTGAATTTGGCGCTATCCGGAGATTATGACCTATTGCTATTGGATTGGATGGTCCCTGGAATAAGCGGTATTGAAATATGCCGGCAGTTCAGGAAGGAGTTTAAAGATACCCCGGTTATTTTTTTAACAGCAAAGGACACCGTGGACGAAACGATATTCGGATTGCAATCCGGGGCCAATGACTATATAAAAAAACCGTTCCATTTTGAAGAGCTTTTAGAACGTATAAAAGTCCAACTAAGACCGAAATCAGGTGAACATTCCATTTTTAAATTAGGGGAAATCACCCTTAATACAAGTACACATCGGGTTCTGAAAAACGATGAAGAAGTTAGCCTAACCCAGAAAGAATTTGCCTTGCTCGAATACTTAATTCGAAATAAGGGAAGGGTCTGCAGCAGGACTCGAATTATTGAAAGTGTTTGGGACATCCATTTTGAATATAATACCGGGGTCATCGATGTATATATCAATGCCTTGCGTAAAAAGTTGCAAATGGAGGGAGATGGGAATTATATTCAAACAATCCGGGGGATAGGATATATGGCAAAAGAACTATGAATTTGAGTTTTAGAAACAGAATTGCCCTCCATTACATGATCGCCACGGCCATAATCATGGCCGTTACATTTACGGTTGTGTATTTTGTAGTCCAGAGGACCGTATACGAAAATCTGGATAACGACCTTACTTTCGAAGCGGAAAAACATACTGAGGAAATAACAATAGTAGGAGACAGTATAAAGATAAAAAATAAGGAGGAGTGGGCAGAAAGAGAGCACTTGGAAGTACAGATAAACCCTGTTTTTATCCAAATATTGGATAAAAATGGGAAATTTATGGACAATTCCCCTAACCTGAAAAATGATGTCCTCGCTTACAATCCTGAGCAAAAGTTTGGCGGCCACTTTAACGAAACCCTAAACAATAGGGCCATCCGACAAGTCCAAATCCCTATCGAGCAAAACGGAAAGATCAAAGGTTTTATTCTAGCGGCCATGTCCTTGGAATCCTCAAATATGGTATTGTTGAACTTAAGGAATGTATTGTTTTTTTCCTATCTGGTTCTCTTGGCGGGTTTATATTATATTTCACGATTTATAGCGGGAAGAAGTATAATACCGGTAAAGGTTATCACGCAAACCACCAATAGGATCACCAAGAATAATTTGAATGAGCGGGTAATTCTTCCTCAAAATAAGGATGAACTTTACGATTTATCCTCTGGTATAAATCAATTACTACAACGTATTGAGAATACAGTTGAGCGGGAGCGACAATTTACTTCGGATGCTTCCCACGAATTACGAACCCCCCTTTCCACATTAAGGGGGACATTGGAAGTGTTGATACGTAAGCCTAGGGAACGGGAAGAATATGAGGGGAAGATAAAATTCAGCCTCACCGAAATTGACCGGATGTCGGACACACTGGAACAACTTTTGTTATTGGCCAGGTTGGATAACGATTCGAAAGCATCAAAAGAAACTTCGATTCCGCTACCAACGTTGATCGATGAAATACTCTCACGGCAAAAAAAAGCCATAACGGATAAGGGACTCTCAATAGCTTTTCACAACGAAGTTTCACAAGAGCAAATAGTGCCCGGATACTATACCAACTTAATTTTGGAAAATATCATAGGTAATGCCATTAAATATTCCAGAAAGGACACTACACTCCAAATTATCATTACGGAATCCGATGCTGTGTTAATCTGCAAGGTCGTAGATGAGGGTATCGGGATAAAAAAAGAGGATTTGGACAACGTTTTTAACCACTTCTTCCGATCGGATGCCCTTGATCATAAAAGCATACCGGGAAATGGTCTAGGTCTATCCATAGCAAAAAAGGCCGCCGATGCCATCGGTGCAAGTATCGAAGTTGAAAGCGAAATGGGCCAAAGTACAACCTTCATAATTCGGTTTTAAGCCGATCCGTACGGATATTTCAGATAACTGCAAGGTTTCTGTTTGCATCCGATAAAGGATAAATACCCCCCTTGGATCGCAATGGTAAGTACAATCAAAGGTGTTTTTTGGGATTAATAAGGCCAATGCTTACGGTCAGGACATTTCTTCATTCGGTTCAAGGGCTCCATTTTTAAGCGAATCTTAAGAAAGTACTTAGAATACATTTAGATACCCCTTCTACATTTGGTCTATCATTTTTATAAACCAAGAATAATGTTAGAACGTATTATCCAGTACAGTATCCATCACAAGTTAATAGTTCTCTTGTTTACTGCGGGTATTATTGGCTTTGGCCTATATTCCTTATCCAATATCCCCATTGGTGCCGTCCCTGATGTAACCAACAATCAGGTTCAGGTCATTACGACCTCGAGAAATTTGGCGACTGAAGATGTGGAAAAGTTTTTGACCTATCCCGTGGAGTTGGAAATGGCAAACTTGCCCGGGGTCAAAGAAATCAGGTCGGTTTCAAAGTTTGGATTGTCCGTAGTTACCGTGGTCTTTGATGATGATTTGGGTACATACCTACCCCGTCAACTCATTGCGGAGAAAATTAAAAGTGCAGAGGAAAAAATTCCAGCCGGATTTGGAAAGCCTTTTATGGGGCCCGTTTCAACGGGTCTTGGCGAAATCTACCAATATGTGATCGATGTCGATGCGGATCATAAAGATCAATATTCCCTATCCGATGTACGTACCATTCAAGATTGGCTGGTAAAACGTCAACTTTCGGGAATTCCGGGAGTTGTAGAGGTGAATACTTGGGGTGGTTACCTAAAAACCTATGAAGTTGCCATTAATCCAGAACGACTTCGTGCGATGAACGTTTCCATTTTTGATGTGTTCAGTGCTTTGGAAAAAAACAATAGTGTTGCCGGTGGCGGTTACATAGAGAAAGTAAATGAAAGCTATTTCATAAGAGGCGAAGGCCTAGTGGGTTCTGTAGGGGATATCGAGGATATCGTAGTGACCAGTACTGGTAATGTGCCAGTCTATGTAAGGGATATCGCAACGGTAGGCTTTGGTCACGCCAATCGTTTTGGTGCCATTACAGGAAACGGGGAAGGGGAAAAAGTTTTGGGACAGGTAATGATGCTTAAAGATGCCAATTCCAATGCGGTTATCGAGGCTGTTAAACAACGTGTGGCCGAAATACAATCAACATTGCCACCAGGCATTTCAATCAATCCTTTTCTAGAGCGGAGCGAACTTATTGCCAAAACCACTTTTACCATTGCCGAAAACCTGATCTTGGGATGTTTGATCGTGATATTCGTAGTAGTATTGCTTTTGGGTAATTTGCGTTCTGGATTGGTGGTAGCATCGGTTATTCCAATGAGCTTACTTTTTGCCCTGTCCTTAATGTATATTTTTGGGGTTGACGCTAACTTGATGAGCTTAGGGGCGATAGACTTTGGGATCATCATCGATGGTGCAGTGATCATTGTTGAGTTCATTGCCTTTCAAATTACAAGTCAACGAACTGAATTGTTGGCTCTTCCCAAAAACCAAAGGCAAGGTTTAATAGATCAAATCACCTATCATGGGGCGTCCAAAATGATGAACTCGGCAGTATTTGGGCAACTGATCATCATCATCGTATTCATTCCAATACTTTCCTTGGTCAATGTAGAAGGTAAAATGTTCCGCCCTATGGCTTTGGTATTCAGTTTTGCACTCACAGGTGCTATGGTATTGTGTTTCACGTACATTCCTGTAATGGCTTCATTGTTTATAAAACCATCGAATACCGAAAAACGGACTATTTCATCTAAACTGATCGCTTTTCTTGAAGAAAAATACCAACCCACGATTTCATGGGCATTACGCAGAAAGAAATCGGTTTTGGGGATGGCCATAGGTTTATTGGTAATTACCGTATTGCTATACACTAGGATGGGAGGTGAATTCGTGCCTACTTTGGATGAGGGCGATTTTGTGATACAACCTGTTTTGAAAACAGGGACATCATTAAGTAAAACCATTGAGGCCACAACCAGGATGGAAAAAATATTGAAGGAATTCCCCGAAGTGGAGCAAGTTGTGAGTAGAATTGGTGCTGCGGAAGTGCCAACTGACCCGATGTCTATGGAAGAAAGTGATGTCATCATTAAACTCAAGCCAAAAGGCGAATGGGTATCCGCGGAAACCAAGGATGAACTGGCCGATAAATTTAAGGCGGCCCTTTCTGAAATAGCGGGTGTTGATTTTGAGTTTACACAACCCATCGAAATGCGATTCAACGAGTTGATTACAGGGGTTCGTGCAGATTTGGCCATTAAGGTTTTTGGGGAGGATCTGGATATCCTGTACCAAAAAGCATTGGAAATAGAAAAAGCGATCCAAAACGTGGAGGGAGCGGCCGATATTTCGGTAGAGAAAACAGCTGGGTTACCGCAAATGTCGGTTCAATATGACCGAAAAAAAATAGCAAAATATAACTTGAATATCGAGGACTTGAATAAAGTCGTCACTATGGGTTTCGCAGGTATGCCTGCAGGAACTGTCTTCGAAGGGGAAAAGCAATTCGAGATGATGATTCGTTATGACGATGCCCATAGAAGGGATATCGAAAATATTGAAACGGCCTCGGTAGCATTACCCAATGGAATGAAATTACCATTAAGCGAATTTGCTAAAATAAGTTATACCAAAGGCCCTGCTAAAATTTCACGTGATAATACAAAACGGCGAATTGTCGTAGGTGTAAATGTTCGTAATCGCGATTTGGAATCGGTAGTTAGGGATGTTCAGTCGATAATAGAAAGGGATGTTAAACTGCCAACTGGCTATTCAATAAGCTATGGGGGACAATTTGAAAATTTACGTACGGCAACGGCAAGATTGAAAATAGCCGTGCCCATTGCACTGGTTCTAATTTTTGTGTTGCTCTACTTTGCTTTCGATTCCGTAAAGGAAGCCTTAATGATTTACAGTGCCATTCCGTTGTCGGCGATCGGGGGTGTTATGTTACTTTATTTGAGGGGATTACCCTTCAGTATTTCGGCAGGTGTTGGCTTTATTGCTCTTTTCGGGATTGCCGTGCTAAACGGCATTGTGTTGATTGAAGAGTTTAAGGAGCTCAAAGCACATGGTGTGAACAATATCAATAAACGGATTTTGATGGGGACTAACAATAGATTGCGTCCGGTATTATTGACAGCCGCCGCTGCGGCATTAGGTTTTTTGCCTATGGCAATTTCAACCTCTGCAGGTGCAGAAGTACAAAGACCTTTGGCAACAGTTGTCGTTGGGGGATTGATTACCGCTACAGCTTTGACCCTGATCGTACTTCCTGTTCTATATGCGATGTTCGATCGGAAAGGGCGTCATCCAAAAGTTAAGCGAAGAGTGAATCTGAAAGCCCTTGGTATTTTTATCCTTTTGTTTTTACCGGTTTTAGGTAATGCCCAAGAAATCCCCATTACTGCCGAACAAGCCGTTAGGATAGCCATTAAGAACAATAACGGATTAAAGGCATATGCCAAAAAGGTAGACCAATCAAAGCAGCTCGTTGGGAGTGCGTTCAACTTGGATAAAACCCAGGTGTATTATGGTTATGATGAAAATAATATTGCCGAAAACGGTCTTGCGCTGAAAGTTTATGGGGTTAGTCAATCCTTACAATTCCCAACGATATATGGTGCCCAACGAAAAGTTGAAAAACAAAAAGTTGAGTTATCTACCCAACAGTTCCGATTAAATGAAAGAGCCTTGACCAAGGAGGTTTATAAGGCCTATTACAATGTCGTGTACAATAACAATCTTGTAGAACAATACATGTTTTTGGATAGTCTCTATGGTCAATTTTCGAAGGCGGCCAACAAGCGATATGAGGTGGGCGAAACCAATTTATTGGAAAAACTTACGGCAGAAGCCAAACAAAAAGAAATATCCATTTTGCTGGCACAAACAAAAGAGGGCGTGGCAAAGGCTTTTGCCCAGCTATATCAATGGATGCAGACAGATTCGTTGGTTGTCATAAAGGAAAACAGTTTGCCTAGACTGGAATTGCAACAGCCGAATTTTGGCAACCATCCTGGGATACTGTATTACGATTCTGCCCAAAAATTGAGCAAATCCTCACTCGCTTTGGAAAGGCAAAGATTGCTTCCGGATGTACATATATCAGTATTCCAAGGCACCAATAATGGCGCCAATGCAAAACGATACAATGGTTTTCAAGCGGGCTTGTCGATTCCATTATGGTTCGGGGCGAACAAGGCAAAAATCAATGCGGCTAAAACAGAGACCATGATAATGGCCGATGAATCTGAAAATTACAAAATACAACTGGAATCAAAGTATAAGGGTTTGCTATCCGATGTAAAGAGACATCAAGAAGCTGTGGATTATTATGGGAATACAGGGGTCAAACTGGCAATGGAATTAACGACTAGTGCTTCAAAATCATTTCAAAACGGCGAGATCGATTTTTTACAGTATGTACAACTTTTGGAAAATGCCAAAAACCTCAAAATCAACTATTTGTATAATCTTAACCAGTATAACGCTACAGTCTTGGAATTAAATTATTTAATCGATTAATGATGAAAAATATAGTCAACAATTTTACCCCTGTCATAAGTTCAATAAGTATTCTTTTGTTGCTTTCATTGGCTTCGTGTAACTCAAAGGAAAAAACGGAAACGGCCTATACGGATGCAACGAAAGGGATTCAGGACGAAGATGTAATTACCATAACCGAAAATCAATTCAATTCGGGTGGAATGGAACTTGGTGAAATTACATTGCACGATTTCAATGCCGTCGTTAAGGCTAACGGAATGTTTGCCGTACCCCCACAAAACCAAGTGGACGTAAGTGCATACTTTGCCGGTTACGTAAAAGACATCGGTCTATTACCGGGGGATGTGGTCAAAAAAGGGCAAGTCCTGTTCACGATTGAAAATCCCGATTATATTCAAATACAACAGGATTTTCTTGAGGCAAGGGGACGCCTCACATATTTAAAGTCCGATTACGAACGCCAGCAAGAATTGATGGTCGATAATGTGACTTCCAAGAAAAATTTTTTGAAGGCCGAATCGGAGTATATGGTAACCTTGGCACAATTTCAATCCCTTAAAAAGAAGTTGGGCCTTATGAACATCGATCCAAATAGCCTTACGGGCGAAAATATTCGGTCTGTCATTACGGTGATTTCACCATTATCAGGGTATGCAACTACAATAAACGCAAGTAAGGGCATGTACTTAAATCCTTCTGATATTGCGATAACCGTTACCAATACCGACGACCTTCATATAGAATTGAAGATTTTTGAAAAAGACCTTCCCCTTGTCAAGGTGGGGCAGCCAATCAATATAAGATTGCAGAACGACGTGGACAGGGTATATAAAGGTGTGGTTCATTTAGTCAACAAGGCGATAAATGCTCAAAGTAGGACCGTGGATATCCATGGGGATCTTTTAGACGATGGGGAAGTACGGCAATTTGCTCCTGGAATGTACATTGAGGCTGAGATTTTGACCACATCGGCGGAGCATCCTGCACTGCCAACCGAAGCTGTTGCGAACATTGATAATGACTTTTTTGTACTCGTGAAGGAAGATAATACAAGGTTCAAAAGGGTATTGGTCAAAACAGGCAGTAAGGATAATGGATTTACTCAAATTCTTAATGCAGCCGATTTTGAAGCGAACACGGAATTTTTAACGAAGGGAGCATTTAATTTAATTACCGAGTAAGTCTGGAAGGCACTATTGATCATAAAAAAAATGATGAACGAGGCACATGTACATTTAGTGGTTAACCATCTTCCCATGGTGGGGGTATTGTTCGGTTTTCTGGTATTGATCTCAGGTTATATCATTAAGAACCGACAAGTAAGGAATACGGCACTGGGTATTTTTGTTTTCAGTGCCCTAACATCCATTGCCGCCTTCTATACGGGAGAAGGGGCGGAAGAAGTTGTAGGGAATATTCCTGGGGTAAGTGAGACGCTTTTGCATGATCATGAAGAATATGCAGGGTTGTTTTTTACAACGATTTTGATTCTAGGAGGGGTATCTCTTGCCACTTTGTTTTTGGAGTACAGAAAGTCCGTATTCACTAAATATGCATTATCACTGGTTATCCTACTGGCGATAATCTCGATGATGATTTCCAAATATGTAGGAACCAGTGGTGGCGAGATTCGACATTCAGAAATAAGATATGATGCTGATGTGATTCAATTTGATAAGGACGATGACCGTGATGACAATTAAAAGCATTTCGAAGTATTGTTCTAGGATACTACAGGGAGACAAATGTAAAAACCTGCCTTTTCACGATTATACGCATACCCAGGAGGTAATCGACAATGTTTTTTTGATTTCAGATGCCATGGGAATGCAGCCAAGTGAGGTAAAGCTTATAGCTATAGCAGCTTGTTTTCATGATACGGGTTTTTCGGTAACCTATAGTGGTCACGAAGAAGTCAGCAAAAATATTGCAGCTAAGTATCTAGTGAAAACAAATTGTACCAGGGCCGAAATTGAAAGGGTATGCGCTTGTATAGAGGCCACAAAAATACCCCAAAATCCCCATGACATTTATGCGGAAGTACTTTGTGATGCCGATTTGTTCCACTTGGGTACATCGCATTTCTTTTTTAGGAACCTACTCTTACGTAAAGAATGGGAATTGTTTTGTGATACTGTCATGACCGATGAGGAATGGCAATTACTGAATATTAAGTTCTTGGAGGAGCACCGATTCAAAACAAGTTATGGCAAAACTATCTTGGAAAAAGGAAAACGGGAAAATTTGAATAAACTAAAAAAATTAATTCGAATAAAATGAAACCATTAATTCCAAAAAGATTCACATTGTTAAAGGGTTTTGTCTTTTTGTTTATCATCCTTTCGTTTATATTGAGGGTGATTTTCCTGATTTGGAACTTTTCCGAAACCGATCACGGTCTTATTGTTTTGTTTACCACGTTCATTACCGGCCTTTTTTTTGATATCGGTACCGTTTCATTTTTTGTCTTTATCGCTTCATTGTATTTTTTGCTAATGCCCAGACGCCTTATGGGTTCAATAGTCGATAGGGTTATTTGTTATACGGGGTTTACTATTGGCGTGTTGATCATCTTCTTTTCATTCTTCGCGGAAATCATTTTTTGGGACGAATTTCAAAGAAGGTTCAATTTTATTGCCGTAGACTATTTAGTGTATACCTACGAGGTGGTAAAGAATATAAACGAATCCTATCCCTTGCCGATTTTGATTGGAGGTATGGGTATTCTCGTATTGTTTACGGTTTTGCTTTTTAAAAAGTCACTGATCTTCAAGAAAACTTTTGAAAGTAAAGATCGATTTAAATTACGCTTGTTACCGAGTGTATTCGTATTGGGCGTCGCCTTGATTTTTACGTTGTTCGTCAATAATGAAAATGCGGAACTTTCAGAAAATCGTTTCAATAATGAACTTTCCAAGACTGGAATTTATTCCTTTTTTGCTGCCTTTAGGAATAATGAACTTAATTACAGGGAGTTCTATAAAACCGAAAATACGGAATCTGCCTTCCTAAAGGTGAAAAGAAATATTTCTACGTCCCAGGATAGCATTTTCACATCATCGAAAAGCATAAGAAGGTTCATAAAGAATGATCTTGAAGAAAGAAAACCCAATGTGATTTTTATCTGTATCGAGAGTTTAAGTGCTAAGTATTTAGGGACTTTTGGCAATCAAAAGCGTCTGACCCCTACGCTCGATTCCTTGGCCCAAGTCGGCATTTCCTTTGATAATCTATATGCAACGGGGACGCGAACAGTACGCGGTATGGAAGCCATCACCCTAGGTATACCCCCTACACCCGGCAGAAGTATTGTTAAAAGGGAGAAGAATCAAGATCTTTTTACCATCGGGGAGGTGTTTAAAATCAAGGGTTACAGCCGCACCTTTTTTTACGGTGGAGATGGTTATTTTGATAATATGGATCATTTTTTCAGTGGTAACGGATTCGATATCGTTGATCGGGGAAGGGGCTTCTTACCCTCTTGGGATATTGTAACCGATCGTAAAAATATTGGGGATGGGGAAGTAACCTTTGAAAATGCCTGGGGGGTTTGTGATGGGGATATTTACAGGAAGGTATTGAAAGAGGCAGATATCGCAACCGCTGGGGGAAAACCTTTTTTTGACTTTATCATGACTACTTCCAACCATAAGCCATATACATATCCTGATAATAAGATCGATATTCCTTCTGGATCTGGAAGAATCGGCGCAATTAAATATACGGACTTTGCGCTTCATGAATTTATTCAAGAAGCGAAGAAAAAAACCTGGTTCAAGAATACTGTATTTGTAATTATGGCCGATCATTGTGCCAGTAGTGCCGGGCGATGGGAACTTGATGTGGCCAATTACCATATCCCAGGAATGATAGTGAATCTGGAAGGGACGAATGCTGGGCATATCGATAAACTCTGCTCCCAAATCGATGTCTTCCCTACGTTGTTCGCCAAATTGGGATGGGATTATGAAAGTAATTTTTTCGGTAAAGACGTCTATAAGATGGAAAGGAAGGATGAACGGGCATTTATTGGCAATTACAGAAAATTAGGCCTTTTAAAAGAAAGCGGGCTCATGGTCTTAGGAGACAGGAAATCCGCTAAATTCTACCGGTGGGATGCCAAAGATAACAGTCTAAAGGCATTGCCCTTGGATGATGGTTTCTTAAAGGAAACCATTTCATATTTTCAAGTGGCAGATTACCTTTATAACCATAATGGGTTAAAATTAAAAATGGACTTATGAAAACGATCCATTTTATAGTAAACCCAATTGCCGGTAAAGGCAAGCCTCGTATTACAAAGCATTATTTATCGGCATTCTTTGAAAAGGATGATTTTACAATTGTTGTAAAACATTCCGACTATAAAGGACATGCGACACTTCTGGTACAACAGTCCATAAGTGAAAATGCAGAGATCATCGTTGCCTGTGGAGGTGATGGTACGATCAACGAAGTGGCATCCTGCTTGGTCAATTCCAGAATATTGCTGGGGATTATCCCTCTAGGTTCCGGTAATGGACTGGCCAGGAACCTTAAAATCCCGAAAGACTTGAAAAAAGCCATTCAACTCATCATAGACCAAAAAGTAACCCCAATTGATGTAGGAAGTATCAATGGGGAATATTTTTTCAGCAATATTGGTTTTGGATTTGCAGCCAATACGATATCCAATTTCGAAAGCACTTCGAAAAGAAGATTGATTACGTATCTGAGAGCCACTTTACAATCGGTCAGGTCATTTAAAAATGATACGGAATACACCATTGAAATTAATGGGAAAGCAGCCATCTTAAACCCTTTTTTGGTTTTCGTATCGAACACCAATATCATGGGGTACAATTTCTCGATGACAAGAAAGGCAATTTTAAATGACGGGTTACTTGATATTGTAATAATTGATCGATTGAATAAATCCAAAATCCTTTATCTCGCATTTTTATTCCTACTCAGATGCGAGCATAAGATTAAGGAATATTCTTATCAAAAGGTCGAAAATGTTACAATGAAAATAGAGAATAAGGACACGGAACTCATTTTTGAGAAGGATGGTGAATTGCGAAGAACAAACCCTGTAGTATTTCACCTGGAGGTTTTAAAAGAAAGTCTGAACGTAATAGCTGCATTGGATTGAGCAGAATGATACCGAACGGAAAATGGTTAGGGTGGCATGGTCACTATATGTTCCCAGTACATTTTGTTTCCGGTCAATGGGTGATTCAATATTCGAACATTCCCCCTAAGAAAAAGAAATAAGTTCATCAAACCATTTTATTCCCTGTATCTTTTTATAGCAAAACAAACTAAACGGAAAGTATAGGGTCTAATAACCAAAGGAAGCCGTACAAAAATGAAACCCGAAAAAGGAGAAACCGACCTCATAAAAAAATTAAAGAATCCAAAGCAAAAAAATAAAGCCTTCGAGGATTTGCTTGATGCATATCAAGAACGACTCTATTGGCATATCCGGAAAATTGTCCTGACTCACGATAATGCCAATGATGTACTTCAAAACACCTTCGTTAGAGTTTATAATGGCATTGGGAATTTCAAAGGGAACAGTACACTACACACTTGGATGTTTCGGATTGCATTCAATGAATCCATCCGGTTTTTGGAAAAGAACAAAATAAAACCGGCTTTTAACCAAAATGGGGACAATAACGATTACCTCAATAATTTAACCCAGGATGCCTATTTTGATGGAGAAGAGGTACAGTTAAAACTTCATGCTATTATTTCCCGTCTATCGGAAAAACAACAACGGGTATTCCAAATGAAATATTTTGATGATTTGAGCTTTCATGAAATATCAGAAATATTGGATGTAAGCGAGAACACCTTAAAATCGTCCTATTACAGTGCTGTAAAAACAATCGAAAAGGAAATTGTTTGCGATACGATACAAACTAATTGAAAATAAAAAGGTCTAATATATACCATGGCAAAGAAGAATAAAAAAAGTAAGAACCCAATTGGGCAATACCGAAAAGGCTTTTTAAATGATGATATCGATAAAAAAGGACTTGCCCAAGAGCATAAAGAGTATCTAGGGATGGATATTCCCGATAACTATTTCTCAATATCCAAAAACGATATTTTAAAAAGTATACCAATGGAAAAAGAACAAAAAAGAACCGTGTTTGGGCTAAGACCAATGATAGCCTATCCGATCGCAGCTTCAATTGTTTTACTAATAGGTTTTATGATTTGGCTGCAAAATGACCCATCAACCATTGAACCACAAACTGTAAATGTTGAGCAAATGAATTCAATGGATTTATATTCCGATGATTTCTTGGTTTCCTCACTTCTTATAGATGATGCGGATATGGATGGTTTTATGGATGATTATATCCTTAACGAAATAATCGTTGAAGCAGAACTATCAGAACAACAGCTGGAAAATATATTCATCAATTCTCTTTTTGTGGAAGATTCGATGATAAATGGATACATCGATAAAAGCCTGATTGAAAATGTCGTTTTATAATATTCAAAACAAACTTTATTGAACTTATTGGTTCTAACGATAAAAAGCACCTAACAATATAAAATTATAATCATGAAAACAACAGTAAAAACATTAATCGCACTTTTTGGTTTCGCAATGCTTTTAACTTCAGGGAGTTTTCTATTTGCACAGGAAACCGATTTTGGTCCGATCATGGAGCAGTTATCTACACAACAGCAGGAAATGCTAAGAACACAACGTCAATTAATGTTACAAAATCGCGAACAACTTAGAGCAACCTTGACAGATCAACAGTTGGCCATTTTGCAAGATCAAACCCAAACTAGGGAACAAATAAGATTACGTTTAATGGAATCTTTTTCCGATGAGCAAAACCAATTATGTGAAAATCAAGAAAATCAATTACGGGAAGTAAGAAATCAATTCAGACAATCCTTAACCGAGGAGCAACGTCAAATGTTACGGGAACGTGTACAACAAAACAGACAATCCAGCGGTCAAGGTGAAATAAGAAACCAGAAGGGCTTTGGCGGTGATGGCGAACGGGTAAGAAATGGACAAGGTACTGGCAGTGGAAACGGGAACGGAAGTGGAGGAGGAAATTAAATTCGGCTAAAAGATGAAACTTCATCGTTCCAAATCCGCCAAAGGATTACTAGCAATTTGGTTGCTGCTGTTTACAGTGGCAACCTCTGATTCATTATATGCACAAGAACCGGAAGAAGATGAAATCGATTTACTTTTGGATGATCTATTCTTTAACGAACAACAATTCATAGATGACATTTTAAACTCATTCAACACCTATAATTTCATTTACGCAAACACATCGTTTTATAATAATACGTTTTTCTCAGGGCGAGATTCCGGCATCGACCAATTCAGTATCGTTCCGCAATTATCCTATTATGATTCTTCGGGATTCAATGTGAGTGTTTCCGGGATTTTTTATGAAACCTTTAAGCCTAATTGGGATTATACCACGGTGTCTGTTGGCTATTTTAACACCTTGGGTAAAGAAAAACAGGTTACCTATAATGCTGGATATACCCGATTTTTTTATTCAGATGGTTGGGACACTTTTACAAACTCGTTAAGTTTAAGTCTGGGATTACGAACCCAAAAACGAACTTTAGGTACAAAACTGGGTATTTCCTATTTGTTTGGGTCTGATGGATCTTTACAGATTACATCACAGACGTATGCCCATATTACGATTGCGAGACAAAAAAAGTCAGTGTTGAAATTCAATCCCAAACTTAACTTCCTGATCGCACAACAAACGATCGCATTAGAGCAATTGAACACCCAAGACACAGATCAATCTACCGAAATCATCTTTAATGATATATTCGATTTACTAAATACACAAATAAACCTACCCTTAACACTGTCTACCAAGTCATGGGATTTTGAAGTAGGATATAATATTAATATTCCCTCTCCTGTAGAATCTGAAACTAAATTGAAAACAACCGGTTTTTTTAACCTTTCCGTCGGTTATTTGATTGATTTGGATAGGTAGGGCAATTGATCCGGTTTCTATGAAACAAGGTATATGAACCATGACAAGTCCTGTGTTAATACTATTGGGTCACCGCCTAGGGGTATTACCGGTCGAAGAGTATTAAGCCCCTAAACTTTCCATTCTAAAGGCCTATCGATAATTTTAGTGGTTGCCGATCCAGGCTCCCGTTCAGAAATTCCCGATCTTTCGAAAACCTATAATGAGTTCGGCAATTCCCTAAAATAAAAAACCCACCGAGAGGTGGGTTTAGTTTTTTGTGACCTGGCTGGGGCTCGAACCTCATGTGCTCATCCCAGTCAGAGTGGGGTATTTGCTAATGTTCACGTTTCATGTTGACGATTTGTGAACTTTTATGATGTAAATTATGTCAAAGTAACTTTCGTTGTGCAAATATAATATTTCGAAATCTTAATTTTAAATAGAGACCATTTTTAATTAATTGAAGTTATGTACTAAAACCCACTCAGCACATTTCCCTACATTCCGCAAAACGCTACATTCCGGGAAAAGAGCTTCCCTACAAAGGTCTTGGACACAATCCCCAATTTCGACTTTCCTTTCCGTTAAACCTTCCCGATGCTCTGGGAAGGAACACTTCATTCCCGAGCCGAAATCGTGAATAGCGTCCGCCAAATCGGAATTCCATTATTCATTTGTTACCGCTTCCTATGCTTTAATACTTCACGTAAGCCTTTAGACCCACTTCCGCACCCTCACTGCCCAACCTTTTTTTGACAGCAAAACAACAACATTCATTTTTGGACGGCGGCATAAACCGCTCTCGTTGCACTTCACTTTTTATACGCCTTACCAAACCTGAATATTGAACCACACCAAGCAACAAAAAAAGGTAACAGCGAGGGCGCTATGGGAAGTAAATCTAAAATGAATCTTATGAAATCGTACAAAAACATCAAAAAGGAAGCGGAACCAAAGAAAACAAAAAAGGAAAACGCTCAAGATATAATAAGTAAATCACTTCAAAAAAATAGAAACGCAAACTGTCTGAATGGTTCAGATAGTATTTTAATCAATTTTTAAATATTTTATCATGAGTACTTTAAAAAATCACGTACAGTTAATTGGAAACGTTGGACAAGAACCAACCATTACAAATCTTGAAAGCGGTAAGAAAGTCGCCCGTTTTTCATTGGCAACAAACGAGTATTACAAAGATGCCAAAGGCGAAAAAACACAGACTACAGATTGGCACACCGTCGTAGCCTGGGGCAAGACTGCTGAAATTATTGAAAAATATGTAGTCAAGGGAAAAGAAGTAGGAGTAACAGGCAAACTTAGAACCCGGACCTATACTACCGATGACGGTAACCAACGCTATGTAACCGAAGTAGAGGCTAGTGAAATTCTTTTACTAGGAACAAAGAACGGTAATAGTTCGACCGAGTAACTCTAAAAATAAAGAGGGCGCTCCACGAGAAAGTTTCGCCCTCTTTTACATTATTAATCTCTAAGAAAATAACAATGAAAGCACAAGTTAAAGAAATACTAGAAGGCTTACAACATTTCCACGGATCAGAAACGATTTTTCAGATACCCCTCACTAGAACGCGATACACCAACGGAATTAAATATTTGGCTTCGGTCGCGGACTGTTATTGGCTGATTACAGATGCTTCGGTAATCGCCAAAAATTTGATGGATAAAAGCTATTTTATTACCATTGATTTTAAACGGCTTTCCATGGAAGAACAGGATGCCATGGGTCATGAAGCAGTCATTATCTATAGTGACGGAAACGACAATGTATTGGAAAAACACAAATACGATTTTACCGATTTTCCCCTGGATGAATTGCGTTTGTTTTTCGTGGATAACACCTTAATGCTTCCCAATGAATATTAATTTGGATATACCGTTTCGTCTCAACTTCAATAATTTGGATGGAGAGACCCAAGAAAAACTCATGCAACAATCTAGACATGAAGTAGAACAAAAATGTGGTGCGGATATTAAAGTCTATGCGAGGGAAAATCATCTGGACTACGAAACTCTGTTGGAAGAGGAAGCTATTAAAAATCTGTATAACCATAAGTTCAAGTTTACAGTTTAGCATTAATATATACTCATTAAGAACCTTTGAATTTTCAAGCGTTTTTTTATTCCCTTTTTTCAAAAAATCAGTATCTTTAATATCTTGAAATCCAGTACGGATTTTAACAGTATGCCTGTCCAATATTTTGACTTTCGCTGACAGGCTTACCCATCTAGTTTGATTTAATAGGAATTTGTTGTTCCCAAAAAAGTAATTGGCCGACTACCAATGTGCAGAAGTTTTCAGTTCGCTGACGCGAACGAAAAGGAATAGCAAGAGGGCAACACGCTATCGCGACGTTGCGTGGATATATTGGAATTAAAATATTGTAAATCAATACTTTAAGTCAATATAAAAAACCGTATGTCAATGGGTTTTGCAGCAAACAGCTCCGAATCCCCCATAAACAGGTATTTTTTTGCAGCAAATACATGGAAGAGTACTCAAAATATAATTTTTCGGCCATCAATGTCAAAAAGGACATCGCTTCAAGATTTAGGGATTTTTCAAAACAGATTTCTAAATCCAATACAGAGGCATTGGAGGCCATGCTGAACTTTTTTGACTGGAACGATCTTTCCCCGCATGACAATTTGGGAGTCAGGAACGATGGTACAAAGAAACGGATCAACGCCCTAATAGCGATTGTCAAGAATATTGAAAAGAACGGTATAAACCCGACCAAGGCGATGATGCAATTGCTGTTCGAACAGGTCCCACCCAAAGATGAAGAGCCCGATCTCATAGAAATCGGCCCCCAAGAAACCGTATCGGATATGCATTTTCAAGATGCGATGGAAGCGATCGAACTACGAAAGGAAAGGAACAACCTCAAAAACGAATTGGAGGAAACCCGGAAAAAGTTCGGGGCATTTATTTTTGAAAGAGTAAAAGAAACCCGGACGGGTTTTGGGAAATCCAGATTGTATCTGGATATGAACCTGGAGGAATTCAGGGAACTGCAATCAAAATATAAAAATCAATAATATGTACATCAGTATTACCCGACAGCATATTGACCATACATTTTCACAAAGTTCAGCGGATTTCGTTACGTATTTGGAAAAGGAAAATGAGGGAAGAACACCAGAGTTACAAGAACACTTTTTTGACCAAAACAATGACTTCGTCACTCCAGAAAAAGTGATCAAGGAAATCGATGGCAATACGGCCAAACTGAAAAGGAAGGAACCGAAATTCTATGCGATCACCATCAGTCCCAGTCAAAAGGAACTGAAAGCCATCAACAATGACCGGGAATTATTGAAAAAATATGTACGGGAAGTGATGAAGGATTATTCAGCTGCCTTTTATCGGAATCAGCCCGTACCTGTGAACAGTCTCAAGTATTATGCGAAAATTGAGTATGAACGGACCTATAAAGGCTTTGATAGGGAAGTTAAGGAGAACCGGGTATATAAAGCACAAATAGCTAAACTGGAGCATGATATCCGGAAAACACGACGGGGTGAGATGGTAGGTAATGTGCAAAACCTTCAACGGCAGGTTGACAAACTTAAAAAAGGAATTCCACATCGCCTCAATGGCAAGGCCATCGAACAGGGAATGAAAAAGCCTGGGCTACAGACCCACATCCATATTATCATGAGCCGTAAGGACGTGACCAATAGATATAGCCTTTCCCCCGGAAGTAAGTATATGGAATCGGAATCCCTCTTAAATGGGAAAAAGGTCAAGCGAGGGTTTAATCGGGACCAATTTTTCGAGAACGCTGAAAAGACCTTTGACAGACTCTTTACTTACAATCGGAACTTTGTGGAAACCTATACCGCACGAAAGACCTATATCAAAAATCCACATGCCTACTTTGCCCGTTTATTGAAACTTCCCATTAACGAGCGAAGTGCGGCATTCCAACTATTGGGGAAGACCGGAGTAACCGTTCCCATGCTGAACATTCCCAAAGGCAAGGTCGATTTGGCCCTTAAGACCATCAAACAGTTTAAAAAAGCCTTGAAGGTGGCCAAGAATGCATCTTCTATCGGAATCTAAATTGATCGAGAACACCAGCTATGGATACCAATACAATGGCAATACTTTTTATAGGATATCCCATGGTCTTGATTGTCTTTTTGGGTAGCTATCGGTGGACCGGTTTCGGCTTTGGTATCAACTCCTTCTTTGTCCTTTCCCTAGGGGTAGGGAGCTATTTTATTTGGGATGGACACCTACTGCAGATTTCATTGTATGGGCTCCTGCCTTTACAGGTCATTAATACCCTATTTTATATGATGCAGACTTTTGGGCAGGAGCTATCCACAACGGTTAAAAAGTACCATGTAAGATTGTCGACCCGGGGCAGGGCACTGCCTATGCGAAATATTCGTCGTGGTGTTTCCATCATTGGCTCAGCGGGCAGTGGCAAAACGGAATCGGTTGTTTACCCTCTGTTGAAACACTTTTACAAAAACAGATTCTGTGGGGTGATCTATGACTACAAGCATTTTGAGATTACGGAAATGGCTTACCCCCTGTTTGAAAAAGGCGAAGTATCGTTTCATATTATCTCGTTCGACGACATCTATGCCAAGGTAAACCCCATAGCACCACGGTATATGGAGGACGAGGAAAGCGTGAACGAAGTCTCCAGGGTGCTCTTGGAAAACCTGTTGGAACAAAGGGAGTCCATTGCCATGGGCTCCTCCAAATTCTTCAACGATGCCGTTGAGGGGCTGTTGGGCGGGATGATATGGAAATTGAAGACCGACCATTCCGAACTTTGCACACTGCCCCATCTCATTGCCATCTACCAATATTTAGGGACCAAGAACCTGATTGCTTGGTTAAGCTCGAACCTGACGGCAAAAGCGATGGCCGACGCCTTTATCTCTGGAAAGGATTCGGAACGCCAGACCGCCGGGGTGATGGGTACCTTGGCCAACGCCTTTAAAAAAATAAGTACCCGGCGTATCTTTATGGTGCTTTCGGCAGATGAAATACTTTTGGATATCAACAATCCCAATCATCCTTCCGTGGTATCCGTCGTGAACAATCCCAAATACGAAACAGCTTATTCTCCGGTGATAGCCACCATCTTACATACAATTACGAAGCAAATGAGTGTCCGAAACAGAAAATCGTCATTCGTGCTCATGGAAGAAGCACCTACGATCCGTTTACTGAATATGCATCGAATCCCGGCCACTTTGAGGAGTTATGATATTGCCACGGTATATGTGCTACAGGATAAGATTCAAAATGATATGACCTATGGGGACAAGGCCAGTCGGGCCATACTGAGCAACCTTTCCTATCAATTTTTCGGAAAGGCCAACGACCCTGATACGGCCAAATACTATGAACGCTTTTTTGAGATCATCAAAAAGCCAACCATAAGTATCAGTAAGAGCAGCAATTGGAATTTTGATTCCAGGATTACCAAAGGGGAGAGGGAGGTGAGTAAAATCCGTTCGGATGTGTTTTTTAGGTTGAAACAAGGGGAATTCGTAGCCTTTGCGGACGGAAGAGAACGAAAAGTAAGATTTCCGATCCCACATATCAAAAGGGCCCTGCCCGAACCAAAATATACCTATAACGATGCCGAGATTCAGGCCAATTTTGAACGCATCCATTTGGAGGCCCGGCAGCTGTTCCGGTCGAAGTCATAGGGTGGTAAAATGTTGATAAATAACAAATTACGAATAAAAGTTGTTTTTAAGTGATTACGGGATTTCGTATCTTTAAGGGTTGGTCCAAAATCAAAAAACTATGTTTTACAACAATACCAGCTGCGACATATACATGGGGACCGGTGCCGGGAAAAAATTGATGGAGGACATCGGGATGGCCCGAAAATCGGTCAAGATCGTTTCCCCTTTTCTTTCCCCAGGTCTTATGGGGAAACTTATGGATCTTCACTTCAAGGGTATCGCTGTTCAAGTGATCACCACCGATAGCCTTGGGGGTCATTATAGCGGTCGAACAAATATGGTGCCCGGACTTATCGATCAAGAAGTGCACGTTGATGGGCATGCAAGAAGGAGCAAGAACAGGGGGATGATTAGGGCTAGGATATTCAAGGGTCTTGGTATTGGTTCGGGAATTGCATTTCTTATCTTGAACTTCTGGCTAATGGATATTCGATTGCTTTGGTTGTTGCCCTTGGTTATTCTCTTTTACCTTATCGGCCATCAGTACAGTAGCAAAGCCGCCAAGAAAAAGGTCTATTCCTATTCCTATAGCCCCTTGTTCCCTTTCAAAGTGGTGCGTACCAAAGATGACAATGGTTTTGGGGCTACCTATCTGCACAGTAAGATCGACATCATTGATGATAGGATAGCGTACTTGGGGTCGTTGAATTTCACCTATAGGGGAACCAGGCATAATTATGAGACCAGGGTGAGAATCAATGACATCCCATCAGTACATAAAATTGCGGAGGAATTCGATTTTCTGATGCACGAAGCCAAAATGCCAACGGTTTCCCAACAAGAATGGGGCAGACACCAGTATCTTGAATCTTTTCTTAAAGGGAAATAATGTTAAAACTGAATAAGGGAACAATTGATTTCTTAATTTTGGAAAATATCCTAAAAAATGGATAAAATCCAAATTTATATGAAAAACGTGGTTTACATAAATACGGACCGCTATGTTATAAAACATCTCCTTCAGGAAATCGGGGCGCATAGATTACGGGTGGAATGCGAAAATGCAAAGTTGCCCTATCCAAAAAGGATGCGGCTTTTTTATTTGGAGTGTAATGACGATTGCACTTTCCTAAAATATAAGTACCAACAAGGGGATAGGGCGGTCATGAAATTGGACCAATATGAATTACCGGAAACAGGTTGGACAAGGGTCTCCCTGAAATAGATCTATGATTAAGGACGCTGTCGGTATTAACTATTTATAACCCAGACCCATGGTTCTTCCTCCATTTTTTTCCTTGAGTTCAATCCAAAGTTTCTCGGAATCCCCCAAGGTGAATTTAGGAACCGCTAGGATCAGGGAGGTATTTTCCCTTGACTTGACCACCTTGGGAAAATTATGCCGATAGAGTACAGTGAGAGGCAGCTTTTGATAGGAGGCTTTTTTACGAAGGTTCCCATTGACCTTGAAGATTTTTACGTAATCCACTTCAAGATCGATTTTGGACCTATTCTTTATGTCAATGATCGCATATACCTCGGAACGGTTATAGACAAGGTCTTTTAAATGCAATGCCAATCCTTTTTTTCTTTTTCTTTTTAGGCTGTTCCGGTTGCTTTTGAGCTGGTAGGAACTGAAGTTCCTATAGTATTTCACCTGGTTATCAATAGCAAGGGTCTTGGCGGTTTTTTCCGTTGGCGTATCTCCAGGTTTGATAATGGGGCCTTGTATCATAGCTGTGGTCTTGGTTGCTATGTTATAGATCCTGTCCTTGGGTCTAACAAAATAGCTCAAGGTATCCAGTATACCCTCGTGGGCCAATAGGTAGGAATAAACACCTCCGTTTTGGGTGATGACCAATAGATTGCTTTCAGTACCTGATGTTCCTTGTAGTAGCCCATAATTTTGGGGTATTTCCCTGTTGTAACTGAAAACGAAATTTTTGGAACCTACGACCGCTTGTCGGATGGCATTGGGAAAGAATAGGGATACCACCTGGTGCTCATTGGTATAAATGGTCTTTAGCCCTTGGGCAACCCCAATGTGGCTTGTTATTAGTGCCAATAGAATGATTGTTCTTCTCATAAGGTGGGTTTTAGGAAAAGTTGATACTGATTGTGGATCGTGACCTTGACATTGCGATTATTCCGGCGGAAGACCTGTTTGATTCCCCCGATCTGGGGAACCCCGGGAATATTCACGTCCTGGACGATATCATCTATAACTTCCCGGTTGACCTCGCCCCGAATACTGTTTCGAACATAAATGCCCTCATTCCCGTCCAAGAGGTCGAAGGCCTTTAGATCCACCGCTAGATTATGGATATTGGTGATATTTATAAAGACCCGATTGGCCTTAAAGCTTACAAAGCCATAAAGCAAGGAATTTCGGGGAACCAATAGGTTGTTGATTTGGGCATCGACGGCCAAACGCAATTCCAAACGCTCGGCTTCCTTTACCGTTTGTTCACCATGGACCTCTACGAGGATAAAGGCATCGGTCTTGATGGGTTTTTTGTCCAAAGCGGTTGGTTTGTTTTCTGGGGCAGCGGAAAAGAAGGCCTTATGCAGTGTAGCAAAATCAGGGATATCGGTCATATTATTTTTGGAATGGACTTTTTTTCTTGGGGGCGTTTTAGGTGTACCTGCCGTATTGGCATACGTACCATTGTCATAATCGATCTTACCGTTCCGGTAAATACTGTCCACAATGCGTTGGCGTTCCTTTTCTTTTTGCATGGGGTCGTACAAGCCTGTGGAATCCAATAAGGCTTCATCATAGATACTGGGGGAATTCGATGCCCGCTTTTCCTTGATCGCATTGACTGCTTCCAATTTTGAACTGTATTCTGCTTGCT
This sequence comes from Maribacter polysaccharolyticus, assembly GCF_028882255.1. GTDB lineage: Bacteria > Bacteroidota > Bacteroidia > Flavobacteriales > Flavobacteriaceae > Maribacter_A > Maribacter_A polysaccharolyticus. The sequence goes on from NZ_JARBUY010000002.1 coordinate 865,306, forward strand.
CTTCCTTTAGCTCGGGTACCCCTGGATCTTTTATTGGTTCTTCCGAAGTATCGGTTTTCCCCAGGACCAGGGTCGCATATAGCAAGATAAAGGCGAGTACTAAACTGATGATGCTGATAAAGATGATCTTATTTTTGTCCATTTGTAGTGTTGTATTATTCTTGATTATTGATTTTTCGTAACGAATTTTCGAAAAAGTGGGTAATGAGCAGGCCATGTGGATTATTTGGGAAGTTCCGGTCCACTTTTATAAGGTTCCCAGAGGTCATCAGTTGGTAACGATCGATTACCGAACCCCGGTTGATCTCAAAGATGATCGTGGAACGGAATCCCATGGTGGTACCGGATAAGGTCAGCTCCGTATCAAGGGTTTTTATTTTCTGAACCAGGGAATACTGTAACAACCGGTTATAGACCCCATCGGCCTTTTTTTGACGGTATACGTTATCCACGGAACTATTGCCAAGCCATAGCGCCTTTTCCAAGTTACGCAGGTAGTTGGACGCATCGATGCCGTAGAAATACCTATGGAACATATCCAGATGGGAGAGGGCCTCCACCTCCATATTTTCCCTTTCAGAGACCAGTTTCAACGGGATTACGGATCCATCTGTATTTACGGCAAAGGCACTATTGAGCATTCGATCATTAAAACGGAAGACGGTAGATAGGGCAAATCCACTGGTCAATAAACATACTATGACGACAGATAGTACTATGAACCTATTGATATCCAATACGTCGTAAATATTTTTATAAGGGGTTTTTGTTTTTTTCATGTAAAAGGGTTTAAGGGGTGAATAATCGAAAAGTGAAACTTGTTGCCCGCTTGTAGAGTTTAAACTTTATCAGGATGATAAAACCTATTCCGGCCAGTTCAATAATCGGGGCAAACAACTCACTGCCGAAATCCGTTCCGAAAAGACTGGGCCAGAAATTTTCCGTGATCTCCCGATGGAGTTCATTGACGAAAACATTCACCAAAAAGAAAGCGGGTACGATCATATAGACCGCAGCATACAACTTAAAAAAGCGATATCCGATTTCTCTGAATTTTTCAAAAACCGCCATGCTTAGGACCAATGGGAAGAAGGCTTGCATCACCCCCAAAAGGAAATAGCGTTCGGCTAGGAAAAGGGGGTAGATAAATAGATCGAGAACCCATAAAAAGAGGCCAAGCCCCCAAGCAACGGTTCGAATGCCCAGAAAAGGGGTGGCCAACCATTCATAGAGCAATCCCATGGCCTTGGCCGTGACATCGAACAATCCCAGATCTTCCTCCACTTCGATTTCCTGGAGGCCCAAAGGGAGTAGGGTAGGCGCCGTACCGCGATATTGCCCCTCGATGGCCACCAAAATAGCATCAAAGGCATCCAATACTTCCGTGGAGAAAATTACGACCAGAACCACGGCAAAATTCTTAATCAGATCGGTGGGGGTCAGTCCCCAGGTCAATCCATGTTGGGTCGCCCCTCCCTCGTAATACTTTTTGAGGATGTTCAACATAAAGAACAATACAGCCAAGACCTTCATACCACCGATGACATAGGAAGCAAAATCACTATCCTTGATGGTCTGAAAGACGGCATCCACATATTCCAAGCCGATCGATAAGAACATAAATGCGAGGTTTTAGTAGTTGGTTTCCCTATGGTCGATCCTATCCTGCATTTCCCTAAAGGAAATGATCAGCTGATACCGCTTGTTCTTTAAGGTAATATCCGCCACCATTTTTTTGGATTCATCCCTATGGGATTCCAATATGGCCAAACGTTCCGCGTCGGTCATTTTCAAAAAATCGTTGGACAGTACCTGTTGCATGAATTCCAGATTGTTCAACGCCCCATCGATGATGGAATTGAAGGCATTCGAGATAGCATCAATCTCATGGGGATGTATGTAGGGGGAATTCAGGATTTCCCTTAAATCGTTCCTGACCATAGTGACCAGAGCTTCGTTATTGGCGTTGATTTCCTTTACGGCCTCATATTGTTGGACGGCATTGTTCACCTTTTCAATAGCTTCCTTTGCATCCTGGAGAAACTGTACGGTCTTGATCATTTCCGCGGTTTGCTTGGCGGATTCAAAGAGTTGTTTTACCAAGGAGATGAAATTGGAGTTATCATAGACGGGCAATCCTTGGGCAGAGCTATTGGCACACATTGATATTAATAGGACGACGGATACAATGAAGGTTCTTGTTTTTAGTCTATTCATGAGGTGTTGTTTTATGGAAGTGGTTATGGTTTATTAAAGGTTAGATCTACAAATTCCCTAATGGCCTTCTCCATACAATTATGGGTGTTATAAAGTCGCATGATGTGGTCGTTCTCCAAGCCATCGGTCAAATAGGCGGCATAGACTTCCGGAGGTACCTCAAGGCGGAAGATGTTACTCTCCTTACCGATTTTGATAAAGATCTCAGTGTACTTGCGTTCGCCTTTCAAATCGTTTTTGATGGATTTTAATTGGTTCAGGTCATGCTGCGATAGATGGAGTCTCTTGACCAATTCCTCATACCCTTTTTCATTCCGAAGGCTATAGATGACCTGGGTGTTCTCAAGAATGCTCGCCGAAACGGAATTACTGGGCAATTGATTGATGGATTGAAGGATGATTCCAATGGCACCGTTCTGTTTTCGGATAGCCTGGTAATAGAATTCGACACTTTCCAATACGTTCTCGAATTTGAGTTGTTTGGCAAACTCGTCGAAAAGGATAATGCCCTTCTCGGAACGGTTGTGCCAGATGGTCCGTTGTATGGCCGACTTGATGAGCTTGAGCATTACGGACAGTACTTCTTTATTGTCCTTGACTTCATCCAATTCAAAAACAATCAATCCTTTGTCCTCGAGTTTGTACGATTGATCCTTGCGAACCTCGAACAAGAAACTATATAGGCCATCCCCGACATACTCGGACATGATGTGAAGAAAGTTCTTGATGTTGAAATAGGAATCATCGATGCCAAGCGTATCCAACAATACTTCGTTAGTATCCTTTATAAAATTGTAGAATCCATCTAAAGAATGGCCACTGTTACCATTGGTTTTATAATAGTGGACCAGGATTTTTTTTAGGGCGACCTCTTGCGCCTTAGAGACCTTAAACCCTGAGGCGAAGAGTTCCAAAAGGAAGACGGATAGGTCTTCCAACCGTTCAGGCCCCAAATCATGTGGGTTCGTGATATAAAAAGGATTGATCCCAAGGTTTTTGCCCTGTTCGTAGCGAAGTACGATATGATCATCGGGATAGAGTTTGGCGAACTTGGTGTAGCTACCTCCGAGATCGATGATCACCAAGCGGACACCACTTTCAAAATATTGGCGGAGTATATTGTTCGCAAGAAATGACTTGCCTTCCCCAGTAGGGGCAAAGATGGCGAAGTTTCGGGCCTTGATACGTTTCTTTTTTTCATCCCATACATCCTTTATGATGGGTATGTTATGTTGGCGATCGTTGAAGATGACCCCCCTCTCATCGGATTTGTAGTTTGAATTATTGATAAGCAAACAGAGTGCATGTTTTAAATCAGTCACGTAAAGATCCCCATCGGAAAAATTGGAGGAAAAGCAACAATAACTGTTCAGTAAATAGTTTTTTCGTTCTTCCCCCTTTGGATAATAGGGCACCATGTCCAATTCTTTGAATTCCGTCTTCAGTCGAGAGGCTATTTGTGCCAGGTCGGTTTTGCGGTCGCTCCAAAAAACCACGTTCAAATGACCGCGTATGATTCGTGCGTTATCATCTAGGTTGATTTGGTCTAGGATATTACTGATCTTACGGAACACCACCTTATTCTGGGTGCCGAAATTGGAACTTTTACCCAATTCCTCCAAACGTTTTTCAAGCAGCTTCCGCCATTTATGCCTATCGTCCAAATAGATGATCTGGTTCACGATATGGTTTTCCTTGAAGTTGAGCCCAATACCATCTATAAAGCCCTGATGAAACACAAAATCATCGGAGGTAAAGGCATCATTGGTCTTACTGCTTTGGACGTTTTCACCGAAACAGCCTTCGTTGTTGATGGCCAAGACATCAAAATAGTGGTTTCCGATTTGGGCATGGTCCTTATCCAATACGATATCCGTATCGAAGCCCTTATGGAATCCGTTAAAGAAAGCATCGGTCAAGGATAGGATTTCGTCTGCCGTAAGCGGGTCCAATTCCAGTTTTTGGCTATTGTTCAGAAATCGGACAGTATCAGAAACGGAAGCTTTAAAACTGTTCAACTCTGTGGTCATCGCTTCGGGAATAGCCTCCGTAACCCTATTGAAAGGGTTCATATATTTGGCATTGTTCAAGACCTTGTTTTTAGGCCATACGAAGAAAAGATAAGACTTATGGACAATATGTTCCTTTCCCTTGAAATAGCAATAAGTGGCTTTCTCAAGAAAAGTGCTATTGGGCAGTTCCGTTCCTGTATAGTCAAGTTTTCTATAGATGTCCTGTTTATGGATGACCGTACCCGTTGGAAGCGATTTCAGGGCCTGAAACCAACTGCCGTGAAGATCCTCAAAATCTTTTTCGGATAGGGAGTGGATTTCGGGTAGGGCCACCTGGTACCCTAAGATCAAATTGCCGTTGTTGGCAAAGATCACATTCCCTTGGATATCCACTATGGGATATTGCTGTGTCAAATTAATCCTCATAGCTGATAGGGGTGGTTTTCTTATTGGAAATGGCAGAAGGGAATACTTTGGCAAAGTGCAAGAGATATGGTTGATGCGTCAGCTTCAACAAAATGACGTAGAGGGAAGTATTCACCACTATGGCTCCCATCAACAAGATTAGGCTGAAGGAAAAAATGACCACTAAAAGGGAGCCGATTAAGGCCGACATCTGTAATGCGAACAAAGAAACGGGAAGCCCGAACAACAAGGCCCGCTTGCGGATGTTTCGATAAACCTGATAGTTTTTCATTATACGACCAGGGTGATTAGGTAGGTGAAGATACCCACTACAGCTCCTGCGATAAGGACAAAAACTAACACACGGGTTATACCCTTCTTCAAGTCGGCATTTTCACCGAAAAAGTGGCCTGCATTGAAGAGGAAGCCAATAAGGAAAATGACCCCAAGGACGATAGGGAAAATGGTCCTTATGGTATCCGAAATGTCATTGACGGAATCTTCGATGCCTCCGATCTGGGCAAAAAGGGAAGTGGATAATAAGGTGAATGCTAAGACAAGATAATTTGATTTTTTCATAGATGTACGGTTTAAGGATTTACTGATTTTCAATGTTTTAAAATTATCATATATTTAAATTAAAATACTGAAAATCAGTATTTTGTGAATAAAATATTATTTGAATCCCATTGTTTTTATTTCATGGCAAAAGCCATTGGATTCTATTGGAAATTCATGTTTGTATGTTGATAACTGAAAATCTTAGGGGAGTAACAACAATCAAAAACGTCAGTTTGATCATCTTGTTCCTGAAAATGTGTTTCATTTTTGGACAAGGGGAGTTCCGGAAAAAAATCATTGTGATCGATCCCGGTCATGGGGGAAAGGATCCTGGTGCCATTGGGGTAAACCATTTTCAGGAAAAGGATGTTGTCTTGGATGTCGCCAAGGAGATCGTTCGGCTGAATCAAGTCCTTTTTATGGATAAGTTTGAGATTTATCTAACGCGATATACGGATACCATGATTGCCTTGGGTGATAGGGCGAAATTGGCAAAAACACTGCAAGCTGATATTTTTGTGTCCCTCCATTGTAATCACGCTGACAATCCTAAAGCTAAAGGGGTAGAGGTATATGTTTCAAAGAGGGAGGGTATATATCAAGAAGATTCAATTTGGTTAGGATACCTATTTGAGAAAAGCATAACGGACAAACTCGGTTTCAAGAGTAGGGGAGTGAAGTTCGCGAATTTTCAGGTGTTGAGACAAACGGTCGAATTTTGTCCTTCAGTTTTGCTTGAACTGGGATTTTTAAGCAATTTCACTGAATCCAACTTTTTTATGGATCCTTCAAATGTGTTGACTTTGGGTTTGTTGTTACTGAATAATCCCATTTTAGGGTCAAACTAAAAACATAATGAAAGACTTACTAGAGGTTGTTCTTAAATAGATTGGACAAATATTTAAGGCTGTTGTCCATAAAAGTTGTAATAATAATTAGATTGGGAATTGAAACTATAATCAAGGAAGGACCCAAAAAAACCACATTGATTGTGTGGCTTTGTTTGAGGGGGATATAAGAAGTTTATGTGCATTAAATCTATTAAAATAAGTAAAGTTTCTTAATAAAACACAATTTTAACTGCACTAGAAACTAAGACAATGAATATGAAACAAAAAACATAACATCTTTTAGATTTAGTGTTCCAAGAGTTTTTGGAATTTTGATCTTCATTCCAGATTGTTTGGTGATACCTTGACTTGAATTAACCTTACTTAAGACATCATTTCCATCAAGGTTATAAGTAAAGTTCTCTATAGCACCGATCGATTGCACATTGGCAAAATATGGAAAATGGGTATTTTGTAATTTGAGCTCAATATCGGTTGTATGACTAACCTGATTGAGTAAATGCCATTCACTATGAAAATCATGTCTTAAACTTAGTGTTCTTATTGTTTTAGTACCATTGAGTTTTCCAAGTTCGGTCTTCAATGTACTTTCGACAGATGTTTTAAGAACGCCATCAAATTCAGCTTCGTAACTAATGTGAAAAATGACATCCGATATCGAATTGTAATCGAACGAACGAACGGTATTGGGTAGAGATAATGACCAACTACTGATCGCTCCAGCGCCTTCGAATGGCAGGTATTTACTTCCATTGAAATTAAGATCGAACTGACCACCATCATTCTGCGCAGTACTGGTGGCAATGGTATCGCAGCCTTTAAATGAAAAATCTATAAGAGCCGTATCCTTTTCTTGTCTGATCTTATTGACTCCTAAGGTCAACGTAGCACCAATGTTCACATAGGGTCCGGAAATGCATGGAATACTGATTCTAACCGATTTGATGCGTCTTCTATAAAAACCTGGATACGTCACATCAAAAGCTGCTTCAGGAATGGCAAAATCCCTGAATTCACCATTGAACTTGAGTTCCAATAACTTTTCAGGTGCGATCTGTTTCAAACTGAAGTGCTGTGTGATCTGTTTGTTGACCTTGTCTGAATCTATGAATCCTTTCTCAAGTTGATGCAATTGAAGCATCAATTTCTCACCTGACAACAATCCGACTTTTTCCGAATTCCAATTGTTCATTTCGATCAATCCTGGATGTGCAAGAGCAATTCCACGTTGAAAATTATAAGCACGCTGGGCATCTGTAGCCATTTCATAGGCAAGATTGTATGCCATTTTGTACAGTTTCTGAAGTTGACCCACTTGAAAGGTGTAATGATTAAGATTTGAGAACTTTGTGGTGTAGAATTCATGAAGCTCTTGGTATTGCGCTATGTTCTTTTCATGCATTTCGATATCGTATTCGGCCAGAGCAACCGCCAATTCAGCGTTGCTTATCTGCTCATCCATACCGACCATCGCTTGTTCTTCAAGTTCCAATTGGTGACGCCATTGTTGGTCTCTTCTTTGATGGCCACCTTCCATTCCTGCAAGTACGGCAATGTTATCGGCAATCTTCGCGGTAGCAGCAAGAGCGTTTGCAAAGCGGTTTGCGCTGTCCCCTAGTTCGAGCCCACCATATTTCATGGCAAAAGGACTTCCGAGTTGTGGAACAAGCCTCAACCCTCCAGAAAGGAATTGGAGAACTCCTTCACCTATTCGTATACTTCCAGCGGTCCATTTGGCAATTTGTTCTGTTCTCTCCCATGGTATCAATCCTTCTTCAATCAATTGATCGAAATGATCGATCTTCAATTGCAAGCCTTTTTTACTTTCTTCAAGAATCTTAAGACTCGTTTTTGCCTGATCTAGATTTTTACGTTTTATGCTCGTCGTGAGCGTGAGGATGTTTTGCTCATGTCTGGATCTCAGCAGTGTTAATTCTTCGCTGTCTTTTTTTTCGATAGCTGCAAAGAGTTGTCCACCAAAACTCTGGACCGTACCGCAGAATTCTTTCGCTTTAGCAATCAGATACTCAAATCTATAATATGGCAGACCACTATTTAAAGCCCCTAGTATATCATCAAAGGACATTCCACCACCGATCATTCGAGCAAGAAGCGCAGGGTCTATCGGAGGTGCAAAAGCTGGCATAACTCGTCTATTCCCATTAATGTCCATACAATTATTGAGTTTGTAGATTCTGTCGTTTACCCGGTCCCAATAAGCGAGGAACATATCATTTTTTGGAAAGCAGAAAATCAGATCGGATTTTATATTGATATACCTTACAGGTCTATGTGGTCTACCATAGACTTTGTCCAACACCTGTTTATCGCGATGAAGATTTCCAATATTATACGATTTTCTGGCATTAAACACTACCACATTCTTGTATTTGGACACATCCTTATTGCTGAAGCTGGATTCCTTATGATCATAGTATGCTTTTTTATCTGATTTTCTACCCACGTAGTTATAGGTTTTCATATTGGCCCTGGCTTCCAACCTCTCGGCAAACTTGTTGACATAGGTTTCTTCCTCCATTTTGGAATAAGCGGAGCCGCTTGCTTTAAGAGGTACCTTGGTAAACATATTATAGATAAACTCTCCTGTCGCCTCATTCAGATGGAAGTTGATGTCCTCATACTTCAGTTCATCAGACTCTGAACAACTGCCAACACTTTGAGGCTTATCTCCCAAAATGTTTTTGACCATTGCATAGAGATTTCGGGCTTCGCTTGTGCTTTCGGGAGTGTATTGTTCAAATAGATAATCTGCCCAATCCATTAAATTGTCCAAATATTTCATGACCACATTCTTTTGATAGGCTGAAATTCTCATTCTAGCAATGGCATGTGGATTTCCTGGATTGCGCCTATATTGCTCAATGGCATTTTCATTACTATAGATGTCTTCTAATTTTTTAATGCCCAGTTCTCTAAACGCAGCGAAATTCCAATTTACATCTGCAGGAAATGCCAATCGTTCAAATTCGTCTTTGGTGTTCGTAGGGTCATAGACGAATCGATACCAAATATCTGCTTCTCTGAACTTACCAGCGGCATTCAAGTGATCTGCAATTCTCATGGGAATATGAAAGAAGATCTCATAGAAATAATTGCCAAAGCTTTCGTTATAATCGATCTGTGTTTTTACATGATTCTGATTTTTATGATGTAAAAGCTCGTTCACCGATATGGAAATGTTTTGCCATAACGATTGTAATCCCTCTGGATTAAGTGGTATTCTTGGTAGACTACCAATGGCGAGTTCCGAAATGAAATCTCTTTGGTTTTGAATACTTGTACTTGAAAGCAGAATACTGTTTCTATGCCCTACATGGAAGGATTTGAAATTATCAAAATAGGTGTTGTATTCTCTGTTTAACATATATTCTACTGATAAGTTTTGTTCGCGCTTGCTTTTTAATATTTGGTGGGTGATATCCACCGTACTTTTCTGTGTTTTTAAGGCTGAAATTGGGATATAATCTATCTGATGGTCCAGGTAGAAGCTGCCATTGGCTACCTCGTTTAAATTTTTGAAGAAGTATTTATCGTTCCCACTCGAACTTTGAGGTATTATGCGATACTTCAGGTTCGGAACATCGAATTTTACAGTGAAGTTCAATATATCATCTCCGAGAGTAAAACCAACGGTCTGATCAGGAATGGTAAAGGTTGTTGGTGGCGCTTCCTGCGATGTGGAACTTGGATATAAAACGATTCTGTCGAACCGATTAAATGGGAATGTAAAATCATGCTCACCATCAAACCACCAATCTCTAACTATTTTTATGGTAATATCCTCTTCAAAAGCATCGTAGATGGCTCTGGTGTATTTGTATCTTGGAGCAAGTGCCTCTTCTTTATCGGTCCATATATGATAGAGTGATAATTCGTTAGAATCACCTCGAACGATTTTTGGATATGGTTTGCGATATACTGTTTTTTCAAAAGATTTTAGGACGTTTTCCCTTAGTTCTTTAGCTAAATCTGTAAGATCCATAGTACTTGGTGTGCTACCAGATATAAAATCTTGCTTATTATGATCTTGTAAAGCTGGATCTTGAATTTGACTATCTGCGGCATCATCACTGAATTTTCTTAAAAAAGGATCAAATTTGCTTGATTTTCTAAAACCGAGATCAATCTTCTGTGGCTCACTCCATTTACCATCGATCTTCTGGTAGGTGTAGTTGGCAAAAATATCGTATATATGTGCCAATAATTTTTGATCCTGACCGTCAATGATATTAATATCTCTTCTTTGGTAAGAGGTCCAAAATACATATAGCTTACTATTTAGGCGTACAGCAGAGACATCTTCTGCAGGTATAGCGACATTCATTTTTTCCCAATTAGACCAGATCTTAGCACCATCCGAAAGTATTTCCACATGACGATAGTAGTATTCGTTCGGCTGCGTGCTTGTTCTTCCAAATAGGTAAATTCTATTGATGCCGTTCCAATAGTCTCTGTACGCACCTACGATTTTGAGCTCGGCAAGCTTCATCACTTGATGGATATATTTCTTGTAGGCGCTCTCTACAACCTCCAGGTCCAATTTTTGTTGCAGTAGTTCATCTTCCAATTCTTTGAATTCAGACGTCTTATTATCTCTGATCTCCGGTTCGATATAGTTTTCTGGGAACAGGAAAATTTTTCTGTTGGCCTCCCAAACCCTATAATTCTTGCGCCATTCCCATTCTTCTTTCTCATCTAGATCCAGTATGATGAAATACTTTTCATCTCTAGACACTTCCAGTCCAAGCAGGCATCTGTTTATATAGGTCTGAAGGGAGTTGGTGGCGATCACGACCTTAGGGAGCATAAAACAATCGCCCATCGAAATATCTAATAGAAAGTAGTTATATAAATCTGTGATGTCTTTAAAGCCATAATTTTTTGTTCTAATAGGTTTGTTATAAATGATAAAGGCAACTAAGGCATCTCTCAGCTTACTATTTAACTTGCTTTCCAGTTCTTGATTTCCTTCTTTAAAGGTGTCGTTATTAGTGTATGTAGAGCGGATGGCATTCAACAGTAATTGTTCTTGCTCTTTTAAATTATCTAGTGAATTATTTGTTTTTAATCGCTCTACCAAAGCGAAATTTAAGTTCAATTTCTTTGCCCAATCGACTCTTTCAAGAGCCGCATTTATTTGCATGACAGAACTCGTTGTGCCAAATATATCAGGGACATCGGCATTAGTCACACCTTTCCATTTTACAATTGATTTAATAAAATCATCTCCATCGAGTGTTCCCCGTTCAATATTTTTTAATACTGTCCAAATATCAAAATTATATAAGTCGGCAGTTTCAGAAATCCAATTGCTAAGGATTGAAAATCCTTTAATCCACGACTTGTCGTTCCAAGCTGAGAAGCCAAGTTTCGGGTAAAGCAGGGTATTGGATTCTTCACCAAGTTTAATTAATGCCTCATTAGATATTTTAGAAACCGTTATGATGAGGTTTAATCGCTCTAACGAGAGTTTTATATTAGATAAATCAATTATCGTCTGGTCCGGAATAGTGGTCTGCGATAAACTGTTGAACAAAGTATTAAGGGCACTATCCGATTTTTCAATAAAACCCCTTAAATAAGAAAGGACGGACTTATCCATAGAAAGCCAACTGTTGTATAGCACAGCAAACTTATCGCCTGATTGAAACTCATCACTCGCCAGCAAGGCTTTAGTCTCTGCAGATGCTAAAAATGTTTGACTGTCGGTATTTACGGTCTGTTCAACAAGTGATTCATCAAATAGATAGATGAGATCATCAGCCGTATATCCAAATTTAGCATAGGATTTCAAGAAGGTGTCAAACGCTAGAATTTGTTCGATTGAACTATTAAACGGAGTGAACGAACCGTCACCCCAAATAACTATTAATCGCATGAAATCATTCATCGATTCTAGACTTGTCCATTTAAATATTTCCAAGTACTGGTATAACGTATTAAGTGTTGGTCGGTCAAATTTTACATATTTTTTACCATCGCCAGGATCAAATCCTACAACGCTTTCGAGCATCTGTAAACATGTACCAATCTCGGTACTTAGTATACTGTAAATGCCTTGGAGGCGCAGGTTTAACTCTATAGCCTCATCCGTTTGGTTTTCTATAAGTTCTTTAATTTCTATTTGCTGATCAGTAATCCAAGTTGATGGCAAAATATTCGGCCATGAAAAATTGGCATTCGAATCTTCGGATATTCCATTGAGGATTGCAGCTGTGGTTTGAATATCTAATTTTAAGGCGTCTTTAAGCCTTAAGAAATCCGCAAACTTTAGAATGGTGTCTTTTTTTAAAGAATTGTGTTTGAGATCATATACTTTGGCGATGGTGTTAAAATCATCGAGTGATAATCCGGTAGCTTTCCAAAACCTGTATAGACGATGAAGCGTGCCCTGCCATTTTGGTAGCGTTGATTTGAACTGCATGGTAAATTTCTGAATATCGGAAGGATCGGATTTCCTATCAATAGATAGTTTATTTTCCCAAAACGGTAGCGTCACCAATTTTTCTGTATCTTCTGGGGATAAGCCACTTTTTTTTCTGAATTCCAGGACATCGATATCAACCTTGGCCGTGTGGGTTTGTTTAATGATCACATTATACTGTTCTTTCGAAAGGTTCAATTTCTCAAGGGCAATGATGAGCCTTTCATTAGCGCTAGGATTGGGATATAGATACTCCAAAACCTCAAGTCTGGAGAGCTCAAAATGCCTTAGCCAATGTCTTACTTTTTCCAATGGATGATTATAAGGTAGGCTGAACTCGATATCTGAAACCTCTTCAGCCAACCTGTCCTCGACAGATTTGGAAGCACCAAGTTGCGCATGAATAAAATCTGAAAGGACTTCGACAATACAGTCGATGTAGGGAACAGATTTATTGGTATTGTCGCAAGTCAGTGGTAGTTTCCATAAATCAGGACGTCTGTTTTTAAGATGAATTGAATGTGTATCTGGCAAAGTATCTTCTGTTGCTCCCTCTTTTTTCATCACCCTTTTCTCTACAAACTGCATGAGATCGACAAAGTAGGCGGCTGGACTAAGAACCGATTTACAATGTTCGCAGTCACAGAAATCTTGGGTGCCAAAAAGATCAGCAATACTATCGAGGTCTTTTAATCCATGTATCTCTTTTACAGCTTCCCAAGCTATTTTGCCTGGCCCAAATATCATATGACTTAGATCTGCATAACTGTAAATGGTATTTTTTAACGTAGGATCCACAATGTCCATATAGGCAAAAAGTCCATTCATGGCGGTTTCATGCTGAGCTTGGGCTCTTGCTTTTACCTGCATCGCGGTTTCTGGGTCTATTCCAGTTTCCTTCATCAATCCAGTGTAACTCATGTCAAGTGCCTTGCTGATGGTAATTCCCTTACTGTATAGCAATAAGGATAGGTCGCTATCTCGTCCTAGTTGAAGTGCTTGTTGGGCTGTTGTCAGTTCCTTGACCAACTTCGGTGTTACTTTACCGCTATAAACGATCTTCTCATTCAACTGCCCTGTCTTGGCCGAAATGATAGGGTCAGAAAGAAGGTCGTACGAACTGTTTTTGCTATAGAAGGTCTTTAATTCCTTGCTCGGTTTTTTGATGAGTTTGGCATCTATATTTGCGGCTTTGGGATTTACGAACAATCGATTCATGAAAAAAGTAGACGGATGCTTTCTTTCGGCATCCTTGAGAATGTCCAATGCCATTTCTTTGGCTTCCTTCCCTTTTTCTTGTGTATTGGGATCCTTGGCAATCAGATCGCCTAGGCTATCCTGATCAAACTTGACCAGATCCTGAATTTTCGTGACGCCCGATTTTCCTAGCAAACTTACAATGGCGGTATTGTCTCCAGTTACTTCAAGCAGTCCGATGGAGCCTAACAATACTTCTTTTTGTGTATCTGTAATGGATTTGTCTCCTTGCCATTTTCTAATCAGGCTTTTCTTTGCATCTATGGATCCGGCTGTAAAAGTGGTTAATATATCGCTCTTGACCTTACCGAGTCCAGGGATCGCTTTAAGTCTTGTAGCATCTATTTTTATTTGAGGGTCAATGACTTCCTTGACCTTTCTTTTCGAAGTTGTTTTTTGCTTTGCCATGATTTGAATGTTTTATTTAATTCCTTTTTGGGGATTGGTGTTGTGGTTATATCTTTCATGTTGATTGTTTCACATTTCTTTTTACATTAATCTGCGTTTGATTGCCAGCCGTGAACTCTGGACCATTCTTCCATCAAGAATTCTTCAGTTACAGGACCAACTTGCGCTTCAGAATAAGCTTCGAATGTTGAGAAGTCTGCTGGATTAGTACTTGTTGCCGTGGTAGTAGCATCCGCCGCATATAAACCTGTAGCGAGAATTCCTGCCCCTTGACCAACCGCTGGTGTCTGCAATGCCGTTGAGACCAAATTGACGGATGGAGTTGTTAATCGTGGTGTTGTTACTCCCCCTGCTCTTAAAACTTCAGCGGCATAAGTGGCACAATCGGTCGAACAAGCAGTATATGCACCTGCGGATCCTCTTGATACTTGACTTGTGACGGTTGCCGCCGCGGCCTCCGCTCTTGCTGCTGAAACAGGAACAGTAGCGACACTGTACCCTCTGCCAAGAGTCGTTGTCTGGACTATGGCTTCGCCACCTTCTCCTATTACTAAGTGTGACCATTGTGTTCCTGCACCTGTATTTACCCCTACCATATTATGCCCAACTTGTATTTCTACTCCTGCAACCCGTATTGGGTTTGTGCTAGAACTTAATGCGACACTTACTGAAGGAACATCATCAGCCAATCCAATTATATCATCGGCATTTCCAGCAACAGACATCCCGCCTGAACTACCTCTTAATAACAAACTTGTTCCTCCTGATGCAAGAATTCCAACTCCAGCATCTGCTAGATTAGCTGTATTGCGTTCCACTCCAGCCAATTGTAGTCCTTCCGATAGCATAGTGTCCGTACTATCACCGGTCCATAATTGACGAAGACCTGACTGAACAGTATCAACACCATGAACAACAGCGACAGCTCCTACTGCGGTAGTTACTGGTTCTGGGGCGACCACTCCCGCGGCACCTGCGACAACTTCTAAGCCTCCTCCTACCGTTTTTAACCCACCTACAACTCTAGGTGTTAATAAGGCGGAAGCCATTGATGTATTTGCTTCAATTACTCTTTCCGCCCCTTCAGGAGTTGATAATTGTCTCTCAAGGTATCTTTCGTAACCTGTAGTTTGTGTGCCACTAGAATCTATATTATTTATAGGGCTAGAAAGTGTATATTGATAAAGATTCAACCCATCTCCAATGCCAATAGGATCACTACTTAACCATCTGCCTAACCAGGGGATATAATAGCGAGCCCTATGATAGGAGAGTCCGGTTTCATTGTCGCGTTCCATACCCGTAAAACGATAGCGCTTGGCCACGGCTTTAATGGCCGCATTCTTAGCCTCAAAGGCCGTGGTTCCAAAAGGATGGTACTCTTCATAACTGATTACTTCGCCAACTGCATCTAATTCTAATGAAGCAGAACCCAAATGATTTCCTAATTGGTAACGCACCACCTGTTTTAAGGTGCCGTCATTAACATTGTTTCTAGATTCAATCATTACAAATCGGTGATTGCCATCGAGCAAACTCATGCTACGTCTTTCCAATCCTGTATGCGTACCACTATGCTTTTTATAGAGTTCGTGACCAGCAATGTAAATACGTTCATCTTTTTTTGTAGGTGCCGTACCAGACGATGCCGCGTTTTCTGTTATTTTTCGTACTCTTTGCCCGTTGGCATCATATTGATAATAGGTTGTTTCGGCAGTATCATTTCCTGCCGTTACTTTTTGCCTGATTGATTTTACAACTGCTTCACTACAGTTATAGCTAATAACATCTAAATGCGGCATCTCCGTAATAAACCCATGAGAGGTATGATATGAATAATAATAATTTTGACTACCAACCGTTGTTCGTTTTAAACGATTGTTAGTTGTTTCATAATCGTAGATGCGTTTCCAATTATTTCCGGTTGCCTTATGATCCATTTGCAAAATGTTACCCACACAATCAAAGACGAACGATTGGTTGTAATTTCTTAGGGCCATTGGATCTCCCGCACTTAGCATATGCTTATAAGCTGCATCATTCCAATTATCGTTATTCCCCAAGGATAGTGCGGAATCATTTTCGCGGCCTTCTGCACTGTTTATCCTGTATAGGGCATCATATGTATAGTGGGATATAGCACTTATCTTGTTGTTATCGAAAAAGCTGGTCGGTATGTTCTTATCTTCGATATGAGTGATGTTGCCTATAGGATCAGCTGTATAATAAAGGTCCTGTAATGGGTCGTTATTTAATCGCTTGCTTTCTAAACGAACTATCCTATGGGTCAGCGGGTCGTATAAATATTTAGTGAACACACCATTTCCATAAATAATCTTGGTACGCTGTCCTTTGGCATTGTATTCTATGCCCTTCACATATTCTGTAGTTACTGCAGGATCTAAATGAACCACATGTTCTCTGATTAATTTTCCGGTTCGGTCGTAATCTGGAGTAATAATGCTTCCATCAGGGGTAATTTGTTGGGTTATACGACCTAAAGCATCATGTTTTGACCTGAAGGTGAAATCATCAGATTCTAATTCATTACTTAAATTGGCATTTGTCCAATTGGCAAGTTCCTTGTATTTCTCATAAAGTTTTCGGGTAGAGAATATCGGCATTCCCTTAAAATCGAATTCAGGACTTAATACTACACCAGCTGTGTCATAATGTGCAACGACTTTTCCCAGGATGTTTTTAACTTGGTGTGAACTTTCATTACTTCTGTTGGCAAGCATTGATTCATCACCATAGATCAAACGATCGATTATATGATTTAATGGATTGGCTCCATCACCTCCCGTAACAGTGTTAAGTGTTGGACGATGTAATGTATCATACTCAGTTTCAAAAACATGGTCTCTTTGGTCCCAGGAATGAATTGTGAGTCCGAGTACATCATTGAATTTCCAGTGTACACCGGCATCCATACTGCTCTGTGAAAGGCGATGGCCTAACATGTTATAATTATAGGACATGACCACATTACCACGCGCATCGATTACCGACCTGGCGTTTCCTTCAACATCCAAATCAATGAATGTGCTATAGAGACGCTCTTTTCCACTGCCATCCCTGCCATTGTTGGCAAGGCTTAAAACACCGCGGCCCAAGGAGTCGAATACAGTTATATTCGGTGTATTGGCATGGCCTTCACTCGCAATGGCAGCCTCCTTTTCCTTTGTCACGTCCTTGCCTTGTGCCGATAACTCGGTTACACGAGCTGGATTTGTACGAAGATCATACCAGTCGCTGTTCAATATATTATCGTTTTTGTCGAATACTCTCTGATTCCAAGAATTAAAATCGACAGAAATATAAGTGCCATTAGGCATGTCTATCTTGATGATTCTTCCTAAAGGGTCATAATGATTAAAAGGACTCACACCAATCTCAACCAATTGTGAGTCATTTTCGAAAAGAAAATTGGCACTGAAATAGGGCTCGTATTTTTTGACGGGTTTTCCTTTATTATTCAAGATCGTTCGCCCATTACCAATCCATCTTAATTCGTTTCCTGTGTTTTTTTCCTTGCGTATTCCATCTTCAATGTAGAAGGCTTTTCCTCCTTGGGCCTGCGATTTATTCATGACCACATTGCCAAGGCCGTCGACATAAGTGAAATTGAACTGGAGTAAGCTGTTATTGTTATCTGCAAAATGTTCTTCTCTATTGATTGTAATAATACTAATTGGAATGCCATCGGATTGAAATGTCCTAAAATCGAAGAGGAACCGAGATGTGGATTCTCCTATTAAGGTGTTACCAATGTTCGTTAGAGAGGTTGTATCCGTGCTGGAAAGATTTGAAGAACCATATAACTGTGTAATAAGGTCTCTTTCGGATTGCTCAGTATATTCTAGGATCCCATTCACGGAATCCTTAGGAGAATTTATATTTACAGATGTACGAGTGGCATCGGCATATACACCGTTTCCTTCAATCGCAGCAGCTTTTACCAAGCCCAATTCATCTAGCACCACGGATGAAGGATTACCATTTATATCAATCAATCTGGTTGGACTCATGGTGCGAAAGTTAAAAGTATCGACCCTAGTCTTGTTTTTTAACCCATCCAATGTGTCGCGGATGAATATATAGTATCCATCGTTATTCCTAATGGTTCCTGTAAGGGATTCATTATCATATATTATCTCAGTAACGGTGCCGAGAGCATCTTTGAAAGCTAGAGGTGAATAAAATCGTTCTTTTACTTTTGAAGATGCTTCACTGACTTTATTCTTGTATGAAGTTTGCCCGGAACGTATCCAATAAGCACCATCCATTTTGAGGTATTTCCCCTTAGATTCTATGAAATCTTCAACTTTTTCAGTATCGACCATGAGATCACTTCCATCAGGTTTTTGATAGATCTCATCCAGCATACCAGATGTAAAAGCCAGTTGATATGTCTCGTATTGCAGCCCAAGTTTGTCGAAGAATCCATATGCCAGTGGCGCAAATGAATCACTTAAATATCGAACCTTAATGTGTTCGATAAGCCTTTTCTTCTTCCCGGAACCAGGATTTACTTGGTATTCTATTTCGACTGCAGTACCTAGATCCGATATGAGCTCATCCAATGTAAAGATGCTGGTGTTAGGTGCCGATCCCGTTAACTCGAAAGTCTTGGTCTCAAAAGCGCGGCGTAACTTATAGGTTTGAGGCAAATCGATATCCTTGAATTCAGTGCTAGCTGGTTTGTATTTGGCAAAAGTCCTGTTGGTGACTATTAAGTGATTCTTGATCTGTTCATCCTTTGTCTTCGCCAGATTTGCTCCAAATGCGTTTTGCATTTGTGCTTTTTTCGTGTTATCACTGTTGAGAACCTCCAATTCAAAATCCGTAATATTCGACGTCAGCACATTGAAATAATTATTGGCTTCCGAGGTTTTTCTGCCATACACCACCGACACGGATTCTTCAATATTACCTAGATCATCAATTCTGGTATTTAGGACATGCCCTATTCTTGGGTCAGCAATGTTTCTCTCATAGTGTATTGTAATGGCCTCACTTTCAGTCACGAGAAACACGCCATGTTCATTAGTTTGTCTAGGCTGTAAAAGTTGGATATTGCAATTATGAGTTGCCACCGTATATGGCTTCAATTGTAATTGCAATTCAGCATCTGTTGGATTTTCAGAAGCATCCAAAGCAAATACTTCTTGTCTAAGAACCATTCCTTTACAGGCACGGATGGCTTCACGGTATTCATTTCCAGGAAGCTGCATTACCTCAGCCGACAGACGGGCATCTGCAAGTTCTGGTTCTGTGACACTTATTGGATTTGAAGGAAAACGTCGATTGTATTCCTCAAACCAATACTCTTCTTTAAATTGAGTAAGTATTCGTTCTCTGTCCTGATAGGCCCCAACATGATACCAGGTCTTGGTCAGAACGGGTTTTTGGTACAATGCTTCGTCTTTTTCCAATAAATTGGTAGCATTGTTTCGTGACCATTCACGATAATGTTCCGAATCGGTTTGATCGACCCTGCCAAAACCTCTAAACTCTCGTTCAGCATGATCATAATATCCATGATGATAACTGTAAGAACTTGAAAACCGAACGTCTGTTATTTTTTCTTCTACAATGGTCTTACTGACCACCTGTACCGGAAAAGGTAGTTTAGTGATCCATGGCGTTCCTGCTAATTTGTCTTTGAGGTAGAAGTGCGTGGAGCTTTTATATTGAACTGTGGTTTCTTTGCCAAAATTATTTTTGTAGTGCGTTAAAACGTGAGGTTTTTTGCTGTCCATTAGGTCAATAAATCGCATGGGACTTTGGGTGTGATCCGGCAAGTCTGAAGACCAAATCAGACATGAAGTTCCTGTTCCCAATAAATCTGCTACCGAAAGGCGGCTGTTGCTGTCAATAGGGAAAAAGGGGTCTATCCTATGAGCATCACTCCAGGCATTCCCGCTTAGATTAAGATATGCCTTAAAATCATTTTTGCCGAGATAGACAATGTCAGTGGCACCGGTTCCACTTACATCAGCAAGATGAAGATATTTCGGATTAAAGGCATCAGGATGATCGAAATTTGGTGCATTGTTCATGGTTATTTTAGCGCTGAAATTTCCGTATCCTTTGTTTGCCCAATAACAAATCTCATGATTTCGTATTCTCACAATATCCGTCAACCCGTCACCTGACATGTCCGCAAGAAAAATGGATTGCTCCTGATCGGCAAAGACTATTGCGGGCCCTTTTTCCTCATCGAAGGACTTCTTTGAGGACTCCGCTGGCAGGTGTCCTTTTTTACCATTGGATGCATACCATATAAAGGCATTTTCTTCTGTAACTACTATCTCTGGTTGACCATCACCATTTAAATCTATTAATCGAGCGTGTGGTTCTTGTAAATTGATATTAGGAACTTGTTTAAACGATTGAAATGGTTTCCAGTCATTGTCCTCATTCAACTCGAAAAAACCTTGTATCCCTGAACTTTTTATAACTACTTGTTTCTCTCCGTTTGCTTCTAGATCCTGAAGGCTCAGTATTCCATTGGACAAACCTGAGAACGAAGGTTTCGATATGACCTTATTAGCTCTAGTAAATTCTAATTCGCCATTTTCATCAGAAACCCCTAAATTGCTTTTGTAATACCATGCGTTCCCTTCCTCTTTCAGAATACCCGAAATACCCTCTCCGTAAAGATCTACCAACTGATAATTATTGGTCAATCCTAGAGGGGCATTCATAATATTGTCTTCACTAATGGTCTTAATGGTATTGTTCCAATTGAGCTTCTCATACCTAAACTCCATTGGTGGTAGTGACTTTTTGGAATAGGTTCCATTCGGTTTACGTACATATCCACTTTGCGTGATGGAAGTAAGATAGGTCACTTCGGTCTGCCCAGTATCATTAATTGAAGAAGGGCCATAATTCATGTCTAGGGAACGTACTAAATAGTTTTCACCAAAGTCTTCTTCTTCCGTAGTTCCAGAAAATTGCTTTTCATCTTTAAAATGATGGAACATTAAAATACGCTTACACAAACGATTGGTCCTTATCTCAAAACCAGACCTAAAGGAAGAAAATGCGTCTTGGCGATAAGGCCATTGTACTGATTCAGTAGGAGTAGGTCCTAATGGATCATGCTCGCCAAAATCCAGTACCAATTCAAAGAAATTCTCTTGGTCTATTGGTGGTTGTGGATCATAAGGTTTGGCAGGGTCGGCGTAATAAGCCTTTCGATTACCATATTTCACCTTTTTTAAATACGAATTGGTAAATGAGGCAATTCCATTTAACCGATTTTTTTCATGCAAAATATTTGGCACATTAGCCAGGTCCTCTCTTTTATATACGTATTGTATCCAATTCCCTTTATCATCGTAACTAAACTCTGGCAACCATTTAAAAATTTGTGTAGTATCATCTGGGTTCGAGATTCTTGTATGGATGCTTCTACCAAAAATGGTAGCAATATTGTCTCGAGTAGTTACTTTCCAATATATACCATGATCCTTGTGGAAAATTCTTTCGATTCGAGCGAATCCTCCTTCAACCCTAGGTCGATAACGTTTAATGACATAACCATTGACCGTCTTTTCGGAATGCGTATAATTACCGGAATTATCTTTATTTAAATAGGGTACTAGATCTTCAGTCCCAGTGAACATGAAAATGTCCTCTTCAGAACCACCTTCATATCTAGGTAATTTTTTATCTGTTTTTCTTTGAATTGAAGATACGTTTAGGGACCAACCTAAACCAAAATGACTGTTGCCACTTCCAGAATTATAACTAAGAGAGAGAGAAGGTGAGAATCCATTTCTTCCTGGCGTGAGAGGTAAAGGTATGTTAAGACCACTTGTTCCATTAGATGGGTTTACCTTGAATTTCTCGTCAATACCCTTAAGTGCGCCACCACCTTTTGGAAGTGAAATTGATGGAATTTCGATGGCGTTTGATTCTGACTTTTCTTCTTTTGTTAGAGACGCAATACTTTGTGTGTATCTTTCATCTGAAACATTTCCAGTATTTTTAATTTCATTCTTCATTAAATCTTTTTTAAATTAAATCGATTTCATGATCTGCTGTTAAGCCGGACACACTTTTATAGGCAGCTGAAAGACTCAAAGTATTTACAATAGCAGTAAAGTTTGCAGATGGATTGGAAAAAGCTGATGGAAAAGCCTTAAATTCCTAGCTAAAATTCTTTTCTGCACTATCAATATTACCTCCAATAATGAATATAGGCTGGTCTATTATTCGATTTAGATTTGCACATCTTACCATAAGTAACAAAATCAAAATCTCAATGATATTTTTGAACTTAAATACTAAATACGAGGTACTAAGTTTTTATTTTATAATATTATTATCCAACATGAAATAGGGGATAAATGTCATGAAGATAGATTGTTTTTTATTCAATTACTTAAAAGAAATCTATGAAAAAGATTACTGTATATAAAGTATAAATGTATGATATGTAAGGTTTTACGTATAAACGGTTGCTTTTGTAAAAGCTTTGTGTCTTAGTTTGTCATTTCTGTTTTCAATTAAACCACCGTTTTATTGAACTTTTGAAAGATTCAAAATCACCCCAATAATAAAGTTTAATTCAGCGTGTAAATTAATTAGTTTAATTCTTTACCTTTATTTAAACTTTTGACTATGGTTTTCGGATACGCAAGGGTAAGTACAACAGAACAAAATCTAGATTTACAATTGGATGCCTTTTTAAAGGAGGGAATTCAAGAAAAGAACATCTATACCGATAAGGTTTCCAGTACAAAAGAAGAGCGAAAGAATTTGAGCAAGCTTTTGGATTTTGTTCGGGAAGGTGACACCATCGTAGTTTGGAAACTGGACCGCTTGGCCAGAAGCCTTATCCATTTCACTAATTTTATAAACCAATTAAATGAGAAGGGTGTTAAGTTTAAAAGTATTACCGAACCCTTTCTGGACACTACCGATACATCTTCCCATTCCAAGTTCATCGTGAACATGTTCGCTGCCCTTGCCCAACTGGAAAGGGATATTATAATCGAACGTACAAAGGCAGGTCTTGAATCTGCAAAAAGAAGGGGTAAAATACTGGGGGCACCCAAAGGAATCAGTATAAAAAACCAACAAAAAGCAGTACTTTGTGAACAGTATTTCAATGATGGAGTACTAACAGTTTCAGAGATATGCGGACAGCTTGGAATCTCAAGGGCCACCTACTATAAATATTTGAGGTATAGAGGACTTGACGGAAAGTTAAGACCCTACAAGAGTAAATAGCCACTATCGCTTTTGCATTATTTATTCTAATAATTTATTATGTCTCTGTTATAAATTTGAAAGAAGTTTCACTTCCCCACCGCTACCCAAACTGAATAGTGATTTTAATGCTCATTTAGTGAGATGTTAAATAAATACTCTTATTTTAGTGGACTGAAACGTAAGTTCGATTTGATCATTGAAAAATGAATGACAGCAAGTCAATTAAATAATTCAAAAATGAACCGAATAAAAGAGGTTTTAGAAGAAAAGGGAATTAAACAAAAGTGGTTGTCTGAACAACTAGGAAAGAGCTACAATATGGTAAACTCTTATGCTCAAAACAGACGACAACCAAGTTTGGAGGACTTATACAAGATTGCGGAAATCTTGAATGTGGAAGCCAAGGAATTACTAACGGACAGAAAAGAATTATAAGATATATGGACGGAGCAAGTCTAACACCAGAACAGGAAAAACTAAACGCTTTAAAACAAGTGTTACCTGAGGTATTTGCCGAAGGCAAAGTTGATTGGGAAAAACTAAAAGCTACGTTTGGAGAAGATATTAACTTCTCTAATGAACGCTACGTGCTGAATTGGGCCGGAAAAAGTGAAGCCTTTAAAGTATTGCAAGCACCAACTACCAAAACACTTGTACCTGCCAAAGACGAAAGCGTAAACTTTGACGAAACCGAACATATTTTTATTGAGGGCGAAAACTTGGAAGTATTAAAAGTGCTTCAAAAAAGCTACTTCGGTAAAGTGAAAATGATTTATATAGACCCACCTTACAACACCGGAAACGACTCGTTTATTTATCCTGACAAATTCTCCGAAACCAAAGAAGAATACGAAAAAAGAGTTGGAGATAAGGACGAAGACGGCTATATGACCAAAGACGGAATTTTCAAGAAGAATAGCAAAGAAAACGGACAATACCACAGCAATTGGCTCAATATGATGATGCCTCGTTTGTATTTAGCTAAGAATTTGCTAAAGCAAGATGGGGTCATTTTCGTATCTATTGACGACAATGAAGTACATAACCTTCGGCTTTTGATGAATGAGATTTTTGGTGAGGAGAATTTTGTTTCTTCTTTAGTATGGGATGGTGGTAGGAAGAATGATTCGAAGAAAATAAGTGTTGGACACGAGTATATATTAATCTATACTAAAAGTGCAGAAGTCGATAGTGAAGATGAAACGATATGGCGTGAGCGTAAGGATGGCATAGATAAAATATACAAAGTATATGACAAACTAATTGAAAAATATGGAGAAGATTTTGAAGAAGTAAATAAAGAGCTTCAGTCTTGGTTTAATTCTCTTAAAGAGACTGATTCCGCGAAGAAACACAAACATTATCGTTATGCAGACAACCAAGGAGTTTACTTTGCTAGTGATTTATCAGGTCCTGATGATGGGAGAAAAAATAGACCAAGATATGAGGTCATTCACCCTATCACCAAAAAGCCTGTCACAATTCCTTCTCGCGGATGGAGATGGGAAGAAACAAGGATGAAACGTGAAATAGAACTTAATAGGGTTCATTTTGGTAAAGATGAGAATACGGTGCCTAACGGAAAAGTGTACTTGAAAGAGAATGAATTACAAGCATTTAGTAGTGTATTCTATAAAGACCGAAGAGCAGCAAGTGGTTTGTTAAAGACTCTAATGGGGGAAAAGGTTTTCGATTTTCCTAAAGACTTTAATGTAATCAAATCGTTAATAAACTTAGTTGTACGAGACAACGATATAATTCTGGATTTTTTTGGTGGTTCAGGTTCAACTGCCGAAGCACTTTTAGAATACTCTTTTGACCAAAAATTCCAATGCAACTATATTGTGGTGCAACTACCTGAATCTATTGAAGAGGACTCAAGAGCCTTTAAAGCAGGTTACAAAACCATAGCCGATATTGCCAAAGAACGCATTAGACGTGCAAGTAAAAAGATAGAGCGAGAACTAAAATACCAGATTGATGATTTAACAGCTATAATCAAGAAATTGGAAAGCGAACTACCTACAGAAGAAACAAAAGCTGAAATTGAAAGTCTGAAAACCAAAATTGAAGAATTAAATAATCAAGATTTAGGCTTCAAGGTCTTGAAACTCTCTGATAGCAACTTTAAACAATGGCAACAAATTACAGGCAAAGACAAACAGGCGTTAGAAGAGCAAATGAAACTCTTTGTTGACCCAGTTGCCAAAAACGCCACTACCGAAAATATGGTGTACGAACTCTTGCTAAAAAGTGGTAAAGATTTAAACAGCACCATTGAAGCAAAAGACGGTTTTTATGCAATCAATGAAACGGAACTCATTTTGATTTTGGAAAAAGCCAATCAAGAAATCATTGATTTAGTTATTGCGAGCAAACCACAAAAGGTTATCGCCTTAGACAAGCTGTTTAAAGGTAATGACCAACTAAAAACCAATGCTTCTTTACAAATGAAAGATGCAGGTATAGAATTTAAAACGATATAGCTATGCTTCAAAATATAAAAATAGAAGGATATAAGTCTATCAAAAAAATGGATTTAAAACTAAGTCCAATAAACATTTTGATAGGTTCAAATGGCGTTGGAAAATCCAATTTCATTTCTTTTTTCAAATTGGTAAATTACATCTACGAACAGAGACTTCAACAATACTCATTGAAAAGTGGTGTAGATAACCTGCTACATTATGGCAGAAAAAACACTAATGAAATTAAGGGCTATTTAGATTTTGGCAATAATGCATATGAATTTAATTTATTACCAACTGATGAAGGTGCTTTTTTTATTGGGAGAGAAGATAGTTTATTAAACTACCCAACAAGATACAGCAGGACTTTCTATGATGAAAATGTAAAAGAAAGTCAGATAAAAGGTTCATCAACTCAAAGAAACAAATACCTAAGCGAACACCTTGAGAGCTATAAAATTTACCATTTTCACGACACTAGTAGTTCTGCACCTTTACGAACTAAAGCCAACACAAACGATAACAGAATTCTAAAAGAAGATGGTGGTAATCTGCCAGCTTACCTCTATTATTTGCAAGAAAAGCACCCATTGAATTTTAAACGTATTGAAAAAACCATTCAATCGGTTGTTCCCTTTTTTGATAGGTTTAATCTTTCACCTGCTTTTTTAGATGAAGAAAAAATTCTTTTAGAATGGACGGAAAAAGAGCATCCTGAAACTTATTTTAATGCTAATCACTTGTCTGATGGTAGTTTGCGTTATATAGCATTGGTTACATTATTGATGCAACCTAAATTACCTAAGGTTATCATAATTGATGAACCTGAATTAGGTTTACATCCAACAGCAATTAATAAACTTTCAGGTTTAATAAAATCTGCTGCTGCAAAAGACTGTCAAATTATTGTTTCTACTCAATCAGTATCATTACTAAATAATTTTGAAGCAGAAGACATTATTACAGTTGATAAGGAAGATAACCAATCTGTTTTCAGAAGATTAGATACAGATGGCTTAAGTAATTGGATAGAAGACTATTCTATTGGCGAATTATGGACAAAAAGTATCATTAAAGGACAGCCACTATGAAAAGATTATTAATTGTAGTAGAAGGTGATACTGAAAAAGAATTTATCGACAAGGTTTTAAGTCCTTACTTATATTCAAAAGGTTTGCTGAGTGTAGAGTGTTTTAAAATTAAACATACAAAAGGAGGTTTAACGAAGTATCAACATTTAAAAACCGATTTGATTAATTGTGTCTATGAAAACAATGTATTGGTTTCCACATTAATTGATTTTTATGCCTTGCCTAAAGATTTTCCAAAATATGACGATGCTTTGAAAATCGCAAATAAAGGTGAACGCTTATCATTTTTAGAAAAATCTATTATTGAAGATGTAGAAAACGAAAAAGGTAGTTCTTTTCCAAATTTATTACCATACATACAGCTTCACGAATTCGAAGCCTTAGTTTTTTCTTCAATAGATTCCATTAGAGCTTTATATTCAGAATACGATGCTAAATTCAATGAAATTGAACAGGTTATAGCTACTTACCCAAATCCAGAAGATATAAACGATAGTCCTCAAACAGCACCTTCAAAACGCCTTAAAAACAACCAATTAATTAGAGGTTACAATAAGGTAAATGATGGGATAATGATAATTGAGGAAACAGGTATTGATGTGGTATTAGCAAAATGCCCAAGATTCAGAAAATGGGTAGAAACATTAATTGAAAAAGTGAAGGAATGAAGTTAACGTTTGATTCTAACCTACAATATCAGCAAGACGCCATAAAGTCCATAACCGACTTGTTTGAAGGACAACCATTGGAAGATTCTATTATGGAGTTTAACCTAAAAGAAGAAGGTACTTTAGACCTTATCAATGGTGTTGGCAATAACTTAATTCTATCAGAAGAACAAATCCTCAAAAATCTGCAATCGGTTCAAGAACAAAACGAGATTGAGCAAAGCGAAGATTTAGATGGTATGCACTTTTCTGTTGAAATGGAAACAGGAACAGGAAAAACCTATGTGTATTTAAGAAGCATTTACGAATTAAATAAAGCCTATGGTTTTAAAAAGTTTGTCATTGTTGTTCCGTCTGTAGCTATTCGAGAAGGTGTTTTAAAAAACTTGGAAATCACGCACGAACATTTCCAAAACTTATACGACAATATTCCGCTTAATTTTCAGGTTTATAATAGTTCAAATCCTTCAACCTTGAGAGGTTTTGCCACCAACAACAACATTGAAGTTTTGGTCATCAATATTGATTCGTTTGCCAAAGACCAAAATATTATCAACCAACCACATTACAGAGCCAATGGCCGAAAACCCATTGAATTTATTCAGTCTGTAAATCCAATTGTTATTGTGGACGAGCCACAAAATATGGAAACTGAAAAGCGTATTTCGGCTATTGAAAATTTGAATGGACTTTGTACGCTTCGTTACTCGGCAACGCATAGGAATCAATACAACCTTACTTACAGTTTAAGTCCTGTAAAAGCATACGATTTAGGATTGGTAAAACAGATTGAAGTAGATTCCATTGTGGAAGAAAATGCATTCAATGATGCTTTTGTACAAGTAGATTCTATAAAAGCAACTAAGACAAAAGTTACAGCAAAGGTTTCAATAAATATAAACGACAAAGGAGGCGTGAAAAAGAAATCGGTTTCCGTAAAAGTTGGAGACGATTTGTATAAAATCTCTAACGAGCGAGAAATTTATTCAGATGGATATATTATTGAAGAAATAGACGTAACCAATAACTGTATTTCAATTTCAAATGGCAATATCTTATACAAAGGAGATAGCCAAGGCGGATTGAATGACGAAGTAATGAAATTTCAAATTCGCAAAACGGTTGAAGAACATTTAAAGAAAGAAAAACGCTTAAACAAATTAGGAATAAAAGTGCTTTCTCTTTTCTTCATTGACAAGGTTGCCAATTATCGTTATTACGATTCGGCAGGAAACCCAAACAAAGGAAAATTTGCAGAATGGTTTGAAGAAATTTACCAAGAGTACGTTTCAAAACCAGCATTTAAAGAACTCGATAGGTTCCCAGTTAATGAAGTTCACAATGGTTATTTCTCACAAGACAGAAAAGGGAAATTCAAAGACACTTCGGGCGAAACAAAAGCAGATGACGACACTTACAGTCTGATAATGAAAGACAAAGAAAAGTTGTTGGATATTGATAATTCACTTCGTTTCATATTCTCACATTCGGCACTTCGTGAAGGTTGGGACAATCCTAATGTATTTCAGATTTGTACGTTGAACGAGACGAAATCAGACATTAAAAAACGTCAGGAAATTGGAAGAGGTTTACGATTGGCAGTTAAGAAAACGGAAGACGGAAAGTTAGAAAGAACCTATGACCCAAACATTAACCGCTTGACAGTAATCGCCAATGAATCGTATGACAATTTTGCCAAAACCTTACAAAAAGAGATTGAGGACGATTGCGGAGTTGAGTTTAAAGGCAGAATTAAAAACAAGCGAGAACGAACAGCAATCAAATACCGAAAAGGATTTGAAGCCGACCCGAAATTCTTGGAAATATGGGAAAACCTAAAAAAGAAAACGACCTATCGAGTTGACTACAAAACAAATGAGTTAATCACTTTGGCTTCAAAAGCAGTCAAAGATTTACCAGAGATTAAAGCACCTTCCATTCGTTCAACGAAAGTCAATATCAATATGACAGACGAAGGAGTTGAAACAATGTATGCAGGAGATAAAGTTGAATCTTATGATAGCTACTCTTGGAAAATTCCAGACGTTTTAGGTTACATACAAAGCAAGACAGAATTAACTCGTTCGACCATTCAAGAGATATTAAGTAAATCCGACAGAATTGGAGATATTTTAATTAACCCACAACTGTTTTTGGACTTAACAACCCAAGCCATAAAACGGACTTTGTACGATTTAATGATTGACGGAATTAAATACCACAAAATTGGAGGAGCTGAATATGAAATGACTTTGTTTGAAGCACAAGAATTAGAGGTCTATTTAAACGACTTTTCATTCAAAGTCACTGATACTTCCAAAACCATTTATGAGGAATTTGTGCCTTTAGATTCAGGAGTTGAAAGCATGTTTGCTCAGGACTGTGAGTCAAGCGAGCAAATCAAGTTCTATTTCAAACTTCCGAATTGGTTTAAAATTCCAACGCCAATCGGTAATTACAATCCAGATTGGGCTTTGGTATTTGAAGACGATAAGAAAATCTATTTTGTTACAGAAACTAAGGACACCGGAACACCTATTGTAGATGTGAAAAAATTAAGTCCAGATGAACAATTGAAAATCAAATGCGGAAAAGCACACTTTAATGAATTTGAAGAATTAGAATATAAAGTAGTGAATAAAGTAGGACAATTGATTGAATAAGCTAAAACTTTATAGCCTTTCCCGTTTTCTACAATTGATTAGAATTAAATAACAACTTAGAGGAAAGTTCAAATAAAGGATACTCGACTTACTGCTTTTTCATCGATGCTATAAAAAATAGGCGAGTTAGTAATAAGTTCAAAGGTTTTGGCTCTTATCACACTTTATACTTAAGTGAAAGTTTCGTGCTTATAAATCACCTACTTTTCATATACTAACCGTTGGCAGTAATATAAAAATCTCACCAAATGAAAGTAACACTAATTAGCATTCCTGTTCGAGACCAAGAAAAAGCCTTGAAATTTTATACGGAGAAATTGGGTTTTATCAAAAAGAAAGACGAACCTCTAGGTGGTGGAAATAGATGGTTGACCTTAGTTTCAAAAGAATGGCAAGATGGGCCAGAATTATTGTTAGAACCAGGACCAAATCATTTTGAGCCGTGTAAAGTCTATCAGGAAGCATTGATGGAAGCTGGAATGCCATACACTCAATTTGATGTTAAAAGTGTTGATGCAGAATATGAACGACTAACAAAACTTGGAGTAGAATTTAGTGTAAAACCCTCTACAATGGGAACCTGGAAATATGCAGTATTTAACGATACCTGCGGAAATAATATCCAACTCTTAGAGCAGTCATAAAACACTACAGCCAACAACGTGTCCTATGAAAAGCCTTAGTCCAGTTCATAAAAGTTTAAATAAAGGATGCCTATTGATGATATTTAGCTTTAAAATAAAAAATGCACGTTTACATCGGTTTTATACCAATATGGTCGTATAAAGATGTATTTTACAGCTATATAAACAAGTTGGGCGTAATGTAAAAATCCTCCGAATATGACAGAGTTATTAATACAAAATATTTTAAACCATATTACGCTTTCCAAAAAAGAGCTAGAAAGTTTTTGCAGCTTATTTAACCAAAAAGAAGTTATAAAAAAACATTTCCTTATGCAAGAAGGTGAAATTTGCAAGTTTGAGGGCTTTGTTACAAAAGGACTTTTTAGAGTATATCACATAGACAGTAATGGCTTTGAACAAGTACTCTATTTTGCACAGGAAAATTGGTGGATAACCGATATCGACAGTTTTACCAATGAGACACCATCACAACTTTATATACAATCGTTAGAGGATAGTGAAGTATTGCTCATCTCAAAAAAGGATAAAGAATTTGCCTATATCAATATCCCTAAGATAGAAAAACTGTTTAGAGTCATGACTCAAAAAACACATATCGCCTTACAGCGAAGAATCATAGATAATTTAAGTAAAACAGCAGACCAACGTTATATAGACTTTATTCAAAAATATCCTACACTCTTTCAACGATTAACCAACGTGCAGATTGCCGCTTACTTGGGCATAAGTCATGAGTTTTTGAGTAAAATAAGACGAAAAATTGCTAGTAAATAATAGCTATAAATTCATTTATTGAACTTGTTCAATGTTTTGAAGTGGGTAATCATTGCATCTTTGTACCATCATTAAAAACAGGACAAAAAATGAAATCGATTATTTCAACAACATTATTTACAATTTTAATTTTATTCAAAATGAATGCACAAGAACAAAGTTTTAAAACAATAGAAACAAGCAAATTTAAACTTCAAATTTACAACGCATCCGAAAATAGTTTTGGTGTGGCATCTGTAATTATCTCAGGAAAAAACGATGCCGTATTAATAGATGCACAATTTACATTGGCAGAGGCTGAACAAGTAGCCCAACAAATTAAAAACTCAGGTAAAACTTTAACAACTATTTATATGTCTCACGGTGATCCTGATTTCTATTTCGGATTAGAAGTATTCAAAAAATATTTCCCAGAGGTTACAGCTTATTCAACGCCTGCAACAGTAGAACATATAAAAGCAACAGCCCAAAAGAAATTGGAAGTTTGGGGCGAAAGATTAGGTGATAAAATTACATCGAACGTTATTTTACCGCAAGTTCTAAAAGGAAATTCTATTGAGTTAGAAGGTGAAAAATTAGAAATCATTGGATTAGAAGATTTCCCAAAAAGAACTTTTGTATGGATTCCATCAATTAAAACAGCTTTAGGAGGTATTAATGTTTTTGGTACAACATTTAATGTATGGATGGCAGATGCACAAACAACAGAAGTACGCAATAACTGGGTATCAATCTTAAATAGCATCAGTGATTTAAAACCTGAAATAGTAATTCCGGCACACGCAAATACAAATTCAGAATTCACTATTGATGCTGTAAACCACACGAAGAATTACATTAAATTTTATGAAGAAGCTTTAAAAAGTAACACAACTTCTGAAGCGTTAATAGCAACAATAAAATCAGAATATCCAAATTTAACTTTTGAAACAGCTTTAGTGCTAGGAGCAAAAGTGAATACAGGAGAAATGAAATGGTAAGGTTAATAATAATCATCAACTTGACATTGCTTTTAGTAATGTCAAGTTGTTCGTTTAAACAGGAAGCAATGACAAATTTAGAAATCGTAAAAAGTACATATGAAGGTAGAACTTCAGAAGAAAACGGTAAAAACTTAGCCAAACATGTAGCCGAAAATATTAGTTGGACAGAAGCTAAAGGTTTTCCGTATGCTGGAACTTATATTGGCTTAGAAAGTGTTACCAAAAATGTTTTTCAGCGTTTAGGTAGCGAGTGGATTGATTATAAATTTACACCCGAAGATTATATTGCAAATGAAGACAAAGTAGTTGCTTATGGCACCTATTCGGGTACATATAAAAAAACCAACAAGTATTTTGAAGCAAGAGTTGCCCATATATGGAAACTGAACAATGGCAAGATTATCAGTTTTGAGCAGTTTGTGGATAGTAAATCGGTTGACGAAGCAATACGTTAAAACACTACGCCCAACACCGTGTATAAAAAATTGCTAGTTTTATACTAAACCAATGTTAGTTGCTTTGCTTGCCTGCATCTGATTTTCCTTCGGAAAATCCTCGCACACAAGCACGCAACTTTCCATACACATAAACGTTGGCATTAATTTGAAGAATGAACATTTTTGACAAAATAAAGAACATAATCGACAGACAAAAAGCCATAGATGAGTTCTATGATGATGTTGAAAATTTGGATGAAGTTCTTCTGGACAAAAGACTGGAAATTTTTCAAGAAGTAGTCTCACCAAGGTTATCCAGAATCGGACTTAAAAACTGGAATGGAAAATACATTTGGTTTAGCGACTTCAACAATGAGGGAATAAAACACGTAGTTGAATACAATGTTTTTAAAGGATTCGGAGGCTCTTTTTCTTTTGGTAATTGCTTTGATTGCGTTCCTACAATTTCTGGAAAAAAACTTGTAAATCACCGAACAGACAAATCAACAAAAATCATTTATTTCAAACGTTTAGAAGGCTGGCAAGAAAGTTTTGAGAAAAACAAGCCAATTAATCCCGACCGAATAAGTTCGATTAATGAGCAAAAATTCCGAGATAGTTTAGAACGAGTACTTTTTAATAACTTACCGAAAATTAAAAGTTGGTTCGAAGGAAAATCAACTTTGGAAGAAAATATTAATGGCCTTCTTTATGATGTAAAAAATCCTGCATTTGAAATCGGACGGAGAATAATCTCATCTGAATATATACTGGCTTTTTTGTATAAACAAAAAGGTGATTTAAAGTCAGCTGAACTTTGGTTAAATGGACATTTCAAAAAAGGAATTAACTCGGAATTTGAAATCGAACTATTAAAGAAAAGAATAAAAAACTAATGCCAACACCGTATATAATTTATTGCTAGTTCTAGCCTACTTACGAAAATCCTCGCGGATTTTCTATTCGGTTTTTATTTGCTAAATTACGTGCTAAACCACGCAACAAACCATATACAAACACGTTAGCAATAATTTAAACCAAGAAAATGCGTACTCAAGTAAAAATAGAAAAATTACTTATTTTGATTTTCATTGCAACAATATTGAACGGATGTCAAAAAGAAAACAAGGATTTATTTAAAACCACCGAATTAGAGAACGGTTTTCCTGAAATATTAAAACCACTTGAAAAAGATTTACCTTTTAAAATCTTAAGTCATTCTATTTTAGAATCTAAAAACGACTCAATTGATATTTATTTCGGAAGTCTCAAACAAGGAAAACAAAACGGAAATTGGATTGCACTATCTGCAAATAACAAAATTAAACAATTCAGTACGGTTGACTTCAAGAGGAATTCAGAAAATGAAAAAGAAAATGATATTGATTTGCAATTTAACAGTTCTAAAAATAGAGTATCCCTAAGAATTAAAGAATTAGATACAATTAGCAATCGAATTACATATTCTTGGATTAATCAAAACACCTTAACTGACTCGCTGAAAGTTCTAACAATCGACAAACCTCTTGCAAAAGGAAAAATATTCCCTTCAATTGAACTTACAGATATTAATGGCGAGAAATTAGATTTAGATAATTTCAACGAACAAACAATAGTTATAAATTGGTGGGCTGTATGGTGTGTACCTTGTAGAAAAGAAATTCCAGGATTAAATAAATTAGTCAATAAGTACGCTGATAAAAATGTGAGATTTATTTCAATTACCGATGACTCTAAAGAAAGAGTCTCCAATTTTTTAATAAACAATGAGTTCAATTATAATACAACATTTGTTTCTGAAAATTCGAGAATAATATTTGGGAATTCATACCCTAAAAACATTGTAATAGATAGTACAAATACTATCACTTTGTACAAAGAAGGAGGAAATGAATTTGTCTGGCAAGAAATTGACCAACATCTGACTGAATTGCATATTAGAAACTAAAAAACTATTGCTAACACAACCTATAAACAATACGGGCTTCGAGCTTAATCGAAAGGTTTGTGTATTTTTATGAAGTCCGCAAAATCTTTGGGATTTTGCTTTAAACAAGAAAAGAAAAAACAAAACAAAAAGATTTTGCTATGTGAGTGGCGGTAAGTAATCGCTTATTTGCTCCCGTACTGTTCATAGCCGAGACCGTTAGCTACAATTAGGTACGATATACAAACATCCTTTACAGAGTTATAGAAACATCGTTTACACTTTTTAAGTTGCATTTGAAACCAAAAT